>NZ_CP028081.1:0-4141595 GCF_043547855.1 Pantoea sp. SGAir0175
GTGTCACTTACGCTTTGGCAACAGTGTCTTGCCCGTTTGCAGGATGAGCTTCCTGCCACCGAATTCAGCATGTGGATTCGTCCGCTGCAGGCTGAATTGAACGACAATACGCTGGCCTTGTATGCACCAAATCGGTTTGTACTCGACTGGGTTCGGGATAAATATCTCAATAGTATCAATGGGCTGCTGAATGAATTCTGCGGTGCGAACGTGCCGCTGCTGCGTTTTGAGGTCGGCACGCGCCCGGTTGCGCCGGTGGCTGCTACGCAACCCGCCATGGCCAGCAGCGTCAGCGCGCCCGCACCGGCTGAGAATCGTCCGGCACCGGCACAGCCGCTGCGCCCGAGCTGGGATTCGGTTCCGGCACCGGCTGATGTGACCTACCGCTCGAACGTGAATAACCGCCACAACTTCGACAACTTCGTTGAGGGTAAGTCCAACCAGCTGGCGCGCGCGGCGGCACGTCAGGTGGCGGATAATCCTGGTGGCGCTTACAACCCGCTGTTCCTGTATGGCGGCACTGGCCTCGGCAAAACGCACCTGCTGCACGCGGTGGGCAACGGCATCATCGCGCGCAAGCCGAATGCCAAAGTGGTTTATATGCACTCTGAACGCTTCGTGCAGGATATGGTGAAAGCGCTGCAGAACAACGCCATCGAGGAGTTTAAGCGCTACTACCGTTCGGTGGACGCGCTGCTGATCGATGATATTCAGTTCTTTGCCAATAAAGAGCGCTCGCAGGAAGAGTTTTTCCACACCTTCAACGCGCTGCTGGAAGGTAATCAGCAGATCATCCTGACCTCGGATCGTTACCCGAAAGAGATCAACGGGGTGGAAGATCGTCTGAAATCACGCTTTGGCTGGGGATTAACCGTGGCGATCGAGCCGCCTGAGCTGGAGACGCGTGTCGCGATCCTGATGAAAAAGGCGGACGAAAACGACATCCGTCTGCCGGGCGAAGTGGCCTTCTTTATTGCCAAGCGTCTGCGCTCTAACGTGCGTGAGCTGGAAGGGGCACTGAATCGCGTGATTGCCAATGCCAACTTTACCGGGCGTGCCATCACCATCGATTTTGTGCGCGAAGCGCTGCGCGACCTGCTGGCACTACAGGAAAAGCTGGTGACCATCGACAACATCCAGAAGACGGTGGCCGAGTACTACAAAATTAAAGTGGCGGATTTGCTGTCGAAGCGCCGTTCGCGCTCGGTGGCGCGTCCGCGTCAAATGGCGATGGCGATGGCCAAAGAGCTCACCAACCACAGCCTGCCGGAAATTGGCGATGCGTTTGGTGGCCGTGACCATACCACCGTGCTTCATGCCTGCCGTAAAATCGAGCAGCTGCGTGAAGAGAGCCACGACATCAAAGAAGATTTCTCTAACCTCATTCGAACATTATCTTCCTGACGCATATGAAATTTATTGTTGAACGTGAGCAGTTGCTGAAGCCGCTGCAACAGGTGAGTGGCCCGCTTGGCGGACGCCCGACGCTGCCGATCCTCGGAAATTTACTGCTGCAGGTGAATGAAGGCACGCTGCTGCTGACCGGTACCGATCTTGAGATGGAGATGGTGGCGCGCGTGGCGCTGACCCAGCCGCACGAACCGGGTGCGACGACCGTCCCGGCGCGTAAGTTTCTTGATATCTGCCGTGGTCTGCCTGAAGGCGCAGAGATCAGTCTGACGCTGGAAGGTGACCGCATGCTGGTGCGCTCCGGCCGCAGCCGCTTTTCGCTGTCGACGCTGCCAGCCAGCGACTTCCCGAATCTCGACGACTGGCAGAGCGAAGTGGAATTCACGTTGCCGCAGGCCACGCTCAAACGCCTGATTGAAGCCACGCAGTTCTCCATGGCGCATCAGGATGTGCGTTACTATCTCAACGGCATGCTGTTTGAGACCGAAGGCGAAGAGCTGCGCACCGTTGCCACTGACGGCCATCGCCTGGCGGTCTGTTCGATGCCTGTCGGACAGGCGCTGCCGAACCATTCGGTGATCGTACCGCGTAAAGGTGTGATTGAGCTGGTCCGTCTGCTGGACGGCGGTGAAACGCCGCTGCAGGTGCAGATTGGCAGCAGCAACATTCGCGCGCATGTCGGCGACTTCATCTTTACGTCGAAGCTGGTTGATGGCCGTTTCCCGGATTATCGCCGCGTGTTGCCGAAGAATCCTGACAAAGCGCTGGAAGCGGGCTGCGATCTGCTGAAGCAGGCTTTTGCCCGCGCGGCAATCCTGTCGAACGAGAAATTCCGCGGCGTTCGCATCTATATCACCGAAAATCAGCTGCGCATCACGGCCAATAACCCGGAGCAGGAAGAGGCGGAAGAGATGCTGGACGTGTCGTACAGCGGCACCGAGCTGGAGATTGGCTTTAACGTCAGCTACGTGCTGGATGTGCTGAACGCGCTGAAGTGCGAAAACGTGCGTCTGCTGCTGACGGATTCGGTTTCCAGCGTGCAGATTGAAGATGTAGCCAGTCCGGCTGCGGCCTACGTCGTGATGCCCATGCGTTTGTAATAGAAAATATCGGCCTGGCTTACTTGCCATTCTGGTCCCGGGCAGTGCTCGCCCCTGGTCACATACTTCAGTATGCTCCCAGGGCCTGCGTGCTGGCCGTGGCCAGACTGCCTGCGCCGCCAACGGCCTGGATTGTTAATGTTAGGCAACCCCCTCTGGCTGGATTGATTCATGGCTTTAACCCGCCTCCTGATTAAAAATTTTCGTAATATCGAGCAGGCCGATCTCACGCTGGCGCCGGGCTTTAATTTTCTTGTGGGCGCCAACGGCAGCGGTAAAACCAGCGTGCTGGAGGCGATTTATACACTGGGCCACGGCCGCGCATTCCGCAGTTTGCAGGCCGGACGCGTAATTCGTCACGATCAGGACGCGTTTGTGTTGCACGGGCGGATTGAAGGCAGCGAGCGCGAGCTGGCGGTCGGCCTGAGTAAAAACCGCGCCGGCGACAGCAAAGTCCGCATCGACGGCAGCGACGGCCACAAAGTCGCCGAGCTGGCGCAGCTGCTGCCGATGCAACTGATTACGCCAGAGGGGTTTACTTTGCTCAACGGCGGCCCCAAATACCGTAGAGCCTACATCGACTGGGGCTGCTTTCATGCTTATCCCGGTTTCTTTCTGGCCTGGAGCAATCTGCGTCGCCTGCTGAAACAGCGCAACGCGGCGCTGCGCCAGGTCGCGCGCTACAGCCAGATCCGGCCATGGGATCAGGAGCTGGTGCCGCTGGCAGAACAGATCAGCGCCTGGCGCGCTGAATACAGCGCAGCTATTGCCAGCGAAATCACCGCCACCTGCAGCCAGTTTTTACCGGAGTTTGCGCTGAGCTTCTCCTTCCAGCGCGGCTGGGACAAAGAGAGCGACTTCGGCGAGCTGCTGGAGCGCAACTTCGAGCGCGATCGTGCGCTCACCTACACCGCCAGCGGTCCGCACAAAGCCGATTTTCGGATTCGTGCTGAAGGCACGCCGGTGGAAGATTTACTCTCACGCGGTCAGTTAAAGCTGCTGATGTGTGCGTTGCGGTTAGCGCAGGGCGAGTACCTGACGCGCAGCAGCGGACGTCGCTGTTTATACCTGATTGACGACTTCGCCTCCGAGCTGGATGACACCCGTCGTCGCCTGCTGGCGGAACGCCTGAAAGCCACGCAGGCTCAGGTGTTTGTCAGCGCCATTGGTGTCGAGCATGTAATCGATATGAGTGACGAAAAGGGCAAGATGTTCCGCGTGGAACAGGGTAAAATAGCGGTTCAACCTGAAGATTAAATGAGCGAGAAACGTTGATGTCGAATTCTTATGACTCCTCAAGTATCAAAGTCCTGAAAGGGCTTGATGCGGTACGCAAACGCCCGGGTATGTACATCGGCGATACGGATGACGGCACCGGTCTGCATCACATGGTATTCGAGGTCGTGGATAACGCCATCGACGAAGCGCTCGCCGGCCACTGTAGTGATATCGTGGTCACCATCCATGCCGACAACTCTGTCTCCGTACAGGATGACGGCCGTGGTATTCCGACCGGTATCCACCCGGAAGAGGGCGTCTCTGCTGCCGAAGTGATCATGACCGTACTGCATGCCGGCGGTAAGTTTGATGACAACTCTTATAAAGTTTCCGGCGGTCTGCACGGCGTCGGCGTATCGGTGGTGAACGCCCTGTCGCAGAAGCTGGAACTGACCATTCGTCGCGACGGCAAAGTGCATCAGCAAACCTACGTGCACGGTGTGCCGCAGGCGCCGCTGGCGGTGACCGGTGATACCGACGCCACCGGTACGCGCGTGCGTTTCTGGCCGAGCCACGATACGTTCACCAACGTCACCGATTTTGAATATGAAATCCTGGCGAAGCGTCTGCGCGAGCTGTCATTCCTTAACTCCGGCGTGTCGATTCGCCTGGAAGACAAGCGCGACGATAAAAACGATCACTACCATTACGAAGGTGGTATCAAAGCGTTCGTTGAATATCTCAACCGCAACAAGAACCCGATTCACCCGAATGTGTTCTACTTCTCCACCGAAAAAGACGGTATCGGCGTCGAAGTTGCGCTGCAGTGGAACGACGGTTTCCAGGAAAATATCTACTGCTTCACCAACAATATTCCGCAGCGCGACGGCGGAACGCACCTTGCCGGTTTCCGCGCGGCAATGACGCGTACGCTCAATGCCTACATGGATAAAGAAGGTTACAGCAAAAAGGCCAAAGTCAGCGCTACCGGTGACGACGCGCGTGAAGGGCTGGTGGCAGTGGTTTCGGTGAAGGTGCCGGATCCGAAATTCTCCTCTCAGACCAAAGACAAGCTGGTCTCTTCCGAGGTGAAATCGGCGGTGGAACAGCAGATGAACGAACTGCTGAGCGAATACCTGCTGGAAAATCCGTCTGACGCCAAAATCGTGGTCGGTAAAATCATCGATGCCGCGCGTGCGCGTGAAGCCGCACGTCGTGCACGTGAAATGACCCGCCGTAAAGGCGCGCTGGACCTGGCGGGCCTGCCGGGCAAGCTGGCGGACTGTCAGGAGCGCGATCCGGCGCTGTCTGAAATCTACCTGGTGGAGGGTGACTCTGCAGGCGGTTCCGCCAAGCAGGGACGTAACCGTAAGAACCAGGCGATTCTGCCGCTGAAAGGTAAAATCCTTAACGTGGAGAAAGCGCGTTTCGACAAAATGCTCTCTTCACAGGAAGTTGCCACGCTGATCACCGCGCTGGGCTGCGGTATCGGACGCGATGAGTACAACCCGGACAAGTTGCGCTATCACAGCATCATCATCATGACCGATGCGGACGTCGATGGTTCGCACATCCGTACGCTGCTGCTGACCTTCTTCTATCGCCAGATGCCGGAAATCATCGAGCGTGGCCACGTCTACATCGCGCAGCCACCGCTGTACAAGGTGAAGAAGGGCAAGCAGGAGCAGTACATTAAAGATGACGACGCGATGGATCAGTATCAGATTGCCATCGCGCTGGACGGCGCAACGCTGCACACCAACGCCAGCGCACCGGCACTGGGCGGCGAGCCGCTGGAAAGCCTGGTGGCGGAATACAACAGCACCCAGAAGATGATCAAACGTATGGAGCGCCGCTTCCCGTCTGCGCTGCTGCGCGCGCTGGTTTATCATCCAACCCTGAGCGATCTCAGCGATCAGGCTGCAGTGACCGCATGGCTGGAGAGCCTGGTGGCTTACCTGAACGAGCGCGAAGCGCATGGCAGCAGCTATGTGGCACAGGTGCGGGAAAACCGCGAACAGCAGCGCTTTGAGCCGGTGCTGCGCGTGCGTACTCACGGCGTTGATACCGATTATCCGCTGGACAGCGAGTTCATTGACGGCGCGGAATACCGCAAAATCTGTGCACTCGGCGCGCACCTGCGTGGTTTGATTGAAGAGGATGCCTATATCGAGCGCGGCGAGCGCCGTCAGCCGGTTGCCAGCTTCGAGCAGGCAATTGACTGGCTGGTGAAAGAGTCGCGCCGCGGTCTGTCAGTGCAGCGCTATAAAGGTCTGGGCGAGATGAACCCGGATCAGCTGTGGGAAACCACCATGGATCCGGACAGCCGCCGCATGCTGCGCGTCACCATCAAAGACGCCATCGCCGCCGACCAGCTGTTCACCACGCTGATGGGCGATGCGGTTGAACCGCGCCGCGCCTTCATCGAAGAGAACGCGCTGAAAGCCGCCAACATCGATATCTGATATCGCAAAACCCTTCCCAAACGGGAAGGGTTTTTTGTTTTATTAAACGCGCAGAATTCTTCCACCCGAGCCGTCCGGCATTTCAATCAGCAGGCTTAGCTTGCCGCCCATCGCTTCAATGTAGCGCTTAATGGTGATCAGACGCTGATCGGCGCCGCCCTGCTCAATTTGCGTGATACGCGGCTGCTTAACCCCCATCGCTTCCGCAACGGTTCTCTGCGATAACGCTAACTCTTCCCGCAGCAGTTGCAGGCCGGTTTCGAGAATCAGCTCATCTGCCATCAGCTGAATGTCAGCTTGCTCAGCTTCAGTAAACTCACTCTCGATAAATTTTTGTAAGTCGTTCATGAATGATTTTCCTCTGCGTTATTGAGGTAAGCCGTGAACAATTGATCTGCAAGGCATATCATCCGCGCATAAAATTGTTTGTCTCCGGATTTATTGCCAGCACACAAAATGACCGCTTTGCGTTGCGTGTCGAATGCGTATAGCGCCCGAATTGGCTGACCAGCGTACTGTATTCTCAGTTCTTTCATGTTGTGGAAGCGTGATCCGTTAACCGTATCGGCATAGGGCCGTGGCAGCAACGGGCCATAATGCTGCAGGTTTAACAGGGCCGCAGCGATGCGTTTTTTCAATTTGTTGTCCTGTGCCCGCAACCATTCCCGGAAGGTGTCGGTAAAAATGATTTCCCACATAGCGCAATCTCCATATAAGTGATTGCTTATAGTAATTTATAAGCAATCACTTATATGATCAAGCGAGTCAGCAGAAGTAAAACACCAAATGCTCAAACCGGATAATGCTGCACAAAGCATGACAGGCGTTATCTGCCGATTAACTGGTCAATGTGAGCTGAATCGCGCTAGCATTAAAGCCAGACCCTGAATTAACCGAGGACGTTATGGCGATAAAACTGATTGCGATCGATATGGACGGCACGCTGCTGAATCCGCAGCACGAAATCACGGCGGGCGTCAAAGCGGCGATTGGCCGGGCGCGGGATAAAGGTGTGTCGATCGTGCTGGCCACCGGACGCCCGTTTGTTGGTGTGGAGCGCTACCTGATGGAGCTGGATCTGCGTCAGCCGGGGCAGTATTGCATCAGCAACAATGGCGCACTGGCGCACAGCGCGGACAGCGGTGAGGTGGTGGCCGAGAAGACGCTTGGCTTTGATGACTATCTCTACCTGGAACAGCTGGCGCGCGACCTTGGGGTACATTTTCAGGCGTTCGACAAATCCTTCCTCTACACGCCAAATAAAGACATCAGCGAATACACCATCCACGAAGCCAGCCTGACCGGCATTCCGGTGCGTTATCGCGCCGTAGAAGAGATGGACCCGGCGACGCGCTTCCCGAAACTGATGATGATCGACAAACCGGAGCTGCTGGATAAAGCCATCGCCGCTTTACCGGCGCGCGCCCGCGACAGTTATACCATTCTGAAAAGTGCACCTTACTATCTCGAAATCCTAAATCCGCTGGTCAACAAAGGCTACGGCGTAAAAATGCTGGCGGAGAAACTCGGCCTGCAGCCGTCAGAAGTGATGGCGATTGGCGATCAGGAAAACGATCTGGCGATGATTGAATACGCCGGCACCGGCGTGGCGATGGGCAATGCGATTGATTCCGTGAAGCAGATTGCGCAGTTCGTGACCAAGACCAATATGGAAGATGGTGTCGCGCACGCCATTGAAGAGCTAGTGCTGTAACCCTCCTCTGATGCGGGCGGCGTTCTGCTGCCCGTCACTTCTCTGCTGAATTTTTTACTGCCAGTGCGCCGATGGGTTGTCTGTTTTGTGATTCACATTGTAGTACAAACAATGCATATGGTACTACAATCTCCGCTACAGGATGCGTCAGGGATTGGGCTTTGCACTACGAAAGCAGTAATCTGATTTCTCACGCCTTTCATGGAATCGAACACTATGACGCAGGAACCACTGAGTAAAACAGAGCGCATCATCCAGACGCTGGGTGAAGAGATTGTTGCGGGAAAATATGTGCCGGGCGCTGCGCTGCCGGCGGAAGCGGAGCTGTGCGAGCGATTTTCAACCTCGCGCAACATTATCCGCGAAGTGTATCGCTCCCTGATGGCTAAACGCCTGATGGAGATGAAGCGCTACCGCGGCGCGTTTGTCACTTCACGTAACCAGTGGAACTATCTCGACAGCGATGTACTGCAGTGGGCGCTGTCGCACGATCACGATCCGCGCCTGATTGCGGCCATGAATGAGGTGCGCGTGCTGGTGGAGCCGCAGATTGCGCGCTGGTCGGCCGAGCGGGCAACGTCGACCGATCTGGCGGCGATTGAACTGGCCTACAACGAGATGGTGGCCAACCACCTCAACCGTGATGCCTTTAACGACGCAGATATCCGCTATCACGAAGCGGTGATGGCCTCGGTGCATAACCCGGTGCTGCAGCAGCTCAATGTGGCGATCAGCCAGCTGCAAAAAGCGGTGTTTGCGCAAACCTACATGGCGGACTCCGGCAACATGCCGCGCACGTTAGCTGAACATAAAGCGCTGTTCGATGCCATTCGCCACCAGGATGGCGATGCGGCGGAACAGGCGGCGAAGGCGATGATTGCCAGCTCAACCGCCCGACTCAAGGAGATTTTGTGACCCGTTATATCGCCATTGACTGGGGCTCCACCAACCTGCGCGCCTGGTATTACCGCGCCGGTGAATGCGTCGATGAGCGCCGTTCGGAAGCGGGCGTGACGCGCCTCGGCGACCGCACGCCTGCTCAGGTGTTTGCCACCATTACCGACGGCTGGCCGGTGGCCGAAGTCCCGGTGATCATGGCCGGTATGGTGGGCAGCAACGCTGGCTGGCTGGCAGTGCCTTATCTCGCCTGCCCGGTGGCGCTCAATGCATTAAGCGATCGCCTGACCTGCGTGGAAGGAAAAGCGTGGATTGTGCCGGGACTGAGCGTCGAACGTGACGACAACTACAACGTAATGCGCGGTGAAGAAACCCAGCTGCTCGGCGCGGTCACGCTGCAGCCCGCGCCGCTGTATGTCATGCCGGGCACGCACGCCAAGTGGGTGCAGATGGAACAGGATCGCGTCATCGATTTCCGCACCGTGATGACTGGCGAGCTGCACCATTTATTGCTGAAGCAGTCGCTGATTGGTGCCGGTTTACCTGTGCAGGAAGCCAGTCCGGACGCGTTCCGGGACGGTTTGCAGATGGGCAGCCACGACCGCTCAATTCTGGCGCGCCTGTTTGAAGTGCGGGCCGCCCACGTGCTCGGCGCGCGCGATCGGCGCCATATCAGTGATTTTCTCTCTGGCCTGTTAATCGGCCATGAAGTAGCGCAGATGACGCAGCAGTTAACGCATAGCCGCCAGCCGATTGTCATTATCGCTGGTAGTGAACTGGCACAGCGTTATCAGCAGGCGCTGGCCTTTATCGGAACAGATTCAGTCACGCTGGAGGGCGATCGCGCTTTCCAGCACGGAATAAGGAGTATTGCGCATGTCCTGGCCCACTAAACTTCCGCTGATCGCCATTCTGCGTGGCATCACGCCGGATGAAGCTGAAGCGCACGTCGCGGCGTTAATCGACGCCGGTTTCGATGCGATTGAAATTCCGCTCAACTCGCCAGAGTGGGCGAAAAGTATCGGCGCGATGGTGCAAACCTTCGGCGATAAAGCGCTGATCGGTGCCGGCACCGTGCTGCAGGCGACGCAGGTCGATCAGCTGGCGGCGCTCAACAGCAAGCTGGTGGTGACGCCCAATACCGATGCCGCGGTGATTCGCCAGGCCGTGGCGCACGGCATGCTGGTTGCCGCAGGCTGTGCCACCGCCAGCGAAGCCTTTACCGCGCTGCAGGCTGGGGCGCAGGCGCTGAAAATTTTTCCGTCGTCGGCGTTTGGTCCGGGCTACATCAAAGCGCTGAAAGCGGTGCTGCCGCCGGAGGTGCCGGTCTTTGCCGTGGGCGGCGTCACGCCGGAAAACCTGCATGAATTTATCGCCGCCGGTTGCGTCGGGGCTGGCCTGGGCAGCGATCTCTATCGCGCCGGTCAGCCGCTGTCGCGCACCGTGGAGAAGGCCCGCGCATTTATTGCTGCCTATAAGGACGCTGTACGATGAAAATTACGAAACTGACCACTTATCGCCTGCCGCCGCGCTGGATGTTCCTGAAAATCGAAACCGATGAAGGCATCATCGGCTGGGGCGAGCCGGTGATTGAAGGGCGCGCGCGCAGCGTCGAAGCGGCGGTGCATGAGCTGTCGGAATATCTGATTGGGCAGGATCCGGCGCGGATTAATGATCTGTGGCAGGTGATGTATCGCGGCGGTTTTTACCGCGGCGGCCCGATTTTAATGAGCGCCATTGCCGGTATCGATCAGGCGCTGTGGGATATTAAAGGCAAAGCGCTGGGCGTGCCGGTGTATCAGCTGCTGGGCGGTCTGGTGCGTGACAGCATCAAAGCCTATAGCTGGGTAGGCGGCGATCGTCCGGCTGAAGTGATTGATGGCATTAAGAAATTACGTGGTATCGGCTTTGATACCTTCAAACTCAACGGCTGTGAAGAGATGGGCATCATTGACAATTCACGTCAGGTCGATGCCGCTGTTAACACCGTAGCGCAGATCCGTGAAGCCTTTGGCAGTGACATTGAGTTTGGCCTCGATTTCCACGGTCGCGTCAGCGCGCCGATGGCCAAAGTGCTGATCAAAGAGCTGGAGCCGTATCGTCCGCTGTTTATTGAAGAACCGGTGCTGGCCGAGCAGGCAGAATACTATCCGCGCCTGGCGGCGCAGACGCATCTGCCGATTGCCGCAGGCGAACGCATGTTCTCCCGCTTCGAGTTCAAGCGCGTGCTGGAAGCCGGTGGGCTGGCGATTCTGCAGCCGGATCTGTCGCACGCCGGCGGTATCACCGAATGCTACAAAATCGCGGCGATGGCCGAGTCCTATGACGTGGCGCTGGCACCGCACTGTCCGCTGGGGCCGATTGCGCTGGCTGCCTGTCTGCATGTCGACTTCGTGTCGCGTAACGCAGTGTTCCAGGAGCAGAGCATGGGCATTCACTATAATCAGGGCGCTGAACTGCTCGATTACGTGATCAATAAAGATGATTTTAAAATGGATGACGGCCATTTCTATCCATTAAATAAACCCGGCCTCGGTGTGGAAATTAATGAAGAGCTGGTGATTGCGCGCAGTAAAAATGCGCCAGACTGGCGTAACCCATTATGGCGCTTTCCGGATGGATCGGTAGCCGAGTGGTAATAACCGTGGTATTGCGCCCGGTCGCTGCGTTTACCGCTTTATAACAGCGCCGATTACCAAGCGATTAAACATCTGACTATTTAAACCAGGTGCGGAATATATAAGGCACAGGGCAGCGCTCAACCTGTTTTCACCGCGCTGCCAGTTTACCGCTGCTGCGGCTTTTATCTTCGATAACCTTACCCTGCGTTGGCTGCGGCGTGTTTCGGCACGTCCGCCAGCTGACATCTGACGGAGAAACACCATGGATCTCTCTGCTGTTCAGGCGAAACCTACGCGTCGCCGTTATATTACGCTGCTGATGATTTTTATTACGGTGGTCATTTGTTATGTCGATCGCGCTAATTTAGCCGTGGCCTCGGCGCATATTCAGCAGGAATTCGGCATCAGCAAAGCAGAAATGGGGTATGTGTTTTCTGCTTTTGCCTGGTTATATACCCTGTGCCAGATTCCCGGCGGCTGGTTTCTCGACCGCGTAGGTTCACGCCTGACCTATTTTATTGCTATTCTCGGCTGGTCGGTGGCGACGTTATTACAGGGATTCGCCAGCGGCTTATTATCGCTGATAGGCCTGCGCGCCATTACCGGTATTTTCGAAGCGCCGGCGTTCCCGACCAATAATCGTCTGGTCACCAGCTGGTTCCCGGAGCAGGAGCGCGCTTCGGCCGTCGGCTTCTACACTTCCGGCCAGTTTGTCGGTCTGGCGTTTCTCACGCCGCTGCTGATCTGGATTCAGGAACTGCTGAGCTGGCACTGGGTGTTTATCATCACCGGCGGCATTGGCATCATCTGGTCGCTGGTGTGGATGAGGGTTTACCAGGCGCCGAGCCAGAGCAAAGGCATCAATCAGGCCGAGCTGGAGTATATTCGCGCCGGTGGCGCAATGGTCGACGGCGATGCGCCGGGCGAAAAAAGCGCGCGTGTTAAACTCACGGCGGCCGACTGGAAACTGGTATTTCACCGCAAGCTGTGCGGCGTGTATCTCGGCCAGTTCGCGGTGACCTCAACGCTGTGGTTTTTCCTCACCTGGTTCCCGAACTACCTGACGCAGGAGAAACATATCGCCGCGCTGACGGCCGGCTTTATGACCACCGTGCCGTTTCTCGCCGCCTTTGTCGGCGTGATTCTCTCCGGCATGGTGGCCGATCGTCTGGTGCGCAGTGGTCGCTCGCTCGGTTTTGCCCGCAAGACGCCGATCATCTGCGGCCTGCTGATCTCCACCTGCATTATGGGCGCCAACTACACCAACGATCCGCTGTGGATTATGGTGCTGATGGCGCTGGCCTTTTTCGGTAACGGGTTCGCGTCCATCACCTGGTCGCTGGTCTCGTCGCTGGCGCCGGTACGCCTGATCGGCCTGACCGGCGGCATGTTTAACTTTATCGGCGGCCTCGGCGGCATCACGGTTCCGCTGGTGGTGGGGTATCTGGCGCAGGATTACGGCTTTGCGCCCGCGCTGGTGTACATCTCCGCTGTTGCGCTGATTGGCGCGCTCTCTTACATCCTGCTGGTGGGGGATGTGCAGCGCGTGGGCTAAGCTTCCGGGTGCGCATGCCTGCGCACCCGCATTAGCTGCTCAGCTTTTGCTTAACTGAACGGCATCACGTAATTTGTCCGGCAACGGTTACATCTGAGGTTGCCCCATGTCAGAAAAACAACTCACCTTTACTCAGCGCCATCATCAGCTGACCAATATCAACGTCTGGACCGCCGACAGCCAGTGGCTGGCATTTGATGTGCGCCCGTCCGGCGCCTCGTTTACCAGCCTGACCATTGAGCGCGTCAACGTGCACAGCGGCGCGGTCGAGGTGCTGTATCAGGCGCGCGATGGTGCGCACGTCGGCGTGGTGACCGTGAGTCCGGATCTGCCGCCGCGCTATGTCTGTATTCATGGGCCGGAGCATCCCGATGCGCACTGGCACTATGACTTTCATCACCGGCGTGGCGTGATTGTTCAGCAGGGCATCGCGGAGAACCTCGACGCCTGCGATATCACCGCGCCCTACACGCCGGGTGCGCTGCGTGGTGGCTCGCACGTGCATGTGTTCAGTCCGGATGGCTCGCGGCTGAGCTTTACCTATAACGATCACGTGATGCATGAGCGCGATGTGCGTGAAGATCTGCGTAACGTCGGCGTGGCTGTGCCGCTGCATCCGGTGTGCCCGCCGAAGCAGCATCCGCGCGAATATGACGGCAGCCACTACTGTGTGCTGGTAAGCCACACCCGGCGCGATCCACAACCGGGCAGCGATCAGATTGACCGCGCCTATGAAGAGTGCTGGATTGGCGCGCGCGGCTATCAGAAAGCGGACGGCAGCTGGCAGCGCTGGGCCATCGCCTTTATCGGCGATACGCGCAATGCCAGCGGTGAGAAGGTGCCGGAAGTGTTTGTGGTCGATCTGCCTGAGGCGCTGGCGGACTATGCCAGAGCCGGCAATGCGCCGCTGCAGGGCACGGCAGAGCAACTGCCAGCACCGCCGGCTGGCGTGCAGCAGCGGCGCATCACGCACAGTAAAGGGCTGGCGCTCCAGCCGCGCCACTGGTTGCGCGCTGCGCCGGATGGCAGCGCGATCGCCTTTTTGCAGGCTGACGAGCAGGGCATTGTGCAGCTGTGGACGGTCTCACCCAACGGTGGCGCGGCGCGTCAGATCACCTCACTGCGCAGCAGCATTCAGTCTGCTTTCAGCTGGCAGCCGGACGGCGCAGCCATCGCCTTTATCTGTGATAACAGCGTAATGCGTTGTGAAATAGCCAGCGGACAGTGTACGCGCCTTACCGCGCGCAGCGCGCAACCGCCGGGCGGCGACGCGGTGGTGTGGTCGCCGGACGGGAAGCAGATCGCCTACATGCGCGAGGTTGACGGCTGGCGACAGCTGTTCTGCGTCAGTGCGATTCCGCCGGCATAGCCGCCGCGGTGGCCAGGCTGGCCTGGGTGCCAGCCATCTTCTCGCTCTGCAGCACGCGTTCGCGCGGCGAATCTCTGGTTTTATCGTCGTCGGCGCGGAAGTAATCCCATGGCAGCAGCAGCGTATCCATCACCGCCGAGAAGGGCAGATCGATCAGCGCCAGCGGTTTAATCGCCCAGCTGGTATTGTCATCGGTCAGCATCTCTGCGCTGGCGCGCGTGCCGGGGTAGTAACCCTGGCTGGCACCGGTATGCGACATCACGCTGGAGCAGCCTGCTGTGGCACAGGCGCAGCAGACCAGCAGGCCGGTGAGCGGAAAGCGTTTCATCATTTTCATCATCATCATCCCTACAGTCATGGCATGGCCCTGGCTGGAGTGTGTCACCTGACATCCGCATAACTCTGTGGTTATGTCCTTCCCGTCAGGCGAAGCGTCCCCTGAGTGTATGCCATATCGTCAGAATTGCTGCAAAAAAAAGCGCATTGCCCCTTGAAAGCGACCTGAGCGCACCCATCTTTAAGCTACGGTCACGACGCGGTCGCCGACAGGGACACCGACGGGCCGGACAACCTGTCCATGGTGGAAGGTTGCCAAAACTTGCTGATTATCAGGAGTCTTATTATGCGTAACTTTGATCTCTCTCCGCTTTATCGTTCTGCTATTGGTTTCGACCGTCTGTTTAACCTGCTTGAGTCCAACCAAAACCAGGCTAACGGCGGCTACCCTCCGTACAACGTCGAGCTGGTAGACGAAAACCACTATCGCATCACCATTGCCGTCGCCGGCTTTGCGCAGAGCGAACTGGATATCACCGCCCATGACAACATGCTGGTGGTACGCGGCGCCCACCCTGAAGAGCAGCAGGAACGTAAATACCTGTACCAGGGCATCGCAGAACGTAACTTCGAACGCAAATTCCAGCTGGCCGATCACATCGTGGTGCGCGATGCGCGTCTCGAACTGGGCTTGCTGAGTATCGATCTGGAACGCATCGTCCCGGAAGAGGCGAAACCACGCCGGATTGAAATCCTGAAATAAGGCTAACGAAGTAAAGAAAAACGCCGCTGCAACGCGGCGTTTTTTTATGGCTGCATCATCAGGTACGTACCAGCAGGCGCTGGCTCACCATACCGCCGAACACATTCACCAGCAGCCCGAGAATGATCACCGACGCGCCGAGAATCTCCTGTGCCGACAGAGTTTCGCCGAGGATCAGCGCGGCGCTGAGAATACCGACCACCGGCACCAGCAGCGACAGCGGCGCCACGCGCCAGGTTTCGTAGCGGCTGAGCAGATTGCCCCAGATGGCGTAGCCAATGATGGTGGCGAAAAACGCCAGATAGAGCAGCGCCAGCACCGTCTGCAGCGAAATATCCAGCAGGCTGGTGACAATGGCGGATTCGCCCTCGAACCACCACGAACAGGCAAAGAACGGTGCAATCGGCACCAGCGCGCTCCACACCACCAGCGACATCACCGGCACCTTGCGGTTGCGCAGGATAATCTTGTTAGTGATATTGCCCAGCCCCCACGACAGCGCCGCCGCCAGCGTCAGCGTCATGGTAGTCAGCGTGATGCCCGCGGTTGTCTGGCCCTCCATACCGGCGGTTGCCAGCATAAACATGCCGAGCGTGGCGACCAGAATGCCGGCGATGTGGTTCCAGCGCAGCTTCTCGGCCAGCAGCAGCGCGCCGAGCAGCAGGGTGAAAAATGCCTGCGCCTGCAGCACCAGCGAAGCCAGCCCGGCTGGCATGCCGAGTTTGATGGCGAGGAACAGAAACGCGAACTGACCAAAGCTGATGGTCATGCCATACACCACCAGCCAGCGCAGCGGAATTGCCGGACGACGCACGAAAAAGATCGCCGGAAACGCCACCAGCGTAAAACGCAGTCCCGCCAGCAAAAAAGGCGGCATGCCCTGCAAACCCAGCTTAATCACCACAAAATTTACGCCCCACGCCACCACGACGCACAGGGCTAACAACATATCTTTCACGGACATACGCATTCCTCAGCGCGGCAATCAGGCGGTTGCCGTCACCGGTGTGGCGATCTCTGCACCGCAGTCATCGCCGATCAGTCGAAAATAATCATCCACATCCAAAGCTACCGAGCGGTCCAGCGCACCGGCGTTAAACCATAGCGTCCCGACATCACGCAGGCGCGTATCCACGCGCAGCGCCAGTCGGTCATCAAAACTAAACGGCGGCACCGCGCCCATCACGCACTGCGTCAGCGCTTGTGCCTGCTCAGGGGTGGCAAACGTCGACTTCTTACCGCCAATGGCACGCGCGGCGTGTTTGAAGTTGATTTTGCAGTCGCCGGGTACAATCGCCAGCAGATAGCGCGGCGCGGCGCCGTCCGGCATGGTGACTTCCAGCACCATGGCTTTGGCCGCCTGCTGGAGATCGTTTCCGCGGATGGCGCTGATCACCTCGGTCTGGCCGATGGCCTCATGCTCCACCACGCGGTAGCGGGCCTGCTGCGCATCCAGCAGCGCGATCACTTTGTCATAGGTTGTCATACTGTCTTCCTCGTCTAAGGCCGGGATTAACTCCAGGCAATGGCGTGCTTCATTTTTTTGTCGGTCAGGCCAAAGAAAAAGCCCATGGTGATGCGCGTGTCGCCTTCAACGCGATCGATTTCATGATAAAACGCGGGATTAAACAGATAGATATCGCCACTGCGCGGCGCGAACTCGCAGGTCTCGCTGCCGGCGATGACGCCGCTCTGGTAGCCCAGCTCGCCGGGCGTTTTAAAGCGCTCGTCTTCCGGCTGCCATTTCTTATTGAAGATGCGCAGCGCGCCGCCAGCGTTGCACTCCTGCAGGCACACGACGCAGCTCAGCTGATGCAGAATGTGCGTCACCGCCAGACCGCTGCCAGCGGCATCGCGCACGATGTTGTCGTTATGCAGCGGATTAGCGACGCCGTCAGCGTGGAAACGCACAATCGAGCCGGCGTAATCACCCAGTGCCGGTTCGGTGGCGGTTTGCAGACTCTCAAGGCGCAGCGCATGTTGCACCCAGTGGTAAATCTGCGCGCGCAGGGCGTGCAGCGAGGCCGGCAGCGCCGGCTGGATGTCGCGCAGTTCGGTGAAATAGTTTTCCGGCGCGGCGGTGTGCTTCGCCAGATACGGGCCGAGCGTGGTCAGCGCGCCATTTGGATAGTGAGAAACCCGTACCTGCTCGCGGCACTGCTGGAGATCAGCCACCACCGCGGTGCGCACCTCTGGCGTGAGGAAATTGCGCAGCACCAGCAGCGGCACGCGCGCGGTGACGATGTCATCCAGCCAGGTGCTTTCGACGAACATGTTGGGGTTAATGACGCGAATCTGATTGAAAATGGCCATGGGTTCACTCTCCAAAAGGAATTTCATGAAGTTCATGGTTGCTCATACGGTGCCATGCTGACGCCGTGCCCAGTGTTGAAACAGGTTCAGAGGAGATAAAGGTGCTGTTGTTCTGCTGACAACGATGCAGGGTGAAATAGTCGGGGTAAGGCGTGTCATCAGGATGCCATTGCCACGCCCAGGCCTTCTCGCGGGTGACGAAAATGGCGTTTGCCGCGCTGCCACCCGGCGCCACCCGGGCCATTTTTTCGCGCAGATAGTCGCGGGTGAAATCGGCGGGCGTCACGCGGTCGACGATATATTCCAGATATTCAGCGGAATCAAAGCGCGACTGCGCCATGCCCAGCTGCGCATAGACGGTCGGCAAAAAGCCGTTGTGCATCATGTACCACTGGGTGGTGCCGCTAGTGCGCCGCAGCGGATGGGAGAACCCGATGCCCTGGTTTTTGCTGAGCGTGGCGTGACGCACGTGCACCGCCAGAAAGCGGCTGTGCTGCATACGCGTGACGTCAATGCCAGGCAGTGCTTCGGCAAAGGTGCCGCTGCCATGCAGCGTACGGATCTGACCGTGCTCCAGCCACAGACAGCCCCAGCCGTTGGGATGTTGTTTAATCGGGCCATCGTGCGCGGCGGTTTCACCGCAGCTCATGGCGCGTGCGGCGTCCAGTACCGCAGCGGCGTCAAACTGGCCGTGTGCCAGAATCATTCTGCACATAGTAAATCTCTCCGTGAGGTCAAAGCGGGAACAGCAAGAAGGGCGTGAAACACCGCCAGAATTTCGTCGCGGCTGGCGGCAGGCAGACGCAGCGTGGCGAGAATCCCGGCGTGGCGCGTCAGATCGGCGTACAGCGATGAGCGTGGCGAGACCTCCAGCGCCGGTAAGTTGAGCGGCGGTAACAGCTGGCCGCGCTGGTGGTCGGCAATCCAGCGCTCGGCGGCGTCATACTGCAGCCGCTGGCGCAACCGCAGCCGGCCGACGGCCTGTGACGGTGCGGCGAAGTGCAGTTCAGGCAGGCCGCGTCCGGCTTCAACCTGAAAGGCCAACTCGGCCCAGTTGATGCCGGTGACCTCTTCCACCAGGTTCACCACGCCCATGCCGGACAGGCGAAAGCCCATTTCGAGAAAGTGCGGCTCGCCGTTCACCATAATGAAATCAATGTGGAAAGCGCCGCGCCGGTAGCCGAAGGTTTCACAGCAGAAGCTCATCAGGCTGGTGAAGGCGGCGGGAAGCTGCTGCGCCGCCATCGCCACATGGCCGGATTCGTAAAAGCTGATACAGCCGTCGGCCTCGGTATGCTGCTCAATCACCTTCTGGCAGCAGGTCAGCGCCACCGCGTGTCCATTCTCCACCACGCCTTGCAGCGAATATTCGTCGCCGGCCAGCCAGCTTTCGACGATAAAGCCGGTAAAGCCGCGTCCGCCATAGTTCATGGTGTCGAGCAGCCGGGCAATCACCGCATCCAGCTGGCTGGCCTCTTCCACCAGCCAGATGCCCAGTCCGCCGCCGCCGTCGACCGGTTTGATCACGCAGGGGTAGAGCAGCGCATCCCGCGCATCGCCAATGCTGAGCGGTGAGGCAAAGAAGCGAAACTCCGGCTGCGGAAAACGCGGCCAGGCTTTGCGCAGCGCCATGCGCTGTGCATATTTATCCGGCGGGATAAAGCCCGGACCGGCATCCGGGCCGGCCAGCAGTTCACGCACCCGACCAGCGCTGGCGTTGTAAGCCTCAAAACCGGCCAGCACCACCTGTGGATGCTCCAGCAGACCGGCGTGCAGACAGGCATTGAGGACATCCCACGGGTTTTCCGGGCGATCGAGACGCACAATCAGATCGAACGGCAGGGCGATGCTGAGCGACTGATAGTCGACAAAATCCCCCATTTCGGCCAGTACAGTAAAATAGCCTTCGCGTTTTGCCACCGCGCAGTAGGGATTTTGCCCGTCGCGCGTGGCACCAATCTGCAGAAAAATCTTTCTCATCGCGTCGCCTTACCGGGTTAACGCCCGGAAATCACTTCAGTAACGATGTCCTGTAACGCACCGTTGTTAACCTGAATCACCGCTTTGTGCGGGTCGAAACGCAACACGCGCGACAGCGCATCGCCGCGCGCGCCGTCCAGCAGCGAACTCACCGCCGCGCTGCGCCAGCAGTGCCGCATCTGCGCCACGCTGAGGCCCGACAGCTGCGTGAGCTGCTGCGCCAGCGCCACATCCTCGCTCTCTCCGCTCAGCAAGGCGCGCACCGCGGCTTCTTCCGGCGCGGCCGGCAGCTGCAACAGCCAGGCTTTCAGCTGCTGGCCGGCGGCGATAAACGGTGAATAGATCATGCATACCAGCTGGGTTTCACTGAGGCCGAAAGCGTCGAGTGCGAACTGCGCGGCGCGCTGGCGTGCGCGGGCAATCGCGGCATCATCCTGATAGCGCGCGGCCATCTCATCGATCAGCTGCGGCGGAAAGTCCTTCTGCACCATCAGGCCGAGCGCAAAGCGCACATATTCGCGAATGCCTTCGGCGTAGCTGCGCTGCAACAGCGTCTCCGCACGCAGACCGCGAATATGTGCCATTAACGTCGGGTTGCCGCAGTCCGACTCGGAGAAGCTGAACATCAGCTCATCGAAGCGGAAATGCATGAATTCGGTCAGCAGCGCCCAGTGCGCGCCAGCCTCATAAGCGGTGTCCTGATAGATGTTGAAGAACAGCGGGTCGCGCGCCAGCTGCCAGGTAATGCGATGTGCCGGCGTGACCTGGTCAGCGCCGTAAATGTCGGCGAAGTAGCGCGCCGCCACGCCGTCCAGCGTGTGCAGAAAGCCGCTGAAGCCGCGCGACTTATCGGCCATCGGCGCATCAAACAGTTTTGACAGGTGGCGTGCCCACGCAAGGTAAGCGGTCTGCTCCTGCGGCGAATCGCCGGTGATAATCACATCGACGCCGCCATCATAGTGCGCCGCCAGGCCAAACGAATTCACCATGCTCAGGTTGCAGGCGTTGCAGAAGGTGGAGCGCGCGTCGGCACGGAAGCGGTGACCATTCATCAGCACATCGTCGCGGTTCTGCTGACGCACGCTCTGCGGCATCGGCAAATGGCGATCGAAGGGACGAATCTGCAGCCCGTCGGTCACCAGACACTCGGTGAACGCGTCGTTATGGATACGCAGCGCACGATAGACGCGGTCGATGTTTTCCATCACGCTGTCGTTCATGGCGGCATGGCGGTTAGTGCTGATGCGCAGCTGAAACGTGCTGTTGCGCTGTTGCCAGATTAACCCCTGAATGTAACGTACGTAGGCCACCATATAGCTGCTGTCTTTGCCGCCGCCATAGGCCAGCAGTACGCGGTTACGTTCGGGATGGTCGGGATCGGGCAGGGCGGCGAGCAGTCGCTGAGCACAGTGCTGGGCGGAATCGAGAATCGCGGGCGTCAGGTATTCTTCAATTTCACTCATCATCGCGGACAGATTATTCATTTTTCACTTCATCCTTTGGCTAATAAAATCGCCGCTGCCGTGCGGGCGACAACGGGCTGGAAAACGGGCCACGAAGGTGCTGCGTGAAGCTGAATTAACAGATGCAGCCTAAAGTACTTTGAATGTAATCTGATGAATACGCACAGATCAGCACGATATGGGGTGGAACAGATGGCGGGTGAAACGCAGGAACAGGAGAGTCAGAGCAGTCGTTACCGTCAGATCGCTGAGCAGATAAAACAGGCCATTCACAGCGGATCGCTACCGCCCGACAGCCGTTTGCCGTCGGTGCGCACGCTGGCGACGCAGTATCGCGTCAGCATGACCACTGCGCTGAAAACATTACGCACGCTGGAGGATGAGCACTACGCGGTGGCGCGGCCGAAGTCCGGCTTTTTTGTCGCACCGCGTCCCACAGAGAAAAAAGTGCCGGCGGTATTCAGCGAGCAGCCGCGCGAAGTGGCACCGCTGGATGAGCAAACCGAACTGCACCTGGCGATGCTGGGATCGGACTGCCGCGTGCGGCTCGATCTGGCCAACGGCGACATCTCGCTCTATCCGGTGAAAAAAATTGGCCTGCTGATGCGGCAGATGGGTTACAGCAAACCGGCGCTGCTCGGTAATACGGTGAAAGGCACCGGCTATGCGCCGCTGAAGGCGGAAATTGCCCGGCGCGCGGTGGATTATGGCTGCAATATCAGCGCCGATGACATCCTGGTCACTAACGGCTGCATTGAGGCGATTTCGCTGGCGCTGCGCGCCACCACGCGGCCTGGCGATATCGTGGCGGTGGAGTCGCCGTGCTACTTCGTGCTGCTACAGATGCTGCACAACCTCAACCTGCGCGTCATTGAAGTGGAAGCCGGGCCGGAGGGTTACGTTAACGTCGCGAAACTCACCGGGCTGTTCCGGCGTAAAGCGGTGCAGGCCTATCTCACCATCAACAACATCAATAATCCGCTGGGCAAAAGCATTCCCAACGAGCACAAGGCGTATATCGCGCGCCAGGCCGATGAGAATGATGTGGTGATCATTGAGGACGATATCTTTGGCGATACGGCTTTCGGTGAGCGCCGGCCGTTTCCGATGCGCGCCTTCAGCCCGAATGCCATCCTGTGCAGCGGCTTTTCAAAAACCGTGGCGCCCGGCATCCGTATTGGCTGGGTGCACAGCACCAAGTACATGCGCAAAATCGCCTCGCTGAAGTACACCACCAGCATGGGCACGTCGGTGCTGTCGCAGGCGGCGATTGCCGAACTGCTGCGCAGCGGCGGTTACGATGCGCACCTGCGCAAGCTGCGGCGCGAGCTGAAAAATCAGATCCACCATATGCGCCAGGCGGTGCTGCGCTACTTCCCGGCGGGCACGCGTGTGTCGGAGCCGGAGGGCGGTTACGTGCTGTGGGTGGAGATGCCGCAACAGGCGCTGAACGTGCGCGCGCTGTTTCTCAAGGCGCGCAACGCGGGCATCGGCATCGCGCCTGGGCACATCTTCGCCACCGATCACCGCTACGATCACTGCTTCCGGCTCAACGCCGGTTTTGGCTGGAATGCCGAAGTCGAACAGGCGATTCAGCAGCTGGCCCAGTGGTGCCAGCTGTCGCTAAGCGCCGATTAAGCGTTCCAGGCGTTTTCCAGCTCTTCCGCCAGAATCTGTACCGCACGCTCAATCTTGTCGCTGTCCGGTACGTAATTCATGCGCATGCACTGATGCGTGTGCGGCCAGGCCTGTTCCAGTCCCGGGAAGAAGAAGTGGCCCGGCACCATCAGTACGCCGCGCGCTTTCAGACGCTGATACAGCGCTTCGGTGCTGATCGGCAGGTCGCGGAACCACAGCCACAGGAAGATGGCGCCTTCCGGTTTGTGGATCAGGCAGCGATCTTCGCTGATATAGCGGCGAATAATCGCGATAGTTTCGCTAACCTTGGCCTGATAGAACGGCTTAATCACCTCCTGCGACAGGCGCAGCAGATCGCCGCGCACAATCATCTCGGTGGCGATTGCCGGACCGATGCTGCCTGGCGCCAGGCTGATAATACCGTTCATGTTGCCAATCGCGCCGATCGTGCTCTCATCGGCAACGATAATCCCGCAACGTGCGCCCGGCAGGCCCAGCTTCGACAGGCTCATGCACAGAATGGTGTTGGGGTTCCACAGCGGACGAGCCTCACTGAAGATGATGCCGGGGAACGGCACGCCGTAGGCGTTATCGATCAGCAGCGGGACGCCGTGCAGCTGTGCCAGCGCATCCAGCTGCAGCAGTTCGTCATCGGTGATGACGTTGCCGGTTGGATTGGTCGGACGCGACACGCAAATCAGGCCAGTCTCATCATTCAGCGGCAGATGGTCGAAGTCGACGTGGTATTTGAACTGGCCTTCCGGCAGCAGTTCAATATTGGGTTTGGCGGAGATGAACAGATCCTCCTCCAGCCCGGCATCGGCATAGCCGAGGTATTCCGGCGCCAGCGGGAACAGCACGCGCTTTTTGCTGCCGTCGGCGCGGCGGCCGGCGAACAGATTAAACAGGTAAAAGAACGCGCTCTGGCTGCCGTTGGTGAGCGCGATATTTTGTGGCGTCACCGGCCAGCCGAGCTCCTCGCGCAGCAGCGTGGCCAGCGCCTCCAGCAGCAGCGCTTTGCCGCGCGGGCCGTCGTAGTTGCACAGCGCTTCGTTCAGCTTGCCGTCCTGATGCATCTGCAGCAGTAGCTGACTGAAATAATCATTGATGGCCGGAATCTGCGCCGGATTACCGCCGCCCAGCATGATCGTGCCAGGCGTGCGCAGCCCTTCGCCCATATCTTCCATCAGACGAGAGATGCCGGAATGTTGCGTAAATTTGTCGCCGAACTGAGAAAAAGCCATAGGAGGTAAAAACATTGTTATCAGGGGGAAGACCACCATAGCGCCCGCAACCGGCAGGCGCAATGGCTAAAGCCGTGGGATCAAGCCTGGACCTGCGGGTTAACGCAGTTTTTCTCCACTTTACCGCTCAGTGCGGCGATCAGGTTGTCGACCGCATCGCGCGCCATGCCGTAGCGCGTTTCATGCGTGGCGGAGCCGATGTGCGGCAGCGCGACCACGTTCGGCAGCGTGAGGATTTCCGCATCGGCCGGCACCGGCTCGACTTCAAACACATCCAGTCCGGCGGCGTGAATAGTGCCGTCTTTCAGTGCGGCGGTCAGCGCCTGCTCATCGACCACCGGACCGCGTCCGGCGTTGATCAGAATCGCGCTCGGCTTCATCAGTTTCAGCTGTTCCGCACCGATCATATGGTGCGTCTGCTCGGTCAGCGGCAGGCTGATGCAGACAAAATCGCTCTCTTTCAACAGCGTTTCCAGATCGCAGGCGCGCGCGCCAAAGCGGGTTTCCGCCTCTTCATGCTGGCGGCGGGCGTTGTACAGAATGTTCATACCAAAGCCAAAGTGCGCGCGCTGCGCCAGTGCCAGACCAATGCGGCCCATGCCGAGAATGCCCAGCGTCTTATGGTGTACGTCGACACCGAAGTGCTCAGCGTCGATACTCTTTTTCCACTCACCGGCTTTGACCCATTTATCCAGCTCGGTGACGCGACGCGCGGTGCTCAGCACCAGCGCCATCATGGTATCGGCCACGGTTTCGGTCAGTACGGTGGGCGTGTGCATCAGCAGAACGTTGCGCTGGTTGAGCGCATCAACGTCAAAGTTGTCATAGCCGACGGAGACGGTAGAACAGGCACGCAGTGCCGGCATGCTGGCCAGCAGCTCATCATTCACTTTGCCGCCGGAGCCCAGCAGACCCTGCGCTGCGGCGAACTGCGCCGCATGCTGTTTCACCGTCTCCGGCGAGACATCTTTCACTTCCGTGACGCTGAAGTGCTGGTCCAGCTTGGCACGCAGGTCATCGGGCAGGCTCTTATACAGAATCACAGCAGGTTTCATTATTTGCTCCCTGTAGAACGTGTGACGGGCGACCTGAGTCGCCCGGAAAAGTCATCGCTTACGCTTTCAGGCGTGCTTCGCCCCGTGAATTGGCGGCGGCGTTTTGTTGGCCGCCGGTTTGACAATCAGCGTCAGCCACACCGACGCCAGTAGCGCAGCACCCATAAAGACATAGGAGGCGGCAGGACTGCCGGTCGCCCCATTAAGATAGCCTACGATCCATGAACCGATGAAGGAACCCAGTGCGCCCATACTGTTAATCAGCGCCATGGCACCGCCGGAAACATTGCGCGGCAGCATCTCCGGAATGATGGCGAAGAACGGGCCATACGGGGCGTACATCGCACCGCCGGCAATCACCAGCAGCGCATACGACAGCCAGAAGTTGCTGGAGCCCACCATCCACGAGCCGAGGAATGCCAGTGCGCCAATCAGCAGCAGCGGCCAGACAAACAGCTTACGGTTTTGCGTCTTGTCCGACGCCCACGACACTACCAGCATGGCGATGGTCGCCACCAGATACGGTACCGCCGACAGCCAGCCCGCTTCGACCATGCCCATCTGCGTGCCGTTACGCAGAATCGACGGCAGCCACAGCACGAAACCGTACACGCCGATGCTCCAGGCAAAATATTGCAGGCACAGCAGGATAACGTTGCGGTTGCGGAAGGCTTCGCTGTAGTTGCGCACCGCTTTAATGTTCTCCTGCTCCTTCTGCAGCTGCGCCTGCAGCGCCGCTTTCTCTTCGTCGCTCATCCATTTGGCCTGGGCCGGTTTATCCTGCACCATAAACCACCAGGCAATCGCCCAGATCACCGCCGGGAAGCCCTCGATGATGAACATCTCGCGCCAGCCAAAGGAGTTAATCAGGTAGCCGGACACCACCGACATCCACAGCACCGTCACCGGGTTGCCGAGGATCAGGAAGGTATTCGCGCGTGAGCGCTCGGATTTGGTAAACCAGTTGCTGATGTAGATCAGCATCGCCGGCATCACCGCCGCTTCCACCACGCCGAGCACAAAGCGGATGGCGGCCAGCATCGGAATATTGCTGACGATACCGGTCAGCGAGGCGCAGCCGCCCCACAGAATCAGACACCAGAAAATCAGTTTTTTTACGCTGCGGCGTTCGGCATAGACCGCGCCGGGGATCTGAAAGAAGAAGTAGCCAAGGAAGAACAGGGCACCGAGCAGCGATGACATGCCTTTGGTGATACCGAGATCCTCATTTATCCCTGCGGCAGAGGCGAAGCTAAAGTTCGCCCGGTCCAGATACGCCAGACTGTAGGTGATAAACACGATGGGCATGATATACCACCAGCGTTTTGGCGCGATTGTCTGCGATTTCATGGGTGACTCCTCTGGTTGAGGCGGGCGCATTCTGTGGATGCGTCTCGAAATTAGGGTGTAGAGATAGTTTTAGCGTATTGGCACGGCATCGTAGCGGCGCGATTCATCGCGCGTTGTTGACGTTGCGTCCTGCATGTGCGCAATAAATTGCGCCGCTACCGGTCCGTGCGTTTGTTTAATAATCGCCGAGCGCTGCGCGCGTCGGCAGACCTTCGCTGTCGCCGGCAACCTGAATCGCCAGCGAACCAATTTTGTTACCACGCAGAATCGCCTGCGGCAGCGATTTCCCTTCCAGCAGTGCGCTGATCAGCCCGACCGCAAAGCCATCGCCCGCGCCGACGGTATCCACCACATTCTCCACGTGGATCGGCGCAATCTGGCCCTGTTCGCCCGCGGCGGTTTTATACCAGGCGCCGTCGCTGCCGGTTTTGATCACCACCGCCCGCACGCCTTTGTCGAGGTAGAAATCCGCGATCGCCTCAGGCTGACGGTAGCCGGTCAGAATCAGCCCCTCTTTTTCACCTGGCAGCACCCAGTCGGCGTATTCTGCCAGTAAATTCAGCTGCTTACGCATCTCTTCTTCACTGCGCCACAGCACCGGACGCAGATTAGGATCAAAGGAGATAGTTTTGCCGCGGGCGCGCATCTCTTTCGCCGCATGTTTAGCCAGCGCCAGCGAGCTATCGGAAAGCGCGGCGGCCACGCCGCTCAGATGCAGATGGCGCGCGCTGCCGAAGTAGCTTTCGTCGAAATCATCCGGTGACAGGTGGCTGGCGGCGGAGCCTTTACGGAAATACTCCACTTCCGGGTCGGAGCCGTCGTCCACGCGCGCTTTGAGCTGAAAACCGGTGCGATAGCGGTTATCAATGGTCACGCAGCGGTGGTCAACGTGCTCTTTCGCCAGCTGCTGCAGGGTAAAACGGCCGAAGCTGTCGTCGCCGACGCGGCTGACCCAGCCCACCTGCAAACCGAGGCGCGCCAGACCAATCGCCACGTTAAGTTCGGCACCGGCAATGCGCTTCGTGAACTGATCGGCTGCGGCGAGATCGCCGGTTTGCCCGGCGATAAACATCGCCATCGCTTCACCAATGGTGACGACATCCAGCTGAGAAGTGTGTGTCATGCTCAACTCCTTACACCGCGCGCAGCAGATCGACGTAGTGGCGGGTCACCGCCAGTAAATCTGCGCCGGCTAATGGGAACTCAATACCGCGCGGTGCATCGGCCGGCAGCGCCTGCAGCAGCGTGCGCCAGCTGTCGTCGGCGTCATCCAGCGCAATGGCGCGGAAGCTGTCACCGTGCGGCACCGCCGCCTTAACATGAATGTAGCTCACGTAGCGACTGAGCTGCGCCGCTGCCTGCAGGGCGTCTTCGCCGGTCCAGCGCCAGTTGCCCATGTCGAAAGTCATATCCAGCGGCAGCGCGGCATCGCAGGCGTGATGGAAGAAGTGCAGCATTGGCGTGAGTTTGCTGTCGGGCGTCTGATCGTTCTCCACCACCAGCGTGACGCGCGAGCCGGCCAGCACTTCAACCAGCTGGCGATCGGCCAGTGACACATAGTGACCCAGCGCCAGCTTGAGGCGCTGAGCGCCCAGCAGCTCAGCTTCCTGCAGGAACTGCGCCAGACGCGGATTGAGCGCGCCGTCCGCCTGCCACAGCGCTTCCGGCACTGAATAACTGGCGCTGAGCTGATGCTGGCGAATGGCGTCGCCGAGCGTGTGCAGCTGGCACAGTTGGTCGTCGCTGAACAACTCGCGGCGGATCTCGACGCCATCGGCTCCGGCCGCTTTAATCAGCGGCAGTAGCGCTGCCTGGCCGCCCAGTTCTGCCACCTTGTGCGCACCGTAGGCGGCCGTGACCACAATAATTTCCGCTTTCGACATCTTTCCTCCAGCCGTTACCGCTGTGCTGCCCGCCGCACCGTTATGCGCCGGACAGCACGTTAATGTGCTGTAAAAAGCTTAATGGAACCGGTTCCAAAGGAAAGTAGCAGAGTGCGGATTTATGATCCTGCTCACGAAGTGAGCCGTGAAAAGCGGGATTAGCGCAGCGGCTGGCTGGAGCCGCGCACGATCAGCTCGCCAGAGAAAACCTGCTCACGAATCGGTTGTTCGCTGCCTTCGATACGCGCGATCACCTGCTCCAGCGCGGCGTAGCCGATTTGCCAGGTGGGCTGTTTCAACGTAGTAATGCCGACGCCGGCCAGTGCCGCCCACTCCAGCTCGTCGAAGCCCAGCAGGCCAATGTTCTCGCCCCAGCGCAGCGTCAGGCGCTGTAACGCCCGCGCCACCTGTAGCGTCAGCGCACCGTTGGCGGCCATCACCGCGCAGCGTTTGCCCGGATGGCGTTGATGAAACGCCTGCAGCACCTGTTCCAGCTGCGCCGGCTGATGCAACACCACTTCGGCATTCTCTGCCACCACCTGTGGCGCGCCGCTGATGGTGTCAAAGAAGGCGGCGAGACGTTCGCGGCGGGTATTGACGCTGCCGAGCGGCTCACTGAGAAACAGCAGCGCTTCATAGCCGTTATCCAGCAGATGCCGGGTGGCGATGCGGGCGGCCTCCGGGTTGTTGAGCCCGACCACGTCGCAGGCGAAGTCGGGAATTTTGCGGTCAATCAGCACCATCGGCAGCATCGACTGCTGCAGACGGTTGAGCACCTCTTCGTGCATCCCAACCGCGTTGACCACGATGCCTTCCACCTGATAGCTGCTGAGCAGCTGCAGGTAGTGCTGTTCGAGATCCACTTCGTTGTTGGTGTTACACATCAGCAGCGTGAAGCCGCGCGCGCGGCAGGCGGCTTCAATGCCGCTCAGCACATCCACCGAGTAGGGGTTGGTGATATCGGCAATGATCAGGCCTATCAGCCGGGTGCGGCCGCGTTTGAGTCCGCGCGCCATCTGGCTGGGGCGGTAGTTGAGGTCGGCAATCGCCTGTTCGATACGGGCTTTCAGATCCGGCGAAAGCAGATGTACTTCGCCATTCAGATAGCGGGAAACGCTGGTTTTACCGGTTTTTGCCGTGCGGGCAACGTCACTGATTGTGGCTCGTGGCGGCCTGGTTTTCATCACATACACCTGATTAATTGCATCAGGCGAAGACTATCACAGCGCGGCACCCGCGCAATCACTGTGCGTCAGAAGTGAGGCGCAGCATTGGCTGCCACAGCGTCTGTAACTGCGCGGGCGGCGCGCCCTCCAGCAGCTGCAGCACCATTTCGGCGACGCGTTCGCCAATCCGCTGCTGTGATGATTGCAGAATCGCGTTGACCGGTTGCGTGATAATCGAGTCGTGCGGCAAACCATCGTACACGTACAGGGGGATTGCCTGCGCGCCGCTCAGACGCCCGGCCTGCTGCAGGGCAATCGCTGCGCCTTCGCCGAGCGGGCTGCAGTCGGTGATGATGGCGTCAGGCTGGATAACGTGCGCCAGCCAGGCGCGGGTTTGCTGATAGCCCGCGCGGCGCGAGGGCGGCAGCGCGGCTATCCAGCCAGCCTGCTGCGCGCAGGGCGTGGCGGGCAGCGCGTCGATAAACCCCTGTCGGCGGTCAAGAATGTAGGTGCTGGGCTCGTTACCGCCGAGATAAGCGATGCGCGTATAGCCCTGCTGCTGGCAGTGCTGCGCCGCCAGTAGCGTTCCGGCATGGTTATCATAATCAAACCAGGCGTAAGGCTGCGGCAGTTGGCTGCGCCCCAGCGTAAGAAAGCGAAAACCCTTCTGCTGCAGGCGCTGCAATCGCACATCCTGCGGCGTGGTATGGGTGACTATCAGCGCGTCCAGCACGCCGCTGCGCAGCATGCGCAGCAAATTGCGCTGCTGATCCTGCGGTTTGTCGGGGAGCAACAGCAGATCGATCTCGTGCAGGGCGAGACGCTGATCGAGCGTCAGCAGCATTTCACTGTAGTAGCTGTCGTTGAGTGAGGCATTGCTGACCGGAAACACCAGCCCGACCGCATTGGCACGGCCGGTCTTCAGGCGACGCGCGGCGGCATTCGGGCGATAACCGCGCCGGTCGGCTTCCTCTTCGATGCGTTTGCGGGTAGCAGCGGCGACATCATCAAACCCATTCAGCGCGCGGCTCACGGTGGTCACAGAGAGGCCAAGGGCGGAGGCGATAGCTTTGAGTGACATGATGGCATTCCACTGATCAAATTTTGATCACGCTAGCATAAAGTCATCGCTGGCTCTATCGTGCTGCGACGTTTACGCGTTATCTGCTGCTTTGCGCGTCAATAAGCGCGTAAAAACGCGTCGAAAACCGGCCTGCAGCGGCAGACCGGCCTGTGCCTTAGCCCAGCGGACTCAGGGTAATTTCGACGCGACGGTTTTGTGCTTTACCGGCTTCGGTGCTGTTGCTGGCGACCGGGTTATCCGGGCCCATGCCCTGGGTGCGCAGGCGGTTCTGCGCCACGCCCTGCACGATCAGCGCGCTGGCAACGCTTTCTGCACGCTGCTGCGACAGGCGCATGTTCAGCGCGCGCGTGCCGGTGCTGTCGGTAAAGCCGACCACGTTGACGGCGGTTTTCGGATACTCTTTCAGCACCATCGCCACGCCGGTCAGCGTATTCGCGCCGGCCGGTTTCAGGTTGGCGCTGCTCGAGTCAAAAGTCACGTTGTTCGGCATGTTTAGCACGATGTTATCGCCCTGACGCGTTACGCTGACGCCGGTACCGCGCATCTTGTCGCGCAGTTTGGCTTCCTGCACATCCATGTAATAGCCGACGCCGCCGCCCAGTGCCGCACCGGACGCTGCGCCAATGAGCGCACCTTTACCGCGATCTTTCTTCGACGAAGAGAGCACGCCCACGCCAGCGCCCAGCACCGCGCCCAGACCCGCGCCGATGCCCGATTTCCCGGCCTGCGATTCGCCGGTATAAGGATTGGTGGTACAACCCGACAGCGCCACGCTGCCGCTCATTAACAAGGCCAGCGCCAGTACACGCTTTTTCATGAAAAAGTCCCTCATACGGAAACGGGGAAAATGCCCCAAAACGGCACTATTATGCCGTTCAATGATGGGGAAATTCGTGAGGCGCAGTCTTAATTTGTAAACTTTTGCCTTAAAGATTATCGGGATGGCAGAAACAGCTGGTTTGATGATCGTTTATCAGCCCGCAGGCCTGTAAAAAAGAGTGGCAGGTTGTAGGCCCGACGAATTTAAAACCACGCTTCTTAAGCGCTTTAGACAGCGCAATGGCCGGTTCGGAGGTGGTGGGCGCCAGTTTGTAATCCGCGTAACGGTGCAAAATCGGCTGGTTATCGACAAATGACCAGATAAAGCGGGAAAAGTCTTCACCGGTGGCCTCCAGCGCCAGCAGTGCTTTGGCATTATTGATGATGGCTTCCAGCTTGCCGCGATGGCGGATCAAACCGCTGTTCTGCAGCAGGCGCAGCAGATCGGCCTCATCCATCAGCGCCACCGCCTGCGGATCAAAATCATGAAACGCCTGGCGGTAGTTCTCGCGCTTTTTCAGCACGGTGATCCATGACAGGCCAGCCTGTTGCCCCTCCAGACACAGCATCTCAAATAAGGCGCGCTTATCGGTCTGCGGCACGCCCCATTCCGTGTCGTGGTACGCCAGATAAAGCGCATCCTGTGTTACCCAGCCACATCGCTGCATTGCATCACTCCCTAAGCATGAGAAAAAGCGGTCAGTCGCTTGACGTTTGAAAGAATCGATTAATAGTTAATCAATGGGTGCCGATAATAACGTCATGGACGTTCGCGCTGCAACCGGGTGAACGCTTCAGGATGATCATCAATTTCAAGGCCAACCCGATCCCTTCCGGCTCGTCAGGAGTCTTTCATGTGGCAGAACAGTCAGCGGACCGGCCAGCGTCTCCTTGCGCTGGCCTTTAGCGGTGGGTGGCTACTGGTGGCGGCCCTGCCGGCGCACGCCTGGGATCAGGCCAGCGAGAGCAGCGCGCCGGATTACAATGCGATACTTGCCGAAAAAATTTCCAGTAATCATCTGATGTTGACAGAAAACCGCGACAGCGATCTGCTTGATGCCGCGCTCAATCCGCCCGGCGGCGGCATGGCGCTGCACAGCGAAACGGCCAGCGTCGGCAACTCGCCGCTGGTGAACCGCTACTCGGCAGGCTGGAACCTGCCGATGAATGACCGCCTGCGCACCGGTCCGGTGGCGCAGTTTGCCGTCGATGATTCCACCCTGAGCTGCGCCGCCTGCGCGCCGGTTGATCGTAACAACGCCGAACACATCGCTTCACTGGGCTGGCGCGTGGATTCCAGTTTTGGCTGGATATCGCCGTGGGCGCAGGTGAGTTACAGCCATCAGCTCAGCTTCGACGGCACGGCCGCGCCACGCGATCGGCCGGAAGAGATGAATCGGGAAACGAACTGGATGGATGTCAGCGTCGGTGCCCGTCTGCCGCTCGGCCAGAACATGGCGGCGTTCGCCTCCTTCGCCCAGACCGGCGCGGTTAGCAGCGGCGAACAGTTCATTTACAACCTCGGCGTCAGCGCCAGCTTCTGAAGCGGCATGAAATGAGAAGTGGTGCCAGCCAGCGGAAATATAATAAGCGCGCTAATTATTTTCTGATTTGGTATCACAATGCGCGAAAACATTATTCTTATTAGCCGCGAACTGGCGGCCTTTATCATCAGTGGATTGGTGCTGGTCTTCTGTATGGCGATGGTCTACATCGACGTCAACTGGATGAACGATGCACTGCACGAAACCTCTTTCACCGAAGCGACACAGGAGCTGATGCTGGCGGCCATTGCCGCACTGTTCTTCCTCGCCGCCTGGCAGCGACCGCAGCAGCGCAGCGCGCTGATTCTGGTCGGTGGCTTCTTCAGCTGCATGCTGATTCGTGAAATGGATTTTCTGTTCGACGTGGTGCAGCACGGCGCATGGCTGTGGTTTGCGCTGGCAGCGACCGCGGCCTCGCTGGCGATGGCGCTGCGTCAGCCGCGGCAAATCCTGCCGGGCCTGGCGGCACTGCTGCAGCATCGCAGCTGGCAAATGATGGCCGCCGGGCTGCTGGCGGTGCTGGTGTTCTCGCGGCTGTTTGGCATGCATGAGCTGTGGCAGCAACTGATGCTGGATGGCTATAACCGCGTGGTGAAGAACATGGCGGAAGAGGGCAGCGAGCTGTTTGGCTACAGCCTGTGTCTGGTGGCATCGCTGCGCTATCTGTGGCAAACCCGCCCGGCGCTGGCAACGGCACGCGCCAGCCGTCGCGCGGTCAGCATTGAGGCGGCTGAACCGCACTTCGCCTCGCGCTAAATCCGCGCGGTTTTATGGCGATCCCCGGTGCTAAAACAGGTACACTGACCGCTTAGCACCGGGTCGCCGGGTGAGTCAACGTCAGGTTTCTTCATGTCAGTCAAAATCTTATCTTCAACGCTGGTGGGGCTGGACGGCTTTTGCCACAATCCCCTCACCACGCTGCAGCAGGCCGATAACGGCACGCTGGCGGTGCTGCACAATAATGTTCCGGCGTTTTACGCGATCACGCCGCAGCGTCTCGCGCACCTGCTGGCGCTGGAAGCGGCGGCGCAGCAGCCGAATGATGTCACGCTGGACGACAGCCTGTTTCACAGCGACGCCGCGCCGGTCGCCGTGCCGGTGGGCAAGTTCGCCATGTATTCGGGCTGGCAGCCGGACAGCGACTTCCAGCGCCAGGCAGCGATCTGGGGCGTGGCGCTGAGCGAGCCGGTGACCGCCGCAGAGCTGGCGGCTTTCGTCGCCTACTGGCAGGCAGAGGGCCGGCTGTTTCACCATGTACAGTGGCAGCAGAAACTGGCGCGCAGCGTGCAGATGAACCGCGCCGCCAACGGCGGTCAGCCAAAGCGCGATATCACCCAGATCAGCAATACTGATTATGATATTCCCGATGGATTCCGAGGTGAGTAATGAAAACGCCGAACGATCTTTTCAGTCGCCTGAAAAAAATTATGCCCGCGGATGTGCAGCCAAAGTTTAAAAACGGCGCCGAGCTGCTGGCGTGGAATCAGGAGCAGGGCCGGCTGCGCTCAGAAGCGATTGTGCGCGAAAACCGCGCCATGAAGATGCAGCGCATCATGGGCCGCTCCGGCATCCGTGAGTTGCACATGAACTGCTCGTTCGACAACTACCGCGTCGAAAATGACGGCCAGCGCAAGGCGCTCAGTCTGGCGCGTGAATACGCCGCCGGCTTTGAGAACAGCATCGCCAGCTTCGTGTTTTCTGGTCGTCCTGGCACTGGCAAAAACCATCTGGCGGCGGCGATTGGTAACGATCTGATTCTGCGCGGTAAAAGCGTGCTGATTGTCACGGTGGCCGATCTGATGTCGAGCATGAAAGGCACCTTCAGCGGCGGCAGCGACCTGACCGAAGAGCGGCTGCTGCAGGATCTCAGCCATGTCGATCTGCTGGTGATCGATGAGATCGGCATGCAGAGCGAATCGCGCTACGAGAAAGTGATCATCAATCAGATTGTTGATCGCCGTTCGTCGTCAAAGCGGCCGACCGGCATGCTCTCCAACCTCGATCCGGCCGGCATGAATACGCTGCTTGGCGAACGGGTGATGGATCGCATGCGCCTCGGTAATAGCCTGTGGGTGCGTTTTGACTGGGAAAGTTACCGCAGCCGCGTGCGCGGCGACGAGTACTGATACGCGGCAGAAGCGGTAAAAACCCGGTTTTACCGGCGATTAACCGCCGGTGCGGGCTGCTAAACTTACACCTATTACTCTTTGCCAGGTGAGGGTGCGATGAAAGCAGCCGGGAAAGGACCAGCGGTACTTCGACTGAACAACCTCAAGCGGGTGATGACGCAGCTGCGTACCACCCGCATCACTTCCCGCCAGGATCTGGCGCTGGCGCTCGACCTGAGCAAAAACACCGTTTCCCTGATTATCGATGACCTGCTGGCGCAGGGGCTGATTCACGAGCTTGGCCCGGTCAGCGTGGCGGCGGCCGGCCGGCCCAAAATTGAGATCGAACTGCGCGCGGGTCAGCTGAAAAGTGCGGGCATCATGGTGGAGCGCCAGGCGATTCACTGGCGCGTGTGCGACTACTTTTCGCGCGTGGTGGCCGAGCAAACCTGGCGCACCGAAACGGCCGATGCCGACGGGCTGCTGCACGAGCTGACGGAAGTGTGTCAGACGCTGCGCGCGGCGCATCCGGCGCTGCTGGGCGTCGCCATCGGTTTTCCCGGCATCATTGATTCTCAGCGCGGGCGGGTGCACTTTTCTGCGCCGCTCGGCTGGCAGGATGTCGATGTGCTGACGCCGCTGCGGCGCGGCGTTGAGCTGCCGCTGCGCATCATGAATAACGTCAAAGCGGCCGCGCTGCTGGCGGTGCAGCAGCTGGAGCTCAATAAAGCGCAAAGTCATTTCTATCTGCGCATCGCCGACGGCGTGGGCGGCGCGCTGGTGGAGCGCGGCGAGGTGTTCAGCGGCAGCAGCTGGACCGCCGGTGAGATTGGTCATCTGAGCGTGCAGCCCAACGGCGCGCGCTGCAGCTGCGGGCGGCAGGGCTGTCTGGAAACGCTGGTCAGCCTGCCGGCGATCCAGCAGCAGCTGGCCCGGCGCAAGCCCGGCTTACGCTGGCAGTCTGGCGACAGCGAGCCGGAGATCGTGTATGAGCTGATGGCGCAGACCGGCCGCTATCTCGGCCATGCGCTGAGCCAGGTGATGCAGCTGGTCAATCCGGCCAGCATCATCATTGACGGCCCGTGGAATGCGCAACCGGCGTTTGTGCAGGCGGTACAGCAGGCGGCACAGGCCGGCACGCTGGCGTTTACCTTTGCCCATACCGCGCTGCACTTTCTGCCGCAGCGCATCGATCCGGCCAACGGTCTGGCGCTGGCGGTGATTGAGCACTATGAACGAGCGGTATGACCGGCGGAGCAGCGTTTCTTTTTTGACTCGCCAGCGGGCATAATACGTTGATTGACAGGCTCTCTTTGCGGACCGCGCAATGAAAACGCAGCGCATCACTCTGGACGATATTGCGACTCTCGCAGGGGTCACCAAGATGACGGTGAGCCGCTATCTGCGCACGCCGGAAAAGGTCAGGGCGGAAACGGCGGCGAAAATCGCCAGCGTCATGGCCGAAATCGGCTACGTCGCCGAACAGGAAAACACCGCGGCGTCGCGGCACCCACCGCCGCGCATCGGCGTACTCATCCCCTCATTCAATAATCAAATCTTTGCCGATCTGCTGGCCGGTATCGAATCGGTCACCAGCGCCCACGGCTATCAGACGCTGGTGGTCAACTACGACTACAATCCGCAGCGCGAAGAAGAGCAGATTGCCACGGTGCTGGCTTTTAACGTGCAGGGATTGATCCTGACCGAGTCGGTGCACACCGTGCGCGCGGAAAAGTATCTCAACGCGGCCACTATTCCGGTCGCCGAAGTGATGGGACTAAGCGAGACGCGCGGGCGCATTAACGTCGGCTTTGATAATTACCGTGCCGGCTACGACATGACTGCGATGCTGCTGGCCAGCGGCAAACAGCGGGTGATTTATTTTGGCTCGATGTCCGACCGCCGTGACCAGCAGCGCTACGCCGGCTATTGCGATGCCGTGGCGGCGGCCGGATTGCCGGCCGGACGCATCGTACCGAACAAAGTCTCTTCGGTGTCAATTGGCACCGGCATGATGACGCTGGCGCGCCAGCTCTATCCGCAGATGGATGCCATTCTTTGTACCAACGATGATCTGGCGGTCGGCGTGCTGCAGGAGTGTCAGGCGGCAGGCATTGCAGTGCCGCAGGCGCTGGCGATTGCCGGATTCCACGGACTGGAGATTGGTCAGGCGACAACGCCGCGGCTGGCCAGTGTGATTACACCGCGCTTCGAGATGGGCAAAGTGGCAACGGAAATTGTGCTGAAGAAAATTAACCAGCAGCCCACCATTGAACAGGTGGATTTGCATTATCAGCTGTCGATGGGCGCCACCATTTGATCGGTGGCGCTCTGGTGCAGGCGCGACATGCGCCTGCATGATTAACGCTTAGTCGCGTGCAGCGGTGGGCGGCACAATCGACGGCTGAGCGTGATGGGTGCGCTTCAGGAAACGGCTCTCCAGCAAATTCCACGAGGTGTAAGCCAGCGCCAGCGTCATCACAATTGTCAGCCCCAGGCCAGCAAACGCGTTGGCATCGAACACACCGAAATGCTGCAGCACCTGAATAATCGGCCAGTGATAGAGGTACATGCCGTAAGAGAGATCGCCGTACTGGCTGATTTTAATCTCTTTACACAGGCTGGTGCAGAACAGAATCACTACCGCCGAAAACGCCACCGGCTCAACGATAAACGCGTAATCCGTGCTCTTGAACAGCAGGAACACCACCAGCGACACAATGGTGATCTCTTTCAGGCGGTCAAAGGTTGGCTGATGCACCGCCAGCAGGCTGCCAAAGAAGAAGTAGGACGACAGCGCAATAAACTGCTTGGCCAGCGTATCGGCTTTCGGGCCGCTGTACAGCGCGGTGAAGTAGAAGTACCAGGCGCAGGAGATAATAAAAATCACGCTCCACACTTTCAGCGGGCTTCGCTTCAGCAACGGCACGATAAAGGGCAGCAGCACGTAGAGTGTCAGCTCGGCTTTGATGGTCCACAGTGAACCATCCAGCGGCTGATTGGGGTTGTCGGTAAACACGCCCGGCAGCGACGGCTGAATAAAGTTAAGAAACGAGAAGTTGGCGACCAGATATTTAAGGGTTTCTTTATTTTTCAGGAAATCCATCAGCGGCAGGGTGGTAAGACACATGCCAATCACAAAACACATGATGATGGTGAAAATATAAGCCGGCAATATACGTTGCGCGCGCTTAATAAAATAGGACGTCAGCGATTTACTTCTTAAGTAACTTTTTGCAATAAGAAAACCACTTATTGCGAAAAATCCTTTGACGGCAAAATCACTATTGAGAAAATGCGCCAGGAAACGGATATCGGCGTTTCTCGTCACCTCAGCGGAATGCACCAGCATTACGATAAAGGCGAGGGAAAGTCGTACGATGTCAAAATTGTTTTTTTCGTTCATGTCAGCATTCTTTCATTGAGTGACGACGTGCCAGGAAAAGCCATGAAAGACTTTGCATGGTTGCTTCGGAATATTCTTATCACAGGTGTTCTGCGTGAGCAGATGCAATCTATTAGAATTTTAATCCACATAAAAAGCAAGCAATGTTCAGGACCAGTAAAATATTCGGATTTTCCCTGGATGACGATGAGAAAGGGCTTATTAATGAAAAAACGCTAACCAGTTGGCTAGCGTTATTTCTGGACCTAACGGAACAGCTGGAAAGTGCGTGACACCTCATAGCCGACAATCGACTGCTTGCTCGATACGGTGTTGTAGTAGAGATAGTACAGCACCATCAGAATGGTGACAGCCACGGCAAGCACCTTCTTCAGCTTTCTGGTTTCCCAGATACACAGCGAAATAAGCACCGGCTCAACCTGCAGCAAATAGTTCGCCAGACGACCACCAGAAGCGTAATCCTGTAGCGCCATCCTCAGGCCACTGCCGATGGCAAAAGTGATCACCAGAATGTAATAGGTATTAAACTTTTCCGGGTCGAAATTTTTAATTTTATCGCTCAGCAACATGTAGCTGAAGATAAAGACGAAGCCGATATTCTTCAGGTTCGACAGGGTCAGAATACCCTGTTCCTGGCGAGAATCGGCATCGGCATAGCCCATGGCCCTGTCGCCCAGCGCACCGAGGTGGCTGGAGAGCGCGGCGATCAGCGCCGAACTGCCGAGAAACGCCAGCGGCAGGCTGGCGACCACGATGGCAATTGGGATGTATTTGTTTTTACGCACAATCATCGCCAGCGGAATCAGCAGCGCGACAATCGCGGTGGCGTGGCTGATAAACGACAGGATGAAGGTGGTGATCATGCCAGACTTGCTGCGCCGCGACATGTGCCAGACGAAGCCCATTAAAAACGCCGAACATAAACCGAAGCGAATCTGGTTCATGTCTTTGTTGATAAACAGGTGCGCAGAGTAGACGGCGAGGGCCACCAGCGGCAGCGGTGTCAGCTTACGGAAGTAGTGCGCGTTGACACCAACAGCGATGACCGCGAAGACAAAGATGAAAATGTCCGGATTAGCGGTAAAGATACGTGTCGCGCCGGCAATGGCGTAAATGGCTGGTTCATAACGGAATTCCACGACAGCACGCCAGAAACCTTCGATAATAATTTTATCGATAAACTGGGCATAGAAGTCGCGATACTGGAAGTCATCAAGGCCGGTTCCCAGGCCACGAATACCGCCAAAAGTAAAAAGTACTACAACGGCAACAAAATAAAGCCACGTCCTGATTTGCGCTGTGTTTTCATTTTTACTTAACATGATTTCGACAATAGCGACGAAAGTCAGGCTAAGACTTATGATCCAGTAAATTCCCATGGTCACAGATTCTTATAGTTTAAAATTCACTTATAACATACGGTCTTGTTAACGTAAACATGAGAAAAGTCTAATTTTTCCTGGTCCGATATTATATTGAATAGGTTTTGCCATATTTATTTGCTACCGTTTCCACAGACATTTTTTGATGAGTACGTTTTTTTCATTATCTCGCGGGGAGCCGGAGCGTCACTGAGCGATTTTATCCGCTCAGTTTGACTTTTGTTACTGTTTTTATTCAGGATTTGGAGCCAGTGCGATGAGAGGGTTGCGGATATTTAGCCTGTTTTTTTTACTGTATCTTCCGGCCGCGTTTGCCAATAAGGAAATTCCGATCTGGCCAAATGAAGTGTCAGCAAATAATAAATTTATTAATTTTAGTAAAAACCCGGCCATTAATAACCGGGCTGTTACCCACGTCGATGCGCCACAAATGATTTATGTTCCGGCAACCGGAAAAAATAATCATGCGGCGGTGCTAATCATTCCCGGTGGGGGTTTTTCTTATATTATGAAAGATCTTGAAGGGCTGGACGTGGCCAACGTGCTCAGCCAGCAGGGCTACGCTTCATTTGTGTTAATTTATCGTCTGCCACATGACGGTTCAGCGCAGTATCGCCAGCAGGCTTTTGCCGACACCCAGCGAGCGCTGCGGCTGATTCGGGCCAATGCGCAGCAGTACCAGGTGGCGCCTGACCGCATTGGCGTGATGGGCTTTTCCGCCGGCGCCTTTCTCGCCGCCAATCTGAGCAACACCCCCGATGAAGCTAACTATCAGGCCGTCGATGCGCAGGATAAGGTGTCGGCGCGCCCGGATTTCAGCGCGCTCATCTATCCGGTGCTGTCGCTGAAACAGGGCGTCACTCACCCGGGCACGCGCGCGGCGCTGTACGGAAAAGATCTCAGTGCCCAGCAAATGGCGCAGCTTTCGCAGGAAGATCGCGTCAGCGCACACACGCCGCCGACTTTTCTGGTGCAGGCGCTGAACGACGGCACCGCCTCACCGCAAAACGCGCTGGGCATGTTCAGCGCCCTGCGGCAGAACAAGGTCAATGTGGAGCTGCATCTGTTCCAGCAGGGTGGTCACGGCTTTGGCACCGGCCAGAAGCAACATCTGCCGGTGCAAAACTGGCTCACCCTGTTCCACGCCTGGCAAAGCAGCCTGGTGAAGCGGTAAGCGGGAAGCGCCGCGGTAACGCAGATGCCGCAGAGGAAACGGAATTCCTCCCTGGGCAGTTATACGGTGTCTGCCAGCACACCGTCGGTTAGCCTGGCAAGGATTTGATCATAACTGCTGCACGGCAACTTACCGATCAACACACGGTTATGGTTACCGGCCTGAGCGAGAGGGTGAGCGCTACGTCAAACGGCTGTGTCTCGATAACTCTTTGCAGACGATTTATGAGGCTTCCATTTGATTGCGGTGCACGAAAGCAAATAAATCACTCATGGTTTTGCAGTGCAGTTTATCCATCAACCGGCTTTTATAAGTGCTGACGGTTTTATTACTGACGCCCATCCGCGCCGCGATGCGCATATTATTCAGGCCCTTAATAATGTGATGGAAAACCTGAAACTCCTGTGGTGACAATGATTCAATCATTTTTTTCTCCGCCAGCGTGCTATCCTGCTCCATTTGCTGCATAAAACCGCCCAACGGGAAATAACCGTAACCACGTTGTGTCACCTGAATAGCACTGACGATCTCTGGCATATCGGTTTTTTTACTGACAAAGCCATTGGCACCGCTGCGCAGGCTCTGCACGGCATACACGTTTTCATTTTTTCCGGAGATAACAATGATTTTTCCTGGAAAACTCTGCTCGCGCAACGACTTAACCACTTCAATTCCGTCCAGCGACGGCAGGTCGATATCAATGATGACGATATCCGGCTGCTGCTGCTGAATCAACGTTACCGCTTCCCGGCCATCGGCGCTTTCGGCCAGCACCGTATGTCCATTTTGTTCCAGCAAATAACGAACTGCCATCCGCGCGATCGGATGGTCATCAACCACAACGACCTGAGCCATAGTTAACCTTTTCCTGATGAGTGAATGACAGGTCAAACTTTAGTCGCTCGCTGAATTTTATATATTGCGTATGATCAAGAACAATAAAATAATTATTTGTAGTCTATGTCCTACAGAGTGAATTTAATTTCAAAAAGGAATTTCTTATTCCGCTTAGGGGAGTTTTATTTCCTGGTGGGAAATATACATTCCGTTTCTTTCACTCAGTTCATTAATTAATTAACCGATGCCAAATCGCCTTTTCATCGTAATGGCTTTTACTGTGACAGTTTGCCTTTTCCTATTGGCAGCATGATTAACGCGGATGCCTGGTCAGGGCGCCATCCACCCTCAGCCGGGATAAATTGTTGCCGCCAGCGTGGTTTGCTACAGTAGCGGGAATTTCAGAGGAAACGTCCATGCCACGCGATAACCGCCTGTCCCGCTCGCTGCACGCGCTCATTCATCTTGATCGTCACGTTAAACGCGCTACTTCCGATGCCATGGCAAAAATGCTCGGCACCAACCCGGTGGTGGTGCGTCGTATGATGTCAGGGCTGCGTGAAAAGGGGTATCTGGTGTCGGAAAAGGGGCACGGAGGCGGCTGGGAGCTGCGCGCGGACCTGCGCGATATCACGCTGCTGGATGTGTATCAGGCCATCGGCTCACCGGCACTGTTCAGCATTGGCCCGGCGGCCGATCCTTCGCCCTGCCTGGTTGAACATGCGGTAGACGCCCGGCTCGACCAGGCGCTGAGTGAAGCCGAAGCGCTACTGCTGCAGCGCTTCAGCCAGATTACCGTGGCGGACATCGCCGAAGACTACCTGCAAAAAATGGCCAGCCTTGGGCTGGATCCGCATACCTTTCCGCGCTGCAGCGACTAACCCGCGCGGCCGTTAATCCTGCTTCTGCAATTTGATCTGCGCGTCATGCTTCATCACATGCGTGGTGACGGCGGCCTGAAACACTTTAAACATCATACCGCTGACAAACGTGGTCAGCGTCAGCGTGATGAAGGCTGTCATGAACCAGTCGACCAGCGGCCAACCGCTGTTCAGCAGCGTTGGGTGGTAAATCAGCATCGCGGCAAACACCACCCAATGGCTCAGGCAATAGAAGCAGTGAAACAGATGACCGAGCAAGGCGTGTTTGCGTGCGGTCCAGGCGCGCAAACCGGCAAACAGTTCGGTCTGCGTCATGGTCATCGCGATGCTGGCTGAGGCTAGCGCAATCGCCAGGCACACACCCATGTCAGAGAGTAAAAAGGCATGCATAGATTTTCTCCTTTGTGACGATTGGCGCAGCGGAAAGAACGGCGGCTTATCTTTCATGTAACTTACGATATTACATGATGTGCGCTGACGCAACAGCGTGTTCTCCCCGGCAGAGTAGTGATATGCAAATTGGCGAGTTATCGCTATTTATTGGCTTTATGCGCAAACACAGCCAGTCGTCCTGTTTTTACAATGTCCCAGATTGAGTCGCACCACGGCATCAGGAGGAGAGGATGGATATTCACGCAGCCTTTATGCATCAGCTGATGATGTGGATAGAGGCGAATATTGAACAAAAGCTCATGCTGGAGACGGTCGCGCGGCGGGCCGGTTATTCGCAGTGGCATTTGCAGCGGCTGTTCCGCAGCTATACTGGCGTGGCGCTGGGAGCCTATATCCGTGAACGGAAGCTAACGGCTTCCGTCATCACCCTGCTCAGCAGTAACACGTCGCTGATGCAGATTGCGCTGCAGTTTGGCTTCGATTCACAGCAAACCTACTGCCGCACCTTTCGGCGCATGTTTGACCTGCCGCCGGGCGCTTTTCGTCGCAAATACCGGCACAGCCTGCCACCGATTGACGGTCCGGCTAGCCTGCTGATGCTGCATTCGCAGAGTCGGCTGGCGTCGTAAAGTATTTGCCTGGCGTTGAGCCGAAGGCGGCGCGAAACGCGCTGATATAGCTGCTGACGCTGTCGAAGCCCACCTGCCAGGCAACCTGCTGCACGCTGTGGCCCGCCGCCAGCCCTTCCAGCGATTTCAGCAGGCGCGATACCTGACGATATTTACTCAGGCTCATGCCAACCGCGCTCGACCAGTGGCGACTCAGGCTGCGCGCGCTCAGACCAGCCCACTGCGCCAGCTCCGGCCCGGTGCGTGTATCAGCCGGATCGTCCATCAGCAGGCGTGCAATCTGCCGCAGGCGTGGCTCTTCCGGCAGCGGCAGGGTGAGTTCCTGCGGCGTGGATTCGTACAGTTCATCAAGAAACACCTGACCCAGCCGGGTATAGCGCGCGCTGCTCCACAGTTCAGGCTCCAGCACCGCCAGCCGTTCTGCCAGCGGCTCCAGCACGGTCGGGCAGGAGAGCAGCACCGGCCGATCCGGCAGCGGCGCAGCCAGCGCTTCGTCAATCAGTACCGTCCAGCCCAGCACGCGCCCCGGCCCGACAAGGGCATGGTCAAACCACGGCGGAATCCAGCCGACCAGCCGCGGCGGATTAGCAAAAATGCCCGACGAGGTGTTCACCGTCATCAATCCCTGGCGCAGACAAAACAGCTGACCGGCGGCATGACGATGCGTGCGTCGCTCGCGATCCAGCTCCTTCGACAGTGACACGGCAATGACTTTGGGCGCATCCGGTCGCATCAGCCGCTGGCGCAGCTCTTCCTTACGCGGATCGCCAGAGAACGGAAGGTTGTCGGATGGATGGATGAGCATGGCTGGGCCTGAGTGGTGAGTGGCGGAAGATCACAGGAGTCGAACCTGCCCGGGACCGCTGGCGGCCCCAACCGGATTTGAAATCCGGCCGCCTCACCGGAGACGACGATCTTCCTTTGAAGATGCCGCGCAGTATAGCGGCAATTGGCGGCAAAATCTTGATCGCAGCGGGGCGTTATTGCACCTTCTCGCCGTGATGCTGTCGATACTCCTTTGGCGTAGTGGCGTAGCTTTTCTTAAACACCGAATAGAAGTACTGCAGGGAAGGATAGCCGCACATCTGCGAAATTTCATTAATATTCAATGAAGAGCAGGCCAGCAGTTCACGCGCTTTCTCCAGCTTCTCGCGGTGAATCATGGCGTGAATGGTGTCGCCGGTCTCATCGCGAAAACGTTTTTCCAGATTGGAGCGCGACATGCCAATCGCATCCAGCACCTGTTCGACCTTGATGCCTTTACAGGCGTTAAAGCGGATGTAATGCATTGCCTGAATCACCGCCGGATCGCGCAGCGAGCGAAAATCGGTAGAACGGCGGGCAATGACTTTCACCGGCGGCACCAGGATACGTTGCAGCGGCAGCGTTTGCCGATCGAGCAGGCGATGCAACAGCTTGGCGGCCTGATAACCCATCTGGCGCGTGCCCTGGGCTACCGAAGAGAGCGCCACGCGGGACAGATAGCGCGTCAGCTCTTCGTTATCGATACCGATTACGCTGAGCTTCTCCGGCACCGGAATTTTCAGGTGTTCACAGGCCTGCAGTAAATGACGCGCACGCGCGTCGGTCACTGCGATAATGCCGGTCTGCGGCGGCAGCGTTTGCAGCCAGTCGGCGAGGCGGTTTTGCGCGTGCTGCCAGTTTTCCGGCGCGGTTTCCATCCCCTGATACACCACACCCTGGTAGCGCTCGCGCATCACCAGCTGGCGAAACGCCTGCTCGCGCTCCTGCGCCCAGCGTTTGCCGCTGGCGGCGGGCAGGCCGTAAAACGCAAAGCGATGAATGCCTTTCTCTTTCAGGTGCAGAAAGGCACTCTCCACCAGCGCAGCGTTGTCGGTGGCGATGTAGTGCACCGGCGGATAATCCTGCTGGCGGTGATAGGAGCCACCAACGCCGACAATCGGCACCGGCACATTGCTGAGCAGGCTCTCGATTGAGCTGTCGTCGTAATCCGCAATGACGCCGTCCCCCAGCCATTCGCGGATGTTGTCGATGCGACAGCGGAAATCCTCTTCAATGAAGATATCCCAGTCGGTTTGCGAAGCCTGCAGATAATCGCCGACCCCTTCCACCACCTGGCGGTCATACACCTTGTTGGCGTTAAACAGCAGCGTAATACGGTAACGTTTTTCGTGCATCGTGGCGCGCTCCCTTAAACCTGTTGCGCATTGCATAGCACGGCGGAAAAGGCAGCAGAAATTGTTTGCGCCACATTGTGATCGCCCACGCGATTACACCCGGCGGCGCGTGGCCGTATCCATCCACACCGCCAGCAGTAAAATCGCCCCTTTAACGATGTACTGCCAGAAGGTCGGCACGTCCATCATGCTCATGCCGTTATCCAGAGACGCCATGATGAAGGCGCCCATCACCGCGCCGGCCACCGAACCGACGCCGCCCGCCAGGCTGGTGCCGCCAATCACGCAGGCAGCGATGGCGTCCAGTTCGGCAATATTGCCCGCAGAGGGCGAACCAGCACCAAGACGTGAGCTGAGGATCAGGCCGGCGATAGCTACCATGACACCGTTGATGGCGAATACCGCCAGCTTGGTGCGCGCCACGTTGATGCCCGACAGGCGCGCCGCGTCAATGTTGCCGCCGATAGCGTAAATCCGCCGTCCGAAGGCAGTGCGCGTGGCCATAAACATGCCGCCGAGCAGCAGCAGTGCCAGCAGCAGGACCGGTGTTGGCACGCCGCGGTAATCGTTCAGCAGCCAGATGGCCCCCAGCACCAGTACAGCGGTAATCGCCTGACGTGCCACCGTGCCACTGGCAGCCGGTTGGGATAATCCCAGCTGCTGGCGACGCAGCCGCAGGCGCCATTGCCAGAGAATAAACAGTGCCAGACCGGCGAAGCCGAAGGCAAAGCCAACGCCGCCGGGCAAATAGCTTTGCCCGATCTGCGACATCGCTGGCGTCGTTGGCGCAACGGTGGTGCCATCGGTAATACCAACCAAAATGCCGCGAAACGCCAGCATGCCCGCCAGCGTGACGATGAACGAAGGCACTTTACGGTACGCGACCCACCAGCCATTCCAGGTGCCCAGCAACAGGCCAAGCACCAGCGTTACCACGATGGTCAGCGGCAGCGGCCAGCCGAGCCAGACGTCAAAGATGGCTGCGGCACCGCCCAGCAGGCCCATCATCGAACCGACGGAAAGGTCGATTTCCGCCGAGATAATGACAAACACCATGCCCACCGCGAGGATGCCGGTGATGGCGGTCTGGCGCAGCAGGTTAGAGACGTTGCGTGGGCTAAGCCAGGCACCGTCGGTGGTCCAGGTGAAGAACAGAGCGATAAGCACAATCGCTCCCAGCATCACCAGCACCTGCAGATTGAAGCGCGGAAACTTGCCCGGCGCTGGCTTGCCCGGGGTACCGGACAGGCTCTGGCTACTTTCAGTTTTAAGCATAATGTTCGCTCCGCAGGGCAGCTTCCATGACCTGCTCCTGAGTCAGGTTGTCGTTAATCAGATCGGCTTTGATTTGCCCTTCGTGCATCACCAATACGCGGTCACTCAGACCCAGCACTTCAGGCAGTTCGGAGGAGATAACAATCACCGCGATGCCCTGCTGCACCAGCGCGTTAATCAGCAGATAGATCTCCTGGCGAGCGCCGACGTCGATGCCGCGCGTCGGTTCATCCAGAATCAAAATGCGCGGATTGAGCAGCAGGCATTTGGCGAGGATCGCTTTTTGCTGATTACCCCCGCTGAGGCGGCCAATCGCCAGCTCGGGTGAGGAGGTTTTGACACGCAGACGGCGGATAGCATCGTTGATCGCCTGCTGCTCCTGGGCTTCATCCAGCGTGGAGAAGCGATGGCTGTATTGATCCAGCGCGGCCAGCGTGATGTTTTTCCCCACGCCCATCAGTGGCACGATGCCATCTTTTTTCCGGTCCTCCGGCACCATGGCGATGCCGTGCGCAATCGCTGCCCGGCAATCGTCAATCTTCACCTGCTGACCATCAATCCAGATTTCGCCCTGCCAGCGACCGGGCCAGACACCAAACAAGCACTGGACCGTTTCGGTGCGTCCTGCACCCACCAGCCCGGCAATACCGAGAATTTCGCCGCGCTTCAGGCTGAACGACACATTATTGACGCGGCGCACGTGGCGGTTGACCGGATGCCAGGCGGTGAGGTTTTCCACTTTCAGCACCGTTTCGCCGATCTCGTGCGGCTGGTGCGGATAGAGTGCGGTGAGTTCGCGACCCACCATCATCGTGATGATGTCATCTTCACTCAGCCCGGCTGCTGGCCGTGTGGCAATATGCTGACCATCGCGGATCACACAGATGGTGTCCGAAATTGCTTTGACCTCATTAAGCTTGTGGGAGATGTAGATGCAGGCAATACCGTGCTCGCGCAGGTTAGTGATAATCCCAAGCAGCACTTCGGTTTCCTGTTCGGTGAGCGACGAGGTCGGCTCATCAAGAATTAGCAATCGCACCTGCTTATTCAGCGCCCGCGCGATCTCTACCAGTTGCTGCTGGCCGAGGCCGAGCTCGCCAACTTTGGTGGCAGGCGAAACGTTAAGTTTGACCCGCTCCAGCAGCTGCTGGCAGCGCAGCGTCATGGTTTCATCATCGACCATACCGAAGCGACCGAGCTCGGCACCGAGGAAAATGTTCTCCATGACCGTAAGCTGCCGCACCAGCGCCAGCTCCTGATGAATAATCACAATGCCTTTGCGCTCGGTGTCGCGGATGGTTTGCGCCTCGATGCGATCGCCGGCAAAGCGAATTTCGCCGTCAAATTCGCCGTGCGGGTAAAGCCCGCACAGCACTTTCATCAGCGTCGATTTGCCCGAGCCGTTCTCACCGCACAGCGACATGACTTCACCGGCTTCGAGCCGCAGGCTGACGGCATCCAGCGCTTTTACCGCGCCGAAGCGCTTGGTGATGTTGTTCATTTCCAGCAGCATCGATCTGCTCCTTCGCGTTTCAGGCGCTTAGAGTTCGCTCTGTTTATGGAAGCCGTCTTTCACCACGGTGCTTTCGATGTTGTCTTTATTGACCGGAATCGGCTTCAGCAGGCGCGACGGCACCTCTTTCAGGCCATTATTCAGCTTGCTGTTGCTGGCGGGCGTTTTGCCGTCGCCCAGTTCCACCGCAATTTTTGCCGCTTCGGTGGCGAGTTCGGTGATGGGTTTGTACACCGTCATGGTTTGCGTGCCGTTCATGATGCGTTTGATGGCGGCGAGATCGGCATCCTGACCGGAAATGGCGACTTTGCCCGCCAGTCCCTGCGCGCTCAGCGCCTGGATGGCCCCACCGGCGGTGGCATCGTTGGAGGCAACGACAGCATCAATGTGGTTGCTGTTAGCGGTCAGCGCGTTTTCCATAATTTTCAGCGCATTCTCTGGCAGCCAGGCATCAACCCACTGATCGCCTACGACTTTGATGCTGCCGTTATCGATGTAAGGTTTTAACACTTTCATCTGGCCGGCACGGAACAGACGCGCGTTATTATCCACCGGCGATCCACCCATCAAAAAGTAGTTCCCTTTAGGTACCTGTTTAACCAGACTTTCGGCCTGCAGTTCGCCGACTTTTTCATTATCAAACGAGATATAAAAATCGATGTCGGCATTATTAATCATGCGGTCATAAGCGAGGACTTTTATGCCTTCGCGTTTCGCTTCGGCCACCACATTACTCAATACCTGACCGTTATAAGGAATGATGACCAGCACATCGACACCGCGGTTGATCATATTTTCAATCTGTGAGATTTGCGTCTCTTCATTGCCGTTGGCCGACTGGACAAATACTTTGGCCCCAGACTTTTCCGCCTGGCTGACAAAAATGTCCCGGTCTTTCTGCCAGCGTTCCAGACGTAAATCATCGATCGCCATACCGATTTTCACTTCTTTCGCCAGCCCAGCGTGGCTGAACAGGGCCAGTGCAGCGCTGAGGGCTAACAGCGTGTGTCTCATTTTCATCATGGTCATCCTGTAGGTTGAGGCTATTGTCGTTGTAAGGCTATGAACCAGGGCGGATGAATTGTTGCCCTGCGACGTGAACAACATCAATTACTGATTTTTATCCTGCTATTACGTTTTTTTGTTTATTTGTGATTCTTTGAGCGCGATCGAAATTTTACGCGGCCATCTGTTAAATCTTGCAGCGGCGCTGCGCGCCGGCACGCGATGTAATTAAATACATGGATTTGCGAGCTGCCGCACAAATAATAATTATCTTAAGTTCAGTGTGAAATATCGTAATTGAGCTGAACGCTTACGCCTCCGCAAAATAACGCTTCACTGCTGACCATTCGGGTCTGATGCTAAGGAGCACAACATGCACGCTTATTTCGACCAGCTTGAGCGCGTTGATTATGAAGGGGCCAATACCACTAACGCACTGGCGTTTCGTCATTACAATCCGCAGGAAGTGATTCTGGGTAAAACCATGGCGGAACACCTGCGTTTTGCCGCCTGTTACTGGCACACGTTCTGCTGGAACGGGGCGGATATGTTCGGCGTGGGTGCCTTTGATCGCCCGTGGCAGAAAAATGGCGATGCGCTGCAGCTGGCGAAGCTCAAAGCGGATGTCGCGTTCGAGTTCTTTTACAAACTCAACGTGCCCTATTACTGCTTCCATGATGTCGATGTGTCACCGGAAGGTGATTCGCTGCGCAGCTACCAGGAAAACCTGGCGGTAATGACAGATAAGCTGCTGGAAAAACAGCAGGAAACCGGCGTCAGATTGCTGTGGGGCACCGCGAACTGCTTTACGCATCCCCGCTATGCGGCTGGCGCGGCGACCAGCCCGGATCCGGAAATTTTCGCCTGGGCAGCCAGCCAGGTGTGCAGCGCGATGCAGGCGACGCAGACGCTGGGCGGTGAAAACTATGTGCTGTGGGGCGGACGCGAAGGATACGAGACGCTGCTGAATACCGATTTGCGGCAGGAGCGCGAGCAGATCGGGCGCTTCATGCAGATGGTGGTGGAGCACAAGCATAAAATCGGTTTCCAGGGGATGCTGCTGATTGAGCCGAAGCCGCAGGAGCCGACTAAACATCAGTATGACTTTGATGTCGCGACGGTCTACGGTTTCCTCCGCCAGTTTGGCCTGGAAAAAGAGATCAAAGTGAATGTGGAAGCCAACCATGCCACGCTGGCGGGTCACTCTTTCCATCATGAAATTGCGACGGCGATTGCGCTGGGCATCTTCGGTTCGGTCGATGCCAACCGCGGTGACAGCCAGTGCGGCTGGGATACCGATCAGTTCCCGAACAGCGTCGAAGAAAACGCGCTGGTGATGTACGAAATCCTCAAAGCGGGCGGGTTCACCACCGGCGGCTTAAACTTTGATGCCAAAGTACGGCGCCAGAGCACCGACAAATACGATCTGTTTTATGGCCACATCGGCGCGATGGATACCATGGCGCTGGCGCTGAAAGTGGCGGCGCGTATGGTGAGCGATGGTGAGCTGGATAAGCGCGTGGCGCAGCGCTATAGCGGCTGGAATGGTGAGTTCGGCCAGCAAATTCTGAAAGGCGAGTTTTCTCTTGCCTCGCTGGCGGCGCATGCTCAGCAGCAGCAACTCAATCCGCAGCATCGCAGCGGACGCCAGGAGCAGCTGGAAAATCTGGTGAATCACTATTTGTATAATTTCTAATCCATCGGGAGCTAAGCATGGTTATCGGGATCGATTTAGGCACCTCCGGCGTTAAAGTGGCGCTGCTGGATGCGCACGGCCAGGTTAAGGCAACGGCCAGCGCGCCGCTGCAGGTGACGCGTCCGCAGCCGCTATGGAGCGAACAGGATCCCGAAAGCTGGTGGCAGGCCACCGATAGTGCCATGCAGGCGCTGGCGCAGCAGCACGATTTACGCCACGTCAGCGCCATCGGCTTTAGCGGCCAGATGCACGGCGCGACGCTGCTGGACGCCGCGCATCAGGTGCTGCGTCCGGCGATCCTGTGGAACGATGGGCGCAGCAGCGCGCAGTGTCACGAGCTGGAGCAGCGCGTGCCGACGTCGCGTCAGATTACCGGCAACCTGATGATGCCGGGTTTTACCGCGCCCAAATTGTTGTGGGTGCAGCAGCATGAACCGGCGATATTTGCGCAGGTAGCAAAAGTGCTGCTGCCGAAAGATTATCTGCGCTGGCGGATGAGCGGCGATTTCGCCACCGATATGTCAGATGCGGCGGGAACAATGTGGCTGGATGTGGCACAGCGCGACTGGAGCGATGCAATGCTGGCGGCGTGCGGGCTGAACCACAGCCACATGCCGCAGCTGTTTGAAGGCAACCAGATTACCGGCACGCTGCTGCCGGAAATTGCGGCGCGCTGGGGGATGGAGCCGGTGCCGCTGGTGGCCGGCGGCGGCGACAATGCGGCTGGCGCCGTGGGCGTTGGCATGGTTGAGCGAGGGCAGGGCATGCTGTCGCTCGGCACCTCCGGCGTCTATTTTCTGGTGAGCGAAGGCTATCTCAGCAATCCGCAACGCGCCGTGCACAGTTTCTGTCATGCGCTGCCGCAGCGCTGGCATCTGATGTCGGTGATGCTGAGTGCCGCCGCCTGTCTGGACTGGGCCGCTGCGCTGACCGGCTGCGATGATGTGCCGCACCTGCTGGCCGAAGCTGAACGCGCCAGCGCGCAGGCCACGCCGGTATGGTTTTTGCCTTATCTTTCCGGAGAGCGCACGCCGCACAATAATCCGCAGGCACAGGGGGCTTTCTTTGGCCTGACGCACCAGCACGGCCGGCCGGAACTGGCGCGCGCGGTGCTGGAAGGCGTGGGCTTTGCGCTGGCGGAAGGCATGGATGCGGTGCATGAGTGTGGCGTACTGCCCAACACGGTGATGCTGATTGGCGGCGGTGCGCGCAGCGCGTACTGGCGGCAGATGCTGGCGGACATCAGCGGACTGACGCTGGATTATTGTCACGGCGGCGAGGTGGGACCGGCGCTCGGTGCCGCGCGCCTGGCGCGGCTGGCGGTGGACCCGGCCAGCGAATGGCCGGCACCGGCGTTAGTGCAGCGTCATCAGCCGGACGCCACGCAGCATCAGGCGTATCAGCCGCGCCGTGCGCGCTTTGCGCAGCTATACCAGCAGCTGTTGCCACTGATGTCCTGATTTGGCTGACGTATGGCCGGATGAGGTCGCAAGGCGTGAACAGAGTCGGGTATGATGGGAAGAATCGATGAAGATACGTGGCCGGATTTGGCTGCGCATCTTCGCCCATCGTTACCCTTCATCGCCTGAGGAACCCACCATGCCGCAGCCCGTCTATTTTCTTGTCCTGCCGGGCGTCATGGCGCTCGACCTCACCGGGCCGGCAGAGACGCTGCAGCTGGCGGGCGGACATTTTGCGCTGCACTACATCGGCCCACAGGCGAGCGTCACCTGTTCGACCGGCATGACCATTGCGGATATTGCACCGCTGCCCGCCACGCTACCCGATAACAGCCTGCTGATTGTGCCCGGCGTGTTCGATTCCCGCATCTGGTTCGATACCGGGGCTGCCGGGCAGGCGCGCGACTGGCTGCGCCAGCAACACGGCGCGATTCATACGCGGCGCATTACCCTCGTGTGTATTTGCTCCGGCGCGCTGCTCTCCGCGCAGGCTGGTCTGCTGGATGGCGTACAGTGCACCACGCACCATGATGTGTTGCCGCGCCTGAAAGCTGCCGCGCCGGCTGCGCTGGTGAAAGACAACCGCGTGTTTGTGGAAGATGCCGGCATCTGGACCAGCGCGGGGATTACTGCCGGTATCGATCTGGCGCTGCACCTGATCAACCGTCTGTGCGGCGCGCGGCAGGCGCTAACGGTGGCGCGGGAGATGGTGGTGTGGTTCCGCCGCTCGGGTGACGATCCGCAACTCTCGCCGTGGTTGCGTTACCGTAATCATCTGCATCCGGCGATTCATCGCGCGCAGGACGCGATGATTGCGCATCCGGAACATGACTGGTCGCTGGGCGCGCTGGCCGAACGCGCCCACGTCAGCGAGCGCCATCTGACACGCCTGTTTCGCCAGCATCTGGGTATCAGCGTGCGGGAATACCACGAGCAGCTGCGGCTGGTGATTGCGCGCCAGCGCCAGCAGCAGGGGGAAGCGGCGGAAAAAGCGGCGCTGGCCGCCGGCTTCTCCTCGGCACGCCAGCTGCGCCGCGCCCGGCAGCGCTGGGACGATCAGCTCACCAGATGATGCTTGTCCACGCGTTTCAGCACCATTGCCAGCAGCAGGCTGCCCAGCAGGGTTACGCCAAAGACCCACGGCAGATCCAGCCACGGCCGCGACATATCGTCGTAATGATGGGTACGCAGATAGTGAATGAACAGCGCATGGAAACCATAAATCGGCAGCGAATAGCGTGAAATGGTCGCCAGCAGCGGCAGCGGCCGGTGGTTCAGCACATTTTTAAACAGCACCAGCAGGCTTATCGCCGCGATAAACACCAGTGGGCCACAGTAAAGATACCAGGTGTCATTAAACGCGCCGTTAATCTTCAGCATCTGTCTGGTGCCGAGCGCGATACCGATGACGCAGGCGATAAAACTCAGCCCGGCCAGCCAGCTGATGCCGCGCCTGTCGGTATCCATCACGCCAATCGCCCGTCCAAGCAGCGCGTACAGCAGGTAGTAAATCGAGTCGCCGCTGACATACAGATTGACCGGCAGCCAGTGGAACGGACCCAGCGACTGGCTGACGGTGTTCGGATTAGCGATCACCGCGAGGATCAGCACCAGCAGCGCCACATAGCGCGGCGGCACGTTTTTCACCTGAATCAGCGGAGACAGCAGGTAGATGCCGATAATGGCGAAGAAGAACCACAGATGGTAGAACACCGGCTTCTGCAACAGCTTCAGCAGCGATCGGCCTTCGCTGATCGGCGTCAGCCAGGTGATGTAGGCCAGCGCGACGGCGCTGTAGAAAAGCAGGCACAGCACAATGCGCAGCAGATGGCGGCCCTGCGCGCTGCGTTCGCCAAAGAACAGATAACCGGAAATCATGAAGAACAGCGGCACGCAGACGCGCGAAGCCGAGTTAAGCAGATTGGCGACGTCCCAGCTGGGTCCGGTGACTGCCATCGGTCCGGTGATGTACCAGGTGGTGGTGTGAATGACGATCACCATCAGACAGGCGACCGCGCGTAAGTTATCAATCCAGCAGATTTTTTGCGACATGGCTTCCTCGTGCGTACTCCGTGCGAAGAAGGGTAGCCAGTGCACAGCGGGCCAACAACCCCCGCAGCCTGGATTTCGGAGCTCTCTGTTAACCGCCGCACAACCGTGGCCGTCTGCGCCAGGATTTCCGGCTGCACAATGCGCGGTCAAAGGGTATACTGTCGCACTCTTTTTAAATCCACCCGTATCGCGTGCGAATTCAACATGCAAAAGTTTGATACCAAGACCTTTCAGGGCCTGATCCTGACCTTGCAGGATTACTGGGCGCGTCAGGGCTGCACCATCGTCCAACCGCTGGACATGGAAGTGGGCGCTGGCACTTCTCACCCTATGACTTGCCTGCGTGCTCTCGGGCCAGAGCCGATGGCGAGCGCCTATGTGCAGCCATCGCGCCGTCCCACCGATGGCCGCTACGGTGAAAATCCGAACCGTTTACAGCACTACTACCAGTTCCAGGTGGTGATTAAGCCGAACCCGGACAACCTTCAGGAGCTGTACCTCGGATCGCTGAAAGAGCTCGGTATCGACCCTGGCGTGCATGACATTCGCTTCGTCGAAGATAACTGGGAAAACCCAACGCTGGGCGCCTGGGGACTCGGCTGGGAAGTGTGGCTGAACGGCATGGAAGTTACGCAGTTCACCTACTTCCAGCAGGTCGGCGGCCTGGAGTGTAAGCCGGTGACCGGCGAGATCACCTACGGTCTGGAGCGCCTGGCGATGTACATCCAGGGCGTGGACAGCGTGTACGATCTCACCTGGAGCGACGGCGCGTTCGGCAAAACCACCTACGGTGACGTGTTCCACCAGAACGAAGTGGAGCAGTCGACCTACAACTTTGAGTACGCCGACGTCGATTTCCTGTTCAGCTGCTTCGAGCAGTATGAAAAAGAGGCACAGCAGCTGCTGGCGCTGGAAAAACCGCTGCCGCTGCCGGCCTATGAGCGCATTCTCAAAGCCGCGCACAGCTTCAACCTGCTTGATGCGCGCAAGGCGATCTCGGTCACCGAGCGCCAGCGCTATATCCTGCGTATCCGCACCCTGACGAAAGCCGTGGCGGAAGCTTATTATGCCTCCCGCGAGGCACTCGGCTTCCCTATGTGCAACCGTAATAAGTAAGAGGCAGCCATGACCGATAAAACTTTCCTGGTGGAAATTGGCACCGAAGAGTTGCCTCCGAAAGCCCTGCGCAGCCTGGCAGAAGCCTTTGCTGCGCACTTTACCGCTGAGCTCGACAGCGCCGGTCTGGCGCACGGCGACGTCAGCTGGTTTGCGGCACCGCGTCGTCTGGCGCTGAAGGTGGCACAGCTGGCGGCCGCGCAGCCCGATCGCGAAGTAGAAAAGCGCGGCCCGGCCGTCGCTGCGGCGTTTGATGCCGAAGGCAAGCCGACTAAAGCGGCAGAAGGCTGGGCACGTGGCAACGGCATCACCGTAGAGCAGGCTGAGCGTCTCAGCACTGACAAAGGCGAGTGGCTGGTGCATCGTGCTGCAGTAAAAGGCGAAAGCGCGCAGGCGCTGCTGCCGGCGATGGTCGCGACCGCGCTGAGCAAGCTGCCGATTCCAAAACTGATGCGCTGGGGTGCCAGCGACGTGCAGTTCGTGCGTCCGGTGCACACCGTGACGCTGCTGCTGGGTGATGAGCTGATTCCGGCCACCATCCTCGGTATTCAGTCCGATCGCGTTATTCGCGGCCACCGCTTCATGGGCGAGCCGGAGTTGACGCTGGACAACGCCGATCAATATCCGCAGCTGCTGCAGGAGCGCGGTAAAGTGATCGCCGATTACGCCATGCGTAAAGCCAAAATCAAAGCCGATGCCGAAGCCGCCGCGCAGCAGCTGGGTGGTAAAGCCGACCTGAGCGACAGCCTGCTGGAAGAGGTGGCTTCGCTGGTGGAGTGGCCGGTGGTGCTGACGGCGAAGTTTGAAGAGAAGTTCCTCGCGGTACCGGCTGAAGCGCTGGTGTACACCATGAAAGGGGATCAGAAATACTTCCCGGTTTACGCCGAAGACGGCCAGCTGCTGCCAAACTTCATCTTCGTCACTAACATTGAATCGCGCGATCCGCAGCAGATCATTGCCGGTAATGAAAAAGTGGTGCGTCCGCGTCTGGCCGATGCCGAGTTCTTCTTCAACACCGACCGCAAAAAGCGTCTGGAAGATAACCTGCCGCGTCTGGAAACCGTGCTGTTCCAGAAAGAGCTGGGTACGCTGCGTGACAAAACTGACCGCATTCAGGCGCTGGCCGGCTGGATTGCCGCGCAGATTGGCGCTGATGTCAATCACGCCACGCGCGCCGGCCTGCTGTCGAAGTGCGACCTGATGACCAATATGGTGTTCGAGTTCACCGACACCCAGGGTGTGATGGGCATGCACTACGCGCGCCACGATGGCGAAGCGGAAGATGTGGCGGTCGCACTTAACGAGCAGTACCAGCCGCGTTTCGCCGGTGACGATTTGCCGTCCAGCCCGGTGGCCTGCGCCGTGGCGATTGCCGATAAAATGGATACCCTGGCCGGTATCTTCGGCATCGGACAGCATCCGAAAGGCGATAAAGACCCGTTTGCGCTGCGTCGTGCCGCGCTGGGCGTGCTGCGTATCATCGTTGAGAAGAACCTGCCGCTCGATCTGCAAACCCTGACGGAAGAAGCGGTGCGCCTGTACGGTAGCAAGCTGAGCAACACCAACGTTGTTGATGATGTCATCGACTTCATGCTGGGCCGTTTCCGCGCCTGGTATCAGGAAGAGGGCCACAGCGTTGACACCATTCAGGCGGTGCTGGCGCGTCGTCCAACCCGTCCGGCCGATTTCGATGCACGTATGAAGGCGGTTTCGCACTTCCGTACGCTGGAAGCGGCCTCGGCGCTGGCGGCGGCTAACAAGCGCGTGTCGAATATCCTGGCGAAAGCCACCGAAACCCTGAACGACAGCGTGCAGGCGTCCCTGCTGAAAGAGAACGCTGAAATTCAGCTGGCGACCTTTGTCACCGCGCTGGGCGACAAACTGCAGCCGTACTTTGCGAAAGGCCGCTATCAGGATGCTCTGGTGGAGCTGGCGCAGCTGCGCGAAGCGGTGGATAACTTCTTCGACAACGTCATGGTGAATGCTGATGACGACGCGGTGCGTATCAATCGCCTGACGCTGCTGGCGCAACTGCGCGAGCTGTTCCTGCAGGTGGCGGACATTTCGCTGCTGCAGTAAGCGATGGGCAGAAGTGAACCGAAGGGACGAGCAATCGTCCCTTTTTTTGTTTCAGGCGGCAGAAGGGGTGAACAGGCGCGCGTCGCGCAGCAGGTGATCGTTACCGCGACGGCGGGTAAAGCCGCTGCGGTCAAAGAATTCCAGAATCTGCACCGCAACTTTGCGGCCGGTACCCAGCTGGTTGCGGAAGTCGGCGGCGCTGGTGCTGCCTCCGGCGGCCGCACGCTGACGAATCAGATCGGCGAAAATCTGGATCTGCGCGCTGCGGTAGTAGCGATCGCGCACGATCGCCGTGATATGGCCGAGACGCGCCGCGGTGAGCAATAAACCGCGAATCTGCTCTTCATCCTGCTGCAGCGCATCGGCAATGTCGCGCACCCACAGCGGCTGGTCGCTGAACAGCGGCTCGACCTGCTGCCACAGCGTGGCTTCCTGCGGATTAAAGCGCGGCGCGAAGTCGGGCAGGTGCAGCCAGCCCTGTTTCTGCCGCAACTCGCCTTGTGCCAGCATTTGGTCGATTAATCCCGGCACCAGCGGTGCCGGCGCATGCGGCAGCGCCACACGGCGCAGGCGATCGTGGCCGATGCCCGGCAGCTCCGGATGCTGCTGGTGGAAGGCGCTCAGCGCTTCCCGTAAACGCTGCTGCCAGGCGCTGGCCATTGTGTCGCTCATCAGGCTGGTCCCCAGCCGCACCGGACTCAGCGGCAGCAGCAGCGCGTCCAGCGCCGGCGCAGTGAGCTGGCGCGCCCAGCCGAGCTCGTCATACGCGGCCGGTTGATACGCCAGATGCGCCTGCAGGCTGGCGCTGTCATCCCGCGCCGCAGCCAGTTGCTGTAGCCACTGCAGGTATTCCGGCTGGCGTTTACCGCGCTTTTTGCTGTCGCACAGCAGTACGCGTCCGCCGCCCAGCGTGTGCTGCGCATTGCTGTCGCGGATAATTATCCGATCGTTTTCCGCCAGCCACAGCGGCTGGCTGAGCACCAGTTCAGCCACATCGTCCGTGAGCTGCGTTAAGCGGCCGGTGACGTGGCTGGCCGCGTGATGCAGATGCACCGGCTGTGAGGCCGTTTTCAGCGGTTGCAGCAGGCGCAGTGCAACGATCAGCCGCTGCGTGCCGGCGAGACGTGGCTGCGCCAGCAGCCAGTCGCCGCGCGTAATCTGTGCCTTCTCCACGTCACCGACGATATTCAGCGCGATGCGCTCGCCCGCCTGCGCGCGCGTCACCGGCTGGTTCTGCGCATGCAGCGCCCGCACGCGCAGCGGCAGGTTCAGGCTGCTGAGCCACAGCGTGTCGCCCACCCTGACTTCACCGCTCAGCGCGGTGCCGGTGACCACCAGCCCGGTGCCTTTCAGCGTGAAAGCGCGGTCGATGGCGAGGCGGAAACGGCGGCCAGGCTCAAACGCCGGTGCGTTCAGGCTGCTGAGGTGCTGGCGCAGCGTTTCAATGCCCTGCAGCGTATGGCTGCTGGTAACAAACTGCGCTGCCGCTGGCCAGCCGAGCTGCTGCGTGAGCTGTGCGACCTGCTGCTGCACCTCTGCGATGCGTGCGGCATCGACGCGGTCGGCTTTGGTCAGCGCCACGCTCAGCGGCGGCTGTCCGGCGAGGCTCAGCAGCTGTAAATGCTCACGGGTCTGCGGCATCACGCCATCGTCACAGGCCACCACCAGCAGCGCATGATGAATGCCGCCGATGCCGGCCAGCATGTTGGCGAGAAATTTTTCATGGCCAGGCACATCAATGAAGCCCAGCGTGCGGCCATCGGGCTGCGGCCAGTAGGCATAACCGAGATCGATGGTCATGCCGCGCCGTTTCTCTTCCGGCAGGCGATCGGCATCAACACCGGTCAGGGCCTGCAACAGCGCGGTTTTACCGTGATCGACATGTCCGGCCGTGGCAATAATCATGGTACTAAGGTCCGTATCAGGGCGGCTTCGTCATCAAGGCAGCGTAAATCCAGCCACAGTTTGCCCTCCTGCAGGCGGCCGATCACCGGGCGTGCCAGCTGGCGCCAGCGCTGCGCCAGGGCGTTGAGCTGGCTGCCGTGACCGTCGCGTGGCGTGAAGGTGATAGCAAAGCTGGGCAGGCGTTCGACCGGCAGCGAACCGCTGCCAATTTGCGAGGAACAGGCGGCGATCGCCAGCGAAAAATCGGCGCTGAAGGCGTGCTCCAGCGCCGCCATCAGACGTTCAGCCTGTTGCAGAATATCGTGCGCGCTGCGCGTCAGCAGGCGCAGTGTTGGCAGCGCTTCATGCAGGGTTTCCGGCTGACGATAGAGCTGCAGCGTCGCTTCCAGCGCCGCCAGCGTCATTTTATCGACGCGCAGTGCGCGCTTCAGCGGATGCTGTTGCAGCTGGTCAATCAGCGCTTTTTTGCCGACGATAATCCCGGCCTGCGGGCCACCGAGCAGTTTGTCACCGGAGAAACTCACCAGGCTCACGCCGGCCGCAATCAGCTGCTGCGGCATCGGTTCAGGTGGCAATCCGTACGCCGTCATATCCACCAGCGAACCGCTGCCGAGATCGCTGATTACCGGCAGGCCGTGCGCGTCGCCTAACTGCACCAGCTCGGCTTCAGACACGGCATGGGTAAAGCCCTGAATCTGGTAATTACTGGTATGTACCTTCATCAGCAGACCGCTATCCTCGCTGATGGCGCCGCGATAATCCTTCAGATGGGTGCGATTGGTGGTGCCGACCTCCACCAATCGGCAGCCTGCCTGGCGCATCACGTCGGGAATGCGGAACGCGCCACCAATCTCCACCAGCTCGCCGCGCGACATAATCACGTCGCGGCCCGCTGCCAGGCTGGCCAGCATCAGCAGTACCGCAGCGGCGTTGTTATTGACGATACAGGCAGCTTCGGCGCCGGTTAGCTCGCACAGCAGTGCGCTGACTGCGCGATCGCGATGGCCGCGCGCCGCGTCGTCCAGCGCATACTCCAGCGTTACCGGCTGGCGCAAACAGGCGCTGACCGCCGCGATTGCGCGATCGCTGAGCTGCGCGCGCCCGAGATTGGTGTGCAGCACGGTGCCGGTCAGGTTAAACACCGGGCGCAGCGCGCTTTGCTGCTGCTGCTGCGCGCGGCGCAGCGCTTCATCCGGCCAGCTGGCGTGCCAGTGCGGTAACGATTGATGTTGCTGAATGTGGTCGCGCGCCTCCTGCTGCATGCCGCGCAGCTGGCGCGTGATAAAGGCGGTACCGGTTTGTGCCAGCAGCGGCTGCAGCGCCGGATCGCGCAGCAGGCTGTCGATGGCAGGGAGCTGACTATAGAGGGCTTTCATCACATCACTTAGTGGGTGGGCGGAACCGTACGGGCAAAGCTTTCCCGCTCGAACAGCGTTTCTGCCAGTTTAACCAGCGCCGGGCGATTGACGCACCAGTTGGGCAGCACGCGGCGAAAATTGAGATAGCCCAGGGTGCAGCCGGTAGCGATATCGGCGAGGTTGAGCGTGCCGCTGTTGAGCAACTCGCCCTGTGCGGCGGCGGTTTCCAGCGCGTCGAGGCCGCGCGCGATTTTCTCGCGATTACGCAGCAGCACCTCTTCCGATTGCCGATCGCCGGGGCGCATCTGTTCGCGCACGATCATCACTGCCGCATCATTGATGCCGTCGGCCAGCTTCTCCAGCTGGCGGATCTGCAGGGCGCGCAGTGCGTCGTCGGGCAGCAGGGCTGGCGCATCGCCACGCAGCTCAATCACCTGAGCAATGATCGAGGAGTCAAACCAGGTCAGCTGCTGGTCATCAATGAAGGCCGGCACTTTACCCAGCGGATTGTACTGCGGGACGTGGCTGTCAGGCTCCCACGGAGAGTGGTTGACGAATTCAAACACCAGGCCCTTTTCCAGCAGGATCACTGAGATTTTGCGCACAAACGGGCTGGTATAGCTGCCAATCAGTTTCATCGAAGCCTCCGTGTGAATGATCAATTCAGGCAACAGGGATGACGCAGGTGAATAAACCTGGTCGCCATGAATGGCGACCCTACCATGTCCGGCGTCCAATCATGCGCACGTGGCATCAATCCCCGGGAAACATAAACGGATTCAGGCTGCTGCGCGCGAATCCTTCCTGCTCCATGCGGGCATCCAGCACCAGCGAGGCGAGATCGTCGGCCACCGGTTCCAGCGCCGGATCTTTCTCCTGGTATAGCATCTTCAGGTAGGTACCGCAGTCGCCGCAGCTTTCGGCTTTCACGGCGGCCTGCTCGCTGTCCAGCGACCAGTAATGCAGATCGCGCGTTTGCTCGCAGTTCGAGCACTTGCTGCGCACTACGTACCACTCGCTTTCGCACAGATTACAGTGCAGATAGCGCAGACCCTGCTGGCCAACGTCCATGTGCACCACGCTGGCGACCGGCACGCTGGCGCACACCGGGCAGAACTGACGGTGCTCGCCATATTCGGCCCGCGCTTTGCCGGGGATCATCGCCGCCATCTGCGCCCAGTAAATTGACAGCGCCGCCCAGATGAACGGGGCTTTATCACTGCTGACCTGGGCGAATTCGCCTTCCAGCAGCGCGCTGGCAAGGGTTTCCAGCTCGGTTGACGAGGCCTTCTCCAGATTCTCCAGCACCGCCAGCGCCTGGCCGCTCATCTCTGGCTTCAGCTCGGCGATCAGCGAATGCAGCAGCCGCTGCCAGTGCACATCGCGCGGGTAAGTGTGGATATCCAGCGGCGGTTTGCCCTGCTGCGCGCTCTCGGCCAGCCGCTGATGCAGATCGATCTGCAGCGGATGGTCATACAGCACGATTTCCTGGGCCTGCGCAATTACCGCGGCAAAACGCAGGTAGTCGCCCAGCGGATTTTTCGCCGCCAGATCACGCAACCGCGCCGCACGGCGGCTGTAGAGATTTTTCAGCCGGGGGAAAAGTAACGGCGGAACTTGCTCCGCCGTATTCTTTTCGCTCTTCTCCAGCTGCTCCTGCGGGATGATGCGAATACTCATCAGGGACGTTTTTCCTGTTGTGTTTGGCGTTGGCGCTGCTCGCGATACCAGCGTGGGTGATGTTTCTTCGCCCACGCGGCCGGTACCCAGCCCTCAACCATGGCGGTAATGGTGCCCTTCACCCACAGGGCGGCATAAATATGCACCATAATCGTCATGATCAGTGCCACAGCCGAGACCGAATGCACCACCAGCGCGGCGCGAATCAGCGGAATGGTGAAGTATCCGGCGAACCAGGGGCGCCAGATGACAATTCCGCTCGCCAGCAGCAAGACTAAGCTGATGATAGCAGCCCAGAACACACACTTCTGCCCGAAGTTGTATTTCCCGGTATCGCCCACCTCTTCATTACGCACGATTTTGCGGATATTTTTCGCCCATACCAGATCGTCGCGCTGGATAAGATTGTGCTTCCAGTAGCGTAAGAACATGATAATAAAGGCTGCAAACATCACCACGCCAACGAACGGGTGCAGGATACGCGCCAGCTGTGGCGTGCCGAGCACGTGCATCAGCCAGTTAAACGACGGGAAAAAGAAACCCAGTCCGCTGAGCGCGGCAAACACAAAACAGAACGCGACAATCCAGTGATTGATGCGTTCCGGCGCGCTGTAGCGCACCAGACGATCGCGCTTTTTCATCATTCGCGCTCCTCTTTTTCATGCAGGTTTTCGTCGTCGTCCTCTTCCACCCGGTTCGGACCGACACCAACGTAGTGGAACACCGCGGCGGCGAAGGTGGCGGCAAAGCCGATAGCAGCCAGCGGTTTCCAGACGCCTTTCCAGAAGGTGACCGCCGGGCTGATGCTCGGGTTGGCCGGCAGGCCGTGATACAGCTGCGGTTTGTCGGCGTGGTGCAGCACGTACATGACGTGCGTGCCGCCGACGCCAGCCGGATCGTACAGCCCGGCGTTAGCATAGCCGCGCGTATTCAGTTCGGCGACGCGATCGGCAGCCAGCTGCTGCATATCGCTTTTGCTGCCGAAATGAATCGCCCCGGTCGGACAGGTTTTTACGCATGCCGGTTCCTGACCGACGTTAACGCGATCGACGCATAACGTGCATTTATACACGCGGTTGTCGTCTTTATTCAGCCGCGGCACGTCAAACGGACAGCCGGCGATGCAGTAGCCGCAGCCAATGCACTGTTCCGACTGAAAATCGACGATTCCGTTCGCGTACTGAATAATCGCGCCTTCCGATGGACAGGCTTTCAGGCAGCCAGGATCAGCGCAGTGCATGCAGCCATCCTTGCGGATCAGCCACTCCAGCTTGCCGTTCTCCTCGACCTCCGAGAAACGCATCACCGTCCAGGATTTGGCGGTCAAATCCGCCGGGTTGTCATACACCCCGACGTTATGACCGACCTCGTCGCGGATGTCGTTCCACTCTGAACACGCGACCTGACACGCCTTACAGCCGATGCAGGTGGTGACGTCGATCAGTTTCGCCACTTCCTGCTGATGGTCACGCGCCTGCGGGGCAGGCGTGAAACCATTGGTGGCGGAGCGGCGGATAATGTCTTGCGATTGATAAGCCATCTTCGTTCTCCGTTACACCTTCTCGACGTTAACCAGGAACGCCTTAAACTCCGGCGTTTGCGTGTTGGCGTCACCGACAAACGGCGTCAGGGTATTGGCGATAAAGCCTTTTTTCGCCACGCCCTGATAGCCCCAGTGAATCGGGATGCCAATGGTATCGACAGTTTTGCCATCGACGTTGAGCGGACGCAGGCGCTTGGTGACCACCGCTTTGGCTTTGATATAGCCGCGGTTGGAACTCACCTTCACCGTATCGCCCTGGGCGATGCCGAGCTTGTTCGCCAGCTTCTCGCCAATCTCCACAAACTGTTCCGGCTGCGCGATGGCGTTGAGCAACGCGTGTTTGGTCCAGTAGTGGAAATGCTCGGTCAGACGATACGTGGTGCCGACATACGGGAACTGCTCCGCTTTGCCCATCGCCGCCAGATCGTCTTTGAACACGCGCGCGGCCGGGTTAGAGACCACGTCAGGATGCAGCGGGTTGGTGCCGAGCGGCGTTTCAAACGGCTCGTAGTGCTCCGGGAACGGTCCTTCTGCCATTTTGTCGATGGCGAACAGGCGGCCCATGCCTTCCGGCTGCATGATAAACGGCCCGACGTTACTGCCCGGCGCGGCCGTGCTGTAGTCCGGAATATCCATACCGCCCCACTTGCTGCCATCCCATTTGAGGATCTGGCGTTTCGGATCCCACGGGTTGCCCTGCGGGTCGGCGGAGGCGCGGTTATACAGGATGCGGCGGTTCAGCGGCCACGCCCAGCTCCAGTTCAGCGTATTACCCAGCCCGCTCGGATCGGTGTTATCGCGGCGCGCCATCTGGTTACCGTCCGGTGTCCAGCTACCGGCGAAAATCCAGCAGCCGCTGCTGGTGCTGCCGTCATCTTTCAGATGAGCAAAAGTGCTGAGCTGCTGGCCTTTTTTCACCAGCAGCGTGCCTTTGTCATCGTAGATGTCCGCCAGCGCTTTGCCGTTGCTCTCCATCGCCACCTCTTCCGAGGCCGGATTGTCGGGCGTCAGGTAGTTCCAGGTCATGTTCAGTACCGGCTCTGGCTGTGCACCGCCTTCGCGCGCATACATCTCACGCAGGCGCAGATAGATACCGGAGAGAATTTCACCGTCGTTGAGCGCTTCGCCCGGCGCATCCTGACCTTTCCAGTGCCACTGCAGCCAGCGGCCGGAGTTGACGATTGAGCCGTTCTCCTCGGCAAAGCAGGTTGACGGCAGACGGAACACTTCGGTCTGAATCTGCGCCGGATCGACATCGTTAAACTCGCCGTGATTTTGCCAGAAGGTCGAGGTTTCGGTGTTGAGCGGGTCGATGGTGACGAGGAACTTCAGCTTCGACAGCGAATCGATCACTTTGCGCTTGTTCGGGAACGACGCCACCGGGTTAAAGCCCTGGCACAGATAGCCGTTGACCTTGCCCTGCGACATCATCTCGAAGTACTGCAGCACGTCGTAGCCTTTGTCCCACTTCGGCAGCCAGTCAAAGCCCCAGCTGTTCTCCGCCTGCGCTTTATCGCCAAAGAAGGCTTTCATCATGCTGACGAAGAATTTCGGGTAGTTGCCCCAGTAATTCACCTGGCCCGGCAGCGTCGGCTTCGGCGTGTTCGCCGCCAGATAGCTGGTGAGATCGGTCTGTTTTTCCGACGGCAGCGTCATATAGCCCGGCAGGCTTTGCGACAGCAGGCCGAGATCGGTCAGACCCTGAATATTGGAGTGTCCGCGCAGCGCATTGACGCCGCCGCCGGCCATCCCCATATTGCCCAGCAGCAGCTGAATCATCGCCATGGTGCGAATGTTCTGCGCCCCGACGGAGTGCTGTGTCCAGCCCAGCGCATACAGGAACGAGGTGGTGCGGTCGCGCGCGCTGGTTTCGCCAATCAGCTCACAGACGTGCAGGAAATCCGCCTTTGGCGTGCCGCAGATGCGCTCGACCATTTCCGGCGTATAACGGCTGACGTGCTGCTTCAGCAGATTCCAGACGCAGCGCGGATGGCTCAGGCTGTCATCGCGTTTGGCAAAGCCGTCGTCGCCCAGCTCGTAGTTCCAGCTGGTTTTGTCATATTTGCGATTGGCTTCGTCGTAGCCGCTGAACAGGCCGTCGTCGAAATGGTAATCCTCCCGCACGATCAGGCTGGCATTGGTGTACGCCTGCACATATTCATGCTGGATTTTGTCATTCTGCAGCAGCCACAGCAGTACTCCCGACAGGAAGGCAATGTCGGTGCCGGGGCGGATAGGCGTGTAAAAGTCTGCCACCGATGCCGTGCGCGTGAAGCGCGGATCGATAACAATCAGTTTGGCTTTGTTGTGAATTTTGGCTTCCATCGCCCAGCGGAAACCGACCGGATGCGCCTCAGCAGCGTTTCCGCCCATCACCACAACCAGATTGGCATTACGGATGTCGACCCAGTGGTTGGTCATCGCACCGCGACCAAATGTTGGAGCAAGACTTGCTACCGTTGGTCCGTGTCAGACGCGTGCCTGGTTGTCGACCGCCAGCATACCGAGCGATCGGGTAAATTTTTGCGTTAAGTAGCCGGTTTCGTTGCTGGAGGCCGAAGCGCACAGCATGCCGGTGGAGAGCCAGCGGTTTACCGTCACGCCGGCGGCGTTCTGCGCGATAAAGTTGGCGTCGCGATCGGCTTTCATCAGCTGCGCGATGCGCGTAAAGGCGTCATCCCAGCTGATGCGCTGCCATTTGTCGGAGCCTGGCGCACGGTATTCCGGATATTTCAGACGGCTGTCGCTGTGGACAAAATCAAGCAGGCCCGCGCCTTTCGGACAGAGCGCGCCGCGGCTCACCGGATGGTCCGGATCCCCTTCGATGTGGAAAATGGTCTCTTTGGCGTTTTTCGCGCCATCGCCGAGGCTGTACATTAACAGGCCACAGCCGACTGAGCAGTAAGTGCAGGTATTACGGGTTTCGCGGGCACGCAGCAACTTATACTGCCGTGTTTCCGCCAGCGCGGCTTCCGGCGTAAAGCCGAGCAGTGCTGCCGTGGTTCCTGCCATACCGCCAGCGCAGATCTTGAAGAATTTTCTTCGGCTGACGTTCATGGGTAATCCTTGAGTCGACATTGCTGTAATAATTTTTTTGCGCTGGATGGAGCCGGGGTTCAGAATGGCTCCACGCAGGATTGCGTCAAAAGCGACCTGATATTACCACTACTTTAATGTGGTTGTTATGCGAGACGAGAGAAGTGAAAGCGAAACAGCAAAAAAGTAACCAGAATGTGAATGAGATCGCAGGACTGAGCCAGACCACCGTATGGCAGCGCCACGCGATTACTGAAGCGGAAAGCGACTGGCTGGCGCAGGAAGTGCCGGTGGCGCTGGTCTACAACGGCATTTCACACGTGGTGATGATGGCGACGCCGGATAATCTGCAGGCTTTTGCGCTCGGTTTTTCGCTCTCCGAAGGCATTATTGAGCAACCCGGCGAGATCTATGGCATGGATGTGGTGCCGGGCTGCAATGGGTTCGAAGTGCAGATCGAACTCTCCAGCCGGCGTTTTATGGCGCTGAAGGCGCAGCGTCGCGCCATGGCGGGCCGCACCGGTTGCGGCGTATGCGGGGTGGAGCAGCTGGATCAAATCGGCAAGCCGGTGCAGCCGCTGCCGTTTACGCAGACCTTCGATCTGGCCTGCCTTGATAACGGGCTGGCACAGCTGCGCGATTTCCAGCCCATCGGCAATCTGACCGGCTGTACGCACGCCGCCGCGTGGATGTCGCCGCGGGGCGAACTGCAGGGCGGCTGCGAAGACGTGGGTCGCCACGTGGCGCTGGATAAGCTGCTGGGTCAGCGCAGCCAGCAGCACTGGCAGCAGGGTGCGGTGCTGGTTTCCAGCCGCGCCAGCTATGAGATGGTGCAAAAATCTGCCATGTGCGGCGTAGAGATTCTGTTTGCCGTCTCGGCCGCCACCCAGCTGGCCGTTGAAGTGGCCGAGCGCTGTAACCTGACGCTGGTCGGTTTTTCTAAACCGGGACGCGCCACGGTGTACAGCCATCCGCAGCGTCTGATTAACGGTTGATGTGCGGTACATGCCGGGGATTTCATCGTTCGCGGCGTGCGGCGTACCGGGATGTGTCAGGCAATCTTTTATTACGCTGCGCTTTTCTGGTTAGCCTGCTAAATAATATGCATGCAATAGTTTTTAATGTGACATTCTTTTTGATAGGAATGAAGAAGTTGATGCGCTATCATTAACGTCTCAATCAATAATAATATATCCATTATGGCTTTAATTAAAAAGCTGCGGCAGCTGAATCGCAGGCGTAATTATTTAAAGAAAGAGATTAAATATTCTCTTGATCTTTATTTTGCAGCAAGGAAATGGAAAAAGTCTTCATGCCACAAACAGAATAAACAGGATGTCAAATCCATTCTGCTGGTTCGCAATGAAGGTAAAATCGGCGATGCCATTGTTTCTACGTGTTTTCTCAGAGCGCTGTTTGAAGCCGGGTATCGTGTAGATATTCTGGCGGTAAAGGAGAATGAGAGCCTTTTCCGGCATAACCCGTATATTCACAACATCTATCTCTCGGACAGTTTCAGCGATTGTCATCAGCGCGATAAATATGACACCGCCATCGGGAGTGAGGTCGTGACCCTCCTGAGAGACAATGCTTACGATTTATTGATCGATACGGCTATCTGGCAAACCGCGCTGTATATGCCCAAAATGATTGCCGATATCAATCCTAAAATGACGCTGGGTTTCAACAAGCCTGGCTGGCTTAAACCTTACGATATCAACATTCAGTTCGATCACCTTAATAACCACGTTAAAAATATCTATCGTGCGGTTCTTGACTATCTTCAGGTTGAGACGGTTGATGGACTGAATTATGAAATATTTTACCCTGAGCGAATTGATGCCGAAATTCACCAGTCCGGCATGTTTTCCGCTGATGAGCACAATATTTTAATCAATATTTATGCCAGTCATGCCGATCGTGACCTCTCTGAGCAGCAGCTGAATGAGCTAATCGGGGCGATTGTCAGGCACAATGCGGCCACCAATATCGTGGTGCTCGATCACAAAGGCGCGCTGGAACAGGCGTCGCTGCACCCCGCGAAGTTATACCGCGTTCCCTCGCTGTATCACGCTTTCGCTGCGGTTAAGCAAAGTGATTGCGTGATTACTCCCGATACCGCCGTGGTGCATATCTCGGCGGCTTATAACAAAGCACTGGTTGGCATCTATCAGGACTCACTGAAAAATAATCAGCTGTGGTCGCCTGGCTACAGTAACGGCCATCAGATATTTTCCGATGAGTTTGTTTTTAAAAATGACGGACGGCTGGTTGAGAAAATAAGCCAAAAAATCCACACGCTGGTTCAGCCATAATCGATGAGGTCACCGTGCCGTCAGTACGGTGACCGTGCCTTACACCACCTGCACCGCTAACGCCTGCTGCAGAGCGTTGAGCGCACCGGGCTTTGCCGCGCCGCCGTCGCAAATCAACAGATCGATATCGCCGACAGGGGCGTACTGGGTACGGCTGATCACGCCGAGTTTGCTGTGATCCGCCAGCAGCAGGGTGCGGCTGGCCTGCTGTACCATGGCGTGCGCGATGGCGGCTTCATGCGGATGGAAGCTGCTGGCGCCGTTTCGGGCATCGATGCCGACCGGTGACAGCAGCGCCACGTCGGCGCGATATCGATAAATTTCCCCCACCGTCATTTCTCCCCGCGTCTGCTGCGCGCCGGCCATCATCATGCCGCCCAGCAGCAGCACCTGGTTATTCAGGGTTTCATGCTCTTCGGCCGCGCTGAGCGCCAGTGCCGCCTGCAGACTGTTGGTGATGATGGTCAGGCCGGACATGGTGCGCAGCTCTTCAGCCAGCAGCGTGGTGGTGGTGCCGGCATCGAGGAACAGCGTCTGGCCGGGCTGCAGATGTTGTACCGCCGCGGCGGCAATCGCGCGTTTCTCTCTGGCCTGTGCGTTACGGCGCACCTGCAGCGGCGGCTCCGGCGGGCTCTCCAGCGCCACCAGACCGCCATGTACGCGGCGCGCCAGCCCCTGCGCCTCAAGCGAAATGATATCGCGCCGTGCCGTTTCCCGTGAAATGCCCAGCTCTTTGATGATGCGTTCAGTGCTGAGCTGATGTTGCGTGCTCAGCAGCGCGCGGATGCGATGTAAACGGGTTTCCTGCAGCATGACGTTTCCCTGTGGCAGAGCGAAGCTGGGCCTAAGCTTACCTGAGTGTCATCGTGGCGTCATGTGTATTTGGTTGTATTTGTGTATTTGGTTGCATTTTTCACTAAAGCAGGCATGATGTTCGCAGAGATCAGGCTGCAAACACCCCTTTCACCTTCGCAACGGGAGTTACCATGGTTACACGTTCCACCATCATGGATACCAACAGTTTTCGCGCCGAACACGCCGACGCGCTGGATCCGGCCACCCGCACTCTGACGGACAAGCGCAGCAAAGTGCTGGGCGAATCGTATCGTCTGTTTTATCGCAAGCCGGTGCATCTGGTGCGCGGCGAAGGGCAGTATTTGTGGGATGCGGCGGGTAACAAATATCTGGATGTGTATAACAATGTGGCGAGCATCGGCCACTGCCATCCGGCGGTCATTGAGGCGGTGAATCAGCAGATGAAGATGCTGAACACGCACACGCGTTATCTGCACGAGCGCATTCTTGACTACAGCGAAGCGTTGCTGGCGACCACGCCGGAAGCCATCGACCGCGCCATGTATATGTGTACCGGCTCAGAAGCCAACGATTTGGCGATTCGCGTGGCGCGCGCCTGGAGCGGCGGCACCGGCATTATTGTCTCGCAGGAGGCGTACCACGGTACCAGTGATTTGACCTCTGGCGCGTCACCGGCGCTGGGTAGCGGTCAGCCGCTGGCACCGACCACCCGCCTGGTGCCACCGCCGGATGCTTATCGTGTCGATGCGCCCGACCTCGGGGCATGGTTCGCCGATCAGATACAGCAGCAGATTGATGACATGAAAGCGCACGGCATTAAATTCGCCGGTTTCCTCGCCGACTCGATCTTCTCCTCCGACGGCGTGCTGCCTAATCCGCGCGGATTCCTGCAGCAAGCGGTGGATGTGGTGCATGCTAACGGCGGCATTTTTATCGCTGATGAAGTGCAGCCCGGCTTTGCCCGCACCGGCGATGCCTTCTGGGGCTTTGCCCGTCACGGCGTGGTGCCGGATGTGGTCACCACCGGTAAGCCGATGGGCAACGGCATTCCGGTTTCCGGCCTGCTGGCGAAAAGCGACGTGCTGGCGGCGTTCAGCGATGAGATCCCTTACTTCAATACCTTCGGCGGTAACCCGGTGGCGATGGCGGCTGCGCAGGCGGTGCTGACGGTGATTCAGGAAGAAGGGCTGCAGGAGCACAGCCGTGTGGTCGGCGCACAGTTGCTGGCGGAGCTGCAGAAGCTGATGGATCGCCATGACTGCATTGGTGATGTGCGCGGTGCCGGGCTGTTTATCGGGTTTGAGCTGGTGCAGGATCGCAGCAGTAAGATGCCGGACAAAGCGCTGGCGCTGGATTTGATCGAGAAACTGCGCGATCACCATGTGCTGACGTCGGTGGCCGGGCCGTACGGCAACGTGCTGAAACTGCGTCCGCCGCTGGCGTTCCAGAGCGGTGATATCGACTGGCTGGTGGGAGCGCTGGATAAGTCGCTGACCGAGCTGGGGCGTTAATTATTCAGATATCAGGTCGCCATGAATGGCGACCCTTCAGCATAATGTGCCAGATGCGCGTTGATGCGCATCTGGCAGGGCGTGAAAGGACATCACGCTGTGGCAGTTTCCTGCGCAAAAATCTGCTCCATCTTCTGCCACGCCTGCGCCACATCATCGTCGAGATTGAACAGGCCGGAGGTGCCGACAATAAACACGTCGACGCCCGAGGCGGCAATCTGCTTAAAGGTGCGCGCATTGCACGACCCATCGATTTCGGTCAGATAGTGATAACCGTGCGTTTCCCGCATAGCGATCAGCTGGCGAATTTTGTTCAGCGTTTCCGGAATAAATTTCTGCCCGGCGAAGCCGGGATCGACCGACATCACCGTCACTTTATCCAGCAGATGCGCATATTCACGAATGCTGTCGGCTGGCGTAGCCGGATTCAGCACCACGCCGCAGCGACGGCCGGCCTCTTTAATTTGCGTCAGCAGACGGAAAATTTTGTTATTCGCCGTCTCCGGATGGAAACTGATAATATCCGCGCCGGCGTCAATGCACATCGGAATAATATCTTCCGGGTGGTTCACCATTAAATGCACATCAATCGGCACATCGGTAATTTTACGCAGGTTCTCAATAAAGAACGGCGACAGCGTAATATTCTTAACATAGCTGCCATCCATAATATCGACATGATAGAACGAGGCGCTGGCGTTCATCGCTTCGATCTGCTCGCGGAAGCGGGTCAAATCCATGCACATCAGGGACGGTGAAAAGCGGGCGTTCATGCTGATTTCCTCATTACGCAAACAGCGCCCGCAGGCGCTGTCTGTGACATCAATGGAAGAACGAAATAATATGGCCGAGCACAATGCCGACGATACCGAAGTCCGCATCACCAAAGGTGGTGGACGCGAAGCCAAGGTCACCCATCAGCGGCAGCAGAATGGCGGGCAGGAAGGAGATCAGCAGCCCCTGAACAAAGGAACCGATGATGGCACCGCGCCGTCCGCCGGTGATGTTGCCGTAGACGCCAGCGGTCGCGCCGCAGAAGAAGTGCGGCACCAGGCCCGGCACAATCACGCTCAGACCGAACAGCGGGCACAGGAACATGCTGATCAGCCCGGCGGCGAAGCTGCACAGGAAGCCGATGATCACGGCGTTCGGCGCGAACGGGAAGACCGTCGGGCAATCCAGCGCCGGTTTAGCGTTTGGCACCAGTTTATCGGCGATGCCTTTGAACGCCGGGACGATCTCGGCAATCACCATGCGTACACCGGCAAGAATGATGTAAACGCCCGCAGCAAAGGTGATCGACTGGATAATGGCAAAGACGATGAAGTTCTGGCCGCCGCTCACCTGGCTTTCGGTAAACTCTTTACCGGCGACCAGCACCAGCGCGACAAACAGAATCATCATGGTTAGCGAAATTGCCACGGACGAGTCGCGCAGGAAGTTGAGGGTTTTCGGTACTTTCAGCTCTTCAATCGACGGGCTGCCTTTGCCCACCGCTTTGCCGACCAGCGCCGACAGCAGGTAGCCGGTGGAGCCAAAGTGGCCCAGCGCCAGGTCGTCCGAGTTGGTGATTTTGCGGGTGAACGGCTGCAGAATCGCCGGGCATACCACCATCATGGTGCCGAGAATCAGCGAGCCGATCAGCACCAGCCAGAAGCCGTGCACGCCGCCCACCGACAGGATCACCGCCAGCATGGCCGACATATACAGCGTATGGTGCCCGGTCAGGAAGATGTATTTCAGCGGCGTGATGCGCGCCAGCACAATATTCACCAGCATACCGAACACCATGATCATCGCGGTTTCGGTACCGTAGTTTTTCTGTGCCAGCGCGGCCATTGCATCAGTATTCGGCACTACGCCCTGAATATTGAACGAGTGCTCGAATAGCTGGCTGAAGATGGTCAGGGTGGCCGCAATTAAGTTGGCCCCGGCGATAAGAATAACAAAACCCATGATGGTTTTTAGCGTACCGGAAATCACATCGGATACCGGTTTCTTTTGCAGTAATAAACCAAACAGGGAAAAAAGGCCGACAAGTATAGCGGGTGTTCCAAGAACATCCTTAATTATAAACTGCAGCATAAATTACTCCGTGTGAGTAAATTTCGTCGGGTCAATTACAGGTTGTCGGCGAGAATTTCTTTGATTCTGGCGTTATCCAGTAAATTGCTCAGGCCAAATACCTGTGCGCTGTGGCTCGACAGCTGGTCAGCGATATCTTTAGCACTGATGATAATATCGGCCTGCTCGGATTTGGCAGAGGTTAAATCGGTATGACCCACTTCAGCCTCTTTACCCAGCTCCTTAATAATTTTCTTCACGTTCATTTCCACAATGAAGCTGCTGCCTAAACCGTTTCCACACACAATCAGTACTTTTTTCATTTTCAGGTTTCTCTGGTGATTAATCTTTAATGACAGCTTCAATCGCTGGCAGGGTCGATGCCGACAGCAACTGCTGCAGGCGGGATTCGTCGCTGAACACCTCAGCCAGCGCGGTGATCATCTGAATATGATCGTCGCCAGACAGGGCGCACAGCATAATAACGACAAACACCGGGTCGTTTTCATCGGCGGCAAAATTCACACCTTGTTTTACGTGCAGCAGCGACAGGCCGTTTTTGCGCGCACCCTGTTCCGGACGCGCATGTGGCATCGCCAGACCCGGCGCCAGCACATAATAGGGACCCAGCTCAGCATGCGAGGTAAAGATCGCATCCAGATAGGCCGGGGTAATTGCCCCCTCCGCCAGCAGCGGCTCGGCCGATAAACGCACCGCTTCCTGCCAGTCGCTAACGTCGTCTATTACCCGGATATGTTGCGGTGTCAGCCATTGAGTGAGCATCAGTAATTCCTGTTTATTCGTCGATGCGGTGCACTGTAGGTGATTTTATCGCCTGGGTTCTGTGATGTTGCTCGCAAAAGTTAGCGCTAACACGAATGATGTTAAAAAGTGTGTTAGCGATAACATTTTTGCGCGCGCGGTTTGTCACGCTGAGGCCGGGGTGACATGCTCAGGCCAGCGAAAATCACGCAGCCAATGAGACATGCCCGATTCTGTGGTTTTTAACATGGCACCAATTTGCTTTTGGTTTTAAGCTGCGTGCGGATAAATCGAGCGCTACCCGGAACCAGTAGGGTAGAGACAGGAGAACGCATGACAGAAAAACGACGGCGCAGTACCGGCAAAAGTACGCTGGCCGATGTTGCCCGTTTGGTCGGTGTCAGCGCCATGACGGCGTCGCGCGCTTTGCGTATGCCGGAGAAAGTGTCGCCCGAAATTCGCGCAAGGATCGACGCGGCCGTCGCGGAACTGGCCTATGTGCCCAACGTGCAGGCGCGTAACCTGGCGTCGGCCTCGTCGCGGCTGATCACCATGGTGGTACCCTCTTTTGCTACGCCGGGCAGCGCGATTGTGTCAGAGGCGCTGCAGGGGGTGCTGCGGCCGCAGGGCTATAACATGATGCTGGCCGAAGCCAATCACTCTGCGGCGGAGGAGAGCGAGCTGATTGAGATGCTGCTCTCTTACAACCCGGCCGCGATGGTGCACTTCAATTTCGACAATGCCGCCGAAGCGCAGCGCCTGCTGAGCAACTCCGGCCTGCCGGTGATGGACATCGGCGGCGTGCATCAGGATTCTGCCGGCATCAGCATCGGCGTGGACTATGCGAAAGCCATTCGCCAGCTGGTAAACAGCCTGGTGGAGCGCGGCTATCGCCATCCCGGCCTGCTGTGCACACAAACGCACAGCACTATTTTCCGTCAGCTGCTCAATGGCTGGCACAGCGGGATGCTGGCGCTGAATCTGGCACCGCACCGCGTAGTGACCTCACCGAAAATGCCCACCTTTGCCGCCGGCCACAGCCTGCTGGCAGAGATCCGTCTCACCTGGCCGGAACTGGACGTCCTGATCTGTACCAGCGATGAAGTGGCGTGCGGCGCCATCATGGCCTGTCACGCAGCCGGCGTCTCGGTGCCCAGCCAGCTGGCGATTGCCAGCATCGGCGGTGGCCCGCTGGCGGCGGTATGTTCGCCGCCGCTGACCAGCATTGTGCTGCCGTACGAGGAGATGGGACGCATGGCCGGTAAACGCCTGCTGGCGGCGCTCAACGGCGACGAGCCGCCTGCCATCAATGAGCTGCCAGTGCAGCTTAAGCTGCGCGCCAGTACGCACAAGGTGTAGCCGTGTGTGCGCACCTTTTGCCAGATTGATCAAATCCTTATCATTACTAAGGCATTGATAACCCTTTTCCGGATCATGATTTTAACTATAATGATCCGACTGCTTATGCGGCACACCAGCTAGGTTGTGCTGCCAAACACTAAATGGAGAGGAAGAACATGAGTTATTCACTGCCATCCCTGCCGTACGCCTACGACGCACTGGAACCGCACTTCGACAAGCAGACGATGGAAATCCATCACACTAAACATCACCAGACCTACGTTAACAACGCCAACGCGGCGCTGGAAGGTACCGAATTCGCAAACCTGCCGGTTGATGAACTGATCACCAAACTGGATCAGCTGCCAGCAGACAAAAAAGGCCCACTGCGTAACAACGCTGGCGGCCACGCTAACCACAGCCTGTTCTGGAAAGGCCTGAAAACCGGCACCACGCTGCAGGGCGACCTGAAAGCGGCAATCGAAAAAGATTTCGGTAGCGTTGAGAAATTCCAGGAAGAGTTCGAGAAAGCGGCTGCGACCCGTTTTGGCTCTGGCTGGGCGTGGCTGGTGAAAAAAGGCGACAAGCTGGCGGTCGTTTCAACCGCTAACCAGGACAACCCGCTGATGGGCGAAGCCATCGCTGGCGTGTCTGGTTTCCCAATCATCGGTCTGGATGTGTGGGAGCACGCTTACTATCTGAAGTATCAGAACAAGCGCCCTGACTACATCAAAGCGTTCTGGAACGTGGTGAACTGGGACGAAGCAGCGGCACGTTTCGCCTCGGCAAAATAAGTTCTGGCTTACGCTATGTGAATAACCGGTGCCTGCGTGCACCGGTTTTTTTATCACCATCCTAAACCGCAGCTCAACAAACTCCACGTCATGACCAGGCTAAAGTGGTTATTAACGCGCCGTTGATAATTTGGGGCATACAGTAGCCTTCAGTTATCTCGCGACGTAAAAATAATCATGTCTATTATTACACATTCTGAGCCGGACTCCGTTTCGTCGGCTGCGCTGTTTATACCTTTAGTCAGTGGAAAGCTGCGGCCAAATAAGCTGTGGAATAGCCAGCAATTTCGCCTGAAATTTGCCTTAAGGTCAGCGGTATTTCCACTGACCACCTTTAATTATCTCCATCAGCTGGCCAAACTCTCTTTTCTGCCGCAGCTGTTAAGCAGCCAGGGCTTACTGCCGGCTAAGCCGCATCGTCCCTATTTGCGCGCCGGTTTCAGCGTGGCGCAGCGTGCGCAGGCGATTCTCGATCATTATCAATTAATGGATCGGCTGGCGAATAATCAGCTGCGCCAGTTGCTGCTGAGTCCGAGCGGTAATCTCCTTGCCCGTTTCACCGGCAAAAACGAGGAGCAGTTTGCGATTTATTGCTGCTCCGGCCATTACGACCGGGAAGGGGAAATTACGCTGCTGCTTAATTATCAGGATATGACGCTGGCCTCGCTGTCATTCTCTATTATTCAGGAACAGCAGCAGCGCACGCTATTAATTGGGGGCTTGCAGGGGCCGCGGAAACATATTTCCAGTGACGTTATTCGCGATGCCACCAAAGCCGCGCACGGCGTATTTCCCAAGCGTCTGCTGATGGAAGCAGTATTTATTCTGGCGGCACAGTGCGGCGTACAGGCCATTACCGCCGTCGGCGATACCACCCATGTTTTCCGCAGTCTGCGCTACCGTCACAGCAAAGGTGATAAATTCTTTGCCAGCTATAGCGAGTTCTGGCTGTCACTGGGCGGGGAAATGCGGGGTGATGAGCTGTTTACGCTGCCGCTGAGCATGGCACGTAAAGATCTGGAAGAGATTGCCAGCAAGAAGCGCGCGGAGTATCGCCGCCGCTATGCCTTGCTGGATACGCTGGCGCAGCAGGTGCTGCAGGCTGCCGGGGCAGAACGCGACGTGGCCCACGCCGCGTAACGGTAATCAGAACGGCTGCTTCGCGTAGCCGGTCATCACCTTCAGCCCCATCTCGCGTCCCAGCGCGGTCATCGGGTGTACCACCACCAGGCCGCGCACGCTTTTCTTCAGCGCGCCCATGTTCGCCTGCTCTTTTTTGGTGATTTCACGGCTGAACGGCAGCTTTTTCAGCTGCTGGGCTTCTTTGCTCAGCTTCTCTTCGCGCACATTGCGCAGACGTTCAATTTCCTGCACCAGCGTCTCTTTCTCTTTCAGCAGCGCGCCAAGCTTTTCGGCATCGCCCGCTTCCAGCAGCTGCGGTTCTTTGCGATTCAGCGCGTCCAGCTGGTCGCTGAGACGTTTAATCTCGGCTTTTTCTTGTTCTTTCATTGGGAAAACTCATTAAGGAAAACAGGCAAAGGATACATCAAATCCGCCCGCTTTTGCAGCGCAGCGACAACAGAGGCAACGGGATAATCGGGTACAGCGCGGCGTGCGGGCAAAAAAATACCCAGCGCAAGGCTGGGTATTGACTGGAATTACAGAATGAAGCGGCTGAGATCTTCGTCGGCCACCAGTTCATCCAGATGCTGACCAACGTATTCGGCATCGATGGTGATCGATTCGCCGTGGCGATCGCTGGCGTCGTAGGAGATATCTTCCATCAGACGCTCCAGCACGGTGTGCAGACGACGTGCACCGATGTTCTCGGTGGTTTCGTTCACCTGCCACGCCGCTTCGGCGATGCGACGGATGCCGTCTTCAGTGAATTCAACGTTAACGCCTTCGGTGCCCATCAGCGCTTTGTACTGTACGGTCACGGACGCGTTCGGCTCGGTCAGGATGCGTTCGAAATCATTGACCGTCAGCGCCTGCAGCTCAACGCGAATCGGCAGACGACCCTGCAGCTCCGGAATCAGATCCGACGGGCTGGCCACCTGGAACGCACCGGAGGCGATAAACAGGATATGGTCGGTTTTGACCATGCCGTGTTTGGTGGACACGGTGCAGCCTTCCACCAGCGGCAGCAGATCGCGCTGTACGCCTTCACGTGACACATCCGGGCCCGACGACTGGCCGCCGCGCTTACAGATTTTGTCGATTTCGTCGATGAACACGATACCGTGCTGTTCAACCGCGTCGATGGCGTCCTGCTTCAGCTCTTCCGGGTTCACCAGCTTGGCCGCTTCTTCTTCAATCAGCAGCTTCATCGCGTCTTTGATTTTCAGCTTACGCGGTTTCTGCTTCTGGCCGCCGAGGTTCTGGAACATCGACTGCAGCTGGCTGGTCATCTCTTCCATGCCCGGAGGCGCCATGATTTCAACGCCCATCGGCGCAGCAGCCAGATCGATCTCAATCTCTTTGTCATCGAGCTGGCCTTCGCGCAATTTTTTGCGGAACGACTGGCGCGCAGCGGACGGCTCAGCGCTCTGCTCCGGCTGGCCCCAGTTGTTTTTCGCTGGCGGGATCAGCACATCCAGAATGCGATCTTCTGCCATCTCTTCGGCGCGGTATTTGTTTTTCTCGATCGCCTGGCTGCGCACCATCTTGATGGCGGAGTCCGTCAGATCGCGAATAATCGAATCCACTTCTTTCCCGACATAGCCCACTTCGGTGAATTTAGTGGCTTCAACTTTGATGAACGGCGCATTGGCCAGCTTCGCCAGACGGCGGGCGATTTCGGTTTTACCGACGCCGGTCGGGCCGATCATCAGGATGTTTTTTGGGGTCACTTCATGGCGCAGCTCTTCGTCAAGCTGCATGCGGCGCCAGCGGTTACGCAGCGCAATGGCGACCGCTTTTTTGGCGCCGTCCTGGCCGATGATGAAGCGGTTAAGCTCGCTGACAATCTCGCGTGGAGTCATCTCAGACATGGTTTTGGTCCTTACGCCTTAGACGGTAATTCTTCGTAGTTAATGTTGTGGTTGGTGTAGATGCAGATATCACCGGCGATATTCAGCGCTTTGGCTACGATATCGTGCGCACCCATCTCCGTGTTCTCCAGCAGCGCGCGGGCGGCTGCCTGGGCGTAAGGCCCGCCGGAACCGATGGCAATCAGGTCATTTTCCGGCTGAATCACGTCACCGTTACCGCTGATGATCAGTGAGGAGTTCTCATCGGCAACCGCCAGCAGCGCTTCAAGGCGGCGCAGCATCCGGTCAGTACGCCAGTCTTTCGCCAGTTCGACTGCGGCTTTCACCAGATGGCCCTGATGCATCTCCAGTTTGCGTTCGAACAGTTCAAACAGGGTAAAGGCATCTGCGGTGCCGCCAGCAAAGCCCGCGATCACTTTGTCGTTGTAAAGACGACGCACCTTTTTAACATTGCCTTTCATTACGGTATTGCCGAGCGTCGCCTGGCCATCACCGCCGATCACGACCCGGCCGTTGCGTCGTACACTTACTATTGTTGTCACGGGCAGACCCCTTGTTGCAGTGGAAAAAAGACACCGCGCAGCGGGCGCGGCGTATCATGCAACCAGATATGGGGTAATCCTGTGGGGTTTCAACCCCCGGCAATATCTGATGCTGCAAATTGCCGGGGGCGAGCAGGGAGGGTTAAGGCAGGGCGAGCGGAATACAGCTGCTGTGGCCGGAGCTGTGCAGGCGCTTCACGGTGCTGTCTGCGCTGCTGCGGTCTTTAAACGGCCCAATCACTACGCGATTCCAGCCGCCGCCAGTCGTGATGCGGCTTTCGAAACCTTCAAACGCCAGACCGGCGCGTACCGATTCCGCCTGATCGGTGCCTTTAAACGAGCCACACTGCACCATCCAGCGCTGGGTGCTCGCTTTCTCTTCCGTTTTGGCTTTGGGGCTCTCCTGCGGCTTCGCCGGCTCACGAGTGATCGGCGCGGCCTGTTGCTGTTGCTGGCGTGCCGCCTGCTGCTGCAATTCCTGCTGGCGCTGCTGCTGCAACTGTTGCTGACGCTGCTGCTGCTGTAACTGCTGCTGCTGACGCTGCACCTGCTGTTGTTGCTGTTGTGCCTGCTGCTGACGCTGCAGCGTTTGCTGGCGCTGAGCCGGGGTTTGTTCGTTCCACGGCACTTCATTCAGCTGGGTCGGCTGCTGGCGCATATCGGCCTGCATCTGCTCCAGCAGCTGACGCTGTTCGTCGGTCAGCTGGGTTTGCGACTTGATTTCGCCACCGGCAGACGGCTCGGTGGGCGACGGCACGGTCACCTGACGATTTTCCAGCTCTTTGATGTACTTCCAGCGCTCTTCCGGCTTCGGCGGCAGGCCATTACCGTTGGCTTTATGATTCGGAATCACCGGTGTTTCTTCTTTTTTGTGATGCGAGATGAACCATAAACCACCGGCAAAGGTCACCAGCACTGCCACGGCCAGTACTATCATCAGCTTTGAAGTGCCGGAGCCGCCTTTGCTTTTCTTGCTGCGGCCTGCGGGTTTTTTGCGACGCGTCCCTGTTGAACGCCCGCGGCCTACGTAATCTCTCTGTGCCACTTTCGTTCTGATACCCTTCAAAAAAATGCCACTGGGCGTGTAAATGGGGTGTTAATTTTGCCCGGCAAGGAATGCGTCATGTTACTCAAGGGCTGGAACTTTGACCAGCACAGTCTGCCTTCAGAATCTGCTGAAAATGCAGGGTTCCCGCATTCATTTTTCGCGTTTTGCTGCCGGTGCGGTACTGCCGCGGACGCGGAGTTCGGCGTCGAGCAGGCGTGAACCGTTATTGACCCGTTTGCCCTGCAGCTCATCCAGCAGCAGCAGCATCGCTTCGCGGCCAATGGCAAAACGCGGCTGTGCCACGGTGGTCAGGGGCGGATCGTAGTATTGCGCCAGCTCGATATCATCGAAGCCGACCACCGACAGATCCTGCGGAATACGCATTCCCAGCTTACGCGCCTGGTTCATCGCGCCCAGCGCCATCAGATCGCTATGGCAGAACAGGGCTTTCGGCGGCTGCGGCAGGCTCATCAGCTGCTTCAGCGCGCTGGCACCGGCTTCAAAGGTGAAGTCGCCGTGCACAATCAGCGTGGGATCGATGGCGATATTGCTGCGGCGCAGCGCCTGGATGTAGCCCTGCAACCGATACTGGCTGAGCGGGATATGTTCCGGTCCGGTGATGCAGGCGATCTGCCGATGGCCCAGCTGTAACAGATGATTCACCGCTTCAAAGGCCGCGGTCAGGTTATCGATATGCACCGTGGGCAGCGCCATCTCCGGCGCGAACTCGTTGCCCATCACCATGGGCGGCAGATTGCGCTGATCTTCAATGCCGGCGTCAAACGGCAGCTGCGAACCCAGCAGTACCATGCCGTCAATCTGGCGCGTCAGCATCAGGTTAAGGAAGGTTTTCTCCTGCTGATCCTGATGCGCGCAGTCACCAATCAGCACCAGATAGCCTTCCTGCGCGGCGGTCACTTCCACGCCGCGGATAATCTCGCTGAAGAAAGGGTCACAGATGTCCGGCACAATCACCAGAATGGTTTGCGTGTCGCCGCGTTTAGCGTTGCGCGCCAGACCGTGCGGCGCATAGCCGACCGCCTGCACTGCCTGTTCCACTTTCTGCCGGGTCGCGGCGGAGACTTTTTCCGGATTCATCAGCGCGCGCGAAACCGTGGCGGTGGAGACGCCAGCCTGCTCGGCCACATCTTTCATGGTGGCTGCCGATGAGGGTTGCTTCTGATCCAACGTTAACTCCTGACGCGGTACAGCGCATAGATATTCACACATAGCCGGCCCAGTGCCGGGACGGGCACTATTGTTAACCCAACGCCGTGTGAGGTTGTTACTTAATTTGCATAAAAATTGTGACTTGTGCGACTTTTTTCGATCTGGCTCGCAGATGTGGCGCGGCTTAACTCTCGGTGGGGTCGATATCCAGCGTCCATTTGACTTTGCGCGCGGCGGGCAGGGTGGTGACCAGCGGCAGTGAACTGCTCAGCAACTGCTGCAGCCGCTTGCGCGACGGATGCTGTAGCAGCAGTTGCCAGCGCCAGCGTCCGCTGCGCTTCGGTGCCAGCGCCGGCACCGGCCCCATCAGCCACATCGCCTCATCTTTGAGCGGGCTGGCTTCCAGCAGGTTACGCAGCTGAGTAAGGAACTCCGCCGCCTGCGCGTTATCCAGATCTTCAGCGCGAAACAGTGCGTGGCTGGTCCACGGCGGCAGCTGCACTGACTGGCGCTCCAGCAGCGTCTGATCGGCAAACGCAAAATAGCCGCGATGCAGCAGCGTTTGCAGCAGTGGATGCTCCGGATGGTGCGTCTGTAGTAACACTTCGCCCTGCTTACCGGCGCGGCCGGCGCGGCCGGCGACCTGTGTGTAGAGCTGGGCAAAGCGCTCGGCGGCACGGAAATCGGCGGAAAACAGCGCGCCATCGACATCCAGCAGCGATACCAGCGTCACGTCCGGGAAGTGATGGCCTTTGGCCAGCATCTGCGTGCCGACCAGAATGCGCGCTCCGCCGCGATGCACATCGGCCAGATGCTGCTCCAGCGCGCCTTTGCGGCTGGTGGTGTCGCGATCGATGCGCGACACCGGTACGCCAGGAAACAGCGTGCTGAGCTGCTGCTCCAGCTGTTCCGTGCCCACGCCGACCGGCAGCAGATGGGTGGAACCGCAGCCCGGACACTGATGCGGCAGCGGACGCTGGCTGTCGCAGTGGTGACAGCGCAACTGACGATGCTGCTGATGCAGCGTGTAATAACTGTCGCAACGCTGGCACTCCGCCAGCCAGCCGCAGTCGTGGCACATCAGCGCCGGCGAAAAGCCGCGGCGATTGAGAAACAGCAGAACCTGATTATCCGCCTGCAGGTGCTGGCGCATCTTGCCCAGCAGCGCCGGCGCAAGACCGCCTTTCAGCTGCTGTCCCTTGAGATCGATTAGCTGCTGCAGCGCCGGTTTGGCGTTACCGGCGCGTTTGGTCAGGTTGAGCTGGCGATATTTGCCGACACGCACGTTGTGCAGCGTCTCCAGCGCCGGCGTCGCCGATCCCATCACAATCGGCACATCTTCTTCGTGAGCACGGAATACCGCCAGATCGCGCGCCTGGTAGCGCCAGCCTTCCTGCTGTTTGTAGGAGCTGTCGTGTTCTTCATCAATGATGATCACGCCCGGCCGCGCCAGCGGTGTGAACAGCGCGGATCGTGTGCCGATGACGATGGCGGTCTCGCCGCTGCGCGCGCGCAGCCATACCGCCAGACGCTCGCTGTCATTGAGCGCCGAGTGCAGCACATCAATCGGCGCATCGAAGCGTTCACGGAAACGGGCGATAGTTTGCGGCGTCAGGCCAATTTCCGGCACCAGCACCAGCGCCTGTTTACCGCGCGCCAGCACATTCTCCAGCACGCTGAGATAGACCTCGGTTTTACCCGATCCGGTAATGCCTGCCAGCAGCCACGCGGCGTAATGTTCGTCCTCACTGCGAATGGCGCCCACCGCCATCGCCTGATCGGTATTCAGTCGCAGCCGTTCACCTTTCACCGCGAAACTGGCGCGCCAGTCGTGCTGCTGTGGCGCATGTTCGCGCAGGTCGCACAGCCCTTTGGCACGCAGTGCCTGCAGCGCGGCATCGGTAAAATCCTGCTCGCCGATCTGGTGACGATACAGCGGCCGCTGACGCAACGCCGCCAGCGCCTGCTGCTGTTTCGGCGCGCGCTTCAGGCTTTCCAGCGCCACTTCGCGCCCGGCTTCGTTCACCACCCACTGCCACAGCGGCGCTTCCTGGGCCGGCTTGCCCTGACGCAGCAGCACCGGCAGCGCATGGCTGAGCACTTCGCCGAGCGGAGAGTGATAGTAGCCGGCGGCCCAGTTGAGGATGCGCCACAGCGCGGGTGAGAACAGCGAGCGGTCGTCGAGCAACGCATCAATCTGCTTCAGCTGGGCAAGGGGGAGATCGCTGGTGGCGCGCGTGCTAACCACGATGCCCGTCATTTTCCGGTTGCCGAACGGTACGCTCACGCGCGCGCCGGCCACCGGCTGCGGCGCATCGGCGGGCAGCAGGTAGTCAAACAGGCGAGGCAGCGGAACGGGCAGGGCAACCTGAACAACGGGCATGTCGATCTCTATCCGGTTCTGTAAAAAGGAGAAGTAGTGTACACGCTGGCGTCACCCCCGTCATACTTCAGCGCGCGGCGGCGCTGGCTGCAGGCGTTTACCCGGAGTGACAGAGCGCGGCGCATTGCGCGGATTTGATCAATGCGCTCATTTTCTGTATACTATGCCGCCTTTGATGAGATGACTCGTCAAAGATACACCATTTATTAACCGCGTGTGGTGCTGTGCAGGTTCGCCTGGCACGGAGAGCGACACGGCCTTTTATGAGGTTCTCCCATGAAACAAGGTATTCACCCGAAATACGAAGCTGTGACCATCACCTGCTCTTGCGGCAACGTGATCAACACCCGTTCAACCATGACTGGTACCCTGAACCTGGACGTGTGCGGCAAATGCCACCCGTTCTACACCGGTAAGCAGCGTGTTGTTGACTCTGGTGGTCGTGTTGATCGCTTCAACAAGCGTTTCAGCATCCCAGGCAGCAAGAAATAAGATTATTTGCCGGCGAATCTTCACGATTCGGTTGCAAGAAAAAACCCAGCCTCGGCTGGGTTTTTTTATTTCTGGCCTCAGTATTCCCAGCTGTCGGGATCGATGCCCATCTCACGCATAATCTGTTTTGCTTCTTCCGGAATCTCGTCGCTGCGCTCTTTACGCAGATCAACATCATTCGGCAGCGGTTGCCCGGTGAAGGCATGCAAAAAGGCTTCGCACAGCAGTTCGCTGTTGGTGGCGTGACGCAGATTGTTCACCTGACGGCGGGTACGCTCATCCGTTAAAATCTTCAGCACTTTCAGCGGGATAGAAACTGTAATCTTCTTAACCTGCTCGCTCTTCTTACCGTGTTCAGCGTAAGGGCTGATATATTCGCCGTTCCATTCAGCCATGGGTTACCTTAATCAATAAAAAGTTGAATATGGGGAAATCCGTTGATTATGCCCGATTTTTCGATGCCTGACCGCTTAAACTGCCGGTTTTATGCTTACACATCGCGTTTCACAGGAAAGCGCGCTGAACACCAGGCGATGACGCGTAATTTTAGCGGGTATTGCGGCTTTGCTCAATCTATACGCAAAGACATTTAGATGTCCAGATGTATTGACGTCCAGTTGCGGAATGTTATTCTGTTGCCACTTTTTTATTACACTTCAGGAACAGTAAGCACCATGACGCGTAAACAGGCAACCATCGCAGTACGCAGCGGTTTGAATGATGACGAGCAATATGGCTGCGTTGTCCCACCGATTCACCTCTCCAGCACCTATAACTTCCTCGATTTCAACGAGCCGCGCGCGCATGACTATTCACGCCGCGGTAACCCGACGCGCGATGTGGTCCAGCGCGCGCTGGCTGAGCTGGAAGGGGGTGCGGGCGCGGTGCTGACCAACACCGGGATGTCGGCGATTCATCTGGTGACGACGGTGTTCCTGAAGCCAGGCGATCTGCTGGTGGCGCCGCACGACTGCTACGGCGGCAGCTATCGTCTGTTTGACAGCCTGAGCAAGCGCGGCGCTTACCGCGTGAAGTTTGTCGATCAGGGCGATGAAGCGGCACTGGCGGCGGCGCTGGCGGAAAAACCAAAGCTGGTGCTGGTCGAAAGCCCGAGCAATCCGCTGCTGCGCGTGGTGGACATTGCGGCCATCTGCGCCGCCGCGCGTGCTGCCGGTGCGGTGAGCGTAGTGGACAACACCTTCCTCAGCCCGGCGCTGCAGAACCCGCTGGCGCTGGGTGCCGATCTGGTGATCCACTCCTGCACCAAATATCTCAATGGTCACTCGGACGTGGTGGCCGGTGCGGTCATCGCTAAAGATCCGGCGCTGGTCACGGAACTCGCCTGGTGGGCGAATAACATTGGCGTCACCGGCGCGGCGTTTGACAGCTATCTGCTGCTGCGCGGCCTGCGCACCCTGGCACCGCGCATGGCGGCGGCGCAGCGTAACGCACTGGCGATTGTTGATTACCTGAAGCAACAACCGCTGGTGAAAAAGCTGTATCATCCGTCTCTGCCAGAGAACGCCGGACACCAGTTTGCCGCGCGTCAGCAGCGCGGTTTTGGCGCCATGCTCAGTTTTGAACTCGACGCCGATGAGGCGCGGCTGCGCCGCTTCCTGAAAGCGCTGCAGCTGTTTACGCTGGCGGAGTCGCTGGGCGGCGTGGAAAGTCTGATTTCGCATACCGCCACCATGACGCACGCCGGCATGTCGGCGGACGCGCGTGCCGCAGCGGGCATTTCCGACTCGCTGCTGCGTATTTCTGTCGGAATTGAAGATCACGAAGATTTAATCGCCGACCTGGATAATGCATTCAGGATCGCAGCCGAGGGGTAACCATGACGATTTCAGCAGGCGCGGGAACGCCGATCAAGCAGTTGCATAAATTTGGTGGCAGTAGCCTGGCCGACGCGCGCTGTTATCAGCGCGTCGCCGGTATCATGGCCGATTACAGCCAGCCGGGCGACTTAATGGTGGTCTCTGCCGCAGGCAGCACCACTAACCAGCTGATCAGCTGGCTCAAGCTGAGCCAGAGCGATCGCTTATCGGCCCATCAGGTGCAACAGGCGTTACGCCGTTTTCACAGCGAACTGATCGCTGCACTGCTGCCTGCTGAATATGCAGAAACCCTGACCGCAGCCTTCATCCGCGATCTTGAACGCCTGGCGGCGCTGCTCGACGGCGCCATCACCGATGCGGTGTACGCCGAAGTGGTTGGCCACGGCGAAATCTGGTCGGCGCGCCTGATGGCGGCGGTGCTCAGCCAGCGCGATATCGAAGCGGCGTGGCTGGATGCGCGCGACTTCCTGCGTGCCGAACGTGCGGCGCAGCCGCAGGTAGATGAAGGCAAATCCTGGCCGCTGCTGCAGGCGCTGCTGGCGCAGCATCCGCATAAGCGTCTGGTGGTGACGGGTTTTATCAGCCGCAGCGAAGCGGGCGAAACCGTGCTGCTCGGCCGTAACGGCTCTGACTACTCGGCAACGCAGATTGGCGCGCTGGCGGGCGTGAACCGCGTCACCATCTGGAGCGACGTGGCTGGCGTTTACAGCGCGGACCCGCGCAAGGTCTCTGATGCCTGCCTGCTGCCGCTGCTGCGGCTGGATGAGGCCAGCGAGCTGGCCCGACTGGCGGCGCCGGTGCTGCACACGCGTACGCTGCAGCCGGTCTCCAACAGCGACATCGATTTACAGCTGCGCTGCAGCTATCAGCCGGAGCAGGGCTCAACGCGCATTGAGCGCGTGCTGGCGTCCGGCACCGGCGCGCGCATTGTCACCAGCCACGACGATGTCTGCCTGGTTGAGATTCAGATTCCCGATAGCCACGATTTTGCCACCCAGCAGAAAGAGATCGATCTGCTGCTGAAGCGCGCGCAGCTGCGTCCGCTGGCGATGGGTATCCATCCGGATCGTCGCCTGCTGCAGCTGTGTTACACCTCGGAAGTGGTCAACAGCGCCTTTAACCTGCTGCAGGACGCGGCGCTGCCCGGTCATCTGCAGCTGCGCGACGGTCTGGCGCTGGTGGCGCTGGTCGGTGCTGGCGTAACGCGTAATCCGCTGCACAGCCATCGCTTCTGGCAGCAGATCAAAGACCAGCCGGTCGAATTCGTCTGGCAGTCAGAAGATCACATCAGCCTGGTGGCGGTGCTGCGCGTCGGACCGACCCAGCACCTGATTCAGGGACTGCACCAGTCGCTGTTCCGCGCCGAGAAGCGCATCGGCCTGATTCTGTTCGGCAAAGGCAATATCGGCTCACGCTGGCTGGAGCTGTTCGCGCGCGAGCAGGAGACGCTGTCGGCGCGTACCGGGTTCGAGTTTGTGCTGGCGGGCGTGGCGGACAGTAGCCGCAGCCTGCTGAGCTATGACGGTCTCGACGCCAGTCGGGCGCTGGCCTTCTTTGATGATGAAGCCGAAGCGCGCGACGAAGAGTCGCTGTTCCTGTGGATGCGCGCGCACCCGTTTGACGATCTGGTGGTGCTGGACGTCACCGCCAGTGATTCGCTGGCGCAGCAGTATCACGATTTTGCCAGCCACGGCTTCCACGTCATCAGCGCCAACAAAGTGGCCGGCGCTGCCAGCGGCCAGAGCTGGCGCCAGGTACGCGATGCCTTCGCCAAAACCGGCCGCCACTGGCTGTATAACGCGACCGTGGGTGCCGGACTGCCGGTCAATCATACGGTGCGCGACCTGCGCGAAAGCGGCGACAGCATTCTGGCGATTAGCGGTATCTTCTCCGGCACGCTGTCGTGGCTGTTCCTGCAGTTTGACGGCACGGTGCCGTTCAGCGAGCTGGTCGATCAGGCGTGGCAGCAGGGCTTAACCGAGCCCGACCCGCGCGTCGATCTCTCCGGTCAGGACGTGATGCGCAAACTGGTGATTCTGGCGCGCGAAGCCGGTTATGACATCGAACCGGATCAGGTGCGGGTTGAATCGCTGGTGCCGTCACAGTGCGAAGGCGAATCCATCGACCACTTCTTCGAAAACGCCGACGAGCTGAACGAGCAGATGCTGCAGCGCTTCGAAGCCGCACAGGAGATGGGGCTGGTGCTGCGCTACGTGGCGCGTTTCGATGCCAACGGTAAAGCGCGCGTCGGCGTGGAAGCGGTGCGTCCGGAGCATCCGCTGGCGGCGCTGCTGCCGTGCGATAACGTGTTTGCCATCGAAAGCCGCTGGTATCGCGACAATCCGCTGGTGATCCGCGGGCCGGGTGCCGGCCGGGATGTCACCGCCGGTGCGCTACAGTCTGATATCAATCGTCTCGCCCAACTGCTGTAAACCTGCTGCGCAGACGGCGTCCGCTGTCTGCGTTTTTCCTTCTGCTTCCCCGTCAGGTGAATCCCTTTCACTTTGGTTGAATATTTGTCACGCCCGGCAAGCAATTTTATGTTGACGCTAAGCTGAAGATCGTTCATTTTGTGCATCTGGACGTCTAAACGTATGGATGTTCGCGGTTCGCAAATTAATCGATATGTGATGATGAGGTAACAGGATGAGTTTCTTTCATGCCAATCAGCGCGAAGCGCTGAACCAGAGCCTGGCTGAGCTGAACGGGCAAATTAATGTCTCTTTTGAGTTTTTCCCGCCCCGCACCAGCGAAATGGAAGCAACCCTGTGGAACTCCATCGACCGCCTGAGCAGCCTGAAACCCAAATTCGTCTCGGTAACTTACGGAGCCAACTCCGGCGAGCGCGACCGCACTCACAGCATCATCAAAGGCATTAAAGAGCGCACCGGACTGGAAGCGGCACCGCACCTCACCTGTATTGATGCGACGCGCGATGAACTGCGCGCCATTGCGCGTGACTACTGGAATAACGGCATTCGCCATATCGTGGCGCTGCGCGGCGATTTACCACCGGGCGGCGGCAAACCGGACATGTACGGCAGCGATCTGGTGTCGCTGCTGAAAGAGGTCGGTGATTTCGACATCTCGGTAGCGGCCTATCCCGAAGTGCATCCGGAAGCGAAGAGTGCGCAGGCGGATCTGATCAATCTGAAGCGAAAAATTGATGCCGGCGCCAGTCGCGCGATTACCCAGTTTTTCTTCGACGTGGAGAGCTATCTGCGCTTTCGCGATCGCTGCGTGGCCACCGGTATCGACGTGGAGATCGTGCCGGGCATTCTGCCGGTCTCCAACTTTAAACAGCTGCAACGTTTCGCCACCATGACCAACGTGCGCGTACCGGGCTGGATGAACGCCATGTTTGACGGGCTGGATGATGATGCGGAGACGCGCAAAATGGTCGGTGCCAACATCGCCATGGACATGGTGAAAATCCTGTCGCGCGAAGGGGTGAAGGACTTTCACTTCTACACGCTGAACCGCGCCGAGATGAGCTACGCCATCTGCCACACGCTGGGTGTTCGCCCGACGCTGGCGGCATAAGCGTGAAAGGATAAAAGAGAAGGGGGCCTCAGGGCTCCCTTCTTGCTGTGATGCGTGATGCGCCGCCAGCCGTTAGCCGGTGTTACGCATGCCGGCCGCAACGCCAGCGATAGTGACCATCAGCGCCTGTTCTACGCGCGCATCAGGTTCATCGCCGCGCTCTTCCTGCGCACGCGCACGCTGCAGCAGTTCCGCCTGCAGCACGTTGAGCGGATCGGTGTAGACGTTACGCAGCGCGATGGATTCGGCGATCCACGGCTGGTCCGCCATCAGATGCGCATCGTTCGCGATGGTCAGCACCGCTTTGATGTCGGCATCGAGCTGATCGCGCAGCTGTTTGCCGAGCGGCCACAGCGATTTATCCACCAGACGCTGATCGTAATACTCCGCCAGCCACAGGTCAGCCTTCGAGAACACCATCTCCAGCATGCCGAGGCGCGTGGCGAAGAACGGCCATTCGCTGCACATGGTTTCCAGCTGATCCTGATGGCCTTCGTCCATCGCTTTCTGCAGCGCCGCGCCGGCCCCCAGCCACGCGGGCAGCATCAGGCGGTTCTGCGTCCAGGCGAAGATCCATGGAATGGCGCGCAGCGACTCTACGCCGCCGGTCGGACGCCGTTTCGCCGGGCGCGATCCGAGCGGCAGTTTACCCAGCTCCTGCTCTGGCGTCGCCGAGCGGAAGTAGGGTACGAAGTCCGGATTTTCACGCACATAGCCACGGTACATGGCGCACGAATAGGCTGACAGGCCGTTCATGATCTCCTGCCATTCGCGTTTTGGCTCTGGCGGTGGCAGCAGGTTGGCTTCCAGAATCGCCCCGGTGTAAAGCGACAGGCTGGCGATGGTGACTTCCGGCAGGCCATATTTGAAGCGAATCATTTCTCCCTGTTCGGTCACGCGCAGGCCGCCTTTCAGGCTGCCCGGCGGCTGTGAAAGCAGAGCTGCATGCGCCGGTGCGCCACCGCGGCCAATCGAACCGCCGCGTCCGTGGAACAGCGTCAGGGTAATGCCGGCTTTGTCGCAGGTTTTAATCAGTGCATCCTGGGCCTGATACTGCGCCCAGCTGGCTGCCATCACGCCGGCATCTTTTGCCGAGTCGGAATAGCCAATCATCACCATCTGCTTGCCGTTGATGAAGCCGCGATACCAGTCGATATTCAGCAGCTGGCTCATCACGTCATTGGCGTTGTTGAGGTCGTCGAGGGTTTCAAACAGCGGCGCCACCGGCATTGCGTAAGGGATGCCGGCCTCTTTCAGCAGCAGATGCACCGCCAGCACGTCAGACGGCGTTTTGGCCATCGAAATCACATAGGCGGCAATCGAGCCCTGCGGCGCTTCTGCCGCTACTTTACAGGTATCCAGCACTTCACGCGTGTTGTCGCTGGGCTCCCACTGCCGCGGCAGCAGCGGCCGCTTGGAATTCAGTTCACGGATCAGGAACGCCTGCTTATCGGCTTCTGACCAGCTTTCATAGTCGCCCAGTCCGAGATAGCGCGTCACTTCGGCAATCGCTTCGGTGTGGCGGGTGCTCTCCTGACGGATATCGATGCGCACCAGCGGCACGCCGAAGCACTTCACGCGGCGCAGCGTATCCAGCAGCTGGCCGTTGGCGATAATGCCCATGCCGCACTGCTGCAGCGACTGGTAAATAGCAAACAGTGGCTGCCACAGCTGATCGTTTGAAACCAGCAGATCGGCCGGACGCGGCAGGCGCTCACCCTTCAGACGGCGCTCCAGATAGCTCTGGGTGCTCATCAGCTGGCTGCGGATACGCTTCAGAATCACACGATACGGCTCCAGCGCCTCCGCATCGCCACACAGTTCGCGCACTTCGTCGCTGCACTCGGACATCGACAGCTCGGACACCAGCACGCCGATGTCGCGCAGGAACAGGTCGGCGGCTTTCCAGCGGCTTAGCTGCATTACGTGGCGGGTAATCGGTGCGGTGACGTTCGGGTTACCGTCACGGTCGCCGCCCATCCACGAGGTAAATTTGATGGGCACAAAATCCACCGGCAGCTGGATGCCGAAGCTCTCTTCCACCTGCTGGTTTAGCTCGCGCAGAAACGCCGGTACGCCTTCCCACAGGCTGTTCTCCACCACCGCGAAGCCCCATTTGGCTTCATCTACCGGCGTCGGGCGATATTTACGGATCTCATCGGTGTGCCACGCCTGCGCTACCAGCTGACGCAGACGGCGCATAACCTGGTTGCGTTCGTAGTCGGTGATGTCACTGTGGTCGAGCTGCTGCAGACAGCTGTTCACTTCGCCCAGCTTGTGGATCAGCGTGCGGCGGGTAATTTCGGTCGGGTGAGCGGTGAGCACCAGCTCCAGCGACAGCTCCTCAATCGCCTGGCGGATGGCCGGCTCGCTGAGATCGCTCTGCTGCTTCAGGCGCTCGAAGGTTTTTTTCAGCAGCTCCGGATGGTTAGCACCGTCGCCGCTGCGCGAAATGGTTTGATACTGTTCTGCCACGTTGGTGAGGTTAAGGAACTGGCTGAACGCGCGTGCCACCGGCAGCAGCTCGTCGTTAGACAGGTTTTGCAGCGTGGAGAGCAGTTCCTTACGATGAGTGTCATTTCCTGCACGGGATGACTTAGAGAGCTTGCGGATGGTCTCCACCCGATCGAGGATGTTCTCTCCCAGTGCATCCTTTATCGTATCCCCGAGCAGTTTGCCGAGCATACTGACATTACTTCGCATTGCGGAATATTGTTCGTTCATGTGACCCTGACACCCTTATCGTCTTAAATATAAAACCTCTATACCCAACGGGCATAACATCGTCTTTTATCTAGCCACGGTTCTTCCTGTTCGTCAATTGACTTAAATTGCCGGTATCGTGCTGCTAACTATCGGAAATTCATCGAATTTAATTGACAGGAGGTGGGATAAGTTATTCTTATTATCAAATCCCGGATAATGACGGGGAAATTTGCTGATTTCGCAGTGAAATGCCCCATCTTTTAATCATCAATGGCAAAAATGCTGCACAACCTGAGTGATAAGCGCATGAGTCGGCTTAATAAATGCGGTATCAATAAACTCGTCTGGCTGATGCGCCTGATTGATGGATCCAGGCCCTAACACCAGCGTCGGGCACAACTGCTGGATAAACGGCGCTTCGGTGCAGTAATTCACCACTTCTGTCGGCACCCCCAGCAGCTTCTCCACCACCTTCACCAGTTCATGATCGGCCGGGCATTCGTAGCCGGGAATCGGCGGATGCAGCTCACCGACAGTCAGACGGCCCGGCCAGCGCGCGCTCACCGGTGCCAGCGCTTCATTGAGTAAACCGTCGAGATCGCTCAGCGTCAGTCCCGGCAGCGGACGGATATCCATATGCAGCTCACAGCAGGCGCAGATGCGGTTCGCCGCGTCGCCGCCGTGGATATGGCCAAAGTTCATGGTCGGATACGGAATGGCGAAGCCGTCATGGTGATAGCGCTCTTTCAGCGTATTACGCAGCTGCATCAGCTGAGTAATGGATTCATGCATCAGCTCGATAGCGTTCACGCCGCGCGCCGGATCGCTGGAATGACCAGACTGACCCTGAATACGGATGGCGTGCGACAAATGGCCTTTGTGGGCGCGCACCGGTTTCAGCGACGTCGGTTCGCCGATGATGGCGCAGTCCGGCCGCAGCTGGGTCGATTCAGAAAAGTATTTCGCGCCGGCCATCGTGGTCTCTTCATCGGCGGTGGCGAGGATGTACAGCGGTTTGCTGAGCTTCGTCACGTCAACGTCACGCAGCGCATCAAGAATAAAGGCAAAGAAGCCTTTCATGTCGGCGGTGCCTAAGCCGTACAGCTTGTTGTCGTGTTCGGTCAGGGTGAAGGGATCGCGCGTCCAGCGGCCATCGTCGTACGGCACGGTGTCGGTATGGCCCGCCAGCAGCAGGCCACCTGCGCCGCTGCCGCTGCGCGCCAGCAGGTTGAATTTATGGCGCGTACCCGGCACCGGCTGGACTTCCACGCTGAAGCCGAGATCGCGGAACCAGCCCGCCAGCAAATTGATTAAAGTTTCATTGCTCTGATCCAGCGCGCTGTCGGTGGCGCTGATCGACGGTGTTGCAATCAGCTGGCGGTAGAGTTCGATAAAAGGTGGAATTTTTGTCTTCACTGTTGACGGTCCCTGGGTTAGGATGTATCAATATTAATGCATTAATAGTGAATAAAAATACATTAACGTCGTCTGCATGTGAACTGAAAAAAGCTGCAAACGGCATCGTGGGCAACGGGGCAATGCCGCGACCCGATACGTGTGACTGTAATAAGGTATACAGCCTGATGTTGAATACGCTGATCGTTGGTGCCAGTGGTTATGCTGGCGTAGAGCTTGCCACCTACCTGAATCGCCACCCGCATATGAACATAACCGCTTTGGCGGTTTCAGCGCAAAGCCCGGATGCCGGAAAGTTACTCTCCGATCTCCATCCGCAGCTGAAAGGCAGGGTCGATTTGCCATTGCAGCCGCTGGGTGATGCCGCAGAGTGGGCCGGCAAGGTCGATGTGGTGTTCCTCGCCACCGCACACGAAGTCAGCCACGATCTGGCTCCGGAATTCCTGAAAGCCGGCTGCGTGGTGTTCGACCTCTCAGGCGCGTTCCGCGTTAACGACGACGGCTTTTATCAACAGTATTACGGTTTCAGCCATCAGCACCAGGCGTGGCTCGACAAAGCCGTTTACGGCCTGGCCGAATGGAACCACGAGCAGATTAAAGACGCGCAGCTGGTGGCAGTGCCGGGTTGCTATCCGACCGCCGCGCAGCTGGCGCTTAAACCGCTGATTAAGGCTGGCCTGCTTAATTCGGCTCAGTGGCCGGTCATCAATGCCACCAGCGGCGTCAGCGGTGCCGGACGTAAAGCCAGCGTCACCACCAGCTTCTGTGAGGTCAGCCTGCAGCCGTACGGTCTCTTCAATCACCGTCACCATCCGGAGATTGTGGCCCATCTCGGCACGCCGGTGATCTTCACGCCGCATCTCGGTAATTTCCCGCGCGGCATTCTGGAAACCATCACCTGCCGTCTGAACGCCGGTGTGAGCCAGCAGGATGTGGCGGCGGCGTTCCACAGCGCTTACCACGATAAACCACTGGTGCGGCTGTACGACAAAGGCGTACCGGCGCTGAAAGCGGTGGTTGGCCTGCCGTTCTGCGATATCGGCTTTGCCGTGCAGGGCGAGCACCTGATTGTTGTCGCAGCGGAAGACAACCTGCTGAAAGGCGCCTCCTCACAGGCGGTGCAGTGTCTCAATATTCGTTTCGGCTTCCCCGAAACGCTGTCTCTGATTTAACGGACGGATAACCTGACCATGAGCAATCCTCTGATCATTAAGCTGGGCGGCGTACTGCTGGATAGCGAAGAAGCGCTGGCGCGTCTGTTTGATGCCCTGCTGGCGTACCGCACGCAGTATCAGCGTCCGCTGATCATCGTCCACGGCGGTGGCTGCCTGGTGGACGAGCTGATGAAGAAACTGGCGCTGCCGGTGAAAAAGAAGAACGGTTTGCGCGTGACGCCAGCCGATCAGATCGACATTATTACCGGTGCGCTGGCCGGCACCGCCAACAAAACGCTGCTGGCATGGGCGAAGAAGTACGGCATTGGCGCAGTGGGTTTATGCCTCGGCGATGCCGGACTGGTGAACGTGGCACAGTTCGATGAGGAGCTGGGGCATGTCGGCAACGCCACGCCGGGCAATCCGCAGCTGCTCAATACGCTGCTGGATGCAGGCTATATGCCGGTGATCAGCTCGATTGGCATCACCGACGGCGGCGAACTGATGAACGTCAACGCCGACCAGGCCGCGACCGCGCTGGCGGCGACCATCGGTGCCGATCTGGTACTGCTGTCAGACGTCAGCGGTATTCTCGACGGCAAAGGTCAGCGCATCGCCGAGATGACCGCAGCCAAAGCCGAGCAGCTGATTGCTCAGGGCATTATTACCGATGGCATGATTGTGAAAGTGCATGCGGCGCTCGACGCGGCGCGTACGCTGGGCCGCCCGGTGGATATCGCCAGCTGGCGTCATGCTGAACAGCTGCCAACCCTTTTCAACGGCGTGTCGATTGGCACCCGGATTCTCGCATAATCAAGGATTACGACATGAGCACGCAAAACATCAAAAAAATCGTTCTGGCTTACTCGGGCGGTCTGGATACCTCGGCCATCATTCCCTGGCTGAAAGAGAACTACGGTGGTTGTGAAGTGGTGGCGTTCGTGGCCAACATTGGTCAGGATCCGGCCGATCTGGAAGGCGTAGAGAAGAAAGCGCTGCAGTCGGGCGCGTCTGAGTGCCACGTGGTCGATCTGCGTGAAGAGTTTATCAGCGAATACGTTTACCCGGTGCTGCAGACCGGTGCGCTGTACGAAGGCACCTATCTGCTGGGCACCTCAATGGCGCGTCCTATCATCGCCAAAGCGCAGGTTGAACTGGCGCTGAAAGTGGGCGCAGACGCGCTGTGCCACGGCGCAACCGGTAAAGGCAACGATCAGGTGCGTTTCGAAAACACCTATACCGCGCTGGCACCGCAGCTTAAAGTGGTGGCACCATGGCGTGAGTGGAACCTGCGTTCGCGTGAAGCGCTGCTGGATTACCTGAAAGAGCGCAATATTCCGACCACCGCGTCGCTGGAAAAAATCTACAGTCGTGATGAGAACGCCTGGCACATCTCGACCGAAGGTGGCGTGCTGGAGAGCCCGTGGAACGCGCCGAACAAAGATTGCTGGGTGTGGACCGTCGATCCGCTGGAAGCGCCGGATCAGCCAGAAAACGTCACCGTCAGCGTGGAGAAAGGCCAGGTTGTCGCGGTGAACGGTGAGAAACTGAGCCCGTTCCAGTGTCTGGAAAAACTCAATGCGCTGGGAGCGAAACACGGCGTGGGCCGGATTGATATCGTGGAAAACCGTCTGGTGGGCATCAAATCACGCGGCTGCTACGAAACCCCTGGCGGCACCATCATGGTCAACGCGCTGCGTGCGGTTGAGCAGCTGGTACTGGATCGCGACAGCTTTAAATGGCGTGAACAGCTGGGTCAGGAGATGTCTTACGTGGTGTATGACGGCCGCTGGTTCGCACCGCTGCGTCAGTCAATCCAGGCCGCTGCCGCATCGCTGGCAGAGCTGGTGAACGGTGAAGTGGTACTGCAGCTGTACAAAGGCCAGGCCACGGCGATCCAGAAAAAATCGGCGAACAGCCTGTACTCAGAAGAGTTTGCCACCTTCGGCGAAGACGAAGTGTACGATCACCGTCACGCGGGCGGCTTTATCCGTCTGTTCTCGCTCTCTTCACGCATTCGCGCGCTGAACGAGCAGAAGAAGTAACACCGGCGGCAGGCGACATATTTTGCAGGGGCGGCTTCGGGCCGCCCTTTGTTTAACAGATTCAGGAGCAAACAGATGGCACTTTGGGGCGGACGTTTTTCACAGGCGGCAGATCAACGGTTTAAACAGTTCAACGATTCACTGCGGTTTGACTACCGCCTGGCGGAGCAGGACATCATCGGTTCGGTGGCCTGGTCAAAAGCGCTGGTAACGGTAAACGTGCTGAGCAGTGAAGAGCAGCAGCAGCTGGAAGCCGCGCTGAATGCGCTGCTGGAAGAGGTTCGCGCCAACCCTCAGCAGATTCTGCAGAGCGATGCCGAGGATATTCACAGCTGGGTGGAAGGCAAGCTGATCGACAAAGTCGGCGCGCTGGGCAAAAAGCTGCACACCGGGCGCAGCCGTAACGACCAGGTGGCGACCGATCTCAAACTGTGGTGTAAAACGCAGGTGGCACTGCTGCTGGAAGCCACGCGCGAGCTGCAGTCAGCGCTGGTAGCCACGGCTGAAGCCAATCAGGATGCCGTGATGCCGGGCTACACCCACCTGCAGCGGGCGCAGCCGGTGACGTTTGCCCACTGGTGTCTGGCCTACGTTGAGATGCTGGCGCGCGACGAGAGCCGTCTGCAGGATACGCTGAAGCGGCTGGATGTCAGCCCGCTGGGCTGCGGCGCGCTGGCCGGTACTGCTTATGAGATCGACCGTGAGCAGCTGGCCGGCTGGCTCGGCTTCGCCTCTGCCACGCGTAACAGCCTGGATACCGTGTCCGACCGCGATCACGTGCTGGAGCTGCTGTCTGATGCCTCGATTGGCATGGTGCACCTGTCGCGCTTCGCTGAAGACATGATCTTCTTCAACACCGGTGAAGCCGGCTTTATTGAGCTGTCCGATAAAGTGACGTCGGGCTCATCGCTGATGCCGCAGAAGAAAAATCCGGACGCGCTGGAGCTGATCCGCGGCAAGTGCGGTCGCGTGCAGGGCGCACTGACCGGCATGATGATGACGCTGAAAGGGCTGCCGCTGGCGTACAACAAAGATATGCAGGAAGACAAAGAAGGGCTGTTCGATGCGCTCGATACCTGGCTTGACTGCCTGCATATGTCAGCGCTGGTGCTGGATGGCATTCAGGTGAAGCGTCCGCGCTGTCAGGAAGCCGCCGAGCAGGGTTACGCTAACTCGACCGAACTGGCCGATTATCTGGTAGCCAAAGGCGTGCCGTTCCGCGAAGCGCACCATATCGTCGGCGAAACCGTGGTGGAAGCGATCAAACAAGGCGTCGCGCTGGAAGCATTAAGTCTGGCGCAGCTTAAGCAGTTTAGCGCGGCGATCGGGGAAGATGTTTATCCGGTGCTGTCGCTGCAGTCTTGTCTCGATAAGCGTAACGCGCGCGGCGGCGTGGCACCACAGCAGGTGGCGCTGGCGATCGGCGAAGCGAAGCAGCGCTTAAACCTGGCGTAATGCGCGCCAGGAAATTTCTTTCGCAAAAAAGAGACAATTCTTGATCGGCCTGGCGTGAAGAGTTCTTAAAGTGTGCTCGCAGTTAATTTGGAGAATATAAATGAGCACTTCACGCTTTGGCTACCCTTTCTTTCCTCTGGAGCCGGCCGTTGAAAACCAGGTTCCTGTCACCTTCGATTCCGCCTCGGTGAATGACGGCGGTTTTATTGTCGATGGCGAAATCACCCGCGATACGCGCCCTGCGCTGAACGGCTATGCCGGCCGTGGCGTCACGCTTGAGTGTTACCATAACGGCGAGTTAGTGGGCAGCACTCTCAGCGATGCTCAGACCGGCTACTTCAGTTTTACGCTGCCTGCCGCGCTGGCGGGCGGGAGTCATCAGTTCGTGGCACAGGTGGCGGCAATGCCGCAGAGCGCCAGCGCGCCCTTCACGCTGATCGTCGAAGACGCCGGTTTTGTGCCGGTCACGCTAACCGCGATGCACAGCGGCGCGCAGTTTATCTGGCCGGAAGAGAGCACTACGCAAACCCAGCCGACCTTTTCCGGTAAAGGCCAGCCCGGCAGCCGGGTTGAGCTGTTTGATAACGATGAGCCGCTCGGCAGCGCGCTGGTCGATAGCGATCACAAATGGACCTTTACGCCGTCTCATGCGCTGGCCGCTGGCGAGCATCAGATTGTGGTGACATGCGGCGCAGGGAATGTCAGTGCGCCGGTCAGCCTGATCGTTGCGGATGATATTACGGGAGATGTGGCCCGGCCGGAGGCACTCAGCGGCCTGCATCTGCACGACCTGCTGGCCAGCGTGCCGGTTAACCTGTTCCAGGACGCGGAGCTTAACCCGGCCACGCAGCAGTATGAGCTGGTGCTGAATAATGACGATCTGCAGCAGGAGCTGACGCAGTCCGGTATCGTCAGTCACTCCCTGGTGCTGACGGAGCAGGATTTGCAGCAGTTGCTGGGTGATGTGCCACTGTGATGCAGAGGCAAAAAAAAGCGGGCTTTAAGTAGCCCGCCAACCTCTAGCTTCGGAATTACATATAGTTATAGGCACATCATCAAAGGGCTGGCACTCCCGGCCAACTCAGTGATTTCGTGAGCAGGTTGCAGGTGCTGCTCCAGATTGTTGTTGTTGCGTGTGTGCGTTAGCCGCTTTAACAATCTGTGGTCTTAATCAGATGGCCGGTATTATTCCTGTTCACCGCTTGATAGGGCTAATCGTTCATTGCTATTCTATCTATCGCCACGGGCTATCGTGGTTTGGAGGCTATCAATGAACATTCGTGATCTGGAATATCTGGTTTCGCTGGCGGAACATCGCCACTTTCGTCGTGCCGCTGATGCCTGTCATGTCAGCCAGCCGACCCTGAGCGGGCAGATTCGCAAGCTGGAAGATGAACTGGGTGTGATGCTGCTGGAACGGACCAGCCGTAAGGTGCTGTTTACTCAGGCTGGACTGCTGCTGGTGGATCAGGCGCGAACCGTGCTGCGTGAAGTGAAGGTACTAAAGGAGATGGCCAGCCAGCAGGGCGAAACCATGTCCGGGCCGCTGCACATTGGTCTGATTCCGACCACCGGTCCCTATCTGCTGCCGCATATTATTCCGATGCTGCATCAGACCTTCCCGAAACTCGAGATGTATCTGCACGAGGCGCAAACGCAGCAGCTGCTGGCGCAGCTCGACAGCGGTAAGCTCGACTGCGCGATTCTGGCGCTGGTAAAAGAGAGCGAAGCTTTTATTGAAGTGCCGCTGTTTGATGAGCCGATGAAGCTGGCGATCTATCAGGATCACCCGTGGCACGATCGCGATCGCGTGCCGATGTCGGATCTGGCCGGTGAGAAACTGCTGATGCTGGAAGATGGTCACTGTCTGCGCGATCAGGCGATGGGCTTCTGCTTCGAAGCCGGCGCTGATGAAGATACTCATTTCCGTGCGACCAGCCTGGAAACGCTGCGCAACATGGTAGCAGCCGGCAGCGGTATCACTTTGCTGCCGTCGCTGGCGGTACCGAATGAGCGCGTACGTGATGGCGTGTGCTATCTGCCGTGTTACAAACCGGTGCCGCAGCGCACCATCGCGCTGGTGTATCGTCCGGGATCGCCTCTGCGCAGCCGCTATGAGCAGCTGGCAGAAGCAATTAAAACCCACATGCAGGGTTACCTGGACCGTTCGTTAAAACAGGCGGTTTAAGCCGTTTAACGCCGCCACGCGGTAGGCTTCGGCCATGGTGGGGTAGTTGAAGGTGGTGTTCACGAAATACTCAATCGTGTTACCGCCGTTCTTCTGCTCCATGATGGCCTGGCCGATGTGAATGATCTCCGCCGCACGCTCGCCAAAGCAGTGAATACCCAGAATCTCTTTGGTTTCGCGGTGGAACAGGATCTTCAGGCTGCCGACGTGCATGCCGACAATCTGCGCGCGCGCCAGATGCTTAAACTGCGCACGGCCCACTTCATACGGCACTTTCATCGCCGTCAGCTGCTGTTCGGTTTTGCCGACGGAGCTGATTTCCGGAATGGTGTAAATCCCGGTCGGGATATCTTCAATCAGGTGCGCGGTGGCTTCCCCTTTGATGATCGCCTGCGCGGCAATGCGGCCCTGATCGTAAGCGGCAGAGGCCAGGCTCGGGTAGCCAATCACGTCGCCCACCGCATAAATGTGCGGCTGCGCGGTCTGATACATACTGTTCACTTTCAGCAGTCCACGGCCATCAGCTTCCAGCCCGACGTTTTCCAGCGCCAGTGAATCGGTATTACCGGTACGGCCGTTAGCGTACAGCAGGCAATCGGCTTTGACCTTTTTGCCGGACTTGAGGTGCATGATGACGCCATCGCTGACACCTTCAATCTTCTCAAACTCTTCGTTGTGACGAATCACCACGCCGCTGTTCCAGAAGTGATAAGAGAGCGAATCGGACATCTCCTGATCGAGGAACGCCAGCAGGCGATCGCGGGTGTTGATCAGGTCAACCTTGACGTTAAGACCGCGGAAAATCGACGCATATTCACAGCCAATCACACCCGCACCGTAAATGATGACGTGGCCGGGTTCATGATGCAGGTTGAGGATGGAGTCGGAGTCGTAAATGCGCGGATGGGTAAAATCGACGTCCGCCGGATGATACGGGCGGGAACCACAGGCGATGACAAACTTCTCTGCGGTTAAGCGCTCGCGCGTGCCGTCTGGCTGTTCCACTTCGATGGTGTTGGCATCAACAAAATGGGCGTCGCCCTGATAAAGCTCACAGCGGTTACGCTCGTAAAAGCCCTGACGCATGGCAGTCTGCTGGCTGATGACGTTCTCAGTATGATTCAGAATGTCGGCGAACGAGGAGCGCAGGAGTCGGGTGTGATCGCTATAAAGAGGGTTTTGATTGAACTCGATGATACGGCTGACAGCGTGACGCAGAGCTTTGGAAGGGATGGTTCCCCAGTGAGTACAACCGCCGCCGATGTTGTGGTAGCGTTCGATCACTGCAATGCGCGCTCCCTGCTTCACCAGCCCCATCGCCGCACCTTCGCCGCCCGGACCGGAGCCAATCACAATGGCATCGTAATCGTAAGACTTTTGCATACCAGTACGTCCTATGTTTCTATACATTTTTACAACGAGATTCTAACATCTCGCCGCGCACATCTGAATTCTAACAGCGTAAATTGGCAAAGTTTGACAATCAGTGAGGTTAACAGGCGGTCACAAACTTTGCGCCGCTGTACGCTGAAAAGTTTGTTATAGTGCCTGCCTGATTACTCACAAGGCCGGGAAAATGGGCGTTCGAGCGCAACAAAAAGAACGTACACGACGTTCACTGATTGAAGCGGCATTCAGTCAGTTAAGTGCAGAAAGGAGTTTTGCCAGCCTGAGTTTACGCGAAGTGGCACGCGAAGCCGGCATTGCACCGACCTCGTTTTACCGTCACTTTCGCGATGTGGATGAGCTCGGCCTGACAATGGTTGATGAAAGTGGCCTGATGCTGCGCCAGCTGATGCGCCAGGCGCGCCAGCGCATTGCCAAAGGCGGCAGCATCATCAAAACCTCGGTCGCCACGTTTATGGAGTTCATCGGGAACAATCCCAACGCTTTTCGTCTCTTACTACGCGAGCGCTCCGGCACGTCAGCGGCTTTTCGTGCGGCGGTCGCGCGGGAGATTCAGCACTTTATCGCTGAACTGGCCGACTACCTTGAGCTGGAAAACCGCATGCCGCGCAGCTTTACCGAAGCGCAGGCAGAAGCGATGGTGACGATTGTGTTCAGCGCCGGCGCGGAAGCGCTGGATGTGGATATCGAACAGCGGCGCAAACTGGAAGAGCGTCTGGTGCTGCAGCTGCGAATGATCGCCAAAGGCGCGTATTACTGGTATCGCCGGGAGCAAGAGCGCCTGGCGGTTACCCTGGAAACCCCCGAAGAGTAATGTGATAAGGATAATGAAATGATTGAGCAAAACCCTCGCGATAAAGGAACGCTGTTACTGGCTTTTATCACCGGTTTAGCTATCAACGGCTCCTTTTCGGTGCTGTTCAGCACCTTTGTTCCCTTTTCGATTTTCCCGCTGATCGCCCTTGGCCTTGCCGCGTGGTGTCTGCATCAGCGCTATCTCAACCGCAATATGCCGGACGGCATGCCTTCGCTGGCGGCGGCATTTTTTCTGCTGGGGATTCTGGTGTACAGCGCGCTGGTGCGTGCCGAATATCCGGATATCGGGTCTAACTTCATCCCGACCATTCTGATGGTGGCGCTGGTGTTCTGGATCGCCATGCGCTTCCGCCGCAGCAAGAACAAGCACTGAAAATAATCACGGGAACCGCAGGGTTCCCGTTTTTTTAGGCTTTGCGCGTCAGTAACACACCGCATTCCATATGATGGGTGTAAGGGAACTGGTCAAACAGCGCCAGCCGCGTGATGTTATGCGTGGCACTCAGTACGCTGAGGTTGTCGCACAGCGTCTGCGGATTACAGGAAATATAGAGAATACGCGGATAGGCCTGCACCATCTTCACCGTCTCGTCATCCAGCCCGCTGCGCGGCGGATCGACAAAGATGGTCTCGCACTGATAGCTATTGAGATCGATGCCTTCCAGACGGTTGAAGCTGCGCACGCCGTTCATCGCCTGGGTAAACTCTTCGGCTGCCATACGAATAATTTGCACGTTGTCGATGTGGTTGGCCGCGATGTTGTACTGCGCCGAAGCCACCGACGGTTTGGCGATTTCCGTCGCCAGTACGCGGCGGAAGTTACGCGCCAGCGCCAGTGAAAAGTTGCCATTACCACAGTACAGCTCCAGCAGATCGCCGCGCGAATCTTGCGTCACGTCCAGCGCCCACTCCAGCATCTGAATATTCATCGCCGCATTCGGCTGAGTGAAGCTGTTCTCCACCTGACGATAGATCATCTCCTGGCCGGCTACCGGCAGGCGCTCATCGACGTAATCGCGATCGAGGCAGATTTTGGTTTTCGTGGCACGGCCAATCAGCTGCACATCAAACCCTTCTGCACGCAGACTATCGCGCAGCGCAGTCGCGGCTTCGGTCCAGTCGGCTTCCAGCTTGCGGTGATACAGCAGCGAGATCACGATCTGGTTGCTGAGGGTGGAGAGATAATCGATCTGGAACAGTTTGAAACGCAGCGCACGATTATCGCGGATCGCGGCGATCAACTTTGGCATCAGCGTATTGATCAACTGGCTGGCCGCCGGAAACTGATCGACGCGGATACGCTGTTTGGTCTCTTGATCGAAGATGATGTGATAAAGATCGTCACCGTCGTGCCAGATGCGGAATTCGGCGCGCATACGATAGTGGCTGACCGGCGAGCGGAACACCTCCACGTCGGGCGCTGCGTAGGGGGCCATCATCGCCTGTAAGCGGCTGACTTTTTCCGCCAGTTGCGCGTCGTATTGTTCAATCGGGAGTTGTTCGGGTGTCATCTTCAATCCTGGTGTTAAGCCTGCCTGCCGGGCGATTGTAGGCATTCACCTGCTGATGTCCAGTCCCGGACGGTGCAGGAAGGCTGGCAGTCTGGATTTCCGGCCTTCTTAAACGTAGACTGCGGCTGCCGGCCTCCTTGAGTTAAAAGGGAATCCAGTGTGAATCTGGAGCTGACGCGCAGCGGTAAAAGAATGTCGTGGTGATCGCAATTGCAGACACTGTCCTCGCGGATGGGAAGTCTTCACCACTTATGATTCCCAGCCCGAAGACCTGCCGGTGTGACGTCGCAACTTCTGAGATCATCGCGTGCTATCGATCCCGGACCTGCGGCATCCTGCTTCGTCTTTTGGATGCTATAACAATGAAAACAACACACGCTTCGCTGTTTGCCTTTAGTGCAACGGCGTTGTCGCTCTGGGCGCAATCTGGCTACGCGCAGCAGAATGATGATACGCAAATCGTTACCGCCAACCGGTTTTTGCAGCCGGTTTCCTCCGTTCTCGCGCCGACGACAGTCGTGACCCGCGACGATATCGATCGCTGGCAGGCGAAAAGCCTGACGGACGTCATGCGTCGCCTGCCTGGCGTGGACATTGCGCAGAACGGTGGCCTCGGCCAGCTGAGCTCGCTGTTTGTGCGCGGCACCAACTCCAGCCACGTACTTATACTCATCGACGGTATCCGGCTAAACCAGGCGGGTGTGTCCGGATCGTCTGATTTAAGCCAGATTCCGCTTTCTCTGGTCCAGCGCATCGAATATGTGCGCGGTGCGCGCTCGGCGGTGTATGGTTCCGATGCGATTGGCGGCGTGGTGAACATCATCACCGGTCGTGATAAGCCGGGCACGACGCTGAGCGCGGGCGTGGGCTCGAAAGGCTATCAAAACTATGAAGGTTCTACCCAGCAGCAGCTGGGCGCAGCCACGACGCTGACCATGGCGGGCAACTACACCTATACGCGCGGCTATGATGTGGTGGCAAACCTGCCGGATGTGTATGGCGATCCGGCGCAGAAAGATCGCGATGGCTTCATGAACAAGACACTGTATGGCGCGCTGGAGCACCAGTTCAGTGACGGGCTGAGCGGCTTTGTTCGCGGCTACGGTTTTGACAACCGTACGGCCTACGACGGCACCTACAGCTACGATAACAGTTTTAACATTAACGGATTAAACGATACCCGCCAGCTCTACAGCCAGACCTGGGACAGCGGCCTGCGTTACAGCAACGACATTTATTCGACGCAGCTGATCGCCAGCTACAGCCGCAGCAAAGACTATAACTATGATCCGCGTACAGGCCGCTACGGCCCGTCGACCACGCTGGATGACAGCAAGCAGTACAATGTGCAGTGGGGTAATACGTTGCAGGTGGCGCAGGGCAGCGTAAGCGCGGGCGTGGACTGGCAAAAACAGACCACGGAACCCGGCACGGCTTACGTGGCTGACAGCACCGAACTGCGTAACACCGGCATTTATGCCACCACCCAGCAGCAGCTGGGCAGCGTAACGCTGGAAGGCGCGGTACGTGGGGACGACAACAGCCAGTTTGGCTGGCACGGTACCTGGCAGGGTGGAGCGTCATGGGCGTTTGTCGATGGCTATAGCGTGTTTGCCAATTACGCGACGGCGTATAAAGCGCCGCGTCTCGGCCAGCTGTATGGTTCCTATGGCAACAGCGACCTGAAGCCGGAAGAGAGCAAACAGTGGGAAGCGGGCTTCTCCGGCCTGACCGGGCCGGTAAACTGGCGCGTATCCGGTTATCGTAACGATATCGATAATTTGATTGATAGCGATCCCACCACCTATATCTATTACAACATTGATAAAGCGCGCATTAAGGGCGTGGAAGCCACGGCGTCGTTCGATACCGGTCCGCTTAGCCATCAGATTTCTTACGACTATGTCGATGCGCGCGATGCTGAAACCGATCAACCGCTGGTGCGCCGTGCGAAGCAGCAGGTGAAATACCAGCTCGACTGGACGATTTATGAGTTTGACTGGTCACTGACCTATCATTATCTCGGCGATCGCTATGATACGGATTACAACCACTCCTTTACCCCGCAGCGCGTCAAACTGGGCGGTGTAAGTTTATGGGATCTGGCAGTTTCGTATCCGGTCACATCACAGCTCACCGTTCGTGGTAGAATTGCCAACCTGTTCGATAAAGACTACGAGACAGTGTATGGCTATCAAACTCCAGGAACGGAGTACTATCTCAGCGCCAGCTACAGCTTCTGATCTGCGCCCCACCGTGCTGGTGTTTGACTCCGGCGTCGGTGGGCTCTCCGTCTATGATGAGGTCCGGCAACTGCTGCCGGGCCTGCACTATCTCTATGCCTTCGATAATGCCGGCTTCCCTTACGGTGAAAAAAGCGAAGAGTACATTGTTGAGCGGGTCGTGGCGGTGGTGGAGGCTATCGTGCAGCGCGTGCCGCTGGCGTTAGTGGTCATCGCCTGTAACTCCGCCAGTACTGTATCCCTGCCAGCGTTGCGTCAGCGCTTTGAATTCCCGGTCGTTGGCGTCGTGCCTGCGATTAAACCGGCGGCCCGTCTGACGCGTAACGGCGTGGTCGGCCTGCTGGCCACGCGCGGCACGGTGAAACGACCTTACACCCATGAGCTGGTGGCGCAGTTTGCGCGCGAATGTAAAATCGAAATGCTGGGGTCGGCGGAACTGGTCGAACTGGCGGAAGCCAAACTGCACGGAGAAACGGTGTCGCTGGACGATGTGCGTCGCGCAGTACAACCGTGGCTGCGTATGAAAGAGCCGCCGGATACCGTGGTGCTGGGTTGTACCCATTTCCCGCTGTTACGTGAAGAGCTGCAGCAGGTGTTGCCTGATGGCACCCGGCTGGTGGATTCGGGCGCAGCCATTGCACGGCGCACCGCCTGGTTGTTAGAGCACGAAGCGCCTCAGGCGCGTTCCAGCGGACAGAATGTGGCATTTTGTACGCGTATGGATGACGAAGTGGTGCAATTATCACCGGTTTTGCAGCGTTATGGCTTCCCGCTGCTGGAAAAACTGGCGATTTGACGGGCTTTCGCCGAAAAAAACAGCACTCGAAAATTAATTTGCATTTAGCCCTTGTCAGCCCGAAAGAACTCCCTATAATGCGCCTCCACTGACACGGCACAACGGCTTACGAAGCGCCCTGTTAGTGAGGTGGCCCTTAACGGCAACCTTCAGAAAAGCAAAAATAAATGCTTGACTGAGAAAGCGGAAAGCGTAATATACGCATCCCGCGCCGCTTGAGAAATCGCGGCACCGCTCTTTAACAATTTATCAGACAATCTGTGTGGGCACTCGCAGGATTGATATCACAAGCCTACGGGCTTTAAAAAATATCAAGTCTTTGCTGAGTGAACACGTAATTCATTACGAAGTTTAATTCACAGAGCATCGCTGCACTCGTTGCAGCAAATCAAACTTTAAATTGAAGAGTTTGATCATGGCTCAGATTGAACGCTGGCGGCAGGCCTAACACATGCAAGTCGAACGGCAGCACAGAAGAGCTTGCTCTTTGGGTGGCGAGTGGCGGACGGGTGAGTAATGTCTGGGAAACTGCCCGATGGAGGGGGATAACTACTGGAAACGGTAGCTAATACCGCATAACGTCGCAAGACCAAAGTGGGGGACCTTCGGGCCTCACACCATCGGATGTGCCCAGATGGGATTAGCTAGTAGGTGGGGTAATGGCTCACCTAGGCGACGATCCCTAGCTGGTCTGAGAGGATGACCAGCCACACTGGAACTGAGACACGGTCCAGACTCCTACGGGAGGCAGCAGTGGGGAATATTGCACAATGGGCGCAAGCCTGATGCAGCCATGCCGCGTGTATGAAGAAGGCCTTCGGGTTGTAAAGTACTTTCAGCGGGGAGGAAGGCGGTGAGGTTAATAACCTTGCCGATTGACGTTACCCGCAGAAGAAGCACCGGCTAACTCCGTGCCAGCAGCCGCGGTAATACGGAGGGTGCAAGCGTTAATCGGAATTACTGGGCGTAAAGCGCACGCAGGCGGTCTGTTAAGTCAGATGTGAAATCCCCGGGCTTAACCTGGGAACTGCATTTGAAACTGGCAGGCTTGAGTCTCGTAGAGGGGGTAGAATTCCAGGTGTAGCGGTGAAATGCGTAGAGATCTGGAGGAATACCGGTGGCGAAGGCGGCCCCCTGGACGAAGACTGACGCTCAGGTGCGAAAGCGTGGGGAGCAAACAGGATTAGATACCCTGGTAGTCCACGCCGTAAACGATGTCGACTTGGAGGTTGTGCCCTTGAGGCGTGGCTTCCGGAGCTAACGCGTTAAGTCGACCGCCTGGGGAGTACGGCCGCAAGGTTAAAACTCAAATGAATTGACGGGGGCCCGCACAAGCGGTGGAGCATGTGGTTTAATTCGATGCAACGCGAAGAACCTTACCTGGCCTTGACATCCAGAGAACTTAGCAGAGATGCTTTGGTGCCTTCGGGAACTCTGAGACAGGTGCTGCATGGCTGTCGTCAGCTCGTGTTGTGAAATGTTGGGTTAAGTCCCGCAACGAGCGCAACCCTTATCCTTTGTTGCCAGCGGTTCGGCCGGGAACTCAAAGGAGACTGCCGGTGATAAACCGGAGGAAGGTGGGGATGACGTCAAGTCATCATGGCCCTTACGGCCAGGGCTACACACGTGCTACAATGGCGCATACAAAGAGAAGCGACCTCGCGAGAGCAAGCGGACCTCATAAAGTGCGTCGTAGTCCGGATTGGAGTCTGCAACTCGACTCCATGAAGTCGGAATCGCTAGTAATCGTAGATCAGAATGCTACGGTGAATACGTTCCCGGGCCTTGTACACACCGCCCGTCACACCATGGGAGTGGGTTGCAAAAGAAGTAGGTAGCTTAACCTTCGGGAGGGCGCTTACCACTTTGTGATTCATGACTGGGGTGAAGTCGTAACAAGGTAACCGTAGGGGAACCTGCGGTTGGATCACCTCCTTACCTGAAGATACCTTCCCGCGAAGTGCTCACACAGATTGTCTGATAGAAAAGTAACGAGCAGAAAAAACCTCTACAGGCTTGTAGCTCAGGTGGTTAGAGCGCACCCCTGATAAGGGTGAGGTCGGTGGTTCAAGTCCACTCAGGCCTACCAGATTTCTTCTCATGCCGCGTTATGTTTCCGGCTCGCATAGTTCACTATGCTTCGCGAAAACATGCCTTGCCTGAGACGAAATCACATTTCCCGTGTGAGAAACGTGACTCCTGGTGAGTGGATGTAGATGGTCTCTGCAGTGACTGTATGGGGCTATAGCTCAGCTGGGAGAGCGCCTGCCTTGCACGCAGGAGGTCAGCGGTTCGATCCCGCTTAGCTCCACCATTACAGTACTGAAACTTACTTCAGAGTATACCGGCGACGGTGTGCTGCGAAGTATTTGCTCTTTAACAATCCGGAACAAGCTGAAAATTTGAAACGACGCGTCGCTTCATTTCTCCGTAATAAGAAATGAATCACGATGCGTTCGAGTCTCTCAAATGCTTGCAGTCCGCAGCGTTGCAAAACGCCTGTGGGTTGTGAGGTTAAGCGACTAAGCGTACACGGTGGATGCCCTGGCAGTCAGAGGCGATGAAGGACGTGCTAATCTGCGAAAAGCGACGGTAAGGTGATATGAACCGCTACAGCCGTCGATGTCCGAATGGGGAAACCCAATGCACTTGTGCATTATCGTTAACTGAATACATAGGTTAACGAGGCGAACCGGGGGAACTGAAACATCTAAGTACCCCGAGGAAAAGAAATCAACCGAGATTCCCCCAGTAGCGGCGAGCGAACGGGGAGCAGCCCAGGACCTGAATCAGCTTGTGCATCAGTGGAAGCGTCTGGAAAGTCGCGCGATACCGGGTGACAGCCCCGTACACGAAGATGCATGAGCTGTGAGTCCGACGAGTAGGGCGGGACACGTGGTATCCTGTCTGAACATGGGGGGACCATCCTCCAAGGCTAAATACTCCTGACTGACCGATAGTGAACCAGTACCGTGAGGGAAAGGCGAAAAGAACCCCGGCGAGGGGAGTGAAACAGAACCTGAAACCGTGTACGTACAAGCAGTGGGAGCCTACTTGTTAGGTGACTGCGTACCTTTTGTATAATGGGTCAGCGACTTATATTCTGTAGCAAGGTTAACCGCATAGGGGAGCCGAAGGGAAACCGAGTCTTAATTGGGCGTTAAGTTGCAGGGTATAGACCCGAAACCCGGTGATCTAGCCATGGGCAGGTTGAAGGTTGGGTAACACTAACTGGAGGACCGAACCGACTAATGTTGAAAAATTAGCGGATGACTTGTGGCTGGGGGTGAAAGGCCAATCAAACCGGGAGATAGCTGGTTCTCCCCGAAAGCTATTTAGGTAGCGCCTCGTGAACTCATCTCCGGGGGTAGAGCACTGTTTCGGCTAGGGGGCCATCCCGGCTTACCAACCCGATGCAAACTGCGAATACCGGAGAATGTTATCACGGGAGACACACGGCGGGTGCTAACGTCCGTCGTGAAGAGGGAAACAACCCAGACCGCCAGCTAAGGTCCCAAAGTCATGGTTAAGTGGGAAACGATGTGGGAAGGCACAGACAGCCAGGATGTTGGCTTAGAAGCAGCCATCATTTAAAGAAAGCGTAATAGCTCACTGGTCGAGTCGGCCTGCGCGGAAGATGTAACGGGGCTAAACCATGCACCGAAGCTGCGGCAGCGACGCTTAGGCGTTGTTGGGTAGGGGAGCGTTCTGTAAGCCGCTGAAGGTGTGCTGTGAGGCATGCTGGAGGTATCAGAAGTGCGAATGCTGACATAAGTAACGATAAAGCGGGTGAAAAGCCCGCTCGCCGGAAGACCAAGGGTTCCTGTCCAACGTTAATCGGGGCAGGGTGAGTCGACCCCTAAGGCGAGGCTGAAAAGCGTAGTCGATGGGAAACAGGTTAATATTCCTGTACTTGGTGTTACTGCGAAGGGGGGACGGAGAAGGCTAGGTTATCCGGGCGACGGTTGTCCCGGTTTAAGCGTGCAGGTGTGAAGACCAGGCAAATCCGGTCTTCTTTAACACTGAGGCGTGATGACGAGCCGCCACGGCGGTGAAGTAACTGATGCCCTGCTTCCAGGAAAAGCCTCTAAGCTCCAGGTAACACGAAATCGTACCCCAAACCGACACAGGTGGTCAGGTAGAGAATACCAAGGCGCTTGAGAGAACTCGGGTGAAGGAACTAGGCAAAATGGTGCCGTAACTTCGGGAGAAGGCACGCTGGCGCGTAGGTGAGGGGACTTGCTCCCGGAGCCGAGGCCAGTCGAAGATACCAGCTGGCTGCAACTGTTTATTAAAAACACAGCACTGTGCAAACACGAAAGTGGACGTATACGGTGTGACGCCTGCCCGGTGCCGGAAGGTTAATTGATGGGGTTATCCGCAAGGAGAAGCTCTTGATCGAAGCCCCGGTAAACGGCGGCCGTAACTATAACGGTCCTAAGGTAGCGAAATTCCTTGTCGGGTAAGTTCCGACCTGCACGAATGGCGTAATGATGGCCAGGCTGTCTCCACCCGAGACTCAGTGAAATTGAAATCGCTGTGAAGATGCAGTGTACCCGCGGCAAGACGGAAAGACCCCGTGAACCTTTACTATAGCTTGACACTGAACATTGAGCCTTGATGTGTAGGATAGGTGGGAGGCTTTGAAGCGCGGACGCCAGTCTGCGTGGAGCCAACCTTGAAATACCACCCTTTAATGTTTGATGTTCTAACGTAGGCCCGTGATCCGGGCTGCGGACAGTGTCTGGTGGGTAGTTTGACTGGGGCGGTCTCCTCCCAAAGCGTAACGGAGGAGCACGAAGGTTGGCTAATCCTGGTCGGACATCAGGAGGTTAGTGCAATGGCATAAGCCAGCTTGACTGCGAGAGTGACGGCTCGAGCAGGTGCGAAAGCAGGTCATAGTGATCCGGTGGTTCTGAATGGAAGGGCCATCGCTCAACGGATAAAAGGTACTCCGGGGATAACAGGCTGATACCGCCCAAGAGTTCATATCGACGGCGGTGTTTGGCACCTCGATGTCGGCTCATCACATCCTGGGGCTGAAGTAGGTCCCAAGGGTACGGCTGTTCGCCGTTTAAAGTGGTACGCGAGCTGGGTTTAGAACGTCGTGAGACAGTTCGGTCCCTATCTGCCGTGGGCGCTGGAGAATTGAGGGGGTTGCTCCTAGTACGAGAGGACCGGAGTGAACGCACCGCTGGTGTTCGGGTTGTCATGCCAATGGCACTGCCCGGTAGCTAAGTGCGGAAGAGATAAGTGCTGAAAGCATCTAAGCACGAAACTTGCCCCGAGATGAGTTCTCCCTGACCCTTTAAGGGTCCTGAAGGGACGTTGAAGACGACGACGTTGATAGGCCGGGTGTGTAAGCGCAGCGATGCGTTGAGCTAACCGGTACTAATGACCCGTGAGGCTTAACCTTACAACGCCAGAGGCGTTTTGGTCTGAGAGACCGAAAGAATTTTCAGCTTTGTTCACCGGATTACGTCCAGTGGATTTTGTGCTGTGACAGGGCGGCACGCGAGACGACGTGAAGGAGCATACAGAAGTATGTGACTGAGCGGCGCGAGCGGGGCAACGCAGTCAGAGCGCGAAAGACGCGGACGAAAACAGAATTTGCCTGGCGGCAACAGCGCGGTGGTCCCACCTGACCCCATGCCGAACTCAGAAGTGAAACGCCGTAGCGCCGATGGTAGTGTGGGGCCTCCCCATGCGAGAGTAGGGAACTGCCAGGCATCAATTTAAGACCCCTAATCGGGTCGTGACCTTCCCGGTGACGCGGAAAGGGCGAAACACCTGAAATCAGCGACGGTCTGATATCAGTACAGAATCGGTGGAGCGGTAGTTCAGTTGGTTAGAATACCTGCCTGTCACGCAGGGGGTCGCGGGTTCGAGCCCCGTCCGTTCCGCCACCCTAATTAGGGGCGTAGTTCAATTGGTAGAGCACCGGTCTCCAAAACCGGGTGTTGGGGGTTCGAGTCCCTCCGCCCCTGCCAGAAAATAATCCTTTGCTTCGGCAAAGGATTTTTTTTGCCTGAAATTCGGCACAGGCAAGAGCCTGAGTTTCATTTCTTCCACTCAAACTCCCTCATTTATTGCTTCAGTGAGTCAGGACCGGATATTTAAGCAGCTGACGAATGTGTGCCTGTTGATCGCTATTCTGCAGCCATACCGCATATAACGGTCGCACTGCGACAGGTGTGTCTGGAATAACCATCAAATCACTGTAAATGCCGTGCCAGAAATCAGGTAAAAAAGCGCAGGCTCCCGTGGTATGCAGCAATTCGCGGGTCACATGTGCTGAAGTGGTAGTTAATACCGGTACGTCATCACTGGAAAGATAACTTTCATGCTGATGGAAATCCGCGCCCCACTCGAGTTTGATGTAATCATATTTTTCACGCTTTTCAGTTTTGCGTGCACGAAAGAGCGCGAGTGAAATATGACCGATCTGCTGACTGGTGAGTTCATCCATTTTTGGCGCTTCGGTGGTGATCAGCAGATCAAGCTGGCGCTCATGTAACTGCTTGACCAGCAAATGGCGCTGAGCAATACGTGCTTCCAGATGCAGGCTCTCCCGGTTCTCGTATAGCGTCTGCAGCCAGGGCGTAAGATACGCTTCCCAGAGCGATGCACTGGCACCGATTGATAGCTCATGGTGCTGCTGGGTATGCGAAACCTCCTTCTTTGCCATCAGCCAGGTACTCATCAGGCTCTCAGCGTAGGGCAATAAGCGCTCGCCTGCTGAAGTCAGCCGGATATTATTGCGGTGACGGGTAAAAAGATTAACGCCCAGCTGATTTTCCAGCTGACGGATGCGAAAACTAACGGCAGATTGCGTGAGGTAAAGCGCTTCAGCAGCACGCCCGAAATGACGCGTTCTGCTCACTTCGAGGAAAGTTTTCAGTAATTCCGTATCCACAGCATTCTCCCAAAAAATGTTTGTCGTACTGATTTAAATGTTTTGTTTTACACTCTGTCAAGCCTATCTAATACTCCGCGCCATAAATAGCACGGCCATATGAGAATCAGGAGCGTGTAAGATGGCGGACAGCTTCGCAACAACTAATCGTTTCTTTGATAACAAACATTACCCTCGTGGTTTTTCGCGTCATGGTGACTTCACCATTAAAGAAGCTCAGCTTCTGGAACGCCACGGATACGCTTTCAACGAACTGGATCTTGCTAAGCGCGATCCGGAGACCGAAGAAGAGCGTCTGTTTATTGAAGTCTGTCGTGGTCTGCGTGAGCCGCAGACTGAGGCTGAACGTGTCTGGTCAAAATACACTGCACGTATCAAGCGTCCGAAACGTTTTCATACCTTGTCCGGCGGTAAACCGCAGATGGACACGGTGGAAGACTTCAGCGATAGCGACGATTAACATGACGGGGCTGATTTCAGCCCCGTTGTCATTCCAGGCTTTTATGCAGGTAAATCAGTAAACGATCGATACTGCGATATCCCACCGCCTCCTGCAGATGCTGACGCGTAACCTGCCGTTCACCCGCTAAATCTGCGATGGTTCTCGCCACCTTTAAGATGCGCTGCCATGCACGCACCGATAATCCCAGTGCATTCAGGATCTCCTCCAGCCATTCCGCGTCCTGCTGCTGTAACACACAATCACGGGCGATCTCCGGATTCGACAGCTGCGCATTCACTTTGCCCGCGCGTGCCATCTGTATCGCCCGGGCGGCCAGTACGCGGGCGCGCACCTGCGCGCTGGTTTCGCTGTGCTGCTGCTTCTGGCTGAGCGAGCCGCCCGGTAGCAGCGGAATCTCCAGCGACAGGTCGAAGCGATCCAGAAACGGGCCAGACAGCCGGCTGAGATAGCGCAGCACCTGCTGCGGCGTGCAGCGATTATGATTCCCCTGATAATGGCCCGTCGGGCTGGGATTCATTGCACCAATCAGCTGAAAGCGCGCAGGGAAAGTGACTTTGGCGCGGGAACGGGAAATGGCGATTTCACCGGACTCAATCGGTTCGCGTAACGCATCCAGCGCTTTGCGCTCAAACTCGGGCAGTTCATCGAGAAACAGCACCCCATTGTGCGCCAGCGAAATTTCGCCCGGCCGCGGCAGGGATCCTCCGCCGACCAGCGCATACAGCGATGCGCTGTGATGAGGCGCTCTGAACGGCCGTCTACGCCACTGATGATGTAGCGTACCGCTGCTGACCAGGCTGGCAATTGCGGCGCACTCCAGCGCTTCCTGGTCATCCAGCGGCGGCATAATGCCGGGCAATCGGGTTGCCAGCATGGTCTTACCGGTGCCGGGCGGGCCCAGCAGCAACAGGTTATGGCCACCGGCGGCGGTAATTTCCAGCGCGCGCCGTCCCTGCTGCTGGCCAATAATATCGCTCAGGTCCTGCTGCTCGTGCGGCACCGTTTCAGGCTGGTAATGGGCGACCGTCAGCGCCGTCTGGTTATGCAGGAAAGCGCAGATCTCCACCAGATGCTTGCCCACCAGCGTTTCGCCCTGTTGTATCAGGCCCACATCCTGTTGATTCTGCTCCGCTAAGACCATCTGACGTCCGGCCTGCAGCGCTGCCATGGCAGCAGGAATCGCGGCCTGAACGCCACACAGCGCGCCGTTTAGCGCCAGCTCACCCAGGAACTCATAATGGGCCAGCTTATCGCCTGGCAGCTGCTCTGAGGCCGCGAGAATGGCGATAGCGATGGGCAGGTCGTAGCGCCCACCCTCCTTAGGTAAATCAGCTGGCGCGAGGTTAATGGTGACGCGCTTCGCCGGAAAGGTGAAACCGCTATTGATAATGGCGCTGCGCACGCGTTCGCGGGCTTCTTTGACGGTGGTTTCCGGCAGACCTACCAGCGTCAATGCTGGCAGACCGTTGCTGATATGCACTTCAATCGTCACCAGTGGAGCCTGCACTCCGAGCGCCGCGCGTGTTAATACTTTCGATAAAGACATAACCGCTCCTTGTTGCCTTTATCCTTGCTGAAAAAAATCCACACGGCGACCGCTGAAACTATCATCCTGAAGCGGTATTCAGGAAAATCGCTGCGCTTTTCATCCTGTTCATTAATTTTCGCAGCCAGATCGCAAAAGCAAAATAACGGTTGCGTCGCGGGCGTAATGAATAATTATCACAAATGCGAATAACCTTTTACTTACAAAGCGATAACGCACGTCAACTGCGCGCGTCATAAAATTTTCCGATGAAAATTATTGTAAATCCCCTGCTAACTATGGTAACTCTGTAGGTATTACTTCGAACTAACGAAAAAACAGACGACACATGAAAGCCCTTCTACAAGTGATTAGCCTAGTCGTGATTAGCGTGGTGGTGATTATTAACCCACCGTGCGGGGCTACGCTTGGAGAAAGAAAGGCTTAAAAATCAAGCCTGGAATTCGAAAAACCCCCGCACCGTAAGGTCCGGGGGTTTTTTTTCGACCAGACGAAATATCAGCGAATCAGCGAGGAACAGATTATGAGCAGTAGCATAAAATTCTGTTGTTCCAGCAGGAATACAGGAGAATAACCATGACAGGTGCACAGTGGGTAGTTCAGGCTTTACGCGCGCAGGGTGTCGACACAGTGTTTGGTTATCCTGGCGGAGCAATCATGCCAGTGTACGATGCGCTCTACGATGGCGGCGTGGAACATCTACTGTGTCGTCATGAACAAGGTGCGGTGATGGCAGCGATCGGTTATGCGCGTGCGACCGGCAAAACCGGGGTTTGCATCGCGACTTCCGGACCGGGCGCCACCAACCTGATCACCGGGCTGGCCGATGCGATGATGGATTCCGTTCCGGTTGTCGCCATCACCGGGCAGGTCTCTTCAGCATTTATCGGTACCGACGCCTTTCAGGAGATCGACGTTCTTGGCCTGTCATTAGCCTGCACTAAACACAGCTTCCTCGTTGAATCGCTGGATGATTTACCCTCGGTGATGGCGGAAGCTTTCGCCATCGCGCAGTCCGGCCGTCCGGGACCAGTGCTGGTCGACATTCCCAAAGATATTCAGATTGCCAGCGGTGACCTGACGCCGCACCTGCTGCCGGTTGAAGAAGCACTGAGCCACTCACCGCAGCACATTGCCGAAGCGCGCGCGCTGATGGCGCAGGCGCAAAAACCGATGCTGTATATCGGCGGCGGTGTCGGCATGGCGCAGGCCGTCCCGGCGCTGCGGGCTATGGCGCAGGAGACCGGCATCCCGATGGTTTCTACCCTGAAAGGACTGGGCAGCGCCGAAGCCAGCAGCGATCTCTATCTCGGTATGCTCGGCATGCATGGCACCAAAGCGGCCAACCTGGCGGTGCAATCCTGTGATTTGCTGATTGCCGTCGGCGCACGCTTCGACGACCGCGTCACCGGTAAGCTGGATACCTTCGCGCCGCACGCCAGCGTCATCCATATTGATATCGATCCGGCGGAATTGAACAAACTGCGTCGCGCTCACGTTTCGCTGCAGGGCGATCTCAACCAGGTGTTGCCGGCGCTGAGCATGCCGCTGCAGATCGACGGCTGGCGTACTGAAGTTAAAGCGATGAACGCGGAGTTCGCGTGGCGTTACGACCATCCCGGCGAGGCGATCTACGCGCCACTGCTGCTGAAGCAGTTGTCAGATCGTAAACCTGACAGCGCGGTGGTAACCACCGACGTTGGCCAGCACCAGATGTGGGCGGCGCAGCACATGCGCTTCAGCGCGCCGGAAAACTTCATCACCTCCAGCGGTCTGGGCACCATGGGCTTTGGGCTGCCGACTGCGGTAGGCGCGCAGGTTGCCCGTCCGGATGACACCGTTATCTGCGTGTCCGGTGACGGCTCAATCATGATGAATATTCAGGAGCTGGGCACCATCAAGCGTAAGCAGCTGCCGGTAAAAATCCTGCTGCTGGATAACCAGCGTCTTGGCATGGTTCGCCAGTGGCAGCAGCTGTTCTTTGATGGTCGCTACAGTGAAACCATCCTCACCGATAACCCCGATTTCCTCACGCTGGCCAGCGCCTTTGATATTCCGGGCCAGCGCATTAGCCGTAAAGATCAGGTCGACGCCGCGATTGATGCTCTGCTGAACAGTGAAGGTCCTTACTTCCTGCATGTTGCGATTGATGAGCATGAAAACGTCTGGCCACTGGTACCGCCGGGTGCCAGCAACGCAAACATGATGGAGAAAACCGTATGAACCAGCATCAATTGTCTATCGAAGCCCGCTTTCGCCCTGAAATATTGGAGCGCATTTTGCGCGTCGTGCGTCACCGTGGCTTCCAGGTCTGCGCGATGAATATGGCGTCCGCCGTCAATGCGGAGAACATTAATATCGAAATGACCGTTGCCAGCCAGCGCTCTGTCGATTTACTGTCTTCGCAGTTAAGCAAACTTATGGATGTCGCCTGTGTCGAGATCCAGCAACAGACAACACAACAAATCCGCGCCTAGTCGCCAAAGGAAATAACAATGAGTACGAAGAAAGCAGACTTTATCTGGTTCAATGGAGAGATGGTTAAGTGGGAAGACGCCAAGGTTAGCGTTATGTCTCACGCACTGCATTACGGCACCTCTGTGTTCGAAGGCGTTCGCTGCTACGACTCACACAAAGGTCCGGTGGTGTTCCGTCACCGTGAACACATGCAGCGTCTGCACGACTCCGCCAAAATTTACCGTTTCCCGATCAAAGCCAGCGTGGATGAGTTGATGGAAGCGTGCCGCGAAGTCATCCGCGTCAATAAACTGAAGAGTGCCTACATTCGTCCGCTGGCCTTTGTCGGCGACGTGGGCCTCGGCGTTAACCCGCCAGACGGCTTCACCACTGATGTGATCATCGCTGCGTTCCCGTGGGGGGCTTACCTGGGCGCCGAAGCGCTGGAGCAGGGCATTAACGCCATGGTTTCTTCCTGGAATCGCGTGGCGCCAAATACCCTGCCAACCGCGGCGAAAGCAGGCGGTAACTATCTCTCTTCTCTGCTGGTTGGCAGCGAAGCGCGCCGCCACGGCTATCAGGAAGGTATCGCGCTGGATACCCAGGGTTATATCTCCGAAGGTGCTGGCGAAAACCTGTTTGAAGTGAAAGACGGCATCCTCTTCACCCCGCCGTTCACCTCTTCAGCGCTGCCGGGCATCACCCGCGACGCCATCATCAAGCTGGCGAAGGATCTCGGTATCGAAGTGCGCGAGCAGGTGCTGTCACGCGAATCGCTGTACCTGGCGGATGAAGTGTTCATGTCCGGTACTGCCGCAGAAATCACGCCGGTACGCAGCGTGGACGGCATCCAGGTGGGTGAGGGCAAACGTGGCCCGGTGACCACCAAAATCCAGCAGGCATTCTTTGGCCTGTTCACCGGCGAAACCGAAGACAAGTACGGCTGGCTGGATCAGGTGAATCCATAACAAGACAGTAACGCGGGTGCAGCAGCGCCCGCGTCATTTTTCAGACTGGAGTAAATAGAGCATGCCTAAGTACCGTTCCGCCACCACCACCCATGGTCGTAACATGGCGGGTGCCCGTGCCCTGTGGCGCGCCACCGGAATGACCGACGACGATTTCGGTAAGCCGATTATCGCCGTGGTTAACTCCTTCACCCAATTCGTACCGGGCCACGTGCACCTGCGCGATCTTGGCAAACTGGTCGCTGAGCAAATCGAAGCCGCGGGTGGTGTAGCCAAAGAGTTCAACACCATCGCGGTGGATGACGGTATCGCCATGGGTCATGGCGGCATGCTGTATTCACTGCCTTCACGCGAGCTGATTGCCGACTCCGTGGAATATATGGTGAACGCCCACTGCGCCGACGCCATGGTGTGTATCTCCAACTGCGACAAAATCACCCCCGGCATGCTGATGGCCTCGCTGCGCCTCAACATTCCGGTGATCTTTGTCTCCGGCGGTCCGATGGAAGCCGGTAAAACCAAGCTGTCAGACAAAATCATCAAGCTGGATCTGGTGGACGCGATGATTCAGGGTGCGAACCCGAACGTCAGCGATGCCGACAGCGAACAGATTGAGCGTTCCGCCTGCCCGACCTGCGGCTCGTGCTCCGGCATGTTCACCGCCAACTCCATGAACTGTCTGACCGAAGCGCTGGGCCTGTCGCAGCCGGGCAACGGCTCGCTGCTGGCAACCCACGCCGATCGTAAAGACCTGTTCATCAACGCCGGCAAGCGCATCGTTAACCTGACCAAACAGTACTACGAGCAGGATGATGCGCGCGTGCTGCCGCGTAACATCGCCAGCAAAGCTGCGTTCGAGAACGCCATGACGCTGGATATCGCCATGGGCGGTTCCACCAATACCGTGCTGCACCTGCTGGCCGCCGCACAGGAAGGCGAGATCGATTTCAACATCTCCGACATCGATCGCCTGTCACGTAAAGTGCCGCACCTGTGCAAAGTGGCGCCGAGCACACAGAAATATCATATGGAAGATGTGCACCGCGCGGGCGGGGTAATCGGTATTCTTGGCGAGCTGGATCGTGCCGGCCTGCTGCACACCGACGTACGCAACGTGCTGGGCCTCAACCTGCGCGAAACCCTCGATCAGTACGACATCATGCTGACCAAAGACGAAGCGGTGAAGAAGATGTTCCGCGCCGGCCCGGCGGGCATCCGTACTACCCAGGCGTTCTCACAGGACTGCCGCTGGGATACGCTGGATGACGATCGTCAGGAAGGCTGTATCCGCACGCGCGAACACGCATTCTCTCAGGATGGCGGTCTGGCAGTGCTGTACGGCAACATGGCGGAAGATGGCTGCATCGTGAAAACCGCCGGCGTCGACAAAGAGATCCTCACCTTTAAAGGTCCGGCAAAAGTGTATGAAAGCCAGGACGATGCGGTGGAAGCGATTCTCGGCGGCAAAGTGGTCGCCGGTGATGTGGTGGTGATCCGCTACGAAGGGCCAAAAGGCGGTCCGGGCATGCAGGAAATGCTCTATCCGACCACTTATCTGAAATCGATGGGGCTCGGCAAAAGCTGTGCGCTGATTACTGACGGACGCTTCTCGGGCGGCACCTCGGGTCTCTCCATTGGCCACGCATCACCGGAAGCAGCGAACGGCGGCACCATCGCGCTGGTTAAAGATGGCGACATCATTGAAATCGATATCCCGAATCGCGGCATTAAGCTGGCGGTACCGGATAACGAACTGCATGCCCGCCGTGAAGAAGAGGAAGCGCGTGGCGAAGCGGCTTATACGCCGCACGGTCGCGTGCGTCAGGTCTCCTTCGCACTGCGTGCTTATGCATCGCTCGCCACCAGCGCTGACAAGGGCGCGGTGCGCGATAAGTCTAAGCTGGGAGGCTAATCTCTGATGGCTGAGTCTCAACCGCTTTCCGCGTCGCCCAATGGCGCGGAGTATCTGCGCGCGGTGCTGCGTGCGCCTGTGTACGAAATTGCCCAGGTGACGCCGCTGCAAAAAATGGAAAAAATTTCGTCGCGTCTTGGCAACACCATTCTGGTGAAGCGCGAAGATCGCCAGCCGGTGCACAGCTTCAAGCTGCGCGGTGCTTACGCCATGATCGCCGGTCTGACGGAAGAGCAGAAAGCGCGCGGCGTGGTTACTGCTTCGGCGGGTAACCACGCGCAGGGCGTGGCGCTCTCGGCCAGCACGCTCGGCATCAGGTCACTGATTGTGATGCCAGTGGCGACGGCGGACATCAAGGTTGATGCAGTGCGCGCGTTTGGCGGTGAGGCTTACCTGTTTGGCGCCAACTTTGACGAGGCAAAAGCCAAAGCGATTGAGCTGGCGGAGCAGCAGGGTTACACCTTCGTGCCGCCGTTTGATCATCCGGCGGTGATTGCCGGACAGGGCACGCTGGCGATGGAGCTGTTGCAGCAGGATGCGCATCTCGATCGTGTGTTTGTGCCGGTAGGCGGCGGCGGCTTAGCGGCGGGTGTGGCGGTACTGATTAAACAGCTGATGCCGCAAATCAAGGTTATCGCGGTCGAGTCGCAGGATTCTGCCTGCCTGAAGGCGGCGCTTGATGCTGGCGAGCCGGTGGATTTGCCGCGCGTCGGGCTGTTTGCCGAAGGCGTGGCGGTCAAGCGTATCGGCAGCGAAACCTTCCGCCTGTGCAAAGAATACCTCGACGACATCATCACCGTAGACAGCGATGCCATCTGCGCAGCGATGAAGGATCTGTTCGAGGATGTGCGAGCGGTGGCGGAGCCTTCCGGCGCGCTGGCGCTGGCGGGCATGAAGAAGTACATCCAGCAGCACGACATCAAAGGCGAGCGGCTGGCGCACGTGCTGTCGGGCGCCAACGTCAACTTCCACGGTCTGCGCTATGTCTCCGAGCGCTGTGAGCTGGGTGAACAGCGTGAAGCGCTGCTGGCGGTCACCATTCCTGAGCAGCAGGGCAGCTTCCTGCGTTTCTGCCAGACGCTGGGCGGCCGTGCGGTAACCGAGTTCAACTACCGTTATGCCGATGCCGACAACGCCTGCATCTTTGTTGGCGTGCGTTTAACGCGCGGCCTTGAGGAGCGCAGCGAGATCATCAGCCAGCTGGCTGAAGGCGGCTATCAGGTGGTGGATTTGTCGGATGATGAGATGGCGAAGCTGCACGTGCGCTACATGGTGGGCGGACGCCCGTCAAAACCGCTGCGTGAACGGCTGTTCAGCTTCGAATTCCCGGAAGCGCCGGGCGCGCTGCTGAAGTTTCTGCAGACGCTGGGTGCGCACTGGAATATTTCGCTGTTCCACTATCGTAGCCACGGCACCGATTTTGGTCGCGTGCTGGCGGCGTTCGAGATCAACGACAAAGAGCCGGATTTCGACACCCACCTCAACGCGCTCGGCTATGAGTGGCACGACGAGGCCAGCAATCCGGCGTTTCGCTTCTTCCTCGCCGGCTAAACTACAGCAGGTGCCAGAAAGCATTGATCAGCGGCTCCCCGAGCCGCTTTTTTTGTACGCATACGCCGAGCTCCAGCGGCGCCACCGACTCGACATTTTCCAGCGTCAGCACGCGATTGCGCACCGGTTCCGGACTGTTTTCCAGCACCACATCCGGCAGCAGCGCGATGCCGCAGCCGAGCGCCACCATCGACACAATCGCCTCATGGCCAGACACCGTGGCGTAAATCTGCGGGTTGGCAATGCGATGGCGGCGAAACCATAAATCAATACCGCGCCGCGCCGGCCCCTGATCCGGCAGGATAAAGGGAATCTGCGACCAGTCCGGCTGTTCCTGCGTCGCCTGGCTGCGCACCGGGCAGGGCAGCGCCGGGGCGATCAGCACCAGCGGGATCAAACCCAGTGGTGTAAAATCGATACTGGCGGGCAGCGACTCCGGCCGGCCGGCGATGGCCAGATCCGCTTCGCCGGACTGCACCATTTCAATGGCATCGGCAGCGTCGCCGGTGGTGAGTTTGATCTCCACCTGCGGATGCTCCGCGCGAAAGCGGTCGAGAATCGGCGGCAGATGGCTGTAGGCGGCGGTTACCGAGCAGAACAGGCGCAGCTCGCCGCTCAGCGACGGACCGTTCAGGTCCATGACATGGCGCAGCTGCTGATACTGCAGCAGGGTCTGCTGAGCGAACTGACGCAGCCGCTCGCCGGCTTCGGTCAGCGTCACGGTGCGGTTGTCGCGCAGGAACAGCGCGTGTCCGACATCCTCTTCCAGCCGCTGGATCTGGCGTGACAATGTCGACGGGCTGACGTGCATGGCGCGCGCGGTGCGGCCAAAGTGGCAGCTTTCCGCCAGGTGAAGAAACAGTTTCAGGTCTCGTAAATCCATGCGCGTTTTGCCCTCAGCGTGATGTTGCAAATTCTGCAATGTGACGTTGTTAATATATCAATTTAAGCAACAGATTTCCTGTCATATGATGGGGTCATTCGCGGCGCTAAATCCGGCGCCGTTACTGAACAAAAGCAAACACAACATCTGAGCGGAGTACCCATGGCTAACTACTTCAACACATTGAATCTGCGCAATCAGTTAGCGCAGTTAGGCAAATGTCGCTTCATGTCGCGCGATGAATTCGCGGATGGCGCTAGCTTCCTGAAAGGTAAGAAAGTGGTCATCGTCGGCTGCGGTGCGCAGGGCCTGAACCAGGGTCTGAACATGCGTGACTCTGGCCTCGATGTGTCTTACGCACTGCGCGCTGAAGCCATCGCTGAGAAGCGTGCGTCGTTCCGTAAAGCCACCGAAAACGGTTTTAAAGTGGGTACTTACGAAGAGCTGATCCCGCAGGCGGATCTGGTGGTTAACCTGACGCCGGACAAGCAGCACTCTGCCGTTGTGCAGGCCGTTCAGCCGCTGATGAAAGACGGTGCCGCGCTGGGTTACTCTCACGGTTTCAACATCGTCGAAGTGGGCGAGACCATCCGTAAAGACATCACCGTGGTGATGGTGGCACCGAAGTGCCCGGGTACCGAAGTGCGTGAAGAGTACAAACGTGGCTTCGGCGTTCCAACGCTGATCGCTGTTCACCCGGAAAACGATCCAAAAGGCGAAGGCATGGCGATTGCCAAAGCCTGGGCTGCAGCCACCGGCGGCGACCGTGCAGGCGTGCTGGAATCGTCTTTCGTGGCAGAAGTCAAATCAGACCTGATGGGCGAGCAGACCATTCTGTGCGGTATGCTGCAGGCCGGTTCACTGCTGTGCTTCGACAAGCTGGTGGCCGAAGGTCACGACGCGGCGTACACCGAGAAACTGATTCAGTTCGGCTGGGAAACCATCACCGAATCGCTGAAGTTTGGCGGCATCACGCTGATGATGGATCGTCTGTCTAATCCGGCAAAAATCCGCGCTTACGCACTGTCTGAGCAGCTGAAAACCATCATGGCCCCGCTGTTCCAGAAGCACATGGATGACATCATCTCGGGTGAATTCTCTTCCGGTATGATGGCTGACTGGGCGAACGACGACAAAAACCTGCTGACCTGGCGTGAAGAGACCGGTAAAACCGCGTTCGAAAATGCCCCGCAGTTCGAAGGCAAAATCGACGAGCAGGAGTACTACGACAAAGGCGTGGTCATGGTCGCGATGGTGAAAGCGGGCGTTGAGCTGGCATTCGAAACCATGGTTGACGCGGGCATCATTGAAGAGTCGGCTTACTATGAATCCCTGCACGAGCTGCCGCTGATTGCCAACACCATCGCCCGTAAGCGTCTGTATGAAATGAACGTGGTAATTTCCGATACCGCAGAATACGGTAACTACCTGTTCTCCTTCGCAGCCGTTCCGCTGCTGAAAGAGTTCATGACCACGCTGCAGCCTGGCGACCTGGGCAAAGCGGTGGAAGGCACGCAGGTGGATAACGCGCAGCTGCGCGACGTGAACGAAGCGATCCGCCAGCATCCAATCGAAGCCGTTGGCCGCAAACTGCGTGGCTATATGACCGACATGAAACGCATCGCCGTCGCGGGTTAAGGCACGCGAGACACAGTTTTCAGCCCAATCAAACCCCGGCTTGCCGGGGTTTTTTTATGTCTTATGTCTGGGGGCAGAAGGGTTTTTCTCACCCTCACCCTGGCCCTCTCCCGCTGGCGGGAGAGGGAACCGTTCGGTGCGGGCTGATGTTTCTGCACTTATCCATCAACACCGCGCGGATACTCCCTCTCCCGTTTACGGGAGAGGGCCAGGGTGAGGGACACACCGCACGATCCCCACACCGCCAATAAAAAACCCGGCCGGAGCCGGGTTCTGTCAACACGCAATCAATCACACCGCTTCATACAGCGTCTGGTGGCGCGTCTCTTTACAGGCAATCAGCGCGATCAGCGTCAGCACCGCCATGGAGGCCAGATAGAAGCCCACCGCCTGCAAGCCGTAGTTCGCATTCAGCCAGGTCGCAATATAAGGCGCCACCGAGGCGCCAAGAATCGACGACAGGTTGTAAGAGAACGACGCGCCGGTATAGCGAACTTCGGTCGGGAACAGTTCTGGCAGCAGCGCGCCCATCGGGCCGAATGTCAGACCCATAATACTCAGGCCGAGCAGCAGGAAGCCCATCACCAGAATCTGCGAGCCGGAGCCGAGCAGCAGCGGGAACATCAGCGCAAAGGCGATAATCATCAGCGTAATGGTGATCATCGTTTTGCGACGGCCAAAACGGTCCGCCAGCAGGCCGGCAATCGGCACCATCACGCCAAAACCGATGACCGCCACCATCAGCATCCACAGGAAGCTGTTACGCGAATAACCGAGACCAACCGGCGCCGGCGCGGTGCCGTAGCTCATCGAATACACCGTCATAATGTAGAACAGCGTGTAGGTCGCCAGCATGATAAACGTGCCGAGGATGGTCGCCGTCATATGCTTGCTCAGCAGCGTACCGATAGGGATCCGCACCTGCTTCTTCTCTTTCTGCACTTTGGCAAACACCGGGCTCTCATGCAGCGATACGCGCACATACAGACCGATAATCACCAGCACCGCAGAGAGCACAAACGGCACGCGCCAGCCCCAGTTCATGAACTGCTCATCGGTCAGCAGCCACGAGAGCAGCAGGAACGTGCCGTTGGCAAAGAAGAAGCCAATCGGTGCACCCAGCTGCGGGAACGAGCCGTACAGCGCACGTTTCTTCGCCGGGGCGTTCTCGGTGGCCAGCAGCGCTGCGCCGCCCCATTCGCCGCCCAGTCCCAGGCCCTGACCAAAACGCGCCAGCGCCAGCAGCAGCGGTGCCGCCACGCCAATGGTCTGATAACCCGGCAGCAGGCCGATCAGTACGGTAGAAACGCCCATGGTCAGCAGCGAGGCAACCAGTGTCGCTTTACGGCCCACGCGGTCGCCAAAGTGACCAAACAGCGCGGAGCCAATAGGGCGCGCAACGAAGGCGATAGCGAAGGTGGCCAGCGACTGTAGCGTGGCAACCGTAGCGTCACCCTGCGGGAAGAAGATATGCGGAAAAACAATTACCGCGGCGGTGGCATAGATATAGAAATCGAAGAATTCGATCGCAGTGCCGACCAGCGAGGCAACTACCACTTTACTGCGTGAGTTAACCGGTGTGCCGTCGTGTGGTTGGTCGGGTGTTTCGGAGATGGAGGCTTGCATAACTGTTTCTTAATTGTAAATGTAAACAAAGAATCTTACGCACCTGTTTTGCCGCATTCAATGACGAAAAACCGCGTCACACCGGGCTTTGGCGGCGAAAAAGAGGATAATTTCTGAGTTACGGCAATCGGCGGCGGATGGGAGGGGGAAGCGCGGCTTTTCTGGCGTGATTCTCTGCAAAAGGGCCAAATAAAAGTGACCCTCCAGCGTTTCCTGCTGGTTTTTGCTGCTTTAGTAGCCAGCAGGAAACATTTTTTGCTGTTGCGGCAAATGTAACTGAATTGTCGCGTTAGGCAGAGTGATGCGGCTGCGACATCTCGGGATCATCCTTGTATTTTGCGGTGGCGATCCACGCGGCGCAGAACAGCGTCAGACGCGCGAAAAAGTAGAAGAAGGCCATCAGCCCCAGCACCGATCCAAAGGCGGCACCGGAGGGCGACGTCGCCAGCTTTGGCAGCGTCAGCGTCATGACAAACTTGATCACCTCAAACCCAATCGCCGCCAGCAGCGTACCGCGCAGCAGCGCTTTTTTGCGTGGCTTGTGGCGCGGCAGAATCCAGAAAATCCACAGGAACAGCAGATAGTTGGCGAAGATGGAGATCGACAGCGCGATGATGGTCATCGCCGGCCGCAGCCACTCGATATCGCCCAGCCCCAGCGCATTCACGATCGCCGCCTGCGCTGCGCCGGCAATCGAGGTCAGCGACAGCGTAATCACCAGCGCCAGCATCAGACCCAGCAGCGAAACCAGGTCGCGCAGATACTTCTTCCACCACTTTTCCTGGTCATCGGGCGTGCGTTCCCATACGTCACGCGACTGGGCGCGTACCGCTTCGCGCAGGTTACCCATCCAGTTAATGCCGGAGTAGAGCGCCAGCAGCAAACCGGTCAGGCCGACAGTCGCGCGCTGCTGAATCGCGGTATTGACGGTATTTTTCAGCGTGGTCGCCAGCGTCGGGTCGCTGATGCTGTTAACGATTTTGTTGATCAACTCAGAAAGCAGATCCTGATTGGACGCCAGCACAAAGCCGACCGCCGCAAAGGAGACCATCAAAATCGGTATCAGCGAAAGAAATGAAAAATAGGTGATCGCCGCACCAAACTGGCTGCCGAGGCGATCGTTAAAGCGCTCCAGCGCGCGCAAAAAGTGCGCCACTGCCGGGATCGCCTGAAACCAGGCGGCAAAGCGTGAGACGCGCCGGATTGAGCCATCCACCGTTTTGTTCCCGGTTTTGATATCAATCAGCGGCTTAGCTTCAGCCGCTGAGGCTTTTGTGGTTTTGTCCGTCATAGACCTTCTGCATCCTGTTCACAGCGAAAATAAAATTATAGCTTGCCCGTTCAGGTCACGTATTCCTGCAGCACCTGACTCAGCCACTCCATAAACACCCGCACGCGGCGCGCCACGTTGCGACGGTGAGGATAGAGCAGGGAAATCGGCATCGGTTTGGCCGGGAAGTGGTGCAGCACTTCGACCAGCTGGCCGGATTCCAGCAGCGGCTGCACGCCAATCGCCGGTACCTGAATAATGCCCAGCCCGGCGATACAGGCGGCGCGATAGGTTTCGGTGCTGTTTACCGTCACCACGCCGCCGGTCTGCACGTAATGGCACTGTTTGCCATCAAAGTACTCAAAGCCCGGCGAGGGCTGCCCCAGCTGTTGGGTATAGTGCACCATGGCGTGCTGGCCGAGATCGTCCAGCCGCACCGGCATGCCGAAGCGGGAAAGGTAGCCAGGGCTGGCGCAGTTGATCAAGGCGTGCGAGCCAATTTTTCGCGCAATCAGGCCGGAATCTTTCAGTTCGCCAACGCGTAACACGCAGTCAAAGCCCTCGCGAATCACATCAACCTGGCGATCGCTGCTGCTCAGCTCAATCTCCACGCCCGGATAGTGCTGCAAAAACTCCGGCAGGCGCGGCAGGATAAAACCGGTCGCCATCGCCACCGACATATCGACGCGCAGCTTGCCGCTCAGCGTGGCAGGATCGTGCTGGAACAGGCTGTCCATATCATCCAGCATCGACAGCAAATCCAGGCAGCGATCGTAATACACCAGGCCATCCTGGGTGAGATGCACGCGGCGCGTGGTACGGTGCAGCAGGCGTGTGCCCATCTGGTTTTCCAGCGCCTGCAGCTGGCGGGAAACGCTGCCCTTGGGTAAACCCAGACTCTCAGCCGCGCGGGTAAAACTGCCCATTTCTGCCACCCGCACAAACACCTGCATAGCGTGAATTTTATCCATGTTGTTCACCGATTGTTGTTGTTAGTGAAACAGTGCTGTGTATTCCCCTGCGTTTATAGATCAATTATTCGCGAATATCCTTAATCCGTGTTCAATTTTCCAACCGGAGCGAAACATGTCTCATAAAATTGCATTGATTACCGGCGGTAACCGCGGTCTGGGCAAGAATGGCGCGCTAAAACTGGCGGCTAAGGGCGTCGATATTCTGTTTACCTGGCGCGGTCATGCTGAAGAAGCGCAGGCGGTCGTGAAGGAGATTGAGGCGCTGGGCGCGCGTGCGGTGGCGCTGCAGCTGGATGTGGGCGACAGTAAACAGTTCGATGACTTTGCGGCGCGGGTCAAAGCAACGCTGAACGAAACCTGGCAGCGCGACAGCTTTGATTATTTAGTGAACAACGCTGGCCATGGTCATTACAAGCTGCTGGCCGAAACCAGTGAAGAGGAGTTTGATGCGCTGGTGAATGTGCATTTTAAAGGGCCGTATTTCCTGACGCAGAAACTGCTGCCGCTGATCGCCGATGGTGGACGCATCCTGAACATTTCCAGCGGTCTGACGCGCATGACGCTGCCGGGTTCAGGTACTTACGCCGCCATGAAAGGGGCGATGGAAGTGCTGACGCGCTATCAGGCGAAAGAGCTGGGCGAGCGCCGCATTCGCGTCAACATTCTGGCGCCGGGGGCGATTGAAACCGACTTTGGCGGGGGTCGCGTGCGCGACACCAAAGATCTGAACGCGCATATCGCTTCAGTGACCGCGCTGGGCCGCGTTGGTCTGCCGGATGATATCGGTGATGCCATCAGCGCGATCCTGAGCGATGAAACCGGCTGGATTACCGCCCAGCGTATCGAGGCCTCCGGCGGTCAGGCACTGTAAAAACATCGCGCTGCGACCGAATCGTGTTAACCAACGGAGCAGCGCCCGTTTTACACCTCAATCGTGCCATCAATCAGGGTGAGGGTTTGTCCGCCGATCCAGATTGTCTCACCGGCAAAACGCACCACAATGCGACCGGCACGCTGGATGGCGCTGCCCTGACGCGCGCAGTAATCCTGCCGCTGGCCCTGCGCCGCAAGATAGCGTGCCAGACAGGCGTTGGCGCTGCCGGTGACCGGATCTTCGACCAGGCTACCGTTCTCGACCAGCAGCGCGCGCACCTCGTACTGCGCCTCTGCGTCCTGCGGCAGCGGGCCAAACAGGGCGATGCCGTTCACACCCGCATGCTGCTGCAGCCGCAGTAAATCGTCCGCCTGGGTGACCACCTCCAGCACCGCCTGCGCGCTGCTCATCGGAACTAACAGCCAGCGAATCCCCATATCCGCCACGGCTGGCGTCTGGCTGAGGTCGAACGCGTCACTGTGCAGTGCGCTGCTCATCAGCGCATCGCTGAACGGCGTCAGGCTGGCGTGCGGTGCGGCAAAGGCCAGCGTACCGTCAGCGCCAATCTGCACCTCAACCAGGCCCACGCCGCACTCCTGCACAATCTTACCCGCTGTTTTCAGGGGCCAGCCGGCTTCCAGCAAGGCATGCGCGGTGCCAAGCGTGGGGTGTCCGGCAAACGGCAGCTCGCCGCCGGGCGTAAAAATGCGCACACGATAGTCGGCTGTGGCATCCTGTGGTGGCAGCACGAAGGTGGTTTCCGACAGATTGGTCCAGCGTGCGATGGCCGCCAGCTGTGCGTCGCTCAGACCCTGGGCATCCATGATCACCGCCAGCGGATTGCCGCTGAACGCACCTGTGGAGAACACATCCACTTGTTTAAACGCCACCTGCATGTTCGCTCCTTTCCTCATTGAGGTTGTCTGAAATCCGGATTTACATCCTGCTGATTGCTTAAGGCGTCTAACAGGACTATGAATAGATTAACAATTCTGCCAGCGGAGTCCGCTATGTTAAAAATTCTGGGCCGTAACTCGTCAATCAACGTTCGTAAAGTGCTGTGGCTCTGTTCAGAGCTGGATATTGCCTGGGAGCACGAGCCGTGGGGTGAAGACCCGCAGTCGTTGCACTCACCGCAGTTTATGGCGCTCAATCCCAACGCCATGGTGCCAGTAATCATCGAAGATGACTTCGTGATGTGGGAGTCCAACGCGATTCTGCGCTACCTCGCCAACAGCAACGGCGGTGAATGGCTCTACCCGGATAATCCGCGCGCGCGTGCGCCGGTCGATCAGTGGATGGACTGGCAGGCCACCGAGCTCAACACCTCATGGCGCTATGCTTTTATGTCGCTGGTGCGCAATTCGCCAGCCCATCAGGATCCGCGCCTGCTGGCTGCCGCCATCAAAGGCTGGAGCCACACCATGGGTATTCTTAATCAGCAGCTGGAAAAAACCGGGCGCTACGTCGCGGGCCGAAACTTTACCCTGGCCGATATTCCGGTTGGCCTGGCGGTGAACCGCTGGTTTGAAACCCCGCTCGACCATCCGGACTTTCCTGCCGTGCAAACCTATTATGAGCGCCTGACGGAACGCGAGGGTTACACCACCTGGGGCCGCAACGGTAAGCCCTGATCCTGACCCGGCGCGATACCGGTGATTTCACAGGCCAGCGCGCCGGTGCGTTTCAGTGCCCAGGTGTAACGCTCATCAAACGGATAGCAGCAGGAGAGACGCAGCGCATGGCGATAGCGATCGCTCAGTGAATAGAGCGCGCCCGGCGTGACGCAAATTTGCTCCTGCAACAGGCGATGAAACATCTCCACCGTGTCAACCTTACCCGGCAGCTCGACCCAAAACACAAAGCCGCCGCGCGGCAGGGTAGCGCGCGTGCCCTGCGGGAAATGACGGGCAATGATGCCGCGCGCCGCATCCAGATTAGCGGCATAGCGACGCCGCAGCGAACGCAGATGGTGATCATAACCGCCGCTGGCGAGGAATTCGGCCAGCGTTTCGCTCAGCAGTTTTGATTCGGTCATCGACGATACCGCTTTCAGCCGCGCAATCGCCGGGTGGAAGCGGCCGGCAGCCGTCCAGCCCACGCGAAAATCGGGCGCGACGGTTTTGGTAAAACTCGTGCAGTAAATCACCCAGCCGTCGCGGTCAAAGGCTTTGACCGGCGGCGACAGCGGCCAGTCAAACTGCAATTCGTCATACAGCCCATCCTCCAGCAGCGGAACGTGGTAAGTGTTCACTAACTTCGCGAGACGCTTTTTATTTTCCAGCGGCATCACGTAGCCCAGCGGATTCTGCGCGCCCGGCATGGCGATCAGCGCCTGAATGCGCTGCTCCTGTAGCAGCATCTCCAGCGCATCCAGCGACAGGCCGTTTTGCGGATCGGTGGGGATTTCCAGCGCCTTCAGCCCGAGTGAGGCCAGCAGCGGGAACAAAAAGAAGTAGGTCGGCGATTCAAGCCCGACGCAGTCGCCCGGCTTCGTCACCGCACGCAGCGCCAGCTGCAGCGCTTCCATGCAGCCGTGGGTCAGGGTGATGTCCGCGACAGTCAGATTCAGGCCGGTGTGCAGGCTACGGCGCGCAATCTCCTCCCGTAAGCGCTCACTACCCGGCGGAAGCGCGTAGCGACCAATGATGTCGTTATCGCGGCGAATAAGGGAGGCGGTAATGCGTCCCAGTTTCGCCGCCGGAAACAGTTCGCTATCCTGCGGGCAGGCCAGCGAAATATTGGTGTAGTCGGGGTGATTCTGCGCGGCGAACACCTGCTCGATCAGTTCCAGTTTTTGCGTGCTGGGGTCATTAACGCTGGCGCTCATCGGCCTGAGCGGTCGCGTTACCGCGGGCAGCACGCCACGCACGTAGTAGCCCGACTGCGGACGGGCTTCTATCAGGCCGCGATCTTCAAGGATATGCCAGGCACTTAGCACGGTATTGATGCTGACCTGGTGCGACTGTGCCACGCGCCGGATGGCCGGCAGGCGCTTACCCGGCTTCAGCGTGCCCTGATGGATAGATTCGGCAAAACTGTCCGCCAGCTGCTGGTACAGCGTCTGGCCGGATGAGAGAGGAAGGGACACAAAAGCCTCCGCGCGCGATAGGTACAATTTAAAATTGCCTTAACTGTATCCATCACAATAGTGATTTTGTGTCTCTGTTGCCATCGTAATTTGCGCATTAGCATGGTGCTTCGTTGATTCTCAGGGAAACGCACCATGCTCGATCCATCCTTCTTTAGCTACGTTACGGTGATGTCGATTACACCGGGTCCGAACAATCTGTTACTGGCCACGTCCGGCGTCAATTTTGGCTTCCGGCGCACGCTGCCGATGCTGTTTGGCATCCTGCTCGGCTGTGCGTTACAGATGCTGCTGGCGAGCGTGGCGCTGGAGCTGCTATTGCACTGGATGGCGTCGGTGCGGTTGCCGCTGACGGTGGTGGGATGCAGCTATCTGCTGTGGCTGTCGTGGAAAATCTTCCGCGCCGGTGCGCCGCAGCTGCGCGAACGTCCGCGTCCGATGACCCTGCTGGGCGGCGTGTGTTTCCAGGCGGTGAATCCCAAAGCCTGGCTAATGGTCACCAACGTGGCGCTGATGTACGCCAACAGCAACGGTGTGCTGGCGGTGCTGCTCGGCTTCGCCGCCCTCAACCTGCCGTGCATTTTAATCTGGGCAGCGCTGGGCGACCGGCTGCGCCATCACCTGCAGATTGCGTGGAAACGTCAGGCATTCAACACGCTAATGGCGCTGTCGCTGGTGGCGACCACCGGGTGGATGCTGTATGACGCGCTGCTATTGGGCTGATGCCACGGCGTTGGATGGCGCGGTAAGCAGGGGCACAATATGGGGGGCTGGTCAGTTAACGAAGCCGTACGACGCACCCTGATGTAGCGGCGCGATTTATCGCGCAATGTGCAATGTATTGTGCCGCTAACAAACGTGCGCTTCCTGGTGAATAAATTCCAGGCTGGAACCGTCAGGGATTGCGTCATCCAAAGGGCGACACTGTAATCAAAAAAGAGGCCGCGATTGCGGCCCCAGTCAGGTCTGTATTTACCGGTGAAGGGACAGGCGTCGCCGCTTACTTGCCCACCACATGGGCGGTTTCACGGCCTTCGTCGTTGGCAGCTTCCGGCGTGATGACCGGTGCGTAATCCAGCTGCAGCACGCGACTGGTTTCGGCCAGCACCTTCTCGGTCAGCGCTACGTCGCCGTTCAGCTTGCGGCCCCACGACGGGATTACCGCGCGGATTTTGGTTTGCCACTCTGGCGAGCGCATTTGCTCCGGGAACACTTTCGCCATCAGCTCCAGCATAATCGGTGCTGCGGTGGAGGCGCCCGGTGACGCGCCCAGCAGCGCAGAGATCGAGCCGTCGGCCGAGGTGACCACTTCGGTACCGAGACGCAGCACGCCGCCCTCTTTCTCATCATTTTTGATGATTTGCACGCGCTGACCGGCCGTGACCAGCTTCCAGTCTTCCTGTTTTGCCTGCGGTACATAAGCGCGCAGCGCTTCCATACGATCGTCATCGCTCTGCAGCACCTGATCGACCAGATATTTCACCAGATCGAAGCTTTTCAGCCCAACCTGCATCATCGGCAGCAGGTTACTGCTGTTCATCGCGCCGAACATATCCAGTAGCGAGCCCTGCTTGAGGAATTTTGTGGAGAAGGTCGCAAACGGGCCAAACAGCAGCACCTGCTTGCCATCCAGCACGCGGGTATCAACATGCGGTACCGACATCGGCGGTGCGCCCACGCTGGCTTTGCCATACACCTTCGCCATGTGCTGCGCCACCACGTCCGGGTTTTCCGTGACGAGGAACGAGCCGCCCACCGGGAAACCAGCGTAGCCTTTTACTTCCGGGATGCCGGTTTTTTGCAGCAGCGGCAGCGCGGCACCGCCGGCACCGATAAACAGCTGGCGCGCGGTCAGCACACGCGGCTCACCGCTGGCGAGGTTGTGCAGGCTTACCTGCCAGCGCCCATCGCTCAGGCGCTTGATGTCGCGTACTTCCTGACGCAGACGCAGGCGGAAATTCTCTTTCTTCTCCAGCGCAGCAATCAGCTGGCGCGTCACCTCACCGAAGTTAACGTCGGTGCCCATGTCGGTCCAGGTGGCCGCCACTTTCTGCTTGCGGTCGCGCCCGTTCATCACCAGCGGAATCCACTCAGCGATCTGGTCACGATCTTCGGAATAGTTCATGCCGCGGAACAGGGTGCTTTTCTGCAGCGCCTGGAAGCGCTTGCGCAGGAAAGCCACGTTGGCCTCGCCCCAGACAAAACTCATGTGCGGCGTGCTGTGAATAAAGCTTTGTGGATTACTCAGGTTGCCTTTCTGTACGTGATACGCCCAGAACTGGCGGGAAATCTGGAAGGATTCGTTAATCGCCACCGCTTTGGCAATGTCGATGCTGCCATCCGCTCTTTCGGGCGTATAGTTCAGCTCGGCCAGCGCCGCGTGGCCGGTGCCGGCATTGTTCCAGCCGTTAGAGGATTCGACCGCGACATCATCCAGCCGCTCGACCATCTCAATCGACCAGTCTGGCTCGAGATCCTGCAGCCAGGTGCCTAAGGTAGCACTCATCACGCCTGCGCCGATCAGCAGGACATCTACGTCTTTTCGTTCCTGAAGGTGTGTGCTTTCCATGCCAGCGGCGGCTAGCGCCAGATTTACCGCAGTGTTGCTCATGAGGCGACATCTCCTCTCTGTTGCCCTGAAGCTCAACAGGTTCGCAGGCGAAACAGCCACGCTTTTTGCAAGCGCGTTGCGCTATTTCTCAAAGGTTAAGACTCAGGTTTAAGCCATAGGTGTGATAACGGTTAACTGCACGTTATGCATATGCATTCGAATATAACATTCTCGTATCGGAATTAAACGTTTGTTTATTTTTTAAATGCAGAAATGATTCAGCATAAGAATTAATCAGCCCGACGGCGCTGTCATAAGGGATTTTTATCCCCTAATCAGGCAGTTATAGTAACGTAGTTGTTGCGGCAGTGTGAGGGAAATGGAGAGGGGTGATTTCACACGGTGAGCTGGATCACAAATTAACGCATTGAAAACGATAGGTTTTAGCGAAATTGATTTTTTATGCGGATTTTATGTTGCCTGATGTTTCGCCAGATCGTGTAAAAATAATGTTACATTTGTGTGACTTTTAATTTGGGCACGGTGTCGGGCGCCCGTCAGAAGAAAAATGCATCACGCGCACCGCTCAGCGCAGCTGGAACCAGCGGCGCCAGACGAAGCGGATAATGAAAAACTCAACGGTACCCAGCAGCAAAAACCAGACGCAGAACACTATGGTGTACAGCTGATTCACATCCTGCAGATGCAGAGCCTGCTGCAGCTGTTTTGCCAGCGCCACGCCAAACGAAGGGGCGGGCAGCAGTAGCGCCGAAAGAAAGCCCAGCAGCAGAATGCCGCCCGGGATGATCAGCGTTTCAAATGGGTTTTTCATCGCATCATTCCAAATCAGTTAGCGCGGGCATTAGCGCATAAAACCGCGGCGCGGTGCAATCCCCGCCGCAGCGTGCGCTAAGAAATTTCTTCTATTCCATCCACTTAGCTACAGAAATAGCGGCAGTTAAGAGTTATAGCCTTTGCTATACTTAAACCCATGATTTTGTTGTCTTTTTTTTGGCTGGTTGGCGTGCTAGACTGCGCGCACTTTTTCATTACTGAACCCGATATGCGGACAAAGTGCAGGCTTAATCGTCTTATTTCACCGCATTGACTGAAAACCATGACATTTATCGCAACCCTGATTCTGGCCTTTGGTATGTCGATGGACGCTTTCGCTGCAGCACTGGGCAAAGGCGCGTCGCTGTATCGTCCGGGCTTCAAAGAAGCATTACGCACAGGGCTGATTTTTGGCGTCATTGAAATGCTGACGCCGCTGGTAGGCTGGGCCATCGGGCTGGCCGCCAGCCACTACATTATGGCGTGGGATCACTGGGTGGCATTTGGTCTGCTGGGCATTCTTGGCGGGCGGATGATCATGGAAGGTTTCCGTCAGACGGCCGATGAGCCGTGCGAAGCGCCGCAGCGCCACGGCTTTATGGTACTGGCGCTGACGGCGGTAGCGACCAGCCTTGACGCGCTGGCGGTGGGGGTTGGCCTCGCGTTCCTTCAGGTTAACATTGTGCTCACCGCGCTCACCATCGGTGCGGCCACCACTATCATGGCGACCACCGGTGTGCTGGTCGGCCGCTTTATCGGTCCGGTAATGGGCAAATGGGCGGAAGTGCTGGGCGGCGTGGTACTGATCAGCATTGGCTGCACCATCCTGATTGAGCACTTAGGGCTGTTCCGTTAACGTCTGGCAGCATGGGGTGGGCGCGTTTTTGTGATCTGGTTCAAAAATAATTGCGTGAAAAATGCGCGGGCGTTATAATTTTCGCGTAATTCTTCAACAATTTTTGTATCAGGTGCACCATGAAACGTTTTTTCCGCTCCGTGTTTCGCTCTTATGTTGAGACCTTCAAACACGTACCGCCGGGCGCCTTAAACTAAGCGCTCCGCCAGAAACCCTCGATAATCGCGGTCAGGGATCGACCTGTGGTTATCACCCGGCGCCGTTCCCCTCTGCGCATCTCTGTCACCAAAACTCACAAACATTAATTACTTTACCCTCAGGTCATACCGCTTTTCCGTCTGGCTTTTGATAACCTGCGCGCAAATTCTCTATAACATTGAGGCCATCATGCAGCTGTGCAGTTTTTCTCTTATTGACCAGGCAAGAAAAAGTTATGGCATCGTGCAACCCGACGGCGTGATCGATCTCGGTGCGCGGCTGGGCGACAGCTGTCCGGATTTGAAAACCCTGCTGCAGCGCGGTGGCCTGAGTGACCTGCAGGGGTACCTGAGCGAGCCGGTGGACTATGCCTTCAGCGCGATTCGCTTCCTGCCGGTGGTGGAAAACCCAGGCAAAGTCTTCTGCGTTGGTATGAACTATGCCGACAAGCGCCAGGAGTTTGCCGCCACGCTCGACGCGCCGACGCTGTTCGTACGCTTTGCCGATTCGCTGGCAGCACACGAGCAGCCCCTGCTGAAACCGGCGACCACGGCTGAATTTGATTACGAAGGCGAGCTGGCGGTGATCATCGGCAAGGCGGCTTATCAGGTAAAAGCCGCCGATGCGCTACAGCATGTAGCGGGCTACAGCTGCTTTATGGATGCCACGGTGCGCGACATGCAGTTCACCTGGTTTACCGCAGGCAAAAACTGGCAGCAAACCGGCGGCTTTGGCCCGTGGATGACCACCGCCGACGACATCCCGGACCCGCAGCAGCTGGCGATCAAAACCTGGCTGAATCAGCGCGAAGTGCAGAATGATACCACGGCCAGCATGGTGCATCCGGTGGCGAAGATCATTGAATACATCTCGGCGTTTAGTCCGCTGTCACCGGGCGATGTCATCATCACTGGCTCACCGGGCGGCGTGGGGAAAAAGCGTACGCCACCGCTGTTTATGTTCCCTGGCGATGAGATCGAAGTGGAAATTGAGAAGATTGGTCGTCTGCGCCACCGCATCGTCTGACGTTTTGCTGCGCGGTGGCGAACGTTGCACTGCCACCGCGCTACCGCTTAAATAATTATTCAACAATACGAAATGTCCCGAATTTATATTTAAATGGCGCAGATTTAGTTATCAGGTTAAATAATTATTGTTAAGTTAATTTTCCTGCGATGTATTGCGTAAATATTTTTGTGATCGCCAACTAATTCCCTCGCTTTGCTATAGTTAAAATTAAAAGCAGCGGCGTATTATCGTCCACTGCCGATTCCGGCATGGAAATAAGGGATGATAATGAAAACCATCAGTCGCGAGATCATTAACGATCTCATTGACCGCGTGGGCGGTCGGGAAAATATTCTGTCACTTTCGCACTGTATTACCCGCCTGCGCTTTGTGCTGCAGGATGTCGACAAGGCCGATCCAGAGGCCATCCGCGCCACGCCCGGCGTTAAAGGATGCTTTAATTCTGCCGGACAGTTTCAGGTAATTATTGGAACCGAAGTTGACACTTATTATAAAGCGTTAGTTGAAGCACTAAATATTAGTGAGACCTCTAAGGAGCAGATTAAATCTGCGGCGCGCAGCCAGATGAAATGGCACGAGGCATTATTATCCCATTTTGCTGAGATATTTTTCCCGTTATTACCGGCGTTAATTAGCGGCGGTTTAATTCTCGGTTTCCGTAACGTGCTCGGCGATATTGCCGTGGCGGATGATAAAACCCTGGTGCAGCTCTATCCCGGTGTGAAAGGGCTGTACGATTTCCTCTGGCTGATTGGCGAAGCGATCTTCTTCTATTTGCCGGTGGGGATTTGCTGGTCGGTGGTGCGCAAGCTGGGCGGTACGCCAATCCTGGGGATTGTGCTGGGCATTACGCTGGTTTCACCGCAGCTGATGAATGCGTATCTGATTGGCAGCCAGGTGCCGGAAGTGTGGAACTTCGGCTGGTTCAGTATTGATCGGGTCGGCTACCAGGCGCAGGTGATTCCGGCGCTGCTGGCCGGGCTGGCGCTGGCGAAAATCGAACTGGCGCTAAAACGTATCGTGCCCGCCTATCTGACGCTGGTGGTGGTGCCGGTGTGTGCGCTGCTGCTGTCGGTTTTCCTCGCCCACAGCCTGATTGGCCCATTTGGCCGTCTGATTGGCGACGGCATCGCCTTCGCGGTGCGTCACCTGATGACCGGCAGCTTCGCGCCGATTGGTGCCGCGCTGTTTGGCTTCCTGTATGCGCCGATGGTGATCACCGGCGTGCATCAGACCACGCTGGCGGTTGATCTGCAGATGATTCAGAGCATGGGCGGCACGCCGGTGTGGCCGCTGATTGCGCTGTCCAATATTGCACAGGGTGCTGCGGTGGTCGGCATCATTATCGCTAACAAAGATCGTGCTGAACGCGACCTCACCGTGCCGGCCGCCATTTCAGCGTGGCTCGGCGTAACGGAGCCGGCGATGTACGGCGTCAACCTCAAGTACCGCTACCCCATGCTGTGCGCCATGATTGGCTCTGCGCTGGCGGCGCTGCTGTGCGGCCTCAACGGCGTGATGGCCAACGGCATCGGCGTGGGCGGCTTGCCGGGTATTCTCTCGATTCAGCCACAGTACTGGACGGTTTACTCGCTGGCGATTCTGGTGGCGATTCTGGTTCCGCTGCTGCTGACCATCATCATCACCAAACGTAAAGCGGCAACCGCCATCATCAGCCAGGCCGAGGTGCAACATGAACAGGCACGCTGAATATCCCTGGTGGCGCCAGGCGGTGATCTACCAAATCTATCCCAAAAGTTTTCAGGACAGCGGGGCGCGCGGCACCGGCGATCTCAACGGCGTGATTCAGCGGCTGGATTATCTGCAGCAGCTGGGCGTCGATGCGCTGTGGCTGACGCCGATCTATGTGTCGCCGCAGATCGATAACGGTTACGACGTGGCGGATTACACCGCCATCGATCCCGCCTACGGCACCATGGCCGACTTTGACCACCTGCTGGCGGAGACGCACCGGCGCGGTATGCGCATGGTGCTGGATATGGTGTTCAACCACACCTCGACCGAGCATGCCTGGTTTAAGCGTGCCGAAGCCGGTGAGCAGCCGTACGTCGATTTCTATATCTGGCGCGACGGGGTGCCCGGCACGCCGCCCAATAACTGGCAGTCTAAGTTTGGCGGCAGCGCCTGGGCGTGGAACGAACGGCGTCAGCAATACTATCTGCACCTGTACGCGCCGGAGCAGGCCGATCTCAACTGGGAAAATCCGGCGGTGCGCGAGGCGTTAAAGCAGGTGTGTCACTTCTGGGCGGATCGAGGCGTCGATGGATTGCGGCTTGATGTGATCAACCTGGTGTCGAAGCATCAGGATTTTAGCGACGATCTGCCCGGCCATGACGGGCGGCGCTTTTACACCGATGGTCCGCGCATCCATGACTACCTGCAGGAGTTCAACCGCGATGTGTTCACGCCGCGCGGGCTGATGACGGTGGGGGAAATGTCCTCGACCACGCTGGCCAACTGCCAGCGCTATGCTTCGCTGGCGCAAAACGAGCTGTCGATGACATTTAACTTCCACCATCTCAAGGTGGATTATCCCCAGGGCGACAAATGGACGCTGGCGGCACCGGACTTCGTTCAGCTCAAGGCAATTTTTGCGGAGTGGCAGCGCGGGATGCACAACGTGGCGTGGAATGCGCTGTTCTGGTGTAACCACGATCAGCCGCGTATCGTCACGCGCTTTGGTGATGAAGGTGCGCTGCGCATCGCCTCGGCAAAATGCTTTGCGATGCTGCTGCACGGCATGCAGGGCACGCCCTATATCTATCAGGGCGAAGAGCTGGGAATGACCAACCCTCATTTTACCCGCATTGAGCAGTATCAGGACATCGAGAGCCACAACATCCACGCTGCGTGGCTGGCGCAGGGCAAGCCGGAGGCGGCAATCCTGGCGATTCTGGCCAGCAAATCGCGCGACAACAGCCGCTCGCCGATGCTGTGGGACAGCAGCGCCAATGCCGGCTTCACGCGGGGTGAGCCGTGGATAGGCGTGGCGGATAACTATACGCTGATCAACGCGGCTAACGCGCTGCTCGACAGCAACTCGGTGTTCTATGGCTACCAAACGCTGATTCGGCTGCGTAAGCGTTACGCTATCTTCACCGAGGGCGATTATCAGGATCTGGCACCGGAAGCGTCACACATCTGGTGTTATCGTCGCAATTCGCCGCGTGAAAGCCTGCTGGTGGTGGCGAACCTGAGTCACAGTGCGCAGCCACTGCTGTTGCCGGAAGTTGAAGGCAACTGGCAGGTACTGATGAGTAATTACAGTGAGGCATCGCCGCCTGGGGCATTGACGCACCTGCGGCCTTTTGAAGCGGTGTATTACTACCAGTCGTAACGGAGAAAACCGGCGGCGCGTTTCAGCAATGAGCAGAGCGCGCCGCCAGCACTCACTTCAGTGTGCCACATTCCGCCACGGCGAGATAATCGGTATACAGCTGCGGCGAACCGGAAAAGGACGCCAGCTGCTTCCACTCTTCATACATCTGTTTGGTATCCCGGTGCGCGCGCGCAAAGTCAGCCGCGCTGGCGGTGGCGATATCAGGCTGCGGATAAAACACATTCAGCGCCGCTTCACTCTCAATCTCCATCATCACCACATAGCCGTCCAGCCGGTTGCCGCTGTGGCCTTTCAGCAGATGAAACTTCCAGCCGGGATAATCAACGATACGCGCGGCATTCTGCGCGATGAATTGCTCAAATTCCTGCGGCTGCACGCCCGGTCGCAGCGCCAGATAGTGGGTACCGAGAATGCGCGCGGTGCCGCTGCGGGCATCAAAGCGCGGGCCACCCGACAGCGTACTGTGAGGATTCTCTGCCAGCAGATCGAAATGGGTGAAAATCGTCGGGCGCCGCGCGAAGGTCGCCAGCTGGCGCCACTCGCTGAGCAGCGCATCCGCGTCGGGATGCAGATGCCAGAAGTGCTCTGCCTCGGCGGTAAGTTCACCGTCATCCTGCATAAAGCGCGCGCGCTGTGCCGCATCTTTCATTTCAAACAGCATCAGGTATTGATCGACGCGCTCGCCGCGCAGACCGCGAAACAGCGTCCAGCGCCAGCCGGGATAGCACGGCAGATGCACGCCTTTTTCGCGCACGAAGGTTTCAAACTGTTCAGCGGTGACGCCCGCTTCGGTGTCGATGGCGATATAAAAAAAGCTATAAACAGACTGGGACATAACAGGCTCCAGGCACGCCGTCGCGTGCCGTTGAGAGGTAAGGGCGGTTTAGTCGAACTGGGTATTGATGATGGCTTCTACCAGCACGCGGCCGGCGGGGGTGAGCGTGACGTAGCGGCCATCGCTGTGCACTAACTCGCGCTGCTGCAACTCACGCAGCGCACGGGCGATGGTCGGCTGGGCAAACAGGCTGACGCCAAACTTCTGCTGAAACAGCACATCGTCGAGCGGAATCAGCGTTGACAGCGCCATCTTGCAGCCGTTGATGGCCTGCTGATCCGGCGACATACCGCGCACCGAGGCGATCGGCAGCTCACCGTTATCCAGTGCGCGCTGATAATCGGCGTAGTCGGTCAGGTTAATCAGCTCCGCGCCGGCACATTTGGAGCTGCCGCCAAGGCCAATCGCCACTTCCGGTGCCTGCTGGTCGAGATCGGTAATGATCGCTTTCCACTTCTCCGGCGGTGCGCTGCGATGGTGGAAATACATGGTGGGATGTTCAAGGTAATCGCCATCCAGCCACTGCTCGGCCAGCGCGCGCATCTGATACTGCTGACCCAGACTGGGCATCGCCGCATTCTTACGCTGCCAGGCATTTTCTCCCTCCGCCGACACGCCGGTGCGGCTCTCGGCGAACGGCTTCATGTGCAGCTTGGTGAACACCAGATGCGACAGGTCAAGCGCGCGCGCCTGCTGCAGATCGTCACGCACGTCATCCACCGTTTGTCCCAGCAGGCCATACATCAGATCGACGCTGACCAGGGCGAAGCCCAGCTCGCGCGCATCACGAATCACCTTGTAGCAGGCATCCGCGCTGTGCAGGCGACCACAGCCTTTGATCAGGCGGTCTGAGAATGACTGCGCGCCAAACGACAGTTTGCTGAAGCCCAGTTCACGCAGCTGCGCGAGGAATTCGCGCGTCAGCGTGCCGGGCTCGCCTTCGAAGCGCAGCGTGGCCTCGCGGAAGTTGAAATGGTTGCGGTAAAAATCCATTAAGCGCCGCAGCTCATCCGGTGGCAGCAGCGAGGGCGTGCCGCCGAACAGGTTGAACTCACCCACCGGCACTTCACCCAGCGCCGACAACTGCGCCAGCCACAGTTTCGCCTCCTGAATGTTGCGATCGACGATATCGCGGAACAGCTCAGGCGCGCGCGGCGACTGCGGATTTACAATCACCGTAGGAAACTGGCAAAAGTGGCACTTGTAGCGGCAGGTGGGGATATACGCCCACAGATGAATTTGCGGCGCATGGCTCAGGCTGTGCTGCATGGCGCGGAAAAAATTCGGCAGCGGAAAATCGTCGATATCACCGGGAAACACATGGCAGCCAAAAGGATCATGCACCACGTATTCCAGCAAATCGGCGTTTTCCGGCCGGCTAAGCACCTCGCATATGGCCGGGCGAGGATAGTGACGATCGATATCCTGCAGGGATTGCAGCCAGGCAGCACGCATCAGAATACCCCGCCGTTTGCAAAGTAGTTATGCGCCTCACCGGATTCGCGATCTTCGCAGTAATACCAGACAAAGCGGGCGAAATCATTTTCCGTCACCTGGGCAAAGCAGGCCGGCAGCGGCGGTGGCTCGCCAATCTCTGCGCCGACGGCACGACGCAGCGCGGCAAACAGCTCATGGCGGAATTCAAAATAGAGGCGAAACGCCGGGGTTTTGTAGCTGTGAATCGGCAGGAAATCGGTCACGCTCATCTCCTGCATCATGCTGTGAATGCGGGCGAACAGGCGTTCAGCCACCTCTGGCGTGAAGAAATTAATCACCGCGGCGTTGTCGCGCAGCAGCGACGGATTCAGCAGCACCGGCAGCACCAGATTTTTTGGCACGTAATCTTTAATCGAGTAGTGCCACGCCTGCTGCGCCTGCTCTGCGCTGACATCGGTGAACGGCGTCAGTGCGGTGAGCGTGGGTCGCACATCTTTCATGATGATGGTGCCGTTATGGCCGTAGGCCACACCTTCAATCACTTCGTGCAGCAGGTTATCCACCCGGCGGCTGTTGATCTGCACGCGGGAGTTGGGCGCATACACCGGTTTGCCGCCGGCGGCGATCACCTTGATGCCAAAATCCCAGTCGTCTGACAGATGTTCAACAAACTCACCGTTTTTCAGCTGGTAAAAAATCTCGATGCCGCCCACTTCGTCGTACAGCTGCTTTTCGACGCCAAAGCCTTTGCCGTCCGGAAAGCCGCCAAACAGGGAGAAGGAAGCGTGGCGGCAGCGCAGCGTTTTATCAATCTCCGTATACAGCCGCGGGCGCTCGTGGAAATCCGCGGTTTCGTAGTAGTAGTTACAGGTGCCCAGATCGCCGTTTTGCGCAATCATGGTGCCGACCAGTTCGTCGATCCACAGCGCATCAACGGTGCAGTCCGCATCGGCCGAAAGAATGTAGTGCTTGCGCTGAAAACCGCTGGCCTCGTCGCGCAGACCGGCGCGCTGTGAGGCGAAATCCATGCCTTTTTTCCGCGCCGAAGAGACGCCCTGCACCGTCTCCTGCAGCTGATGAATTGTCAGCTGCGGATGCTGCGCGGCAAAGGCTTCAATCAGCGCGACCGAATTATCGGTGGAATTATTATCCACCATGATCACTTCCAGATTATCAAAATTAAACAATCCGCCGGGTGAACGCTGCTGCAATATTGATTCCAGCACCGCGTTAATACGTGCTGCCTCGTTATAAACCGGCAGCACGACAGAAATAAAACAACGGTTATCCATAGTCACTCCTTAACTACACATTAAATATCTGCCGGAAGATGTGATCCGACAGCAGGGATTTTCCTTTCTGATAATTGCGCGTGGCGATGGCGTCGCGGCGTGCGTCATCCTGTAATAAGGCACTGACGCGCTGAATAAAATCGGCATCCGGCAGGCCATCATGGCTGGCGGAAATCGCCATCAGTTCGCCTTCAAAACCGTACTGGCCATACACCTCGTGATAATATTCATAGCGGGTGGCGATATAACAACGCTGATGGCTGATCGCCTCGCCAATCGGATTACCGTAGCTGTCGTAATCCCATGCGGTTAAAAACGACACCACATCGCAGGCGTGATAAAGATCCTGAATGGTGGTGGCCTGTGGATTACGCTCCATGAAGTCGTGATTTAACGCGCCAAAAAAGATGACGTAACGCTCCAGCTGGAACCGGCTAATTAACTGCTTCAATGCGTGATAATGCACGCTGTCTTCCAGCGGATCGCCGGCGACCATTAAATAAACGCGCTGTGGCTGATGCTGCGCGATAAGTTCACTGTTCAGCGCATGCAACAGGTGAATATCCCGATCGAGTCGCTTAGCCGGAATAATTCGCGTGGTGCGGGCAATCACCTTGTCCTGCGCCAGCAACCCAAACTGGCGGCGTAAATCTTTGCGCGGATGGCTCGGGTCAAAAGGATAGGTATTACGCATCACCTCGATTTCGACCTGATGTTCGCACCAGGCCGCCAGCTGTGAGGCCAGTGCCTGGTTCAGCGTGACGTAGGTAATATGCGGCGAGGGCTGCGGCCTGACGGCATGTGGCCAGGGCGCGCTGCCGTAACGCGATGAAGTGGATTCGCTGTTCCACATCAGGTCATGGTCGCGCCACAACACAAACCGGCCGAGCTGTTTAGCGGCGCCGTATTGCGCAATCGCCAGATAGAGCGCGCGGGTAAAAATAATATTATCCGGCAGCGTCCCGTTCTCAATGATTAAATAATTGATATCCAGCGCCTGCCATTTTGCGCACAGCGCGTTTGCCACCGCCTGTGCCATCTTTTCCGTCTGCTGCACCAGGATTTTTTCTGCGGCGGCATCCAGCGTCTGGCTATGATTAATCAGTACGTCATGAATATATTGCAGGAAGGCCGGGTTATAACCTTCCACCTGACGGATTTCATCATGCCGGACTAAGGTAAAATGATGCTTTAGCGAATTAATTTCATTTTCGGAATAGGGGCGTCCGAAGTTTCCCTTATCAATTTTTATGTCGTAGCCGATATCAAGAAAGGAGGTGATTCCCTGCTCGCGTAAACGAACGGCAATTTTAGTGGCTTCTACCGTAATACCCGATAATGCCACGGCATCAAAAGAGATAAAAAGGGCCTTGCGTTGTAAATCCATTTGGTCACCACGCTCATACCTGAACATTAATAGTGACTGAACGGTAAGTTAAATTATCCGGTCAAACTTTGATCTAATCCACAAAAGTTTACTGTGGCTAATTAATTAACCTTCGTTAATGCATTAATGGATAATAATGCACTGAGGGTGGTAATTTATAATATTCGTCTTTGAGTTTTGTCTTAAAATAATAACTATTACCGGCGTGTTTAGCAGTATATTTTCCTTATTTCGGGCTTAATAGTGCTGGATAGTAATTGCCATCATGCAGTTTAATTTATCTGATCAGATGCAGAATCAGGCGATAACGCGGCGGCTGGAATAGGTGTGGCGGGCGGATGAAGAAAGGGTGCGCATAACCTGCGCACCCGGAGAAGAGCATTAAGCAGAAACCCTGGTGTTACACCCCATCGGTGATCGGTTTTCTGACCAGCAGCAGGTAAGCCAGCGCGCCGACCACCGTGACGCCAGCACATATCATCAGCGCGAGGCTGAACGATTTGGTGGTATCCAGCACCCAGCCGGTAATTACTGGCGCAAAAGAGGCGAAAACAAAGCTGGCAAAGTTCTGGATACTGCCCACTGACGCCGTCATGCGCGCTGTGACGTTAGCGTGGATCAGGCCCCAGCATGAGGTACCGGCAAAGTGAATGCAGAACAGCGCCATACCAATCAGCGTCACCGCGCTGGTGGTGTCGGTGGCGCGCGTCACAAAGGTGGTAAAGGCGGCGGAGAGCAGCATGCCGCTGACAATCGACACCTTGCGCACTTTCACCGCGTCGAAACCGCGACGCACCAGCGCATCCACCACGTAACCGTTGAGCAGCATGCCCGCCGCGCCGAACAGGAAAGGAATGGCGGCCAGCAGGCCGGTGCTTTTCAGGTCCAGATGATAGGTCGACTGCAGATAGCCCGGCAGCCAGGCGATGTACAGCCACGCGGTATAGTTGATGCCGCTGAAGCCAATCATCATGCCCCACATGGTGCGCTGCTTAAACAGCCCACGCCACTCGGCGAAACTCAGCGGCTCTTTGCGTGACGCCACGCTGCCCGCCTGCAGATAGTGAATCTCTTCACCGCTCAGCTTGTTGTTATCCCGGTCGCGATAGGTGAGATACCAGCCAATGGCGAGAAACATGCCCAGCACGCCGATGGTGACAAACATGCCGCGCCAGCCCATCACCAGCATCATCGCCGCCAGAATCGGCGGTGCCACCGACAGACCAATCATCGACGCCGCGTTAAACATCCCCATCGGCATACCGCGATCTTTGATGTTGAACCAGTCGTTGATCACCTTCACGCCGCACGGGTTCATCGGCGCTTCGCCAATGCCCAGCCCGATGCGCACCAGCACAAATTGCGTGAAGTTATGCACCAGCCCGGCCGCCGCCTGGAACAGTGACCAGAAGAACATGCCGATGGCCAGCATAATGCGCGGGCCTTTGCGATCGAGCAGCGCGCCGCACGGCAGCTGGGCTAAACCGTAGGCCAGCGAAAACGCCGACAGCAACACGCCAATCTCGGTGGCCGATAAGCCCAGCTCCTCGCGGATGGTCATGTTAGCTACCGACAGCGAGCTGCGGTCAAGGTAGTTGATGATGGCGGCGAACAGCAGCAACAGCATGGCGGTGATTTGAATCTTACGGATGCGCGGAGAGCGCACCACATCGGCGCGCGCCGGCACATAATCCTGCCCGGCGTGCTCGGGTGCTGGCGCGGTGGTGCCGCCGCGTGTTGATGTATTTTCCATTGCAACCTCCCAGGTTCGGGTACTTATCGTTATCAGTCTTGGGGTTCCTGCGGCAGCGAAACGGGCTGCCCTAAGGGGCTGCCTTCGAGACTAGAAGTAAACCGCGGGAGATGTTGCAAACATGTTTCTGATTCGTGCGGGCGCTTATGCTTTGTGGTTTTTAATCGGTTTTTAATTGTACTGCCGGATAGAGCGGATCATTGAGTGTTTGGCGGTTCTGAGATGCGCATGCAGCGCGCACAGCGCGTCCACATCCTGGCGGCTGATGAGCGCGGTGAGAATCGCCATATGCTCCTCCAGCGCGACGATGTTGCGTTGTTTCAGGTCGCTTTCATCCCACTGATAATGCGAGTGAAAAATCACAGAGATAATTTCCAGTGACTGGTTGAAAAACGGATTGTTGGCGGCGGAGAGAATCAGCGTATGCATCTCTTTATCCAGCGCGGCAAACTGGCGGTAGTTGCTGGCGATGGTGTCGCGCAGCGCGCGATGACGATCCAGCAGATCGCGCGCCTGCACCCAGCGCTCATCACCGGCGGCGAGGTTAAGAAAGCGGGTCAGCGCGTGCGTTTCCAGCATTTCGCGCAGTTCAAACAGCTTTTCGGCGTACTCCTGATCGAATTTCTTCATTCGCCAGTGGCCGCGCTTAACCGGTTCCAGCAGGTTATAACGCATAAAGCGCAGCAGGAACTCGCGCACCACCACCGGGCTGACCCGCACCTGCTGCGCCAGCTGCAGCTCGGTAAAGCTATCGCCCGGCATCAGCAAACGCTGGTTAATCAGGTTAAAAAACGCCTGCTCAAACTGCACCGCCTGTTGGTCGATCGGTGGGCTGAGTACGCTAAACCCATCCTCCTCGCAGGGATCGCGCACGATGACGTAGGTCTCAGCCACTTTTTCCAGCACGCCGCGCTGATGCAGATGCTGCAGCGTGTGGCGCACCGTGGTGCGGCTGATATTAAACATCTCGGCGAGCGCTGCCTGCGGAGGCAACGGCGAGCGCACATGGCGGCGGGCAATGGCTTCCAGCATTTGATTGATGACGTTCTGGCGCAGATTCTGGCTTCGGCTCATACGGCCCTCCGGTTTTTTATGCATTAAAAACCACACAAAGCCCAAAAAAATCGCGCTGCCTCACACTTCGCACAGCGCAACCTCCCGCCGCGGTCGATTTTCGCCATAACTGCGTGAACAGCCCAGGAGGAAACGATGACGAACATGAAAACGCTGGTGGTCGCCGAACCGCGCAGCATGGTGTGGCAGCAGCGCAGCGTACCGACGCCTGCCGCGCACGAAGTCCTGATCAAACCGATTGCCGCCGGCATTTGCGGCACCGATATTCACGCCTGGGCCGGCAATCAGCCGTTTTTCTCCTATCCGCGCGTGCTCGGTCATGAGCTGTGCGGTGAAGTGGTGGCGCTGGGCGCGGCGGCGCAGGGATTTCAGCCAGGGCAGCGCGTGGCGCTGATTCCTTACGTGGCCTGTCAGCGTTGCGACGCCTGCTTAAGCGGCAAAACCAACTGCTGTGAACAGATTTCAGTGATTGGCGTGCATCAGGACGGGGGTTTTTGCGAGTTTCTCAGCGTGCCGGACACTAATTTGCTGGCGGTTGACGATGTGGCGCCTGAAGCAGCGGCACTGATCGAGCCCTTTGCCATCAGCGCCCATGCGGTGCGACGCGCGGCGCTGGTCGCCGATGAGCAGGTGCTGGTGGTCGGGGCCGGACCGATTGGCCTGGGCGTCGCGGCGATTGCCGCCGCAGCCGGTGCACAGGTGGTGGTGGCCGATACCAGCGCTCAGCGGCGCGCGCACGTTGCGCAGCAGTTGCAGCTGGCGACGATCGATCCGCTGGCCGATGATTTTATCGCCGCGCTGCGTGCAGAGTTTGGCGGGCGGCTGGCCGCCAAAGTGATTGACGCCACCGGCAGTCCGGCGGCGATGAACAGCGCCGTGCAGCTGATTCGTCACGGCGGCACCATCGTGTTTGTTGGCCTGCACAAAGGCGATCTGGTGATCCCCGACACCGAGTTTCACAAAAAGGAGACCACGCTGCTGGGCAGCCGCAACGCCACGCGGGAAGACTTCGACAAAGTGCGCGCCCTGATGGCCAGCGGTCAGCTGCGGGCCGATATGATGCTCAACCGCCATTACGACTTCTCGACGCTGGCCGAGACTTTTGAGCCCGGGGTGATCAACAACCCTGAGCTGATCAAAGGCGTCATCCATTTCGCCCGCTAGAGAGAGTGTCAGGCGCGCAGCGTGGCAAAAAAATGTTGCCGTACCGCCTCGGCATCGACGCCCAGACACAACCGCTGGGCGCGCAGGCCGGCGAACGGATCGTCGCGCGAGGCGAGGTTGCTCACGCGCTGCAGCGTCTGGCCGCGGCTGATGCCTTCGGTCACCACGCGCACCGGCGCTGTCGTCACGCTGAACGCCTGCGGCAGCGCCAGCCACGACAGCGTCAGGGTATCGTGCAGCGCCATGCCATCAAATCCTTCTTTTTGCAGGCTGTAAGCCAGATAAGGCCGGCAGATGGCACTTAACACCGGCTGATTTAGCTGGCGCACTTCCTCTCCGCTGATCAGCACCTTGTGCGTCACATCCAGCGGCAGCATCACCACCGGCAGCGCCGAGGCCAGCACCTGATCGGCGGCATGCGGATCTTTCCAGATATTGAACTCAGCGAACGGCGTCACGTTGCCGGCGTGGCCGTCGGTGCCAAACGCGCCGCCCATGATCACCAGCTCTTTCACCAGCGGAATGATGTCTGGCGCCTGGTTGATGGCACAGGCGATATTGGTCAGCGGCCCGATTGCCACCAGGGTAATCGCGTGCGGCTGCGCGCGTACGCTGTCGATGATGAACTGTACCGCGCTGTCGGCGACATCGCTATACGGGTTATCGAAGGCATCGCCGAGACCGTCTGCGCCGTGCAGGATGGCCGGTGCGGAAGGGGCCAGCGCCAGCGGACGCGAACAGCCGCGATACACCGGCGCGCTGATGTTCATCTTTGCACAGAACAGCCGGGCGTTTTTTACCGCCTGGCCAACCGCGACATTGCCAAACACCGTGGTGATGCCCAGCAGCTGCTGCGTGCGCGCCGCATACGCCAGCGCAAAGGCGTCATCCACGCCGATATCAGTATCAAAAATCAGGGTACGCATCGGAATCTCCTCGCTGATGATGTCTGCCACGGTAAAACATAATTGTTCCCGACGATACGCTGACGGCAGGTGAATATTGTCACCTCCGCCGCGCCAGCGTATTATCGTGCCTCTGAGGTGATGGCGTGCCACCTTACCCAACCGCCCTCTGGTTACAGACGGCTGATGACGCCTGGCAACTTGCTTATCCCTGCGCGGGAGACGGCGGTGTGTCAGGTGTAGTTTCTGTCCTGCCGCGGCCCTGCGCGTATCTCAATTCAGGAGCTCCAGACTATGCTGAAGTCGCTGTTCGCGGTCATGATCGGTGGTGCCATCGGTTGCACGCTGCGCTGGCTTATCTCTTTGCGTTTCAATACGTTATTCCCCAACCTGCCGCCAGGTACGCTGATCGTTAATCTGGTCGGTGGCTTTATTATTGGCGCGGCGATGGCGTGGTTTGTGCGCAATCCGCACATCGATCCCGTATGGAAACTGCTGATCGTCACCGGCCTGTGCGGCGGGCTGACGACCTTTTCGACCTTCTCGGCCGAGATCGTGGTGTTGCTACAATCAGGAAAATACCTGTGGGCAATGTCGAGCGTGATGGTGCATGTCATCGGTTCATTGCTGATGACCTTTGCCGGTTTCGCCGTGGTGAACCTGCTGGGCTAAACGACACGCTTGAAATCACCCTTAAGAGGGGGATACTGATCAGGATGCTGTGCGGGTGGCGCACAGCCTCTGTCACCGCTTTATCCGGACGATTAAGGAGCTGTTGATGTCTGCAAACCCGAAATTCCTTAACCTGGTGCTGTTAAACGGTGAATCGGCGCATAAGCTGCAGGCGGCGCGTGCCGCCGGGTTCGATCAGGTTGAAATGTGGCGGGAAGAGGTTACTGAGCACACGGCGGGCCTGGCCGCGCAGCTGAATCTGGGCTTTACCAATCTGCAGGTGCTGCGTGACTTTACCGGCGCGCCGGACAGCGAACGGCTGCAAAAGCGCGCCGAACTGCGTGATTTCATTCGCGTCGCGCAGTCACTGGGCTGCGATACCATTCAGGCGCCGGCGACCACGCGCGAAGACTGCGTTGCGGAGCGCATTGATGAGGATCTACGCTGGCTGGCCTCGGAAGCCGCGCGCTATAACATGCGCATCATGTATGAACCGATGGCGTGGTGCAGCGTCGACAATACGCTGCCGCTGGCGTGGCAGCGTTTGCAGCGGCTGGATCAACCCAATATCGGGCTGGTGGTCGATCTGTTCCACATCTGCGCACGCGGTGGCGATGCCTCGCAGCTCGACGGCATTCCGGCCGACCGCATTTATGAAGTGCAGCTGTGCGATATGGCGCAGATGCCACCGCAGGAAAAGCAGGCGCTGAGCGATTATGCGCGCCATCAGCGCTTACTGCCCGGCGACGGCATCATTGAAGTGGAACGCTTTGTCGATAAGCTGAAAAGTGCAGGCTATCGCGGTCCGGTGGGCATCGAAGTGTTTAACGATCGCCTCAAAGCACAGCCGCCGGAAGCGGCCGCGCGTCAGGCGTGGCAGGCGCTGCAGCGCTACTGGCCTTAATCCTGCAGGCACTGGGCGATGTAGGCCGCTGCCTGCATCGCGCCGTGGCTGGAAATGGTGTGACCGGTGGCGGGTTCATACTGTGCGGTGACCGCGACGCCCGCGCTCTGCAGGCGCTGCGCGGCGGAGACGGTTTCGCTGAACGGGATGACGTCATCGGCTTTGCCGTGAATCAGCAGCGTGGAGGCATGCGGCGGCGGCGTGAGCGCCTCGTCAAAGGCCAGGCGACCGGAGAAGGCCACCACACCAGCCAGCGGATAGCGTCCGGAGGCCAGCGCATCCAGCGCCATGATCGAGCCCTGCGAGAATCCCACCAGAATCACCTTTTGCCACGCGCCGGCCATCGCGTGCTGCGCCATCAGCTGCTGCAGCGTGGCGTCAAAGGCGTCGCGCGCAGCCCGTACGCGTGCCGGACGGTTTTCCGGCGTGATGCCGGTCAGGCTGAACCACTGATAGCCCATCGCGTGTTCAAAGGGAAAGGGCGCATCGGGCGCGGCAAATGCCACGTCGGGCAGCAGCGCTGACCAGTGTTGCCCCAGCACCGCCAAATCCGCGCCATTACTGCCGACGCCATGTAAAAACACCACTAACGCTTTTGCCATTGCCCTGCTCCTTAAAAACCGTAGTCCGCCATATCCGGTCCCGCTGGCACGATGCCGTTGGGATTCAGCGCTTTAATCGAATAATAGCCCTGTTTGATGTGGTCGATGTTCACCGTTTGCCGCACGCCGGAGACCGCCAGCACACTCTTCAGATAACGATCGAGCAGCGGGTAATCGCGCAGGCGGCGCAGGTTGCATTTGAACAGGCCGTGATAGGCGACGTCAAAGCGTATCAGGGTCACGAACAGGCGGATATCGGCTTCGGTCAGTCGTTCACCCAGCAGAAAAGTGCGGCCATCTTTCAGCCGTTGCTCCAGCTCATCCAGCTGCTCAAACACCTCATTAAACGCCTGCTGATAGCTCACCTGGGTGGTAGCGAAACCGGTGCGATAAACGCCGTTATTGAGACGCGGGTAGATCGTTGCGTTCAGCGCGTCGATCTCCGGGCGCAGATCCTCAGGGTAGAGATCGAGCCGGTTGTCTGCCAGATCGCCAAAGCCGCTGTTGAACATGCGCAGAATATCCGCCGACTCATTGTTAACGATGGTCTGGGTTTTTTTATCCCACAGCACCGGCACGGTCGCGCGCCCGGTAAAGTCGGCGTCGGCGCGGGTATACAGCTGATGGAGATACTCAGCGTTGTTCAGCGGGTCGCGATCGGCACCGGGATAATCGCCGAAGCGCCAGCCCTGCGCGCCAAGCTGCGGCTCAACCACCGACACGCTGACAATCTGCTCCAGCCCTTTCAGGCTGCGTGCAATGAGCGTGCGCGAGGCCCACGGGCAGATCAGCGCGACATACAGATGATAGCGATCCGGCTCGGCGGCAAATTCGCTGCTGCCATCGGCGCTAATCCAGTGACGAAAGCTGGAAGTCTGGCGTACAAAGCCACCCTGTTTATCGGTGGCCTGAACCGGATGCCACTCTGCGCTCCACTTACCGTTTACCAACATCGCTCTGCTCCTCTGAAGTGATGTCAGCAGCTTACCGTGCTGCCGTTATGCTGATAATCCGGGCAAAACGGCTTTTATTGTTTCCATAATGGAAGGAATCAGCCGGGCGGATGCAGGCGGAAGTGCTCGGCCAGAAAGTCGATCAGCAGGCGGGTTTTCTGCGCCAGATGGCGCGCGGGCGGATACAGAGCAAACAGGCCCATGGCTGGCGGCGCAAAGTCCTCCAGCAGCGTGACGATTTCGCCCCGCTGCAGCGCCGGTGCAGCGATAAAACCGGGCAGACGCGCAATGCCGAGGCCGGCCAGCGCCGCCTGCAGGCAGGCTTCGGTGTTGGAGAAGCACAGGCGGCCGCGAATCGGCATGCTGACGCTGTCGCCACACGGCGTAACGAACGGCCAGTGCCAGGGATCGCGAAAGTTGGTGTCGCTGATGCACTGATGCGTCGCCAGATCGCGCCAGTGCTGCGGCGTGCCGTGCTGCAGCAGATAGCCGGGCGCGGCGGCGAGGCGAATCGGCACCTCGCCCAGACGGCGCGCAATCAGGCTGCTGTCGTCCAGCTTGCCGATGCGGATCGCCATATCGAAGCCTTCATCGACGATATTCACGGCGCGGTCGGAGAAGTTGACGTCCAGCTCAATCAGCGGATAGTGACGCGCGAACGCCACCAGCACGCTGGCCAGCACCGCGGTGCCGAAGGTGCCGGGTGCGCTAATCTTCAGGCGGCCGGTGGGCGAGCGGGCATTCTCCTGCACCGTGGCATCCAGCGCGTCGAACGCCTCCAGCAGGGTTTTCACCCGCTCGTAATAGGCGCGGCCGATCTCGGTGGGCGACAGTGCCCGTGTGCTGCGCTTGAACAGCTGCACGCCAAGCTGCTGCTCCAGACGCGACACCAGCTTTGACGCCTGGCCGCTGCTGGTGCCGAGCCGGGCGGCGGCACCGGCAAAGCTGCCGACTTCGAGTACGGCGACAAACATGCGATCACAATCAAGACGATCCATGGCATTTCCTGCAAGGAAAAGGGTGAGTATACACAGGCGAAGTGAAAAATCGTGGCACGGGCCGCGACAGCAATGTGCGCAGCATGGCGCAACGACCCGCTTTACATTCAGTGCGCCGCACCTTTCGCACAGCGGCAAAACCTGCTGAACTAGGCGTTCGCCTTAAGCTGGCCGGGAGCCACCAATGCCTTTGCTTCACCTGTCATCGCTGGCGGAGATCACCGCTGCCGAATGGGATGCGCTGTTACCTGACAATCAACCTTTTTTGCGTCACGCCTTCCTGCTCGCGCTGGAAGAGAGTGGCAGCGTGCGCGCGGAAAACGGCTGGCAGCCGGAACATCTGCTGTGGCGCGAAGACGGCAGGCTGCGGGCAGCGCTGCCGGGCTACCGTAAACGCAATTCGTGGGGCGAATATGTGTTCGATCACGCGTGGGCCGATGCCTGCCAGCGTGCCGGTATTCCTTATTACCCCAAATGGCTCGGCGCCATTCCGTTCAGCCCGGTGACCGGTGCGCGGCTGCTGGGTGACGAGGCGGCTATCATCCCGATGCTGGAAGCGCTGCCCGATGCGTTGCAGCGGCACGGCTTAAGCGGGGCGCATATCAACTTCACCACGCCGCACGCCAACGCGCTGCTGGCAACCCAGCCGGACTGGCTGGCGCGTCTCGGCGTGCAGTATCACTGGCACAATCGCGGTTACCGCGATTTTCACGACTTTCTCGACACGCTGATGTCGCGCAAACGCAAGCAGCTACGCAAAGAGCGCGAACAGTTGGCCAGCAGCGGCTTTGCGTTTAACTGGTATCGCGGCGATGAGCTGCGTGAAGATCAGTGGGATTTTGTGTATACCTGCTACGCCAACACCTACGCGGTGCGCGGCCAGCGACCTTATCTGACGCGCTCCTTCTTCAGCCTGCTGGCGGAGCGGATGCCGCAGGCGATTCGCGTGGTGATCGCCACGCTACAGCAGCAGCCCGCCGCCATGGCCTTCTGTCTGGTGGATGACGACACGCTGTATGGCCGCTACTGGGGCTGTCTGGCGGAGTTTGACCGGCTGCACTTCGAGACCTGTTTCTACCAGGGCATGGATTTCGCCATCGCTGAAGGGCTGCAGCGCTTTGATGCCGGTGCGCAGGGCGAGCACAAGCTGGTGCGCGGCTTTGAACCGCAACTCACCCATTCCTGGCACTATCTGTGCCATCCGGGGCTGCGTGATGCGGTCGGGGATTTTCTGCACCAGGAGCGGGCAGGGGTGCGCGCCTGGGCACAGGAAGCGCGCGACGCCCTGCCTTACCGGCGCGGCGATTAATCGACGCCGACAAATCCGCCGGTCTGATGCTGCCACAGGCGCGCGTACAGCCCGCCGTGCGCCAGCAGTTCGCGATGGTTACCCATCTCAACAATGCCGCCATTTTCCAGCACCACCAGCCGGTCCATTTTCGCGATGGTCGACAGGCGATGGGCGATGGCGATCACCGTTTTGCCCTGCATCAGCGTCTCCAGGCTCTCCTGAATCGCCGCTTCCACTTCAGAGTCGAGCGCCGACGTGGCTTCATCCATGATCAGAACCGGCGCATCTTTCAGCAGCACGCGGGCGATGGCAATACGCTGGCGCTGGCCGCCAGAGAGTTTGACGCCGCGCTCGCCGACGTGCGCATCCAGCCCGGTACGGCCCTGCGGATCGGAGAGCAGCGGGATAAATTCGTCGGCGCGGGCGCGCACAATCGCCGCCTGCAGTTCGGCTTCGCTGGCATCCGGGCGACCGTACAGCAGGTTTTCGCGAATCGAGCGGTGCAGCAGCGACGTATCCTGGGTGATCATGCCAATCTGACTGCGCAGGCTCGCCTGCGTGACCTGCGCGATGTCCTGATCGTCAATCAGAATGCGCCCGCCGTTGATGTCATACAGCCGCAGCAGCAGGTTCACGAGGGTCGATTTACCGGCGCCGGACGGGCCAATCAGACCGATTTTCTCGCCAGGCTTGATGTTGAGATTCAGGCGGTTAATCACCTGGCGGCCGCCGCCATAGTCAAAACGCACATCCTCAAAGCGGATCTGGCCGCGCGTCACCTGCAGCTTTTTCGCCTGCGGCGCATCCTGCACGCTGAGCGGTTGCGCAATGGTATTCAGGCCATCCTGCACCATGCCGATGTTTTCGAAGATGCCGTTCACCACCCACATGATCCAGCCGGACATGTTCACCAGGCGAATCACCAGCCCGGTGGCCAGCGCGATGGCGCCAACGCTGATCAGCGACTGGCTCCACAGCCACAGCGCGAGGCCGGAAGTGCTGACAATCAGCAGGCCATTGAGCGTCGACAGCGTGATATCCATGCTGGTCACCATGCGGCTGGCATGCTGGGTTTTGTCGGTCTGCTCCTGAATGGCGTCGCGCGCGTAGCGTTTTTCCAGATCGTTATGGGCAAACAGTTTCAGGGTAGCGATGTTGGTGTAACCGTCAACGATGGTGCCCATCAGCTTCGAGCGCGCCTCGGATGACACCACCGAGCGCTGCTTGACGCGCGGCACAAAGAAGCGCAGCGACAGACTGTACGCCACAATCCAGACGATCAGCGGAATCATCAGCCGCCAGTCGGCTTCCGCGAACAGCACCAGTGAGGTCACGGCGTAAATCACCACGTGCCAGATCGCATCCACCAGCTGGACCGCCGAGTCACGCAGCGAGTTACCGGTTTGCATGATGCGCTGAGCAATACGGCCGGCAAAATCATTCTGGAAGAAATTGAGGCTCTGCCGCAGCACATAGTTATGATGCTGCCAGCGGATCATGCTGGTCATGCTGGGGTTAATGCTTTGATGCACCAGCATATCGTGCAGCGCGATCACCACCGGTCGCAGAATCAGCGCCACCGCCGCCATCCACAGCAGAATCGGCCAGTTATCGCTGAACAGCGTAGCGGGCGTGGTGTGATTGACCAGATCGATAATACGGCTGAGGTAGCTAAACAGCGCCACTTCGATCAGCGCCTGTGCCAGTCCGACAATCAGCAGCGCGACAAAACTCGGCCACACCTGACGCAGATAATAGAGGTAAAACGGCCACACGCTGGCGGGTGGGGAATCGGTGGGGGCATCCTGAAAAATATTGATAAAACGTTCAAAACGACGATACAACATAAGGCCACTCTTTCCGATCGGTGAGAGTTAACAGCTTAGTGCAACTGAACAGGGATTATCGACATGGATTTGCAGATTCGCGGACGTGAACCGGGCGATGCCGCCGCCTATCAACGTTTATACAGTCATCCCGAGGTGTATCGCTGGACCACGCAGCTGCCGTTTCCCAGCGTCGCCACCTGGCAGAAAAAATTCGAGCGGATGGACAGCGAAGGCTTCATCGGTTTTGTGGCGGAGATCGACGGGCAGATGGTGGGCGAGCTGACGCTGTTTACCGAACAGCGGCCGCGTACGCGTCACAGCATCAGTTTTGGTATTGGCGTCGATCCGGCGTTTAGCGGTCGTGGCATCGGCGAGCGGCTGATCCGCACGGGTATCGACTATGCCTTTAACTGGCTGGGCGTGATTCGCGTTGAGCTGGAAGTGTTTCACGACAACCAGCGCGCGCTGCGTCTGTATCAGCGCCTGGGCTTTGAGCAGGAAGGCGTGAAGCGCAAAGCCTGCCTGCGCGAGGGCGAGTACCACGACATTATCGTCATGGCGATACTGCGCGAGTGATGGTTGCGTCGGCCTGCACCAGGGCGCCCGGTAACCAGGTCGCCATAAATGGCGCCCCTACAGTGTTCACAGAATATCTGTAGGGTGCGCATTCATGCGCACCAGGCAATCCAGGTCGCCATAAATGACGCCCCTACAGTGCTCACAGAATATCTGTAGGGTGCGCATTGATGCGCACCAGGCAGCTCAGCTCGCCACAATCGCGCCCCCGCAGTGTCCGTCGGCTACTGGCTGCGCTCGACGTATTTTTGCATATTTTCTTTGGTCACCAGCTCGAACGGGATCCACACGTGTGAAGCCACTTTCTCGCCTTTAATCAGCTTCTGCGCCACGTCTACCGAGGTTTTGCCCTGACCGATGGCGTCCTGAAACACCGTCACCTGCATCTTGTCCTGCGCCAGAGCCTTCAGGCCGTCCGGCGTGGCGTCGATGCCGCCCACCAGAATCTTTTTATTGCTCTTTGCCAGCGCCATTGCCGCACCAATCGCCATCTCATCGTTATTGGCCGTGACGATATCGATCGCTTCACCGTTGCCAATCCAGTTGAGCATCAGGTCCATGCCTTCGTTGCGCGCATAGTTTGCTGGCTGCTTCTGTACCACTTTCATGCCTGGGTATTTCGCCACCACCTGCTCGACATCTTTGGTGCGCTGCAGCGCGCCGGCATCGGTCAGGTTGCCGATCATGATCGCCACGTTACCTTTATAATTCGCCAGTTTAGCCAGCGCCTCCATTTGCAGCGTGCCGGATTCGCGTTCGTCCGAACCAACAAACACTACGCCGGGCGGCAGGGTTTTATCGCCTGGCGTGCGGTTGACGTACACCAGCGGTATTTTCGCCTGCTGTGCCAGTCGGGTTAGCTGTGGTGTGCTGGCGGAATCCACCGGATCGACGATGATGGCATCCACGCCGGCGCTGATAAAACTCTGTACCTGGTCGGTCTGGCGGCCGACATCGCCGCGCGCATCTTCAAACTGGGCATCCAGCCCGCGCGCTTTGGCTTCTTTATCAATGGCATGACGAATAATGGTTAGGAAGTTCTGGTCAAAATAGGCCATCGACACGCCAATCTTCTCCGCCAGCGCGGAGGCCGAACTGGTCAGCAGGCCAAGTAACAGTATCGCCTTGAGGGTTTTCATCGCAGACTCCAGAGTAAGCTGTTTATTAGAATAAATTTTTCATTGGTGTTGAAAATGGCTCAATGAAATCATTTTCAGCCTACGAGCCGGCAGCAGAGCTGGCAATCTGCTGCGTGGTAATTTGCTGTGCAGCGCACAATTTGCCCGACGCGCATGGATGCTTTGCCTGCTCATAGTGATCGCGCAAACTCTTTTCTCAGCGCTGGCGCACATTCCGCGGCGAAAGCCAGCACGGATTAAAAATTTTGTGCGCTACCGCACCTGGCTTTGTGTCAGCGACCAAAACCCGCGCCGTTTCGCCGCGCGGATTCCTTCATTCGCACAATGACCAGAGCAACACTGGCTTCCTATAGTTGCTGAACAGGGAAATCTGCGCGGTATTCCTGACCATCATCGCTTCGGGGCAGGATGCTCCTCCATCAAGGAATTCAGCCTATGTTGCAACGCAAAAACCGCAGCCAGAACAGCCATGTGCGTATCTGGATCCTTTGCCTGATTCTGTTCCTGTCAGTGGTCGCTTATGCCGATCGCTCGATCCTGTCGATCTCCGGCTCGGCGATCAAACAGGAGTTTGGCCTGTCGGCGATCCAGCTCGGCCTGATCCTTTCGGCCTTCAGCTGGGCGTATGTCATCGGCCAGATCCCCGGCGGATTGATTCTCGATCGCTTCGGCACCAAAAAGGTCTACGGCGTGACGCTGGCGCTGTGGTCGGTTTCGACCCTGCTGATGGGATTTGTCGGTGAGTTTTCCAGTGGCATGACCATGGCGCTGACGCTGATGTTTGCGCTGCGCTTCGCGCTGGGCCTGATTGAGGCACCGAGCTTTCCCGCTAACGCCCGCGCAGTCATCATGTGGTTCCCGGGCGCAGAGCGCGGACGCGCATCGTCGCTGTTTGCCTCGGCACAATACTTTGCCGTGGCGATATTCTCACCGCTCTCCGGCTGGCTGGTGTCGCGTTATGGCTGGGAATGGCCATTCTTTGTGCTCGGCGGCATCGGCGTGTTGGCGGTGTTTGTCTGGGCGGGCTATATGCGCAGCCCGCGTCAGCATCCGCACGTTTCCGCCAGCGAGTTGCATTACATTGAACAGGGCGGCGCGCTGGTGGATATCGACGCCGCGCAAACGCTGCGGGCGCGGCCACCGGTCAGCAAAGCGATGTTCAAAACATTGCTCACCAACCGCATGCTGTGGTGCGCCTACCTCGGCCAGTATTGCACCATCGCGCTTAGCTACTTCTTCATTACCTGGTTCCCGATCTATCTGGTGCAGGCGCGCGGCATGAACATTCTGGATGCCGGTTTCGCCACCATTGCACCGGCGCTGTTTGGCTTTCTGGGCGGCATCAGCGGTGGCTATATCTCAGATATGCTGCTGGCGTGCGGCTGGAGCCTGTCGTGGGCGCGCAAAACGCCGTACATCATTGGCATGCTGATGGCCGCCTCGCTGATTCTGGCTGCGGTGATCCCTTCCAACGCCGGCATTATCGCCATCATGTCGTTTGCCTTCTTCGGCAAAGGCGTGGCGGCGGGCGCGGGCACCTGGACCGTGGTCAGCGATACGGCGCCCAAAGAAGCTGTTGGCCTCGCCGGCGCGATCTTCAACGGCATCGGCAACATGGCGGGCTTTATCACGCCGCTGTTGTTTGGCGTGATCGTTGGCCTGACCGGCAGCTACAGCATTGGCCTGGTGTTCGTCGGCGCGCACTGTGTCGTCGCGGCGCTGCTGTTCCTGCTGGTGATGGGCCCGATTGAACGCGTAGGCGATCGGTCTGAGGTTGCCGATCTGGAATCCCGATCGGAAATAAACTATGATGTTAAAAAGTGCACTTGAGCACTGTGCATGAGTGCACTATTTTACCTGCTGGTTCGTAAGACAGGCAGGGAAGCAGGATGGGTTCAATCAGGGCGTTTCGTCAGGCCTGGCTGGCACAATTTTATACCCATGGGACACCGCATGCGCAGATTCCGCGTGCGATTGAATCCGCGCTGGCGCGTAAGCTGGATATCATTCATGCCGCCACTTCGCATCAGGATCTGCGTTCGCCGCCGGGTAACCGTTTTGAAGCGTTGAAGCCGCCGCTGCTGGGTTACTATTCGATTCGGGTTAACGCGCAGTATCGGCTAATTTTCCAGTGGGCAAAAGGCGAAGCCTGGGATCTGTATCTGGATCCGCACCGCTACAAAAAATAGCGCTAACGATCCCTTCTGGCCCGCTACCCGTACCAAAGAGAGCACCTTATGAAACAAGCAATGCGCAAACCCACCAGCGTGGGGGACGTCCTGCAGTATGAATTTCTCGAACCGCTCAACCTCAAAGTGAATGATCTGGCGGAGATGCTGAATGTGCATCGCAACACCGTCAGCGCGCTGGTGAATAACAACCGTAAACTCAGCACTGAGATGGCCTACCGGCTGGCACGGGTTTTCGCCACCTCGATTGAATTCTGGCTTAACCTGCAGCGTCATCTCGATCAGTGGGAAGTGGAAAATGACGCCAGAACGCAGGAGGAGTTAAGCCGTGTCATGACGCTGAGTGCCTTTTTAGCCCAGCGCGGCACGCAGGTTGCCTGAACCTGACCCGACCAGTCACGCCGCCCTGAAGATTTTTTGCTCAGCTGCCGATATCACTCCTTACCATCCACTGATATTAAGGAGCGATATCGTGATAAAGCTGATTACCGTTGACGAGCTGCGGCCAGGCATGTTTATCCACAAGCTTGAGGTCTGGTGGATCAAGGACAAACGCATTCGCAACCAGATGCTGATCACCGATAAGCGTCAGATCGCCCTGATCCGTAACGAGGGGATCCAGCAGGTATGGATCGATCCCGAGCGGTCGGTGCGCGCGCCTGCCACGCCGCAGCCGAAAAAAGACATTCCGCAGACGCCGTTTTTCCGCGAGATGGATCAGGCGCAGTGCATCTTCAACCAGGGCAAGCCGCAGGTGCTGGCGATGTTCAACGAAGCGCGCATGGGGCAGGGCCTCGATCTTGCCTTTACCCTTGAGCTGGTCGATGAAATTGCCGGATCGATTACCCGCGAGCCAACCGCGCTGCTCAGCGTGGCGCGGCTGAAAAATCATGACGATTACACTTACCTGCACTCCATGGCGGTGTGCGGTCTGATGATTTCGCTGGGCAAGAAAATGGGGCTGGATGAGCAGCAGCTGCGTCGCGTGGGCATGGGCGGATTGCTGCATGACGTCGGTAAAGCCGCGGTGCCGCTGACCATCCTCAACAAGCCGGATAAGCTCACCGACGAAGAGTTTACGATTATGCGCCAGCATCCAATCGTCGGTGCGCAAATGCTGATGGAAGCCCATGCGGATGAAGATTTGCTGGATATTGCGCTGCATCACCATGAAAAATTCGATGGCAGCGGCTATCCGCATCGGCTGCAGGGCGAAGAGATCTCGCTCTACGCACGCATGGCGGCGGTGTGTGACGTCTACGACGCGGTGACCTCCGATCGCCCGTATCGCAAAGGCTGGACGCCGGCTGAGGCGATGCACAATATGCTGAGCTGGCGCGGCCACTTTGACAGTGCGCTGCTGCACGCGTTTGTGCGCACCATCGGTATTTATCCGGTGGGCTCGCTGGTACGGCTGGCTTCCGGGCGCGTGGCGCTGGTGGTGCAGGCCGGGGAAAAATCGCTGCTGAAGCCCAAAGTGCATGTGTTCTGGTCGCTGCATTCGCAGCGCGAGGTCAAACCGGAAGCGCTGGACCTCGGCGACAGCTTCTGCACCGATACCATCACCGGCGCTGAGGACAGCGGCTTGTGGCACAACGTTGACCTGAACCGCATCTGGGCGCTGGAAAGCGCCTGATCTGCCCGCGTTTTTATACTTTCTTTACGCCCGCTCTGCGCCTTTTTACCCCTTCTTTATGCCGCGCCGCGCATGCTTGCTGCACTACCAAATCCTCTGGAGGTTGCTGTGAGTGTGGGCGTGATAGCCGGCATCGTGCTGGTATTTTTATTACTGGGCTACCTGATTTATGCCCTGCTTAATGCGGAGGCATTCTGATGGCGGCGAATGCGTTTTTACTGATTGCGTGCTATCTGCTGGTGCTGATGGTGCTGGCGCAGCCGCTGGGCCGCTTGCTGGCGCTGATGGTGGCGGATAAACCCCTGCTGGCGCGCAGCGAACGCGTGCTGTGGCGTCTGGCCGGCGTTGATGGCGCGGCGATGCGCTGGCCGCACTATCTGCTGGCCATCCTGCTGTTTAACGCGCTCGGCTTTGTGCTGCTGCTGGCGATGCTGATGGGGCAAGGCGCGCTGCCGCTCAATCCTCAGCATCTGCCTGGCCTGAGCTGGGATCTGGCGCTCAATACGGCGATCAGCTTTGTCACCAACACCAACTGGCAGGCGTACGCGGGCGAGAGCACGCTGAGTTACTTCAGCCAGATGGCGGGCTTAACGGTGCAAAACTTCCTTTCGGCGGCAACCGGTATTGCGGTGGCGTTTGCGCTGATGCGCGGTTTTGCTAACCGTTCGCTGGAAACGCTCGGCAATGCCTGGCGCGACCTGACGCGCATCACCGTCTACGTGCTGCTGCCGATTAGCCTGCTGATGGCACTGTTTTTTGTCAGCCAGGGCAGCATTCAGAACTTTGAACCCTATCATGCCTTCACCACGCTGGAAGGCGCGCAGCAAACGCTGCCGCTCGGGCCGGTAGCCTCGCAGGAAGCGATCAAAATGCTCGGCACCAACGGCGGCGGTTTCTTTAACGCCAACTCGGCGCATCCGTTCGAAAACCCGACGGCACTGACCAACTTTGTGCAGATGCTGAGCATCTTCCTGATCCCGGCCGCGCTGTGCTTTGCCTTTGGTCAGCAGCTGGGCGATCGCCGTCAGGGCCATATGCTGCTGTGGGCCATGAGCATCATGTTTGTGCTGGCGGTGGTCGCGGTGATGTGGGCTGAGCTGCGCGGCAATCCGCACTTTCTGACCCTGGGGTCCGATAGCGCGATCAACATGGAAGGCAAGGAGACACGCTTTGGCATTCTCAACTCCAGCCTGTTTGCGGTGATCACCACTGCGGCGTCGTGCGGCGCGGTAAATGCCATGCATGACTCCTTCACTGCGCTGGGCGGCATGGTGCCGATGTGGCTGATGCAGCTGGGCGAAGTGGTGTTCGGCGGCGTCGGTGCCGGCTTGTACGGCATGCTGCTGTTCGTGCTGCTCGGGGTGTTTATCGCCGGTCTGATGATTGGCCGTACGCCGGAGTACATGGGCAAAAAGATCGATGTCTGGGAGATGAAAATGACCGCGCTGGCGATTCTGGTGACGCCGACGCTGGTGCTGCTGGGTACTGCGCTGGCGATGATGACCGAAGCCGGACGCGCCGGTATGGCCAACCCCGGCATTCACGGCTTCAGTGAGGTGCTGTATGCGGTATCGTCGGCGGCCAACAACAACGGCAGCGCCTTCGCCGGTCTCAGCGCCAACACCCCGTTCTGGAACCTGCTGCTGGGCTTCTGCATGCTGGTCGGCCGCTTCGGCATCATCATTCCGGTGCTGGCCATTGCCGGTTCGCTGGCGGCGAAGAAAATTCAGCCGGTGGGCAACGGCACGCTGCCGACTCACGGCCCGCTGTTTATCGCACTGCTGGTGGGCACCGTGCTGCTGGTGGGTGCGCTGACCTTCGTTCCCGCGCTGGCGCTTGGCCCGGTGGCGGAACATCTGCAACTTATTCAGGGATAACGGAATCATGAGTCGTCAACAACTGGCGCTGTTTGATGCGGCGCTGACGCGCACCGCGATGCTGGATGCGGTGAAAAAACTCGATCCGCGCGTACAGTTTCGCAACCCGGTGATGTTTCTGGTGTGGATCGGCAGCGTGCTCACCTCGCTGCTGGCCATCGGTATGGCGGCGGGGCAGCTGAACGGCAGCGCCGGCTTTACCGCGGCGGTCGCCATCTGGCTGTGGTTTACCGTGCTGTTCGCTAACTTCGCCGAAGCGCTGGCGGAAGGGCGCAGCAAGGCGCAGGCCAACAGTCTGAAAGGGGTGAACAAGCACAGCGATGCGAAGAAACTGGCGGAACCGTTTCACGGTGCGCAGTGGCGGCCGGTGGCGGCCGATACGCTGCGCAAAGGCGATGTGGTGCTGGTGGAAGCCGGGGACATCATCCCGTGCGACGGTGAAGTGCTGGAGGGCGGCGCATCGGTCGATGAGAGCGCCATTACCGGCGAATCGGCACCGGTGATTCGTGAATCCGGCGGGGATTTTGCCTCGGTAACCGGCGGGACGCGCATCCTGTCGGACTGGCTGGTGATTCAGTGCAGCGTCAATCCGGGCGAGACTTTCCTCGACCGCATGATCGCCATGGTGGAAGGCGCGAAACGCCGCAAAACGCCCAACGAAATCGCCCTGACCATCCTGCTGGTGTCGCTGACCATTGTGTTCCTGCTGGCGACCGCCACGCTGTGGCCGTTTTCCGCCTGGGGCGGCACGCCGGTTAGCGTGACGGTGCTGGTGGCGCTGCTGGTGTGCCTGATTCCCACCACTATCGGCGGACTACTGTCGGCGATTGGCGTGGCGGGCATGAGCCGCATGCTGGGAGCCAACGTGATTGCCACCAGCGGTCGCGCCGTGGAGGCCGCCGGTGACGTCGATGTGCTGATGCTGGACAAAACCGGCACCATCACGCTCGGTAACCGCCAGGCGACGCAGTTCCTGCCCGCGCCGGGCGTCAGCGAGCAGCAGCTGGCCGACGCGGCGCAGCTGGCATCGCTGGCCGATGAGACGCCGGAAGGGCGCAGCATTGTGGTGCTGGCGAAGCAGAAATTTAACCTGCGCGAACGCGATCTCAGCAGCATGGGCGCCAGCTTTATCCCGTTCTCCGCGCAGACGCGCATGAGCGGCGTCAACGTGCAGGATCGCCTGATCCGCAAAGGCGCGGTCGACGCGGTACGTCGTCATATCGAAGCCAGCCACGGCAGCTTCCCGGCTGAGGTTAATGCCCGGGTGGAAGAGGTGGCGCGCGCCGGCGGTACGCCGCTGGTGGTGGCCGAAGGCGCGCAGGTGCTGGGCGTGGTGGCGTTAAAGGACATCGTTAAAGGCGGCATTAAGGAGCGTTTCGCCGAGCTGCGCAAGATGGGCATCAAAACGGTGATGATCACCGGTGATAACCCGTTAACCGCCGCGGCGATTGCGGCGGAAGCCGGTGTCGATGACTTCCTGTCGGAAGCGACGCCGGAAGCCAAGCTGGCGCTGATTCGTCAGTATCAGGCGGAAGGGCGCCTGGTGGCAATGACCGGCGACGGCACCAACGATGCGCCCGCGCTGGCGCAGGCCGACGTGGCGGTGGCGATGAACTCCGGTACCCAGGCGGCGAAAGAGGCGGGCAACATGGTCGATCTTGACTCCAACCCGACCAAACTGCTGGAAGTGGTGCACATCGGCAAACAGATGCTGATGACGCGCGGTTCGCTTACCACCTTCAGTATCGCCAACGATGTGGCGAAATACTTCGCCATCATCCCGGCGGCGTTTGCCGTGACCTATCCGCAGCTCAATATGCTGAACGTGATGGCGCTGCATTCACCGGCCTCGGCGATTCTGTCGGCGGTGATCTTTAACGCGCTGGTAATTGTGTTTTTGATTCCGCTGGCGCTGAAAGGCGTGAGCTATCGGCCGATGAGCGCGGCAGCGCTGCTGCGCCGCAATCTGTGGATTTATGGCGCAGGCGGTTTAGTGGTGCCGTTTATTGGCATTAAAGCGATCGACCTGCTGCTGACGCTGTCGGGCCTGGTGTAAGGAGAAGAGAAATGAGTCAGTTACGTCCGGCTATAGTATTGTTAATCCTGCTTACCCTGCTGACCGGCGCGGTCTATCCGCTGCTGACCACCGGCCTGGCGCAGTGGTGGTTTCCGTCGCAGGCCAACGGTTCGCTGATTGAGCGCGACGGCGCGGTGCGCGGCTCAGAGCAGATCGGTCAGGCGTTCAGCCAGCCGGGGCACTTCTGGGGCCGTCCATCGGCCACCAGCGACGTGCCGTACAACGCGCAGGCGTCAGGCGGCAGCAACCTTGCCGCCAGTAATCCGGCGCTGGATAAAGCGGTGGCGGAGCGGGTCGCTGCGCTGCGCGCTGCCAACCCGCAGGCGCCGGCAGCGGTGCCGGTGGAGCTGGTAACCGCTTCAGGCAGCGGCCTGGATCCGGATATCTCCCCTGAAGCGGCGCTGTGGCAGGCACCGCGCGTTGCGGCAGCGCGCAACATGACGCTGAAAGACGTTGAGGCGCTGATTGCGCGCAACACCGAGCGCCCGCTGCTGCCGTTTATCGGCGAAGAAACGGTGAACGTGCTGCGGCTGAATATGGCGCTGGATGATTTGCAGGGATGAGGTGAATTCGGTGCGCATGAATGCGCACCCTACAACGTAGGGTCGCCATTTATGGCGACCGTTTCGATATACGCACCACAGCGTAACGCCATTTATGGCGACCGTTTCGATGCACGCACCACAGCGTAACGCCATTCATGGCGACCGTTTCATTGTTCGTACGGAACTCAATATTTGAACGACATACACGACGAATTACCGCGCCCCGATCCCGATGCCCTGCTGCTCAATCACAGCGACAGCCATCGCGGTAAACTGAAAATCTACTTCGGCGCCTGTGCGGGCGTAGGGAAAACCTACGCCATGCTGCAGGAGGCGCAGCGCCTGCGGGCGCAGGGGCTGGACGTGCTGGCTGGCGTGGTCGAAACCCACGGCCGTGAAGAGACCGCCGCGCTGCTGCAGGGGCTGGCGGTGCTGGCGCGGCGCGCCACCGGTCGGTCGCGCCATGCGGAATTCGACCTCGACGCCGCGCTGGCGCGCCATCCGGCGGTGATCCTGATGGATGAACTGGCGCACACCAACGTGCAGGGCTCGCGCCATCCCAAGCGCTGGCAGGACATTGAAGAGCTGCTGGATGCCGGTATCGACGTGATTACCACCGTCAACGTGCAGCATCTGGAGAGCCTGAATGACGTGGTGGGCGGCGTCACCGGCATTCAGGTGCGCGAAACCGTACCCGATCCCTTTTTCGACAGCGCCGACGAAGTGGTGCTGGTGGATCTGCCGCCGGACGATCTGCGTCAGCGGCTGAAAGAGGGCAAAGTGTACGTCGGCGACCGCGCCGAGCGCGCCATCGAAAATTTCTTCCGCAAAGGCAACCTGTTCGCGCTGCGTGAACTGGCGCTGCGCCGCACGGCCGACCGGGTAGACGATCAGATGCGCGCCTGGCGCGATCAGCAGGGGCGCGACAAAGTGTGGCACACGCGCGACGCGATTCTGCTGTGCATCGGTGACGACACCGGCAGTGAAAAGCTGGTACGCACCGCCGCCCGTCTTGCTGCCCGGCTCGGCAGCGAATGGCATGCGGTGTATGTGGAAACGCCGCGCCTCAACCGACTGCCGGAAGCGCAGAGGCGCGCCATTCTGCGCACGCTGCAGCTGGCGCAGGAGCTGGGCGCGGAAACCGCCACGCTGTCCGATCCGGACGAGGCGCGCGCGGTGCTGCGCTATGCGCGCGAGCACAATCTCGGCAAAATCGTCACCGGCCGCCAGCCGCAGCGGCGCTGGCGACGCGACAGCTTTGCCCAGCGTCTCGGCGAGCTGGGGCCGGAGCTCGACCTGCTGGTAGTGGCGCTGGATGAGCCGGTGCGCGATGTGCCAGCGGCCCTGAGCGGCCAGCGTGCCAGCGGTGAGAAATGGCGGCTGCACCTGCGCGGGTGTCTGATGGCGATCGCGCTCTGCGTGCTGGTGACGCTGATTGGCCGCTGGTGGCTGGTGGAGTTTGATACCGCCAACGCGGTGATGATCTATCTGCTGGCGGTGGTGCTGGTGGCGCTGCGCTTTGGCCGCTGGCCGTCGGTGTTCGCCACGGTAATCAATATTCTGGCCTTCGACCTGGTGTTTGTGGCCCCCACCGGCACGGTGGCGGTATCGGATCTGCAATATCTGGTGACCTTTGCGGTGATGCTGGCGGTCGGGGTGATTGTCGGCAATCTCACCGCCGGCGTGCGCTATCAGGCGCGGGTGGCGCGCTACCGTGAACAGCGCGCGCGCCATCTGTATGAGATGGCGAAATCGCTTGGCAGCGCGCTGACGCCGCAGGATATCGCTGCCACCAGCCAGCGCGTCATTGAGGTGACGCTGCAGGCGCGCAGCCAGCTGCTGCTGCCCGACGAACAGGGTGAGCTGCAGTCGGCGGGTGAAAGCACCATCGGGACGCCGCCCGACCTCGGAATCGCCAAATGGAGCTACAGCAAAGGGCAACCGGCCGGTGCCGGCACCGATACGTTACCGGCGGTGCCGTACCAGATTCTGCCGCTGAAAAGCGGGGCGCACTGCCGCGGCCTGCTGGTGGTTGAGCCGGACAACCTGCGCCAGCTGATGATTCCCGAACAGCAGCGGCTGGTGGAGACCTTTACGGTGCTGATTGCCAACGCGCTGGAACGCATGGCGCTGTCACACAGCGAAGCCGCGTCACGGCTGGCCGCCGAGCGTGAACAGCTGCGTAATGCGCTGCTGTCGGCGCTGTCGCACGACCTGCGCACGCCGCTGACGGTGCTGTTTGGCCAGGCCGAGATGCTGATGCTGGACCTCGCCAGCGAGCAGTCGAAATACGTCGGCCAGGCCAATCAGATCCGCGAACAGACGCTGAGCACCATCCGGCTGGTGAGTAACATGCTGGATATGGCGCGCATTCAGTCCGGCGGGCTCAACCTGCGCGAAGAGTGGGTGGCGCTGGACGAGGTGATTGGCGGCGCGCTAAGCAGCATGGGACCGTCGCTGAAAGGGCACGACTTTACGCTGGATTTACCGCCGGAGCTGGTGCTGATCAAAGGCGACAGCGCGATGCTGGAGCGGGTGTTTACTAACCTGATCGAAAACAGCCTGAAGTATGCCGGCAATGCCGCGCAGCACGGCATTCGCGCCTGGCGCGATAAAACCCGGCTGGAGATCGCTGTCTGGGATAACGGACCGGGCATTGCGCCGGAGAATCTGACGCGCATTTTTGACAAGTTTGCCCGCGGCGACAAGGAGTCGGCCGTGCCGGGCGTCGGGCTGGGGCTGGCCATCAGCAAAACCATTATTGAGTCACATCGCGGTCGCATCTGGGCGGAAAACCGGCCGCAGGGCGGGGCGGTGTTTCGCCTGTCGCTGCCGCTGCCAGTCGCGCCTGAAATTTCTGAAGAAGCACTGAAATAACTTCACATAAGTTCGGTTATACTCGATGGCTTGTCTGTTGATAAATGGGAACTTATGGAACGTTTTACCGAAAACCTGATGTATGCATCGCGCTGGCTGCTGGCACCGGTTTACATTGGACTTTCGCTGGGGCTGCTGGCGCTGACGGTTAAATTTTTTCAGGAAATTTTTCACCTGCTGCCCAACATTCTCAGCATCGCGGAAAACGATCTGATTCTGCTGCTGCTGTCGCTGGTGGACATGACGCTGGTTGGTGGCCTGCTGGTCATGGTGATGCTGTCCGGCTATGAGAACTTTGTCTCCAAGCTGGATATCGATGAAAGCAAAGAGAAGCTGAGCTGGCTCGGCAAGATGGATTCCGGCTCGCTGAAAAACAAAGTGGCAGCTTCGATTGTGGCGATCTCATCGATTCACCTGCTGCGTATTTTTATGGACGCGCGTAACGTCGCTAACGAAAAGCTGATGTGGTACGTGATCATCCACCTGACCTTCGTGCTGTCGGCCTTTGTGATGGGCTGGCTGGATAATATGTCGAAGGTTGAAAAGAAATCGTGACCTTTACGCACGAGCTGACTCATTGCACCAGGTGCGCATGAATGCGCACCCTACAAAAACCGCAGTGCCCCGTAGGGTCGCCATTCATGGCGACCTGGCCAGTTGCACCAGTTGCACCAGGTGCGCATGAATGCGCACCCTACAAAAAACCCGAATGGCGACCTGGCCCCTTACCGCACCGGCTGCGTGCCGGTCAGCTGCGGCATCACGTCCCTGATCATCGCGAAAAAATGCTGCAGGCGGGCCGGATAATAACTGGCCCACGGGTAGGTCAGCCACACCGGCAGCGGCGGCGCCTGCCAGTCGGGCACCAGCTGCACCAGCGCGCCGCTGGCTAAATCCTCCTGCACCACCCATGACGACACAATCGCGGCGCCCATGCCCGCCAGCGCGGCTTTGCGCACCGCGTACAGGCTATCGCTGGCGAGGCGCGGGGCAATCGCCAGGTTGATCGGCTGGCCGTCGCTGAGACGCTGCAGCGCAATTTCGTTACGATAAAAACTGGTCAGCGCCAGCCACGGCAGCTGCGTCAGCTGGGTAACCTCTTTCACCGGCGCATGAGCCGCCAGCAGCGCCGGTGCCGCGACGACAAAGCGCGGCACTTCCGCCAGCAGCACCGCCACCACCGACGGATCGGTGGGCGCGCCGACCTGAATGGCGCAGTCAACGTTTTCACTGACAAAGTCCGGCGTGCGGTCGTTGAGCATCCACTCCACTGCCAGGCGCGGATAGCGCTGCAGATAATCCATCAGCGGCGCAATCAACTGATCCTGACCAAACGCATGCGGCGCACGCACGCGCAGCGTGCCGATCGGGTCGTCATTCGCGCCGGTTAACTCATCTTCCAGCGCGTGCCAGGTCGCCACCAGCTGCCGCGCCTGGGCGTAGCAGCGCTCTCCGTCATCGGTGAGTTTCAGCGCATGGGTGGTACGTAAAATCAGTTTCAGGCCGAGCCGCTGTTCCAGCGCCTGCAGACGGCGACTTACGGTGGGCTGAGTGGTGCCGAGCTGCGCCGCGGCCGCCGACAGCGAGCCGCTTTCAACAATGCGGATAAACGTCTGCATCAGTTCGATGCGGTCAACGCTGGTGAATGTGCTCATACGTAACCTGCATAACAGTTCTGTGTCATAGCAGTCTACCGCGTATGGCCGCAACGCGCTTTAATAAGCGCATCATCACGGGGGAAAACCACTATGTCTGCCATGTCTCAATCTTCTGCCATGCCTGCTGAAAAGCTGCCGGCGCCGCTGGTGTTTACGCTGGCGGCCGGTGCCGGTCTCAGCGTGGCATCGATTTACTACAGCCAGCCGATGCTGGATATCATCAGTAAACAGTTCAATGTGGGCATTGGCAGCGTCGGTATGGTGCCGATGCTGACCCAGGCCGGTTACGCGCTGGGGATTCTGCTGCTGGCCCCGCTCGGTGACCGCCACGATCGTCGCACCATCATTCTGGTTAAAGGCTTACTGCTGGTCGCCGCGCTGCTGCTGTGCGGTTTTTCCGGCGGCATCAATGCGTTGCTGATCGCCAGCTTTGTTACCGGATTAACCGCTACCGTGGCGCAGGACATTGTGCCGGCGTCAGCGGCGCTGGCACCGGAGCGCAGCCGTGGCAAAACCGTCGGCACGGTGATGACCGGGCTGCTGGTCGGCATTCTGCTGTCGCGCGTGGTGAGCGGCGTGGTGGCCGAGTATCTGGGCTGGCGCACCATGTACATGATGGCGGCGGCGGCGGTGCTGCTGAGTAGTCTGGCGCTGTGGCGCGCGCTGCCGCGCTTTACGCCGGGCACCACGGTGAGCTATCCGCGTCTGCTGCTGTCGCTGGCGCATCTGTGGCAGCATCACCAGACGCTGCGCCGCGCGGCGCTGGCGCAGGGCCTGCTGTCGGTAAGTTTCAGCGCCTTCTGGTCTACCCTGGCGCTGATGCTGAGCGATCGCTTCCATCTCGACAGCGCCGTGGCAGGGGCCTTCGGTCTGGCCGGTGCCGCCGGGGCGCTGGCCGCGCCGCTGGCGGGCAGTTTTGCCGACCGCATCGGCCCGGCGCGTGTCACCCAGTATGGCGCCACGCTGGTGATGGTGTCGTTTGCCCTGATGTTCCTGCTGCCGGTACTGCCGGTGCCGGCGCAGCTTGGCCTGATTATCCTCAGCACCATCGGCTTTGACCTTGGCGTGCAGGCCACGCTGGTGGCGCATCAGACGCTGGTCTACAGCCTGGCGCCGGAAGCGCGCAGCCGCCTCAATGCGCTGATGTTCACCGTGGTGTTTATCGGTATGGCGACCGGCGCGGCGCTCGGCAGCCTGGCGCTGGCCCATTTCGGCTGGAATGGCGTGGTCAGCCTTGCGACGGCTGCCGCTGTGCTTGCGCTGCTGATTCGCCTCGCCAGTCGCCATCTGCAAAACTAATTCACGATCCTGTGCCAGGCTTAAAGGAGAATGTTATTTAAAAACGGAGCGTTATGAACTTCCTGGCCTGGACCGCCCTCACTGGCGGTCTGCTACTTTTGATGTCACTGGCTTCTGGCTGGATTCACCGGGGGCCGGTGACGTCGTTTGGTCTCTACCTGTTCGCGGGCATTCTGTGCGGCCCGTGGATGCTTAATCTGCTGCAAATCGACATTATCGGCCACGCCGAGCTCGCCGCCCATATCACCGAAATCACCATGGCCGCCTCGCTGTTTATCACCGGGCTCAAACTGCGTCTGCCGATGAGCGCGCACGCGTGGCGCGTCGGGCTGCGGCTGGCATTCCCGGCGATGCTGCTGACCGTCGGCGGCATGGCCTGCCTGATTCACTGGATTACCGGCTTTGGCTGGCCGCTGTCGCTGGCGTTTGGTGCCATTGTTGCCCCGACCGACCCGGTGCTTGCCAGCCTGATCTCTGTTAACGATGCGCGCGATGACGATGCTCTGCGCGTGGCGCTCTCCAGCGAGGCCGGCATGAACGACGGTTCAGCGCTGCCGCTGCTGATGCTGGCGCTGCTGCTGATGCATCCGGGCGCCTTCAGTCTGGAGCTGCTGGGCGGCTGGGCAGCGCGCGATGTGGTGTGGGCGATTGGCGGCGGGCTGGCGATTGGTTACCTGCTCGGACGGCTGATCGGCCAGCTGGCGACCCATCTGCGCAGCGCGCATCACGACGTAGCCCCCAATGATTTCCTCGCGCTGGCACTGATCGCCCTGAGCTACGCGGCGGCGCAGTCGGTGGATGCGTCTGGCTTCCTTGCCACCTTTGCGGCAGGCGTCGGCCTACGCCGCGCCGAGCTGCGCGTGACTAAACGCTTTCCACTGGAAGATTTACCGGAAGAGAAGCGCTACCTGCCGGCAGAGGTGCTGGTCAATCCTAACCAGCGTCTGAAACAGGGGGGCGGCAGCCCGGTGAAATCGGTCGGCCTGGTGGTCGGCGATGCGCTGTCGTTTGGTGATACTATCGAACGCCTGCTGGCGGCAGCGATGATGGTGGTGCTGGGTATTACGCTGGCGCATCACTGGAATCTCACCGGCATCGGCCTGGCGCTGCTGCTGTTTGTGGTGGTGCGACCGCTGGCGGTATGGCTGACCACCTGGCGCTGCGAGATGCCGTTTATGCGGCGGATGCTGATTGGCTGGCTGGGGATTCGCGGCATCGGCAGTATCAATTATATTGCTTATGCCTGGGTGCATGGCCTGCAGGGCCCGCAGGCGGAACAGATGATGGACATGGCGCTGACGCTGGTGGTGTGCAGCATTGTGCTGCACGGCATCACGGTGACGCCGCTACTGAACTGGCGTGCTGCCCGGCAGGCGGCACGCACGCAGCAAGATGAAACGTGATTTTCTGGAAATAACGGGAGCTTATTATGAAAGCATTGCTTATCGCCCTGGTAGGGCTGTCGCTGTCTGCCAGCGCGCTGGCGGATGATACGGATGCCGACGCGCAGGAGAATATCTACGCCAGCCAGCTGTGCCACATTGTTAGCGGGGAGCAGAAAACCGGTGACATGCAGAGCTACACTGAGAAAATGAAGTCTCAGCTGGCGGCCAGCCAGTCACCGTCGGCCATGAACAAGCCCTCCTTCAATGAGGAAACCGCGCAGGAAGTGGTCAACGGCTGGCTGGAGCTGGGTGAAGAAGAGCGGGCGAAGCTGCGTCACGATCAGCAGCAGTGCGAGCAGACGGTGATGACTCAATTCCAGCAGCAGGATTAATTTTCCCTTCTCTTCGTGAATACGCGCCTTTTCTGGCGCGTTTTTTTATGGCTTTTTTGTACGAAATGCGTACATTATCGCCAGATTGAAACAGGACCTGCATCACATAATGAGACGCCAGCCTCCGGGCTGGCGCATTTTCCATACCGGCTACTGGGCAAGATGATTACACGGCGTCGTTTTCTGTTGGCTAGCGGAGCAACCGTACTCTCCATGACGGCGGGCAAACTGTTTGCCCGGGATGACATTATTCCGCTCTGGCCGGACGACCCACCGGGTGGCGGCGGTCCGTCTGGCCTGCTGAAAGTCAGCGCTAACGGTTCGTGGACCAATATCGTTTCTCCCGCCATTCAGCGCTTTCGTCCGGAGAATCCCAACGGCGAAGCGGTGATCGTTGCGGCTGGTGGTGGCTACCGTTTTATCGGCATGGGGCGCGAAGCCTGGCCGGTCGCGCGCTGGCTTAATGCCAACGGGTATACCGCCTACGTGCTCAGCTACCGACTGCCGGGTGAAAAGTGGCAGGCCGGCAGAATGGCGCCGCTGCAGGATGCGCAGCGCGCGATTCGCATGGTGCGCGCGATGGAAAACAAGGTGCACCTGCTGGGCTTTTCGGCCGGCGGCCATCTGCTCGGCATGGCGGCAGCGCGGCCTGACTTCGTCACCTATTCACCGCAGGATTCGCTGGATGACATCCGGCCATCCGCGGACAGCGTCGGGCTGATTTACCCGGTTATCACCCTTGAAGCACCGTATCAGCACACCCGTACTCACCAGATGATCGTGGGCAATGACGCCACGCCGACCCAGGAAGCCAACTGGTCAGTGCAAAATTACGTCACCCGCGCCTACCCGCCAACCTTTCTGGCGCAGGCGGAGGACGATCATACCTCCAACCCTCATAACACCGAGCTGATGCGCGACGCCTGCCGCCGTATGCGCGTGCCGGTTGAGCTGATTGAACTGAGCAGCGGCGGCCACGGCTTTGGCCTCGGTAAAGCCGGCACCCCCGCCGCGCTGTGGGACCAGGCGTATGTCCGCTGGCTGGATAAGCTGGGATAAGGTGTGATGGGCTGCGGTCGCCATGAATGGCGACCCTACAGCAGCGTGACGCGCTGTTTTATAGGGTGCGCATTCATGCGCACCTGGATATTCGCCAGGTCACCGTTTTTTGGGTCGCCATGAATGGCGCCCCTGCAGCAGTATGATGCGCTATTTTGTAGGGGGCGCATTCATGCGCACCTGGATGCTCGCCAGGTCACAGTTTTTTGGTCGCCATGAATGGCGCCCCTACAGCAGTGTGGCGCGCTGTTTTGTAGGGTGCGCATTCATGCGCACCTGGATGCTCGCCAGGTCACCGTTTTTTGGTCGCCATGAATGGCGCCCTTGCAGCAGCATGATGCGCTGTTTTGTAGGGTGCGCATTCATGCGCACCTGGTTCACGTCAGATTAAAATACCGGTCCGGCTGGCTCGCTGCCGGCAGCGGGAAATCGTTGTTCATCGCTTTCAGATTGCGTTCGATATTCACGCACAGCGCGTCCAGCGGCAGGTGATTGGGCGCGGTGCCGAACGGATCTTCCAGCTCCTCCGCCAGCGACTCCAGCGACAAAAAGGTGTACGAAATAAACACCGACACCAGCGGCGTCATCAGGTGCAAATCCGCCACCAGTGCGAACGGCAGCAGGGTGCAGAACAAATACACCGTGCGGTGCAGAATCAGGCTGTAGGCGAAGGGAATCGGTGTGCTGGCCAGCCGGTCGCAGCCACCCAGATACGCCGACAGATGGTTGAGGTTGTCATCAATACTCTGCCAGACGATATCCGTCACTAATCCCTCATCACGCCGCTGCGCCAGCCATTCGCCCATGCATAACATGATTTGCGAGGTCGGCATCGGATGGCCGAGCACCGCGGCGTGCCACGCGGGCGGCAACAGCCGCTGCAGATCGGCTTGCGCATCGGTTTTACGCAGCCGGTGTTTCAGGCTCCAGCTAAATGCCAGCTGCAGCCCGATAAACTCCTGCACCTGTTCCGCACGCAGTCCGCGCAGCGTTTTCACCTGGCGCAGCAGCGAGCGCTGAGTAATGTGCATATTGCCCCACAGCGTGCGCGCCTCGATAAAGCGCGCGTAGCTGGCATTATTGCGAAAGCCAAGAAAGATGGCGATCGACACGCCAATCAGGCTGAACGGTGCGGTGGTCAGGTGAATGCCGAGCGTGGAATACCAGGGATAACCCAGAATGGCGATCACTGACATCAGCAGGTTAAGCGACAGGCGGAACGCAATGCGAGACAGCACTGAGCCGTGCCAGTCAAACAACCGGAGAAACCAGTGTTGATGAGGACGTACGATCATTTTGCGATGGTGTTTTTTATGATTTTGTCGCCACAGATTACGCCCGTCGCAGGCGCAGAATCAACGCCGGTGAGCCGCTGTTTTACCAGCAAAAACGCTGCGCTTTGGCTAATTAATCTATTTAAATCAATCTTCTAAAAACGCTTTTAACAAGTTGTAAAATTCTTTGCGTTATCTCTTTGTCCGCGCTTTCTCTAAAGTTTATTCCAGCAGCACAACACACAAATTTAAAACCACTTTAGAGGAAACTATCATGTCTAAACTCGACCTGCTTGACCCACAGAACTCAACCCTGATCTTCATCGACCATCAGCCACAGATGGCGTTTGGTGTCGCCAATATTGACCGCCAGCAGCTCAAAAATAACACCGTCGCCCTGGCGAAAGCGGGGAAAATTTTCGACGTGCCGGTGATTTACACCTCGGTAGAAACGGAAAGCTTCAGCGGCTACATCTGGCCAGAACTGCTGGCGGTGCACCCGGAATCGAAGCCGATTGAGCGCACCTCCATGAATTCCTGGGAAGACGCGAAATTTGTCGAGGCGGTAGAGAAAACCGGCCGCAAAAAACTGATCATCTCGGCGCTGTGGACCGAAGTGTGCCTGACTTTCCCGGCTCTGATGGCGCTGAAAGCCGGTTACGAAGTGTATGTGGTGACCGATACCTCCGGCGGCACCAGTGTTGATGCGCACGAACGTTCCGTACAGCGCATGGTGCAGGCGGGTGCGGTGCCGGTGACCTGGCAGCAGGTGCTGCTGGAGTACCAGCGCGACTGGTCACGCAAAGAGACCTACGATGCGGTGATGGATCTGGTGCGTGAGCACAGCGGTGCTTACGGCATGGGCGTCGACTACGCCTACACCATGGTGCACAAAGCGCCGCAGCGTCAGGGCTGATTCAGCGGTGGTGCGGCAGGCGGGTTTTCAATGCGTCGATAAACAGCCGCAGCGCCATCGACTGATGCCGGTTCGGCGGGAACCACAGCGCGATTCCCGCCGACTGAATGCGCCAGTCGGCCAGCAGCTCCACTAATTTCCCCTGCTGCAGTGCCTCGCTAACGTACAGTGAGGGCACGAACGCAATCCCTGAACCGTTGATGGCCGCGCGCGCCATCAGCGCGTTATTGTCTAACGTCAGCGTACCCGGCACGTCAATCTCCAGGCTTTCTTCCGCTCGCTGATACTCCCAGCGATAGCGTTTGCCCCCGGGCAGGCGATGACGAATACACTGCTGCTGCAGTAAATCCTGCGGCTGACGCACCGGCGCGTGCACCGCCAGATAGTCGGGCGAGGCCACGGTAACGAAGGTCAGCGGGCCGCCGAGCGCAATAGCCACCATATCCTGCGGCACATCCTCAATCAGCCGGATGCCGGCATCAAACCCGGCGGCGGTGATATCCACCAGCGCGCCCTGGGCGGAGAAATCAAGCTGGATGCCGGGGTAGCGCGCGCTGAACCCGGGCACTACCTGATCCAGCAGCAGGCCAATCACCACATCGCTGGCGCTGATGCGCAGCGTACCGTACTGCTGCTGGCGGCTCAGGCTGACCTCGTGCAGCACCTCATCCATCTGATTGAGCAGCGGCGCGAGACGCTGTAATAGCTGCTCACCGGCGTCGGTCAGCGACACGCTGCGTGTGGTGCGCTGAAACAGCTGCACGCCGAGGTTGTGCTCCAGCGTTTTCACCAGGTGGCTGAGCGAAGAGCGCTTCAGGCCAAGCAGCTCGGCGGCGCGCCGAAAGCTGCGCTGCTCGCCCAGCGTTTTGATCGCCTGCAGTTCGTGCCAGGAAGGGCGTTTCATTGGTGGTATTTCCTCACCAGGTCATGTGCGATTGGGGAGATTATGACCACCAGTAAAGCGATCTATCATCAGGTTTTCAACATGAGGAGTGCAAAATGAAAACCTGGTTAATTACTGGTGCCAGCAGCGGGCTGGGCCGACTGATGAGTGAACGTTTACTTGAGCGCGGCGATCGCGTGGTGGCAACGGTGCGCCGCGAGCAGGCGCTGGAAGATTTGCAGCAGCAATATGGCGATCGTCTGCTGGTGATGCGGCTGGATCTGGCCGAAACGGCCAGTATTGCACCGGCCATCGCCACCGCCTTTGCCCGCGTCGGGCGTATTGATGTGGTGGTAAGCAACGCCGCTTACGGTCTGTTTGGCGCGGCGGAAGAGCTCAGCGACGCGCAGATTGCACGCCAGATCGCCACCAATCTCACCGGATCGATCCAGCTGATTCGCGCCGTCATCCCGCATTTGCGCCAGCAGGGCGGGGGCCGCATTGCGCAGATCTCGTCCGAGGGCGGCCAGGTGGCGTATCCCAATTTCAGCCTGTATCACGCCAGCAAATGGGGCATTGAAGGTTTTGTCGAAGCGGTGCGCCAGGAAGTCGCCAGCTTTGGCATCGAGCTGCTGCTGGTGGAGCCGGGCCCGACCGTCACCAACTTCGCCAGCGGGCTGGATATCGCCGCGCCGCTCGACGCCTATCGTGACAACGCATCCGGTCAGTTGCGTCGGGCGATTGAAGCGGGTGACTTTGCTATATTGGGTGATGCCGGAAAATGCGTGACGGCCACGCTGGCGACGCTGGATCAGGAAACGATGCCGCTGCGGCTGGCGCTCGGCAGCACGGCCTATCAGCACATCGAAGCCGCGCTGGAAGCCCGGCTGGCAGAGTTGCGCGCGCAGAAAGCGCTGGCGTTTGGCGCGGATGCGTAACTTTGCCGTGTAACCTGGTTGCGCAGACCGTTATTAATGGCGGTCTGCGGCTGGTTAACACGGACTGGCTGACATCGTTGTCTCTTTTATTTACCTTAACCATAAAAACGATTTTTATTTTCGTTTTTAACGATATGCTTCAATAGATATTGGCATTTATCAACAACATTGCGGGCATTTTTAAACCCCTGTTCAATCACCGCAATATTTAATACATGGTCGTCATGGTTAAACTGCATTGGTTCGGTATCGCACATGTTCCAGGCACGCGTTGTCGCTTCTGTCCAGTGATGAACGCTTTCTCCGCACCAGGCAATATTCTCTTTAAGCATTCTCACTGGGTTCCCGCCCCAGCAGCTATTGGAGTGTATCGTTTTCCCCGCCACCAGACTCATGGCACCAATTACGCTGCCGGAGTGGATCGAGGAACCTTTCAAAATCATCGCGTTTTGTCCGATCCACACGTGATCGCCGATATAAATGCTACGGGAATGATTGATGCGCTGATTATCCGCAATGTTATATATCAGATGAGGATCGGCGGTTCGCATCCAGATACCAAAGGAGAGACAACAATGATTGCCAATGATGATATTTTTTTCTTCTGAGAGAATCAGCGTTAACTTTTCATTGAAGTAATTATGTCTGCCGATGAAGCAGACCGAATTTGAGAATGCAATTATTTTAACGATGTAGGGTATCGCACTTTGGCTCAAATAAATGATTGAATTATCCGCCCGAAAATCCACTACGGAATCCTGCAGGACTACGCCCTCCTCACATATCAGAATATTGTTCTTACCATGAAAATTAATCTGGCTATTGATGAGTGTCGGTTCTTTACCGAGAAATTTGTTACCTTCAATAAGCCTGAGCTGCTCTGGATGTAATATTGTCATTTTTCGCTACGTGAGTCGGGATGGCCGCTTTCAAAGCGGCCTGAATCACGTCAATATTAAGCGTTGGGCATCAGAACAGCAGGCTGTGCGCCGTGGCGCGCAGCGCAATGCCGAGCAAAATGCCGGGCACGGCGAAGCGGAACAGGCGCGGAAAACGGCTGGAGAGCCCGAGGAAAATGCCGATGCCGGGCAGGTCGAAGGTCTGAATCAGCAGGCCTGCCGAGGCGTTGATGTTGTGCGCACTGTACTGCCCCTGTTCGACCAGTCCGGCAACCACGCCGTAATAGGCGGTACCGCCGGCCAGGCATTTGGTCAGCGCAGGCAGCACATACACCTCGGCGATATGCAGTTTGTGTAACAGCGGTGCCAGCAGCTGCGTCAGCAGCTCAATGGCGCCGGCACTCTTCAGGATGCCCACTACCGACAAGGAAAGGATCAGCATCGGCAGCGAACCGAGCGCGAGGCGAATGGCGTCGGCACCCGAGGTGTTGATGATGGCGATCAGTCCCGGCTTCGTGTCGCTGTTCTCCACGCCCTGGTCTTCATCGCGCAGCGCGACGTCGGAAAGTTTGCGGGCAAAAAAATGATAGGTTGAGGCGGCCGCCAGCACGCCGCCGCTGATGGAGAACAGCAGCGCGGCGCTCCAGTTGAGCCCGTCAGGAATCAGCGGATAAAAGGCGTTGGCCTGGCCCATCGCAAACAGCATCGCCAGCGTGGCTGCCATGTGGCGGTCTGACGTGCCGCGCTTCTCCATGATCGCCAGCGCGGCGAGCGGTGCGGCAAAACTGACAAAATTTAACTGGATGAGTGCGAACAGCGCCAGGCCGGTAATCCCCAGCGGCTTCAGTAACGGCGTGGCGTGGCGCACGACAAAATCCAGCACGCCTTTCACTTCGAGGTATTTCATGATGAATAGCATCACCACCATGATGGGAATCAGGGTGTAAAGCGCGACGTCGACCGCAGCTTTGCCCGACTCCATAATTATGCTGATGATATTCACGTGCTGACGTCGTCCCGTTACCGCAAAACGCTGGCCGCCGGGCCAGCAAAGCAAAAATCATAGCGGGTATGCGCGCTGTTGAGTAGTCAGCAAACAAAAAAGCCCCCAGGCGGGGGCTGCGATGATGGCGCGGAGGCGGTGTTAGCGCATGGTGACGAACTCTTCCGCCGCCGTCGGGTGAATCGCCACGGTGTTGTCGAAGTCTTTTTTGGTGGCGCCCATCTTCAGCGCCACCGCAAAGCCCTGCAGCATCTCATCCATGCCGTTGCCGATACCGTGAATACCCACAATCTTCTCTTCCGGCCCCACGCATACCAGCTTCATGCGGCACGGCTGACGGTGCTGGGTCACCGCGGTATACATGGCGGTGAACGACGATTTGTACACTTTTACCTGGTCGTCGCCATACTGCTCACGCGCCTGCGGTTCGGTCAGACCGACGGTGCCAATCGGCGGATGGCTGAACACCACGGTGGGAACGTTGCTGTAGTCGAGATGCTCGTCCGGCTTGTTATTAAACAGGCGTTCGGACAGGCGACGGCCTGCCGCCACGGCCACCGGCGTCAGCTCGACCGCACCGGTGTTATCACCCACCGCATAGATGCCTTTGACGTTAGTGTTCTGGAACTTGTCGACCTGAATGTAGCCTTTGTCATTCAGCGCCACACCGGTCACCGTCAGGTTGAGGTTATCGGTGGCGGGCTCGCGGCCAATTGCCCATACCAGGCAATCCACCGTCTGCTGCTGGCCGTTTTCCAGCTGCAGCGTCAGGCTGCCGTCAGCATTCCTGATCACCGCTTTCGGGATCGATTCGGTGTGCAGCGTCGGACCTTCCGCCTGCATCACTTCTACCAGCGTCTCAACAATCAGCGGGTCGAAGCTGCGCAGCGGCGCATGCTGACGCACAAACAGGTGAGTTTCTGCGCCCAGCGCATTCACCACGCCGGCCAGCTCTACCGCAATATAGCCTGCGCCTACCACCGCAACGCGTTTTGGCAGCGCCTCCAGCTCAAAGAAGCCGTCGGAATCGATGCCGTACTCTGCGCCCGGCACCTGTGGATGGCTGGGACGACCGCCGGTGGCGATCAGGATATGGTCGGCAGTAATGGTCTCGCCGTTCACTTCCACCGTGTGGGCATCGACAAAGCGCGCGAACCCTTTGATCACTTCTACCTGGTTTTTACCCAGCACGTTGTCGTACGAGGTGTGGATACGGTCGATGTAGGCGCTGCGGTTTTTCACCAGCGTTGACCAGTCAAAGCGATTAACGGTGGTATCAAAGCCGTAATCCGGACCGTACAGGTGAATCGCTTCGGCGATCTGCGCGGCGTGCCACATCACTTTCTTCGGTACACAGCCGACGTTGACGCAGGTGCCGCCCAGCTCTTTCGCTTCGATCAGCGCGCACTTCTGGCCATACATCGCCGCACGGTTAATGGAGGCGATACCGCCGCTGCCGCCGCCAATGGCGAGGTAATCAAAATGTCTGGTCATCCGTTGTGTCCATCTGTTGGAGGAAAACTGGCATAGAGTGTAACGCCGCTTCAGTTACCGGCGCAAAGTTTGCACCTATGTATGTAATAGGGTTGAATGCCGGCAAGGGGTTGGCTCAAAGGAACTTATCATGCACCTGACATTTCTTGGTACCGGCGCGGGCGCGCCCAGCCTGCAGCGCAACGTCACCGCCATTGCGCTGACGCTGTCGAAGCGCGGCGAGACCTGGCTGTTCGACTGTGGTGAAGCGACGCAGCATCAGTTTATGCGATCGGCGCTTAAGCCCGGCAAGCTGGAAAAAATCTTTATTACCCATTTGCATGGCGATCACATCTTTGGCCTGCCGGGTCTGCTCACCAGCCGTTCGATGGCGGGCCTGACCGAGCCGATGACGCTGTACGGTCCGAAAGGATTGCGCCAGTTTGTCGACACTGCGCTCAGCCTGAGTGGCTCTTATACCGGCTATCCGCTGGAGATTGTCGAGATCGAAGCCGGTCCGGTGCTGGATAACGGTGAGTTTCGCGTCACTGCTTATGCGCTAAACCACGTGGTCGAGTGCTATGGCTACCGCATCGAACAGCATGATAAGCCGGGCTTCCTTGACGCACCGCGCCTGAAGGCGGAAGGCGTGCCGCGCGGCCCGTGGTATCAGGATCTGAAACAGGGCAAACGCATCACGCTGGAAGATGGCCGCGAGATCAACGGCGCCGACTATCTTGGCCCGGCCACCAAAGGCAAAGTGCTGGCGATCTTCGGCGATACCGGCCCCACCGAGGTGGCGTTGCAGCTGGCGGCGAACGCCGATGTGATGGTGCATGAAACCACGCTGGAAGCGGCGATGGCGGAAAAAGCCAACGGGCGCGGCCACTCCACTACGGTGCAGGCGGCCAGCGTGGCACAGCGCGCTGGCGCAAAACGCATGATCGCTACGCACTTTAGCTCGCGCTATTTGTCACAGGATCGGGAAAGGCTACTGGCAGAGTGCCAGTCGGTGTTTCCGGCCACCGAACTGGCGCATGATTTTGCGATATTTGAGGTGTAGCGCTTATTCCGGCACGATTTGCGTCACGCTGTAGTGACCGGTGCCGGCGGGCACCAGTTTCTGGTGCAGCCACGGCAGTAGCTCTTCCATCTGCGCTTTCAGCTTCCACGGCGGGTTGATGACAATCATCCCGGACGCGGTCATGCCGCGCTGATCGCTGTCCGGACGCACTGCCAGCTCGATCTGCAGAATATTGCGGATGCCGGTGGCTTCCAGATCTTTCAGCATGTGCTTGATCTGCTGGCGCAACACCACCGGATACCACAGCGCATAGACGCCGGTGGCGAAACGTTTGTGACCTTCCTGAATGCCTTTCACCACATCCTGATAATCGCTTTTCATTTCGTACGGCGGGTCGATAAGGATCAGGCCGCGACGGGTCGGTGGCGGCAGTTTGGCCTTCAGCTGCTGATAGCCATCCGCGCGTTCAACTCGGGCGCGCGCATCTTTACTGAACTCACTGCGCAGCAGCGGGTAATCGGTCGGATGCAGTTCGGTGAGCTGCAGCTTGTCCTCGTCGCGCAGCAGATGGCGGGCGATCAGCGGCGAGCCAGGGTAATAGCGCAGCGTGCCGGTTGGGTTGAGGTTGCGAATCGCCGCCAGATAGGGCTTCAGCAGCGCCGGTGCGTCCGGCTGCTGCCAGATACGCGCAATGCCTTCCAGATATTCGCCGGTACGTTCGGCGTGCTCACCGCTCAGCTGGTAACGTCCGGCACCGGCGTGGGTGTCCAGATAGAGGAAAGGTTTCTCCTTCTCCATCAGGGCGGTGAGGATCAGGCTTTCAACGGTGTGTTTCAGCACGTCGGCGTGGTTGCCGGCATGAAAACTGTGGCGATAACTCAGCATAAAAAAGAGGGGTCCGCGGTTGGATCAATGAAGTCGAATAGATCGTGTCTGGCGCGATTATAGCCGCGCCGCATAAAAATTGCTGACGTTTTACCATCCGCTTAAGTTTTCAGCGCCCGGGTCGCTTTAGCGGAATGCGACCGGTCTGGTAGATAACTAATTTCACTTAGGGATAATTCGACTCTCGAAATTTTACCGCAGATTAAGTAAGTTAGTAGCCGAAAACGAAGCGGTCGCGAGCGAAATGCCAGGAATGCGTCTCTGGCAAGGAAACTTTTCGGCCATGGCCGTATAATTTTTTGCTTCAAGCATCCTTAATAACTCCTGGTGACAATAATGAAAAAAATGACTGGTATCGCGGTGGCAAGCCTGCTGGCACTGGCCGGCTGCGCGAAACAACAGCCTGTTCATAGCCTGGTAACGCCGCCCGCCGCCGACGCTCAGCCGATGGCTGAATCCGCTGCACGGCCTGACGGCCAGCCGTTTGTAACCGAAGCGCCAGCTCAGCCGGCCGCTGCCTCGTTCGCTGACGATCGCGCCAGCAACATTCAGCAGTGCCGTAAAGAGCTGGATGCGATGCGTCTCTACAGCCAGGCGTCTTATGACAGCTACCAGGCGGAATTCCAGAAAATTGGCGCGCAGACCAACAAATATCTGCAGATTAAAGATTCGATCGGCGCGGATATTAACGATTTAGTCATGCCGCGCTATCAGTTCCAGATCCGTGAACTGTGCTTCCGCATTAAAACCCGTCTGTCACAGCTGATTATTCGCCAGGCCGGTTAACAATAACGGCGTAAGCCGACCCCTTTTTTAACAGCGCGACAACCTCGCGCGGTGGATGGCTTCATCTCAATTAACATATTGAGATGAGGCCTTTTGTTTCTTAGCGGCAAGGAGCCGCGACTGGAGGTTTTGATGACACAGCGTCATCTGCTGGCGGTGCTGATTAGCGCGGCCTTACTGCTACCCGGACAGGCCGCGTCAGCGGCTGATGATGACATGCTGCGCGCGTTCAGCGAAGCAGCGCGCACCCTGCCGCCGGCACCGGCAGCAAAACCACAGCCACCTGCAAAACCGGCCGCTAAACCGGCGGCGAAAACCGTCAGCAAGGCAGAGAAAAAAGCCGCAACAGCGCCCGATCACAGTGCGGAACTGACGCGTCTGCGCCTCCGCGTGGCGGAACTCGAAAAGCTGTCTGCGGCACCTGCGGTGAAAGCGGACGATGCGTTAAAGGCGCAGCTGGCTGCCAGCGACAAAAAACTGGCAGCGCTCAGCGCGGAGAAGCAGCAGCAGGAGAAAAACATCGCCACGCTGCAGCAGGCGCTGAAAGAGGCACAGCAGCAGCAAAGCGCCGGCAGTGCCCAGCTGACGAAACAGCTCAGCGACGCGCGCGCGGCGGCCACCCAGAGCGCCGATGCGCTTAAAGCGTTGAAAGCGGAAAACGACAAGGCGCTGGCGGCACTGCAGGCAGAGAGCAAAAAGCAGCTCAGCGCCCGGCAGGCCGGGAACGATAAAAAACTGGCAGCGCTCAGCGCGGAGAAGCAGCAGCAGGAGAAAAATATCGCCACGCTGCAGCAGGCGCTGAAAGAGGCACAGCAGCAGCAAAGCGCCGGCAGCGCCCAGCTGACGAAGCAGCTCAGTGACGCGCGCGCGGCGGCCACCCAGAGCGCCGATGCGCTTAAAGCGCTGAAAGCCGAAAACGAGAAAGCGCTGGCGGCGCTGCAGGCTGAGAGCAAAAAGCAGCTAAGTGCCCAGCAGGCCGGGAACGATAAAAAGCTGGCAGCGCTCAGCGCGGAGAAGCAGCAGCAGGAGAAAAACATCGCCACGCTGCAGCAGGCGCTGAAAGAGGCTCAGCAGCAGCAAAGCGCCGGCAGCGCCCAGCTGACGAAACAGCTCAGCGACGCGCGCGCAGCGGCCACCCAGAGCGTCGACGCGCTGAAAGCGCTGAAAGCCGAAAACGAGAAAGCGCTGGCGGCGTTGCAGGCTGAGAGCAAAAAACAGCTCAGCGCCCAGCAGGCCGGGAACGACAAAAAACTGGCGGCGCTACAGGCAGAAAACGACAAGGCGCTGGCGGCGCTGCAGGCTGAGAGCAAAAAGCAGCTCAGCGCCCAGCAGGCGGAAAGCGATAAAAAGCTGGCGGCATTACAGGCTGAAACCAAACAGCAGCTCAGCGCGCAACAGGCTGAGAGCGCCCAAAAACTGGCCGCGCAGCAGACTGCAAGCGACAAACAGCTGAAAGCGTTACAGTCACAGCAGACGGAAAGCGAGAAGAAGCTCACCGCGCTGCAGACGCAGCAGGCCGAGCGTGAAAAACAACTCGCCGCGCTGGATAGCGAAAAACAGCAGCAGGCGCACAACCTGGCGCAGCTGACGCGGGAACTGGAGGCGGCGAAGCAGCAACCGGCCGCCGCGCCGAAACTTTCTGCCCCGAAGAGCGATGCCGAACGCGATGGCTACACGCTGGGTCAGTTCATCGCCAGCAATGCGGTGGTGCAGCTGCAGATGGTCAAAGACATCGGCCTCAGCATCAGTATGGATCAGCTGATTGCCGGCTTAACCACCCAGCTGCAAAGCGGTGATTCGCTACTTGATGGCGAAGAGATGGCGCGCCGTTACGCCACTATGCAGGCCTCCATTGGCAAAGGACTGAACGCACTGATTGAAAAAGGTTACGCGCAGCTGGACAAGAAAGTGGCGAAGCGTAAAGCGCTGAAGAAAGATCTCGGCATGCAGTGGTTTGCGGTGAAAAGCGTCAAAGGCAAACTGCTGCCGGACCAGCAGGCAGCGGTCAGTGTCCGCGTCACCACTCTGAGCGGCAAGGTAATCAACGATTTTTCGCACGATCAGGTGCCGTTCAACGACAGCCTGCCGCCACTGTTGCAGGAAGGCATGTCGCTGACTGGTAAAGGCGGCGCAGTGGAAGGCTGGGCGCTGGCGAAAGATATTTACGAGCGCGAGCCGCTGCCACCGTGGGTCGCGCCGTATGATGTGATCCATTATCAGCTGACCATCAAATAACCTCTGGCCCGCCGTCTGGCGGGCTTTTTTTTCAACATTGCGCGCTAGATCGCGCCGCTACTGATACGTGCACTTATTGTAGCGGCGCGATTCATCGCGCGTTTTTCTCTCTGCCCTTGCGGGTGGCATTGATTTTCCCCTCGTCTGGCCGCATGTTAGTAAAATTGCGTCGCGCCCCTGCGCGCGGCCCCACTCCATGATGAAAGGACTGCGCTTATGACCAATCCGTTACTCACGCCTTTTACGCTACCGCCTTTTTCCGCCATCAAACCTGAGCACGTGGTTCCCGCTGTAACTGAAGCGCTGAACGACTGTCGCGCGGCGGTGGAGCGCGTAGTGGCGCAGGGCGCGCCTTACACCTGGGAAAATTTAGTCCAGCCGCTGGCGGAAGTGGACGATCGCTTGGGCCGCATCTTCTCGCCGGTCAGCCATCTCAACTCGGTAAAAAACAGCCCGGAACTGCGCGAAGCCTACGAGCAGACGCTGCCGCTGCTGTCCGAATACAGCACCTGGGTGGGTCAGCACGAAGGCCTGTATCAGGCGTATCGCAACCTGCGTGAGGGCGAGAGCTACGCACAGCTGGATACCGCGCAGAAGAAAGCGGTGGATAACAGCCTGCGCGACTTTGAGCTGTCCGGTATCGGCCTCGATAAACAGAAACAGAAACGCTATGGCGAGATCGCCGCGCGCCTCTCCGAGCTGGGATCGGCTTACAGCAACAACGTGCTGGACGCCACCATGGGCTGGAGCAAACTGATCACCGACGAAGCTGAACTGGCGGGAATGCCGGAGAGCGCACTGGCCGCAGCCAAAGCGCAGGCGGAAGCCAAACAGCAGGAAGGCTGGCTGCTGACGCTGGATATCCCGAGCTATCTGCCGGTGATGACCTACTGCGACAACGCCGCGCTGCGTGAAGAGATGTATCGCGCCTATTCCACCCGTGCCTCCGATCAGGGCCCGAACGCCGGTAAATGGGACAATGGCCCAATCATGGCGGAAGAGCTGGCGCTGCGCCACGAGCTGGCCGAGCTGCTGGGCTTTGACTCGTTCGCCGACAAATCGCTGGCAACCAAAATGGCGGAAAGCCCGTCTCAGGTGATCGACTTCCTGAACGACCTCGCCAAACGCGCGCGCCCGCAGGGTGAAAAAGAGCTGGCGCAGCTGCGTGCCTTCGCCAAAAAAGAGTTTGGCGTGGATGAGATGAATCCGTGGGATCTCACCTATTACGGCGAGAAGCAGAAACAGCATCTGTATACCATCAGCGACGAACAGCTGCGTCCGTACTTCCCGGAATCACGCGCGGTGAACGGCCTGTTTGAAGTGGTGAAGCGTATTTATGGCATCACCGCCAAAGAGCGTACCGACGTGGATGTTTATCATCCGGACGTGCGTTTCTTCGACCTGTTCGACGAGAGCGGCGAGCTGCGTGGTAGCTTCTACCTCGACCTTTACGCGCGCGAGCACAAGCGCGGCGGCGCGTGGATGGATGACTGCGTCGGTCAGATGCGTAAAGCCGACGGCAGCCTGCAGAAGCCGGTGGCGTACCTGACCTGTAACTTCAACCGTCCGGTCCAGGGCAAACCGGCGCTGTTCACTCACGATGAAGTGACCACGCTGTTCCACGAGTTCGGCCACGGCCTGCACCACATGCTGACGCGCATCGAAGCGCCGGGCGTGTCCGGCATCAACGGCGTGCCGTGGGATGCGGTCGAGCTGCCGAGCCAGTTTATGGAAAACTGGTGCTGGGAGCCGGAAGCGCTGGCGTTCATCTCCGGCCATTACGAAACCGGTGAGCCGCTGCCGAAAGCGCTGCTGGATAAAATGCTGGCGGCGAAGAACTATCAGGCGGCGCTGTTCATTCTGCGTCAGCTGGAGTTTGGCCTGTTCGATTTCCGTCTGCATACCGAGTTTGATCCGGCGCAGGGCGCGCAAATCCTCGAAACCCTGCGTGAAGTGAAAAAGCAGGTTGCCGTGGTGCCGAGTCCGGAGTGGGGCCGCTTCCCGCACGCCTTCAGCCACGTGTTTGCCGGTGGCTACGCGGCGGGTTATTACAGCTATCTGTGGGCCGACGTGCTGGCTGCCGATGCGTATTCGCGCTTCGAAGAAGAGGGCATCTTCAACCGTCAGACCGGTCAGTCGTTCCTCGACAACATCCTGACGCGCGGCGGTTCCGAAGAGCCGATGGAGCTGTTCAAACGCTTCCGCGGCCGTGAACCGCAGCTGGATGCGATGCTGGAACACTACGGAATTCAGGGATAAACCTGCTTGTGAAGATCGGTTTAGTGGATGAAACAGGCGCCGGAGACGGCGCCTTATTACATTTGGCGCAGCGCTGGGGGCTGGAGCAGGACGACAGCGCCACGCTGGCGCTGGTGCTGACAGCTCAGCATCTGGAGCTGCGTAAAGTGGATGAGCCAAAGCTTGGCGGCATCTTTGTCGATTTCGTTTCCGGCGCGATGGCGCACCGGCGCAAATTTGGCGGCGGACGCGGCGAAGCGGTGGCGAAAGCGGTGGGCATCAAAGGGGATTATCTGCCCGACGTGGTGGATGCGACGGCAGGATTGGGGCGTGATGCCTTTGTGCTGGCCGCGCTGGGCTGTCGCGTGCGTATGCTGGAGCGTCATCCGGTGGTCGCGGCGCTGCTGGAAGATGGTTTGCGGCGTGGTTATGAAGATGCGGAGATCGGCGGCTGGCTGCGCGAGCGCCTGACGCTGCTGCATGTGGTCAGCCAGCAGGCGCTGAGTGATATTACGCCGGCACCGGACGTGGTGTATCTCGATCCGATGTATCCGCACCGGCAGAAAAGCGCGCTGGTGAAGAAGGAGATGCGGGTGTTTCAGTCGCTGGTGGGGCCGGATGAGGATGCCGATGCGCTGCTCGAACCGGCGCGCCGTCTGGCGAAGAAGCGCATCGTGGTGAAGCGCCCGGATTACGCACCGCCGCTGGCCGGCGTCGCCACCCAATCGGCGGTGGTGACCAAAAGCCACCGTTTTGATATTTATCCGCCGTTGTCGTAAGCAGTCACTATGGCTTAGCGGCGTGAATCATCGCGTCGCTGCAAGCCATATAATTTCATATCATGACGATGCATAACGTGGATTGTGCATAGCCATAAGTTAACTGGTTAAAACTCATATCTTTACTGTCTTCCGCCCGGAAATTCACTCCTTCCAGACTTATGCTAACCCATCAAGTATATTTCCGTTATTTTTTTTGATATCAGTGTTGCTATTTTTATGTTTTTTGTTTTTAAGGGTGAAATTACTGATAAACATCCGGCTATATAAGATTTTTCCCCTAAGAGATTAATCTTAATATTTATTTAAGTCATTGATAAAATTAATTATCTGTATTTTTTATCTGGATTTGTTTTGCGACATGTCTCAATAAGAAAGTGCAGTCCTTGTTGATATTATTTCCGCGTTAAGGATGGGGCTTTCATTGTGCTCTCTCATCCGGGAAATTTCTCAACGCTAACCTGGTTGTTTAGCGTGACTATTAAAATACATGGACTAAATAAATTATGAACGCCATCCCCGTTAATGTCGCCGTTGTAGACAAAAAAACGGTTGTCGAAGCGCAGGTGCTTCGCAACGGTAAAAATGGAAAACCAGTAAAAATCAAAGCCATTGCCAATGGGAAATATATCCTTGCTGAAGGTGAGAAGGGTGTTGCACCTGAAAACATCACCGTCAAGCGCGTAGGCAAAAGTCTCTGGGTTATCCTGGAGGATGGCGATCTGGATAAACCCGACCTCATCATTGAGGATTTTTTTGTTTACCCTGGCCAGCTGGTTGGTAAAGCAGAAGATAACGCTTTCCATGAATACATCGCCTCTGATGCGCGTGATGATCACGAAGCTGCAGCGCTTGCTGATGGCGATTATTCAGCGCTGGTACTCGGGTCAGATTCCGTCCCGGGGCTGGATAATCTGCTGATTGCCGAAAATGGTCTGATTAATCCGATGTTGTTAGGCCTGGGTTTACTCAGCGCTATTGGTGCAGCGGCAGGCATCATTTATCACAATCACAAAAAAGATCACGGTAAGTCAGGTGAGGGTGAAGGCGGGAATCTGCCTGATCCGGTATTCACGCGAGGCGCAACCATTGATGCGGTGACGGATAACGTGGGCGCCATTCAGGGACCGCTGGCCAGCGGCGACTATACCGATGACGCGACGCCAACTCTGAGCGGCACCGGCACCAATCCTGGTAATACTGTTGAGATCTGGGATAACGGCACAAAAATTGGTGAAGCCATTGTCGATCAGGACGGTAACTGGACATTTACGCCAGGCACGGCGCTGGCTGAAGGCGACCATAGCTTTACGGTGATTGAACGCGACGGTAAGGGTAACACCAGCCAGCCTTCCGAACCGTTTGAGCTAATTATCGATCTCAAAGCGCCAGCACAGGCGACGCTGGACAGCGTATTCGACGATCACGGTTCGCTCACCGGGTTGATTGGCAACGGCGAGGCCACCGATGACAATACGCCGACCCTCTCCGGCAAAGCGGAACCGTACAGTACCGTATCGATCTACGACAACGGTGAAAAAATCGGTGAAGCACTGACTGATGCCAACGGCAACTGGACCTTCACCCCTGCAACGGCACTGGCTGATGGTGAGCACGCATTCACCGTGGTTGCTGCCGACCGTGCCGGTAATATCGGCCTGCCCTCTGCTCCTCACATCATCACTATTGATACGCAGGCACCGGTAAATCCGGGCATTGGTGAAGTCACTGACAACGTGGGTAGCATTGTCGGACCGGTAGACAACGGCGGTAGCACCGACGACAGGACACCTACCATCGGCGGCGGCGGCACGCCTGGCGACGTGGTAACCATTATTGATGACGGCAAGCCGATTGGCAGCACTGTCGTGGGTGATGACGGCAAGTGGGAGTTTACGCCGGAACAACCCCTGGAAGATGGTGAGCACAACATCGGTATCATCATCACCGATCCGGTCGGCAACGAGTCTGCACCATCAGATGATTACACCATTATTGTTGATACCCAGGCACCGGATAAGCCGCGTATTGTTGCGGTTATCGACAATCAGGGTGAACAGCAGGGTGAACTGCAGCCGGGCGATACGACCGATGATGCGCTCCCGACCATAAAAGGCGAGGCTGAAGCTGGCAGCATTGTTAACCTGTATGACAATGGCGTGCTGATTGGCTCCGCGCGTGCAGACGCCGCAGGCAACTGGGAATTTACTCCGAACAAACCGCTCAGCAATGGCGGACACTCTCTCACGGCAGAAGCAACTGACGCGGCGGGTAACGTCAGCGAAACGTCTGACAGCTTTGATTTCACCCTGATCACCGGTGGTGTGCCAAGCGCGCCGGCGATTATTGGTGTGCTGGACGATGTGGGTGATATTCAGGGCAACGTCGCGAAAAACGGTGTCACCGATGACACCCGCCCAACCGTGCATGGCACGGCGCAGCCAGGCTATACCGTTTCCGTTTATGACGGTGATGTGCTGCTGGGCACCACCACCGCTGATGAAAACGGCCGCTGGCACTTTACACCGGAAGTGGACCTGGCTGAAGGTGAACATCAGCTGTCCGCTACTGCTACCGATGCGGCGGGCAACATCAGTCCGCAGACCGGCGTGTATCCGATTATCATTGACACTACCCCGCCAGAAAATAGCGGCGACAACACCCTGACTGATGATGTCGGCGCGATTCAGGGGCCGATTAACAGTGGCGATACCACTGATGACGCCACACCTACCTTTGACGGTAAAACTGAGCCGGGCGCTGTGGTGATTATCCGTGATAACGGTGAAGAAATTGGCCGCGTTGTCGCGGACAAAGACGGTAACTGGACATTCACCCCGGAACAACCGCTGGCCGAAGGCGATCACAGCTTTTCTGCGCAACCGGTAGATAACGCCGGTAACAAAGGTGAAGAAAGCGCGCCAGTCGACTTCATCGTCGATACCTCTGGTGTTGAAGTGACGATTATCAACGTCTATGACGACGCAGGCGAAGCTGGCTACGTGCAAAAAGGTGGCGTGACTAACGATGCTACGCCGACCATCAATGGTTCAGCGACGCCAGGTGCGCTGATCCATATTTATGACAACGGTGAGCTGATTGGCTCCGCGCTGGCAAATTACAAGGGTGAATGGTCATTTACACCAGCGGAGCCGCTGAATGAAGGCGAACACAGCTTTACTGCCACGGCGACGACCGAAGCCAATGGCGTCAGCGCACCGACCGCACCGTTTGATCTGATCATTGATATCACTGCCCCAGGCAATGACGGCATTGACGAGGTGCAGGATGACGTAGGTAGCGTTCAGGGACCCGTTGAAAGCGGCGAGGTGACTGATGACAGCACGCCAACGCTGGTTGGTGGCGGCACGCCGGGTGACGTGGTGACCATTATTGATAACGGCGAAACCATCGGTAGTACCGTCATCGGTGATGACGGCAAGTGGGAATTCACGCCAGAAACGCCACTCAACGACGGTGAACACAAGTTTGAAACCGTAATCACCGATCCGGCGGGTAACACCAGCGAACCGTCCGATCCTTACACTGTCATCGTGGATACCACCCCACCCGCGAAACCGGAAATCGGCGATATCATTGACGATGTCGGTAACGAAACCGGGCCTATCGAAAACGGCGAATCAACCGACGACACGCAGCCGACCATCGGCGGTGGCGGCACACCGGGTGACGTAGTGACTATCATCGACAACGGTAATCCAATCGGCAGCACCGTGATCGGTGACGATGGCAAGTGGGAATTTACCCCGGAAGAGCCGCTGGAAGACGGCGAACACAATATCGGCATCATCGTGACAGATCCGGCAGGTAATGAATCCTCACCGTCTGACGATTACACCATTATCGTGGATACGCAGGCGCCAGAAAAACCTGTAATTAAAGAAGTATATGATAATCAAGGTGATAAGCAGGGTGCACTCAATCCGGGTGAGGTGACGGATGACGCCCAGCCGACCGTGCGCGGCGAAGCGGAGCCGGGTAGCCTGGTCAACCTGTATGACAATGGCCAACTGGTGGGTTCAGCTGTCACGAATGCTGAAGGCCAATGGGAATTCACGCCAACCCGACCGCTGCTGAACGGCGCGCATTCACTCACTGTGGAAGCGGTTGATGCGGCCGGTAACGTTAGCGAACCGTCCGACAACTTTGACTTCATGCTGCAGGCCGGCGGCGCGCCGACCGCACCGGCGATCACTGGCGTAGTGGACAACGTCGGAGATGTGCAGGGCGCAATTGAAAAAGGCGGCGTGACCGATGACGTTCGTCCTGGCATTAACGGTACCGCGCAGCCAGACAGCGTAGTCACCGTGTATGCCGATGGCAAAGTGCTGGGGACCGCCCTGACGGATGCCGCAGGCAAATGGTCATTCACGCCAGATAGTGACCTGGCCGAAGGGCTGCGTAATCTGAGTGCTACCGCGACCAACGCGGCCGGTAATATCAGCCCGTCAACCGGACTCTACCCGATTGTGATTGACACCACCGCGCCTGATGCCAGCAGCGATAATCAGCTGACGGATGACGTTGGCGACATTCAGGGGCCGATTAATAGCGGCGACACTACGGATGACGCGCAACCAACCTTCAGCGGTGTGACCGAGCCGGGTGCGACCATTATTATCCGCGACAACGGCCAGCCGATTGGCAGCGCGGTCGCCGGTAAAGACGGCAACTGGCGCTTTACGCCGGACCAGCCGCTGGCGGATGGCGATCACAGCTTCACTGCGCAGCCAGTTGATAAAGCCGGTAATAAAGGTACGGAAAGCCAGCCAGTTGACTTCATTGTCGATACCTCTGCGGTGCTGGTGACCATCAATAGCGTTTATGACGATGCGGGTTCTGTCACGGGCAACCTGACCAGCGGTGCGGTCAGCGATGACACCACGCCAACCCTCAACGGTTCGGCGACGCCAGACGCGCTGATTCACATCTATAACAACGGCACGCTCATCGGTTCCGCAAAAGCCAACTACAAAGGCGAGTGGAGCTTTACGCCAGATGTTGCGCTGGCGGAAGGTGAACATCACTTTACGGCTACGGCGACAAACGTCGCCGGAACCAGCGCCGAGTCGTCACCTTTTGACCTCACCATCGATCTGACCCCGCCAGTCGTGGGCGGTATTGATAGCGTCCTGGATGACGTGGGCACGGTGCAGGGCCCGGTCGACAACGGTGGCATTACTGACGACACCACGCCAACGCTGGTAGGTGAAGGCGTGCCGGGCGATGTGGTGACCATTATCGACAATGGTGAAACCATCGGCAGCGCGGTAATTGGCGAGAATGGCAAGTGGACCTTCACGCCGGAAACCCCGCTCAACGACGGCGAGCATAAATTTGAAACCGTGATCACCGATCCGGCCGGCAACAGCAGCCAGCCGTCCGATCCGTACATTGTGACTGTTGATACGCAGGCGCCGAACAAGCCAGCGATTACCGAAGTGTTTGATGACCAGGGCGATCGCACCGGTGCGCTGAAATCCGGTGATACCACCGATGACAGCATTCCTACCGTGAAGGGCACTGCGGAAGCCAACAGCCTGGTGAAGATTTATGACAACGGTGAACTGATCGGTAGCGTGCGCGCTGACGGGCAGGGCAACTGGCGCTTCGAACCGGGCAAACCGCTGGTCAATGGCGCACACTCGCTGACCGTGGAAGCGATCGACGCGGCGGGCAACGCTAGCGAGCCATCAGAGAAGTTTGACTTCTCGCTGGCAGCCGGCGGTAAGCCAACGGCACCGGCTATCACTGGCGTGATGGACAACGTAGGTGACATTCAGGGTGCAATCCAGAAAGGCGGTCTGACCGACGACGCGCGTCCGACCATCAACGGTACCGCCCAGCCGGGCAGCATCGTTACGCTGCTGGTTGATGGCAAAGCTGTGGGCAGCACCCAGGCCGATGGCGCCGGGAACTGGTCATTTACGCCGGACAGCGATTTGGCGGATGGTGTGCGCAACATCACCGCTACCGCCACTAACGCGGCCGGTAATATCAGTCCGGAAACCGGGGCGTATCAAATTGATATCGATACCTCCGCGCCAGAAGCCAGCAAAGGTAATCAGCTGATTGACGACGTTGGCCTGGTGCAGGGTCCGATTAACAGCGGCGACATCACCGATGACGCGACGCCCACCTTTAAAGGTAAAACCGAGCCGGGCGCCACGGTAATCGTGCGCGATAACGGTAATGAACTGGGTCGCGCGGTAGCTGATAAAGACGGTAACTGGAGCTTCACGCCGGATCAGCCGCTGGCGGATGGCGACCACAGCTTTACCGTTCAGCCGGTGGATAAGGCCGGTAACAAAGGGCCGGAAACTGACGCCATTGACTTCACCGTCGACACCTCCAAAGTGGTGATTGCTATCACTCAGGTGTATGACGATGCGGGCAGCATTACCGGTAATCTCACGTCCGGTCAGGTGACAGATGACACCACGCCGACCCTGAAAGGCACCGCAACCGGCAACGCGCTGGTGAAAATTTACGACAATGGCCAGCTGATTGGCAGCACGGTGGCAGCCAAAGACGGCAGCTGGAGCTTTACGCCTGGCGTTGCGCTGAGCGAAGGGCCGCACAGCCTGACGGCGACCGCCACCACGCCGGCACACGGCGAGAGTGAGGCCACAGCCGCCTTCGATATCACTATTGATATCACGGCGCCAAACAACGCGGGTATTGAGGATGTCCGTGATGACGTGGGTACAGAGCAGGGCACCGTGGACAACGGCGGCGCGACTGACGATACCACGCCAACGCTGACTGGCGGCGGTAAACCGGGCGACGTGGTAACCATTATCGATAACGGTGAAACCATCGGCAGCGCGGTAATTGGCGAGAATGGCAAGTGGACCTTCACGCCGGAAACTCCGCTCAACGACGGTGAGCACAAATTTGAAACCGTGATCACCGACCCGGCGGGCAACAGCAGTAAGCCGTCGGATCCTTATGTAGTGAATGTGGATACGCAGGCACCGAATAAGCCAGCGATCACTGAAGTGTATGACGATCAGGGCGATCGCCGTGGACCAATCGCTGCAGGCGACACCACTGATGATGCGACACCGACGGTACGCGGTACCGCTGAAGCCGACAGTCTGGTGAATATTTATGACAATGGCGTGCTGATAGGCTCAACCCGCACTGACGGCAAAGGCAACTGGAGCTTCGAGCCACCGTTACCGCTGGCCAACGGTGCCCATGCGCTGACAGCGGAAGCGGTAGATGCCGCTGGTAACGTCAGCGAGTCGTCAGACAAGTTTGAGTTTGGCCTGATCAGCGGCGGTGTGCCGAATGCGCCGGCGATTACCAGCGTAATGGATAACGTAGGAGACATTCAGGGCCTGGTGCAGAAGGGAAGCGTCACCGACGATGCACGACCAACCATTAACGGTACCGCACAGCCGAACAGCCTCGTTACGCTTTATGCAGACGGCATTAAGCTGGGCACGGTAACGGCAGACGCCAACGGTAACTGGAGCTATACGCCAGCCAGCGATCTGCGTGACGGCGTGCATAACATCAGCGCGACTTCCACCAATGCTGCCGGCAACGTCAGCCCGGAAACCGGCGTCTATCCGATTGAAGTGGATACCACGGCGCCAGGCAACATCATCAATCCGGTACTGACGGATGATGTCGGCCAGGTACAGGGGCCGATTCGCAGCGGCGAGACCACCGACGATGCCACGCCGACCTTTAGCGGTAAAACTGAGCCGGGCGCTACGGTAATTGTGCGCGACAACGGCAAAGAGCTGGGCAGAGCGGTCGCCGATGACAGCGGTAACTGGACGTTTACCCCGGGCACGCCGCTGACGGATGGCAAGCACAGCTTCACCGCGCAGCCGGTCGATCTCGCCGGTAACCAGGGCCCGATTGGCGGGGCGATTGACTTTACCGTCGATACTTCTGCGGTGGTGGTAGCGCTGACCCGCGTGGAAGACAACGCCGGCAGTGTCAAAGGCGATCTGAGTCCCGGCCAGGCCACCGATGACACCACGCCAACGCTGTACGGCACCGCGACGCCGAACGCGCTGGTGAAAATTTATGACAACGGCAAGCTGATTGGTCAGGTAAACGCCAACGCGCAGGGCCAGTGGAACTTCACGCCAGGCACAGCGCTCAGCGAAGGTTCGCACGCCCTGACCGTAACGGCGACTTCTGAAGCACACGGCGAAAGTGAGCCAACCAGCCAGTTCGATCTGCTGATTGACATCACCGCGCCGAACAAAGGCGTGATTGACTCCGTCAGCGACGACGTCGGCACGGTTCAGGGGCCAATTGGCAAAGGCGGCTATACCGATGACACCACGCCAACCCTGTCCGGTCGCGGTACGCCAGGTGATAAGGTCACCATCATCGATAACGGTACACCGATTGGTGAAGCCAGCGTTGGCAACGATGGGCGCTGGAGCTTTACCCCGACTACGCCGCTTAACGATGGTACGCACAACTTCACCGTGGTGATGACCGATCCGGTGGGCAACAGTTCGGCACCATCTGAGATCTGGCCGGTGATTGTCGATACCCAGGCGCCGAATCCGGTAGTGCTCACCAGCATCATGGATAACGTTGGCAGCGTGACCGGTGAGATTAAGCGCGACGGCGTGACCGATGATAAGCGGCCAACGCTGAATGGCACCGCCGAGCGTGACAGCCTGGTGACCATTTATATTGATGACGTTGCGGTAGGCTCGGTATATGCCAATGCCAGCGGCAACTGGAGTTTTACCCCGGGCAGCGATCTGGCTGACGGACGCTATGAGTTTAGCGCCACTGCTACCGACGCGGCCGGAAACATCAGTTATCGTGCCCAGACGTGGGCAATAACCGTCGATACCGTGGCGCCAAACCTGCCAGCGATTGTACGCGTCTACGATGACGCCGGCAGCCTCACCGGTGATGTGCTGAACAACGGCATTACCGATGATAAGCGGCCGACTATCAGCGGCACCGCCGAGGCTAACAGCACCGTTACCGTATACATCGACGGTACGCCTGCCGGTACCGTACGCACCGATAGCAGCGGTAACTGGAGCTTTACCCCGGGCAGCGATCTGGCCGATGGCTTGCACCGCATCACCGCCACCGCCACCGATACCGCGGGCAACACCAGCGGCCAGACCGCGGCGTGGAACATTACCGTGGATACCGTGGCGCCAAACGCACCGGTCATTGTCACAATTGAAGATGATGTCGGCAGCATTAAGGGCAACATCGGCAAAAATGGCTTTACTGACGACAAGCGGCCGACCCTCAACGGCACCGCCGAGGCCAACAGCCTGGTAACCATCTTTATTGATGGCAAAGCGGTGGGCAGCACCCGCGCCAATGGCAGCGGCAACTGGAGCTTCATCCCGGCCAGTGACCTGTCGGACGGACTGCACCACATCACAGCCAAAGCCAGCGATAGCGCCGGCAACAGCAGCGGTGAGGCTGTGACCTGGGATATCACCGTTGATACGGTGATCAGCACCCCGACCATTGATACGGTGTATGACAACGCTGGCAGCAAAACCGGTAACGTGGCTAACGGTGGCAAAACCGATGACACCACGCCGACGCTGTCAGGTAAGGCGGAAGCCAACAGTGTGGTAACCATTTATGATGGCAGTAAAGCGCTGGGATCGGTTATTGCAGGGGCGAATGGTTCGTGGGCGTTTACGCCGTCGGCAGTATTAAGTAATGGGGCGCATAATTTTAATGTGCAGGCTACGGATAAGGCCGGTAATAGTGCAAAATCCACTAACTGGAATATAGAAATAGGCCCAGATGTAATCCTAACAAAAGGCTATGAAAATTTTGATAGTCATGCCGCGGGAAGATATGGAAAATCTGAAAACTTTAACAGCGGGTTAATTATTACAAGGAAATGGGATGTTGTAGTAATTACTGCAGGGGGGGTTCATAATCCTTCCAATGGTTTGCAGGTAAATGACGATTTAGTTACTTTGAAGTTTGGCGCAACGACAGACATTCATTTCTACCTTACGGGGTGGGGAAGCTTTGCCGGTTATGATTCTAGCCCAGCCATTATTAACATTTATGATACAGAAGGTAACTTACTTAAACAGACGTCTGTGCAGGCATTCGGTTATAGGGATAAGGTGCAGTTTGATTATGTTGCACCTGCAGGAAAACATATTGGTGACGTTACCTTAACTACCAAGGATATAGCAAGCTTAGTAATGGATGAGTTAAGATGGGGTAACGCCGTGACATCGAATACAAGTTCCAAATCTGATGATGCGATCATTTCAACTTATGATGACTCTTATGCGTTAGAGGATTCAGAACAAGGTGTAAACATTGAAAGCAATATTGATCAGGAAATTCATCATAGTGTGGATTATTTCGATCTAACAGAATTTTTGAATAACGTTGATAATCACATCAATTTAGAATCTGGTTATCGCGTAACAATCAGTAATGTTGAGGACGAAAATATTACACTCTCTGATCTACTCAAAGACGGCACCGATCTCGGCGACTGGTCGCAGGTTGCCGGCACGATTACTCAGGGCGGTCAGGTTTACGATGTTTATCGACACAGCGGAGTGGAAGGAGAATTGCTGGTACAGCAGGGGGTAAAAGTCGAACTGGATAATCATTAATCAGCCGTGGCTTTTTCAACCTGTTAACCATCAATACTAATCGGGTGCCCTGTTGGGCACCCGTGGAGGAGTTATGAAAACTTTCAGCCTTACCCTGCTGGCCGCACTGCTGGCCGGTTCCACCACTTTTAGTCATACCGCACTGGCGGCGAAACCGTTCGGCGAACTTTATCAGCCGGTGAGCGGCGTGCCGGCATCGCAGACCCAGGTGGTGTACTACCGCACCCTCGCGCAAACGGGCAAAGACGCGGCGCACGTGTATGTCGATGGCGAATTCCAGACCGCGCTGCTGCCGGGCGGTTTCAGCGTCTTCTGCCTCAAGCCCGGCAGCCACTCGCTGGATAATTACATGAAAGACGCGCCGCGCTACAGCGGTAAGCGCGCCCAGGCGTGGCGCGACAACTTTGCCGGCGGCACCACCTACTTTGTGCGCCTCGGCAACGTCACCACCGGCCAGCCACAGGTGGTCAGCCGTCAGCAGGCGGAGCGGGAACTCAACGGGGCGCAGCAGCAGATCCACGCGCTGTCGCGTGCGTCATCGGTCGTGAAGTGTGACAACCTCGCGCCGCGCAGCTACAAAGACTACGTGCTGGCCGGTGACGTGCTGTTCAACTTTGGCAAATCGTCGATTGGCGATATCTCCGCCGCCGGCCGCCGCGCGGTCGGTGCGCTGATTGCCGAGCTGCAGCGCGATCGCGCCGAGCTGAAAAGCCTCGAAGTGATTGGTCACACCGACCCGATTGGTAACGCCAGCGCCAACCGCCAGCTCGGCCAGCAGCGCGCTGCTACGGTACGCCAGATGCTGATTGACGGCGGCCTGCCGGCCACGGTGATCCGTGCCAGCAGTGCGGGCAGCAGTGAACCGGTGGTGGAGTATTGTGAAGGATCGCGCGCCGCACAGATTGCCTGTAACGCGCCGAATCGCCGGGTGGTGGTGCGGGTGGCGCTGAACCAACAGCCGTAAGCGTCAGGAATTTCCCTAAGCCATGTTGTAGTTGTTCTGTTATTGCAGTCTTTTGCCCCTCGGTCCGAGGGGCTTTTTTACTGGTTATTCCTCTTCCTCATCGCGCAGCGGCACAATCAGCATATCGATATGCACGGTATTGATCAGCTGGCGCGCCGACGACATCAGCTTGCTCCAGAAATCCTGATGATGGCCGCACACCACCAAATCGACATCGTATTTTTTAATCGCGTCCACCAGCACCTGGCCGAGATCGCCACTGCCGCTCAGGGTTTCGCTAATCGGATAACCGGCGTTGGTGGAGAGCTCGCGCAGCGCGGTGTGTGTCTCTTCCGAAATACGCTTCTGCATGTCGCCGAGGTTGACGTCAATCAGCCCGGTGTAGAGATCTGAATAGTTCACATCAACGTGAATCAGCGAGATCTTTGCATCATAAGGACGGGCCAGTGATACCGCTTTATCAACCAGTAACTGGCTTTCCGGGGAAAGGTCTACTGCAATCAGGATGTGTTTATAAGCCATGATAAAACTCCTTTCTCAAGATTCTGGGGCAACCCGAATTTCTGCCGTTCGGCTGGCGTAATCCTTTGCGCGTAACGGCGATGAAGCGCCACCAACCACAATGTCAGCCACGCAGGTGAATAATTGTTATATCCCGAGTATAGCCAGAGTGGGTAGCAAATGCTGCAAACCGAAGCCCGGCTGTGAGTCAGATCATGGGTTATCGCTTTTTTCGCTCGCGCTGAACGAAAATCATCGCTGGAAAAAATTTAAACAGATCTCCTACACTGAAAATGAGGGCCACTCCCGTCCGGGTAGCGCGCTCAGGTCCGCATAACAACAATGCAATTCGATTCATCTGTGGCTGGCTTATTTCCCGTGGGGCGTCTGCAGCTTTTCCCCGCTGCAGGTAACGTCATTGCGGCTCCAGCCGGGAGGGGAACATGATCAGCACTATCGCGCTTTTTTGGGCTCTGTGTGTGGTTTGTCTGGTGAATATGGCGCGTTACTTCTCATCGTTGCGCTCACTGCTGGCGGTGCTGCGCGGGTGCGATCCGTTGCTGTATCAGTATGTTGATGGTGCCGGTTTCTTTACGTCCCACGGTCAGCCGAGCAAGCAGGTGCGGCTGGTGCGCTATATCTGGGAGAAACGCTATCGCGATCATCACGACGATGAATTTATTCGTCGCTGCGAGCGGGTGCGTGGTCAGTTTGTTCTGACCAGCGGGCTGTGTTTTCTGGTGGTGGTGAGCCTGATCGCCTTAGCGATTTGGCACTGAGAGGGGGAGCGGGTTCTGTCGCGGCGCGCTGTGTTGTATTCGCAACGCACTACGACAGAACCCTGCAACGCTGAAGCGTTAAATCAGCTTCAGCGCAATCCAGTACAGCGAGCCAGATAGCAAAATACACACCGGCAGGGTGAATACCCAGGCCATCGCGATATTTTTGATGGTGCGGCTTTGCAGACCGCCGCCATCTACCAGCATGGTACCGGCAACCGACGATGACAGAATGTGCGTGGTCGAAACCGGCATCCCGGTGTAGCTGGCGATACCAATCGACACCGCCGCCGTTACCTGGGCCGACATGCCCTGCGCATACGTCATTCCTTTTTTACCGATCTTCTCGCCGATGGTGGTCGCCACGCGGCGCCAGCCAATCATGGTACCAATGCCGAGCGCCAGCGCGACCGCCACGATAATCCAGACCGGCGCATACTCAATGGTGCCGAGCAGATCGCCTTTCAGCTTATTAAGGAAGCGCTTATCGTCGGCGCTGGTCTCCGGCAGCTTAGCGGCTTTGTCCGCGGTGTCGGAGATGCACAGCAGCAGACGACGCATCTGACCGCGCTGGTCAGGCGTGAGATCGCTGTAGCTCTGCAGATTACCCAGCAGACCCTGCGCACGGTTAATCGCATCAAGCGCACGGGAGCTATCACAATGGAACTCCTGCGGGCCGCCGAGCGACTCTTCCGGCGTCGGCACCGCCGGTGGCGCCATCTGCACGATGTGCGTCAGCGACTGGCCGTGCTGCTGGTAATACTGCTCCAGATGGTTCACCGCATCGCGCGTGCGGGTGATGTCATAACCGGAGGCATTCATATTCACCACAAATCCCGCCGGTGCGACGCCAATCAGCACCAGCATGATCAGGCCGATGCCTTTCTGACCGTCGTTGGCACCGTGCGAATAGCTCACACCAATGGCGGAGACAATCAGCGCGATACGCGTCCAGAACGGCGGCTTTTTCTTGCCGTCGATCTTCTCGCGGTCAGCAGGTGTCATGTGGATGCGAGCCCGTTTTTTGGTGCTGCTCCAGTAGCGACGCAGCAGGAAAATCAGGCCACCCGCAATGATCAGACCAACAATCGGCGACAGAATCAGTGAGAGGAAAATATTGATGACTTTCGGCAGGTTCAGCGCATCCACCACCGACGTGCCGGTCATCAGCGCATTGGTGAGACCAATACCGATGATGGCGCCGATCAGCGTGTGCGAACTGGACGCCGGTAAGCCGAGATACCAGGTACCGAGATTCCAGATAATCGCCGCCAGCAACATGGAGAACACCATGGCAAGCCCATGCGCCGAACCGACATTCAACAGCAAATCGGTTGGCAGCATATGCACGATGGCATAAGCCACGCTCAAACCGCCGAGCAGCACACCTAAGAAGTTGAACACACCGGCCATCACAACCGCCAGTTGCGCCCGCATCGCACGGGTGTAAATGACTGTAGCGACCGCGTTGGCAGTGTCGTGAAAGCCGTTGATTGCTTCGTAAAACAACACAAACAGCAGAGCAAGAACCAATAACAGGCCGGTGCTTAGGTCAAGACCAGCAAACAGATGTAGCATAAACGTTACGCCATTTTGGAGGACATGAACGCGGCGCATTATCTGCGACAACGTGCGCTATGGGAAAGAAAAATATAGCTCTTTTTTGTCTTAAATTTGTCATCCGGCAGGTAATTAAAGGCAAAAAGACCGCAAAATGAGCAAGTTACAATATGACACATTTACGGCAATTTTTTGTCGCTGGCGCGAAAAGCCGCAGATCTCTACAATCAGCGCCTTTCAATCAGGTGGGTTATGGCCGTGGAAAAGTTTGACGTTATCATTATTGGTGCAGGCGCGGCCGGCATGTTCTGCGCGGCACAGGCCGGGCAATTGGGCCGTCGCGTATTGCTGCTGGATAACGGCAAGAAGGCAGGGCGCAAAATCCTGATGTCCGGCGGCGGCCGCTGCAACTTCACCAATCTCTACACCGAACCGGCGGCGTACCTGTCGCACAATCCACATTTCTGTAAATCGGCGCTGGCGCGTTACACCCAGTGGGATTTCATCGATCTGGTTAATCGTCACGGCATCGCCTGGCACGAGAAAACTCTCGGCCAGCTGTTCTGCGATGATTCGGCGCAGCAGATTGTTGATCTGCTGCTGAAGGAGTGTGAAGCCGGCCAGGTGACGCTGCGGCTGCGCAGCGAAGTGCTGAACGTGGCGCGCGACGACGACGGTTATACGCTGCAGCTGAATGGCTCGGCGGTTCGCGCGGACAAGCTGGTGATCGCCAGCGGTGGTCTGTCGATGCCGGGACTGGGAGCAACGCCTTTCGGTTATAAGGTGGCGGAACAGTTTGGCCTGCGCGTTCATCCGACGCGCGCCGCGCTGGTGCCATTTACGCTGCATAAGCCGCTGCTGGAGCAGCTGAACACGCTTTCCGGCGTGGCGCTGCCGACCACCATCACCGCTCAGGACGGCACGCTGTTTAAAGAGGCGATGCTGTTTACCCACCGCGGCCTGTCCGGTCCGGCGGTGCTGCAGATCTCCAGCTACTGGCAGCCGGGCGAGTTTGTCACCGTCAACCTGTCGCCGGAGACGCCGCTGGACGATTTTATCGACGTGCAGCGCGCGGCGCATCCCAACCTCAGCCTGAAAAACAGCCTGGCGAAGATCCTGCCGAAGCGGCTGGTGGAAGTATTGCAGGAGCTGCAGCAGATTCCGGACGTGACGCTGAAGCAGCTCAACAGCAAGCAGCAGAGCGAGCTGGTCACCACGCTGCACCAGTGGCGCGTGCAGCCAAACGGCACCGAAGGCTATCGCACCGCCGAGGTGACGCTGGGCGGCGTGGATACTTCGCAGCTGTCGTCAAAGACCATGGAAGCGCGCGACGTGCCGGGGCTCTATTTCATCGGCGAAGTGGTGGACGTGACGGGCTGGCTCGGTGGCTACAATTTCCAGTGGGCGTGGAGCTCGGCATGGGCGTGCGCGCAGGCGGTTTAATTTTTTAATAGTCGAGTGGTTTTTCCCTCACCCTAACCCTCTCCCGCAAGCGGGCGAGGGAACTGGCCGGTGCCGGTTGGGGAGAGGGAACTGGGCGGTGCTGGTAGGGGAAGAGGGAACGGGCTGGTACGCCAGGGTGCAATCGGTCATCTTCAGTCTTTGTCTGCGAGCTTTTCACACTTGCCCCCTGCTTCATGCCCCTTATTTTCCCCAGTTACGCACGGCATTCCCCGCCCGCAGCGGACCGCTCCCTCTCCCGCTTGCGGGAGAGGGCCGGGGTGAGGGCAAACCCAAACCCAAACCCAAACGACTAAGAATCTCCCCCATTTGTCAGACTGCACTGACCGGCGCGTAGGCCTGGTCTCATTAACCTTAAACCTGCCAGTCCTTAAAATAGCCTGAGGCCAGCCGGTCAGCACAGGGGAAGCGCAGGGATGAAAGACGCATACATGGATTGGTTCATTCACCACTTTATTCAGCCGCCGCGCCAGGCGCGCGTGCGTTTGCTGGCTTATACCGGCGGGCCGGTGGCAGCGCATCAGCTGGCGAACAGCCTGCCGCGCTGGCTCACTAACGATGTGCAGCACCTGCGACGCGGCATGATGCGCGAGTACCGGGCGCAGATTAACGGCATGGCGCATTTTCCGGCGCTGGTGACGGATTTCAATGACGCGCGCACGCTGGCGCTGGGGGAACTGCAGCCGCAAAGGTGTAAGCTAAGGCTGGTGATTAGCCCTGCAGCCGGGAAATTTTTCCTTTTCGACCAGACAGGCGATGTATGGATAGGTTGTATTTAACGTCTGATTTGTTTTGGACACGCCATGGCAGGGGAAATTAAAGCCTGAAAGGATGCTGCTACAACAAAATTTTGTCGCGCTGTTAAAGTTAGCATTTTGTTGTTATCGGATTATTCCCTCCGTGTCAAAAATCGAGCGCTGTTAACGCAAGAAAATTTTATTAACTAAAAGTGACATCATTGTGATGTCCTTGATGCGCACGCCAGCATGGCATTAAGCGATGAAAAACCGCTTCTTGCCAGGCAATTAATTTTGCTACGACTGATTTCACGTGGGTGCAGTCCCATTTCCCGTGCAATCAACGACGGTTTCACTCCGCGTAATAAAGCACAAATAACGCGTTTTTCACGTATGAGGGCGTTTTTCCCGATTAACTGTTCTTCAATAGACTCAGGGTTAGCTTGCAGCAGATTATGTATTACCTGATGCAGCGTCGTTAATTTTTCTTTTTTCATTACCACATCACTGAAGTCTGCATCCAGGAGTGTGCGACGCATCGCCTTAGCTTCTTCATCCAATAAAATCAACGTGCTGCCTTTGAACCATTCAGGAATGAGAAGTAACTCTGCCAGACCTGCCGCATCACGAGGCAGGTCGGTAATCACTAAATCGGCATAACTAAACATGAGCTCATCTGATATCGCTTCTGGCGCACCCAGTATCGTTTGCACTTCACATCCCGGGAGTGAACGGCAAAGCTCTTGTAAACCGGTCTGCGCAAAATTGCAGCTTAGCGCAATAATGATTTTTTTGGGTTTATTATCGTCACCAGTGTTGAACAGAATATCCATTCCCATTTTTGTGCTCTTATTTTATGACGGTTTGTGAAATTGTTTACAGGGTGATTAATTGCGACATAAAGATCATACGATTAATGTTCTTACAAAGATATGGGATTGTTCATCGGTGTCGTGTAGGACATGGCCTACGTTTTGTTATTTGATTATTATTGATTATTTGTTGAATTTATTAGTCTAATAGTTGGATAGAGGAAGTTTATATTTGGCTACTGACAGGAAATGAATCATGGCGAACTTTATCGTCGTCGACGATCATCCCATGGCGCGTATGGCTGTAACTTTTTTACTTGAAAAAGAAGGGCATACCTTAATTGCCGAAACTGATGATGGTCGCGAAGCACTCGAGCTGGTTGATCAGCATTACCCGGAAATCGTCGTAATGGATATTGATATTCACTCGATAAATGGTATTGAAGTCGTAAAAACTCTGCGCGCCAGGAGTTTTCCGGGTATTATTATTATCGTCTCAGGTAAGAATCAGAGTTTCTATGCAATACAGAGTATTCGCTGTGGCGCAAATGGTTTTATCAGTAAAAAAGACAATTTGCCGGAAATCATCACCGCAATTCGGGCGGCACAAAATGGTTATGGCTACTTTCCGTTAGCCGGTATTAATGCACCACCGGAACAGAGCAGCACTCATCCCGATATCCGGCTGCTGGAATCGCTGTCACCGCAGGAATTTCAGGTGTTCACTTATCTGTTGAAGGGGCTGGATAACATGCGCATTGCTAACCGCATGAATCTCAGCAATAAAACCGTTTCAACTTACAAAGGCCGTTTGCTGGAGAAATTGCACTGCAAAAGCCTGCGCGATCTCTTTACCTTCGCCAATCGTAATCATATGGAGTAGCGATGCTGCGCCTGGTCACTCTGCTTCTGCTGCTGTTGAGCCCGCTACTGGCCGCCCAGCCGCAGCCCGAAATATTTCAGTTGTTCAGCCGTGAAAAGCTGGCACCGATGCATATTGAGTTGAGCGGTGACGAGTGGCGCTGGCTGCGCATTAAACATGAGCTGCGCATCGCGGTGTGGGCACCGGAGCTGCCGCCTTATCTGATCTTTCAGGAGGCAGCGGGCAGCGGCAACAGCGTGGAAGGGATCTACGCCGATTATCTGCAACTGCTGGCGCGTAATCTTGGCGTGCAGGCGGTGATGGTGCGTTATCCCAGCCAGGCGGCGGCGCAGGCAGCGGTGAAAAGCGGCGCGGCGGACGCCTTGTTTAGCTCGCCGGGGCGCGAACTGCACGATGCGGCGGCCTTCAGGGCGACAGACAGTTTTCTCATCAATCGTCCGGTGGTGATCGCCGCGGAGAAGCAGGCCTCACAGCCGGTGCCCTACGATGCGCCGCTGCGCCTCGCCATGCGCGAAGGCTCTCTTACCGATGCTCAAATCAAACAGCGTTTTCCGCAGGCCAGTATAGTGCGTTATCCCTCCAGCCAGGCGGCGCTGGCGGCGGTGGCCAGTGGCGAAGCGGATTACGCGCTCGGCAGCCTGCTGGCGGCAGCGTTTCTGATTGAGCGCAGTTATGTCAATCAGCTGGCGCTGGCAGCGATTTTGCCGGAAGACGCGCTGTACGGCAGCCGTCTGGTGGTGAAAGCCGATAATCAGCCGCTGTTGAAAGCGCTGAATGCCGCCATCGCCGCCATTCCCGGCGAACAGCAGCGGCTGATTTCTCGGCAGTGGACGCAGCGGCCGGACGTCTGGCGTTTGCAGGATCCGCTCAGCCTGACGCCGCGCGAGCAGCAGTGGCTGCAGCAGCATGCGCAGGTGAAAGTGGCGTTCAATCCGTTCTCTGCACCGCTGGCGCTGCTGGACGAGCAGGGCGAATTTCAGGGGATCAGCGCTGATCTGCTGCATCTGATCCAGCTGCGCACCGGGCTGTTTTTCAACCCGGTGCCGGCGTATTCGTGGCGTGACGGCGTACAGCAGCTGGAGCAGCATCAGGTAGCTATGCTGGCAGCGGTGGCGCAGGATGGCGGCCATCAGGAGGCAGTGCGCTTTACCCGACCTTACCTGAAGGTGCCGCTGGTGCTGCTGGTGCCGGACCAGCCTGATGCGCCGCAGGCGCTCTATCCCGGCATGAAGCTCAGTATCGTCAAAGGCAATCCGGCGCGTCAGGCGCTGCTGGATCGCTTCCCCACGCTGCAGCTTTCTGAAGTAGATAACGCCAGCCTGGCGCTGCAGCTGTTGCAGGAGGGCAAGGTCGCCGGGCTGATCGATAACCAGCTGAGCGTGAACACGTTACTGGCGCGCTACGCGCAGCAGCCGCTGAAGATCGTGTCGCGTCTGGCGCTGCCGCCGGTGGAGCTGAGCTTTGCCGTCAGCCGCGATCAGCCGGAGCTGTTGAGCATTATTGATAAGGCGCTGGCTGACATTCAGCCGAGCGAAATCTCACTGATTGCCAGCCGCTGGCAGGGCACACCGCAGACCACGCGCACCACCTGGCAGCTGTACCGCGTGCAGTTTTACGCCATCACTCTGCTGACCGCGCTGCTGCTGATCGCCTGCCTGGCTTGGGTTTACTATCGCGGCAAAGAGGTGAAGCATCGCCGTCGCGCAGAAGCTGATCTGCAGGCTGAACTGCGCTTTCGCGATGCGCTGCTGAATGGCCTGCCAACGCCGGTCTATGTGCTGGATCGCAACTGGAAAGTGGTCAGTGCTAACGGCGCGTTTCAGCGCTTTTTTGCCGGTGTCGACGCCCAGCGTCTGAGTTTTTCGCTTTACGATCAGCGCCATCCGCTGTCGCCGCTCATCAGCAAACTCTATCCGCTGATGAGCCCGGAAGCGGTCAACGATCCGGAACTGGTGGCGCTGGCGCATAACAGTCTGTGGGGCGATACCGCCCAGGATCTGGAAATTGAGATCGAAAACGGCAGCGAAGCGCGCATGGTGCACCACTGGGCGCAGGAGCAGCGTGATGCGCAGGGCAATATTACCGGGCTGATCTGCGGCTGGCAGGATGTTACCGCCTACGAGCTGCTGATGCTGGCGCTGCAGGCGGAGAAAAAAGTGGCGGATGAAGCCAACCGCGCCAAGAGTTCGTTCCTCGCCACCATGAGCCATGAGATCCGCACGCCGATCAGCGCCATCATCGGCCTGCTGGAGCTGGAAGGGCGCAAACAGCGCGACAACGAAGCCATTCAAATCGCCTACGAGTCGGCCAACACGCTGCTGGGGCTGATTGGCGATATCCTCGACATGGCCAAGATTGAGAGCGGTCAGCTGGAGCTGATGCCGGAGTGGGTCAGCACCGAGCAGCTGGTGCTGCCGGTGGTGCGGTTGTTTGACGGCATGGCCAGCGGCAAAAATCTGACGCTGCACTACCACAGCGACACGCCGCCGGGGCTGGAAGTGTTTATCGATGCTGCGCGCTTCCGCCAGGTGATCGCCAATTACATCAATAACGCCATCAAGTTTACCCACGAAGGCGGCGTGGAAGTGCGGGTGATCGGCCATGAGTGGGAAGACGGTTCGCTGGAGCTGGAAATTGAGATCGAAGACAGCGGCGTGGGCATCAGCGCTGTCGACCAGGCCAAACTGTTTCAGCCGTTTGCTCAGACCGAAGAGGGGCGCAAGCAGACCGGCACCGGTCTTGGTCTGGTGATTAGCGCCCAGCTGCTGGAGAAGATGCAGGGCACCATGAACCTCAACAGCCAGCCGGGACGCGGCACGCTGATTCAGCTTAACGTGATGATGCCGGCACGCCGGGCGCGCAAGCTGCTGGAGAAAACCCGCGTGGCGCGCAGCCGTGCGCTGCCGCAGCTGAATATTCTGGTGGTCGACGACCATCCGGCCAACCGCCTGCTGCTGCGAAGCCAGCTCAGCGAGCTGGGCCAGCAGATCAGCGAAGCCAGCAGCGGCGAAGAGGCGCTGGCGCTGCTGGCGCATCAGTCGTTCGATCTGATTATCACCGACTGCAATATGCCAGGCATGAGCGGCATCGAACTGACGCAGACCCTGCGCCGCAGTGGCAACGCGGTGAAAATTTTTGGTCTGACGGCCAATGCGCAGTCGGACGTGCGCGTGCGCTGTCTGGAAGCGGGCATGAACGCCTGCCTGTTTAAGCCGCTGAAAATTGACAAGCTGGCCGAGCTGCTGAGCAGCAACGAGCCAGCCGCCGAAGTGCCGGCGCTGGATTCGCTGCTGTCGCTCGAATCGCTGCGCGCCATGGTGTATCACGACGATGCGATGGTGGCGAAGATGCTGGAGAAGGTCGGCGAGGAGAGCCGCAACGATATGCAGCAGTGCTGGCGCCATTTTGATGCGCAGGACTGGCCGGCGCTGGCTTCATCGCTGCACCGGCTGGGCGGATCGGCGCAGATCATTTACGCTGTCGAGATCGATGATCTGTGCGGGCAGATCGAGCGCGCCTGCCAAAGCGCTGAAGATCAGGAGGTCATCCGCGAAGGGCTTCTGCTGCTGGAAGAGAAGCTGGATACGCTGAACCAGTCGGTAGTGCATTATTTGCAGGCGTCGTGATGGCGCGGTGCGGTAATTGAAATGCGCGATAAATCGCGCCGCTACGGTTTGTGCGACTGGACAGTGCAGAAATCGCATCCGCAATAAATCATGATGGCGCGATTTCTCGTGCAGATATCCCTTCCATGTGATGCCGCTGATAACCGCACGGATGGTAGCGGCGCAATTTATTGCGCATTCCGCCGCGGTGCGGTAATTAAAATGCGCGATAAATCGCGCCGCTACGGTTTGTGCGGCTGGACAGTGCAGAAATCGCATCCACAATAAATCATGATGGCGCGACTTATCGTGCAGATATCCCTTCCATGTGATGCCGCTGATAACCGCACAGGTGGTAGCGGCGCAATTTGTTGCGCAATGACGTTTATCAAAGCAAACATTTTCACACCGGTGCGCATGAATGCGCACCCTACGATGCTGTACAACCTTATTACAGACGTGCATGAATCTATCCACCGATTACGCCGGTGCGCATGAATGCGCACCCTACGGTACTGTGCAACCTTGCCACAGATGCGCATTAACGCGCCTGACGACAAAACCTGTCCCGCATCGTTGTAGGGGCGCCATTTATGGCGACCAAACCATCCATCGCCAGCCATTCACCACCGCTTCCCTTATTATTAATTTAAAACGCCACTTTCACGCCGCTCAGTACATTCCAGTCGCTCACGCCGGGGCGATCCAGCCGCTGCTGCACCTGCAACTGCGTGCCGATCTCCACGTTTTCATGCAGCTGCCAGCTGACGTAACCGCCCAGCTGGGCGCTATGGCGGGCGCGCTCAATCGGCAATCCGCGCATATCGCCGGCATCCAGCGTATGCTGCCTGCCGCTGTGCCAGACATAACGCGCCTCCAGCCCCATCTTCACTGACGATAGCGGCTGATAATCATACTTAATACCGCCAGCCAGGCTGAACTGCGGCGCCAGCTGATAGTCCACCTGCTCCCCCTGTTGCTCGGTGAAATCCGCAATATGCAGCCACTGCACACCGGCTGCGGCCAGCGGCATCAGGCTATGCGCATCCTGCTGCCAGCGCCAGCCCGCTTCTGCGCCGATATTTCCGCTAACGGCGCTGATCCGCGCCACTTCCCCCTGGGTTTCATGGCGTAAAGTGCCGCGATAATGCGTCAGCCCAAGCGGTATCTCCAGCTGCCAGCCCTCAGGCGGCTGAATGCCAATCAGCGCATTAATGCCCTGGGTTTGCATACGCAGCTGGCTGCGCCCCGCCGGCGTATCCGACAGCATAGTCATCACGCCTTTATGCACGCCCGCACTGAAGGCCAGCGGGCTCTGTTCCGCTTCTGGCGTCCAGCGTGCACCCAGCATCCAGCCCTGATAGCGGCTGGTGGCATCGCTATCACCCTGCGCACTGCGATAGCGCTCGCCGCCGCTATAGCCATACACAAACAGGTTGTGATGATCATCCAGACTCATCTGCCGGGCAGCGAAGTGGAAGCGGGTTTGCATGGAGTCGCTGAGGGCATACAGCATGTTGGGCAGGGCGAGGTAGGTCGGGATTTGTGGCGCGGGTGCTAACTGTGGCGGTTCCGGCTCAGGCGGCGGTGGAGGCGGCAATATAACAACTTCGCCATTACCGGGATCGGGTTCCGGCATTATTTCACCCGGGATATCAATAAGATTAGGGATGCCATTGTCTGGCTCTCCGGTCACTACCACGTTTTGTAACCGGTAATACCACAAATGATGGCTGCTATTGCTGGCCAGCATGCTGCTTCTCATCAGGACAGACTTGGCCGGATTGATCTCATCAAACCACGAGCCGCGGGCGATCATTTTCCCAAGCTGTTTAATCCCTTCGCCAGTCTGGCGGCTGACCTGCGCCATCAGCGGCAGCTCAGGGATTTCCTGGGTTGATGGACCATGAAAGGCTTCCGGTGGGTGCGGAATATTCGCAGCGTTACCGTTATTATTTTGTGAGGTGGAAAATGCAGGGTGGCGCTCATCAGCGAATGCAGGAAGGCTATAACAGAACGTACTGATCACCAGCGTCAGTGGGGTAAGTTTCATATTATCTTCCATGGATGAAAATAACGAGAATCGCAAACTTAAAGCGACCAATTAACGTGGCAATTAAGTTTTGTCTGGTTTTTTTTTCAGAAAAGCATAAAAAAGCCCGGTAAGACATGTCCCGGGCTGATGCGTGGTGAGAGCCGTGATTAAAAACTGATTTTCACACCGGCCTGCAGATTCCAGTCGCTGATGCCTTCCTGCGTCAGGCGCTGCTGGCCCTGAAGCTGGGTGTTAAGCTCCAGATTGTCCAGCACCTGCCAGCCGGCGTAACCGCTGTACTGCAGGCTGTTACCGCCGCGTCCGGTGGCGAAGTGCGCTGCCTGCTGGCCGTCACCAATCGCTACCCGATCGCGCTGGCTGATGCGCTGCACGTAGCGCGTTTCTGCGCCCAGCTTCAGCTTCCCGTTGAGGCGGAAGTCGTATTTTACGCCGCCGGAGAGCTGCCACTGCAGCGGATTATCGTAGCTCACCTGTGCGCCGTTGTGGTTGCGATCGCTATCGATCCAGCTGGCCTGCAGTTTTACAGCGCTTGTCGATACTGTCCCAGGCAAATATCGGACTACCGCTATCACCTGAACGGGTACCAATGCTCAACGGAGAAAATGCCGGATTATCTGGCGCGAAGGTTCGCCACTTTATGTAGTAATGATAGAAAGTTGTAATGGCGCCGGGTTTAAAGGTTCCACCGGTGTTATAGACGTAGGCGCCATCGATAGGTATCAATTTACCGCTTTCTGGATCGTCGATTTGCTGATAACCCGCACCCAGGCGGGCAAATACGGTATAGCGACTGCGATTCGCTAATAATTCTTCACCGCCGATGTAAGGCGAAGGCGCGCTTTCGACGACCACCTTATTAACCCGCGGTAAATGAAAGTCTCGCGTAGGATCATTATTGTAGTTAATGCCACGGTAATTCGGCGAAAATTTGGCTTTTTTGCCTAAATTCAGCGACAGAACATATCGAACATGTTTGGCACCTGTGACAAAAGATGGCGCGATAAATGAGCTGAAACCCTCGTCGCTGACCATGCTAAAGTCCGGCATCGGCACGTCCAGTACATAGCCGTCAAAGCTGCCATCTTTGCGATAGAGGGGAATATCGGTGGCACCGATAGCATATTTGCCCCGGTTTTCGGCAAAATCGCGGTATTCCTGTACGTCAATGTCATGGCGCATAATCCCGGCATAGGGTGAACCGCTAAGGCACAAGGTACCAATCAGCAGCGCCAGCTGGCTTTTTTTCATGATGTTCATTCCCTGAATGACGAGGAAATTTGAGCGGGCTACTTTATAAGCACATCGGTGTATCCCCCGTTAAGCCTCGTCTCAATCTGTCGGAGAAAAGCCTGAAAATGGCGTGCGGCATGGCGCGGCGAATCTGTTAAGATCGCGGCGGTTTCTTTTTCAGCTGGTCAATAAATCCATGTTAAAAATCAAATTTCTGCTGCCGCTGCTGCTGGTTATCAGTGCGCTGGTCTGGTGGCTGATGCCGCATTACAGCGATGAGGACAAGGCTTACTACATCGCGACCTTTTGTACGCTGACCCATGACGGGCGCGATAACAGCGCACAGGCGATGCAGCAGATTATTGAAGGCGGTAATTCGGATTACGCGCTGCAGAAGATTCATTTCCAGTCCGGGCTGGCAGAGCATCTGCAAACGGTGTGGCAGGATTTGTCGCCGCAACAGCAGCAGCAGGCGCGGCAGGACGCGTTTGTCTGCCGCCAGTTGATGTCAGATAAGCTGCTGCCGGGCCAGCCGGTGCGCTGAGAAATAAAAGGATTTCACCGGCCGGACAGGCACGGTGCGGCGGAACATCAGCGCGATGAATCGCGCCGCTACAATCTGTGCGGTTGATAAGCACCGAAATGACGTTTCGCACGTACCGTAGCGGCGCAATTTATTGCGCGATGCCTGAATGGACACGGCGCAACTCAGCATCAGCGCGATAAGTCGCGCCGCTACAATCTGTGCGGTCGACAGGCACCGAGATGATATTTCGCACGTACCGTAGCGGCGCAATTTATTGCGCGATGCCTGAGTGGACACGGTGCACCTGAACATCAGCGCAATAAATCGCGCCGCTTCTACTCACGCGGTTATAAATATTTTCCCGAAATATCAGACGTGATTAACGTACCGCGCAGCTAATACGCGCTGGAAACTTCCCATTATTTTCGCTGACCGGATTAACAACCGGTTTTTCCTGCTCGCTGCGATTAAACCCGACCTTGCGACACAGCGCGCAGGGATCGTCACTGCTGCGCAACAGGGCTTCGGCAGCATCGCTCAGCTGGCGTTTACGGCAGAATAGCGGCGTGCAGCCCATCACCTGTTTAAACGAGCGGGTAAAGGATTGCTGACTTTCGAAATGGTATTTAACCGCCAGACTGATAATCGGCGTGCGGCTGAATTTCAGCTCGTTCACGCAACAAATCAGTTTCTTTTTGCGAATATAACGCGCCAGCGTTTCGTTATGGTAACGGGCAAACAGTTTCTGTAAATACCATTTGGAATAGCCAGATTTCAGTGCAATATCATCAATGCTCAAACGTTGATCCAGGTTGGCCATAATCCATTCGGTCACCGAATCAATCACCCCTTGGTTGTATTTTTGCTGCATCATTATGGTCCTCCAATAACTCGACACAGTGTAATTAAATTAAACTTTTTAAGCACTGTCGTAACGTAAAGTTTTATCAGGAAATGGCTTTTTTATTAATTGTCATCAAGACTGGTCTTGTTTATCGTGAAATTAATCGCCGACATGTTGTGATGATGTTGAATAGTTGCCGTAATTACGGCCGTTATTATTAACGCAAATGGATTATCGCTTTGCGCGGCTTAACAGTTAAAGGTGTGACGGGCGGCGGCACGGCGCATCAATATCCACCGGCGGTTTTCGTGCCAGACTGAGGGTTTTTCCCTGTACAAAAGAGGTCACATGACGTTTCGTTTTCGATTAAAACCGTTACTCAGCGTAGCGCTGGCGTCAGCGATGCTGTGCGGCACGCTCAGCGCGCAGGCCGCAGAGGCCGTGTATGGCGAGCAGCTGGAGGGATTTCACTATCCTTATCCGCTGCAGCATTTTACCTTCTCCTCCCAGCAGCAGTCGCTCAGCATGGGCTATATGGACGTGAAGCCCGCGCAGCAGGCCAATGGTCAGACAGTGGTGCTGATGCACGGTAAAAACTTCTGCGCTGCCACCTGGGAAGACACCATCAACGCGCTGAGCCAGCAGGGCTATCGCGTGATTGCGCCGGATCAGATTGGTTTCTGCACCTCCACCAAACCCACCCGCTATCAGTACAGCTTCCAGCAACTGGCGCAAAACACCCATCAACTGTTAGCGCAGCTCGGTGTTGAGAAAGCGGTGATCGTTGGCCACTCGACCGGCGGTATGCTGGCGACGCGTTACGCACTGATGTATCCGCAGCAGACGCAGAAGCTGGTGCTGGTCAATCCGATTGGCCTTGAGGACTGGAAGGCGAAGGGCGCGCCGTGGCGCTCGGTGGATCAATGGTATCAGCGCGAGCTGAAGCTCGACGCGGCGGGCATTAAGAAATATGAGCAGCACACCTATTACAGCGGCCAGTGGAAGCCGGAATATGACAAATGGGTGCAGATGCTGGCCGGGCTGAATAAAGGACCGGGGCATGGGAAAGTGGCGTGGAACTCGGCGCTGATCTACGACATGATTTTCACCCAGCCGGTCTATTACGAGTTTAAAGACCTGAAGGTGCCGACCACGCTGATGATCGGCACGGCCGATACCACGGCGATTGGCAGCGATATCGCTTCACCGGCGGTGAAAGCGCAGCTCGGCCATTACAATGTACTGGGCAAACAGGTGGCACAGCTGATTCCCGGCGCGCGGCTGATTGAGTTCCCCGGTATGGGGCACGCGCCGCAGATGGAAGCGCCAGCGAAGTTTAATCAGACGTTGATTGACGAGCTGGCGCATTAAGGAGCGGCTATCTGCGCGGCTGCCTTTTCTGGTACTTGGCGGCGTACATGCGTGCGTCGCTGCTTTCCAGCAGCTGCTCCAGCGATTGCGGCTGCTGCGGATCGAATTCCACAATGCCCGATGAAAACTGCAGCGTGTAACGCCGCTCCAGATCCTGCATCTGTTTATGCAGATAATGGGCGAAGCGCGCCAGCGTCGCTTCCGCCTCGTCCTGACGAATACCGTTCAGCAGCACCACAAACTCATCGCCGCCGAGCCGGGCAAAGATATCGGCATGGCGAAAACTCACCTTCATGGCATCGGCAAAGTCCATCAGCGCGCGGTCGCCCTCGCGGTGTCCATGCCGGTCATTGATGGCCTTAAAACCGTCGAGATCGAGAAACGTCAGGCTGGCGGGCAGCTGTCTCAGCTGGCACTCATTCAGCGCCATCTGTCCCAGCGTCATAAAGCCGCGCCGGTTGGTGATTTGCGTCAGCTCATCGGACGTCGCGGTCTGAAACGCTACCAGCTCGGCTTCGGCCATGGCCGCCAGATCGCGCAGCGCGTGCAGATCCTCCGCGTTGAACTGGCGAGCATGATTATCGATGATGCACAGCGTACCGACTTTGGCACCGGACGGCGTGCGCAGCGGATAGCCCGCGTAGAAACGCACCGGATTGTCTGCATCGGTAACCAGCGGATTATCGCTGAAGCGCGTGTCGGCCAGCGCGTCCTCTACCACCATCACTTCATCCTGCAGGATGGTATGACCGCAAAAAGAGATGTTACGCGCGGTGGTTGGCCGATCAAAACCGTCGCTGGATTTAAACCATTGATAGTCATTCTCCAGCAGACTGACCATCGCGACCGGAACGTCAAACAGACGTCGGGCAAGGCGGGTTAAACGGTCAAAACGCTCTTCTGTGGGTGTGTGCAGAATGTTGAGCGCACGTAACTGGGCCAGACGCTGTGATTCGTCCGCAGGCAGTGCAGGTGCTTTCATCGCGTAACTCTTGTTAATGATGGATGTGTTACAGCAAACCGGATGTCGTGCCCGCGCAGGGGCAGAGAGCACTAAACAACCGCGGCAATGCGCGATTGTTTAGCGTAACGAGAGGATCAGAGCACTTTTTGCTCGGCAAGATCAAGGGCGAAATAGCTGAAAATGAGATCGGCACCGGCACGCTTAATGGCACCTAAGCTCTCCAGCACCACATTACGTTCATCAATGGCGCCCGCCTGAGCGGCAAATTTGATCATCGCGTACTCACCGCTCACCTGGTAAGCCGCCAGCGGCAGCGTGGTGCGCTCGCGGATATCACGCAGAATATCGAGGTAAGCGCCTGCCGGTTTGACCATCAGCGAATCTGCACCTTCCGCTTCATCAATCAGCGACTCGCGAATCGCTTCACGGCGGTTCATCGGGTTCATCTGATAGGTTTTGCGGTCGCCTTTCAGCGCGGTGCCCGCTGCTTCACGGAACGGGCCGTAGAACGACGAGGCGAATTTGGTGGAGTAAGACATGATAGCGGTATCGGTAAAACCGGCCGCGTCCAGCGCCTGGCGAATCGCTTTCACCTGGCCATCCATTGCTGCTGACGGCGCGATGAAGTCGGCACCGGCCTGCGCAGCAACCACCGCCTGTTTGCCGAGGTTAATCAGCGTCTGGTCGTTGTCGACGCCGTGATCGCACAGTACGCCGCAGTGGCCGTGGCTGGTGTATTCACAGAAGCAGGTATCGGACATGACAATCATTTCCGGCACCGTGTCTTTGCAGATGCGCGACATGCGCGCCACGAGGCCGTTTTCGTTCCACGCATCGCTGCCGGTGGCATCGGTGTGGTGCGAGATACCAAAGGTCATGACCGAACGGATACCGGCTTTGGCGATGCGTTCGATTTCGTACGCCAGACGTTTTTCCGGAATGCGCATCACGCCCGGCATGGCGTTGATTGGCACGTAATCATCCACGCCTTCTTCAACGAAGATCGGCAGGGCCAGATCGTTCAGGCTGAGGTGGGATTCCTGGAACAGTTCGCGCATCGACGCGCTTTTGCGCAGTCTTCTTGGGCGCTGAATGAGATTGAAATCAGACATGCTCGATTAACTTATGCTGGTGAAAAAAGTGGCGACAGTTTACCCCTTTTCGCCGGGTAGCATGAAGGATTGTGTGCGGTGCGGGCCGGGCGTTGTTGCCGGTCGGCATGAATGCCGACCCTACAGCGCACCAGGCCACCGCAGAATCATCACCCGCAGGGCACGCATTGATGCGCACCGGGAATCAGCAGAATCCCAACTCGCAACATACCCGTAGGGTGCGCATTGATGCGCACCTGGAAGCATCACCCGCAGCACACACATTCTCACGCACCCGGCAACCGCAGAAACAAAACTCCCGCCGGGTGGCGGGAGTGAAGGGCAGATTACTCGTTGATGTCCGGGTGCTGCTGCACCAGGTTTTTCCGCTTCGCCTCAAGGCGGGCGATCTCTTCATCAATATCTTCAATCTTCTGCTCGATGTTGTCGTGATGCTCCTGCAGGATCTCACGCGCTTCTTCGAGGTCCGATGCCGCCGGTGTCGCGCCGCGCAGCGGTTTGTTGGCGGTCTCTTTCATGTACAGACCGGTCACCAGACCGACCACCGCCACCACCATCAGGTAGTAAGCCGGCATATACAGATTGTTGCTGGCTTCCACCGCCCAGGCGGTCACGGTTGGCGTCAGACCGGCAATCAGAATCGAGATGTTAAAGGCGCTGGCCAGCGCACTGTAGCGAATGTGCGTCGGGAACATCGCCGGCAGTGACGAGGCCATCACGCCGGTGAAGGCGTTGAGGATCACCGCCAGCAGCAGCAGACCGGCAAAAATCAGCCCCAGTACGTTACTGTTGATCAGCATAAAGGCCGGAATCGCACAGAAGAACAGGGCGATACTGCCGACGATCACGAACGGACGACGGCCGAAGCGGTCGCTCAGCATGCCCATCACCGGTTGCACAAACAGCATCCCCATCATGATGGCGATGATAATCAGCACGCCGTGATCTTCCGAGTAGTGCAGGTTATGCGACAGATAGCTCGGCATGTAGGTCAGCAGCATGTAATAGGTCACGTTGGTGGCAAGCACCAGACCGATACAGGCCAGCAGGCTTTTCCAGTGTTTGCTGGCAATCTCTTTAAACGACACTTTTGGGCCGTCGCGCAGACCTTCGCGGTCGCCTTGCTCCAGCTTCTCAACATGCTGCTGGAACGCCGGGGTCTCTTCCAGTGCGTGACGCAGATACAGGCCGATAATGCCCAGCGGCAGCGCGAGGAAGAACGGAATACGCCAGCCCCAGTCGAGGAATTTCTGCTCGCCAATCACCGTTGAGATCAGCACCACCACGCCCGCGCCTAGCACGAAGCCGGCAATCGAACCAAAGTCCAGCCAGCTTCCCATGAAGCCGCGCTTACGGTCCGGCGAATATTCGGCGACGAAGATCGACGCACCGGTATATTCCCCGCCCACCGAGAAGCCCTGCGCCATTTTCGCCAGCAGCAGCAGTATCGGTGCCCAGATACCAATCGAGGCGTAAGAAGGGATCAGGCCGATACAGAAGGTACTGATCGACATGATGACAATGGTGATCGACAGGATTTTCTGGCGACCGTATTTATCGCCCAGCATGCCGAAGAACAGGCCGCCCAGCGGACGGATCAGGAACGGTACCGAGAAGGTCCCGAGTGCGGCAATCATCTGCACGCCTGGCGAGGCGTCCGGGAAGAACACTTTACCCAGCGCGTAGGCCACAAAGCCATAAACACCGAAATCGAACCATTCCATCGCGTTACCGAGTGACGCGGCGGTAATGGCCTTACGTAAACGAGCGTCATCGATAATCGTGACGTCATCCAGCCCAATAGGTTTTACACGCTTCCTACGTAATTTCATGAGGTTACCCTGTATTGGAATTCAAAAAGTCCTCAACGCTGCGGACTCGGTGGAGCGCTCAGTCCGCGGCGTTGAGAAAATTAAAGCATAGCCGTGAAAGTGGTTTTTTCCCTGGCCTGCCAAAGCAATTATTACTCAGGTAATTATTGCATCCCGCGACAGAGTATACCGTTTAAATGTGATATTTGTCATGTTTCCGCCAATAACTGGCTATTTTTTGGCTAAAACTATGGCCGTTTTGGTCCGCAATCGCGGCAAAAAAATTGTCTGAATCGCGACGCAGGCCGCAGCGCAGATGCGCGGGCGAGCGAAAATATCTATACTTGCGCCAGTTTCTCTGCCGGAGATCGGGCGCCGCATGGCACGCTTTGTTTTATTTGCAAAAAGTCTCTGTTTTGACGTTGACCAGCAGGTCCTCTTTCCGGTGCGGTCGCCCGCGCACCGCGTGGCACTGACGCCGCTGCAAACCGCCATTCTGCGGCGCGTGATTGATGCGGATGGCAAACTGGTGCGCAACCAGACCCTGCATGCGCTGTTCCAGCGCGTCCCCAGCGACACACCATTCGCCGAACGCCTGACGGCCACCATTGCCGCCATCAATCAGCAGGCGCAGCTGGCACACGCGCCGGGGCCGCTGGTGCATCAGGTGCCGCTGATTGGCTGCGTGCTGGCCGATCAGGTCGATGTGGCGCCGCTGAGCGATGAGCCGGTGGCTGCGCCAGCGGCAGCGGTGGTCAGTCCGCAACCTGCGCCCGCGCCGGCCAGCGTCAAGAAAAAGCGGCCTGTGCTGCGCTGGGTAATCGTTGCGCTGCTGCTGGTGAATGTCGCGCTGGCGCTGCTGGCACGCCAGATGTTTGCGCCGGTGCAGCACGATGCGCTGGATTTCCGGCCGCTGCTGCGCATCCAGAACAGTCAGGTGTTTATTCCCAGCCATCTGAAAGCCGATTCGTGGGTGGTGCAGGACGCGCTGCGGCGCTATCGGCAGTGGCAGCCGCGCCTGCCGGATGGCTCAGCGCCGCCGATGGTGTACATCAACCCGGTGCGCACCCGACTCTTTTCCAGCACCTTCCTGTGCGCCAAACCGATCGCGCAGAAGGACAACGAATGTATTTCATGGATGGTGTCAGCGCAGGAGATACCCGATGCGTAAAGCGATAATCACCACGGCAGTGGTGCTGGCCTTTGTGCTGCCGTGGGCGCTGGCGCTGCTGCTGCGGCCGGCAGAACCGGTGCCGGAGTGGTGTGAGGTACCGTATCGTATTGATCATGAAGGCGCGCCGGCTGGCGCGATTGATGCCACCATTCGCACGCGCTTTAAGGCGGACGGCAGCGGCAGCTCAACGCTGACCGGCACCGTCACGGTACGCGATCGCCACTATCGCCTGCATCGCGTATCCGATACCACCTGGCGCCGCCAGGGCGATTTCATGCTCAGCACCACGCGCAACGTACGTATCCTGGCAGACGACACCGTACCGCCCGCGCTGGCGGCACAGATCGTGTTTTCGCCAGCGCGCGAGGGCAATAACGATTATTACCAGATGTACCAGCTGCCCAATGGCGACCAGATGATCAATTATGCCGGGCTGCCGCGCCTGTACTGCCACAGCTAACCCCGGTGCTGTCGACGCGCCGGGGGCTTAAAGCAGCGAGCGCAGCGGCGCGCCGTGCAGCCAGCCAGCAATATCTTCCACCGCCTCGCTGAAGTAGGTGCGGTAATTAGTGTCGGCGACATAGCCCAGATGCGGCGTTGCCAGCACGTTCGGCAACTGACGCAGCGGATGATCGGCCGGGAGCGGCTCCTGTTCAAAGACATCCAGCCCGGCGCCCGCCAGCTGACCAGACTGCAGCGCGCTGATCATCGCCTGCTGATCGACAATCCCGGCGCGCGAGGTGTTAATCAGCAGCGCGCCCGGCTTCATGTGCGCCAGCGCCGCGCCGTCCAGCAGATGACGGGTGCGCTCACTCAGCACCAGATGAATCGATACCACATCGCTCGCCCCGAGCAGCGCCGGCAGCGAAGCCATCTTCTCTGCGCCGCACGCCGCTGCGCGTGCTTCGCTCAGGTTCTGGCTCCAGGCGCACACGCGCATGCCAAAGGCGCGCGCCACGTTAGCCATCTCACCACCAATCTTGCCCAGCCCAAGCAGGCCGAGGGTTTTGCCGTGCAGCGCCATGCCCAGCGTATGCTGCCACGCACCGTTGCTGCGCAGCGCCTGGCTCTCCGCCGGGATATGGCGTGCCAGACCGAGCAGCAGCCCCCAGCTCAGTTCCAGCGGCGCCGCGCTGCTACTGGCGGTGCCGCACACCGCAATCAGCCGTTCGGCACAGGCGTGCAGATCGATTGAGGCATTGCGCATGCCGGAGGTGACAATCAGCTTCAGATTGGGCAGGCGGCCTATCAGCCGGGCGCTGAGTGGCGTGCGTTCGCGCATCACCACCAGAATGTCGGCGTGCGCGATGTGAGCGACCAGTTCATCTTCGTCGGCGTAGTGGCGGTGCAGTGCGGTAGTTTTTACCTGCGGTTGCAGCGATGCCCAGTCGGCCAGCGACAGGGCAACATTTTGATAATCATCAAGAATGATGCAGTTCAGGCTCATGGTGGTCCTCAACGGGAAGCGGTTGGCGCCCCTGCTGATTAAGCCAGGCGCGAAGCTGGTTATTGTCCATCGGACGGGCGTAATAATAGCCCTGAATAAACACCACGCCACGCTGCTGCAGATACTGAAATTGCAACGCGGTTTCTACCCCTTCACCCAGTACCTCGAGCTGCAGCTTGTGGCACAGATTGATGATGGCATCCAGCACCGGGGTTTCGATCTCCAGTCCTTCAATGGCGTTGATAAAGCCGCGGTCAATCTTCAGGTAATCGAGCGGGAAGGTCATCAGATAGGAGAGCGCGCAGTGGCCGGTGCCGAAGTCGTCAATCGCCACCTTCATGCCGTGTGACTGCAGATAGCGCAGCTTGCGCGACACCGCGTCGCCGTCCTCGATCAGGCTGCGCTCAGTAAGCTCCAGCGTGATCAGCATCTGTTTGTCACGGATGTTGCGGGCAAAACGCATCATGTCCTGCACAAAATCGGGGTGTTGCAGATGCTCAGCCGCGAGGTTAAAGCCAATGTGGAAGCCCGGTTCAACCTGCCAGCTCTGGATATCTTCCGCCATCATCGCCAGCAGATGCTGGGTCAGCGGCACGATCATGCCTTCCGCTTCGGCATGGCTGATGAAGATGTCCGGGCGGATCATTTCGCCGTTGGGCCGCTGCCAGCGCATCAGCGCTTCCGCACCGGTGCAGCGCTGAATCCCGGTGCTGTACACCGGCTGATAGTGCACCGTGAACTCACGGTTGCGTATCGCCCGGCGAATTTCATCCGCCCATGAGAGGCGGCGGCGCAGCCAGTTGGCGGTCAGCACCATCAGCAAAATCGAAAAGATGGCGGCCATTGGCAGGAAAATAAGCAGCGCCTGACGCCAGGCTTTGATCAGCTCGGCGGCGGGTACCGTCACGCTGACGCTGATTGGATAGCGGCTGGACTCCGCCTGATAGTTGGCGCTGCTGAGGTACGGCAGCTCTGGCTGGTCGTCCGGACCGCTGGCGATGGGGCTGCCGCCGTTGAAGCGCAGGCTCATCTGATAACGGTTCGACTCGCCGATGGCGCGCATGAAATCCATCAGATACTGGCCATCAATCACCGCCCAGAAACCGCTGCTGTCCGGCAGGTGACGCACGAAAATCACCGCCGGGCGATCCGGTACGCCGGAGGTGCCGCGAATCGACAGGCTCCACCAGGCTTTGCCGGTCACCGGCGGAGACTGCATCATCATCCCGGCCAGCGTGTCGTGCTGCAGCCCGTAAGCCGACGAGCAGGTGATTTCGCTGCCCTGCAGGGTACCAATCGAGCGGAAGTAGGCGTTAAGGGTGCCGGCGCGCTGCAAATCTTCATCAATATCGGCGCAGCGACGATTCTGGTACTGACGCAGGCGGGTCACCATATCCCAGGCGCTGTCGCTCATCTTTTCTGCCTGCGTCAGCAGGGCATTGGCGGTGGCAATTTGCTGCTGGCTGACCGTATGGCGCGCCTCAATGGCTGTGCAAAATATGCCCAGCACCAGCGGTAATAACCCGGCACAGACAATCAACAGCCAGCCAAAATCGCGTTGTCGTTTTTGCAGAGGCACCAGACTTTCCTCGGTCGGTTTAAGCAGCATTCAGGAAGCGCGTTACGGCGTCAGCAGCATAACACTTTCCCGCGGCCGTGCATGTTAGCGTTTTGATTTTCCACCAATCTGATACAAGTCAATTATGGTTTGCGCTTTGCGTTTATTGACAATGTTTTGCCGTTACTGGCATTTTCCGGCAGGAAAAGCCTGTGGCACGAGATGAGTAAGAATGTTGCGCCAGAATCATCAGGTATGGCGATGCGCACTGACGCCATACGGCGGCAACGTCACTGCGCAGGGGCGCTGCCAGACGATCGGCAAATACGGATCGTCTGGCATCGTGGCGTGGTAAGACGTTACGGGCGCGGCGCGGGCCGGTTATTTTTGACGCGCAGGCGCGGTTTGGGGCGGCCATTACCCAGCATTATCGCCAGCCGGCTGCCGCCCGGCGTGGTTTCCATCAGGATTTTGGTAACGCTGGTCAGCGGCACCGACAGCAGCATCCCGACCGGACCGAGCAGCCAGCCCCAGAAAATCAGCGACAGAAACACCACCAGCGTTGACAGTCCCAGCCCACGTCCCATCAGGCGCGGTTCCAGCATATTGCCAAACACCATGTGAATGGCACTGAACAGCGCCGCCACCAGCACGGCGTCATACACATCATTCAGCACCAGCGCCTGAATAAACGGCGGCACACCGGCGATAATCGGGCCGATATTGGGGATAAAATTGAGGATAAAGGCGACAACACCCCAGAACAGCGCAAATTTGACGTCCAGCAGCATCAGCACCAGCCACACCGCCAGCCCGGTAATCAGGCTGACCAGCGTTTTCAGTGCCAGATAGTGCGTGACGCCCTTCAGCGCCTTGTGCAATCCGGCGATGCGGATCTGCGGATTCATCATCGCATTGCGCAATTTGTACGGCAGATGGTGCACCTCAAACAGCATGAACACCACGGTCAGAATCAACAGCACCACATTGGTCATGGCACCGGAGAACTGCGCCAGCAGCGTGGTGGCCATGTTCATAATCACATTGGGATCGAGCCGTGCCGCCAGTGCGCTGGTGGAGATATTGATATGAAACTGTGCGGCAAAATGCTGCAGCACCGTCAGCTTCTGTTCCAGCAGGCTGCGGATTTGCGGATAGGTATCGCTGAACTCGCTTACCGAACTGGCCAGCACCCCGACCAGCAGCAGCATCACAATGAAGATCACCGTGATCACCAGCGAGATCGCCACGCCGCGCCGCAAACCCCGGCGCATCAGCAGGGTCACCAGCGGATTAAGTACAATCGCCAGGAAACTGGCGAGTAAGAAGGGCACCAGAATATCTGACGCGGCACGAATGCCCGCCAGAATAATCACTAACATCGCCAGCTTGACCAGGATGTTCTGGCCAATTTTCTCCTGTGGCTTTTCGTTCATTCCCTCTCCTGAATGGTGGTTCGCTGTGGAAAGTGTAGTTGAACGCCAGTAAGTAATTGTTTGTTTAGGAGTAAGCGAAGCGAACCCGATAAGCGCCGTCGGAGATACCGCCATCGGCCCGCCGCGAATCGACGGTGCGCACGGCGAGAAAAGGCGTATAGTGAAGCTTCAGCTATAAAAATTCCGTCAAACACGAGCCCAATCACTCATGCCTGACCAGCCCGCCGCGGCCGAATACAGCCGTTTTCGTCTGAATTTACAGATTCTCTCCATCGTGAAGTTCAACTTCGCCACCTATCTCACCATTGGCCTGCCGCTGGCGGTGCTGCCGGGCTTTGTCCATGACGGCCTGGGCTACAGCGCTTTCTGGGCCGGCGTGGTGATCAGTCTGCAATATGTCGCCACGCTGCTAAGCCGTCCGCATGCCGGTCGCTATGCCGACAGCTGGGGACCCAAAAAGGTGGTGGTGCTTGGGCTGTTTGGCAGCCTGGTGAGCGGGCTGTGTATTTTGCTGTCGGCGCTGATAGAGGAGCAGGAGGTGCTCAGCCTCGCGCTGCTGTGCCTCGGGCGCGTGCTGCTGGGCGTCGGGCAGAGTTTCTGCGGCACCGGCACCTCGCTGTGGGGCGTGGCGAAAGTCGGCTCGCTGCATATTGGCCGGGTGATCTCCTGGAACGGCATTGTCACCTATGGCGCAATGGCGATTGGCGCACCGCTTGGGGTGATGATCTTTCGCAGCGGCGGCCTGCTGCTGCTCTCCAGCGTGATTATCGCCATCAGCGTGCTGGCGATAGTGCTGGCGCTGCCCCGGGCGTCGGTGAAAGGCAGCAAGGCCAAACCGCTGCCGTTCCGCGCGGTGCTCGGTAAGGTATACGGTTTTGGCCTGTTGCTGGCGATGGGCTCGGCGGGCTTTGGCGTGATCGCCACCTTTATCACCCTGTTTTATCAGGAGCAGGGCTGGGATGGTGCCGCCTTCGCGCTGACGCTGTTCAGCGCTGCGTTCGTCGGCATGCGCCTGCTGTTTCCCAATGCCATCAACAAGCTCGGCGGGTTGCGCGTCGCCAGCCTGTGTTTTGCCGTTGAGGCGATTGGCCTGCTGCTGGTGGCGGGCGCGTTCGAACCGTGGATGGCGAAGTTCGGCGCTTTTCTCACCGGCGCCGGTTTCTCGCTGGTGTTCCCGGCGATTGGCGTGGTCGCAGTCAAAGTGGTGCCGCAGCAGAACCAGGGCAGCGCGCTGGCCACCTACACCGCGTTTATGGATTTGTCGCTCGGCATCACCGGTCCGATCGCGGGCTTTATCATGAGCTTCGCCGGCGTACAGCTGGTCTACCTGCTGACTGCGCTGCTGGTGGGATTTGCGCTGCTTTGTACCCTGCGGATGATCAAGCGTCAGGCTGGGATGCCAGCCGAGGACGCTGCGTCCAGGTCGCCATAAATGGCGCCCCTACAGCATGACAGAGCGCGCATTGATGCGTACCAGGCAATCCGCTGCGGCAATCACGCATCGGATGGGGGAAACAGGTGAAAAAAAGGCCTCCGACCGAGGCCAACACTAACAAAAGCGTGTCGCTAAGACACAGATAAGGGTTCGTTTCACATCGTATTGCCTGCAGATGCTGCAAAGAAAACATTTATTTCGTTTTAATTGAATTATGAAATAACGGATATTGGATCTGCCTCGCAAAAATTTCATATTTCGTTTCATCCAGCCACGCTGCGGCGCTGACCCTCTCGCTGACTGCTCGTCCTGCGAATCTCGCTGCTGCTGATTACGGGCGCAGGCAGCATCGGCATTGTCATCAGGCCCGCACTTTGCGCCAGTCCGCTAACGCTGGCGGAAAAATGCGATCCAGGCCGCTAAAAGCAAATTTTCCAAAAAGAACTATTTGAAAAATTTATTTCACTGTAATAGCTTCATAGCACGCTTTCCGTATTGCCTGATCGGGCGCGACCCAGACTGACCCGCGGCCTGCAGGGACCTTACACATCAAAGAGGCAACGACATGACTATCGTAGGAAACTTTATCGGCGGCAAAATCACGCACAGCGCCAGCAACGAAACCATTCCGGTCTACGATCCGGCGACCGGCAAAGTGATCCGCGAACTGACGCAAAGCACGGCGGCAGAAGTGGCGCAGGCCATTGAGGTCGCCCATGCGGCGTTTCCGGAATGGTCGAAAACGGCGCCGCTGCGTCGTGCCCGCGTCATGTTCAACTTCAAAGCGCTGATGGAAAAACATCGCGATGAACTGGCGGCGCTGATTGTTTCTGAGCACGGTAAAGTCTGGTCCGATGCACTGGGTGAGCTGACGCGCGGCATTGAAGTGATCGAATTTGCCTGCGGCATTCCGCACCTGATCAAAGGGGAAAACTCACCGAACGTCGGTTCCGGCGTCGACAGCTATTCACTGATGCAGCCGGTGGGTGTGGTTGCGGGCATTACGCCGTTCAACTTCCCGGCGATGGTGCCGCTGTGGATGTTCCCCATCGCGCTGGCGTGCGGTAATACCTTTGTGCTGAAGCCGCCGGCGCTCGATCCTTCTGCCTCGGTACGCATGGCTGAACTGCTGAAAGAAGCGGGCCTGCCGGATGGCGTGTTCAACGTGGTGCACTCCTCAAACGAAGACGCTGAGCAGCTGTATAAAGATCCGCGCATCGCGGCGGTCAGCTTCGTCGGCTCGTCCGGCGTGGCCGAGCACATCTACAAAACCGCCAGCGCGCATGGCAAACGCGTGCAGGCCTTCGGCGCCGCGAAAAACCACGCCATTGTGATGCCGGATGCCGATCTGGATGCCACCGTGAACGCCATCATGGGCGGTGCTTTCGGTTCTGCCGGGGAACGCTGCATGGCGCTGCCGGTGGTGGTGGCGGTTGGCGACGATACAGCCGATAAACTGATTTCGCGCCTGACGCCGCTGATCAAAGCGCTGCGCGTAGGTCCGGGCATGCAGCAGGGTGCCGAAGAGAATGAAATGGGGCCGGTGGTATCCGCTGCGCACCAGAAGAAAGTGCTGGGCTACATCGACAAAGGTGAGCAGGAAGGCGCGACGCTGGTGGTTGACGGACGCGGCGTGAAAGTCGCAGGCCATGAAGAGGGCTACTACGTTGGCGGTACGCTGTTCGATAACGTCACGCCGGAGATGGTGATTTGGCGCGAAGAAATTTTCGGACCGGTGCTGAGCATCATGCGCGCCAGCGACTTTGACAGCGCGCTGCAACTGGTAAATAGCCACGAATTTGGTAACGGCAGCGCCATCTTCACCAGCAACGGCCATACCGCCCGTGAATTTGTGCACAACGTGGAAGCGGGCATGGTGGGCGTCAATGTGCCGGTGCCCGTGCCGATGGCGTTCCACAGCTTTGGCGGCTGGAAGCGTTCGGTGTTTGGTGCGCTCAACGTGCACGGTCCGGACGGGGTGCGTTTCTACACCCGCATGAAAACGGCAACCGTGCGCTGGCCAAGCGGTCAGCAGACCGTTTCTGAATTCAGCATGCCAACGCTGGGTTAATGTCGCGCAACAGGAGAAACAGGATGTCACTGATTTCAAAAGTGCAGCAGCCGGACAGCCACGGGCGTATCCAGCACGTGACGCCCGAGAGCGCCGGCTGGGAATACGTGGGCTTTGACGCTTATCTGCTGAAAAAGGGCCAGACGCTGCGGTTAAGCAGCGGCGAGAGAGAGCTGTGCCTGGTGCTGGTGGCCGGTCTGGCGTCGGTGAAAACCCGCGACGCAGAATTCCCTGGCATCGGTAAGCGCCTGTCGCCGTTTGAGCGCACGCCGCCTTACTCGGTTTACGTGCCGCATCATGATGAGGTTGAAGTCACTGCCGACAGCGATCTGGAGCTGGCGGTATGCAGTGCGCCGGGCAGTGGCAATCTGCCGGCGCGGCTGATTGCACCGCAGGATGTTGGCGTGGAGCACCGTGGCAAAGGGCGCAATCAGCGCCTGGTGCATAACATTCTGCCGGATAATCAACCGGCCGACAGCCTGCTGGTGGTCGAGGTGTATACCGACGAGGGCGCGACCAGTTCGTACCCCAGCCACAAGCACGATGAGAAGGACAGCCCGGACGAAACCTATCTGGAAGAGACCTATTATCACCGTTTCGATCCTGAGCCCGGTTTCGCCATGCAGCGCGTGTACACCGACGACCGTTCGCTCGACGAGTGTATGGCCCCGTATAACCGCGATGTGGTGACGGTGCCGCGCGGGTATCATCCGGTGGCGACGCTGGCCGGTTACGATAACTATTATCTGAACGTGATGGCCGGGCCGGTGCGGCTGTGGAAATTTACCTGGGAGAAGGATCACGCCTGGGTGAACAGCGAGCAGTATCCGCGCCGTTAATCGGGTCTCCGCGCGGTCGCCGGAAATGCGCACAGATAAAAAAAGGCAGCCAGATGGCTGCCTTTGTTCCATTCGGTACCCGGGGTTTATTCGTTGCTGCTGTTATTCAGCGCCAGCGACACCGCCAGGGTTTGCGCCAGGCAAAGCGAGGCCACCTGCGAGCGGAAGCCATCCACCTGCGCTTCGCGCACCACAAAACAGACATCGCTGAACGCCGCCAGCGGACTCACCTGGCTGTCGGTGATGGCGATCTGATGCGCGCCACGTTTAGCGCCCAGCTCCACCAGTTCCACCGCTTCACGCGCATACGGCGAGTAGCTGATGGCGATGACCACGTCTTTCGGATTCACCATGCTGAGCTGTTCAGTGAACATGCCGCCCAGGCCATCAATCAGAAAAGCGCGACGCTCCAGATGGCGCAGCGCATACACCAGATACGAGGCCACGCTGAACGAGCGGCGCAGACCGATGATGTAGATGTTCTCCGCCTCGTTGAGCATCTTCACCGCTTTGTTCAGCTGGTCGGGATTCACCTGCATCGCCAGCTGCTGCAGCGCCTGGCTGTTGACCATGGTAAAGACGTTGAGGATCTCCACCGGGCTCTCCGGGGAGCTGGCGCTGTCGTCGGTGGCCGTCTGGCGGAACAGGCGCGCCCGTTCGGTATAGTTCACGGTCTCTTCCATCAGGTGCTGACGAAAGACCTGTTTCATTTCGTTGAAGCCGCTAAAGCCGAATGCGTTGGCGAAGCGGATCAGCGTGGAGGGCGGAACATCCGCCTGCTGGGCGATAGAGGCGACGGTATCAAACGCGATGCTGTTGCTGTTATCAAGGATATAACGAGCCACCTGCTTCAGGCGTTTACTCAGCGTCTCGTAGCGACGACGGATATCGTCCTGTAACAAGGTTAATTGCGTTGGGTTATTGGTCATTACTTCGGCCCGTCAGAAAAGGAAATATGGCTGGATAATGAGCGCTATAGTACCAGATGGATGGAAAATTTCATTTGTTTGACGCTATCGTGAAGGCTATTTCATCGGTTTATGAATTGCCTCACAAAACTCAGGGGGTTGAGGGCTTTCCCTCACCCTAACCCTCTCCCGCAGGCGGGAGAGGGGACAGTCCGGAGCGGTTTATCAGGCGGGTCGCAAGGTTTTGCTTCTTCATTCAGTGAGGGAGGGGACAGTCCGGAGCGGTCTGACAGGCTTGGCACAATGCTTGACGACCTGCCTGAACGGCTCCCTCTCCCGGTGGGAGAGGGCGGGGGTGAGGGCATCCGCGCGCAACTCACTAAAAAGCGGCCCGTCAGGCCGCTTCTCAGTACATCCTCTTCAAATGCGTCAGCCGCGCGCGGCGCGCCAGTAGCCAATCAGGCGCAGATAATTGCCTTTCACGGTCTCAATCAGCGCCTTATCATCCAGCTCACCGTTCAGCCACTGGCGTGACGGCTGGCCAAAAATGGTGCGACCCACGGCAAAACCTTTCACCCACTTCGCCTGCGCGGCGGCGGCGAAGCCAGCTTTCAGCTTCTCTTCCGGCGCATCAAGGCCGAGTAACAGAATGCCGCGACAGTGCGGATCCTGCTGCTCAATCAGCTCGCCGATTGCCTGCCAGCTCTCCGCCGCCAGCGGTGGCAGTTTCCACCAGTCCGGCTGCACGCCCAGGCTGTAGAAGTGGCTCAGCATATCGTAATAGTAGGACTCGTTACGGTCCGGGTTGCTCTCCGGCAGAATCACTTCCAGCAGCAGCTCGTGCCCGCTCTTGTTACAGCTGCGCCACACATCAAGAACCAGGTCGTCCTGCTCTTTACGCAGTTCGGCACTGTCGTGCGGATGGTAAAACACCAGGCACTTGACCACATGCTCAGCCGGCCAGTCCACCAGCTGAGAGCCAATGTTACCGTGCTCAAGACGCAGCGGACGTGAACTCGGCAGCTCGATGGGCCGGCCAATCCACCAGTGTTTACCGGTAATGGCGTTGAGCGCTTTCTGACCGTACGTGGTATCCGCCAGGATACCGCTCTTTTCATTGAGACCGGCTTCGTTGGCCGCTTCCTGTGCCGCCTGCAGCAGCAGCAGCTTCAGCTGCGGAATGCGCTCTTCGCTGACGCCCGCTTCGCGCGCCATATCGGCCAGCTGTTTACGGTGGTCGAAGGCGAACACGTTCAGCTCCGGCCACTGCTGTTTACGCGTGGTGACGCGATGCAGATGATTAAGGCGCGCGTCGAGATCCGGACGTTTCACCGCGTTGTCGCGGCTAAGGAAATCGTCCAGCTCCTCCTTTGTTGGCATCGCCGGCGCACAGCCGTGACGTGACACCACCAGCGCGCCGCAGGCATTGGCGTAGCGGCACGCCTGCTCCCAGCTCTCATCACTGAGCCAGCCGCGCAGCAGACCCGACATAAACGCATCGCCGGCGCCCAGTACGTTGAGCACCTCAACGCGCACGCCGCTGTGCAGGCGCGTCTGTTCCCAGCTATCGGGAATCTCGCCCTCAAACACCACACAACCCAGCGGCCCGCGTTTGCAGACCAGCGTGGCGCTGCTGGCCTTACGCACATTTTTCAGCGCGGTCAGCGTATCGGTACTGCCACCAGCGATATGGAACTCTTCTTCCGTTCCGACGATCAGATCGAAATAGTGCACCACTTCCTGTAGCTGCTGCGTCACCTGGCCGGATTCGATGAAACGCGTTTCACCGTCACCCAGTGAGGTCAGACCCCATAGCACCGGGCGATAATCAATATCCAGCGCGGTGCGCAGGCCGTTGCGCCGGGCGATATCCAGCGCTTTCAGCACCGCCGCCCGCGTGTCCGGATGCGACAGGTGGGTGCCGGTTACCGCCACGGCGCGGGACGAGGTAATGAACTCTTCGCGAATATCCTCGGGAACCAGCCCCATATCCGCACAGTTGTCGCGATAGAAAATCAGCGGAAAGGTCTCTTCGTCTTTGATGCCGAGAATCACCAGCCCGGTCAGGCGCTGCTTATCGGTGATCAGCCCGTCAGTATTGCAGCCCACGCGCTGCAGTTCTTCACGCAGGAAGCGGCCATTGTGTTCGTCACCGACGCGCGCCAGCATCGCCGACTTCAGCCCCTGAATCGCGGTGCCATAGGCTACGTTGCCAGAAGAGCCGCCGAGGTATTTGTTAAAGCTGGTCATATCTTCCAGGCGCGAGCCAATTTGCTGGCCGTAAAGATCGACGGCGATGCGTCCAATACAAATCACATCAAGCCGCTTCTGTTGTGTACTCATACTGATGGTTTCCTTCTGTGATAAGCAGACACGGCGGGCGCTGCCGCCCACTATCAAGCGCAATGCTTCCGGGATCTCAGGGTGCCTGACTGGCTATGTGGGCAGTATGAGGAATAAAAATTCCAAACACAATATGAAATGAAACATCCATCGCGATTTTGTGAGCCAGGTAAAACTCTGGTGCCGCCACCTTTCCCGCCCTTTACGGCTTGCCCGTTTCGCGGGTGCTCTGGCTTGTGAGCCAGCTCGCAGGAAATGATGACGGATGAGAGGAAGCTGCTGACGTGAAATGAAATTTCGTTATGATGGCTGAGGCACAGCAGGCTGTTTCACTTTGCTGTCATCCCGTCCCGTCATCGCTCGCGTTTCAGCGCCGAATTTGATCTTCATCGCAAAATGAAATGTTTCTTCTGTAATCAGGTTTAATGGAAAAAACATTTGTTTATAATCGCCACACGTTTCACTTAGCGTCGGGCGCGTTTTCACCGCCGACCCGAACCGCGTCGTACCCCCTGAGCGGGTACCACATGTAAAGGAAGAAGCATATGGGCACTATCAGACTGACTACCGCACAGGCGCTGGTGAAATTTCTGGATAACCAGTACCTGAACGTTGACGGCGTTGAAACCAAATTTGTGCACGGCATCTTTGCTATTTTCGGCCACGGCAATGTGCTCGGCCTCGGCCAGGCACTGGAGCAGGACAGCGGCGATTTACAGGTGTATCAGGGCCGTAACGAGCAGGGTATGGCGCACGCTGCCATCGGTTTTGCCCGGCAGTCGCTGCGCCGTCAAATCATTGCCTGTACCTCTTCCGTCGGACCGGGTGCCGCCAACATGATTACCGCGGCAGCCACGGCAACAGCCAACCGGATTCCACTGCTGCTGCTGCCGGGCGATGTGTTCGCCACGCGCCAGCCGGACCCGGTGCTGCAGCAGATCGAGCAAAGTCACGATCTCAGTATCAGCACCAACGATGCCTTCCGCGCAGTGAGTAAATACTGGGACCGCGTGAGCCGTCCGGAGCAGTTGATGACCGCCTGTATCAATGCGCTGCGCGTGCTGACCGATCCGGCGGAAACCGGGGCGGTAACGCTGGCGCTGCCGCAGGATGTGCAGGGCGAAGCCTGGGATTTCCCGGAATACTTCTTCCAGAAACGCGTGCATTTGCTTGACCGGCGTCTGCCGACGGCGGCCCAGCTGGACGCGGCGCTGGCATTGATTGCGCGTAAGCACAAGCCGCTGATTGTAGTGGGTGGCGGCGTGAAATACTCCGATGCCGGTCAGGCGCTGCTGAGCTTTGCCGAGCGTTTCAATATTCCGTTTGCCGAAACGCAGGCCGGCAAAGGCACCATCGTTTCCGACCATCCGCTGAACGTGGGCGGCGTGGGTGAAACCGGCTGTCTGGCGGCGAACCTGCTGGCTAAAGAGGCCGATCTGGTGATCGGTATTGGTACGCGCTATACCGATTTCACCACGGCTTCAAAATGGATTTTCCAGCATCCGGAAATCAGCTACCTCAACATTAACGTCAACAACTTCGACAGCTACAAGCTGGATGGCGTGCAGCTGCTTGCGGATGCACGCGAAGGATTAACCGCGCTGGAAGCCGGACTGAACGGCTTTGAGAATCACTGGGGTGGCCAGATTGAACAGGCGCAGAGCAAGCTGCTGAAAGAGACGCAGCGCGTGTACGCCGCCACTTTCAATACCGACGACTTTATTCCGGAAATCGCTGACCACATCGATCGCACCGCGCTGTTCGCCGAGTTTGAGCGTTTGACAAAGTCGGTGCTGACGCAGAGCAGCGTGCTGGGCACCTTAAACGAACAGCTGCCAAAGGATGCGGTGATTGTCGCCGCCGCCGGCAGTCTGCCGGGTGACCTGCAGCGCGTATGGCGCACCAAAGATTACAACGCGTATCACGTTGAGTACGGCTACTCGTGCATGGGTTACGAAGTGAATGCCGCGCTGGGCGTGAAGCTGGCACAGCCGCAGCGCGAAGTCTACGCCATGGTGGGTGACGGCTCGTTCATGATGCTGCACTCCGAGCTGGTCACCTCGATTCAGGAAGGGGCGAAAATCAACGTCATCCTGTTGGATAACATGACCAATGGCTGCATCAACAACCTGCAGATGGAACACGGCATGGACAGTTTCAACACCGAGTTCCGCTTCCGTAATCCGCAGGGCGGCAAGCTGGATGGCGGCTTCGTGCCGGTTGATTTCGCGGCGATAGCCGCCGGCTACGGCTGTAAAACCTACCGTGTCACCACGCTGGAGCAGCTGAAAGCGGCGCTGGAAGATGCGCAGCAGCAGACGGTTTCGACCCTGATTGACATCAAAGTGCTGCCGAAAACCATGGTGCACAAATACTTCAGCTGGTGGCATGTCGGCGTGGCGCAGGCTTCCACCTCAGAGCGGACGCAGCAGGTGGCCGACAAGCTCAATCAGCATATTCAACAGGCGCGTAAGTACTAACCCTTTTCAGGCCGGCGCTGCCCGGCCGTTTTACCCTACTTATCCGACTCTACAGGTGTAATTATGACGCTCAAACTCGGTGTAATCGGTACCGGCGCAATTGGTCAGGAACATATTCGTCGCTGCAACAACGTGCTGCAGGGCGCAAAAGTGGTGGCGGTTTCAGACATCAATGTGGAAGGTGCACGCGCGGCGCTGCAGCGGCTGAATATTCAGGCCGAAGTGTATCAGGATGGTCATCAGGTAATTAACTCGCCGGAAGTGGATGCCGTGCTGGTGACCTCGTGGGACCCGACGCATGAAGAGTTCACGCTGGCCGCGATTGCCGCCGGGAAACCGGTGTTCTGCGAGAAGCCGCTGGCGCTGAGCGCAGAGGGCTGCCGTCGCATTGTCGACGCCGAGATTGCGCACGGCAAACGTCTGGTGCAGGTGGGCTTTATGCGCCCGTATGATGCCGGCTATCGCGCGCTGAAAAAGGTGATCACCGACGGTGACATCGGCGAGCCGCTGATGCTGCACTGCGCGCACCGTAATCAGAGCGTCGGCGAGAATTACACCACCGACATGGCTATTACCAACACCCTGATACACGAGCTGGATGTCCTGCGCTGGCTGACCGAGGACGATTACAAAAGCGTGCAGGTGGTGTTCCCGCGCACGACCTCAAAGTCACACGCGAAGCTGAAAGATCCGCAAATCGTGCTGTTTGAAACGCAGAAGGGCATCCGCATCGATGTGGAGATCTTTGTGAACTGCGCGTACGGCTATGACATTCAGTGTGAAGTGGTGGGCGAAGAGGGCATCGCCAGACTGCCGGAGCCATCGGCCATTCAGATGCGCAAAGATGCCCGCCTTGGCAACGCGCTGCTGACCGACTGGAAAGATCGCTTTATCGACGCCTACGACGTTGAGCTGCAGGCGTTTATCAATGATGTGAAAGCGGGTCAGCTGAGCGGGCCTTCTGCCTGGGATGGCTTTGCCGCCTCGGTGGCGGCCGATGCCTGCCTGAAGGCGCAAACCAGCGGCGCGATTGAGCCCGTTGCCATGCCGCCGCGTCCGGCGTTTTACCAGAAATAATCAGGCGCGTGCGCTAAATCTATCCACGGCAGCGGATTACCGCTGCCTCTCTGTATCAGGGAGCTGAAAATGAACCAAGAGAACGTCAAACTGGCGATTGCGCCGATTGGCTGGACCAACGACGACATGCCGGAACTCGGCAGCGAAAATACTTTCCAGCAAACGGTCAGCGAGATGGCGCTGGCGGGTTTCACCGGCAGCGAAGTGGGCAGCAAGTATCCGCGCGATCCGGCGGTGCTGAAGCCGATGCTGGATATCCGCGGTATGCAGATTTGTAACGCCTGGTTTAGTACCTTTTTTGCCAACGGTGACAAAGCGAAAACCATCGATCAGTTCATCAACCACATGAATTTCCTGCACGCCATGGGCGCGCGCGTGATTGGCTGCTCGGAACAGAGCAAAAGCATTCAGGGCACGTCGCTGCCGGTGCTGGAGCAGAAGCCGGTTTTCACTGACGAAGAGTGGCGCCTGACGGCAGAAGGTTACAACGAACTGGCGGCGATCGCGGCGCAGAAAGGGATGCGCGTGACGCTGCATCATCACATGGGCACCGGCATTCAGACGCCAGCCGAAATCGACCGCTTTATGGCAATGACCAACGATAACGTCGGTCTGCTGTACGACACCGGCCACATTTACTACTCCGAAGGATCACAGCAGGTGATGCTGGATGTGCTGACCCAGCATCTGCCGCGTATTTTCCACGTGCATCTGAAGGATGTGCGTGACAGCGTGGTGGCAGAGGTGCGCGCAAACTCGCTGTCGTTCCTCGACGGAGTGAAAAAAGGCACCTTCACCGTACCAGGCGATGGCGTGATCGATTTCAAACCGGTATTCAAAATCCTCGATGATTACGGCTATAAAGGCTGGATGGTGGTCGAAGCGGAACAGGATCCGGCCATCGCTAACCCATTCGAATATGCAGTGAAAGCCCGTAAATATATTCGTGACAATGCCGGGCTGTAAGTTAGCGTGTTAATTAGCGCAATGAATTGCGCCGCTACGGTAAATGCGGCAGTGACTTTCGTCATTATCGACCGCACACACTGTAGCGGCGCGATTTATCGCGCTATGTATCAATTGCTCCTCTGCAATTGACTCATTTCGTTGTCTTTATTCACTGTGTAATTTCCTGAATCCAGTGAGAACATCACGCCACCATCCTGCGTCCGCTGAATTTTCATCAGTAAATTTTTATCAAGGCAATTAGCAGGGGGTTGAATTTGCTTAAAGCAAATGCGGTCCTTTTTTTCTAATGGCTGATATCCCTCACCTAATGCATAAAAATAATAGGTAATGGAGCCATTTTCATTAAAGGCTTTAATATTGTATTTTAATGTTATTTGCTGCTGGTGACTCAACCACCACCTTATTTTTTCGTCGTCAGAATAAGGCAGGTGATCGACGATAATTGATGCAGAATAGTAATCCTGGTGAACGTCAATGACGTTAACTTCCCTGAAGTTCAGGTAGCAATATATGCCACTGGCTAATGCAATAAGCAGAATTAATCCTGCCCATGTCTTCCTGTTCATTAACGGCCGCCTTCAATATCTATCACAGCATCCATGTTCGTCAGAAAAGGACGAAAGCCAAATTTATCATAACGTTGTAAGGTGAACCATATCTTAAAAAACTGAAACTGTCTGAATTTATGCTTGTGAATATCATGCGTATCCAGACCGAAATGATCCTGTCCGCTGAAGCGCATTTTTGCCCTCCAGCGCGCACCATTAACGTCAAGACTCAATATGTCAATTTTGGTAGCATAAACATCATGAACAGTAATGCCTAGACCATTTATTTTATCCATAATTAATGAATCGAACTTTGGCAGGATCGAGTTATTAATGGCAGAATTAATATCACCTATATTTTTCAATGGCAGGCCTTTGATACCATAATCAATATTAACATTGAGCGTATCAATTATGGCTTTGTGTGTACTGTTTATGCTTCTGTCGTTCATAATTTTGTCCCGATATGCCATATCCAGCGACAAATCCCGAAACGGCAGGCAGCTGGAGCGCATAAAATGCTCCAGCATCTTATTTATCAGGAAACGTTGCGGGCCAACAAGCGCGAAAGGTAATGAAGTGGTTTGCATCTCAGCAAACAGCAGCCTGGCGCACTCCAGCGCTGAAAGCTTTTCGCCAGGTTTCGCATAAGCACCAGCAAAGCGCGACTGGGGATTATGGAAGGGATGCAGCCGCGTCATGTTCCATGGGTCGACCACATTGGAAATGTGGGTGAGGCCGAATTCGTTTTTCATCCGGCGTTCACAGATATCGCCGTAGCGCATATCGTCAGCGCCATAGTCATTAAACATGCGCTGTGTGGTGAAGATATTGAGCGGAAAAGTGGCTAAAGCCATGCGTGATGCTCCCTGTCACTGACGAGTCCGTTAATCCGGTCGCGGATTATTTAGTCAGTAAGTGGAGCGGTGAGAATTGATCTGGTGCAGTGCTTTGTGTGAATAACCTCTCGCCGACACAAAAAGAGAAAAAACAAAAACCCCGCGGGTGGCGGGGTTGAGGACAATGCTTAAGGCGATTAGGAAGCCAGCGACAAAGCCGGTTTCTGGCCGTTTTCCGCCAGCCAGTCGCGGATGCGCGCCTGTTCGGTTTCGCTCAGCCACATACCTTGCTTGGTACGGCGCCAGATGGCGTCGTCCAGTTCGCGCACCCACTCGTGTTTCACCAGGTAACGCAGTTCGGCTTCATAGAATTCGTGGCCAAAGTTTTCACCCAGATCTTCACGGCTCTTCGCGCCTTCCAGCAGCTCTTCAGTGCGGCTGCCGTAGGTGCGGGCAAAGTGACGCGCCATGCCTTCGCTGATGAACGGATAGCGACGGCGCAGACTGGCAGCGTAATCTTCACGCGTACCGGAGAAATCACCGCCTGGCAGCACGGCGTTTTTGGTCCACGCCGGACCGGCATCGGGGTAGTATTTCGCCAGTTTCTCCAGCGCATGCTCCGCCAGCTTGCGATAGGTGGTCAGCTTGCCGCCGAACACGGACAGCAGCGGTGCCTGACCGTTGTCGTCGTGCACGTCCAGCGTGTAATCACGGGTGATCGCCTGCGGTGAATCAGATTCATCATCGCACAGCGGACGTACGCCGGAGTAGGTCCAGACGATATCGTCACTGGTCAGCTGCTTTTTAAAGTGCGCGTTATAAACTTTCAGCAGGTAGCTGATTTCATTGTCATCGATTTTGACATTTTTCGGATCGCCTTTGTATTCGACGTCGGTGGTACCGATGATTGAAAACTCATCCATCCACGGAATCACAAACACGATACGGTTATCTTCGTTCTGCAGAATGTAAGCCTGCTTTTCGGTGTGCACGCGCGGCACCACGATATGGCTACCTTTGATCAGGCGAATACCGTACGGCGATTTCAGTTTCAGGCCATCGTCAAAGAACTGCTTCACCCAGGGGCCGGCGGCGTTAACCAGCCCTTTGGCGCGCCAGGTGTAGGTTTTGCCGGTATCGACGTCTTCCGCTTCCACCATCCATAGGCCGGCTTCACGCCAGGCGCGGGTAACGCGGGTGCGGGTGCGTACTTCGCCGCCCTGTTTCACCACTTCCTGCGCGTTAAGCACCACCATGCGCGCATCGTCTACCCAGCAGTCGGAATATTCGAAACCGCGCGTAATTTCAGGCTTCAGGGCCGATTCCGCGCCAAAACGCAGACCTTTACTGCCTGGCAGCGTAGTGCGCTTACCGAGGCGATCGTACATAAACAGGCCCATGCGGATCATCCACGCCGGACGCAGATGCGGGCGGTGTGGCAGACGGAAACGCATCGGGAAGGCGATGTGTGGCGCCATTTTCAGCAGCACTTCACGTTCGGCCAGCGCTTCGCCCACCAGACGGAATTCGTAATGTTCCAGATAGCGCAGGCCACCGTGAATCAGCTTGGAACTGGCAGAGGAGGTTGCACAGGCCAAATCCCGCGCCTCCAGCATCAGCACTGACAGGCCGCGTCCTGCAGCATCCACTGCAATGCCGGCACCGTTGATGCCGCCGCCGATCACGATCAGGTCTTTGGTTTTCACGTCATCTCCTCCGATGTTCGGAATAGTTCTAAAATGTTCGTTTTCGAGCGTAATAATAATCGGAAACCAACATTGACGCCAGCGCTTAACTCAATAAAAACATTCTTGCGTGATATAGCTAACATTTCGGCAGGAAAAAAATCACATATCCACAGGATTTGTCAGGTTATAGCGGCGGCTTATCAGGGTAAACTAACGCCAATTGATGACGAGGTAATGAGAGACCCATGGAAACCTTCGAGTGTATTAACGTCCTGCAGGCTAACGAGCATCTGGCACAGGGAGCGCAACTGGTAGACATCCGCGATCCGCAAAGTTTCGCCATGGGCCACGCCACTGGTGCCCAACATCTGACCAATGACAACCTGGCGACGTTCATTGCCGGCGCCCGGCACGACCAGCCGGTGCTGGTGATGTGCTATCACGGTAACAGCAGTAAAGGCGCGGCGCAGTTCCTGTTAAGCCAGGGCTTTAGCGACGTCTACAGCATCGACGGCGGTTTTGATGCCTGGCGCGCGGCGTTTCCGACGCAGGTCGCCACCGGCAGCCTCTGATTGACCGATTAAAGGAAGGAGAGCACCGCATGATGCGCATCACCCAGTTTAACCAGCCGCGCATGGCGCAGGCGTTTGTGGATTACATGGCGACGCGTGGCGTCACGCTACGCATTGAGCGCGAAAGTCACTGTGTCATTGTGCTGGATGACGACAGCAAGCTGGAGATGGTCGAAAACGAACTCGCGCAGTTCGTGCGCGATCCCAACCATCCACGCTATCAGGCGGCGAGCTGGCACAGCGGTACCACCGACAGCGGTCTGCGTTATGAGCGTGGCAATATCTGGGCAAACATTCGCGAACGCGCGGGCCCGCTCACGCTGACCATCATGATCGCCTGCGTGGCGGTGTTTATCCTGATGCAGATTGTCGGCGACGATGTGGTACTCGGCTGGCTGGCCTGGCCGGCGGATTCCTCCCAGTATTTTCAGGTGTGGCGCTGGTTCAGCCACGCGCTGCTGCACTTCTCGCTGCTGCACATTCTGTTCAACCTGATGTGGTGGTGGTATCTCGGCGGTGCGGTAGAGAAGCGCCTCGGCAGCGGCAAGCTGTTCGTTATCATGCTGATTTCAGCGCTGCTGAGCGGCTGGATGCAGGCGAAATTCAGCGGCGTGCTGTTTGGCGGGCTGTCCGGCGTGGTCTATGCGCTGATGGGCTACTGCTGGCTGCGCGGCGAGCGCGATCCCGAAAGTGGCATTTATCTCGAGCGCGGCCTGATTGGCTTCGCTATTGTATGGCTGGTGATTGGCTGGTACGGCGCCTTTGGCCTGTCGATCGCGAACGCTGCGCACGTCACCGGTTTGCTGGTGGGGCTGGCAATGGCGTTCGTTGATACGCGCAAACGCGCACGTCGCTAGCAGCAGGATAAAAAGAACACGGCCTTGAGCCGAGGAGAGAGATGTGAAGCAGACGCAACGTCATGACGCCATTATCGATCTGGTCCGGCGTCAGGGGTATGTCAGTACGGAAGAGCTGGTGGATCACTTTGAGGTCAGCCCGCAGACTATCCGGCGCGATCTGAACGATCTGGCCGATCAAAACAAAATTCAGCGTCATCACGGCGGCGCAGCGCTGCCTTCCAGCTCGGAAAACACCGCGTGGCAGGATCGCAAAATGATGTGGTCGGCGGAAAAGGCACGCATCGCCGAGCGTGTGGCGAGCCAGATCCCGGACGGTGCCACGCTGTTTATTGATATCGGCACCACGCCGGAAGCGGTGGCGCATGCGCTGCTCAACCACAACAATCTGCGTATTGTCACCAACAACCTCAACGTGGCGATTTTGCTGATGGGCAAGCCGGATTTCCGCGTGATCATCGCCGGCGGCGAAGTGCGCACGCGCGACGGTGGTATCATGGGGGAAGCCACGCTCGATTTTATCTCTCAGTTCCGGCTCGATTACGGCATTCTCGGCATCAGCGGTATTGATATGGACGGTTCGCTGCTGGAGTTCGACTATCACGAAGTGCGCACCAAACGCGCCATTATCGAGAACTCGCGCTGCGTGATGCTGGTGGTAGATCATTCGAAGTTTGGCCGTAACGCTATGGTTAACCTTGGCAACATGAGCCTGATTGATTACCTGTATACCGATCAAACCCCGCCGTTAAGCGTACTGAAGGTGATTGAACAGCACGAAGTCCATCTGGAGCTGTGCTGATTTCCCAGGTGCGCATCAATGCGCACCCTGTGAGGCACCTGGCCATCGTTACCGAACCGCACCCTTAGCGCATTGTGCCGTATTGTAGGGTCGCCATTGATGGCGACCAGGCCGCAGCGGCACGCCTTTTTTCACTGCATCTTCATTTCCCTGTCGCTTTTTTCAGCGTCCCCGGCTTAACTTACTCTTTCAGATTTGCGCTTGCCCGTGTTTACCGTTTCGGATGCAAAGGGATGCACTATGTCGCCGCTAAAATTCAATAAAACCCGCTTTGACGCCGCGCTGACCCGCCAGTGGCAGCAGCTCGGACTGACTTCCGCCCGGCAGATGACGCCGCATCAGTGGTGGCAGGCGCTCAGCCGGGCGCTGATGGAACTGCTCGCCGCACAGCCGCCCGTGCCGCCGAAAAGCGCTCAGCGCCACGTTAATTATCTCTCGATGGAGTTTCTGCCCGGCCGGTTGACCGGTAACAACCTGCTCAATCTCGGCTGGTATAACGAGGTGGCCGCCGCGCTGGCAGAGCACGAGGTTGAGCTGAATGAACTGCTGGAGGAGGAGGTCGATCCGGCGCTGGGCAACGGCGGTCTGGGACGGCTCGCGGCCTGCTACATGGATGCGATGGCGACGGTCGGTCAGCCGGCGATGGGGCACGGCCTCAACTATCAGTACGGCCTGTTTCGTCAGTCGTTTGTGGCCGGACAGCAGCACGAAGCGCCGGATGACTGGCAGCGCGATCGCTATCCGTGGTTCCGCCACAACGCCGCGCTGGATGTGCCGGTGGGACTGGGCGGTAAGGTCAAAAAGCGCGACGACGGCAGCGTCGAATGGCGTCCGGCACAGCAGCTGATCGGCCAGGCCTGGGATCTGCCGGTAATCGGCTATCGCAACGGCATCACGCTGCCGCTGCGCCTGTGGCAAGCCACCAGCGCGCAGCCGTTTGACCTGACGCTGTTTAACGCCGGGAAGTTCCTGCAGGCGGAGCAGCCGGGCATTGAAGCCGACAAGCTGACCAAAGTGCTCTATCCCAATGACAACCATGCGCCCGGTAAACGCCTGCGGCTGATGCAGCAATATTTTCAGTGCGCCTGCGCGGTGAGCGATATATTGCGCCGGCACCGGCTGGCGGGCCGTGCGCTGCATACGCTGCCGGATTTCGAAGTGATTCAGCTCAACGATACCCATCCCACCATCGCTATTCCGGAGCTGCTGCGTCTGTTGCTGGATGAACACGGGCTGAGCTGGGATGACGCCTGGCACATCACCAGCCGAACCTTCGCGTATACCAATCACACGCTGATGCCGGAGGCGCTGGAGCGCTGGCCTGAAAGCCTGCTGCGCGAACTGCTGCCGCGCCATCTGCAAATCATCAAACAGATCAATCGCCAGCTGAAGCAGCAGGTCAAACAGCGCTGGCCGAACGACAGTGCCCTCTGGCACAAGCTGGCGGTGGTGAGCGACGGCGAAGTGTGCATGGCCAATCTGTGCGTGGTGAGCTGTTTCGCCGTCAACGGTGTGGCAGCGCTGCACTCGCAGCTGGTGGTTAACGATCTGTTCCCGGAATATCACCAGCTGTGGCCGCACAAGTTTCATAACGTCACCAACGGCATTACGCCGCGCCGCTGGCTGAAGCAGTGCAACCCCCTGCTGTCCGCGCTGATTGACGCCAGCCTGCAGGTGGAGTGGGCCAACGATCTCGACGCGCTGGAATGGCTGGCGCCGCTGGCGAAGAAGAAAAGTTTTCGCCAGCAGTTCCGCACCATCAAGCAGCAAAACAAACTGCGGCTGACGGTGTACATCAAACGCGTGACCGGCATCGATATCAATCCTGACGCGCTGTTTGATGTGCAGATCAAGCGCCTGCACGAATACAAACGCCAGCATCTCAGTCTGCTGCACATCCTGCACTGCTATCGCCAGCTGCGCGATAACCCGGACAATCCCGACTTCGTGCCGCGCGTCTTTCTGTTTGGCGCCAAGGCGGCGCCCGGCTATTTGCTGGCAAAAAACATCATCTGTGCCATCAATAAAGTCGCGGAGGTGATCAACAACGACCCGCTGGTGGGCGATCGTCTGAAGGTGGTGTTTGTGCCGGATTACCGGATTACCGCCGCCGAGCTGATGATTCCGGCAGCCGATCTCTCGGAGCAGATCTCTACGGCCGGTTACGAAGCCTCCGGTACCGGCAACATGAAGCTGGCGCTCAACGGCGCGCTGACCATTGGCACGCTGGACGGGGCTAACGTGGAGATTGCCGAGGCGGTCGGTGAGAAAAATATCTTTATCTTTGGCAACACGGTGGATGAGGTAAAAGCACTGAAGGCCGACGGTTACAGTCCGAAGAAACTGCGCAAGCACGATCGCTATCTCGACGGTTTGCTGAAGGAGCTGGAAAAGGGCAAATTCAGCGACGGCGACCGGCAGGTATTTGCGCCGCTGCTGGAGAGCCTGAGCAAACAGGGCGATCCGTGGCTGGTGCTGGCCGATTTCGCCGCTTATATCGCGGCGCAGCAGCGCGTCGAAGCGCTGTGGCGCGATCCGGAAGCGTGGACCAAAGCGGCGATTCTCAACACGGCGCATACCGGCCGCTTCAGTGCCGATCGTTCGATTCGCGATTATCAACAGCGTATCTGGCAGGCGGCGCGCTGAGCCGCCGGAAAATGACGCTGCATGCGTAATGTGCGCACGGCAACGAAGGAGACAACATGGCCATGAAGAAACTGGATCAGGCTGCACGGGATGCCGGTATCGCACTGAGTTTTATCAACAATAAAGGTGAGTCACAGACCATCAGCGACGACACCAAACGCGCGCTGATGGCGCTGATGGACGCCCCGACGGGCAGCGCGCCACCGCTGCCGCCGGTGCTGGTGTTAACGCCGCCCGGACTGCCTGAACTGACGCCGCAGGGCAGCGACGACTACCGCTGGCAGCTGGTGAGCGAGCAGGGGCAGCACTATGACGGCACGCTGAGCGCGGGAGAAAGCCTGGCGCTGCCGGCAGAACTGCCCGAGGGCTACCATCAGCTCACGCTGAGCACTTCACGCCAGCAGTGGCAGACGCGCATTATCATCGCACCGGCGCGCTGTTATCTGCCGCCAGCGCTGGCGCAGGGGGAGAAGCGCTGGGGCGCGCTGGTGCAGCTCTATACGCTGCGCTCGGCGCGTAACTGGGGCATCGGCGACTTTGGCGATCTGATGCAGATGCTGGAGCAGGTCGCCGCTCACGGCGGAGATTTCATCGGTCTCAACCCGCTGCATGCGCTCTATCCGGCGCAGCCGGATCACGTCAGCCCGTACAGCCCGAGCTCGCGCCGCTGGCTCAACGTGCTGTACATCGACATCAATCAAATCGACGAATTCACCCACAGTGACGCCGCCCAGCGCTGGTGGCACAGCGCGCCAACGCGCAAAGCGCTAAAACAGGCGCGCAGCGCAGCGTTTGTCGATTATCGCGCGGTGACGACGCTCAAGCTGACTGCGCTGCGTTTTGCCTGGCAGCACGCACAGCCGCAGCTGACCCGACAGCCGGCGTTTCAGCAGTTTCTGGCTGAAGGCGGCGATGCGCTGCGCTATCAGGCGGCGTTTGACGCCATCGTAGCGGCGCGCAGCCAGCAGCATCCCGATGAGTGGGGCTGGGAAAAGTGGCCATCAGGCTGGCAGCAGGCGCAGCAGCCGGAGGTGCAGCAATGGTGCGCGCAGCATGAGGACGACATTCTGTTCTGGAGCTGGCTGCAGTGGCTGGCGCAGCAGCAGTTCGCCGCCTGCTGGCAGCGTAGCCAGCAGCTGGGGATGGCGGTCGGGTTATATCGCGATTTGGCGGTTGGCGTGGCACAGCACAGCGCGGAAACCTGGCAGGATCCGCAGCTGTATAAGCTGGGCGCGTCGGTGGGCGCACCGCCGGATCCGCTTGGCCCGCTCGGGCAGAACTGGGCGCTGCCGCCGCTCGATCCACATGTACTGCGCGCGCGGGGCTATCAGCCGTTTATCGATCTGCTGCGCGCCAATATGCGCGATTGCGGGGCGTTGCGCATCGATCACGTTATGGCGCTACTGCGTTTGTGGTGGATTCCCTATGGCGAAAGTGCCGATAAAGGCGCGTATGTCGCCTATCCGGTGCACGACCTGCTGGCGATCCTCGCGCTGGAAAGTCAGCGTCAGCGCTGCATGGTGATCGGTGAAGATCTCGGCACCGTGCCGCAGGAAATCGTCAGCCTGCTGCGCGACCGCGGCATTTTTTCGTGGAAGGTGCTGATGTTCGAGTGCGGGGAGGAGGGGCAGTTCCGGCTACCGGCAGCCTATCCGCGCCAGTCGATTGCCAGCGCCAGTACCCATGATTTGCCCACGCTGAGCGGATTCTGGCATGCCGCCGATCTGCAATTGCGCAATCAGCTGGGATTGTTCGCCAGACGCAGCATGCTGAACGCGGCCATCGCCGAACGCGATGGGCAGAGAAAAGCGCTGCTGAAGGCGATGAGCGAGGCGCAGGCGATTGACGCACGCAGCAAAAACAGTGCGGGTCAGCGCCTGACGCCCGCGCTGAATCAGGGTGTGCACCGCTTTCTGGCATTTACCGACAGCGCCCTGCTGGGGCTGCAGCCGGAGGACTGGCTGGGAATGGAGACGCCGGTCAACGTGCCGGGCACGGTAGCCGAATACCCCAACTGGCGGCGCAAACTGCGCGTACCATTGGAGAAGTTGTTTAGTTACCGGAAAGTGCAGCAGCTGCTGACGATCGTCAATGAAGGGCGTAAGAAGCAGTAAAACACGCGGCAGCCGGGGTGGCTGCCGCATCTTCTATCAGTAGTAGGAGTGCTCGCCGCGCTGATGCTCGGTGAGATCGCGCACGCCTTTCAGTTCCGGGAAGGCGGCCAGCAGCTCTTTCTCGATGCCGTCTTTCAGCGTCACGTCAATCATCGAGCAACCGTTACAGCCGCCGCCGAACTGCAGAATGGCATAGCCTTCGTCGGTGATCTCCATCAGCGAGACGCGACCGCCGTGGCTGGCCAGCTGCGGGTTGATCTGCGCCTGCAGCAGATACTCCACGCGCTCAACCATCGGCGCATCGTCCGACACTTTACGCATCTTGGCGTTCGGCGCTTTCAGCGTCAGCTGTGAACCGAGGTTATCGGTCACGAAGTCGATCTCCGCATCTTCGAGGTACGGCGCGCTCAGCTCATCGACATACGCAGACAGCTTGTCGAACTTCAGTTCGGTATCGGTGGCTTCGACCGCATCCGGCGGGCAGTAGGAGACGCCGCACTCGGCGGTTGGCGTACCCGGGTTAATAACGAATACGCGAATCTGGGTGCCATCTTCCTGTTTTGACAGCAGTTTTGCGAAGTGCTCTTGCGCAGTATCAGTAATACGGATCATGGCGATTGCTCAATAGTTGACTAAAATACCTGGTTATAATACGCCCAACGCCGACGCTCTACAAGGTACGGCACAGGCATCCTATGTGTACGCTGGCTGCGCCCTGCGCCAGTAATAAGCGGCTGATTTCCCCCACCGTGCTGCCGGTGGTCACCACATCATCGATAAGCAGGATGTGGCGTCCGCGCACCGCCATTTCAAGGCGAAACGCTCCACGCAGATTGCTTTTCCGGGCGCGGGCGCTGAGCGCATGCTGCACCGCACCGTGACGCACCCGGTGCAGCCCTTCGCGGTATTCACAGCCGAGCCAGCGCGCCAGCGGTTTAGCCAGCAGCGCGGCCTGATTATACCCGCGCTGCCAGGCGCGGCGGCGATGCAGCGGCACGCTCAGCACCAGATCGATACGCGGCAACGGCTGCTGGCGGCGCTTTGTTAATAATTTTAACAAAAGCAGCCGCGCCAGCATCACCCTGAGTGCGGTTGCGCGCGAGAATTTGAGCTGCTGCACCCATTCGCTCAGCGGCGGCACATAATCACTCACGCAAGTGAGAGCGTGCCACGGCGGCGGCCGGCGCAGGCAGCGTCCGCACGGCTGCTCGCCGCTGGCCGGCAGTCCGCAGCAGGGACAGAGCGCCGGCAGCGCCGGTAGCTGACGCAGGCATACGCTGCACAGGCCGTGCCGGGCGATCCGCAGCGGCAGACGGCATAGCCAACACAGGGCCGGGATTGCTAGCATAGCGACCTCCTTTTCACTTTTCGGGAGTGTAACCGATGAGTTCGCTTTACTGGCACACCACAGGCACAGGCGATCGCGATCTTGTGCTGCTGCACGGCTGGGGACTGAACGCCGAAGTGTGGCAACACATTGTTCCGCGACTCAGCCCGCATTTTCGTCTGCACCTGGTGGACCTGCCGGGATTTGGCCGCAGCCAGGGATTTGGGCCGCTGAGCCTGGCGCAGATGGCGCAGCAGCTACTACCGCAGTTGCCAGCGCGCGCTGTGCTGCTTGGCTGGTCGCTGGGCGGCTTAGTGGCCAGCCAGCTGGCGCTGAGCCAGCCCGATCGCGTGGCGGCATTGATTAGCGTGGCGTCGTCGCCGTGCTTTACCGCCCGGGATGAATGGCCCGGCATTCAGCCTGAGACGCTGGCGACGTTCCAGCAGCAATTGAGCAGCGATTTCCAGCGCACCGTGGAGCGTTTTCTCGCGCTGCAAACCATGGGGACGGAAAATGCGCGTCAGGACGCGCGCCAGCTGAAAGAGGTAGTGCTGTCGCAGCCGATGCCGTCGGTAGCGGTACTGGAAGGGGGATTGAACATTCTGCGCCACGATGATTTGCGCAGCGCACTGGATGGGCTGACGCTGCCGTTCCTGCGTATCTATGGCGCGCTGGATGGCCTGGTGCCGCGCCGCATTGCGCCGCAGCTGGATGCACGCTGGCCGCATTCGCAGTCGGTTGTCATCGCGAAGGCCGCGCACGCGCCGTTTATTTCGCACCCGGAGGCGTTCTGCCAGCAGGTGCAGCAGTTCATCCACGCAGCCACATAAACTGCCAGGCGGCCAGCACCAGCGGCTGGCTGCCATCCACGCGCTGCCCGCTGATCACATCCTGAAAAGGGCGCGCCTGCGGCAGCGTAGTGCTGATCTCGCGGCTGCTGAGATTGAACACGCACAGTAACCCTTCGTCGCTGTCCGCGGCGTGACGGCGCAGCAGCAGCACCGCGTTGTCGCTCTCCAGCAGCGTCATCGGATTGTCCGGATGGAACGCCGGCTGCCGGGTGCGCAGCTGAATCAGCGCGCTAAGCCGCTCAAACACCTGCTGACGCAGCGGGTTGCCGCCGCTGATTTGCTGTTCGATATCGCGCAGGCTGTACTTCTCACGGTTGATGGCGCGGTTGTGCCCGGCAGCGCGCACGCCCTCGTTGTCATTGCGCGAGCCGAGAATACTTTGAATATAGATGGCGGGCACGCCGGGAAAGGCCAGCAGAATCGCGTGCGCCAGCAGGAAGCGACGCAGGCGCGTGTCGTCATCGTCGGTCTGGTGATTGAGCGCATCCAGATACGTTACGTTGATTTCATACGGGCTGGTGCTGCCGTCCGGGTTGTTTTTATAGGAGACCAGCGCGCCCTCCAGCGCCAGTTCACGCACCAGCGCCACAATCTCGACTTCTGACAAAATTCCGCGTGCCGGATTGAGGCCAATGCCGTCGTGCGAGGCGAGAAAATTGAAGAAGGTGGTGCCGCCATCACCGGGCTCAAGCGTGCTGGCCCACTGGCGCAGCGCGCGCGCCGAGCCGGAGTGAATGGCGTGCAGCACCAGCGGTGGCAGCGAAAACTGGTAAACCATCTGCGCTTCGTCGTGGCCGTTGCCGAAATAGCTGATGTTATCCTGATGCGGCACGTTGGTTTCGGTCACGATCACCGTACCTGGCGCGACTTCGTTGGCGATGGCGCGAAACAGCTTCACCAGCTGATGGGTTTTGGTCAGATGGATACAGCGTGTGCCCGGCGTTTTCCACATGTAGCCCACCGCGTCCAGCCGCACGTAATCCGCGCCTTTGTTGAGATAATCCAGCAGTACGCCCACCATGCGGATCAGCACCTGCGGATTGGCGAAGTTGAGATCGATTTGGTCGGCGCTGAAGGTGGTCCAGATAAAGCGCGTGTCGCCGTTAGCGAGGGTAAACGGCGTCAGCAGCGGTGAGGTGCGCGGGCGCGTCACGGCGCTGAGATCGGTGGCAGGCGGCATGCTGATAAAGAAGTCGTCCCAGCCGGCATCCTGCGCCAGAAAGTGGCGAAACCACGCGCTGTGCGCCGACATGTGGTTACAGACGAAATCGAACATCAGCCGGGTTTCGCTGTGCAGCGCCGTGATGTGCCGCCAGTCACCGCAGATCGGATTTACCTGGTGATAATCGATAACCGAGAAGCCATCGTCGGACGAATAGGGGAAAAATGGCAGCAGATGCACCAGGCTGAAGGTGGACTGCAGATGCTGCTGAAAAAAACGCGTAAAGCTGGCGAGCGTGGGCTGCTCGGGTTCGCGGAACTGGTCGGCGTAACTGATCAGCACCACGTCTTTTTCATCCCAGTGCGCTTTACGCGGCAGCTTTACCGTGTCGCGCGCCGCGCGGATGTGCGAAAGCAGGCGCTCGCGCGCCGCGACGGGGAAGCTACCTTCATAAATCTCATCGAGCAGGAAGTTGATAATGTCCATCGGATCGCCGGGTTACGCGGAAGGTCATTTTTTCACACGGTTTTCTCAGCGTAGTCCGCCAGGACAATTTATCAACCTCCTGTACTCGCGCGCCGCTTAGCGTTTCTTCCCAAACGCGGCCGCCAGCGCATCGCCCATCGCACTGTTACCGACGCTGGCACTGGCAGGTTTGCCGCGGCCTTTGGCACCGGCGGCCGGCCGCGCGGCCTCTTTGCCTGCGCCACGGTTGCCGCCGCTGCGCGCATTGCTCTCACCCGGCTGCTCATCCAGACGCATGGTCAGCGCGATACGCTTACGCTGCAGATCGACTTCCATCACTTTCACTTTGACGATATCGCCGGCTTTCACCACCTGATGCGGATCGTCTACGAATTTGTCCGACAGCGAAGAGATGTGCACCAGGCCGTCCTGATGCACGCCGATATCGACGAACGCGCCGAAGTTGGTCACGTTGGTCACTGCACCTTCCAGCACCATGCCAGGCAGCAGGTCGTTGAGCGTCTCCACGCCTTCGGCAAACTGCGCGGTTTTGAACTCCGGACGCGGATCGCGGCCCGGTTTCTCCAGCTCTTTGATGATATCGGTGACGGTCGGCAGCCCGAAACGCTCATCGGTGAAGTCGCGCGCATTCAGGTCGCGCAGGCTACCCGGATTGCCCATCAGTTCATTCAGCGCCTGTTCCGTAGCGGCGAGAATGCGCTCCACCAGCGGATAGGCTTCCGGATGCACCGTTGAGGCATCCAGCGGATTATCGCCGTGGTTAATGCGCAGGAAGCCGGCGCACTGTTCAAAGGCTTTCGGCCCAAGGCGGCTCACCTTCAGCAGCTGCTGACGGTTCTGGAAACGGCCGTTTTCGTCACGCCAGCTGACAATGTTCTGCGCCATCATGCGCGTCAGGCCGGCGACGCGCGTCAGCAGCGCCACCGAAGCGGTATTCAGATCGACGCCCACGGCGTTCACACAATCTTCCACCACCGCATCGAGTTTTTTCGCCAGCTGGCTCTGGCTGACATCGTGCTGATACTGGCCAACGCCAATCGATTTCGGGTCAATTTTGACCAGCTCTGCCAGCGGATCCTGCAGACGACGGGCGATAGACACCGCACCGCGCAGCGAAACGTCGAGATCGGGGAACTCCTGCGCCGCCAGTTCGGAAGCGGAATAGACCGATGCTCCGGCCTCACTGACAATCACTTTTTGCGCTTTGATTTGCGGGAACTGCTTCTGTACGTCGAGGAAGAAACGCTCGGTTTCACGTGAAGCGGTGCCGTTGCCGATCGCCACCAGTTCAACCTGATGTTTCGCGCACAGTGCCGCCACCGAGGTCGCGGCTTTGGCCGCCTGGCCGGTATGCGGATAGATGGTATCGGTCGCGACCAGCTTGCCGGTGGCATCGACCACCGCCACTTTGACCCCGGTGCGCAGGCCAGGATCGAGGCCCATGGTGGCGCGCATGCCGGCGGGTGCCGCCATCAGCAGATCGTGCAGATTACGGGCAAACACGTTGATCGCTTCGTCTTCTGCCCGTTCGCGGATGGTGCCCATCAGTTCGGTTTCGAGGTGCAGCAGGACCTTGATGCGCCAGGTCCAGCTGACCACGGCTTTGCGCCAGCTGTCGGCCGGTGCGTTGTTCAGGCGCAGGCCAAGGTGGTCGGCGATCAGCGTTTCACCGTAGCTTTCGCGCGGCGCTTCATCAAACTGCGGATCGGCGTTGAGCGACAGCTGTAAAATGCCTTCGTTACGGCCACGGAACATGGCCAGCGCGCGGTGCGACGGCACGCTGCTCAGCGCTTCGTGATGATCGAAGTAGTCGCGGAATTTAGCGCCTTCTTCCTCTTTGCCTTCCACCACGCGTGCAACCAGATGGGCGTTCTTCCACAGGTAATCACGCACTTTCGCCAGCAGCGTGGCGTCTTCGGCGAAGCGCTCCATCAGGATATAGCGTGCGCCATCCAGCGCGGCACGCACATCGGCGACGCCTTTGTCCGCGTCGACATAACGCGCTGCCAGCTGCTCGGGATCCTGAGACGCGTCGTTCCACAGCGTCTCTGCCAGCGGTTCCAGCCCGGCTTCGATAGCGATCTGCCCGCGCGTGCGGCGCTTCTGCTTATAAGGCAGATAGAGATCTTCCAGCTCGGTTTTGTTCAGCGTGCCGTTGATGGCAGTGGCTAATTCCGGCGTCAGTTTGCCCTGGTCATCAATGGATTTCAGAATCGACTGGCGGCGTTCCTCCAGCTCACGCAGATAGCCGAGACGGCTCTCCAGCGTACGCAGCTGGGTATCATCCAGCCCGCCGGTCACTTCCTTACGGTAACGTGCGATAAACGGCACGGTGTTCCCTTCGTCCAGCAAGCGAATGGCGGCGTCAACCTGGTCGGCGCGTGCCTTCAGCTCACCTGCGATAATCTGGCTCAGCGAATCTTTCATCATCAGTAACGGTCTTGCTTACACAGGGTTAGAAATAGGGGACAGTTATACGGACTGAGGCCGCAAATTGCCAGCCGCTGACCGGTGAATCCGTCTTTTTCTGAATGCAGCGCGCAACTCAGAGAAACTTAGTCACCTATGTGTTAAACCCCAGCGCAATGGCGTGCCGGTTGCAGCCAGGCTCGCCCCGTCTCTGCCCTATAATCTGCGGCAAACCACGGAAGGAGGGTGAAGCAATGATCAAATTACTGCTGCTGCTGGCCGGACGCGAGCTGCTGGTGCGTTATCGTCTGCTGATTTATGGCCTGGCGCTGTGCGGTGTGCTGCTGGCAGGCATGATTGTGGCGGACGTGCTGGTCGATGGGCATATCAATCTGTCGCTACAGGTGCTGGCGCTCTTACTGTCGCTGTCGCTGCTGTTTAACCTGCTGAGCGGCGAGGTGTCGCTGCAGCGCTGGCTCAATTTGCTGTTTTCCCTGATTTTTGTCGGTACGCTGCTGGCCGGCGCGCTGTGGCACGGTGACGAAAGGCAGCTGAAGAAACTGCTGCTGACGGTGATGGAAATCTGCCTGTTGTTTAACGGCCTGTTTCGCTGCCTGAGCGCGGCGCTGATTCAGCGCCAGCGCTGGGTGCGACATTTTATGCTGGGCTGCGGCGAGATGGTGCTGAGCGTGGTGCTGTTTTTCAATGACAACCTGCATACCTGCGTGTTGCTGGGCAGCTGGCTGGTACTGTTGCTGCTGTCGTTCAGCCTGACGGTGTGGCGCGTCTGGCGCCAGTGGCAGCGCCTGCCGGCGGGTCAGTCCGTTACGCTGCTGCCGTGGTTTTGTCGCGGCCATCGTCATATCGCGCGGCTCCGGCCGTGGCAGCAGGCCCGCTTTCCGCCGGACGCTGCGGCATTTCCTCTCTGTGTCCACGTCTGGCAGGCGCAGTCTGAAGCCAGTCAACAGCCGAAGCGCTATGTGATTGACCGTTACATCGGCGTGATTAACGGTGAAGGGCACTTTTGTACCGGCCACGCGGCACTGAGCTTTGGCGAGTGCGGCTACATCAGCCTTTATCCGCAGCAGGAGATCGATCCGCAACCGCACGAGCTGCCGCGTCTGCTGCTGGCCGGACAGATTAACGATCGTCCCGGCCGTTTTCTCCCCTCGCTGGCGGCAGAGATTGCCGACTGGCGCAGCCCGGATTTAACCTTCAGTTTTCAGCACTACAACGGACAGGCGCTCGCCAGCTACTGGCAGGCCAACCGTGGTGACAGCCTGTATAATCTGACGGCAAAAAACTGTTCGACCACCGTGGTGGATGCGCTGGACGTGGCGTTTGAAGGCTATTACGGCCAGCGGCTGCAGCAGGTGTTTGCGCTGCTGTTGCAGCCGGCATTCTGGGGCGCCTGCGTGCTGCGCGAACGGGCAGAAATCATGACCTGGACGCCCGGCCTGGTCGCCGATTATGTGCGCCTGATGAAAAAGACGCTGGGTGCCTGTCCGGGCAGGTAAGGCTTTGTGATAGCCTCTGTGCAGTGAACAGGGCTGTAACCACGAGTGAAGCGATGAAAACCCAACTGATTACCCGCGAAGGCTATAACAAGCTGCGTGCTGAGCACGACCATCTGTGGAATGAGAAGCGGCCGGAAATCACCCGCATTGTCTCCTGGGCCGCCAGCCTGGGCGATCGCTCTGAAAACGCCGATTACACCTATAACAAGCGCCTACTGCGCCAGATCGATCGGCGCGTGCGCTATCTGCGTAAATGCCTCGCCGAGCTGAAAATCGTTGATTATGCGCCGCAGCAGGAGGGCAAAGTGTTCTTCGGTGCCTGGGTGGAAGTAGAGAATGAGCAGGGCGACGTGAAGCGTTTTCGCATCGTCGGACCGGACGAGATCTATGGCGATACGGTGAAAGAGTACATCTCCATCGACTCGCCGATGGCGCGCGCGCTGATCAAAAAAGAGGTGGATGACGAGGTGACGGTGAACACGCCGGAAGGACAGAAGGTGTGGTTTGTGAACCGCATTGAGTACGTCACGGAAAGTGAGGAAAAAAGAGGCGGAGAGTAATGGCCTGGTGAAACAAGCCGGGGCGCAACTTATTCTCCGCTGGCGAAAGGGCTGGCAGTATAAGAGGGGGAAGCGCCGCAGCCTTGCCGCGCCATATAAGCGTTATTTGCCCGGCGTGGTCGCCGTGGTCGTTGAGGTGCTGCTGCCGCCGTGATCGCCGCCGCCCATGGTGGCCAGCGCGACGCCGAGCAGGGCTCCCACCGCACCGATGCCGATAGCATCTGAATTACCTTTGGCCGTGGTCGACGCCTGTGCGCCGGCGGCTTCGCCCGCTGGCGTAGCGGCCTGAACCTGTGTGAGGCTGGTGAGTACCAGAGCGCTCAGCAGAACAACGGTTTTTTTCATCTTTCTTCTCCACATGAACTCAGTAAGCAGGTACCGATGCAGTGTCGGAGATCATTTGCGCAGAGGAAAGGGGAGTTTACTGACTGATTTAAATCACTTTATTTAACGCTGGCCTTATTTTGCGCGCGCACTGGCACTGTTCCGAGCGCGGATACGCAGTCAGCGTCGAAAGCGCGATATTTTATGCTGCTGAGCGCGGCCGCTGGCTTATCCTGCAGGCGAAACTTAAGCCAAATGGCGCGCCCCGCCTGACGGCGGAAGCGGGACGGCCCGGCTGGACCACTCGCCGGCAGAAAACGCCGCTGATTTTCAGACAAGCGCTAAACGGCGTCAAAATCAGTCAGAAAAGCGCGAGCGGAGCCGCAGTTCGCGGTTAAAATTAAAGATAAGCTGCTGTTTAATATGCTTTGTAACAATTTCGGCTAGAATATAAACCATTAATGACTGTCACAGACGGGCATCTTTTTTACACAATATCGGCTCAGGCAATGGCGCCTTTGGGAGTTGAACATGCAAGAGAACTACAAAATTCTGGTCGTCGATGATGATATGCGTCTGCGCGCACTGCTCGAACGCTATCTCACCGAACAGGGCTTTCAGGTGCGCAGCGTCGCCAACGCCGAGCAGATGGATCGTCTGCTGACCCGCGAATCATTCCATTTAATGGTGCTGGATTTAATGCTGCCGGGCGAAGATGGCCTGTCAATTTGCCGTCGTCTGCGTAGCCAGAGTAACCCGATGCCGATCATTATGGTCACCGCGAAAGGTGAAGAGGTCGATCGTATCGTGGGGCTGGAAATCGGCGCCGATGACTACATTCCAAAACCGTTCAACCCGCGTGAGCTGCTGGCGCGAATTCGTGCTGTGCTGCGTCGTCAGGCCAATGAGCTGCCGGGCGCGCCGTCGCAGGAAGAAGCCGTCATCGCCTTCGGTAAGTTCAAACTGAACCTCGGCACGCGTGAAATGTTCCGTGAAGATGAGCCGATGCCGCTGACCAGCGGAGAGTTTGCCGTGCTGAAAGCGCTGGTGAGCCATCCGCGTGAGCCGCTGTCGCGCGATAAGCTGATGAACCTGGCGCGCGGGCGTGAGTACAGTGCGATGGAGCGTTCTATCGACGTGCAGATCTCTCGTCTGCGCCGCATGGTCGAAGAAGATCCGGCGCATCCGCGCTACATCCAGACCGTCTGGGGCCTTGGCTACGTGTTCGTTCCGGACGGCAGTAAAGCATGAGGCGATTGCGCTTCTCACCCCGCAGTTCGTTTGCCCGCACCCTGTTGTTGATCGTTACCTTGCTGTTCGTCAGCCTGGTAACGACCTACCTGGTGGTGCTCAATTTCGCCATTCTTCCCAGCCTGCAGCAGTTCAACAAAGTCCTCGCCTACGAAGTGCGTATGCTGATGACCGATCGGCTGCAGCTGGAGGATGGTACGCAGCTGGAAGTGCCGCCGGCCTTCCGGCGCGAAATTTATCGTGAGCTGGGCATCTCGTTGTACACCAACGCGGCGGCGGAAGAGAGCGGACTGCGCTGGGCGCAGCATTATGAATTCCTCAGTGAACAGATGGCGCAGCAGCTGGGCGGGCCGACCGACGTGCGGGTTGAGGTTAACAAAAACTCGCCGGTGGTCTGGCTGAAAACCTGGCTGTCGCCGGATATCTGGGTGCGCGTACCGCTGACCGAAATCCATCAGGGCGACTTCTCGCCGCTGTTCCGCTATACCCTGGCGATTATGCTGCTGGCGATTGGCGGCGCCTGGCTGTTTATCCGTATACAAAACCGACCCTTAGTCGATCTTGAACACGCTGCGTTGCAGGTGGGGAAAGGCATTATTCCGCCACCGCTGCGCGAATACGGTGCTTCGGAAGTGCGTTCGGTGACGCGTGCTTTCAACCAGATGGCGGCGGGCGTGAAGCAACTGGCCGATGACCGTACGCTGCTGATGGCCGGCGTCAGCCATGATCTACGCACGCCGCTGACGCGCATCCGTCTCGCCACCGAGATGATGGGCGAGGAAGATGGCTACCTGGCCGAGTCGATCAACAAAGATATCGAAGAGTGTAACGCCATCATCGAGCAGTTCATCGATTACCTGCGCACCGGACAGGAGATGCAAACCGAGCGTGCCGATCTGAATAGCGTGCTGGGTGAAGTGGTGGCGGCGGAGAGCGGCTACGAGCGCGAGATTGAGAATGCGGTGATGGACGCGGAGCTGATGCTGGATATTAACCCGCTGTCGATTAAACGCGCGGTGGCGAATCTGGTGGTTAACGCGGCGCGCTACGGTAACGGCTGGATCAAGGTCAGCAGCGGTCAGGAATTAAATCGCGCGTGGTTCCAGGTGGAGGATGATGGTCCGGGCATTAAGCCGGATCAGTTACAGCATCTGTTCCAGCCGTTTGTACGCGGCGACAGCGCGCGCAGCACCAGCGGCACCGGTCTGGGCCTGGCGATTGTGCAGCGTATTATCGATGCGCATGACGGATCGCTGGAGATTGGCGACAGCGAACGCGGCGGATTACGTATCCGCGCGTGGTTACCGATCCCGGAAAACAGCGCCACGACGGCAGTAAGCAGTAACGTTAGTTAAATTTCCGCACCAACCGTAGCGGCGCAATCTATTGCGCATCCATCAGCGATATTACCGCTGCAGGCATACGCGATAAATCGCGCCGCGACGAAATGTGCCATCGCTAAGCCGCCGTTGTGGCGGCTGGGCTACTTCACAGCTGCGGGCCGGCCTGCACCAGCGCCTTACCGGCATCGTTATCGGTGTACTTCTCGAAATTGGTGATAAAGCGCTGCGCCAGCGCTTCGGCAGCCTGCTGCCAGGCGGCGGCGTCAGGCCAGCTGCGGCGCGGATCGAGAATGGCATCGTCCACCTGTGCCAGCGTGGTGGGCACCTGCAGATTAAACACCGGCAGCGTCACGGTCTCCGCTTCATCCAGCTCACCGGCCAGAATCGCGTTGATGATAGCGCGCGTGTCTTTCAGCGAAATGCGCTTGCCGCTGCCGTTCCAGCCGGTATTCACCAGATAGGCCTGCGCGCCGGACGCCTGCATACGTTTCACCAGCACATCCGAGTACTGCGTTGGATGCAGCGTCAGGAACGCCGCGCCAAAACAGGCGGAGAAGGTTGGGGTGGGCTGCGTCACACCGCGCTCGGTGCCGGCCAGCTTGGCGGTAAAGCCGGACAGGAAGTGGTACTGGGTTTGCTCCGGCGTCAGACGCGAAACCGGTGGCAGTACGCCAAAGGCGTCGGCGGTCAGGAAGATGACCTTCTTCGCGTGGCCCGCTTTCGACACCGGCTGCACGATGTTTTCGATGTGCTCGATTGGGTAAGACACGCGGGTGTTTTCCGTCTTGCTGGCGTCGGCGTAATCGACCGTGCCGTCAGCGCGCACCACCACGTTCTCCAGCAGCGCATCGCGGCGAATCGCGCGGTAAATCTCCGGCTCGGCCTGCTCTGACAGATTGATGGTTTTGGCGTAGCAGCCGCCTTCGAAGTTAAAGACGCCGTCGTCGTCCCAGCCGTGCTCATCGTCGCCGATCAGCTGACGATCCGGATCGGTAGAGAGCGTGGTTTTACCGGTACCGGACAGGCCAAAGAACACCGCCACGTCGCCCGCTTTGCCAACGTTGGCCGAGCAGTGCATTGAGGCAATACCCTTCAGCGGCAGCAGATAGTTCATGATGGCGAACAGGCCTTTTTTCATCTCGCCGCCGTACCAGGTACCGCCGATCAGTTGCATGCGTTCGGTCAGGTTAAAGGCGACAAAATTCTCTGAATGCAGACCCTGCGCCTGCCAGTCCGGATTGGTGCACTGCGCTGCGTTCATCACCACGAAATCCGGCGTAAACTCAGCCAGTTCGGCCTCAGTCGGACGGATAAACATGTTTTTGACGAAATGCGCCTGCCACGCCACTTCCATCACGAAACGCACGCTGAGGCGGGTGTCCGGGTTGGCGCCGCAGAAGGCGTCAATCACAAACAGACGCTTGCCGGAAAGCTGTTGCGTGCAGCGATCTTTCAGCGCCTGCCAGGTTTCCTGTGACAGCGGCTGGTTGTCGTTCTTGCCGTTGCCAACATCGTTCCACCACAGCGTGTCACGCGTGGTGTCATCCCGCACGATGTATTTATCTTTCGGCGAACGTCCGGTGAAGATGCCGGTATCCACGGCAATGGCACCGCTCTGCGTCAGGGTGCCGCGCGCGTAACCTTCCAGCTCCGGGCGGGTTTCTTCCTGAAATAACGTGGCGTAATCAGGGTTGTACACCACCTCGGTGGTGCCGCTAATTCCGAGCGTTTCGAGGTCTTGCGATGTCAGGCCGTTAACGCGCATGTGACTGCTCCTTAAATCGGTACTTCATGGCATTTTTTATGAGGGTTTCTGCGTCCTGCTGCGCATAGCCGCACAGGGCAGATCGCGCGCAGTGTACACGTCTGAGCGAGGTGGAAAAGTGAAGAGAGTTAAAAATGCGAGCTGGAACGTGACAAGTAGAGAAATCTGCCACTTATGAAACTAAAGTTAGTGTAAATTAGTTAATTTCCGTGAAAAATCATAGCGCTACGCCGGCGGAAAATACGGGCGGCGTCACCGCCCGTTTGCTGATTAATGCAGTTGATCGCTATTGCCGGAGGGAGCGTTACGAATAGCAGCAATATCCACGGCGTCGTACACATAGTGCGTGCCGCAGTAGTCGCAGTGCATATCGATTTTGCCGTCTTCGACCAGAATCTCATCCACTTCCTCTGGCGGCAGCGTTTTCAGCACTTCACCGCAGCGTTCGCGCGAGCAGGTGCATTTGAAGCTGACCGGCGCCGGATCGTAAACCGTGGCTTCTTCCTGATGATAGAGACGCCACAGTACGTCAGTAGCGGGCAGCTCAATCAGCTCTTCGCTCTTCACAGTTTCGGTTAACGTGGCCAGATGGTTAAAGTCATCCAGGTTGGGCTCCTGCGCGGGCAGCACCTGCAGCAGAATACCGGCTGCGCCTTTCTCGCTGGTGCGAATGAACAGGCGGGTTGGCAGCTGCTCGGAACGCATGAAGTAATCTTCCAGACAGCCCGCCAGCGTATCGGCTTCCAGGCCGACCACGCCCTGATAGCGCTCGCCTTTCTCAGGCGAAATGGTGATCACCAGATAGCCGTTACCCACCATCTGCTTCAGGCTGCTGCCGGCAGCGATCTCCGCATCCTCTTTCAGCCGCGCCACGCCGCGCAGCTCCTGGCGGTTATTTCCGTTGATCACCGCCATGCTCAGCGGGCCATCGCCCTGCAGCTGCACGGTGATGTCGCCGTCAAATTTCAGCGTAGCGGTGAGCAGGCTGGTGGCGACCAGCAGTTCGCCCAGCAGCGTTTTGACCGGCTCGGCGTAGTCGTGGTTCTGCACGATGTCGCGCCAGGTTTGAGATGCGTTGACCAGCTCGCCGCGCACGGCGACGTTTTCAAACAGGTAACGATGCAGTTGATCTTGAACAGACATAAGGTTTCTCTCGTGGGGGCGCGAGTTATTCATCGCCCGACAATTTAAATTTCAGCAGATCGCGGCGCTCTTTTTTATCCGGGCGACGATCGGGATGCGGCATGGTCAGGGCATTCATTTTGCGCGCCAGCGCGTTCTTTTCGCGCTTTTCGATGCTGGCGGCCGTCTCCGCGTACATCTGCTGCGCTTCGCTGGCCGGACGCCGCTGGTCGCCGATGGCGGTGATGATCACCGTGCGCTCATCGTTGCCCTGACGCAGCGTCAGCTCGGCCTGCAGTTCGACCACTTTGCCCGGTTTGCTGCGCTGGCCGTTGTAATGCACTTTGCCGCCTTCAATCATGTCGCGAGCCAGCGCGCGGGTTTTATAGAAGCGCGCGGCCCACAGCCATTTATCAAGGCGGACGCCTTCACTGGTTTTCTCTTTCATTGCGGCTCCTGCTGTTACGCTGCGTCGCGCCGTGTGGCGATCGGTCGCATGACGCCGGAAAGATGGATCGGGCCGGTGCCGGATACCCAAAGGTATGGGTACAACGTGATAAATCAAGGGCGAGGTGCCGTTGCGGGCTGCCGATCCATCGCCAATCCCTTAAGCGTAATCGGCATTTTGTTTTCCGCCCTGAAAAACAGGGCGACAGGGTAGCACAGAAGGCGGAGGGTCAGAACAGCGAGCGCACGCTCTGCATAGTGCTGAGGTTGTGGTTAAAGCACTTGTCGTAATACTGCTGAATCTGCGCCATACGCAGGCGGTTGCGGTGGATGCGGCGCAGCGCCAGCAGGCCGTTGCTGACGGCGCTGACAATCAGCACCAGCATCAGCAGCGCGGTGCCCAGATAGCGCCACTGCGCCATGGCGTCGGGCTCGTTGTGCAGGGCGATGTGGCGCGTGCCGTTGGCATCGGTGGTAATGCTGGTAATGATACCGCTGGCGGCAAACGGCGTGTGCAGCAGCATGCCGGACAGGCGCTGCAGTTCGTGCCACTGTGAAGGGGCGTCGAGATCGAACAGCGCCACCGACGGCTGCGGCTGGTTCACCATCTGCCGGCCTTCATCGCTAATGATCAGGAATCCGCCCGGCGGCGGGCTGTTAAGGGTTTCCGCCGCGCGACGCGTCTCCCGCGAGAAGAAGGTCGAGGTGGCGGTATTCACCAGATTCTCCAGCGCTTCGGCGCTAACCGGGCGCAGCAGCACGTTCATGCCGTTGAGCTTGCCGGAATCAGCACGGTGAATCAGCGTATCCCAGTCTTTGGCGTTACCGAGGTTGACCAGCGCATTTTTCAGGCGCACGCAGTCCTGCTGCTGGCTGCACAGCTGCTGGGTTTTCAGCACCAGATCGGAGAAATCATCCAGCAGAATCATGCCTGATTTCTGAATCGCCGACGCCAGCTGCGGGTTAAGTTTCGGGTCGGTGTTGGTTTCCGGATGCAGCTGCTGCGTGGTGGTCTCCAGCAGCGCGGCGGCTTTGTCGATGATGTCGGACTGCGGCAGCGGCAGCGGCGCAGCGTTGTTCCAGTAAATCGCCGAGCAGTCGAACGGCATGTAGCCGTAGCTGCGGTTGCTCTGGTAATTGCCCGGAACCGAGCACATGCCGGTGCCGCTCACTTTCAGGCTATCGCCAATGTGCAGCGGCAGGGCAGTGAGTTTATCGACGCTGTTCACTTCCACACTTTCGGTGCCTTTTAACCAGGCGAGGCTGAGTTTGATCGGCATGCTGAGTGGAATCCAGCTCACCAGCATCACCAGCACCAGCAGCGAACCGCACGCCAGCACCAGGTTTTTACGCCAGCGCTGTACCGGGAAGTTGCGGACTTCATCCTGCAGCGACAGGAAGCGCCCCTGGCGTACCACCTGACGATTCAGGTAGATATCCACATCTGTCACCTGGCCCAGGTCGTGCGCCACATAAGGCTGCCAGTGTGCCGGATAGATTAAGTCGATGATGCCGAGCGAGATGTTGCTCTGCTCCTGATTGGATTCGCCAAACAGGCCCCAGCGCTTCGGTGCGCCGCGCAGACAGTGCACATCGCGCAGCCCTTTTTCACCGGGGAATCGATACATAAACCACAGGCTGACAGCGACGATCGCGCCGGCGGGCAGCGCAATCCACAGCATCAGGCTGCCGGGCAGTACCAGGCTGAGGAAAAACAGCAGGAAGGCGCAGCAAATGGCGCTCGCTTCACGCGTGCCGTCGGCGCGCGACAGCTGATACTCTTCCGGCGACTCTTTGCGCACCTGCAGCAGCTCGACGTTTTCGCTCTCCTCTTTACGAATCGAAGCGTTGGTCGACATCGGCCGCACCAGCGGCGGTAGCGCCGGTTGTTCTACCGCATAGTTCACCAGCGAGTGGCCGTTGAGCGAGATCACCAGCGGCAGGGGCTGGGTACGGATCAGCTCGACGTAGTTTTCTTCAGCGATGTACTGCTCCCACAGCGGCGGCAGATGCACCTCGACTTCATCCAGGTAGTAGCGCCATTTGTGGGGATCGTCAGTGGAGAGGCCGTAACGGGTGATGGAGCGGGTAACGGGATAAACATTATTGCTCTGTGCGGTCAGCGCCAGCGCTTCGGGTTCCCGTGACGATCGGGTCGATCGCCCGCCGCTGTGCTGACGTGCTTTACCCAGCGACGCAATATACTTCTCAACGGCAGCGCGTTCTTCATCGGTGAGTTTACGGCAGGGCGGACTGATAAACGGCAGTGGTTTCGCCAACGGCGGACGATGCCGCATAGCGTACCAGTAGCCGATTCCGGCCACTAACGAACAGGCCAGCATGACAGCCAGAATGACGATAAGAGTGCTCATGCTTTGCTCAATCCAGCCAAAAAACTGCCGTCACGTTTACGATGTGCTCCCGGTAAAACCTGCAATACGAGTCAATTTTGGCGAGCAGAAGTCATTCTGACAAGAGGCAAATGAAACAAAATACCGCGCAAAATCATTGTATTATAAATTTGTTAGATTATTCCTTAACGGGATGGTACTCACAAGTCCCTCAATTAAACATCGGTATTATCCGAATTTGCTGCTACCCCGTTGACTTATTGTGAAAATCTTACTGTGCAGATAACAAGAAGTTGTTAGCGGCAGCGGGCAAATGTATGTCACCATGATTGACCCGTGCTGCGTGTCGCACAATGCCGCGGGCTTCGGTATGCTGACGTCATCGCGTTTCACAAGGCTGTGCTTAGTTTGAGGCTGATATGACCACTCCCCTGAAAAAACCTGACATCCTCAACGTGGAAGCGGTGGCCCGCTCCCGCCTGTTTACCATCGAAGCGGTTGATCTCGCCTTCAGCAACGGTGCGCGTCGCGTCTATGAGCGCATGAAGCCCTCCGATCGTGAAGCGGTGATGATTGTGCCGATCATTGGCGATGACGTGATCCTGATCCAGGAGTACGCCGTCGGACTGGAAACCTATGAGCTGGGCTTCCCGAAAGGCTTAATCGACCCTGGTGAAAGCGTTTTTGAAGCCGCCAACCGTGAGCTGAAAGAAGAAGTGGGCTTTGGCGCGCACCAGCTGGACGCGCTGGGCAAACTCACCATGGCGCCGTCCTATTTCTCCAGCAAGATGAATATCGTGGTAGCTGAAGGGTTGTACGAAGAGAAGCTGGAAGGGGATGAGCCGGAGCCGCTGATTGTACGCCGCTGGCCGCTCAGCAATCTGCTGGCGCTGCTGGAAGAGCCGGATTTTCGCGAGGCGCGTAACGTCAGCGCGCTGTTCATGGTGCGTGAGTGGCTGGTGAAGCAGGGGCGGTTGAGTTATTGAGGACACCTGGCGGCGCAATAAAAGGCGCGGAAAGTCGCACGGGGTAAAAACAAAAAGCCGGGGATTTCCCCCGGCTTTTTTGATCAAAACAGTTCGTGGCTTTCACCGTTGTCCATAATAGTGGTGCCCACATCATGCACCGAATATTCGGTCGGCTGGGTGCCGTTGATGAAGTACTCCTGACGGGTGTTGCCGCCACCGTTGGCCAGCTTGCCGGTGCTGCGGTCAATGGTCACCGTCACCACGCCGTCCGGCGGTGTCAGCGGCTGCACCGGCACACCATCCAGCGCCACTTTCATGTAATCATCCCATGCCGGCTGCGCACTCTTCGCGCCGCCTTCGTAGCCGGAGATCTGATCCGGAATCGCACCCGATACCGTGGTGCGACCCAGCGCGCGCGAATCATCAAAGCCAATCCACACCGACGTCACCACGCCCGGACCATAACCGGAGAACCAGGCATCTTTGGAACTGTTGGTGGTACCGGTTTTGCCGCCGATATCGTTACGCTTCAGATCGCGGCCGGCACGCCAGCCGGTTCCCATCCAGCCCGGTTCACCGAAGATGTTGGAGTTCAGCGCGCTCTTAATCAGGAACGCCAGCGGCGTGTTGATCACGTGCGGCGCATACTGCTGATCGCCGGCCGGCTGCGGCTGCGCCGGTACCTGCTCCAGCTCGGGCTGCGGCACGGTCTGATTCTGCTGCTGATTCGAGGTGGCAACGTTTTCCACGCTCTCTTCATTCAGCGCCACCGACTTTTTGGTGTCGCCATAGATCACCGGCAGATTGCACTGCGGGCAGGCGATCTTCGGCTGCGCCTGGAAAATCACGCCGCCCTGTTCGTTCTCGATCTTCGCGATGAAGTAAGGATCGACCAGGAAGCCGCCGTTGGCCATCACCGCATAGCCGCGAGCCACCTGCATTGGCGTGAAGGATGCGGCGCCCAGTGCCAGCGACTCAGTATGGATAATGTTCTGCGCCGGGAAGCCAAAGCGCTGCAGATACTCAGCGGCGTAATCAACGCCCATAGCACGCATCGCGCGCACCATCACCACGTTTTTCGACTCACCCAGCCCCTGGCGTAAACGAATCGGACCCGCATAGGTCGGCGGCGAGTTCTTTGGTCGCCAGTCTGCGCCGGCACCGGCATCCCAGCGTGAAATCGGCACGTCGTTGAGGATGGAGGCCAGCGTCAGGCCGCGGTCCATGGCGGCGGTATACAGGAACGGCTTGATGTTCGAGCCGACCTGACGCAGCGCCTGGGTAGCGCGGTTGAACATACTCTGGTTGAAGTCAAAACCACCCACCAGCGCGCGTACCGCACCATCTTCCGGATTGAGCGACACCAGCGCCGAGTTCACCAGCGGCACCTGTCCCAGCCACCATGCATCCCCGACTTTGCGTACCCAAATCTGCTGGCCAGCCTGCAGCACCTGAGTGACGCTGCGCGGCGTCGGGCCCTGCAGGGTGTCGGATTTATACGGACGCGCCCAGCGCACGCCGGCTAAAGTCAGCGAAACGCTGCTGCCATCTTTCAGCATGGCGGTGGCTTCGTCGGCGCTGGCGCTGGTGACCACGGCGGCATTCAGCGGACCGTAGACCGGCAGATTTTTCAGCGTATTGACGATGCGGGTGTGATCCCAGCTGGCTTCACCCACTTTCCACAGCACGTTGGTCGGACCGCGATAGCCGTGACGCATATCGTACGCCATCACGTTGTTACGTACCGCCTGCTGTGCGGCTTCCTGCAGATGGCGGGTCACGGTGGTATACACCTTGTAGCCATCGTCATAGGCGCTGTCGCCGTAGCGTTTCACCATCTCCTGACGCACTAACTCGGTGAGATACGGTGCAGAGAAGGCAATTTCCGGGCCGTGATAGCTGGCGGTCAGCGGCGTGTTGCGCGCGTCGTTATACTGCTGCTGCGTGATGTAGTTCTGATCCAGCATGCGAGCCAGCACCACATTACGGCGCGCCAGCGCACGGGCGTGTGAATAGAGCGGGTTAAAGGTCGACGGCGCTTTCGGCAGGCCGGCGATCATCGCCATCTCACTCAGCGACAGCTGATCGACCGGTTTACCGAAGTACACCTGCGCCGCCGCACCGACGCCGTAAGCGCGATAGCCGAGATAGATTTTATTCAGATACAGCTCAAGGATTTCATCCTTACTCAGCAACTGCTCGATGCGAATCGCCAGGAAGGCTTCCTTGATTTTACGCATCAGCGTGCGTTCAGGGCTGAGGAAGAAGTTACGCGCCAGCTGCTGCGTAATGGTACTGGCGCCCTGCGAGGCGTGGCCGGAGACCAGCGCGATGCTGGCGGCGCGGAAAATCCCCACCGGATCGACGCCGTGATGCTCATAAAAGCGGCTGTCTTCGGTGGCGATAAACGCTTTGATTAGCTCAGGCGGCATCTGTTGCAGGGTGAGCGGGATACGGCGCTTTTCACCATACTGGGCGATCAGCTCGCCATCCGCGCTGTAAACCTGCATCGGGGTTTGCAGGCGCACATCTTTCAATGTGTTCACATCAGGCAGCTGCGGCTCTATGTATTTGTACAAACCATAAACCGTGCCGGCTCCCAGCAAAATGCAACACACTGCAAGGATCAATAAATACTTTACGAACTTCACCTGAGAATTCCCATCTGTTGGCGTTTGGGCAGTTTATAAACAATCGCGCGGTAGTATAAAGGCAAGCCTGACGCTTTGATATACCCGTCAATCTTCATGCAATGCGGGTAATCATCCTTTTCCCTGTAACGATAAGGAGATCGCGCGCATGGCTTTTCAGCGCTGGCAAATTGGACTGGACATCCAGAACGGGCAACTCTGCGCCCTTGGCATTGAACGACGCCGTCACGGATGGCAGCTGCGACACTGGTGGCAGCAGCCGCTGCCGCACGATACGTTACGCAACGGCGTGTTGCAAACCTCGCCAGTGTTACAGGAGATGTTGGTGCGCTGGCAACGTCATTTACCCAGGCGCTACTCACTGCGCGTTGGCCTGCCGCCGCAGCTGGTGCTGCAGCGTACGCTGCCGTTGCCGCAAACCTCACTGCGCGAGCCGGCGCTCAGCCGCTACGTTAACGCGTCCGCATCACGCCTGTTCCCGGTCGAAGCCGCCTCGCTGTCGCTGGATTACCGGCTGGGCGGCAGCGCCAGCCAGCTGCACGTCACCGCCGCGCGCCGCGACGTCATCGCCCAGTGGCTGGCGCCGCTGCAGCAGGCCGGACTGCGCCCCGACGTGTTTGAGCTGAGCAGTCTGGCGCTGACGCAGATCGCTATGCGCGTTCCGCTGCGCCCGCATCAGCTGCTGATCCATCCGCTCTGCGACCACTGGCTGTGGACGCTGGCCGGCGAAAATAGCGCCTGCGGCGCGGCAACCGAACCCCTGACGCTCGCCCATCTGCGTGACACCTTTCCCCAGGCACAAACGGTGTTCTGCACCTCACCGCAGGCGTTGCCGGAGGCGGAAGTGCAGCGCTGCAAACCACTGGCGCTGTTGCACTATCTGCAACCGCCGCTACCGGCAGAGGCGGGCGCGCTGGCGATTGCGCTAGGCCTGGCGCTACGTCCGGAGGATTACTGATGCTGGCGGTCAATTTGCTCCCGTGGCGGGCACAGCAGTTGCTGCTACGCCGCCAGCACAGCGTGGCGTTGCTGGTTGTCGTGCTGCTGGTAACGCTGTTACTCACGCTGCTGCTGTGGTGGCGCGCTGAACAGCGGCTCCAGCAGGCAGCCCGGCAGCAGGCCGATATGACCATGCAGCTCCAGCAGATCCAGCAACGGCTGGCGCAACAGCAAACGCTGATGGCGCAGCGGGATGATCTGTTACGCAGGCAGCAGGCGCAGCAACAGCGGCTGCAGCAGCATCAACGCTGGCAGCAGTTCTGGCAGCAACTGCCCGCGCTGATGCCGGAGACGCTGTGGCTGAGTCGCGTGGAGCGGCGACAGGGGCTACTGGTGCTGGACGGTCTGGCGCAGAGCCTGGCTGATGTCAGCGCGTTCCGCCAGCAGCTGCAGACGCAACCGCTATTTGCGGCGGTGAAGCAGGGCAGCGTACAGCGTCAGGCGCAGGGGGATTACCGCTTCGCGCTGCGTGCCCGGCTGCAGGAGGCGACCAATGAATGAACTCATCCAGCGCTGGCTGCAGCTGGCACTGACGTGGCGAATAGCCAGCCTGCAACTGCTGGCGCTGCTGCTATTCGGGCTGGCGTGGCTACTGCTGCTGCGTCCGCAGCAGCAGCAGTTCAGCACGCTGCAACAGCAGCTGTCACAACTGGCGCAGCAGCACCAGCAACGTCAACAGCAGCTGGACGAGCGACCGGCCATCGAACAGCTCCAGGCGGAGATCGCAACGCTGCAGCCAGCGGCAACGGCGGCGTCCGTATCGTTAGAGCAACTGGTGGCAGCGCGCGGCAATCAGCTCGAGGCCTGGCATCCGGACAGCCAGCCACAGCAGCTGGCGCTGCGCCTGAGCTGGCCGCAGTTTCTGCCGCTGTTCAGCGGGCTGGCTGCTACGGCGTTAGCGGTGCCACAGCGTTTTCAGCTGCAGGCGGAGCAGGGCGTGTTACACAGCGAGTTCTGGCTGGAGAGTGACGATGCGGAGTAGCGCACTGGTGTTACTGCTGTGCAGCAGCTGGGCGCTGGCGCGCGATCCGTTCCAGCCGCTGGCTGCCAGCCGTTGTCAGGCACCCGCTGCCGTACCGCAGGGCTGGCGCTTACAGGGCACCATTGGTCGCGCGCCGCACTTTGTGGCCTGGCTGGTTTCACCGCAGGGCAAACGTCAGCGGCTGAGCGCACCGGCTGCTTTTCCGGTGGCACCGTGGCAGGTGACCCAGCTCAGTGCACATACGCTGGTACTGAGCGTCACGCAGAGCTGTCCGCCGCAGCACATCACATGGGTAATAAAAGGAGGATTTTATGAAAAGGATGATGCTGCTGCTGTGGCTGGCGCTGAGCAGTCCGCTGCACGCCGCTGATCAGCCCCTGAGCCTGGTATTTGATGATGCGCCGGTCGAGCGCATTCTGCAGGCGCTGGCTGACTATCAGCAAACCAACCTGCTGATCGCGCCGGGCGTGGAGGGGCGGCTGTCGCTGCGACTCGATAACGTCGGCTGGGAGCGCGCACTGGCGCTGGTCACGCGGCTGGCGAAACTCACGGTGATCCAGGAGGAGGGTGTGCTGCTGGTCTATCCGGAGAGCTGGCAGCAGCGACAGGCACAGCAGGCACAGGCGGAGCGTGAAGAGAAGCAGCTGCAGGTGCCGCTTGAGCAGCGCACCGTCACGCTGCACTACGCCAGCGCCAGCGATGTCTACCGCAGCCTGCAGGCGGAACGCTCGCTGATGACGCCGCGCGGCAGCGTGACGGTGGATAGCCGTACCAACAGCCTGTTGCTGCGGGACAGCGCGCAGGCGCTGCGCGATACCGAGCGCTGGCTGCAGGCGCTGGATCTGCCGCTGGAGCAGGTGGAGCTGTCAGCGCACATTGTCACCATCAATGAAGAGCATCTGCGCGAGCTCGGCGTCAGCTGGAGCACCGCACCCGGCGATGTCGTCACCGGGGCGCTGCGCAATCCGCAGCTGCTGGTGCCGCTGACGGTGAGCAATCCGGCGATACGCGCCGGCATCACGCTCGGACCGATGAGTGGCGAACTGCTTAACCTGGAGCTGAGCGCGCTGGAGCAGGAGAACCAGATCGAAATCATCGCCAGCCCGCGGCTGTTTACCTCACACCAGCAGACCGCCACCATCAAGCAGGGCACCGAAATTCCCTACGAGGTGAAATCCGGTAACAGCGGTGCGACGGCGATTGAGTTCAAAGAGGCGGTGCTGGGCATGGAGGTGACGCCAGTAGTATTGGGCAACGGGCGCATTCAGCTCACGCTGCGGCTGAGCCAGAACATGCCGGGTCGCAGCCTGACGATGGGGGAAAGTCAGGTGCTGAGCATTGATAAGCAGGAAATTGCCACTCAGGTGACGCTGCGCGACGGTGAAACGCTGGCGCTGGGCGGTATTTTCCAGCAGCAGCGCACCCAGGGCGAAAAGCGCGTGCCGTGGCTGGGCGAGGTGCCGCTGCTCGGCAGTCTGTTTCGTCAGCAGACCGACGAGCGCAAAAAACGTGAGCTGGTGATCTTCATCACGCCGCGACTGGTCAGGGAAGCAGCGCTTACCGCCGGATAAAGCGGAAAATTCGCTCCATATGACCAACTGCGTTGACGCAGGGCAGGAATTAGCATACAAGGTTTAGCGATTTTAAAACGGTGTAACGGAACGCGGCAGGATAACCTTCCGGCGGGTGTCAGTGACAAGCGATACTGGCATCGAAAGAAATATGCCCGAATTTTGGGTGGTACAGGACGTCAGCAACGGCACCAATTCCACAGTTTACGCAGGTAAGCTGTCGGGAGCGACAGGCCCAGCCAGCGCACCTGTAGCGCGCACAAGGATGGCAAAAAAGGAAGAGCGTTACCGTCTCGCGAACCACAGACCGGTCCTGTTTGAAGGTCGCCGGGGGCAATTTATTCGGTTGCCAAACGGCCATGAGTGTTGAGATAATTTTCCGTCTGACTCTTGCTAACGCTCATGAGGTCTCAGTTCCTGTCCCGCCAGCAATGTGCTGAACGCGGGGTATCATCAACGAATTCTTAGTAATACCGACAAAATGGCAGAGAAACGCAATATCTTTCTGGTTGGGCCGATGGGTGCCGGCAAAAGCACTATTGGTCGTCAGTTAGCTCAGCAACTCAATATGGAATTTTTCGATTCCGATCAGGAAATTGAGCGACGTACCGGAGCGGATGTAGGCTGGGTATTTGATGTGGAAGGCGAAGCCGGTTTTCGCGATCGTGAAGAGAAAATCATCAACGAGCTGACCGAGAAACAGGGCATTGTCCTGGCGACCGGTGGCGGCTCCGTCAAATCCCGTGAAACCCGTAATCGTCTCTCCGCCCGCGGTGTGGTCGTCTACCTCGAAACCACCATCGAAAAGCAACTTGCCCGCACTCAGCGTGATAAAAAGCGTCCGCTGCTGCAGGTTGACGAACCGCCGCGCGAAGTACTGGAAGCGCTGGCTGGCGAACGTAATCCGCTTTATGAAGAGATCGCTGACGTCACCATTCGCACTGACGATCAAAGTGCAAAAGTTGTCGCCAATCAGATCATCAACATGCTGGAAAAAAATTAATCCAGCACCCTGAGGGCTCAGCAATAGGTATCGGTCATCATGGAGAAGATCACTGTCTCACTGGGGGATCGCAGTTACCCCATCACCATCGCTGCCGGACTGTTTAACGATCCGGCTTCTTTTTGGCCGCTGAAAGCCGGCGACAATGCCATGCTGGTGACGAATCAGACGCTGGCACCGATCTATCTGGACAAACTCGCGACGCTGCTGAGCAACGCCGGGGTGAAAGTGGATCAGGTGATTCTGCCCGACGGTGAGCAGTACAAAACGCTGGCGGTGATGGACGAGGTTTTCACCGCGCTACTGCAGAAGCCGCACGGCCGTGACACCACGCTGATTGCGCTGGGCGGTGGCGTGATTGGCGATCTGACCGGCTTTGCTGCTGCCAGCTACCAGCGCGGCGTACGCTTTATTCAGGTGCCGACCACCTTGCTGTCGCAGGTTGACTCCTCGGTTGGGGGCAAAACTGCGGTGAACCATCCCCTCGGTAAAAACATGATCGGTGCTTTCTACCAGCCGGCTTCGGTGATCGTGGATACCGACTGCCTTACCACGCTGCCGCCGCGCGAGCTGGCCTCCGGTCTGGCGGAAGTGATCAAATACGGCATCATTCTCGACGGTGAATTTTTCCAGTGGCTGGAGCAGAATCTTGATGCGCTGCTGGCGCTGGATAACACTGCCATGGCTTACTGCATTCGCCGCTGCTGCGAGCTGAAAGCCGACGTGGTGGCGGCCGACGAGCGTGAAACCGGCCTGCGTGCGCTGCTCAATCTCGGTCATACTTTTGGTCATGCGATCGAAGCGCATATGGGTTACGGCAACTGGTTGCACGGTGAAGCGGTTGCGGCGGGCATGGTAATGGCGGCGCGCACTGCTGAGCGTCTGGGTCAGTTCAGCGCTGCCGATACTGACCGCATTATTGCGCTGCTGCAGCGTGCTGGCCTGCCGGTTAACGGCCCGGCCAGCATGACAGCAGAAGCCTATCTGCCGCACATGATGCGCGATAAAAAAGTGCTCGGCGGCGAGCTGCGTCTGGTGCTGCCTCTCGCTATTGGCCGCTCCGAAGTGCGTGGCGGCGTGGCGCATGATATGGTGCTGGCTGCGATTAACGATTGCAAAGTATCTTGATTATCCCCGGACTACGTCGGGCTGCTGTCCGGCGGGGGAACAGTGAGCAGTGATGCGGCACGTGGGAAGCGTGCCGTTTTACGGAGGAGGCTAAATGGATGAGTTCAAACCGGAAGACGAGTTAAAACCTGACGCCAGTGACCGCCGTCCCACGCGGCCTCGCAAATCGTCTTCTGCGCCGAAAGCGAAAGTACCGGTTTCCCGTCAGCATATGATGATGGGCATCGGCATTCTGGTGCTGCTGATTCTGGTGCTGGGCATTGGCTCCGCGCTGACCGGCCCGGACGAGAAGAAACCGGCCAGCAACAGCGCCAGCACCGGTAACGCGGCACCGGCTGGCGGCGGCAGTGAAAAGAATATCGACCTGTCAGGTTCAACCGCCATGAGCGGCCAGCAGAATGCCACGCCGTCGGCTGAGGGCAGTGCGCCGCAGAATACCGCCGGTAACGCCGCACCTGCCGGCAGTGACGGTCAGTCAATCTCCATGCCGTCTGTCTCCTCCACGCCGACTCAGGCAGCACCGGTTGACACACCGGCCAACCAGCAGCGCGTAACGCTGCCGGGCGATCTCAATACCGCGCTGAACAATCAGCAGGGTTCCGTTGATGCCGCGGCGCAGGGCGCACAGGGCAACAGTTCGCTGCCTACCGCACCGGCAACGGTCGGCGGCAGCGCTGGCAAAGCGGTCACGCCGCCGGCGGTACGCGCTGAGACGCCACCGCGCAGCCTCGGTGCCAGCAGTAGCAGCCACAAAACCCCGGCTGCCAGCAAACCGGCCGCAGTGAAAGAGAACAAAACGCACACCACCACCGCGCACAACAGCGCACCGGCCAGCAGTGGCGGTGCCAGCAAGTCGCTGCCATCGGGCGGCAACTACACGCTGCAGCTGAGCGGTGCGTCGAAAGAAGCTAGCCTGAACGCCTGGGCGAAGAAACAGAATCTGAGCGGTTATCACGTGTATAAAACCACGCGTAACGGCCAGCCGTGGTACGTGCTGGTGAGCGGCGCTTATGCCACACCGGCCGAAGCCAAACGTGCGGTAGCTTCACTGCCGGCGGAAGTGCGTGCGGCGAACCCGTGGGTTAAACCGCTCAGCCAGGTGAAGAAAGAGAGCCAGTAAGTGATGTGGGGCCGCGCTGCTGCGGCCCCGTTCTAAGCGCAGATCTGCTGTCGGTTTCGCCACAGCCAATAATTAAGATGTAATAGCCACGACAGCATGAAGAAAAATCGCGCTTTCCTGAAATGGGCCGGAGGGAAATACCCGCTGCTTGACGATATCCGTCGTCATCTGCCACAAGGTGATTGTTTAATCGAACCTTTTGTCGGCGCCGGTTCCGTATTCCTCAACACCGATTATGACCGTTATCACCTGGCGGACATCAACGGTGATCTGATCAATCTCTACAATATCGTCAAAACGCGCACCGCCTCGTTTATTGAAGACGCGCGCCAGCTGTTCAGCGCCAGCGGCAATACGGCGGAAACCTATTACGCCCAGCGTACGGCGTTCAACGCCAGCACGGATACCTATCAGCGCGCCGTGCTGTTTCTTTATCTCAACCGCCACGGTTACAACGGCCTGTGCCGTTACAATCTGCGCGGTGAATTTAATGTGCCCTTTGGTCGCTATCGTAAGCCGTACTTCCCGGAAGCCGAACTGTTATGGTTCGCCGAGCGCGCGCAAAAAGCCACCTTTGTCTGTGAATCGTACGATGTTACTCTGGGCAACGCCCCTGCAGGCTCAGTGGTTTATTGCGATCCGCCGTACGCGCCGCTGTCGGCGACGGCTAATTTTACCGCTTACCACACCAACAGCTTTAGTCTGCGCGAGCAGCAGCATCTGGCGGAACTGGCCAGTAAGCTGGCGCAGGAGAGCCGCATCCCGGTACTGATTTCAAACCACGATACCCTGCTGACGCGCGAGTGGTATCAGCATGCGGATTTACATGTAGTTAAAGCCCGGCGTTCCATCAGCCGAAGCATAAGTGGTCGCACTCAGGTTGACGAACTGCTGGCGCTTTTCCGCTAGCCTGTTTCGTCCGCGACCAACGCATCACGCCAGCTCCGGCTGGCGCACAAAATTGGGAGATTCGGATGAAACAATTTTTACTGGCCCCATCAATCCTTGCCGCTGATTTTGCCCGCCTGGGCGAAGATACCGCTAAAGCGCTGGAAGCCGGTGGCGACGTGGTGCATTTCGATGTGATGGATAACCACTATGTTCCCAATCTGACCATGGGGCCAATGGTGCTGAAAGCGCTGCGCGATTACGGCATCACCGCGCCCATCGATGTGCATCTGATGGTCAAGCCGGTCGATGCGCTGATCCCGGAATTCGCCAAAGCGGGTGCCAGCTTCATTACTTTCCATCCCGAAGCCAGCGAGCACGTTGACCGTACGCTGCAGCTGATCAAAGAGCACGGCTGTAAAGCCGGTCTGGTGTTCAATCCGGCAACGCCGCTCAGCTATCTCGATTACGTGATGGATAAGCTCGACATCATTCTGCTGATGTCGGTCAACCCAGGCTTCGGCGGCCAGTCCTTTATTCCGGGCACGCTGGATAAACTGCGCGAAGCGCGTCGTCGCATTGACCAGAGCGGTTACCAAATCCGTCTGGAAGTGGATGGCGGCGTGAAGATCGATAACATCGGTCAGATCGCGGCGGCCGGGGCTGATATGTTTGTTGCCGGCTCGGCGATCTTCGGTCATCCGGATTACAAGAAGGTGATCGATGAGATGCGCAGCGAACTGGAGAAAGTTAATGGCTCATTTCACTGATATCCGCGCGCTGGCGTTCGATCTCGATGGCACGCTGGTGCACAGCGCGCCAGGCCTGGCACAGGCGATCGATCTGGCGCTGGCCGATTTGCAGCTGCCGCCCGCGGGCGTTGAGCGCGTCTCGACCTGGATTGGCAACGGTGCGGACATCATGATGGCGCGGGCGCTCAGCTGGGCGCTGGGCCGTGAGCCGCAGGCCGACGAGCAGCGCGACGCGCGTGCGCTGTTCGACAAACATTACGCCGCAACGGTGGAAGCCGGCAGTACGCTGTTTCCACAGGTGCAGGAGACGCTGGCTGCGCTGCATGCCAGCGGTCTGCCGCTGGCCATCGTCACCAACAAACCCACACCGTTTGTTGCTCCGCTGCTGCAGTCGCTCGGCATTGCCGACTACTTTTCTCTGATCATCGGCGGCGACGATGTAGTGGTGAAAAAACCACATCCGGCGGCGATTTTCCTCGTTCTCGGCCGTTTCGGCGTGCTTCCAGGACAATTGCTGTTTGTCGGTGATTCGCGCAATGATATTCTCGCTGCCCAGGCGGCGGGCGTGCCAAACGTTGCGATGACCTTCGGCTACAACTACGGTGAGCCGATTGCCACCAGCCAGCCCGATTTAACTCTCGATACTTTTAGCGAACTTTTGCCCGTTCTCGGGCTGTGATTATCAGGACATAACATGAGCAAACCCATCGTTTTCAGCGGCGCCCAGCCTTCCGGTGAACTGACCATTGGCAACTACATGGGTGCGCTGCGTCAGTGGGTGCAGATGCAGGATGATTTCCACTGCATTTACTGCATCGTCGATCTGCACGCCATCACCGTTCGTCAGGACCCGGCCGCGCTGCGCAAAGCCACGCTGGATACGCTGGCGCTGTACCTTGCCTGCGGTATCGATCCGGAAAAAAGCACCATCTTCGTGCAGTCGCACGTACCGGAGCACGCCCAGCTGAGCTGGGTACTGAACTGCTACGCCTACTTCGGCGAACTGAGCCGCATGACGCAGTTCAAGGACAAATCGGCACGTTACGAAGAGAACATCAACGCCGGCCTGTTCGATTATCCGGTGCTGATGGCGGCCGATATTCTGCTGTATCAGACTAACCAGGTACCGGTCGGCGAAGATCAGAAGCAGCACCTTGAGCTGAGCCGCGATATCGCCGCGCGCTTCAATGCGCTGTACGGCGACGTGTTTAAAATTCCTGAGCCGTTTATTCCGAAGTCCGGCGCGCGCGTGATGTCGCTGCTGGAGCCGACGAAGAAGATGTCGAAATCCGATGACAACCGCAACAACGTGATTGGTCTGCTGGAAGACACCAAATCGGTGGTAAAGAAGATCAAGCGCGCAGTGACCGACTCGGAAGAGCCGCCGGTGGTGCGTTACGACATCAAAGAGAAAGCGGGCGTGTCTAACCTGCTGGATATCCTGTCAGGCGTGACCGGTAAGTCGATTGCGCAGCTGGAGCAGGAGTTCGAAGGCAAAATGTATGGTCACCTGAAAGGCGCGGTGGCAGATGCTGTGTCTGAGATGCTGACTGAGCTGCAGGAGCGCTATCATCGTTTCCGCAATGACGAAGCGTTCCTCAACCAGGTGATGCGCGATGGCGCAGCGAAAGCCCGTGCGCATGCCCAGGAAACGCTGAAGAAAGTGTATGACGCCGTAGGCTTCGTGGCGCAGCCATAAGCCGGTTTGCCGGGGCGCAGCACTACGCGCCCCGCAGGCTTTACTTCACCCGATGCAGCGTCAGCTCTGCGCCATCCCAGAATAGCCGCGCATTGCCGTCGGCCAGCACGCTCAGTACCGCGCCCGGTGCCGGTCCCCACGCCTGATTGCCACAGTGCACGTTGAAGCCATAGCGAAAGCTGAAATCACGATCCTGTCCGGCCCCGCTGGCGGCGCTCAGGCGCGGTTTTCCCTGGCAATTGTCGGTCGCCGGATTGATGCCGCGTTCGGCAGTACCGCGCGTCCAGCTAATCGCATTGGTTTAAACGCCACGCGCGCGCCCATAAACTGCGGATCGTTTTTGATGTAAATCTGGCCGTTCTCCTTTTTCGGCGTCACGGCAACCACCTGCCATTCGCCCGTGACCGATGACCACGTTACCGGGGCGGCACTCACCGCCGCGCTCAGCGGCATCAGCAGCGCCGCGGCCAGAGAAATAATGCGCATGGAAACTCCTTGTGATTGATTTGGCTGCTCAGTCTGGCGGCAAAGCGCAGCGCTGTACAGTATTTTACCGCATCAGAACCAGCGCAGCTGCGTGCGCAGGCTGACCACGCGGCCCACAATGATCAACGCCGGACTGGCAAACTGCTGTGCCAGCGTTGCCAGCTCCTGCAGCGTGGCGCAGGCGACGCGCTGCTGCGGCGTGGTGCCGTGCTGCACGATAGCCACCGGCATCGCTGCGTCCATCCCGTGCCGTAACAGCTGCTGCTGAATGTCGGCCGCCTGGCTGAGGCCCATATAAAACACCAGCGTCTGCTGCTCCGCCGCCAGTTTGCCCCACTCCATTTCGCCGTGCTGCTGCAGATGGCCGGTGACGAAGCGCACGCTCTGAGCATGGTCGCGGTGGGTGAGGGGAATACCGCTGTAGGCGGCACAGCCGGAGGCGGCGGTGATGCCCGGCACCACGCTGAACGGGATGTTATGCTGCGCCAGCACCTCCAGCTCTTCGCCGCCGCGGCCAAAAATAAAGGGATCGCCGCCTTTAAGGCGCACCACACGTTTGCCGCGCTGCGCCTGCTCCAGCAGCAGCTGGTTGATTTGTTCCTGCGGCACGCAGTGATGGCCCGCCTGCTTACCCACGAAGAGGCGTTCGGCATCGCGCCGCACCAGGTTAAGAATCGGCTCCGACACCAGCCGGTCATACACCACCACATCAGCCTGCTGGATAGCCTGCAACCCTTTCAGCGTCAGCAGACCGGCATCGCCCGGCCCGGCGCCGACCAGCACCACTTCGCCCTGCTGCGTCAGCGGCGCCGCAAACAAGGCATCGACCTGTGCGGCAGCGCGTGCCCGATCGCCGTTGGCCAGCGTCTGGGCCAGCCGATCGCTGGCAAAGAAGCGCTCCCAGAAGGCGCGGCGTGGCGCCATGGCGCTAAAATGCTGCTTCACGCGCTCGCGCAGTGAGCCCGCCAGCGCAGCCAGTTCGCCGAGATGCTGGGGCAGCATCGCCTCCAGCTTCTCGCGCAGCAGACGCGCCAGCACCGGCGCGCGGCCACCGGAAGAGACGGCGATCATCAGCGGTGAGCGGTCGACGATCGACGGCATAATGGCGCTGGCCTGCTGCGGCGCATCCACCAGGTTACAGAAGAGGCGGCGCTGTTCGGCGGCGTCAGCCACCTGCTGATTGACGGCATCATCGTTGGTGGCCGCAATCGCCAGCCAGCATTCATCCAGCCAGTCATCGGTAAATGCGCCGTGCAGTAACGTCACTTTTCCCTGTTGAGCCCACAGCTGAAATGCCGGGGAAAAATCCCGCGCGCCGACGTACAGCTCTGCGCCGGCCTCCAGCAGCAAACGCGCTTTGCGTTCAGCCACGTCGCCTGCGCCAACCAGTAAACAACGCCTGCCTTGCAGCCGACAAAACAGCGGAAAGTAATCCATAGCGAATCCTGAAAAAAAGCCCGCACGGTGCGGGCTGTGGAAGGGATTATACCGATTTCAGCGGCGAAGCCTGGGCTTGCGTCTGCGGGCGCTGCGCCTGCGGCGTGGCATACCAGTAGCCGAGACCCATCAGCACCATGCCGGAGAACATATTGCCGAGCGTCACCCACAGCAGGTTGTGACCGATGCCGCGCAGCGTCAGGTCGGCGCTGTGCTGGCCAAACCACGACAGCGCAAATACCGTCATGTTGGCGATGGAGTGCTCGTAACCGGAGGCGATAAACGCCAGCAGGCACCACCAGATAGCGATGAACTTCGCGGCACCTTCGCTGCGCACCGCCATCCAGATTGCCAGACACACCAGCCAGTTGCACAGCGCGCCTTTAAAGAACAGCGCCATCGCCGTCTGCGTGGTTTTCGCCAGCGCCACGCTGTGGATCAGCGAACCGGCGTTCGGCAGCAGCGCACCAGCGGCGTAGTAGTAGAGCAGGGCGACAAACACTGAGCCGATCAGGTTACCCAGCCAGGTTTGCGGCAGCACACACCACATCTGACCGTGGCTGATGGTGCCGGCTTTGACGCCCACGGTGAGGAACATGGTATGACCGGTAAACAGCTCGGAACCGGCGATGATCACCAGCGTCAGGGCAATACCAAAGGTGGCGCCCATCAGCAGTGGACGATACGCCGGGTCCGCCAGGTTGCCGAGGGTGAAGATCAGGATGATCGCCAGGCCAACATAAGCGCCGGCCATCGCCGATCCAATCCAGAAGGCCAGCGGGCTGTGCTGCGCGGTGCGTACAATGCGCGCCGCATTGGCGGCGCAGGTGTTCAGGGTGTCAGAAAACATAGTGACGTCTCATAAAGTGAAGGAATTCTGTCAGGCGCAGACTTCGACCTGGCCGTTGCTGACGCGCACCGCATAGCTCGCCACCGAGCGGCTTTCATCTTCCAGACAAACGCCATCACTCAGGCGAAAACGCTGTTTTTTCAGTGGGCTGGCGACCCACAGCGTGTGCTGGTGTTCGGCGATCAGGCCGCGCGATAACACGCTGGCCTCAGCAAACGGGTCGATGTTGCTCAGAGCGTACAGCTGCGCATCGTCGCGCGGGCGAAAGATGGCGATCTGCTGGCCGTTAACCAGCGCGCACACGCCGGTAGCGGGCAGGATTTGTGTGAGTTCACACACGGTGTACCACTGGCTCATGCGTCAGCCTCCTCGATCAGGGTAATAGCGATGCGCTCCGCCGGACGCGCCGGGCGATGCTGCTCGCGTTCACTGACGTGCTGCACCAGCGGGTCGCGCTGCGGGCTGTTAATAAACGTGGCGAAGTGCGCCTGCTGCTGCGGGTCGTTAACCGTGGCGGTCCATTCACAGCGGACGTCAGCGCGCAGACGCGTCAGCTCCTGCTCCAGCTGCGCGTTAAGGCCGAGCCGGTCGTCGATAATCACGCTGCGCAGATAGTCGATGCCGCCGTCCATGCTCTCCAGCCACAGCGAAGTGCGCTGCAGACGGTCGCCGGTGCGGATGTAAAACATCATGAAGCGGTCGAGATACTGCAGCAGCGTGTCGCGATCGAGGTCAGCCGCCAGCAGATCGGCGTGGCGCGGTTTCATGCCGCCGTTGCCGCACACGTACAGGTTCCAGCCTTTTTCGGTGGCGATGACGCCGACATCTTTGCCCTGCGCTTCGGCGCATTCACGGGTACAGCCAGAGACGCCAAACTTCATCTTGTGCGGCGTGCGGATGCCTTTGTAGCGGTTTTCCAGCTCAATGCCGAAGCCGAGGCTGTCGCCAACGCCATAGCGGCACCAGCTGCTGCCGACGCAGGTTTTCGCCATGCGCAGCGCTTTGGCATAAGCCTGTCCGGTTTCAAAGCCGGCGGCAATCAGCTGTGACCAGATCGCCGGCAGATCGTCGCGCTGCGCACCAAACAGGCCGATGCGCTGTGAGCCGGTGATTTTGGTGTAAAGGTTGTACTGCCGCGCCACTTCGCCCAGCGTCATCAGCCCCTGCGGCGTGATTTCACCGCCGGCGGTGCGCGGAATCACCGAGTAGGTGCCATCTTTCTGGATGTTGCCGAGATAGAGATCGTTGCTGTCCTGCAGCGGCGTGTGCTGCGGCTTGCGGATGTATTCGTTCCAGCAGGAGGCCAGCAGCGATCCGACGGTCGGTTTACACACTTCACAGCCGTAACCCTGGCCATACTTCGCCAGCAGCGCGTCAAACGACTTGATCTCCTCCACGCGGATCAGGTGATACAGCTCCTGGCGCGAATAGGCGAAATGCTCGCACAGGTGATGATTGACTTCGATGCCCTGACGGCTCAGCTCAGCGTTCAGCACCTGCGTAATCAACGGAATACAGCCGCCGCAGCCGGTACCGGCGCGGGTTTCGGCTTTCAGCGCCGCCACGGTGTGGCAGCCCGCCTGCACCGCGTTAACGATATCGCCTTTGCTGACGTCAAAGCAGGAGCAGATTTGCGCGCTGTCCGGCAGCGAATCGACGCCCAGCGCCGGTTTTTCGCCGCTGCCCGCCGGCAGAATCAGCAGCGCCGGGTTTTCCGGTAAGGCGATGCGATTGAGCGCCAGCTGCAGCAGATTGCCGTAGTCGCTGGTGTCGCCCACCAGCACCGCGCCGAGCAGAGTTTTGTTGTCTTCGCTGACGATCAGGCGCTTATACACGTGCTGCTGTTCATCGAGCCAGATGTAACTGCGCGCGCCCGGCGTGCGGCCATGCGCATCGCCAATGCCGCCGACGTCCACGCCCAGCAGCTTGAGTTTGGCGCTCATATCGGCACCGGCAAAGACGCTGTCACGCCCAACCAGCGCATCGCTGGCGACCTGCGCCATTTTGTAGCCTGGCGCCACCAGACCGTAAATCCGATCCTGCCAGGCGGCGCATTCCCCAATCGCGTAGATCGCCGCATCGCTGGTCTGGCAGCGATCGTTGATGGCAACGCCACCGCGCTGGCCGAGCGCCAGGCCGCATTGTTGCGCCAGCTTATCCTGCGGACGAATGCCGGTGGAGAACACGATGAAGTCGACGTCGAGCGCGCTGCCATCGGCAAACTCCAGCGTTTTACCGCCTTTAGCGTGATGCACAATCTGCCGGGTATTTTTGCCGGTATGGACCTGCACGCCCATCTGTTCGATCTTACGCCGCAGCTGTTCGCCGCCCTGTGTATCCAGCTGTTCCGCCATCAGCACCGGTGCAAACTCAACCACGTGCGTTTCAATGCCGAGATTTTTCAGCGCGCCCGCCGCTTCCAGTCCGAGCAGACCGCCGCCAATCACCGCACCGCGTTTGCTGCGGCGCGCGCAGGCTTCTATCGCGTTGAGATCTTCGATGGTGCGATAGACAAAGCAGTCGCTGCCCTCCGCGCCGGCGATCGGCGGGATCCACGGATAAGAACCGGTGGCCAGGATCAGCGTGTCGTAATGCACCGCACGACCGGTGTTGGAGTGAATCAGCTTTTCCTCACGGTTGAGGGTAATGGCGCGCTCGCCGAGCAGCAGATTGACCTGATGCTTTTCGTAGTAGCCTTCGCGCACCAGTGAGAGTTCTTCGGCGGTGTGGTGGGAAAAATAGGCGGAGAGATGGACGCGGTCATAGGCGACGCGGGGCTCTTCACAGAAAACGGTTATCGCGAACTGCTCAGGGACGGCTTTGTCGATCAGTTCTTCGATAAAGCGGTGGCCAACCATGCCGTTGCCAATAATAACGACACTGTGCTTGCTCATGCTTGCCTCAAAATTTGCGGGATCTGCGCCTACCTTAGCGCGCTGTTTCTGGCGCTTATTGACGTACATCAACTGCGGCTTTATATACCCATTTAGAGGTATGTTGCTGATTTTACGCGTTTTTATCTAAGTCTTTTATTTGGTTGAAAATTACCCAATGGCGGCAGAAAAGTTGCCAGCGGCGCGGCCGTTTTTCGTGCTAGCTTAAGATGTTGCGTTTTCAGCGGAGAAGGATATGACCCAGCAAGCGTTTAAGTGGATAAACAACCTGCGCCTGGCAGGCCAACCGGGTTTATGGCAGATCGAAATTCGCCACGGCAACATCAGCGCCATTATTCCGCAGCCGCCGCACGCGGCCGCCCAGCCGGATGCGCTGGATGCCGCCGGTGGCCTGGCGAGCGCGCCGTTTATCGAGCCGCATATTCATCTCGACACCACGCAAACCGCTGGCGAACCGGCGTGGAATCAGTCCGGCACGCTGTTTGAAGGCATTGAGCGCTGGGCTGAACGCAAGGCACTGCTCAGCCATGAGGATGTGAAGCAGCGCGCGCGGCAGACGCTGAAGTGGCAAATTGCCAACGGCATTCAGCACGTGCGTACCCACGTGGATGTGTCCGATCCCACGCTGACCGCCTTAACCGCGATGCTGGAGGTGAAAGCGGAGATGGCGCCGTGGATCGATATCCAGATCGTGGCCTTTCCGCAGGAAGGTATTCTTTCTTATCCCAACGGCGAAGCGCTGCTGGAAGAGGCGCTGCGCCTCGGTGCCGACGTCGTGGGCGCGATCCCGCATTATGAATTTACCCGCGAATATGGCGTCGAATCACTGCACAAGGCGTTTGCGCTGGCGCAGCGCTATGACCGGCTGGTGGACGTGCACTGTGACGAGATTGATGATGAGCAGTCGCGCTTTGTCGAGACCGTGGCGGCGCTGGCGCACCGCGAAGGCATGGGCGTCCGCGTCACCGCCAGCCACACCACGGCGATGCATTCGTACAATAACGCCTATACCTCACGGCTGTTCCGCCTGCTGAAGCTGTCGCAGATTAACTTTGTCGCCAATCCGCTGGTGAATATTCATCTGCAGGGACGCTTTGACAGCTACCCGAAACGGCGCGGCGTGACGCGGGTGAAAGAGCTGCTGGAGGCGGGTATCAACGTCTGCTTCGGCCATGATGATGTGTTCGATCCCTGGTATCCGCTCGGCACCGCCAGCATGCTGCAGGTGCTGCACATGGGGCTGCACGTCTGTCAGCTGATGGGCTATGAGCAGATCGACAGCGGTCTGCAACTCATCACGCACAACAGTGCCAAAACCATGCAGCTGGCGGATTATGGCGTGCAGGTAGGCAACGCGGCCAGCCTGATTATTTTGCCTGCTGATAACGGGTTCGATGCGCTGCGCCGTCAGGTGCCGGTGCGCTATTCGCTGCGTAAGGGCGTGCTGGTGGCGGCCACACAGCCGGCAAGCAGTGAAATTTATCTCGGTGCTAGCGAAGCGGTGACGTTCCGGCGTTAAGGGAGCGGGAAGGGGAATAGCGGCGCGAGGCTTCGCGCCGCTCGGGGATCAGGCAGTCTGGTGAGCGTGCTGGCGATGTTTGGTGACAAAGCCGAGCAGCACACACATCACAAACACCACCGCGTACAGCGCGTTCGCGGTGGACAGCGCCGCGTGGGCACCGCCTTTGGCCACGATCGGGCCGGTGACCACGAAGGTCAGCATGGTGCCGACGGTGCCGCAGGTGAGGATGAAGTTCACCAGCTTCGGCGATGACGCTTTGGTCTGCAGCGAGCCCAGCGTGATGATGGTGGTGTAAATGGCGCTGGAGAAGAAGCCAAGCGACATAATGATCCAGTGCAGCATGCTGGCATCGGTGGTTTTCACGAACCAGAACATCAGGCCGGTGGCCAGCAGCGCCAGCACCACCAGAATGCGTTGCAGGTCGAAGAAGCGCAGCAGGAAGCTGAACGCCCACATGCCGACCATATAGGCGGTCCAGAAGTTACCGACCAGCTGACCGGCGGCGGCGATATCCATGCCCATCGATTTGGTGGCGTATTCCGGCACCCAGGAGATGAAGCCGAGCTGGCCGAGGATGTAGCACAGTGCCGCGATCGACAGGAACAGCACGCCGATGCCCCACTTCTCTTTTTCGCCGCCCTGCACCGCGGCTTCGCTCTTCAGTACCGGGAACTCGACCATCAGCGTCAGGATGAAGATCGCCACGTAGATCACGCCAATGCAGGCGTAAACCCAGTACCACGGCAGCGCGCGCGCCAGCAGAATGCCCGCGATAATCGGGAAGATGGTGCCGGCCATGCTAAAGAACGAGTCGGTAAACAGCAGACGGGAACCGCGCTGGCGACCATCGTACAGATGGGTAATCAGGAAGGTGCCGATCGACATGGTGATACCGCTGACCACGCCGAGCACGAACATGCACAGCGAGAACACCGTGAGGTTATGGCTGGTCATCAGCCCGGCCACGGCGAGGATCATCAGCACAAAGCCAAAGATCAGCTGGCGCTTGAGTGGCACAATCACCATCAGCCAGGCGTTCAGGAACACCGCCGCCAGAATACCGGCGTTAAGGAAAGTGAAGGTGTTGCTCATCTCGGAGATGGGCAGCTGGAAATACTGGGCAATATTATCCAGCACCATACCGGTAACGATCACCAGTGCGCCGGTGAGCGCATAGGAGAAAAAGCTGATCCAGGTAAGGCCAATGCGATTACGGTTTGTCATGTTCTGAACCTGTGATGCGCCGACGTGGCAAAAAGTGTCATGAATTGTAAATGGATCTGTGATCGTAATAAACAAGCAGTGAAACGTGCGAGAAATATTTCATTAATAGTGTGATTTTCGTCACGCAAATGATTGCGCGACGGGAAAAGTATGACGATAGCAACATCAGCGTAAATATAGGTAAAACGCTGGCTCTTGTATTACATGCTCTTTACAATCAATCTCGTTTTTGAGCTTGCTCTCCAAGGTAAGGAATCTTTCATGCTTAAACGTACTTTGACAGCGGCGGTTGCCCTGTTAGCGCTCTCTTCTGTATCTGCTTCGGCTCTGGCGGCGAAAGGGGATACGCACGTGCTGCTCACCACCTCTGCGGGCAATATCGAACTTGAACTGGATAATCAGAAAGCCCCGGTTTCAGTAAAAAACTTTGTGGATTACGTGAATAACGGCTTCTACAACAACACCATTTTCCATCGTGTGATCCCGGGTTTCATGATTCAGGGCGGCGGTTTCACGGCGGATATGCAGCAGAAGCAGACCAACGCGCCGATCAAAAACGAAGCGGATAACGGCCTGCGCAACCTGCGTGGCACCATTTCCATGGCGCGTACCGCTGAGAAAGACAGTGCCACCAGCCAGTTCTTCCTGAACGTGGCGGACAACGCTTTTCTTGACCATGGCCAGCGCGACTTCGGCTATGCGGTGTTTGGTAAAGTAGTGAAAGGCATGGATGTGATCGACAAGATCGCCCAGGTGCCGACCAAAGATGTCGGGCCATACCAGAATGTGCCGTCAAAACCGATTGTTATCACTTCCGCGAAAGTCCTGCCGTAATCCCTCTGCGCGCCACCCCTGGGTGGCGCCGTCTGCCGCGCTCCGGCAAAGCTGAAATTTGCTCTTATACTTAGGGCACATCCTGCTTGCCGGAGGCGCTATGAGCAGCAAACTCACCGAAAAACAGAAAATCACGTTGTGGCAGCAAACCCGTGCGGCCAATTATCAGGCCAGCTGCAAACTGGCCGGTTATACGCTGAATGAACCTGCCGTCGAGAGCGCCCAGGCGGACGATCGTCTGGCATCGCTGAGGAGGCAATATGGCGGATAACAGCCTGGCGGTGCGCGATCCCTATTTGTGGCACAACGATGACGTGCTGAAAAACCTGCTGGAAATTCACGACGTGGCGCAGCTGCGTAAAGCCGAGCTGGCATTCAGCGCGGCGCGGCTGGCCACGCTGGCGCTCGGACCGGCCACGCCTGGCCTGCCGCACCTGCGCCACATTCACCGCACGCTGTTTCAGGATATCTACAGCTGGGCCGGCGAACTGCGTACTATCGACATCTGGCGCGACGACACGCCCTATTGCCACTGTGAGTACATCGAGAACGAGGGCAATGCGCTGATGAGCGCACTGGAGGAGGAAGAGGGCCTGTGCGACCTCGACCCGCAGACCTTCGTGGCACGCATCGCGCATTACTACTGTGAAATCTACGTCCTGCATCCGTTCCGTGCCGGTAACGGGCGGGCACAGCGCATCTTTTTCGAACAGCTGGCGCTGCACGCGGGCTATCTGCTGAACTGGGATACGCTGGAGCCTGAAAGCTGGCACCAGGCCATCGTCGCCGGCGTCGGCGGCGATCTCGCGCCGCTCAACGCGCAGTTTGCGAAAGTGGTGAGTCCGGCGCGTTAAAATGCGTAGAATAGCGGCGGTTTTACTGGCCTGAGGGCATTATGCTGCTGCTAATTGATAACTACGACTCCTTTACCTGGAATCTCTACCAGTACTTCTGTGAACTGGGCGCGCAGGTGCGCGTGGTGCGCAACGATGCGATGACGCTGGAAGAGATGACGGCGCTGCCGCTGAGTCATCTGGTGATCTCGCCGGGCCCCTGTACGCCGGATCAATCCGGCATTTCGCTCGAAGCCATTCGCCACTTTGCCGGACGGTTGCCGGTTCTCGGGGTATGCCTGGGCCATCAGGCCATCGCCCAGGCCTACGGCGCGCAGGTGGTGCGCGCGCGCCAGGTGATGCACGGCAAAACTTCTGCGGTGCAGCACACCGGCCAGGGCGTGTTCCGCAACCTGAATAATCCGCTAACCGTCACGCGCTATCACTCGCTGATTGTGGCGCGCGACACGCTGCCGCCGGAGTTTGAAGTCACCGCCTGGAGCCTGCGCGATGGCGTTGCCGATGAGATCATGGGCTTCCGCCATCGTACGCTGCCGCTGGAGGGCGTGCAGTTCCATCCGGAGAGCATTCTCAGTGAGCAGGGACATCAGCTGCTGGCGAATTTCCTCAATACGTAACTTCCGTTTGCCATTGCATGATTTTTTATGCATATTTTGTGATTATAATTTCACATCAGCTCAACAAATAACCCGATGAGGTCATCAATGGCAGCGGAAAATCTAGCGGTAAGCCGGGAAACGTTCGATAACGTTATTTTGCCTGTTTATGCACCTGCGCAGTTTGTGCCGGTCAAAGGCAAAGGCAGCCGCGTGTGGGATCAGCAGGGCAAAGAGTATATCGATTTCTCTGGTGGTATCGCGGTCACCGCGCTTGGCCATTGTCATCCGGCGCTGGTGGAAACGCTGAAAAGCCAGGGCGAAACCCTGTGGCACACCAGTAACGTGTTCACCAATGAGCCGGCACTGCGCCTCGCCAGTAAACTGATCGCGGCGACCTTCGCCGAGCGGGTATTCTTCGGTAACTCCGGTGCCGAAGCGAACGAAGCGGCGTTCAAACTGGCGCGCTACTACGCCTGCAAAAAGCACAGCCCATTCAAAAGCAAAATTATCGCTTTCCACAACGCCTTCCACGGCCGCACGCTGTTCACCGTCTCGGTGGGCGGTCAGCCGAAATACTCCGATGGCTTTGGTCCGAAGCCGGCGGATATCGTCCATGTGCCGTTTAACGATCTGGCCGCGGTGAAAGCGGTAATTGACGACCACACCTGCGCGATTGTGGTGGAGCCGATTCAGGGGGAAGGCGGCGTGATGCCAGCAACGCCGGAATTCATGCAGGGATTGCGTGCGCTGTGCGATCAGCACAACGCGCTGCTGGTGCTGGATGAAGTGCAGAGCGGCATGGGCCGCAGCGGTAAGCTGTTTGCTTACGAACACTATGGTATCAAGCCAGATATCATCACCACCGCTAAAGCGCTGGGCGGCGGTTTCCCGGTGAGCGCGATGCTGACCACCCATGAAATCGCCTCGGTGATGGCGCCGGGCGTGCACGGCACCACCTACGGCGGCAACCCGCTGGCCTGTGCGATTGCCGAAACCGCGCTGGATATCATCAATACGCCCGAGGTTCTGAATGGTGTCGACGCGCGTCGTGAGCAGTTTGTCTCGGCGCTGCAGAAGATCAATCAGCAGTTCGACATCTTCAGTGAAATTCGGGGCAAAGGGCTGCTGCTGGGTGCCGTACTCAACGCGCAGCACGCCAGCAAAGCGCGCGATATCCTCAACGCTTCCGCCGCTGAAGGCCTGATGGTACTGACCGCCGGCAGCGATGTGATTCGCTTTGTGCCGTCGCTGGTGATTGAGCCGACCGATATCGCAGAAGGCATGGCGCGCTTCGCCCGGGCGATCGCGAAAGTCCTGAACTAACCTTTCGGCTTCAGCACGCTGAGCCAGCGGCCGTGATGTGGGCGCTGGCTCCACGCCAGTGAAGAAATGGTGTGCATCACATTGAGGTGCTGCAGAATGCGCTTCACATGCTGTTCGACAATCGTCACCGGCCCCTCATTCAGATTCTCCGGCGCTTCCAGAATATTGCTGTCGTTGCCCGGCCCGTCGTAAGCCAGCCGCTGCTGACAGCGCTGCAGCGCAATTTCACAGGACTGCAAATAGCGCTCTGCCAGCTTTGGCGTCAGCATGGTGTGCTCGCGCGCCAGAATGGTCATGGCGTTGATGTGCTCGACGATAAACTGGCTGTGAGTCACCCACAGGCGCATATCTTTCAGATACTGGAAGTTAAAGCCCGGTTCGGTAGACGCCTGGTTGAGCGAGTTAAACAGCGCGTTGTGCGCCTGGTTAACCTTGACGCGCTGATACGCCAGCTTCTCCGGCGCCTGCTCCGGACCGAGCAGCAGGCGCAGCGCCTCCTGATACGCCTCCAGCGCGTCGTGCGCGTTATTGCGCAGCAGCCCGCTCTGCCATTGCGGCCATAGCCAGATCATGCCGGCGAAGGCAATCAGGCAGCCCATCAGCGTATCCATCATGCGCGGCAGCAGGAACTGCGCGCCGTTCAGCGACAGCAGCTGCAGTGAATACACCGCCGTCACCGTAAAGCCAATCATCGACCAGCCATAATATTTACGCGTGATCAGATAGCTGGCGAGGGTGATGACCAGCATGGTCAGCAGGGCAATCGACTCCGGAACAGCAAAGCGCAGCGACGCTGCGGCGATCAGCAAGCCGGCGAAGGTGCCGAGCGCGCGGTGCTGAATGCGCACGCGCGTGGCGCTGTAGCCGTTCTGGCTGACAAACATGATGGTCATCAGAATCCAGTAGGGCTTGGGAATATTGAAGAACAGCGCCAGCGCGCTGCCGAACATCAGCATCACCGCAAAGCGCGCCGCCGTCCGCAGCGCGGCAGATTTTAGCGACAGGTAGCTGCGCAGCGCCGGCAACAGCGGCAGGCGGCGCTGGCGATCGGCCATCAGGTCGCGGGTATACAGCGGCTTCTGCGTGCGCAGCACGCGCGCAATGCGGCTGAAATGGTAGAGGCAGAAATTACCGACCGGATTATCCGGGTGCTGCCGGGCAATTTTCTCCAGCGCGCCGAGCGGCTTTTCCATGTGGAAGCGTTCCGGCAGCTGGTGATAGAGAATGGCATCGGCCAGCACGCGTAGCCGTGCCGAAATGATTTTCGCGTTCCAGCGGATCACCGCCTCGGCGTGGCTCTGCTCCACCAGCTTTTGCACCTCTTCCGGCTGGTGCAGGCTGACCGAGATGTGCTCCTGCAGATCGAGCGCAACCTGAAAGGCGCGCGTCAGGCGTTTATGGCTGTTATCACGGCTGGCCGACAGCATATGCATCTGCTGGTAGCAGGTGGTGATCAGATCGACCGCTTTCTGCTGGCGCGCCAGTAATGGTGGCAGCGCTTTTTCCGGATCGGTCAGCTGCGTCAGCAGGGTGTATTTGGCGTCGCAGTAATCGGCCAGCTCGCGGTACAGCAGGCTGAGGGTCTCGCGCATCGGCTGCTCTTTCCACAGCCAGAACCAGAACCAGTTAAACAGCCCGTACCACAGCGTCCCGCCGATATACAGCAGCGGCGGGACCCACATCGGCATACGGCCGACGAGGCTTAAGGTAAAGATGGCGGCGATCAGCGTGCCGGGCAGCAAACGACCATGCAGCGGGCTGATTTCACCGGTCACGCCCACCAGCAGCGGCAACACCAGCAGAATCAGCGGCAGCGGCACAGCGTAAGCCGTGAGGTACTGAATCAGAAAACTGCCGCTGGCGAACAGTGCGCCGCCGACAATCAGCCGTTTGAAGAACCGCTTGTGTGGCGTATCCAGACCGGCGATGTTGCAGCAGGCCGGCACCAGGGAGAACAGCAGCCCTTTTTGCAGATCGCCAAACAGCCAGCCGAGCGCCACAGGCAGGCACAGCACCAGCGTTTGCCGCAGCGCATAGTTAACTTCCGGATGATAGATGATTCGACGCCACATCAGCTCATCGTAAACAGAAACGGCGCGATGTTGCCATCACGCCGTGGGTGAGAAGAAATCAGCGGGTGCCGTAAACGACGATGGTTTTGCCATGTGCGGAGATCAGGTTCTGATCTTCCAGCATTTTCAGGATACGACCCACGGTTTCGCGTGAGCAGCCCACGATCTGACCAATCTCCTGACGGGTGATTTTAATCTGCATACCGTCCGGGTGGGTCATGGCGTCAGGCTGTTTCGCCAGGTTGAGCAGCGTTTGCGCGATACGGCCGGTCACATCGAGGAAGGCAAGGTTGCCGACTTTTTCAGATGTTACCTGCAGGCGACGCGCCATCTGCGCCGACAGGCGCATTAAAATATCCGGATTGACCTGAATCAGCTGACGGAATTTTTTGTAGGAAATTTCAGCCACTTCGCAGGCGGTTTTCGCACGTACCCAGGCGCTACGCTCCTGGCCCTCTTCAAACAGGCCGAGCTCACCGATGAAATCCCCCTGATTGAGGTAGGAGAGAATCATCTCTTTGCCTTCTTCATCTTTAATCAGTACCGCGACGGAACCTTTCACGATGTAGTACAGCGTTTCCGCTTTCTCACCCTGATGGATGAGGGTGCTTTTGGATGGATATTTGTGAATATGGCAATGGGACAGGAACCATTCGAGTGTAGGGTCTGTTTGCGGTTTGCCGAGAACCATTCGCTATTATCCTCTGTTGTAATCGTGCCCAAAATACAGGGGGCAGTTTTCCCTGTCAGGCGGTGAAATCGTCCAGCGTTTCCCGTGAGGGACAGTTATTCGGGGGTGGATTCGTAAGCGATGCTTTTGATTCGTCCCGCTTTCGTCTTTCGTGACGAAAATATTTTCAGCACTGTTTGTAGCATAGCTTTTGCAACCTGTCTCCTGTTGTCTCGCTTCAGCAGGTGGGGGATGCGTCTGCATTGCTGTTTGTCAGGTGAAAGCGTACTCTGGCGGCAAAACCGCCGCTTCAGGAGAAAGAATAATGCAGGCACGAGTGAAATGGGTGGAAGGGCTGACCTTTCTCGGAGAATCCTCATCCGGTCATCAGGTATTAATGGACGGCAATTCCGGTGATAAAGCGCCCAGCCCGATGGAAATGGTGTTGATGGCTGCGGGCGGCTGCAGCGCGATTGACGTGGTGTCGATTCTGCAAAAGGGGCGCAACGATGTCGCCGATTGTGAAGTCAAACTGACCTCGGAACGCCGCGAAGAAGCGCCACGCATTTTTACGCATATCAATCTGCATTTTATTGTCAGCGGCAAAGCGCTGAGCGATAAAGCGGTAGCGCGCGCGGTGGATCTGTCCGCGGAGAAGTACTGCTCGGTGGCGATCATGTTGGGCAAGGGCGTCGAGATAACGCACAGCTACGAAGTGGTGGAGCTGTAATCCAGCCGGGAGCGCGGCCCTGCGCTCCCGATCTCAGCTCCTCCCGGCGAAACTGGCGCGTTAGCCTGCGCTATTCAATACGTTTTCCTTCAATCAACCGCTGCACCAGCGGCGTCATGATTAACTCCATCGCCAGTCCCATCTTGCCGCCCGGCACCACCAGCGTATTCATGTGGGAAATAAACGAGCCCTGGATCATCGCCAGTAAATAAGGAAAAGCGATGCCCTCCAGGCCGCGAAAATGAATCACCACAAAGCTCTCATCCAGCGACGGGATCTCACGCGCGGCAAACGGGTTCGAGGTATCCACGGTCGGCACGCGCTGGAAGTTGAGGTGCGTGCGGGAAAACTGCGGCGTGATGTAGTTGATGTAGTCTTCCATCGAACGCACCACCGAATCCATCACCGCTTCGCGCGAATGGCCGCGCTCGCTGGTGTCGCGCACCAGTTTCTGAATCCACTCCAGATTAACAATCGGTACCACGCCAACCAGCAGATCGACATGTTCAGCCACGTTATGCTGCTGCGTCACCACGCCGCCGTGCAGGCCTTCATAGAACAGCACATCGGTGTTTTCCGGCAGCGGCTGCCAGGGTGTAAACGTGCCCGGCACCTGATTCCACGGCACCGCTTCATCGTAGGTGTGCAGATATTTGCGCGACTGGCCGAGTCCGCTCTGACCATAGTCGCGGAAAGTCTGCTCCAGCAGGCCGAAGTCGTTGGCTTCCGGGCCAAAGTAGCTGATGTGACGCCCGAGGTCGCGCGCCTTACGAATCGCCATGTCCATTTCCGGACGGGTATAGCGATGGAAACTGTCGCCTTCTACTTCCGCCGCGTGCAGATCCAGCTGCTGGAAAATTTTACGGAAGGCGAGACTGGTGGTGGTGGTTCCGGCGCCGCTGGAACCGGTAACGGCTATGACTGGATGCCTGGCTGACATAACAGCGCTCCCTGTGAAGTCCGGCGATGAGCATTGTTACCACGAATTGCCGCCTGACGCATCAGCCGCGAAATTCCCGCCGCGGCATAATATTGACCGATTCATGCAATTCTGACCACACCAGTACCACCTCGCCCTGCTCGAGCTGGCGGCGCACGTCGGCCACTTTCTGCGTCAGGCTGCGCTCCTGCTCGCCATAATCGGTGCCTTCACGCAGCACAAAACTTTCTATCAGGTTTTCCAGCGTTGTCGGGTCGAGTTCTTGCCAGGGAATAATCACAGTTACATATCCAGATAAGTTGAGAGCCAGTCCGGCACGCGCTGCTCCAGCCACATTTTGGGTCGCAGCAGGCTGCCGCCCACGAAGCCGACGTGACCGCCTTGCTGCGTCAGCTGATACTCAATTGTGGCAGACAACTGCTGCGGCTGCGGGATCACCGCATCGGTCATGAAGGGATCGTCTTTAGCATGGATGATCAGCAGCGGCTTGCGCACGCCGGTCAGCAATGGCATGGCGCTGGCGCGCTGATAATAGTCGCGCGCATCAATAAAACCGTGGGCGCGGGCGGTAATCGCATCATCAAACTCACGCAGCCGGCGGAAGGCGCGCAGCTGCGTCAGATCGACCGGCAGCGTGCCCGGCCAGGCGCGCAGTTTGCGCGTGGCGTTTTTCTTCAGCTGGGTCAGCAGGTAGTGCTGATAAAAGCGTGAAAAGCCCACGTCCAGCTTCTGGCTGCACGGCTCCAGCGCCAGCGGCGCGGAAATGGCGACCGCGGCATCCAGCGGGGCCGACGTGCCCTGCAGCCCCAGCAGACAGGCCAGCATATTGCCGCCAAGCGAAACGCCGACCGCCGCAGTCGGCACCGTGCCCCATTCGCGCTGCAGCCAGTGCAGAAAATAGGTGGCATCTTCAGTTTCACCGGAGTGATAGATGCGCTGCAGGCGGTTAGGCTCGCCGCTGCAGCCGCGGAAATGCATGATCACCGCCAGCCAGCCGCGCGCCTGACACGCCTGCATCAGCCCATGGGCATACGGGCTGCGGAAACTGCCTTCCAGCCCGTGGAACAGCACCATGCGCGGCTTGTGACGTGCCTGTGCCGGATCTTCGCTCCACGCCAGATCGACGAAGTCGCCGTCCGGCAGATCGAGGCGCTGCCAGTGCGGGCGCAGCGTGACGCGCCGGCGCAGCAGGCGCGGCAGCAGCGTTTGCAGATGCGCATTGCCGAAGCCGCGCAGCGGGGTAAAGCGCTCGCCGCTCGGGCGATCAAAATAGCCTGGGATAGTACTTGTCTGATGCATAACTCGCTGATAGCTTCGATGGGTTGTTCGCTTTTCTGGGTGAGGAGCACCCGAATATACATGGAACTGAGTCTTTTTTTATCAATGCTGGGCTTTCTCTGGGTCGCGGCCATCACGCCAGGGCCCAATAATATGTTACTTACCGCCTCAGGTGCTAATTTTGGCTTCCTGCGCACCTTTCCACTGCTGATTGGTATCATGATTGGCATGCAGGTGATGTTGCTGATGGTGGCGTTTGGCATCGGCAGCCTGATTCTGCTCTATCCCTCACTGCATCTGGTACTGAAAGTGGCCGGTAGCCTCTACCTGCTGTGGCTGGCGTGGAAAATTGCCACCGCCGAATACGAAACGCTGGAGACCGACGATGCCAGCGTGAAGCAGATGCCTTTCTGGCAGGGCGGGTTACTGCAACTGATCAACCCGAAAGCGTGGCTGATGGCGCTGGGCGCGGTCGCCAGCTTCAGCCTTGCCGGCAGCGCCTATCTGCATTCCGTGGTGGCGATCAGCATCGGCATGGCGCTGGTGAACGTAGTTTCCGGCGTGATCTGGATGGGTTTCGGTTCGCTGATTGGCCGCCTGCTGCGCAGCCCGCGCGCGTGGAAAATCTTCAACCTCGCCATGGGTGCGCTGACCGCAGCCTGCGTGCTGTTGATCTGGCATTGAGTCAGCTGGAGGCGCGCTCAATGCGCGTCCACGGCAGTACTTCATGCACCACTGCCGCCTGACGCTGACGGATGCGCGCCAGCAGCAGCTGCACGCTGCGGGCACCCATCTGGTTCATCGGCTGGGCAATGGTGGTCAACGGCGGGTTGATGCTGCTGGTGAACGGAATGCCGTCAAAGCCGACCACCGCCAGATCCTCCGGCACGCGCAGTCCAGCCTCCAGAGCAGCGTGAATCACACCAACCGCCAGCACGTCTGATACCGCAAACACCGCATCCGGCCGCTCTGGCTGCGTTAGCAGTTCGCGCAGCGCCGCGCTGCCCGCTTCGCAGGAGATGTCGCTGGCGTAAGCGACGCCGTGCCAGTCAAGCCCCAGCTGCGTGATGGCGTCGCGATAGCCGCTTTCGCGCTGGTGCGAATAGAGATAGCGCATATCGCAGTTGACCAGCGCAATGCGCTGACGCCCTTTGCCGGCCAGATAATGCACCGTGTCATAGGCCGCCTGACGGTTATCGATGGTGACGCTGGAGGCGTTAACCGAGGGATCGTACTCCGCACACTGCACCCACGGCGCATCACCAATCAACTCTTTCAGTCCCTGCAGGCAGGCCGCGGCGTCCATGGTAATCACCCCATCCACCACTTTGCCGGCCAGCAGTGCCAGATAGGCGGTTTCGCGCCGCAGCTGTGACGCGGAATTACATAACAGGATGTGATAGCCGTGCGCTTCGGCCTCCGCCTCGATGCCCTGCACCACCCGTGAACAGAACGGATTGGTGATATCGGAAATCAGCACCAGCAACATGTTGCTTTGCGCGGTACGCAGCTGGCGCGCCAGCAGGTTGGGCTGGTATTCGCACACATTAATTGCGGCCAGCACCCGTTTACGCGTATCTGGCCGGACGCCAGGATGCTGGTTCAACACCCGTGAAACCGTGGCTTTCGACACGCCCGCGAGGCGCGCAACTTTCTCAATCGACATGGAGGCCAGTACCGCTGTAAAAGGGGGAAAAAATCAAGACGAGATCAATACCACAGTCGGCATGTGAGCGCCTGACATATTTCTTCCGCACCAGCGGTTTTGTATTTGCACTTTTTGCATAGCGTTACCCGATGTTGATCTAAGAACCGATTTTTATTAGGGATAATTTTTAATTCCTTTATGAAATCATTGCTGCTGGCGACACTGCCGTCACGACTCAACATTGGGGTGCATGATGATGGCAGTAACCAAAACAATAAGCGCGGTAGCAGCCGCGTTAGCGCTGATGACATTTCAGGCGCAGGCGGTCAATGTGACCGTGGCTTATCAGACGTCGGCGGAACCGGCCAAAGTGGCGCAGGCTGACAATACCTTTGCCAAAGAGAGCGGTGCCACGGTTGACTGGCGCAAATTCGACAGCGGCGCCAGCGTCCTGCGTGCGTTAGCCTCGGGCGATGTGCAAATTGGCAACATCGGTTCCAGCCCGCTGGCGGTGGCTGCCACGCAGCAGCTGCCGATTGAAGCTTTCCTGCTGGCTTCACAGCTGGGCAATTCTGAAGCGCTGGTGGTGAAAAAAGGCATCAGCTCGCCCAAAGATTTGATCGGCAAACGCATTGCCGTTCCCTTCATCTCCACCACCCATTACAGCCTGCTGGCCGCGCTGAAACACTGGGGCATCAAACCGACCCAGGTGCAACTGGTTAATCTGCAGCCGCCGGCGATCATTGCTGCCTGGCAGCGCGGTGATATCGACGGCGCCTATGTCTGGGCGCCCGCCGTCAATGAACTGGAGAAAGACGGCAAGGTGCTGACCGACTCGTCGCAGGTCGGGCAGTGGGGCTCACCGACGCTCGACGTCTGGGTGGTGCGCAAGGATTTTGCCCGGCAGCATCCTGAAGTGGTCACCGCTTTCGCCCGCAGCGCGATTGCCGCGCAGCAGGCCTATATCGCCAACCCGGAACAGTGGCTGCAGCAGCCGGATAACCTCAGCAAGCTGTCGCGCCTGAGCGGCGTGCCGGAAAGTGACGTCCCCGGACTGGTGAAAGGCAATACCTACCTGACGGCGCAGCAGCAGGTGGAACAGCTGGGCAAACCGGTCAACAAGGCGATTGTCGACACCGCACAGTTTTTGAAAGAGCAGGGCAAAGTGCCGAATGCCGCCAGTGACTACAGCAGCTTTGTCACCACGCGCTTTGTTGCCCCCTTAGCCAAATAACGGAGGCCTTATGCTCAGCATCACCCATCTCAACGCACGTTACGCCGGGCAACCGGCGCTGCAGGATATCAATCTGCAGCTGGCCAGCCGCGAATTGCTGGTGGTGCTGGGGCCGTCCGGCTGTGGCAAAACCACGCTGCTGAACTTGATCGCCGGTTTTCTGCCGCTGGAGTCCGGCAGTATCACGCTGGATGGCAAGCCGGTACGCGGACCGGGCGCAGAGCGCGGCGTGGTCTTTCAGAACGAAGGGCTACTACCGTGGCGTAACGTCATCGATAACGTGGCGTTCGGCCTGCAGCTGGCGGGCATGGCAAAAGCTGAACGGCACGCGATCGCCCGCCGTCTGATCCGTAAGGTCGGGCTCGAGGGCGCAGAAAAGCGTTTTATCTGGCAGCTCTCTGGGGGTCAGCGTCAGCGCGTGGGGATTGCCCGTGCGCTGGCCGCTGATCCGCAGCTGCTGCTGTTAGATGAGCCGTTCGGTGCGCTGGATGCCTTCACGCGCGAGCAAATGCAGACGCTGCTGCTGACGTTATGGCGCGATACCGGCAAGCAGATTCTGCTGATCACCCATGACATCGAAGAAGCCGTCTTTCTCGCCAGCGAACTGGTGCTGCTGTCGCCGGGTCCGGGTCGCGTAGTGGAACGCCTGAAGCTCGACTTTGGCCAGCGCTTCGCCGCAGGCGAGCCGTGCCGCAGCATCAAATCCGATCCGGCATTTATCGAACGACGTGAGTATGTCCTGAACCAGGTGTTCGCGCAGCGGGAGGCGTTTGTATGAGTGCCGTTATTGATGACAAGCGCCGGACGTCCCGCGTTCGTCGCCTGCGCTGGCCGTTTTCCCGCCAGCTGTCGCTGAGCCTGCTGAGCGTGGCCGTGCTGCTGCTGCTGTGGTGGGGCGTGACCGCGCTGGGGCTGATTGCGCCCTTGTTTCTGCCGCCGCCACAGCAGGTGCTACATAAGCTGCTGGTTATTGCTGGTCCGCAGGGCTTTATGGATGCCACGCTATGGCAGCACCTTGGTGCCAGCCTGACGCGCATGCTGGTGGCGCTGTTCTTTGCCGCGCTGATCGGCATTCCGGTGGGCATTGCCATGGGGCTTAGTCCGGCGGTGCGCGGGCTGCTCGATCCGCTGATTGAACTCTATCGACCAGTGCCGCCGCTGGCCTATTTGCCGCTGATGGTGATTTGGTTTGGCATTGGCGAAACCTCAAAGATTTTACTGATTTATCTGGCAATTTTCGCGCCGGTGACTTTATCCACCCTGGCCGGCGTGAAGAATACGCAGCAGGTGCGGATCCGTGCCGCTCAGGCGCTGGGGGCGACGCGCGGGCAGCTGCTGCGTTTTGTCATTCTGCCCGGAGCATTGCCGGAGATTCTCACCGGCCTGCGCATCGGTCTTGGTGTGGGCTGGTCCACGCTGGTGGCGGCCGAACTGATTGCCGCGACGCGCGGACTGGGCTTTATGGTGCAGTCGGCTGGGGAGTTTCTCGCCACCGATGTGGTGCTGGCGGGCATCGCGGTGATCGCCCTGATTGCCTTTAGTTTAGAACTGGGTTTACGTGCGCTACAGCGCCGACTGACGCCCTGGAATGGAGAACAGCAATGAACGAACGAGTGAATTTTACCGCGCTGGGTCCGTATATCGGGGCGCAGGTCAGCGATGTTGATCTCAGCCGTCCGCTGAGTGACGCGCAGTTTGAGCAGCTTTACCACGGTCTGCTGCGTCATCAGGTGCTGTTTCTGCGCGATCAGCGCATTACGCCGGAGCAGCAGCGCGCGCTGGCGATCCGCTTCGGCGATCTGCACATTCATCCGGTTTATCCGCATGCCGAAGGCGTGGAAGAGATTATCGTGCTGGATACGCATCAGGATAATCCGCCTGACAACGATAACTGGCATACCGACGTCACCTTTATTCAGACGCCGCCGGCGATCGCCATTCTGGCCTCAAAGCTGCTGCCGGAGAGCGGTGGCGATACGCTGTGGACCAGCGGAATTGCCGCTTACGAGGCGCTGTCAGAGCCGTTCAAACAGCTGCTGAGTGGCCTGCAGGCGGAGCACGACTTTAAGAAATCGTTCCAGGACTATAAGTACCGTAAGACGGAAGAGGAGCATCAGCGCTGGCAGCAGGCCGTGGCGAAGCATCCGCCGGTGCAGCATCCGGTGATCCGCACCCATCCGGTGAGCGGACGCAAGGCGCTGTTTGTTAATGAAGGTTTTACCACCAGGCTGCTCGGCGTAAGCGAGAAGGAGAGCGAGGCGCTGCTGGGCTATCTGTTTGCGCACGCCACCAAACCGGAGTTTCAGGTGCGCTGGCGCTGGCAGCCGAACGACGTGGCAATCTGGGATAACCGCGTGACGCAGCATTATGCCAATGCGGATTATTATCCGGCGCGGCGCGTGATGCATCGCGCGACGGTGTTAGGGGATGTGCCGGTGTGATTTCGGAGCGTTGATTGCCCTCACCCCAACCCTCTCCCGCCAGCGGGAGAGGGGGCCGACCGTGCGTAGCAGGTAAGGCGGATTAAGGTTTGTTCCCTCTCCCGTGGGAGGAGGCTGTTCCAGCGCGGGAGTAAGGTTTATTCCCTCTCCCTATGGGAGAGGGTCAGGGTGAGGGCATCATCGCGCACCCTTTATGACATCATCGCGCACCTTTACCCCGCGAGCATCTGCTCCAGCTGCTCCTGCGCCTCCAGCCACGCCATTTCGACCTCTTCCAGCGCCGATTTGCTCTCCGCCTGGCGCTGCAGGGCGGCGGTTAAATCGGCCTTACGGTTTTGCTCGTAAATGGCGCTGTCGGCCAGCTGTGCTTCGGCTTCGCTGAGCTGCGTCTGCCATTTGGCCATCTGCTTCTCCAGCTTTTCGATCTCTTTGCGCAGCGGCTGCGTCTGCGCGCGCAGCTCGGCGTCGCGGCGCTTCTGATCTTTGCGGGACTGCGCGCTGTTGGCGTTGTCCTGCTTTGGCGCGGCATCCTGCTGCGTTTCCTGCTTCTGCAGGTCGCTCAGCCACTGCTGATAATCATCCAGATCGCCCTCGAACACATCCACTTTGCGGTCGTGCACCAGGTAAAGATCGTCGGTGGTCGAACGCAGAAGATGACGATCGTGCGACACCACCACCAGTGCGCCTTCAAAGTCGATCAGCGCTTCGGTCAGCGCCTGGCGCATATCCAAATCGAGGTGGTTGGTCGGTTCGTCGAGCAGCAGCAGATTCGGCCGCTGCCAGACGATCAGCGCCAGCACCAGCCGCGCTTTCTCGCCGCCGGAGAAACGCTCGGTGGCTTCGCTGACTTTGTCGCCCTGAAAACCAAAGCCGCCAAGGTAGTCACGCAGCTGCTGCTCCAGCGTTTTTGGGGCGATGCGCGCCAGATGCTGCAGCGGCGACTCATCGGCGCACAGATACTCAAGCTGATGCTGCGCGAAGTAACCCAGCTTGATCCCTTTCGCCAGACCCACCTTGCCCGCCAGCGGCTCCAGCTCGCCCGCCAGCAGTTTGATCAGCGTGGACTTACCGGCGCCGTTACGCCCCAGCAGGCCGATGCGTGAGCCCGGCACCAGATTGAGTTTGATGGCATCCAGAATCACCCGCTCACCGTACCCCGCCGAAACCTGCTCCATTTTCAGGATTGGGTTAGGCAAGCTTTCTGGCGCGCGGAAGCTGAAGCTGAACGGGTTATCGACGTGCGCTGGGGCAATCAGCTCCATGCGCTCCAGCATCTTGATGCGGCTCTGCGCCTGTTTGGCTTTAGTGGCCTGCGCGCGGAAGCGATCAATGTACTTTTGCAGGTGGGTGACTTTTTCCTGCTGGCTCTGGTACAGCGCCTGCTGCTGCGCCAGTTTGGCCACACGCTGACGCTCGAACGAGCTGTAGTTGCCGGTGTATTCGAACATCGTCTGCTGTTCGATATGGATGATTTTGTCCACCACCGGGTCGAGGAAGTCGCGGTCGTGCGAGATCAGGATCAGCGTGCCGGTATAGCTCTTCAGCCAGCGCTCCAGCCAGATCACCGCGTCGAGATCGAGGTGGTTGGTCGGTTCATCGAGCAGCAGCAGGTCGGAACGGCATACCAGTGCCTGAGCAAGATTGAGACGCATGCGCCAGCCGCCGGAGAAATCGCTCACCGGCCGCATTAATTGTTCCTGGCTGAAGCCCAATCCGTGCAGCAGACTGGCGGCGCGTGCGTGTATGCTCCACGCCTGAATAGCGTCCAGCTTGCCGTGCAGCAGCGCAATGGCGTTGCCATCGTCGCGCGCATTGGCTGCCGCTAATTCGGATTCGAGCTGACGATATTCGCGGTCGCCGTCGATAACATATTCCAGCGCGGCTTTACTCAGCGCCGGGGTTTCCTGATTCACCCACGCCAGCGCCCAGTTGCCGGGAAAGGTGACGTTGCCGGCATCGCTGCTGATTTCACCCTTCAGCAGTGACAGCAGCGTGGATTTACCGCAGCCGTTTTTACCCACCAGGCCGACTTTTTGCCCCGGGTTAATGGTGGCCGTTGCGTTATCCAGCAGCACATTGGTGCCGCGACGGATTTGTAATGCGGAAAAGACAATCATAAGCGCCGTATCGTCAGAATATGTTAATTTATCGGCAACATAATTCGATAATGTTTGTTGCGTCGAGCATGGTAGCGGAATTCCGCCGCGGTGACGACGCTTTGGAGGGGAACGATGTCGCAGCCGCCCAAAATATTGCTGCTTTACGCCCATCCGGAATCACAGGATTCGATTGCTAATCGGGTTTTGCTGCAGTCGGCTATGGAACTGGACCACGTCACGGTGCACGATTTATACGCCCACTATCCGGATTTCTTTATTGATATTCATTACGAGCAGCAACTGCTGCGCGACCATCAAATCGTGGTGTTTCAGCATCCACTTTATACCTATAGCTGTCCGGCACTGCTGAAAGAGTGGCTGGATCGCGTGCTGTCGCGCGGCTTTGCCAGCGGCCAGGACGGTAATGCGCTGGAAGGTAAATACTGGCGCAGCGTGGTGACCACCGGTGAGCCGGAGACGGCGTATCACCACAGCGGTCTCAATCGTTACCCGATGAGCGACATTATGCGACCGTTTGAGCTGACGGCGCAGATGTGTCGCATGCACTGGCTGACGCCGATGGTGATTTACTGGGCGCGTCGTCAGACACCCGAGGTGCTGCGCAATTTTGCGCGCGCCTATGGCGACTGGCTGGCGTCACCGCTGCCGAACGGAGGAGTGTGATGCAAGGCGAAACGTTACTCACCGCCGGCGTGATTTATCTGGTGGCGGCGGTGCTGGTGGTGCCGATTGCCGCCCGGCTCGGCATTGGTGCGGTGCTGGGCTATCTGCTGGCCGGTATCGCCATCGGTCCGTGGGGGCTGGGCTTCATCAGCGATGTGGACGAGATTCTGCACTTCTCGGAGCTTGGCGTGGTGTTCCTGATGTTCATCATCGGACTGGAGCTGAACCCGGCCAAGCTGTGGGCGCTGCGGCGCTCTATTTTTGGCGTCGGTGCCGCGCAGGTGCTGGTTTCGGCAGCGATCCTCGGCGTGCTGCTGTGGCTGACCGACTTCAGCTGGCAGGCCGCGGTGATTGGCGGTATTGGCCTGGCGATGTCCTCGACCGCCATGGCGCTGCAGCTGATGCGCGACAAAGGCATGAACCGCAGCGAAGCGGGCCAGCTGGGCTTCTCGGTGCTGCTGTTCCAGGACCTGGCGGTGATTCCGGCGCTGGCGCTGGTGCCGCTGCTGGCCGGCAGCGACAGTGGCCATGTCGACTGGCTCAAGGTGGGCATGAAGGTGCTGGCATTCGCCGGTATGCTGGTGGGCGGACGCTATCTGCTGCGGCCGATTTTCCGTTTCATCGCCGCGTCCGGCGTGCGGGAAGTGTTTACCGCCGCCTCGCTGCTGCTGGTGCTCGGTTCGGCGCTGTTTATGGATGCGCTGGGCCTGTCGATGGCGCTGGGGACGTTCATCGCCGGTATTCTGCTGGCAGAGAGTGAGTATCGCCACGAACTGGAAGTCGCCATTGAACCGTTTAAAGGGCTGCTGCTCGGGCTGTTCTTTATTTCGGTGGGCATGGCGCTCAACCTCGGCGTGCTTTATACCCACATCTTCGAAATTCTGATCGGCGTGGTGCTGCTGGTGGCGGTGAAAACGCTGGTGCTCTATGTGCTGGCGCGCATTTATGGTCTGCGCAGTTCGGAACGTCTGCAGTTTGCCGGCGTGCTGAGTCAGGGCGGTGAATTCGCCTTTGTGCTGTTTTCGGCGGCGTCGTCGGCAAAACTGTTCAGCGGCGATCAGCTGCCGCTGCTGCTGGTCACGGTGACGCTGTCGATGATGACCACGCCGCTGCTGATGCAGGGCGTGGATAAGATTCTGGCGCGCCGCTTCAACGAACCGGAAGAGGACGGCGAAAAGCCGTTTGTCGAGGACGATCAGCCCCAGGTGATTGTGGTGGGCTTTGGCCGTTTTGGTCAGGTGGTCGGGCGTTTGCTGATGGCCAACAACAAGCGCATCACCGTGCTGGAGCGCGATATCTCGGCGGTCAGCCTGATGCGCAAATATGGCTACAAGGTTTACTATGGCGATGCCACTGAGCTCGAGCTGCTGCGTGCCGCCGGAGCGGAGAATGCGCAGTCGATTGTCATCACCTGTAACGATCCGGAAGATTCGATGACCATCGTGCACTTGTGCCAGCAGCACTTCCCGCAGCTGGAGATCCTGGCGCGGGCGCGCGGTCGTGTCGAGGCGCATGAGCTGCTGCAGGCGGGCGTCACGCTGTTTTCGCGTGAAACCTTCTCCAGTGCGCTGGAGTTAGGCCGCAAAGCGCTGATATCGCTGGGCATGCATCCGCATCAGGCGCAGCGCGCGCAGCAGCACTTCCGCCGGCTGGATATGCGCATGCTGCGTGAACTGGTGCCGAGCCACGACGACAGCGTGCAGGTTTCACGCGTGCGTGAGGCGCGACGCGAGCTGGAGGACATTTTCCAGCGTGAAATGCAGCATGAAAAACGGCAGTTTGACGGCTGGGATGATGAGTAAGGCTACACTTAACGTATCCGTTCTGATGACGGGCAGGAAAGACTATGCGTAAACGTTTTATTGCCGGTGCGGTCTGTCCGCACTGTCAGGAGAAAGACACGCTGGCGATGTGGCGTGAAAACAATGTCGATGTGGTGGAGTGCGTGAAGTGCGGCCACCAGATGCGTGAGGCGGACAAGCAGGCGCGCGATCAGGTTCGCAGCACTGAGCAAGTGATTGGCATTTTTCATCCGGAGTAGCGCGATGGCGCAGCTTTTTTTAAGCTTAGCCTTACAGCGGTATTGAATTCCGCTACAATCGGCGCCATTAACGCTGAGCAGTATGGTCCAACAGCACTGTTGGCATCCTCAGTACTGAACCTTTCTGGTTGGTTATTGCACGCGAGAATAGACCAATGAGACGGGATTCTTTGTTCTCAACGGTTAGGAGATATCATGAAAGTAGCAAAAGACCTGGTGGTGAGCCTGGCGTATCAGGTTCGTACCGAAGACGGTGTGTTGGTTGACGAGTCACCGGTGAGTGCGCCGTTGGATTATCTGCACGGTCATGGTTCCCTGATTTCTGGTCTGGAAAAAGCGCTGGAAAATCACGCGGTCGGCGACAAGTTTGACGTGCATATCCCGGCAAACGACGCGTACGGCCAGTACGATGACAACCTGGTGCAGCGTGTACCGAAAGACGTGTTCATGGGCGTTGACGAGCTGCAGGTTGGCATGCGCTTCCTGGCAGAAACCGACCAGGGCCCGGTGCCGGTCGAGATCACCGAAGTGGAAGATGAGCACGTGGTGGTTGACGGTAACCACATGCTGGCGGGTCAGAACCTGAACTTCAATGTGGAAGTGGTTGCTATCCGTGAAGCCACGGAAGAAGAGATCGCTCACGGCCACGTTCATGGCGCTGACGGCCATCATCACGATCATGACCACGACCATGGTCACGATCATGAGCACGGTCACGGCGGCTGCGGCGGCCACGGTGGTTGCGGCTGCAACCACTAAGCGTAAAAAGGCCACCTGCGGGTGGCCTTTTTATTGGGCAGCAAAGCGCGCGATATTAATAGTGCGGCGGCGGGGTCTCTTCCGCTTGCGAAGCGACCATGGATGGGGCGGCGGCCTTCACTTTATCCACCAGCAGACGCACCTGCTCACGCAGTTTACTCATTTCCAGCTCGTGCTGAACCACCGTCTGATTGAGCTGCTCAATGGTATGTTCCTGGAAAGCCAGCTTGCTCTCCAGCGCCTCAAGGCGTTGATCCCATTCTGGTTGTTGCATCATCACTCCTCCTGTCGCGGTGCTGCGCGTTGATCTTGTCGGGCGTGATTCTACGGTCTTTCGTGTCAGAATCACCTGATATTTCACCTTCGGCCTGGCGTATGCATTGAATTCCCGCGTTGCGCCTATATCTCTGATGAAACTTCCTGAAGCAAAAAAGGTCGGAGGTTGACCGGGTAATTACACTGTGGGAGTGTTCGCCACTGCCACGTAAAGTTATAGTGTGGGCCACTGTCCGCAATGATTCCCGAGGTTTTGAAGCTTCGGTTTTGGAGAAAGGATGAAATCACTGTTTAAAGTCACATTGTTAGCTACCACCATGGCCGTCGCGCTGAATGCACCGCTGGCAATGGCAGCAGAAACCACTGCGGCACCGGCTGACGCAGCGCAGGCTGCGCCACAGGCGCCGAAAAATGCTGCCTTCAAAAACGAAGACCAGCAGTCAGCCTATGCGCTGGGCGCCTCCCTGGGTCGCTACATGGACAACTCTCTGAAGGAGCAGGAGAAACTGGGTATCAAACTGGACAAAGACCAGCTGATTGCCGGTGTTCAGGATGCGTTTGGCGGCAAGAGCAAGCTGTCTGACGAAGAGATTGAGCAGACGCTGCAGGCGTTTGAAGGCCGCGTGAAAGGGGCCGCTCAGGCGAAGATGGAAAAAGACGCGAAAGAGAATGCTGACAAAGGCACCGCTTACGCGGACAAGTTCGCCAAAGAGAAGGGCGTGAAGAAAACCGAATCTGGCCTGCTGTATCAGGTAGAGAAAGAGGGCAGCGGTGAAACCCCGAAAGACAGCGATACCGTGGTGGTTAACTACAAAGGTACGCTGATTGACGGCACCGAGTTCGACAACTCTTACACGCGCGGCGAGCCGCTGTCGTTCCGTCTGGACGGCGTAATCCCGGGCTGGACCGAAGGTCTGAAGCACGTGAAGAAAGGCGGTAAGATCAAGCTGGTGATCCCACCGAACCTGGCTTACGGCAAAAACGGCGTACCGGGTATTCCGGCCAACTCAACGCTGGTGTTCGATGTTGAGCTGCTCGACATCAAGCCGGCGCCGAAAGCCGATGAGAAAGCGCAGGCTCCGGCCGCTGCTGACAAGAAAGCGCAGTAAGCTGACTTGCACCGCCGCCTTCGGGCGGCGGTTTTGTTTTCGCTCATCCTGAATTTGCGGCGCGATGAGTAAAGCTCTGGCTAAAAACGGTGACATTTGCCAGACTAGCGCCTGCACAATGATCATAAGATGAGTCTGCCCCAATGCTGTCGAGACAGGCTCCAGCCATTTAGGGTAATGTCTTCGATGTCTAATCCATTCAATCCCGGCGAACTGACTGACTTCGATTTACTGGAGCAGCGTCCGTTCGAACAAGCAGACTACGATATTCTTAAATCCTACGAAGCGGTGGTCGACGGTCTGGCGATGCTGATTGGCTCGCACTGCGAAATCGTGCTGCACTCTCTGGAAGATCTTAAATGCTCCGCCGTGCGTATCGCCAACGGCGAACATACCGGCCGCAAAGTGGGTTCCCCGATTACCGATCTGGCGCTGCGCATGCTGCATGATATGCACGGCGCGGAGAGCAATGTGTCGCGCGCCTACTTCACGCGGGCCAAAAGTGGTGTACTGATGAAGTCGGTAACCATTGCGATTCGTAACCGGCAGCAGCGGGTGATTGGCCTGCTGTGCATCAATATGAACCTGGACGTACCGTTTTCGCAGATTATGTCGACTTTCATGCCGCCGGAAACGCAGCAGGTGGATTCCAACGTCAACTTTGCCAGCTCGGTAGAGGATCTGGTCACCCAGACGCTGGAGTTCACTATTGAAGAGGTGAGCGCCGACCGCAACGTGTCGAATAACGCCAAGAATCGCCAGATCGTCCTCAATCTGTACGAGAAGGGCATTTTCGATATTAAGGACGCCATTAACCAGGTGGCCGATCGCCTCAATATTTCTAAGCACACTGTGTATCTGTATATCCGCCAGTTTAAGAGTGGCGATCTGCAGGGGCAGGATCGCTAATGCGCTACACGCTGCTGGTGACCGGACCGGCTTACGGCACACAGCACGCCAGTAGCGCGCTGCTGTTTGCCCGTGCGCTGCTGGCGCAGGGACATCAGCTGGAAAGCGTGTTCTTTTACCGCGAAGGCGTGCTGAATGCTAACCAGCTCAGCGCGCCGGCCAGCGATGAAGTGGACATGGTGCGCGCCTGGCAGCAGCTGCGCGACGACAGTGGCGCGGCACTGAATATCTGTGTGGCAGCCGCGTTGCGGCGCGGCGTGACCGATGCGCAGGAGGCAGCGCGCCTGCAGCTGGCGGGCAGCAATCTGCAGCCCGGATTTACCCTTAGCGGCCTGGGCGCGCTGGCGGAAGCCGCGCTGAGCTGCGATCGCCTGGTGCAGTTCTGATGAACCGCGTGGCGTTTCTTTTTACGCAGGCTCCGCACGGCAGCAGTGCTGGCCGGGAAGGGCTGGATGCCGTGCTGGCGACCGGCGCGCTGAGCGAGGATATCGGCCTGTTCTTTATTGGCGACGGCGTGCTGCAGCTCAACCGCGATCAGCAGCCGGCGCAGATTCTGGCGCGTGACTATATTGCGACCTTTGGCGTGCTGGCGTTATACGACATTGATCGCTGCTATATCTGTCAGGCGTCACTGCTGGCACGTGGCCAGAGCCTCACGGCAGCGCGCGTGCTGGATGCGCAGCTGCTGGAACCTGCCGCGCTGCGCCAGACGCTGGCAACTTATGACCGTATCCTCCGTTTCTGAGAACTGACCATGCTCTACACCCTGCTGCACTCTCCCTGGCAATGCGATTTCGATAGCCTGCTGCTGCTGTTACAGGAGGGCGATGACGTGCTGCTGTTACAGGATGGTGTGACGGCCGCGCTGGCAGGCAGTCAGAAGCTGCAGCAGCTGCTGGCGTCGCCTGCCACGCTGTGGGTATTAGAAGAAGACGTGATGGCGCGCGGGCTGACTGCGCAAATTTCGACCAATGTGTCGCGTCTGAACTATACTGGTTTCGTTACGCTGACGACGAAGCATCCACAACAAGTGGCCTGGTGAAGGGTAAAACCTGGTTATTTCTTGACACCCTATGGGCACAGCCCTAAAATTCTGCCTCCTCGTAGTAATACGAGGCGATTTATTACGTGTTTACGAAGCAAAAGCTAAATCCAGGAGCTATTTAATGGCAACAGTTAACCAGCTGGTTCGCAAACCACGCGTTCGTCAGGTTGCTAAAAGCAACGTGCCGGCGCTGGAAGCTTGCCCGCAAAAACGTGGTGTTTGTACTCGTGTTTACACCACTACCCCGAAAAAACCAAACTCCGCACTGCGTAAAGTCTGCCGTGTGCGTTTGACTAACGGTTTTGAAGTCACCTCCTACATCGGCGGTGAAGGTCATAACCTGCAGGAGCACTCCGTGATCCTGATCCGTGGCGGTCGTGTAAAAGACCTGCCAGGTGTGCGTTACCACACCGTTCGTGGCGCGCTGGACTGCTCAGGTGTTAAAGACCGTAAGCAGGCTCGCTCCAAGTACGGCGTGAAGAAGCCAAAGGCTTAATGGTTCTCCGTTAAGTAAGGCCAAACGTTTTAACTTTAATGTCAAAATAAACTCGTAGAGTTTTGGACAATCCTGAATTAACAACGGAGTATTTCCATGCCACGTCGTCGCGTCATTGGTCAGCGTAAAATTCTGCCGGATCCTAAGTTCGGATCAGAGCTGCTGGCTAAATTTGTAAATATCCTGATGGTAGATGGTAAAAAATCTACTGCTGAATCAATCGTCTATACCGCACTTGATACCCTGGCTCAACGTGCTGGTAAAGATGGTCTGGAAGCTTTCGAAGTTGCACTCGAAAACGTACGTCCGACTGTCGAAGTTAAGTCACGTCGCGTTGGTGGTTCAACCTACCAGGTTCCAGTTGAAGTCCGTCCGGTTCGTCGTAATGCCCTGGCAATGCGTTGGATCGTAGAAGCTGCTCGTAAACGCGGTGATAAATCGATGGCTCTCCGCCTGGCGAACGAACTTTCTGACGCTGCAGAAAACAAAGGTACTGCAGTGAAGAAACGTGAAGACGTTCACCGTATGGCTGAAGCCAACAAGGCGTTCGCACACTACCGCTGGTAATCGCCACGTAGTTGTTGTTAAACCAGCGGGCGCTCATTCAGCCAACCCGCTGGGGTCGACTTACATTGAACGTCCGAGAATCAGAGGAATCAAATGGCTCGTACAACACCCATTGCGCGCTACCGTAACATCGGTATCAGCGCACACATTGACGCCGGTAAAACCACTACCACCGAGCGTATCCTGTTCTACACCGGTGTTAACCACAAAATCGGTGAAGTGCACGATGGCGCTGCAACCATGGACTGGATGGCGCAGGAGCAGGAGCGTGGTATTACCATCACCTCTGCAGCGACCACTGCGTTCTGGTCAGGTATGGCGAAGCAGTTTGAGCCGCACCGCATCAACATCATCGACACCCCGGGACACGTTGACTTCACCATCGAAGTAGAACGTTCTATGCGTGTGCTCGACGGCGCAGTAATGGTTTACTGTGCAGTAGGTGGCGTGCAGCCGCAGTCTGAAACCGTATGGCGTCAGGCAAACAAATATAAAGTTCCACGTATCGCGTTCGTTAACAAAATGGACCGTATGGGTGCGAACTTCCTGAAAGTTGTTGGTCAGATCGAATCACGTCTGGGCGCAACTCCGGTTCCACTGCAGCTGGCTATCGGCGCAGAAGAGAACTTCACCGGTGTTGTTGACCTGATCAAGATGAAAGAGATCAACTGGAACGACGCCGATCAGGGTACTACCTTCGTTTACGAAGATATCCGTGCTGAGTTGCAGGAACTGGCTGAAGAGTGGCGTGGCAAGCTGATTGAAGCAGCTGCTGAAGCTTCTGAAGAGCTGATGGAGAAATTCTTTAGCGGTGAAGAACTGTCTGAAGAAGAGATCAAATCTGCTCTGCGTAAGCGCGTACTGAACAACGAGATCATCCTCGTGACCTGTGGTTCTGCATTTAAGAACAAAGGTGTTCAGGCGATGCTGGATGCGGTGGTTGAATATCTGCCAGCACCAACTGACGTTCCGGCGATCAACGGTATCCTGGACGACGGTAAAGATACCCCGGCTGAGCGTCACGCAACTGACGACGAGCCGTTCTCTGCACTGGCGTTCAAAATTGCCAACGACCCGTTCGTAGGTAACCTGACCTTCTTCCGCGTTTACTCGGGTGTGGTTAACTCGGGCGATACCGTACTGAACTCCGTGAAATCTGCACGTGAGCGTTTTGGTCGTATCGTTCAGATGCACGCTAACAAACGTGAAGAGATCAGCGAAGTTCGCGCAGGCGACATCGCTGCAGCAATCGGTCTGAAAGACGTGATCACCGGTGATACCCTGTGTGATCCATCTAACCCGATCATTCTGGAGCGTATGGAATTCCCTGAGCCGGTAATTTCTATCGCCGTTGAGCCGAAAACCAAAGCTGACCAGGAAAAAATGGGTCTGGCTCTGGGTCGTCTGGCGAAAGAAGACCCGTCATTCCGCGTATGGACTGACGAAGAGTCTAACCAGACCATCATCGCTGGTATGGGTGAACTGCACCTCGACATCATCGTTGACCGCATGAAGCGTGAATTCAACGTTGAAGCGAACGTCGGTAAACCTCAGGTTGCTTACCGCGAAGCGATTCGCTCTAAAGTTACCGATATCGAAGGTAAACACGCCAAGCAGTCTGGTGGTCGTGGTCAGTACGGTCATGTTGTTATCGATATGTACCCACTGGAGCCGGGTTCGAATCCGAAAGGCTACGAATTTGTCAACGATATCAAAGGTGGTGTGATTCCTGGTGAATACATCCCTGCGGTTGATAAAGGTATCCAGGAGCAGCTGAAGTCTGGTCCACTGGCCGGTTACCCGGTAGTTGATCTGGGCGTGCGTCTGCACTTCGGTTCTTACCATGACGTTGACTCCTCTGAGCTGGCGTTTAAACTGGCCGCTTCTATCGCCTTCAAAGATGGCTTTAAGAAAGCACAGCCGGTTCTGCTTGAGCCAATCATGAAGGTTGAAGTAGAAACCCCAGAAGAGAACACCGGTGACGTTATCGGTGACCTGAGCCGCCGTCGTGGTATGCTGAAAGGTCAGGAATCTAACGCGACTGGCGTTCAGATTCACGCTGAAGTTCCGCTGTCTGAAATGTTCGGATACGCGACTCAGTTGCGTTCTCTGACCAAAGGCCGTGCTTCTTACTCCATGGAGTTCCTGAAGTACGATGATGCGCCGAACAACGTCGCTCAGGCCGTTATTGAAGCTCGTAGCAAATAAGGCTACGGTTTAAAAATTGTGAACTGATGCCTTCATCATTGATGAAGGCATAACGTAAGGATTATCGCCATGGCGAAAGAGCAATTTCAACGTAACAAACTGCACGTAAACGTGGGCACCATCGGTCACGTTGACCACGGTAAAACCACCCTGACTGCAGCCATCACCACCGTTCTGGCTAAAACCTACGGCGGTCAGGCTCGTGCATTCGATCAGATCGATAACGCGCCAGAAGAGAAGGCTCGTGGTATCACCATCAACACCTCTCACGTTGAATATGAAACCCCGACCCGTCACTACGCACACGTTGACTGCCCAGGCCACGCCGACTATGTGAAAAACATGATCACCGGTGCTGCGCAGATGGACGGCGCGATCCTGGTTGTTGCTGCGACTGATGGCCCAATGCCTCAGACCCGTGAGCACATCCTGCTGGGCCGTCAGGTTGGCGTTCCTTACATCATCGTGTTCCTGAACAAGTGCGACATGGTTGATGACGAAGAGCTGCTGGAACTGGTTGAGATGGAAGTTCGCGATCTGCTGTCTCAGTACGACTTCCCAGGCGACGATACCCCAATCGTACGCGGTTCTGCGCTGAAAGCGCTGGAAGGCGACGCTGAGTGGGAAGCGAAAGTCGTTGAGCTGGCTGGTCACCTGGATACTTACATTCCAGATCCAGTACGTGCTATCGATCTGCCGTTCCTGCTGCCAATCGAAGACGTATTCTCAATCTCTGGCCGTGGTACCGTTGTTACCGGTCGTGTTGAGCGCGGCATCGTGAAAGTGGGCGACGAAGTAGAAATCGTGGGTATCAAAGCGACTGCTAAGTCTACCTGTACCGGTGTTGAAATGTTCCGCAAACTGCTGGACCAGGGTCAGGCAGGCGAGAACTGTGGTGTTCTGCTGCGCGGTATCAAGCGTGAAGAGATCCAGCGTGGTCAGGTTCTGGCTAAGCCAGGCACCATCAAGCCACACACCAAGTTCGTATCAGAAGTGTACGTACTGTCTAAAGACGAAGGCGGCCGTCATACTCCGTTCTTCAAAGGCTACCGTCCACAGTTCTACTTCCGTACTACTGATGTGACCGGCAACATCGAACTGCCAGAAGGCGTTGAGATGGTAATGCCAGGCGACAACATCAAAATGACCGTTGAGCTGATCCACCCAATCGCGATGGACCAGGGTCTGCGTTTCGCAATCCGCGAAGGCGGCCGTACCGTTGGCGCGGGCGTTGTTGCTGAAGTTCTCGCTTAATTGCGTTAATAACGGTGGTAACTCCGGTTGCCACCGCAGCATGAAAAAGAGCACTTCGGTGCTCTTTTTTTTTGCTTTGCATTGACCGGCACGCCTAATCCCACACAAAAGTTACGTTGAAATAAAAACCATTCTCATTTACACTTTGATCAGAAATTGTACTGGAGTGGGCTGTAAATGTACGTCTGTCTGTGTAATGCCGTAAGCGACCGAACCCTGCGTGAAGTTGTCCGCCGTTATCAACCCAAATCGATTCAGCAACTGCGCCAGCTGGTGCCTATCGGCAAGCAGTGCGGCAAGTGTATTCGCGTGGCGCGCGAGATTATGGATGATGAAATGCAAAACGTGCCTCTTTACAAAGAGATAGCGTAACTACGCATCCGCTTCGCCTGAATAACCCCAAAAACTGTCGCGTTTTTTTGACTTCTTTTTATCCGCATCTACGCTCTATTTATCTGCAAGCGGAGGAAGCACAATGAAGGGCGACGGCAAAATCATTACTCACCTCAATAAATTGCTGGGAAATGAACTGGTTGCAATCAACCAGTACTTTCTACATGCGCGCATGTTCAAAAACTGGGGCCTGATACGCCTCAACGATGTCGAATACCATGAATCCATTGATGAAATGAAACATGCGGATAAGTACATCGAACGCATTTTGTTTCTTGAAGGCATACCTAATCTGCAGGATCTCGGCCGGCTGCGCATTGGTGAAGACGTACCGGAAATGCTGCAGTCGGACCTGACACTCGAACTGGAAGGGGCGAAAGACTTACGCGAGGCGATTGCGTACGCCGATAAAGTTCATGATTACGTCAGCCGCGACATGATGATCGAGATTCTGGCGGATGAAGAGCACCATATCGACTGGCTGGAAACTGAGCTCGACTTGATTCAGAAATTGGGTCTGCAAAACTATCTGCAGGCCCAGCTGAAAGAAGAGGGCGATAAGTAGCGTTTGCCGTGCCGTTCCACCTGTTGATTGCAGCCCGCCCCGTGCGGGCTTTTTTACCGGCGCGCGCTTTTGCGGTTAAAAACGCAGCATGGGTTGCTTCCTGAACAGATTTGCGTATAATGCGCGGGCCTGCCGATATTGGTGTGGCGCGATTCGAGCAGAATCGCAGGCGATAGCGATTAGTGTATCGCCTGACAATACTCCCGATTGGGGAGTTATATGCTGAACGATTACACTCCCCCATCAATCGTAATGGGTGCGGGTAGTAATTTTTTTCGTTTATAAAATGTTTGGAGCCTTGGTCTCATGTCGAACCAAAGAATCCGTATCCGTCTTAAAGCGTTTGATCATCGCCTGATCGATCAATCAACCGCGGAAATCGTCGAGACTGCCAAGCGCACTGGTGCGCAGGTACGTGGTCCGATCCCGCTGCCGACTCGCAAAGAGCGCTTCACCGTTCTGATCTCTCCGCACGTTAACAAAGATGCGCGTGATCAGTACGAAATCCGCACTCACAAGCGTCTGGTAGACATCGTTGAGCCAACTGAAAAAACCGTTGATGCTCTGATGCGTCTGGATCTGGCTGCCGGTGTTGACGTGCAGATCAGCCTGGGTTAATCAGGTCATCGAGCGATTGAGAGGTTGATACAATGATTGGTTTAGTCGGTAAAAAAGTGGGCATGACGCGCATCTTCACTGAAGAAGGCGTTTCAATCCCAGTAACCGTAATCGAAGTTGAAGCAAACCGCGTTACCCAGGTCAAAGGTCTGGAAAACGATGGTTACCAGGCGATCCAGGTTACCACCGGTGCGAAAAAAGCAAACCGTGTTGGTAAGCCGGAAGCAGGTCATTTTGCTAAAGCTGGCGTTGAAGCCGGCCGTGGTCTGTGGGAATTCCGCACCGAAGGTGAAGAATACTCTGTTGGCCAGAGCATCAGTGTTGAAATTTTCGCTGACGTTAAAAAAGTAGACGTTACCGGTACCTCTAAAGGTAAAGGTTTCGCAGGTACCGTTAAGCGCTGGAACTTCCGTACCCAGGACGCTACGCACGGTAACTCCTTGTCTCACCGCGTTCCGGGTTCTATCGGTCAGAACCAGACTCCGGGCAAAGTGTTCAAAGGCAAGAAAATGGCTGGTCAGCTGGGTAATGAGCGCGTAACCGTTCAGAGCCTGGAAGTAGTACGTGTTGACGCTGAGCGCAACCTGCTGCTGGTCAAAGGTGCTGTCCCGGGTGCTACCGGCAGCGACCTGATTGTTAAACCAGCTGTGAAGGCGTAAGGGGATAGCAATGGAATTAGTACTGAAAGACGCGCAGAGCGCGCTGACTGTTTCCGAAACTACCTTCGGTCGTGATTTCAACGAAGCGCTGGTTCACCAGGTTGTTGTTGCTTACGCTGCAGGTGCTCGTCAGGGTACTCGCGCGCAGAAAACTCGTGCTGAAGTAACTGGTTCAGGCAAAAAGCCATGGCGTCAGAAAGGCACCGGCCGTGCGCGTTCAGGTTCTATCAAGAGCCCGATCTGGCGTTCAGGTGGCGTGACCTTCGCTGCGCGTCCACAGGACCACAGTCAAAAAGTTAACAAAAAGATGTACCGCGGCGCGCTGAAAAGCATCCTGTCCGAGCTGGTACGTCAGGACCGTCTGATCGTTGTCGAGTCGTTCTCTGTTGAAGCGCCTAAAACTAAGCTGCTGGTACAGAAACTGAAAGACATGGCGCTGGAAGACGTGCTGATCATCACCGGTGAACTGGATGAGAATCTGTTCCTGGCTGCGCGTAACCTGTACAAGGTTGACGTGCGTGATGCAGCGGGTATCGACCCAGTTAGCCTGATCGCCTTCGACAAAGTCGTTATGACTGCAGAAGCAGTTAAGCAAGTTGAGGAGATGCTGGCATGATCCGTGAAGAACGTCTGCTGAAAGTACTGCGCGCGCCGCACGTATCTGAAAAAGCATCAACCGCGATGGAAAAAACCAATACCATCGTTCTCAAAGTTGCCAAAGACGCGACCAAAGCAGAGATCGTTGCTGCTGTTGAGAAACTGTTCGAAGTAGAAGTGAAAGACGTAAACACCCTGGTTGTTAAGGGTAAAGTTAAGCGTCACGGACAGCGTATCGGTCGTCGTAGCGACTGGAAAAAAGCTTACGTCACCCTGAAAGAAGGCCAGAACCTGGACTTCGTCGGCGGCGCTGAGTAAGTCGGAGGAGAAAGACAATGGCAGTTGTTAAATGTAAACCGACATCTCCGGGTCGTCGTCACGTTGTTAAAGTGGTGAACCCTGAGCTGCACAAAGGCAAGCCTTTTGCCGCGCTGGTTGAAAAAAACAGCAAATCCGGTGGTCGTAACAACAATGGTCGTATCACTACCCGTCATATCGGTGGTGGTCACAAGCAGGCTTACCGTATTGTTGACTTCAAACGCAACAAAGATGGTATCCCGGCAGTTGTTGAGCGTCTTGAGTACGATCCGAACCGTTCTGCGAACATCGCACTGGTTCTGTACAAAGATGGCGAGCGCCGTTACATCCTGGCCCCTAAAGGCCTGAAAGCTGGCGACCAGATTCAGTCTGGCGTTGATGCTGCGATCAAAGCAGGTAACACCCTGCCGATGCGTAACATCCCGGTTGGTTCAACCGTGCACAACGTAGAAATGAAACCAGGTAAAGGCGGTCAGATTGCCCGTTCTGCTGGTGCTTACGTGCAGATCGTTGCGCGTGAAGGTTCCTACGTTACCCTGCGTCTGCGTTCAGGCGAAATGCGTAAAGTCGAAGCTGACTGCCGCGCAACCCTGGGCGAAGTCGGTAACGCTGAGCACATGCTGCGCGTTCTGGGTAAAGCCGGTGCAACCCGTTGGCGTGGTGTTCGTCCTACCGTTCGCGGTACTGCGATGAACCCAGTCGATCACCCGCACGGTGGTGGTGAAGGTCGTAACTTTGGTAAGCACCCGGTAACTCCGTGGGGCGTTCAGACCAAAGGTAAGAAGACCCGTAGCAACAAGCGTACTGATAAATTTATCGTACGTCGCCGTAGCAAATAATTTTAGAGGATAAGCCATGCCACGTTCTCTCAAGAAAGGTCCTTTTATTGACCTGCACTTGCTGAAGAAGGTAGAGAAAGCGGTGGAAAGCGGTGACAAGAAGCCCCTGCGCACTTGGTCCCGTCGTTCAACGATCTTCCCTAACATGATCGGTTTGACCATCGCTGTCCATAATGGTCGTCAGCACGTTCCTGTCTTTGTTTCCGACGAAATGGTCGGCCACAAGCTGGGTGAATTTGCACCGACACGTACTTATCGCGGCCACGCTGCTGATAAGAAAGCCAAGAAGAAATAAGTAGGAGGAAGAGATGGAAACTATTGCTCAACATCGCCATGCTCGTTCTTCTGCTCAGAAGGTTCGCCTTGTTGCTGACCTGATTCGCGGTAAGAAAGTGTCGCAGGCTCTGGATATTCTGACTTACACCAACAAGAAAGCGGCTGTACTGGTTAAGAAAGTCCTGGAATCTGCCATTGCTAACGCCGAACACAACGATGGCGCTGATATCGACGATCTGAAAGTTGCGAAAATTTTCGTAGATGAAGGCCCTAGCATGAAGCGCATTATGCCGCGTGCTAAAGGTCGTGCAGATCGCATCCTGAAGCGCACCAGCCACATTACTGTGGTTGTGTCCGATCGCTGAGACTCTGGAGACTAGCAATGGGTCAGAAAGTACATCCTAATGGTATTCGCCTGGGTATTGTAAAACCATGGAACTCTACCTGGTTTGCGAACACCAAAGAATTCGCTGACAACCTGGACAGCGACTTTAAAGTACGTCAGTTCCTGAACAAAGAACTGGCAAAAGCGTCTGTATCTCGCATCGTTATCGAGCGTCCGGCTAAGAGCATCCGTGTGACCATTCACACCGCTCGCCCGGGTATCGTTATCGGTAAAAAAGGTGAAGACGTTGAAAAACTGCGCACGGTCGTAGCGAACATCGCTGGCGTTCCTGCACAGATCAATATCGCCGAAGTCCGTAAACCGGAACTGGACGCAAAACTGGTTGCTGACAGCATCACTTCACAGCTGGAGCGTCGTGTGATGTTCCGTCGTGCGATGAAGCGTGCTGTACAGAACGCAATGCGTCTGGGCGCTAAAGGTATCAAAGTTGAAGTTAGCGGCCGTCTGGGCGGTGCTGAGATCGCACGTACCGAATGGTACCGTGAAGGTCGTGTACCACTGCACACTCTGCGTGCTGACATTGACTACAACACCTCTGAAGCGCACACCACTTATGGTGTAATCGGCGTTAAGGTATGGATCTTCAAAGGTGAGATCCTGGGTGGTATGGCTGCTGTTGAACAACCGGAACCGGCTGCTCAACCTAAAAAGCAGCAGCGTAAAGGCCGTAAGTAAGGAGAGTCGCTGATGTTACAACCAAAGCGTACGAAATTCCGTAAAGTGCACAAAGGCCGTAACCGCGGTCTGGCGCAGGGTACGGATGTTAGCTTCGGTACTTTCGGTCTGAAAGCTGTTGGCCGTGGTCGTCTGACTGCTCGTCAGATCGAAGCAGCACGTCGTGCTATGACCCGTGCAGTTAAGCGTCAAGGTAAGATTTGGATCCGTGTATTCCCGGACAAACCAATCACCGAGAAGCCGCTGGAAGTGCGTATGGGTAAAGGTAAGGGTAACGTGGAGTATTGGGTTGCCCTGATCCAGCCTGGTAAAGTCCTGTATGAAATGGACGGTGTACCGGAAGAGCTGGCCCGTGAAGCATTCAAGCTGGCAGCAGCAAAACTGCCTATCAAAACCACCTTTGTAACTAAGACGGTGATGTAATGAAAGCAACTGAGCTGCGTGAAAAAAGCGTTGAAGAGCTGAACACTGAGCTGCTTAACCTCCTGCGCGAGCAGTTTAACCTGCGCATGCAGGCAGCATCTGGCCAGCTGCAGCAGACCCATCTGCTGAAGCAAGTTCGCCGTGATGTTGCACGCGTTAAGACTTTACTGACTGAGAAGGCGGCGTAATGACCGATAAAATCCGTACTCTGCAGGGTCGTGTTGTTAGTGACAAAATGCAGAAATCTGCTGTTGTTGCTATCGAGCGTTTCGTGAAGCACCCGATCTACGGTAAATTCATTAAGCGTACGACTAAGCTGCACATCCATGACGAGAACAACGAGTGTGGAATTGGTGACGTGGTTGAAATCCGCGAAACCCGTCCACTGTCCAAGACTAAGTCCTGGACTCTGGTTCGCGTTGTAGAGAAAGCGATTCTGTAATAGAATCCGCTTCCTCTAAAAACAAAATGAACGGCTCTATGGAGCCGTTCATTTTTTCTACCCATCTGCGAGAACCGGTGTTATAATGCCGCGCCCTCAATTATGGGGCTTTTTAACGACCTGAGGTTTGGGTCCCGAAGTAGTAGTTGACATTAGCGGAGCACTAAAATGATCCAAGAACAGACTATGCTGAACGTCGCCGACAACTCCGGTGCACGTCGCGTAATGTGTATCAAGGTTCTGGGTGGCTCGCACCGTCGCTACGCAGGCGTCGGCGATATCATCAAAGTGACCATCAAGGAAGCAATTCCGCGTGGCAAGGTGAAAAAAGGTGATGTCCTGAAAGCGGTAGTGGTGCGCACCAGGAAGGGTGTTCGTCGCCCGGACGGTTCTGTCATTCGCTTCGATGGTAATGCATGCGTTATTCTGAACAATAACAGCGAGCAGCCTATCGGAACGCGTATTTTTGGGCCGGTAACTCGTGAACTTCGTACTGAAAAGTTCATGAAAATTATCTCTCTGGCACCAGAAGTACTCTAAGGAGCGAACAATGGCAGCGAAAATCCGTCGTAACGACGAAGTTATCGTGCTTACCGGTAAAGACAAAGGTAAACGCGGTAAAGTAAAGAATGTCCTGACTTCTGGTAAGGTCATCGTTGAAGGTATCAACCTGGTTAAGAAACACCAGAAGCCGGTTCCGGCTCTGAACCAACCAGGCGGCATCGTTGAAAAAGAAGCTGCTATCCAGGTTTCTAACGTTGCAATCTTCAATGCGGCAACCGGCAAGGCTGACCGTGTAGGCTTTAGATTCGAAGACGGTAAAAAAGTCCGTTTCTTCAAGTCTAACAGCGAAACTATCAAGTAATTTGGAGTAGTACGATGGCGAAACTGCATGATTACTACAAAGACGAAGTAGTCCAGAAACTCATGACAGAGTTTGGCTACAATTCTGTCATGCAAGTCCCTCGGGTCGAGAAGATCACCCTGAACATGGGTGTTGGTGAAGCGATCGCTGACAAGAAACTGCTGGATAACGCAGCAGCTGACCTGGCAGCAATCTCCGGTCAAAAACCGCTGATCACCAAAGCACGCAAATCAGTTGCAGGCTTCAAAATCCGTCAGGGCTATCCGATCGGCTGTAAAGTAACTCTGCGTGGCGAGCGCATGTGGGAGTTCTTTGAGCGTCTGATCACTATTGCTGTACCGCGTATCCGTGACTTCCGTGGTCTGTCCGCGAAGTCTTTCGACGGTCGTGGTAACTACAGCATGGGCGTTCGTGAGCAGATCATCTTCCCAGAAATCGACTACGACAAAGTCGATCGCGTTCGTGGTTTGGATATCACCATTACCACTACTGCGAAATCTGATGATGAAGGCCGTGCTCTGCTGGCTGCCTTTGACTTCCCGTTCCGCAAGTAAGGTAGGGTTACTTAATGGCTAAGCAATCTATGAAAGCACGCGAAGTTAAGCGTGTGAAATTAGCAGACAAGTTCTTCGCAAAACGCGCTGAACTGAAAGCGATCATTTCTGATGTGAACGCATCCGACGAAGACCGTTGGAACGCCGTTCTCAAGCTGCAGAGTCTGCCGCGTGATTCCAGCCCTTCACGTCAGCGTAACCGCTGCCGTCAGACAGGTCGTCCGCACGGTTTCCTGCGGAAGTTTGGGTTGAGCCGTATCAAGGTCCGTGAAGCCGCAATGCGCGGTGAAATCCCGGGTCTGAAAAAGGCTAGCTGGTAATTGTCACCATTTGAATCACGGGAGTAACACAGATGAGCATGCAAGATCCGATCGCGGATATGCTGACCCGTATCCGTAACGGTCAGGCCGCGAACAAAGTTGCGGTCTCTATGCCTTCCTCCAAGCTGAAAGTGGCAATTGCCAACGTGCTGAAGGAAGAAGGCTATATTCAAGATTTTAAAATCGAAGGCGACATCAAGCCGGAACTGGAACTGACTCTTAAGTACTTCCAGGGTAAAGCTGTTGTAGAAAGCATTCAGCGTGTTAGCCGTCCAGGTCTGCGCATCTATAAGAAAAAAGATGAGCTGCCAAAAGTTATGGCCGGTCTGGGCATTGCTGTAATTTCTACCTCTAAAGGTGTCATGACTGATCGTGCAGCGCGCCAGGCTGGTCTTGGTGGCGAAATTATCTGCTACGTAGCGTAATCGGAGGATAAAATGTCTCGTGTTGCAAAAGCACCTGTCGTTGTTCCTGCCGGCGTAGAGGTAAAACTCAACGGTCAGGAAGTTTCGATCAAAGGCAAAAACGGCGAGCTGACTCGTACTATCAACAGTGCTGTAGAAGTTAAGCATGCAGACAACGCCCTGACTTTCGCTCCGCGCGAAGGTTATGCGGATGGTTGGGCACAGGCAGGTACTGCCCGTGCGCTGCTGAACGGCATGGTTATCGGTGTTACCGAAGGCTTCACCAAGAAGCTGCAACTGGTTGGTGTTGGTTATCGTGCAGCTGTTAAAGGCAACTCTGTGAGTCTGGCCCTGGGCTTCTCTCACCCGGTTGACCATGCACTGCCGGCCGGCATCACTGCTGAATGTCCAACTCAGACTGAGATCGTGCTGAAAGGCGCTGATAAACAGCTGATTGGTCAGGTTGCAGCTGATCTGCGCGCCTACCGTCGTCCTGAGCCTTACAAAGGCAAGGGTGTTCGTTACGCCGACGAAGTCGTGCGTACCAAAGAGGCTAAGAAGAAGTAAGGTAACACTATGGATAAGAAATCTGCTCGTATCCGTCGTGCGACCCGTGCACGTCGCAAGCTCAAAGAGCTGGGTGCTACTCGCCTGGTGGTACATCGTACCCCGCGTCACATTTACGCACAGGTAATCGCCCCGAACGGTTCCGAAGTTCTGGTTGCTGCTTCTACTGTAGAAAAAGCTATCGCTGAACAACTGAAGTATACCGGTAACAAAGACGCCGCTGCAGCTGTAGGTAAAGCTCTGGCTGAGCGCGCTATCGAAAAAGGCATCAAAGATGTTTCTTTCGACCGTTCCGGTTTCCAATATCATGGTCGCGTCCAGGCACTTGCAGATGCTGCTCGTGAAGCTGGCCTTCAGTTCTAAGGTAGAGGTCTAAGATGGCACACATCGAGAAACAAGCTGGCGACCTGCAGGAAAAACTGATCGCGGTAAACCGTGTCTCTAAAACTGTGAAAGGTGGTCGTATTTTCTCCTTCACCGCTCTGACTGTAGTGGGTGATGGTAACGGCCGCGTTGGTTTTGGTTACGGTAAAGCGCGTGAAGTTCCAGCAGCGATCCAGAAAGCGATGGAAAAAGCTCGTCGCAATATGGTTAATGTCGCGCTGACTCACGGCACCCTGCAGCACCCGGTTAAAGGTGCGCACACGGGTTCTCGTGTGTTCATGCAGCCGGCTTCTGAAGGTACCGGTATCATCGCCGGCGGTGCAATGCGCGCCGTTCTGGAAGTCGCTGGAGTTCATAACGTTCTGGCTAAAGCCTATGGTTCCACCAACCCGATCAACGTGGTTCGTGCAACTATCGACGGCCTGGGCAATATGAAGTCTCCGGATATGGTTGCTGCCAAGCGTGGTAAATCCGTTGAAGAAATTCTGGGGTAATCACGATGGCTAAGACAATCAAAATTACACAAACCCGTAGCTCAATCGGCCGCCTGCCTAAGCACAAAGCCACTCTGGTTGGTCTGGGTCTGCGTCGTATTGGTCACACCGTTGAGCGTGAAGACACGCCAGCTGTACGCGGTATGATCAACGCGATTTCTTACATGCTGAAAGTGGAGGAGTAAGAGATGCGTTTAAACACTCTGTCTCCGGCCGAAGGGTCTAAACACGCTTCCAAGCGTCTGGGCCGTGGTATCGGTTCTGGCCTCGGTAAAACCGGCGGTCGTGGTCACAAAGGTCAGAAGTCTCGTTCTGGCGGTGGCGTACGTCGTGGTTTCGAGGGTGGTCAGATGCCTCTGTACCGTCGTCTGCCGAAGTTCGGCTTCACCTCGCGCAAATCATTCGTGACTGCAGAAGTGCGTCTGTCTGATCTGGCGAAAGTGGAAGGCGGTATCGTCGACCTGAACACGCTGAAAGCAGCTAACATCATCGGTGTACAGATTGAGTTCGCGAAAGTGATCCTGTCTGGTGAAGTATCTGCACCTGTTACGATTCGTGGTCTGCGTGTCACCAAAGGTGCTCGTGCTGCAATCGAAGCTGCTGGCGGTAAAATCGAGGAATAAGTAGCAGATGGCAAAGCAACCGGGATTAGATTTTCAAAGTGCCAAAGGTGGCTTTGGTGAACTGAAGCGCAGACTGTTGTTTGTAATCGGTGCACTGATTGTCTTCCGTATTGGCTCTTTTATTCCAATCCCCGGTATCGATGCCACTGTACTTGCCAAACTGCTTGAGCAACAGCGTGGCACCATCATTGAAATGTTTAACATGTTCTCTGGTGGTGCTCTCAGTCGTGCCTCAATCTTCGCGCTGGGTATTATGCCGTATATTTCGGCCTCTATTATTATCCAGCTGCTGACGGTGGTTCATCCCGCGTTGGCCGAGATTAAGAAAGAGGGTGAAGCTGGTCGTCGTAAGATCAGCCAGTACACTCGCTACGGCACACTGGTTCTGGCTATATTCCAGTCGATCGGTATTGCTACCGGTCTGCCGAATATGCCTGGAATGCAGGGCCTGGTATTAAATCCAGGCTTTGCTTTCTACTTTACCGCTGTTGTAAGTCTGGTTACCGGAACCATGTTCCTGATGTGGCTGGGCGAACAGATTACTGAACGAGGTATCGGTAACGGTATTTCGATCATTATCTTCGCGGGTATTGTTGCGGGTTTACCGCCGGCCATTGGCCATACCATCGAGCAAGCGCGGCAAGGCGACCTGCACTTCCTTCTGTTGCTGTTGGTTGCAGTTCTTGTATTTGCAGTGACGTTCTTTGTTATTTTCGTTGAGCGTGGCCAGCGCCGCATTGTGGTTAACTACGCTAAACGTCAGCAAGGTCGTCGTGTATATGCTGCACAGAGCACACATTTACCGTTGAAAGTGAACATGGCGGGCGTAATCCCAGCTATCTTTGCTTCCAGCATTATCCTGTTCCCGGCGACGATAGCATCCTGGTTCGGGGGCGGTACCGGTTGGAACTGGCTGACAACAATTTCGCTGTATTTGCAGCCAGGACAGCCGCTTTATGTGCTACTCTATGCGACTGCAATCATCTTCTTCTGTTTCTTCTACACGGCGTTGGTTTTCAACCCGCGTGAAACAGCAGATAACCTGAAGAAGTCTGGTGCATTCGTACCGGGAATTCGTCCGGGAGAGCAAACGGCGAAGTACATCGATAAAGTAATGACACGTCTGACCTTAATCGGCGCACTGTATATTACTTTTATCTGCCTGATCCCGGAGTTCATGCGTGATGCCATGAAGGTTCCCTTCTACTTTGGCGGCACCTCGCTGCTGATTGTAGTGGTTGTCATCATGGACTTTATGGCTCAAGTGCAAACTCTGATGATGTCCAGTCAGTACGAGTCTGCATTGAAGAAAGCTAACCTGAAAGGCTATGGCCGTTAATTCAGTAGCTTGAGAAGTTACGGAGAGTAAAAATGAAAGTTCGTGCTTCCGTCAAGAAATTATGTCGTAACTGCAAAATCATTCGTCGCGACGGTGTCGTACGTGTGATCTGCAGCTCCGAGCCTAAGCATAAACAGCGCCAGGGCTGATTAAGTCACATATTTTTCTTGCAAAGTCGGGTTGAGCTGGCTAGATTAGCCAGCCAATCTTTTGTATGTCGATGCGTTTCCATTTGAGTATCCTGAAAACGGGCTTTTCAGCATGGTACGCATTTATTTAATTATAGGAGTGCATAGTGGCCCGTATAGCAGGCATTAACATTCCTGATCAAAAACATACCGTTATCGCATTAACTTCGATCTTCGGTATCGGCAAAACCCGTTCTAAAGCCATCTGTGCTGAAACGGGCATCGCTGAAAATGTTAAGATCAGTGAGCTGTCTGAAGAACAAATTGATCAGCTGCGTGAAGCAGTTGGTAAATTCGTTGTTGAAGGTGATCTGCGCCGTGAAATCACCCTGAGCATCAAGCGTCTGATGGACCTTGGTTGCTACCGTGGTTTACGCCATCGTCGTGGTCTGCCGGTGCGCGGTCAGCGTACTAAGACCAACGCACGTACCCGTAAGGGTCCGCGTAAACCGATCAAGAAATAATCGGGGTGAGTAAATAATGGCAAAGGCACCAGTTCGTGCACGTAAGCGTGTAAGAAAACAAGTCTCAGATGGCGTGGCTCATGTCCATGCGTCTTTTAACAACACCATCGTTACTATTACTGATCGTCAGGGTAACGCACTGGGTTGGGCAACCGCCGGTGGTTCCGGTTTCCGCGGTTCACGTAAATCTACTCCGTTTGCTGCTCAGGTCGCTGCAGAGCGCTGTGCAGAAGCCGTGAAAGATTACGGTATTAAGAACCTGGAAGTTATGGTTAAGGGTCCGGGTCCAGGCCGCGAATCTACTATTCGTGCTCTGAACGCCGCTGGTTTCCGCATCACTAATATTACTGATGTGACTCCGATCCCTCACAACGGTTGTCGTCCGCCGAAAAAACGTCGCGTTTAACGTTCCGTTTTTTAGGTTAGTTGGAGAAAGAAAATGGCAAGATATTTGGGTCCTAAGCTCAAGCTGAGCCGTCGTGAGGGCACCGACTTATTCCTTAAGTCTGGCGTTCGCGCGATTGATTCCAAGTGCAAAATTGAACAAGCCCCTGGTCAGCATGGTGCGCGTAAACCGCGTCTGTCTGATTACGGCGGCCAGTTACGTGAAAAGCAAAAAGTTCGTCGTATCTACGGCGTGCTGGAGCGTCAGTTCCGTAACTACTATAAAGAAGCAGCGCGTCTGAAAGGCAACACCGGTGAAAACCTGTTAGCTCTGCTGGAAGGTCGTCTGGATAACGTAGTTTACCGTATGGGCTTTGGTGCCACTCGTGCAGAAGCACGTCAGCTGGTTAGCCACAAATCTGTAATGGTAAACGGTCGCGTTGTTAACATCGCTTCTTATCAGGTATCTCCGAATGATGTCGTAAGCATCCGTGAGAAAGCCAAAAAGCAATCTCGCGTGAAGGCCGCTCTGGAGCTGGCTGAGCAGCGTGAAAAGCCAACCTGGCTGGAAGTTGATGCGACTAAGATGGAAGGTGTGTTCAAGCGTATTCCTGAGCGTACCGATCTGTCTGCGGACATTAACGAACACCTGATCGTCGAGCTTTACTCTAAGTAAAGCTTAGTACCAAAGAGAGGACACAATGCAGGGTTCTGTGACAGAGTTTCTAAAACCGCGCCTGGTAGATATCGAGCAAGTGAGTTCGACGCACGCCAAGGTGACCCTTGAGCCGTTAGAGCGTGGCTTTGGCCATACTCTTGGTAACGCACTGCGCCGTATTCTGCTTTCTTCCATGCCGGGTTGCGCGGTGACCGAGGTTGAGATTGATGGCGTGCTGCACGAGTACTCCACCAAAGAGGGCGTACAGGAAGATATCCTGGAAATCCTGCTCAATCTGAAAGGGCTGGCGGTAAGAGTTCAGGGTAAAGATGAAGTCATCCTCACTCTGAATAAATCTGGCATTGGCCCTGTGACTGCAGCCGACATTACCCACGACGGTGATGTCGAAATCGTCAAGCCGCAGCATGTGATCTGCCATCTGACCGATGAAAACGCGTCTATTAGCATGCGTATCAAAGTTCAGCGTGGTCGTGGTTATGTGCCGGCTTCTGCCCGAATTCATTCGGAAGAAGATGAGCGCCCAATCGGCCGTCTGTTGGTTGACGCTTGCTACAGCCCTGTAGACCGTATCGCCTACAATGTTGAAGCAGCGCGTGTAGAACAGCGCACCGACCTGGACAAGCTGGTCATCGAAATGGAAACCAACGGCACAATCGATCCTGAAGAGGCGATTCGTCGTGCGGCAACCATCCTGGCAGAACAACTGGAAGCTTTCGTTGACTTACGTGATGTACGTCAGCCGGAAGTCAAAGAAGAGAAACCAGAATTCGATCCGATCCTGCTGCGCCCTGTTGACGATCTGGAATTGACTGTCCGCTCTGCTAACTGCCTCAAGGCAGAAGCTATCCACTACATCGGTGATCTGGTACAGCGTACCGAGGTTGAGCTGCTTAAAACGCCTAACCTGGGTAAAAAATCTCTTACCGAGATTAAAGACGTGCTCGCATCACGTGGTCTGTCTCTGGGCATGCGCCTGGAAAACTGGCCACCGGCAAGCATTGCTGATGAATAACCGGATCGCAGGTTAAGGTTTCACTGAGAAGGATAAGGTCATGCGCCATCGTAAGAGTGGTCGTCAACTGAACCGCAACAGCAGCCATCGTCAGGCTATGTTCCGCAACATGGCTGGTTCTCTGGTTCGTCATGAGATCATTAAGACGACTCTGCCGAAAGCCAAAGAGCTGCGTCGCGTAGTTGAGCCGCTGATTACTCTTGCCAAGACCGACAGCGTAGCTAATCGTCGTCTGGCATTCGCCCGTACTCGTGATAACGAGATCGTGGCAAAACTGTTTAACGAGCTGGGCCCGCGTTTCGCGAGCCGTGCCGGTGGTTACACTCGCATTCTGAAGTGTGGCTTCCGTGCTGGTGACAACGCTCCGATGGCATACATCGAGCTGGTTGATCGTCCAGAAGCTCAAGCAGAAGCTGCTGCAGAGTAATTTGCAGTAACGTAAAAAACCCGCTTCGGCGGGTTTTTTATTGCCTGTCATTTCTTCCTATTTCCCCTCCATTCGCTATGCTGTTGGCAGACATGCCTGCAGGAGGTTTCTATGTGGCTTATCGATCAGCTGGCTGAGCAACACATCCGCGCCGCTCAGGAAAAGGGTGAGCTGAGCAATCTGCCTGGTGAGGGTGCGCCGCTCACGCTGGACGATGACAGTGGTGTGCCGGCGGAATTGCGCAGTGCCTGGCGACTGCTGAAAAACGCCGGCTATCTCCCTCCGGAACTGGAGATGCGCCGCGACGCGCTGGCACTGAGCGATCTGCTTCGCGAACTCGATCCTGATGACTGCGAGGCGCGCGAACTGGCCAAACGCCTGACGCTGCTGGAGATGAAACTACAGCAGGCTGGCATGAGCACCGATTTTCTGCGTGGCGAATACCGCCCGGCGATCGGTCAGCGGCTACAGCAGGAGAAATAGTATGTATCGCATTGGCCAGCTGGCAAAACTGGCGGACGTGACGCCGGACACCATCCGCTTTTATGAAAAGCAGCAGATGATGGATCATGAGGTACGCACCGAGGGCGGCTTCCGCCTGTACAGCGATAACGATCTGCAGCGCCTGCGTTTTATCCGTTACGGCCGGCAGCTTGGTTTCAGCCTGGAATCGATCCGCGACCTGCTGTCGATCCGCATCGATCCAGAGCATCACACCTGTGAAGAGTCAAAAGCAATCGTGGCGAAACGGCTGGATGAGGTGAACAGTATGATTAGCGAACTGCAAACCATTCAGCGCTCGCTGCAACGGCTGGCGGAAACCTGTTGTGGCGACCGCCACAGTAGCGCCTGCTGTTCGATCCTCGAGGCACTGGAAACCGGTGAAGATCCGCATCCTGAAATTTGTTGTAGCAAGGATTGAATTCTGGCGCGCAGGGACTATAGTTGCGCCATCACTAACCGGAGGACGATATGAGTCACTATCAGCATCGAAAAGGCAAAATTAACGATAACGCCCTGGAAGCTCTGTTACACGATCCGCTGTATCGCCAGCGTGTTGAACGTAATCAGAAGGGGAAAGGCAGCTACCGGCGTAAAGATAAACACGCGAAGGGAGCGAATCAGGAGGCCAGCGGTAAGCAACAATGTTTACCTCTGGCCTTCTGCTTTAGTGACAAAAAAGCCGCCTGAAGAGGCGGCTTTTATTCATCACACTTTATTATTTTGTTGCTTAAGCAGGTCGCGAATCTCGGTCAGCAGCACTTCTTCATTAGTCGGTTTAGGCGCTGGTTTTTCCACTTCTTTCTTTTTATACAGTTTATTCATTACTTTGATGGCAATGAAGATGGCAAACGCCACGATGATGAAGTCAAATACCGTCTGAATAAAGTTACCGTATTCCATCACCACCGCTGGGATATCGCCCTCGGCTGGCTTGAGTACCCATTTAAACTGCTTAAAGTCGACGCCGCCAATCAGTAAACCGAGCGGTGGCATAATGATGTTCGCAACCAGTGACGATACGATCTTACCGAACGCAGCACCGATGATCACACCGACCGCCAGGTCCACCACGTTGCCACGCATCGCAAAATCACGAAACTCTTTGAATAAACTCATTGTTATCTCCTTGCCTTGGCCAATGGCTAAAGTCTAACAAACCTTCATGTAATTGCCATTATAACAATGGATTAAACATCATTCTCACTGCAGCCCAACCACAACCCGTTACAGGAAGAACGGGCTCGGCTGGAACAGACGCTCAACGTCCGGAACAAACTTTTTGTCGGTGAGGAACATGATCACGTGGTCGCCTTGCTCAATACGCACATTATCATTGGCGATGATCACGTCATCACCACGCACCACCGCGCCGATAATTGTGCCCGGCGGCAGTTTAATATCTTCAATCAGGCGGCCGACCACGCGCGAAGTGGTTTCATCACCGTGGGCAATGGCCTCGATGGCTTCCGCAATACCGCGGCGCAGTGAAGAGACGCCGACAATATCGGCTTTGCGCACGTGGCCAAGCAGCGCAGAAATCGTGGCCTGCTGCGGTGAGATCGCAATATCGATCACGCTGCCCTGCACCAGATCGACATAGGCGCGACGCTGGATCAGCACCATTACCTTTTTCGCACCCATTTTTTTGGCCAGCATCGCTGACATGATATTGGCTTCATCGTCGTTGGTGACGGCGATAAACAGATCGACCTGATCGACATGCTCTTCTGCCAGCAGTTCCTGATCCGAGGCATCGCCATAGAACACGATGGTATCCTGCAGATGTTCAGCCAGTTCAGCTGCGCGCTGCTGATTACGTTCAATCAGCTTAACGCTGTACTGCTTCTCCAGCCGTTGCGCCAGGCCAAAGCCGATATTGCCGCCGCCGACCAGCATAATGCGTTTATAGGGCTTTTCGAGCCGCTGCATCTCGCTCATCACCGCACGAATATGCTGACTGGCGGCAATAAAAAACACTTCATCGCCAGCTTCGACAATCGTCGATCCCTGCGGGCGGATCGGGCGATCCTGACGGAAAATGGCGGCTACGCGGGTATCGATATGCGGCATATGTTCACGCAGGATCGACAGCGGATTGCCCACCAGCGGTCCGCCGTAATAGGCTTTGACCACTGCCAGGCTGACTTTGCCCTCGGCAAAATTCACCACCTGCAGCGCGCCAGGGTACTGAATCAGCCGATAGATGTTGTCGATCACCAGCTGTTCGGGCGAGATCAAATGGTCGATGGGTACCGCTTCCGGCACGAACAGCTTTTCCGCATCGCGCAGATAATCGGCGGCGCGGATACGGGCAATGCGGTTTGGCGTGTTAAACAGCGAGTAAGCAATCTGACAGGCAATCATGTTGGTTTCGTCAGAGCTGGTCACCGCCACCAGCATATCCGCATCTTCGGCGCCGGCTTCACGCAACACGCGCGGGTGCGAACCATGGCCCTGCACCACGCGCAGGTCAAACTTATCCTGCAGCACGCGTAAGCGTGAGGGATCGCTATCAACCACGGTGATGTCATTGTTTTCGCCCACCAGGTTTTCAGCGAGCGTGCCGCCCACCTGGCCGGCGCCGAGGATAATAATTTTCATGGATACGTTGCTCTTGTCACTGTGCGCTGCACTATTTTTTCATCAGCTTAGCGTAGAAGAAACCGTCGCCGCCATCGATGGCAGGGAAAACCTGCCAGCCGTTAAGTTGCCCCTGTGGCAATGCCTGCGGCACCGCATCGTCATGCGTCGCGAGGAAAGCCTCGATCTGCTGCTGGTTCTCCTGCGGCAGCACTGAGCAGGTGGCATAAAGCAGCGTACCGCCCGATTTCAGGCGCGGCCAGATGGCCGCCAGAATCTCACGCTGTAGCGCGGCGAGTTCGTCAATATCGCGATCGCGGCGTAGCCATTTGATATCCGGATGGCGTCGAATAACGCCGGTGGCCGAGCAGGGCGCATCCAGCAGGATGCGGTCGAATTGCTGCTCGTCGCACCAGGCCGCTGGCGTGCGGCCATCGCCCTGACGCACGTCAGCCTGCATCCCCAGACGCTGCAGGTTTTCCGTCACGCGCGACAGGCGCTGCGCATCGATATCCACCGCCATCACGCGGGCCTGTGGCGCAATTTCGAGAATATGGGTGGTTTTGCCGCCGGGCGCAGCGCACAGGTCGAGAATGGTTTCGCCGTTTTCCGGCGCCAGCAGCAGGGCACAACGCTGAGCAGAGAGATCCTGCACCGTCACCCAGCCCTGCTCAAAGCCTGGCAGCTGACTGACCGGAGCCGGTGCTTCAAGACGCAGCGCATCCGGCGCGTCAGCACTAAACGCATTTTGATTCTGCTGGGTTAATAACGCCAGCCAGGCGTCACGGCTGTGATGCTGACGATTCACGCGCAGCCACATTGGCGGTCGCTGATTGTTTGCTTCCACAATTTGCTGCCACTGCTCTGGCCACGCGGTCTGCAACCGTTTCAGCAGCCAGCCCGGATGCCAGTAACGCTGCGGGCCCTGATTGACCTCCGCCAGCAGTGCGTCCCGCTGACGCTGAAACTGACGCAGCACGCCGTTGAGCAAGCCTTTCAGATTTGCCCGCTTCAGTGCTTCAGCCCCGGCCACGGTTTCGGCCAGCGCGGCGTGCGGCGGAACGCGGGTATACAGCAGCTGATACAGGCCCACCATGATCAGATAGTGCAGCACGCGCTGTTTGCCGGTTAACGGCCGCGCCATCAGCTTATTAATCAACGCTTCCAGCTGCGGCAGCGTGCGCGTCACGCCAAAACACAACTCCTGCAGCAGCGCGCCATCGTTGTTTGCCAGCGTTTTTTGCGCAGCGGGCAGAATCGCGCTCAGCGATTCCCCTTTATCCACCACGCGTTCAATCAGTTGCGCGGCAAGGCTGCGCAGGTTGGTCGCTTTTTTCATATTCATTCATCAAACAAAAAGCCCGGCGGAAACCGGGCTGGAGAATCAGGCCAGAACGGTGCCGGGTGTAAACCATTCACGACGCGAATTGAGCAGATCCTGCGCCGCCATGGCTTTTTTGCCGGCAGGCTGCAGTGAGAGCAGATTCAGCACGCCGTCAGCGGTCGCGATCTGGATGCCGTGTTTGTCAGCCTGCAGAATTTCTCCCGGCTGGGCGCTGCGGTGTGGTAACACGCTGGCCTGCCAGACTTTAACCGGCTGATCGTCGATGAGGAAATAACTCACCGGCCACGGATTGAAGGCGCGAATGCACCGTTCCAGCTGAACAGCAGAGAGCGACCAGTCAAGACGTGCCTCTTCTTTGCTGAGCTTTTCCGCGTAAGTTACCAGGGTCTCATCCTGCACTTCGGGCTGCGCGCTGCCGGCGGCCAGCAGACTGAGCGTGGTCAGCATCCCCTGCGGGCCCAGCTGCGCCAGCTTGTCGTACAGCGATGCGCTGGTATCGTCGGCATTAATCGGGCAGGTTATTTTGTGCAGCATATCGCCGGTATCCAGACCCACGTCCATCTGCATGATGGTCACACCGGTTTCGTTATCGCCGGCCCACAGTGAGCGCTGAATCGGCGCCGCACCGCGCCAGCGCGGCAGCAGCGAGCCGTGTACGTTGATGCAGCCAAGGCGCGGCATCGTCAGCACCGCCTGAGGCAGGATCAGACCATAAGCGACGACCACCATCACATCGGCCTGTAGCCCGGCAACCAGCTGCTGATTCTCTTCCGGCTTCAGGGACTTTGGCTGAAACACGGGGATATCATGCGCCTGAGCCAGCACTTTTACCGGGCCCGGCGTGAGTTTGTTGCCACGTCCGGCAGGGCGGTCGGGCTGAGTAAAGACGCCAACCACCTGATGCTCAGAAGCAAGCAGCGCGTCGAGATGACGCGCTGCGAAGTCAGGAGTACCGGCAAAGATGATTTTTAACGGTGCAGACACAGTTCAACCTTCTGTTCGCTCTCAGGATGCGCGCGCATTCTGGCGGGCCAGTTTTTCCAGTTTCTGTTTAATACGCTGACGCTTCAGCGGCGACAGATAATCAATAAACAGTTTACCGTCGAGATGGTCGATCTCATGCTGGATGCAGATCGCCAGCAGACCGTCGGTTTCCAGCTCGAAGCTGTTACCGTCGCGATCCAGCGCGCGCACTTTGACCCGCTCGGCACGCGGCACAAACGCCCGCTGTTCCGGGATCGACAGGCAACCCTCTTCGATACCGGTTTCGCCGCTTTTTTCCAGCAGCTCCGGGTTAATCAGCACCAGGCGCTCTTCGCGGCTTTCAGAAACATCAATCACGATGATGCGCTGGTGAATATCCACCTGCGTCGCCGCCAGACCAATGCCTTCTTCGGCGTACATGGTCTCAAACATATCGTCGACAATACGCTGAACGTCAGCATTCACAGCCGCAACGGGTGCAGCAATTTTGCGAAGGCGATCGTCAGGGAAATGTAATACCTGCAAAACTGACATAAATATCCAGATCTGTATGCGTTAAAGAAAAGATTACTGCCTCATATTGTAGACTTTTTGGGGCCTGATTGACAGCATTGTGCCGCATCAGAGCACGGCTGACAGGGAGCGCAGCATGGAACGCAGTGAAAGGATTATCAGGCTGACTTACGTCTGGGGTTTAAGCGGTGAGCGCGCCCGTCAGTTCATCATGGCGCTTCTGGCCGCCAGCCACATTGACGACGCGTGGTTGCAGCAGCACGGGCTGGACGACACGCAGCGGCAACAGTTTCTCGCCCTCTGTCCACGCCAGCTGGAAAAAACGCAGCGCTGGCTGCAACAGGCGCAACATCATCTGATCGCCTGCACCGACGCACATTATCCCGCCCGGCTGCGGGAAATCAGCCGCTATCCGGCTGCCCTTTATATAGCGGGTGACCTCTCTGCACTGGCGACCCCGCAGCTGGCGGTGGTCGGCAGTCGTCACTGTTCACCGTATGGCAGAGAATGGGGCAGCTGGTTTACCCAGCAGCTGGCGCTAAGCGGTTTGACCATCACCAGCGGGCTGGCGCGCGGTATTGATGGCGTGGCGCATCGTGCCGCGCTGGAAGTGCAGGGCAAAACTCTGGCCGTGCTGGGCAGCGGGCTGAATCATCTCTATCCGAAAAGCCATCAGCCGCTGGCACAGGAGATCATCGCCAGCGGCGGCGCGCTGGTTTCAGAACTGCCGCTGTCGATGGCGCCCCATGCGGTAAATTTCCCGCGGCGTAATCGTATTATCAGCGGCCTGAGCCATGGCGTGCTGGTGGTTGAAGCGTCACTGAAGAGTGGCTCGCTGGTAACGGCGCGGTATGCGCTGGAACAAAACCGTAACGTGTATGCGCTGCCTGGCGCACTGGGTAACCCTGGCTGTGAAGGCACGCACTGGCTGATTCAGCAGGGGGCGCTGCTGGTGGCGCATCCCAACAATATCCTTGAGGATTTGCATTCTGCCCTGCAATGGTTGCCGGCCAGCATCTCAGAAACAATATATTCACAACTCAGTGATGATGTGCCATTGCCATTTCCCAGCGTGTTGGCTAACGTAGGTGATGAGGTTACACCTGTTGACGTCGTCGCTGAACGTGCCGGCCAACCTGTGCCAGTTATCGCAGCGCAATTGCTGGAGCTGGAGTTAGCAGGATGGATCGCAGCTGTACCCGGCGGCTATGTCCGATTGAGGAGGGCATGCCATGTTCGACGTACTTATGTACTTGTTTGAGACGTATATCCACAACGAGGCTGAAATGCGCGTTGACCAGGATAAATTGACCGATGACTTAACCGATGCCGGTTTTCATCGCGAAGATATCTACAATGCGTTGAATTGGCTTGAGCGGTTAGCGGATTATCAGGATGGCCTGGTCGCGCCAGTGTTGCTGGCTAACGATCCGCTCTCCATGCGAATCTACACGGAAGAAGAGAGCCAGCGTTTAGATGCCGAGTGTCGTGGTTTTATTCTGTTCCTGGAACAAATCCAGGTGCTGAATATGGAAACGCGCGAAATGGTCATCGAACGGGTTATGGCGCTTGATACGCTGGAATTCGATCTGGAAGATCTCAAATGGGTGGTGCTGATGGTGCTGTTTAACATCCCCGGGTGTGAAAATGCCTATCAGCAGATGGAAGAACTGTTATTCGACGTCAATGAAGGTATGCTGCATTAATTTGCGATTAATGCATTCGGTAATATGAGTAAATCAGCACTATTTACCGTGCGTAAACACGATCCCTGCCCCGCCTGCGGGGCAGAATTAGTGATACGTGCCGGCAAACACGGGCCTTTTCTCGGCTGTGTGAATTATCCAACCTGTGACTATATCCGCCCGCTGAAAAGTCAGGGTGATGGCCATATTGTCAAAGTGCTGGAAGGCCATGCCTGCCCGCAGTGTGGTGCGGACAAAGTGCTGCGCCAGGGGCGATTCGGCATGTTTGTCGGCTGTAGCCACTATCCGGAGTGTGATTACACGGAAACCATCGATAAGCCGGACGAAACCGCAATTGCCTGCCCGCAGTGCGCCAGCGGCAAGCTGGTGCAGCGCCGTTCACGCTATGGCAAAACCTTCCATGCCTGCGATCGATATCCCGACTGCCAGTTCGCGATCAACGCCACGCCGCTGGAAGGTGTCTGCCCCCATTGCCAGTTCCCGTTATTAATAGAAAAGAAAACCGCACAGGGCATGAAGCGCTTCTGCGCCAGCAAACGCTGCGGCAAGCCCATCGCCCAGGATGAAGAGTGATCATGAACCAGAGCCAGCATGCACCCGGAAGCCTCGACTTCTGCATCGAACAACTTCAGCAACAGCAAGTGATTGCTTACCCTACCGAAGCCGTATTCGGCCTTGGCTGCGATCCGGACAGCGAAAGCGCGGTGATGGCCCTGCTGGAGCTGAAACAGCGCCCGGTAGAAAAGGGGCTGATCCTGATCGCCGCTGATTATGCGCAGCTCGAGCCTTATATTGCCGATCGCGAACTCACCGTGCTGCAGCGCGAACGTATGTTTGCCAGCTGGCCGGGTCCGGTCACCTATGTGGTGCCTGCTTCGCCGCATACGCCGCGCTGGTTAACCGGCCGCTTTGATTCGCTGGCGATTCGCGTCAGCGATCATCCGCAGGTTCAGGCGCTGTGCCGCGGGTTTGGCAAGCCGCTGGTCTCAACCAGCGCGAATTTAACCGGTCAGCCGCCGTGCCGCAGCGCCGCCGAAGTGGCAGAGCAGTTTGGCTCGCAGTTCCCGGTGTTGCAGGCGGCCACCGGCGGTCGCCTGAATCCTTCTGAAATCCGCGATGCCATCAGCGGTGAACTCATTCGTCAGGGCTGATTATGGAAAAGTTTGCCGTTTTTGGTCATCCCATCGCCCACAGCAAATCTCCGTTTATTCACGCCGCTTTTGCTGAGCAGACCGGTATTGAACATCCTTACGGACGCATCTGCGCACCGCTGGAAGGGTTCCCGCAGGCGATAGAGGCGTTTTTTGCGGCCGGTGGCAAAGGCGCCAATGTTACGCTGCCGTTTAAACAGCAGGCATGGGAGTTCGCGGATGAGCTCAGCGAACGCGCGGCATTATCCGGCGCGGTAAATACCTTAAAGAAGCGAGCCGATGGTTCGATTCTGGGTGATAACACGGACGGCATCGGCCTGCTGAGCGATCTGCAACGGCTGCAGCTGATCCGGCCGGGCGATCGTATTCTGCTGGTGGGCGCGGGCGGCGCGGCGCGTGGGGTGATCCTGCCGCTGCTCTCGACGGGCTGCGCGCTGGTGGTGGTTAACCGCACGCCGGAACGCGCGCAACAGCTGGCTGAGCTATTCCAGCACAGTGGGGCGATCCAGGCGATGAGCTTTGATCAACTGGCCGGCGAACGTTTTGATCTGATCATCAATGCCACCTCCAGCGGCGTAGCGGGCGACGTGCCGCCGCTGCCGGTTACGCTGATTGATGCGCAGGTGCGCTGTTACGACATGTTTTATCAGCAGGGGCTGACGCCATTTCTGGCGTGGTGCCAGCAGCACGGCACACAGCAGCTGGCGGATGGACTCGGCATGCTGGTGGGTCAGGCGGCGCATGCGTTTCAGCTGTGGCATGGCGTTATGCCGGAGATCGCGCCGGTCATCGATCAACTTAAACAGGCGATGCAGGCATGAATCAGGCTATCCAGTTTCCCGATCGGGAAAGCTGGGACGCAGTCCGGCAGGCGGTGCTGTTCCCGGTCTTGGTGAATGGTATGGGACTGACCTGCGCAATATCGCTGCCGGCGCTGCAGCAGCGCTTTGGTGCCGGAGAGGCGATGGCGCTGTTTAGCGCGCATCGCTGGGATCTGGAGGAAGAGGCCGAGCAGCTGCTCCGGGCGGAGCAGGCCGACGATCAGGGCTGGCTGTGGCTGCCCTGAGCCAGATATTCATCTTTCCAGCCGACATAATTACTGGCCGAATAAAGCAGTCCGGCTATTTCCGCTTCGCTTAGCGGCCGAATCTGCTTCACCGGGCTGCCTAAATAGAGATAGCCGCTTTGCAGGCGTTTACCGGGTGGCACCAGGCTGCCGGCGCCAATCATCACCTCATCTTCGACGATCGCGCCATCCAGCAGGATCGAGCCCATACCCACCAGCACGCGGTTGCCAATGGTGCAGCCGTGCAGCATTGCTTTATGGCCCACCGTCACGTCTTCACCGATGATCAATGGAAAGCCATCGGGATTACTGCTGGATTTATGCGTAACGTGCAGCACGCTGCCATCCTGGATATTGCTGCGTTTACCAATCACCACTTTATTCACGTCACCGCGGATTGCTACCAGTGGCCAGATGCTGACATCATCAGCCAGCTCGACTTCGCCAACGACCACGCTGCTGCTATCCACCATCACACGTTCGCCGGTGTGGGGAATATGTTGCTTATAAGGGCGCAGGGCTACAGACATTCTATTTCTCCTTTTCTGATGTTTCCCGCTAGCCTGCGGCTTCCGGTGCGGGTAAACAAGCTGATTTTTGCGCGGATCGCTCGCGATCGCAGCGAAAAGAGTGAAAACTCGCCAGTCGATAAAAAAGATCGAAAAAAGGGGTTGTGCAAAAAATCCGGATCCCTATAATGCGCCACCACTGAGACGGCAAAGCGGCAACGCAGGCGGCTCAGCAGGGCGTGAAGTGATTCACCCCGCCGGAGAAAAACGCTGAAAAAAGTGTTTGACTCTGAAGGAGGAAAGCGTAATATACGCCACCTCGCGACAGCAGGCCGAACGCCGCGTCGCACCGCTCTTTAACAATTTATCAGACAATCTGTGTGGGCACTCGCAGGATTGATATCACAAGCCTACGGGCTTTAAAAAATATCAAGTCTTTGCTGAGTGAACACGTAATTCATTACGAAGTTTAATTCACAGAGCATCGCTGCACTCGTTGCAGCAAATCAAACTTTAAATTGAAGAGTTTGATCATGGCTCAGATTGAACGCTGGCGGCAGGCCTAACACATGCAAGTCGAACGGCAGCACAGAAGAGCTTGCTCTTTGGGTGGCGAGTGGCGGACGGGTGAGTAATGTCTGGGAAACTGCCCGATGGAGGGGGATAACTACTGGAAACGGTAGCTAATACCGCATAACGTCGCAAGACCAAAGTGGGGGACCTTCGGGCCTCACACCATCGGATGTGCCCAGATGGGATTAGCTAGTAGGTGGGGTAATGGCTCACCTAGGCGACGATCCCTAGCTGGTCTGAGAGGATGACCAGCCACACTGGAACTGAGACACGGTCCAGACTCCTACGGGAGGCAGCAGTGGGGAATATTGCACAATGGGCGCAAGCCTGATGCAGCCATGCCGCGTGTATGAAGAAGGCCTTCGGGTTGTAAAGTACTTTCAGCGGGGAGGAAGGCGGTGAGGTTAATAACCTCGCCGATTGACGTTACCCGCAGAAGAAGCACCGGCTAACTCCGTGCCAGCAGCCGCGGTAATACGGAGGGTGCAAGCGTTAATCGGAATTACTGGGCGTAAAGCGCACGCAGGCGGTCTGTTAAGTCAGATGTGAAATCCCCGGGCTTAACCTGGGAACTGCATTTGAAACTGGCAGGCTTGAGTCTCGTAGAGGGGGGTAGAATTCCAGGTGTAGCGGTGAAATGCGTAGAGATCTGGAGGAATACCGGTGGCGAAGGCGGCCCCCTGGACGAAGACTGACGCTCAGGTGCGAAAGCGTGGGGAGCAAACAGGATTAGATACCCTGGTAGTCCACGCCGTAAACGATGTCGACTTGGAGGTTGTGCCCTTGAGGCGTGGCTTCCGGAGCTAACGCGTTAAGTCGACCGCCTGGGGAGTACGGCCGCAAGGTTAAAACTCAAATGAATTGACGGGGGCCCGCACAAGCGGTGGAGCATGTGGTTTAATTCGATGCAACGCGAAGAACCTTACCTGGCCTTGACATCCAGAGAACTTAGCAGAGATGCTTTGGTGCCTTCGGGAACTCTGAGACAGGTGCTGCATGGCTGTCGTCAGCTCGTGTTGTGAAATGTTGGGTTAAGTCCCGCAACGAGCGCAACCCTTATCCTTTGTTGCCAGCGGCTCGGCCGGGAACTCAAAGGAGACTGCCGGTGATAAACCGGAGGAAGGTGGGGATGACGTCAAGTCATCATGGCCCTTACGGCCAGGGCTACACACGTGCTACAATGGCGCATACAAAGAGAAGCGACCTCGCGAGAGCAAGCGGACCTCATAAAGTGCGTCGTAGTCCGGATTGGAGTCTGCAACTCGACTCCATGAAGTCGGAATCGCTAGTAATCGTAGATCAGAATGCTACGGTGAATACGTTCCCGGGCCTTGTACACACCGCCCGTCACACCATGGGAGTGGGTTGCAAAAGAAGTAGGTAGCTTAACCTTCGGGAGGGCGCTTACCACTTTGTGATTCATGACTGGGGTGAAGTCGTAACAAGGTAACCGTAGGGGAACCTGCGGTTGGATCACCTCCTTACCTGAAGATACCTTCCCGCGAAGTGCTCACACAGATTGTCTGATAGAAAAGTAACGAGCAGAAAAAACCTCTACAGGCTTGTAGCTCAGGTGGTTAGAGCGCACCCCTGATAAGGGTGAGGTCGGTGGTTCAAGTCCACTCAGGCCTACCAGATTTCTTCTCATGCCGCGTTATGTTTCCGGCTCGCATAGTTCACTATGCTTCGCGAAAACATGCCTTGCCTGAGACGAAATCACATTTCCCGTGTGAGAAACGTGACTCCTGGTGAGTGGTAGTAGATGGTCTCTGCAGTGACTGTATGGGGCTATAGCTCAGCTGGGAGAGCGCCTGCCTTGCACGCAGGAGGTCAGCGGTTCGATCCCGCTTAGCTCCACCATTACAGTACTGAAACTTACTTCAGAGTATACCGGCGACGGTGTGCTGCGAAGTATTTGCTCTTTAACAATCCGGAACAAGCTGAAAATTTGAAACGACGCGTCGCTTCATTTCTCCGTAATAAGAAATGAATCACGATGCGTTCGAGTCTCTCAAATGCTTGCAGTCCGCAGCGTTGCAAAACGCCTGTGGGTTGTGAGGTTAAGCGACTAAGCGTACACGGTGGATGCCCTGGCAGTCAGAGGCGATGAAGGACGTGCTAATCTGCGAAAAGCGACGGTAAGGTGATATGAACCGCTACAGCCGTCGATGTCCGAATGGGGAAACCCAATGCACTTGTGCATTATCGTTAACTGAATACATAGGTTAACGAGGCGAACCGGGGGAACTGAAACATCTAAGTACCCCGAGGAAAAGAAATCAACCGAGATTCCCCCAGTAGCGGCGAGCGAACGGGGAGCAGCCCAGGACCTGAATCAGCTTGTGCATCAGTGGAAGCGTCTGGAAAGTCGCGCGATACCGGGTGACAGCCCCGTACACGAAGATGCATGAGCTGTGAGTCCGACGAGTAGGGCGGGACACGTGGTATCCTGTCTGAACATGGGGGGACCATCCTCCAAGGCTAAATACTCCTGACTGACCGATAGTGAACCAGTACCGTGAGGGAAAGGCGAAAAGAACCCCGGCGAGGGGAGTGAAACAGAACCTGAAACCGTGTACGTACAAGCAGTGGGAGCCTACTTGTTAGGTGACTGCGTACCTTTTGTATAATGGGTCAGCGACTTATATTCTGTAGCAAGGTTAACCGCATAGGGGAGCCGAAGGGAAACCGAGTCTTAATTGGGCGTTAAGTTGCAGGGTATAGACCCGAAACCCGGTGATCTAGCCATGGGCAGGTTGAAGGTTGGGTAACACTAACTGGAGGACCGAACCGACTAATGTTGAAAAATTAGCGGATGACTTGTGGCTGGGGGTGAAAGGCCAATCAAACCGGGAGATAGCTGGTTCTCCCCGAAAGCTATTTAGGTAGCGCCTCGTGAACTCATCTCCGGGGGTAGAGCACTGTTTCGGCTAGGGGGCCATCCCGGCTTACCAACCCGATGCAAACTGCGAATACCGGAGAATGTTATCACGGGAGACACACGGCGGGTGCTAACGTCCGTCGTGAAGAGGGAAACAACCCAGACCGCCAGCTAAGGTCCCAAAGTCATGGTTAAGTGGGAAACGATGTGGGAAGGCACAGACAGCCAGGATGTTGGCTTAGAAGCAGCCATCATTTAAAGAAAGCGTAATAGCTCACTGGTCGAGTCGGCCTGCGCGGAAGATGTAACGGGGCTAAACCATGCACCGAAGCTGCGGCAGCGACGCTTAGGCGTTGTTGGGTAGGGGAGCGTTCTGTAAGCCGCTGAAGGTGTGCTGTGAGGCATGCTGGAGGTATCAGAAGTGCGAATGCTGACATAAGTAACGATAAAGCGGGTGAAAAGCCCGCTCGCCGGAAGACCAAGGGTTCCTGTCCAACGTTAATCGGGGCAGGGTGAGTCGACCCCTAAGGCGAGGCTGAAAAGCGTAGTCGATGGGAAACAGGTTAATATTCCTGTACTTGGTGTTACTGCGAAGGGGGGACGGAGAAGGCTAGGTTATCCGGGCGACGGTTGTCCCGGTTTAAGCGTGCAGGTGTGAAGACCAGGCAAATCCGGTCTTCTTTAACACTGAGGCGTGATGACGAGCCGCCACGGCGGTGAAGTAACTGATGCCCTGCTTCCAGGAAAAGCCTCTAAGCTCCAGGTAACACGAAATCGTACCCCAAACCGACACAGGTGGTCAGGTAGAGAATACCAAGGCGCTTGAGAGAACTCGGGTGAAGGAACTAGGCAAAATGGTGCCGTAACTTCGGGAGAAGGCACGCTGGCGCGTAGGTGAGGGGACTTGCTCCCGGAGCCGAGGCCAGTCGAAGATACCAGCTGGCTGCAACTGTTTATTAAAAACACAGCACTGTGCAAACACGAAAGTGGACGTATACGGTGTGACGCCTGCCCGGTGCCGGAAGGTTAATTGATGGGGTTATCCGCAAGGAGAAGCTCTTGATCGAAGCCCCGGTAAACGGCGGCCGTAACTATAACGGTCCTAAGGTAGCGAAATTCCTTGTCGGGTAAGTTCCGACCTGCACGAATGGCGTAATGATGGCCAGGCTGTCTCCACCCGAGACTCAGTGAAATTGAAATCGCTGTGAAGATGCAGTGTACCCGCGGCAAGACGGAAAGACCCCGTGAACCTTTACTATAGCTTGACACTGAACATTGAGCCTTGATGTGTAGGATAGGTGGGAGGCTTTGAAGCGTGGACGCCAGTCTGCGTGGAGCCAACCTTGAAATACCACCCTTTAATGTTTGATGTTCTAACGTAGGCCCGTGATCCGGGCTGCGGACAGTGTCTGGTGGGTAGTTTGACTGGGGCGGTCTCCTCCCAAAGCGTAACGGAGGAGCACGAAGGTTGGCTAATCCTGGTCGGACATCAGGAGGTTAGTGCAATGGCATAAGCCAGCTTGACTGCGAGAGTGACGGCTCGAGCAGGTGCGAAAGCAGGTCATAGTGATCCGGTGGTTCTGAATGGAAGGGCCATCGCTCAACGGATAAAAGGTACTCCGGGGATAACAGGCTGATACCGCCCAAGAGTTCATATCGACGGCGGTGTTTGGCACCTCGATGTCGGCTCATCACATCCTGGGGCTGAAGTAGGTCCCAAGGGTACGGCTGTTCGCCGTTTAAAGTGGTACGCGAGCTGGGTTTAGAACGTCGTGAGACAGTTCGGTCCCTATCTGCCGTGGGCGCTGGAGAATTGAGGGGGGTTGCTCCTAGTACGAGAGGACCGGAGTGAACGCACCGCTGGTGTTCGGGTTGTCATGCCAATGGCACTGCCCGGTAGCTAAGTGCGGAAGAGATAAGTGCTGAAAGCATCTAAGCACGAAACTTGCCCCGAGATGAGTTCTCCCTGACCCTTTAAGGGTCCTGAAGGGACGTTGAAGACGACGACGTTGATAGGCCGGGTGTGTAAGCGCAGCGATGCGTTGAGCTAACCGGTACTAATGACCCGTGAGGCTTAACCTTACAACGCCAGAGGCGTTTTGGTCTGAGAGACCGAAAGAATTTTCAGCTTTGTTCACCGGATTACGTCCAGTGGATTTTGTGCTGTGACAGGGCGGCACGCGAGACGACGTGAAGGAGCATACAGAAGTATGTGACTGAGCGGCGCGAGCGGGGCAACGCAGTCAGAGCGCGAAAGACGCGGACGAAAACAGAATTTGCCTGGCGGCAACAGCGCGGTGGTCCCACCTGACCCCATGCCGAACTCAGAAGTGAAACGCCGTAGCGCCGATGGTAGTGTGGGGCCTCCCCATGCGAGAGTAGGGAACTGCCAGGCATCAAATTTAGTGTGCTGATATGGCTCAGTTGGTAGAGCGCACCCTTGGTAAGGGTGAGGTCCCCAGTTCGACTCTGGGTATCAGCACCAGTTATGGCATGAGTTCGGTTTAAAAGAATTTGCCTGGCGGCAACAGCGCGGTGGTCCCACCTGACCCCATGCCGAACTCAGAAGTGAAACGCCGTAGCGCCGATGGTAGTGTGGGGCCTCCCCATGCGAGAGTAGGGAACTGCCAGGCATCAAACACGAAAGCCCTGAACATCTGTTCAGGGCTTTTTTGTTTTCCGCGATGACCTTTATCTCAATAAAAACGCTCAATAAAATCCACAGGCATAAAAAAAGCCCCTGCCAGGCTGGCAAGGGCTGAATGATGCGGCGAATCGTGTTCGCTTAGTGGATAACCTGCGACAGAAACGCCCGGGTCCGCTCGGATTTCGGATTCGCAAAGAACTCCTCCGGCGGCGCCATCTCCACGATTTCACCGCGATCCATGAAGATCACCCGATCGGCAACCGTACGCGCAAAGCCCATCTCATGCGTCACACACAGCATCGTCATTCCGTCTTCCGCCAGGCCGATCATGGTATCCAGCACCTCTTTAACCATCTCAGGATCAAGCGCGGAGGTGGGTTCATCGAATAACATAATCTTCGGCTTCATACACAGCGAACGGGCGATGGCCACGCGCTGCTGCTGACCGCCAGAGAGCTGCCCGGGAAACTTATGGGCATGCTCAGCAATGCGCACGCGCTGCAGATAGTGCATCGCCAGCTCTTCGGCCTCTTTCTTTGGCATCTTGCGTACCCACATCGGTGCCAGCGTGCAGTTCTGCAGGACGGTCAGATGCGGGAAAAGATTGAAGTGCTGGAATACCATGCCGACTTCAGTGCGCACGCGTTCAATATTGCGTACGTCATCATTCAGGTGGATGCCGTCTACAACAATCCGTCCCTGCTGATGCTCTTCCAGATGGTTGATGCAGCGAATGGTGGTGGATTTACCGGAACCCGAAGGGCCGCACAGCACGATACGCTCGCGCGGTTTCACCTGCAGGTTGATATCTTTCAGCACGTGGAATTGCCCGTACCATTTGTTCACGTTTTCGAGCGTAATCATCATGGCGTTAGCCGCCGTTGTCATTGTTTGTGTCATGTAAAACCTCAGTGCGATTTACGCCCGGTGTGAAAGCGCTTCTCCAGATACTGGCTATAGCGCGACATGCTAAAACAGAAGATCCAGTAAACCAGTGCAGCGAAGACATAGCCTTCAGTCGACATACCCAGCCATGTAGGGTCGACGGTTGCCTGCTGCACGCTACTGAACAGATCGAACAGGCCGATGATGATCACCAGGCTGGTATCTTTAAACAGCGCGATGATGGTGTTCACCAGACCGGGAATGGTCAGCTTGAGCGCCTGCGGTAAAATCACCAGCGCCTGGGTTTTCCAGTAGCCGAGCGCCAGCGACTCTGCCGCTTCGTACTGGCCTTTAGGCAGGGCCTGCAGCCCGCCGCGCACCACTTCCGCGACATACGCCGACTGGAACAGGATCACGCCAACCAGCGCACGCACCAGTTTGTCTATCGTGGTGCCTTCCGCCATAAACAGCGGCAGCATCACTGAAGACATGAACAGCACGGTAATCAGCGGTACGCCACGCCAGAACTCAATGAAAATCACCGACAGGGTGCGCACCACCGGCATTTTAGAGCGGCGGCCCAGCGCCAGCAGAATGCCGAGCGGCAGCGCCCCGGCAATGCCGACAGATGCGATAATCAGCGTCAGCGTCAGGCCGCCCCACTGGCGCGTTTCCACGCGATCCAGCCCGAAATAGCCGCCATACAGCAACAGCCAGACGACGACCGGATAGATCACCGCCCAGCAGGCGATATAGCGGCCGCGGCGCGGCATGGATTTGATAAACATCGGCACAATCGACAGCAGGCCAATCACCAGCGCCAGATTGATGCGCCAGCGCAGCTCATGCGGATAGAGCCCGTACATGAACTGGCCAAAGCGTGCGTGGATAAAGACCCAGCAGGCGCCCGCTTTCGTACAGTCCGCACGGGTTTCGCCAATCCAGTTAGCCTGGAAGATCAACCAGTTCAGCGCCGGCGGGATAACGCTCCAGATAATCCACAGGCTGAGTAACGTGAGCAGCGTATTCAGCCAGCTGGAGAACAGGTTTTTACGCGCCCAGAGCCAGGCTTTACCCAGTGGATTGCCCGACACCGGCGGCGTTTCGTGTGTGGTCACAGACATAATGGTTCCGTTCTCTTAACGCTCAACCAGCGCAATTTTGCGGTTATAGAGGTTCATCAGCAGCGAAATGAGCAGACTGATAATCAGATAAACCGCCATGGTGATGGCAATGGTTTCAATTGCCTGGCCGGTCTGATTCAGTACGGTGCCGGCAAACAGCGACACCATATCCGGATAGCCGATCGCGGCCGCCAGCGAGGAGTTTTTTACGATGTTAAGGTACTGGCTGGTGAGCGGCGGGATAATCACGCGCATCGCCTGCGGAATGATCACCTGACGCAGCGTAACCGGGTTGGGCAGCCCGAGCGAACGTGCCGCTTCGCTCTGACCATGCGGTACTGACTGAATCCCGGCGCGAATCACCTCAGCAATAAAGGAAGAGGTGTAGATCGACAGTGCCAGCGTCAGCGCTGCCAGTTCCGGAATCATGGCAAAGCCACCGCGGAAGTTGAAACCGCGCAGCTCGGGCACATCCCAGTGCGTGGCGGCACCAAACAGCGTATGGGCGATCAGCGGCAGCAGCACAATTAAACCGGCCGCAGCGGGCCAGGTGCGGCGCAGCTGACCGGTTTTCAGCTGATGCTTGCGGTTGAAGCGGAACAGCGCGGCGCTGGCGGCGATGGCAATCGCCAGCGCGATCAGGAATGGCCAGGTGCCGGGCGCATACTCCGGCCACGGTATATACAGACCGCGGTTGCTGACAAAAGCCAGATCGAACGCGTTCAGCGCCTGACGCGGGCCCGGCAGATTACGCAGCACGGCAAAGTACCAGAAGAAGATTTGCAGCAGCGGCGGGATATTACGGAACGTCTCGATATAAATGGTCGACAGCTTGCGTAGCAGCCAGTTATCCGACAGGCGCGCCAGACCGATGGCGAAGCCGAGGATGGAGGCGAAGACAATACAGAGTGCGGAGACCAGCAGGGTGTTGGTTAACCCGACCATAAACACGCGCGCGTAGGTATCGCCTTCGCTGTAATCGATCAGATGCTGGACGATGCCGAAACCGGCGTTGCGCTCAAGAAAGCCAAAGCCGGAGGTGATACCGCGATTGGCAAGGTTGATCACCGTGTTGTGGATCAGATAACCCACCACAGCAAACACCGCCACAATCGCGACAATCTGGTAAAGCCAGGCGCGAACCGTAGGATTACCGAACGAAAAATCCCTTTTCACGGTTGGGCGTTGCGACATGTTAAAACCTCAGTGAAGAATACGCGTGGGCACCGCAGGATGCGGTGCCCGACTGGCAGGAGACAATTAACGCACTGGTGGAGCGTACTGGATGCCGCCCTGGTTCCAGAGCGCATTCTGGCCACGTGCAATTTTCAGCGCGCTGTCTTTACCAACGTTACGATCGAACACTTCCTGATAGTTGCCAACCTGCTTGATGATGTTGTACGCCCATTTGTTGTCGAGCTTCAGGTCTTTACCGAAATCACCTTCAGCGCCCAGCAGGTGTGCCATATCTGGCGTGGTAGGTTTCGCCGCCATCTCATCGACGTTCTTCGAGCTGATGCCCATCTCTTCGGCATTCAGCATAGCGAACAGCGACCATTTCACGATGGTGAACCAGTCATCATCACCGCGACGCACGACCGGGCCCAGCGGCTCTTTTGAAATCACTTCTGGCAGTACGATGAAGTCATCCGGTTTGCCCAGTTTGATGCGCAGTGCGTACAGCTGTGACTGGTCAGAAGAGAGGGTATCGCAGCGGCCGCTGTCGAGCGCTTTAGCGGATTCATCAGAGCGGTCGAAGGTGACCGGCGTGTACTGCATTTTGTTGGCTTTAAAGTAGTCCGCCACGTTCAGCTCGGTGTCGGTACCGGCCTGGATACACACGGTGGCGCCATCCAGCTCTTTAGCGCTTTTCAGACCTGCTTTCTTGTGGGTCAGGAAGCCGATGCCGTCATAGTAGTTCACGCCAGCGAACAGGAAGCCCATACCGCCGTCGCGTGATGAAGTCCAGGTGGTGTTACGTGACAGAATATCGACTTCGCCTGACTGCAGCGCGGTGAAGCGCTCTTTCGCCGTCAGCGGGGTGTATTTTACTTTGCTGGCATCGCCGAAGACCGCAGCGGCGGCAGCGCGGCACACGTCAACATCGATACCGGTGAATTTACCGCTGGCGTCAGCGTAGGAGAACCCTGGCAGACCATCGCTGATACCGCACTGTATAAACCCTTTTTTCTTAATGGCGTCCAGCGTGGTGCCTGCGTGCGCCTGCTGGGTCACGGCGAACAGCGAGGCGGCAGCAATCAGGGTGGAAAGCATCATCTTTTTCATAAAGCATCCTGTGTGGCGAGATCGTGTGTTGTTATGTTTGCGCGCACTTTACTGTGCGCTTATTTCTTTCTGTGGCGTTTGGCCATCCACGACACTGCAAAGCTGATGCCAGGTTTGCAGAATCCTGAATTCACTGGAAAGATCTTTTAATAAACGGACGTATCCGGAAAGTTGTCGCTACTATCGCGCACCAAAAGGCAGCATGACGAGTCGCCACGATCACAAATAGTGCAAAAAGTTTCACTATATGGAAGCAGTGTGAGCTAACGCTCACCAGCAGCTGTACGGCACAGAAGAATTACCGCTGAACCGGTTCAGGATCACAAACAAAGCGGGCTGCAGGCGAATCGGGACAATTTCATCTGCGCAAAAACAGGGCAGGGCAGCAGCCCTGAGAGAGATGAGCTATCACGCTGGCGATTGCAACTATCGTTACCATTTTGACGATAATCGTTTCATGCGGTGTTAACAGGCGGGAAAGACAAACAAAAACGCCAGCCCGGGGGCTGGCGTTATCGCAGCAATGAACCAGACCGCTTAGTTCATGCCGTATTTTTTCAGCTTTTTACGCAGCGTACCGCGGTTGATGCCCATCATCAGGGCAGCGCGGGTCTGGTTGCCACGGGTATACTGCATCACCATGTCCAACAGAGGCTGCTCGACTTCAGCCAGTACCAGCTCATACAGGTCACTTACATCCTGACCGTTCAGTTGAGCAAAATAGTTCTTCAGTGCCTGTTTAACCGAATCACGCAGAGGCTTTTGCGTCACCTGATCCTGTGAGTTAACGGTAGAAACGGTCAGTACGTCAGAATTTACGCGTTGTTCGAACATAGTTCTTTCAGCTCTTTATTTCGTTTACGCAAGATTTTCGAAGTATGCCTCCAACGCCTCCAGCTGTTCGCTGGCATCCTCTATGGCGTTGAATGTGCGCCGAAACTGGTCGTCAGGGGCACTTTCCTGCAAATACCAGGAAACGTGTTTTCGGGCAATACGGTATCCCTTGCGCTGACCGTAAAAGTCGTGCAGCTCCCGTATGTGTCCAATCAGCATATGCTTCACTTCAGCCAGCGGCTTCGGTGCCAGCAGCTCCCCTGTGTCCAGATAATGCTGGATTTCCCGGAAGATCCACGGTCTTCCCTGAGCAGCGCGTCCCACCATCAGAGCATCGGCTCCGGTGTAGTCGAGCACTGCCCTGGCTTTGTGCGGGTCAGTAATGTCACCATTCGCGATAATCGGAATAGCGACGCTCTGCTTAACTGTCCGAATGCTGTCGTATTCAGCTTGCCCTTCAAATAAACAGGCGCGCGTGCGGCCATGAATGGTCAGGGCCTGAATACCACAGCGTTCAGCCAATTGGGCAATCTCTACACAATTACGATTTTCTTTGTCCCAGCCGGTGCGAATCTTCAGCGTAACCGGTACATCGACTGCGTTCACCACCGCACGGAGGATTGACTCCACCAGCTGCGGATGCTGCAGCAGCGCTGAACCTGCCATCTTACGATTCACTTTTTTAGCCGGGCAGCCCATGTTGATGTCGATAACCTGTGCACCGGACGCAACATTAATGCGCGCGGCGGCGGCCATCTCATCGGGATCGCAACCCGCAATTTGCACGGCGCGAATACCGGGCTCGTCACTATGCACCATACGCAAACGTGATTTGTCACTGGCCCAGACTTCCGGGTTCGATGACAGCATCTCGGAGACAGTCATACCGGCGCCGTTGTCATAACACAGGGTGCGAAATGGCTTGTCGGATACTCCGGCCATAGGCGCAGCGATGAGTCGATTACGTAGCTGGTGATGTCCAATGCGCATGAAAAAGAAGTGACCCTAACTGTTCGCAAGGCGGCGTATATTACGCATTTTTTCCGGAAGATGAAAGGCCAAACTTTGAACAATTCGCCGTTTAAGATCAGGGAAATGGGGCTTAGCAGCGGGGTATTCATCATTACTTGTTTAAATTCAGTGCATTACAAAAATACGCTGAAATTGTGAGCAAAAGTTTTTCCAAAAATATGCGCTGAATCACAACATAAAAACCGCCACTTCCGCGAATCGGCAAGAGAAATGGCGGTGATATGATTGAAAAGTGAACGGTTTATTTACGTTTGGTGAGTATTTCGTTACTCAACCACCAGCCGGCCATTGAGCGGCTGCACCGGGCGGCTGTTACCGTGTTCACCCAGCACCGCGCTAAAGGCCTGCAGCTGCTGTGTGGAAGCCGTTACCGGTTGCTTCATCACCAGCCAGCGCACGCCTTCACTGCACGGTGGCGTGGTGAGTGAACCGCTGAAGCGGTAGTAACGGCGATCGGCGGGTAGCAGTGGCGTAATATCGACATCCTGCTGCAGCGTAGCCGGCTGATTGACCTGCGCCGGCAGCGTATCCAGCAGCGTCGTCAGTACCGGATTTGCCGCACCGGCTTCGAACATCACCCCGATGACCGCCAGCTGCTGCTGCTCGTCACTGAATACAAAGTGGCCCTCAAGCGGATAGCGTTTGCCGTCGATCAGGTTTTCGCTCGGGGTATGGAAGTGGAACTGCTTCAGCGTGAAGGTCTCGCCGTCCAGCGTCAGCGTATCGCCCTGCTGCAGGTTGATCTGCACGGTGTGGCCGTTGTTAACAATCGCGGCCTGGCGCGCCTGCAGTTCCAGCGTCAGCGCCGGCAGACTGGCATGCAGCGCCTGGCGAATATCAATCGGCGACTGATTCACGCCCTGCTTGCAGACGTGAAAATCAGGGGACAGGTCGCCCCACTGCTGTGGCTGAGCATAATCCCAGGCGGCAGCCTGAACGTGAGCAAAAGGCGCTGCTGCCAGCAGCAGAGCGATCAGTGTGTGTTTGCTTTTCATCATCATTTATTCACTAAGCGATATATCAATGTTATGTGCCGCGCACGGCACGGTTAACAGGGATAGCGCTATCGCCTGGTGCAGCAGTCTAATGATTTCAATGTAAAGAAACGGCAGGAAAACGGGGCTGGCGGGGATTTGAGACAGGTCTCAGGCGGGCAAAATCGGGCCAGCAGTTGCTGGCCCATGCGTCGGTTAGCGGCGCACGCCAGTGATGCGACACCACTCTTCTTTTTCCGCCACGGCGTCCAGCGCAAAGCGCTCCGCATAGGCTTCACACACGCTTTCCGCCTGGCTGGCCAGCACGCCGGACAGGCCGAGATGGCCGCCGGCTTTCGGCAGCACGCCAATCAGCGGCGCCAGTTCGCGCAGCGGACCGGCGAGGATATTGGCGACCACCACATCCGCCTGCAGGTTTTCCGGCTGCTGGTGTGGCAGATACAGCGACAGGCGGTCGGCCACGCCGTTGCGCTCCGCGTTATCGCGGCTGGCCTGGATCGCCTGCGGATCGATATCAATGCCGATCGCCTGAGCTGCGCCGAGTTTCAGCGCGGCGATGGCCAGAATGCCGGAGCCACAGCCGAAATCGATCACCGTTTTGCCCTGCAGATCGAGACCATCCAGCCAGCTCAGACACAGCGACGTGGTGGGATGGGTGCCGGTACCAAAGGCCAGACCGGGATCAAGCATCACGTTAACCGCATCCGGATCCGGCACGTCGCGCCAGCTGGGGCAGATCCACAGGCGTTCACCGAAGCGCATCGGATGGAAGTTATCCATCCATTCGCGCTCCCAGTCTTTATCCTCGATTTGTTCGATCTTATGGCGGAAACCCGATCCCAGCAGCGGATGCTGGCTCAGTTCGGCCACTACGTCGTCCATGGCGGTTTCCGCGTCGAACAGGCCAGTCACATCGGTATCGCCCCACAGGCGGGTTTCACCTGGCAGCGGCTCATACACCGGGTTGTCGTGCGTGTCCTGAAAGGTGACTGACACCGCACCGGCGTCCATCAGCGCGTCGCTGAGGGTTTCGGCGTGCTCGCCGGTGCTGTTAATTTTGATTTGAATCCATGGCATAGCGTTTCTCTTTTATTCCAGGGCAGCATCGCGTGCGTCAGGCGCGCTGCCGAACAGATTACCCACCAGGAAGGCCAGCAGGCTTAATGTCAACGATGGCACGATAGGGTGAAAACCCCACAGTTCGATTTTCAGGCTGGCAAGCAGCGTATAGCATCCGGCTCCCACCACCATGCCACTGATGGCGCCCGCCGCATTGGCGCGCTCCCAGTACAGTCCCAGCACCAGCGGCCACAGAAAGACCGCTTCAAGGCCACCGAACGCCAGCAGGTTGAGCCAGATAATCATATCTGGCGGATTCCAGGCCGCCAGCAGCAGCAGCAGGCCGAGCACAAAGGTGATGGTGCCGGAGAGCAGCCGCAGACGCGCCTCGTTCTCGCTGTGCTGCGGCGCGATACGCAGGTAAAGATCTTTGATCAGCGTAGCGGACGATTGCAGCAGCTGCGCGTTAATCGTCGACATGATCGCCGCCATTGGCGCCGCGAGGAACACGCCAGCCGCCATCGGTGGCAGCACGGTGATCATCAGCGTCGGGATCACGCGATCCGGAATCGCCAGATCCGGCAGTACCGCGCGACCGAGTGCGCCGGCCAGATGCATACCGAGCATCAGTATCACCACCACGATGGTGCCGAGTATGATACCGCGATGCATCGCTTTGCTGTCTTTGTAGGAGATGCAGCGCACGGCGGTATGCGGCAGCCCAATCACGCCAAAGCACACCAGTACGGCAAACGAACTGAGGAAGGTTGGATTGATGACGTTGCCGACGCCTTCCGGTGACACCAGCTGCGGATCGATACTGCGCAGTTTGGTGACCGCCGTTTCCAGTCCGCCTGCCTGATGGATGACGGCAAACAGCAGCAGGAAGGTGCCAATCAGCATCACCAGCCCTTGCATGGCATCGTTGAGCACGCTGGCGCGGAAGCCGCCAAACGCGGTGTACAGCGCGATAGTGCCGCCAAAAATCAGCAGGCCCGTGTCATAAGGAATGCCGGCAGCGGTTTCCAGCAGGCGCGCGCCGCCAATAAACTGCACCGTCATGGCACCAATAAACGCCACCAGCAGGCTGATGCTGGCCAGCCAGATGAGCAGCGGGCTGCGATAGCGGCCATACAGCATGTCGTTGAGCGTCACGGCGTTGTAGCGTCGCGCCAGAATCGCGAATTTTTTGCCCAGCACGCCGAGCGACAGCCAGACCGCCGGCACCTGAATCATCGCCAGCAGCACCCAGCCCAGGCCGTATTTATACGCCGCACCGGGTCCGCCAATAAATGAACTGGCGCTGATGTAGGTGGTGGTGATGGTCATCGCCAGCACAAAGCCACCCATCGAGCGACTGCCGAGGAAATATTCGGTGAGGAAGTTGCCCTGACGCTGCTTGCGCATGGCGAACACCGACAGCCCGGCGATCACCACCAGATAGGCCAGCAGCGGCAGAATGATTTCAGTTTCCATCGTGGTCCTCCAGAGACATGTCGCGGAACACCACGCGTACCATCAGCCAGCACAGGCCGATGAACAGCAGCGGGGCGAACACGCAGGAGAACTCAAACCAGCGCGGTAAGCCGGTGATACCGCTTTGCGTGCCGCCGAGCCAGGCGGACGCGCCCCAGACGGCGAGGTACGCCAGCGTCAGGTACAGTGACCAGCGCGCCTCTTTGTTAGCTTGCAAAAAACGCCCATCCATCATGCAACCTCAAAGGCAACAAAAATGAAAAAGGCCGGTTTAACCGGCCTCTGCATTGCTCTGCGCTGCGCTTACTTCTCGTGCAGGCCGAGTTTTTTCTCCAGATAGTGGATGTTAGTACCACCCTGCTGGAAGTTTTCGTCGGACATGATGCGCATCTGCAGATCGACGTTGGTCTTGATACCGTCGATGATCAGTTCCGCCAGCGCATTTTTCATGCGCGCGATGGCCACGTCACGGTTTTCACCGTAGGTGATCAGCTTACCAATCATTGAGTCGTAATACGGCGGCACGCTGTAGCCGGCATAGATGTGCGATTCCCAGCGCACGCCAAAACCGCCTGGCGCGTGGAAACGGGTGATCTTGCCCGGGCTCGGCAGGAAGGTGTTTGGGTCTTCGGCGTTGATACGGCACTCGACCGCATGGCCGCGCACCACCACATCTTCCTGTTTGATGGACAGCGGCTGACCGGCAGCAATACGCAGCTGCTCTTTGATCAGGTCGACGCCGGTGATCATCTCGGTGACCGGATGTTCCACCTGAATACGGGTGTTCATCTCGATGAAGTAGAACTCACCGTTTTCATACAGGAACTCGAACGTACCGGCACCGCGATAGCCGATCTCTACGCAGGCGTTAGAGCAGCGCTCGCCGATGTAGCGACGCAGTTCCGGCGTGATGCCCGGTGCTGGCGCTTCTTCGACCACTTTCTGGTGGCGACGCTGCATGGAGCAGTCACGCTCGGCCAGATAGATGGCGTTGCCCTGACCATCGGCCAGAACCTGAATCTCGATGTGGCGTGGATTCTCGAGGAATTTCTCCATGTACACCATGTCGTTGTTGAAAGCCGCTTTGGCTTCCGCTTTCGTCATGTTGATGGACTGCTCAAGATCCTTGTCGCTGCGCACAACGCGCATACCGCGACCGCCGCCGCCGCCAGAGGCTTTGATGATCACCGGATAGCCGATGCGCTTAGCGATGGCACGGTTTTTCTCCATGTCGTCGGTCAGCGAACCGTCAGAGCCTGGTACGGTCGGTACGCCGGCTTTTTTCATCGCGTTGATCGCTGACACTTTGTCGCCCATCAGGCGAATGGTGTCGGCTTTCGGACCGATAAAGATAAAGCCAGAGCGCTCAACCTGCTCGGCGAAATCGGCGTTCTCAGAGAGGAAGCCGTAGCCCGGGTGGATCGCAACCGCGCCGGTGATTTCGGCGGCGGAGATCAGCGCCGGGATATTAAGATAACTTTTGACCGACTGCGCCGGGCCGATGCAGACGGTTTCGTCCGCCAGCAGCACGTGCTTCAGGTCGCGGTCTGCCGTGGAGTGTACCGCCACAGTCTTGATGCCCAGTTCTTTACAGGCACGCAGAATGCGCAGCGCAATCTCACCACGGTTAGCAATGACAATTTTATCCAGCATGCTTCGCCTCGTTATTCGATGACGACCAGCGGCTCGTCGAATTCAACCGGCTGGCCGCTTTCCACCAGGATCGCCTTCACAACGCCGGATTTATCGGCTTCGATCTGGTTCATCATTTTCATCGCTTCAACGATGCACAGGGTGTCGCCAGCGTTCACTTTCTGACCCACTTCTACAAACGCTTTGGCGTCCGGGCTTGGGGTACGATAGAAAGTACCGACCATCGGCGAACGCACGATGTGGCCGCTGACTTCAGGTTTAGCCGCTTCTGCAGCGACAGGCGCAGCAGCAGGTGCAACCGCAGCAGCCAGCGCAGGCTGTGGAGCCGGAACAGCATAAGCCTGCTGCATCATAGGGTAACCGACATTGGCAGGTGAACGGCTGATGCGAACCGACTCTTCGCCTTCAGAGATTTCCAGCTCAGCGATGCCGGACTCTTCAACCAGTTCGATCAGTTTCTTAATTTTACGAATATCCATGAGTGTGGTTCCGTACTCTGTTTAATTGGAATGTGACAGGCGTTTTACGGCCGTTTGTAAAGCCCACGAGTAGCCGTCGGCGCCCAGTCCACAGATGACGCCGGCAGATACATCGGAAAGATAGGAGTGATGTCGGAACGGTTCGCGTGCATGCACATTTGAGAGATGCACCTCAATAAAAGGAATGCTAACCGCCAACAGCGCATCGCGCAGGGCAACGCTGGTGTGCGTAAACGCAGCCGGGTTGATGATGATGTAATCGACGTTGCCGCGGGCTTCGTGAATACGATCAATCAGCTGGTATTCCGCGTTCGATTGCAAATGACTCAATTTCACATGGTGCTGGTCGGCCTGTTGCGTCAGATCGCTGACAATCTGCGCCAGCGTCGTGTGACCATACTTGTCAGGCTCGCGCGTTCCCAACAGGTTCAGGTTGGGTCCGTTTAACAGCAGTATGTGAAATTTATGCGCCATCTTGCGGCTATCTCCTGCAATCAGTGAGGCATCGCGTAAAATACCGCGACATCCTTCATTTGTCACTCTTCAGAGTGAAAAAGAAGACTTCGCTTGCAATAAAGCCGGGCATTATATCCGTTTCGAGGCAATTCGCAGCAAAATACTGGTCTTATCTGCGAAGTTGATCCGGCGAGGCCCGAAGGCCACACCTTTTAACAGATCTCGCAGCAGGAAAACAACCTTGCGGGGATTATCGGCGCAGAAGTTTACGCAACTTATTGTAACGCCAGCCTAACAGCGCCAGCGCTAGCAGGGCATAAATCCACGGCTGCGGTGACAGCACTTTCACTGACCAAAGATAGTGGACAGGCGCGAGGATCGCGACCAGATAGATGCCGTTGTGCAGCGTTTGCCAGCGGCGTCCCAGTTTGCGCTGGGCGCGCTGAAAAGAGGTGATGGCGAGAGCAAACAGAATAATCCAGCTGATCATGCCCAGTAACAAATAGGGGCGCGAGACAATCTCACTGCCGAGTAATCGCAGATGATCGTAGCCCAGTTCCAGCAGATAGTAGCTGGTGAGATGCAGACAGGCCCAGGCAAAGCACCACAGGCCGAGCAGCCGGCGGGTACGAATCAGCAGCGGCTGCTTCAGATAACGCGTCAGCGGGCTTACCAGCAGCGTCGCCAGCAGCAGCTTCAGCGCCATGCGGCCGGTAAAATGCTGGATATCTTTCGCCGGATCGGCGCTCAGCCAGCCCTGATTTGCCGCCAGAAACAGGTACACCAGCGGCAGAAACGCCGCCAGATGCAGCACCACTTTCAGCAGCGTAACGTGGCGTAATGTCAGGCGCACTCAGTAGTTCTCCCGTAAATCGAGACCGCGATACAGCGAGGCCACCTCTTTAGCATAACCGTTGAACAGCAGCGTCGGCTGGCGTTCCACCTTGAGAATGCCGCCCGCACCGATAAAGCGCTCAGTCGCCTGCGACCAGCGCGGGTGGTTGACGTGCGGATTCACGTTAGCGTAGAAGCCATACTCGTTGGCGGCGATCTGGCTCCAGGTGGTGGGCGGACGATCGTGCATCAGGGTAATTTTGACGATCGACTTAATCCCTTTGAAGCCATATTTCCACGGCACCGTCAGGCGAATCGGCGCGCCGTTTTGCGGCGGCAGCGCTTTGCCGTAAACGCCGGTGCTGAGCAGCGTCAGCGGATGCATCGCTTCGTCCAGCCGCAAGCCTTCAACATAGGGATAATCCAGCCCGCCGCCGATAAAGCGGTCCTTTTGTCCCGGCATCTGATCGGGCGCGTATAGCGTCTGGAAGGCGACATAGCGGGCATTGCTGTTGGGTTCAGCCAGCTTCAGCAGCTTGTTGAGTTCAAAGCCTACCCAGGGAATTACCATCGACCAGGCTTCAACGCAGCGCATGCGATAGATACGCTGCTCCATGGCGAAACGCTTGAAGATGTCGTCCATATCCAGCGTCATCGGCTTCGCCACTTCGCCCTCAATGCGCAATTGCCACGGGTCGGTTTTCAGCGTGCCGGCATTGGCGGCGGGATCGGCTTTGTCGAGACCAAATTCGTAGAAGTTGTTGTAGCCAGCGACTTTATCAAACGGCGTCAGCGGCAGGTCCGCCTGCCACTGGGCCGGTTTACTGAACTGCAGATCGCGTCCGGCAGGCGCCGGCGGCCTGTCATTGCCCTTAAACCAGCTCAGCACATCGGCCTGTGCGCCGCCGGGCAGACTGGCCGCGGCAGCGCCAAGCCCCAGCGCTTTCAGCACCTGGCGGCGGCGCAGATTAAAAATGCTTTCCGGCGTAACATCGGCTTCGGTAAGGATGTGCTTGCGCTTCATGGCGTTCTCCGGCAAATCGATTAACTGCAGCTAGCATGATCAAATGCTGCCCGGCGCGCCACTTTCGCTGGCAAAATGTGAAATTTCCTGGCCGGTGCGTTCTGTTGAGAATAGGACGAAAAAGCCGCCCCGGAAGGCAGCGCTTCACACTTTGACGTTATACTCGCGCCGCAGGGTGGCGAAACCCGGCGCCGGGCGGGCGCTGATTTGGATCGGTAATTGTGATAATTTGCTCAGGTTTGCACCAGCGCGGCTGGCGCGAACCGTTGGCTGGCGTTCATAAACCGCAGTGATACAGGCACAGGGATGCGATTAACAACCAAGTTTTCTGCGTTTATTACCTTATTAAGCTTACTGGCGATGTTACTGATGCTGGTAGGCTGCGCTTTTAGTTTTATCTGGCTGTCGCAGCAGCGCGTAGAGAACCGTGTACAGACGCTGGCGACGGAAGTCGATAAAGCGCTGGCAAACCAGTCACCGCAGGAACTGACGCAGTGGCTGACGCGCCTGATGCCCGTCATCAATGCCGAACAGCTGGAACTGCATCACGATGATACCGTGCTGTTCCGCCTCGCGCGCCATGAAAATCCGATGCTGGAAGACGAGCCCAATCGTTTCATTCAACTGGATGTGCCGCTGGTGCACGCGCCGGGCATGGCGCTGCGCGTGGTGGTGCTCGATCCCGCCAAAACCTGGTTCCGCTCGTTCACCGGTGCCTACACGCTGATTATCCTGCTGACGGTGGTGGCGATCATGTCGGCACTGCTGGTGATGACGCACCGCTGGCTTAACCGCCGCTGGCAGCATATGGAGCGGCTGGAGGCGCGCGCGGAGCGTATTCTGGCTGGCGAGCGCGCGCCGCGCAGCGATACCATCGCCGAATGGCCGCCGAAAGCCAGCCGCGCTATCGATCTGCTGCTGGGGGATTTACAGGAAGCCGGTGAGCAGCGTCTGCGTATCGACACATTAATCCGCACCTTTGCCGCGCAGGATTCGCGTACCGGCCTGAATAATCGCCTGTTTTTCGATAACCAGCTGGCCACGTTGCTGGAAGACCAGGAAGACGTTGGTACGCACGGTGTGGTGATGATGGTGCGGCTGCCGGACCTCGACACCCTACATGAAACCCTCGGGCCGACGCTGGTCGATGAATACCTGTTCGACCTGGTGAACATGCTCTCCACTTTCGTGCTGCGCTATCCGGGTGCGCTGCTGGCGCGCTATTTCCGCAGCGACTTTGCCGTACTGCTGCCGCACCGCACTTTGAAAGAGGCCAACAGCATTGCCGACCAGCTGATCAACGCGGTGGATTCATTGCCGCCGATGCGCATGGTGGATCGCGATGACCTGATCCACATTGGCATCAGCGCCTGGCGCAGCGGCGAGTCGGTGTCGCAGGTGATGGAGAATGTCGAACTGGCCACGCGCCGGGCGGCGCTGCAGGGCGGCAACAACTGGTCGGTGGGCGAGGGCAATACGCTGGAGATGGGGCGCGGCAGCGTGCGCTGGCGCACCCTGCTGGAAAACACCGTGAACCGCGGCGGCCCGCGTCTGTACCAGAAACCGGCGGTGCTGCTGGACGGCAAAGTGCATCACCGTGAAATGCTGGCGCGCGTGTTCGACGGCGATAAAGAGGTGGTGTCGGCAGAGTTCATGCCGCTGGTGCTGCAGCTTGGCATGGCCGACAGCTGGGATCGCCAGCTGGTCATGCGTATTGCGGCGCTGTCGGAGGTCTGGCCGGATGAAACGCTGGCGCTGCCGGTGAATATCGATTCGCTGCTGCAACGGCCGTTCCAGCGCTGGCTGCAAAAATTGCTGCTGCAGTGCAGTAAATCGCAAAGAAAACGATTTTTATTTGAACTTGCTGAGGCGGATGTTTGTCAACACATCAATCGTTTAGTGCCGGTTTTCCGCATGCTGACCGCGTTTGGCTGTCGGATTGCGGTAGATCAGGCCGGATTAACGGTGGTGAGTAGCGCTTACATCAAGCAGTTCCCGATTGAGCTGATCAAGCTCGATCCGGGCCTGATTCGCAACATTGAGCGCCGTACAGAAAATCAGCTGTTCGTGCAAAGTTTGCTGGAAGTGTGTAAATCCACGCCCACCAAAGTCTTTGCCGCCGGTGTACGCACGCGCGCGGAGTGGCAAACGCTGGCCGGGCTGGGCGTCGCGGGCGGCCAGGGCGACTTTTTTGCCCCTTCGCTGCCGGTGAACAGTAATGTGAAGAAACACTCGCAACGTTACCGGATTTAGCGCGTCAGCCACAGATACGGCAGCAGGCGGCTATTTTTCGCCTTTATGCCGTGCGCAGCCGGCGCGATCGGCGGCGGGAAATGTTAGATTTTATGTCGGAATTCACCCGCGACCGGCGGGTGAATTTGCGTTTAGAGCGGCAGCTTAGCGCCGTTTAACGCCGGTGTCGGACGGCAGCACCGCCGCGAAAAATTATTCAGCCTGGTTTTTCACCGAAGCAGAACGTTTTTGCGCCTTGTAGCGGCTTCGCGTGGTTGGTAAAGTAGGCGGATTTTATTTTCCGCCCCCAGCTTGCAGGATTATCCCTTAGTATGTTTAAAAAATTTCGTGGCATGTTTTCCAATGACTTGTCCATTGACCTGGGTACCGCGAATACCCTGATTTACGTAAAAGGACAAGGCATCGTGCTGAACGAGCCTTCTGTGGTTGCCATTCGTCAGGATCGCGCCGGCTCCCCAAAGAGCGTAGCGGCTGTTGGTCATGATGCAAAGCAGATGCTTGGCCGTACGCCGGGTAACATCGCAGCTATCCGTCCGATGAAAGATGGCGTTATCGCCGACTTCTTCGTGACTGAAAAAATGCTCCAGCACTTCATCAAGCAAGTGCACAGCAACAGCTTTATGCGCCCCAGCCCACGCGTGCTGGTGTGCGTGCCGGTCGGTGCAACCCAGGTTGAACGTCGTGCCATCCGCGAATCGGCGCAGGGCGCCGGTGCCCGTGAAGTGTTCCTGATTGAAGAACCCATGGCCGCGGCAATCGGCGCGGGTCTGCCAGTGTCAGAAGCGACCGGCTCGATGGTGGTGGATATCGGTGGCGGTACGACCGAAGTCGCGGTTATCTCCCTGAACGGCGTGGTTTACTCTTCTTCTGTGCGTATTGGTGGCGATCGCTTCGATGAAGCTATCATTAACTACGTGCGCCGTAATTACGGCTCGCTGATTGGTGAAGCCACCGCAGAGCGTATCAAGCATGAGATCGGTTCTGCTTATCCGGGTGACGAAGTGCGCGAGATCGAAGTGCGCGGCCGTAACCTGGCTGAGGGCGTGCCGCGTGGCTTTACGCTGAACTCGAATGAAATCCTGGAAGCGCTGCAGGAGCCACTGACCGGTATCGTCAGTGCCGTGATGGTCGCGCTGGAGCAGTGCCCGCCGGAGCTGGCGTCTGACATCTCCGAGCGCGGTATGGTGCTGACCGGTGGCGGCGCGCTGCTGCGTAACCTGGATCGTCTGCTGATGGAAGAGACCGGTATTCCGGTGGTAGTCGCAGAAGATCCGCTGACCTGCGTAGCGCGCGGCGGCGGTAAAGCACTGGAAATGATCGACATGCATGGCGGCGATTTGTTCAGCGAGGAGTAATTCCTCTCCGGCTGAGACCGTGGTCAAATTGCGCAGGGAATAGCGACGATACCCAAAATCAGCACAACGGCAGGACGATGGCCATCGCATGCCGCACGGCAGCCTCAGCAGCAGGCACCGGGCAGCAGCGCCACAACGTCGTCACTGCGGTTTGCAGGATGCGGGGTAACTGGCGACGCTGCGCACGACGGCGTATAGCGTCCAGCCCTGGAGGCGTGAGTGCTGACACTCACGCTTCTTCCCTGATGTCGAGGAATTCGCAGAATTTATGAAGCCGATTTTTAGCAGGGGACCTTCCCTGCAGTTGCGCCTGTTTCTGGCCGTGATTGTGGCTATCGCGATTATTGTAGCCGATAGCCGGATCAGCACGTTCTCCCAGATCCGCAACTACCTGGACACGTCGGTCAGTCCATTTTACTTCCTGGCCAACGGGCCACGACAGCTTCTTGACGGCGTTTCCGAAACGCTGGCCTCGCGCCAGCAGCTGGAGCTGGAAAACAAAGCGCTGCGCCGTGAGCTCTTCCTGAAAAACAGTGACCTGCTGATGCTGGGGCAATACAAGCAGGAAAACGCGCGTCTGCGCGAGCTGCTCGGCTCGCCGCTGCGTCAGGATGAGCACAAAATGGTGACCCAGGTGATCTCCACCGGCACCGATCCTTACACCGATCAGGTGATCATCGATAAAGGCAGCGTCAACGGCGTGTATGAAGGCCAGCCGGTGATCAGCGATAAAGGCGTGGTCGGCCAGGTGGTGGCGGTAGGGCAGATGACCAGCCGCGTGCTGCTGATTTGCGATGCCTCGCACGCCCTGCCGATTCAGGTGCTGCGTAACGATATTCGCGTCATCGCCGCCGGTAACGGCTGCAGCGAAGATCTGCAGCTGGAGCATCTGCCGGGCAATACGGATATTCGCGTCGGTGATGTGCTGGTGACGTCAGGCCTGGGCGGACGCTTCCCGGAAGGGTATCCGGTCGGCGTGGTGTCGTCAGTGAAAGTGGATACGCAGCGTGCCTATACCGTGATTCAGGCGCGTCCGACCGCCGGTCTGCAGCGTCTGCGCTACCTGCTGCTGCTGTGGGGTGCGGATAAGAACGGCGACATGCCGATGGCACCGGACGAAGTGCATCGCGTGGCCAACGAACGCCTGATGCAGATGATGCCGCAGGTACTGCCGCCCGCGGGCGAAATGGGGCCGCCGGCACCCGCCATGATGCAGCAAAATCAGCAGATGGGGCCGCCACAGCCCGCCGCCAGCAGCCGTTCGCAGGGTAATCCGGCGAACTCGCGCGGAGGCCAGCCTTGAGTCGATATCGCAGCCAGGGGCGTTGGGTGATCTGGCTGTCCTTCCTTGTTGCGCTTATCCTGCAAATCATGCCGTGGCCGGATCAGATTTACATGTTCCGGCCATCGTGGCTGTTGCTGATCCTGATCTACTGGGTGCTGGCGCTGCCGCACCGGGTCAACGTGGGCACCGGCTTTTTCCTTGGCGCCATTATGGATTTGGTCGCCGGCTCAACGCTGGGCGTGCGTGCGCTGGCGTTCAGCATTATCGCCTATCTGGTGGCCTTTAAATTTCAGCTATTCCGCAATCTGGCGTTGTGGCAGCAGGCATTAATGGTTATGGTGCTGTCGCTGGCGGTTGATGTGATTGTTTTCTGGGCAGAATTTCTGGTCATCAACGTCTCCTTCCGCCCGGAAATCTTCTGGAGTAGCGTGGTCGACGGTATCCTGTGGCCCTGGCTATTCTTACTGATGAGAAAGATTCGCCGTCAGTTTGCTGTGCAATAAGGAATACAATGATAACCCTCTACCTGGCTTCCGGCTCACCGCGTCGGCGCGAGCTGTTAACGCAGCTTGGCCTGCAGTTTGAGCGCCTGATTACCGATGTTGAAGAACAGCGTCAGCCGGGCGAAGCGGCGGAGTCTTATGTGCGGCGTCTGGCCAGCGATAAGGCGCGAGCCGGCGTGCGGATAGCACCACAGGATCTGCCGGTGCTGGGCGCTGACACCATCGTGGTGCTGAATGGCGAAGTGCTGGAGAAACCGCGCGATGCGGCGCATGCCGCGCAGATGCTGGGTAAACTGGCCGGGCAAACCCATCAGGTCATGACGGCCGTGGCGCTGGCCGATGCGCAGGGCGAGCTGGATTGCCTGGTGACCACAGACGTGACATTCCGCACTATCACGGCAGAGGAAATTTCGCACTATATCGCCAGCGGCGAGCCGATGGATAAAGCCGGCGCGTACGGTATTCAGGGCCTGGGCGGCAACTTTGTGCGCCGCATCAATGGAAGTTATCACGCCGTAGTGGGATTGCCGCTGGTGGAAACCAGCGAACTGCTGAGCCATTTTCAGTCGCTGCGTGCGTTAAGGGGACAAGATGACGGCTGAACTGCTGGTAAATGTGACACCTTCTGAAACCCGTGTTGCCTATATTGACGGCGGCATTCTGCAGGAAATCCATATTGAGCGCGAAGCGCGGCGCGGTATTGTCGGCAATATCTACAAAGGGCGCGTCAGCCGGGTACTGCCGGGCATGCAGGCGGCATTTGTCGATATCGGGATGGACAAAGCGGCCTTTCTGCACGCCTCGGACATCATGCCGCACACCGAATGCGTGGCGGGTGATGAGAAGAAGAACTTTATCGTGCGCGATATCGCCGAGCTGGTGCGTCAGGGACAGGATTTAATGGTGCAGGTGGTGAAAGATCCGCTCGGCACCAAAGGGGCACGCCTCACCACCGATATTACACTGCCGTCGCGCTACCTGGTCTTTATGCCGGGGGCTTCACACGTGGGCGTCTCACAGCGCATTGAAAGCGAAGCCGAACGTGAGCGGCTGAAAGCGGTGGTTGCCGCTTACTGTGACGATCTCGGCGGCTTTATTATTCGTACCGCCGCAGAAGGCATTGGCGCAGAAGAGCTGGCGCAGGACGCGGCATTTTTAAAGCGCCTGTGGACCAAAGTCAGCGAGCGTAAGAAGCGTAACCAGACGCGCTGCCTGCTGTACGGCGAGCTGGCGCTGGCGCAGCGCGTGCTGCGCGATTTCGCCGGCGCAGCGCTGGATCGCATTCGCGTCGATTCGCGCCTGACCTGCGATCTGCTGGTGGAATTTACCAGCGAATATATTCCGGAGATGGCCAGCAAGCTGGAGCTGTACAACGGCAAGCAGCCGATTTTCGATCTCTATGATGTGGAGAACGAGATTCAGCGTTCGCTGGAGCGCAAGGTGGAACTGAAATCTGGCGGTTACCTGATTATCGACCAGACCGAAGCCATGACCACGGTGGACATTAACACCGGTGCGTTTGTCGGCCACCGCAACCTCGACGAAACCATTTTTAATACTAATATCGAAGCCACGCAGGCGATTGCGCGCCAGCTGCGGCTGCGTAATCTCGGCGGCATTATCATCATCGACTTTATCGACATGAATAATGACGATCATCGCCGGCGCGTGCTGCACTCGCTGGAGAGCGCGCTGAGCAAAGATCGCGTTAAAACCAGCATCAACGGCTTCTCCGCGCTGGGGCTGGTCGAGATGACGCGCAAACGCACGCGCGAAAGCATTGAGCATGTGCTGTGTGCCGATTGCCCGGTGTGCCAGGGACGCGGTTCGCTGAAGACGGTGGAGACCGTGTGCTATGAAATCATGCGTGAAATCGTCCGCGTCCATCACGCTTACGACTCCGACAGCTTCCTGGTGTACGTGTCACCCGCAGTGGGTGAAGCGCTGAAAAGCGATGAGTCGCACGCGCTGGCCGAAGTGGAAATTTTTGTCGGCAAGCAGGTCAAAGTACAGGTTGAACCGCTCTACACGCAGGAGCAGTTTGACGTCGTCATGATGTAAGTCGTGAGGTTGAACGCCGTAACCCAACGGAAAGCAAGGAGAGGTGTGTGAGGCGGTTGCCGGGGATTTTGTTACTGCTGCTCGCCGCAATCATCGTCATTGTGGCGCTGCTGGTCAGCGGGCTGCGCCTTGTGATGCCGCATCTCAACAGCTATCGCGGTGAGGTGCTGCACACTCTTTCGCGCGTCAGCGGCGTCACCATCGATGCCAGTGAAGTTCAGGGAAAATGGGAGAATTTTGGCCCGACCCTGCAGGTGCGCGATCTGCGTATCGACATGGATAAAGATGGCGAGCTGCAGATTGGCCGCGTTACGCTGGCGCTCAATGTGTGGCAGTCGCTGCTGCACTGGCGCTGGCAGTTTCGCGATCTCACCTTCTGGCAGCTGCGGCTGGCAACCAACCGTCCGTTGCTCACCAGCGACGAGCAAAAAAATAGCTTCAAACCGGCCCAAATCAACGATCTGTTCTTACGCCAGTTTGACCATTTCGATTTGCGTGACAGCAGCATCCGTTTTCTCACGCCTTCCGGCCAGCATGCCGAACTGGCGATTCCCCGCCTTACCTGGCTGAACGAGGACAACCGCCATCGCGCCGAAGGCGAAGTGAGCCTGTCCAGCTTCACCGGCCAGCACGGCGTGGTGCAGGTACGGCTCGATCTTAACGATACTAACGGCTTACTCAACGACGGCCGCATCTGGATGCAGGCCGATGATGTGGACGTGCGCCCGTGGATTGGCCGCTGGCTGCGTGATAATACCAGCCTGCAAAGCGCGCGTTTCAGCCTGGCCGCGTGGGTCAACCTGCGCGACGGCGAAGTGTACGCGGGCGATCTGCTGCTGAGCAAAGGCGGCGCACGCTGGCGCGGCGAGCAGGGCGATCATCAACTGCAGGTGGATGGCCTGACCGCGCATCTGGCGCGCTACCAGAATGGCTGGAGCCTGACGGTGCCGCAAACCCGGCTGATGACTGACGGCGTGGCCTGGGATGCCGGCCATATCGCCCTGCTGTGGAAGCCGGAAGATAAACAGATGATCGGCGCGAACAGTGCAGCGGAAGTGCGGGTGCGTGCCACCCGGCTCGATCTGCAGCGTCTGGCACCGCTGGTGCCGCTGTTTGCGCCGCTCTCGCCCACGCTGCTGGACAACTGGCGGGCGCTGCAGCCGCGCGGCTATATCGACGCGCTGGCGCTGGATATTCCGCTGGCGCAGCCGGAGCAGACGCGTTTGCAGGCGCGCTGGCGCGATCTGGCGTGGCAGCACTGGCAGCTTTTGCCGGGCATCAGCAATCTGAGCGGCAGCGCCAGCGGCAGTCTGAACCACGGCCAGCTGGATGTGCAGATGGGCCAGGCCGAAGTGCCGTACGGCGATATGTTCCAGGCGCCGTTACAGATTCAGCAGGTCACCGGCAGGATTAACTGGCTGCGCGATGGCAACGGCCTGACGCTGGATGGCCAGCAGCTGGACGTGCAGGCACGTTCGCTATGGGCGCGCGGCGATTTCCGCTATCAGCAAAATGTCGGTAAAGCGCCGCGCCTCGACATTCTTGCCGGGATTCGCGTCACCGATGCCGGTGATGCGTGGCGCTACTTCCCCGAGCCGCTGATGGGCCACGATCTGACGCAGTATCTCAGCGAAGCGGTCAAAGGCGGCCAGGTGGAGAATGCCACGCTGCTGTTTGCCGGCGATCCGCGTCTGTTCCCGTTCAAACACCACGACGGCATGTTTGAAGTGGCCGTGCCGGTGCGCAATGCTACCTTCCAGTTCCAGCCAGGCTGGCCGGCGCTGCAAAACCTCGATATCGACCTCGATTTTATCAACGACGGTCTGTGGATGAAGGCGGCGCAAACCCGGCTGGGTGCGGTGGACGCGCGCAACGTCAGTGCGGTAATCCCGGATTACCTGAAAGAGAAGCTGATCATTGACGGTGATTTGAGCGGCGAAGGTAAAGATATCGCCGACTATTTCGCCCGCACGCCGCTCAAATCCACGCTGGGTGCGGCGCTGGAGCAGCTGCAGATTGGCGGCAACGTGCGTGGTTCGCTCAACCTGGATATTCCGCTGGATGGGGAACTGGTGCACGCCAGCGGTAACGTGGTGCTGAATAACAACAGCCTGCACATTAAGCCGCTCAACACCACGCTGAAAAACCTGACCGGACGTTTCCGCTACAACAACGGAAACCTGGAGAGTGAAGAGCTGCAGGCCAACTGGTTCGGTCAGCCCACCGGCGTGCGTTTCACCACCACGGAAAATCCCGATGATTTTGGCGTTAACGTCAAACTGCTGGGCGACTGGCAGCCGGCAAAACTGGCCATGCTGCCTGCCAGTGTAAGCAGTAAGCTGGGCGGCAGTCTGGCGTGGCAGGGCAATGTCGACATCACGCTGCCGCATCAGGGTGGGGCGCGCTACAAGGTTGATATCAATGGTGACGGCAAGACAGTGAGCAGTCACTTACCTCCACCACTGGATAAAGAGGCCGGTGAGGCACTGCCCATCGCCATTAATGCCAGCGGCGATTTGCACAGTTTTAACCTCAGCGGCAGCGTGCGTGAGCACCATCGCTTTAACAGCCGCTGGCTGCTGGAGCCGCAGCTGCGCGTCGATCGCGGTATCTGGCTGAATGATGCCAAAAGCACGCCGGCGCTACCGGATCGGCGCGGGATGGTACTCAATCTGCCGGCGCTGGACGGCGAAGCCTGGCTGGGGCTGATGACCGGCGCGACGGGTTCACGCAATGCGCAGGGCGAGACGGACATCGGCGGCGCATTGCTGCCGGGCGATGTGACGTTGCGCACCCCGGCCCTGACGCTCGGCGGCCAGCAGTGGCACGATGTTAATGCCACGGTGACCCAGGGCGCGGGCGGCAGCACGCAGCTGCAGCTGGAGAGCCGCGAAGCGCGCGGCAGCCTGCGAACCGCACAACACGCGCCGTGGCAAATCGACCTGAGCTATCTTTATTACAATCCGCAATGGAGTGACGGTGAAGCGGGCAAGGCCTCCTCGCCGTTCAGCGGTGACAGCGGCATTGATTTCCGCAGCTGGCCAGCGCTGCAGCTCAACTGCGCTGAGTGCTGGCTGCGCGGGCAGAAGTTCGGCCACATCCAGGCCAGGCTCCAGCCGCAGGGAGAGACGTTAGCACTCACTAACGGCAGCGTCGATACCGGCAGCTCGAAGCTCAATGTCGCGGGTGAATGGGTGAACAAAGCGGGCGAGCAGCGCACCTCGTTAAAAGGCAGCCTGAGCGGCAAAAATATCAATGATGCCACCAACTGGTTTGGCATGAACACGCCGCTGCGCGATGCGCCGTTTAAAATTGATTATGACCTGCACTGGCGCTCCGCACCGTGGCAGCCTTCAGAAAAGACGCTGAGCGGCACGCTGAAAACCCACTTCGGCAAAGGGCAGATTGCGGATGTGAACACCGGTCGTGCCGGACAGTTGTTGCGGCTGGTGAGCTTCGATGCCCTGCTGCGTAAGCTGCGCTTCGATTTTAGCGATACCTTTAATGAAGGTTTCTGGTTTGATTCGATCAACGGCACGGCGTGGATTGAAAACGGCGTGATGCGCACCGATAACCTGCTGGTAGATGGCCTCGAAGCGGATATCGCCATGCAGGGCAAAATAGATCTGGTGCAGCGGCAAATCGACATGGAAGCGGTGGTGGCACCGGAGATCGGTGCCTCGGTTGGCGTGGCCACCGCGTTTGTGATTAACCCGGTGGTCGGCGCGGCGGTTTTTGCCGCCAGCAAGGTGCTGGCTCCGTTGTGGAATAAGATTTCGCTGCTGCGCTATCACATCAGCGGACCGCTGGATAAGCCGGAAATCAATGAAGTGCTGCGCAAACCGCGCGAAGCCGATAAGAAGTGAATTTGACGCCGTCGGGGAATTGCCGCAGGCTATGACTATCCGAGCACATAATGAGTGAGAAACGATGACTCTGAATCTGGTAAGTGAGCAGTTACTAGCTGCGAACAGCATTAATCAGCAGGACCTTTTTTCCCTGTTAGGGCAGCTTTCAGAACGTCGTCTGGACTATGCCGATCTCTATTTTCAGTCCAGCTTCCATGAATCCTGGGTGCTGGAAGACAAAATCATTAAAGATGGCTCTTATCATATCGATCAGGGCGTGGGCGTCCGCGCGGTAAGCGGCGAGAAAACCGGTTTTGCCTATGCCGATCAAATCAGCCTCAACGCCCTGCGCCAGTCGTCCGAAGCGGCGCGCAGTATCGTGCGCGAGCAGGGCAACGGTAAAGCGCACGCGCTCTCCGCGGTGCTTAACCGTTCGCTGTACGCCCCGGTCAATCCGCTGGACAGCCTGACGCGCGAAGACAAAATCGCGCTGCTGCACCGGGTTGATAAAGTGGCACGCGCCGCCGATCCGCGCGTGCAGGAAGTGAATGCCAGCCTGAGCGGCGTCTACGAGCAGGTGCTGGTTGCCGCCACCGACGGTACGCTGGCGGCGGATATTCGTCCGCTGGTGCGCCTGTCCATTAGCGTTCAGGTGGAAGATCAGGGTAAACGCGAGCGCGGCGCCAGCGGCGGCGGTGCGCGTACCGGCTACGAATTCTTCCTTGCCGATGAGAGCGGTGATGTACGGGCTGATGCCTGGGCGCGCGAAGCGGTGCGCATGGCGCTGGTTAACCTGTCCGCCGTCGCGGCACCAGCCGGTACGCTGCCAGTGGTGCTGGGTGCGGGCTGGCCAGGCGTGCTGCTGCACGAAGCGGTGGGCCACGGTCTGGAAGGGGATTTCAATCGCCGCGAGACTTCCGTCTTCAGCGGTAAGATGGGCCAGCTGGTTGCGTCCGAACTCTGCACCGTGGTTGACGACGGTACCCTTCAAGGGCTGCGTGGTTCGCTGGCGGTGGATGATGAAGGCGTGCCGGGACAGTACAACGTGCTGATCGAAAACGGCGTGCTGAAAGGCTATATGCAGGACAAGCTCAATGCGCGTCTGATGGGCGTGCCGCCTACCGGTAACGGGCGTCGTGAATCCTATGCGCACCTGCCGATGCCGCGCATGACCAACACCTATATGCTGGCGGGCAAATCGACGCCGCAGGAGATCATTGAGAGTGTGGAGTATGGTCTGTATGCCCCTAACTTTGGCGGCGGCCAGGTCGATATCACCTCCGGCAAGTTTGTGTTCTCGACCTCCGAGGCTTATCTGATCGAGAACGGCAAAGTCACCAAACCGGTGAAAGGCGCGACGCTGATCGGCTCCGGCATTGAGGCGATGCAGCAGATTTCCATGGTCGGTAACGATCTGGCGCTGGATAAGGGCGTCGGCGTGTGCGGTAAAGAGGGCCAGAGCGTGCCGGTCGGCGTAGGTCAACCCACGCTGAAGCTGGATAAAATTACCGTGGGCGGAACGGCTTAAGGTTCATGCTGGTGCGCATCAGTGCGCACCCTGTCAAAACCGCGCAATGGGTTTGTACAATGCTTGTCAGTTATGAGTAAACAGCACGCACACTTTGGTAGCGGCGCAATTTATTGCGCGAAGCATGGATGGGAACGGTGCTGCTAGTAGTACGCGCGATTAATCGCGCCGCTACGAAATCTGCGGTAATTGAATTTGGTACTTAACTGATCGGCATTACGCAATTGTTTTGCCAGGTCACCTTTCAGGGTGACCTGGCATGCATAACTGCCCCGCATTTTCCCGTATGCACCCTTCAGGCCAGCCACATCAGCGCCAGACGGCGGCTAACTTTTGCGGTGCTGCTGATACTGCCTCGCCACCTGCCTGAAATACTCGGTCAGATAATTGATACACACCTGCACCTTGAGCGGCAGCTTATCCTTCTCGGTATAGACGGCATACACCGGGCGCGGCTCCGAGTGATACTGCGGGAACAAAATATCGATCTCACCGGCGTTAATCTCATCAATCACCCACATCAGCGGCACATAGGCGATACCGCAGCCGGCTTTCAGCCAGCGAATCAGCGTCTGCGAATCATTGGTGACAAAACGCCCCTGCGGCGTCAGGCGCGTCACCAGGCCTTCCGGCGCCACCAGCTCGAAGGTGTTATCCGGGCGCACGCTGTACTCGAGCCAGGAAAAGTTGTCGATTTCAGCCGGCTTTTCCGGCGTGCCGTGCTGGGCCAGGTAGCTCTTCGCCGCGCATACCACCATCGGCATGGCGCCCAGCCGGCGCGAGAACAGGTTGGAATCCTGCAGCTCACCGACGCGTATCACCACATCCAGCCCGTTAGCAATCAGGTCCGGCGCCGGTATGCCGGTCATCAGGTTGACGCTCAGTCCCGGATATTCGTGCAGCATCTCGCTGGTCATGGCGGACAGGACATTTTGCGCCATGGTGGTTGAGCAGCCGATGCGTAAAATCCCGATCGGCGTGTTGTTGAAGGCGTACAGCTGTTCGTGCACCTGCGAGGCCTCTGCCAGCATGCGGCGGCAGCCCTGATAATAAATCTTACCGGCTTCGGTCAGGCCCAGACTGCGGGTGCTGCGGTTAAGCAGTTTCACCTGCAGCTCATCTTCCAGTCTGGCAACAATCTGGCTGATTGACGAGACGCTGAGCTGCAGCTGGCGTGCGGCGGCGGTAAATGAGCCCAATTCAACCACTTTGGCGAAAATGGACATGCCTTTGAGTCGTTCCATTGTTTACTCTGGCTAAAAAGTGATTTAGCTCACAATATGTAGAAAACGTATAGTCAAGCGCGTTACTATACGCACGCTGGGTCTCTTCACCGCACCTGAACACGGCAGTGTTTACCCGATGATACGCTATGATTAGCTCAACGCGGCCTGAATGTTGTCATCAGATTATCCGTCATCCCACTATCATCAACCCGACGTGCCAGAGGGCATGAGGGCAGGTATCGGTGCAATCCGGCAAGGTCGAACTAAGGAACCGAAATGAGTGTGCTTCCGGTATTTGTCGTATTCGGGCTGTCTTTTCCGCCCATCTTCATTGAACTACTGGTTTCGCTGGCGCTGTTCTGGCTGGTGAAACGCGTGCTGACGCCCAGCGGGATTTACGATCTGGTGTGGCACCCGGCACTTTTTAACACAGCGCTGTATTGCTGTGTGTTTTACCTTGTATCCCGTCTATTCGTCTGAGGTTTTAAGTGAAAGCGCTAATAAGAAAAATCGCGCGTTACGCCATTACGCTCCTGCTGGTTATCATCGCTGTTATTATCATCTTCCGCGCCTGGGTGTTCTATACCGAGTCGCCGTGGACGCGTGACGCCAAATTCTCCGCCGACGTGGTGGCGATCTCCCCGGACGTGACCGGACTGATCACCGACGTCCCGGTACACGACAACCAGCTGGTGAAAAAAGGCGATACGCTGTTTATCGTTGACCGTCCGCGCTACCAGAAAGCGCTGGATGAGGCGCAGGCGGATGTCGAATATTACCAGGCGCTGGTCAGCGAAAAACGCCGTGAAGCGGCGCGGCGTAACCAGCTCGGTACCAGCGCGATGTCGCGTGAAGCCATTGAGCAGTCGAATAGCGACCTGCAGACCAGCGAACATCAGCTGGCCAAAGCGGTGGCGACGCGCGATCTGGCGGTGATCGACCTCGATCGCACCACCATCAAAGCGCCGTCCGATGGCTGGGTCACCAACCTCAACGTCTATCAGGGGGAATTCATCACGCGCGGCTCGGTGGCCGTGGCGCTGGTGCAGCAGCACTCGTTCTACGTGCTGGCCTACATGGAAGAGACCAAGCTGGATGGCGTGCGTCCCGGCTTCCGTGCGGAAATTACTCCGCTGGGCAGCAACACGGTGCTGCGCGGCACAGTTGACAGCATCGCGGCTGGCGTGACCAACAGCAGCAGCAGCGTTGACAGTAAAGGCATGGCCACCGTGGACTCCAACCTTGAGTGGGTGCGTCTGGCGCAGCGCGTACCGGTGCGTATTCGCCTTGACGATCAACCCGGCAACCGCTTCCCGGCGGGGACCACCGCCACCGTGGTGATCACCGGTGACAAAGACCGCCAGACCAAAGTGTCGCCGATGGCGCAGCTGTTCAACCGCCTGCGTGAGTTTGGTTAAGCGGGGGCGATATGATTGAGTTTTTGCGTTTCCCGGTAAAGCTGACCTTCGCGCTGGTGGCAGCGCTGATGATTGGCTTTCACTTCAATCTGGAAACGCCGCGCTGGGCGGTGATGACCGCCGGCATCGTGGCTGGCGGCACCGCCTTTGCCGCGGGCGGCGATCCTTATTCTGGCGCGCTGCGCTACCGTGGCGTTCTGCGTATTATCGGCACCTTTATCGGCTGTATCGCGGCACTCACCATCATGATTGCGACGGTGCGCGCGCCGGTGGTGATGCTGCTGCTGTGCTGCCTGTGGGCCGGCATGTGCGTCTGGCTCTCATCGCTGATTAAAGTCGAAAACTCCTATGCGCTGGGCCTCGCCGGTTACACCGCGCTGATCATCGTGGTGACCGCGGATGCCAGCGGCGGCCTGACGCTGGCGCCGCAGTTCGCCGTGGAGCGCTGCAGCGAAATTGTGCTCGGTATCCTGTGCGCCATTCTCGCCGACATGCTGTTCTCTCCGCGCTCGATCAAGAAAGTGATTGATGCGGAAGTGGATGCGCTGCTGGTAGCGCACTACCGCCTGCTGCAGCTGTGCGTGGCACACGAGGATAAAGAGGAAGTCGACAAAGCCTGGAGCGCACTGGTGCGCCGCACGACCGCGCTCAACGGTATGCGCAGCCAGCTGCTGATGGAGTCGTCGCGCTGGAGCAACACCAGCCGCCGGCTGCAAATGCTCAACACGCTATCGCTGACGCTGATTACTCAGGCCGCTGAGACCTTCCTGATTCAGAATTCGCGCCCGGATTACATCCCGCCGCAGTATCGCCTGCTGATTGAAAAAGAGGTAACCAGCGTCAGCGACGTACATAAGCGCATGAAGCTGATGCGCCGCGTTATTGGCGTCAGCAGTAAAAGCGTGCCGTTTACCCTGGCCAGCTGGGTCGGCGCCGCGACCGAATATCTGCTGCTGATCAATGGCGTTAAAAGCAACAGCCGTATCACCACGCTGGAGGAGAGCATTCTGCAGCGTGAGGTGGTGATCCAGGCGCGCTCAGCGGAAACGCATCATGCGATGATCAATGGCGTGCGCACCTTTGTCGCCACCGCGCTCGGTTCGCTGTTCTGGCTGTATACCGGCTGGACTTCCGGCAGCGGCTGCATGGTGATGCTGGCGGTGATTACCGCGCTGGCGATGCGTATGCCGAATCCGCTGATGATGGCGAAAGACTTCTTCTACGGCATGGCCTTTGCGGTGCCGTTGGGCATGCTCTACTTCATCTGGGTATTGCCGGGCACCCAGCAAAGTGCCTTGCTGTTGTGTATCGCGATTGGCGCACTCGGCTTTATCGGCGGCATCTTTGTACAGCGGCGGCAGATTGGTACGCTGGGCGCACTGATCGGCACCATTAACGTGCTGGTGCTGGATAACCCGATGAAGTTTGAGTTCAACGTGTTTCTCGACAACGCGCTCGGCCAGTGGATTGGCAGCTTTGTAGCGATGATGGTGATTTTGCTGATTCGTGACAAATCCAAAGCCCGCACCGGACGCAAGCTGCTGAATCGCTTTATGTATGCTGCGGTGGCCGCGCTGACCACCAATCAGGCGCGCCGGCGTGAGAACCATTTACCAGCGCTTTATCAGCAGCTGTTCCTGCTACTTAATCTGTTCCCGGGCGATATCGACAAGTACCGGATCGCGCTCACGCTGATTATTGGTCATCAGCGCCTGCGCAACGCGGAGGTGCCGGTCAATGCCGACCTGTCGGCGTATCACCGCCAGCTGCGCGCCACCGCCGACCGCATTATTGCGGCCAGCAGCGATGATAAACGGCGCTACTACTTTGAGCGCCTGCTGCAGGAGCTGGACGTTTATCAGCAGAAGCTGCAGCACTATGCCGCTCCGGCCAGCGTGACGGAACCGGTGAAACGGCTGTCGATGATGCTGGATAAGTACCAGAACACCCTCATCCAAATCTGAAACTGGCCGCTGCCTGGCGCAGCGGCTGGCCTGATGCCACGCTGACCCTCATTGCCCGATTATTGCCATCTATACTTTCCTGACAGGATGCTTACTGACAGGAGAATAACGATGTCCACTTCCCTGCAACAACACGAACTGTTCAACACTGGCTACTTCGCTGACGGCCAGTGGCACACCGCCAGCAGCACCTTTGATGTCACCAATCCGGCCACCGGCGAGGTACTGGCGCAGGTGGCGAAAGCCGGCAAGGCTGAAACCGAACAGGCGATTGCCGCCGCACAGCGCGCTTTTCCGGCGTGGCGCGACAAAACCGCCAAACAGCGCAGCGAAATCCTTTATCGCTGGTACCAGCTGATCATTGAGCACAAAAGCTGGCTGGGCCAGCTGATGACCGCCGAGCAGGGCAAACCGCTAAAGGAAGCCGAGGGGGAAGTAGAGTACGCCGCCAGCTTTATTCAATGGTTTGCCGAGCAGGCGAAGCGCGCCAACGGCGAAATTATCCCGCCGGCCAAAGCCGGTTCACGCATTCTGGCGACGCGCGAGCCGATTGGCGTGGTCGCTGCCATCACGCCGTGGAATTTCCCGATGGCGATGCTGACGCGCAAACTCGGCCCGGCGCTGGCGGCCGGCTGCACCGGCATCATCAAGCCGGCCAATAACACCCCGCTCAGCGCCTTTGCGCTGGTGGCGCTGGCACAAAAGGCGGGCGTGCCGGACGGCGTGCTGAACGCGGTAGCCGGCGACACGCACGCCATCAGCGACGCCATTATGGCTTCCCGCGCGGTGCGTAAAATCTCCTTTACCGGTTCCACCGCAGTGGGGAAAACGCTGATGCGGAACGCGGCCGAAACCATGAAGAAAGTCTCGATGGAGCTGGGCGGCAACGCGCCCTATATCGTGTTTGACGATGCCGATATCGACGCGGCGGTGCAGGGGGCTATCGCCAACAAATTCCGTAACGCCGGCCAGGTGTGCGTCAGCGTTAACCGCTTCTATATCCACAACGCAATATACGACCGCTTTGTGCATCAGCTGGCTGAGGCGGTGGGCAAACTGAAAGTGGGCAACGGCGTGGAGCCGGGCGTGGTGGTCGGGCCGCTGATTGAGCCGTCCGCGGTGGAGAAAGTGGAAGAGCATGTCAAAGATGCGCTGAGCAAAGGTGGGAAACTGCTGGTGGGCGGCGAGCGCCATCCGCTGGGCGGTAACTTCTGGCAGCCGACGGTGATTGCCGATGCGCATGAAGAGATGCAGCTGGCGCAGGAAGAGACCTTCGGTCCGGTGGCCGCCTGCTTCCGCTTTGACGATGAAGCTGAGGTGATCGCGCGCGCCAACAATACCGAATACGGTCTGGCGGCTTACTTCTATACGCAGAATCTGCAGCGCGTGTTCCGCGTTTCGGCGGCGCTGGAAGCCGGCATGATTGGGATCAACGAGTGTGCGGTCTCGACCGAGCTGGCGCCGTTTGGCGGCGTGAAAGAGTCCGGACTGGGACGCGAAGGATCGGTGCTGGGCATGGAAGAGTATCTGGAAGTCAAAGCGCTGCACCTCGGCGGTCTGGCGTAGCGAGAGGATGTCACCATGAGAACCGAGCGTTTCGACTTCAATGAAATCGTCGATCAGGCTCATTTCTACCGTCAGTTTTGCGAACGTTTCGCGCTGGCGGATCGCACCATTCAGGATCTGGACGATCTGTGGGAAATGATCATCGGCGAGCAGATCCCGCTGCCGCTGGAAATTGCGTTCATCAATCTGGGGAAAGGGCAGAAACGCCGCTATGGTGCGCTGATATTGCTATTCGATGAGGCAGAAGAGGAGCTGGAAGGCCAGCTCCGCTTTAATGTTCAGTAGCACAACCAAAAAGGGCCCCGGCAGGCGGGGCCAAAGGGTTCGTCAGAATTGACGAGGAATTATTTGTACAGCTCTGCAGTCAGGTGATAGCTGTCACCGGTGCGCGCTTCAATCACTTTATACGCGCTGGCACCCTGCTCATCGGCTTTCTGAGAAAGCTGAGCGCGGTAATCCATAGGTGAGCCGCCTGTTCCGCTAACGGTAATGGTCTGGCCGGTAGATTGCAGATTCTGCGCGGATTCATCCGTTACCAGTTGGGCAGCTGAAGCGCCAAAAGCGAACAGAGAAAGCAGCGTAGCGGTTGCGATGGTTGTTTTGATTTTCATAATTCGTCTCCTCATTAGAATCAACAACCTGCGGCACTAAGAGGGTAAGCGGGTCGTCGATCTTCTCCCGGCGACTGCATAACGCCGGATCGATAGTTAAAGTTTATTTGTACAGTTCAGCCGTCACGTGGAAGGTGTTGTCCTGATTGTTCTCAATGATGCGGTAATGGCTGGCACCCTGAGCATCGGCTTTCTGGGACAGTTCCTGACGGATATTGGTCTGGTCGCCGTCGACGCCGCTCACGCTAATGGTCTGATTCAGCGGCTGCAGATTTTCAGCCTGGGTGTTGGTTACCAGGGTGGCAGCACTGGCGCCAAAAGACAGAACGGAAGCCAGACTCAGTACAGCAATAGATAATTTGGTTTTCATGATTCACTCTCCTGAAATGGGGTGGGCAACCTGAGAGGCAAACGCCTCTCAAACGGGTCGCCGTTCACACTGCATCTTGTTCCGGCAAACTTATTTATAAAGTTCCGCGGTTGCGTGGTAGCTGTTGTCGTTATAAGCCTCAACAACGCGATAGGCTTTAGCACCTTGCGCTTCAGCTTTGGCGTTCAGCTGCTGATGGATATCCATCGGTGAGCCGCCAATGCCGCTGACGCTGATGGTGCCGACCGGCTGCAGGTTCGCTGCCTGTTCGGCGTTGATAGAATCTGCGGCGAAAGCACCAAATGACAGGGCAGATAGAACACTCAGGGTGGCGATAGTAGTTTTAACGTTCATGGTATTTTTCCTCGTCTTCTGTTTTTCTCTTTTTGATTTCGTGTGATTTGCATCACGAAAAGAAGTATAGATCTAATCACCCATGAAATTAATATCCCGCTAATAATGATTGGTTGTAATTCTTTATCCTTATGGCACATTTTTATAACGCAAAGTTATTAAAACCGCCTGGATCTTAACCAGGAGGGTGTATTTCCATGCAAAAACAATGATCTGCATCAAATTATCTTTTTGTGCGAAACAATGTGGTTGATCAAGCTGGCTGTGCGCTAAAAGCAAGAGATAACCGCTAAGCACTAATTGTAAAACAGCGTAAAATAGCGCAAAGGGTTAAGCAGGCGAAAAGGTCGTACCAATACCTTCGCGCATTGAGAACCCGGCGGAATATGGCTAAGCGGTTATTTTGTAAGGTGTTGGCGATAAAACAGCGGGAGAAACGTGGGCGGGCAGGCAAGGTTACCGGCAGGTGAACCGCCGGTAACAGACAGGGTTTTATAGTTCCTGTTCGAATAACACCAGCACGGCGTCATACAGCTGCTTCACCGTAAAGGCGCGCGCTGGCGTAATAAAGATGGTGTCGTCACCGGCGATGGTGCCGAGAATGCCTTCGGCTTTGCCGAGGGAGTCGAGCAGGCGGGCGATCAGCTGGGCCGCGCCCGGGCTGGTATGAATCACTACCAGCGCATCGTTATAGTCGATATCCAGCACCAGATTCTTCAGCGGACTGGTGGTGGTAGGCACGCCCAGTTCGGCAGGCAGGCAGTACACCATCTCCATTTTGGCGTTACGCGTGCGCACCGCGCCAAACTTGGTCAGCATACGAGAAACTTTTGACTGGTTGATGTTGCCGAAGCCGTCTTCCTGCAGCGCCTGGACAATTTCGCCCTGAGAGCTGAACTTTTCTTCTTTCAGTAAGGCTTTGAACGCCTTTATCAGATCGTCTTGTTTAGATGGGTTTCGCATAAGCTACCAATAAAAGAGGGTTGCAGCAGGCAACAGGCCCGTCGCAGATAAATTATTATGCATTTAGATGAATTTTTATGCAATAAGCGGATGCGTGAATTCACGGCATGCGCGTGTGGGGCGGGCATGATAACAGAGTTTTATCCTGCACCAAAATCGCGCGCTGGCGCGCAAAGCGAAGGTTGCAAAGTTGTTATATTATTGAAGTGGTAACAACAAAACGATGATCATTGCCGTCCATAGTCTTCTGGCTGCGACTGGATCATTCAGGCGACTTCTGAAGTGGAGATGTCTCGGGAGCCGATTGCGGCGTAATGTTATTGCGCGACAGGTGTGTCGCTATCGCCTGAGAAGTTGATTAAACTCGTAACCTGATGGATTTCCGGCATATCTCTGCCCCACCTTAATAAGGAGTTCAGGATGAAAGTTGCCGTTCTCGGTGCAGCTGGTGGTATTGGCCAGGCACTCGCTCTGCTGCTCAAGACCCAATTACCCGCAGGTTCAGCCCTCTCACTGTATGACATTGCCCCGGTGACACCAGGCGTCGCGGTTGATCTCAGTCACATTCCTACCGCCGTGAAAGTTGAAGGGTTCAGTGGCGAAGATGCGACGCCGGCTCTGCACGGCGCCGATGTGGTGCTGATCTCGGCCGGTGTGGCACGCAAACCTGGCATGGACCGCGCCGATCTGTTTAACGTCAACGCCGGTATCGTGCGTAACCTGATTGAACAGGTGGCGACCACCGCGCCAAAAGCGCTGATTGGCGTCATCACTAACCCGGTAAATACCACGGTGGCGATTGCCGCCGAAGTGCTGAAAAAAGCCGGTGTGTACGATAAAAACCGGCTGTTTGGCGTCTCGACGCTGGATGTGATTCGCGCCAACACCTTTGTCGCTGCCCTGAAGGGCAAACAGCCTACGGAGATTGAAGTGCCGGTGGTCGGCGGGCATTCAGGCGTGACCATTCTGCCGCTGCTGTCGCAGGTTAAAGGCGTCAGCTTCAGCGAGCAGGAGATCGCCGACCTGACGAAACGTATTCAGAATGCCGGTACCGAAGTGGTGGAAGCCAAAGCCGGTGGCGGCTCGGCGACGCTGTCGATGGGCCAGGCGGCGGCGCGCTTTGGTCTGTCGCTGATTCGTGCACTGCAGGGCGAAGCCAATGTCGTAGAGTGCGCCTATGTGGAAGGCGACGGCGAGTACGCGCGCTTCTTCTCGCAGCCGCTGCTGCTGGGCAAAAACGGTATCGCCGAACGCCGTCCGCTCGGGCCGCTCAGTGATTTCGAACAGCAGGCGCTTAACGGCATGCTGGAGACGCTGAAAAAAGATATCGCGCAGGGCGAAGAGTTTGTGAAGTAACTCGCGCGTAAAGAAAAAACGCCCGGCGCATGCCGGGCGTTTTGTTTTACAGGCCACCGGATTTGAAGGTCCGGCTGGCAGTCGAACCGTTGCTGGCCGGCGTTTTGCGCCCCAGCGTTTCCATCCGTACCTGGAACGGCGGGAACGGCATCTCAATGCCATGCTCTTCAAAGCCGCGCAGAATCAGCTGATGCAGCTCATGGCGCAGCGGCATGCGATGACCCATCTCCGCCGCGTGCACGCGCAGCTCAAACAGCTGAATGCCCTGCTGCAGATCCACAAGGAACACATCCGGCGCTGGCATATCCAGCACGTAGGTACAGCGATCGGCCGCCTGCTTCAGGATGGTCGTCACCTCTTCGCTGTTAACGTGGGCCGGTGCCGGAATGGTCAGCACCACGCGCGTCACCGAATCCGACAGCGACCAGTTGACGAACTGCTCGGTGATAAAGGCCTTGTTCGGCACAATAATCTCTTTGCGGTCCCAGTCGGTAATGGTGGTGGCGCGCGTATTGATGCGGGTGATGCTGCCGGTCAAATCGCGAATGGTCACGGTATCGCCGATACGAATCGGTTTCTCAAACAGGATGATCAGGCCGGAGATAAAGTTGGCAAAGATCTCCTGCATCCCAAAGCCCAGCCCCAGACCCAGCGCCGCTACCAGCCACTGCAGTTTTGACCACTCCACGCCAATAATCGAGAAACCAATCAGACCGCCGACCAGCATCAGCGCGTATTTGGTCAGGGTGGTAATGGCGTAACCGGTACCGGGCGACAGGCTGAGGTGTTGCAGCAGCGCCAGCTCCAGCAGCGCCGGCATATTGCGCACCAGCTGGGTGGTAATGATAAAGATCAGGATGGCGATCAGCACGGCACCCAGCGTAATGGGCTGTACGCTCTCGACGCCCTGCACCGTGGTGCTGGCATCCCACAGCGGGATGTTGTCGAGGAAGCTGAACGCGGAGTGGATCTCAGACCACAGCACAATCACCGACACCAGCGCAATCAGCGTCAGAATCGAGCGGACCAGCCGCAGCGACTGCGCGCTGATCGCATCCAGATCGATAATCGGCTCTTCGACTTCCACGGTATCGGTGCTGACGGCAGACTGCTGCTCTTTTTCCTCTTCGCTGCGCGCGCGGTTGGCCAGCATATCGGCACGACGCTGGCGCGCGCGGTCAAAGGCGATGCGGCGGCGCTGAATCAGCATCCAGCGGCGAATGATGTGGTAAATCACCAGCAGGAAGAACCAGATGCCGACCGAGGTTTCCAGGCGCGCCAGCAGCGCCTGCGCGGTGGCCAGATAGCCAATGCAGGAGGCCAGCGCCGCCACCAGCGGAATGGCGATCATCAGGTTCCACAGAATCCGGTTAACGAAGTTGTCGCCGTCGCCCTCTTTATCTAAATAGAGCGGGATACCTGCGCGTTTCAGGCTGACGGTGACAATGCTCAGCGCCCCGCAGATCAGAATAAAGCACAAGCGCCCCAGCGTGGCGGAGAACTGCGGATCGTCGAGATTGGCGAAAGCAATCAGCAGCATAATCAGCGGTACGATCAGGCCGACCGTCAGCGAGTAATAACGCATGGCGCGCGCGACCCGCGCCTGCGGCCAGCGGAAGTGCACGACAAACAGGCCGTCAGGACGGGCAAAAGCCGCGCTGATCATGAATGCCCACAGCAGCGGCAGGGTGGCAGTGATGCCATCGCCAATCGCTACGGCAAACGGGTAAGGCCAGGCGTGCTGCAGGCCAAAGCCGAGCGCGGCCCACAGCACCGGCAGCGGCACCGCGACCAGAATCGACCAGAAGACGGTGCGCAGCGTCAGGCTGAAGCGGTCCTGCGTCACTTTCCCCACGCGGCTGGCCGCACGCGCCATAAAGGCGTTGTAGTGACGACGCGTGCTGATGCTGAAGCCCACCAGCAGAATGGCGCCAATAATTGGCAGCACCGTTTCACGGTTGGTGAACATCATCGCCAGCGCTTTGCCCAGCTGGCCCAGCGTGTCCAGCGACAGCAGGCGCGTCAGGTCGGTGGCCACGTCCAGCGGATATTTCAGGCCAACCGGGCTGACGTCGGCGGTCCAGAACAGATAGCGGTGCGTCGCCTCTTTAACTTCACTCAGCGCGTCCTGCAGCTGCGTATTGGAAACCTTCAGCTTGGTGATTTCCAGAATCAGCGTGTCGCAGCCGGAAATCAGTGAGTTCAGTAGTTCGCGCTGGGTTTTCAGCTGGGCATCCAGAATGCGCGTCTGTTCACTGGTGAACGGCGTGCCGTCCGCCTGTTTCTCTTTGCGCAGCGCCTGCTGGCGCTCCAGCAGGTCTTCATAATGCAGCCGCTGCACGCGCAGCTGGCCCATTTCACTGTCGATCTGCTGGGATTTCGGCATCTCCGGCAGGCGCGCCACCTGCGCGCGCAGCGCTTCACCCAGCAGGTTCGACACGCCCAGCCACTGTGACTGCTCGCGCAGCGTGCTCAGCGCCTGGCGCACCTGCAATGTCTGATTGGTGGCGAGACGCTGCTGCGAGGCCACCAGATCCATACGCTGCGCCTGCTGATTCAGATCGGCGGAGAGCTCGCGGTTAACGCGGAACTGATCGCTGATGGAGGCCGGCAGATCGCCGCTGTTTTCCGCCAGCTGTTCGGTGCGCTCCAGCGCCAGTTCGGCTTCGCGCTGGCGCTGGTTGTTGAGCTGATTGCGCAGCGCCTGCAGATAGTTATCCAGCTGGGTGGCTTTGCGCTGATGCACTTCCGCGCGCATGCGCGCCAGCTCCTGACGGTTATTAGCCGACAGCTGCGCCAGCTCCAGCTCATCTACCCGCGCTTTACTGGCAGCGCTCTCGGTCTGACGCGCATAAATCTGCGCCTGTGCCAGCGGGGTAGCGGCAGCCGCCACGCCCTGTGCGCGCCGTTCGCTTTCGGTCATGGCGCGCCGCGCATCGGTCTGCTGCTGCGGCAGCTGCGACAGAGAATCGCTGATTTCGCGGGCGCGATCCTGCTCCTGCTGCGCCTGGCGGCTCTCCTCCAGCAGCTGGCTGCTAACCTGCAGGATCTCCTGATCCAGCTCGGCATTGCTCATGTTGCTGCGCACTGGCTTGCTGCTGTCGGTCAGCGTGGCGATTTGCTGACGCAGCTCGCGCGCCAGCCGCGGGAAATCATCGATTACCTGCTGATACTGTTTCGCCCGTTCCAGCGAGTCGTCGCGTTCGGACAGGAAGTTAATTGCTGCTTCCAGCGCCTGCACCTGTTCGGCCTGGTTGGGCGAGCTTTTCGCGGATTTCGCCGTTTCCAGATCCTGTTTCAGCTGGCTGGCGGGTGGAACGGTGGCGGCAAAGGCGGTGCTGCTGAGCACCAGGCTCAGCAGCAGAAAAAGAGAGGCGCGCACGGCGGTGTTTCCCGGAATTAGTCGATGAGCGGAGCGCTGTCGCCGGGCTGCGGCAGGGCGATAGCCAGCGGCTGACCCAGGCGGGTTTTGCTTTCGGCTTCAAGGCTTTCAGCCAGCTTAACGCGGTTCGGCGCGAACAGGTTGATCACCGTCGAGCCCAGCTTAAAGCGGCCCATCTCCTGACCTTTCAGCAGCACGACCGCGCCATCATGATCGGCAGATGGGTAGCGCCAGCGTTTGATCACCCCTTCGCGCGGCGGCGTCACGGTGCCGGCCCAGACGGTTTCGATGCTGCCGACGATGGTGGCGCCCACGAGGATCTGCACCATCGGGCCGTGATCGGTATCGAATACGCAGATCACGCGTTCGTTACGGGCAAACAGGTTCGGGATGTTGCGCGCGGTCAGCGGGTTAACCGAGTAGAGATCGCCCGGCACGTAGATCATTTCGCGCAGGATGCCGTTACACGGCATGTGCACGCGGTGGTAGTCGCGCGGCGCAAGGTAAGTGGTAACGAACTCACCGTCGACAAATTTTTCCGCCAGATCGTCATTGCCGGCCAGCAGCGCCTGCAGCGAGTAGGTGTGGCCTTTGGCCTGGAAGATCTGATCGCCAGCAATACGGCCCAGCTGGCTGATGGCGCCATCGGCTGGCAAGGCCAGCAGCGAAGCGTCCGGATCGATAGGGCGCGCACCCTCTTTTAACGGGCGTACAAAGAAGTCATTAAAGGTGCGGTAGCTGCCGGTGTGCGGCTTGCTGGCTTCCGCCATATCCACTTTGTAGAACCAGACAAAAATGTCGATGACCGCTTTGGTCAGCCAGCCAGCGCGGCGGCTGGCGCCCCAACCGGCGAGTTCGGTCAGCGCTTTTTTAGGCAGAATGTGATTCAGGCCGAGTTTAAAACGATCAAACACCGTTGCCTCCTGGCTTAATAACGTTTGGTTTACACAAAAGGGGGCGGATTGTAGCAGCGCCCCGGTCAGTTGGCGAATGTGCCGTTGTACCCGTTAATCTTCGCTGGCGGAAAAGTTTTTACGCGTTTTTACCTGCGCCATGCTCTCCAGAATACGGTGGTAGTTATCGAAGCGTGAAATGTCGATGATCCCGTTCTCCACCGCTTCGCGGATGGCGCAGCCTGGGTCGTTGTCGTGCTTGCAGTCACGGAACTTGCAACCGCCGAGAAATTCACGAAATTCGACAAATCCCTGAGTAATTTGTTCCGGCTCCAGATGCCACAAACCGAACTCGCGCACGCCAGGCGAATCGATGACATCGCCGCCGTGCGGGAAGTGATACAGCCGTGAGGCGGTGGTGGTGTGCTGGCCGAGGCCGGACACGTCCGACACATCATTGGTCAGGATCTCATCGCCTGCCAGGTCGAGGCCGAGCAGATTGTTCAGCAGGCTGGATTTACCCACGCCCGACTGGCCGGCAAAAATGCTGACCCGGCCGGTGAGCGCCGCTTCCAGATCCTTCAGTCCATCTTTGGCGCGGCTCGACACCATCAGTACGCGATAGCCAATGTGGCGATAGATATCCATCTGCTCATCGACAAACGCCCGCGCGTCGTCATCCAGCAGATCGGTTTTATTCAGTACCAGCAGCGGCTCCACGCCGAGCGTTTCGCTGGCCACCAGATAGCGATCGATAATGTTCAGCGACAGCTCCGGCAGGATCGCCGACACAATTATGATCTGATCAATGTTGGCGGCGATTGGTTTCACGCCGTCATAGAAGTCCGGACGCGTCAGCACCGTCTGGCGCGGGTGTACGGCTTCAACAATACCTTTGCCACCGTTTTCGCCGGCGGCGCGCCACACTACGCGGTCACCGGTGACCAGCGAGCGAATGGTGCGGCGGATATTACAGCGATGCACCTCGCCGGCGCTGTCTTCCACATCCGCGTGCATGCCAAAGCGGCTGATCACTACGCCTTCAGAGGCTTCACCAAACAGGCTGTCGTCCGGTTCCGGCTTTTCGTTCCGTTGCTGCAGACGACGCTGATGGTTGGCGCTCACGCGACGTTGTTGACCCTTCGACAATTTATTTTTGCTCACGCATCCTCTCACGCTTTCGCCAGGCTTCGCCCCGCTGGGCAAAACGTCTATGATACACCTTAATTCAGGCTAATGACGACTTTGGCAACAGGCGGGAAATGCATGACAGCGGGAAATGAAAACAATCTGATTTGGATCGACCTGGAAATGACCGGACTGGATCCGGAGCGCGATCGCATTATTGAGATCGCCACCATTGTAACGGACGCCAACCTCAACATTCTGGCCGAAGGTCCGGTACTGGCGGTGCATCAGTCCGATGCGCAGCTGGCGCTGATGGATGACTGGAATGTACGCACCCACACCAATAGCGGGCTGGTTGCGCGCGTGAAGGCCAGCCAGCATGACGATCGTGCGGCGGAGCAGGCGACGATTGCGTTTCTGCAGCAGTGGGTTCCGGCCAACACCTCACCGATTTGCGGCAACAGCATTGGCCAGGATCGCCGCTTCCTGTTTAAGTACATGCCGGAGCTGGAAGCCTATTTCCACTACCGCTATCTCGATGTCAGCACGCTGAAAGAGCTGGCGCGCCGCTGGAAGCCAGAGATTCTGCCAGGCTTTAAAAAGGCCGGTACGCATCAGGCGCTGGACGACATTCGCGAGTCCATTGCCGAGCTGGCCTACTACCGCGAGCACTTCCTGCAGCTGTAAATCAACGCGGGTGCGCAGGAAAGCAGCAGTTTGCCGATTAAAACAGCAAACGCGCGCAAAGCGCAAAATTTTGCTTTGCAACGCTTGCGGCGGGAAGGATTTCTCGTATAATGCGCACCCCGTACCGGTGAAGAATTTACAGCAGGTACGGAGCAGTAAAAGTAACAAATGTTCTGAATCAGGTAGTTCAGTTGCGCTAAGGCGGTCAATGCCGCAGCAGATTGAAAGACAATGATGCGGGAATAGCTCAGTTGGTAGAGCACGACCTTGCCAAGGTCGGGGTCGCGAGTTCGAGTCTCGTTTCCCGCTCCAGAACGTGCAGTAAAAAGTAATGCATCAGAATCAAGGATTTCAGCCGCGTCCAGGCCGTTAACGCCGCAGCGCAATGAAAGACGACGATTATGCGGGAATAGCTCAGTTGGTAGAGCACGACCTTGCCAAGGTCGGGGTCGCGAGTTCGAGTCTCGTTTCCCGCTCCAGTCTCTGTTGCAGTACGCCATCCAAATCACGGATTTAGTCTTTTTGCGGTTGTTGTGACTTAAGAATGCCGGTACATAATCGAGTATTTGAGTTTGCAACAAGGCGGCAACTGAGCGAATCCCTGGGAGCTTACACGAGTAAGTGACCTGGGTGAGCGAAGGCAGCCAACGCCGTGGCAGACTAAAATACGAAGATTATGCGGGAATAGCTCAGTTGGTAGAGCACGACCTTGCCAAGGTCGGGGTCGCGAGTTCGAGTCTCGTTTCCCGCTCCAGATTTTCATATTCACTAAAGTTATTTGCCCCCGGGCGCAATCAGACATACAACTGCTGCAGTCGTTTTACCTGTGCGGTTCCGTTTGTTATCTGGAAATTTTGCACGCCGCGTGAGTGCCTGAGATGTCTGCGTCTGTTGCAGTAATCTTACAGGTTATCCACAATGCGCCCGCAACGTGCTGACGGCGTTTTACCCTATCTGCAAAACCGTTTTGAACAGAGTTATCCACAAGCTCTGGACAAGCCCCTGCGTGCAAAACCCGACGTAAATGTTTACAGTAATTATCTAACTCTATGTTTTTTATTGGGTAAATGATATTTCAGACTGTGAATGCCCCTTTTAGACGAAATAACGATCCACGTCACTATTCGGGGAAATAATTTTATTCACAGCATGTGGAAAAGCATAATATCCTGCGCGATTGCTCAATCATGCATCACGCGGTAACCCTTTCTCGACGGCGCGCACCAGCCGCTGCTGCTGTGCCGATTGCACCTCTATCGCCTGCGCCGCGCGCTTTTGCCGCTGTTGCGCTATCGCCCAGTCAATGTGCTCATCCAGCAGCGGATGTTCACCGCGCCGCTGTTCTAATGCCGTGAGATTCTCGGGTGCCCAGGGCGCATTACCCAGCGCCACCGCTACGTTACGCAGCCAGCGCAGATGGCCGATGCGGCGAATGGCGGAGCCTTCCGTGACGCGCAGAAAACGGGCTTCATCCCAGCCGAACAGTTCGACCAGCTGCGGCGCGTGCAGCACCGCGCGCGGCGAAAAATCCTCTTCGTCGGTCAGCTGACCATAGCGATTCCACGGGCAGATCAGCTGGCAGTCGTCACAGCCGTAAATGCGGTTGCCGATCAGCGGGCGCAGCGCTTCGGGAATGGCGCCTTCCAGTTCAATGGTGAGATAGGAGATGCAGCGGCGCGCATCGACGACATAAGGTTCGACGATGGCGCCGGTCGGGCAGATGGTCATGCAGGCGACGCAGCGGCCGCACTGCTCTTGCTGCGGCTCATCCACCGGCAGCGGTAGATCAATCAGCAGTTCGCCGAGGAAAAACCATGAGCCGGCTTCGCGATTAAGCACCAGCGAATGTTTGCCGGTCCAGCCGAGTCCGGCTTTGACGGCAATCGGCCGCTCCAGAATCGGCGCGGAGTCAACAAACGGACGAAAATTGAGTGCGCCGCAGTGGGCCTGGATTTTTTCTCCGAGCTTTTTCAGTCGATTGCGCAATACTTTGTGGTAATCGCGGCCCAGCGCGTAGCGGCTGACATAACCCAGCTGCGGGTTTTTTAACGTGCTGGCAAACGCGGCTTTGGCCGGAAGATAGTTCATGCGTACGCTGATCACGCGCAGCGTGCCGGGCAGCAGTTCATGCGGACGGGCGCGCATCATACCGTGACGCGCCATCCAGTCCATCTCGCCGTGATACTGTTTCTCCAGCCACTGCTGCAGTTTCGGCTCTTCGGCGCTCAGGTCGGTATCGCAAATACCCACCTGCTGAAAGCCGAGTTCGCGCCCCCACTGTTTAATCTGTTGAGCGAGCTGTTGAAGATCGAGAGGGTATGACATGAGAGACCAGGCAATTGAAGCAAACGCACGCAGTTTACCACACTCTGTCTGGCCTGCGCAGGCCATGCCGCAACTGGAGTGCGACGCCGCCGATAGCCTGGGCCTGACGCTGTATGAACTGATGCAGCGCGCCGGGCAGGCCAGTTATGAACGGATTCGCCAGCAGTGGCCGCAGGCGCAGCACTGGCTGATTTTATGCGGCCACGGTAATAACGGCGGTGATGGCTACGTGGTGGCGCGGCTGGCGCAGGCCGCCGGGCTGAGCGTGACGCTGCTGGCCTGTGACAGCGAACGTCCGCTGCCGGAAGAAGCACAGCAGGCGCGCGACGGCTGGCTGGCGGCGGGCGGCGTGATTCATGCCGCCGACGCTGCCTGGCCGGAACACATCGACGTGATTGTTGATGCGCTGCTGGGCACCGGGCTGAATCGCGCGCCTGCCGCGCCTTATCAGTCGCTGATCGAACAGGTCAACGCGCACGCCGCGCCGGTGTTTGCCGTCGATATCCCTTCCGGGCTGGTGGCGGCGACCGGCACCACGCCAGGGGCGGCAGTCGTGGCGGACTGTACGCTAAGTATGATTGCGCTGAAGCCCGGTCAGCTCACCGGCAAAGCGCGTGACCACGTCGGCGTGCTGCATTGCGCGACGCTTGGCCTGGACACGTTTCTGGCTGGCGAGCCGGCGCCGATTCATCGCTACGCTGCAGCGGATTTACCGCGCTGGCTGAAGCCGCGCAAAGCCACCTCGCATAAGGGCGATCACGGCCGTTTGCTGGTGGTCGGCGGCGACAGCGGCACGGCCGGCGCGATCCGCATGACCGGCGAAGCGGCGCTGCGCAGCGGTGCCGGGCTTGTGCGGGTGTTAACGCATGAAGATAATATTGGTCCGATTCTCAGCGCACGACCGGAGCTGATGGTGGATGCCCTGAGCGACGCGCGGCTGGACGACGCGCTGGCGTGGGCGGATGTCATTGCCATCGGTCCCGGTCTTGGCCAGCGTGAATGGGCTCAGAAGGCACTGAAAAAGGTGGCACTGAGTGAAAAGCCGATGCTTTGGGATGCTGATGCGCTTAACCTGCTGGCAATCAATGCAGATAACCGTCAGAATCGCATCATTACGCCGCATCCCGGCGAGGCAGCACGCCTGCTCGGGGTGAAAACCGCAGAGATTGAGAGTGACCGCTTACACGCCGCGCAGACCCTGGCAAACCGCTACGGCGGCGTGGTGGTGCTGAAAGGTGCCGGTACGGTAATTGCCAGCGCGACGGGCGACATGGCGATTGCGGATGTCGGCAATGCAGGCATGGCGTCCGGCGGTATGGGCGATGTGCTGAGCGGTATTATCGCCGCCCTGTTGGGCCAGCAGGCCACCCTGTTTGACGCCGCCTGTGCGGGCTGTGTCGCGCACGGTGCCGCGGCGGATGCGGTAGCGCGACAGCGCGGGACGCGCGGCATGTTAGCCACTGATTTGTTCGCACTGCTGTGGCAGTTTGTTAATCCAGAGATGATCCAACAATAAAGCATGAAGACCTGTGTTATTCCTTTGCCCGATGAGGCGGCAACCCTGAATCTGGGTGCGCAACTGGCCCGCGTTTGCAGCAGCGCGGTGGTGATCTATCTGTATGGCGATCTGGGTGCCGGTAAAACCACCTTCAGCCGCGGCTTTTTGCAGGCGCTTGGCCATCAGGGCAACGTCAAAAGTCCAACCTATACGCTGGTTGAGCCCTATCAGCTGGGCGACCGTAGCCTGTACCATTTCGATCTCTATCGCCTCGCCGACCCGGAAGAGCTGGAGTTTATGGGCATCCGTGACTACTTCAGCGGCGACGCGCTTTGCCTGGTTGAGTGGCCGCAGCAGGGCGCAGGTGTGCTGCCAGAGCCGGATCTGGCACTGACGCTAAGCTACGTCGCCAGCGCGCGCGCAGCGGAAATCAGCGCGCATTCGCCGCTCGGCAACACGCTGCTGCAGCAGTTTCAGCAGGGCAGGGAACCGGCATGATGTCACGCGTTACCGGGATGATGCTCGCCCTGCTGTGTCTGTTCTCCTCGTCGGCGCTGGCCGCGACACTATCGGATATCAAAGTCGATAACGGCGACAGCCAGGCGACGGTGACCCTGAGCTTTAACGGCCAGCCGGTGTATGGCTTCTTTCCGCTGCACAACCCGAACCGGGTGGTGCTGGATATTCGCCAGAGCGGCAGTATTCAGGGCCTGCCGCTCAACTTTAGCGGCGATAACATCGTCAAACGTATTCGCAACAGCCAGCCGAAGGATAAGCAGAGCATCCGGCTGGTGTTTGAGCTGACGCAGGCGGCGAAAACGCGCGCCAGTACGCAGCGTGACGGCAATCAGTACCGCGTGGTGTTCACCATCAGCGGAACGCAGCCCGCCAGACGCAGCACGGCGGCCGCACCGGTGACGCGTGCGCGCCAGAGCGACAGCGCTACGACCAGCCAGGGCAATCCGTTCAACGCCAATCCGGTGACGGCGGTGACCAGCAGCAACACCACGGTGCGTCCGGGCGGCGCGGTCAGCCGTAACGATGCGGTGATCGTGGCGATTGATGCCGGACACGGCGGTCAGGATCCGGGCGCCTCGGGCCAGCATGGTTTGCATGAAAAGAATGTCACCATCGCCATTGCCCGTAAGCTTAAAGCGCTGATGGATCAGGACCCGATGTTCAAACCGGTGCTGACGCGTAACGGCGACTACTTTATTTCGGTGATGGGCCGTTCCGAGGTGGCGCGTAAAGAGAACGCTAACCTGCTGGTATCGATTCACGCCGACGCCGCACCGAATCACTCTGCCACCGGGGCTTCGGTTTGGGTGCTGTCCAACCGTCGTGCCAATAGCGAAATGGCTAACTGGCTGGAGCAGAAAGAGAAACAGTCTGAGCTGCTGGGCGGCGCGGGCGATCTGCTGGCGAACAGCCAGGCCGATCCTTACCTGAGCCAGGCGGTGCTGGATCTGCAGTTTGGCCATTCACAGCGCGTCGGCTATGACGTGGCGGTCAAAGTACTGCAGCAGCTGCGCGGCGTAACGCCGTTGCACAAACGTCTGCCGGAACATGCCAGCCTCGGCGTGCTGCGTTCGCCGGACATCCCTTCTTTACTGGTTGAAACCGGCTTTATCAGTAACGCCGGGGAGGAGCGGCTGCTTGGCAGCAGCGCGTATCAGGAAAAGATTGCCCAGTCGATTTACAAAGGACTGCGTAACTATTTCCTCGCGCATCCGCTGCAATCGGTCCCAAAGGAGGAAAACCGGCCGCTGGATCGCGCACCAGCGGTTAGCGTCGCCAGCAACCCGGCGACCGGCACCGTGCAGTACACCGGTGCTACCCAGCGCCATACCGTGACGCGCGGCGAGACGCTGTCCGGCATTGCCGCGCGATACGGGGTCAGCATGGCGACGCTGCGCGAGCTGAATAACCTGAAGCGCGATGTGGTGTGGGTCGGCCAGCGGCTGAAAGTGCCGGCCGGTTCCGGCGTCAGCACCGCGGCCAGCCGTCCGGCGCGGCACAAAGTGGTGCGCGGTGATTCGCTGACGGCGATTGCCGCGAAGTACGGCGTCAGCCCGAAAGCCATCATGCAGGCGAATAACATGAAGTCGAGCAACGTGATGCTGGGGCAAAATTTAAAGATTCCACAATCCTGATGAGGGGCTGCGCGCAGCCCATACCTGATAAGGATCACCACCATGCCAATACAGATTTTACCGCCTCAGCTGGCGAACCAGATTGCCGCTGGCGAAGTGGTTGAGCGCCCGGCCTCGGTCGTAAAAGAGCTGGTGGAAAACAGCCTTGATGCCGGAGCGACGCGCATTGAGGTCGATATTGAGAAAGGCGGTGCAAAGCTGATCCGCATCCGCGACAACGGCTGCGGCATCGCCAGAGATGAACTGGCGATGGCGCTGGCCCGCCACGCCACCAGCAAAATCGCCTCGCTGGATGATCTGGAGGCGATTGTCAGCCTCGGCTTTCGCGGCGAAGCGCTGGCGAGTATCAGCTCGGTGTCGCGCCTGACGCTGACGTCGCGCACCGCCGATCAGCAGGAAGCCTGGCAGGCCTATGCCGAAGGGCGCGATATGGCGGTGACGGTCAAACCCGCCGCCCACCCGGTGGGGACCTCGCTGGAAGTGCTCGATCTGTTCTACAACACGCCTGCCCGCCGAAAATTCATGCGCACCGAAAAGACCGAGTTCACCCATATTGATGAGGTGATTCGCCGCATTGCGCTGGCGCGTTTCGACGTTGCCATTTCGCTGACGCACAACGGCAAGCTGGTGCGTCAGTATCGCGGCGTGACGCAGGAGGCGCAGCGCGAGCGGCGTCTGGGCGCCATCTGCGGGACGCCTTTCATGCAGCACGCGCTGCGCATTGACTGGCAGCACGACGATCTGGCGCTGCGCGGCTGGGTGGCCGATCCGGCGGGGTCGCGTCAGGTTTCCGACCTGCAGTACTGCTACGTTAACGGTCGCATGATGCGCGACAAGCTGATTAATCACGCCATCCGCCAGGCCTATCAAACCCAGCTCGGTGAAGATCAGCAGCCAGCCTATGTGCTGTATCTGGAGATTGACCCGCACCAGGTGGATGTCAACGTGCATCCCGCGAAGCATGAGGTGCGTTTTCATCAGTCGCGTCTGGTGCATGACTTTATCTGGCAGGGCGTGATGAGCGTGCTGCAGGCCAGTCGCAGCGCCGAATTGCCGCTGGCCCATGCCGAAGAGCCACCGCCGCAGTGGCAGCCTGAGAACCGCCAGGCCGCCGGAGCGAATCACTTTGCCCAGCCGGCAACCGGCGCGCGCAGCGGTGGCAGTGCGGCATCCGGCGGCACGGGCGGCCAGTGGCAGCCGAAAGAGCCGGGCTATCGCGCGCGTGAAGGGGCGGTTTATCAGCAGCTGATAAAAACACCGGCGGCGGAGACGCCACGCGCACCGGCCGCTGAACCCGCGCCCGCGCCCGCGCCACGCCCGGCACCCGCGCGTGAAGCGCCGCTGGCCGCCCATACGCAAAGTTTTGGCCGGGTGCTCAGCGTGCTACGCGAGCGCTATGCGCTGCTGGAGCGCGGGGAGACGTTGCAGCTGCTGTCATTAAGCGTGGCGGCGCGCTGGCTCAAACAGGCCCAGCTGCAACCCGGCGATGAGGGGCTCAAACCGCAGCCGCTGCTGATCCCGGTACGGCTGAAAATCGCTCACGAAGAGTTAAGCGTGATTGCTGCCCAGGCGGCGCTGTTAAGCCAGATGGGCATTGATTTACAACGGGAAGGACAGCATGTGACGCTGCGCGCTGTCCCTTTACCGTTACGAACACAAAATTTACAAATCTTGATTCCAGACCTGTTAGGCTATCTCGCCCGGCAGCAAGAGGTTTCTGCTTCCGCACTGGCCCAGTGGCTGGCGCGACGCGATGATGCGGCAGAACCTCACTGGAATCACTCGCAGGCGATCACGCTGCTGGCAGAGCTCGAACGGCTCTGTCCGCATCTGCTGAAATCGCCGCCTTCAGGTCTGTTACAGACCCTTGAGATTGAGAGCGCGCTAAACGCGTTGAAGCATGAGTGAACTGAACCAGGCTAGCCGGCCAAAGGCAATTTTTTTGATGGGGCCGACCGCCTCCGGTAAGACGGCATTAGCCATTGCGCTGCGTCAGCAACTTCCGGTGGAACTTATTAGCGTTGACTCTGCCTTAATCTATCGCGGGATGGATATTGGCACGGCGAAACCGTCGGCACAGGAGTTGGCGCAGGCACCCCATCGCTTGCTGGACATTCGCGACCCGGCGGAGAGCTATTCCGCTGCTGAGTTTCGTCGCGATGCGCTGGCAGAAATGGCGGAGATTACCCAAAAAGGTAAGATTCCGCTGCTTGTTGGTGGAACCATGCTTTACTTCAAAGCGTTGCTGGAAGGATTGTCGCCGCTGCCCTCGGCCGATCCGGAAGTGCGTCAGCGAATAGAGCAAATGGCGGCGGAAAAAGGCTGGGAAGCCCTGCACCGCCAGCTGTGTGAAATCGATCCGGTCGCCGGTAGTCGTATTCATCCGAATGATCCGCAGAGACTTTCGCGAGCACTGGAAGTTTTTTTTATTTCGGGTAAAACTTTAACGGAACTGACAAAAACGGCCGGTGAAGCGTTACCCTACGATGTGTACCAGTTTGCTATCGCTCCGGCGAGCCGCGAACTGTTACACCAGCGCATCGCGTTGCGTTACGACCAGATGTTAGCGTCAGGTTTTGAAGCGGAGGCTCGGGCACTGTTTGCACGAGGTGATTTGCATACGGACATGCCTTCCATTCGCTGTGTTGGTTACCGTCAGATGTGGTCTTATCTGTCTGGCGAAATCGATTACGACGAAATGGTTTATCGGGGAATTTGCGCCACCCGGCAGCTCGCTAAACGCCAGATGACCTGGTTACGTGGCTGGCCCGACGTCCACTGGTTAGACAGTGACGCGCCAGAATTAGCGCGTAATGCGGTGCTTCAGGTTGTTAGTGCGTAGCAGGGATGATTGTGTACAATTGGTCCGTTATCGTGCGCAAATTTTTACGCAGTTTTTCTGAACCACGGTTCACAAAGTAACAAACAACAAGCATATAAGGAAAAGATAGAATGGCTAAGGGGCAATCATTACAAGACCCGTTTTTGAACGCATTGCGTCGTGAACGTGTACCGGTTTCGATCTATTTGGTGAATGGTATTAAGCTGCAGGGACAAATTGAATCCTTTGATCAGTTCGTCATTCTGTTGAAAAACACGGTAAGCCAGATGGTGTATAAGCACGCCATCTCTACAGTGGTTCCTTCTCGTCCGGTTTCGCACCATAGCAACAACGCGGGCGGCAGCGGTGGCAGTAACTACCACCATGGCGGAAGCAACCAGGGCGCTCAGTCGCAGCCACAACAAGACGGCGATAACGCAGAGTAATTCTGCACGGCCGTAAAGCCAGGGCTGGGGAGCGAGCGCGTTTTCCCGTCCTGGTTATTTTATTTTAGCGAGGTTATAGCTTGTTTGACCGTTATGATGCCGGTGAGCAGGCCGTACTGGTACACATCTGGTTCTCCCAAGACAAAGAGCTGGAAGATTTGCAGGAGTTTGAAACTCTTGTCTCTTCTGCGGGCGTCGATGCGCTGCAAGTGATTACCGGCAGCCGTAAAGCGCCACATCCCAAATATTTTGTCGGTGAAGGAAAGGCAGTTGAAATTGCCGATGCGGTGAAAGCGAGTGGAGCATCGGTCGTTTTATTCGATCATGCCTTATCCCCTGCTCAGGAACGTAATCTTGAGCGGCTGTGCGAATGTCGCGTAATCGATCGCACCGGCTTAATTCTCGATATTTTTGCCCAGCGCGCCCGCACCCATGAAGGGAAATTGCAGGTCGAGCTGGCACAGTTACGCCATCTTGCTACCCGTCTGGTGCGCGGATGGACTCACCTTGAGCGGCAGAAAGGCGGTATCGGCCTGCGTGGACCGGGTGAAACCCAGCTGGAAACCGACCGGCGCTTACTGCGCGGCCGCATCAGCCAGATTCTGTCCCGCCTTGAACGCGTGGAAAAACAGCGTGAGCAGGGACGTCAGGCGCGTGCGAAAGCCGATGTGCCGACCGTCTCCCTGGTGGGCTACACCAACGCCGGCAAATCCACCCTGTTCAACGCCATCACTTCAGCCAACGTGTATGCTGCCGACCAGCTGTTCGCCACGCTGGACCCGACGCTGCGCCGCCTCAACGTGGCCGATGTCGGCGAAGTGGTGCTGGCGGATACGGTAGGCTTTATCCGTCACCTGCCGCATGACTTAGTGGCGGCGTTTAAAGCCACCCTGCAGGAAACCCGTCAGGCGTCGCTGCTGCTGCACGTGATTGACGCCGCGGATTTGCGCGTCAATGACAACATCGACGCCGTAAACGAAGTGCTGGCAGAGATTGAAGCCGATGAGATTCCGGTGCTGCTGGTGATGAATAAGATCGATATGCTGGATGGCTTTGAGCCGCGTATCGATCGCGACGAAGAGAACCGGCCGACGCGCGTGTGGCTGTCGGCGCAGAGCGGTGCCGGTTTGCCGCTGCTGTGGCAGGCGCTGTCCGAGCGCTTAGCCGGTGAAGTGGCGCAGTATGATTTACGTCTGCCGCCGGAAGCGGGCCGCCTGCGCAGCCGCTTCTATCAGCTGCAGGCGATTGAAAAAGAGTGGAATGAAGAAGATGGCTGCGTAGGTTTGCAGGTGCGAATGCCGATTGTTGACTGGCGCCGCTTGTGCAAGCAGGAACCGCAGCTCGCCAGCTATATTGTTTGACCGTTGCCCAACTCATTTACCCCAAGACGTGCCCGGCACGTGGCAGGGTAAACTTATATACAATAAATGGAGTAGAGACATGGCGTGGAATCAGCCCGGAAATAACGGACAGGACCGCGACCCGTGGGGAAGCAGCAATAACCAAGGCGGCAACTCTGGGGGAAATAAAGGAGGTCGCGATCAGGGACCTCCTGATCTGGATGATATCTTCCGTAAGCTGAGTAAAAAACTCGGCGGACTGGGCGGTGGCAAACAGAGCGATAACGGCCAGCGCAGCGGCGGCAGCGGTGGCAAACTGGTTGGCATTGTCGCCGTGGCGGCAGTGGTCATCTGGGCAGCCAGTGGTTTCTACACCATCAAAGAAGCGGAACGCGGGGTCGTGACGCGTTTCGGCAAATTCAGCCATCTGGTTGAGCCTGGCCTCAACTGGAAACCGACCTTTATCGATCAGGTGCGGGCCGTCAACGTCGAAGCGGTGCGTGAGCTGGCGGCGTCTGGCGTGATGCTGACTTCGGACGAGAACGTGGTGCGCGTGGAGATGAACGTGCAGTACCGCGTGACCGATCCGGAGCGCTACCTGTATGCGGTGACCAGTGCCGATGACAGCTTACGTCAGGCTACTGACAGCGCGCTGCGCGGCGTGATTGGCCGCTCGACCATGGACCGGATCCTCACCGAAGGCCGTACCGTCGTGCGTAGCGATACCCAGCGTGAAATCGACGAAACCATTCGTCCTTACAACATGGGTATTACGCTGCTTGACGTCAACTTCCAGGCGGCGCGTCCACCGGAAGAGGTCAAAGCCGCGTTTGACGATGCGATTGCCGCCCGCGAAAACCGCGAGCAGTACGTGCGTGAAGCTGAAGCGTACGCCAACGAAGTGCAGCCGCGTGCTAACGGCCAGGCGCAGCGTATTCTTGAAGAGGCGCGAGCCTACAAAGAGCGTACCGTGCTGGAAGCGCAGGGTGAAGTGGCGCGGTTCGCGCGTCTGCTGCCGGAGTACAAAGCCGCACCGCAGATCACCAAAGAACGTCTCTACATTGAAAGCATGGAGCGCGTGCTCAGCCATACCCGCAAAGTGCTGGTTAACGACCGTGGCAACAGCCTGATGGTGCTGCCGCTGGATCAGCTGATGCGTGGCGGCCAGGCAGGCGGCCAGAGCGGTCAGAACAATGCCAATCTGATGAAGTTACCGTCGTCACCGGGCAGCAATGCCGGCCGCGGCGACACTTCATCCTATAGTCCGGACAGCATCATGGATCAGCGTCGCGCCAATGCGCTGCGTAACGATACCCAGCGCGAAGGGAGGGAGTAATCGATGCGTAAGCCAATCATCGCCGTAATTATTGTTGTTCTGGTGGTGCTGTACGCCTCACTGTTCGTGGTGCAGGAAGGCCAGCGCGGTATCGTGCTGCGCTTTGGTAAAGTACTGCGTGATGATGAGAACAAGCCGCAGGTGTACGCACCGGGTCTGCACTTCAAGATTCCGTTTATCGAAACCGTGAAGTCGCTGGATGCGCGCATCCAGACCATGGATAACCAGGCCGATCGTTTCGTCACCAAAGAGAAGAAAGACCTGATTGTGGACTCTTACATCAAGTGGCGCATCAGCGATTTCAGCCGTTACTACCTCGCGACCGGCGGTGGCGATGTATCTCAGGCGGAAGTACTGCTGAAACGTAAGTTCAGCGACCGTCTGCGTTCAGAAATGGGCCGTCTTGATGTGAAAGATATCGTCACCGACTCGCGTGGCCGTCTGACTACCGACGTACGCGATGCGCTGAACACCGGCAGTGCCGGCAATGACGACGAAGTGCAGACGCCAGCCGCTGACGATGCGATTGCCAGCGCGGCTGCCCGCGTTGAGCGCGAGACCAACAGCAATGAGCCGGCGCCAAACCCGAACAGTATGGCGGCGCTGGGTATTCAGGTGGTCGACGTGCGCATCAAGCAGATCAACCTGCCGACCGAAGTGTCGGACGCGATCTACAACCGTATGCGCGCCGAGCGTGAAGCGGTAGCACGTAGCCAGCGCTCACAGGGTCAGGAAGAGGCGGAAAAACTGCGCGCCCAGGCCGATTATCAGGTAACCCGTACGCTGGCAGAAGCGCAGCGTCAGGCGCTGATCAGCCGTGGTGAAGGGGATGGTGAAGCGGCCAAGCTGTTCGCTGACGCCTTCAGCCAGGATCCTGATTTCTATGCCTTTATCCGCAGCCTGCGTGCCTATGAGAACAGCTTCGCGGACAATCAGGACGTGATGGTGCTGAGCCCGGATAGCGATTTCTTCCGCTATATGAAGGCGCCAACTAACGTCTCGCGTTAATAACTGTTATAACCTTGAGGCCGACACTGATGTCGGCCTTTTTTTTGGGAAAACAGAATGAACACAACCGTCTGGATGGCGCTGGCTTTGGTGCTGGTGCTGGAGGGATTAGGACCGATGCTGCTGCCGCGCCTGTGGCGTCGCATGATTCTGGCGATGACGCAGTTACCTGACCGTATACTGCACCGTTTTGGCGGCGGGCTGGTGGTGGCGGGCGTGGTGATTTACGCCATGCTGAGCACGCACGCGAATGGCTGAGCAAAAATCTGCGCGCTGCCGCACGGCTAAATTGTGTCTGCTGCAGAGCATTGCCCCCAACATGTTGTAGTGATCAAAACTCAGGCAAAAAACAGCGCAATCGTATGCTAAAAGTGCTGAAAGAGTGAAAATCCGATGGTAGAATCCATTTTTAAGCAATCGGTGATTTTAGAAAATGGGTAAGAACGTCGTCGTACTGGGCACCCAATGGGGTGATGAAGGTAAAGGTAAGATCGTAGACCTTCTGACTGAACGCGCGAAATATGTTGTGCGTTACCAGGGTGGCCACAATGCAGGCCATACACTTGTCATCAACGGTGAGAAAACCGTCCTCCACTTAATTCCCTCTGGCATCCTGCGTGAAAACGTCACCAGCATCATTGGTAATGGTGTTGTGCTGTCGCCTGAAGCCCTGATGAAAGAGATGAACGGTCTGGAAGCGCGCGGTGTGCCGGTACGTGAACGTCTGCTGATCTCTGAAGCTTGTCCGCTGATTCTGCAATACCATGTGGCGATGGACCTGGCGCGTGAAAAAGCGCGCGGTGCCAAAGCTATCGGTACCACCGGTCGTGGTATCGGCCCAGCCTACGAAGATAAAGTTGCCCGTCGCGGTCTGCGCGTCAGCGACCTGTTCAACAAAGAAACCTTCGCCGTGAAGCTGAAAGAGATCGTTGATTTCTACAACTTCCAGCTGGTGAACTACTACAAAGAAGATGCAGTAGACTACGATAAAGTGCTGAGCGATGTGCTGGCGGTGGCCGACATCCTGACCGGCATGGTCGTTGACGTGTCTGAACTGCTGGACGGCGCGCGTAAGCGTGGCGACCTGATCATGTTCGAAGGCGCACAGGGTACGCTGCTGGATATCGACCACGGTACGTATCCGTACGTGACTTCGTCCAACACCACTGCTGGTGGCGTGGCGACCGGTTCAGGTATCGGTCCACGTTACGTGGATTACGTGCTGGGCATCGTCAAAGCTTACTCCACCCGCGTTGGTGCCGGTCCATTCCCGACCGAACTGTTTGATGAAACCGGCGAGTTCCTGTGTGAGAAAGGTCATGAGTTCGGTGCCACCACAGGCCGTCGTCGTCGTACCGGCTGGCTGGATGCGGTTGCAGTGCGCCGTGCGGTGCAGATCAACTCCCTGTCCGGCTTCTGCATGACCAAACTGGACGTGCTGGATGGCCTGAAAGAGGTGAAAATCTGCGTCGGTTACCGTATGCCGGATGGCCGCGAGATGACCACCACGCCGCTGGCGGCAGAAGGCTGGGAAGGCATCGAGCCGATTTATGAAACTCTGCCGGGCTGGAGTGAAAACACCTTTGGTGTTAAAACACTGGAAGGCCTGCCGCAGGCAGCACGTGATTACATCAAACGTGTTGAAGAAGTGACTGGCGTGCCGATTGATATTATTTCAACCGGTCCCGACCGTAGTGAGACCATGATTCTGCGCGATCCGTTCGACGCTTAATCACGTTTTGCAGGCCGGACACTGTCCGGCCTTCGTTTATCTGCTCTTTGACTCCGCTCACTTCATTTTTTCCTGCTGGTTTCGGGAGTTACAGGAAAAAAGCGCTCCGGGTTTTCCACACTGGTTTATCATCAATGTTAATCGAAGCGCTCACGGGCGTTATAACAACAATATCGATGATTCACTGAGGTACATGTGCAGCTAACAAGTTTTACCGATTTCGGTCTGCGCGCCCTGATTTACATGGCGACATTGCCGCAAGGTCAGCAGACCAACATTACCGAAGTCACCGATACCTACGGGGTATCGCGTAACCATATGGTTAAAATCATCAATCAACTGAGCCGGGCCGGCTTTGTTGCCGCGACACGCGGTAAAAACGGCGGAATTCGTTTAGGCATGGACCCGGAAAAAATCGTCATTGGCGATGTCGTGAGAAAAATGGAGCCTTTGCAGCTGGTAAACTGTAAAGAGTGTGCGATAAATCCCGCCTGTCGCCTGCGTAGCGCGCTGAATAATGCGGTCCAGCTATTCCTGCAGGAACTGGATAAATATACGCTCGCCGACCTGGTGCAAAACAACGATTCGCTTTACCACATCTTATTGTCCGAACCGCCGGTGGCAATTCCACATAAATGACATCGGAGGAACCGTAATGTCAAAAGATCCCTTTCAGGATAGAGAAGCTGAAAAGTACGAAAATCCTATTCCCAGTCGGGAATTTATCCTCGCGCTATTAGAAAAGCGTGAAAAGCCGGCGAGCCGCGAAGAGATCGCCGAAGAGTTAAACATCACCAGCGAAGATCAGCTTGAAGCGCTGCGTCGCCGCCTGCGCGCCATGGAGCGTGACGGCCAGCTGGTGTTCACCCGTCGCCAGTGCTACGCCCTGCCGGAGCGTCTGGATTTACTGCGCGGCAAAGTGATTGGCCATCGCGATGGCTACGGCTTCCTGCGCGTTGATGGTCAGAAAGATGACTTCTACCTCTCGGCGGAGCAGATGAAGTTCTGCCTGCACGGTGATGTCATCCTCGCCCAGCCGGGCGGCTCCGACCGCAAAGGGCGGCGTGAAGCGCGCGTGGTACGCGTGCTGGAACCGCGTAACAGCCAGATTGTTGGCCGCTACTTCACCGATGCCGGCACCGGCTTCGTGGTACCGGACGACAGCCGTCTGAGTTTTGACATTCTGATCCCGGCGGAAGAGACGCTGAATGCGCGCATGGGATCGGTGGTCGTGGTGGAGATCGTGCAGCGCGCGACGCGCCGCAGCAAAGCCATCGGCAAAATTACAGAAATTCTCGGCGACAACATGGGCACCGGTCTGGCCGTGGATATGGCGCTGCGCACCCATGAAATTCCCCACTCATGGCCGGAAGAAGTCGAGAAAGAGATTTCCAGACTGAAAGAGCAGGTACCGGAATCGGCGAAAAAAGGCCGCGTCGACCTGCGTGAACTGCCGCTGGTGACCATCGACGGTGAAGACGCGCGTGACTTCGATGACGCCGTTTACTGCGAGAAAAAACGCGGCGGCGGCTGGCGCCTGTGGGTGGCAATTGCCGACGTTAGCTATTACGTGCGTCCCGGCACCGCGCTGGATAACGAAGCGCAGCAGCGCGGCACCTCGGTCTACTTCCCGTCGCAGGTGATACCGATGCTGCCGGAGATCCTCTCGAACGGCCTGTGCTCGCTCAATCCGCAGGTGGATCGCCTGTGCATGGTGTGCGAGATGACCATCTCGGCCAGCGGTAAACTCACCGGCTTCAAACATTACGAAGCGGTGATGAACTCACATGCGCGTCTGACCTACAACAAAGTGTGGAGCATTCTGCAGGGCAACCCGGAGCTGCGTGAACAGTATGCGGCGCAGGTGAAGCACCTCGAAGAGCTGCACCGCATGTATGAGGTGCTGGAAACCGCCCGCGAACAGCGCGGTGGCATCTCGTTTGAAACCGACGAAGCCAAATTCATCTTCAACGCTGAGCGTCGCATTGAGCGCGTGGAGCGCACCGTACGTAACGATGCGCACAAGCTGATTGAAGAGTGCATGATTCTGGCCAACATCGCCTCCGCGCGTTTCGTTGAGAAACATCAGGAGCCGGCGCTGTTCCGCGATCACGATCGCCCGAGCGAAGACAGCATCACCAGCTTCCGTACCGTGCTGGGCGAGCTGGGCCTCAGCCTGCCGGGTGGGTCGAAACCGCAGCCGATCGATTATGCCGATCTGCTGACGCAGATTGCCGACCGTCCGGATGCTGAAATGCTGCAAACCATGCTGCTGCGTTCGATGAAGCAGGCGGTGTACGATCCGGAAAACCGCGGTCACTTTGGCCTGGCGCTGGCGTCGTATGCGCACTTTACCTCGCCGATCCGTCGCTATCCGGATCTGCTGCTGCACCGTGCCATCAAGTATCTGCTGGCCAAAGAGCAGGGCACGGTAAAAGGCAACACCACGCCAACCGGTGGTTATCACTACGATATGCAGCAGATGCTGCAGCTGGGTCAGCACTGTTCGATGACCGAACGCCGTGCCGATGAAGCGACGCGCGATGTGGCCGACTGGCTGAAGTGCGACTTTATGCAGGATCAGGTGGGTAACGTATTCAACGGCGTGATCTCCAGCGTGACCGGCTTTGGCTTCTTTGTTCGCCTCAACGATCTGTTCATTGATGGCCTGGTGCACGTCTCCACGCTGGACAATGATTACTACCGCTTCGATCCGGTGGGCCAGCGTCTGATTGGCGAATCCGGCGGTCGCACTTATCGTCTGGGTGATGCGGTGGAAGTGCGCGTTGACGCGGTGCACATGGATGAGCGCAAGATCGATTTCGCGCTGATCTCCAGCAAACGCGTACCGCGCGGTGAAGGAAAAACCGCGCGCGAGCGTGAGAAGCGTGGCGGCAAGCCACCGGCGAAGCGGCGACGCGATGCGGGCCGCAAGGGCAACTTTGAGCCGGACGCCGCTTTCCGCGGTGAGAAGCAGCCGCCTGCGGCGAATAAAAGCGAGAAAAAAAGCAAAAAAGTCTCCGAAAAAACCCGTAAAATCGCCGCCGCAACCAAGGCGAAGCGCGCAGTGAAGAAGAAGGCCAGCGAAGCCTGATGGCCTCTTCACCCGCCAGCGGCCAGGTGCGTCAGCGCTGACGCACCTTGCTCAACCTGTTTCGCAGGCTGCGCCCCAACGCGCAGCCTGATTAATGTTCTGTATTCAACGATATACATCCAACCTTGAGCAAAGTAATGAGTGAAATAATTTTTGGCATTCACGCCGTGCAGGCGCTGCTGGAGCGTGATCCCCAGCGTTTTCAGGAAGTCTTTATCCTTAAAGGCCGCGATGATCGCCGCCTGCAGCCGCTGATCGCCGCACTGGAAGCTCAGGGAATTGTGATTCAGCTGGCCAACCGCCAGTGGCTCGACGGCCAGGTCGAAGGCGGCGTGCACCAGGGCATCGTGGCGCGCGTTAAGCCGGGTAAAAACTATCAGGAAGGCGATCTGCCGGATCTGCTGGCCTCACTGGATCAGCCGTTCCTGCTGATTCTGGATGGCGTCACCGATCCGCATAACCTGGGCGCCTGCCTGCGCAGCGCCGATGCGGCGGGTGTGCATGCGGTGATCGTACCGAAAGACCGTTCGGCACCACTCAACGCCACGGCGAAAAAAGTCGCCAGCGGGGCGGCGGAAAACGTGCCGCTGATTCGCGTCACCAATCTGGCGCGCACCATGCGTCTGCTGCAGGAGTACAACGTCTGGATCGTCGGCACGGCTGGTGAAGCAGACCACACGCTGTATCAGAGCAAAATGACCGGCGCGATGGCGCTGGTGATGGGTGCGGAAGGAGAGGGCATGCGCCGCCTGACGCGCGAACACTGCGATGAGCTGATCAGCATCCCGATGGCCGGCAGCGTCTCTTCCCTCAACGTTTCGGTGGCCACCGGCGTTTGTCTGTTCGAAGCGGTGCGTCAGCGCCAGGCGTGATCGCCGCCGCAAAACCTCAGCTGTACCAGGCATAACTGCACATCCTCTCCATACTTATAGCCACATCAGTACGGGCAACAGGAGAGGAGAGTGCCATGGCCTGGACCACTCACAGCGTATTCAATCAACCATCTCCGCTCAGCAACAGCAATCTCTTCACCGGCGATAGCGCGCTGTGCGAGGCGGTGGTGCGTGAAGGGGCCGGCTGGGACCGCGAATGGCTGGCGTCCGTCGGCCTGCAGCTCGGCAGCGCGGAGTCACTGGAATTAGGTCGCCTGGCCAATGCACAGCCGCCGGAGCTGCTGCGTTACGACGCGCGCGGTGAGCGGCTCGACGAGGTGCGCTTTCATCCTGCCTGGCATCTGCTGATGCAGGGCGTGTGCGCCAGCCGGTTACATAACCTGAGCTGGCAGCCTGACGTGCAGGGCAGCGCCATGGTGGCACGCGCGGCGCGTTTCATTCTGCATGCGCAGGTGGAAGCCGGTTCACTCTGCCCGGTAACCATGACTCACGCCGCGATCCCGCTGCTGCAAACCCATCTGCCCGCTCCCTACGCCGACTGGCACGATCGGCTGCTGAGCGATCGGTATGATGCGCATCATCTGCCCGGCAGCCAGAAGCGCGGCCTGCTGATTGGCATGGGCATGACGGAGAAGCAGGGCGGCACCGATGTGTTGAGCAACACCACACGCGCCGAACCGCCTGGCACGCGTGCGCCGGGCGAACCCTGGCGCATCACCGGCCACAAGTGGTTTTTCTCGGTGCCGCAAAGCGACGCGCACCTGATTCTGGCGCAGACCGCCGCCGGGCTGAGCTGCTTCTTTCTGCCGCGCCTGCTGCCGGACGGCACGCGCAACGCCATTCGTCTTGAACGTCTGAAAGACAAGCTGGGCAACCGCGCCAATGCCAGTGCCGAAGTGGAGTTTCAGGATGCCTTCGGCTGGTTGATGGGTGAGGAGGGCGATGGCGTGCGGCTGATCCTGAAAATGGGCGGTATGACGCGCTTTGACTGCGCGCTCGGCAGCCATGGCCAGATGCGACGCGCGCTGGCGATTGCGCTGCATCACGCCGGTCAGCGTCAGGTGATGGGCAAAAGCCTTAGCGATCAGCCGCTGATGCGCGCGGTGCTGGCGCAGCAGGCACTGCAGCTGGAGGGACAAACCGCGCTGCTGCTGCGTCTGGCGCGCGCCTGGTCAACGCCGGCCAGCGCGCATGAACGGCTGTATGCACGCCTGTTCACCCCGGCGGCAAAGTTCGTGATCTGCAAAGCCGGTATGCCATTTGTGGCTGAAGCCATGGAGGTGCTGGGCGGCATTGGATACTGCGAAGAGAGTGAACTGCCGCGCCTGTATCGCGAGATGCCGGTGAACAGTATCTGGGAGGGCTCGGGTAACGTGATGTGCCTTGATGTGCTGCGTGTACTGGGACGGCATGCAGAGGTGCTTAGCATGCTGCAGGATGAGTTTGATGCGGTGAAGGGCAGCAATCGCCACTTCGATCGCTGCTGGCGTCAGCTGCGGCTACAGCTCGGCAACCTGCGCGAAGAGCAGGCACGGCAGGTTAGCGACATGCTGATTCGGCTGGCGAGTGCCGCGGTGCTGCTGAAAGCGGCAGAACCGCCGCTGGCAGACAGCTGGTGCGCGCGTTATCTCTCATCGCGCCCGGCACAGGCGCTGAGTGATGATCTGAACGCACGCTTACTGCAGCGTGCTACTGCCGCCTGAGGGCGCGCCGTACAGAATGGCGGTGGCATACCAGAAGCCAGGCATGGTGGTCTCATCGACCATCAGGATCTGATAGTAAACCGCACCGCTCTGATTGGCGCGTGCAGCGATCGCACGCTGCACATCATCCGGCGAGCCGCGTGAATGGGCGCTGACGGTGCCAAGCTTCGGCAGGCCATAGCTTTGCGCGCGGGTGATCTCCTGCGCCTGAGTGGTGGGCGCTGGCGGGGGTTGTGGCGTGGTGTGCAGTGCGGCACAGCCGCTCAGCAGCAGGCCCAGCAGCAGAATAAGCGTACGCATGGTGGCTCCGGAAAACAGGCAGATGACTCAAGTGTAAGCCATCTGCCCGTGCTCATCAGTCGTTGAGGCGGAAAATACTCACCAGCTGGGTCAGATGATGGCCTTTCTGACTCAGGTGCTGCGCCGTGTGCTCGGACTGGTTAATCATGTCGCTGCTCTGATGGGTCGCATGGCTGATGTGGTTCATCGCCAGATTGACCTGACCAATGCCCGCAGCCTGCTCCTGGGCGGCGATATTGATTTCCCCCATCAGGGTTTTCACCTGTTCGATATGGCTGACAATATGGCTCATGGCGTCACGCGTTTGTTCCGAGAGCGCATGGCCGGCGGCCACTTTGTCGATCGAACTGGCGATCAGCCCATCAATCTCCTTCGCCGCATTGGCGCTGCGCTGCGCCAGTGCACGTACTTCCGCAGCGACGACCGCGAAGCCTTTGCCGTGCTCACCGGCGCGCGCCGCCTCAACCGCAGCGTTGAGCGCCAGAATATTGGTCTGGAAGGCAATCGACTCGATCACGTGGGTAATGTCGGCGATGCTCTGCGAGGCAATGCGAATCTCCGCCATGGTCTCTACCGAGCGCGCCACGGTGCTGCCGCCCTGGCTGACGGTGCTGGCGGCTTCACCAACCAGCGCCATCGCCTGACGCACATTAGCGGCGGTTTGCGCCACGGTTGCGCCAAACTGCTCCATGCTGGCCGAGGTCTCTTCGACGCTGCTCGCCTGGCGGCCAATCTGCTCGCTGATGCTGGAACTGCTGGCCGCAATGGTGTCGGTGCCGTCGCTGATCTCACGCGCGGCGGCGCGTACCTGGCCTACCACTTTCTCCAGGCCGTCGCCAATGCCGTTAATCGCGCTCACCAGCTGGCCGATCTCGTCGCGGCGCGCTGAGTCGAGGTGCGCCTGCAGATTACCTGCCGCATACTGCTCGGCCAGATGGATCACCTGCTGCAGCGGCCGGGTAATGGCGCGCCGGCTATACAGCACAAAGCCAATGGCAAAGGCGAGCACCAGCGCCAGGCCAATCAGCATGAACAGATTGCGGCTGTGAGTGATCGGTGCCAGCAGGCTGGCACGGCTGACTTCACCGGCGATAATCCAGTTCCAGCCCGGCAGTTGCTGCCATGCCAGCAGGCGGGTTTCGCCCTGATGCGCGATCTCCAGCAGGCCGTGCGGCTGCGTCAGGATCTGCTGCTGTACGCTGCGATCCCAGTCCGGCAGCTTGCCTTCGGACTGACGGGCAAACAGATACTGGCCCTGTGCGCTGCCCGGCGTGCCGTTCAGCACGAAGAAGCTGCCGCTGTCGCCGAGACGTCGCGCCAGCACTTTGTCCCGCATCAGCGCGTACTGTTTATCAATCTGCACGCCAACAAACAGAATGGCGATGACTGCGCCGCTGTCGTCCTGCACCGGCTGGTATTGGGTGATATAGCGATGGCCGAACAGCGTCGCCAGGCCGCGATACACTTCGCCCTTATTCACGCTGCGCCACGCCGCGCTGCTGCGATCAAGCTGGGTGCCCACCGCGCGGCTGCCATCCTCTTTCTTCAGTGAGGTCGCGATGCGAATGTAATCCTCGCCGTCGCGCACAAAAATGGTGGAGACTGCACCGGTACGATCGAGAAAATCGTCCACGGCGATCTGATCGAGGTTGAGGGTTTTCAGCCCGGCACGCAGCGTCGGCGTGCTGAACGATCCCACCTGAATGCGTGAGCTGTCGTCACGGCTGAATCGCTTAGGTAAAAAGCTCTGAAACAGCCGGGTATAGTTCGCCACTTCTTCCGATAAGGTCGCGTTAAACATCGTGGCCATTTCATTAATGCCGAGCACCTGGTTTTGCATATCGTCGACAGCCAGCTGCTCCAGCTGGCGCGCGGCGTTATGGCTGAGCGTTAACGTCAGGGCAAACAGCACGATTGCCACACTGAAAGACGTCAATACAGACAGCTTAATTCCGAGACTCATGGCGCTGAGAGAGAGACGCTTCATAAAGTACCTTTAATAAATAACTGGAGGGGTACAGGATCAACGGCAAAATGCGGCAAATGTTTAGGGCAGAAATTAATCGAAATAAATGTGATGTGGCTCGCGTTTTGGCCGGCAGCACGTACACTGAGACCAGTGATAATCATTCTCAACGGAGACGGTATGATTGAGTTGGCAACGGAGAACCTGGCGGGCATTGAGTGTATTCACGCGGCACCGGCCGGACAGCGGCTGGCGCGCTTACCCACCATCCTGTTTTATCACGGATTTACCTCGTCGAAAGAGGTGTACAGCTACTTTGCCGTGGCGCTGGCGCAGGCCGGTTTCCGTGTGGTGATGCCGGATGCAGAGATGCACGGCGCACGCTACAACGGCGATACCGACGCGCGCATGACGCACTTCTGGGAGATTTTGCGCCAGAACATTGATGAAGTGCCGCTGCTGGAAGCGGCGCTGCGCGACAACGATTGGGTGGCGGACGAGCGTTTCGCCATTGCCGGCGCCTCAATGGGCGGCATGACCGCGCTGGGCGCGATGGCGCGCTATCCACACCTGCACAGCGTTGCCTGCCTGATGGGCTCCGGTTACTTCATGCAGCTCAGTCAGACGCTGTTCCCGCCGCTGGTAGCGCACACGCCAGAGCAAAAAGCGGCGTTACAGGCGCGGCTGGCCCCGCTGGCAGCCTACGATCCCTGTCAGCAGCTGGCGCAGCTGGCTAACCGGCCGCTGCTGTTATGGCACGGTGAAGCGGATGAAGTCGTACCGTTTGCCGAAACGGTACGGCTGGAGAAGGCGTTGCGCGAGGCGCAGCTCGACAGCCGGCTCACCTTTCTGGCGGAAAAGCAGATCGGGCACAAAATCACGCCGCCAGCGCTCACCGCGCTGGTCAGTTTCTTTAAACATCATTTGTAAAACGGAACGGGCTGGCGGCGCGGAGCACGCCAGCCCGGGATAACAGGCCGGACTACAGTTGTGACGACAAGCGGTCGGCGGCGCTGGTGTTCGCGCTGACCGGGTTACCGCCTGGCGCATCCAGCCGGTTAACGTAGACATAGCCTGAAGCCGCTTTGCTGCTGTTACTTCTCATCTGCAGCGCCTGGTCAGCGGAGCTGGCAAGAGCGGGGGTAGACAGGAAGAGACCCAGTAAAGTGGCGATAATGACAGCTTTCATAATCGACTCCTCACTCCAGGGATTTCACTCTCAGGCGCGCTGATTAAGCCAAACCGTTGCGCCTGTAGAGAGTTTAGTTCTTCACCAGTACGACGCCAGATCGTCATGCTGAACGCCTCGTTCAGGGATTTTGAACAATCTCTGACTAACCTGCTGAATCTCAATCCTTAGCACGAAAGGTGTCCCCGCCTGGCACGGCAGCGACAATTTGATGAATTGTGCGCTTGAGTTTCCCCGGCGAGGTCAGTATGATTACGCGTCAATTTTTCAGCTGCATTCAGAGGTGTGTTTCATCTTTTGGGTGATTCGCAACCTATAACGTTCCTTGCTTCCGTGGGCCGCAGCTGACCCTGACAGGAGGCTGAATAATCCGTAAGGAGCTATCGATGCGTCATTACGAAATCGTATTTATGGTCCATCCTGACCAGAGCGAGCAGGTTCCGGGCATGATCGAGCGTTACACTGGTGCTATCACTGGTGCACAGGGCACGATCCACCGTCTGGAAGACTGGGGTCGCCGTCAGCTGGCTTACCCGATCAACAAACTGCACAAAGCACACTACGTTCTGCTGAACGTAGAAGCACCGCAGGAAGTGATCGACGAGCTGGAAACTAACTTCCGCTTCAACGACGCCGTTATCCGCAGCATGGTTATGCGCGTTAAGCACGCGGTAACTGAAGCTTCTCCGATGGTTAAAGCGAAAGACGAGCGTCGTGAGCGCCGCGAAGACTTCGCTAACGAATCGGCAGAAGACTCAGATGCTGGGGATTCTGAAGAGTAATCCACGATGACGGCCAATCGGCTGCGCCTGTCTGGCACCGTGTGCAAGACGCCAGTTCGAAAAGTCAGTCCGTCAGGGATTCCTCACTGCCAGTTCGTGCTTGAGCATCGTTCTGTGCAGGAGGAAGCCGGGTTTCACCGGCAAGCCTGGTGTCAGATGCCGGTGATTATCAGCGGCAGCGCCCATCAGGCGATTACTCAACATATAACGGTCGGCACGCAACTCACACTCGAAGGTTTTATTAGCTGCCATCAGGCACGCAATGGCCAGAGCAAACTTGTGTTACATGCCGAGCAGATTGAATTGATAGATTCTGGAGACTAGCCAAATGGCACGTTATTTCCGTCGTCGCAAGTTCTGCCGTTTCACCGCGGAAGGCGTTCAAGAGATCGATTATAAAGATATCGCAACGCTGAAAAACTACATCACTGAAAGCGGCAAGATTGTTCCAAGCCGTATCACCGGTACTCGTGCAAAATACCAGCGTCAGCTGGCTCGTGCTATCAAGCGCGCGCGTTACCTGTCTCTGCTGCCGTACACTGATCGTCATCAGTAATCGGCAACTGTCCATTAACGACTTTAAGAGGATAAGGTAATGCAAGTTATTCTGCTTGATAAAGTAGCAAACCTGGGCAGCCTGGGTGATCAGGTTAACGTTAAAGCGGGCTACGCTCGTAACTTCCTGGTTCCACAGGGTAAAGCTGTTCCTGCTACCAAGAAAAACGTTGAGTTCTTCGAAGCGCGTCGCGCTGAACTGGAAGCCAAACTGGCTGACGTTCTGGCTGCTGCTAACGCACGTGCAGAGAAAATCAATGCACTGGGCACCGTTACTCTCGCGTCTAAAGCAGGCGACGAAGGTAAACTGTTCGGTTCCATCGGTACCCGCGACATCGCTGATGCAGTTACTGCAGCTGGCGTTGAAGTGGCGAAGAGCGAAGTTCGCCTGCCAAACGGCGTTCTGCGCACCACCGGTGAGCACGAAGTTGACTTCCAGGTTCACAGCGAAGTATTCGCGAAACTGGTTGTGAATGTAGTAGCTGAGTAATTTTTTACTTAGTTTGAAAGCGCCGGCCTTGTGCCGGCGTTTTTGTTTCTGTCGCTTACTGCGCGCGGATAAAGCTGCCGTCCGGCTGGCGGGTAAACAACACCGGACCGTTACTGCTCTCGACCGTTAAGCCGGTCACCACGCCCTGCGCGTTCTGACGAATCTTCACCTGCTGACCACTCTGCAGTGCGCTCAGCGGCTGCCCATCGCCTTCCACCCGCGCCATGGCAAACACATCATTGACCGGAAGATTGTTGTCACGGAACAGCTGTGCCAGCGTCTGGCCCGAGGCCACGGTATAGCTGTGCCATTCGCCCTGGGCATCACTCTTTGGCGTCGTATTCTGCGGCGGCTGCGCATTGTTATCGTAGATTTCCGCCTGCATCGGCACCTCTTTGCCGCTGCTCTCCGCCGGACGTTCCACCGGATACTGCGGTGTGCTGGCAGGCCAGAGAAACGCCAGCAGCATCACCAGCAGGGCAATAACGATACCGCGTCGGTGCAGCGGCGGCAGCGGATCCATCCAGCGTACGTTATCCAGCAGATGCCAGATGCGCTGCAGCACAGCGGGTATACGCGACGGGGTTTCAGAAGCCATTCTTTCCTCCTCCTCGCTGGCGGTCGTGACGCGCCTGTCAGGCAGCCAGCGTTGCAACCGGGAAAATAAGGTACGCGGTGCGCGCGTCCTGCGACGTCGTGGGGCGATTTGGCCCATGGATGCTCTCTTGTTCTATAGTATGGGCAAAGCGGGCGCGAAGTGCCTGCCAGCATTGAAAAATTTGACCTGCATATTGTTTCTCTTTCCCCGGGAAATGTCATCCGCGGCGCGCGAGATTTTACGCCAGCCGCCTGCGCTGTTATGCTGCCGGTTCTATTTTCTCCGGGATTAAGGAAACAAGATGACGACCCCTTCATTTGACAGCGTCGAATCACAAGCAAGTTACGGTATCGGTTTACAGGTTGGTCAGCAGCTGCAAGAGTCTGGACTGCAGGGTCTGCAGCCAGAAGCGCTGCTTGCGGGCCTGCGCGACGCGCTGGAAGGGAACTCACCGGCAGTTCCGGTTGACGTGGTACACCGTGCGCTGCGTGAAGTCCACGAGCGTGCCGAAGGCGTACGTCGTGAGCGCGTCGAAGCCATGGCGGCCGAAGGTCAGCAGTTCCTCGAGCAGAATGCACAGCGTGAAGGCGTGAGCAGCACCGAATCCGGCCTGCAGTTCAGCGTCATCACCCAGGGCGATGGTCCGATCCCATCACGTCAGGATCGCGTACGCGTGCACTACACCGGTAAGCTGATTGACGGCACCGTGTTTGATAGCTCCGTTGCCCGTGGCGAACCGGCTGAATTCCCGGTCAGCGGCGTGATTGCCGGCTGGATTGAAGCGCTGACCCTGATGCCGGTTGGTTCGAAGTGGGAGCTGGCCATTCCGCACAATCTCGCTTACGGCGAGCGCGGCGCGGGTGCCTCTATCCCGCCATTCAGCACCCTGATTTTCGAAGTCGAGCTGCTGGAAATCCTGTAATAAACAGCGGGCGCCATATCTGGCGCCCGCGGTCACTACTTCTTCTCTGCCTGCTTCTGTAGATCTACCTGCCAGATTGCAAAGCCCGTTTCATCACTGCCGACGGCTTTCATCGGATAATCAGCATACTTCTCAATAAACTGCGTGGCTTTTGCGCCCGGCGCGGTCTCAAAGCGAATATCCAGCGGCGTTGCGCTGGCGATCGGTGCCAGCCGCCAGTTGTGATCGGCCTGTGGCTGCACCGCGCCGTGGGCGCGGGTTTCGCTGCTGATGTAGGCGGCCACCACCGAGCGGTTCTCATCCGGCGAAGCAAACGCGACATACTGCTCGCCGGTACCGGCAAATTTGCCGCCCCAGGCACGGTAATTATTGGTGGCAACGAGGAAGGTCGCTTTGGGATCGATCGGTTTGCCCTGCCAGCGCAGATCCTGGATGCGTGATGCCGCCGGGTTAATCAGCTGGCATTCGGCGTCGTAGCGCGCCGGTTGCGTCACATCGATCTGATACTGCACGCCGTCGATCACATCAAAATTGTAGGTGCGGAAATCCCAGTTGATCAGCGACTGCGGCTGACGACGATGCACGTCGATCTGATTAAACTGCGCTGCCGAGCACTCCAGCCACTCTTTCACCTGCGCACCGCTGACTTTCATCACCACCAGCGTATTCGGGTAGAGATAGAGATCGGCGGCATTACGGAAGGTAAGATCGCCTTTTTCCACTTCAACGTAGCTGGCCGGATCGTTCTTACGGCCGCCGGCCTTGAACGGGGCCGCTGCCGAGAGCACCGGTAAGCGGCCCAGATCGGGATCGCCCTGAATGAAGCGTTCGACGTAAGCACGCTGTGCATTATTGACGATCTGCACGGTGGGATCGTCCTGCACCAGCGACAGGTAGCTGTACATCACATCCGCCGACTTGCCGATCGGTTTTGCCACAAACTCACGCGTAGCGCGATGATCGTCGGCCAGCACTTTCACCAGATCGGCATCTTCCGCCGCCAGCGATTTTTTCGCTACCGCATCGTAAACTGGCCGTGCCTCGGCTTTACCCTGGGTCACCTGCCAGTTGCCGCCGTCATTTTTCAGCACCAGGTCAACCACGCCGAGATGATCGCCCCACATGCCGGGCATCACCGCCGGTACGCCGTTAAGCGTGCCCTGAGGGATATCCGCGCCTTTAATCGCCGCAAACTCTTTGCCGGGAAATACCGCGTGCGCGTGGCCGAACATGATGGCGTTGATACCTGGCACCTGACTGAGGTAATACACCGAGTTTTCCGCCATGGCATGGTACGGCTCACTGCTCAGACCGGAGTGCGGAATAGCGATGATTATTTCAGCACCTTTTGCGCGCATTTCCGGCACATAGCGCTTCGCTGTCTCGGTGATGTCATCAACGCGCACTTTACCCTGCAGATTGTTGCGATCCCACACCATAATCTGCGGTGGTACGAAGCCGATATAGCCGATTTTCAGCGTATGCGGCTTGCCGTCGCGGTCTTTTACCGCAGTTTCTTTAATTAAATAGGGGGTAAACAGCGGTTTGCCACTGGTTTCATCGATAACGTTGGCGTTGATGTAGGGAAAACGTGCCCCGGCAATCGCCTGCTGCAGATAGGGCAGGCCGTAGTTAAATTCGTGGTTGCCGAGATTGCCCACCGCGTAATCCAGCGTATTAAGGGCTTTATACACCGGATGGATTTCTCCCGGCTGCAGGCCTTTGGCCGCCATGTAATCACCCAGTGGGCTGCCCTGAATAATGTCGCCGTTATCCACCAGCACGCTGTTTGCTACTTCGCCGCGCGCCTGCTGGATGAGCGTAGCGGTGCGCACCAGACCAAACTTTTCGGTCGGCGTGTCTTTGTAGTAATCGAAATCCATCATGTTGCTGTGCAGATCGGTGGTTTCCAGAATGCGTAAATCCACCGTGGCAGCCTGCACCGTGGCGGCTGCAACGCACAGGGCCAGTAACGACATGCTCGCTTTGAACATGGCTTGCTCCTTGTTCGCTTTAATGGGCCTCTCAAAATAATGTAAAACCATGACGAATTATCATTTCAATTTGTGATGGGGCTCGGGATTTTGCCTCTTTCCTGCGTAAGCTGACGGAGTGCCTGCCATTCAGCATTGCGCCATAGCCGCCACGACCGAACTATGATATTGATAATCAAAGCGAATACGCTTAGCTGCGGCTGTCACAGCGTACCTGCTAAAATATCTGGAGACGGGCTGCCGGGGTTTCAGCGGCAGCATCAGCCGAAATGAGGTGAACAATGTTAGATAAAATTTGCCAGCTGGCGCGCAGCGCGGGCGATGCCATTATGCAGGTCTACGATGGCGCACAACCGCTGGACGTGACGCGTAAATCGGATGATTCACCGGTCACGGCGGCCGATCTGGCGGCACATCAGGTTATCGTGCAGGGCTTAGCGGCGCTGACGCCTGACGTGCCGGTGCTGTCGGAAGAGGATCCACCCGGCTGGGATGTGCGTCAGCACTGGCAGCAATACTGGCTGGTCGATCCGCTCGACGGCACCAAAGAGTTCATTAAGCGTAACGGCGAGTTCACGGTCAATATCGCGCTGATTGAGCACGGCAAACCGGTGCTGGGCGTGGTGTACGCGCCGGCTCTGGGGGTGATGTATTCTGCGGCCGAAGGCAAAGCGTGGAAAGAAGAGGGCGGCCACACCACGCAGATCCACGTGCGTGAAGCGCGACCGCTGCTGGTGGTGGTGAGCCGTTCGCACGCCGACAAAGACGAAGAGCTGAAAGAGTATCTGACCCAGCTGGGCGAGCATCAGACCACCGCTATCGGCTCCTCGCTCAAGTTCTGCCTGGTGGCAGAGGGTAAGGCGCAGCTCTATCCGCGCTTCGGGCCGACCAATATCTGGGATACCGGTGCCGGCCATGCGGTAGCAATTGCCGCCGGCGCACACGTGCATGACTGGCAGGGCAAAACCCTCGACTACGCGCCGCGCGAGTCGTTCCTGAATCCGGGCTTCCGCGTCTCGCTGTTCTGATACGCTATGCGCGCCACCCGCTGTGGCGCGATCACGCCTGCAGCAGCTGATGGATCAGTTTCATCGCCTGCTGCACTTCATCCTGCGTCAGCGGACCGTCTTTGGCGTAACGCACATGGCCGGTCTTATCCAGAATCACAATTGCCGAACCGCCTTTCTCCAGCTGCCACGCCTTGCGCGCGTTGCCGTTGCTGTCGACAATGAACTGCGACCACGGATACTGCTGTTTATTGCTCTCAATGCTGCTGCGCACAAACATCCCGGTGCCGGGAATGGCATCATCGGTATTAACCACCGTGGTGGTCTGATAGCGGTCGTGCGGCAGCTGGGCGGCTTTGATGGCTTCAATCAGCGCGGCGTTCTGTTCTTTGGCTGACGAGCGTCCGGCAATATGCAGGATGACCCGCACTTTGCCGCTCAGCTGGGCGCTGTTCCAGGGCTGGTAGCGAAACTTCTCCTGCTGATACAGCAGTTCTCCTTTGTCGTTAACGCCGACTGCCGGCACGCGCTCGCCAACCTTAAACGCGTGGGCTGAGGCAAGGCTGGGCAGCAGCAGCGCCAGGGCTATCACGGAATGTGCCAAACGCATGGTAATGCTCCTTAGTGATCCGACCAGTTATTCATGTTTTTGCAATATTAGGCGTGGATGATGCGCCTGTCGCGATGAGATAGCAGCTTTGTAACCCATGCCACAATTCCTTAACCAATGAAGGTTTATACTGGATTTTGTGATCGTTATGACAGAGTTCTCTGTAATGATGTGTCAATTCAGTAAAAAATCCATTTTTTCGGAACATCGGCAAGGAATCATGTTCTATAGTTATGCCTCATTTGCGCTTCAAGGGCTCGTACCGAATTTGGCAACGGCGAAGCGTATTACATCTGTTCAGGAGTTAAACAGCATGAAGATCTTCCAGCGCTATAATCCGCTGCAAATTGCGAAATATGTAAAGACGCTATTTAAAGGAAGGTTGTACATCAAGGATGTTGGCGCGTTTGAGTTCGACAAAGGCAAAGTCATGTTGCCGCGCGTCAAGGATAAACAGCACCTTAGCGTGATGTCAGAAATCAACCGCCAGGTGCTGCGGCTGCAAGCCGAGTACAACTAAGCAAAAGAAAGGGCGCCGCTGGCGCCCTGAATCTTTCTGTAACCGCACGATCACTGCTATGCGGCAGGCCCTTCAGACTCATCCAGCGTACTCTTCGACACATTCAGCACCGGCGGGCGGTCATCAATGCGCGTCACCAGCAGCTGGTCGATGCGGTAGCTGTCGATATCCACCACCTCGAATTTGTAGCCGGAGAATTTGACGAAATCGGTGCGTTTGGGGATCTTACGCAGCATATACATCATGAAGCCGCCGATGGTCTCGTAGTTGCCGGACTGCGGGAACTCGTCGATATCCAGCACGCGCATCACGTCATCAATCGGCGTACCGCCTTCCACCAGCCAGGAATTCTCGTCGCGCGCCACAATCTGCTCTTCCAGCCCCTGACCGACCAGATCGCCCATCAGCGTGGTCATCACGTCGTTAAGCGTGATAATTCCGACCACCAGCGCATATTCGTTCATGATCACCGCGAAGTCTTCGCCGGCGGTTTTAAAACTCTCCAGCGCCTCTGACAGCGTCAGTGTATCCGGCACAATCAGCGCCGAACGAATCTGCACGCCGCTGTTGAGCGTCATGCTCTGATTGCCCAGCACGCGCAGCAGCAGCTCTTTGGAATCAACGTAACCGACGATATGGTCGATATCGCCGTCGCACACCAGAAACTTCGAATGCGGGTGTTGCGCGATTTTGGTTTTCAGGCTGGTTTCGTCTTCGTGCAGATCGAACCACACGATATTTTCACGCGAGGTCATAGACGAAGGCACGGTGCGTGATTCCAGCTCAAACACGTTCTCGATCAGCTCGTGCTCCTGCTTGCGCAGCACGCCGGCCAGCGCGCCCGCTTCTACCACCGCGTAAATGTCATCCGAGGTGATGTCATCTTTACGCACCATCGGCAGCTTAAAGATGCGAAAGAACACGTTGGCCAGGCCATTGAACAGCCATACCAGCGGGCGGAAAACCAGCAGGCAGAAGCGCATCGGATTGATGATGCGCAGCGCGATGGCTTCCGGCGCGATCATGCCGACGCGTTTTGGCGTCAGGTCGGCAAACAGAATAAACAGGCTGGTGACGATGGTGAAGGAGCAGATAAAGCTGAGCTGATCCGCCAGTTCCGGCTCCATAAAGCGGTTGAACAGGCTGCTGAAGGCGGGAGAAAACGCCGCATCGCCGACGATACCGCCGAGAATCGCGACGGCGTTGAGGCCAATCTGTACCACGGTGAAGAACATGCCAGGCTGTTCCTGCATCTTCAGCACGCGCTGCGCGTTGATGTTGCCTTCATCGGCCAGCAGTTTCAGTTTGATCTTGCGGGCAGCCGCCAGCGAGATCTCCGACAGAGAAAAAAATGAACTGATTACGATCAGTAAAAGAATGACAAGCAGGCTATCAAGCATAAAAGATCCGTTGGGTTAATCACTTGTCATTTTTGGCCTGGGCAGCGCGAAGAGGCGTACATCCGGTACTTACCCGTCAAACAGGGCTATCCGTGCCAAAAATGTCTGCGCCAGTTCGACAAAGTCACGTTAACGTCGGGGCAGAAATGCGTGCAGGCGAGGCCTGCTGGTCGCTGATTATAGCAGCAGCGCTATTGCTGCCGCCAGCGGCGTGATTGGGCGGCTCGGATTAATCCGAGTGGCAGCTGGCGGTGCGCAGAAGCGCGGCTTCGTTGTTGTATCGGTACGCACATTTACCGACAATAGCAGTCGATTTGGCTTAGCGGCCGTTTTTACGCAGCCGTTCGCAAAAAAGAGCGGCTATGCTGATGGGTATGCAAGGTGTGGTGATACCCTTTCCACCAGAGTTAACGCCCCTGCGGAATAGGGGCAGGCATTATTAACAGGAGTACGCGTGCCGCGATTTCATGCTTATTGCTTGGCCAGCCTGCTGCTTGCCGCACCTGCTGTTGAGGCAGCCAAAGTGCGACTGCAGCTGGAAGGCCTGACCGGGGAGTTACAGAAAAACGTCAGGGCGCGCTTGTCCACTATCGGCAGTGACGAGGTGTCGAACGACGGCCGTTTCCAGGCGCGCGTGGCTGCCGCGATCAAAGAAGGTTTGCGTGCGCTGGGCTATTACGAGCCGCAGATCGACTTTGAATCACGCCCGGCACCGCCGCAGGGGGGGCGTCCGGTGCTGATTGCCCGCGTCACCGCCGGTGAGCCGGTGAAGATTGGCGGCAGCACCATCGTGGTGGAAGGCGCCGCAAAAGACGATCCTGACTATCAGGCGTGGGTGAAGCAGGGCAGGCCTAAAGTCGGCAGCCAGCTTAATCACGGCGACTACGATAAATTCAAAAACGGCTTCTCCAGCCTGGCGCTGCGTAATGGTTACTTCGACGGTGACTTTAAGCAGAGCCAGCTTGGTGTCTCGGTCGAACGGCGTTTAGCATTCTGGGATATCGACTACGACAGCGGCCCGCGCTATCGCTTCGGCGATGTCAGCTTTGAGGGCTCGCAAATCAATGAAGCCTATCTGCGCAATCTGGTGCCGTTCAAAAAGGGCGATCCCTACAGCTCACGCGATTTGGCCGAACTCAATCGTCGCCTCTCCGCCACCGGCTGGTTTAATTCTGTCGTCGTGGCACCCGAGTTCGATAAAGGACGCCAGACCAAAGTGCTGCCGCTCAGCGCCGCCGTGTCGCCGCGCGTGGAGAACACCATCGAAGCCGGTGTCGGTTACTCGACGGACGTCGGACCGCGGCTGAAAGGCACGTGGAAAAAGCCGTGGATCAACGACAGCGGCCACAGCCTGACCTCCAGCGCCTATATCTCCGCGCCGGAGCAGCAGCTTGATCTCAGCTATAAAGTGCCGCTGCTGAAAAGTCCGCTGGAGCAGTACTACACCTTCTCCGGCGGCCTGAAACGCACCGATCTCAACGACACCAAATCGGACACCACCACGCTGGCGATGTCGCGTAACTGGGACAGCAGCTCCGGCTGGCAGCGCGCGGTTAACCTGCGCTGGAGCCTCGACCACTTTACTCAGGGCAGCGTCACCAACACCACCATGCTGCTCTATCCGGGCGTCAGCCTGAACCGCACCCGTTCGCGCGGCGGCCTGATGCCGACCTGGGGCGATTCACAGCGCTATTCGGTAGACGTGTCGGACACCACCTGGGGCTCGGACGTCGACTTCCTGATCCTGCAGGCGCAGAACGTGTGGATCCGCACGCTGGGCGAGAAGCATCGCTTTGTGGCGCGCGGTAATCTTGGCTGGATTGAAACCAACGACTTTGAAAAAGTGCCGCCCGATCTGCGCTTCTTCGCCGGCGGTGACCGCAGCATTCGCGGCTATAAATACAAAGATATCTCGCCGCGCGATGACGAAGGCAAACTCACCGGTGCCTCAAAGCTGGCCACCGGCTCGCTCGAGTATCAGTACAACGTCTCCGGCAAATGGTGGGGCGCGGTATTCGTCGACTCCGGCGAAGCGGTCAACGACATCAAGCAGAGTAATGTTAAAACCGGTGCAGGCTTCGGCGTGCGCTGGTCTTCTCCGGTAGGGCCGATCAAGTTTGATATCGCGCGCCCGATTGGTGACGACAAGGAGCATGGATTGCAATTTTATGTAGGACTGGGGCCTGAACTATGAAGCTATGGAAAAAGGTCCTGATCGGTATCGGTATTTTCGTGCTGGTGCTGTTGGCCAGCGTGGCGTTTCTGGTGGGCACCACGCCCGGATTGCATCTGTTGTTTAAAGGTGCCGATCGCTGGGTGCCGGGCCTGTCGATTAACAAGGTGGAAGGCGGCTGGCGCGATCTGACGCTGAGCGGCGTGAAGTACCAGATGCCGGGCGTCAGCGTGGATGCCGGGCGCTTCCATCTGGCGCTCAACCTCAACTGCCTGCTGCACTCCTCGGTGTGCGTGAACGATATCGCGCTGCAGGACGTCAGCGTGGTGGTCGACAGCAAAAAAATGACGCCCGCCAGTGCGCCGCCGCCGGAAGAGGAGAGCGGCAGCAGCAATCTCAGCACGCCATACCCGATTACGCTGAGCCGGGTCAGCCTGCATAACATCAACGTTAAAGTCGATGACACCGCCATTTCGCTGCTCGACTTCACCAGCGGCCTGCAGTGGCAGGATCGCGCGCTGACGCTCAATCCCACCCATATCCAGAGCCTGCTGATCGCGCTGCCGAAGGCGGCGAAAGTGGCGGACGAACAGGTGGTGCAGCCTAAAGTGCAGCAGCCGCAGCCGGATGAGAAACCGCTGGGCGAAACGCTGCAGGCGATGTTTGCCGAGCCGCTGCTGCCGGCACTGCCGGATTTCCAGCTGCCACTCGATATCAACGTGCAGCAGCTGTTGGGTGAGCAGTTGCGCATCACCGGCGATACGGATGTGGCGATTACGCGTCTGCTGCTGAAGGCCAAAACTACCGACCGGCATGTGCAGCTGGAGACCTTTGACGTCGACTCGCCGCAGGGACAGCTCAACGCCAGCGGCGATGCCCGGCTGGCGGATAACTGGCCGGTCAATTTTGTGCTCAACGGCTCGCTGAATCTCGATCCGATTAAAGGCGAGAAGATCAAACTGAACCTCGCCGGGGCAATGCGTGACGAGCTGAAGCTGGGCCTGAACCTCTCGGGGCCGGTGCGTGCTCAGCTGGACGCCGCCGCGCAGCCGGCGGTCGCCGGTCTGCCGCTGTCGCTCAAACTCACCAGCCCGCAGCTGCGCTGGCCGCTGACCGGTCCGGTGCAGTATCAGGCGGATAATCTCGACTACCAGTTCAGCGGCAAAGCCACCGACTACGTGATGTCGCTGCGCACCGCAGTGAAGGGCGAAGCCGTGCCGCCGGCCACCATTACGCTGGACGGTAAAGGCAACGTGCAGCAGTTCAGCCTGGATAAACTTCGCGTGGCGGCGCTGCAGGGCAACATTGACCTCAGCGCGCTGGTGGACTGGAGCAAAGCCATCAGCTGGCGCAGCGAGCTGACGCTGGCGGGCATCAATACCGCTAAACAGTATCCTGACTGGCCGGCGAAGCTCGACGGTAAAATCACCACGCGCGGTAGCCTGTACGGCGGAAGCTGGCAGCTCAGCGTGCCGCAGCTGGCGCTGAAGGGCAATGTGAAACAGAACGCGGTGAGCGCCGAAGGCTCGCTGACCGGCAACAGTTACAACCAGTGGAAAATCCCCGGCATTGACATCGCGCTGGGGCGCAACCATCTCGACGTGAAGGGCGAACTGGGCGACGCGCTAAATCTCGATGCCAGTGTCGATGCGCCGCATCTGGATAACGCGCTGCCGGGCCTCGGCGGCGTAGCCAAAGGCACCATCAAGGCGCGCGGTACGCTGCAGGCGCCCCAGCTGCTGGCCGATCTTACCGCCAGCGGTCTGCGCTGGCAGCAGTTGCAGATCCGCCGCGTCACGCTGCAGAGCGATGTGAAATCCAGCGATCAGGTCGCCGGTAAACTGCAGCTGCGCGTAGAGCAGCTACAGCAGGACGCGTTTAAGATCAGCCTGCTGACGCTCAACGCCGACGGTAACGAGAAGCAGCACCAGCTGAAACTCAACGTGCAGGGCGAGCCGGTCTCCGGCCAGCTGGCGCTCAACGGCAGCTTTGACCGCCAGACGCAGCGCTGGCAGGGCAATCTCAACAATACGCGTTTTGACACGCCGGTGGGCGAATGGCGCCTGACGCGCGCGATGACGATTGACTACCTGAACAGCAAACAGAGCGCCACCATCGGGCCGCACTGCTGGCAAAACCCCAACGCGCAGCTGTGCGTGCCGGAGCCGATCGAGGCCGGAGCCAGCGGCCATGCGCACGTGGTGCTGAACCGCTTTGATCTGGCAATGCTTAAGCCGTTCCTCACCGATGCCACCCAGCTGAACGGCGTGTTCAGCGGTGATGCGCGCGTGAACTGGACCGCCGACGGCGCGCTGCCGACCGGCACGGTGTCGCTTAAAGGAAACGGCGTAAAAGTGGTGCAGGATGTGCAGGGGAATAACCTGCCGATCGCCTTCGACACGCTCAACCTGAATGCGGCGCTGCGTAATGGACGCGCGCAGCTCGACTGGCTGATTCACATCGTGAATAACGGTCAGCTGAGCGGCAACGTGCAAATCGCCGATCCGGAGAATCGCCGCCAGCTGTCAGGCAACATCGGCATCAGCAACATTTCACTGGCGATGCTCAACCCGGCGCTGATGCAGGGCGAGAAGATCAAAGGCAACCTCAACAGCAATCTGCGTCTCGGCGGCACGCTGCAGCAGCCGCAGATCTTTGGTCAGCTGGGGCTGAGCGATGTTGATGTGGACGGCAGCTTTATGCCGGTTGATCTCACCTCGGCCAATCTCAACCTGGTGTTTAACGGCATGAGTTCCACGCTCAACGGCCTGATCCAGACGCAGCAGGGTAATCTCAATCTGGGCGGCAACGCGGACTGGAGCCAGCTGGATAACTGGCGCGCGCGCGTTACTGCGCAGGGCAGCCGCATTCGCGTTACCGTTCCGCCGATGGTGCGGATGGACGTTTCGCCGGACCTGGCGTTTGAAGCCACACCGGCGGCGTTCAACCTTGACGGCAAGGTTGATATTCCGTGGGCGCGCATCACGGTGCAGGAAGTGCCGGAGAGCGCTACCGGCGTGTCGTCGGATGAGGTGATGCTGGATGAGAACCTCAAGCCGATTCAGCCGAAAACCGCCGCGATCCCGATCAACAGCAATCTGGTGATCCACGTCGGCAACGATGTGCGCCTCTCGGCCTTTGGCCTGAAAGCGCGCCTCAACGGCGATCTCAAACTGGTGCAGGATAAAACCGGCCTGGGCTTAAACGGACAAATCAATATTCCTTCCGGCCGTTTCCACGCGTATGGTCAGGATCTGATTGTGCGTAAAGGCGAGCTGCAGTTCGCCGGTCCGCCGGATCAGCCGTACGTCAACCTGGAGGCGATTCGTAACCCGGAAGCCACCGAGGATGATGTGACAGCTGGTCTGCGCGTCACCGGGCTGGCCGACGAGCCGAAGGTGGAGGTCTTCTCCGACCCGGCGATGTCGCAGCAGGAGGCGCTGTCTTACCTGTTACGCGGTCAGGGACTCAGCAGCGATGGCGACAGCAACGCCTTAACCTCGGCGCTGGTTGGACTGGGGGTTGCACAAAGTGGTCAGGTTATGGGTAAAATCGGCGAGACCTTCGGCGTCAGTAACCTTGCGCTTGATACCACCGGTGTCGGCGACAGCCAGCAGGTGCAGGTGAGTGGTTATGTGCTGCCGGGTCTGCAGGTAAAATACGGTGTTGGCATATTTGATTCACTGGCGACGCTCACTTTGCGTTATCGCCTGATGCCCAAACTCTATTTGGAAGCCGTGTCGGGTCTCGATCAGGCACTGGATTTGCTCTATCAGTTTGAGTTTTAGCAATGCGAATAATTGTCTACGGCAGTTTACGGCGCAAACAGGGAAATAGTCATTGGATGACCAATGCGCAATGGCTCGGCGACCATCAGATTGAAGGGTTTGCGCTCTACAATCTCGGTCACTATCCGGGCGTGGTTGAGGGGGACGGCACGGTGTACTGCGAAGTGTATCGCATCGACGCCAGTACCCTCGGCGAGCTGGATGCCTTGCGCAGCAAGAACGGCGAGTATAAGCGCCAGCTGATCCAGACGCCCTACGGCAGCGCCTGGCTGTACGTGTATCAGCGTTCGATTGCCGGTCGCACCCGCATCGCGAGTGGCGACTGGTTACGGCGCGATGACGCCGCAGAAGCGTAAATAAAAACACCGCCCAGTGGGCGGTGTTTTTTTATCTGCCGATCGCCATACATAGCGATGCGACAGCGCTGACAGAAAACTTACTTCTTCTGTGCGCGCTCGAAAGAGGAGATGATTTCAGCTTTAGCCGCTTCCGCGTTGTCCCAGCCGTCAACCTTCACCCATTTGCCTTTTTCCAGATCTTTGTAGTGCTCAAAGAAGTGGGTGATCTGCGCTTTCAGCAGTTCTGGCAGGTCGTTCACATCTTTAATGTGATCGTACTCTTTGCTCAGCTTGGTGTGCGGAACCGCAACCAGTTTGGCATCTTCACCTGATTCGTCGGTCATCTTCAGCACGCCTACCGGACGGCAGCGGATCACTGAACCTGGCTGCAGCGGATACGGGGTTGGCACCAGCACGTCAACCGGGTCACCATCCAGAGACAGCGTGTGGTTGATGTAACCGTAGTTGCACGGATAGAACATGGCGGTAGACATGAAACGGTCTACAAACAGGGCGCCAGACTCTTTGTCCACTTCATATTTGATCGGATCGGCGTTGGCCGGGATCTCGATGACGACATAGATATCTTCTGGCAGATCTTTACCTGCAGGCACCTGGTTCAAACTCATCTGGCTTTCCTTCATTAGTCGTAAGTTGAGTGACGGCTATTATAGCCAACTGACTCTGAAAGTATGCCCCCTTTTTGGCGTTTCGGAATGGTCCAGCAGGCTACTTCGTGGTGACAAACAGCGACACAATCCCTGCCGCGATGAGCGGCCCGACCGGCACGCCGCGAAAGAACGCCACACCAATCACCGTGCCAATCAGCAACCCGCCAATCACCGACGGCTGCACGCTCATTAAACTGACGCCGCGACCGCCGAGCCAGGCAACAAACACGCCAACGATAATCGCCACAATGGATTGCCAGTTAGCAAAGGATTTCAGCAGCGACGAGGCCGGCAGCGTGCCGCTTGCCAGCGGTGCCATGACGGCCACGGTGAGAATAATGATACCAATCTGGATGCCCTGCTTTTCGACATAGGGAAAGAACTGTGCCAGCGGCGTGAGCTTAATCACCAGCAGGATGAGAATCGAAATGGTGACGGCGCTGTTGTGGACGAAGTAGCTCAGGATGGCGAGGCAGATAAGAATGAGGGTCGAGGCGTAGGCAGCCATGGTTTCTCCGTGAATAATGGGCGCGCTGACCGTGGCCAGCGCTGAGCGTGTTTAACGCCCCCATTTATCAACAATCATCGGGATTGGCGCAACTGCCTTTGTTGATTGATTGCAGCATCAGCGCCTGGTTGCGCACCAGACTGACGCCCTGCGCGCCCACTGACAGCGCCGCCATGGAGCCCTGACTGCTGAGGAAATAGCTGCGGCTGGCATCGGTCCAGCTATCACGGTAGGCCAGCCAGGCGCGCTGCGCATTGCGCAGTTTGTCTTTGGGCTCACCGGTTAATTTCTTCATCAGCTGACTATATTGCGCATTCATCTCTTTGTCCCACGCCTTATTGGCCGTGCTGTAGCACTGCGACATGCCGGTGGTGCTGGACTCTTTATTCAGGCATTGATTGAGCTGCTGATCGATAGGGTTTTGCTGTGCCATTGCCACGCTGGACGCGAACAGACAGGCAAGCGGAAGCCATTTTTTCATCGTTACATTCCTTGCTTTTAGCGCTACGAACTTCAGGAAATCTGAAGCGTAGATGATCGTAATCAGGTTGACCATCAATGAAGGATAAAGTTTCCCCCGGTCACTGCCGATAATCTCTCCGTTTTAGGGCTACTGGATTCTCCCTTTTTTAAAGCGCACGGGAATTATCATGATCACACAGCTATCTATACGCACGGCTTTACTCTCTCTTCTGGCCTTTATGACGCTGCTGCTGCTGGCAGTGAGCGGTATGGGCATCTACGCCATCAATTCCGGCAACCAGTCACTTGACGCCATCAACCGTATTCAGGGCATTGAACTTAACAGCCTGTATCAGAGCAACGCCGATCTGATGCGTGCCCGCGCCAGCGCCGCGCTGGCGGTGCGCAAAATCGAAATCGGCCTGCTGGACGAGGGCGCGACCGTTAGCAAACAGGCGCAGGCGGATGTCGCCAGCTCGCAACGCCATCTGACCGCGTTTATTGATGCCGGTACCGTTACCGCGCAGGGCAAAAGCCTCGCCGATGCGGTCGCGGCCGCGTTCAGCGCGTATCAGAAAGGCGCCATGGCACCCATGATGGATGCGCTGCAAAAGCAGTATACCGATGAGTATTACCAGGTGCTGGAAGGCAACCTGTCGCAGCTGGCGGCTAACTATTCGAAGGCAGTGAACGACTTCAGCCTGTATGCCGACGAGGTCTCTGCCGCACGTCTGGCGGCAGCGGCGCACAATGAACTGCAGATGAAGATCATGATTGGTGTCGCCGTCGCGCTGACCCTGTTGCTGATTGCACTGGCCTGGCTGCTGCTGCGCCGCGCGCTGCTGCGTCCGCTGGACGGGGCGATCCAGCATCTGGAGCAGATTGCAGCCGGCGATTTGTCGCAGCCGCTGCCGGCAGCGGCCAATAACGAAATCGGCCGTCTGAACCAGGCGCTGACGGGAATGCAGCTGGCGCTGCGCAACTCGGTCAGCCAGGTGCGTGAAGCCAGCCTGCAGATTGACGTCGGCAGCCGCGAGCTGTCCGCGGGCACGGTGCATCTGTCGCAGCGCACGGAGGAGTCGGCGGCCTCGCTGGAGCAGACTGCCGCCAGCATGGAGCAGCTCACGGCCACCGTCCGGCTTAACGCCAGCAACGCGCAGCAGGCCAATCAGCTGGCCAGTAGCGTGTCGGATACTGCCGATCGCGGTGCAGAAGTGGTGTGCTACGTGATGGAGAAGATGCGTGAGATCACCCACAGCTCCGATCGGATCGCCGATATTCTCAGCGTGATCGACGGCATTGCGTTCCAGACCAACATCCTGGCGCTCAACGCCTCGGTGGAAGCGGCGCGTGCCGGTGAGCAGGGGCGCGGTTTTGCCGTGGTTGCCAACGAAGTGCGCACCCTGGCCGGGCGCAGCGCCAGCGCCGCCAAAGAGATTCGTGAGTTGATCAGCGAATCACAGACGCGGGTCAAAGAGGGCAGCGACATGGCCACGCGCGCCGGCGAAACCATGGATGAGATCTCCAGTGAAGTGATGCGGGTGACCGCGCTAATGAAAGAGATCTCCATCGCCTCGGAAGAGCAGAGCCGCGGCATTGAGCAGGTCAATCAGGCGGTGACGCAGATGGATGAAGCCGCGCAGCAAAACGCCGCGCTGGTGGAGCAGGCCAGTGCCGCTACGCAGTCGCTGGAAGCGCAGTCGCAGCAGTTGCAGGCATCTATGGCACAGTTTTGTTTTTAAAAGAAACATAATTTAGCTACCAAGGTAAAATATTACCTTGGTAGTTTACGGAAGATGTTGATTTTTTAAATTATATCTTGTTATTTTTTATTGGGAGGTGGCATCCGATATGAGCGACCTTAATGAACTTCCTTTTATTATTTTCATCATATTTCAACCCAAAATATAAACGCAAAAAATCTTCATTATTATCTCTGATGTTTTTATCATTCCAATTTATTTTGAGGTGGTATTCACAGTTGATTTTAATAATCTTTCCATCATTGTTGAACTGGAAAAATGGTTTGTTTTTTCCTTGCCTAGTACATGGAAATTGTTTTCCAAAATCTGCTGTGATACCAGCAATAATTAACAAATCTTCTTCGTTTTTTTGAGGGTCTTTAGAAATGAGGTTGTGAGCTTTGTTAAGAGTGTTTAGGCATATTAAAATTGAAAAAATGTAATCCAGATATGTGCCTCTTTTAATTGTGTTTAAAGTTGATACTATTTGAGGATGAAATTCAATGTTATAAAAATTTTCGATGCACAGCTCAATAAAATTTGCTTCGTCAGTTTGTACACTTGCTATAAATGAAGCATTCCTTTGTAAAGTATCTAAGCAAGAATCTGTGTGTTTTTCCTCGGTTATATTAGGCCACAAAAGGTTTTTTGAACAAAATGCATAGTTCCTGGGGAAGGTATATTCATTTTGGTTTGTTATTTTATCCAAAGATGATGTCGTGTAAAGATGAGATTTGTAAGGGCCAATGGCTTTCTCAATAAGGGTTAAATAATAAGCATAAATGCTATCATCATAGTCTGCAGCACTGAGTAATTTATATTCTAATGAGATTTCATTTTCTTCGGGCGAGCTATATTCTACAATGTCACTCATGCAAATTACTTCAATTTTACTCCATTCGGCATACTCATTTATCTTATATTTTAATTCTTCTAATGCATCAGTGATCTCATCAAAGCTACTTTCTCCATCTAATAAAGATAAGCTATATCCGCTAATATGTATTTGAGAGATGTTCTTTTCCATGGATTAAGATCCTCAATCGTCTATGCCTTTGATGATTACTTTTAAATCTTTTGATTGTTGATCAAAAAAACCTTGAGGCCACTCTGATAGCTCACCTTTTTCACCAACATCAATAGTTTTGATTTCTCCCTCACCTATTTTGTTGGAAGAAATGTAATGCAATTTAAAATCTTCTTTTCGATAAGTATGATTGGTTCTAGAAACAACACGTATTCCATTTATTAAATGATCACTATGAGTTTCAATTATTACTTGTACGCCCGCAAGCGAAGCCAAGGCGATCAAACGGCCTAAGTAGCTTTGTCCCCGAGGATGCAAGTGAGCTTCGGGATTTTCAATTATAACAATGCCACCAGGCTTGGTTACTAATAAAGCTAATACCGCACTTAGAACATAACTTAATCCAAAACCCATATTTGATGGAGATGTTTTTCCAGAGCTTACTTGGAAAGTAGCATGGCTAATTTTAGCCTCATCAACTACAGACGAATCCATAATAAAATTTGGCGTTATCTCAGACATCCAATAATTTAAATTTCTACGTATTGTTGACCCATCTTCAGCTTTATGATGATTGCGGGGATCTTTTGATGGAAGCCTTTCTTTGGATTCTTTAATTGATGAGAATATTTCGTAAGAATACTGCCCTTTTGTACCAAGCCAAAATAAAGATTTCTTTTTTTTGTTGATGTTAAAGTAACTTCTTGGCCCAAATCTCTCTGCTTCTATGAATTGAAAACCATTCTTAATGAAATAGTTTGTTGTAATTTTTTCTCTAAAGTCTCCATTGAAATTTACAGCTACTAAAGAGTTACTATTAAAAGTGTGACCCGATGTGTTAGAGGCCGACCACTGCATAACCATCCTTTGTGAAAGGTCAAAATGTAGGGATATACTTAATAGATCATCAGAGTCATCTGCAAATCTACAGAAGATATCCTTAAAAGTGCCTAAGTCTATCAAGTCTCCGCTTATTTCTAAACTCTCTGAAAATTCACTTTGGAACGCCATTCCTACAGCTTGTATGGCTGTGCTTTTTCCTACAGAATTACTACCGCAGAAGATTGTTAGTTTGGAGAATTTTATTTCTGCACTTTTATAACATTTAAAGTTTTTTAAGATTACTCTCTCAAGCATTTTGATCTCCGAGCATTGGTTGAATATTTATGGCGCATCCAGTTGAAACTAACAGGATTTGAAGTATTGATTCAAACCGATAAAGAATGGTAGTTCTTTTTCCTGTTGAACTTGATAAAGAGTAGTTCAGTCCTCTATTTGTATTTTCATATGATGGGCTGTTCCATTTCGCGTAATCGGTTGAGTCATCTGCAATAGCATCATAAAGTTTATTTATGAATATATCTTTATTTTCTCTAAGTTTTAATAAATTAGCATCGTCAATATTAGAAAAAATTGTCACAAATAATTCGAATAAGGGTTTACTGATTGGATCTTTTTTTGTGCTATTTTGCTGTTTTTTAAACGCATCGCGTCCGAAAATTTCCATGCTAACTCTTAGGCCTTTTTCGAACCTGCGAGTTAACTCTGTTATTTCTTGAGAATCAGAGTGATACGTGATGTCATCGTCATTTTCAACTTTTTTAAAAGTTTGTTTATTTATCCATTTCATTGTAGAAGAAAGGAATGAGTCATATCTATTATAATTAAAATTACTATATCCAAACAATATAAAAGAAAGAGCACCTAAACATAACTCAAGATCTTTTTGCCTTTTGTCATTTATAGTGTAGGTTGTTGCATTTAAAAACAAGCTACTTGTAGCCAAATATCTTAAATAGAAAACGCTCGAGCCAAAGTTGATTGCAGACCTTATTTCTTGATCGCTTAATTTTACTCCATATGTGTTAATGCGATGAAATAATTCAATAATGAATCTATTTGAGTCATCACTTTCCTGTAATTCGATAACATAAGCCGTGATTTCAAACTCTCTCAAAATACGTGTATATGAACGGCTAAACTCTTGGAAGGTTAATCCATTCATTTCGTAAACAGATGAGCTTTTCTCTAATTTGAGAGGAAACTTGTTTCTCATAAAATCTTGAACAGTTGTTATTCTTTGTAAGCCATCAATAACAACCCAAACATCGTCCTCTCTTTCTCCAAAGTAAAAGATTGGTAATGGTAATTGCATCAGAATTGATTCTATTAATTTCGATTTTTTGTCATCACTCCAAATTCTATCTTTCCTTTGATATTCTGGTTGTATTTCAATTTCATCGTATAATAATCTATCATATAATAAAGCTAAGCTTGGAGTTTGGCGACGAATATTAGGCACCTTTAAGGAAAACTTGGCTTCACTATTCTCTTCGTCCGTATTAATATGATACGAATCCTCTCCGGAATCAATGCCGGTAATTTGAGGGATGTCAATTATGTCAGACATCTCGACAGCATTAATATCAAAATTATCTAAGTTGTAAATATTATTTTTTTTATTACTTGAAAACTTAGTTGCTTCAATTTCAGTAAGTATTTTATCGAAATCATCCGTTACAGTTTTAATATTGGTGTTAGACAAAATACCTGGGGACAGTGCGTGTAAATTATCTATTTCTTTCTTAAAATTGCGAATATTTTTTTCAACTTGATAGGCAAGTTCTATATAATCAAGCCGTTTACTACTATTGATAACTCTTTTAGCTTTTGGTTGATCTACTTGATTTAGTTCTTCGATAGTTCCTGGAGCTTTATATGACTCAGGAACATAAAATAAGAATGTTTTTTTATTATAATGGAAAAAATAAATTTTTGCCAAATTAGCTGCAATGGTTTGAATTTGACTTAAAACCATCCCATCTAATTTTATTGAGTCTTCAATGCAACAATAATTCTTTGATTTTATCTCATCAAAGAAAATCTCAAAAAACTTAAGGTTGCGAGTTGTTACACTCTCACGATTAAATGTTTTAATTAAAATTTTATTATTGTCATTATCTATTTCAGTAATCATAAATGCTCTTTCTTTTTGAGAAAGGGGCGTTAAATTCAGACCTACCAATGATTTTAACTCATCAATTGTCAAGGTGTTAAGCATATCAATCCTCTTCTATTAAGGTTTATAAAACTCTTATTTTATAATATTAAAAAGGAAAGTTTTAATATCGTTGGCGATTGTTCTTGACATCAAATAAGGAACACCATTTCCGATGGTTTTGAACATATCACTTAGGGACATATCTTGAGGTAATTCAAAATCTTTAGGCATAGATTGAATGGCCAAGGCTTCAGAAGCACTGAGCCTTCTTTCTTTATATGGATGAAGATGAACTTCATTGTTTCCATAAGCAGTAGTTGGAGAATAACGCCAGCGATGAAGTCGTTTAAAAGATTTTCTACTGACGTCTCCTTCATCAATGTTTTGAAACTTTGCCAATCCTTGTTTCGGTTTAAAAAAGTGTATGGAATTAGGATGATTGGTTACATCATTTTTATTGAACCAATGCTCAACGGTTAATTCATTGAACTTCTCTAGAGTGTTCGGAATATTTTTAACGCTGTCTTTAATGAAAACCTCTTTACCTGGCCAGACATCTTTCTGAGGGATTTTATCAGATGTGTAGGTTAAATTTTCTTTCCAGTTAAAAGGAAGTGGTGAATTTGAATTTTTTTCGTTATGTAATAAATTTTTATGTACACCAAAAAGCATTATTCTATCCCTATTTTGAGGAACGCCATACTCTAAGGCATTAGCCAAATGATTTGTCAGAGAATAGTCTCTATCTCTTAAAATATTAAGCATTTCATCATAAAACTTTCTATGCTTTTCAGTTTTCCATAATCCTTTAACATTTTCTAAAAGAAAGAAGTCTGGTTTATGTAAGGAGATTAATTCAATGTATTCTTTTGTGAGGCGACCATTGTCACCGATATGGCCTTTGTTTTTTCCACCATTCGAAAAATCCGGACATGGAGGACCGCCAATGAACCCAACAAGTGATGAACCTTTAGTTGTCATCACTAATTTCCCCAAATGTTCTATTTTATTCCCGTATATGTATTCTTCTATACTTTCGAGATTATAACCGAACTGGGGGGGCTGCATACCCATTTTTTTTCTTGAGTAAGAATAGGCATTGAGAAATGCTTGATGATTTTCATTTACAAAAACTATATTAAATCCGCTTTTTTCAAACCCCAGATCTAAAAAACCTGATCCAGAAAAAAATGAGAAAATGGAAATGTTAGGATGTGTTGTTTTCATGGTAGTGCTCAATATTCAAATTGCTACCATTATATCTTTTTAGAACAACAGAAACAATTATTGATTTTTCCATATAACCTATTGTTTTTTAAGCTCTTTTATAAGTTAATCATTTTTTTTGTAAAAAGTATATTTTTTCAATTAGGTGGGATGTTAATGATGAACTGTAAAATAATTCTTTATAATATATAGGTTGCGTTGAGTTAATTGAAGTGTACATTTGTTTTATTATAAACAGTGCTTTGTAATGAGTTTTGATTTTTTCTGTAATTTAATATAAATGCAGCTAACTCATTATCAGCTCCATATGAATGCGAGAGGGTGTACCTCAGCCACTTATTTTATTATATCTGCCCCATAAACACTTTTTCAAAACGATTGATAAATATGTTCGCGAAAAAGTGCATCTATAGCAGAAGCAATCCCTAGCTTTATTGCGAAATAAAGTTTTTCTGATTCGCCTGTTTCAGGCGTCGACAAAAAGTGTCTTGCAGCGAGGAGGTCGGTTTCATGACTACGAGAATCGTAGATTTAGCGCTTGTCAGATACTACGAGTAACGTAGTATCGTTACGGGAATGGATAAGCGAACTAAGGAGAGTTGCGTGAATAATGCGAAGTCAGACTGGCATCCGGCCGATATCATTGCGGCGCTGCGTAAAAAGGGAACCTCAATGGCGGCGTTATCCCGACAGGCCGGATTATGTTCCACCACGTTAGCCAACGCGCTGGCGCGTCCGTGGCCGAAAGGGGAATTAATTATTGCCGAAGCAATTGGTATTTCGCCGGCTGAGATCTGGCCGAGTCGTTATTATGCGGAGAATGGTGAATTAATTAATCGTCAGGCAAGAATCAGAAATAAAAAATAAGTAAGCCTGGGCAACGGCGTAGTGCCGATTTAATTGCAATTAATCTCTGTATGCCGGTGCGCATAAATGCGCACCCAACATAAACCGTGCCATTAACCTGTAGGGTCGCCATTAATGGCGACCGAAAATCATTTACTGACAGGCTTCACACGCAGGCATTTTAAATGCCCACTTACTTACGCCTGATGTTCGTCCGGGAACTCACGCATAAAGCGTTCAACGTCGTCGACCATCGCATCATTACCGCAGAAGAACGGGCAGCGCTGGTGCAGCGTTTCCGGCTGAATATCGAGGATACGGTTTTTACCGTCGCTGGCTTTACCGCCCGCCTGTTCGGCGAGGAAGGCCATCGGGTTGCACTCATACAGCAGGCGCAGCTTGCCTTTCGGGTGGCTGGCGGTGCTGGGATAGAGATAAATGCCGCCTTTCAGCAGGTTGCGGTGGAAATCCGCCACCAGCGAACCGATGTAGCGCGAGGTGTAAGGGCGCTTCGTAGATACATCTTCTTCCTGGCAGAACTTCAGGTACTTTTTCACGCCCTGCGGGAAGCGGATGTAATTCCCTTCGTTGATCGAGTAGGTGTAGCCTTTTTCCGGGAAGGTCATGCGTTCGTGGCTCAGGCAGAACACGCCGAGCGACGGATCGTAAGTGAAGGCATGAACGCCCACGCCAGTGGTGTACACCATCATGGTTGAGGAACCGTACACCACGTAACCTGCGGCAACCTGCTTGTGGCCCGGTTGCATGAAATCGGCTTCGGTGATTGGCGTGCCTGGCTCACTAATACGATGATAAATCGAGAAAATGGTGCCGACGGAAACGTTAACGTCGATGTTCGAAGAACCATCCAGCGGGTCCATCAATACTACATACTTACCGTTCTCCGAACCTTCAAAGATGACAAACTCATCTTCTTCTTCGGAAGCAATCCCCGCGACCACACCGCGCGCCTTCAGTGCCGCTTTCAGCTTTTCGTTAGCGAACAGATCCAGCTTCATCTGCTGCTCACCCTGCACGTTCTCTACGCCGCTGGCACCGAGAATATCCACCAGACCCGCTTTGTTGATGTCGCGGTGGATGATTTTTGCGCCCAGCTTGATGGAGGAAATCAGCGCCGTCAGTTCACCTGTGGCGTGAGGAAAGTCGTGTTGCTTCTCGACGATGAATTCGCCTAACGTTTTCATAACACATTCCCTGAATCTACGATGGAGTGGCAGCAGCTGTAACAAGCTACCAACGTATGCGTACGCAGTTTAGCCGATTGAACTTCAAAAACCATAGTCCTAATCCGTTTCTTCCCTCCGGACTCGGCGTTACACTGTGCGCCGAACTTTTGAGTAATGGATCTTTTTATGCGCATTCACATCCTTGGGATTTGTGGCACTTTTATGGGCGGACTGGCGATGCTGGCCCGCTCGCTCGGACACGAAGTGACCGGTTCAGATGCCAATGTCTATCCGCCGATGAGCACGCTGCTGCAACAGCAAGGCATTGAATTAACAGAAGGTTACGACGCCTCGCAGCTGGAGCCGGCACCGGATCTGGTGATCATCGGCAACGCCATGACGCGCGGCAACCCGTGCGTGGAAGCGGTGCTGGAACGCAACATTCCTTACCTCTCCGGACCGCAATGGCTGCATGATTTCGTGCTGCGCGATCGCTGGGTGCTGGCGGTGGCCGGTACCCATGGCAAAACCACCACAGCCGGCATGGCAGCGTGGATTCTCGAGGCCTGCGGCCTGGAACCGGGCTTTATTATTGGTGGGGTGCCGGGTAACTTCGACGTATCGGCAAAATTAGGAAAAAGTCCATTCTTCGTCATCGAGGCGGATGAGTACGACTGCGCGTTTTTCGACAAGCGTTCCAAGTTTGTACATTACTGCCCGCGCACCCTGATCCTCAATAATCTTGAGTTCGATCATGCCGACATCTTCGACGATCTGCGGGCGATCCAGAAGCAGTTCCACCATCTGGTGCGCATCGTGCCGGGTCAGGGCAAGATCCTGCTGCCGGAACACGATCACAATATTAAGCAGGTGATGGCGATGGGCTGCTGGAGCGAGCAGGAGAGCGTGGGCGATAACGGCCGCTGGCAGGCGAAGAAGCTGGTGCCGGATGCCTCGCGCTGGGAAGCGTGGCTCGACGGTGAGAAAGTGGCGGAAGTGAACTGGGCGCTGGTCGGCGAACACAACATGCACAACGGCCTGATGGCGATTGCCGCCGCACGTCACGTTGGCGTGAAGCCGTGCGATGCCGGAGAGGCGCTGAACAGCTTCATTAACGCGCGTCGTCGCCTCGAGCTACGCGGCGAAGTGAACGCGATTAAGGTGTATGACGATTTTGCCCATCACCCAACGGCGATTCTCGCTACGCTGGCGGCGCTGCGCAGTAAAGTCGGCGGTACCGCACGCATTCTGGCGGTGCTTGAGCCGCGCTCTAATACCATGAAGATGGGCGTGAGCAAGAACGAACTGGCTCCTTCGTTAGGGCGTGCCGATGAGGTATTCCTGTTCCAGCCGCACCACATTCCGTGGCAGGTCGCGGACGTTGCGGAAGCCTGCATTCAGCCGGCGCACTGGAGCGCGGACATTGATACGCTGGTGGAGATGGTGGCTAAAGCGGCGCAGCCGGGTGATTCGATTCTGGTGATGAGCAACGGCGGCTTTGGCGGGATTCATCAGAAACTGCTGGAGCGGTTAGGTAAGTAATGCGTGGCCGGTTAAGGCCGGCCCTGGAAGAGAGGCGATCTGCCCTCATCCCAGCCTTCTCCCGCAGGCGGGAGAAGGGGCCGTCCGGTGCGGACGTCACATTCAGCGCTCGTCCTCCGCTACCTCAGCACAATGCTTCAGCTACCCCAACACTGCGCTTCAGCTACCTCAGCACTGCGCTTTAGATTCCCTCTCCCGCCTGCGGGAGAGGGTTAGGGTGAGGGCAGGGCAACCGTCCGCAGCGGACTTACGCTTCAGCCAGCTCGCGCAGGTACTGGAAAATCTGGCGGGCGGCTTTTGGCGGCTTACTGGCGGCTTTCTCTTTCTGCGCGTTGCGGATCATACTGCGCAGCTGCTGACGGTCGGCGTGCGGATAGAGATTCAGCACTTCCGCCACCGCGTCATCACCCTGTTCAATCAGCCGATCGCGCAGCTGCTCCAGCTTATGGAACAGCGCAACCTGCTGGTTGTGGCGGTTCTTCAGCTTATCCAGCGCCAGGCGGATTGGCTCTTCGTCGCGCTGACGCAGCATTTTACCAATCAGCTGCAGCTGGCGGCGGCGGCCTTCCTTCTTAATGCGCTGCGCCAGTTCAATGGCGTCACGCAGCTGTTCATCAAGCGGGATCTTATCCAGGGAGTTTTTCCCTAAATCCACTAACTCGGCGCCCAGGCGTTTCAGCTCCTCGGCGTCGCGTTTAATTTCACTTTTACTGACCCAGATAATCTCTTCGTCTTCTTCTTCCTGATTATCCGGCACATCGTCGAGCCAGTCTTCGGGCTGCTTCGTCATCTGTTGGCTCCCTAAAAAAAGAGGCTAATCCTACCAGTTTATCGGGCGACTGCGAAATTGTTCTCTGAGTCTGATAGACTCAATAAATTCATACTTAAGATTAGACGGCAGGTCGATGAACGTATCTACTCAGGTTGCAGAACAACGTAAAGTGTTGGAACAGGCTGTCGCGCAGGCGCTGGAACTGGCGCAAGCCAGCACCGACGGAGCAGAAGTGGCGGTCACCAAAACCACCGGAATCGGTGTCAGTACCCGCTACGGCGAAGTGGAAAACGTCGAATTCAACAGCGATGGCGCGCTTGGCATCACCGTCTATCACCAAAACCGCAAAGGCAGTGCTTCCTCGACCGATCTCAGCCCGGACGCGATTAAACGCACCGTGCAGGCGGCGATCGATATCGCGCGCTACACCTCGCCCGATCCCTGTGCTGCGCCGGCCGAGCGCGATCTGCTGGCGTTCGAGGCGCCGGATCTCGATCTCTATCACCCGTGGGAGATCGACGCCGATCGCGCCATTGAGCTGGCCGCCCAGGCCGAGCAGGCCGCACTGCAGGCTGATAAGCGCATCACCAATACCGAAGGGGGCAGCTTTAACAGCCACGTCGGTATCAAAGTCTTTGGTAACAGCCACGGCATGCTGCAGAGCTACTGCTCGAGCCGGCATTCGCTGTCGAGCTGCGTCATTGCCGAGCACAACGGTGATATGGAGCGCGACTACGCCTACACCATTGGTCGCGCGATGGGCGATCTGCAAAGCGCCGACTGGGTGGGCGCGGAGTGCGCGCGCCGCGTGCTGGCACGTCTTTCGCCGCGTAAGCTGCCGACCATGAAAGCGCCGGTGCTGTTTGCGCCGGAAGTGGCCACCGGCCTGTTCGGCCATCTGGTGGGCATGATCAGCGGCAGCAGCGTTTACCGTAAATCCACCTTCCTGCTTGACGCGCTGGGCCAGCAAATTCTGCCGTCGTGGCTGACGATTGAAGAAAAACCGCATCTGCTGAAAGGGCTGGCCTCGACGCCGTTTGATAGCGAAGGCGTACGCACCGAAGCGCGCGAAATCGTGAAAGATGGCGTGCTGCAGAACTGGCTGCTGACCAGCTATTCGGCGCGTAAGCTCGGCCTGCAAAGCACCGGCCACGCGGGCGGCATTCATAACTGGCGCATCGCCGGTCAGGGCCACAGCTTTGACGATCTGGTGAAGCAGATGGGGCGCGGTTTGATCGTTACCGAGATGATGGGTTCCAGCGTCAGCGCCATGACCGGCGACTACTCGCGCGGTGCGGCTGGCTTCTGGGTTGAAAACGGTGAAATTCAATACCCTGTGAGCGAGATCACAATTGCGGGCAACCTCAAAGATATGTGGCTCAATATGGTAACGGTCGGTAACGACATTGAAACGCGCAGCAATATACAATGCGGATCGGTGCTGCTGCCGGAGATGAAAATCGCCGGACAATAAAGACATCGCTTGATGAAAGCAGCCCACAGCGGCTGCTTTTTTTTCGCCTGATAATAATTAAAGGAAAACGTTATGCGTAAGCATGTGATTGCAATGTTGTCTTTGTCGTTACTGTTCTCCTCGGCCAGCCTGTTCGCGGCTGACCTGGAGCAGGATATGGATACCCTGAAAGACGGGCTGAGCGTAGTGAAGAAAACCTCTGACGCGCAGGAAATGCACACTGCACTGGGCAAGATGCGGGCTGCGGCGCAGGATGCGAAAAAATCCACGCCGGAGAAACTGGAAGGTCAGGGCGCTGACAGCGCACAGATCAAGGATTACCACGCCGGTCTGGACTCACTGATTGCCCAGATCGACGTTGTCGACCAGCTGGCGCAGGCCAACAAGCTGGACGAGGCGAAAACCGAAGCGAAGAAACTGGAAGATATCCGTAACGCCAACCATAAGAAATTCCGCTGATAAACCGGGCCAGCCTGCAGGCTGGCCTTATTCCTGCCGCAGCCTTGCGTCATTCCACCGTTTTTATCCCGCTTTTTACCTCATTTCACGCATTTCGTGAGCGATCTCGCATAGTTCGTGCATCGTGCGATCTGGCGCACAGTCGCCCGTGGGATTTCCACTTTGAGGTGGAAATGTTGCGTCTCCACACCGCCAGGCGGACAGCGTAATTTCTTCTCAACGCGAATTATCTGACATTGTCCGCTGTAAACAGGAGTAACAAGGTGAGGAGTGATGCTGTCCCGCTGAAACCGAGCACGCCGGAGGCAATCCAGGCGCTGGCGGATAAGGTGATGAATCAAATCGCGGCGCTGTATGCCGCGCACCACATTGCAGCCAATGCGGTGCAACAGCAAATGCTGGCCTCACATGTCCGCGCCATGGCGGCTCGCTCTCTCACCGGAGAGGCGCTGCCGGACGTCGAAGCCGAACTGTTTGAGGACATCTCGCCTGAGACCATGGCGCTGGCGCAGCAGGTGGTGGATCTGTTTGGCAATTTGCCTGTCGAAGAAGCCTGGCTGCTGTCGGTGCATATCGAAGTGGCGAAATCGAACGAAGCATGAATTGAGAGAGGAACGGAATATGGTAACGGTAGTGATTGGCGATCGTCTGGGTAAAGGACAGAAAGTGGCAGCTGGCGTGGAAAAAGCCGGCGGCCGGGCAGTAGTGGTGCCGGGCGTGGCGGCGGATATGAAACTGGGCGATGTGATGAAGGCGGAAAACGCTGATTTCGGCATCTCCTTCTGCGGCAGCGGCGGTGCCGGTGCCATCACCGCGCAGAACAAGTACGGCTACAAAGCCAAACACGGCATGCGTTCGGTTGACGAAGGGGTAACCGCCATCAACGAAGGTGCCACCGTGCTCGGTTTTGGCTTCATGGATAAAGAAGAGCTGGGTGAGCGTCTGGTGCAGGCCTGGAATAAAAAACACGGCAGCTAAGCATGAAACAACAGTATGAGACGCAGGTCACGGTGCAGGGCAAAGGCGACAGCAAAGCAAAAGCCTTCGCCGATGCGCTCAGCAAGGTGCAGCAGCAGGTGCTGCGCACCAGCCAGAAAATTCTGTTGCGCATTGAACCGCTCGATGTGCGGGTGCTGCGCGCGCAGGAGAGCGTGCGGAAGGAGAAATTTCTGTTCTTCTTCCTCGCGCGTGAACGGCGGAATTACAGCGTGGAGCTGGAAATTACTGTCAGCGTCACTGTGATCGACACCGAGAGCGTGACCTTCACAGCAACGTAAGAATAACGACAACAAGGGTAACAATATGTTTTTAATCATTTTGTTTAAGTCGTTGATCATCGGTGGATTAGTCGGCGTGGGCGTTGGAGCGGGCGCGGCGCGCATGTTCCACGCGCCCGTCACGCAGGGGATGGGTGCCTTCCGTACGCTGGGCGAGCTCAACTCCTGCGAGGGCGATCCGGCTTCGCACTTCTCCTTTGGTCTCGGCTTCTTCTTTAACGCCTGGGCATCCTCCGTTGCCGCGGGCTCCTTCACGCAGGATGTGGATCACCGCATTCTGCCGAACTGGGGCGCGGCCGCACTGATGGTAAAGAACCGCAACGTCGCGGAAACGCTGCATAACCCGAAGCGCATGGCGATTGCCTGCGGCATCATCGGCATGATCGTGGTGGCCTTCCTGAACAGTACCGCTTCTGCCGTACCGGCTGCGCTGCAGGTGACCGCGGTAAAAGTGCTGGTGCCGGCGGCGAATCTGCTGGTGAACACGGTGATGCCGGTGATCTTCTGGCTGGCGGCGATAGATGCCGGTAAGAAATCGGGCTTCTGGGCAACCATTTTTGGTGGTCTGGCGCAGTTGATCATGGGTAACGCCGTGCCGGGTCTGGTGCTGGGCATTCTGATCGGTAAAGGCGTGGAAGAGAGCGGCTGGAACAAAGTCACCAAAGTGATGATGGCTGCGATTGTCCTGCTGTTTGTGCTGAGCGGCTTCTTCCGTGGCTTCGATGTGAAACTGCTGCAATCCTTCCAGCTCGGCATCCCTGGCTGGCTGGACATGATCCACAACAGCCTGAGTGGCAAATAAGGAGCCTTCAGTATGAACGAGAACGAAAACAAAGGGTTCTGGTACGCCGACTGGTCTTTTCCGCTGTTTGTCGGCCTGCTCTCCTCCGGCGTATTCGCCGGGACGCACATGTACTACCTGTACGGCATCGGTGCTTTTAACGAAGTGGCATTCGTTTCGATGCTGCGCTCCGGCATGGAGACCGGCGTGTACGGTGCGGTGGCGGCGTTTGGTGCCAGCTTCTTGTTTGCGCGCATCATTGAAGGCTCGCTGGTAGGGATTCTGGATATCGGCGGCGCGATTCAGACCGGCGTCGGCCTCGGTGTGCCAGCGCTGCTGCTGGGAGCCGGTATCGTGTTTCCGGTGGCGAACTTTGCCGCCTCGCTGGCAACCGGGCTGGTGATTGGCGTGGCGATTGGCTACGTGATTATCCTTGCACGCAAATTCACCATCAACCAGAGCGATTCCACCTACGGCGCGGACGTAATGATGGGCGCCGGGAATGCCTCCGGTCGCTTCCTTGGTCCACTGATTATTCTGTCCGCTATGGCGGCGTCGATTCCGATCGGCCTCGGTTCGCTGGTCGGTGCACTGCTGTTTTACCTGTGGAACAAGCCGATTACCGGCGGCGCAATTCTCGGTGCCATGGTGCTCGGCGCTATCTTCCCGGTTTCGCTGTAAGCGCGAAATGGCTGCACAATCCCGTAGCGGCGCGATTTATCGCGCAATAAATTGCGCCGCTACGGCATGTGCGCTCTGTAAATGGGGGTTTTATGTTTGATCTGATTCTGCGCCGCGCGCGTCTGTGTGATGAACAGCTGGTGGATATCGCGATTCGCGCCGGCAAAATCGCGGCGGTCGGTAAGGTGGACGGCGCAGCGCAACAGGAGCGCGATCTCGGCGGCCGCTACTACGTCAGCGCCGGCTGGATTGACAGCCACGTACACTGCTATCCCAAATCACCGATTTACCACGACGAAGCCGACGCGATTGGCGTGGCGCAGGGCGTCACCACCGTGGTGGATGCGGGCAGCACCGGTGCCGATCACATCGACGACTTTTATCAGCTGACGCGCAGCGCGAAGACCGAAGTGCGCGCGCTGATCAACATCTCGCGCACCGGCATCGTCACGCAGAACGAGCTGGCCGACATGGCGCAGATCGATGGCGAAGCGGTGGTGCAGGCGGTACAGCGTCGCCCGGACTTTATTGTCGGCCTGAAGGCACGCATGAGCAGCAGCGTGGTCGGCGACAACGGCATTCAGCCGCTGGTGCGCGCCAAAGCCATTCAGCAGGCGGCGGGCAATCTGCCGCTGATGGTGCACATCGGTAACAACCCGCCGGTGCTGGAGGAGATAGCCGCGCTGCTCACTTCCGGCGACATCATCACTCACTGCTTCAACGGCAAGCCGAACCGCATTCTGTCACCGCAGGGCGAGCTGAAAGCGGCGGTTAAGCAGGCGATCGCGCGCGGCGTGAAGCTGGATATCGGCCACGGCAGCGCCAGCTTCAGTTTTGCGGTGGCGCGCGAGGCGATTGCCCAGGGCATTCTGCCGGACACCATCAGCTCCGATATCTATTGTCGCAACCGCATCAACGGCCCGGTGCACAGCCTGGCGCACGTGATGTCGAAATTTTTCTCCATCGGCATGACGCTGCCGCAGGTGATCGCCTGCGTCACCGTTAATGCCGCAGCGGGTCTGCATCTGGCCGGTAAAGGGCATCTTACCGCCGGTTATGACGCCGATCTGACCATTTTTACCGTCAAAGAGGAAGCCCGCCCGTTCGTCGATGCTGAAGGCGAACGGGTAACGGGTGAGCAACATTTGCTGCCGCTGGCCGTGGTGATCGCGGGCCAGTGGCATCTGACTGAGGAAGGGAAAGCGCATCATGTCTTCGATTTATGAGAAATATGACCTGAAACAGGTGATCAACGCCTCCGGCCGTATGACCATTCTCGGCGTGTCGACGCCGTCCGCCGACGTGGTGGATACCGTCAGCTACGGCCTCAATCACTACTTTGAGATCAAAGATCTGGTCAACAAAACCGGTGCCTACATCGCGCGCCTGCTGGAAGTCGAAAACGCGGTGGTGGTGTCCTGCGCCTCGTCCGGTATTGCCCAGTGCGTAGCGGCGGTGATCGTCAAAGATAACGACTGGTTGCTGGATAACCTGCACGCCGCGCCGCTCAGCGTGCCGCACGACATTGTGGTGCCGAAAGGCCATAACGTGAACTACGGCGCGCCGGTGGGTAGCATGGTGGCGCTGGGCGGCGGACGCCTGATTGAGGCCGGTTACAGCAATGAGTGCTCGCCAGAACAGCTGGCGGCGGCCATCACGCCGACCACCGCGGCGCTGCTGTACGTCAAGTCGCATCACTGTGTGCAGAAAAGCCATCTCAGCGTCGAACAGGCGGCAGTAGTCGCGCGCAAACACGGTATTCCGCTGATTGTCGATGCGGCGGCCGAAGAGGATTTGCAGTGCTATTACCAGATGGGCGCCGACCTGGTGATCTACAGCGGTGCCAAAGCCATTGAAGGGCCAACCAGCGGCCTGGTGATTGGCCGCAGCCAGTACGTCGAGTGGGTGAAACGCCAGAGCAACGGCATTGGCCGCGCGATGAAAGTTGGCAAAGAGGGCATTCTCGGTCTGACTCAGGCGATTGAAAACTATCTGCTGCAGAGCAAAACCAGCGGTGCCGACATGGTGGCGAAGATGACGCCCTTTATCGATAACCTCAACACGCTGAACGGCGTCAGCGCGCGCGTGGTGTGGGATGCGGCCGGTCGTGATATCGCCCGCGCCGAGATCAAATTTGATGAAGCGGTGACGGGCTGGCCAACCGGCGAGCTGGTGCAGGCGCTGAAAAACGGCGACATCGCCATCTATTTCCGCGGCTATAAAGCCAACGAAGGCATTATCGAAGCGGATGTGCGCAGCGTCAGCGCGGAACAGCTGCACATCATCTTTAGCCGCATCCAGGCGCTGCTCAGCGGAGGAAAACGCGCATGAATCTTAACCCCAATTTCTATCAGGGCCGTCTGTGCCTCAACGTGCTGGCCGGTTCAAAGCAGAATGCGCAGGCGATCTGGCAGGCGGCAGAAGGGCATGTGCTGGTCGGCGTTTTGTCGAAGAACTATGCCTCGAATGAGGCCGCGATTGCCGATATGCGCGAGTATGCGGCGCTGATTGATAATGCGCTGTCGGTCGGGCTGGGCGCGGGCGACCCGAATCAGTCGGCGATGGTCAGTGAAATCTCGGCAGAACTGCAGCCGCAGCACGTTAATCAGGTCTTTACCGGCGTGGCCACCAGCCGCGCGCTGCTCGGACAGCCACACACCATCGTGAACGGTCTGGTTTCACCAACCGGCACGCCGGGCAAGGTGAAAATCTCCACCGGTCCGCGCAGTTCGCAGGCGGCGGACGGTATTGTGCCGATCGCCACGGCGATCGCCATGCTGCAGGATATGGGCGGCAGTTCGGTGAAGTATTTCCCGATGGGCGGCCTGAAAGCGGTGGAGGAGTATCGCGCGGTGGCGGACGCCTGTGCGCGCCATGATTTCTGGCTGGAGCCGACCGGCGGTATCGATCTTAGTAATTTCGAAGAGATCGTGCGGATTGCTCTGGAGGCCGGGGTCAGTAAAGTCATCCCGCACGTTTACAGCTCGATCATTGATAGCGCCAGCGGCGACACGCGCATTGACGATGTGCGTCAGCTTCTGGCAACGTGCAAGAAACTGCTGTAACAAATGAGTAACAGGTGAGGCTCCGTGAGATTTCCCAATCAGCGTTTAGCTCAACTCTTCGCGGCGCTGCAAAGCGAAACGCTGCCACAGGATGAGCTGGCGCGGCGTTTTTCCGTTTCAACGCGCACGGTGCGCACCGACATCACCGCGCTCAATGCGCTGCTGGAACAGCACGGCGCTCAGTTCGTGCTGGCGCGCGGCGCGGGCTATCAGCTAAAAATCGACGACGCGGTGCGCTTCGGCCGCCTGCAGCAGGAGAGTGCGGCACCGCTGCGGGTGCCGCGCACCTCGCAGGATCGGGTGCGCTATTTGCTGAGCCGCTTTCTCACCGCTGCGTATTCGCTCAAGCTGGAAGATCTGTCGGAAGAGTGGTTCGTCAGCCGCGCCACGCTGCAGAGTGACATGGCGGAAGTGCGCGAGTGGCTGGGCCGCTATCATCTCAACATCGAAACCAAGCCGCGCTACGGTATGAAACTGTTTGGCAGCGAGGCGGCGATTCGCACCTGCCTGACCGATCTGCTGTGGCAAATCGACCAGCAGACGCCGGACAGCCCGCTGCTGACGGTCGAGGCGCTGCACAGCGGCATGCTGGTGCAGCTGCAACCGCTGCTGGCGCAGTGCTTTACGCAGCACGCCATCCGGCTGAGCGATGAAGGCGAGCGCTACCTGCTGATTTACTGCGCGGTGGCGGTGCGCCGCATCAGCGAAGGCTTCCCGCTCAGCGATCCCGGCGCGGAGGATGTTGGCGAGGAGATACGCGAGGCGGCGCACGATCTGGTTAATCTGATGCGTCCGCTGGTGGGCAAAGGCATCTCGCAGGCGGAAGAGAACTGGCTGCGCGTTAATATTGCGGCGCGGCAGATTCAGGCGCTGGCCCCCAGCACCATCAACGCCGATGACGCGGATGCGCTGGTGGATTACCTGCTTAACTACATCAACACCCATTACAACTACCGGCTGCAGCAGGATGAGCAGCTGCGCGCCGATCTGCTCACGCACATCAAAACCATGATCACTCGCGTGCGCTATCAAATCCACATTCCCAATCCGCTGCTGAGTAACATCAAGCAGCACTATCCGATGGCCTACGATGTAACGCTGGCGGCCGTCACCAGCTGGGGCAAATACACGCCGTATACCATCAGCGAAAACGAGATTGGCTTTCTGGTGCTGCACATCGGCGTCGGGCTGGAGCGACATTACGATGTCGGCTACCAGCGACACCCGCAGGTGTTGCTGGTCTGCGACAGCGGCAACTCCACGCTGCGCATGATCGAGGCGCTGCTGCTGCGCAAATACCCGCAGCTGGTGGTGACGGCGCGGCTGTCGCAGCGTGACTACGAAGTGCGTGCGCACATTGATGAAGATTTTGTTATTTCAACCGCGCGGCTCAGCGAGAAGAACAAGCCGGTAGTGATGATGTCGCCATTCCCTACGGAGTTTCAGCTGGAACAGCTCGGCAAGCTGGTGCTGGTGGACCGCACCCGGCCTTACATGCTGGAGAAGTACTTCGACGCGCAGCATTTCATGGTGCTCGACCGGCCGATGAGCCAGTCGGCGCTGTTCCGCCTGCTGTGCGATCGGCTCGAGACGGAGGGCTATGTCGATGCTGATTTTTATCCTTCGGTTGAAGAGCGTGAAGCGATTGTCAGTACCATGCTGGGCGAAGGGATCGCGCTGCCACACTCGCTGGGATTACTGGCTAAAAAAACCGTGGTTTATACCGTGCTGGCACCGCACGGCGTGAGCTGGGGCGATGAGACGGCTTCGGTAATTTTTCTGCTGGCGATCAGTAAGAGTGAATACGAGGAGGCGATGGCGATTTACGATCTGTTTGTCACCTTCCTGCGCGAAAGGGCGGTGACAAGACTGCGCGACTGCGCTGATTTCGTCAGCTTTAAAGCGGTGGCGATGGATTGTCTGAGCCGGTTGTGATGGGGATGGGTGCGGTTTGTCCCTCACCCTAACCCTCTCCCGCAAGCGGGCGAGGGGACCGACCCAGCGGCGTGTGAGTTCAGGCGCTGATTCTCAGCGCCCGGTGGATTGACTGAATTCTGGCCCTCAAACCATGCCCGGACGGCTCCCTCTCCCGCGTGCGGGAGAGGGCTGGGGTGAGGGCGAAACGCCGCCAGCCCACAAAATCAGCCGCGTTTCGCCAGCAGTTTCGGAATCTCACGCAGGCACCAGGCTTTGGCTTCACCCATGCTATCGCGGCGCCACGCCATAATAATATCCACCTCACGGGTGTACTCGGCGCTGACAACACGCAGGCGGCCTTCGGCGATATCTTTCTCCACCATCGGATAGGGCATGGTCGCTACGCCGAGACCGGCCAGCAGCGCGCGGCGTTTATCATCCATGCTGCTTACCGTCAGGCGCTGCTGTTTGTCCAGCAGCTGCACCGTCAACACCGGACGTTCGCGCGCGGTGTCCGCCACGGCGATGCCGCGATACTTAACGCGCGTGACCTCGGACAGCGGCTCGGCTTCCTGATGAATCGGGTGATCCGGACTGGCAACATACACGCTCATAATGCTGTACAGCTTGCGCGTGTTGATTTCGGTGGAGGCGCGAAAATGCAAATCCGGCGCGATCACGATGTCGGCGCGCCCCTGTTCCAGTCGTTCCCACGCGCCCGCCAGCACTTCGGTGACCAGCGAAATCTGCGTATTGGCTTTCTCGGCCAGCTTCTCTACCAGCGGGAACAGCAGCTCGGTCGGGATCAGCGCTTCGGCCACGATGGTCAGATGGGTTTCCCAGCCGCGCGCCAGCGCTTCGGCATCGGTGGTGAGTTTATCGGCGGCTTCCAGCAGCACGCGGCCGCGTTCCAGCAGCATTCGCCCGACGTTGGTGAATTTGGTGCGATGGCCGGAGCGGTCAAACAGCACCACATCCAGCTCCTCTTCCAGCTTCTGCATGGTGTAGCTCAGCGCCGATGGCACGCGTCCCAGCTCGTCGGCCGCAGCGGCGAAGCTGCCGCGACGGTCAATAGCATCCATCACACGTAAAGCTTCCAGGGTTAACGCGCGCTCTTTAGCCATGCCGACTCTCTGTCAGTAAATTTGAATATGCCAGGCAGATTAACTGGCTAACAATCCGGCGTCCAGCCTTTTACCATTGACGTATAAAGCCTGTGGTGGATTCTCACCGCAGTGCGTCGGAGGTAAAGCATGATGACAACCCGCTGCGCGTCCGCATGTGGCCAGGCCGATTTCGGTTGGTTGCAGGCGCGCTATAGCTTCTCATTTGGCCACTATTTTGATCCCCAGCTGATGGGCTACGCCTCGCTGCGCGTGCTAAATCAGGAAGTGCTGGCGCCCGGTGCGGCATTTCAGCCGCGCACCTATCCGCAGGTGGATGTGCTCAACCTGGTGTTGCAGGGTGAAGCCGAATACCGCGACAGCGAAGGCAATCACCTGGTGGCGCGCGAGGGCGAAGCGATGCTGCTGTCGGCCCGCCAGGGCGTCAATTACAGCGAACACAATATCAGCAAGGATCGCCCACTGACGCGCATGCAGCTGTGGCTGGCCGCCTGTCCGGAACGGGAAAATCCGCTGCTGCAAAAACGCGCGCTGCCGCAGCAAACCCATGTGCTGATTGCGTCACCGGATGGCGCGGACGGCAGTTTGCAGCTGCGTCAGCAGGTGTGGGTACATCAGGTCACGCTGGCACCGGGCGAGCAGTACAGCCTGGCGCTGCACGGACCGCGCGCCTATTTGCAGTCGATTCACGGTGCGCTTGAGGTACGGGCCAGCAGTGCGCATCAGGAGCAGCTGCGCTGTGGCGATGGGGCGTTTGTCAGTGAAGAGGCGCAGATTACGCTGCAGGCGGAAACGCCGCTGCGTGCGCTGGTAATTGATATTCCGGTGTAAAAAAGGCGGCCCTGTTGGCCGCCTGTGGCATTATTTCAGAATGGTAAAGGCGGTGGTGACGTGCTTCACGCCGCTGACACGGCTGGCGATATCCGCTGCTGCCTTCGCTTCTTCCTGCGTTACCAGACCCAGCAGGAACACTTCCCCGTTCTCAGTGGTGACTTTCACGTTGGACGATTTCACCTGATCGCTGCCCAGCAGCTGCGAGCGGATTTTGGTGGTGATCCACGTATCTGATGAAGACGTGCCGAGGCTCACTTTCTGCCCGGTGCGAATCTCGTTATACACCTCTGTCGCGCCATCAACGCCCATGGCGATCTGTTTCGCCCGGCTGGCGAGATCGGCTGACGGTGCCTGACCGGTCAGCAGTACTTTGCCCTGATACGCGGTCACGACCACGCGCGCCTGATTTTTGATCTGCTCATCTTTTGCCAGCGCGTTAGTGACGCGCAGCTCCAGCGTGCCGTCATCAACCTGCGTGCCCACGGTACGCGGGTCGGTGGCGGTTTTGGTGGCGACCGCAGCGCCGCCGGCGACAACCGCCACGCAGCCCTGCAGCAGCATGGCGGTTAACAGAATGGCGATAGCGTTCAATGCTTTCATTTGAGCTCCTTCAGTCATTCCTGGTGTGGGAACAAGGTGTTATCAATCAAATCGCACAGGCAGTTCAGCGTCAGCATATGCATCTCCTGAATGCGTGCGCTGCGATGTGACGGAATGCGAATTTCCACATCGTGCGGACCGAGCAGGCCCGCCAGCTCACCGCCGTCATGGCCGGTCAGCGCGACGATAGTCATATCGCGGGTAACCGCAGCTTCCACCGCTTTAACAATATCGCGGGTGTTGCCACGGGTGGAGATGGCCAGCAAAACGTCGCCGGCCTGTCCAAGCGCACGAACCTGCTTGGCATAAATTTCGTCGTGCAGACGGTCGTTACCGATTGCCGTCAGCATCACATTGTCCGCACTCAGCGCCAGCGCCGGCAGGCTGGGACGCTCGGTCTCAAAACGGTTAATCATGCTGGCGGCAAAATGCTGGGCGTTAGCCGCCGAGGCTCCGTTACCGCAGCTGAGGATTTTGTTGCCGTTCAGCAGTGACTGCACCAGCGTCATCGCGGCGCGGGAAATCGCATCTGGCAGCGCTTCGGCTGCGGCGATTTGCGTCTGAATACTTTCGGTAAAACACGCTTTAATTCTGTCCTGCACAAGACCACCTGGTTCTATCCATCCGCACGAAAGGCATCGGCCAGCCACACCAGTTCGCGCCCGGTGATGGCGATGATGTCAAAACGGCAATTCACCGTATCAAAACTGCCGCCGCGTGCCAGCAACCACAGCGCAGCGGTACGCAGCAGCTTTTGTTGTTTCTGGCGCGTCACGCTGGCAGCCGCGCCGCCAAAACGTGCATCGCGCCGATAGCGCACTTCAACAAACACCCAGCAATCTGCGTCGCGCATAATCAGGTCGATTTCCCCGCTGCGACAGCGCACATTGCTGGCCTCCCACTGCAGTCCGGCGCGCTCAAGGTAGCGACGCGCCTGCTGCTCCTGCTCAGCGCCGAGGCGCTGGCGGTTTACTGCACCGGAACGATTTGTCCCTGACGATACTGGTTCCATGCCAACTTCCTGTTGATCACGCAATCCGTGTCGGCGCTCAGCTTGCCGGTGTTGCCATCAATGGCGAAGCCCGGTACCTGACGCATCTGGTTAAACTGGTTCGCCAGCGTCCAGGCATCAATGCCCATCGCATAGAGGCGTACCAGCGAATAGTCGTTGTTAAAGCTACGCGCCGCCTGCTGCATCAGGCCAGGATTGGCACCGGACAGCAGCGGAATATCGCTGAACTGCAGGCCATCCATTTCCAGCCGGAAGTCCGGACCGGCACCAGCCTGCGCGCTGCGCGAGCTGGCATACAGGGCGATGTTATTGCGGCTGCTGGTGCGCATGGCAATCATCGGCTTGATCAGCTGCAGTTCGTCCTGAGTGGCAATAATGTAAACCGCATCAACGCTGCCGCTGCTGCTGGCGCTCTCAGGTGCAGGAGTGCTGGTCTGCGGTGCCGGAATCGTCAGACCGGCGACCGCCACGCCCTGCGGCTGGTCCGGCTGGACCGTCAGCGGCGTGCCGCTCAGTGCAATACCGGCACCGCTGTTGATGCCCTGTTTCAGCTCGCCCACGCCGCCGAAACGCTGCTGCAGCACGGTTGCGCCGCCCAGCTTCTGCCACTCCTGCGCAAACGCTTTGCCCACGCGGTCGCCATAGCTGCTGCGCGGCATCAGCAACAACGGCTGGCGTTTGCCCTGATCCCAGATATGGTGCGCGGCATCGCGCGCTTCGTCTTCAGGAGAAAGCGCAAAATAGCAAATATTCGGATGGTTCTGGATCTGCTCTGGCTCGTTGAGCGCCAGCACGTTCAGCGGTGTCTGGCTGTTGGCGACCTGTTCCACGTTATTTTTCAGCAGCGGACCAACCACCAGGGTGGCACCATCCTGCTGCGCCTGCTGCATCACCTGAGCAATCGGCTGGCTGCTGGTGTCATACACTTTCACCTGGGCGCTGCTGGCAGGCTGCGCGACGGCTGGCTGTGCGGCGGGCTGCTGCGGCTGTGCGCTGTCTGACGGCGTGATGGCCGCGGCCGCCGGACTGACTACCGCGTTGGCATCGCCATTGGCTGGCGTTGCCGTGCTGGCGGGCTGTTGCGTGGAGGCGCTGGCATCGCTGCTGGCCGGTGCGGCAGGGGCTGCTGGCGCAGTCAGCACACCGTTTTTTGCATCGTTAAAGCCTTTCTGGATGGCACTGGCGAACACCTGCGCCTGGCCATTAAGCGGCAGCAGCAGCGCGATAGTGCTGGTCGAAGCTTTAGTGAAGTTCTGCACCTGGCTGAGCTGGGTCGGCAGGGTTTTCGCGCCGGGGTTTTGCGGATAGCGCGTCTGCCAGTCGCTAATGGCGGCTTTCAGCATCTGGGCATCCTGACTGTTGGCGTGCCAGGTATTCAGCAGGTCGAGCCAGCCCTGCAGCGTATTTTCGTCGGCGTTGATCACCACGCTGTTGAGCTGATCCTGGGTTAACTGGGTCAGCGCCTGCCAGGTGGCGTCAATATTGCTCTGGTGATCGGCGCCTTTCAGCAGCGGTTCCTGAGCAATATAGGCGCGCAGCAGCGCGAGCGACGGACGATTTTGCGCAGCGGCAATCTGCAGCGCGTAGTAGCGCACCTGCTGATCCTGCGACAGGTCAGCGGCTTTTATCTGTCCCAGCAGCTGCTGAGCACCGTTGAAATCCTGCTGGGCAATTTGCAGTTGGGCGCGCAGCAGCAGCAGTTCCTGCTGTTGTACGTCAGAGAGCTGCTGTGGCAGCTGGCCGAGCTGATTTTGCGCCTGCGGATACTTTCCTTCCTTCAGCAGGGCACGGATGGCAAGTAATTGCCAGTCGGTCTTGCTATCATCGCTGCTTTGCTGCACCTGCTGCAGATAATAGTCAGAGCGGCCCGTGGCAGGACCCTGCACGTTTACGCTTGAGGTTTGCTGCGGTCCCTGGCCGCTACAGGCGGCCAGAATCAGGCCCGCGAGCAAAACAGGGACCAGGCGTCCTGCTTTATGACGTACGACTTTCGAAGGAAGCATACTGTATCCAGTGATGTTTTTTTCAAGATGCTCAATATTAAATCGGCAATTCGGATGAAACAATGAAACAACTCGATCGGGCAGAGATTTCTGCCAGCACGCTCTATATCGTTCCTACCCCGATCGGTAACCTGGGTGATATCACGCAGCGTGCGCTGACGGTGCTTGCGAGCGTCGATCTGGTCGCTGCGGAAGATACACGTCATACCGGGCTGTTGCTACAACATTTCGCCATCAATGCGCGACTGTTCGCACTTCACGACCATAACGAACAGCAGAAGGCCGACGTGCTGTTAGCGAAGCTGCAGGAGGGCCAGAGCATTGCGCTGGTTTCCGATGCGGGCACGCCGTTAATCAACGATCCGGGCTACCATCTGGTGCGTCGTTGCCGCGAGGCCGGGGTGCGCGTAGTGCCGTTGCCCGGTGCCTGCGCGGCGATCACAGCATTGAGCGCGGCGGGATTACCGTCCGATCGTTTCTGTTACGAAGGGTTTCTGCCGGCCAAAAGTAAAGGGCGTTGCGATGCGCTGCGTGCGCTGAGTGACGAACCGCGCACGCTGATTTTCTACGAATCGACCCATCGCGTGCTGGATACGCTACAGGATATGGTCAGCGTATGGGGCGCGACGCGCTACGTGGTGCTGGCACGAGAGCTGACCAAAACCTGGGAATCATTGTACGGTGCGCCGGTGGGTGAATTGCTGGCGTGGGTGCAGGCGGATGAGAATCGCCGCAAGGGCGAGATGGTGCTGATTGTCGAAGGGCATAAAGCGGATGAAGAGACGCTGCCGGCAGAGGCGCTGCGCACGCTGGCGCTGCTGCAGGCTGAGCTGCCGCTGAAAAAGGCGGCGGCGCTGACGGCGGAAATTCATGGGGTTAAGAAAAATGCCCTGTACAAGTATGCGCTGGAGCAGCAAGAGGCGTGACAAACGCGGGCGGATCGCCTATTATCCCGCGCCGAAGCTGACCAGACAGTCGCCGCTTTGTCGTCGTCCCTTTCGGGGGAGACGGGCAGAGGGGAGGAAAGTCCGGGCTCCATAGGGCAGGGTGCCAGGTAACGCCTGGGGGGCGCAAGCCTACGACCAGTGCAACAGAGAGCAAACCGCCGATGGCCCAGTAATGGGATCAGGTAAGGGTGAAAGGGTGCGGTAAGAGCGCACCGCGCGGCTGGCAACAGTCCGTGGCACGGTAAACTCCACCCGGAGCAAGGCCAAATAGGGGTTCACATGGTACGGCCCGTACTGAACCCGGGTAGGCTGCTTGAGCCAGTGAGCGATTGCTGGCCTAGATGAATGACTGTCCACGACAGAACCCGGCTTATCGGTCAGTTTCGACTTTTTTATAAAGACGCCCGCAGGTGAGAATCTGCGGGCGTTTTGTTTTTGGGGTAAGGTGCGTGCTGTCCCTCATCCTAACCTTCTCCCGCAAGCGGGAGAAGGGACCGATTGTGCGTGTGGCGAGTTGAGTGCTCGCCCTGCCAGACCGCATCTGACTATTCCCTCATGTGGCACGAGGTCAGAAAACCGCAGCAGACTATTCCCTCTCCCCGTGGGAGAGGGTTAGGGTGAGGGCAGAAAACCGCACGTAGCCAGATAAAACCGCACAAAACCCCCATTTCTCTGCGTAAAGAAACGCAAATCCGCAAAAACATTCTTTTCCCTGTGCCAGAATAGGCGCGTGTTCAACTACTGAGGACAATTTTTCATCCACACCGGGAAAAGCAACAACGTGGATAAGTTGTAAAATTATGGATAACCATTTCGTTACACTTTACGTATTAACCTCTTCACCCACCTGCGTTTTCTGCTGCTCACTGAGCGATCGGCACTGGCGCTTCGCGCTGTAGTTTTTTTCTCTCCTTCCTGGATTTTTATCTTTTTCAGCTATCACGCTGCTGTTTGCGCGTGGATGGCGTTTATTTCTCACAGGAGAGAAATCATGCTGTACTGGATTTTATTAGCGTTAGCGATTGCTGCCGAAATTACGGGCACCGTGTCAATGAAATGGGCCAGCGTTAATGGCGGCAGCGCTGGCTATATTTTTATGCTGTTGATGATCGCCCTGTCATACATCTTCCTCACCTTTGCCGTTAAACGTATTGCCCTTGGCGTGGCTTATGCCATGTGGGAAGGCGTCGGTATTCTGTTTATCACTCTGTCCAGCGTGATGCTGTTTGACGAGGCGCTGTCGGTGATGAAGGCGGCGGGTTTGATCACGCTGATCGCGGGTATCGCGCTGATCAAAGCGGGGACATTCAGCCGTAAGGAGCTGCGTCATGACCACGCTTAATGTCGTGCATCTGGCCTGGCTGGCGCTGGCCATCGTGCTGGAAATTGTGGCGAACATCGCGCTGAAATACGCCAACGGCTTCCGTCGTCCGCTGTATGGCGTGGTATCGCTGGTGGCTGTCCTGGCGGCATTCAGTGCCCTGTCGCAGGCAGTGAAGGGGATCGATCTCTCGGTGGCCTACGCCTTGTGGGGCGGTTTCGGTCTGGTGGCTACCGTAGCGGCAGGCTGGATCCTGTTCGGACAACGTCTGAACACCCGCGGCTGGCTGGGCGTGGCACTGCTGCTGGCCGGGATGGTGTTGATCAAATTTGCCTGAGGCAGCGCAATACTGCCTGCCTTGCTTTCCCAATAGTGGGAGAGAAGGGCAGGCATGCGTAAGCAAGCCGTTAACCGCGGCCGTGCGGCTCATCCCAGTCAAAAGCCGGTCCCAGCGAAATAACGCCGTTCGGATTGATGGTCTTGTGGCTGCAGTAGTAGTGATGGCGGATGTGCGGCAGGTTTACCGTATCGGCAATGCCCGGCATCTGATAAATATCGCGCAGGAAGCCGTTCAGGTTACGGTAATCGCTGATGCGATGACGATCGCACTTAAAGTGGGTCACGTAGACCGGGTCAAAGCGCACCAGCGTGGTCCACAGGCGCAGATCGGCTTCGGTGAGGCGATCGCCGGTCAGATAGCGATGCTGACCCAGAATCTGCTCCAGCCGTGCCAGCGAATGGAACAGTGCGGTTACGGCTTCATCATAGGCCGACTGTGACGTGGCAAATCCGCTTTTGTAGACGCCATTATTGACGGTGTCATAAATCCAGCCGTTGAGTTCGTCGATCTTGTCACGCAGCTCGGGCGGGTAGTAATCGCCGGCGCGAGCGCCCTGCGCGTCGAAGGCGCTGTTAAACATACGGATGATATCGGCGGACTCATTACTGACAATCGTGTGCTGCTTTTTATCCCACAGCACCGGCACGGTCACGCGCCCGCTGTACTGCGGATCGGCATGCAGATAGAGCTGATAGAGGAATTCGTTCTGATACAGCGAATCGCCGGTCGCGGCGGGGAAGTCATCGTCGAAGGTCCAGCCATTCTCCAGCATCAGCGGGTGCACCACTGACACCGAAATCATCTCTTCTAACCCCTTCAGCTGACGCATCAGCAGGGTGCGATGCGCCCACGGGCAGGCCAGCGAAACGTATAAATGATAACGATCGCGCTCGGCGGCAAAGCCGGCTTTCCCGGTTGGCCCGGCGCTGCCGTCTGCCGTGATCCAGTTACGCCAGACTGCTTCTGTGCGTTTGAAGCGGCCACCGGTTGACTTCGTATCGTACCAGGTGTCATGCCAGACACCGTCAATCAGTTGTCCCATAAGCCCTCCATAAAAAAAACGGGGCGAGGAAAATCCCCACCCCTGCTATTCAGTATATGTGCTGTTGCACGGCTTGTGTGCTTAGCGAGCGGTTGCTGGCATAAAGCGCTGACGAATCAGGCGGTCAATGCTGTAGGCGCCCGGACCCACCAGACCCAGCACCAGGAAACCACCGGCGATGGACAGGTTTTTCATGAACATCAGCTGGTTAACGCCTTCCGCAAAGTTGCTGTGGAACAGGAACGCGGTCAGCAGCGTGAAGCCGGCGGTGAACAGCGCGGTGAAGCGCGTCAGGAAACCGAACAGAATCGCCAGGCCGCCGCCCAGTTCCAGCAGAATCACCAGCGGCAGCAGGAAGCCGGGCACGCCCATCGCCTGCATGTACTGTGCGGTGCCCGCATAAGCGGTGATTTTGCCCCAGCCGGCAGTAATAAACAGGATGGTCATTAATACGCGTGCCAGCAGCAGGCCTGAGTCTTCGAATTTTTTCATCATTTACTCCAACAAGGTTTTTGGCGCAGGTTGTTGGCCTGCCAGGTTATTTTCCCGCTAAACCGCGTTAAACAGTTCGTCGGGCTGATGGAGGGAGATGATAGTCGCGCGCAGCAATAGTTGTAAGCGAGATAAACTGTCGATGTTATTCAGGAATTCTGAAGGAGGAAAACCGAATCTTTTCGATCCGGTTTAAGGTGAGGAAGTTAGCGTGGCGGCATCGCCGATTTGATCATGCGCCAGGTGCTCCACAGGCCGAGTCCGCGTTTGGCCCAGCGCATGATGCGGTTGGGACTGCGGATCGACCAGATGGCGAGCGCGCTGCTGCCAATCGCCAGATAGCGGCGCAGGCTGAGAAACGTCAGCCAGCCGCGATCGTACTGCGCGGTGCTTTCCAGCCAGTCGCGGCGCGCAGCGCTGAGATCCAGCCGCTGCTGCTGTACCTGATTAAGCAATTCATGAATGCGTGCTTCACGTTCACGCTGACTCATGAGCGATGCTCCTCCAGTAAGGTGCGATCGGTGTCCAGCTCTTTGCGCGTATGGCGCAACAGCGTGGACTGCCGGGATTTACGCAACGTCCATAAACCAAAAATCAGCGCCAGCGCGAATAGCACGCCGGTGGTGATGGCAATCGCCATCAGCCGGTACTGCGCATCTACCGCCCAGATAATCAGCACCATCAGGCTCATCAATCCGAAAGCGGTAAACAGCATGGTCAGGCCTATCATGATCAACATCTGGATCAGATTGGCTTTTTCCTCTTCCAGCTCGGCAACGGCCAGCCGCACGCGTGTCTCGACCATGCCAACCAGCGTTGTCACCACGCGCTGACCTACATTGAAGACCCCTTTGCCTGGGCCGTGGCTCTGATTCTCGCTCATATCAACGACGTGAAATCAGGATGCCGATCAGCACGCCCACTGCTGCGCCGATACCCACGCCGTGCCACGGATTTTCACGCACGTAGACGTCCGCTTTCTCCGCCGCTTCACGCGTGGTCTGCGCGATGCGTTCGCCGGATTCGCCCAGCCGCTCGCGTGAACTCTCAATGGCACCGCGTGCTTTGTGACGCAGTTTATCCAGCTCGCTTTTCGACTTATCAGCCGAGCTGCTCAGCACTTCTTCCAGGGTGTCGGCAAGGTTTTTCAGTTCCGCACGCAGATGTTCAGATGTGGTGTCTTTAGCCATGGTGTTCTCCATTACATCATTTATTTAAGTCCGATTAATAAGGCTCGGCCTGCAGCTTTTTCAGCTCCTGGCGTGCCTCTTCCAGCTTCCGTTCGCGCTTACCGATCTTCTCCTGGTCTTTGCCTTCCTGGCGATCCTGCTGCAGTTCGCGCTCGCGCTCAGCCACTTTATGCTGCTGAGCTTCAATGCGTTCAGCGTGGGCGGATTTCAGTTTCTCGTCAGTGCAGTTGGCGCGGACTTCGGTCAGTGCGCGTTCCAGTCCGGTGACCCGGCGCTGGTTGTCGTGCTGTTTCGCCATCTCAATTTCGCGCTGAATATCCTGCTGTTTTTGCTGACACAGCGATTCCGCTGCCAGCAGTGAACCCGAGAGAGAGAAAAGAATCGCACCCAGCAGTAGTTGTTGTTTCATCAGGTTTTTACCTTCCATTGTTGACGACCTGTCGCAAACCGGACAGGAGGGGCATCCCAGCTTGTCGTCTGCTCGCGCTTACTTAAGAATAGACAGCAGACGAAAAAATTCAAAAAACACGCGGGGATAGCGAGGATTGAGGTGCCGCCGGGCGGTGAACCCGACGGCGGGGATCAGCTATAAGTGGGGCGATTAGCGTCCACCACCTGCTGTGACGCCTGCGGACCCGCCGCCACGACAAAGCCCTGTGGCAGCAGGCGGCGCAGTACTTTCTGCGCGGCCAGGCTCTGCTCTTCATTCTCAAAATGAATGACCAGCGCATCGCCTGCCGAGGTAATACTTTTAATCCGCACGCCCTGCGCCGAAAGCTGCTGATAGAGATAAAAGCCGTCCGGCAGATTGGTGCCACTGTGTGCCACGCGGATCTTCACCACCGTTTCATGCTGCATCAGTTTGGGCACAATGCCGATAGCCAGCAGCGCCAGCACACCAGCGCACAGCCAGGGGAGTAAACGCCTGGGGAAATTACGCAACCCTGTCATTACTGTGACTTCCCGTTCTGACCCGCCTGACGTTTACGCCACAGCACTACCAGTGAACCCACCAGACCGATGACCAGTAGCACCAGCGGCAACAGCATCAGGCAGAACATCAGCTCATCTTCATAGCGGCGGAAAATGGGTGTTTTCCCCAGCGCAAAGCCGAGCACGGTAAGAATCAGCACCCACAGGAAGCCACTCATCCAGTTAAAGAACTGGAAGCGGGCATTGCTCAGGCCGGAAAGGCCGGCAATGGTCGGCAGCAGGGTACGGACAAAGGCGATAAAGCGGCCAATCAGCAGCGCAGACAAGCCGTGGCGATGGAACAGACTGTGGGCGCGCTGATGATACTGCGCGGGCAGATGGGAGAGCCATTTCTGCACCGTCGGCGTATTGCCAAGCCAGCGGCCCTGAATGTAACTGACCCAGCAGCCAAGGCTGGCGCCGGTGGTCAGCACCAGCAGGGTGAGCGGGAAGCTCATGGTGCCTTTCGCGATCAGCACGCCGACCAGAATCAGCAGACTATCACCGGGCAGAAACGCGGCGGGCAGCAGGCCATTTTCGAGAAACAGAATCATGAACAACACGCCATAAATCGCCCACACCAGCGTGGGGTCGGAGAGCATTTCGTAATCCTGCTGCCACAGGGCATGCAGCAATGCTTGCAAAATATCCATCAATCATTCCTGAACATCATTGTTAAACGTGCCCGTGAGGGGCTTAGGCGCAGGCGGGTTAAGTTATACATTTTAGGTATGCCACCTGAGCAGGATTTCCGGATCCATCCAGAATTGATTGTTAAATCAGCGACTTTTTATAGCCCTGTCGCAAAGGGTAAGAAAAGGGCGATAACTGTAACAAAAATCGCGGGATTCAGACAGTGTAAAGTCGCGGTCGCACAGGAGTTTTACCTTTTGACGCAGATGGTCAAAAGGAGCTTTACACGAGCTGACACTATTGCAGATTAACTGACTTTTTAGCCTGAAAATGCAGCGTTTCTGCCATTGCGGCTTCAGGGCAGGATCACCGGATTTTCTGCGAACATGTAGCGGTCGACGTTGAATTCGAAATCATCGGCGGTGGCGTCGAACAGCATCTGTTTAGTATTTTCCAGATGCTGCCACATCGCCAGTTTGCTGGCGGCGGGATCTTTGCGCATCAGCGCTTTTAAAATCTGGTCGTGATCGTCACACCAGCTGGTGATATGGCGTGCGTCAATGTGCTCGTGCAGCTTGAGCCAGTAAGGATTATGCAGCCGGTGCCGCCACATTTTCTCTACGATGGCGGCCAGCGCGCTGTTTTGGGTGGACTGCGCAATGCGCACGTGAAACTCCATATCCCATGTCGAATCGCGCGCGTGATCTTCCTGCCGGGCTTTTTCCTGAATCGTCAGCAGCGCCACAATGTCCTGTGGACGGATCTGCGTGGCGGCAAATTCGGCGACATTGCTCTCAATCAGCTGGCGCGCCTGCAGCAGTTCAAAGGGGCCATAGCTGGCAAACTCCAGCTGATCGGCGGCGCTGTCGCGCGGTTGTGGCTGGTCGCTGATCACATGAATGCCCGACCCTTTGCGCACCTCGACGTAGCCTTCCACCTCCAGCATGATGATCGCTTCCCTTACCACGGTACGGCTCACCTGGTGCGCCTCCGCAATCATCCGCTCTGCCGGTAACTTTGCCCCCACGGCATAACTGCCCGCTTCGATGCGCTGCTTGAGTTCGCTGGCGAGTTGCTGGTAGAGGCGGCGGGATTCGTTCAGGTCCATGATTTTTCGGTTCTGTGAAAGACGGTAAGTTGTTATACCACTTACCCTGCGATGTCGCAAAGCGATGAAGCTGTTATACCATCTGGCAAGTTAAGAACCTGCGCGCCTGCTCAGGTTTGATGTTTAATTTATAGAATATACATATAGTTAAGCTGATGGGAATAAGAGGTACGCCGGCTTTCGCCGTATGGCAATGATGGATAATGTGACGCAGTTGGCAAACAAATCTCCCTGTCGCTGAAATTGGTATGATAACTTTTGCGCATTAGCTGACCGATTTCATCTTCAAGGAAGCGACATGTTGCGACTCAACCGCCGCGATTTCCCCGGCGCACGCTATAGCGAACGCGTGATCCAGTTCGGCGAAGGCAACTTTTTGCGTGCCTTTATCGACTGGCAGCTCGACTGGCTCAATGAACATCAGGGCACCGATGCCGGCGTGGTGGTGGTGCGACCGCGCAACCGGATGCAGACGGAGACGCTCAATCAGCAGGATGGCCTCTACACCACGCTGCTGCGCGGCCTGAATGAAGCGGGGCAACCGCTCAGTGAAACCCGGCTGATCCGCAGCCTTAATCGTGAAATCCAGCCTTATCAGCAGTTCGAAGAATTCCTGGCTCTGGCACGCGCGCCGCAGATGCGTTTTGTGTTCTCCAACACCACCGAGGCCGGCATCGTGTATGCCGAACAGGATCGGCTGGAGGATCAACCTGCGTCGTCGTTTCCCGGCAAACTGACGCAGCTTTTGTGGGCGCGTTATCAGCACTTTGCCGGTGCCGCCGATAAAGGCTGGCTGATCGTGCCGTGTGAGCTGATCGACCATAATGGCGACACGCTGCGCGCGTTAGTGCTGCGTTATTGCCAGCAGTGGCAGCTGCCAGCGGCCTTTGCGCAGTGGGTGACGCAGCACTGCGCCTTTTACAACACGCTGGTGGATCGCATTGTCAGCGGCTATCCGCCGGATGGCGCACAGATTGCAGCCCAACTGGGCTATGACGACCGCTATCTGGTGGCCGGGGAGCGCTATTACCAGCTGGTGCTTCAGGGACCGGATGCGCTGATGCATGAGCTGCAGCTGACGGCGCTGGCGCCTGCCGTCAGGCGGGTGGATGACATCACGCCGTACAAAGCGCAGAAGGTGGCGATCCTTAACGGGGCGCACACTGCGCTGGTGCCGGTGGCGTTTCAGGCCGGGCTGGCGAGCGTGGGTGAGGCCATGAACGATGCGCAGCTGGCCGCTTTTGTCGATGCGCTGCTGCGCGAAGAGGTGATTCCGACGCTGGATTTGCCGCGCGCCGAGCTGCACGCCTTTGCCGATGCGGTGCAGCGCCGCTTTCGCAATCCGTTTATTCACCATGCGCTGCTGGCGATTGCGCTCAACGGCATGACCAAATTCCGCACGCGCCTGCTGCCGGCGCTGTTGCAGGCGCAGCAGCAGCGTGGCGACTGGCCGCCGCGCCTCATCTTTGCCTTTGCCGCGCTGCTGGCGTTTTATCGCGGCCAGCAGGATGACCGGCAGTGGCCGCTGCAGGATGACGCGCACTGGCTGCAGCGTTTTGCCCGGCTGTGGCCGGCGGTCCTCACCGATCAACCCACCCCGCAGCAGCTGGTGAGCGACGTACTGAGCGACGCGCAGCACTGGGGCGAAGATTTAACCCAGCGGCCCGGTCTGGTTACGGCGGTCAGCCAGCAGTTGCACAACATTCTCGTCCACGGCATGCGGACGGCCCTTAGCCAACTGAGATAACGCGATGCAACAGGCAATCAAAATACATTCACGCGACAACGTCGCCGTGGCGCTGCAGGATCTGGCGGCTGGCACCCAGGTTATCGTCACAGAACAGCGGATTACGCTGCAGCAGGATATCGGGCGCGGCCACAAGTTTGCGCTGCAACCGCTCATCAGTGGCGAGCAGGTGATTAAGTATGGGTTGCCGATTGCCCATGCCACTCAGCCGATCGCCGTCGGCGAGCTGATTCACTCCAGCAACGCGCGCACCAATCTGAGCGATGTCGACGAGTACGTATACCAGCCGGAACACCTCACGCTGCCACCGCAGGCGGCGGATCGTGAGGTGCAGATTTATCGTCGCGCCACGGGCGAGGTTGGCATTCGTAACGAGCTGTGGATTTTACCGACCGTCGGCTGCGTGAACGGCATCGCCCGGCAGATTGTGTCACGCTTTCTCCGGGAGAGTGACGACGCGGCCGGCATCGACGGCGTGCACCTGTTCAGCCATCCCTTCGGCTGTTCACAGCTGGGGCAGGATCACGAAAATACCCGCACCATGCTGCAAAATATGGTGCGTCATCCCAATGCTGGCGCGGTGCTGGTGATTGGACTCGGCTGCGAAAACAATCAGGTCGATATCTTTCGCGACACGCTGGGCGGCTTTGACAGCGAACGTGTGCAGTTTATGGAGTGTCAGAAGCAGGATGATGAAGTGGAAGCCGGCCTGCAGCGGTTGCATGCGCTGTACAACGTGATGCGTCACGACCGCCGCCAGCCGGGCAAACTGAGCGAGCTGAAGTTTGGTCTCGAATGCGGTGGCTCGGACGGCTTTTCCGGCATCACCGCCAATCCGCTGCTCGGCTGTTTCTCTGACCAGATGATCGCCAACGGCGGCACCACGGTGCTGACCGAAGTACCGGAGATGTTTGGTGCCGAGCGCATCCTGATGAGCCGCTGCCGTGATGCGGCGATTTTCGACAAAACGGTGGCGATGATTAACGACTTCAAGCGCTACTTTATCGATCATCAGCAGCCGATTTATGAAAATCCATCGCCGGGCAACAAGGCGGGCGGCATCACCACGCTGGAGGAGAAGTCGCTGGGCTGTACGCAAAAAGCCGGGCAGAGTCAGGTGGTGGATGTGCTGAAATACGGTGAGCGGCTGCGCACGCCGGGGCTCAATTTGCTCAGCGCGCCCGGTAATGATGCGGTCGCCACCAGCGCGCTGGCCGGAGCCGGCTGCCATATGGTGCTGTTTACCACCGGGCGCGGCACGCCGTATGGCGGCTTTGTGCCCACCGTGAAAATCGCCACCAACACGCCGCTGGCGGAGAAAAAGCCGCACTGGATTGATTTCAATGCCGGACGACTGCTGGAGGGCACCAGCATGGAGACGCTGCTGGCGGAGTTTGTTGAGACTATTGTGGCAATTGCGAACGGCCAGCCGGCGCGCAATGAAGCTAATGATTTCCGCGAGCTGGCGATCTTCAAGAGTGGCGTGACGCTTTAAAGCGGCAGCGGTTAAAGCGCGGCACCGGTGGGTGCCGCGAAACGGGTTAACCGGCGGTACGTGGCTGACGTTCCGCTTCTGCCTGACATACGGCGGCGGTAAACAGAATGTCGGTTGAGGAGTTGAGTGCGGTTTCGGCGGAATCCTGCAGTACGCCGATGATAAAACCGACCGCAACCACCTGCATCGCCAGATCGTTAGGAATGCCAAACATGTTGCAGGCAACCGGAATCAGCAGCAGCGAACCGCCCGCCACGCCGGACGCACCGCAGGCACACAGCGAGGCGACAAGGCTCAGCAGAATAGCGGTGGGCACGTCCACGGCAATGCCCAGCGTGTGCACCGCAGCCAGCGTCAGTACGGTAATGGTGATTGATGCGCCCGCCATGCTGATGGTCGCGCCCAGCGGAATCGATACCGAATAAGTGTCTTCATCCAGATTCAGGCGTTTGGCCAGCGCCATGTTGACCGGAATATTCGCCGCCGAGCTGCGGGTAAAGAACGCCGTCACGCCGCTTTCGCGCAGGCAGGTAAACACCAGCGGATAAGGATTGCGGCGGATTTTCTGAAACACCAGCATCGGGTTGACCACCAGCGCCATAATCAGCATGCAGCCAATCAGCAGTGTCAGCAGGTGGGCATACTGCCACAGCGCGCCGAAGCCGGTTGAGGCCAGAATCGATGCCACCAGGCCAAAAATGCCCAGCGGCGCGCAGCGAATCACACAGCGCACCACCCAGGTCGCGGCATTCGACGCGTCATTCAGGAAGGCTTTGCTGCTCGGGCTGGCATGACGAAACGCCAGGCCAAGACCAACCGCCCACACCAGAATGCCAATGTAGTTGGCGTTCATCAGCGCTTCAATCGGATTGGCGACCATGCTCATCAGCAGGCCGTGCAGCACTTCGGTGATGCCGGACGGCGGGGTGATTTCGGTCGTACCGACATTCATCGATAACGTCTGCGGGAACAGATGGCTGAAAATTACCGCGACCACCGCCGCGAAGAAGGTACTGAGCAGATACAGCATAATGATCGGGCGAATTCTGGTTTTTTGCCCCTGCTGATGGTTGGCAATCGAAGAGATCACCAGCACCAGCACCAGCAGCGGTGCCACGGCTTTCAGCGCGCGCACGAACAGTTCGCCCAGCAGACCGACGGCTAACGCGGCATCGCGTGAAAGCCACGCCAGCGCCACGCCGGCAACCAGGCCAATCATGATTTGTTTTACCAGACTGCCTGAGAACAGGATGCCCAGCGGTCGAAGAAGATTATTTAGCATATTACGGTCTTTTTATTGCGGTATGAGTGTTGTGCGCGGTTGCTCCGCGCCAAACGGTTTGCCCGGCGGAGTATAAGGAAAAGAGCTGACGAGAAAAGAGATAATTCTGCCGGTGCGCGCCAGATCGGTTTTTTGATCTGCTGATGACAGGAAGTGTGACAGAGATATGAAACGCGAAGGTTGGCGCTGGCGAAACAAAGCAGGGGCGATTAGCGCCCCTGCAGAAGATTATCGTGAGATGCCTTTCTGGTCGTTTCTGTGGTTTACCCAGACGTTAATTAGCAGCGTACCGCCGAGAATTACGCCGACCACCGTCAGCGAGATCGCCACCGGAATGTGATAGAACTCGACGATCAGCATCTTGATACCGATAAATACCAGCACGATCGCCAGACCATACTTCAGCATCGAGAAGCGCTCTGCCACGTTGGCCAGCAGGAAGTACATGGCGCGCAGGCCAAGGATAGCGAACAGGTTAGAGGTCAGCACGATGAACGGGTCGGTAGTGACGGCAAAAATAGCCGGAATACTGTCGACAGCGAAAATCACATCGCTCAGCTCCACCATAATCAGCACCAGCAGCAGCGGTGTGGCAAACAGCACGCCGTTTTTGCGGGTGAAGAACTTTTCGCCATGCAGTTCATCGGTCATGCGCAGATGCTTACGCAGCCAGCGCACCACCGGCTTATCGCCGACGGCAGCGTCATCGTCCTCTTTCGCGAAGGCCATTTTGATGCCGGTAAACAGCAGGAAAGCGCCGAAGATGTAGAGGATCCAGCTGAACTGTGTGACCAGCCAGCTGCCGGCAAAGATCATGATGGTACGCAGCACAATCGCGCCCAGCACGCCGTAAATCAGCACGCGGCGCTGAAGATTAGACGGAATGGCGAAGTAGCTGAACAGCATCAGCCAGACGAAGACGTTATCGACCGCCAGCGCTTTTTCCAGTACGTAACCCGTCAGGAAAGCCAGGGTTTGCGCCGTCGCGACTTCGCGCCCGGCGCTGCCGTCGAGATACCACCAGAACGCGGCGGCAAACAGCAGAGAAACGGAGATCCACACCAGCGACCAGACGGCAGCCTGTTTGAATGACATGGTTTGTGCGCCGCGTCGTCCCTGTAAGAAGAGATCGATCGCCAGCATGATGAGCACGACGACAGCGAAGCTGCCCCAGAGTAACGGTGTGCCTACAGAGTGCATAGTCGTATCCTGTCCTGAAAATGAAAAAACGGCTGAGTCAGAAGACGTCAGCCGCTTTATAGAGCTGCAAGCAAACCTCGCCTTCCGGCAAGGTCTCACTTACAACACAGAATCAATTCCGGGTTGCCTGACGACCGGATGCGCTACGCATCGTAATGACGATCGGTCAGCTTACAAGTTACTCCCCTTTGCTGCCGCCAACATACGTGCAAGCGCGAGCAGATTCAATGGGGGAGCTGTAATATTTTGCAATATTTACACTTCTTTCCGATCCGCCGGAAACACCACGCCGGTCTGGCGACGAATCTCTGTCAGCAACCGGGCGGTAATTCGTGACACCTCCAGCGCAGGGTGCTCCACCTGGCGCGTTTCCACCAGCCGGGCGAAGGTCTCTGCTTCATACAGCATAGTATTGATGTGCTGAGGCTGCGTCAGGTTCTGGCTCTCGCCGCCGCGCGGAATCAGGCGCAGCTGCTGGCACTCGGAAATTTTCTCTATCACCAGCGAGCCGGCTTCGCCCTGGATTTCGCTGGGAACCTGTGAATCACTGACTTTCGAGTGCAGCAGCGTGACGTCGAAATCGCCGTAGTCCAGCACTACCACGCCGTGCGCATCGACGCCGCTTGCCAGCAGCGAGGCCTCAGCTTTCACCTGCTGCGGCGCGCCCCACAGGGTAACGGCAGCGGCGAGGCAGTAGTAGCCGATATCCATGATCGAACCGTTGGACCAGCGCGGGTTGAAGGTATTTGGGTTCTCACCGTCGAGATAGCGCTGATAGCGTGACGAGTACTGACAGTAGTTGAACAGCGCTTTGCGCAGCGTGCCCAGCTGCGGCAGTGCCTGTTGCAGGCGCAGGAACGTCGGCAGACTGGCGGTTTTGAACGCCTCAAACAGCACCACCTGATGCTGACGCGCACAGGCAATCATCGCCTCAGCTTCACGCAGGTTAGAGGCCAGCGGTTTTTCGCAGATGACGTGTTTGCCGTGCGACATGAACAGCAGCGCCTGCTCACAGTGCAGCGCATTGGGGCTGGCGATATACACCGCGTCGATTTCCGCACTTGCCGCCAGCGCCTCGAGTGAGGTAAAGGTCAGCGGACAGGGATAATCCGCGACAAAGGCGTCGGCCTGCTGCTGGCTGCGTGAATAGACGGCGCTCAGTTTCATTTTGCCGCTCTCGTGCGCGGCGTCGATAAACTGGCGGGTGATCCAGTTGGTTCCCACAATGGCAAAACGTATCACGGCTGGCTCTCCTGCACTTTGAAAGCGGCAGAGTAGCATGTTCCCTGGCGGCGCAGGCAGGCGAAATTTGATCCTGCGATCCGCATTCCAATATGATGATGCCAAACCCTTTTTTAACCGACATGCGGGGACGCCGGGTGAGCGGAAGCAAACACGCACTGAACTGGACCACACTGCTGATCGCCATTCCGGTGGGCCTGGTGGCCTCACTGGTCACGCTGGCGTTTCGCGGCATCATCGATCTCATCAATCATTTGCTGTTTCACAGCGACAGCGAAATCACGGTCGCGATGCACGTCTGGCCGTGGATCTTCTGGCCGCTGCTGGTGGGGGCGGGCGGGCTGCTGGCCGGCTGGTTCCTGCGCTACGCGGTGGCGATTGAGCAGCAGGAGACGGTGAAAACCGATTACCTTGAAGTGATTAACGCGCGGCTGGATGCGGTGCCCACCAAAACCTCGCTGTTTCGCGCACTGTCGTCGATTGCCAGTATCGGCAGCGGGGCGTCGATTGGTAAAGAGGGGCCGATGGTGCAGCTGTCGGCGCTGAGCGGCAGCCTGCTGGGGCGCTGGCTGCCAGCGTCCCTCAATATGCGCAACAGTGACATCGTCGCGATGGCGGCGGCCGCCGGTCTGTCGTCGGTGTATCACGCCCCGCTGGCGTCGGCGATTTTTGTCGCGGAAATTGCGTTTGGTATCTCTGCGCTACAGCGGCTGATTCCGCTGATTATCGCCTCGGCTGTGGCGGTGATGACCATGTGGTCACTGGGCTTTCGCAGCGCGCTCTATCCGCTCTCCGACACGCTGTTTCAGATGGATCTCACCAGCCTGCTGATGACGGTAATCATTGGTTTTACTGCGGGTGTGGCGGGCTGGCTATTGATCAAGCTGATTGCGCGCAGCAAAGCGTTGTTCAGCCGCGTGCGCTCGCTGCCGCTCAGGCTGGGCGCAGGCGGCTTTGCGGTTGGCTTACTGGCGCTGATCTCCACCGATATCCTTGGTAACGGCTATGAAGTGATCGTGAAAATCATTGAAGGCAACTATCTGCTGGCGGGTCTGCTCGGCCTGCTGGTGCTGAAAATGCTGGCGACCACGCTCTCGGTTGGCTCCAACGCGGTAGGCGGCCTGTTCACGCCCTCATTATTGATTGGTGCGCTGCTCGGCGTGGCGCTGGCGCAGACTGGCGTGCTGCTGCATCTGCCGGTGGGCAATACGCTGCTGTATGCGGCGGTGGGTATGGCGGCGGTGCTGGCGGCGGTCAGTCAGGCGCCGCTGATGGCGATGCTGATGGTGCTGGAGATGACGCTCAACAGTAGCCTGCTGTTCCCACTGATGATCGCTTCGGTACTGGCGTCAATGCTGGTCTACCGGCTGCAGTCCGCCAGCACCTATCCGGTGGTAAGCCATCACCTTAATCGTTCAGAAGCGAAATATGATTTTGATAATATGCGGGTTGATCAGCTGATTATCCCCGGCGCGGCGCTGCAGCCGGCGGAATCGGTCGGGCAGGCGCTGGCGGTGAGTTCACTCAAGCGCGAGCGCTACGTTTACGTCATTAATCAGGCCGGTCAGTTTCTTGGCGTAGTATCAATTCATGACATTTCGCGCAAAGTGCTGGCACAGGAGATCACGCTGGATTCGCCGGTCAGCAGCGTGATGGATGATAATTTCCCCTGCATTTACCAGTACCAGAGCATGCGTGAAGGCTGGGAGGCGTTTGCACGCGTGACGCTGGAGCGTTTACCGGTGCTGAATAATGCGCAGGAGCGTCGCTTCCTTGGCGCATTGACCAAAACCAGTCTGATCCAGAAAGCGCAGGAGTTTCTTTAGGCCGCGTTGCCGCGCAGCGCCTGTTCGGTCATCCACAGGCGCGCGTCGAACTCCAGCTGGTGGTAGTTCGGTTCCATGTGGCAGCACAGCTGATAAAAGGCTTTGCTGTGATCTTTCTCTTTCAGGTGCGCCAGTTCGTGCACCACGATCATGCGCAGAAAGGGTTCCGGCGCGAGGCGGAAAAAGGTCGAGATGCGAATTTCGGCCTTGGCTTTCAGGTTACCGCCTTGCACGCGGGAAATGGCGGTATGCAGGCCAAGTGCATGCTTCATCACTTTGATTTTATTATCCCAGATGACCTTGCTCACCGGCGGCGCGCTGCGCATATAGCGGTTTTTAAGCGCCTGCGTGTAGTCATACAGCGCGCGGTCGCTGACGACGTCGTGCGTATCGGGATAGCGCTGCTGCAAAAAGGCGGCTAATCGCTGATTATCAATCAGCACTTGCACCTGTTCGAGGATGTTTTCAGGGTAACCCTGCAGATAGATTAATGACATTGGGATTCCCGACGAAAGACAGTATACTGCGCCCCCTTTTCAGGGCGAAAATCGCGCAAAGTGTACCACGCCGGAGATTCCATGAGCCAACTTGAACTGACCGATCGCACGCTGACGCTTCAGCGCTTCCCGCCGATGCGCGAAGAGAGCCCGCTACAGGCGTGGGACGCCGCAGATGAATATTTGCTGCAGCAGGCGCTGCCGGCAGGCCCGGTGCTGGTATTCAATGACAGCTTTGGCGCGCTGACCTGCGGGCTGAACGATCGGGAAATCTGGCACGTCAGCGACTCGTGGCTCAGCCAGCAGGCCGCCCGGCAGAATCTGCGTCTCAACGGTCTGGATGAAGCGTCGGTACACTTTCTTGATAGCCTGGCGCCGTTGCCGGCTGCCCCGGCGGCGGTACTGATTAAGCTGCCCAAAGCGCTGGCGCTGCTTGAGCACCAGCTGCGCGCGCTGCGGACGGTCGTCACGCCGGATACCCTGATTCTGGCGGCCGGCAAAGCCAAAGATATCCATAATTCCACGCTGCAGCTGTTTGAACGCATTCTCGGTGAGAGCAAAACCTCACTGGCGTGGAAAAAAGCGCGTCTGATTTACAGCCATTTCAGCGCGCCGGCGCTGGCGGACGTGCCGGCGACCACCGTGTGGCCGCTCGACGAGACGCCGTATCATATCCACAATCACGCCAATGTGTTCGCCCGCGCGGCGCTGGATATTGGCGCGCGCTTCTTTCTGCAACACCTGCCGCACGATATTGAGGGCGAAATCGTCGATCTCGGCTGCGGTAACGGCGTGATCGGCCTGCAGGCACTGGAACAGAATCCGCAGGCCGAGGTGCTGTTCGTCGATGAATCTTACATGGCGGTGGCTTCCAGCCAGCTTAACGTTGAGCTCAACCGGCCACAGGATCTGGCGCGCTGCCAGTTTCGGGTTAACAACGTGCTGAGCGGTTTTCCGTCGGACCGGCTGCATGCGGTGCTGTGCAATCCGCCGTTCCATCAGCAGCACGCGGTGACCGACCACCTGGCGTGGCAGATGCTGCGTGACGCCAAACGCTGCCTGCAGTATGGCGGCGAGCTGCGCATCGTCGGCAACCGCCACCTTGGCTATCATCAGAAAATGAAGAAGCTGTTTGGCAACTGCGAGCTGGTGGCCTCTAACGCCAAATTTGTGGTGCTGCGTTCGGTCAAGCTGCGTTAATCACAGGCTGAGCGCCAGTTCGGTGGCCTGAGCAATGGCGCGCCGTGCATCCAGCTCCTGCGCGACGTCGGCACCGCCGATCAGCCGCACGGCTTTGCCGCGTGCGGCCAGCGCCTGCGCCAGCGTACGCAGCGGTTCCTGACCGGCGCAAATCACGACGTTATCTACCGCCAGCGTCAGCGCTTCCCCCTGATGGCGCAGGTGCAGCCCGTCATCATCAATCTTCAGATACTCGACATCGCCCCACATCTGCACGCCGTGCGCCTGCAGGCTGGCGCGATGGATCCAGCCGGTGGTTTTCGCCAGCCCGGCGCCCGGCTTGCCGGATTTACGCTGCAGCAGCCAGATCTGGCGATCGGCAGGAGCCGGCTGTGGACGCACTAAACCGCCGCGCGCCTGCAGGCTGCGATCGATGCCCCAGCTTTGGTAGAAGTCTTCCTCGCGATCGGCGTGCTGCAGCAGAAACTCCGCGGTGTCGAAACCAATGCCGCCGGCACCGATAATCGCCACGCGCCGGCCAACCGGTTTTTTGTCGCGTATCACCTCGAGATAGCTCAGCACGCTGGGGTGATCGATGCCCGGAATCGCCAGCTGGCGCGGTGTGATGCCGGTCGCGATGATGACTTCATCCGCCTGTTCCAGTTCGTCGGCGCTGACGCGATGATTCAGGCACAGCTCAACACCTGCGGCTGCCAGCTGATGGCGGAAATAGCGCAGCGTTTCGCTGAACTCCGCCTTGCCGGGGATCTGGCGGGCAATATTAAACTGGCCGCCAATCTGCGCATCGGCTTCATACAGGGTGACGTGATGGCCGCGCTGCGCCGCCTGCAGCGCGAACGCCATACCGGCCGGACCGGCACCTACCACCGCCAGGCGTTTTGGCTGCGCGGCGGCGATGACCGGCATCAGCGTTTCATGACAGGCGCGCGGATTGACCAGGCAGGAAGTGACCTTGCCGGCAAAGATTTGATCGAGACAGGCCTGATTACAGGCGATGCAGGTATTGATGGCGTCGGGCTGGCCCGCCTGCGCTTTGCTGACAAACGCGGCATCGGCAAGAAATGGCCGCGCCATCGACACCATGTCGGCAATACCGTCGCGCACAATCTCCTCCGCTACCTGAGGATGATTGATACGGTTGGTAGCGATAACCGGTACGCTGACGTGCTGGCGCAGATGCTGCGTGACCCAGGCGAAACCGGCACGCGGCACGCAGGTGGCAATGGTGGGAATGCGTGCTTCATGCCAGCCAATGCCGCTGTTGAACAGCGTCACGCCGCGTTGCTCCAGCGCCGTGGCAAGCTGCAGCGTCTCCTGCAGTGAGCTGCCGTTATTCACCAGGTCGAGCATCGACAGGCGAAAAATAATGATGAAGGCTTCGCCGACGGCGGCGCGCACCGCCTGCGTCACTTCCAGTGCAAAGCGCTGCCGCCGCGCCACATCACCGCCCCAGCCGTCGTCGCGCTGATTGGTATGGGCGACCAGGAACTGATTAATCAGGTAGCCTTCGGAACCCATGATTTCGACACCGTCGTAACCGGCCTGCTGCGCCAGCCGGGCGCAGCGCGCGAAATCCGCGATGGTTTGTTCAATCTGCGCTTCGCTCAGTGCCTGCGGTGTAAACGGGTTGATGGGCGCCTGTAACGCCGAGGGCGCCACCAGATCGCGCTGATAGCTGTAACGTCCGGCGTGCAGGATCTGCAGCGCAATTTTGCCCCCCTGTGCATGTACCGCATCGGTTATCTGGCGGTGCCAGCCGCACTGGGTTTCGTCTGTGAGCATGGCTCCGCCCTGCGCCACCACGCCCTGCGCATTGGGCGCGATGCCGCCGGTCACAATCAGCGCAACGCCTTCCCGGGCGCGCTCGGCGTAGAAGGCAGCGAGGCGCTGAGCGCCATCAGCATGCTCTTCCAGACCGGTGTGCATTGAGCCCATCAGGAAACGGTTTTTCAGTTGCGTAAAGCCCAGATCCAGCGGGGCAAACAGATGCGGATAACGCTCAGTCATGATCACTTACTCAGTGAGTGGTCGGATGAGTGAACTCTAGCGGGAAAAGTGCGGGCTGGAAATTTGCGGCGCTCAGCCTGTGAGAAACATCAAAAAAAAGCAGGGCGGCAAGTCGCAGACGAAAGTATCGGACCACTTTCGCCAGGCTCGGGAAGAAACCTGCGCGCCCTGTAATGGCATGAAGATTGGGCTAATAAATTAGCTCTGTGGTTATAAATTCCTGTATGACTCAATCTCTATAACAATCCCGGGTGAGGACGAGGTGATGATGCCATGCCTCAGTCGAATTAATCCGCAAGACTGGTCTTGATTTTGGCTTCAGCAGGCACCGTTTCGCCGTGCCAGTTCGATAATATCGACCAGATTCTTTGATTCGAGCTTTTGAAAAATTTTAGTTTTATAAGTACTGATAGTTTTGTTATTTAATCCTAATTCACAGGCAATGATTTTATTGGATTTTCCCTGCGCCAGCTGACGTAAAATAAGCGTTTCCCGCTCGGTCAGGCGCGACAGCATATCCTGTTCATTAACATAACGCTGGCGCCGGTCAAGAATATCGCCGGGCAGATAATTTACATTGTTAAATACGCAGCCAATGGCGGCGATCAGCGTCTGAATCGGATCGTATTTCGACACGAAGCCGTTAGCACCCTGACTAAGCGATTGTATAAGCAGGTGATTGTTACTGCTCTGACTGAGCAGAATGACTTTCATCCAGGTTTTAGATTTTACGATATCGCGTAAAAAGGCGATGCCATTTTTCTCTTTGAAATCAGGATCTAAAATCAGGATGTCGATGTGCTGATGAATAACATCGTCAATACCATCATTAATTGTGTTTGCTGTAGTGACACAATTAAAGCCATTCATTAATAATAAAGCCTGCACCCCAGCCGCAACAAGGCGATGCTCATCAACGATGAGAATTTTTGCATTAAACATAGATCTCCCTTTTACGACACCGATATGATGGCGCTGGCGGACATTATGTCTGGCGGCTTATCCCGGCGAACCGAGAAATGTCTTGATAAGATTATGTTTTTATAAAACCTGCTGATTTTTCAGCCGATATTGTTCAAAGATAATTAATGTTTCATTGACGGCGTTAATTTCGCACGCGATGGCGGCAATCAGCTGCGCGACATCGTGTCCTTCCTGCTGGTGTTTCTCCAGCTTGCGCCCCAGCTCCATCAGCGCGCTGGCATTAAGAATACTGGCACCGCCTTTCAGCTTATGGCCAAGCTGTGACAGCGCGTGAGCATCAGTGGTTTGCTGCAGCGCCGCCAGCAATTCATCGTGGCTGGTGCGAATACTTTCCAGCAGGGTGATGCAGCTGGCGGGATCGCGCTCAGCCAGCTGCATCAGCAGCGGCGCAAAAGTCGGAACCGCCACAGGGGCCGGCAGCGCGGCGACGGCGGTATCAGCAACAGGTTGCCCGGTTACGCCGGCTGCAGCCTCGCTGTCAGGCGCGTTTGGCGTGCGGCGCGGACAGTGGGTGATTTGCGCCAGCAACGTATCCAGATTCAGCGGCTTGAACAGACAGTCGTTCATGCCAGCCTGCAGGCAGCGCTGCATGATGTGCTGCTCGGCGGAGGCGGTCAGGCCGTATAGCGTGATCGGCGGCAGATGATGGTGGCGTTCATGCTGGCGCAGCGCCTGGGCAAATTCAAACCCGTTCATACCGGGCATATTGCAGTCGGTAATGATCAAGTCAAAGCGCAGCGGATCCTGCTGCCACAGTTTCAGCGCTTCGACGGCGCTTTCGCTCACCACCACCTGATGGCCCGCCAGCTCCAGCTGTTTACCCAGCAGCAGGCGATTAGGCGCATGATCATCAATCACCAGCACTGACAGCTTGTCGGTGACCAGCGGCTGTGACAGATGCGGTTGGGTTTGATCGCGCGGTTCGCCGGCCGGCGCGCGGAAGTAGAAGGAGAACACCGATCCTTCACCTGGCGTACTCTCCACAATCAGTTCGCCATCCAGCAGCTCTGCCAGATTGCGGCAGATGCTCAGGCCAAGACCGGTGCCAATCTGCTGCTGCTGACGTTCACCGACCTGGACAAATGGCTCAAAGATCGCCTGCTGCTGCTCCTCAGTCATGCCGCAGCCGTCATCGCTCACTTCTATGACGAACTCACAACCTTCCTCTTCCTGGCCAATCCCCTGCATCAGCACCACGGTTACGCTGCCGCGATCGGTAAATTTAATGGCGTTACTCAACAGGTTAGACAGGATCTGGTTGATCATCAGCGGATCGGTCTGTACCCAGTAGGCCGCGATGTCCATCTCTACGCGCAGATCGATCCCTTTGCTTTCGGCCTTGTTGCGAAACAGTGTCACCGCCTGATCGATCACATCCGGCAGGTAGACGGTTTCCGGCGTGGGTTGATACTGGCCAGATTCGATCTTTGACAGATCGAGGATATCGCCGATCAGCGACAGCAGCGCACGCGCCGAGCTGTAGGCGACGCGAATATTTTCTGACAGCGTCTCACACGGCTGCGAGCGGGTTTCCAGCTCCAGCAGACCAATGATGGCGTGCAGCGGCGTGCGGATCTCATGACTCATGCTGGCGAGAAACTCACTTTTGGAGCGGTTGGCTTTGTCTGCGGTGTCCTTGGCCAGCTGCAGCTCCTGCAGCAGCGCGTTACGCTCGGTAACATCGACCCAGCCGCCGATCACCCCGGCAACTTCCCCCAGCCGATCGCGAAACGGCAGCGTCCAGTGGTACAGATGGAAGGCCTGCTGGCCAAACATCAGCTGGACGTCGCGCATTACCGCTTCACCATCCAGCAGCGTCTGCTGGTAACCATCTTCGATAGTGTGAATGCTGGCGTTATTGGTGTTGAACACGTCCGACAGTCGTTTGCCAATCACCTCGTCGCGTTTGATGTGCAAAAAGCGCAGATAGGCATTATTACAATCCACCAGCCGCGTTTGCTTATCGCGGATATACATTGCCACCGGCGAGTCATTAAACAGCGTGTGGGTAAAATTGAGCTGATTTTTCAGCGCATTCTCAGCCTGCATACGCTGCTGAATCACTTTGCGCAGATGGTGGTTCCACAGCAGGATCAGCAGAATCAATCCCAGCGATACCGAAACAATCAGCAGAATCGTTTGCTTATAGTTCTGCCACGAGCCGCTGAGAAACGGCGGTTCCGCCTGACGCCACTGCGCCATCAGCTTAAACAGGGTTTCCGGTGGGATGGCCAGCAGCGCTTTATCGAGAATACTGATCAGCGTCTCATTGCCGGGCTCAACGCGCATCACAAAGCGCGCGGGATCGGCGCCCAGCGTACCCTCGACGATCAGCCCGCTGCCAAAATGGTTGCGCAGATGGTAGTCGGCAAAAATTTTCGGCACGATCACCGCATCGACCTTGCGCGCCAGCAGCTGGCGCAGCGCATCCAGCGGACGATCGGTATCGCTCACCGACAGGTGCGGATAGTGCTCCTGCAGCCAGCTTTTCATCAGCGGATTTTTTAGCATCAGCGCCGAACCAAACGGAAAGGTGTCACGTGCCATGATGTTTCCCGGCTGCTGATTGCGGATGATCACCCAATGCGAAACCAGCCACGGACGTGTAATCAGAGCCGGTTGTGCTTCGAACTGTGGCTCCAGAATTTCCAGTGGAAACAGCTTTGGCAAAGGACGTCCGCCGGGGTGTTCATGACTGGCGTGCGCCACAAAATTCAGGCCGGTCTGGCTGGTGATCAGCTCCAGCACGTCCGGCGCCATGCCGCGAAACTGCTCTGCCGGCGTCCGGCTGCTGAGCGGTGCCTGCGCCAGCGGCAAGGTGGTCTCGATGTGAATGTTGTTTTGCAGCCACTGCTCTTCGTCGGCGGTGAGCGCCAGCGGATTGCGTTGCAGTACATGATGGGGATCGAGCTGCCAGCGTTTGGCAATCTGCATGCGGATAGACAGCGGAATCTGCGGCAGCGCCTGGTTGATGGCGTCGGCCAGCGCAGGATACAGCGGACTGATGCCGAAACCGACGTTGAGCGGAATCGTATGCTCATCGGCCAGAATAGTAAGCGCGTTGGCAAACAGATAGCGGTTGAGGTGTGTCAGCGTCGCCGCATTTCCCCAGACGCGCGCCGTCTGACCATAAACGGTGGCGGCGACGGCATCATAGTAGCCCGGGAAACGCACCAGCTGCGCGTTTTCGTATGTCTCTTCCAGGTACTGGCGCTGCAGCGGCGTGCCTGACCAGGCGATTTGCTCGGGCATGCCGTTATTGAGAAAAAGGTCGCTGTCGGTCTTCAATCCCATCACGCTGTAATCCAGCATCCACGGGGCGCTGGCCAGCAGCGGCTGCGACTGTGACGATGGCTGGGCGACGTAAATCGCCAGCATATGCATTTCGCCCTTCAGCACCGCCTGCTGCGCGGCGCTATGACTGGGGAAGTGATAAAGCTCAATGCTGGTCTCCAGCATGCTTTGAATCAGCGACAGGTAGTCGGCGCTCAGGCCTTCGAAGCGGCGCGTATCGGTATCCATATATATCGGTGGCTGTGATTTACCGGCCACTGCGACTTTAATCACTTTATTTCGAAAGGCAGAAGAGATGGGCTCAGCCAGCTGCAGCGCGGGCTGTGCGGTATCGTAACGCGCTAAAAGCTGCAAAGGTTTGACCTGCGCCTGCAGCGCGCCGCCAAAAAAAATAAACAGGACCACGCCCGCCAGACGGATGAAATTAACAGGATTAAACACCGTGCGTTCCTGAAGAAAATAAAGTCATTAATGCCGATAAGGGAAAAGGAGTATAAAGAGATTTTTCCCGCCTGCCTGATCTAATGCCGCATTAAGGATATTTTGCGACCATTCTCGAATGTTTAACTTATTATTAACATTCATGATTTTTTTTAGATATTGCTTTTGCTTTGATTTCAAATATTTCAACGGCTTATCCATAAAATGACCTTTCAAGACAATTCTTATGTGGTCCATTCGCAGAGTTACGTCAGAATTTTCGCAGTTTTTCCGGGGCCGCTAACCGCTGCTGTCCATTAATCCGGTAAAACTACCTTTTAAATAGCGGTAATAAGTTAAACGCGTAAGCAAAATTTTAATTTTTGTTAACCTGGTGACGTTTGGTTTAAACCGTTGCAGGCGATTTTCCCTGCAGCGGTCAGTGCATACTTTCAGGTCATTTTCACTGGTGTGGTTATCAGTACTGGACAAAATTGAGACTGTAATAAAGGAATAAAAGAATGGTATATGCACATAATAAACAGGTGCGTGTCGCTGTCCTTGATGATCACCCGATGGTTCGTACCGTTTTCGAGTTATGCCTGAAACACGAACCGGATATTCATCTGGTCGGGACCTGGTCTTCAAGTAATGAATTGTTTAGTCAGTTGCGCAGCACCACGGTGGATGTGCTGGTGCTGGATTTTTTGCTGGGCGAGCGTGAACTGGATGGCCTGGCCCTGGTGAAACAGCTGCGAAATCACTATCCGCAGCAAAAGATTTTGATCTCATCGTCCATGGAGAGCCCGGCGATTGTCAAAATGGTGCTGAGCGCCGGCGTTAAGGGCTTTATTGGAAAAAGCCACAATATGCAGGAGATCGTTCAGGCGATTCGTCAGGTGGCGCAGGGGCGGCTATTCCTGTCACAGGAAGTGGCGTACGAGGTGGAAAACCTCTACGTGATGAATGAAGACGCCATCAACGAAAACCTCGATCTCTCCAGCAAAGGCAATATGTATGAGAAGGTCAAAACCCTTAGCCCGCGCGAAGTGGAAGTGGTGCGCTGTTTTCTGGATGGGCTCAGCGTGTCGCAAATTGCCGTGAAGTTTAAACGCAGCCGTAAAACCGTGAGTGGACAAAAGCAGTCGGCGCTGAAAAAGCTCGGCCTGCGCTCGGATTCGGAATTGTTCAAATACAGCCACGACCTGATGTCGGGCAGCTAATCCTTCTTTAAGGCGGTCAGGGATGGCCGCCGTCTGCTTTTCCGCCTCTCTGCATCACGTTCCCGGTAACAGCCGTTTTGTAACATCGCTTTGAGTGATGTTCGTCACAGTTTTGCCGGCCGTATCCCGCTGTGATAGCCCCATTGCTACAGCACTGAAGGGGCTACAATGAACATTGAAACGCAATCCTGCGTCATTACCGGCAAAAAACAGGTTAGCGTCGCACAGCAACAGGTGCAGTGGGACGGCACCGGCACGCTGGTGCGCATCACGCGCGGCGGCATCTGCGGGTCCGATCTGCACTACTATCAGGAAGGTAAAGTCGGCAGCTTCGAAGTGAAGATGCCGATGATCCTCGGCCATGAAGTGATCGGCTACGTGGTGGAGAGCGACGATCCACAGCTCCAGCCCAATCAAAAAGTGGCGGTCAATCCCTCAAAGCCGTGCGGCAGTTGTAAATACTGTCTGCGCGAGCAGCAAAATCAGTGCACCTCAATGCGCTTTTTCGGCAGCGCCATGTATCTGCCGCACGTGGATGGCGGCTTCACGCAATACAAAGTGGTCGATAGCGCGCAGTGCGTGCCGTTTCCGCAGGAGGCCGATGACAGCGTAATGGTGTTTGCTGAACCGCTGGCTGTGTGCATCCACGCCACGCAGCAGGCGGGCGATCTGAGCGGCAAAACCGTGTTCATTTCTGGCGTCGGGCCGATTGGCTGTCTGATTGCCGCCGCTGCCAAAGCCCGCGGAGCTGCCGAGATTATTTGCAGCGATATCAGCGAACGCTCGCTTAGCCTGGCGCAGCAGATGGGCGCGACCGGGGTGATCCACGCTGCTGACGGTGATTTCACGCCCTACCTTGCAGATAAAGGCTTCTTCGATGTCGCTTTCGAGGCTTCCGGCCAGCCGTCCTCGCTGCAGCGTTGTCTCGACGTGGTATGCGCCAAAGGCACGCTGGTGCAGGTTGGCATGGGCGGCACGATTCCGGATTTCCCGCTGATGACGCTGATCGCCAAAGAGATCAATCTGGTCGGTTCTTTCCGTTTCACCTACGAATTCAACACGGCGGTTGACTGGCTGGCACGCGGCGTAGTCAATCCGCTGCCGCTGTTCAGCGGGGAGTATGACTTACAGGATATCGACGCGGCGCTGCAGTTTGCCGGTGATAAAACCCGGGCGGCGAAAGTCCAGTTAACGTTTTAAGGAGTCAGTATGAGTCAGCTATTTTCCCTGACGGGCAAGCGTGTGCTGCTCACCGGTTCGGCGCGCGGCATCGGTTTTCTGCTGGCGCGCGGTCTGGCGGAGGCGGGTGCGGAAGTGATCATCAACGCCACCACCGAGGGCGGCGCAGAGCAGGGCGCGGCGAAACTGCGCGAGCTGGGTTATCTCGCGCGGGCGAAGGCCTTTGACGTCACGCAGTCGGCGCAGGTTCAGCAGGCGGTGGAGGAGATTGAAAGTCAGTGGGGCGCGATTGATATCCTGGTGAACAATGCCGGCATTCAGCGCCGCCGGCCGTTTCTCGAGTTTCCCGAGCAGGACTGGAACGACGTGATTGCCGTCAACCAGACAGCGGTGTTTCTGGTGTCACAAACCGTGGCGAAAAGAATGGTGCAGCGTCAGCGCGGAAAAATCATCAACATCGGCTCGATGCAGAGCGAACTGGGGCGCGACACCATCACGCCGTATGCCGCCTCCAAGGGCGCGGTCACTATGCTGACGCGCGGCATGTGCGTGGAGCTGGCGCGCCACAATATTCAGGTTAACGCCATTGCGCCGGGCTATTTCGTCACCGAGATGACCCAGACGCTGGCTGACGATCCGGCCTTCACCGGCTGGCTGACCAAACGTACGCCGGCTGCGCGCTGGGGCAAGCCGGAAGAGCTGATTGGCGCGGCGGTGTTCCTGGCGTCGGGCGCATCTGATTTCGTCAATGGCAATCTGCTGTTTGTTGATGGCGGTATGCGCGTCGCCGTGTAATGCCCTGGCGCGGCTGGCGTAATTGCCGGCGCGCGCCTAAACCTTAAACACCCCTCTGTCTTCCTAAGGATAATAAAAAATGCCAATAACCATAATTGTGCTGGGTGTGATACTGCTGCTGGTTCTGATGATTGTCTTCAAGGTCAACGGCTTCATTGCGTTGGTGTTTGTCTCGGCGGTGGTAGGTATCGCCGAAGGCATGACGCCGCTCAATGTGATGGCCTCGATTCAGAAAGGTATTGGTTCCACGCTTGGCGGCCTGGCGATGATCCTCGGCTTTGGTGCCATGCTCGGGCGGCTGGTGTCCGATACCGGCGCTGCCCAGCGGGTGGCCACCACGCTGATTGCCGCGTTCGGTAAACAGCGGCTGCAGTGGGCGCTGGTGGTCACCGGACTGATCGTCGGTCTGGCGATGTTTTACGAAGTCGGCTTTGTGCTGTTGCTGCCGCTGGTGTTCACCATCGTTGCGGCGGCCGGACTGCCACTGCTGTACGTCGGCGTGCCAATGGTGGCAGCGCTGTCGGTGACGCACTGCTTCCTGCCACCGCATCCCGGCCCAACCGCCATTGCCACCATCTTTGGTGCCAATCTCGGCACCACGCTGCTGTACGGCTTAATCATTACCATCCCGACGGTGATCATTGCCGGCCCGATCTTCTCAAAATTCCTCAAAAGCTTCGAAAAGTCGCCGCCGGAAGGGCTGTATAACCCTAAAATCTTCACTGAAGAAGAGATGCCGGGCTTCTTTATCAGCATCTTTGCTGCAGTGATTCCGGTGGTGCTGATGGCGATTGCGGCAGTCTGCGAACTGACGATGCCGAAAGAGAATGCGCTGCGCCAGTTCTTTGAATTTATCGGCAACCCGGCGGTGGCGCTGTTTATCGCCGTGGTAATTGCAGTGTTCACCCTCGGTCTGCGCAACGGGCGCAAAATGGAGCAGGTGATGGATATGTGCGGCGATTCGATTGCCGCCATCGCCATGATCGTCTTTATCATTGCCGGCGGCGGCGCCTTTAAGCAGGTGCTGGTGGATAGCGGTGTCGGTAACTATATCGCCGATCTGATGAAAGGATCGTCGCTGTCACCGCTGCTGATGTGCTGGACGGTGGCGGCAATGCTGCGCATCGCGCTGGGATCGGCCACCGTCGCAGCGATCACCACCGCCGGCATCGTAACGCCGATCATTGCCGCTACCCATACCGATCCGGCGCTGATGGTGCTGGCGGTTGGTTCAGGCAGCGTGATCGCTTCGCACGTGAACGATCCCGGTTTCTGGCTGTTCAAAGGCTATTTCAACCTGAGCGTGGTTGAAACGCTGAAAACCTGGACGGTAATGGAAACGCTGATCTCCATCCTCGGCCTCGCCGGTGTACTGGCGCTCAACGCCATCATTCACTAAGGCCTGCGCTTCACAGGGAGGTGAAGCGTGCTTACTCGCGGCGGCGAATCCACGAGAAACGTGACTGATAGCCGCTGTCAAAATGGGTGTTATAGCGATAGCTCGAACCCGCCTCCGCCATGCAGTAAGTACACACCGCCACGCGATCAATCTGCGCCGCCGGGATGCCGCGCTGTAACAGCAGGTCCTGCGCCAGCTGAGGCAAATCAAACCATACTCCCTGATGATGCGCCCGCGCCTGAGGTCGGATTGCCTGCGGATTATGCGGCTGTTGCTGTGACCAGCTTAGCGCCGGCAGATCCGGGCGCTGCTGCATCTGTGCGATGCGATCAACGCCCAGCTCATAGCAGCACGGGCCGATCGCCGGACCGATCGCCACCAGCAGGGATGCCGGCGTCGCGCCACCCGCCAGCAGCTGATCGAGGGCACTGCTCAGCACGCCGCCGAGCGTACCCTGCAAGCCGGCATGCACCGCCGCCACCTGATGCGTTTTCACATCGGCAAACAGCACCGGCAGACAGTCAGCGGTGTAAACCGCAACCGGCCGATGATCGTCACCGATCACCCCATCGGATTCACAACTTTTCGGCGGCCGGTTTTGTCCGGCCAACACCACTTTTGCGCTGTGCCGCTGCTGTCCGTACGCCGCAGCGGCCGGTGCCGGCTGACCGGCAGGCTGGAAGGCATACTCCAGCCAGCGTTGACTCTCCAGCAGCGCCGAGCGCGGCCCGCGATTATCCATAAGTGTCTCCTGTGACCTGACCCCGGTTTTCCTCTGCCCACAGCTTACGTTAACTGCTACATTTTTAAAGCTTTACAAAAACTGACCATAATCACTTAAGGACGACATGATGAAAAACACCTCCTGGCTGGCCGCGGCGGGCCTGATTGCCCTGACGCTCACCGGCTGTGCCCAACCGCAAAAACAGCAGGCTCAGCAGCAACTCGGTCAGCAGTCGGTGCTGGCAGTCAACTGGTTCCAGCAGTCTGGCGAATATCAGGCGCTGAGCTGGCAGGCGTTCAACACGGCACGCATGGCGTTTGATAACGCTCCTTCGCTCACCGGCAAACCCAAAGCGGTGATTGTTGATCTGGATGAAACCATGATCGATAACAGCGCCTACAGCGCGTGGCAGGCAAAAAACGGCCAGCCGTTCTCCGGTAAAACCTGGTCAGCGTGGACGCAGGCGCGCCAGGCGACCGCAGTGCCCGGTGCCGTCGAATTTGCCAATTACGTGAATAGCCACGGCGGCACCATGTTCTACGTCTCGAACCGCGATCAGAAAGACTACGCGGCCACGGTCGATAACCTCAACAAGCTGGGCTTCAGCGGCGTAAGCGACAAAACCGTGCGTCTCAGTACCGGCAATTCCAATAAACAGGCGCGTTTCGACGCAATTAAAAATGCCGGCTACAACGTGGTGCTGTATATCGGCGATAACCTGAATGACTTCGGCGGCGCCACCTGGCATCAGGGTAACGCGCAGCGCCAGCAGTTTGTCACGCTCAACCATCAGCGTTTTGGCACCCAGTTCATTGTGCTGCCAAATCCACTGTACGGCGACTGGGAGAGCGGCATGGCTGAAAACTACAATAAGTTAACCCCGGAACAGCAGCTGCAGGTGCGTGAATCCCGCATGAAAGCCTGGAACGGTAAATAATTCGTCAAGCGAAATAGCGCCTGCCCTGGCGGGCGCTTATCGCAGGCGGTTAGCGCCAGTGATATTTACGTTTCTTTGTAATTATTATTCTGCTTATCATTTTCCCGATCTCTTACTTAATCCTTCCGCCGTCTTCAGTGAAATATCATCGCGAATAACGTTAAAACCAGCGAATATCACTATTCATAAATTTAGTAATTAGGATTTTTCTCAGCGAGCAGAGTGTAATCCACCATACCAGCGTAAAGGCGCAAAAGTTTTACGTGTATATATTTGTCAGTGCATCCGAAATGCGTTTTAAAAAATATTATTAATAGACTGATTATATTTATTTTTAATGAAATTCCTGCTGATTGCGTCACTTGCATTAACTTACTTTTTCATGACATTTGCTGACACTTATTTTACATAAGGTCGCTTCTTCTGCCGGGCTGAAATATTCCTGGTGCAAATCAATTCATAAGCGTCTATAACCAATTTCTGTGAGAAAGCGCCGTATTCACCTGCCACAGAACGCTAAAACCGTGCTGCGCCATGCATTTATTTGCCCGGAAGCGCTATTTGCGGATACAGAGAGAAGATAATTGTGACGACCCTTAAACCCTTATTAGCGAAAAATCGCAGTTGGGCACTCCAGCGCCGCGAGCGTAATCCAGATTACTTTGAACAATATCTGCATCAGCAGAAACCCCACTCCTTATGGATTGGCTGTTCCGACAGTCGCGTACCGGCAGAAGTGCTGACCGGCTCGCATCCGGGCGAGCTATTCGTGCACCGCAATATCGCCAATATGGTACTACCCGATGATGACAACTTTATCAGCGTGCTGCAGTACGCGATTTTTTATCTCGGCGTCGAGCGCATTGTGCTGTGCGGTCACTACGGCTGCGGCGGCGTGCAGGCGGCGCTGGGTCTGCCTGCCAGCCCGTTAGCGCAGGAGGATTCGGCGCTCGCCAGGCGCATTGCCGCGCTGCGGCGCGCATTGCAGCACGGGCTGGTGGCCTATCACGCCAGTCCCGCGCAGGAAGAGGAGAGCAGCAAGCTTAACCGGCTGATTGAAGCCAATGTCATCGCCCAGTTTAGCCAGCTGGTGCGCTGCGAGCCGGTGCAACAGGCCTGGCAGGCCGGACAGCAGCTGGATGTATTTGGCTGCGTTTATGACCTGCAGTCCGGCCATCTGAAAGAGTTAATACAGCAATCGTCAGAGGAACCCTCATCATGAATCTGCAAACGCTTCGTCAGGATATTCCTGCTGGTCTGGTGGTGTTTCTGGTGGCGCTGCCACTGTGTCTGGGCATCGCGCAGGCCAGCGGTCTGCCGCCCTTTGCCGGTCTGCTCACCGGGGTGATCGGCGGTCTGCTGGTTACCGCGCTCAGTCCCTCGCGCTTTGCCGTGAGCGGCCCGGCGGCGGGGCTGGTGACCATTGTTGTGGCCTCAATCCAGACGCTCGGCAGCTTTTCCGCGTTTCTCACTGCGCTGATTCTGGCTGGCGTGCTGCAGTGCATGCTCGGCCTGCTGCGCGCCGGTCGTTTTATCTCGCTGGTGCCGGGCAGTGTCATCAAAGGGATGCTGGCGGCCATTGGCCTGCTGTTGATTATGCAGCAGATTCCGGTAGCGCTGGGCGCCGCGAGTGATGCCGGTCTGCAGTCGCTGGTCAGCGGGGAGTTTGCGTTTTCGCTCAGCGCGATGCTGGTGGCCGGTAGCGGGCTGCTGATTCTGTGGCTGTGGACCACGCCCGCGATCAAAGCGGTTAAAGCGCTGAGCTGGATCCCCGGCCCGCTGGTGGCGGTGCTGTTTGGCTGCCTCGCCACGGTGTTAGGCGATCGCCTGTTTCCCAGCCTCGGCGAAGGCCTGCCGCGTATCGTACTGCCGGCGTTTGACAGTATGTCGGCGCTGGTGGCGGAGCTGGAAACTCCTGACTGGCTGGCGTGGCAGAATCCGTCGGTGTGGGTGGTAGCGATTACGCTGGCGCTGGTGGCCAGCCTTGAAACGCTGCTCAGCCAGGAGGCGCTGAAAAAACTGCGTCCGCAGCACCCGGCGCCGTCACCGAATAAAGAGATGTTCGCGCAGGGCATCGGTAACCTGACCGCCGGCTTGCTCGGGGCGATGCCCATTACCGCGGTGATTGTGCGCAGTTCGGTCAACGTCAGCGTGGGTGCCCAAACCAAACTGTCGATTCTGCTGCACGGCGTGCTGCTGCTGATTTGTGGCTTGTGGTTCAGCGCTCTGCTTAACGCGATTCCGCTCGCCAGCCTGGCGGCGGTGCTGCTGTATACCGGCTATAAGCTGGCAACGCCGCGCCTGTTCGTCGAACAGATTCGCATGGGCGCGCAGCAGTACGTGCCGTTTCTTGCCACCATCGGCGGTATCATTGTGTTTGGCATGCTGGCCGGGATTGGTATCGGTATCGCGACGCAGATTCTGTGCAGCATCTACCAAAGCCATCGCAACGCGCTGCAACTTACCCGCTATGACGACCATTACGTGCTGCGCTTTCAGCAAAACCTGACCTTTATGCACAACCCGAAGTTGCAGGGGCTGCTGGCGGAGATCCCGGAAAATAGCGTGGTGATTGTCGATCACGATAACGCCGAGTATATGGATCCGGACGTGAAAGCGGTGCTGCAGGATTTCGGGGATAGCGCCGGTGAGCGCGGCATCCGGTTGAGCCAGTGGCCGGTGGCGGTGAAATAACGTTCCCGCGCGCAGTCATGCAGTTTTTTTCGCCAGAATCGGATATCCCGGATATCCGATTTTTTTATTTATACGGCATAATTGCCGCTCACTGCGCCTGCCTGTTTCACATGCTGCCGGCGGGGCTGGTAGCTCGTCTCTGGCTTTCATGGCAGAGTGAGCGCCGCTCAGTCGCAGAGCAGGGCGACGAATACCGGGTTAATTAGCGAATTATCGCACGGATTTTTCAGGTTAAATGATTGCTGATGCCAGCGACGGATGGCAGCGATTTCAGGTTACAGGGTTCAGACGTATGCGCGTTAAGCTGTTTGAAGAGAATAATGTTAAAAAGAATGCTCTTTCGCTGTGTCTTATTACGCTGTTCTTCTGCTTTATTGGCAGCCACCTGCGTATTCCCGAAGAGTTTTCCCTGTTCTGGCCGGTGAATGCCCTCATCGCCGGTTTAATGGTGCGCAACCCGTTTTTACACACCACCTCCAGTTATCTGGTGTGTTTTGCCGCCATGATTTTCAACGATACGGTTTTTTCCGGCTGGGCACTGCCAGCGGTGACGATTAATTTTGCCAATATCCTGTTTATTCTGGTGTCAGTCAGCATGCTGATTAAGCATCTGCAATCGCCAACTGCAAACAGCCAGGTGTTCAACGCCATGCGCATCTTTCCGGCGTGCCTGCTCGGTGCAGCAGCCTGCGCCACCTGGGGTGCGTGGGCGCAGGATATCGACTTCAACGCGCGCTTTGTGGTGGCGTGGGCCGACTGGTTCAGCGAGCAGTTCTCCACCTCGCTGATGCTGCTGCCGGTGATGCTGACGCGTCCGCTGCGCAGCGTGCCGCTGCGGACGCTGGTGCACCCGGCCAGGCTGCTGCCGCTGCTCGCCGTGGCGCTGTCGCTCACGGTGGGGGCGCTGATTGGTGGCGCGGGCAGTCTGACCTTCCCGGTACCGGCGCTGATCTGGTGTGCCATTGTTCTGCCGATTCCGATCACCAGCCTGGTGATTCTGTTCACCGGCATCACCGAGATCGTGCTGGTCTCGCACGGCGTGATGAATATTCAGGGCGATGATTCGCTGCTGCCCATCAGCCATCTCACTTCCGCACGGCTCGGTGTGGCCACCGTAGCGCTCAGCCCGCTGCTGGTGGCGGTGAGCATGGACGCCATTCGCCAGCTTAACCATCGCCTGGCATTGCGCGCCAATTACGATTTCCTCACCCAGCTACTGTCGCGCTCCGGCCTGTATGAAAACCTTCGCCAGCAGCCGTTTTCCCTGCAGCGTGAAGCCGGCGTGATTATGCTGGATGTCGACTACTTCAAAGCCATTAATGACAATTTTGGCCATGATGCCGGCGATGGCGTGCTGGAGGAAATTGCGCGCCGTATTCAGCACGTAGTCGGCAGTCGTGGCCTGGTGTGCCGCTTTGGCGGCGAAGAGTTCGTGGTGGTGGTGTTTGATTACACCCACAGCCAACTGTTTCAGCTGGCCGAAGTGATTCGTCAGGCAATGGTGAAAGAGAAGTTCTGGATTCAGGGCAACACCGTGACCGTGACGGTCAGCCTCGGCCTGGCGCGCGGCGGTGCGGTTAACGAACGTGAATGGCCGGGGGTAATCAACCGGCTGGTGTCAGCGGCTGATAAACACCTTTACGTTGCCAAGCGCAACGGCCGCAATCAGACCTCACCGGCAATCGCGCCGCGCAGCATGGCGCATGACGTGGCCTGAGCCACGCCATCGCAGGTTACACGCTGCTTTTCAGCTGGCTGGATTGCTGATGACGCTGCTGCGCCAGCTCAATCAGGCGGGTAATCAGATCGCTGTAGCTCAGGCCGGCCGCCTGCCACAGTTTGGGATACATGCTGATGTTGGTGAAGCCGGGTAAAGTATTCACTTCGTTGACAATAATGTCGCCCGTTTCGGTGAGGAACACATCGACGCGCGCCATGCCAAAGCACTCCAGCGCCTGGAACGCGGTAATCGCTACAGCCCGAATGGCCTCGCTGGCTTCCGCACTGATGTCAGCCGGTACCACCACCTGCGCGCCGCTCTCGCTGATATATTTGGTGTCATACGAGTAGAAAGCGTCGTGCACCACAATTTCACCGCACGGGCTGGCTTCTGGCGCCTCGTTACCCAGCACCGCGCATTCAATTTCACGGCCGCTGATGCCCTGTTCAATCAGGACCTTGCGGTCAAAGCGGAACGCCAGATCCAGCGCCGCGTCGAATTCGTCCGGCTGCGTCACTTTGCTCACCCCAACGGATGATCCCTGATTGGCTGGCTTGATAAACAGCGGCAGGCCAAAGCGCGCAATCACCGCCTGCACATCCAGCGCCGCGCGCTGCGGCTGGGTGACGCTCAGCCACGGTGCCACTTTCAGGCCGGCATCGCGCAGCAGGCGTTTGGTGAAATCTTTGTCCATGCTGACCGCGGAACCCAGCACATCCGACCCGACAAACGGCAGATTGGCCATGCGCAGCAACCCCTGCAGCGAGCCATCTTCGCCCAGCGTGCCGTGCACAATCGGGAAGATGACATCCAGCTGCGACAGTGGCTGCGCCTGCTGCCGCGTAATCAGCTGTTCCGCGCGGCTGCCGGGCACCAGCGCCACGTTTTCACCGGAGCGGTTCAGGGCAATCAGCGCCGGATTGTCGGCGTTGAGCAGAAAGCCTGAAGCGTCATTGAGATGCCACTCGCCCTGTTTGTCGATCCCCAGCAGGACCACGTCGTATTTGTTTTTATCGATCGCCTCAAGAATATTTTTGGCCGACTGTAACGACACTTCATGTTCGGCCGACTTGCCGCCAAATACGATACCTACCCGCTGTTTTGCCATTGCTCTTTGTCCGGTTGCAGTAAAGCGAGCAGCTAAGATAACACGCCCAGGACAGCGCTCAACAGCGCCGCGATTATTCTGCAATCGTTCGGTCGCCAGACCGCATTCAATCGGGCTTTGCCCACTTTATTCATAAATATTCTCCACCGTTTGAGACAAGTCTTGGACGGCCTGAAAGCTGCCTTCTGTCAGAATTTTCCCAATTCAAAGAAAAGTCTGCGGTGGACGATGCGTCCACCGTTTTTTGTCAGGTTTACAGGAGTCGGGAAATGATGGACCAGAAGCAGAATGCCGTGGAGCAGGATGCGCGTTCTGTTGCTCGTATCGAAACCACCGTGGATGACACGCTATTAAAAAGCGTGGCGTGGATTTGCAAACACTACAAACGCGAGAAGAGTGAAGAGGCGCTGGTCGCCGGCCTGCCAAAAGCGACGCTGCTGTCGCCGTCGCAGGCGATGACCGCTCTGGAGAACGCTGGCATTACCGGCGGCATGGTCGAACGCCGCCTGCAGGATCTGCCGGAGCAATTGATGCCGATGATTCTGCTGCGGCAGAACGGCGGCGGCTGCATTGTGCTGTCGCGGCGCATTCACACCAATGAGGAGAATCAGCGCGAGCTGCGCTTCCAGCTGATCATGCCGGAGGTGAGTGATAAAGCGGTGGAGATGAGCCTGGCAGAGCTCAACGAGATTTATGCCGGCTTTGCGGTGATGGCGAAACCGGCGGCGGTACTGGATGAGCGCGCCAGTGAAATGCTGCCGGAGGTCAAAGGTCACTGGCTGTTCAGCACCCTGTGGCGCTACCGTCGTTACTACCGCAGCGCCGCCATTGCCGCCGTGCTGATCAACGTGCTGGCACTCTCCAGCATCTTCTTCACCATGAACGTCTACGATCGCGTGGTGCCGAACCAGGCGTTTGTTACGCTGTGGTCGCTGGCGATTGGCGTCACCATCGCCATGATCTTCGAAGCCATTACCCGCTTTGTGCGGGCACATCTGCTGGACATGGCGGGCAAAAAGGCCGACCTGGTGCTGGGCAGCATGCTGTTCCGTCAGGCGTTGTCGATCCAGATGGAGCACAAACCGGCCTCATCAGGCACTTTCGCCAACCAGATCCGTGAATACGAATCGGTGCGCGATTTTGTTGCCTCGGCGACGCTGGCGGCGATTTCGGATCTGCCGTTTATCCTGATGTTCGTCGGCGTGATCTTCTTTATCAGCGGTCCGCTGGCGATTATTCCGTTGATGATGATCCCGCTGATCATCATCGTCAGCGCCGCGATCCAGTGGCCGCTGGCGCGCATCATGAAGGAGAACCTGCGCGATGCGTCGCTGAAACAGGGCGTGCTGATCGAGTCGGTTGAAGGCATGGAAACGCTGAAAGCCGTGGGCGGTGAAGCACATATGCAGCGCCGCTGGGAGAACTTCAGCGCGCTGCAGTCGGCTAACTCAATGAAGTCAAAACGCTATTCGACGCTGGCAACCGGCGTGGTGACCTTTCTTCAGCAGTTTCAGACCGTGATGCTGGTGGTGGCCGGGGTTTATCTGATCAACGCTGGCACCTTCACCATGGGTGCGATGATCGCCACCGTGATGCTGGCCAGCCGCGCCACCGGCCCGCTGGGTCAGGTGATTGGTCTGGCGGTGCGTTATCAGCAGGCCAAAGCGGCGCTGACCTCGCTGAATAAGCTGATGGAGATGCCGGTCGATCGCGACAGCAGCAAAACCTACCTGACCGATCCGCCGCTGACCGGCGAGATCTCGCTGAGCAATGTCAGCTTCTCTTATCCGGCACCGCCGATGAAGCCCAATCCGGAAATCCTCAAAGACATCTCGCTGACTATCAAGGCCGGTGAGCGCGTGGCGATTCTTGGCCGCATCGGCAGCGGTAAATCGACGCTGTTACGCGTGATGGCGCGTCTGTATCAGCCGGTGAAAGGGCAGATCTCCGCTGACGGACTCGATGTTAACCAGATCGATCCGGCCGACTGGCGCAAAGCGGTGGGCTTCGTCAGCCAGGATGCGCGCCTGTTCTACGGCACGCTGCGCGAGAACGTGATGATTGGCCGGCCGGATGCCACCGCGAATGAACTGCTGCGCGTGCTGAATCTGACCGGTCTCGATCACGTGGCGGCGCGCCATCCGAGCGGCATCAACCTGTCGGTCGGTGAGGGCGGTGAAGGGCTGTCGGGCGGTCAGCGTCAGTTAGTGTCGCTGGCGCGAACTCTGCTGACGCGGCCCAAAGTGCTGCTGATGGATGAACCGACCAGCGCCATGGACAGCATGACCGAAAGCCAGTTCCTCGCCCATCTGCGCCGCGCCAGCGAAGGCCACACGCTGATCGTCGTGACGCATCGTCCGTCAATTCTGGCGCTGGTCGACCGCATCATCGTGGTTGAGGAAGGAAAAATTGTCGCGGATGGCCCGAAAGAGCAGGTGCTGGCCGCGCTGGAAGGTAAAGGTAAAACCCGCCAGCCGCGTCAGGCGGTAGAGCAGGCGGCGCGCGCACCCGCGCCGGCTAACGATGCTTCGGCAACGTCAGAGCCCGCCATCGCCGCGGCAGAGGAGGCCGCAGTATGATCAAGTTAATGCCATGGCGCAGCCGCAGCAAAAATCTCTCCGCTGCGGATGCCGAATTCATGAATGACGTGCAGGCGTCCCTGCTGTCGCAAACCACGCCGGGATCGAAACTGGTGATGTGGATCATCATCGCGGTGATTGGCATCGGTCTCACCTGGGCAAACTATGCGCGGGTGGAGGAGATCACCAAAGGCGACGGAAAAGTGATTTCCCGCAGCCGCGAGCAGGTGATTCAGAGTCTGGAAGGCGGCATTCTTGCCGAAATGAATGTGCGTGAAGGCACGGTGGTCAACCGGGGCGACGTCCTGCTGAAAATCGATCCGACGCGTGCGCAATCAAGCTATCGCGAGGCGCTGAGCAAAGTGATTGGCCTGAAGGGCAGCATTGCGCGTCTGCGTGCCGAAGCCTACGCGCAGCCGCTGACGTTTGACGAGCAGGTGCAGAGCGATCCCGCCGTGGTTGCGCAGGAGACCAAAGCCTATGAATCACGCAAGCGCGCGCTGAACGACAGCATTAACTCACTGCAGCGCAGCTATGCCCTGTCGATGCGTGAAATTCGTCTGGCGGAGCCGCTGGCGGCGAAAGGATTGCTGTCTGAGGTTGAACTGCTGCGCATGCAGCGCCAGGCGAACGACATCCAGGCGCAGATTGTCGAGCGGCGTAACCGTTACCAGTCTGATGCCAACACCGAACTGGCGCGGCTGGAGCTGGAACTGAGCCAGGTAAGCGAAAACCTGATTGGCCGCGCGGACGTGGTCGAGCGCACCACCATTACCGCACCGGTGCGCGGCACGGTGAAAAACGTGCGCGTCAACACCATCGGCGGCGTCATTCAGCCCGGTGAGCACATCCTGGAAATCGTGCCGCTGGAAGAGCAACTGCTGGTGGAGGGGAAAATCCGTCCTTCTGATGTCGCCTTCCTGCGTCCGGGGCTGCCGGCCAAAGTGAAAATCACCGCCTACGACTTCGCCATCTACGGTGGACTGGATGGCCATGTGGAATACATCAGTCCGGATACGCTGAAAGACGATCAGAAAGCCGCTTCCGGCCGCCCGGATGACACTTATTACCGCGTGTTGATTCTCACCGATAAAAGCACGCTGCACGCAGGCAATAAAGATCTGCCGATCATTCCCGGCATGGTGGCCACGGTGGAAATCCGCACCGGCGAGAAAACCATCCTTGATTACCTGCTGAAGCCGGTACTTAAGGCGAAAGAAGCCTTCCGCGAGCGTTAATAACCATGAAAAATAATAATATGCACCGTCGCGCAGCGGCGCGGCGCCTCTCTTTGCTTGCCGGTTGCATTACGGTCATGATGGCTCCGGCCATCAGCGTAATGGCCGATTCGACCAGTGAATTGATGATGTTTGCCGAGATGAGCGGACATCGCCCGGCCGCCCCCGCTGCGGCACCGGTACGCAGCGTGCCGGTACAGCGCGTGCCCGTTGCGCCAGCCCAGCGCTTTGCAACCGCGCCGGCACCGCAACCGATGTTTACGCAACCTCAGGCCGCGCCGGTTGCACCACCGGTCGCCGCGCCACGCGCTCAGCCGGCACCAGCGCCGGCACCTTCACCGGCCCCAGCGCCAGCAGCGCCGATTGCACCACCGCCGGCACCTTCACCGGCCCCAGCGCCAGCAGCGCCGATTGCACCACCGCCGGTGCAGCCGGTACAGGGCGGCGGTTTTCTGACGGAGGAGCAGCGCCAGCCGGAACCCAGGCAGACGAATCCGCTGCTGAAATCGGTACGCACTTTCAACTCACAGCAGCCTGCGCCGGTGCCGGTGAATGAAGCAGAAGTAAAAGCACAGAGCGAGTTCAGTTATGTCAGTCCGCCAGTAGCGGAAACCAGAACCACTGCCGCCGATGCCGCCGTGGCGCGTTCACCGGTCAGCCTGAGCGGCGCGGTGGATGAAACCGTGGCTGAATCCGAGCTGCGGCAGAAATTCCTCTCGGCCGCGCGCATCACCTGGCGCATCAGCCCGGCGCTGAAATCGTCCGTGGCGCAGACCGATGCCGCCGCCGCCAGCGTGGATGAGGCGAAAGGGCAGCGCTGGCCGCAGCTGGATGTCAGCGCCAGCTCGGCGACCAAAGAGTTTGGTGGCGGGGTAAAAAGCGACGGTAGTCAGAGCAACGTGCCGGCGCTCGGCGTGTCGATGGCGACCAACCTGATTGATTTCGGTCAGACCAGCCGCACCATCGAGAGCCGCGAAGAGCGCGTGACCTCGGCGCAGCAGGCGGCGCAGGCGCAGCGTGAAGAGCTGGCGATGCAGGTCAGCAACGCGCTGATTGAGTGGAACAAGCAGCAGCGGATCATTGCCATCAGCCAGCAGTACGTGGCGCGCATGACCGAACTGACCACCATGCTGAGCGGCATTGTGCAGTCAGATACCGGTCGTCGCAGCGAGCTGACGCAGGCCAAAGGCCGATTGCTGCAGGCGCAGAGTTATCTGGAGAATGCCGAGTCGCGCGCGCGCGATGTCGAAATCACGCTGAACCGCCTGATGGGCAATAGTCGCGTGACGCTGCCAGCCAGCGATCGCTGGGCGATGAATTTTGGCGATCTCAACCGCCAGCTGGCCAGCCTGGATTATCATCCGCTGATCCTGCGCGCCAGCGCGGAAACGCGAGCGGGGTTTAAAGAAGCGGAAGCGATTAAAGCTTCCGGCCTGCCAAAACTCAACTGGACGGTAACCAAAAGCACGCGTGAAGATCAGCTCGGTCGCCAGCAGGCGTGGCAAACCGGCATCAACGTTAGCTGGGGCCTGTTCCGCGGCGGTTCAACCAACGCGCAGGAGATTGCGGCGATTAAACGCGCCGAAGCCAGCCGTCAGCAGGTACAGGAGCAGCGACGCGATCTGGAGAATCGCGTGCGCGCTGCCAGCCAGGATGCACATTCGATGGCCGATCGCGCCGCGCTGTATAAGAGTCTGATTGTCGAGTCTGACCGCATCCGCAAAGACTTTTTCGATCAGTGGTATCACCTCGGACGCCGCTCGCTGCTGGATGTTCTGAGCGCCGAAAGCGATCTGTATAACAATCAGGTAAGCGAAGTGAGCAATCGCTTTGACAGCTACGCGGCGATCATTCGCGGCTACTCCAGTGCCGGCATCCTCAGCCGCTGGCTCACCACCGGACGTTAAGCGTCAGCGCGCTGTGGCGGGTTAGCCGGTATCAGAAATAGCAGCGCAACCGGGATGGCAGCGAACAGCAGCAGGGCTGTGGCGGCGCTGCTGCTGTAGAGCTGCGCAAAGAGTATCGCCCCGACAATTTGCCCAATCGCCAGCGTCAGAAACGCCGCCGCCACGCCAGAGGCCGCATTCTGTGGCGTGGCGGCGGCACCCGCAACCAGCAGAATACCCGACAGCGTGACATATCCCGCGCCGCACAGTGCCGCCGCCGGTACCAGCCAGTAGCTAAAGTGGGTGAGTGCCGCCAGCAATAGCAGCGGAACGGCCATCGCCAGCTGCGCCAGCCAGTATACCTGACGCATACCGATGCAGCGTGCCAGCGGGCCGGTCAGCGCGCCGAGAATGCCGGCCGCGCCGCTAACCAGCCACAGCATACTGGCGTGGCCTTCGTTCAGGTGGCTGTGCTGGCGTAACACATCCGGTCCAAAACACCACCACGCCGCGCTGGCGACACCGCTAAGAAAAGCGATGATAATCACCCGCTGCAGCGCATGATTGTGCAGCCGATCGCGCCAGCCAACCGGCGATCCCGGTGGATCGGCACGACCGGCGGGCAGGCAATAGCGTGCCAGCAACAGGCTGATTAACGCCAGCGCGGCAAAACAGCAGCAGGCCGCGCGCCAGCCGCCGGGCATCAGCATAAAAATGGGCACTGACACAATAATGCCCGCGCCGGTGCCGGCGTTGATGAGCGTATTAGCGGCGGTTTGCCGCGACGCGTCAATTTGCCGGCTCACGGCACTGGCGAGCGCCGGGGAAGCCAGTCCGGCACCGAGACCCGCGATAAACAGCCCACCGGCAATCAGCCATGCGCTGCCGGCAGCGGCCAGCAGCAATAAGCCGAGCATAGCCGTCAGCGCTGCCAGCATGGCGGTGCTGCGCACGCCCCAGCGCGCCAGCAGCAGCGTGGCGCCGGGCGTGGCCAGGCAGTAAGCCAGATAGCTGCAGGCGGCCAGCATGCCCGATGCGCGCGGGCTGAAGCTGATCTGTTGTGCCACCTGCGGCATCATCATTCCCCACGCAAAACGCGCCAGCCCGTAGGTCACGGCGATCAGCATAAAGCCGCTCAGTGTCAGGCGGAGTGAGGTTTTCATGACGCACTCGCCATCAGTTGCTCAGCCGCCAGACGCGCATTGACCACAGCCTGCGGACCGTCAATCAATCCGGCCATAATCGCCCCTTCAAACAGTATCCAGATAGCATCGGCCAGCGCTGACGGCGAATTCCTGTGCGAGTGCGCCAGGCAGGCACGGATATAGCCGCGCTGCCAGTAACGATAATCCAGCGCCTGCGCCGCCAGCTCAGCATCCTGCTCCGCATACTCACCGTACGCTTTGGCAAAAAAGCAGCCGAGCGATCCTTCTGCCCGCATCCACTGTTCCAGCACCGAAAACAGCTGGCTGATGGCTGCAGGATCGTCTGGCTGTGACAATAAATCGGCAAAGCGCTGCCGGCGCGCGGTCATCACCGCGGCAGTTAACCGCTCGCGCGACGGAAAGTGCTGATAGAGCGTACGCGTGGAGACCTTCGCCTCACGGCAAATGTAATCGGTGCTGGTGGCATGAAAACCATTGTTGTAGAACAGCCGCTCGGCAGCGTTCAGGATATGTTGTTTTTTACGCATACCTTAAAAAGTAAACCGATCGTTTTACTTTTGCAAAGTTGCGGGGAAAAAATTGGGTACGAGGCGGTTGGTCGCCGCCGCTTTCAGTGATGCAGCTTTAAGGGAATAATCAATGATGAAAAGCGCTTAGCCCAGTCGGGCGATGCGCGATCGGGCCTCATTCAGATGCTGTTGTAACGCGGCGAGGCACGGCGCAAAACGCGCTGAGAAACCATCGCAACTGTTCGCCAGAGACAAAAATTCCTCCGCCAAAGCCAGCGCTTCCCGCCATGTATCGCTGCTGACCACTTCCGGCAGTGACGCTGGCCGCAGCGTATTCACGATGGCGCCGCCCGCTCTGGGCGCAAAGCCCATCGGCAGAATGTCATAAGCTGGCGCGAGGTGATAAGGACGGCCATGGCGACTGATGAATGACAGGTTACCGGCGTGCATGTCGGTATTGCCGATCAGCATGCCGAATGCCCAAAGCCGGGCCGTGCTATTAGCGGCCTCAGAATGGACACACTTTTCCGCCACAAGCTGGTTGACGAGGACCGGCCAGCTTGCACTGGCATTGCCGACGAACTCCGCATCAAGCGCCCGTAGCGAAAACACGCCGATACGGCCCATTTTGCCCACCCGATCGAAGCGGGGGATTTCGAGAAAGCGCTGCCCTGCAATATCAAACACGTCGGTCCCAACACCCAGCACTTTCAGGGCCAGATGTTCAGCCATCAGCAGATCGCGCCAGCGTTCGCTGACTGGGTTGTCATCTGCTGCGGTGAATTTCACCAGCACATGACCGCGTTCGGTATAGGTGCAGAATTTGGGCTGCTCACCACCCGCTGATGAGCCCTGCACCTCACCAGCGCCCGCCGCCCGCGCCAGCTCGGGATACGCCGTCACGCGCTCCACGGGTGTCGGTTCGGGCATTTCCAGAAAACGGCTGCGCGCCTGCTCGCCGATCAGCAGGTTGCCGATCGCATCATGACCTTGTGCCAGCAGCGCTCTGACGACATCTGCGTCCGCCCATTGTTCGGGATTCGCCGGCAGACCGAGCCCGCTGGCATAAGTCGAGGCATACGCTCTGCCGAGATAGCCCTGCGGTCGCATGTCAAACAGCCACCACGGCAGCCCGTCACTGTGAAAGCTTTTATGGTCCGCCTGCACCATCACAAATCCTTCCGGACGAACCGGATCAGCTCGCCGAGAGGTTTGATTTGCCCTTCATCGGTAACACGGTAAATCGGGGCCGAGCGGAATCCGCGAAACGTATCCCGCAGGGCATAGTGAATAGATGGACCCGCCCCGATTTTGACGATGTCATCACCCAGTTCTCTAATCGCACGGGAAAGCGTGGGCTGGCTTATACCCATTTTTTCAATGAGTTGCCTTCCCGTTATCGGCCCGCTATGGAGAAGCTGACGTAGGGTTTCCGCACGCGTAGACATGGTGTTGAATCACTTTATGAATAGATAGATGAATAGGTTTTTGAATAGATAATCTGGCAGGTGAGCTGCTGGCAGTCACTGGGATGTGTTGGCCTGATGTGCAAAATGTGTGGTTCTGTGGGGGAATTGAGGCTGCATGAAGGTTTAGCGAGATGGATTGTGGTGTAGTGGTCTGTAACAGGCGGTTGTTAACACAATGGCAGCGTGAGGCAGCTTGAGTCGGAAAGGCTGGCAAAACAGGTGATTTTAGGTTGAAAGCGGAAGGGTACTGCGCATTGGAGTTTTAACTGTATCAGCAAAAAACGCTGACCTTGCATCGTCATTGTTTAAATCTAAATAGCAAAGCCACCTGTTTGAGGGTGACTTAAGTCAATCAGATGAACAAGTTATTGGCGGCCTTCGCTAAGTTAGAACCACTGAATAAGCGATTATGAGTCCCATTTCTAAACTAGATAAATCAGTAACTTACTGATTTTTAGGTTTTCGTTAGGCCGAATAGTGATGAAAAGTGGCGCACAGCGTTGCGCTCTGCTGCCACTTTGCTGCCATTTAGGAACATAAAATTTTAATCAGAATCATTATTTTTTGATTTTAATTTCAATATGTCATCGATATTTTCTGACGACTTAGGATTAACAATATTTTGAATGGTGTGACTATGAGACATCGAGTCATTTGTAATGCCTAACTTTTTAAGGATGTTTTCTGCATTCGACTTGTTAATTAATGGTGTGGTGCCTAATGCTTTTAGAATCATTTGTTGATTTTTATTATTACTGAAGCCTAACAGTGAGTTAATTTTTTCATTCGTTGCTATACTATTGTTTGTTAAATATTCGTCAAGCCATGACTTGCTTTTATCAAAATTGCTATTTTTATATAGTCCTAAAGATTTTGAAAGCTTTTCATTTGCAGTTATATAATCTTGTGATTCAATTGATTTTAATAAATTCCCTTTAGATGTTGTTGCTTCATTATTCTTCAGCACTTTAATCTCAGCTCTTAGTTCCTTAAGTTCGGTGGATGCTTGACCAACCTTTTCTTCTTCTGAGCTTAGCTTGGCTATTAATTCATCTATTTTTTGTAGGCTCTCAGCCTTTTCATTTTCAATTCTTGATAACTCTAGTTTTGACAATTCCATAAGTTCGATAGTCTGCCTGAGATCAAGAACGAATGAACCCATCTCATCAGCACTTCCAGAAAATCGGTTGAATATCATAAGGAAATAATTTAAAAGCTCGTTGTCAGAGAAATTGGGATATCGAACTCTGTGATCAATCTCACTCCAGCCTTCTTCAAAGATAGTTCTAACTTGAATTTCGGTAAATATTTCATCCTTCATAGGTCGAGTTTTTGTTATATAGTGAACTGAACGATAACCAGCTTTGTGTACTTTTACTAAACAACCTTGATTGCTATATTCTTCAGATTCGGAGTCATCTCCCTCTCTAATATATACCACAGGTTTTTCTAGTTGCTGGCACATTGATTCTATGAAACTATGAATAGGCTTCCAATCCTTCTTAAATAGATGGAGGACTCTTATTCCAATCAAGTCAGTGATAATCGTAGTGTAATTTTCTTCTGAAATTTCATCATACTTTTTATTTCCCTCATTGCGTTTTCTTACAACCTTAGCCATGAGGTGTTCAGGATCTTTTACACGCCATCTTACTGAGTGGACTTCATTTACTTGCTGAAGTACTGAAGATATCATAATGGCTGTTTCCTTCAAAAAATCAACGCGCGCAGCATGATAACTGCCGATTTTTAATAGATCATTCCATACTAATTTGGAATTTTCAAAATCTTCTTCTGTAAGGTTGTTTTTAAAAAGAAAATCTTCTTTTTTAAGATCATACAAGTATTGTGTTTCATTGTTCATTTACTAACTTCCTTTTTTAATTTACTAATTAAAACGACAAGTGTTAATTATTAAAAGCACTTTCTTTATGTAAAATATTGAGTAGGGTTATTTTTAGAGAAATATTAATTACTTATCACATATATGTGTGAGAGGTTATTGATGTTATCATTTTATTAACATACTCAGTGGGTTAAACAATGTCGCTTCGAATAAATGGTCCGGTGCAAAGTGCGCATATCGCATCGTGACCTTGATATCTGTATGTCCCAATATTCGCTGAAGCACTAGTATATTGCCGCCGTTCATCATGAAATGAGACGCGAAGGTGTGTCGCAAGACGTGCGTAAGCTGCCCAGCAGGTGTCTCGATTCCCGCGCGTTGCAAAGCCATCCTAAACGCTGAATAGCAAGGTTTAAAGAGCACCTGCGCTTTCCTGTTGGATGGCAGTTGAGCCTGCAATTTTCAGTTATCGGCACCGCCTGGCTTACCTTTAGCTCAGTTTTTACATAGAATATCTGACCCGATCGGATCTCATTCTCCCTAAAACACCATTTATGTTCGAAAAGAATTCTACAGTTCAAAAGTTATCTCGCTCTGCATATGATTTTCACCAAAAAATAGTTATATGATCTCTAGAAAATTATTGGTTAAAGCATTATCGCGCGATAGCTGAGGTGCGAAAAAAGTTTATTTTAATCAGTTTTTTACGAAAAGATTAATAACAAATTATCAATGAGATACTATTTATAGTACTGGGCTGAGCGCTGTTGTACAGTGGGTGACTACAGCAACGACAGCACCTTTACAAATGTCTTAAGCCGGCTCTCAGTTGATGAAACCTGGCTCCGGAGCCTCTTATCTTCATTTTTTACGCTTTAGAAGGACTACCAGTATTAGAGAAAGCAGAATCGATATAGAAATATTGACTATTAATATAAAATCAATAACCGATTCATCACCATAGATCTGCAGGGCGTTGGCGATTGAATAATATATTGATGCAGGAACTAATATTGCGAACGCTTTAGAGATTGCCACGCAACAGATGATAAATAACAAAATGAGTAAAAAAATACGCATCATCAGTACACCTTTACCGTTCCATAGGCTTTCAATTGACTACCTGGAATATTGAGAGTGGGGCCGGCGCGCAGGAACATATCGCGCATGTACTGAAACTGGATAGGATGAGCAAGTGTAATACAGCCCTCGCTAAGACCGAGCGGTCCTATGGGATGGAGCCTGAAATTCCCACGTCTGACGCCCTCCACAAACGTGTAATCATCAATTTTGCCGTCATCGCGGTAAAGACCAAACCAGGTGGTCCGATCTGTTCCGTATATTTCTTTCAAAAATCTCTCACGCCAGGGACCTAATCTTCCACCTGATGGCCGCTCAACGATGTAATAACGTCCGCGCACTAATGGGCCAATATCGGGGACATGAGTTTTATCAGGATTATTACGGCCATCTTTCTGGCCTGAAAACGCGGGAAAAACACCAATGCCCGGACAATTGAGTGAAGTCATTTCACGACGATTTAATAACAGATAGCAGCTGTAAGACATAACGATTCCTTTTGTTAAGTCATTTCATGAGCTTACTAATCACCATTTAATCATTTAAAGCGATTAGTCTGGTCAGGCTTTGCAGTGACATATATTTAAAGCAGCACCATCCAAAATGGGGACGGAAAAATCACCAGAGAAGTGATTTAAATACATGATTTATGAAGATTTGGTGGCCCCTGCTGGGTTTGAACCAGCGACCAAGCGATTATGAGTGTAAAATCAACAACTTACGTTAATATGCCCCTCTATACTTTTCAATACCTTCCCAATATAATAACCGCTGTATAAATAACCAGAAGTCATCCCTAATACGCGCTTGGGGAATCCTATAGGTATCCTGGCTGGACCATGCGATTCGCAGGATACCCTGATCGTGTGGTCGAGGAGGTTGGATGGAAACGTTCAAATTCACGAAAACCAGGCTGGAAGAGCTCCCCCCTGCTGCCAGGGGACAGGTGGAGTATGGCGACACGGTCGTAAACGGGCTTCGGATCCGTGTCGGCGTCAGCGGCACTAAAAGTTTCTGTGTGTCCCGCAAGAAAAACGGCAAGTTTTTCCGGGCAACGCTGGGGCGTTTTCCTGCGCTGTCGGTGGAGAATGCCCGGGCGAAAGCCCTGGAGGTCATGGGCAGCATGGCCCTCAGCGGTCAGAACCCTAATATTCAGAAGCGCACGCACGAACGGGCAGCCGTCACCCTGCAGGATGCCCTGAACACCTATATTCTCAGCCGCGAGCATCGCCTGAAGCCGGCCACCGCAAAACAATACCGGAGCATTCTGGGCAACTATTCAGGGGACTGGCTCTCACAGCCTCTGGCTTACATCACCCGCGATCGCGTTGAAGCCCGTCATAAAGCCATCACGCATGGCACGGTCTGGTATGGTGCGGATAAGCGTTCCCTCCGACGGGGCACCGGGCAGGGGAGTCATGCGCAGGCGGATTTATGGGCACGCGCACTCAGGGCGGTTTACCGTTTCGCACACGATCACTACCGGGATGAGGAAGGGCGAACCCTGCTTCCCGATCCACCCACACTGGTGCTCAGCACCAAGCGGAAATGGCATGGCACGGTCAGGAAAAGCGACCGCATCCGTACTCACGATCTTGGCCGCTGGTTATCTGCGATAGAGACGGTAAGGCAGCAGGCGGAGCGGGAACTTGATGATTTCGCTGCGACCGTGTGTGATGCCGTGGAGATGGCCACGTTCACGGGCCTGCGGAAGTCCGAAATATTCGGTCTCGCCTGGTCCTGCGTTAACCTGGGAGGCCGCTACTTCTGGATAGATACGACAAAAAACGGCGACCCGCTTGAACTGCCCATCACCCGTACCTTACTGGCGCTGTTCCGCCGGCGCGCTGCGGCGCGGCGCGGAGAGCATCCTCTGGTCTTTCCGGGCATAAAGACCACCATCAAAGAATACCGCCACGTCACCGGGCGCATAAGCCGGTCAACGGTTCCTGAACCCAATCCGGACAATCTGCAGCCCATCCCGTTCAAGTGGCATGACGCGAGGCGAACTTACGGTACCGTGGCGGAGCTGGCCGGGGTAGGAAGCTATATCCTGAAGCGCCTGATGAACCACAGAACGCTGCGCAGTGCCGATGTGACCCAGGGGTATCTGCACTTTGGTGCGGATGAACTGCAGGCACCGGCAGCAAAAATTGAGCATGCCATCCTGGGCTACAGCGGGAGAGCGGATAAGCCCGAAGGCCTGGATGCCCGGCTGAAAGAAGCGCTGGAGCACCTCAATGATGATGAGAAACGAAGACTGCTTTTTTCACTCTCGGAAAAGGTCAATGAGGTCAGAAAATGATTGATGAAATCAAAGCGGAAATGACAAAAAAGCTGGAAGAGCTGGCTATGGCAGAGCCGGTGACAGGTTATATCAATATGTTTTACCAAGCGTTGTCCTTCAGTGATGCAGACCGCAGGACGTATATCACCGAAATTTCAGATCCGCTCTGGTGTATGGACCTCGCGAAAGGCAGCTATGACCGTGCCCGGCTGGCCCTGCTTAAATCCTATCTGCTGCTTCTGCTTGAACAGCACTACCACACAGCCATTTCACTCCTTCCTGTTCTGAAGTCTTTCGACATCCTGGGACAGACCGATACTGCAACGTTTATTGATGTCGCCATGAATAAGCTGCGTCAGTCTGAAGAGTTCCGTCGGGAAGTGTATAGCGGCCATAACAGCAGGAATGCGTCAGGACGGCGTAATAAACATGCAGATGAAGTGATCGCGATAATGTCTGAAACCTGGCGCCATTATCCGCACACCCCTAAAAATGCCATGATCAAAAAAGTATATGGCCATCTGAAAGGACAGGTCAGTGAAGAGACGCTGGCACGCTGGATTAAAGAGGAGAAACTCGGGCCGGCTTCCAAAGTTCGCCCGTATCCGCCTTTTCGGCTAGTCATACCCTCATAACGCGTTATGATCCCCTTATAGCGCGTTGTGATCCGATCACAGCGCGTTGTGGGGCTACACACAGTATCTCCGGCGATAGATATTCACCATCAGTCTTCAACTGATATTGATGGTGATACTCATGCAATTCCCTCTCAGCCTGAAAACACCTTGCCGTCTGACCCGGTCAGAGGCAGCGCACTATCTGGGGGTTACGCCACAGACACTGGCTAACTGGGCCAGCACCGGGAAGGTGCAAATTCCGCATTACAAAGTCGGTCGCAAGGTTATTTATTTTCAGTCAGATTTAGACGCTTATCTGGCGTCCACGCGTCGTACGCAGACCGTGTGAGGTTGACTGTGTTTGAGAATAAGAAAATTTTACAGCTCAAGATAGGATCAGGGCTACAGTGTCGAGGCTACCAAATGCTGCTCAGCAAAGTAATCAACTGGAAGTATGAAATGTTTTATTACTTGCCGCGCTGTTTCGCTTCCAGCTTTTCTTCACATGCTTGTATTACCCAAGAAGAGAAATTTGTTTGTGGGTTCAGTTTTTTTTCATCGCTAACGATTTTTTCGATCGCATCAATTAACTCGTGCGGGAAACGAATCCCTTTAAAGGTGGATTTGTTGTTCTTATGCCCAGTACTCATTTTTAGTCATAACCTCTGTGGTTCACCAAGTAACAACCTTATCGCAGTTCGTTTGGCACATGAAGTGTTTAAACACAAGACTCTTGACGTGTTTAAACACTTAGAGGTAACGTGTTTAAACACCAGTGTGTGTTGGTGTGAACAAATGAACGAAGCCCCGAAGTGCTGCAACACATCCGAGGCTTCTGACCTGTCGCGTTATTAGGAGTAACGACTATGGCTGTTAACAAGCATACCCAAACTCGCCCCAAATATCAGTACTGCCTCCCCGCCATTTCCCGTCAGGGCCGGACTGTGCCCCCGTTTCATCTCTGCACCGGCGCCGGCTCAGAGCAGGATATCCGCTGCCTTACCCACTCTCCCAAGGACCCGCTGCCCGTTCAGGAGGCCCAAAATGCGTGAGCCCATGGATTTAGATCAGGCTGAATTCCAGGCCGAGATGGCCACCTCGCTGTTTGAGGTGATTATGGACAAGGCCTGCCAGGAGTGCTCGCCCCAGCTGCGGCACCTCATCAGCCTGGCCTGCGACATCAACTTTGAGATTTACCGCGCGCTCAGGGCTGACGGAGGAAAGTACCATGATCAGTAACGTGAAGTTTAACGAGCTGGCCAGCCGGGTGGAGGCGCTCACTGCGCGCGTCGGGGACCTGGAGGCCAGCCTGAACGCGCTGGTGGATTCACAGGGCGGCACCATTCCGCCCGGCATGGCGCCGGTCAGCACCCTGGCGGCGGAGTTTGGCATCTCCACCAAAAAGGCGGAGGAGCTGGCAAAAAACGCCGGCGTGATGCTGGTGCGGCACAGGGCCGGAGGTTACCTGGTATCGGACGGGAAATTCCGTGAAGCGGCCCGTCTGGTGCTGCGTGCGGCCAAACGGAAGTACGGCTCGGCGTACTGGTACCACCCGCTGATTGGCAAATTCCAGATGAGCGGAGGCCTGCCGAAATGAGCCTTCCCCTGCGGCTTACTGAGCCGCTTTCCGACGCGCTCTTTGCCTGCGTCTATCTGTGGGCACACGGACGCCCCTGCAGCCGCTCTGAGCTGGAAAAGGCCGCCCGCCAGCATCACGATCCGGCAACCCGCTGCGGAAAGCTGGTGGTGCGCCTGATGCAGCTGCACGGCATGACCTACGAAGACCTGTGCGATGCCGGCTACCTGGGCACGGACGCTGAGCAGGTGAAGGCGCTCCGCCGCTCGGTCGTGGCAGAAATCCTCGGCACGGAGGAACTGAATGCCTGCCTGCGCGACACCGGGCGCATTCAGCGCGTCTTTCCTGCGGCAGACACGACGAGGACCCGGCTGCCGCTGTCGCGCGGCTCTGAGGGCTTCGACGCCCGGCAGGACTATGTGATGAAGCACGTCCTGCCCGCGCAGGCGCTGTGCAGCATCTACGGCCCCAGCGGCTCGTTCAAAAGCTTTCTCGCCGTCTCCTGGGCCTGCCATATTTCGGCAGGCCTCTCCTGGGCAGGCCACAGGGTTAACCGCGGCGCGGTGCTGTATATCGTGGGTGAGGGAGGCATCGGCGTGCCGCGCCGCATCCGCGCCTGGGAGCAGGTTTATAAGCAGCGCGTGGAGAACGTCTGGCTGGTAAACCGCCCCGTCTTTCCGGTGCGTCAGTCAGAGGTGCAGGAGGTCATCCTGGCGGCGAAGCAGGTTGCGTCAGAGGGCGGTCTGCCGGTGCGGCTGATTGTCATCGACACCCTGGCGCGCTGCTTTGGCGGCAACGATGAGAACGACGCCCGCGATATGGGGGCGTTCATTGAGGGCTGTGACGACATTAAGCGGAAAACCGGCGCCACGGTGCTGGTGGTTCACCACTCAGGGAAAGACGAGGCCAGAGGGGCGCGGGGCTCCAGTTCGTTCCGCGCGGCGCTGGACGCTGAGTTTCAGGTGAAACGCGAGGATGAGAACATCGCCCTGATACTGACCTGCACCAAAATGAAGGACGCTGAGGAGCTGAGGCGCCGGGCGTACGACCTGGAGCCGGTCAGGCTGTTTACGGACGAAGAGGGAGAGGAAATCTATTCGCTGGCCGTGCGGGACGTCGCCCGTGAGGCTGAGGAAAGCGATCCGGATTTAATTGCCGTGCCAAACCTCAGTGAAAATCATCTGGCAATATGGCAGTCAGTGAGAAGTCGCAATGCGCGGGGTGAGGCCTGTACAAAGGCCATCATCATTGATGATTTGAAGGCCATGGGCATTGATACCCGCAAGCATTTTTCCCGCTGGCTGAGTAAGCTGACAAAGGCAGGGCTCGTTTCTTTAGACGGCGAAAATATTGTCATTCACTCTCAGAGGAATATGGGGGAATAAGTGGGGGCCAGGTGGGGGCGGTGGGGGCGACACCCCTTTCGCCCCCACTTTTTCCCTGTATACACACAGAAAGTGGGGGCCATGCTCAAACCCGCGAATTTACCGGGCTGAGAGGGGGTTTTCAAAAAACAGGTGGGGGCGTGGTGGGGGCAGGCAAAAGTGGGGGCATGGTGGGGGCCGGAAAAGGAAATGGTTATATGGAGAACCTGATTGTGACCAGGTTAAAGCCTTTGAAGTGAAAGGACTACTATGCTGGTTCGTTATGTGAAAACTAAGGGTATGGTGTGAAAAGTTTCCTGTCTGACTACTGCAAAATCGCAAATGAAACGTCTGGCCTGATAGCGCTGGGACTATTACAGTCAGTCGTGATGGCTGCAGTTCTGAGGCAACGGGAACTAAAAGGTGCAGACTGGCATCCGCTCATATTCTGGAGTCTTTTAGTGGCTTCTACACTGGGCATGGTGTTGACAGCACGCAGCACAGGTAATGCCATCCTGTCGAATTCCGGCCTGGGAAAATTCGAAAGGCTACTGCTGCTGGCAGTTTTCGAGCTGGTCTTCATCGGTGTCCTTCTTTCCGCTGTTATCACCGTAAAATCTTTATAGCCTGGTTCATTATTACGGTCAGGGATGTTCTTTTATTCTCTTATTAAAGTGCGATCAGTCTCAGCCGTAAGCCGCTGTACTCCACATCTATTCTAGTCATCAAAAATAACGCCATGACCTTCAGCGATCGCAGCGGGGGCATATCGCGGCGCCGGATCATTTTTAACTTTTCACGGGTCATCCCGGAAGACGAACGCGATCCGCTGATGACGGCAAAGATAGAGGCTGAGCTGCCGGTCATCATCCGCCACCTTCTTACCCGCTTTACGGACCAGCAGGAGGCGCGTCAGCTGCTGTCTGAACAGCAGTCGCCCGGTGAGGCTCTGGCCAGTTAGCGCGAGTGCGATTCGCTGGTCGATTTCTGCGGTTACCTGACGGCTTCACCGCACTGTGACGGCATGCTGATAGGTAACGCAGGAATTATTCCTTTCAGCCAGCGTCGCTATCTCTACAACGCCTACATGGCTTACATGCGGGCGAACGGGCTGAGCAACGCGGTATCGCTCATGCGGTTTGGCACAGACATGCCTGGTGCCATGGCTGAGTATGGAAAGCCGTATGAGAAGACAAAGCAGGGCATGAGGTCAAACCTGCTGCTTACACCCGAGGCTCAAGAATGGATGCCCCGTTGTTTTGAAACTACACAAGAAAAAAATTAATTTAAAAGTGTTCACCAGTGTTCATCCTGTAGAAAGAATCTTATTTATCATCATAAGGGGTGAACACTTTTTCTTTAAGTGTTCACCTTTAAGACTTTTAGGGTGAACACATGGTGAATACTTATAATTATGGTGCTCACCAATTAATATAATGATAATTATAATAAAAATGGGAAAGGTGAATAGGTGAACACTTAAACCACTATTTTTTTTCGTGCTTTTGAAAACAGAGTTGCTGCTCTTTATGTGTCCAACGTTTAAGAAGGGGAATAAATCGTCCTGATACTGACATGCACGGAAATGAAGGATGCTGAAGAGCAGAAGCGCCGGGCGAACGACCTGCTGCCGGTAAAACTGTTTACCGATGAAGAGGGCGAGGAGGTCCATTCGCTGGCCGTGCAGGATGTTGCCCGTGAGGATGATGAGCGCGAACCAGAACGGGCCGGCGTGCCGAATTTTACAGGAAATCATATGGCGCTCAGGCAGGCTATTCTTAGTCTTATTGCCAGCGAGGAGGCATGTACAAAAATGATTCTATGCGAAGAGCTTAAAGCTATGGGGATCAATACCAAGCACTTTATCCGCTTGCTGCAGAAACTGACTGATGATGATCTGGTTATCCAGAAAGGTGATCACCTTGCGCTCCATTTTCATCATAAAACTGGGTAAAAATGTGGGGAGATGGTGGGCAAGGTGGGGAGCGGGACCCCACATTCTCCACTTTTCACCTGTATATACCCAGAGAGTGGGAGATGACCTGCTTCAGTTTCAAACTCTAGGGGAAAATGCTTACTGCTCATGGGCACCTCTCTTTAAGCCATCTTGAATAACTCTAAGGTATCTGTTAAACCCGTGGCAATTCAGAGTTTTCAAGAGTGCTCTTGTGTTTTTTACTGGGCGGCAGTCCTATTATGAAACTCAATTTTATATGCCCTCAGTCACGCAATACCGGTTGTTTTATCTCACCTTGATGCAATTTTTGTGGTCGCGAGGGCATTTATCCAGACCTCAATTTAGGCTGAATAGTGATATGTCTCTTTGCATGGGAATTAAATTTACTTTTATGGGATTGGTATTGCTGATACTCGCAGGCTGTCAGTCAGTATCTTCAACGACTAATGTTAAACGTTCGTTGTCAGATAGTGTTCAACTCAATGAATCCCCCACAATGACGCGCTGTCAGAAAGAAATCGCTGTATTGGCAAAATACGATAAAGGGCAATTCCTTCAGCAAAAGCAGCATTTCAATGCATTACGCGATAATAGCGCAAAATATTTATTACTGCGTGAACAACTGAGTACAGATATGCGTATCACCTTAGACAGCATATACGAGGCGCAGTTGGCTAAGCGTTGTCACACCATTCATTCTCTCTTGTTCGAGGCCATTATGGCAGATGCAGAGGAGGTGCATGGATGAAACCCATTCTAACCCTTCTGCTAATGGTTACACTGGTAGCTGGTTGTAGTGCGCGCCATAACGACCGCAATACGCCAGGTAATCGTAGCGTTTCATCCTCACTGATGCTTACCGGATTAAATAAACAATTGCAGGACACCTTAAAGAGGGCAACTGTTGGCAATCAGCAGGCTCAGCAGCAATACGGTCATTGGTTAGTTTCAGCCGGTCAGAATGAAGCTGCTCAGCCATTGCTGCGTAACGCGGCTGAGCATGGGGACACCCAGGCGCAATACCTCTTGGGTAAAATGTTACTTGAAGAGCAGCCTGCGGAGGCGCGTCGCTGGCTTGAACATTCTGCAGAAAGCGGTAACGCGCAGGCGGCGAAAGCATTGTCTCAATACTTTTTAAAGCGCACCTCATTGCTACAGCGCCCGCAAGAAGGCTTTAACTGGCGACTACACGCTGCACAATTAGGCGATCCGCAGGCACAAAACGATGTGGGCGCAGCATACAGCCGGGGTGTTGGTGTGAAAAAAAATGTCGCTCAGGCACTTGAATGGTATCGCAAATCAGCACTACAAGGGTATACGCTTGCCCAATTCAATCTTGCTGGAGCTTACCAAGCAGGAGAAGGTGTAAAACCAAACCCTGCGCTGGCATATGCCTGGTATGAGATTGCCAGTCAATCCAGCCGTGATGCACAACTTTCTCAGATCATTGAACAAATGAAACTCCGCATGTATGCCGAGGCGACGCGCAACGGTGAGGCCGCAAAAGCACGCCTGTTGGTTAAACAGTTTCAACACCAAATCATTGCCAGCCGCACTCAGGAGGTACGATGAAAGTCCTTCTCACTCGCATGATGCTGGTTCTGATGCTGTCGATCAGTTATAGCATGGCTTGGGCTAAGCCTGCGCTCACGGGGTATGACTCATCGAATACCATTCCTTATTCGCTGTTTGATGATTCTGATAATGACAAACCATGGATTCAGTCAGCGCCGGTAAAGAAAAAAACTCTGCGCCCGGCCACGCCTAATAGTTTGCAGGAGATGCAGCGTATTGAAGCACTGCAACGTTCTCTTAACGAACAGCAGCGTATTAACAAAGAAGTCTTAGCCGGACATCAATCGGAGAAACTGGTACTGGAAGCTCAGATTACCGCTCTGAAAAGCGAGGGGACAATGGCGGAAGAACTGCGCGACGAGGTAAGACATCTCAAACAAGCGTTGAGCAGCGCGCGAAGTGAACATGCAAAGGCTGCGAGTCAAATTGCGGAATTAACTACAGTAATGCAGGGTCAACGGCTGTTAACTGATAGCAATACGATCCAGTACAACTCCCTGAAAGAACAGTTGAATGAAAAAGAGCAAAGTATTGTCTTACTGACTAAGCAGCTCGATGAGCTTAAAGCTACCCATCATCAGCGTGCGGTAGAGTCATCAGTGGCGGATATCACCCAGCAGAAAAAAATCGATGCACTTCAACAGGCTCTTGTTCTGGCACAGCAGCATAAAGCCAACGCAGAGGAGCAGCTTAACAAACTTAAGTCAGCACGCTCGACAGCGAAGCCGGAAAGTCATCAGCAGAAATTGTCCTATGCAAATGGGGTTGCGTTTGCCGACAATATTGTTAATAGCTTGCGCGCTCAGCAAGACCTGGGCATTGAACCAGACCGCTCGATGGTATTAGCAGGAATTCAAGATGCATTCGACCGAAAAATTCTGATGAATAGCGAAGAAGTTAGCATGCTGGTGTCTGAATTAGACACAAAGCTGAATGAAAAATTAACTGCGCAACAACAAGAGTTCATTAAACAAGAAGAAGAGCAGCGCGAGCTTGGAAAGAAACTAATAGCGAAAACACTTAAACGCAAAGGTGTAAAAAAACTGGACGGTGCTCTTTATGTGGTAACAAAAATTGGTTCCGGAAAGAAGATTATGCCTGCAAGCACTGTTAATATTTTAATTACTGGACGTTTAGCTGACGGAACGGTGTTTGATAACAGTGGGTTGGAAAAAAAAGTACAACGTTCAAATGTCAAAAATCTGTTGCCTACGATAACCAAAATATTGAGTCAGCTAAGTGAAGGCACAAAGGTTGAAATTGTGCTGCCACCAGAGCAAGCCTTTGGTCAAAAGGGTGTCACGGGTTTGATTCCTGCAGGAGCCACATTGCAATTCGATGTGGAAATTCTAAATGATTAAATGCACGATTAGAGTAATAGATTATTTTATACGTTTGAGTGAAATGTAGTCTGCTATTACATGATTTCTTGTTGATTATATTCTTTAAATGGCGAGAAGACTGATTGGCTTCTGGCTGGGGGCAAGAATTGAAATGACTCAAATAAGAACAGCATTGTAATTGTTAGTAATTGTCCAATTTTAACCTGAGTTAAGAAGTTTTTAATATTTGATGAAAATTATGATGGTTGAAGCTTAAACGACGAAGTCGATAGTTTTATTGATTTAAAAAGGTAATCTAGTTGTTTTTGGAAATTAATTTGGTGAGATTTCGACTAAGATTAGGCTCACAATTTGGCTACCTCAGCTAAAAAGAACTACTCCAAAAAATGCTTACTAGATCTGGCTTGATCAGTAAGCAATTGCCATTGTGTTGACATTTTAAGTCAAAAATCCTGGGTGCAATTTAAAACACATCCACATGAAAAACACTTGCTAAGATGGCGATTTATTTAAACATGATAAATCTACATTCACGCAATGATAAAATGAATTTGCATTGGTTCAAAATGTGGTGCTTTAGCACCTGTGCTCAATAATAGCTGTATTTTGAGTATCACTATGGCGTTAATTAAACTAGCAAAAATCTTAATACATAAAAAAGATCGGTTGTGCATCTAAAAAAATGAAAGAATGGGAGCGATTTGCATGGGCTCATTTATTTTGGGAATGTTTGATTTCGCTTAGCAAATTGCTAATATTTTTGTGGATAAATTTATTTTTCAAATTGATTTTTTGAGAATGCTCTTGAATTAGGTTTAGAGTTTTTTTGATATTATATCTTCGTTCTCTTAAGACGTTCATACATTCTTAAGAGAGTGGAAGTGTGGCAGTAAAAGTAGATGCATTTGGCATCATTTAGTTGTTAATTATATTAGGGTAAGAAAATGCAAAAAACCATTCTGGCCGCTTTCGCATCGGCAATGATCTTTTCAGTGGGCGCAGCACATGCAAACGAAACCGGCATAATTACTTTAAGTGGCAAGGTCGGTAATGGGACTTGTACGGTCGCAGGAATTGACGGATCACTTATGTTTGACGAAGTTACTGCTGCAACTGTAGAGGCAACAACGCCTTTTTCACCTGTTACCCAAAAAGATATTCCAATTACACTTTCAGCTTGTGCTTCAGGCATTACTAAAGCGAAGCTTGTTACTACTTGGAATTATGATGTCAATGCTGAATACCCAGAAGTAGATGGTGATATGGAAGGTATGACTTTATTCTATTACGCATCGCCGAGTGATCCATATGGTACTCGTATAAAATCTGGTGACACTCAGACTATCGATATTACTAATGGGGGCGGTAGTAAAACATTGCAAGCACGTATGATCAGGGACAGCCGAGCTGTGGTTTCGGGGGACTACAGTTCCACACTTAATATGGCAATGACTTACGAGTGATGCCGACTTAGTGAACAATGGAAAACTAGTTCATTGTTCACTTATTTTTTTAAAGGTTATTTCTGTGAAAAATCAATTTTTTTTATTCTCTTTTTGTATTGCCTTGATGAGTTTCAATTCAATTGCCAGTATTGATAAGGGGGGCTTTGCTCTATCAGCTACTCGCGTGATATATGATGAAAGTAAAAAAGAAGCTAACATTGATGTTATAAACTCTTCTCAGAGTGTTTCTTTTTTAGTTCAGTCATGGCTGAGTAACTATGATACGAACAAAGTTGAAAAGGGCGCGTTTATTATAACACCTCCGTTATACCGTCAGGATAAAGGTAAAAACACTTTGCGTATATTGAGAAGTGAAAACCTGGCAACCGATCGTGAGACAGCTTATTGGTTAAATGTTAAAGCGATTCCTGCACAAGATAAAGACGCCAAAAATGTGGTAGCGATTGCCTATGTAATGAGAATTAAACTTTTTTATCGCCCTGCAAACTTAAATGGTGATGCCAGTTCTGCTTATAAATCACTGACTTTCAGCAAGCAGGGTGACGAGATAGTGGTAAAAAACCCTACGCCTTACTTTATTACCTTAAATGAATTAAGAGTGGGCGGTAAGGGCGTAAAAGATGTGTCAGCGATGGTTGCTCCACTGAGCGAGCAGCGTTATCAGTCCCCGGTAAATACTCAGGAGAAAACGGTTACCTTTAAAACCATCAATGATTTTGGTGGTGTTACACCTGCAATTACGCGAAGTTTTACTTTTTAATTAAATAATTCAGGCAAAAATTTTGCAAGATAAGGGTTTTCATGTCTTTGTACAACAAATCGAATGGAGTCATAAATCGCGTGCTGTTCAAAGACATCGTCCTTAGACCGCTCGCAGTTAAAATCGGCCAGATACTGTGGTTCAGCGGTCTGACTCTTATTGCACTTCCGTCCGCGCAGGCGCAAGAATACTTTAATCCAGCATTGCTCTCTCTGGGGGTTGACGGTGATATAAGTAGTAACGTCGCAGATTTGTCTGTATTTGAAAAAGGCAGGCAGCCACCAGGGGAATATCATGTCCAACTCGTAGTAAATAACCGAGTCATTGGTGAACGCAAGCTCACTTTTACTAATGATAAAGATGGAAATTTAATTCCCCAGCTGACATTAAAGCAGTATCAGGCGATTGGACTACGAACACAAGCGGTCCCGTCACTTGCCGGCGCTGCCGATGACACGCTGATTAGTGATATTCGTGAAGTGTTGCCTGGCGCAACTGTGCGTTTCGATTATGCCTCACAGCGGGTGGAACTGACTTTCCCACAGCTTTATTCAGAGCGTCGTAGCGAATTTGAAGCAGATGCAGAACAGTGGGATCAAGGCATGCCTGCGGCTCTGCTGAACTATTCATTGAGTGGCAATCAGACCAAAAGCTCAGGTAACGGAAATCAATCGTCAATCTATAGCAACCTGCGCGGTGGAATAAATCTGGGGGCATGGCGCTTGCGCAGTTACGCCACCTATCAACATACCGCTCGTGCCGGCGCGGCGGCGAGTGACAGCTTTAATCTGATAAGCACCTATTTGCAGCGCGATATTCATACGATCAAAGGCCAATTAATTGTCGGGGATAGCGCTACGCCAGCAGATGTCTTCGATAGCGTGCAATTTCAGGGAGGACAGTTGATTTCAGATGAAGGGATGCTGCCCAGTACCCAGCGAGGTTATGCTCCAGTAGTACGGGGCGTGGTGGAATCAGGCGCTGAAATCACCATTAGACAAAACGGCAACGTAATTTACCAATCTTATGTACCACCGGGCCCATTTGCGATTGACGATCTTTATCCAGCCACGATGAGTGGCGACCTTGAGGTAATCATTAAAGAGAGTGATGGCAGCGAACGACGTTTCATTCAGCCTTTTTCTTCGCTCGCCATCATGCAGCGCGAAGGACAGTTAAAATATGCAGCGGTAGCCGGCAAACTACGTAACAGTGGGTCGTCAGCTAACACTAACCATGCACGCTTTATACAGGGTACGCTCGTTTATGGCTTACCAGGCAGCGTAACCCTGTATGGCGGCATGCAATTGGCGAAGCAGTTTATGGCCGCAAGCGTTGGTGTAGGTGTTGGTTTGGGCAAGCTGGGCGCGTTATCGGCAGATGTAACGCATTCGGGTATGACGTTGCCACATCGGGACAAGAGTCAAGGGCAGTCATATCGTCTGCGATACTCGCAGAGTCTGGCAGAGACCAACACAACACTATCTTTAGCTGCTTACCGTTATTCAACTGAGGGATACTACAGCCTTGAGGATGCCTTTTCCGATCCCGGCAAAAGCAATTTCAATAACCGCTATCGTCCACGTGGCGAATTTCAGGTGATGCTTAATCAATCATTGGGTCCCGCAGGTTCGATATATGCGTCGGGTTCTCAGCGTAATTATTGGACAAAATCCGGGGAATTACGCACTTGGGCATTAGGTTATAACACTAATTTGTACGGCATCAGTTATGGTCTCAATTTCAGTCAGTCACAGGATACTGATTCGGGACGTGAAGATCGTCGCGTGGCGTTTAACATAGCGGTGCCCCTCAGCCGTTGGTTGTCTGGCGGTGCGAATAACAGCGTCTATGCCAATTACGCTCTTACCAGCAGTAACGGCCAGGGTGCGAACCAGCAAGCAGGAATCAGCGGCTCGGCAATGGAAGACAACCAGCTTAACTACAATTTAAGCCAGTCATATGCAAATAAAGACAACAGCCATTCGACGGCTTTGTCAGGAACATATAGCGGCAGTGCGGGTACCTTATCTGCAGGCTTTAATCGTAGTCCTAGCCAGCAACAGATTAATTACGGCCTCCGTGGAGGCATTGTTGCACATCCTTATGGGGTGACGTTATCACAGGATTTAGGCGAAACCATAGCATTAATACGCGCGCCGGGAGCGAGCGATCTCAAAGTTGGTAATCAGACCGGCCTACGTACTGATACCTTTGGCCAGGCGATTATGCCGTGGGTGATCCCTTACCAGCGAACGGAGATTTCATTAAATCCAAAGGGTTTAAAACCCACGGTGACATTAGGAAAAACCACCGCATCCGTAACGCCAACACGAGGAGCTGTAGTACTGGCTGAATATCCTACGCAACGTGGACACCAAGTAATGATAACGCTCAAAAACGAGCAAGGGAAATTTGTGCCATTTGGTGCAACAGCACGCCTGCTGAATAGCCAAAACAAAGAGCCCTCTACCGGTATCGTTGGTGATGATGGCCTGTTATATATTTCTGGTATGCCTGACTCAGGTTCAATGGAGCTGACGTGGGGCAAGGGCGGAGATAATACTTGCCAGGTAAGATTTAATCTTGAGGCGGCCATAAAAAATCAGCTGGATGGCGTGCCATTACAAACTGAAAGCATTTGTCAGCGAAATTAACAGGAAATGGTAATGCTTAGAATAAATAAAAACAAAATGTATAATCTCATTTTCATGAGAATTATTCCTCTGATTATCGCCAGCCAAACGGCACAGGCTGAAGCCTTTAACACAGGAGATTTACCGCAAGGCTGTTCTTTCACCGAGAAGAGTGAGCAGGTATTTAGCAGCAGCTTAAACATTGCAACTTCTTCCGCTAAATGGAGTGATATTGGCGGCACGCCGCGTACAATCCTTAACTTTGGTGTGCAATGCAGTAACACGCTAGCCTCGCCGGTCACCATGCAAAGCCAAATCGCCGGCAATGTGAATTGGCTGGGACCTGCACGGGATATCTTAGCTACAAATATTCCCGGAATTGGTGTGAGGTTGTTTGCAGAGTTAACTACCGTGGGTGGCCAGTGCTCAGGAGCGGGCACGCTAAGTTTTAATAACCCAGCGCGCTGTAGTTTGCAGGCCCAGGGGAGTGAAATACGTTCATTTAATTATGTTATCAAAGCCCAATTGATTAAAACCGGCAATGCTACACCAGTTCAACGTCAAAGCGTACTGCATGCAGAAAATGGAAGCGTTTCTGTCGTTTTAAATGGCACAGGGCAATCCAGTATCGATATATTTAATAGCGGATTGGTTGCGCCCACACTTATAACCCCAGCAAGTTGTGAAATTATGACAGATAAGAATCAGTCAGTATCTTTCGGAGCAGTTAATCGACCAGATGTGCAGACTGAAACCACGGTTGGTCAGCCGCAATCGACGCGTATAGAGGTGGCATGCAGTCCTAAACGCGCAGAGGGTAATCTCTATAATGTAAATATTAAGTTTACAGCGGGAAAATTACATCCTAACGATGGATATGCGCTGTCTACAAATATCGATGATATAATCGTGCGATTTTCTAGTGGCAAGGATAACAGTTCATGGATTAAGTTTGGAGACACTATCCCATTAAACTATAATTCCTCTTTGAGCGGAGATAAAAGCCATTTTGATGAAACATTCTATTGGTCACTGCGGTATTTGCCTCAGAAGAAAAACGGCCAGACAGGAAACTTTGAAGCAATATCAACTTATACCATCACAGTCCAGTAATTATTAGGAATGTTGAATCCGTTCTGAACCCCAAATGAATCGTACGTATGATTCATTAGTGCGATAGTTACTGTTGAAGAAGCTATAAGCGTACGACTAATACCGTCTTGACGGGATATACCGGAGCTCCTGTCTGGTATCATAAGGTGCCTCGGCAGCATCTCACCCACGCTCCTGTTCGGCCAGCTGGCGATCACAGACAGCACTTGGCTCAGATAATGCTCTGGATTGATGTCGTTTCACTGGCAGCTACCTTATACCCGTACAGCTCGCCAATAAGGCGCAGCGCTTCAATTATGGTGTTGGACGGCATCCGAAAGTGAATGTCATCAACTTTACGCCGCCCAGCACGCCGCTTCCTCTATATAGCCTTAGCGGATATGCTTCCCCCGGAGCACCTCGATGGCTCCCGTAAAGTGCGCCTTAGCCTGTATCCCTGAGGACCACTGATTCGGCGAACAAAACCGCCGGGCTATCGCCGAGCGTTGCGGTCGTTACGCAAGTCGTTCTTTAGCCGGTCCGTTTTCGTTTTGCATTACCCCACGCAGCACCGGTACGAGGTATGGTCGACTTACGGCTTACCGTCCGTCAGCACGTATCGCTGCGGGGCTTCATCCAACGTTGACAGCAACTGGCGAAACGTTACATCGCACCCGTTAGCAGATAATAACTAAGCCGCTCGGCTTGAGGTTCGTTCATTCGCGTCATTTGTAATGCATATCCTGTCAGGCTGCTCGCCGGTATTGCTCAGCAGAAAATTCATGGCTATATCGATGAAACATCCGGCGGCCTGAATGACGCGCCGCAGGGCAGGGAGCAAATCTGATAGTTTCGAGTAGAGTGTCGCAGAAGGGCGGAATATTGCACGTAAACGACGATCCGGTGAAAGGTCGTGAGTTTAAGGGACTGCACCACTACCTGGTAATCTCGCAACGAGAGCTGGTGGCGGTATTGGAACAGCGGTTTGCGTGCCGCTAACAAGCGGCGGCGGTGCGTCACGCTCGCAGGGTGTGATCATATATCTGCATGACAACAGCACGGATACCGGTAAAGTGACAGGCTTAGCGCTATGCTATCAGCTGCGTTCGCTTGACCTGACAGCGCGCAGAGCAAGTAATGCCGCTACGGTTGAGCCATACGTTATGGATGAGGTATTTTCGCTTGTGGTCGATCTTATCGGTCCACGTTAACCAACGTAAAACTTATACGTAGCCTGCTTTTTAAGAAAAAGATTATCGCGGCCTGAATATATATCCTGAATAAAGACAGGGAAAATTATTCCACCATGGTCAGGGCTTACAGGTACATAACCTTCAACTTCACGAGCGGTAAAGCTTATATTCTCAACCTGGATGATTACCACTGATGGGCATGTTAATACCCGCATCCGGGCGGCCTAATCACCGAGTATATTGAACACAATAATATTGACCTGCGCGTGCTGGCGAAAGAGCGGGGCGTGTCCGCTTCGGCGCTGAGCAAAGTCATAAGCGGTAAGGCTTCTGTCAGTCCGGAAATGGCGGTGCTGCTGGAGGCGGGGCTGGTGCTGCGGCGCGTCTCTGATTATCCATGCAGGCCGCCTGCGATTTGCACAAGGCGCGTGCAATTACGGGCGTTTCAGGCTTACATCTGCACCCGGGCGTGCTGGCTACTTCTGCAGAGGAACGGCCGGGCAAATAATTCCTGCAACTGATAACCGCAGACCGCGCCATCTGGTGAGTTTTCTGTTATTTATTTCTGCCATTATTTGAACAGCAACATCGACACCCTGTGGGCTAGGAAAAGCCGGTGCTGGTGCTCCGGCCATCCCCCGCAGGCCGCTGACGCCCTTCAGGCGTTTAATGGATTCAGCGTAGTCAGTTCTCTGTTCAGCTGTTTCAGCCTGCCACCGGTAAAGTCGCATTAACAGCAATAGCAACAGCAACAGCAACAGCAACAGCCGGGGCCACTTTCTGCTCTACAGCTGGTCGGAATTCAGCCCTTACGCTAGCCTGCAATAGCATGTCTCGGCAAACATTATTTATCATGCATTCAATGGGATGTGCTCAGTGCAGATCCCTTTGAAAATGAATATCTCTGCGATATTTAAGTTGAGGCAAGCTAATTTTAAAGCTCATTAAGATTCAGCCGATAAATATCACGATTTTGTTTGATGCCTAATTTCCTCATTGCATTGCGTTTTTGAGTACTGATGGTTTTTACGCTGCGGTTCACTCGGGCGGCGGTTTCCGTTACACTCATTCCGGAATGTAAATATTCAATAATGCTCTTCTCCTTGGCTGACAGGCGTTCGTGAGAAAGAGGCGCTACCGATTTTTTTGTCTCAGACTGATAGATGATGTTGTAGGGTTCTCCGACCAGTTTTTCTCTAACCCTGTGCAGGCCAATCAAATAACATTCAGGTGAAAGAGTTTTACAGAAATAATCTTCAATCATGCCGGAACATTGTTCTGCAATCTGAAGATGAAAACTATTTTCACCCATAAGAATCAACGCTATATCAGGAAATTCTTTATGTAACTTCTTCACTAGATCATGAGCATTGATCTCCCCAGCAGGACGAGAACAGTCGACAAGTAATATATCAGTAGATCCAAATGTCAAAGAAAAAAATAATTCGATGCTGGTTTTGCAAATATCTCTAACTACGAGTAATGGATCCTGATTAATGATGATTTTTAGGCCTGCAGAAAACAAAGGATGGTCATCGAGGATAGTAATATTTTTGATCATTACATTTTACCTTTTTTACAGAATGTGTTTAAATAACTTTCTTGATGATTTTAATTGTGAAGAAATGAATTTATTTTTAATTTATACGTCCAATATATTTTGATTTTCAATGTTTAAATGTTTTTTGATTGTGCGATCGTGATAGATTTAAAATCTTAAAATGACGGCATGCATGATAACTTGCAAAGTTAAGAAAATTAAACACGTTAATATTTTTCTGAAAGAGGTGGTTGTAATAAATTCATTCTTGTTAAAGTGGTATATTATCTCTTTAAATCAAATTTAATCGAATGGTATGCTAAAATGTTAAGGATAAATACCAGAGCAATCTCAAAAATGCCTTCAAATAAATGATGTGTGACTTTAATTGCTTAAGTTCTGTGGTGTCAACTGCATCACCTGGCTTGAAAAAAGGTAAAATACCAAATCATATCAACCTGCTAAAGCCACCTTTGAACAATGCTAGTGGTGTATTTTTCCCAAAATGCATTACACTCTATCTCATGTCAGCTGAATGATTGAACAGAGTGATTTGCGATGAACACATCCTTATCTGGAACGATATCTATTGCCTTGCTGGACGATCACTTTTTAGTGTTACGTGGTTTACGGGATGTCTTAGCTGAGAACTCAGCCTTTAACGTTACAGGAACGTTTACAACGAGTGGCGACCTTTTTAAACATTTAAAATCATCAGGTTGTGATGTTGCTATAGTGGATTACGAGCTGTCGCCATCTGATATGGATGGTTTAAACCTGATAAAAACCCTCCACCGTCGTCATCCTGATGTCGCCATTCTTGTCGTATCAGCGCATTACAATCCAGCGACGGTAGCTCTCGCTTTGCGTGGAGGAGCTAAAGGCTTTATAGGGAAAAATCGTCCCTTTGAGGAGATTGCAAAGGCGCTAACAGAAATACACGCAGGACGTATTTACCTCGAAAACGAAATGATGCAGCGTCTTGCCGAACAGCAACATAACGGCGAAATATTGATCACCGGCAATCTGAGCGCTGATAACATTCAGCGTGCGGTTTCGCTGAAGATGCTGTCTCCTAAAGAGCAGGAAGTGATCCGCTGTTTTCTGGCTGGCATGACCGTTACCGATATTGCTGAAAAATTCGCCAGGAGCTTGAAGACGGTGAGTGGGCAGAAACAGAGCGCGCTGAGAAAGCTGGGACTGAAAGCTGACCATGAACTTTTTATCATTAAGCATGAGCTGCTGAAAGGTGATTCCTGAGCTGCTTGATCCAATTTTTGCCCTGTAGCATCGATGGAATCTTCGCAGCACGCAGCTGTTGCTCAAAATCAGCTGCGCAAGCCGCCAGGGGCTGTATTTGATACGATAGTGCCGCGCCGTGTATTCGATGCATGTAGTGCAGCATCAAGCGTATGTTCTGTTCTCTCAGCGCCTTATCGAACCCTTCAATGTCCTCAGACAAGTGAGCCGTAATATTACATTTAATGTCTGTTATTTCTTTAACTGATTGCCCGGTACTGTCTGATTCGCACCAGCGGGAGAGTGTAGCGGATAAACATGGCAATAATAAGGGCTTCGTCAGCCACGCCTGCATGCCACTTTCTAAACACTGCTGCTGGTGTTTAGTGCCGCTCAGTGCAGAAATTGCGACAATGGGTGTTATATTCTGATTACGTTCGATTTCAAATGCGCGGATCCGTCGCGAGACTTCGTAGCCATCCATATCGGGAAGGTTACAGTCCAGTAAAATGACGTCATAATAATTTTCATCTTCAAGCAAAGAGAGTGCTTCTCTACCATTACTCGCCATATCATAGTGGCAATTCAGGGCTGTTAACTGCGCAGCAAGAATCGCTTGATTTGCTGGATGATCTTCTACAACTAAAATACTGCTGCCAGCTGCTAATCGTTGAATGCCCGTTTCATTTTTCGCGTGCTGGGCTGGCTTATCGCAGAAAACGACAGGTATCTTGACACAGAAAGTTGAGCCTACACCGGGCTGACTGTTAAACCGGATCTGTCCGCCCGCTAAACTTACAAGTTCATGGCAGATAAATAATCCTAAACCGCTGCCGTCATAGCGGCGCTGACTGGCGTTATCTGCCTGTGTCCAGGCATCGAAGAGCGTGGATTGGGCGGACAGTGGGATTCCAATTCCGGTGTCACTGATGGTAATGCGTAAACCTTCTTTTTCCGCATAGTGTTGATAAACCACTTCCAGTGAAACGACACCCTCCTCAGTAAATTTTATCGCGTTCGCCAGAAGATTATTAATTATCTGACGCAATCGATAGGAATCTGCAACAATCCATTGGTGTTCGAGTGATTTATCAAGTGAAGTTACAAGTTTCAAACCTTTTTCTGCGGCAACCGGTTCCTGTAAAGCTGACAAATCCTCCATCATATGCGCAAGAGAAAAACATTGTTTATCCAGTCGGATTTGACCGTGCGATAATTTACTATGATCAAGAATATCGTTAAGGAGACCCATTAAATGTTTTGATGAGGTGTGAGCAAGTGCCAGGTAGTCTTTACGTTGTTGGGTGTCGCAGGGCAAACGTAATAATTCCAGCGCTGCAATCATTGCATTCATAGGCGTGCGAATTTCATGACTCATGATCGCGAGAAACTGACCCATACTCGCTTCACTAATGACAGCGCGACGTCGATGGCGTAATGCGCGCCAGAGGGCCCAGATAAGACCGATGATCAGGAGCGTAAATAATGTAAGTTCAAACGGAAATACTGAAAAAATCACGTTTGCGGTTAAATGGCCAATTTTCAGGTCGCCCAGCCACTGGCTGAACAACGCATCAGTCTGACTGGCTGACATAGCGGCGAGTGCCTTGTCGATTATCGATCTCAGTGGCTCCCTGTCGCGCGATACGGCCATATGCAGACCCGTCGCCATGGAAGGTATTTGACCGGCCACCACCAGTTTTTTCTTCAAATGACGATATAACAGCGGTCGCATCAACAGGTCGGGGCCGATTGCTGCATCCACCTCCTCACGCTGAAGACTGTTCAGCACGGCAGAGAGATCGGCTTGTGGCAAAAGAGTAATATCCGGGTAATGACGCCTCAGCCAAATCTCATAATCGCTCCCATCACGTACTGCAACGCGTTTACCCAGTAACTGCTGCAGTGTGCGGGTGCTGGTAGTGCCAGCACGGGTGACAATTAATGCATTAGCGGTAATCCAGCGCTGGCTGAAAATCCATTTGTCCCGTTCGGTATCCACCATGAGTCCCGGTGCCATATTTGTTATTAAAGCAGCATCTCCGGGGTTCGTTGCCAGCACAAAGCGTAAACCTGTCACGTTTTCGATGTGATCAAGATAATCCCTGCTCAGGCCGAAATGTTTATCCTGTGAAATATAGTCAATAGGCCAGTCCTGCTGGACGGCATAATGGATAACCGGGTTAGCTATTATCCAGGCAAGTTCCTCATCATTTAGCAGTGATGAGGCGATAGTGCTGGAACTCAGTACTCCAGCCACAAGAAGAATAAGTATCTCTATCGCCCTGGAAAGCATGGGGGTTCTCTCATTATCCTGACCACACGGTATATGTGGTCTTATAAATCGGATATGATTGAACGTAAAAATGACATGATCGGACTACGGGAGCACTCTCAAAACGCTACTTGTCAAAGGGATTTGAAGGTCTGCATAACGTAATCAGCTGCTCATGCCATAGCTCCAGCTTCCAATGTTCAGAAGGCATATCGGCGCGAAGTCTTGATTCAAGCTCTGCCGAAAACTCAGCCAGCCCCTGAAGTTGATACATTAGCGCCACCCCTTTTATTCGGTGAATATGATGAATCATATAGCGCATCTGACGTTGTCTGGCTGCTGTCATAAATGCATCAGCATCCTGCTGCAGTGCAAGCCAGACCTCATGGGATACCGTTGCTGCAGAGTGCTCAACTGAAGTCTGAAGTGCTTCGTGAGGGCACCATTTCTTCAGCTCTTCAGCCAGTTCGCTAATGCGAATAGGCTTAGATAATACGCCATCCATGCCGCTTTCATGACATTTAGCTTGATGGCTTGGGCTGTGCAGAGCTGAAATAGCAATTATAGGTGTGCGTTCACGCCGTTGATGTTGCTCGATTAGACGAATCTGTCTCGCCGCGCCGTAACCATCCATACCTGGCAGACCGCAATCAAGCAAAACAACGTCGTAATAATTTTCATCTTCAAAGAGCTGAATCGCGCTTTCTCCGTCTTCCGCTATCTCATAATGACACGAGAGCCGCGTGAGCTGTTCTGCTATTAATTCTCGGTTTGCAAAGTGATCTTCCACTAACAGCACCGAACAATTTCCTCCGAAATGGGGCAGGGACAAATTTCGGGTATTTTCATAGTTAACCACCGCTGGGATTGATTTCAAAGGCAGGATGACTTGTACCTCCGTGCCCTTTCCCGGCTGACTGTTGATTTCAACAGTACCGCCCATTTGCGTCACCAGTGAATGGCAGATGTATAACCCAAGTCCGCTGCCGCCAGCTTGATGATCACCTTGTTGCCATGCCTTCATTAACGTTTTTTTCAGGGCGGGTGCAATTCCTACACCGCTGTCACGCACGGTAAAGCACATTAATTCGTCACGATTCTCTAATTGAAGCAGTACGCTGCCGCTGTCGGTAAACTTGATAGCATTGGAAAGCAAGTTGTTAATGATTTGTCTCAGACGATGGGCATCGGTTTGGACCCATTCTGTCGTATTGCTCCGGTAATCCTCAAAGCTCAGCATGATGCCTTTTCGCTGAGCGGCTGGTCGCTGGCTGTCGATGACTGCTTCCAGCAAAGTGCCGATGGCCACGGGGTCGGATATTATAGCGACTTTATTTTGGCTGATTTTTTCGTGGTCGAGGACGTTATTGAGCAAATCAAGCAGGTCCTGTGAAGAGGAATAAGCGAGATCTAGGTAATGATGACGCTTTATGCTGGAACTGTCACTTTGCTGCAATAACTCCAGTGAAGCGATTATCGCATTCATCGGTGTACGCACTTCATGACTCATGACTGCAAGAAATTGACTTTTATGTTGCTCACTGCGAATTGCTCGCTTGCGTGACTGCAAGGCAAACCGCATCGCTAAAATCAGCATAAGCACCAGAACGCTTATCACCGCCAGGGGATAGCGGTATTGCCATACTACGAACTGCAACGTCGGTGTGCCAATATCCACGACACTGACCCAGTGGGCAAAAAGGCGTTCTGCATCTCGTGCAGAGATATTCGCCATAACGTTATTGAGAATATCACGTAACTCAGGATAAGCGGGATTGACACCCATGTTGACCCCGCTAACCATCTCAGGGACCTGCGCCACAATACCAAGCTGATTGATATAATGCCGCTGTAAAATGGGTAATATGACCAGGCCAGAGGCAATCGCTGCAACATTTTCGCCCGTCTCAACTGACTGCAAAGCGCTACGCACGTCTGATTTCATGACAACATGTATCGCTGGATAATGACGTCGTATCCACGGCGCAAACTCACTGTCAGCTGCCACGGCTATTTGTTTGCCTTGCATTTGGGCAAGCGTACGTAACTGCACCTGATCTTTCTTTGCCACAATGATGGGCATGGTATTAATCCATGGAAAGGTCAGCAGCCAGCGTTGACGCTGCTCATTTGTTAATAGATTGCCTGTCAGCGCACTCACCATCATTGGCCGATGCTGCGAAGTCTGATTAGGGGGAACATAAATGAATTGAATCCCTGTACGACGTGTGACTTCATCCAGCACTTCACGACTCAGGCCGGTATGCTTGCTGCCCTTTACAGACTCCTGTGGCCAGAGGTTATCGACGGTATAGTAAACGCGGGGATGTGACGCTATCCATGCCTGCTCGCGAGGCGTAAATGTCTCAGCCAGGGATGAAGATACAAATCCTGCAAAAAGCAGAAGAATACATGCTCGCAGCACGCTAAATCCTCAAAAAAAGTTCATTCGTATACTTAGTAAAATAATCATAATCCATTGAAGCAAAAGCAGAGGAAATGATCGTTTCCCCCGGTGTGTCTGTGAATTCATCCTGGCTGCTGTGCAGCCTCCAGATGACTAATCCATGCATCTCATACGCGCAGCTATTAACCCAGAGCGAGTGTACAGGCGAGGACCTCTCTGGGGCGGTTTCTCTGTCCGACAGGCCCCTTTTCTGCAGGGACCCGCTGCAGAAAGCTGGTGGTGCGCCTGATGCAGCTGCACGGCATGAACTGCAAAGACCTGTGCGGGGCCAGCTATCTGGGCACGGATCCTGAGCAGTTAAAGGCGCTCCGCAACTTGGGGTTTTGCACTTTTCGGGTAAAACCTTATTCAGACGAAACTATCATATTCTGAGCAAAGAGCTAGACGGTGGCTGAGCCTGCAAATGCCGTAGAAGTATCGAGCATTAACGATCTCCATTAAAACCGAATACACGGAGAGCACGGCCTGCATCAATCAAGGTGAGGATGGATAAGATAAACATCAACTTACAGCTTTATGCCTGGCCGAAGAGCAGGACTATCCTCAAACGAGGGGGCCGGATTAAGCGTCAGGATGCGGGTGGTCACTGTGACCACTCGTAGTAAAATCAGGAAGTTATTCACTAATTATCTGGCTTCCCGCTCTCGCAGGGCAGACAGAGTGACGGTCCGAATAAATCAAAGGCTTAGACTGTGTTTGAATGTCTGCCTTACTGAGAGGTCATTGCTATAGCCTGAAGGTTTTGCACTATTTGGGCAAAACCCTTTCGGGCCTGACTTTCATTTTCTAAACCGACCACCAGCCTTTTGATGGTGAGCCACTGTGGCCGTCAGGACGTGGAAAAATGAGCGGGTCCTCCCGGCGGGGTACCCTGTCCACGAGGCGGCGGCCCCGCGGAAAACAGCTGATTTTTGCATTTTCATGGTGGCGGCGGCAGGTCCCTTAACTTATTGATAATAATAAATAATATTTAAGATTACCTGTACACTTTTTTTTCAGGGGTGTCATTAGACCAGTTGATAAGGTTGTGAAATTAGTGAATAAAATTGGGTTTCATCTGCCAGGTTGAGCTGCCTGGTCGAATTCAAACCACTTGTGGTGCCTTTCACTGGCGCATTTTTGAGATCGCAGAGGAGATGGGATTTTATAACACCACCAAAAGTAGACCGATGAAGTTGAAGAATTAAGGGGGGCAGCGCCTTTGGGCTGCGCTTGACGCAGAGTTTCTGGTGAAGCGTCTGGGGGGTACATTTCCGTGATACTGGCTGGCCAGCGTCAGGATTATACCGACGCGAGCAAAGCCTCTTACCAGTATTAAGCCTGAGCGGCGATATGCATTTGCTGAGCCTGAAGCTTGCCATCTTTGCGCGCAGCCAGAATTGCATCGCAAATACCAGCCAATATAGTGGTCGAGTAAGCAGACCCAACGATATTTCTTGAAGGGTATATGAAGCGGATAGGGGGTTGGCGCTGACCTATTAACTCACTGTTTAAAGAGGGCTTTGATCGTTCGCTGGTCACTAAATTAACAAGTCGCGCTGATGCGCTTACAGGATAAAAAACCTAACCCCATACCAGCTGTACTTGCTTTTATAATTCGCGTCATATCTGCGTCATCCAGCACATAACACTCCAGCTCAACGCCACCAATTTCCAGGAGAGTATCTGACAATTCGTAGAAGACTTCAGGTAAAGCCGCTAATTCTTTATTTTCTGTCGCTGCTTAAAGTGCTGAAGCTCTGCGTGGCTCAGGTGTGAGTTTTGCAGCTCTTGCTTTACCACCGACAACTGAGCGTGTTTATTATCAAATATTTTTTCAAATTGAATATGACGATGCTATGTAAAACGTCCGCTTTACGCCAGCTGCGGATAATAATTAATAAAATAAGACATTACCGGGGTTCACTCAGCAGCTCACGAGATTAGGTGGGGAGGAATAGCACCACTGGATGTCAAAATAAGCAAAGAGCCATCAAGAATTTCTTATTGTAAATTATTAGTCTTAATTCAGGCTTTTAGCGGCAAGCGCGTCACAGAAAAGAGTGGCACAAATGCCAGCGAATTCATTTACGTCGTGTTCAGAATCGATAATACGAGACATCTGGTCGAGCAGGCCCATGACGAATCTTGCCTGGCAGCGTACAGAAATATCATCACGCAAGATACCTGCTCGCTGCTCACGTTCCATGTTCATCGTAATCCATGCGATCATCTGTTCTTTAGTTGTTTCACCGCTTGCGGGCTGGAAAAAACCAATTTCCGTCAGGTCGCGATCCCTTTGCAGAACGGTTAGAAAGCGAACGAAACTTTGACGGAGATCTTCATATAACTCTTCAGCGCTGAGTCCGGGAGAAATTAGGCACTGACGGGTTGCTTCGTACAATTCACTGCGAAATTCACTGACCAAAGTCTCAAACAGCACTTCTTTGCTGTCATGGTAAAGGTAAAATGCGGGCTGGCTCACCCCTGCCTCTGCCACGATGTCACTGATTTTAGTCTCATGGAAACCTTTTCGTGCAAAGACGCTTATAGCCGCTTCACGAAGTTTTGCCTGTGTATGAGCGGCGCGCTCAGCCCTTTTTGACATTTTGCTCATCCTCTCTCTTCTGAAGCAGAAAGATAACAAAAAAGTTGCGACATGTCAGCTCATTGGTTACTTTTAAGTAAGTTATTCATGAGTAACTTAAGAGGATAGATCATGACTGTTCCCGTAATTGCTATTTTTCAGGTAACCCCTGGTACCGAATCCACTGTTGAAAAGCTGTTCCGATCGGTTATTGATACAACGCTTGCTGAAAAGGGCTGCATTAGCTACCAGCTCAATGTTGATGCAAAGAACGCAAGTCGCTTTATCTGGACAGAAGAGTGGGAGAGTCAGGTATTGCTGGATGAACATTTGAATGCCCCGCACATTAAGGCATTGTTTGCTGAGCTTCCTCAATATATTGAGACATCAGAAATCATCGCCCTTAAACCGCTTGCCGGTGGCAAAGCATGAAGCTTTACATATACGACCATTGCCCTTTCTGTACTCGGGTGCGCATGGCGTTTGCTATTAAGAAAGAGCCCATAACACTTTCCATTATCATGGAGGGAGATGAGGACACGCCATTACGACTTGTCGGTAAAAAAGTCGTCCCCATTCTGGAAAAAGAGGATGGATCGCACATGGCAGAAAGCCTGGATATTGTGCGCTATATGGACGGAGCCCACACTCCCGCGTTTTCTGGTCAGATTGATCAGAAGATAGAGTCCTGGATTAACGATGTGTGGTCAGTTGCTCTCAAGCTTTTCATTCCGCGCTTTACAGAGGCTGACTTTCCTGAATTGTCTACGCCTGGGGCCCGTGAGGCTTATCGCCGGCGTGAGGAAAAAGCCTTTGGTGACCTGACTGCGTTGACAGCCCGCACCTCTGCTCTCTGTAATGAAATGCTGACAAAGCTATATGATCTGGTGCCGCTGGTGGAATCACGTCATCACATCGATATCAGCGATATTGTTTTGTGGCCACTGCTGCGCTGCCTGTCTATTGTTAAAACACTTTACTTTCCACCTGCTGTTCGGGACTACGCTCTAAGGCTTGAATCCCGAACGGGAATTCCTTTGCTGTTTAACCAGGCAATATAAAGGAGAATGAGATGCCAGAAAAAACGCGTTCTGCACGGTTCATTCCAACCGAAATCGCCCGTCGCTTGCCAGAATACTCTGATAGCATGCTGGCTGATGAGTACCTTACAGACAGACCTGAAGCGAGTTGCCGTGTTTTTCGAGCCTATCATGGCGTAAAGCCGCATTATCATCAGCAGTGTGATGAATATCTTTATGTTCTTTCCGGACGGGGCACGTTCTGGATGGAGGACCCCAGCGATGAGGCTGAATTTGCTCCGGGTCACCTGCTTTTCTTCGAACGTAATGTTGTACATGCACTACCGAAGCTGCTGGAAGAGCCGGTGATTTTTCTGTCATTAGACAGTCCGCGTCGCAGTCCTGATGATATTATCTTCGTTGACCCGAATGATGGTGATGCAGGAAATTTCATGGCCCGAAATAATAAATAGAGATAATTATAGTGTTAACATTACACCGCTCATAGCGGACTTTTAATCCGCTATGAGTGGTGTGTTTTTTTTGCTAAATCAGGAAGTTGCCAATGCTTATTGATGTTTTTGAAAAAATATAAATTATTTCCTGTTTTGTGGGGTTTTATTTATCTATTGACAGCATTTTTATTCACAAATGAATTTCGTCGACTTTTACAGCCATCTCTCAGCGAACGGTCCTTGAAGACACTACGTTAATGATAAAACGGATAGTTCACATTTACTAATTGTGAAGGCCCAGGCTAAGTTGCTCATCTGCTTTCTGCTGGTTTGAGCGACTGAAACAGGCTCTGTCCGAGATCGCTTTAACATTATGCGAGTCAGCAAAATTCGATGTGCTGATTCTTATGAGTTATTATGATATTTTCTTAAGAGGGATAAAATATTAATAATTTTCAGTGCCACCCTAACCAAGGGGGGGCGTCCAGGTCATAAAAGTTGCAGGACAGTACTTAACCATGAGTCGATTAAAAACTGACTTCATGAATCGAGGTTCTCGTCGAGTTTACCTGCTACAAAGTCAGCCATGGTTGAATCCGAAATGTAATTATAGTTCAGATTTGCAGGAAATAAATTATTTCCAGTATCAATGGTTGGTGAAAGGATCTTCAATTATTTTTTGACTTTTCAATTTGCCTGCAATGTGACGGATTCACAATAATAATTACCGTCTATTTTGGTTATGGCTTTTTTGTTTCAGTATTATGAATGTTAGCTAATTCCTAAAAAAATGGCTGCAAAGCTTAATCTGAATTCTATTGATATTCTTAAGTGATGAGTTTTTTTTCAACCCCTCATGAATAAAATGGGAATTGAATGTTTTGTGCTTAATTTGAATATGAAGTGTGACAAATTACTCACATCATGATAACAATCTGCCGCTTTATTTAATTTTTAGTTAAAACAGGCAAGGTATTATTGTGAATCAACGTTCAAAACTAAAAAGTCAGCCCGGATGGGCTGGCAGGTTACTTGCAGCTATTCTGCTATTGCTCGGACTCTATTTACTGGCTGGCGGTATATGGCTTATCTCGCTCGGCGGAAACTGGTATTACGGGATTGCTGGTATTCTTAGCATACTCTCCGGTTACACGTTGTGGCGGGGAAAGGCCAGTGCAGTGCTCTGGTTCAGCCTGCTGTTCTTCGGTACACTTTTCTGGACGATTGCTGAATCCGGAACCGATTTCTGGCGATGGGTGCCTCGTTTCGCACTGATTTTAGCCCTGGCGATTGCGTTTTCTTTCCATCTTTCCACGCTGCTGCCGCGTATGAAGCGCAAGCACAGCGGGGCAATCACTGGCGCACTAGCGCTGACGTTTATCGGGGCTGGTGGCCTGGCATTTCTGCCATCACATACCACTGAAGCAAACGGCTTTCCCCAACCTGATGGCAAAAATTTTACGGCAGATACTGGCACGGGTATGACCTCCCAAGAGGTCAAAAATGACTGGCCTGCTTATGGTGGCAACCTTTCTGCGGCACGCTATTCATCCGCCGCGCAAATCACGCCAGCCAATGTCAGTAAGCTGAAAGTTGCCTGGCAGTCACATGCGGGGGATTTACCACCGGGCGCGCGCTGGGGTACGGAAAATACTCCGTTGAAAGTGGGTGACTTCCTCTACGTCTGCACCGCGGCTAATAACATCGTTGCCTTTGATCCTGCAACCGGCAAGCAGAAATGGCGCTTTGATGCACAGATTAACCGTGACGCTCTGCCCTATACGCCAGCGTGTCGCTCACTTGCTTACTTTGATGCGACTCATTACCCGTCTCAACCTGTACCAGTACAGGCCGAAAATCAGCCTGGGCAGCACTGCGACCGTCGCATCATTCTGGGTACTCTTGACGACCGTGTGATTGAAGTCGATGCGCAGGATGGAAAACGCTGTACTGATTTTGGTAACAATGGCGAAGTTTCCATCCTTGAAGATATGGGAGAGACCTATACAGGATATGTATCTATTACTTCAGGCCCGGTAGTGGTACGCGACACCATTGTAGTGGGTCATCAGGTCATCGACGGACAGCGAGTGTTTGGTCCACCAGGCGTAATCAAAGCTTTTGACGTGAGGACGGGTAAACTCAAGTGGGCCTGGGATGCGGCTAATCCTGACGACGCTACGCCTAAGCATGGCCCTGATGCTTACAAACGTGGCAGCCCTAACGTATGGACAACCTTCACCGGTGACGAAAAACTGGGACTTGTCTACCTGCCGGTAGCCAACCCGTCTGGGGATTACTGGAGTGCGCCTCGTACGGCCGCTGAACTGAAATACGGTGATTCGCTGGTTGCACTGGATATTAATACCGGCTTGCCACGCTGGAATTTCCAGACCACACATCATGACATCTGGGATTATGATCTGGGCTCACCTCCAACTCTGGTAGATTACCCCCAGCCTGATGGCAGTAAAGTGCCGGCCATCATTCTTCCGACCAAGAACGCTGAGCTCTATGTCCTCAATCGTGAAACCGGTAAGCCACTCTTTGATGTGATTGAAAAACCTGCGCCGCAGGGGGGAACCGATCCCGCAATGCGCTCCCCTACGCAGCCGTATTCGACCTTCAACAGTATGCGTAAGCCTGATCTGACGCCGGAAAGCACCTGGGGACTGACTCCGCTGGACCAGCTCTACTGCCGTATCAAATTCCATCAGGCAGATTACCGGGGTGCTTACACACCGGGCTCGATAGGTAAACCGTTTATCTCTTATCCGGGTTACAATGGCGGCAGCGACTGGGGTGGCGTATCGGTCGATCCGGTAAACGGTCTGGTGATTGCTAACTACAACAATACGGTCAACTACACTGAGTTTGTGGCCAGAAGCGTGGCCGATAAGCTCAATGTGCATCCGTCAGACAAAATTGGCTATAACCTGGATACGCACGCCAGCCCGCTTACACCGCAGAGCGGCGCACCTTTTGCACTGAACATTAATCCGGGCTGGCAGAATGGCTTTACCGGCATGCTGTGTAATGAGCCATCCTATGGTGGTATTCGCGCAATTGACCTCCGCACCGGGCATACCGTGTGGGATCGTCCCTTAGGCACCGCACGTAATAACGGTCCTTTTGGCATTCCCACAGGTTTGCCGATTAACATTGGCACCCCAAATAACGGCGGCTCAGCCGTGACTAAGGGTGGTCTGGTATTCATCGCAGCCGCTACCGATGACCTGATTCGGGCGATTGACATCAGAACCGGAAAAACGGTCTGGTCTGCACCATTACCCGCAGGCGGCCAGGCGAACCCAATGGTTTATGAGCAGAACGGCAAAGAGTATGTCGTTATTGAAGCCACCGGCCATCACTTCATGCGCACGGGCAAAGGCGACTATGTCATTGCTTACGCACTGCCTGATACGAATTAATCTTTCCAGTAAACATTACTGGGCCTGAATCCAGGGCTGCCGTTTTTATGATGGCAGCCCTTTTTTTCGTTTAGAGCAGACCCTTAAACCTGCAGATAAAACGGCTGTCGCCGGACTGGCTGCATCGGCAAGAATATTTCTCACTGATTAACTCGGCCGGTATCAGAGAAATTGGTAATGACATTGCATCTGTTTAGACAATCCGTGATCGAACAGGCCGCCACAGCGTCCATCCCCCTTGAGCCGGGTGTAATCAGTCATTCTGGCTCATCACTTACAAAAGCCCGACTTATCAGTTTCTGATGTTATTGCAGTTGCCAGGGGCAAAGGCAGGCGTTAGGATGGCCTCAGCATCAGATGTTTTATCTGTGATTACCTTGCGTGACAAAAATGACCGGAATACCCGTAGAAAGTCAGACTTTAATCAAAAGCATTCTTGCCACCGCTGCAATCGATAAGAACGGTATTTATAAATTACCGCCTGAACGCGTGCTGGCGGAGCAAATGGGTGTTCAGCGATCCATTATCCGTAATGCGCTATCTTCACTTGAGTTCTTTGGTTTTATTGAACGTAATCAGGGGAGTGGTACTTATATCCGGATGCCTCGTTTTTCTTTTGCAAATCTCTACTTTGATATCGCCACACAGCTTGGTTATATTTCCCTTGATACCATAGAAGATGCTCGGGAAATGTTTGAGAGAATGCTGGCGGAAGAAGCGGCTACTCATGCTACAGAAGAGGAAATAACGGAGCTCAGGCACCAGAGTGAACGCATGGTAGAAGCTGAGACTTTTGAAGAGAAAGTGGAAGCTGATTATCAGTTTCATCTTATCCTGGCAGGGATGACGCATAATCCGGTCATCATGCTTTTCTATCAAAGCATCGCTTCTTTTATTTCGGATCTGTTGCGAAAAAGACGCAGCATAATGAAAGATATGGATGAGTCAAAAACCCGCATAAACAGTAATCACAAGGATATTGTTCAGGCAATTGCTGTACGGGATCCTGAAGCAGCACGAGCCGCCATGAGAGCACATTTTTCGCTTTGGGAGCGGGAAAATATGCTTATAAGCTTGCTGATGAAGCAGCGCTAACTGGCAGTTGCGCTACTTCTAAAGGAAACTGCGCCGTTAATCTATTTTCGCACCGGCTGGTAATGGTTCACGAATGGTCAGAACCACAGTGAAGCACAGTGCAGCTGCAACCCCCAGCGTAATGAACACGGCATTCCAGCTATAGTGATCAAGCAGAACGCCCACAATCATAGGCATACACACTGCTCCAAGTTGACCGCCCATATTAATAATTGCATAGGCAACCGGATAGGTTTCTCGGGAAGCCCTCGCCATGGCATAGACTGAGTAAGCGGAATAACCCAGTGCTATCAGGAATCCAAGTAGGAACAGCAGCACGCCGAGTAAATACGGATTTTGGGGCGCAATGGTCATGAGACCGGTCATGACAATTGTGGAGACGGCGCTAAACATCATCAACGGCTTACGACGTTTCGCTAAGAGGTTGTCAGAAATCCACCCACCGCACAGATTACCCACTACGTTGCCCGCAAAGGGCGTGGCAGCGAGTGTTGCCGATGATACCAGAGTAAGATGATGTTCCTGCAGGAGATATTTGGGTAGCCAGGACATTATGACGCCATCAACTATACCGACCATACACATGTAACCTATTGCCGCACCGATAATATCCCAGGACCTGAAAACCTGCCGGGAAGATTCCAACGGACTGAGTTTTTCAGTTCTTATCAGGCGATCAATCCAGCTGTAGCGAAACGCCCGGCCAGAAGAACTTAACTTACGGCCCGACGGAATGCCCTCATCCATTTCTGCGATATATTCCGCTTCCTGCTGGCTGACGAAGCGGCTTTCAGAAGGCGTATCCCTCACAAGGACATACCACACCAGGGCCAGTACCACGCCGGGAATGGAGAAGAAAAGAAAAATGTGGCGCCAGTCGTAATTAATCAAGATCCACGCGCAAATGGGTGGCACTAACAGTGGCCCGAATTTGGAACCTGCTAAAAAAATACCGGTAGCTGTGCCTTTTTCGCTGGTTGGGAACCAGTTATTGATTGTAGCTGTAGAGCTGATCACAACTGGCGCTTCGCTAATTCCTACCAGCGTGCGCAGAATTTTCAGGTGGAGAACAGAATCAACTTTTCCCATCATGAAAGTAAATAAAGACGTCAATAACATGCCTGCAGCATACGAGAAACGGATCCCTTTACGTTTGACAAAAAAACCTGCTGGTATCTGACATAATCCATAGCCCGCAAAAAAAAGACTGATAATCATCCCGATTTCCGTGTTTGTCAGATTATATTCTTTCTGAATGAACGGGATGGCAAAACCAATATTAGCGCGATCAGCCTGTGCAACCATAAAAAGAACGAAAATTAGTGCGATGACAAACCATCGATAGTGACTCGTCTTTTTCGATTTATTTATCATGTTAATCCCTTCAGGGTTCAGAAAGATGAATCATCTGAAATTTTTCAATATTTACACCCAGGCTTGCGCCTGGGAATAAATATAAATTTCATTATTTCTTTATCCAGGTAGCGATATTTGATGCCAGCGAACGGGCCGAGATTTCATAGCGGTCATGCAGTGTGGGTAACGCACCTGCATCAAGGAACGCATCGGGTAAGCCAACCTGCCTGAATGGCCTCGAAATCCCGTTACGCATCAACGCAGAAGCAACAGCTTCACCCAGCCCGCCAATAACAGTATGATTTTCTGCGGTAATCACCAGACAGTTACGCTTCGCCGCTTCGCGACAAATCGTTTCTTCATCCAATGGTTTAATTGTCGGCGAGTGGAGAATAGCCACGCTGATCCCCTGTTGCGCCAGCAAATCGCGAGCCTGAACAGCTCTCATTGTCATTAATCCTGAAGAGATGATCAGCACATCCTGCCCTTCAGTCAGCAGCCTGGCTTTTCCTATTTCGAATGTGTAATCGGGGAAGCGGTCCAGAATCACCGGCACTTTCCCTCGCAGCAGCCGCATATAGACGGGTCCGTCATGTTCATAAATGGCCGGCACAGCCTGCTGAATATCAATGGCATCACAGGGGTCAATGATAGTCATATTTGGCATTCCCCTGAAGATCGCAATATCCTCGGTTGCCTGGTGGCTGGGCCCATAGCCTGTTGTCAGCCCGGGCAGTGCGCAAATGATTTTTACATTGAGCTTCTCTTCCGCGATTGCCATGCAGATAAAATCATAGGCACGGCGTGCAGCAAATACCGCATAGGTCGTGACGAACGGTGTGGCACCTTCACGAGCCAGTCCAGCAGCGGCACTCATCAGTAACTGCTCCGCCATACCCATCTGATAAAAACGCGATGGGTATTCGCGCGAAAAGATGTGCAGATCGGTATAGGCTGCCAAATCGGCTGACATGCCGACAATATCCTCATGGTGTTTTGCCAGTTGCACCAGAGCATGGCCAAAGGGCGCAGGAATTGTTGCCTGGCCCTCTTCAGCTATGGACGCAATCATGGCGGAGGTTTTCAGTTTACGGGTAGTCATCATGACCTCATAAAGTCTTAAGGGAAATTCAGATATGACGCTGCAGCATGTCAAGCGCCTGCTGCCATTCGGCATCCGCTACGCGAATAAAATGGTTCTTATCCCGCTCTTCAAGGAAAGGCACACCTTTGCCCATAAGCGTATCAAGAATAATGACGCGTGGCTGACAGCCCGGGTGATGTCTGGCTGTATCGAACGCAGAGACCAGTGCCTGCAAATCATGGCCGTTCACGCGCTGCGTAAACCATCCGAAAGCCTCGAACTTTTTATCCACCGGCTCCGTCGCAAGTACTTCCTGGCTGTTGCCATCTGCCTGCTGACGGTTGACGTCAACCAGCGCGATTAGGTTATCCAGCTTCCAGTGGCTTGCTGAAAGTGCGGCTTCCCAAGTAGAACCCTCATTCAGTTCCCCGTCTGACAGAAGGTTGTAGACAGCGGCCGGGTTACCTTTTCTTTTCAGTCCCAGCGCCATTCCAACCGCAATACCCAGCCCGTGCCCCAGTGACCCACCAGTAATTTCCATGCCAGGGGTATACGCTGCCATTCCGGACATCGGCAAGATGCTGTTATCGCTGCCATAATTTTCGATCTCATCTTCGGCGATGATCTTCGCCTCTATCAGTGCCGCGTACAAACCGATAGCGTAGTGACCAATCGATAATAAAAAACGATCGCGACCTTCCCATTCCGGTTCATCTGCACGGAATGACATGGCATGGAAGTACGCCACTGTCAGTGCATCGGCTATGCCGAGCGCCTGTCCGATGTAGCCCTGGCCCTGCACTTCACCCATACGAAGGGCGTGCCGACGTATCGCCCAGGCATGCCCGGAAAGCTTGTCTAGTTTCTGCTGCAACTCTGACATACTGGATTCTCCTCAGATAGGTCACATTAATGGTTAACCAATTAACAACAGAGGAGGGTTGGTTGTCTACAAAGCACGCTATGATTGATAATGAACTGTGATTGTGATCGCTATAATGGTTTACCATTTATCAAGGTCACTGTGTAATCAGGTTTCTCAAACTGGTAAAATGTGGGCCGGATACATCTTTGATGAGTTCAATAATGAGAAAATATGCAGACATTCCTTCGCTGAAGTGCCTTCAGGTTTTTGAACAAATCGCACGTGCAGGCAATGTCCTTCGTGCGGCAGAAACATTAGGAATTACCGCTTCTGCAGCAAGTCATCAGCTGGCGAAGCTGGAAAAAAGCCTGGGGTGTCAGTTATTTGACCGTAACGCAGCGGGAGTAAAACTTAACTCCAAAGGTGAAGCCTATCTGGCCATGATCGGTGTTCATCTGCAGGGGCTGATGCAGGCATCTGAGGAGATGAAAGATTCAGATAAACTTAATAGAATTCGCATTCACAGTTCACCGACATTTGGATATATGTGGCTTTTACCGAGGCTTGAGTCGTTTCAGGATCAGTGTCCTGGCATTGAAGTTACATTGGCTTGTTCATATGAGGAAATAGACTTTTCTCGTGGAGAAATTGATATCGCAATCAGGCATGGCTTTCCAGCCTGGGAGGGGTGTGAAATAATCTCTGTCAGAGATGAACATATCATGCCAATGGCATCACCTGAATATCTGGCACAAGCGCCGGTTAAGTCCCTCTATGATTTGATTACAAGGCGGCTGATTTACTCTGAATCAACGCTCCTGCGCTGGCCCGAGTGGTTTCGGATGCATCATCTTAATCAGCCTGCTCAGCCATGGCTATTTCGGTTTGATCGTTCCTACATGAGCATTGAAGCAGCGGTGATGGGACATGGAATTGTTCTTGAGAGCGACTTGCTTGCCGGCAGGTTTTTAGAAGAAGGTAAACTTGTGCGCGTATTACCAGATAATTTCACTCATGCTGTTAACGCACATCATATTGTGACCCCAGTGGGATACAGAAACAGGCCAGTTATTCAGCAATTTTTGAATTGGACTGAAACGAGCTTGAGAGGCGAAATTGTCAGGCCATAAGTCTATACAGGCTAAATGAGCAAGCCAACCAGAAATAAAATTAATAAGATTTGAATCTTAATAGGTGTCTTGATTAACTGTTACCTGATGTTACATACAGCATATCATTAGCCATACCCTCTCATTGCGGGTATGAGGCCTGAATTAGAAAATATTAGTTTTCTATGAAATATAAACTGGTCAGGCTTACATGTTGAGAAAGAATTATAATCCTGCTTTGTTGAGGATAATCGATTTCTGGCTGGTGGTCATTCTTAATATGAGGGCTTATATTTCTTTCAACTAGTTAAGAGTCAATCGTAATTGTTAAAATCTGAAGCAGGCTTAATAACTGGATCATCTTCGAACTGGGTACCCGACAATGATTTAGGGCGAGAGGTTGCCAGTACCCTCGATACTGAAATCAGAGTGTTGTTAATCGAGTATCCCGAGAGGGGGCCGAAATGACGATGAATGGATAAATCAACGAATTAAGTTCTAGTTGAGCGTTAGCAAAATGAGAGCTGATGCCGCAGATCGGGGTTTTGCACTTTTCGGGTAAAACCCTTTTCATGCGTGACTTTTACTCTCAGTGTTTAGTTAACCAGCAGATGCTGGCTGAACGTGCAAACGCTGGAGAAGTATCGGACATCAATAATTGCCATAAAAACGAATTCACTTAGAGCATGACCTGTATCCTCAAAGTGAGGATGGATGCAATAAACAATAGCTTACGGCTTTGTGCCTGCCCAAAGAGCCGGGCGGTCCTTAAAGAGGGGGCCAGATTGAGTGTCAGGATGCGGGTGGTCACTGTGACCACTCCTAATAAAATCATGAGGTTACTAATTAATCTTCTAACTTCCAGCTCTTTTTAAGCAGGCAGAGGGACAGTCCCGAACAAATCAAAAGCTTAAGCTGTGTTTGAATGTCCGCCCTTTCTGAGAAGTCATTGTAAAAGCCTGAAGGTTTTGCACTATTTGGGCAAAACCCTTTCGGGCCTGACTTTCATTTTCTAAACCGACCACCAGCCTTTTGATGGTGAGCCACTGTGGCCGTCAGGACGTGGAAAAATGAGCGGGTCCTCCCGGCGGGGTACCCTGTCCACGAGGCGGCGGCCCCGCGGAAAACGGCTGATTTTTGCATTTTCATGGTGGCGGCGGCAGGTCTCTTAACTCAATGAAAATAAAGAATAATTTTCGTGATCACCTGTACACTTTTTTTCAAGGGGTGTCATTAGACCAGTTTGTAAGTTTATGAAATGAATGAATAAAACTGGATTTCACCTGCCAGGCTGAGCTGCCTGGTCAAATTTAAACCAAATTGGTAGTGAATTTCACATGTGCATTTTTGAAATCGCAGAGGAGAGGGGGATTTTATAACACCCCTACAAGCAGACAGGTGAAATCGATGAATCACAGCGCGTCAGCGCCTTTGGGCTGCTCTGGACGCAGAGTTTCAGGTAAAGCATGACCATGATGACAAAAGTGACGAAGAATGGAATATACAACAGCTTACGTGGCATTTCGGTAAGGCTGTTTTCTCGAGGCTGTGCTTATCTCATTCGAAACGTTCTAATGGCGATTAGCTGTGCCGGTAGGGTTGGCAGCTCGGCAGCCTCGAGTGGTTTAAATCAGCGATGCAAACATCGCAATTATTTGTTGCTCGAAAGCGAGGGGAGAAGGAGGGTAGTGGCTGCTTGCTTATATGTGGCAGGCCTGACATTACTGATCGCACTGAAAGCTCATGTCGAGTGTCCGCTTTGTGCCAGAAGCGGACATTCCTTTTCAAGGAAAAGGGGGGCGCCAATTCCCAATTTAAAAAGGTAAGTTGTCAGTAGTCAGTCGAAGACGTCAGATCACCATATTTTTTAATGACTGAATCAAGTTGCTCTCTCTTCTTCTCAAAGATTTTAAGCGCGTCGCTGCCAAGCGGAAGAATGACCGGCGGCTGGGGCATATTCGTGATTTGAATTAACACGCTGGCAAGTTTTTCCGGATCTCCAGGTTGCACATGATTACCAGCATCCAGTTCTTCTATCCGTTTTTGCGATTCAGTTGCATAGGCATCAATGCTCACTGATCCATAACGAACGGAACTTCGGTCAAGGAAATCCGTCCTGAAGCGGCCCGGATAAAGGCACGTAACGGCGATGCCAAAATCAGCAACCTCCTGTGCGAGACCTTCAGACCAGCCAGCCATTGCATGTTTTGACGCGCAGTAAACAGACGAACCCACGAAACCTTCAATGCCAGCTATGGAAGCGATATTGATGATATGACCGCTTCCGGCAGTACGCATAACGGGCAGAACTGCACGGGTAACATTAAGCGTACCCAGAAAGTTGACAGCCATTTGAGCTTCAACGGCATCTGCATCAACCTCCTCAAAAAAACCTAACTGACCATACCCGGCATTATTAACGAGAACATTCAGGCCCCCAAAAGCCTCAAGTCCTGACCTGACCGCCTCATTAATGGATTCAGGATCGTTCAGCTCCAGCTTTACTGATAATAGGCGTCCGTCCGCTATGTCGTTAAGTTCCGAAAGATTTTCAGGGCGTCGGGCTGTAGCGATAACATTATCACCGTTTTTCAATGCAGCCCTGGCGATGACCAAACCAAGACCACGTGAAGCTCCCGTTATCAGCCATGTATTCATTTTTGATACCTCTCACTGAATGGTTTAGAAGCGTTTCTTAAAATGTCGTTTCTGACATCATATCAATTTCCGCTTTTCGCTCACACTTAACTCTCTGGATGTACCTGATATCTGCAACGTGCCTGAAGCGGAAGTTCATATGACCGGGCATACCCGATCATCTTCCGCCAGTACATTACGGTTGTTTTGACCTCAGAAATTCATATTTTTATGCCCAGACTTCTGATATTTCAGATGAACTGGTAACAAAAGCATGTTGAGGTATTATTTTTTCAAGTAAAAACACATTGGTTTCATGGGCCGGGTCTGCGCAACAATCACTCACAACGATGAGGCGGTAATCAAGGTCGAAAGCTTGCCCGACTGTAGAAAGCACCACACCACTGGTCGTCACGCCTGTAAGGATCAGGGTTTCGATGCCTTGTGCACGAAGGATCATATCAAGTTCGGTAAAAGAAAAAGCACCGACCCTGCGTTTTACAATGACGGGCTCATTCTCTGCCGGCCCGACATCAGCATGAATAGCCGTGCTCTCGTTATCAGCCATAAAAATCCCATTCTCTTTTATGGACGAGAAAATCATGTTGTTCTGGCTTACCTCAGGGTAACCCCTGCGGAATCCGACACTGACGTAGATAACCGGTACACCTGCTGCGCGTGCGGCAGATATCAGCGATGCCGTGTTGCGAATAACGTTTCCAGCACTCTCATGCGGGAGGAAGTTGTTGAGAATGATCGTCTGGAAGTCCATTACCAGCAGCGCGCTGTTATTACTAATATTACTGAGTTGATTTGACATAAAATCTCCGAAATCTGCAGGGGGAAGGATAATGCTGCCAGTCAGCGCGTCGATGACTGGCCTTGTATTTTGAGGTTCCACGCCGCTCCGAGCAGCAGGAAGCAGCTGGTTGCCAGGAAGACGGCTCGCATTCCGATATGCCCGCCGACAAAACCCCCAATCAGCGGCCCGATGAACTGTCCGGCGAACTGCGCTGCGACGGAATAACCAAGAATGCTGCCCACCATTTCTTCTGGTACGCGATGACGTATCACTGCCGCAATACATGGCAACAGGCCGCCAAGTGCCAGTCCCATCAGAAAACGCAAGGCAATCAGTTGCCACCCGGACGTGACAAATGCCTGAGGGATCAGCAACAAACCGGCCGCAGTTAACGCAAGTGCGATAATGCGAAGGTGCCCTATCCTGTCTGCCAGCTTCCCAAGCCAGGAGGCGGAAATAATGCTTCCCAATGCCGCTGCCGCCATCACATATCCTGCCACTTTAGTTATCTGAGACGCGTCACTGACGAGGGTTCTTACATAGACCGTGATAATGGGTTCTATTGACATGTTAGCCAGCATCAGCAGCAGGCCGGTGCAAAGCATGCCGACAACTGCAGACCGTGCGGGTATCTGCGACCAGCCAATCCGGGCTTGAGTGGCTACATCCGAAGGTTTTTTCACCTCTTCCCGGATAAGAAGAAGTGTCATGAGGAAAGCTAAAAATATCAGCGCGCCGGCACAAAGAAATGTGGATCGAATTCCAATCAGGCCGGGTAGCCATCCCCCGGCAAGCGGACCGGCAAGGTTCCCTGCCATTACACCGGATGAAACTATCCCGAGCGCCCACGCTGCACGTTCTCTGGGAGCCTGGACCGCAATAAGAATTGTCGCGCCGGAGGAATAACCGCCAGCCAGTCCTACCAACAACCGCAGACCGACAAGTTGCCATATATTGGTTACCAGCCCCATAAGAGATACCGTAACCGCCATGCCCAGACTGGCTCTCACGAGCATCGACTTGCGTCCATATCTGTCACCAAGTCTTCCCCAGACCGGGGCGATCAGGCCGGCAGTAATAAACGTTGCGCTGAATGCCACACCAGACCATTGAACAACTGCTGCATGCCCGTGAACACCAAGCTCTTCAACATATAAGGGGAGGAACGGCAGCATCAGCGTCATTGCGAAGACGGTTGAGAATGAGCCTATGAAGCAAACGATCAGATTTCGCTGCCAGAAGCTGTTATAGAGTTGGGTCATACAATCGCTCTTTTTTTGGTATACCAATTTGGTATACAATACAGATTGTGCATTTTACTGTCAATTTATGGGAGAACACTGCCGTCATGAGTCAGGCATCAGAGGTTGAAAACCAGTTACGAAAACTAATTCTCAACATGGAGCTGGGACCGGGAGAACGGTTGACAGAGCGCTGGGCTGAAGCGACGTTTAACGCGTCCCGGACACCTGTGCGAGCCGCATTACAAAAGCTGGAGTCAGAGGGGCTGGTATGTCGTGACGGAATACGCTGGATGGTGGCGCCGATCGATATCGCGGAAGTTGAACAGCTATGTATTTACCGGGAAGTACTGGAAGTTGCGGCATTAAAACTTTCAGCCGGCCAAATGACGGAAGAACAAATCAGCAGTCTGGAAACCCTGCTCAAAGAGAAGGCTGCTGATGCAGCTGAAGATATTATGGACGATGCCGGAACACGATTTCATCTAGAGCTGGCCCGTCTGTGTCAGAATGCGTTTATTATCGAAGGGATAAGCGATGCTCTGCGCCGGCTTTCACGAGCAAGATGGCTGGACAAGGCACCGTCGAATCCCGCCTGGGAGGATCATCGCGAAATATTTGCTGCGCTTCGCTCGCAGAATACTGAGAAAGCAGCAGAATTACTCGCCAATCATCTTAGTGAAAGCCGCCTCCGCCTTCTTGAAGCTATCGACTCAAGCAGACGCAGTCTAAGGGCGAGAGGTATTACTATAACCTGACCATGCGGGGCGTTTTCACTATAAAATAAAAAGGTCCGCTTTTCGCGCAAAGCGGACATTGCGCTTGCTGAACAGCTTTATGCCACAGATGGCCTGAGCGTTAAGTAGCCTTAGGGTGAAATTAGCTTAAAGTAAAATTGACTGAATATAGGGTGGGTGAAGCACTATTTTGCTCTACTTCAGGCCGGTATCCTATAAGCATCCTGGAAAACCAGCTTAACGGTAGCTTTTAAGGTAAGTCATTGATAATTTGGTGGCCCCTGCTGGGTTTGAACCAGCGACCAAGCGATTATGAGTCGCCTGCTCTAACCACTGAGCTAAGGGGCCAGCGGAGCGGGGATTATAAAGTATCTCGGTGGGGCGATCCAGCGTTGCTCAATCGGTTGGTGAAAATTCCCGCAATCACTGAGTCCTTGATCTCACAGCAAAAAATCCCGGAACCCCGGCAGAAGCGGGCAATAAGCGCCCACTGCTGTCGCGTTTTTGAGACAAGGCTTGCTGCCGCCTTGTCTCCGGATGCGCAGGCTCAGCGATAACGCGTGGCGGGCTTATTCAGCGAGATAAACGGCAGGATGGCGCCGCGCGCCTGCTCAAAGCTGTGCCACAGGCCCATATCTTCCACCGAAGGAATGGTGATCGCTTCGCCGTCATCCAGACCGCGCAGCGCGGCGGCGACTAAGTCGTCGACCTCCATCACCATCTCTGCTGGCAGATCATCCACCGAGCGCCCGGTGCGCTGAAAGATCTCGGTGCGCGTCAGGCCCGGCAGCAGCGCCTGTACGCGTACGTTGTGGCCCGCCAGCTCACGCTGCATATTCCGCGTCAGCGAGAGCACAAAAGCTTTCGTCGCATTGTAGGCCCCGTTTGCCTGTTCGTTGACCAGCGCCAGTACCGACGCCACGTTCACGATGGTGCCCGCGTTGCGGCTGCGGAAAACCTGCGCGGCCGTGTGAGAGAGCTGCGTCAGCGCCACCACGTTCAGTGCCAGCATGGTTTGCGTCTGCTCAATGCTGGCGTCGATAAACTCGCCTTCCACCGTCATACCCGCATTGTTGATCAGCGTGGTAATACGCGTATTGTCCCGCAGCTCGCTATCAATACGCGCCAGATCCTCATGGCGCGTCAGGTCTGCGGCCAGTACGCTGACCTCCACGCCGTGCGCTTCGTGCAGCGATTGCGCTAGTGCGCTCAGACGTGCAGCATCGCGCGCCACCAGAATCAGGTCGTTGCCGCGTGCGGCCAGCTGTTTTGCGTAAGTTGCGCCGATACCGCTGGAAGCGCCGGTGATTAAAGCCAGTTGGTGTGACATGGGAAAAGCCCTCTTTATGATGGTCGTCATATTGGTGTGCTGATAATATGACGACCATCATATCTATCGTCAAGCTGGAATATGACGATCGTAATAATTACACTGATTGCCATTAACGATGAGCAGGGTAACAACCGATGGAAAAGCTAAGCCATAAGGCGCGCACGCGGCAGCGCATTCTGGAAGAAGCGGCGGTGGTGATGCGCGAATGCGGCACCGAAGGCATTGGCGTGGCAGCGCTGATGAAGCGCGTTAGTCTGACGCACGGTGGGTTTTATGCACACTTTGCCTCGCGTGAAGCGCTGGTCGAAGCGGTGATTAGCGAGATGTTTGCCGACTCGGCGCAGCGTTTTGCCGCCGTGCTGGCGATTGAGGATCCGGCTGAACGGCTGAACCAGTGGATCGACCGCTATCTGTCGGACCAGCACTGTGGCGCGCCGGGCGAGGGCTGCCCGATACCGGCGCTGGTCAGCGAAGTGGCGCATTTACCGCCGGATGCGCGGGCGCTGTTTTCAGCGAAGCGCGAAGCAGTGCGGCGCCAGCTGGTGCAGGCGCTGCAGCAGCTGGGGCATGCGCAGGCGGAGAGCATCGCCAGTAGTATGCAGGCCGAAATGGTCGGTGCGCTGGCGCTGGCGCGCGCCTGTACTGACGAGGCGGAAGCGCGCCAGATGCTGGAGGTGACGCGTCAGGCGGTCAAACTGCGCGCCGGGCTGGTGACGGCATGAGCGATCACGACATCCGTGACATCATCGCGCCCGATTTACAGGTGCTGTTCTGTGGCATCAATCCGGGTAAATCCTCGGCGCATACCGGTTTTCACTTTGCGCATCCCGGCAACCGCTTCTGGAAGGTGATTCATCAGGCCGGATTCACCCGCGAACAGCTGCTGCCGGAGCAGGAACAGCGGTTGCTGGAGACCGGCTGCGGCATCACCATGCTGGTAGAGCGCCCTACCATTCAGGCCAGCGAGCTGGCGGGCGCGGAGCTGCGTGACGGCGGCGCGCGTCTGCAGGAAAAGGTGCTGCGCTTTCAGCCGCGCGCGCTGGCGGTGCTGGGTAAGGATGCGTTTCAGAAGGCGTTTCGTCAGCGCAACGTGGCGTGGGGCGAGCAGCCGCAGCTGCTGGGCGAAACCCGCTTATGGGTGCTGCCCAATCCCAGCGGATTAAACCGCGCTTCGCTGGAAGAGATGGTTGCTGCTTATCGCCAGCTTCATGATTGGTTACAGAATAAGGCGTGAGCTGGCTCTGTTTCATCAGGTAATAACGTTGTTCATCGTTTTGTTTCTGGCTACACCGGATGCTCCACGCAAAAAAAGGAGCAGGGAGATGAAGCAACGCACCATGGTTCTGGCGGCACTGCTGCTGGCGGCGCAACCGGGCGTCCAGGCCGCAACGCTGAAGGTATTCAGTTCCGGCGGTATGTACCCGGTGATTGAAAGCCTGAAGCAGGATTATCAGCAGCAGAGCGGTGACAGCATTGAGCTGGAAGCGGCGCCGTCGATGGGTGATACGCCGCAGGCGATTCCTAATCGCCTTAAACGCCATGAAAGCGCCGACGTGCTGGTGATGGTGGATTACGCCATCAAGCCGCTGGAGCAGGCCAAATGGGTGGATAGCGCCAGCCATCAGGTGCTGGCGCACTCGTACATTGCCATGGCGGTGAAGCAGGGTACCACGCCGCCGGATATCAGTACCGTCGCGAAGTTCAAACAGGTACTGACCTCCGCCTCAAGCATCGCCGTGTCTGACAGCGCCAGCGGCAAATATATTCAGAGCAAGATGCTGGATAAGCTGCAGCTGGGCCCGAAAACGGCGGCGAAGATCACCGTGATTCCGGCCACGCCGGTGGGTGAGGCGGTCGCGCAGGGCAAAGCCGAGCTGGGCTTCCAGCAGAACAGCGAGCTGAAGGCGGTGAAAGGCATTACTATCGTGGGACTGATTCCGCCGGCGGCACAGCAGGATACGCTGTACGGTGCGGTGATCACGCGCAGCAGCCAGCAGCAGCAGGCCGCGGCGAAGTTCGTGAAATACCTGCAGAGCGACAAGGCGCGCAGCGTGATGCAGGAGAAAGGGCTGACGCCATACTGAAGACAATAAAAAACCCCGGCTAGCCGGGGTTTTTACTGACCAGGACGATTAATCGTCGAGGAAGCTACGCAGCACTTCCGAGCGGCTCGGATGGCGCAGTTTACGCAGCGCTTTGGCTTCAATCTGACGGATACGCTCACGCGTTACGTCAAACTGTTTGCCCACCTCTTCCAGCGTGTGGTCGGTATTCATATCGATACCGAAACGCATACGCAGGACTTTGGCTTCACGCGCGGTCAGGCCAGCCAGCACGTCGTGAGTGGCAGAACGCAGGCTTTCCGAGGTTGCGGAATCCAGCGGCAGTTCCAGCGTGGTGTCTTCGATAAAGTCGCCCAGATGCGAATCTTCATCATCACCAATCGGCGTCTCCATGGAGATCGGCTCTTTAGCGATTTTCAGCACCTTACGGATTTTATCTTCCGGCATCAGCATGCGCTCAGCCAGCTCTTCCGGCGTTGGCTCGCGGCCCATCTCCTGCAGCATCTGGCGCGAAATACGGTTGAGTTTGTTAATGGTCTCAATCATATGCACCGGAATACGGATGGTACGCGCCTGGTCGGCGATGGAACGGGTGATAGCCTGACGGATCCACCAGGTGGCGTAAGTTGAGAACTTATAGCCACGGCGATATTCAAACTTATCCACCGCTTTCATCAGACCGATGTTGCCTTCCTGAATCAGGTCGAGGAACTGCAGGCCACGGTTGGTGTACTTCTTGGCGATGGAGATCACCAGACGCAGGTTAGCCTCAACCATCTCTTTCTTCGCACGACGCGCTTTGGCTTCGCCGATCGACATACGACGGTTGATGTCTTTCACCTGCTCAATGGTCAGGCCGGTCTCTTCTTCAATCTGCAGCAGTTTCTGCAGCGAACGCATGACATCTTCTTCCACTTCCTGCAGTTTTTCCGACCACGGTTTGTTCATGGCCAGTGCCGCTTTGAACCAGCTCTCACTGGTTTCATTACCGGTAAACAGGGTGATGAAGTTTTTCTTCGGCATTTTGCACAGTTCAACACACAGCTTCATGATCAGGCGCTCTTGCGTGCGCACGCGCTCCATCATTTCACGCATGTTGTTCACCAGGTAATCGAACTGCTTCGGTACCAGGCGGAACTGTTTGAACACTTCAGAGAGATTATTAATCTCGGCCACGGCGTCCGCATGGCTGCGGCCTTTGGCTTTGATCACGTTGCGCGTAGTTTCGTACTGCGTACGCAGGTCGTTAAACTTCTCGCGCGCCAGTTCCGGATCGATAGAGTTATCGTCGTCGGAGCTGTCGTCGTCGCTCTCTTCGTCTTCCTCTTCGTCGTCGTCGCGGTCTTCTTCCGATAGCTCAGAACCAACGTGGGTCGCGGTTGGTGCCAGATCTTCCTCGGCGTTCGGATCGACGAAACCGGTGATCAGGTCAGACAGGCGTGACTCGCCCGCTTCAACGCGATCGTACTGATCGAGCAGGTAGGTGATTGCTTCCGGGTATTCGGCGACAGAGCATTGCACCTGGTTGATACCGTCTTCGATACGCTTGGCGATGTCGATTTCGCCTTCACGCGTCAGCAGCTCAACGGTACCCATTTCACGCATGTACATGCGAACCGGGTCGGTGGTACGGCCAATTTCAGATTCAACGCTGGATAATACCTGAGCGGCAGCTTCCGCGGCATCTTCGTCAGTATCGGTGCTGTTTTCATTCAGCATCAGATCATCGGCATCCGGGGCTTCTTCCACCACCTGAATACCCATATCGTTGATCATTTGGATGATGTCTTCGATCTGATCGGAGTCGACGATATCTTCCGGCAGATGGTCATTGACCTCAGCATAGGTCAGATAGCCCTGCTCCTTACCACGGGTGACAAGCAGCTTAAGCTGTGACTGCGGGTTTTGCTCCATAAGACGGTATCCACACTTCTGTTAATTAGATTGGTGTCGGTCGGCAGCGAGCCAACTATAACAGTGAAGGCGTTGTATTTTTGCCGCTGCCTTCAACGCGGCCAGGGCTTTGGCCCATCGTAAATCGGCACTTAAGCCGCTTAATATTCTGTCCGGGGCTAACTTACTTGCCATTTTCAATGCTGGCAGTGCCCGCAATCCTCACGTACGCCAGTACGCTCCGGTTGCTGCGCGCTGGCAGCCTTGAAACTGACAGCGACGTTAACGCCTCTGGTATGTATGCATTGCTTCCGGCTTCGCTTACAGCGACCATAAACCAGAAACATCAGGCAAGAACGGCGGCGCTATCAGCCTTCATCGTTCTGACCCGGTAAAATCTTATTTTTTGGCTAATGCCTGGCTTAATGCCCAGAATTCACGGCGTTCGGCGGCGCTCAGGCCTTCAGTCCGGTCGCGCGCAATCAGTGCTTCGAGGCGCTGCTCCAGCGCAGCATCATAGATGCTTGCCAGCGAGTCCTGGAACACTTCTTCCGCTTCGTCATCTACGATCATGTGGTTCCAGGTGGCCAGTGTTTCAAGGGGCTGGCTAAATTCTGTCCCGCGATATAACTCTAGTAGCTGTCCGGTGGTCAGGCCAGGATTCTCAGTACAACGGCGGACTAACTCAACAAACAGCGGCAATCCCGCTAATTTAGACTGCTCCAGCCCGTCCAGGGCAGGCACGATGGCGGCAAATTGCGGATTCTGCACCAGCAACGCAATCAGCACGCGCATGGTGGTGCGTTTCATCGGCGGCGCCACCGGCGCGGTACCGCTTTCCGCCTGCTTCGGCATCAGCTTGTCTAACTGGTTATCGTCCAGAATGCCGAGTTTATTACCCAGCGTCTGACGCATATAAATCCGCAGCGTTTCGCCCGGAATCTGGCTAATCAGCGGCAGCGCCAGCGTCGCCAGCTTGGTACGGCCGTCGCGCGTACTCAAATCCACCTGCGGCATCAGGCTGTCGAACAGAAACGTGGAGAGCGGCATAGCCTGCTCCATCCGCGCTTCGAACGCTGCTTTGCCCTCTTTACGCACCAGGGTATCCGGGTCTTCGCCGTCGGGCAAAAACATAAAGCGTAGCTGACGACCGTCATTCATGTAAGGCAATGCGGTTTCCAGCGCACGCCATGCAGCTTCACGACCGGCGCGGTCGCCGTCGTAGCAGCAGATCACGTTATCGGTCGAGCGGAACAAAAGCTGGATATGTTCCGCCGTGGTCGAGGTGCCCAGCGAGGCGACAGCATAATCAATGCCGAACTGCGCCAGCGCCACTACGTCCATATAGCCTTCCACCACCAGCAGACGCGCCGGTTGCGGATGATTTTTTTGCGCTTCATACAGGCCGTATAACTGGCGGCCTTTATGGAAAATCGGTGTTTCCGGTGAGTTCAGGTACTTGGGCGTATCGTTGCCCAGCACGCGGCCACCAAAACCAATCACGCGTCCGCGCTTGTCGCGAATCGGAAACATCACGCGATCGCGGAAACGATCGTAGGTGCGGCCGCTGTCATTACTGACCAGCATGCCCGCTTCCATCAGCGATTCACGATCTTCTTTCTGCTGACCGAAACGCTTCAGCACGTTGTCCCAGCCGGCTGGCGCATAGCCAATGGCAAAGTGATCGATCACCTGCTGGCTCAGCCCGCGTGTGGCAAGATACTGTTGTGCTGATTTCGCCTGCGGATTGCGCAGGCTCTGCTGATAAAAGCTGTCTAAACCTTCCAGCAGCTGATACAGGCTCTGGCGCTGGTGGCGCTCCATCGGGCTCGGACCGTTGCCCGCTTCGTACGGCACTTCTAAGCCGTGCTGCGTGGCAAGTTCCTCTACGCTCTCGACGAAATCCAGACGATCGTGATTCATCAGGAAGTCGATGGCGTTGCCTTTGGCACCACAGCCAAAGCAGTAGTAGAACTGCTTCTCACCGCTTACGGTGAAAGAGGGGGTTTTTTCGTTATGGAAAGGACAGCACGCGTGATAGTTCTTACCCTGCTTTTTCAGCTTAACGCGGGCATCGATAAGATCCACGATGTCCGTGCGGGCAAGTAAATCATTGATAAATACGCGTGGAATTCGTCCAGCCATAAGCCCCGGTTTTTCAGCTCATAAACGGCAACAAGCCGCGCTTCCTTTCGGAAAGCACGGCCTCTTACTTGACTCTGTCTGCGTTTAACACGCGGCGGAAGCGAACTTCCGAAAAGAAATTAGTACAGACGAGTGCGGCGTGCGTTTTCGCGAGCCAGTTTCTTGGCGTGACGCTTAACAGCAGACGCTTTAGCGCGCTTACGTTCAGTCGTTGGTTTTTCATAGAACTCACGACGACGAACTTCAGCCAGAACGCCTGCTTTCTCGCAGGAACGCTTGAAGCGACGCAGTGCTACGTCGAATGGCTCGTTTTCACGTACTTTAATTACCGGCATGTAACTCTCACCTCGATAAAATTCGGTTTTTGCTGCTGACTGCGGCGCCAGCACTTTTCAAAATGGTGCAGCATTTTACTCCAGGCGCGGCTGGCTTGTAAAGCACCATGGACAATTTAGAACCAACAGGAGCGTTTGCCTGTGCGGCTGCCGGTTTTTTCAGGCCGTGGAGTATAGCGCACTCTTTGCGCGACAGAAAAACACTTTTTCGCGTGCGGAAGGGCGCAGGCGTCAGCCGGCCTGTGCTACACTGCGCGCCGCAAGAAGAGGGTGATAAAGCTATGCGAGTTCTGGGTATTGAAACGTCCTGCGATGAAACCGGCATCGCGATTTATGACGATGCGTCCGGTCTGCTGGCGAATCAATTATATAGCCAGGTGAAATTACATGCGGATTACGGTGGCGTGGTGCCGGAACTGGCCTCGCGCGATCACGTGCGGAAAACCGTGCCGCTGATCCAGGCCGCGCTGAAACAGGCGGACTTACAGGCCGGAGAGATTGACGCCGTGGCGTACACTGCCGGTCCCGGCCTGGTCGGTGCGCTGCTGGTTGGCGCCACCATTGGCCGCGCGCTGGCGTTCGCCTGGAACGTGCCGGCGGTGCCGGTGCATCACATGGAAGGCCATCTGCTGGCGCCGATGCTGGAAGACAACCCACCGGAATTCCCGTTCGTGGCACTGCTGGTCTCCGGCGGCCACACGCAGCTGATCAGCGTCACCGGCATTGGTGAATATACGCTGCTGGGCGAATCGATTGATGATGCCGCCGGGGAAGCGTTCGATAAAACTGCCAAGCTGCTGGGGCTGGATTATCCGGGCGGCCCGATGCTGTCGCGCATGGCACAGCAGGGCACGCCGGATCGCTTTAAGTTCCCGCGTCCGATGACCGATCGTCCGGGGCTGGACTTCAGCTTCTCTGGCCTGAAAACCTTTGCGGCGAATACCATTCGCGAACATGACGGTGACGAACAGGCGCGCGCCGATATCGCCCGCGCCTTTGAAGATGCGGTAGTAGACACGCTGATGATCAAATGCAAGCGTGCGCTGGAGCAGACCGGCTTTAAACGCCTGGTGATTGCCGGCGGCGTGAGCGCCAACCGCACGCTGCGTGAACGCATGGCAACCATGATGAGCGCGCGCGGCGGCGAGGTGTTTTATGCCCGTCCGGAGTTCTGCACCGATAACGGCGCGATGATTGCCTATGCCGGCATGGTGCGGCTGAAAGGCGGCACGCGCGGTGAGCTGGGCGTCAGCGTGCGGCCACGCTGGCCGCTGGCGGAATTACCGACCATCTGATGATAAAAAACCGGCCGCGCGCCGGTTTTTTTATTTCTTCTTTTTACGCTTCCACACGCGGTTTTCCTGACCGCGCCACAGGCGCTGAATATTGTCGTGATGGCGCAGCAAAATCAGGCATGACAGCATCGACACCGGAAAGGTGAACTGCGGCTTAAACCACCAGACATAAAACGGGGCAATTAACGCGCTGACGATCGCGCCCAGCGATGAGTAGCCGCTGAGCAGCACCGTCAGCAGCCAGGTGCCGGTCATCAGGCCGGTCAGGTCCCAGCCAATCGGCGCGATGGCCCCAAACGCGGTGGCCACACCTTTGCCGCCGCGAAAGCGGAAAAACACCGGATAGATATGGCCGAGGCAGGCGGCGATGGCCGTGAGGCCAAGATACATCGGCGTGACGTGCAGCCACCAGGCGATCCATACCGGCACCATTCCCTTCGCCACGTCGAAAATCAGTACCGCGGCAGCGGCGGCTTTACCGCCAATACGTAACACGTTGGTGGCGCCTGGATTGCCAGAGCCTGCGCTGCGGGGATCGGGTAAACCAGCGAGTTTACAAACCAGGATCGCACTGGAAATCGAGCCGCAAAGATACGCGAAAATAATCATACCAAGCGCGATAGCACTCATAGCTTCGTACCGTTCCTTTTGGGTCGTTTTGTTCTCGATAAGCGTGGATAATACGCATAATCCGCCGGAAGTGGTATCCGGCTAAGCCAAAAACAGAGAGTGACATCATGGATATCGTATTTATAGAACAACTCACCGTGTTCACCACCATTGGCGTTTACGACTGGGAACAGGGCATGCAGCAGAAGCTGGTGCTCGATGTCGAAATGGCGTGGGACAACCGTCGGGCGGCGGTAAGCGACGATGTGAACCACTGCCTGAGCTATGCCGATGTCACCGAAGCGATCCTCAATCATTTACAGGGACAGCGTTTTGCGCTGGTCGAACGGGTGGCAGAAGAAATCGCCGATCTGTTGATGAATCGTTTCAAAACGCCTGGCGTACGCGTGAAGGTAGGTAAACCGGGGGCTGTCGCCCAGGCGGCGAGCGTGGGCGTGAGAATTGAGCGCGGGACTATTCCTAAATAAATCCTGCGTGATTGCCATCACAATGAAACCAAACCAAATTATGGTGTGTCTCAGTGGAGGCCGCTGCGCTGATGAAGGGGAAGTGACCGAAATCCTTAAGGTTTCCTTCAGCAAGGTGCAGGCATAATTTCAGGCGGTAGCGGTGCGCGACCGCCTTTTTACTGTTTAAAACGGATAGAGGGTAAAATTTGATGGCAGACATTCATCAGCTATGGGTAGCTGCAATCCTGGGGGTTGTGGAAGGCCTTACGGAGTTCCTGCCGGTCTCATCCACAGGCCACATGATTATTGTTGGCCATTTGCTGGGGTTCGAGGGTGAGAAGGCGGAAACCTTTGAAGTGGTGATCCAGCTGGGCTCAATCCTCGCCGTAGTGGTGATGTTCTGGCGCCGGCTGTTTGGCCTGATCGGCATTCACTTCGGCCAGGAGCGCCACGAAGGCGTCGGCAGCGGAAAACTGACGCTGATTCACATTCTGCTGGGTATGGTGCCGGCAGTGGTGATTGGCCTGGTACTGCATGACCAGATTAAAACCCTGTTTAACCCGATCAACGTGATGTACGCGCTGGTGGTGGGCGGCGTGCTGCTGCTGGCGGCGGAATATCTCAAGCCAAAGCAGCCGAAAGCGGTGGGCATTGATGACATCACCTATCGCCAGGCGTTTATGATTGGCTGCTTCCAGTGTCTGGCGCTGTGGCCGGGCTTCTCGCGTTCCGGCGCCACCATCTCCGGCGGTATGCTGATGGGCGTCAGCCGCTATGCGGCGTCCGAGTTTTCCTTCATCCTCGCGGTACCGATGATGATCGGTGCTACCGGACTTGATCTCTACAAGAGCATGGGCTTCCTGACGATGCAGGATTTCCCGATGTTTGCCGTGGGCTTCGTGACCGCCTTCATCGTCGCGCTGCTGGCGATCAAAGTGTTCCTTGAGCTGATCAAACGTATCTCGTTTGTGTCGTTTGCCATCTACCGCTTTATCGTCGCGGCAGCGGTTTACGCCATCTTTATGTAATGCGCGAGGCGCGGCCGGTTACGCTGGCCGCGCGTCGATTAACCCTTCCTGCAACGCCAGCACGCGCCGACGCGTCAGCTCTTCCCGCACCGCCGCGCCTTTGAAACCGGCCTCGACCACCGCTTTGGTGGGCACCGCCTGCGCCAGCGCAAACGCGCGCCGCAGATAATCGCCCTGCGGATAAGCCATGCTCTCCAGCGTCGTGCGCCCGCGAGCGTCGGCTTCGCTGGTCAGTGCCATCTTTTCCACGCGATCGGGCTTGCGCCAGGCGTCGATGCGGTCAAACAGCGCCACCAGCGCGTCAGCCGGCTGGCTTTCAATGGTGTGTACCACATCGTGAAACTCCGTCACCACCAGGGCCAGATCGCGCACCTGGTTCGGCACGCGCAGTCGCTGGCACAGCGCTTCAACAATCGGTACACCGGCCGGGCCGTGACCATGATGGCTCGGCCACTTCTCTGGCGGCGTCAGCGCTTTACCCACATCGTGGAACAGCGTGGCGAAGCGCACGTCAAGCTGGTCGGAGAGCGCTGCGGCCATGGTCAGCGTCATCAGCGCGTGGACGCCGGTATCGATCTCCGGATGCCACTTAACGGGGGCCGGAATGCCGTACAGGTTGTCGATTTCCGGGAACAGCACCTGTAATGCATCGCAGTCGCGCAGCAGCTGGAAATAGACCTGAGGATTGCGCGTCAGCAGCGCTTTTTCCGTCTCTTTCCACACCCTCTCTGCGGTGAGGTGCGCCAGTTCGCCGCTGTGCGCCATCTCGCGCATCAGCGCCTGGGTTTCAGGTGCCACGCGGAAATTGAGGTGGGCGAAACGGGCAGCAAAACGCGCCACGCGCAGCACGCGCAGCGGATCTTCATTAAAAGCTGCAGACACGTGACGCAGGGTACGCTGCTGCAAATCCTGCTGGCCATGATAAGGGTCGATCAGCGTGCCGTCAGCGGCCTGCGCGATGGCATTGATGGTCAGATCGCGACGCTGTAAATCCTGCTCCAGCGTCACGTCCGGCGCGAACTGGGTCACGAAGCCGGTATAACCGTTGCCGCTTTTGCGTTCGGTGCGCGCCAGCGCATACTCTTCGCGGCTTTCAGGATGTAAAAAAACCGGAAAATCCCGGCCCACCTGCTGATAGCCCTGCGCCAGCATGCTGTCGGGCGTTGCGCCCACCACCACCCAATCTCTATCTTTTACCGGCAAACGCAGTAAGGCATCACGCACTGCGCCACCGACCAGAAACGTCTTCACTCAACCACTCCAGAGGCAATCCACTTTTGCGTGCCGCGCACGCTTGTTACGTTATTGTTGCATACTTTGGCGAAAAAGCGGGCATGCCAAAAGGGGCATCTTACGATCCCCTCCAGGCAAACCACAAATGGCGTGGCGGCTTTAATTCATCCAGCGATCGTTTTTCTTGCGGCGCGGCACCATGTGCGGCAGCAGCAGACCGAGCAGCAGACCGACGCCGAGCACGCCGCCGCCATACATAAACCACTGCATGATGATGGTGCGCTGTTTGTCATCCAGCTGAACGTTAGCGGCGCTGACCTTCTTCTGCGCGACAATCAGCTCGTTGCGCAGCTTCTGATTCTCTTCTTTCAGGCCGTTGATGGTGCCGTCGCTGTTGGCCACCTTGTTCTGCATCTCTGACGTACGCTGATTCCAGCTGTTATCAATGTTCGCCAGTTTGTCGGTCAGCTCTTTGACCTGCTGCTCCAGCTGCGGCACGCGGGTGCGCAGGCTGGGGGAGGCGCTGAGCTGCGACAGCGGGATCCAGTTAGTTTTGCCTTCTGCATCGCGGATTTGCGCGTACTGCGAGTCATTATTGGTTTGCAGCAGCGTGACTTCCTCCCCGGCATTCAGCTTGCCAACCAGGCGATACTGATCGCCAGGGCCGCTGCGTACCCAGGTGGATAATTCGTCGGAGATGTAACGTTTTTCATCGGCCGCGTGGGCCGGTGCGATGGCGCTGAAAGCCAGCAAAGAGAGGGCGGCAAGTGAGATTTTTTTCATTCGATATCGTTTTTTCATGATGGGCGTAAATTTACCGGCACAGTCTGGAGTCGCTTCGCATAAATCTGAATGAGAACTATCCTGGTCTCAATGCGGTGCGAAAAGGGTCGTAAAAGCACAAGAAAGCAGAGACAGCAGGCTTGCGGTGCATTACTCTTCGCCAGATTAAACTCGTAAGTGCCAGCAGCGTATTGAATAAAAAATTATGACCATCGAAATCGAATTAAAGTTCATTGCCACCCCGCAAGCCGCCGAAAAACTGGCGCAGACGCTTGCCGCCTGGCCACATCAGCACCACGCCGCGCGTGAGCTGACCAACATCTATTACGAAACCGATGACAACCAGCTGCGCCGCTGGGATATGGGCCTGCGGATTCGCGGCGTGGATCAGCGCTATGAAATGACGCTGAAAACCGCCGGCAAAACGCTGGGCGGCCTGCATCAGCGTCCGGAATACAACGTCGACCTCAGCGAGCCGCAGCTGGACATTGCCCGCCTGCCGGCAGAGATCTGGCCGCAGGGGACCGATGTCGCCGCGCTGCAGCCGCGTTTGCAGCCGCTGTTCAGTACCCATTTCCAGCGTGAAACCTGGCTGGTGAGCGTTGGCGACAGCGAAATTGAAGTAGCGTTCGATTGCGGCAGCGTTGCCGCAGGGGAGCTGAGCGAGCCGCTGTATGAAGTGGAGCTGGAGCTTAAGCGTGGAGCGCGCAGCGATATGCTGACCTTCGCCAGTGCGCTGATCGCCACGGGCGGCCTGCGCCTCGGCAGCCTGAGCAAAGCGGCACGCGGTTATCAGCTGGCGCAGGGCAACGCGCCGCGACCGCTGCGCGCGCTGCCGCTGCAGAAAATTGCCGCCAAAGCCACGGTGGAGCAGGGCATGGTTCACGCCATGAGCGCGGCGCTCGGCCACTGGCAGTACCATGAAGAAGTCTGGCTGCGCGGTAATGAAGACGCCCGGGCACGGGTAATTGAAGCGCTGGAAACGCTGCGTCAGGCGTTTTCCCTGTTTGGCACGCTGGTGCCGCGCAAGGCCAACAGCGAACTGCGTCAGAAGCTGACCCGGCTGGAAGAGCTGCTGGCGGACAGCGAGGCCAGCGCAGAAACCGTCTGCTTCTCACCGACCTCGGTCGAAGCTCAGTTAGCACTTACTCACTGGCTGGTGGAGTCGCAGTGGCAGCCGTGGCTGGACGAGAAGAACAAAAGCAAGCTACAGGGCTCGTTTAAACGCTTCAGCGACATCATGCTGGGGCGCATCGGCGCGGATCTGCGTGAAACCTTCGTCGACGTGCAGCTGTTCAATGAATTTCAGGACAAAGCTACGCGCCTGAACCGCCAGTTGCTGGCGGTGCATCTGCTGGCGGGGGCGTATCCGGCTGAAGAAGTCAGCCAGTGGCTGGCGGGCTGGCAGGAGTTGCAGCACGCCATTCGTGAAAAACAGGAGCGCGGTCTGATTCAGCTGGTTAATCTGGCGATCCGTCAACCGCCGTTCTGGCTGAATAACGGTGCGAAACGCTAAGGCTACGGCACCATCAATCATCAGGGAGGGAAGATGTCGTTACCGTTACCGACGCTGATGCAGGCGCAGCTCGCCAGCGTGGCAGAACGTCTGGGCCTGCCGCTGACGGCCATCACGCCGCAGCAGGCTGGCGCACTGACCTTTAGTGACTTTATCGTAGACAACCTGCAGCAGCATCCGGCGTGGTGGCAACAGCTGCAGCAGCAACCGCCGCAGCCCGAAGAGTGGCAGCACTATGCGGCCTGGCTGGCAGCGGCGCTGCAGCCGGTGGATAACGAAGCCTCCCTGATGCGCGAACTGCGCCTGTTCCGCCGTCATATGCTGGTGCGCATCGCGTGGATGCAGGCGCTGGAGCAGGCCAGCACCGGGCAGAGCCTGACGCAGCTCAGCACGCTGGCGGAAGTGCTTATTACCGCCGCGCGCGACTGGGTGTGGCAGGATTGCTGCCGCGATTTCGGTACGCCGTGCAACGCCGCCGGCGAAGCGCAGCCGATGCTGATTCTGGGTATGGGCAAGCTGGGCGGCGGTGAACTCAACTTCTCTTCCGATATTGACCTGATCTTTGCCTGGCCGGAAAACGGCGTCACCCACGGCGGCCGGCGCGAGCTCGACAACGCGCAGTTCTTTACCCGCATGGGGCAGCGGCTGATTAAGGTGCTGGATCAACCTACCGTCGATGGCTTTGTTTATCGCGTGGATATGCGCCTGCGCCCGTTCGGCGACAGCGGCCCGCTGGTGCTGAGCTTTGCCGCGCTGGAAGATTACTACCAGGAGCAGGGCCGTGACTGGGAGCGCTACGCGATGGTGAAAGCGCGCCTGATGGGCGACGATGGCGGCCACTGGAGCCAGGAGCTGCAGCAGATGTTGCGCCCGTTCGTCTATCGCCGCTACATCGATTTCAGCGTGATCCAGTCGCTGCGTAACATGAAAGGCATGATTGCCCGCGAAGTACGGCGGCGCGGCCTGAAGGACAACATCAAACTCGGCGCTGGCGGCATTCGCGAAACCGAATTCATCGTCCAGGTGTTTCAGCTGATTCGAGGTGGACGTGAGCGCTCACTTCAGCTGCGCTCGCTGCTGCCGACGCTGCAGGCCATCGGTGAGCTGGCGCTGTTAACACCGGAGCAGGTTGATCATCTGCGCGCCGCCTACCTGTTTTTACGCCGGCTGGAGAATCTGCTGCAGAGCATCAACGATGAGCAGACGCAGACGCTGCCGGAAAATCCCCTCGACCGCCAGCGCCTGGCCTGGGCGATGGGCATGGCGGACTGGGCGACGCTGCTGGCACAGCTGGAGCAGCACATGGCCGGCGTGCGCCACATTTTCGACGAGCTGATAGGCGATGATGCGCCGGATGTCGACGATCAGCCGCAGCTGGCGGAGTTCGCCAGCCTGTGGCAGGACGCGCTGGAAGAGAGCGATTTGCTGCCGGTGGTACCGCAGCTGCAGGCGGAACAGCGCCATGCGCTGTATCGGGCGCTGAATGATTTCCGTCAGGATGTCAGTCGCCGCACCATCGGTCCGCGCGGCCGGCTGGCGCTCGATCAATTAATGCCGCGCCTGCTAAGCGAAGTGTGCGCACGTGACGACGCCGATGTGGTGCTGGCACGCCTGACGCCGCTGCTGCTTGGCGTATTAACGCGCAGCACCTATCTCGAGTTGCTGACCGAGTATCACGGCGCGCTGCGCCACCTGATTCGCCTGTGTGGCGCTTCGCCGATGATTGCCAGCCAGCTGGCGCGCTATCCGCTGCTGCTGGATGAACTGCTCGATCCGGCCACGCTGTATCAGCCCACCGCCACCGACGCTTATCGTGACGAACTGCGCCAGTATCTGCTGCGCATTCCCACCGATGATGAAGAGCAGCAGCTGGAAGCGCTGCGCCAGTTCAAGCAGGCACAGCATCTGCGTATCGCCGCCGCCGACATCGCCGGAACCCTGCCGGTGATGAAAGTGAGCGATCACTTAACCTGGCTGGCGGAAGCGATCATTGAATCGGTGGTGCAGCAGGCGTGGCAGATGATGGTGCAGCGCTATGGCCGCCCTTCGCACCTCACCAGCGACAGCGAGCGCGGCTTTGCCGTGGTCGGCTACGGCAAACTGGGCGGCTGGGAACTGGGTTACAGTTCGGATCTCGATCTGGTGTTTCTGCATGACTGTCCGGACGATGCCGAAACCGACGGTGAACGCGTTATCGACGGGCGCCAGTTTTACCTGCGTCTCGCTCAGCGCGTCATGCATCTGTTCAGCACCCGCACCTCGTCCGGCATTTTGTATGAGGTGGACGCGCGCCTGCGCCCTTCTGGCGCGGCCGGCATGCTGGTCAGCACCTTTGCCGCCTTTGACGACTATCAGCGCCATGAAGCCTGGACGTGGGAACATCAGGCGCTGGTGCGCGCGCGCATCGTGTTTGGCGAACCGGCGCTGTGTGAGCGCTTCGATGCGATCCGGCGCGGTATTCTGTGCCTGCCGCGTGAAGGCGCGAAGCTGCAAACCGAAGTGCGTGAGATGCGTGAGAAAATGCGCGCGCACCTCAGTAACAAGCACAAAGGCCGCTGGGAGATTAAAACCGATGAGGGTGGTATCACCGATATTGAATTCATTGCGCAGTATCTGGTCTTAGGTTACGCCGCCAGCCAGCCGGCGCTGACGCGCTGGTCGGATAACGTGCGCATTTTCGAACTGATGGCGCGCCACGGCATCATGGCTGATGAGGAAGCGCAGGCGCTGACGCACGCTTACGTCACGCTGCGCGATGCGCTGCATCATCTGGCGCTACAGGAACTGCCGGGTCATGTCGATCCGGCATCGTTCGCTGACGAACGCGCCGTGGTGCACGCCAGCTGGCAGCGCTGGCTGGCCGCGAGCGACGCGGATGACACGGAGCAGTGAGCCTGGCGGCTTCTATGCTATTATCCGCGCATTATTTTGACTGAACGTTGAAGTCTGGAGTCTCTGCATGAAAGTAACACTGCCCGCGTTTGGCAAGGCCGCTGTGCTGGTTGTCGGCGATGTGATGTTAGACCGCTACTGGTACGGCCCGACCAGCCGGATCTCACCGGAAGCCCCGGTGCCGGTGGTCAAAGTGGATACCATTGAAGAGCGTCCGGGCGGCGCGGCCAACGTGGCGATGAATATCGCTGCACTCGGTGCGGACTCGCGCCTTATCGGCCTGACCGGTGCAGATGATGCTGCGCGCGTGCTGCGCGAAACGCTGGCGCAGGTGAAGGTTGAATGCGATTTCGTCGCCCTCGACAGCCATCCGACCATCACCAAACTGCGCGTGCTGTCGCGCAATCAGCAGCTGATTCGCCTCGACTTTGAAGAGGGCTTTGAGCAGGTCGATCCGCAGCCGATTCACGATCGTCTGCGTCAGTCGCTGGCACAGGCGGGCGCGCTGGTGCTGTCTGATTATGCCAAAGGCGCACTGAGCAGCGTGCAGACCATGATTCAGCTGGCGCGTGCGGCGCAGGTGCCGGTACTGATCGACCCGAAAGGCACCGATTTTGAACGCTATCGCGGCGCGACGCTGCTGACGCCCAACCTGTCCGAGTTTGAAGCGGTGGTGGGCAAGTGCAAAAGCGAAGAGGAGATTGTTAGCCGCGGTATGCAACTGATCGCCGATTACGATCTCTCCGCGCTGCTGGTGACGCGTTCGGAAAACGGGATGACGCTGCTGCAGCCGGGCAAAGCGCCGCTGCATCTGCCTACCCAGGCGCAGGAAGTGTATGACGTGACCGGTGCCGGCGATACGGTGATCGGTGTGCTGGCCGCAGTGCTGGCTGCCGGTGAAAGTCTGGAAGATGCCTGCTTCCTCGCCAACGCTGCGGCTGGCGTGGTGGTCGGCAAGCTCGGGACTTCTACCGTCAGTACCGTGGAGTTGGAGAATGCGATTCACGCGCGGCCGGACAGCGGCTTTGGCGTGATGACCGAAGCCGAGCTGAAAGTGGCGGTGGCGCAGGCGCGCCAGCGAGGTGAGAAAGTAGTAATGACCAACGGCGTGTTCGATATTCTGCATGCCGGCCATGTCTCTTATCTGGCCAACGCGCGCAAACTGGGCGATCGCCTGATCGTGGCGGTCAACAGCGATGCTTCCACCAAACGTCTTAAGGGCGAAACCCGCCCGGTGAACCCGCAGGAAAACCGCATGATCGTGCTGGGTGCGCTGGAGGCCGTAGACTGGGTGGTGCTGTTTGAAGAGGATACGCCACAGCGGCTGATTGCCGAAGTGCTGCCGGATCTGCTGGTGAAAGGCGGTGATTATAAGCCGGAAGATATCGCGGGCAGTAAAGAGGTGTGGGCCAACGGCGGTGACGTGCGTGTGCTCAACTTTGAAGACGGTATCTCCACCACCAACATCATCAAAACCATTCGCAATCAGTAAACACGTAGCCGGCGGGAGCGAACTCCCGCCGCGTAAACCTTACTGAGGCGTATCGATTTTGCCTGCAGGATCTGGCGTGATCACCGCCGGAGCCGGGGCCGCCGGACTTTCACTCTCCAGCTTCGCCAGACGCTGCTCCAGCGCCGCCAGTTTTTCACGCGTGCGCAGCAAAACCTGGGTCTGCACGTCAAACTCTTCACGATTAACCAGATCCATGCGGGTTAACTGCGCCTGCAATACCTGACGAATTTTCTTTTCCACATCGTCGCCAAAGTCGCGAATACCTTTTGGCATCGCTTCGTGCACCTGGCGCGCCAGTTGTTCAATTTTTTTCGTGTCGATCATGGTTGTTTCCTGGTTACGGTGGCTGATAACAGCGCGTGTTCCGACTCATCAAGCATTAAGTGTAATGCCAGAAACGAAAAGGTTAAACCCGAAATCCGCAACGCATGAAGTGCAAAAGCATTTGCACTTTTGTTAATTGCCCGACCAGGTGATTGGCGCTATAGTAATTTCGCTTATTCTCAGGGCGGGGCGAAATTCCCCACCGGCGGTAAATCAGCTTCGGCTGAAAGCCCGCGAGCGCTTTCGCTGTACAGTGAAAGGTCAGCAGATCCGGTGTAATTCCGGGGCCGACGGTTAAAGTCCGGATGGGAGAGGGTAACGACATCAGCCGGGCTGCGCCCGCGTCACGTTATTGCCATGTGTTTTCTACGCACTCCTAAGCTCGCCCTGGTTCTGGTAACTCATATTTTATTAATAAGGTTTTTTTACCATGAATCAGACGCTTCTTTCTGAATTTGGCACGCCGGAACAGCGTGTAGAACGCGCCATTGATGCGCTGCGCAACGGGCGCGGCGTGATGGTGCTGGACGATGAAAATCGCGAAAACGAAGGCGATATGATCTTCGCCGCCGAAACCATGACCGTGGAACAGATGGCGCTGAGCATTCGTCACGGCAGCGGCATTGTCTGCCTGTGCATTAACGAAGCGCGCCGCCAGCAGCTGGATCTGCCGATGATGGTAGAGAACAACACCAGCTCTTACGGCACCGGTTTTACCGTGACCATTGAAGCGGCCAGCGGCGTGACGACCGGCGTATCGGCCTCCGACCGTATTACCACCATCCGCGCGGCGATTGCCGATGACGCTAAACCGTCCGATCTGAATCGTCCCGGCCACGTATTCCCGCTGCGCGCGCGCGACGGCGGCGTACTGGCGCGCGGCGGCCACACCGAAGCGACGCTCGATCTGGTGACGCTGGCGGGCTTCAAACCTGCGGGTGTGCTGTGCGAACTGACCAATGATGACGGCAGCATGGCGCACGCGCCGGAAGTGATTGCGTTTGCGAAGCAGCACGCCATGCCGGTGGTGACCATTGAAGACCTGGTGGCCTGGCGCCGCCAGCATGAAACCCGTCAGGCCAGCTAAGCCGACATGAAATAAATAAGGCCGGATGTGATGCATCCGGCCTTTTTTTATGATTAACGGCTGGCGTAAAAAACGTGATTGCCTATCACCACGGTACGCTGGAAGGCGTGGCGCCACGCGGGTCTGGCGCTGTGCGCATGAAAGAAGGTCGCGCCCCTGGTCACATCCGCCAGCTTACCCTCGACAATCCGCTGCGCCAGGCGCTGCGCGCGCTGCCAGCTTTTGTCATGCTGCGGCGGATGGCGATGGGGATATTTGTGCAGAGACGTCCAGGAGAACTGTTTGGGTGCGTACACCACCGGACAGATCTCTTTGACGTCCCAGTTAGCCCGGTTCATGGTGACAGTGCCGACGGCAATCTGTCCCTTTACCGGTTCGCCGCGCGCTTCATGATAGATATTCATCGCCAGGCATAAAATGGCTCCCTGAATTAACATAACACTCCACTGCTTTCTAAGAGTCGCGTGGAGTGTAATGAGCCCGCCGTCGGGTGTTAACAAGACCCGTCTCGACTACGCCTTAACAAGTCTAAGTCGTTGAGAGTTAAGGCCGAAGTGGTGGTGAATGAGACGAATCTCGCGTCAGCCTACCCCGCTGGTTTGCAGCAACGTCAGGCTCAGGCCCATCACCGTCATGCCGCACAGTACGCCGTAGCTGGGGTTGTTATGCGGGTCGATTTCGCGCGCCAGCGGCATCAGTTCATCCACGGACAGCGCCACCATAATGCCCGCCACCGCCGCCATGATGGCCGCAATCATCACCGGTGAGACCGCCGGCCCCAGCAGCAGAAAGGCGATAATGCCGCCAAGAATCTCCGCCATGCCGGACAGGCAGGCCCAGAACAGCGCTTTGGCTTTCGAGCCGGTGGCGGCGTACATCGGTCCGGCCACCGCCAGCCCTTCCGGAATATTGTGGATCGCGACGGCCAGCGCGATGCCCAGCCCCAGTTCCATATCGCTGCTGGCGGTGACAAAGGTGGCAATGCCTTCGGGAAAGTTATGCAGGCTGATACCGAGCGTCAGCAGGATCGCGGTGCGTTTCAGGTTAGTGGGGCGGCGATTGACCGCCATCAGATCCTGCGGATGCTGGTGCGGCAGCAGGCGATCCATGGCGAAATAACCCAGTAAGCCGAGCATGAACATGCCGTAGCCAAGCACCGGCGACATGCCTTCCGCATGCAGCGCGGCGGGCAGCATTTCCATCAGGGAAATCAGCAGCATGATGCCGGCGGCAAAGCCGAGCGCAAAGGCCAGTACGCGGTTCGACGGCTTTTGACCGAGCACGCCAAAAATCGCGCCGACGAAAGTGGCACCGCCAGCCAGGATGGTTAGCAGCAGAGGTACTGACATGATGGGCTCCTTAATGATAATGATTACCAGTTACAATATAGTTAACCCCATAAAATATCGAGTTATTTAGCGTAAAGTTATGTCGGCAAAATCTTATTCAAATTTGCTGATAAACATCATCACGCTTATCAGCGTTTTTCCCCTGGCGAAAGCGCGTATCGTGACAGTCATTAACGCGATCCCGACGCCAGAGGATGAATAATGACCCGCATGCCCGCTCTGTTTCTCGGCCACGGCAGCCCGATGAACGTATTAGAAGACAACCGTTATACCCGCGTATGGCAACAGCTGGGCGAAACCCTGCCGCGTCCGCGCGCTATTCTCGCCATCTCGGCGCACTGGTACACGCGCGGCACGGCGGTGACGGCGATGAGCAATCCGCGCACCATCCATGATTTTGGTGGCTTCCCGCAGGCGCTGTTCGACGTGCGCTATCCGGCGCCGGGTTCGCCAGCGCTGGCACAGCGCGTTATCGATCTGCTGGCGCCGGTAGCAGTGCAGGCCGATCAGCAGTGGGGCTTTGATCACGGCTCGTGGGGCGTGCTGGCGAAGATGTATCCACAGGCGGATATTCCGCTGATTCAGCTCAGCATCGATGGCACCCAGCCGGCGGCGTGGCATTTTGCGCTGGGACGTAAACTGGCGGCGCTGCGTGACGAAGGCGTGATGCTGGTGGCCAGCGGCAACGTGGTGCATAACCTGCGCATGATTCGCTGGCAGGGCGCGGAAAGCGCTTATCCGTGGGCGGAGAGCTTCAACCAGTTTGTGCGCGATAATCTGGACTACGAAGGCGAGGCGGTGCAGCATCCGCTGGTGAATTATCAGCAGCATGAAGGCGCGCAGCTGGCTAACCCGACGCCGGAGCACTATCTGCCGCTGCTGTATATTCTCGGCGCGCGAGCTGAAGGTGAGGCGGTGAGCATCCCGGTGGAAGGCATGGAGATGGGTTCGATCAGTATGCTGTCGGTGCAGGTTGGCTGACACCTGTGCCGCCCGCAGACCGGGCGGCACGTGCGTTACTCAATAAAGGTGTGCGGATAGAAACGTGACAGATCCTGGGTGATCAGCGCACGATCTTCGCGCAGACCGATACCGGCAGGCTGATCGTCAATCAGCCAGCTGCCAATTAGCGTGTAGCTGTCGCCAAATTTCGGCAGCGGCCAGAACTGCTGGACGATCATGCCCTCTTCGCCATAGGGGCCGTCGGCGCGCGCGATTTCCTGACCGTTTTCCACGATGGTGATATTGGCACCTTCGCGGGAAAACAGCGGTTTCACCACATATTTTTCCATCTGCGGCGCGCTGGCATCATCGGCAAACCAGGCGGGCAGCAGGTTAGGATGGTTGGGGAACATCTCCCACAGCAGCGGCAGCAGCGCTTTGTTGGAGAGAATGCTTTTCCACGCCGGCTCCAGCCAGCGCACGCCGGCATCGGCCAGCTTGGTCGAGAACATCTCGCGCAGCATGAATTCCCACGGATAGAGCTTGAACAGGTTGCTGATCACCTGATCGTGCTGATCGGTAAACTGACCTTTTTCGCCCAGCCCGATCTCATCAATGTAGAGAAATTCACTCGGCAGGCCGGCTTCAGTGGCGCAATCCTGCAGATACTGTAACGTGGCGCGATCCTCTTCCGTATCGCGACAGCAGGCAAAGTGCAGCCAGTTAAAACCGTGCTGCTGGTGCAGCGTGGCGAAGCGCTCAATCAACTGCTCCTGCAGGCTGTTGAATTGATCGCTGCCCTGCGGCAGGTTGCCGGCGTTGAGCTGATCCTCCAGCCAGATCCACTGGAAAAACGCCGCTTCGTACAGCGAGGTTGGCGTATCGGCGTTGTTCTCCAGCAGCTTGATCTCGCCTGTGCCATCCCACGCCAGATCGAGGCGTGAATAGAGCGAGGGCTGACGCTGCTGCCAGGATTCGCGCACAAAATCCCAGGTGTGTTTCGGAATGCAGAAACGAGTGAGCAGCGCTTCGCTGTTCACCACTTTTTCTACCGCCTGCAGGCACATCTGGTGCAGTTCAGCGGTGGCCGCTTCCAGCTGTTCAATTTGCGCCAGCGTAAACTGGTAATAAGCGTCTTCGCACCAGTAGGGTTCGCCATACATGGTGTGAAACTGAAAGCCGTACTCGGTCGCCTTTTCGCGCCAGTTCGGACGTTCGCTGATAGCAATACGTTGCATGCGCGGGCTTAGCCTCCCAGCGAGCGGCTGCCGGTGCTGGTGGCACTGCTGCGCTGCATGGTGTTCTGTTTGGCTACCGTCTCACCAAAGCCGCCACGGGTGATGGTGGACGTAGTGGCCGGTTTTGGCGCCAGCGCAGTTTTCGGCACGTTTACCGTCCGGCCCGAGGTGGCCGCACCGTAGTTCTTACCGGAAGCATCAACAAACTGGCCGTTAGCCGGGCTGTTAGGGGTTTTTGGCGAGAACAGTGGCTGCTGCGCAAAGCCGGCACCGCCGCCCATCAGACGACCCATCATGTAGCCAGCCATCAGAGGCATCCAGAAGCTGCCGCTCTGCTGCGCTTCAGCGTTGTTCGCCGTGGTACCGACGCCCGCCTGTGCCGGGGTTTGCTGACACTGGTTTTCGCCGAATTCCGCGACGCAATCTTCACGCGTGGCGTATTTTGGCGCGGTGCGCTCAGCCTCTTTCAGCGCGTTGTTGTAAGCGGTGGTGCACTGAGCGCTCTGGCCCGGATTGGCTTTCGCACAATCATCGGCGTTCTGGTACATCGAAACCGTTTCATCGCTCTGTTCGCAGCCTGCCAGCATAAACACGGCGGTGACCGCCAGTGCGACCGGCGTTAAATGGCGTGCCTGCCAGCTTTTACGGAAAGCGGCATGACGAATATTTTTTGTCCGTTTCATTATCTTCATCCTGTGCCCAAAGGTGGGGCTTAGGATAGGTGATGAGTGGTGGAAAATGAAGCGGGAAGCCGGGTGGCAAGGGGATCTTTACGTTGTTATACGTTTGAATGCGAAAGGGGCCGCAAGCGGCCCCTTGAAGGCTTAATTAGCGAAAGGATTGGCGCTGTTACGTGCCGCGGCCGGACGGGCCTGAGCGGCGGCGGACGCGGAGGTCGCTTTCGGGCCGTTATCCACGCGCGCGGCCTGCTGGCTGTTTTCCGGCGCGACCACTTCTGGTGAGGTCGTCACTTCTTTGCCCAGCGTGCTGTTCAGCTGCTGCAGATCCTGCTCGTTCAGCGTGCCCAGCGCATATTTGATGTTCAGCTGGTTAATCAGGTAGCTGTAACGCGCATTCGACAGCTGCTGTTTAGCGTTAAACAGCGTGGTGGTCGCGTCTAACACATCAACGATGGTACGCGTACCCACCTGATAACCGGCTTCCGAAGCATCTAATGAGCTCTGCGCCGAGATTACCGACTGTTTGTAAGCGTCGATGCTGCTGATCGAAGCGTTCACGTTGTTGAACGAAGAACGGACGGTCTGAATCGCGCTACGGTGCGCGCCTTCAAGCTGCTCGCTGGCGGCGACGAAGTTATACTGCGCCTGTTTCACCTGCGAGGTCACTGAACCGCCGCTGTACAGAGGCAGTGAGAAGCTCAGGCCAACCTGGTTGGAGCCGGTGATCGAGTCGGTGGTACCGGCGCTCTGATTAGCGCGGCTGCCGCCGTATTTGCTGTTTGACAGACCGGTAGAGGCGGTCAGATCCAGCGTCGGCATGTGGCCGGACTCAGCGGAGCGAATCTGCTCACGCGCCAGATCCTGGCTCAGACGAGCAGACAGCAGGTTGAGGTTACGGCTCTCAGCCTGTTTCAGCAAATTGGATACCGCTTCCGGACGCGCCGTTTTGAAACGATCGATATTCAGTGACGCCAGCGACAGATAATCCATGCCGGTGATCTGACGCAGCGATTCCACCGCGTTATCCAGGTCGTTACGCGCGGTTACTTCGTTGGCCAGCACGCTATCGTATTGAGCACGGGCGTTCTGCACATCGGTGATGGCCACCAGACCGACGTTAAAACGCTGGGTGGTCTGATCCAGCTCGCGGTAGATCGACTGTTTCTGCGCTTCAGTGTAAGAAAGCGTATCAATGGCCTTCAGCACGTTGAAATAGGCGGTTGCGGTGTTCAGGATCAGATCCTGCTGCGCTACCTGATAAGTAACGTCCTGAATGCCGGCCGTTTTTTCCTGCAGCGTCAGCGCACGCCATTTCGACATGTCGAAAATCGTCTGCGTTAATTGCAGCGAGGCGCTGGTCGTGTTGGAATGGAGACCGCTGTTGTCGCGATAGCCGCTGTTATAGGTATAATCTGCACCCAGACCCAGCTGCGGCAGCAACGGGCTACGCGCTTCGTTAATTTTCTCAAAAGCAGCGTCGCGATCGGCGGCTGAAGCACGCAGATCCGGGTTGCTGAGGCGCGCCTGCTGGTAGACCTGCAACAGGTTTTCTGCCTGGCTGGCAAGGCTGAAACCGCCCAGGCTCAGTCCAATAAAAAGTGGGAGCAGTTTTTTCATTTGCATTCCTTGTGTTGCAGCAAATGCACAGAGAGTGTGCTGCAGGTAAGCCAAAAAATAATCGCCGATTCTACAGAGGCGGCGTCAGAGATAAGTTGGCTGAACGTGCCTTCTCCCCCTAATTTACGTAAATAATTCAGAAAGAACCACTCGGACGGAGCACAAGGGTTGGCTTTTCTTCGCTCCATCCCAATCTGCATAAGGAACCAGATGATGGCGGGTGAAAAAAAATCCCCTGTGACTTTCACAAAAAACGATGTAGAAATTATTGCACGCGATACTCGCTACGATGGTTTTTTTTCCATCGTCAGCTACCGCTTCCGCCATCGCCGCTTTAACGGCGAGATGAGCGGTGAAGTGGTGCGCGAAGTTTTTGAGCGCGGACACGCTGCCGTGCTGCTACCCTATGATCCCCTGCGCGACGAAGTAGTGCTGATCGAACAGATCCGCATCCCGGCCTATGATTCCAGCGCCACGCCCTGGCTGCTGGAGATGGTGGCCGGCATTATTGAACCGGGCGAAACGCCGGAAGATGTGGTGCGTCGTGAAGCGGTCGAAGAGGCTGGCCTCAAGGTTGGCCGCGTCAAACCGATAGTGAATTACTTAGCCAGCCCCGGCGGAACCTCTGAGCGTTTGTCGGTGCTGGTGGGCGAAGTGGATGCCAGCCAGGCAGAGGGAAACCACGGGCTGGAGGAAGAGAATGAGGATATTCTTGTGCATGTGGTAAGCCGCGAACAGGCTTACCGCTGGGTGGAAGAGGGGATTATTGATAACGCGGCATCTGTCATCGCTCTGCAATGGCTGGCGTTGCACCATGAGAAACTAAGAGAAGAGTGGAAGCCAACATGAAACAGCGCTATACCCCTGATTTCCCCGAAATGATGCGTCTGTGCGAAACCAATTTCGCTCAGCTGCGCCGCCTGCTGCCGCGCAGTGACGAGGCAGGTGCGTCGGTGATGTATCAGGTGAACGGCGCCAGTTATCAGCTGACTATTGAAGAGTCGACGCGCTATACCACGCTGGTGGAGATCCGCCAGGTGGCACCCGCAGTGAGCTACTGGAGCCTGCCGTCCATGTCGGTGCGGCTCTACCATGATGCGATGGTGGCTGAAGTGTGTTCCACTCAGCAGATCTATCGCTTCAAAGCGCGCTATGATTATCCTAATAAAAAATTGCATCAGCGCGATGAAAAACATCAGATTAACCAGTTCCTTGCCGACTGGTTGCGGTACTGCCTGGCGCACGGCGCGATGGCCGTGCCGGTGTGCTGATAGCGATACCCTGAATCCGCACGGGTATATAACGCAACGATAGCGTGGAGAGAAAGGAAACGCTTTGGATAGCCTGCTAACTCTTCCTGCGGCAAATGGGTCCGATATCAGGATTTTACAAATTACGGATACCCATCTTTTCGCGGGAAAACATCAATCGCTGCTTGGAGTGAATACCTGGTCGAGTTTTGATGCGGTGCTGGACGCCATCGCGGCGCAACAGCGCGATTACGATCTGATTATCGCCACTGGCGATCTCGCCCAGGATCACACCGTCGAAGCTTATCAGCATTTTGTTGCGGGCATTGCACGTCTGCCGAAGCCGTGCGTCTGGCTGCCGGGCAATCACGATTTTCAGCCGGCGATGGTGGATACGCTGGCGCAGGCCGGCATCGCTGCGGACAAGCATGTGCTGCTCGGCGAGCACTGGCAGCTGGTGCTGCTGGACAGCCAGGTTTTTGGCGTGCCGCACGGCATGCTGAGCGACTATCAGCTGGAGTGGCTGGACCGCACGCTGCGTCAGTTCCCCGATCGCTACACGCTGGTGCTGCTGCACCATCATCCGCTGGCCTCTGGCTGTACCTGGCTTGACCAGCACAGCCTGCGCAATCCGCATCAGCTGGATGCGGTGCTGCAAAACTTCCCGCTGGCGCGCCACCTGGTGTGCGGCCACATTCATCAGGAGCTGGATCTCGACTGGCACGGCCGCCGCGTACTGGCGTCGCCTTCGACCTGCGTCCAGTTCAAACCGCACTGCACCAACTTCACCATTGATACTGTGGCGCCCGGCTGGCGCTGGCTGACGCTGCATGCGGATGGCACGCTACACACCGAAGTGAATCGTCTGCAGAGCGATCTGTTCCGTCCGGATCTGGATTCCGAGGGCTACTAAACCATGGCGGCGCTGATTTATCTGCACGGATTCAACAGCTCACCGCAGTCGGCTAAAGCGACGCAGTTACAGCAGTGGTGTCAGGCGCAGCATCCGCACATTGAGGTGCTGGTGCCGCAGCTGCCGACTTTTCCCGCTGAGGCTGCTGCGCTGCTGGAAGAGCTGGTGATGCAGTATGCCGGGGAACCGCTCGGGCTGGTGGGGTCATCGCTCGGTGGTTATTTTGCCACCTGGCTGTCGCAGTGTTTCATGCTGCCGGCGGTGGTGGTGAATCCGGCGGTGCGGCCGTTTGAACTGCTGGTGGATTATCTGGGTGAAAACCGGAATCCCTACACCGGCCAGCAATATGTGTTAGAGTCTCGCCACATTTACGATCTGAAAGTGATGCAGATTGACCCTCTGGAAGCGCCCGATCTACTCTGGCTGCTGCAACAAACCGGCGATGAAGTGCTCGACTATCGCCAGGCGCTGGATTACTACAGCGCGTGCCGTCAGACGGTAGAAGAGGGCGGCAATCATGCCTATATCGGATTCGAACGCCATTTTGCGCAGATGATTGATTTTCTGGGACTGAATACTCCCTGATGCTGCGGGATGGGCCCATTTTCCTATTGCTAATCAGACTGTTACGATGAGCCAATCTAGCTATAATGCTGACGCCATTGAGGTTTTAACCGGCCTCGAACCGGTACGTCGCCGTCCGGGCATGTACACCGATACCACACGCCCTAACCATCTGGGCCAGGAAGTGATCGATAACAGCGTCGATGAGGCGCTGGCCGGTCACGCCAAACGCGTGGAAGTCATCCTGCACGCCGATCAGTCGCTGGAAGTGATCGATGATGGCCGTGGTATGCCCGTCGATATCCACCCGGAAGAGGGCGTGCCAGCGGTCGAACTGATTCTCTGTCGCCTGCACGCCGGCGGTAAATTCTCCAACAAAAACTACCAGTTCTCCGGCGGTCTGCACGGCGTGGGGATTTCGGTAGTGAACGCCCTGTCGAAGCGTGTGGAAGTCACGGTGCGCCGCAACGGTGAGATTTACCAGATCGCCTTCGAAAACGGCGATAAAGTGCAGGATCTGGCGGTGATTGGTACGGTAGGCAAACGTAACACCGGCACCAGCGTTCACTTCTGGCCAGACGAAAGCTTCTTCGACAGCCCACGCTTCTCGGTCTCCCGCCTCAAGCACCTGCTGAAAGCCAAAGCGGTGCTGTGCCCGGGCGTCGAAATTGTCTTTAAAGACAAGGTGAACGATACCGAGCAAACCTGGCTGTATCAGGATGGTCTGACGGATTACCTGAGCGAAGCGGTGAACGGCCTGCCAACGCTGCCAGAAAAACCGTTTGTCGGCAGCTTTGCCGGTGATGTGGAGGCGGTCGACTGGGCGCTGCTGTGGCTGCCGGAGGGCGGCGAGCTGCTGACCGAAAGCTACGTCAACCTGATCCCGACCATGCAGGGCGGAACGCACGTTAACGGCCTGCGTCAGGGCTTGCTCGACGCGATGCGCGAATTCTGTGAATACCGCAATATTCTGCCGCGCGGCGTGAAGCTGTCGGCGGAGGATATCTGGGATCGCTGCGCCTATGTGCTGTCGGTCAAAATGCAGGATCCGCAGTTTGCCGGACAGACCAAAGAGCGTCTCTCCTCACGCCAGTGCGCGGCGTTTGTCTCGGCGGTAGTGAAAGATGCCTTCAGCCTGTGGCTCAACCAGAACGTGCAGGCCGCCGAAATGCTGGCCGAGCTGGCGATCTCCAGCGCACAGCGCCGTATGCGCGCGGCGAAAAAGGTGGTGCGTAAAAAGCTGACCAGCGGACCGGCGCTGCCCGGCAAGCTGGCCGACTGTACCGCGCAGGATCTGAATAAAACCGAGCTGTTCCTGGTGGAAGGGGATTCTGCGGGCGGCTCCGCCAAGCAGGCGCGCGACCGCGAATATCAGGCGATCATGCCGCTGAAAGGCAAGATCCTCAACACCTGGGAAGTGTCGTCGGACGAAGTGCTGGCATCGCAGGAAGTGCACGATATTTCGGTGGCGATCGGTATCGATCCGGACAGTGAAGATCTCAGCCAGCTGCGCTACGGCAAAATCTGTATCCTCGCGGATGCCGACTCCGACGGCCTGCACATTGCCACGCTGCTGTGCGCGCTGTTTGTGAGGCACTTCCGCTCGCTGGTGCAGCAGGGCCACGTCTATGTGGCGATGCCGCCGCTGTACCGCATCGACCTCGGTAAAGAGGTGTATTACGCGCTCGATGAAGACGAAAAAGAGGGCGTGCTGGAGCAGCTGAAGCGGAAAAAAGGCAAGCCGAACGTGCAGCGCTTTAAAGGTCTGGGTGAGATGAACCCGCTGCAGCTGCGCGAAACCACGCTCGATCCCAACACCCGTCGTCTGGTGCAACTGACGGTCGACGAAGAAGACGTCGAGCAGACGTTACGGATGATGGACATGCTGCTGGCGAAGAAACGCTCGGAAGACCGCCGCAACTGGCTACAGGAAAAAGGCGACCTCGCCGACCTCGAAGTGTGATGCAAACGGGACGCTGCGGCGTCCCTTTTTTATGCCGGCAACACGCGCTATCGCTGCCCGTCCCGATCTATCCCATCGCCGCATGTCCGTTAATAAAAACCGCGTGTGCGCGGCATAACCAGGCCGCCTGCTGACCCGGGTCAGCGATAATCCCTGCGTTTTGCTGCATTGTGGTATCCTGCCGCTGCTGAACGTGGAGCAATCTACCTCAGCAGCCGTGAGAACGAGGCTAAGACCGGTCTCGAAGTAGCAATGCGCTGAGGTAGGAAGAGTGAAAATCACACTGGAAGAGTTACGCGCCTGGGTCGCGGTGGTGGACACCGGTTCGATTACCGCCGCAGCGGAACAGCTGGATCAAACCAGCTCCGGCATCAGCCGGGCGCTGAGCCGCCTCGAAAGCAAACTGCAAACCACACTGCTGCACCGCACCACGCGTCGCCTGGCGCTGACCGAAGAGGGGCTGATTTTTCTCGATCACGCGCGGCAAATCCTCGCGTCGGTGGAGCAGGCCGAAGAGCATATCGCGCAGCGGCGCGACATTCCCTCCGGACGGCTGCGCGTCAACGCCAATACGCCATTTACCCTGCATGTTATCGTGCCGCTGGTTGCCGAATTTTGCGCGCGCTATCCGCAAATTCAGCTGGAGCTGAACACCGATGACATTGTCATCGACCTGCTTGAGCAGCAAACTGATATCGCTATTCGCATTGGTGAACTGCGCGACTCCACGCTGCGCGCGCGCGTGCTGGGCAGCAGCGCGATTCGCCTGCTGGCCAGTCCGGCCTATCTGGAAAAAGCCGGCGCGCCACAGAGCGTGAAAGATCTGCTGACGCACCAGCTGCTGGGATTCAGCCAGCTGGACGCGCACAATGTCTGGCCGGTATGGCAGCGTGAAGGCGAGTTTTTGCGCATCAAACCCACGCTGTGCGCGTCGAGCGGCGAAACCCTGCGCCAGCTGGCGCTGGCCGGCCAGGGCATTGTGCGGCTATCGGATTTTGTCAGCCGCGAGGATCGCGCCAGCGGCCGGCTGGTGCAGGTGCTGGAAAATGACACGCGCGAACTGCGCCTGCCGATTCACGCGGTGTACTATCGCAACCAGTCGCTCAGTTCCCGCATCACCTGTTTTCTGGATTTTTTACGGGAAAAAATTCAGGAAAATCATCTGTTATAGTCCTGTTCTGTTTGAATAACCTTTCCTGTTATGTTCTGCCCTCATCGATAAAAACGCTTTAATTCAATCGGTTAATGATTTAGCTATCTTTCGGCCGCCCATTTAAGAATTTTTTCCTAACGGGACATTTCTTATGTCTCGGATTTATCTCTTTCCGGATTATGTCGCAACTTTGAGCCCACCCGTGGGCAGAGCCAGGGAGATTGCGGCGCTTGCCTGCAAACGCGCAGTCAAAATTAATCGACGGAAGGAAGAATCATGAACGTTTCACCCGTAAGTGTGGCGGTTATCGATAAGAAAACCATAACCAAAGCGGAAGTGCTGCGCGCCGGTAAAGACGGCAAAGCAGTGAAGATTCAGGCAATTACCAACGGTAAATATCTGCTGACGCAGAACCAGGACGGCACCGCGCCTGAAAACATCACCGTTAAACGCGCAGGGAAAAACCTGCTGGTGATGCTGGAAGGCTCAGACGCCAGCAAGCCGGATCTGATTATCGAAGATTTCTTCGCTAAATCCGGCACCTTAGTGGGTAAAGCGGAAGACGGCGAAATGCACGCTTACGTCGCGACGGACGGCAATGCCGACCACGAAGCGGCCGCGCTGGCCGACGGCGAAACCACCGCGCTGGCGCTGGGTGAAGGCAGCGTTGATGATAATTCCGGCTACGCACTGGCCAGCGGCTTTGAATGGTCGCCGGCGCTGATTGCGCTGGGTGGCCTGGCGGCTATCGCGGCAGCGGCAGGCCTCGGCTATGTCGCGGCGAAACACCACTACGACAATAACGACGGCAGCCACAGCGGCAAAGGTGAAGGCGGCGGTGGCAGCGGCGGCGGCGATATCAGCAAGCCCACCATCAGCGATGTGATTGATGATATCGGCGACGTAACCGGTTCGGTAGCAAATGGCGGCCGCACCGACGACACCATGCCCACCTTCAACGGCACCGGTACGCCAGGCAATACCATTGAAATATGGGATGGTGAGACGCTGCTGGGTGAAGTGCTGGTGGATGACGAGGGTAACTGGACCTTTACGCCGGAAAAACCGCTGGCGGCTGGCAATCACAGCATCGTTACCGCCGAGCGTAACGCCGAAGGCGTGGTGGGTGAAGAGAGCGATCCGTGGGAATTCATCATCGATCTGACTGCACCAGCCAAAGGCACCATCGGCAGCGTGATGGACGATATGCAGGATCCGCCGGTGCTGATCGAAAAAGGCGGCGTGACGAAAGACAATACGCCAACGCTGACCGGTAAAGCTGAAGCGGGCTCGACGGTAGAAATCTGGAACGATGGCGTGAAGCTGGGCACCGCAAAGGTGGACGCCGAGGGTAACTGGACCTTTACGGCTCCGGCGCTGCAGGATGGGCGACACGAGCTGAGCATCGTGGTGGTCGATCAGGTGGGTAACAAATCTCTGCCATCCGATCCGTTCATCGTTGATGTGGACACCGTGGCGCCGGAAAATCCGGGCATTGGCGTGATCAAAGACAGCGAAGGTAATCCGCTGGAAGACGGTTCCACCACAAAAGATCTGCGTCCGACGCTGGAAGGCACCGGTGAAGATGGCGATATCGTGGTGATTATCGACAACGGCAAGCCCATTGGTTCGGTGATTGTGGAAGACGGCAAGTGGACCTTCACGCCAGAAAACAATCTGCAACCGGGCGAGCACGAGCTGGAAATCGTGGTGCGCGATCCGGCAGGCAACGAATCGCCGGCCTCTGAAAAGGTCACGATTGGGTTTGAAGGCGACACGCAAGTGCCGGTCGATCCTGAGCCTGTTGACGGCCTGCCCGATCCGGACGTTCCGGTTTCCGGCATGATTGAGCATATCTTTAAAGACAATAACGACGCCGGCGTGCGTACGCCAATCGAAAACGGCGGCGCGATGAACGATCCGAGCATCATTGTCGCCGGTAAAGGCGTGCCGGGTGAACTGGTAACCATCTATATTGTCGGTCTCGAGAACAGCTACAGCTTCACTACCACGATTGGGGCTGACGGCAAATGGGAGCTGACGACGCCGGATCTGGCGGATGATGTTTATCAACTGCGCGGCGTGTTCTCCAGCGATGGCGAAGTGACCGGCAAAACGGACATTTATGAAGTGGAAGTCGACACCATTCCACCGCCGCCGCCGGAGATTAATGCGCTGGAGCTGGCCGGTCTTGATATTTCCGCTCTGCTTTCCCTGGACAATCATGAACTGTTCAATGAGGCCGACGATCAGCCGCAGCCGATTAATGCGGAATTACTGCAGCTTAATAACGATGCGTTTAATGACTGGAATAATCAGGAAAGCCAGAGTGGTGTGATAGCTGAAAATAATTCCCAATCAGATGCGCTGTTCTTACAGAACGAAATCGAACAATTCTAATTTATCTGGAGCATACAGGTGCAATTTATTGCACCTGTGAAACTTAAATGAAAATTGCAAAAAAATTACTTTTAGCTTCACTGGTGTGTGCGCCAGTATTCACGACTTTTTCAACCCAGGCGCAAAATTCATTTGATGGCGCATGGCGTAGTTTATCGCCGGTATCGGCAGAGCAGGCGCGGGTGGTTTATTATCGTCCGGCTTCATTAACCGGGGAAAAACCGGCGAATATTTATGTCGACGGTGAATTCCATACGTCGTTACTGGCCGGTGGCTATACGGTGTTTTGTGTTGCGCCGGGAACGCATTCGCTGGGCAGTTATGTCAACGACGCGCCAGATTATCAGGGTAAACGCGCGCAATCGTGGACTGATAAACTGGCTGCCGGTAAAACCTACTACATTCGCGCTAACCTCGATGACAGCGGTCGTCCGCTGGTGGTCAGCCAGCAGCAGGCGCAGCAGGAATTGCTGAGCACCAAACGTCAGGCTCATCTGCTGTCACGCGCATCGTCGGTACAGCGCTGTCAGGAAGGAACAACTGAAGCTTATGATAACTATGCGTTTTCATCTGACCTGCTGTTCCGTTTCGGCAGCGCCAACAGCAACGACATCTCCGCACAGGGGCGCGAAGCACTCAGCAGTTTTGCCAGCATGCTGAAAAAGGAAAATGCTGCTCAACGCCACATCATCGTCACCGGCTTTACCGATCCGATTGGCAGCGACAGCAGCAATATGGCGCTGGGCCAGCGTCGCGCTGAGGCGGTGAAAGCACTGCTGATTGCTCAGGGAATGAATGCGGCCAATATCACCGCGCAGAGCATGGGTGAGTCTCAGGTTGATACTAACTGTTCAGGCAGCCTGCAGGAGCAGAAAGCATGCTATGCCAGCGAGCGCCGGGTTATTATCAGCGTTGAAAACAAGTAATCTGATTTAATTATTTTAGCAGCGCATTCTCACATCTCATATTGATGAGGTGTGAGGCGCTGTGCCTCGATAAAGTTATTAAGGGTTCATATAACTTAATCGATTAAGACGTTTCTCGTATTGTCTTCAGGCATAAAGAGCGAAATTAAACCTGTATTCGGCTGGAAATCCCGAAACATTATTTAACGTAAAAGGAATACACATCATGGCTAATATTACAGCAGCAGATAACGCGACCGTTATCTCGACCAAAGATCAGTTTTATAAATGGATTGATAAGAGCGTAGCAGGTGCCAACGGCGGCAAGCTGGAGATTACAATCGATGGTGAAGTGCACATGGTTGATATCAGCGAGGACGGTAAATGGTCATTCGACCCGAAAACCAGCTGGTTAGACGGCACCCATGTCATTCAGCTGGTATCGATTGATAAAGCGACTAACCCGAGCCCACCGCGTATCTTCATTCTTGATATGGATACGACGCCTCCGGCAAAACCGGAAATCTGGCGCGTGATTGATGACGCTGCGGCGGAAGATCACTACCTGACGCCGGGTGAAGCCACCAGCGATAAAACGCCGGCGCTGGCTGGTGTGGCAGAGCCTGGCACCATTGTTACCCTGTACGATAACGGTAAAGAGATCGGCTCAGTGGTAGCAGACAAAATGGGCGCATGGAGCATCACGCCGGAGCTGGCAGACGGCGAGCACCAACTGACCGTGATGGCGAAGGATACGGTTGGTCATGAAAGCCCGATCTCTGATGCTTTCAACCTGACGATTGCTGACGGTGTGGTCACTCAGGCGGTTAACGAAGCGGTATCTGTAACGCCAGCAGAATCAACCACTATGGACGCGGTTCCGTTTCCGGGTAAACCCATTAAAACCATCAATAAAAACATTATTTCGTTGAGTGCTGATAATGCTGAACCCAATGCATTAGTACAGATCGTTATTGATGAAACCGTTTACACCACCCGTGCTGATGGCAGCGGCAAATGGCAGTTTGACTCGCCGGAAATGAAAGAGGGTTTGCACGTTGCCGGCATTCGTTATCTGGACCGTGCGGGTAACTGGGGACCATCAACTCAGCTTATCCGCAATATCGACACCTCTGCACCAGAAGCGCCGCAGATTATGCGCGTGATTGATAATGAAGGCAGCGCGGATACCTATCTGACGCCGGGCAACTACACCAATGACAAAACCCCAACTCTGTACGGTGTTGCTCAGCCGGACAGTCTGGTAAAAATCTACGATATTCGCTCCAACGTGATTGGCAGCGTAAAAGCCGGTTCCGATGGCCGCTGGAGCTTCACGCCGGAACTGACCACCGACGGCACCCACGTGTTTAGCGCCAGCTACACTGACCGCTTCGGCGCCGAAAGCCCGCGTTCTGACAACTTCGCGCTGACGCTGGATACCTCTGTGCCGGGCACGCCATCACTGAGTGAGGTGTTGGATGACGAAGGACGCGTTACCGGTCCGCTGAAGTCAGGTGACATCACCGATGACAAAACCCCAACCCTGTCGGGTAAAGCAGATGCTGGCGTGATTGTGCGCGTATGGGACGGCGACAAACTGATCGGTTCTACCAAGGCGGACAATCGCGGTGAGTGGAAACTGGACGTTGAGCTGGGTGAAGGTGAGCACTCGCTGGTTGTGGATTCCATCAGCAAAGGCGGCACCGTTTCTGAGAAAACCGATCCGTTCAAACTGGTTATCGACAGCAACATCCTGCCGGCACCGGTGGTGGATGAGATGGTCGCCAACAACGGTGATGAAGAGCGTGTTCTGCAGCCAGGCGATTCCACTAACGACACCACGCCAGTGCTGCGCGGTGAAGGCAACGACGGCGACATCATCTATGTAATTGTTGACGGCGAAAAAGAGCCGGTGGCTTCAACTGTCGTTAAAGATGGTAAATGGGAAATTGAATTGCCAGAGCTGGCGGAAGGTTCACACGATATTGAACTGATCGCTAAAGATCCATCCACCGGCAAAGAGTCACCGACCTCAGATCCAATTAACGTGATTATCGATATTACGCCTCCGGATCAGCCGCAACCACCAACGATTGTCGATAACGAAGGTGACAACACCGGTCCGGTTGAACCAGGTAAGCCAATTGATGACAACCGTCCAGGTTTCGGCGGCGAAGGCGGTACCCCTGGCGACAAAGTGGAAGTCATCATTGATGACGGTAAAGGTAATCCGGTGGTGATTGGTACCGGTATCGTGGGCGAAGACGGCAAGTGGGAAGTGAAACCTGAGAACCCAATCGATGACGGTAACTATCAGGTTATCATCGAGATCACCGATCCGGCCGGTAACGAATCGCAGCCATCCGATCCTATCGATCTGATCATCGACACCAAAAAACCAGGCTCAATGGAAGGTTCGTACATACTGGAGGATAACGTCGGTCCTATCCAGGGTGAGATCGAAAATGGCACGGTCACCGATGACAAACAGCCAACGCTGAAGGGCACGTCACCGGATCTGTCGCAGGTCATCATCTACATCGACGATCGGGAACCTGTCGTGGTTGATGTTAAGGATGGCAAGTGGAGCTATGAGCTGCCAGAACTGGGCGAGGGCAACCATAAAGTTGAAGTACAGCCAGTGAGCCAGTCCGGTGTGAAAGGCGATAAAGAGGCGGCGATTAACTTTGACGTTGATACCACTAAGCCGGAGCCAGTAGAAGGCGGCGACAAGGCTAACTTCGAAGGCGTCTTCGCGGATAAAACCGGCACTGAAATCCCAGTGCGGCCGGACACCAACGATGACACGCTGATCTTCAGAGGTAAGGGCTCAGAAGACGGTACTATCGTGATGATTTGGGGCGACGAAGCGCGTACCCAGCTGATCGGTTCTACCGTGGTAGAAAACGGCGTGTGGCGCTATGAGTCAGACAAACTGGCAGAAGGCGATTATGCCTTTAACGTCACGGTTCGCGATGCAGCCGGCAACGAACTGGTCATCGACCATACCGTTAAGACCAACGTCGACGTCACCCCGCCGCCGCCGCCAGAGATCAACTCCATCTTCGCTGCGGGTGCCACGGATGTAGAAGGGCTGATGAGCATGTCGCTTAACGACATCATGGCGCAGGGTCAGGACTCCCTGTTCATCGACAACGGCAAGTCGCAGCTGGTAGTGAACGCTAAACAGGGCGAGGCGCTGACGCTGGAAGACATCCTGCCAGCCGGTGAAGATGCCAGCTCCTGGCAGCAGGCGACCGGTACCGTCACCGTCGGCGGCACCGAGTATAACGTCTACAGCAACGGTGATGCGGAACTGCTGGTGCAGAACCTGCATAACGAACAGCACTGATCATTGATTAGCTGCTAAACAAAAGCCCCGGTCGCAAAACCGGGGCTTTTTTTATACCTGCAGCGGAAAAATCAGGCGGTCGGTTCCAGCACCAGAATTTTCACGTCCACCACGTCATCTTTGATGGTGGCGCGGTGCGCATCCATGTGTGGCATCTGCTGATGCTGCTCCAGATGGCGCAGCGATTCCCACTGCTCGAGCATAAAGATCGAGTCTGGTGAGTTCTGCTTCCACGGCACCTGCGCCTGGTGATCGACCAGCGCATCGTACTGATGGCAACCCTCTTCTTCCAGCACGACAGGGATCAGTTTATTAATCGCCTCCAGTACCTGCTGACGGCGGCCCGGCTTAACGCAAATTTCTGCAACCACAGTTAACATAACGCTTCCTTCTGTTTTTTCCCGTTGTGCTTACAGTTAAGCAAAGATCTGGCTGAGATGAGTCCGATAACGTGCAATATCGCGCGGCACGTCCGGCTGTTTAATCACGTCGTTACAGATAAAGGTCGGCAGACTTTCCATGCCGAGGAACTGATTGGCTTTATGGAAGTGCAGGTACAGGCCGTCCACGCCGACGCCTTCGAAGAACTGGTCGGCATCGGTAAAGGCTTCCAGCGGGGCGTTCCAGGTCAGCGACAGCATGTATTTTTTGCCCTGAATCAGGCCGCCGGAACCGTATTTTTTGCTGGCATCGCTGCGCGAACGGCCATCGCTGGCGTACAGTGCGCCGTGGCCCTGAGTAAACACCTCATCGATGTACTTTTTCACCGTCCACGGCTCGCCCATCCACCAGCCCGGCATCTGATAAATCACCACGTCGCTGTCGAGGTATTTCTGTACTTCGTCTGCCACGTTGTAGTCGCTATCGGCAACGGTCACCTGAACCTCATGGCCCAGATCGCGCAGTTGGCTGGCCGCCACCTCGGTCAGGGTATGGTTCAGCTCGCCTTTGGAATGGGCAAAGGTCTTGCCGCCGTCGATAATCAAAATCTTGCTCATGGATAATTCGCTCCGTTTCTCATAGATGCCGCCCACTCTACGCGCGCGCGCGGGGCAAAAAAATGCGTGATTGATCACAAGACTTTTGCTCTCAAAGCAATAATGCCGTCACTTATGCAACAATCCGCACGCAAACCAACATCCACTTAAAAAGAACACACCATGAAAACAGTGATACTGAGTGCCTTACTGCTGGTGGCCGGCGCGGCTCAGGCGCAATCCCACCTTGATGACGTTCGTCAGAGCAAAACCCTGAAGGTCTGCACCACCGGCGATTACAAGCCTTACACCTTTTTGCGCAGCGACGGCCAGTATGAAGGGCTGGACATCAGCATGGCGCAGTCGCTGGCCGCCAGCCTCGGCGCAAAAGTAGAGTGGGTACCAACCACGTGGAAAACCCTGAGCGAGGATTTCGTGGCGAAACAGTGTGATATCGCGCTGGGCGGTGTCTCCGTGACGCTTAAACGGCAGCAGATCGCCTGGTTCGCGCAACCGCTGGGCGTCGATGGTAAGATTCCGCTGGTGCGCTGCGCGGATAAAGCGAAGTACCAGACGGTTGAGCAGATCAACCAGCCGCAGGTGCGGGTAATCGAGCCGGCCGGTGGCACCAACGAAGCGTTTGTGCACAGTCATCTGCCGCAGGCCAGCCTGCAGCTGGCGGAGAACACCGGTATTTTCCAGCAGCTGGTGGATAACAAAGCCGACGTAATGATTACCGATGCTTCCGAAGCGCTGTTCCAGCAGCAGCACTATCCGTCGCTGTGTGCCATCAATCCGCAACAGCCGATGCAATATGGCGAGAAGGCTTACATGATTCCGCGTGATGATATGAGCTGGAAGCTGTATGTCGATCAGTGGCTGCACCTCAGCACCGCCACCGGTGAATATGCGCAGATCGCCAGACAGTGGCTGGGCATAGTGAAGTAATCGTTAGCGATAAAGGGTATTACGACAGGCGTTACCGTCCCGTAGCGGCGCAATTTATTGCGCAATCAGCAGCAGTGAGGCGGGTGAATACGCGCGATAAATAAAGCCGCTACGGCATGTGCAACTGACATCCTGCACTTGCGTAGCGGCCCTATTTATTGTTTTGAAATCAACGATACAATCCGGCTTTACCCAGCCCGCCAAACAGATTCATCTTGTAGCGAATCACCGCTTTCGCGGCGGCGATGGCGTCCGGATAAATCACATTCGGATCCCACCAGCTCTCCCGCGCGAGGATCTCGCGCAGTCGGGCGAAATAGGCAAACTTCATGTCGCTGGAGATATTGATCTTGCCTACGCCCAGCGTCACCGCCTCGGCGATCTCCGCGTCCGGATTGGCCGAACCGCCGTGCAGCACCAGCGGAATGTCTACGCGCTGGGAGATATCCTTCAGAATGTGCATCTGCAGCTCGGGTTTCATATCTTTGGGATAAATACCGTGCGCGGTGCCAATCGCCACCGCCAGCGTATCGACGCCGGTGCGCTGCACAAAATCTTCCGCCTGCGCCGGTTCGGTGTAGATCACCTTGCTCACGCCGCCTTCCACCGTGGTGCCGGTATCGCCGATGGTGCCGAGCTCGCCTTCCACCGACACGCCCACCGCGTGCGCCAGCTTCACCACCTCTTTGGTCAGCGCCACGTTCTCTTCGTACGGCAGCAGCGAGCCGTCAATCATTACCGAGGTAAACCCGCACTGAATAGCGCGCAGCACCTGCGCAATTGAAGCGCCGTGATCGAGGTGAATGGTAAACGGCACGCGGCTTTTCAGAGTGCGTTCGCGCACGTAGCCAAAAAATTCATCAGTGACAAATTCCAGTTCGCTCGGATGGATAGAAATAATGGCGGGCGTGTTGGTGGCTTCGGCTTCTTCCACCACGGCCCGGATAAAGCAGCTGTCAGCGACGTTAAATGCGCCGATGGCGAAGCGATGTTCACGGGTCGGGGCCAGCATCTCTTTCATTGAAATCAACATGTTTATGTTTCCTTAGCGTGAGTTTTACCAGAGCCGGCGCACGCGCCGGCCCGATGAGGGATAAGAAGAAACAGTTGGAAATTGCGCCGCGATCGGGGCGGCGCGCCGTCAGTAGCGGTTTGCCGACCCTGACCAGCTCAGATATTCAATAACCACTTCGCGACAGGCGGATTCCATCAGCGCCAGCACATCAGCCAGCTCAGCCTGCGGGTGCTGGCGCAGCGCCTGCTGCACCGCGTGCTTACCGGCATCGAACACCGCAGCGCCGACGTTGATCTTGGCGACGCCACAGGCGCTGACGCGGCGTATATCCTCCGCCGGGGTGCCCGAGCCGCCGTGCAGTGCCAGCGGCCGCGTCGTCACCGCGTGCAGCTGCTGCAGCCGTTCGAAGTCGATCTTCGGCTTTACGCCTGGCGGATAAAGCCCGTGCGCGGTACCGACCGAAATCGCCAGCAGATCGATGCCGGTCTGCTCAATAAACGGCAGCACGTCTTCTACCCGCGTCATCTTCACGGCGGCATCGGCCAGTTCATATGTGGGCGCATCGGCGATATGCCCCAGCTCGCCTTCAACGCACACGCCAGCGGTATGCGCCATCTTCACTACCGCTGCGGTCTGACGAATATTGTCCGCCAGCGGCTCGGCCGATGCGTCAATCATCAGACCGGTAAAGCCGGCACGAAACGCCTGACCAATCAGCGGAAAAGCTTTGCCGTGGTCAAGCGCCAGCGCCACCGGCACCGCAGCCTGAGCCGCCAGCGCCTGTACCAGCGGCGCCGCCACCGCTGGCGGAAAATGCGCGCTGTGCCCCTGATACACATTGAGGATCAGCGGCGCGCGCTGCTGTTCCGCCGCCTGAATCGCCGCGCGGGCGGTTTCGAGGTTGAAGCAGTTGATCGCCAGCACCGCGTACTGGTGCTGGAAGGCGGCCTGAATCAGGTCATTCATCATGGCAAACATGCGGGCTCCTTACTCCAGAGTGAATTTGATCTCTTCATCGCGGACGCCAGGCGCTTCCACGTCATCGAACTCTTCATCCTGCTGCGTGACCGGTTTTTTCATCACCGACAGCATCACGCCGCACACCACGGTGCCAATGCCGAGCGCCAGGCAGAACAGCCACGGTTTGGTGAACAGCGGCACCACGAACATGCCACCGTGCGGCACCGGCGCTTCCACGCCCCACACCATAATCAGTCCGCCGGCCAGCGCGGATGCCACCACACAGCTGGCCACCACGCGCAGCAGGTCGCGTGCCGCAATCGGAATCACGCCTTCGGTAATCATGCAGATGCCCATCGGGAAGGCGGCTTTCAGCGCCTCTTTCTCTGCTTTGGTGTATTTGTGGCGCGTCAGCAGATAAGAGAGGGTGATGCCGAACGGCGGAATGATGGAGCCGACAAACTTCACCGCTTCCGGACCGTAAATGCCGTCGACCAGCATGCCGTCGGCGAACAGCGACATGGTCTTATTGATTGGCCCGCCAAAGTCGAAGGTGGCCATCGCGCCGAGGATGGCACCCATCACGAATTTGGAGCCGCCCTGCATGGACTCCAGCAGATGAATCAGCGTTTTTTGCAACCAGACGATGGGCTGGCCGATAAAGGTCATCATCAGCAGGCCGGCGATGATGGTGCTGAGCAGCGGTAGCACCATGATTGGCATCAGCCCCTGCATCGACTGCGGCAGCCTGATCACCCGGCGCAGCAGCAGCACGGTATAGCCGACGAGGAAACCGCCCAGAATGCCGCCGATGAATCCGGTGCCGATCTGACCGCAGATAAAGCCGACGATCAGGCCAGGCGCAAAGCCGGGACGATCGGCAATCGAGTAGGCGATGGCGGCGCTGATCAGCGGCACAATCAGCCCCATGCCCCAGCCGCCGATCTGGTTCAGCATCCACGCAATGCTGCCAGTCTGTTTGCCGACGTCCGGCCCGCCAATCACCTGGCCGAGCGCAATGCAGATGCCGGCGGCGACGATCAGCGGGATCATCCATGAGATGCCGGTGAGCAGGTGGCCTTTGATCTCCTGGCCGTACTGACGTTTGTGATCGCTCATGATCGATCTCCTCAGGCGCGCGCCAGTGAATCCGCCACTTTTTCGAGGAATTTCACCGGTGACCTGATCACCACTTCGGTTTTCACTCGCACGATGGGTTTGCCCTGAAAGCGCTCTTCGCCGTTGATCTTGACGTCAACCGCGAGGATCACCACGTCAGCGGCGTCGATCTGCTCGCGCGTCAGCGGTGTTTCAGTGCCGATGGTGCCCTGGGTTTCAACGTGGATAGTGTGGCCCAGTGCGTGAGCCCCCTTAATCAGTTTTTCGCGCGCAATGTAGGTATGCGCGATGCCTGCGGTGCAGGCCGCTACACAGACGATATTCATGTGGCACCTCAAGGTGTTGGGTGTTAACAGAGGTCGGTTTCGGCGTACTGACTAAACAGCCGGATGATATTGCCGGGGTCATTCTCCGCCAGCAGTCGGGCTATCACCTCATCATCGGCCAGCGCGCTGGCCACCTGCGACAACAGGCGAATATGGGTGGTGTTCTGATCTTCCAGCCGCACGGCGAACAGGATGATGCAGCGCACCTGGCTGCCATCCAGCGTTTCCCACGGAATGTCCTGCCGGGTGCGGCCAATGGCGAGCGTGGTTTGTCTGACCGCCGACGATTTGCCGTGCGGAATCGCGATATGGTTTTCGAAGCCGGTCGAGCCTTCCGCTTCACGCAGCCAGACATCGGCAATAAACGCGGCGCGATCGCTGATGGCGCCGTCGCTCACCAGCAGATCGGTGAGTTCGTTGATCGCCTCTTCTTTACTGGTGGCGCTGAGCGCCAGGTTAACGCGGCGCGGCGTCAGAATGCGGGAAATGTCCATGGTTGCTCCTCATTCAATCAGTGTGCGGCCAACGCGCAGGGCGTGCCGTTGGGCAGCTGGCTGCCAATCATGGCGTCAGTGACCCGCCGGATATCGTCATCATTAAAAAAGGCGCTGACATACACGGCCGGAATGGCACCGGCGTCGAGGTGGATGGTGGTGATCACCAAATCCACCGCGTGGTGCTGACAAAACGCCGCCTGATTGCTGGCTGACACCACGCCGGCAATTTCCCAGTCCGGAAAGGCGCGTAAAATGCGGCTCTTGAGCAGGTGTGAGGTGCCCACGCCGCTGGAGCACACCACCAGGATGCGTTTATGAGCAATCTGCCGCTCCAGTGCCGCCTGGAAATGAACGCACAGATAACCAATCTCATCCTCAGCCACCGGCGACAGGGCGAAGGTGCGCGCGGTCAGCTGCATTGCCTGCTGAGTCAGAGAAAATATCTCTTTCATTTCCTGTTTAATATCATCCAGCAGCGGATTGCGAATATGAATGTGATATTTAAGCCGGTTTAATAATGGCTTTATATGCACCAGTAAACCGTCAAATAATAAACGGTCCTGAGATAAGTCCTGCTGAATAAACGCCGAGAAACGATCAATTAATTCGCAGGTTATTTTAACCGACTCGGCAGTGGAAAATTGATTATGCAGCGTCACCTGATCGCCACGCTCTTCCACCACAATGCCGGAGGAGACGATATATTGATAAATAAAACCGACTTCATCGGCCGGCAATGCACAGCCGATGCGCTGCTCAATGCGCGCCACCATCTGCCGGGCAATGGTGAGAATCGACTGATCCAGATCGTGAGCGGTGGTGAGAATGTCCAGCGCCAGCGCGTTGCCCTGCGCCATGCGGTGCATCATGATCAGGATGTGCGTGCACAGATTGAGATACCAGGCATCGCCCAGCGGATAACTCAGCTGCTGCTCCATCTGTTGCAGCAGCGCCTGCACAAAGGCCACATCCTCTTCGCCAAAATAGTGCACCAGCGCCTGCTGGCTGCCGGGATCGAGCCGCGGCAGCAGCGGCGTACCGGTGACCTGTTGCTGCATCACATCGTTGATCAGCGACACCATCGCCTGACGCAGCGCCTGCTCATGGCCCTCTATGTGCGTACCGCCCGGGCCGCGCTGCAGCGTTAATCCCAGCGGCTGCAGCCACTCTTCTATCACTTTCAGGTCGTTCACAATCGAGGCGTGGCTGATAAAGTAGCGCTCGGACAGCTTGCTGATTGATGTGGCACGCGGCGCATCGCTCAGTAGCTGGGAGGCGATTTTTATCCGCCGGCTGTTATGACTGAGCGCGTCGCCGGCCTCGTCGCCGTTCAGCTGTTGCTCCAGCTGCAAACGCTGCTGCATATCCTCAACCCGCAGCCGCACACCGCGGCCAGGGGTTTTCTCCAGCGTCAGCGCCCAGTTGCTGAGCCAGCTCTCCAGCCACTGCAGGTCGCGCTGAATGGTCTTTCCGGAGACACCGAGCTGTAACGCCAGCTGACCAATCGGCTGCGGCGCCGCCTGTTGCAACAGCAATTTCACTAACCGGTGTTGTCGCGAAGTTAGTATTTGCATTCGGTCACCCTTTATTTTGGTAAAACCTAATGGGATTTTTCCTTGTGGCATTTATTTCATTGCCAGCAAGCCGTCGCGAAAAAGGTGTGTCTTATGGAGTATGAATTTAGGAAAGGATGGCGGCTGCAACAATACTAAATGTTGTCCCGTCAGGCGGACAGTATTAATACACCGAGATGACAGGAAATTAAATGCGAGTTTGCTCACACAATAACGCGCTAAATAAGTGTGATGATGCTCTCAATCCTTTTTATTTTTTCAACTGGCGTCACGTTATTTAAGGTCGGGAGATTCTTTCTCTCCTCAACGGCTTCCCTGTGACTAAATCCCGCGAATAAGGTACTATCCTCGCCAAATGACCGCCGGATGACCCGCCGTTGCGGGCCACGAAGTGAGGATGCCAGCTTAATGAGTGAAATGACACAGGATGGCGCAGAGCGTCTTGCCCTGCACAAGTTTACTGAAAACGCGTACCTGAACTACTCCATGTACGTGATTATGGACCGTGCGCTGCCGTACATCGGTGACGGTCTCAAGCCGGTGCAGCGCCGCATTGTTTATGCCATGTCCGAGCTGGGGCTTAACGCCAGCGCAAAATTCAAGAAATCAGCGCGTACCGTGGGTGACGTGCTGGGTAAATACCATCCGCACGGCGACAGCGCCTGCTACGAAGCGATGGTGCTGATGGCGCAGCCGTTCTCCTACCGTTATCCGCTGGTGGATGGTCAGGGCAACTGGGGTGCGCCGGACGATCCGAAATCCTTTGCGGCGATGCGTTACACCGAATCGCGCCTGTCGAAATATGCCGAAGTGCTGCTCAGCGAACTGGGGCAGGGCACGGTGGATTACATCCCGAACTTCGACGGCACGCTGCAGGAGCCGAAAATGCTGCCGGCGCGCCTGCCGAACATCCTGCTCAACGGCACCACCGGCATCGCCGTGGGTATGGCGACCGACATTCCGCCGCACAACCTGCGCGAAGTGGCCGAAGCCGCAGTGCGCCTGATCGACAAGCCCAACACCACGCTGGATGAGCTGCTGGAGATCGTGCAGGGGCCGGACTTCCCGACCGAAGCCGAGATCATCACGCCGCGCGACGAGATCCGCAAGATCTACCAGAACGGCCGTGGTTCAATCCGCCAGCGTGCGGTGTGGAAAAAAGAAGACGGCGAGGTGGTGATCACCGCGCTGCCGCATCAGGTGTCGGGCGCGCGCGTGCTGGAGCAGATCGCCAGCCAGATGCGCAATAAAAAGCTGCCGATGGTGGAGGATCTGCGCGATGAATCGGATCACGAAAACCCGACGCGGCTGGTGATTGTGCCGCGCTCCAACCGGGTGGATCTCGATCAGGTGATGAACCACCTGTTTGCCACCACCGATCTGGAGAAGAGCTACCGCGTTAACCTCAACATGATCGGGCTGGATAACCGTCCGGCGGTGAAAAACCTGCTGGAGATCCTCTCGGAATGGCTGGTGTACCGCCGCGATACCGTGACGCGCCGTCTCAATCATCGTCTGGAACGCGTGCTGCGTCGTCTGCATATCCTCGAAGGTTTGCTGGTAGCGTTCCTCAATATTGATGAGGTGATTCACATCATCCGCAGCGAGGATGAGCCGAAGCCAGTGCTGATGTCGCGCTTTGACATCAGCGAAACCCAGGCCGAAGCGATTCTGGAACTGAAACTGCGCCATCTCGCCAAACTGGAAGAGATGAAGATTCGCGGTGAACAGGCCGAGCTGGAAAAAGAGCGCGATCAGCTGCAGGCGATCCTCGCCTCTGATCGCAAAATGAGTAACCTGCTGAAGAAAGAACTGCTGGCGGATAGCCAGACCTACGGCGACGATCGCCGTTCACCGCTGCACGAACGTGAAGAAGCGAAAGCGCTGAGCGAGAACGAGCTGGTGAGCGCTGAGCCGGTCACCATTGTGCTGTCGCAGATGGGCTGGGTGCGCAGCGCCAAAGGTCACGATATCGATCCGGCAGGATTAAGCTACAAAGCGGGCGACAGCTACCGTGCCGCCGCGCGCGGCAAGAGCAACCAGCCGGTGGCGTTTATTGACTCCACCGGCCGCAGCTATACGCTGGATCCGACCTCGCTGCCGTCGGCACGCGGGCAGGGTGAGCCGCTCACCGGCAAGCTGACGCCACCGCCAGGTGCGGTGATTGAGCAGGTGCTGATGGAAGCGGACGATCAGAAGCTGCTGATGGCCTCCGATGCCGGCTACGGCTTCATCTGTACCTTTGCCGATCTGGTGTCGCGCAACCGCGCCGGTAAAGCGCTGCTGACGTTGCCTGAAAACGCCAAAGTGATGACGCCGCTGGCGGTGCACTCTGGCGACGACATGCTGCTGGCCATCACCCAGGCGGGGCGGATGCTGATGTTCCCGGTGGCCGATCTGCCGCAGATGTCGAAAGGCAAGGGCAACAAGATTATCTCGATTCCGTCCGCGGACGCCGCCGCGGGCGTGGACAAGCTGCAGTGGCTGCTGATTCTGCCGCCGGGCAGTTCCATCACTATCTATGTCGGCAAGCGTAAGCTGATCATGCGTGATGAAGATCTGCAGAAAGTGCGTGCTGAGCGCGGCCGTCGCGGTAGCGTATCGCGCGGACTGCAGCGGATCGATAGCGTGGAAGTGAATGCGCCAGCGCGGCCAAAAAGTGACGCGAATAGCGAAGAGTAAGACTGAAAAGGCGAAGGACTGCCACATTTGAGGAAGCTATGTTACTAATTTTACGCACGTTGATCGTTGTGATTTATTCGATTCTGGTTTGTGTGTTTGGCAGCATCTGGTGTCTGTTTTCACCGCGTAATCCGCGCCACGTGGCGACCTTTGGTCACATGTTTGGTCGTCTGTCGACGGTGTTTGGCGTCAAAGTCGAACTGCGTAAACCGGCGGATGCCGAAAGCTACGGTAACGCGATTTACATCGCTAACCATCAGAACAACTACGACATGATCACTGCTGCCAATATCGTACAGCCGACCACGGTCACGGTGGGCAAGAAAAGCCTGCTGTGGATCCCGTTCTTCGGCCAGCTCTACTGGCTGACCGGTAACCTGCTGATTGACCGCGATAACCGCGCCAAAGCGCACGGCACCATCGGCGAGCTGGTGGCGCAGTTCAAAAAGAAGAAAATTTCCTTCTGGATGTTCCCGGAAGGGACGCGCAGCCGCGGACGCGGTCTGCTGCCGTTCAAGACCGGCGCGTTCCATGCGGCGGTGGCGGCGGGCGTGCCGATCATCCCGGTGGTGGTCTCTAACACCCACGGCAAAATCAAACTGAATCGCTGGAACAATGGCTTAGTGATCGTGGAAATGCTGCCGCCAGTGGATACCACGCAGTTTGAAACCACGTCGGTACGTAAACTGGCGACCCACTGCCGTGAATTAATGTCTGCTAAGCTGGAAGAGTTGAACGCTGAAGTCGCCGAACGCGAAAAAAACGGTAAAATCTAGCCGGCAAAAAATGGCTCACCCGCAGCGCGCAATGGCTCGATCTGTCGGGTGCATTGATTTGCTGCGGATCCCGCCATTTGTAGGATGCGCATTCATGCGCACCGGGCCCCGCCGCTTGTAGGGTGCGCATTCATGCGCACCGGGTCCCGGATGCGCATTGACCTAACCCGGACACACAGCAGCGCCGGTCGGGCGCTTCACAACACGATTAAAAATAACAACATGGACACGGCGTATTCACGCCACGCTCAAAAGGTCTGAAGTTTTATGTCTTGCAGCAGACGTCAGTTTATTCAGCTTTCTGCCGGTATGGCGCTGGCTTCCAGCGTTATGCCTTACGCCGCCCGCGCCGCCGCGCCACTGGGCGATGTACCTTTGCCGGTGCCGCCGCTGATTGAATCACGCCGCGGTCAGCCGCTGTTCCTTACGCTGCAGCGCAGCCACTGGTCCTTCAACGGTAACAGCAACAAAGTGCCGGTATGGGGCATTAACGGCCTGTACCTTGGCCCGACGGTGCGCGTTTACAGCGGCGATGATGTCAAACTGATCTACAGCAACCGCCTCAATGAACCGGTGGCGATGACCGTCAGCGGTTTGCAGGTGCCGGGCGCGCTGATGGGCGGTGCGCCGCGCATGATGTCCGCCGGCGTAGACTGGGCACCGGTGCTGCCGATTCGTCAGGGCGCAGCCACGCTTTGGTATCACGCCAACACGCCGAATCGCATGGCACCGCACGTTTATAACGGCCTGGCAGGCATGTGGCTGATTGAAGATGACATCAGCAAAGCGCTGCCGCTGCCGAAGCATTACGGCGTCGACGATTTCCCGCTGATTATTCAGGACAAGCGCCTCGATAACTTTGCCACGCCGGTTTATAACCCACCGTCGGACGGCGGTTTCCTCGGCGATACGCTGCTGGTTAACGGCGTGCAAAATCCGTATGTCGAAGTGTCGCGCGGCTGGGTGCGTTTGCGCCTGCTGAATGCGGCCAATGCGCGCCGTTTCGATCTCAGCTTTAGCGACAACCGGCCGTTTACGGTGATCGCCAGCGATCAGGGCTTCCTGCCCGCGCCGGTAGCGGTGCAGACGCTGTCGCTCGCACCGGGCGAACGCCGCGAAGTGCTGGTGGACATGTCGCAGGGCGATGAAGTGTCGATCACCGCAGGCACGGCGGCAGGCATTATGGATCGTCTGCGCGGACTGTTTGAGCCGTCATCGATTCTGACCAACACGCTGGTGCTGACGCTGCGTCCAACCGGCCTGCTGCCGCTGGTGACCGACAACCTGCCGATGCGCCTGCTGGCGGATCAGATTCTTGATGGCGTGGCGGTGCGCACGCGCGAATTCCGCCTCGGCGACGGTACGCCGGGCATTAACGGTGTGCTGTGGGACATGAATCGCATCGATACGACGGTGCAGCAGGGCACCTTTGAGCGCTGGATCATTCACGCCGACCGTCCGCAGTCGCTGCATATTCAGGGCGTGATGTTCCTGATTAAGAGCGTCAACGGCGCGCAGTCGATGGGAGAAGATCGCGGCTGGAAAGATACGGTCTGGGTGGATGGTGATGTCGAACTGCTGGTGAGTTTCCCGCAGAGTTCGTCAGAGCATTTCCCGTTTGTCTATTACAGCCAGACGCTGGAGCTCGCCGACCGCGGCACGGCAGGGCAGATGGTGGTGAATCCGGTCGGGTGAGGTGCGTTTCTTTTCCCTCACCCTAACCCGCGCGGGAGAGAACCGGGGACGAGGAGCGTTGCTATTCCCTCACCCTAACCCTCTCCCGCCAGCGGGAGAGGGGACCGTTTTGTGCAATATTCCCCACTGGCACACCGCTTCAGATTTGCGCGGACACCTCCCTCTCCCGCGTGCGGGAGAGGGCCGGGGTGAGGGGGCTTGGTTGCACAGTATTAAACACTGGCACACCGCTTCAGAGTCGCGCGGACATCTCCCTCTCCCGCGTGCGGGATAGGGCCGGGGTGAGGGTGCCTGGTTGCACAGTATTACCCACTGGCACACCGCTTCAGATTTGCGCGGACATCTCCCTCTCCCGCGCGCGGGAGAGGGCCGGGGTGAGGGGGCAAACCGCACCCTTCACCCATCGCATCCTTAACCCACGTCACCCATTAAACTCTTCCGGATCCGGTCCGAGTCGCTTGCCTTTATCCAGCTTCGCGATCTCGCTCACTTCTGACTTATCCAGCCGGAAATCAAACACCTGGAAGTTCTCCTGAATGCGTGCCGGCGTTACCGACTTCGGAATCACCACCAGGCCGCTGTCCAGATGCCAGCGAATCACAATCTGCGCTGGCGTCTTGCTGTACTTCTTCGCCAGCTCGCGAATGATCTCCTGATCAAACACGCCTTCACCGCCCTGCGCCAGTGGGCTCCACGACTCGGTCTGAATCTGATGCAGCGCATTCCACGCATGCAGCGTGCGCTGTTGCAGCATCGGATGGAGTTCAATCTGATTCACCACCGGCGACACGCCGGTTTCATCAATCAGCCGCTTGAGGTGCGCCTCATGGAAGTTACACACGCCGATACTTTTCGCCAGGCCCTGCTGCTGCAGTTCCACCATTTTCTTCCACGCATCGACGTAGTGGTCTTTCTGCGGGCACGGCCAGTGCATCAGATACAGGTCCACCTGCTCCAGCTGCAGCTTCTTCAGGCTGGTCTCCATCGCCTGCTCAACGTTCTGCTGGTCATCATTCCACAGTTTGGTGGTGATAAAGATCTCATCGCGCGCCACGTCGGTTTCCTGCAGCGCCTGGCCAATCGCCTCTTCATTTTTATACGCGGCGGCGGTATCGATGGAACGATAGCCGACCTTCAGCGCTTCCAGCACCGCGTTGCGCGCTTCATCAATGCTGGCCTGCCAGACGCCAAGGCCGAGTTGCGGCATCATGTTACCGTCGTGCAGTTTAATCCGGGGTTGCTCTGCCATAGTGACTCCTTATCGGTTGCAGTGACTTACCGTAGAAACGATGTGCTTAAGTCTAGTCAACAAACCTGACCTGAGGATCATTGTGGCAACCGAACGGCACTTTCGCCCGTTGCAATCCTGCAAAAATCTTGCCTGATTCTCCAGCCATCTGGAGCTTTATGCAGCAATGCGGCACACTGCGTTTTTTGCTGCCCGAGAGAGTGCCATGCCGAACGATGCCCTTTGCCGCCAGCTGGCGCAGCGCGTGATCACGCTGATGCGCGAGCCACAAAAGCCGCTGTGTGCGGTGGAAAACGTACGGTTGATCTACGCAGAGGAACCGCTGCCGCGTACGCCGATGTTGTATCCGGCGGGCATCGTGATCCTGTTTCAGGGACACAAAACCGGCTACCTCGGCAGCACGGTGTTTCGCTACGACGCCACCAAATATCTGATGCTCACGGTCACGCTGCCGGTGGAGTGCGAAACTGACGCCACGCCGCAGCAGCCGCTGGCCGGCATGAGCCTCACCGTGGATCCGGCCAGTTTGCAGGATCTGCTGTTAAGCATTGGCGATGACGAGCAGTTTCAGCCGCAGCCGCAAACCTCCGGCATTCACTCTGCGTTCCTGAGCGAGGAGATGCTGTGCGCCGCGGAACGGCTGCTGGATGTGATGGATAAACCGCGTGATGCCCGCGTGCTCGGCCCGCAGCTGGTGCGTGAAATCATCTATTACGTACTGACCGGACCGATTGGCGGCGCGCTGCTGTCGCTGGTCAATCGCCAGACGCAGTTCAGCCAGGTGGCCCGGGCGCTGCGCCGCATCGAGAACCACTTTGCCGAAAGCCTGAGCGTGGAAATGCTGGCGGCAGAGGTCAACATGAGCGTCTCGGCGTTTCACCATAACTTTAAGGCGGTGACCCAGACCTCGCCGCTGCAGTATCTCAAGCGTTACCGGCTGCATCAGGCGCGGTTAATGATGCTGCAGGATGGGCTGAAGGCCAGCGCCGCCGCCGTGCGCGTCGGCTATGAAAGCCCGTCACAGTTTTCGCGGGAGTTTAAACGGTACTTTGGCGTGACGCCGGGAGAAGAGGCGAGCCGCGCGCGCCAGACCGGGGCGCTGCAGCCGTTTGACGCCGCCTGAAACGGCGGCGCTTTACAGAGGTCAGGCTTTCTGGCGCCGCTTTTTCCAGATCACCACAATGCTGCCGCCGAGGCCGAGAAACAGCAGCACAATAGGCAGCACCATCAGGATCGCCATCACCTGATCTTCGTGGCGCTTGATAAACGGCACCTGGCTGATGCCATAGCCCATCGCCACCACAATCCCGACCCACAGCGCGCCGCTCAGCCAGTTGAAGAACTGAAAACGCCCGTTCTGCAAACCCGAAATGCCCGCCATGGTGGGCAGCAGCGTACGCACAAAGGCCAGAAAGCGGCCAACCAGCAGTGCCATCAGGCCGTGGCGGTTGAACAGGTGCCAGGCGCGCTGATGGTACTGCGCTGGCAAATGCATCAGCCAGCTTTTGACGATTTTAGTATTACCAAGCCAGCGCCCCTGCAGATAGCTCAGCCAGCAGCCGAGGCTGGCAGCGGTGGTCAGAATCACCATGGTTGGCACAAAATCCATCACGCCTTTGGCGATCATCGCCCCTGCCAGCAGCAGCAGGCTGTCGCCGGGCAGGAACGAGGCAGGCAGCAAACCGTTTTCCAGGAACAGCGTCAGAAACATCACGCCGTAGACAATCCACACTACATCCGGATTGGCCAGCGCGGCAAAATCCTGATGCCACAGCGCCTGGACAATCTCATGTAAAACACCCATCAGCTATCCCATCGAGTCACAAGGCTTGTATTTTAACCGTCCGGGACGGCGTAATCGTTGATCTCCGCTACGCCGCACCGGATGGTTTAAGTTTGGTTTATCTTTTTACGCTTTCAGGCGGGCAAAACCGGCTTTCAGGTCATCCAGCAGATCGTCAACGTGCTCGAGCCCGATATGCAGACGCACCAGCGTGCCGTCAAAATCCACGCCGCCCGCCGGACGAATTGCCGCCAGCTCTTCCGGCTGGTTCGCCAGAATCAGCGATTCAAAGCCGCCCCACGAGTAGGCCATACTGAAATGGTGGAAGCGATCGAGATAATTTGCCAGCTGCGCCGGGGTGAGTTTTTCATGCAGGATGAATGAGAACAGCCCGCTGCTGCCGCTGAAGTCGCGCCGCCAGAACTCGTGGCCTTTGCACTGCGCCAGCGCCGGATGGTTGACGCGCGCCACTTCCGGCTGCGCCGCCAGCCATTCGGCCACGCGCAGACCGCTTTCTTCGTGCTGACGCAGACGCGTAGCCAGCGTGCGCAGGCCACGGCTGGCCATGTACGCGGTGTCCGCATCCACCATCTGGCCCATCAGGTAGGAGTTTTCGCGCAGCTGCGCCCAGCAACGTTCGTTGGCCACCGCAGTGCCGATCATCGCATCGCTGTGGCCGATGATGTATTTGGTGCCGGCCTGGATAGAAATGTCGATGCCATGCTCCAGCGCGTTAAACAGCACGCCCGCCGCCCAGGTATTATCAATCATGATCACCGCATCTGGCGCTTTGGCGCGCACCGCCGCGACAATCGCCGGAATATCCTGCACTTCCATGGTGATGGAAGCCGGTGATTCAAGGAACACCACGCGAGTGTTCGGCTGCACCAGCTCGCCGATTTCACTGCCGATGCAGTGATCAAACCAGGTGGTGGTGACGTTAAGCTTCGCGAGAATTTTGGTGCAGAAATCCTGGGTGGGTTCGTATACCGCGCCGCTGACCAGAATATGATCGCCACTGGTGACAAACGCGAGGATGGCATTGGCGACTGCGGCCGCACCGCACGGATAGAGCACGCAGCCGGCGCCGCCTTCCAGTTCGGTCATCGCATCCTGGAAGGAAAAATGGGTGAGGGTGCCGCGCCGGCCATAAAACAGTTCACCGCTGGCGCGTCCGGCGGTGGCGCGTTGTTTGTCCGCGACGGAGTCAAAAACCAGTGAGGATGCGCGCTGAATGACGCTGTTAACCGAGCCCTGAGTGTAACGTTTGCTGCGTCCCGCGGTGACAAGCCGGGTATCAATTTTTTTCGTTGCCATCACTGCCTTTCCTGACACGTCTCACAAAGCATTCAACTTACCACGAATCGCGGCGCGGGGTTGAGCCCGTTTGCCGAATATCAGAGTGACGCCAGCACAATCGCGGAAAGAGGCTGATTGCGGCTTTTATTACGCGGCGGAAAAGCAAAGCGCAATAAATTGCGCCGCTACAACCCGTGCGGGATGTTCGTCCATGCCAGTTGCACCATTCCGCAAACCGCATCTAACCGTAGCGGCGCGATTTATCGCGCAATCGTGCCTGTTGCTCCATCCCGCAAATCGCACCCAACCGTAGCGGCGCGATTTATCGCGCTAAACATTGCGCCGTATCAATTCAGCAGGTTACAGCTTTGTAAATAGTAATGAGAACCACTATCACTTCGGTCGGTTTTTTTGCTATGATCCGCGCTTCAATCGTGAACGGTGCAACAGAAGTCGGAGACGCAGCGTGGTAGCCAGTGACTTGATGCAAACGGACCTCTCCGTTTGGGGCATGTATCAGCATGCCGATATCGTGGTAAAAATTGTGATGATCGGCCTGTTGCTGGCCTCGGTCGTCACCTGGGCGATTTTCTTTGGCAAATACGCGGAGCTGAGCGGGGCGAAACGTCGCCTGAAGCGCGAACAGCTGGCGCTGGGCGAAGCGCGCTCACTGAATGACGCGTATCGCGCTGCCGAAAACTTCAAAGCCAACAGCCACAGCGCCGTGCTGCTCGCCGACACGCGTAACGAACTGGAACTCTCTGCTGGCAGCGAAGACCTCGACGGCATCAAAGAGCGCACCAGCTTCCGCCTTGAGCGTCGCGTCGCGGGCTTCAGCCGCCACGCCGGTCGCGGTAACGGCTTCCTCGCCACCATCGGTTCCGTCGCGCCATTTATCGGTCTGTTCGGCACCGTGTGGGGCATCATGAACAGCTTTATCGGTATCGCGAAAACCCAGACCACCAACCTCGCGGTGGTGGCACCGGGCATCGCGGAAGCGCTGCTGGCGACAGCGATTGGCCTGGTGGCGGCAATCCCGGCGGTGGTGATCTACAACGTCTTCGCCCGCATGATCGCCAGCTACAAAGCCTCACTGGGCGACGTGGCGGCGCAGGTGCTGCTGCTGCAGAGCCGCGATCTGGACCTCGGCAACGTCGATACCGCAAAAGAAGTTAACCGTCCGGCGGCGGCCCAGAAACTGCGCGTAGGATAAGTATTATGGCGATGCGTTTAAACGATGATGCGGTCGGCGATGGCGAAATGCACGAAATCAACGTGACGCCGTTTATCGATGTCATGCTGGTGCTGCTGATCATCTTCATGGTCGCTGCGCCGCTCGCCACGGTGGATGTACGCGTCAATCTGCCTGCCTCCACCAGCGCGCCGCAGCCGCGTCCGGAGAAGCCGGTTTATCTGTCGATCAAAGCGGATAAACAGATCTACATCGGTAACGATGCGGTGACCAAAGAGACGCTGGTGAACGCGCTCACTGCGCAAACCGAAGGTAACAAAGAGACCACCATCTTCTTCCAGGCGGATAAATCAGTCGATTATGAAACGCTGATGTCGGTGATGGATCAGCTGCGTGAAGCGGGTTATCTGAAGATTGGTTTGATGGGCATGGAGACGGTGAAGAAATAGTTTCACCGGCGTAATACCAGCACCATATCTGTAGGGTCGTCATTCATGACGACCTTTTTTATTATGGCGGCCCGAGCAGGCCGCCATGTCATTATGCGGTGGCAAACTGCGGTTAAACCAGATTCACCGTTACGCCGTCCTGCACCAGCAGTTCCGCGTCGCCGTGGCTGAACACATGGTACTGGTTGCCAGCGATGGTCACGGTGCCGGTTTGCTGCGTCCAGCCCTTCTGCTCGCTGCCTTCAGGCAGGATATCTTCGAGACGTACGGTATCGCCCTGGTTGCCGTTGACCATTAACTGGGTTTTGCCGTCGTCAATGAAATGATCCTTTTGGCCTTTGGATAGGACATCTTCCATGGAGAAATCTTTGAGAATGTTTTCGCTGTTAAAATCAAATACTGAAGATGCATTGTCTTCAATATCTGTTATTGAGTTGATTTGTTTATTCCATGCGAAGTTATCAAAGAAAAGGCCGTTCACATTCATAACCTTGATGTCAAAATAACTTATTATTTTATCTTCAAAGTAAAATTCTTTATGGTGTACTCCATCTCGAGGTGCGGTTATTTTTTCCTGGCTGATGAGTCGGCCATCTTTATCATAAAATGAGATAGAGAAATAGCCACCATGCCCATGAGCAAAATCTAGTTCAAATTTTTTTGAATCGGGTATTGTGAACCTAATATCTGCACCATAAGCGATATAAAGGTTATGGCTTCCGTCAAAGTAGTTGTAATTGGATAAGTAGGCATATCCATAATTCGAGCGAAAAGAGAAACCATTGTCAAATACATAGGTTTCATACATGCTAAAATTTTTCCCAATAGCTTCGAAGGTTTTAGGAAGAAATTCATTTAAATGGGCCGGAATGTAGTCAAAGTTACACCCTGACATAACATATTCTTTTGTTTCAACATGGATAACATAACCAGCGCTTTTTTCGGTACTCCCCTGAGTCTTTGAGGAAAATGTCCACTTTCCAATTTCAAGCTGGCCTGGCGTATAAGACCAGTTCCCTTTGTAATCTGCCTGAACCGATGCAGTATGCGTAACAGTGTTATCCGTAAACTCAATAATAACGATGCTGTTTGCTTCAGCCTTTCCTGACAGGGTAGGTGTGGTGTCGTCGGTGAAACCGCCATTTTTAATCACGCCATGATAAAGACCGGCATCGTCCCATGCTGAATGAATTGCCGGAACGATGCTGCCTGATGCCGCAATGGTCAGTTCAAATAGTTTGCCATTCGTATCCCGCGTAGCAGAGGCTCCCGCCTGAAATTCATATTTGCCGGATGTCAGACGTGGCGCGTCGTATTGCCAGCGGCCGTCGGCACCTGCGATGACGCTGCCCAGTAACTGCCAGGTGCCAAGTGTATTACGGTTATGGATATAAACGATGCTGTTCGACTCGGCGCGGCCATGCAGATCTAACATTTGGTCATCGGTAATGGCGCCGTTACCGAGCATGCCAGTATATAAACCAAAATCGTCCCAGGCATGAGTAATTTCTGTCTTCGTGGACGCAGAAAGATTAATATCCAGGGTAAATTCATCACTCCAGCCGCTGCCAGCGTTAGCGCGGAATTCCCAACTTCCGGCACCCAGCGCCGGGTTTGGCGTCCAGACCCAGTGGGTACCGTCCATCACTGCGTTGCCGCCGTCAACCCACTCGCCCCGCGCATTTCGGTACTGGATGCGCACCGTACTGCCTCCCGCTGCGTTGCCATGCAGCTCCGGCATGGTGTCATCAGTCAGTCCGCCGCTTTTCAATTCGCCAGTTGCATTGCCGACATTATCTATTGCGTGAGTGATTTCCAGAATGGCGCCGGGATCGGGCGGGGTTGAGCCATCTTTTCCGATGATGATACTAAAAACATCCGAAACCTCACCCTCGCGCACCTTACCGGCAAAGGTTTCACTCGCCACCAGCGTTAAATCATGCTGGCCGTCGGTGAGGTCAATTTCTGGCTCGATCTTCCACATCCCGGTATTTTCATCCGCTTTGGCGCTGCCGATAACCGTATCACCTTCCTTCAGGTAAACAATCACGCCTTTTTCCGCGATACCGGTCAGGGTGGGGCGGCGGTCGTCGGTCATCTTGCCAGAATCGAAGCTGCCGGTGATGTCACCCTGATCGTCGTACATGTTCAGCAGCGTCGGCGCTACTGGCGGCGTGGTATCAACAATCAGCGTACGCAGACTGGGCGTACTGACGTTGCCGGCCTTATCAACCGACTGGAAAGACATGTTGTAGTAACCATCCTCCAGCGGCGTTGCAGGTGTCCAGCTCCAGTAGCCATTGGCAGGGTCGATATCTACCGAAAAGGTCTCTTTGCCGACGGTAATCAGCATGGTGCCGCCCTTACCGATTTCTGAATTTGCATAGCCAAAAAACGTGGGGGTGTTGGTGTCGCGCTCGAGGTATTTCACCTCTTCATAATTGAACAGTTCCATGGAGATTATTCCTGTGTTTTTTACGTCGGGTCCACCGCAGCGAGGGCCGCTGCGCCTTGTTACAGAGAGCGCATTTTGTAATAGATGATGTAACACGCCGTATGAGATACGTCCCGAAGGGAGAAAAATCCGAACGGATTAAAAACAGAGGAAAAGGAGAAGATGATGCCGTGCTGCGCACACGGCATCGGGGGATTACACCAGCTCGATTTTCACGCCGTCCTGCACCAGCAGTTCCGCATCGCCGTGGCTGAACACGTGGTACTGGCTGCCGGCGATGGTGACGGTGCCCGCCTGCTGCGTCCAGCCGCTGACCGCTTCGCCTTCCGGCAGAATGTCGCTGAGCTGCACGCTGTCGCCGGCCTGGCCGCTGACGCGCAGCTGGGTTTTGCCGTCGTCAATGAACAGGCCCTGCTGACCGGCTTCCACCACGTCGCTGAGCGTCAGGCCGAGCGGGGCGAGCGCGTTGATTTCCACCTCGCCCGGCGGCGTGGCGTCCACGACGATACTGTACGCAGGCAGGCCAGCGTCGTAAGCGCCGTAACTGACGCTGAGGCTGTGCGAGTCATCGCTGAGCTCTGGCGTGATAAAGCGCCAGTTGCCGTCTGAGCCGACCTGCACGCTGCCGATCAGCGTGCTGCCGTCGTAGACGTTGAGCACGCTGTTGGCCTCGGCGACGCCGCTCAGCTCCGGCTGGCGATCATTAGTGATGCCGCCGTTGCTGACTTCGCCGATATACAGCGCCACGTCGTCATACACGCGGAGGATTTCTGGCGAGTGCTGGCCGCCCGGCATCAGGACCAGCTCGAAGGTATCGCTCCACTGGCTGTCGCCCTGCGCCTGCGCGGCAAACGACCAGACGCCGTACTCCAGCGCCGGCGGCGTGAAGCTCCAGTTGCTGTCCGCGCCCACCGTTACCACCGCTGAATGGGTGAACTCGCCGAAGGCACCGTAGCGCACCACCACGGTGCTGTTGGCTTCGCCGCGCCCGCTCAGGGTTGGCGTGGTGTCATCGGTAAGCGCGCCGCTCAGCAGCGTGCCAGTGACCGGGCCAAAGTCGTCAGTGGCGTGGGTCAGCGTGGCGTGCAGCGCGTCGCTGCCGACGAAGGCGATGTCGAGCGTAAAGCTGTCGCTCCAGCTGCCTTCCTGACCGGCGCGGAACTCCCAGTTGCCGGCGTCCAGCTCAGCCGGTGGCGTCCAGCTCCAGCGGGTGCCGTCCATCTGCGCCGCGCCGCCGTCAACCCACTCGCCGCTGGCGTTGCGGTACTGCACGAAAACCGTGCTGCCCGCCGGGGCGCTGCCGTGCAGCTGCGGCGTGGCGTCGTCGGTGAGCGCGCCGCTCAGCAGCGAACCGGTGACCGGGCCGGCATCATCCACCGCGTGGGAAATCACCGTGGCGGCAGACCCGTCGCGGCCAATCAGCAGCTCAAACGGCGCAGAAGGTTCGCCCTCGCGCAGCTTGCCGTTAAAGGTTTCGACCGCCACCAGCGTCAGCTGATGGGTGCCGTCGCTCAGGTCGGCGTCCGGCTCCAGCGTCCAGATACCGGTGATGGCGTCGGCCTGCGCGCTGCCAATCACCGTATCGCCCTCTTTGAGGTACACCACCGTGCCCTTTTCGGCGACGCCGGTCAGGGTAGGGCGGCGATCGTCGGTCATGCGTCCGGCGTCGAAGCTGCCGGTGATATCGCCCTGGTCATCGTACATATTGAGTAGGCGCGGCGCGTCCGGCGCCGTGTAGTCGACCACCTGGATGAACTGGGCGGGGTCACCGATGTTGCCGGCGGCATCAATCATGCGCACCGACACGATGTGTTCGCCCGGCGTCCAGTCGGCGGGCGGCGTCCAGCTCCAGCGGCCGTCCGGGCCGACACTGACTGTGTACGGCTTGTTGCCGTCGATGACGATTTCCGCAAAGCCGTTGCGCGCCTGCGGACTGGTGCCGCTGTAGCCGCGGCGCGGGTCGTCGGTGTAGCGGTAAGATGCATTAAGAATCTGGTTCATGATAGCTCTCCCTTACACCAGCTCGGTTTTCACGCCGTCCTGCACCAGCAGCTCAGCGTCGCCGTTGCTCCAGACGTGGTACTGGGTGCCGGCAATGGTGACGGTTCCAGCCTGCTCGGCCCAGCCGTTCTGCTCACTGCCCTCTGGCAGGATGTCTTCGAGGCGCACGGTGTCGCCCTGGTTGCCGTTGACGATAATTTGCTTAGTGGCATCATCAATCGCCAGGTTCTCACTGCCGTGCCTGAGCACATCCTGCAGGCTGAGCGTCAGAGCGTTATTGCCGGCGTTGTCCATCTGGATCACGCTGGTTTTGCTGCCGTCCTCCACCTGGTCGGCAAAAATCACCGTTTGATCTTCGCTGTCGACCAGCAGCTGATAGAGCTGATTATCGGCGTCGAAAACCTGGATCGGATCATAGAGATCGTTTTCGTCAAACAGGTACAGTTTGCCGCCGTTGGTGTTGATTTCCGGATGGACGTATTCGCCCCATTTGATGTCATCAATATAAAAACCAGCATCATTGTCGTCTGGTGTGGTTTCCTGACCCAGCACTAAATCGATATGACCGATTTTTTTACCCGGCGGTGCGATAAACTGATAGGTGTCAGGGGATGTGTCAGTACGGTAACCTACGGTTGTAATCATTTCACGGTAAAGAATTTCACCGGTTGTTGAGTAAACAATAATTTCATGCTGGTTAGCTGATTGTACCGAGCTCAGCGCAAATTCGACCTTATCCGTGCTGCCAAAGTCATACGTGTAAGTAGAGTTATCGCCTAATAAAAATGCACGATATTCACCTTTGCCATTAGAAACTCTGGCTTGATCTAATTTTGAGACTGAATCTGGATGTGCTTTTCCGGAAAATTTAACGCCACCAGATAGTGTGTTAACCCGGGTCATGTCGAACTTGTAGTCAACGGCATATTGATCGAATGATTCCAGGCCGGAGTCGATGTTTACCCCCCATGCGATGTGATCGATGGTAAACCCACCATCTACAGTGTTTTCAACACCGGAATCATCTCCAACAATAAATTCAATATGTGAAATTGATTTCCCTGTTTGTGCAACATACTCAAACTTACTGTAGTCAACACCGACAGATTTTAGTGATTCTTCAAAGAGTAACTCACCAGAAGTAGAAAAAATCTTGATTTTATGACGGTTAGAGTAAAAAACGTTGTGATAATCAAATGATATTTTATCGGTTGGTTCAAAAGTTATTTCATAGGTGGAGTTGTTTTTAAAATATAATGATTTGTAGGATTTTGACTTGGCATTGTCATAAACCTCTGCTTCAGTGCCTTTCACGGTTTTGAAAATCAAACCACTGCCGAGTTTATCTGCTTTGCCCAGAGGGAATTTATATGCTGCTTCATAGCTATCGAAAGCTTCAAAGCCATGGCTACCATGTGTGATATCATCATTCGCGTAACGTTTTGTTATGATGTTGTCAATCCCAAAAACATTTCTTGCGCTTTTTAAATGAAGCTCAACATAACTTATTTCAATCTCACCGGAGAAGAAGCGTAGCACTTCACGGGCTTCATTACGTGTATCAGTGGCGTATACGCGGCCAATCTCTCTACCATTAGCATCATAAAAGCTAACGTATGAATCAGCTCCCTCCCAGTCTATGGCAGTTAGTTCAAAATAGTTAATTTTTTCAGCTAACATTATTTTCTGGACGGTTTCTATATTGAGATTCATATTGTCAATGATAAGGCTTTTCCCATAAATAGCATTATCTTCAATGCGGGTTTTCACCTTTTCCTGATTATTGAATTTGAAGTTGAGATCGCCATAAATGAAATCTTTAGTCATGTCTCCTGGAATTATTGATTCAAAATCATAAGATTTAACTATTACTTCATGTTCAACAACTCGCAGCGCATAATCTGCACTATAGCTGTTGCCATTGGTGGTTTTCGCTCTGAAATCCCAGTTACCATATTCCAGCTCGTCTTTTGGCGTAAACGACCAGCGGCCATTCGCATCCGCAACCGTTGACCCGCTATGCCAGGTTTTGCCGTCGCGTGAGTACTCGACCTGTACAACCGCATTCGCCTCGGCACTGCCGCGCAGTTCCGGCTGAGTATCATTGGTCAGCCCGCCCGATTTCACCTCACCGGTGATTTTGCCCACATCATCCCAGGCCATAGCGATCTCTGGTGCGACGCTGCCCGGCGCCACAATCTGCAGCCCAAACGGTTTACCGTTCGTATCACGTGTGCCAGACGTTCCCGCCTGGAACTCATACGTCCCTGGAGAAAGGCGGTCAGTTTCATACTCCCAGCGACCATCGGCGCCGGCAGTCACGCTGTCCAGCAGTTCCCATGCGCCCAGCACATTGCGATAGTGGATATACACCAGGCTGTTAGACTCGGCGCGGCCGTGCAGGTTTGGCGTGCGGTCATCGGTAATCGCGCCGTTGCCGAGCATGCCAGTGAACGGGCCAAAGTCATCGTAAGCGTGAGTGATTTCCGTTTTTGCCGCCGGTGCGAGATCGATATCCAGCTTAAATTCGTCGGTCCAGCCGCTGCCGGCGTTGGCGCGGAATTCCCAGTTACCGGCACCCAGCGCCGGGTCTGGCGTCCAGCTCCAGCTGGTGCCGTTCATTACCGCATTGCCGCCGTCGATCCATTCACCTTTATCGTTACGGTACTGAATGCGCACCATGCTACCTTCCGGCGCGCTGCCGCGCAGCTCGGGCGTGGTGTCATCGGTAATGCCGCCGCTCTTCAGTGAGCCGGTCAGGCTGCCGGCGTTGTCAACGGCATCAATGATTTTGGCCACGCCGCCCGGATCGCTCGGCACGTCGCCATCTTTTCCGATGGTAATGTTAAACTCATCGGATACTTTGCCCTCACGCACCTTACCGGCGAAGGTTTCCGCCGCCACCAGCGTCAGGTTGTGACGGCCATCCGCCAGGTCCACATTCGGTTCCAGCGTCCACAGACCGGTTTTCTCGTCGGCTTTGGCGCTGCCGATCACGGTGTTGCCCTCTTTCAGATACACCACGGTGCCCTTTTCGGCGATGCCGGTCAGGGTCGGGCGGCGATCGTCGGTCATTTTACCGGCGTCAAAGCTGCCGGTAATGGCGCCCTGATCGTCGTACAGGTTCAGCAGCGTCGGTGCGCCCGGCGGCGTAGTGTCGACGATCAGCGTGCGCTGCGACGGCGTACTGAGGTTACCGGCGGTGTCGATGGTCATAAAGGAGATGCTGTATTCACCGTCGGCCAGCGCTTCTGGTGGCGTCCACTTCCAGCTGCCGTCCTGCGGGTTGATGTCGACAAAGAAATTCCTGTCGCCAAGCGTAATCATTACCTGGCCGCCTTTGCCCACTTCTGAATCGATTTTACCGAAAAACGTTGGGGTGTTGGTGTCGCGCTCGAGGTATTTCACCTCTTTAAAATCAAACAGATCCATGGAGATTATTCCTGTGTTTTACGTTGGGTTTATTGCAGCAAAGCCCGCTGCGCCTTGTTATAAAGTGCGCATTTTGTAATAGATGACGTAAAACGCTGTATGAGACCTGTCCCGAAGGGAGAAAAGTCCGAACGGGTGAAAAGCCGGGAAAAGAGGGCAGGGTGATGCCGTGCTACGCGCACGGCATCGGGGGTTACACCAGTTGTAATTGCACGCCGTCCTGCACCAGCAGTTCAGCGTCGCCGTGGCTCCAGACGTGATATTGCGTACCGGCGATGGTCAGGGTGCCGGTCTGCTGCGTCCAGCCGTCGACCGCTTCACCTGCCGGCAGAATATCCTGCAGCTGCACGCTGTCGCCCGGCTTGCCGTTCACCAGCAGCTGGGTGCTGTCATCCTCAATGAACAGCCCTTTGCCACCTTCGCTCAGCAACTGGTGCAGCGTCAGCGCGTCCGGCTGGGCTTCATCCTGCGCCTGCTGATCGAACGCGGCGTCAGGGCTGACGTCGAGCACGAATTTGCTGCTCCAGTTGCTCTTCATCTCGCCGGTTGAGGCGCGCGCCTGATATTCCCACACGCCAGGCTGATGCAGATAGGGTGAGGTGAAGCTCCACTTGCCGTCGGCATCGACCTGCACGCTGCCAGCGTGGCGCAGGCCTTCACCCTGCACGCCATATTCGATCTCAATCACCTGGCCCGGCGTGCCGCTGCCGTGCAGCGTTGGCGTGGTGTCATCGGTTGAGTCGTGCTGATAAACCGGCCCCTGCAGCGGGCCCGCGTTGTCCCAGGCGTAGTCGATGGTCGGCTCCAGCGGCGCACCGGGGATCACCAGCAGCTCAAACTTATCGCTCCACGCGCTGGCTTTGCCATCGGCTACGCCGCGCGAGCGGAAACCCCATTCGCCAAAATAGGTCAGTTCAAAGCCGGCGAACTGCCAGTTGCCCTGCGCATCGACCGTCACGCTGCCCGCGCTGTGCCAGCCGCTGTTACTCAGGTTGTACTCAATCTCAACGATGCTGCCCGGCGCACCACGACCTTCCAGCACCGGCGTTTTATCGTCGGTGGTGCCGCGATGGTACACCTGGCCGGTATGGGCGCCGGTATCGTCACGCGCGCAGTCGATAGCCGGACGCAGATTTTCCAGCGCCGACATATTAAGGCTGAAATCCGGGCGGTAGTCGTCTTTGCTGTTCTCGTAGGAAGCGTAGAAGGTGTAGATGCCGTCACCGCTGATCATCGCGCGTGACTGAATCACCCAGTCGCCGTTGGCATCGGTTTTAACGCTGCCTTTATAGCCGATGCCGCCGTGATCGTTCTGCGCGAACAGATAAACGATGCTGTTCGGCTCCGCGCGGCCCACGATCAGCGGCGAGAAGTCGTCGGTGGTGGAACCGCTGGCGAGCTGGCCCTGCACGGTGCCGACATCGTCAATCGCGTAGCTGATGGTCGGCGGCACCGGACCGCTCTCAACCACGGTGACGTCGAAGTGGTTAGAGGGTTCGCTGACGCGGCCAAACTCGTCGGTGGCGGTGACGGTTAGCTGATGCCCGCCCGCGCCCAGCAGCGGCTCCAGCGACCATTCGCCGCTTTTACTGGCCACGGTGCTGCCAATCAGCCTGTCGTGATCGTACAGCCGCACCGTGCTGCCCGGCAGCGCATAGCCCTGCACTTTGGGCGTGGTGTCATCAATGGTGTGACCGCGCCCGACCGGGCCGGTTTCGCTGCCGACATCATCAAACAGCGCGGTGATCGCCGGTTTGTCCGGCACCGAGAGCGCGACGTCAACAGAGAACGGATGCGGTTCACCGTTGTCGCCGATGCGCGCCACCATGTCGTGGCTGCCTTCGCTCAGTGAGAACGGCGGCTGAAATGACCAGCTGCCGTCTGCGGCAATCGGCGTGCTGTAGCGGTGATCGTTGATAATGAATTCAATGATTTCACCGGTCTGCGCCGGCAGGCTGCCGCTCAGCAGCGGATAAGGTGTGCCCACTCGCAAGGTATTAATGGATGAAAAGGGGTCAAAGCTGAGAGGTGTTAGCATAAGTGTTCTCCACCAAAATCAACAACGGCGTGATTACCGTTGCCTGCCCAGCATAAAGGGGGAGGGGATAGCGCCATGTACCAGAATCGTCTCGTTTCTAAGACTGATCTTAATAAGTTCTGCTAATGAAAAAGGCATTAAAAAGAGTGGGATATGGCTCATGATATTGCTTGCTGGGGTTTGATATCGCTGAATTTATACCACTGGTAAAGTCGATAGTCTGTGCTGCACCTGTCACCTGGAAAGCCCAGAATTATTAACTTTCCTCATAAGCTGATCGGACCGGCGGTGTTAACTATTTGTTACCTTTGTTTGTACTTTTGTAAAGTGCAATGGTGAACAGGATCACATCTATTCGCGCGCCGGCAGGCTAAAACAGGAGAAAAACCAGGAAGGACGATATGAGCTCAAGTCACGCTTTACAAAAGTCATCGCAGGGCGGTGCCAAAACCATCTTTAGCGTTACCAGCGGTAACTTTCTTGAGATGTACGATTTTATGGTGTTTGGCTACTACGCCACCGCCATTTCAAAAACCTTTTTCCCGGGCGACGATCCGTTCGCCTCGCTGATGCTGACGCTGATGACCTTTGGCGCGGGCTTCCTGATGCGTCCGCTCGGGGCGATTATACTGGGGGCCTACATTGACCATCACGGCCGGCGTAAAGGGCTGCTGCTGACGCTCGGTCTGATGGCGCTCGGTACGCTGACTATCGCGCTGGTGCCAGGCTACGCCACGCTGGGCGCGGCGGCACCGATTCTGATTCTGCTGGGTCGCCTGCTGCAGGGCTTCTCGGCGGGCGTGGAGCTGGGCGGCGTCTCAGTTTATCTGTCTGAAGTGGCTCCCAAAGGCCGTAAAGGCTTTTACGTCAGCTGGCAGTCAGGCAGCCAGCAGGTAGCGGTAATCTTTGCCGCGCTGCTGGGGCTGGGGCTTAATCATCTGCTGGCGAAAGACGCGGTGACCGAATGGGGCTGGCGTATTCCGTTTGTGGTCGGCTGTCTGATTGTGCCGTTCCTGTTCTGGATTCGCCGCATGCTGGAAGAGACCGAAGCGTTCAGCCAGCGTAAATCGCACCCGTCGATGGGCCAGATTGTGCGTTCAGTGGGACAGAACTGGGCGCTGGTGCTGGCCGGCATGCTGATGGTGGTCACCACCACGGTGATGTTCTACATGATCACCGCATTCACCCCGACCTTTGGTAAAACCGTGCTGATGATGAGTGACAAACAGAGCTTCCTCGTGACGCTGTTTGTCGGCATCTCCAACCTGTTCTGGCTGCCGGTGATGGGCGCGCTGTCGGACCGCGTCGGAAGGCGACCGCTGCTGATTACTTTTACCGTGTTGATGATCCTGACGACCTGGCCGGTGCTGCACGGGCTGGTAGGATCGCCGACCTTCGCGCACCTGGTGGAAGCGGAGCTGTGGTTATCGTTCCTGTATGCCAGCTATAACGGCGCGATGGTGGTGTATCTGGCGGAGATCATGCCCGCTGAAGTACGTGCTTCGGGCTTTTCGCTGGCTTACAGCCTGGCGACCGCGCTGTTCGGCGGTTTTACGCCGGCGATTTCGAGCTATCTGATTCATGCTACTGGCGATAAAGCGATGCCGGGCGTCTGGCTGTCGTTCGCCGCGGTGTGCGGTCTGGTAGGCACGCTGCTGATTGGCCGTATGGTGAAACAGTATCAGGCGCGGCACAGCGCAACGGTAGTGGGCGCGTCGCTGTAGTTAGATTTGGTATGCGCTGGCCCTCACTTTAACATTTTCCCACTTGCCCTCACCCTGACCCTCTCCCGCATGCGGGAGAGGGAACCGCTCGGTGTGGGTTTGCAGACCTGCACTTCACCTCAACACTCGCTTGGTTGGCTCCTTCTCCCGCTGGCCCTCACCCTAACCCTCTCCCGCACGCGGGAGAGGGAACCGCTCAGTGCGGGTTTGCAGACCTGCGCTTCACCTCAACATCCGCGCGATCGGCCCCTTCTCCCGCCAGCGGGAGAAGGCGGGGGATGAGGGTGCCAGCCTGCTCCTGCTCTGCGCGCTGGCCCTCACCCTGACCCTCTCCCGCACGCGTGAGAGGGAAACCGTTCAGTGCGGTTTCGCAGACCTGCACTTCACCTCAACGCCCGCGCGGTCGGCCCCTTCTCCCGCCAGCGGGAGAAGGCGGGGGATGAGGGTGCCAGCCTGCTCCCGTCTGCCTGCTGGCCCTCACCCTAACCCTCTCCCGCACGCGGGAGAGGGAACCGCTCGGTGCGGTTTCGCAGACCTGCGCTTCACCTCAACGCCCGCGCGGTCGGCCCCTTCTCCCGCTGGCGGGAGAAGGCGGGGGATGAGGGAGCCAGCCAGCTCCCGTCCCACCCCGCTAAAACGCCACATCCACCACCACGCTATCGCTGTAATTGCCCGCTGCGGGCGTATTTTGCGTAGTCAGAATCTGCGCCGTATAGGTAAAGTTGCGCGTCACGGTATCCGCGTTGAGCGATGTCGAGGTCGCGCTGCTCCAGCGGTCGCTGCCGCTCGGGCCCCAGCGATTGGTGGTGGTGGTGCCTTTATAGATATCGTACGCCAGCCGGTTAGTGCCGCTCGCCATCTGGCGCGTGGTGCCGCTGAAATAGCTGCCATTACTCAGTCCCACCGTATACGTGCTGCCCTTTGAACACACCACGTTAATCGTCTGCTGCACAGTAGAAAAACTGCCGACCAGCGGCGCACTGCCGAAGTTGACATTCGGCGCCGTAATGGTGGTGCAGTCGTTAGTGATCACCATATTCACGGTGATCGGCATCGCCGTCCCGCTGCTGCTCTGCACCGTGCCGACGCACACGCCGGCCACATTTAACCCGGCACACACGTTATAACTCACCGTCAGCGTGATGGTGGTGGTGTAACTGCCGGCGGCAATCACCTGGCCAGGCACGGTACGGAAATAGAGTGGAATGACAAAATTGAGGCTATTGCCGAGCGCCAGCAGCGCGGAAGAGTTCCAGCGATAGCTGCCGCCCTGGCGCAGTTCGGTGGCACAGGCGCTGTCGATGCACAGCTGAATCGGCACGTTATCGGTGCCGCTGGCCGATGCCTTCATGGTGGCGCGCGTGCCGCTCAGGTAGTTGGCGGTGGTAAACGCATAGGCGACGTAATCGCTGCCCAGCAGGTTGAGCGTGCCGGTGCCGCAGTTAACGTTGGTGTTACTGGAGGTATTGACCGCCGTCGACTGCACGTAAAACGTGGTTTGCGTGCCAAAGCTGGCGCTGGGAGCCGAAAGCGAACAGAGCGCGTAGCTGCTGGCCGGCAGCAGCCACAGCAGCAAGAACAGAAATTTCCTCATGGCGAGATCCCTGACTGTGAGTTGTTGGCGGCATTCACTGCCGTACCGGGCGCGGCAGGCGGCAGCGGGCAGGTGAGTGGACCGTAAGTCTGCAGCGCTTTGGGCTGCCCCTCAGCGATAGCCAGCGTGGTCTCGCACTGGCGTCCGTCCGGCGTCACCACGCGCATCGGGTTGCTGGCGCTGAGATCTTCCATCCACACGATGCCGTCCCAGCCGACATATTCAGTGGCGCGATCGCGGCGCAACACCTGGCTGGAGACCGGCAGCGGCTGGCCGTCACTGTCGTGCAGGATCACGCTGGCGGCGCGCAGACGCTCCACCGGGAAATTCAGCAGATAGCCACTTTTGCGCTTCACCGCGAAACGCTGCTCCACTTTGGGCGCGGTCATGTCAGCCGGCAGATCGAGGGTATCGATATCGTACTTCGCGCCGTAATAGCTGCTGATGGACGGCACCAGCAAATAGCCAGCGTCATCGGTGCGGCCCATCGTCTGGTTTTCGTAGCGCACCGTCACGTCCGGATAGCGGGTTTTCACCACCACAAAGGCATCGTTGATGTTGTTGGCGGCGAACACATGGTTGTCCATCAGCACCAGCGAGCCGGTGAAATCGGCCCACTGCGTGGTGTTGTCATCGTCGCCGTAAAAGCCAGCGGAAGTATCGATCTTGTTGTTGCGATAGCGCAGGCTGCCCTGACGATAATCGCCGCTGTCGCCGCCCTGATGCGCCCATGACGCATCGTAAGCAAAACCGCCGTCGCTCGGCATGGCGCGCGACACGTACAGGCGCTGATTGCTTTGCCCCTGCTGATCGCGCTCGACGCTGATCGATGCGCTGCTCTGTTCGCCAAACGGAATCACCAGCGAAATCGCGCCGCTCCAGTCGCCCTGTTGCTGGTCGCGGCTGGCAGAAATGTACAGACTGCTGTTACCCCACAGGTTTTTACTCCACGATAAATTCCACAGGCGAGTGCGATCGCCGCTGCCGCCAGCGATATCCAGATACGCCAGACCGAGGCTGCCGTACTGGCTGAGCGACAGGCTGGCGGTGTACTGCGCGCTGCGTCTGGCGAGCGAATAGCTGGTGTTGGCGCTATCGCCGCGGCTGCCGACCAGCGCCAGGTTGCCGAAATCCGCGCTGCGCAGCGTGTGCTGGGTGCCGAGGCTGAACCAGCTGTTGTTGTACTGGTAACCCCAGCTGTACTGGGTGCCGGGCCTGCCGTCCAGCTGGCTCTGCGCCAGCGCGGCATTGATGACGCCAAGGCTGCCCAGCTTCACCAGCGCGCCGGCACCGCCCATCGCCACGTCACTGCTGCCTTCGGCGTGCGATTCCAGCGTCAGCCAGTCGCGCAGGCCGTAGCGATAGGATCCGCTGGCCGCCGCTGCGCCGTAATCAAAGTTTTTAATGCCGTAGTTCTCGCGAATCGCCCCGGCGGAGAAGGCGTAATCGGACAGGCCGGTTTTCAGCAGGCTGCTGGAGACGTAGAACGGCAGCGTCGTCGTCACCTGACGGCCGACCGCGTCGGTGGTGGTGATCACCGCATCGCCCGCCCCGTTAACGAACGGCACATTGGTCAGCGACCATGGCCCCGGCTGCACGTTGGCCTGCGCGCTGCGATAGCCATTGATAAACAGATCGACTGACGACGGCACCGCCGCCTGGCCGCTAAAGGCCGGCAGCGGGTAGGTGACCAGATCCGGTCGCACGCTGAAGTCACGCGCGATCTGCACGCCGCCAAGGCGCACGCTGTTGCTCCAGCCCAGCGCATCCGTAATCAAATCCCCGGCGCGCCAGCTGAGCGCGGCATTCTCGTTCTCGTTGCTGTACCAGGTGTCGTAGCGAATGTAAACCTGCTGCTGGCCGCTGGTGTCGCCCGCAAGCTGCTGAATATAGACACCGTTGCTGGAGAACTGGCCGGCCGGGCCGAACAGACGCAGCTCGTTCCAGCTGGAGAGACGCGAACCGGCGTTGTCGGTGCGCGTGGCGTAGAGGTCATAGTTGAGCAGCGCGCCGTTGCTGGCCTGGCCGGGGTAGCGCGGGCCGTTTTGCGGCTGACCAAGCGTCTGCTCCGGCAGCCAGGCGGGCGGTACCGTCAGCAGCAGGCGCTGACGGCGTTCATCGTATTCCACTTTAACCTCACCCAACTGACCGGGAGCGACCTGTTCGCCAGCCAGCTTCGCCGCCGGAATGCCGGCGCGCTGCAGATCGCCGCTGCGCAGCCAGAACTCACCGTCGCGCCGCTCTACCGGCACAATCTCGCCCCGTTCGCGCTGATTCACCACCAGTTCCAGCATGTATTGCTGGCCGCTGGCGCTGTGGCTAACGGCAGGCGGCGGTGGCAGCTCAGAGAAAGTCTCTGCGCTGCTCAGCGGGGAAAAGCACAGCACGCTGGTCACCGCCAGCGTGCAGGGAGGCGGCGTCAGTTTCATCAGCGCGCGGCAGCGCTGCGCCAGTGATTTTTATTCACCTCGGCCGCGAGTTCACCGCTCACCGGGCTGTTCAGCGGCCAGCGGTGGCTGCTGTTAGCCAGCACATAGCCAAACAGGCCGTTGCCGAGCGCGCGACCGCCGACGGTGACGTTGCTCAGGCGCGCGTGGCCGTTGCCGCGATTGGTCAGCTCCAGCCAGCGTTTGCCGTCGCGGCTGACCTGACGCCAGCTGAGATCGGCTTTAGCGCTGTCGCGCGTCAGGCCATCGCCATAGACAAACAGCGGCACCGAGTAGCGCATCTGAAAGGTTAGCCCGGCCTGATTCTCGCCCGGCGAGCGCGGCGTCGGGATCTCATCCAGCACCACGCGATAGGCTTGCTCCACGCCCGCAGGCGGCGCGCTCTGGCGAATCAGACGCACCAGCTGCTTCTGCCCCGGCTCCAGCCGCACCATCGGCGGGCTGGCAACCACCTGCTGCTGCGTTTGATACTGTTCCTGGCCGTCAATCTGCTGCCAGTTGAAGATGCGCACCTGCATGATGGTGGTGGCGTTACCGCGATTCTCCAGCCACAGTTCGCTGGCTTTTTCCTGCGGATTGATGGCGGGATCGATCGGCCAGATCATCAGCGAGTTGGCAGCGAAGCTGGCGGGCGACAGGGCCAGAAGAAACCAAAGAAGCAGGGCGCGCAGGCTCATCATCTTTCATCCTTTTTTATGCTGCCGTCACCAGCTCAGGGTGACGGTTAACGTATCGGTATAGGTCCCGGCGCGCGTCGGGCCGGGCAGGGTTAACAGGCCATAAATCGGCAGCACGATGTTATTGGCGTTGCTGTAACTCAGCGCCACCGGCGAGTTAACCGGAATCGCCGTGGTGTGCGCTGCGTTGGTATACAGGCTGTACGCCACGGTATCGGTGTTACTGGTGTGTTTGAGATTGCGGCTGCTGGTGTAATTGCTGCCGCCATTGATACTCATGCTGAGGGCGGTACCCGGCGTGCAGGCGAGGGTGAGAGTGGTGCTTTGCACGTAGCTGGCGCTGACGCTGCTGCTCGCCACGCCCGACTGGGTGCCAAAATTCAGCGTGCCAAACACGCCGGTATTGGTACCGGAGATCACGCAGCCTGCCACCACTGACGCAGAGACCTGGAAGGTGGCCGTCGGCAAACTCCAGGCCGGGACGCTCCCTATCAGCAGGGCCAGGCTGCCAGCACGCAGCAGCCAGACCATCCTTCTTACCCCACCGCTGGCGTCAGTAGTTCACCGCCACGTTAATGGTATCGGTGTAGGTACCAGCCGGAATCAGTGGGTTAAAGCCGCCGCCGACTACCCGACCGTAAATGGCATAGTTGGTGCCGAGCGTCGGATCGGTGGTGCCGCTGGCGGCAATGTTGGTGTTGTTGGCGATGGCGGTGGTAAACGCGGCGTCGCTGTACAGCGTGTAAGCAATGCCCTGCGTATTGTTGGAGCCGAGGATCAGGTAACGCGGCTGGCCGCTCACCGTACCGTAAATGGTGGCCGGTGCCGGATTACTGCTGGTGACCTGCACATTGAAGGTTTGACCGGTGGTGCAGCGGACAAAAATGCCGTTCCCGGATGCGCCCACCAGGGTGGCGTTTAAGGTATCAAAGGTTGCAGCGCTGCTACCGAAGTTCAGGGTACCGAAGTTAACCCCGCTGGTGGCGGACTGACCGTTCACCAGACAGCCGGTGGTGAGCGTCAATGTGGCATTGATGGTTCCCGTTGTGGTGGCAGCAAAAACCGTTGCAGGGGCGAGCGCGGCGCTCAGGCTGGTAGCCAAAAGAAAAAGCTTGAGTTTCATAATCAATCCTTACTGATTATCCAATGTCAGTGCTTTTTCGCCTGGTGATTTATTAATGAAACGAACCCGTAAATAACAAGACGCCGCGATCGGCAAACGAACTTAATGCCCTGCCACCTAAGAAAATTCTTAAAGGCTGAGTTAGTGATTTATATCAGTTTTATTTACTATAGAACACCCTTTTGCCGCTTGTACAACGCACCGGAGAATTTTCGCTAATCAATTTATCCTTTTCCCCGGTAATGCAGTTATAACAAGGGCTGGCGGCCCGTTAAAAAAACCAAACGGCAAGTGATTCCCCCCTCTACCGCGACTTCAGGTTCAATGCTATGTTCATGCATTAATCAGATATCATTACTTTTCCCGGCCGCGACAGACGATGAGAATAAAAAATAGCCGTGCAATACCTCCAGTTATTTCTGGATCTGTTTTTGTGTTGCCGCATCGCTGGTGGTCATTACCTGCCTCACATTGATGTTTTCACTTTTTCTGTTGTTAATTGACGATACCGCACCTGCGCCGCCGCGGGTTGAGTTGAGGAGCGCACATGTTGCTGGTTACCTGGGATAGCGTTCTGGTTGCCGTTTCGCTGATTGTGGCGTTTATCGCGGCGTTTACGGCGCTGGATACCGCCGGGCGCGTCGCCGTGTCGCGCGGCCTGCTGGCGAAGCTGTGGCTGGTGGCCGGCGGTACGGCGATGGGTATTGGCATCTGGGCGATGCACTTCATTGGCATGCTGGCGATGATGATGCCGATGACCATGCGCTATGACATTCCGCTCACCGCCTTCTCGCTGCTGCTGGCGATTCTCACCAGCATCTTCGCCTTTGCGCAGGGCCTGCAGGGCAGCCATCTGACGCGCCGCCGGCTGTTGCGCGGCACGGTGATCCTCGGCAGCGGCGTGGTTGCCATGCACTATCTCGGCATGCTGGCGCTGCTGATCGAACCCGCCATTCACTGGGATTTGCGCCTGGTGGCGTTGTCGGTACTGATTGCCTACGGCGCATCCGGTGCCGCGCTGTGGCTGGCATTCCATCTGCGCCATGGCGAGAGCCTGCTGCTGATGCGCGCCTGCGCGGCGCTGGCGATGGGGGTGGCGATTGCCGGCATGCACTACACCGGCATGGCGGCCGCGCAGTTCAGCGCGCCCGGCAGCATGCAGCACCACGGCATGGGGCAGGAGGGGCTGGCGGTGTGGGTAACCATCATCACGCTCACCATTCTCGGTCTGACACTGCTGATCTCAATGCTGGACGCCCAGCTGCGCGCGGCGCGTCTTGCCGCCCGGCTGCGGCGCGCCAACAGCGAGCTGCGCCAGCTGGCGCTGCACGATACTCTCACCGCACTGCCCAATCGCGTGATGCTCGACCAGCAGCTCAGCACGCAAATCAAACAGGCGACGCTGGATGACCAGCCCTTTGCCCTGATGTTTATGGATCTCGATGGCTTCAAAGCGGTGAACGATACCTGGGGGCATCACGTCGGCGATCGTTTGCTGGTTGCCGTGGCGGAACGGCTGCGCACCCAGCTGGAAGCGGACATTTTGCTGGCGCGCCTTGGCGGCGATGAGTTTGTCATGCTGTGTCCGCAGTACGCGGCAACCCAGGCTGAAGCGCTGGCGCAGCGGCTGGTGCACAGCATTGATGCACCGTTTGAGCTGGATCGTTACTCGCTGCGCGTCTCGCTCAGCATCGGCATCGTGATCTTCCCGCAGCATGGCCGCAGCCCGCAGGAGATGATGTTTAACGCTGACTCGGCCATGTATCACACCAAGCACAGCGGGCGTAACGGCTGGAGCCTGTTTGAGCCAGTGATGAGCGCGGTGGCGCAGCATCAGCTGGCGCTGGCCAACGATTTATGGAACGCGCTGGAGTGCCAGGAGATGCGCCTGTTCTACCAGCCGAAGTTTCGCGCGGGCGGGACCATTCTGATGGGTTTTGAGGCGTTACTGCGCTGGCAGCATCCGCGCCGCGGCTTGCTGATGCCGGATATGTTTCTGGCGCGCGCCGAGAAAACCGGCCAGATTGTGGCGCTCGGCAACTGGGTGATCAACGAAGCCTGCCGTCAGCTGCGACAGTGGCAGGACGAGGGCAACCGCGACTGGAGCGTCTCGGTTAACCTGTCCGCACTGCAGTTTCATCAGCGCGATCTGATCGATACGCTGCGCCAGACGCTGCAGCGCTACCAGCTGCCGGAAGGCGCGCTGATGCTGGAAATCACGGAAAGCATCGCCATGCGCGATCCGCAGTTCAGCCAGCAGCGCATCGCCGAACTGCAGCGGCTTGGCGTCAAAGTGGCCATCGACAACTTCGGCATTGGCTACGCCAATCTGCTGCACCTCAAGCATCTTGAGGCCAGCGAACTGAAAATTGATCGCGCCTTCATTAACAGCCTGCGTGCCGACAGTGAGGATGCAACCGTGGTGACCGCCATGCTGACGCTGGCGCAAAGCCTTAACCTGCGCATGGTGGCGGAGGGCGTGGAGACCGAAGAGCAGCAGCGCCTGCTGACCGGTCTCGGCTTTGACACGCTGCAGGGGTATCTGCTGGGCAAACCGACACCGGCGGAGCGCATCGGCGAATTCAACGCGTCAACGCCGATTGCACCGCACTTTCCTGATAACGTGCTGCCGCTCACCGGCGCCTGACCAGCAATTTTTGTTCTCCTTCACATCGGAAGCTTTCATCGTTCAGTGACTCATATCGGCAGCCGGTCTGCCGATAATTTCAATTATAAAACCAACATTTTCTTTTTCATTTCAACAACACCACAGCTGACTTAACGCAGCTTTTTTATATGGGAAATCACTATGTTAGTGACTTCGTACGATGCGTTTACCGTTCTCGTTTCGATACTGGTAGCGATGCTGGCCTCGTTTACCGCGCTGGATATGGCGGGGCGCGTCGCTTCCTCGACCGGCCGGGTGGCGCTGGTCTGGCTGTTGGGCGGCGGTTTCGCCATGGGCGTGGGCATCTGGGCCATGCACTTTATCGGCATGCTGTCGATGAGCCTGGATATGGTGATGAGCTACGATCCGCTGCTCACCGCCGCCTCAATGGTGGTGGCGATTCTTGCCTCCATCTTTGCCCTGTGGCTGGTGTGCTCGTCCGGCGACTTGCCGTGGCGACGACTGCTGGGCGGCGCGCTGGTACTGGGTTCCGGCGTGGTGGCGATGCACTACACCGGCATGGCGGCGCTGATGTTTGAGCCGGGCATCAGCTGGAACTGGGGCTGGATTGCGGTTTCGGTGCTGATTGCGCTGGTGGCTTCCGGTGCCGCGCTGTGGCTGGCGTTCAACCTGCGCGAAGGGCATGGCCGCGTCACGCTACTGCGCGTCGGGGCGGCCGTGGTGATGGGCTGCGCCATTGCCGGCATGCACTATACCGGCATGGCGGCGGCGAACTTCCCGATGCACAGTCACGCCACGCATCACGGCGTGAACAGCGACTGGCTGGCGATGCTGGTCACGGTAGTGACGCTGGCGATCCTCGGCATTACGCTGCTGGTTTCGATGCTCGACGCGCGTATGCAGGCGCGCACCTCGATCCTCGCGCGCTCGCTGGCAGAGGCCAACCGCGAGCTGGCGCAGCTGGCGCTGCACGATAACCTGACGCGACTGCCGAACCGCATCCTGCTGGAGGATCGCCTCGAGCAGGCGATCAACAAGGCCAACCGCGAGCGCTCGCAGTTTGCGCTGATGTTTATGGATCTCGACGGTTTCAAAGCGGTCAACGATGCCTTTGGTCACCACGTCGGCGATAACCTGCTGATTGCGGTAACCGAACGCATGACCGACCAGATGAAAGGGCACTACACGCTGGCGCGACTGGGCGGTGACGAGTTCGTGCTGCTGATTGAGATCGGCGATCCCAACGATGCCGCAGCGGTGGCGGATGCGCTGGTAAAAGCCGTGGATCGCCCGTTTAGCGTGTCACGCTACGAGCTGATGGTGTCGCTGAGTATCGGCATCGCCGTTTATCCCGGTGATGGCAAGGACGAGCGCGAGCTGATGTTTAACGCCGACGCCGCGATGTATCACACCAAGAACAACGGCCGCAACGGCTACAACTTCTTCCAGCCGTCCATGAACACGCTGGCGCAGTCGCAGCTGCAGCTTAATAACGATCTGTGGCAGGCGCTGGATAGCAACGAGCTGCGTCTGTTCTATCAGCCTAAGTACTGCGCGCCGAGCGGGCCGATCATTGGCTTCGAAGCGCTGCTGCGCTGGCAGCACCCGACGCGCGGCCTGCTGACGCCGGACAAGTTTTTGCCGATTGCCGAGAAGACCGGCATGATCATTAATATCGGCAACTGGGTGATCAACGAGGCTTGCCGCCAGTTGCACATCTGGCACCAGCAGGGCCATCCGCACTGGTCGGTGGCGGTGAACCTCTCTGCCTTACAGTTTGAGCAGTGCAACCTGGTCGACACCGTGACGCAGGCGCTGGAACAGCACCAGATCCCGGCGGAGCTGCTGACGCTGGAAGTCACCGAAACCACCGCGATGCGCGATCCGGAAGAGAGCGTGCGCATCCTCACCGAGCTAACCAGCATGGGGGTAAAAGCCTCGATTGATGACTTCGGCACCGGCTACTCCAGCCTGCTGTATCTCAAGCGCTTACCGGCCAGCGAGCTGAAAATCGACCGCGCTTTTGTTAACGAGCTGCAGGCGAAATCGGAAGACGCAACCATCGTCTCCGCCATCGTCGCACTGGCGCAGTCGCTGGATCTCAAAGTGGTGGCCGAAGGCGTGGAAACCCAGGATCAGCAGGCGTTCCTCACCGGGCTCGGCTGCGACACCCTGCAGGGCTTCCTGCTGGGCAAACCGCTGCCGCCAGAGCGCATCAGCGAGCTGCCGGACTTTGTGAAGGACAAACCCGCAGCGCTGACGGTGGAGTAGGGGCATAGCGGTACATCATTCCCCCTATCCCACGTGCGCGCTGTGTGTCTTTTCTCCCTCTCCCGCGTGCGGGAGAGGGCCGGGGTGAGGGCCAGACCGCACCCAACCCAACAAAAAGTCGCAGCATCCCCGACACCTTCGCTCAGCTTCCAGTCGTACGGTGCAACATTAGTTCTGAATGTCTCTGAGGACGCGATATCCTCTCCGAATCAATCCATGTAAACTGGCGCGCGACATTTCCGCAGCGGAGGCGCCATGGCCAAATACCAGCAGCTGGTAGATCAGCTACGTACGCAAATCGAAGCACGCATCTGGCCGCCGGGTGAAAAGCTGCCGTCGCTGCGCCAGCAGGCGGAGCAGAGCGGGTTGAGCCTGATGACGGTGATGCACGCTTACGAAGTGCTGGAGAGCCAGGGCTGGATTGTGTCGAAGCCGCAGTCGGGCTACTACGTGGCACCGCGCGCGGCGGAGAGCCGTCCGCGTTTGCCAACCCAGGCAATCGCTAAAACCGATCAGGCCGATACCAACAGCTTCGTGTTTGATGTGCTGCAGGCGACGCGCGATCCGGCCATCATGCCGTTTGGTTCTGCTTTCCCCGATCCGGAACTGTTTCCCCAGCGCCAGCTGATGCGCTCGCTGGTGAAGGTCTCGCACAATCTTAAACCCACCGATGCCCTGAATAATCTGCCGCCCGGTAATGAAGCGCTGCGAAAAATCCTCGCCCAGCGTTATGCGCAGCAGGGCATTACGCTGTCGCCGGATGACATTGTCATTACCAACGGTGCGATGGAAGCGCTGAACCTCAGCCTGCAGGCGGTGACCGAACCGGGCGACTGGGTGGTGATTGAGAACCCTTCCTTCTATGGCGCGTTGCAGGCGATTGAACGGCTTAAGCTGAACGCGATTGCTATCGCCAGCGATGTGGAGCAGGGCATCGATCTGGATGAGCTGGAGCAGGCGCTGCAGCGCTGGCCGGTGAAAGCCTGCTGGCTGATGACCAACCGGCAGAATCCGCTCGGCTTCACGCTCAGCGCCGGGCGCAAACAGCAGCTGGTGGCACTGCTGACGCGTTATCAGGTGGCGATGATAGAGGACGACGTCTACAGCGACCTGTATCACGGCCACGATAAGCCGTTGCCGGCCAGAGCGTTCGACCGCGAGGGTTACGTGCTGCACTGCGGCAGCTTTTCGAAAAATCTGGTGGCGGGATTTCGCGTGGGCTGGGTCGCGGCGGGGCGCTACGCGCAGCGCGTGCAGCGCATTCAGATGATGAGTACGCTCTCGACCAGCGCGCCGATGCAGCTGGCGCTGGCGGATTTTCTCAGCACCCGCAGCTACGATACGCATCTGAAAAAGCTGCGCCAGACGCTGGCGAAGCGCAAACAGCTGGCACAGCAGGCGCTGCGCCGCGTGCTGCCCGCCGAGGCGCACATCAGCGATACGCCCGGAGGCTACTTTTTGTGGATTAGCTTGCCGGAGCAGATCAACGCCACGCAGCTGTATCACCTGGCGCTGCAGCAGGGCATCAGTATTGCGCCAGGCCAGCTGTTTTCCAGCAGCGAGAGTTTTAGCCACTGCTTCCGCTTCAACACTGCCTGGCCGTGGGATGCACGCGCTGAGGCGGCGGTAGAGACGCTGGGGGCGTTGATTGGTCAGCTGGCGCAGGGCGTTGCGGCAGAGAAGTGAGCGGTTTTTCCCTCACAACACCCGCAGCATTCTCACTTCGCAATCCACGTGGCCGGTACAGCCCATCGCGTCCGCAATCTGTTCAAAGCCCAGCGATTGGTAGAGCTTAATGGCGCGCGTCAGGCTGCCGGTGGTCTCCAGGTAGCAGCGCCGGAACCCGCGCTGGCGGGCAAAATCCATTGCGCGCAGCGCCAGTTCGCGCGCTAAACCCAGCCCGCGCACCGACGGCAGGAAATACATCTTCTGCAACTCACAGATATCCGGTGCGCTGCAGGCGAGCGGTGCCACGCCGCCGCCGCCGACCACCTGACCTTCATGCTCCACGATCCAGTAAGCGCTGTCCGCCGCACTGTACAGCTCAAACAACCGATCGAGCTGCGGGTCGGACACGGTATAACCTTTATCCGCCGTCAGGCCGAACTCGGCGGAGACATCGCGGATCACCTGCGCAATCCGCGGATTATCGGCGGCGACAATCGGGCGCACCTGCAGGTTAAGTGGCGTGGCGGTGGTCATCATAATCTTCCGATAGAAAAAAGCCGGGCAGTGCCCGGCTTCGATTAAGCGTCAGGACTGAAGCGCTTACAATGCCGCAATCACGCCCTGCTGTTCAATCAGTTTTGCTTTTGATTGCTCCAGCTCGGCTACGCGCTCGCGCTCTTTCGCCACCACCGCTTCCGGTGCGCGCGATACAAAGCCTTCGTTAGCCAGTTTGGTCTGAATCTTCTCGATCTCAACATCCAGCTTCACCAGCTCTTTCGCCAGACGCTCCAGCTCGGCTTCCTTGTTGACCAAGTCTGCCATCGGGATCAGCAGCTCTGCGCCATCAACAATCTTGGTCACCGAGACCGGACCTTTCTCGCCGGCTGGCAGAATGGTCAGGCTCTCCAGACGCGCCAGGCGCGACAGGAAGTTGCGGTTCTCTTCAACACGACGCTGCGCCGCCGGCGAGCAGTCGCGCAGCAGCACGTCGAGCGGCTTGCTCGGCGCGATGTTCATTTCGGCACGGATATTACGCACCGCCACAATCGCCTGCTTCATCCACTCGATATCGGCCTTCGCTTCCGCGTCTTCCTTCGCCGCGTCATACTGCGGGAACGGCTGCAGCATGATGGTATCGTGGTCGATGTTCTTCAGCACTTTCACGCGCTGCCAGATGGTCTCGGTAATGAACGGGATGATCGGATGCGCCAGGCGCAGCAACGCTTCCAGCACCGTCACCAGCGTGTTGCGCGTGCCGCGCAGCTCCGCTTCGCTGCCGCTGTTCATCACCGGCTTGGTCAGCTCCAGATACCAGTCACAGAACTGGTTCCAGGTGAAGTCGTACAGAATGTTGGCAGCGATATCAAAGCGATAGCTATCCAGCGCTTCACGGTACGCTTTCACGGTGCTGTTGAATTCCGTCAGGATCCAGCGATCCGCCAGTGACAGCTTCAGCTCGCCGCCGTTCTGGCCGCAATCCTGATCTTCGGTGTTCATCAGCACGAAGCGGCTGGCGTTCCACAGCTTGTTACAGAAGTTGCGGTAGCCTTCCAGGCGCTTCATATCCCAGTTGATGTCACGACCGGTGGACGCCAGCGCGGCGAGGGTGAAGCGCAGCGCATCGGTGCCGGAAGGCACGATACCGTCCGGGAACTGCTTCTCGGTGCGTTTGCGAATCTTCTCAGCCAGCTGCGGCTGCATCATGTTGCCGGTGCGTTTCTCCAGCAGATCTTCCAGCGAAATGCCGTCTACCATATCCAGCGGATCGATGACGTTGCCTTTCGACTTGGACATCTTCTGGCCTTCTTCATCGCGGATTAAACCAGTCATGTAAACGGTTTTAAACGGTACCTGTGGCTTGCCGTTTTCATCTTTGATGAAGTGCATGGTCAGCATGATCATGCGCGCAATCCAGAAGAAGATGATGTCGAAGCCGCTCACCAGCACGCTGGTAGGATGGAAGGTGCGCAGCGCTTCGGTATTCTCCGGCCAGCCCAGCGTAGAGAATGTCCACAGGCCGGAAGAGAACCAGGTATCAAGCACGTCGTCATCCTGGCGCAGCGTCACGTCGGCGGCCAGATTATTTTCCTGACGCACTTCTTCTTCGCTGCGGCCAACATAGACGTTACCGTTGTTGTCGTACCAGGCCGGAATACGGTGGCCCCACCACAGCTGTCGCGAAATGCACCAGTCCTGGATGTCGCGCATCCACGAGAAGTACATGTTTTCATACTGCTTCGGCACAAACTGGATATCGCCGTTTTCTACCGCTTCCACCGCGACTTTCGCCAGCGGTGCCGTGCGTACGTACCACTGATCGGTCAGCATCGGCTCGATCACCACGCCGCCGCGGTCGCCGTAGGGTACCGTCAGATCGTGTGGTTTGATTTCGTCGAGCAGGCCGAGCTCGTCAACGGCGGCGACAATCGCTTTACGCGCGGCGAAACGCTCCATCTTCTGAAACTGCGGCGGAATTTCATCGGAACAGGCATCGCTGACTTCACCGTTGGTGTCGAACACTTCCGCACGCTCGCGGATGTCGCCATCAAAGGTCAGGATGTTGATCATCGGCAGCTTGTGACGACGGCCCACTTCGTAGTCGTTGAAGTCGTGCGCCGGGGTGATCTTCACGCAGCCGGTGCCTTTCTCCATATCGGCGTGTTCGTCGCCGACGATCGGAATACGACGGTTCACCAGCGGCAGGATCACCTCTTTGCCGATCAGATCTTTATAACGTGGATCTTCCGGGTTGACCGCCACGCCGGTATCGCCCAGCAGGGTTTCCGGACGGGTGGTGGCCACCACCAGGTAATCTTTGCCTTCGGCAGTTTTCACGCCGTCCGCCAGCGGATAGCGAATGTGCCACATTGAGCCTTTGCTCTCGCGGTTTTCCACTTCGAGATCAGAGATCGCCGTGCGCAGTTTCGGGTCCCAGTTCACCAGGCGCTTGCCACGGTAAATCAGGTTTTCTTTGTACAGACGGACGAAGACTTCTTTCACCGCGTTGGACAGGCCTTCATCCATGGTGAAGCGCTCGCGCTCCCAGTCAACCGAGTTGCCAAGGCGACGCATCTGGCGGGTGATGGTGCCGCCGGATTCAGCCTTCCACTGCCAGATTTTTTCGATAAAGGCGTCACGACCGTAATCCTGACGCGTTTTGCCCTCTTCAGCGGCGATCTTGCGCTCAACCACCATCTGCGTGGCGATACCGGCGTGGTCCGTACCTGCCTGCCACAGGGTGTTTTTACCCTGCATGCGCTGGTAGCGGATCATGGTATCCATGATGGTTTGCTGGAAGGCGTGACCCATATGCAAGCTACCGGTGACGTTCGGCGGCGGGATCATGATGCAAAAGCTTTCCTGGCTGGTATCGCCATTCGGTTTGAAGTAGCCCTGCTGTTCCCAGTGCTCGTAGAGCGGCTGCTCGATATCTTGCGGGTTATATGTCTTTTCCATATCTGCTATGTCGTTTGCGGCGGGGGTGGCGTCGCCGTATTCAATTGGAAACCAACGCTGCGATACGCTTTATAGCGGTCGCGCGCCAGTTGTTTCAGGGATTCTTCATAAGGTACGAAGTCTATCACTTCATGGAAACCGGTAGCAAAATCTGCGAACTGCGGCAGCAGGCTGATCAGCAGATCGCGCGGCGCACTGCCGCGTCGCTGCGGCCATGCCAGCTCAACCGGCGCGCCGTAGCGCGGGCCTTCGCCGGCCAGGTTGTGCGGCACAAAGGCGTTGGCCGGACGCTGCCACAGTGCTTCATCCAGCCGATTGGCCTGCTGTTCATCTTCGCAGGCAATCAGGATGCGCTTACCGTCTCGCCAGCGGCTGGCGGCCAAATCGCACACCAGCGCTTCGATGGCGCTTAAGCCGTCGCTGGCGCTTTCAGACTCCATGACGAAGAAGGTGGCGTTTTTCATGGCAGGTTATTTCCATCAATGACAGTGGGGCGCATTGTGCGACAGTAAGATTGCGGCGTCCAATAATAAGGTCGCCATCAATGGCGACCTTACAAACCGTGCGGCTGATAATCAGGTCGCCATAAATGGCGACCCTACACCCGTAGGGTGCGCATTCATGCGCACCGTATCAATGGCCGCAGGGTATTTAACGCATTCATGCGCACCGTATCAATGGCCGCACGGCGTCAAACGCATTCATGCGCACCGTTCCAATGGCCGCACGCTGTCAAACGCATTCATACGTACCGTTGCAGCATTCGCCCCGGCTCTTAATCGTCGCCGTTCAGGCCAGCGCGGTTCAGCAGGAACTGCGACAGCAGCGGCACCGGACGGCCGGTCGCGCCTTTGGCTTTGCCGGAGCGCCAGGCGGTGCCGGCGATATCCAGGTGCGCCCAGTTAAACTTGCGCGCAAAGCGTGCCAGGAAGCAGGCGGCGGTAATTGCGCCGCCCGGACGGCCACCGATGTTAGCCATATCGGCAAAGTTGGATTCCAGCTGCTCCTGATACTCATCGGCCATCGGCAGACGCCACGCGCGGTCGCCCGACTGCTCTGACGCGCTGATCAGCTCGTGCGCCAGCGGATTGTGGTTCGACATCAACCCGCTGACGTGATGGCCCAGCGCGATCACGCAGGCACCAGTCAGGGTAGCGACGTCAATCACCACTTCCGGATCGAAGCGCTCAACGTAGGTCAGCGCATCGCACAGCACCAGGCGGCCCTCGGCATCGGTATTCAGCACTTCAACCGTCTGGCCGGACATGGTGGTCAGCACGTCGCCCGGACGCATCGCGCGCCCGTCCGGCATGTTCTCACAGCCCACCAGCACGCCGACCACATTCAGCGGCAGATTCAGCTCCGCCACCATGCGCATCACGCCGTACACCGACGCCGCGCCGCACATGTCATATTTCATCTCATCCATCGCCTCGGCAGGCTTGATGGAGATGCCGCCGGAGTCAAAGGTCAGCCCTTTGCCCACCAGCACGATAGGGCGCGCATCGGCGTCGCTGCTGCCTTTGTACTCAATCACCGACATCAGCGACTCGTTGTGCGAACCGGCACCGACCGCCAGATAGGCGTTCATGCCCAGCTCTTTCATCTGCTGTTCGCCAATCACGCGGGTGGTAACGTTTTTGCTGTACGCATCGGCCAGCTGACGTGCCTGCGACGCCAGATACGCGGCGTTACAAATATTCGGCGGCATATTGCTCAGGTCTTTCGCCGCTTTGACGCCGGCGGCAACGGCCAGACCGTGCTGAATAGCGCGCTCACCGCTGGTCAGCTCACGGCGGGTCGGCACGTTGAACACCAGCTTGCGCAGCGGACGGCGCGGCTCAACTTTGTTGCTTTTCAGCTGGTCGAAGTTGTACAGCGCCTCTTTAGAGGTTTCTACCGCCTGGCGCACTTTCCAGTAGGTATTGCGCCCTTTAACGTGCAGCTCGGTCAGGAAGCACACCGCTTCCATCGATCCGGTGTCGTTCAGGGTATTGATGGTTTTCTGAATCACCTGTTTGTACTGGCGCTCATCCAGCTCGCGCTCTTTACCACAGCCGATCAGCAGGATACGTTCGGACAGGATATTTGGCACATGGTGCAGCAGCAGCGTCTGACCCACTTTGCCCTCCAGCTCACCGCGGCGCAGCAGCGCACTGATGTAGCCATCGCTGATCTTATCCAGCTGCTCGGCAATCGGTGACAGACGACGCGGTTCGAAAACGCCAACCACAATGCAGGCGCTGCGCTGTTTTTCCGGGCTACCGCTTTTTACACTGAACTCCATGCACTCTCCTGAATCTTAAAGACAACGGCCTTAGCTGTCGTTAGAATGTAGCGCGTTCGTAACCCATTAATTTGTTGCGACGCCATGACAATTTAACGCCGGCGGCCATAATGAGTGGGGTGACAATGTGTTGTTTTTTCACCACCCTAACGCGTTCGTCATACTATTTTAGCTACCATGACGGCCATTGATGAAGAAAAATGGCTGATAAGCGTTGAAACTAGCGATTTTCCTGCAAAAAGACAAGTTTTCACAGGCGTACTAAGCGTGATCATCATTAGATATCTGGTTCGGGAAACGCTCAAAAGCCAGCTGGCTATCCTGTTCATCCTGCTACTTATCTTCTTTTGCCAGAAGTTAGTCAGGATTTTGGGTGCGGCGGTGGATGGCGAAATCCCAACAAATCTGGTTCTGACATTGTTAGGACTTGGCGTGCCTGAAATGGCACAACTTATCCTGCCCCTAAGCTTGTTTCTGGCGATTTTAATGACCCTTGGGCGGCTGTACACCGAAAGTGAAATTACGGTGATGCACGCCTGCGGGCTGGGTAAAGGCGTCCTGATTAAAGCGGCGATGATCCTGATGCTGTTCACCTCGCTGGTGGCGGCGGTCAACGTGATCTGGCTTGGCCCGTGGTCCTCGCGCTATCAGGATGAAGTGACACAAAATGCCAAAGCCAACCCGGGAGCGGCTGCGCTGGCGGCGGGGCAGTTCCAGACCTCCAGCGACGGCAATACCGTGCTGTTCGTCGAAGACGTGAAAGGCAACAAGTTCGGCAGCGTGTTCCTGGCGCAGCTGCGACCGAAGGGCAATGCACGGCCATCGGTGGTGCTGGCCGACAGCGGTCACATGGAGCAGCACAAAGATGGCTCGCAGACCGTGACGCTGGACAAAGGCACACGCTTTGAAGGCACGGCGCTGCTGCGTGACTTCCGTATTACCGACTTCGTCAATTATCAGGCGCTGGTGGGGTACAAAGAGGCGGTGCTCGATCCTAACGATGCCGATCAGGCCGATATCAGCACGCTGATAAAAACCAAAACGCCGCAGTTCCAGGCGGAGCTGCACTGGCGTCTGACGCTGGTGTTCGCTGTGCTGGTGATGGCACTGATGGTGGTGCCGCTCAGCGTGGTTAACCCGCGCCAGGGCCGCGTGCTGTCGATGCTGCCGGCAATGCTGCTCTACCTGATCTTCTTCCTGCTGCAGAGCTCGCTGCGCTCCAACGCGGCGAAAGGTCGGTTTGATCCGGCGATCTGGATGTGGGTGGTCAACCTGGCGTATCTGGCGCTGGCGGTCGCGCTCAACGTGTGGGATACCGTACCGATGCGCCGCTTCCGCGCGCGCTTTAGCCGTGGAGGATCCGTGTGATGTTTAAGGTCCTTGACCGCTATATCGGCAAAACCATCTTCAACACCATCATGATGACGCTGTTCATGCTGGTGTCGCTGTCGGGCATCATTAAGTTCGTCGATCAGCTGCGTAAAACCGGGCAGGGCGCGTATACCGCGCTGGATGCCGGTTACTACACGCTGCTCAGCGTGCCGAAAGATATCGAGATCTTCTTCCCGATGGCGGCGCTGCTGGGCGCGCTGCTGGGGCTGGGCACGCTGGCGCAGCGCAGCGAACTGGTGGTGATGCAGGCCTCCGGCTTTACCCGTCTGCAGGTGGCGCTGGCGGTAATGAAAACCGCGATTCCGCTGGTGCTGCTGACCATGGCGGTGGGCGAATTTGTCGCCCCGCAGGGCGAGCAGATGGCGCGTAACTACCGGGCGCAGCAGCTGTATGGCGGCTCGCTGGTATCGACGCAAAACGGCCTGTGGGCGAAAGACGGCAACGACTTTATCTACATTGAGCGCATTAAAGGCGACAACGAGATCGACGGCGTCAGTATCTATCGCTTTACCGACCAGCGGCGTCTGCTGAGCGTGCGCTATGCTGCCACCGCGGTCTGGAATAAAGATCGCAAACTGTGGGAGCTGTCGCAGGTGGATGAGTCGGACCTGAAAGATCCGAAGCAGATTACCGGTTCACAGAGCCTGAGCGGCGAATGGAAAACCAATCTGACGCCAGACAAGCTGGGCGTGGTGGCGCTGGACCCGGACGCGCTGTCGATCAGCGGTCTGTATAACTACAGCAAATATCTCAAACAGAGCGGCCAGGAATCCGGGCGCTACCTGCTGAATATGTGGGGCAAAATCTTCCAGCCGCTGTCGGTGGCGGTGATGATGCTGATGGCGCTGTCGTTTATCTTTGGTCCGCTGCGAAGCGTATCGATGGGCGTGCGCGTGGTCACCGGCATCAGCTTTGGCTTCCTGTTCTACGTGCTGGATCAGATCTTCGGGCCACTGAGTCTGGTGTACGGTTTACCGCCGGTGCTGGGCGCGATTCTGCCGAGCGGCGCATTCTTTGCCATCAGTTTGTACCTGTTGCTGAAGCGGCGGTAGTGATAGTTGCAGGGGCGCGATTCAGGACGCCCCTGTCATTCCCGCACCGTTACCGTAGGGTCGCCATTCATGGCGACCTTTTTTATACATGGCGACCAGGTCGATGCCCGCACCGTTAGCGCAACGTCTGCAGCCAACCCGGCAGCTGCGACAGCAAAAACAGCACCAGACCAATGGTACCGCCCACCAGCGTGCCGTTGATGCGGATAAACTGCAAATCACGACCAATGTTCAGCTCAATCTGTTGCGACATCTCGCGCGCATCCCAGCTCTTCACCGTATCGCTGATGTGACGGGTGAGAAACGCCGCGAACTCCGGCGCGACGCTGCGTGCAGCGTCTTCCAGATGCTGATTCATTGAGGCGCGCAGTGCTTCATCGGCGGCGAGCGTTTCGCCCAGCCACAGCGCCGCCAGCCGCACCCGCTCCTGCACGCGCGAATCGTCACTGTTGAGGTCGCTCTTCAGCCAGCGGCGCAGGTCCTGCCACAGCTCGCCGATATAACGGTTAAACGACTCATCCTCTTTCAGCCAGTGTTTGATGGTCTCAGCCCGTTCGGCCATCTCCGGATCGCTTTTCAGTCGCTCTATCAGGCGCTGTACCGCGCGGTTAAAACCGAGGCGGAATTCGTGGCCCTGGTCGCGCGCCACTTCATCCAGAATCGAATCCACCGCGTTGGCGACCAGCTCGGCGCTGTGTTCGCCCAGCCATTCGGTCGGCAGTACTTTGGCTTTGATCGGATGTTCGCGTTTCAGCCAGCGCACAATCTGCAGCGCGATAAACTCGCGCGTGCCGGGTTTGTGCAGCAGACGCAGCAGCTGTTGCACCGCAGCGTCCAGCAGCTCCTGATGGCGATTGTTTTTGGTCAGGCTGTCCAGCAGCAGCGCGCTGGACTGGGTCAGATCGACCTTATCCAGTGCGCGATGCACCGCGCGGCGCAAAAAGCGCTGAATACGCTGATCGTCAGTAAGATCGAGGAAACCGCGCATCACCTGCAGCAGGTGGCGACCAATGCGATCGGCGTTGCCCGGCGTGTTGAGCCACTGCGCCAGCAGCTGTGACGGATCGTGGCGGCGAATCAGTGCCAGCAGCGAATCGGTATCGAGAAACTTCTCCTGCACGAAGCGGCCAAGATTCTCGCCGATGCGATCTTTGTTGCGTGGAATGATTGCCGTATGGCGCGAGATGAACGGTACCGGCACGCGACGAAACAGCGCCACCACCGCAAACCAGTCGGCCAGCGCGCCGACCATCGCCGCTTCGGCAATCGCCTTCAGCCCCAGCACCCAGAACGTGGGCGGCAGAAACAGCGTCACGACAAAGGTCGCGGCGGCAATCAGCAGCAGCGACAGGGCCAGACGCTTGCTCCGTTTTAATTGTTGATATTTATCCATACCACGATCATAGCAGAGGGCGATTAACGGCGGCGTCCACCGAGCAGACTGCCCAGCACGCCGCGGATGATCTGATTGGTCACCTGGCGCGCCGCGCTTTTCGCCACGCTCTGTACCACGCCGTCGCGCTTGCCGCCGCGCGGCCCGGTGCTGCCGAACAGAATCTCTTTCAGCCCGCCCAGAATGCCGTCATCCACCGCCACGCTATTGCCTTTGCTGGGCGGCGCATCGGCCTGCTGCGGCGCGGCCTGCACGCCTTGCTGTAACATTTCGAACGCCGATTCGCGATCGACGGCACTGTCGTATTTGCCGTACAGCGGCGAATGGTTGATCAGGCTGTTGCGTTCATCAGGAGTGGCCGGCCCCATGCGCGAGCCCGGCGCGATCACCATGGCGCGCTGCACCATCGACGGACTGCCTTTCTCATCGAGGAAGGAGATCAGCGCCTCGCCGGTGCCCAGCGCCTGAATCGCCTCCACGGTATTAAACGCCGGGTTGGCGCGCATCGTTTCGGCTGCGCTTTTCACCGCTTTCTGGTCTTTCGGCGTGAAGGCACGCAGCGCATGCTGCACGCGGTTACCCAACTGACCGAGCACATTATCCGGAATGTCCGCCGGATTCTGCGTGACAAAGTACACGCCAACGCCTTTCGAGCGAATCAGGCGAATCACCTGTTCCACTTTTTCCAGCAGCACCGGCGGCGCGTCGTTAAACAGCAGATGCGCTTCGTCAAAGAAGAACACCATCTTTGGTTTTTCCAGATCGCCGGCTTCCGGCAGCTGTTCATACAGTTCCGCCAGCAGCCACAGCAGGCTGGTGGCGTAGAGTTTCGGCTGCTGATAAAGCTTTTCCGCTGCCAGGATATTGATGAAGCCTTTGCCATCAGCGTCGCAGCGCATCCAGTCACGGATATCCAGCATTGGCTCGCCAAAGAAGTGTTCAGCCCCTTGCTGCTCCAGCGCCAGCAGGCCGCGCTGAATGGCGCCCACCGAGGCGCTGCTGATATTGCCGTACTGTGTCTGAAATGCTTTAGCGTTGTCACCGATGTATTGCGTCATGGCGCGCAAATCTTTGAAGTCCAGCAGTAGCAGGCCCTGATCGTCGGCGATACGGAAGATAATTTGCAGCACGCCGGACTGCACCTCGTTGAGGCTGAGCAGTCGCGCCAGCAGCAGCGGGCCGAGATCGGACACCGTTGCGCGCACCGGATGGCCCTGCTGGCCGAAAATATCCCACAGCATCACCGGATTTTTCTGCGCCTGCCAGTCGGTGACGCCAATCTTCGCCAGCCGCGCCAGCAGCTTTTCCGAGCCGTCGCCTGCGGCCGCAATGCCGGAAAGATCGCCTTTGACATCGGCCATAAACACCGGCACGCCGATGGCGGAGAAGGATTCTGCCAGCTTTTGCAGCGTCACGGTTTTTCCGGTGCCGGTCGCGCCGGTTATCAGTCCGTGACGGTTAGCCATGGCGGGCAGCAGATGCAGTTGAAGGTCAGGCGTCTGGGCGATCAGCAGTGGGGTAGTCATGATGGTTGCGCTCTCCGGCATTGCGTAATGACTCAAAGAATAGCAAGCGGTGCGCGGGAGAGAGAGGGATATTTGGGTGAAAAATAAAGGGAGTTACGGTTGCTGCCCGCGCGATCGGCCCTTCACCCGCAGGCGGGAGAAGGCTGGAATGAGGGGCAGCGCGCACCAACCTACTTCTTCTCTACCGCATCGAAAAACAGCAGGCTCACGCCGATGCCCTGCTGCACGTGGCTGACGTTATTGCGCACCGCCACCTGCTGCGCGCCCTGCAGCATCACCACGAACGGCGAATCCTGCTGTACGCGCTGTTGCAGCGCGGTATACAGCGCGCGACGCTGGCTGGCGTCGCTCTCACCGGCTGCGGTGCGCGTCTGCGCGCTCAGCTCAGGAATCTCCCAGCCGACGCGCCACGCCAGCGTTTTCGAGCCGCCCGGCACGTTATAAGCAAAGGCGCTGGCGTTGGTATTCGGATCCACATAGTCGGCGCCCCAGTAAATAAAGATCGACTGGAAATCACGGCTGCGCATTTTGCTCCACAGTTCCGATTCCGCCACCGGCTGCAGCTCAATCTGCACGTCGGCTTTGGCAAAGCTGGCCTGCAGCGCCTGCGCCACGTCGATGTACGGCGGCTGATTGATCACCGTCAGCGAGAATTTGCTGCCGGGCCTGATACCGCCCTGCGCCAGAATCGCTTTGGCTTTGGCCACATCGTAATGGAACGGCTGATTCTCCAGCGCGCCATCAAAGCCCTGCGGCAGGAAGCTCTGGTGAATACGGTACTGGCCTTTCAGCAGATCGCGTGAAATGGCGTTGTAATCCACCAGCCAGCGCGCCGCCTGCCACAGCGCCGGATTACCCAGCGCTGGCTGCGCTTTGTTTTGCGTATTAAACGCCAGGTAATAGACCAGGCTCGACGGGAAGGCTTCAATGCGCAACTGCTTGTCGTTTTTCAGCGCATCGATCTGGTCCGGGCCCAGCTGGTACGCCACATCGACATCGCCCTGTTGAATCAGCAGGCGGCGTGCACCAGCATCGGCCACGCCTTTTAGCAGGATGCGTTTCAGCTGCGGCTGCGAGCTGGCGTGCGGATTTGCGCTCAGCACCAGCGCCTGCTGCGGCACATATTGCTGGATGCTGAATGCGCCGCTGCCCGCGGAGTGAGTGTGCAGCCAGCCGTTGCCGCTGTCGTTGGCGATGATGTGCTGCTGCACGGTTTTGCTGTCCACCACCGAGGCCACCGGCGCGGTCAGCAGGCGCAGCGCCAGATCCTGACCAATTTGCGCCGGCCACTGAATCTCCAGCTGATGATCGTTCACAACCCGCAGCTGGCTGGCGATGTTGTCCGCCGTCCAGCCAAACTCAGCGAGAATAAACGACGGGGCTTTATTGAGCTGCACCGCGCGCGTCAGCGAAAACACCACGTCCTGCGCGGTCACCGGGTTACCGCTGACGAAATGCGCATCCGGTTTCAGATTGAACACCAGGCTGTGCGGCGTGCTGCCGGGCTGCCATGAGGTGGCGAGCAGCGGCGCGAGTTTTTGTGGCGCATCGCGATCGGCCTCTACCAGCGTCTGATAAATGTTGCGCTGCACGCTGTTACTGACGGTCTCAAAACTTTCTGCCGGGTCGAAGCTGATAATGCCGTCGAGCGGCACGGCCACCACCAGCGTGTCTTTTGGCGTGGCGGCCTGCAGGGCAAAGGCGCTGCTGAATAAGGTGAAGAACAATAAGAGTGCTCGCATCATGATTATCCTGAGTAATTGATGCGACGACTTTATCGCTGTCGCGCTGCTGGCTAAATGCCGGTTTGTTCTGAGCTGTGCCGGAAATAACAATTAATACCGGCAATTAACTAATCGGTTATTTTGTGCGCGCGCTGTCATATTCAGGAAATAAACCGCTCAGACGTTGCGCATTGAGCCAATAAGCGGTTATTGATAAGAATAAGCTCTGGTATGGAAGTGTGATTTTTTCTGATTAATTAAGCTGAGCGACTATTTCTCACGCCGATTTGTTTCAGTCATTTGCCCAATCTCTGGCGCTAATCTCCTGGCATTTGTACGGTTAAAAGCGCAATTACCGCTGCGAAAGCGCGCCCACAGCGCGTGGCGACTTTTCTTCAGGTTGATGGTTCCTCATCAAAACACATTTCTAATTTAATTCTTACATCCTGAAATATCTGTATCCATAAGATTGCCAGCTTGTTTGCCGATTTATAAATCTATTAACAAAAATAATTCCCTTTCTTAGCAAGTGAGAGTCGTCGCGCCATGCTTTTAGAAAAACCAACCACCAGACGTAAGTTTTTACTTGGGTCGTTGCTGGCTTTGCCATTAAGCGACCTGGTTTTAAAAGGACTGACTGCAGCCCAGGCTGCGGAAATGGCAGCACCGGACCTTGCCGACTATAAACCGATCTTTTTTAGCGCTGAGGAGTGGCAATTTATTCTGGCCGCGACCGATCGCCTGATCCCTGCCGGTGGCAACGGCAAAGCGCCGGGTGCGCTGGAAACCAACGTGCCGATCTTCATTGACCAGCAGCTGCACAGCCCGGAGTTCGGCGCAGAGATCTACCTGCAGGGGCCGTTTGACGTGCACGCGCCCGCCACCATGGGCTATCAGATTCCGTTCACGCCGCAGCAGATGTATCGCACCGGCATCAAACTGGTGGAGCAGTGGACGCAGAGCACCTACCACAAAGCGTTCTCGCAGCTGACGCTGGCGGAGAAAGACGCGGTGCTGACCAGAGTGAATAAAAACGACGGTATCGACTTCGCCGCGCTGGGCGAACCGAACCTGAAAGCCTCGCAGTTCTTCAGCCAGCTGCTTTCCGATACCAAACACGGCTACCTCGCTGACCCGATGTACGGCGGCAACAAAGGCATGAAAGCCTGGATCGCCATCGGCTTCCCGGGGGCACGCGCCAGCTTCACCGAGTGGGTGAAGCAGCACAACGTGCCGTATCCGCTCGGACCGGTCAGCCTGATGGGCGAACGCGCCTGAATCCCCGTATTTGGTATGTGAGACAGAAAAACATGGCACAGATTACAAAGAAAGAAGTCGACGTCGTGGTGTGCGGCCTCGGCTGGGCCGGCTCGCTGATGAGTATTGAACTGGCAATGGCCGGACTGGACGTGCGCGCCCTTGAGCGCGGTGGCGAGCGCGACTACCCGGATTTCGCTTACCCGAAACCGGCCGATGAGTACGCCTATAACGTGCGCAACAAAGTGTTCGCCACGCCAAAAGAAGTGGCGGTCACCGTGCGTTACAACATGGACCAGACGGCGCTGCCAACCCGCAAATGGGGCGCATTTGCTCCGGGTACCGGCGTCGGCGGCGCGGGCATGCACTGGACGGCGGTACTGATTCGCCCCACGCCCACCGATATCAAACTGAAAACCTACGTCGATCAGGCCTATAAGCCCGGCATCCTGCAGGATGACATGCGCGTGATGGACTTCCCGTTCACCTGGGATGAGATCGAGCCGTATTTCTACAAGTTTGAGCTGATTTGCGGCCAGTCGGGCACCACCGGCAACCTGCGCGGGCAAATTCTGGAAGGCGGCGACCCGTTTGAAGGCCCGCGTTCTGAGCCGTATCCGCTGCCGGCGCTGGACGATACGCTGAATAACGTGATGTTCAAAGAGGCAGCAAAGAAGCTGGGCTATCATCCGTTCCCGAACCCGTCAGCCTGCGTCTCACGCGCGTGGAAAAACCCGTACGGCAATCAGATCGCTCCCTGCAACTACTGCGGCTACTGCTCGAAATATCCGTGCCTGAACTACTCAAAAGCCTCGCCGCAGACGGCGGTGATGGATGCGCTGAAGCGCATGCCGAACTTCTCGTATGAAGTGCACGCGGAAGTGTACAAAGTGGTGCTGCACGACGACGGCAAAACCGCGAAAGGCGTGCTCTATTTTGACGCTGACGGCAACGAAGTGTTCCAGCCGGCGAAGATTGTGGTGCTCTCCAGCTTCCAGCTGTACAACGTGCGCCTGATGCTGCTGTCCGGCATCGGCAAGCCCTACAACCCAATCACCGAAGAGGGCGTCGTCGGGCGTAACTATGCGTTTCTCTCCAACGGCGGCGCCACGCTGTTCTTCAAAGACAAAAACTTCAACGCCTTCGCCACCGCTGGCGCGACCGGTCAGATGTTTAATGACATCTCGCCCGGCAACTTCGACGGTCCGGGACTCGGCTTCCTCGGCGGCGCCAAAATCCACAGTTCGCAGGCAACCGGTACGCCGATTGGCACCGCGCTGCCGAAAGGCACACCGAGCTGGGGCATGGGGTACAAAGAGGGGCTGGAGCAGTGGTACAACCATTCGATGAAGATCAGTATTACCACCACCTGCCAGTCGTACCGCGATATTTATCTGGATCTGGATCCGCACTACACCGACCATCGCGGTCAGCCGCTGCTGCGCATGACCTTTAACTGGAAACAGAACGAGCTCAAGCTGCAGCAGCACCTGAAAGGCATCGTTGGCGACATCGCCAAAGAGCTGAATCCGGACAGCATGAGCATGAGCTTCCTGCCGATGGGCGCTGACTTTGACCTGACCAAATACGTCTCTACCCACAACGTGGGCGGCGCGGTGATGGGTGACAACCCGAAAACCTCGGCGCTGAACAAGTACCTGCAAAGCTGGGATGTGCACAACGTGTTTGTGCCGGGCGGTAACGCTTTCCCGCAGAACTTCCAGGCGAACCCGACCGACACCATCGGCGCGATTACCCTGATGGCGGCGCAGGCTATCAAAGAGCACTATTTGCAGAATCCCGGCCCACTGGTACAGGCATAAGCACATGAAATTAAAATCATTGTTAATCGCTCACGCGGTGCTGCTGGGAAGCTGTGCGGTGCAGGCGCAGGCAGCAGATGACGCATCATTGATTAAAAAGGGCGAGTACCTGGCGCGCCTTGGCGACTGTATGGCGTGCCATACCGTGGCCGGCAAAGCGGATTACGCCGGCGGACTGGCGATTGATTCGAACCTCGGCACCATTTACTCCACCAACATCACGCCGGATAAACAGCACGGCATCGGCAACTACAGCGAGCAGCAGTTCTCGGACGCGGTGCGCAAAGGCGTGCTGCCGGACGGCTCGCGCCTTTACCCGGCGATGCCGTACCCGGATTACGCCAAAATCAGCGATGAAGACCTGCACGCGCTGTACGTCTACTTCATGCAGGGCGTGAAGCCGGACAGCGAACAGCCGCCGGAAACAAAGCTGAGTTTCCCGTTCAGCCAGCGCTGGGGCATGCGTTTCTGGAACTGGGCGTTTACTTCGGACAAACCGTTCCAGCCGATTGGCGGCGCGTCAGCGGAGGTTAATCGCGGTGCTTACATCGTGGAAAGCCTCGGCCACTGCGGCAGCTGCCACACGCCGCGCGGCCTCGGCATGAACGAGAAGGCGCTGGACAGCAGCGACAATCGCTTCCTCGCCGGCGGCAGCCTGAATAACTGGGAGGTGCCGTCGCTGCGCGGTGTGCCACGCTGGAGCGAGCAGGAGATTGTCGATTATCTGCAAACCGGACGTAACGATAAAGCCGCGGTGGGCGGCGAGATGACGTCGGTGGTGGAGCACTCCAGCTCGCACATGACGGATGCCGATCTGCAAGCGATTGCCGCTTACCTGAAGTTCCTCGGTGGCAATCCGCCGCTGCAGGCGTACGACGTGCAGGCGCAGCAGAAGACCGAAGCGAAGCTGACGGCGGCGAAGAATCTGAGCGAAGGCGAGCGTCTGTATCTCGACAACTGCGGTGCCTGTCACTTTGTCACCGGCAAAGGCGCGCCGGGAATCTTCCCGGAGCTGGATCAGGCCACTATCGTCAATGCGCAGGACCCCAGCGGGTTGATTCACACCATTCTGGCCGGTGCGCAGCAGCCCTCAACGGAGAAAGCGCCGTCAACGCTGGCGATGCCGCCGTTTGCGTATCGTCTGACCGATGATGAAGTGGCGCAGCTGGCCACCTTTATTCGTCAGGGCTGGAGCAACCACGCGCCGGCAGTGACGAAAGAACAGGTGGCGGATGTGCGGAAAACGCTGCACTAAAACGTAGCAGCGCGACCTGTCGCGCTGTCCTGATGGCAATGCCCGGCGTCGCGTGATGTCGGGCATTGTGCGATGAATCGCACCGCTACCGTACGGTGCGATTTTTTATTGTTTAATGAAAGGTGTGCGCCACTTCCAGCACGCCGTTGATGACAAACTGCACGCCCATACACACCAGTAAAAACCCCATCAGGCGCGAAATCGCTTCGATGCCGCCTTTGCCGACCAGCTTCATGATGGCGCCGGAGCTGCGCAGCGAAATCCATAAAATCACCGCCACCGCCAGGAATGTCAGTACCGGCGCGATGGCTACCACCCACGCGGGGAAATCGACGCCGGCTTTCACCGTCGAGGCCGAACTGATGATCATCGCGATGGTGCCCGGCCCGGCGGTGCTCGGCATTGCCAGCGGCACAAAGGCGATATTCACCGTTTCGCGCGGATCGTCGCTGGCGTCGAGTTCATCCAGCTTGTGTTTGGCCTCCACCGAATGCCCGACCGGTTTGGCGGGGAACAGCATGCGAAAGCCGATAAAGGCGACGATCAGCCCGCCGGCCATGCGCAGACCGGGAATCGAGATACCAAAGGTGTGCAGCACTGCGTTACCGGCGTACCAGGCGACCATCATAATCAGGAACACGTAGATCGACGCCTGCAGCGCCTGGCGATTGCGTTCCTGAAAGTTCATGTCACCCGCGAGGCCGAGAAACAGCGCCACGGTGGTTAACGGGTTAGCAAGCGGCAAAATCACCACCAGGCCGAGCCCGATGGCTTTGAACAGTTCCAGCATGATTTATTCCCTGGTTAATATCAGGCGCGCAGCTGCCAGCGCAACGGTCGCCATGAATGGCGACCCTACAATATCCTGTGCACCGATTTTTTTCGTAGGGTGCGCATTCATGCGCACCGCCATGACCACGTAACGCAATGAAAATTCTGTAGGGTGCGCATTTATGCACACCTGGACAGCATCAATGCTTCGGCGTTTCCATTGCTTCCAGCAGCTCGGGGAAAAAATCTTCCAGCAAATCCGGCGTCATCAGCTCGGGGTAATGAATCAAATGCTCGCGAATGCGTTCATTCACGTCTGGCAGCAGGCGCTGGGCGGCGTCGCTGGCGCTGATTTTCTTCTGCTTCATCAGGCGCAGCACGTTATCCGGCAGGTTATCCTCATCTTCCTCACTCTCTACGCCTTCCAGATCGTCCAGCTCATCCAGCAACTCCATCAGCGCTTCAATCTGCGGCGTGCGTGACTGATACTCTGCCGGCTTCTCGTTCTCCAGATAGCGCAGCAGCGCGCGCACCGGCGAGCCGTCCGGCGTGGCGGGCGGTTCACTGGCGAACCAGCTGAGCAGCGCATGCTGACTCACCTGATGCACGTGATAACCGTTGTCCACCAGCTCATCGGCGAGGATATCGGCGGTGTCATGCTCAATCAGGCAAATGTGGGTGCGACCCGGCGTGAACTGCTCCAGCCACTGATAAATCTCCTCAATCACGCTGTCGGCGTAATGAAACGTCTGGCTGAGGTAGCTGTCATCCGGCTGGTGAACGCAGATGCGAATCAGGTCGGGATCGAAGTAAATCGCAATGTTGATGCCTTTCATGCGCGGTGTCCTGTGTGGTGCAAAACTTCACTATAGCGTCAGGGCGCGCAGAAAAACATGCTATCGCCAGCAGCCGCAGCCACTGACGATAAAAATTACCGCAAATCAGCACGATCCAGCCCGTAAGCGCTGTCGAGCGCGCCGGGTGCCATCTGCGACAGGATCATCAGCCGGTTCCAGGTATTGATCACCGCGATCTTAAAGGTCAGCTCGCTGATCTCCACCTCGGAGAAGTGCGCGCGCAGCTCGCCGTACAGCGCCTCGTCAACGCCATGCTCGCCAATGCGCGTCAGCGCTTCGGTCAGGGCAAAGGCGGTTTTCTCGCGCGCGCTGAACAGCGGCGATTCACGCCAGATCGCCACATGGTGCAGCCGCAGCTCGTGCTCGCCGTCAATCGCCGCCTGCTTGATGTGCATATCGAGGCAGAACGCGCAGTGGTTGAGCTGCGAGGCGCGGATATCCACCAGATGCCTGAGCGACTTCTCCAGCGACGCGCTGGCGACGCTATTCGACAGATCCGACATCGCTTTGGCCAGCGCCGGGGTGGTTTTGAAATGGTTAACGCGTTGAGTCATGATTTTCCTCCGTCAGAACAGACGTTCAATGGTTTCGAGTGCTTCGGGTAACGCGCGGGCACGGCTGAGCGGGTCGTGCGTGCCGTCGACGCGGATAAACTGCACATCGCTGATGCCAATGTACGCCAGCGCCGCGCGCACGTACGGCGTGAACTGGTCATCCTGCATAAAGGGCCCGTGGGCAAACACGCTGCCGCTGGCCATCACGCAGTAAACTTTTTTGCCGCTCACCAGCCCGACTTTGGTGCCTTCAGGCGTAAAGGCGAAGGTGCGGCCGGCGCGGGTAATATGGTCGAACCAGGCTTTCAATACCGACGGCAGCCCGAGGTTCCACATCGGCGATGAGATAACCAGGGTGTCGCAGGCAAACAACTGATCCACCCGCTGTTCCGATGTGCGAATGGCGTCACGCTGCGCTTCATCACGCACCTCCGGTGGGGTAAAAAAAGCCCTGATGGTGAAAGCATCGAGATGCGGCAGCGGCTGTTGCGCCAGATCCAGCACCGTCTCGTGCAGATCGTGATGGCGGCTGCGCAGCTTTTCGATCAGACGCGCCGAGGCGATGCGCGACGCCGATCCCGCCAGATCCGGGCTGACTTTAATGTGCAGCACATTCATGCAGTGGTTCCTCATACGATAGAGCGATAAAAATGCAGGCCGAGCGCCTGATAGCCGCAGCGCTGATAAAACGCCTGCGCCCGGGTATTACTGATTGCGGTATCCAGTACCATACGGTGGCATCCGTACTCCCGCGCCAGCACCGCTAAGCCGTCGAGCAGCGCGGCGCCGAAGCCCTGACCGCGCAGCGCGGGATCGCTCACCAGGTCATCGACGTAGCAGAAGCTGCCGTGGATAAAATTCTCCAGCAGGCGATAACCGGCCAGCACCGCTGGCTGTCCCTGATGTTCGATACCAGCGAGGCGATAACCCTGCGCCTGCTGACGCTGCGCCTGGGCGATAAACTGCGCCTCATCCGCCAGCCGCCCGCGCAGCGCACGCATCAGCGGATAGCAGCGCGCGAGTTGTTCTGCGGTGGCGTAATGCACAATTTTCATGGCTGTCATCCGTATTGCAGGGGGAATGCCTGCATCTTAAACTGCTATGTCTGAGCGAACAGGGCCATTACGCGTGAAAACAGGTAGGACATAGCACAGTGGCTGAGAAAGGAGTGACGCGTGGGGTACAAAGAGATTTACCAGCGCTTCCGGCAGCAGATTCTTGCCGGGCAGCTCAGGCCGGGCGACCGCGTACCGGCGATCCGCGTGCTGGCGGGCGAACTGCAGGTGGCGCGCAAAACGGTGGAGGCCGCCTACGAAATCCTCATCGGTGAAGGCTATTTTGTCAGCCAGGGCGCGAAGGGCACGCGCGTCAATCCGCAGCTGAAGCTGGCGAGCGCAGCCACGCCAACGCGCGCACCGGCGACGACGCCCGCGCTGCTGCCGCTGACCGAGGGCAAAGGCGAGCTGCGGCTTGGCATCCCGGCGCTGGACGAGTTTCCGCATAAAAAGTGGCGGCTGCTGTCGGCGAAAGCGGCGCGCAGCCTGCGGCCGGACGAGATGATGATACCGCCGGTGATGGGGTATGCGCCGCTGCGGGCGGCCATCGCCAGCTACCTGAACATCTCGCGCGGCCTCAACTGCCAGCCGGAACAGATCTTTATCACCAGCGGCTACCGTGCCAATCTGCGGCTGATTCTGGCGGTGCTGGCGCAGCCGGGCGACAAAGTGCTGTTCGAAGATCCCGGCTACTTCTTCGGCCAGCAGCTGCTGAAGCGCATCGCACCCAACCTGCACTATGTGCCGGTGGATGGGCAGGGCGTCGACGTGGAGTATCTGCTGCGCTATCACACCGACGCGCGCTTTGCGGTGGTGACGCCAACGCACCAGAGCCCGCTGGCGGTTAGCCTGTCGCTGCCGCGCAAACATCAGCTGCTGGCGTGGGCGCAGCAGCATGACAGCTGGATTATTGAAGATGATTACGACGGCGAATTTCACTACACGCGCAAGGTGATTCCGGCGCTGAAAAGCCTGGATGTGCACGACCGGGTGATCTACACCGGCACCTTCAGCAAAACCATGATGCCGGCGATGCGCATCGGCTATCTGGTGATGCCGCAGCACACGCTGGCGCAGTTCGGCGAGCTGGGCGAGATTCTGGAAACCGGCCTGCCGCTGCTGCCACAGAAGATCCTCGCGCAGTTCCTCAGCGAAGGGCATTTTTATCGCCACATCAAGAAGATGCGCATCCTGTATCAGCAGCGCCGCCGCATGATGCTGGAGGCCATCGAAGCCTGTTTTCCGGGGCTGTTTACCTTTGAACTGACCGACGGTGGTATGCACATCGTGGCGTTTCTGCGGCGTGGCACCCAGGACGTGGCACTGGCGACGCTGTGGGCGCAGCAGGCGCTATACGCGCGGCCGCTGTCGGGCTGGTACGCGCAGACGCAAAAGCGCTATGGCCTGGTGATTGGCTACACCAATATCCAGTCGTTTGAACAGGCGCGGGCGCTGCTGGCGCGCGTGATGGATGAGACGCGGGCGTTGTTGAGGGCTTAGCGGCAGCGTGGCGAGAGAAGAGGGCGCGGGGGACAGCCCGCGCCGGCTGGCATAAGGTGAGCGGCGATTCAGACGGCAGGAAGGCGGCCTCTGAACCCACGCGAAGGAATCACATGCCGATGTATTTTTTGCCCTGCTTCAGCACCACATCGCAGGCTTTGGTTTTCAGCTTCTCACCCATTGGCGAGTTGCTCAGGCTCTGCAGATTCAGCTGCTGGCCGTTGCCGGTGTTCAGCAGGCCCTGCAGCCCCTGCTGGTAATCGGTTTTCTGCTGCTGCGCGGTGCTGCTGCTCAGGCCCAGCTTGCTCAGCACCTGATCCTTCACCGACTTCACGTTGTTATCCACCACGTTGTGCTGCACGCAATACTCCATCACGCCGGCGGCGTTGGTCATGCTGTTGGCGCTCACCGCTTTATCGCCGCCGTTCAGCAGGCCGCTGAGCGAAGAGAGCGACAGTCCGCCGTTCTGCGTGTTGCTGGTGGCGGTGTTGCCGCTGTTCTGCTGCGACAGCTGCGATGCGGCGCTGCTCAGCTGATCCTGCCAGCTCGCCGCCGATGCGCTACCGGCCACCAGTGCCGCCGCGATACCCCATCCCCAAACTAACCGTTGTGTTGCTTTTTTCATCTCAACCTCGTTGTGCTTATACGTCTGACTGCGTCAGTTGTGGTTAAGAGGCATGTGGCGGCAGAAAGTTCCGGAGAAGCGGCCGCCGCGCGCGAGTTTGGGAGTGTTCCGGAGGCGACTGCCGGGGTTTTGCGCAGCGTTTTTGGCAGCGCTGCTTTTTTCGACGCTTAGCGCACATCCCCATCGATTCCGGTTGCGCCGCAAGCGCGTAACGGTATAATCGCCCACGTTTTCCGCATCCTCTTCAGTGCCGAAGTGGCGAAATCGGTAGACGCAGTTGATTCAAAATCAACCGTAGAAATACGTGCCGGTTCGAGTCCGGCCTTCGGCACCATCTGATGCAACTTAAGTCGCTTACGAGCGGCTTTTTTTGTGTCTGGGATTTAGTGCCGCAGGGCTTTCTTTGCTTTTCAATTAACCTAAGACAACCTGATTCAATCAAAATCATTTTACTGATGCGGTGGTACAGAGCTTACATTGGTGAGTTGGAAAAGACAGGCCAGTAAAGGGAGGAATGCCCGGGAAGATAGTAGTAAAGAGCCCTCCAGCGCCTAAGGTGGCTATTTATTCTCAGGGTTCAGTGAGTTTTTTTGTAATATATTGCATCGCGGCCAACAAATAGGAAGCTTTGAAGGTTACATCCTGGTAGTCCTTCGGAAGTAAACTCCCGGAATCTTCAAACCGTTCAACAAATGCTGCAACTTCATTTGCATTAATCCGGCTTACATTGTTTTTCCCGTTTCGGACAAACAGCTTTTTGTCTTTAGAATACAGGGTGAAAGACAATTTTTTCGCACTTGTAACCAGTTCAACTGGTTGGGTGAAATACTCGAGCATTAAATGGTATAAATCTTTATAAATCATAGTTAATTTTTCTCATTGCTTTATCCGGCTGAAAAGGTTTTTTATTCTCATTATTAGCCGCCAGAGACTCATCACCAGAAAAACAGTGGAAAGAGCCTTGCCAGTCACCTTTTACTAATGCTCCAGATTCAAGGTTGAATGGAACGCACCAAAGCGATAAATATTCATCAAACCGAAAAACTGGTAGCGGAATATTAAAGTATTGGTGATGTGGATATATCAGTATCATATTACCTTTCCCACGAAGGTACTTTTGCCCATAGGCAAACATCTGGTATAAATCTGACTGGCTGATATCATATTTTCTCAGACTATCACCAGCTCTGCTATCTAATAGTTTCCATTTAGCGTCCAGAACCACCGTCTGCCCGCCGGTGATAAGAAAATCAGGTTTAAGCATGAACCATCGTTGAGATGATTTTTCGCCAACAGGTACATGCTCTAACATGTACTGGCTTTTAGTCTGTCCAATAAGCTGGTAGTCGTGATGCAACGCATCAGCCAGACCGCATCCGACCCAACCTTCATATAACTTCTCCATAGGGAACAACAGAGAAATTCCCTGATGGGATCCATGTTGAAAATCTGGATTCATCTGCTCAAGAATGAGTCGGCACCACGGTTTTATGGCACGATAGCCGAAGAGATATTTGCCGTCACTCCATTGCCTAAAGAGTTGTGTTGTACTGCCACAAACAGCTTCTATGCCATCCAGTTGGTGGCTAAGTGAATTGGCCTGTCTCCAGCTCTGCCCTTGTCTGGTCACTTTAAGCGACCAATCCAAAGCCGTCCGTAGCAGACGGTTCTCGATGCGCTGAGGGGAAAACTCGGCATAACGCACATGAAAATGAGTGCCCCTTCCCGGAGGCATTCTCATTTGCGCAGTGACATTTAATTGACCACGGATAAACGCGCTATGTTCGTCCTCGATGAGGTGATAATCGAAACGCAGTCCTTTGCGCACTAAGTCAGCAAGGTGCCGTAAAAACTCACTGATTATCCATTCATGCAGAGGCTGGTCACTACACTGCAAAGCCGCCTGGTTCGCCTCACGGGGTGTAATACCTAAAGAGGCGCCTAGCATTCGGCGTAAAAGCTGACGCAGCGGGGCTACCCCAGCTGGCGCTTCAAATGTGGTTTTTGGCAGAATTTCAATTGACTCCCCACTCGGGGATTGTAGATAACCGACATAGCTTCCCAAACGCAAAAAACGCTTCCCTTCCCGGCTGAATATTTGAGAGGATCCACTCCACGTTTGTTGCAATTGCTCAAGCCAGGAGAAAGTTGCCTCAGAGACAATTCCCAGATCCATACTGGCTGGTTGAGAACTATCACAGGTCAGCAGAGCATATTCCCGGACCTGGATCATCATGCGACAATACCCTGATAAGCTTCTGCGGACGTGAAAGCATGTTGATTGATACGGAAGCGCCTGTCAGATAAGCTATCCGCAATATCTTTCGGGAATAGTGCAGAAAATGATGGTAGTTGTGCTGACTGCTGCAACAGAATAAAACGGTTTTCTTTCTCTTTTACTGAGTCATTAAGCACCCAACCGATACGCTCATAGTCATCAAAGAAATACTCTCTCAGCAATGGGATGATTTTTTCCTGGAAGATGCTGGCAAGACAGGCTTTACGGTCGGCATTATTTTCTAATTTTTTTAGCGGCATGAAGTAAGCATGACCAATCATATGCTCACTATCCAGTAGCGCTTCGATACGCTGATTAATGCGCGTTAACAACGTTTCGACATCAACGCCAAACGCAGTGACCCCAGCTAACAACTCAGGTCGTGCAGGCATTTCTTTAAAGCTAAAACGGCGTCTTAACGCCAAGTCCATCTGAATGAGCGACTTGTCCGCAGTATTCATCGTTCCAATGACATAAACATTTTGCGGTACTGAGAAAGTTTGTTTCGAATAAGGAAGCATCAGCGATCGCTCATCTTCAGCCCCTTGACGTTTGTCTGCTTCAAGAAGCGTGATAAGTTCACCAAATATACGCGCTATATTGCCACGATTGATTTCGTCTATTATCAGTACATGTGGAAGATCCTGACTATCGACATTCTCAACTGGAGCCAGCAACTGAGTTAATTTTTCACGATCAATCGTCGTATTCTGCAACTCATAAAGGGTCATCTGAGATAACGACTTTGTGAAAATTTGCTCTTTAGGAAGGCTTGGAGTGTATGTTCTTAGCCATTTAACTGAACGCATTTGATGGTAATACTCACGTTCATCGTTGGGTAAATAACTATACTCACCTGTAATCTCAGCTATTGCACGAAATTTATGATTTCCATCAGAGACGACGACTATATCGCCATTCTTCATAATGTTTTTAAAAGTATTTACGGCAACAGCCATATAATTACTGGTGCCTTCCAGTGACTGTTTTTCTGATGCAATCCGGGCTTTAACTGATTCAAAGGTAGAGCAATTACTAAAATCTATATCCTCTCCCCAACCTAGCAGGACATAATTATTATTCAGGCAATCTTCGTAAACATCCTCTTCTCCCCCCATGGTATTACCGAGAGACATCTTCCAGATCCGACGACCTTTGAGAGAGATAGATTGTGTTGCGCTCCCCTGAACCTTAACACTGGCATTCAGGCACAATTGTTTAAAAATACCATCTACAACTTCGTAGCGAAGAGTACCCGATTTTTCATCAGTCGTAGCGCGAATCCCTTCGATAAAGTCTTCATAGGAGAAACTCTGATGAAAAGTGGTAAACATGATGCGCTGCTTTTCTACCAGCATCTGATAACGCTGCTTTACCTTTTCCCGTAGATCGCTGCCTTGATGTTCGTGCGTAGCCTGTTGGTACCAGGCATGATCGGCAATTTTGACTGCCATTTCGGTGGTAGTGTAGGTTTTACCTGTGCCGGGTGGTCCGAAGAGGATTTGGTTTAAGGGGTACATTGACGATTCTTCCTTGTTTTGGTTATCTCTTTTTATTCCAGGTTGGGTGGTTGAAGAAGTCTGGCCACCCAGCAAAGCCACCAGCGTCTGCAACACTTCAACTGACTCAACATCAGCCGCGAAACCATATTGGGATGTCCCATTATCTTTCGGGTAACGGCGGTAGCTGGTGCTTTTGACTTTTTCCCAAAGGCAGTGGATACCCGCAATGCGGTCAATTTCCGCCTTTAAGGCAAGGGTTTCTGGTGCAAGAACCAATGGACTCTTTTTAACCACGCCGTCCCGACTGCGTTTGACATACAGATACTTTCCATTCCCGAGCGCATGTTCGGATGCATAGCTTGGCTCGAATTTTCCAGCCTCAAGCCGGTAACCCAACTCATTCAACGCATGGTAAATCTCAAGCGAATTCAGCATTTCTTACACCACTCCTTGATGAAAAAGCGTTAAGCCCCTTTCAACATATCAAACACCACGCGGGCAAAGCCCTTCGCCAGTTCAGGATTAGAAAGATATTGCACCATCATCTCCTGCTGGGCTTCATTGCTATCCATGACAGCATCATCAATCGCCTTTGGGAAATCGCCCAGCATCGCCTGTTCGCGTGTATTGTTGGCGATCTGGGTCATCACCGCCTGGTTTTCTGACAGCTTGTCGCGCACCGCAAAGGCATAATTGATCATATCTTTATCGGACAGATTATCGGTGACAAAAAGCTCATTCAGACGAGCCAGGATATTTGACAGAAACTCCTCTTTTTTGTCTTTTGGTTTCGCCGTGCCGACATCATTACCCGGTTTGATTTTGTATTCCTCTGCATCCTCTTGCAGCTTCAGGTGCTGTTCGTGGAGTTTAGACAGGCGATAATGGCTCATCTCCACATTGCTTAAATCAATCTCGTCTTCTTCAATACGCTGTTCATGCAGCAACGGACGCAAATGGCGGGCGAAGAGGCTCAGCTTTTCAAGGTCCTTGTCGTCATAATCAACGATTTGCGACATAAACTCGTAAAAGCGGACAAAGCTGCCGAGATCTTTTTTGAAGATATCCAGCTTACTTTTTTCTTTCTCGCACTCTTTGAAGGTGTTTTCCGCATTGGTGATCAGCACAACATCGCCGGTCTTCTTGGTGCGTTCAAACATCTCTTTGGCCAGCACATAGGCATCAATCGCTGAGATGTAGCGATGCTTCCAGCGTTCCACCGCAGGTTTGCAAATATTGCTAATGGCCGCGTTGGATTTGTTTTTGCTGAAGAACGCCTCGCAGAACTGCTCCACTTCGTTCCACAGGAAAATACCGCTGGTCCGCAGCTTTTCATAGAGCTCAAATACAAGCTGTGGATCGCTGACATCCGTTAGTTCTGCTGTCTGGTAGTACGGCTGGAAAGCACCCAAGATTTCGTCAGGCTCGTTGTAGAAATCGAGCACAAAGGTGCCGGACTGCGCCTTCCCAGGATAAGTACGGTTCAGGCGCGACAGCGTCTGTACACACTCTACGCCACCCAGTTTTTTATCCACATACATGGCGCACAGCTTAGGCTGGTCAAAACCGGTCTGGAATTTGTTGGCCACCAGCATCACCTGGTAGTCGTCGGTATCAAACGCTTTACGCATATCCCGGCCTTTGAGGCCTGGGTTCATATTAATCTCGGTGAACTTCTGGTGAAGCAGCGCAAGGCTATTGTGGTCATCTTCATTGAATTCAACTTCCCCAGAGAATGCCACCATTGCGCTGATTTTGTCGTACTTCTGCTCGGTGATGTATTTATCGAACGCCAGCTTGTAGCGCACCGCCGCTTTACGCGAACTGGTCACCACCATCGCTTTTGCCTGGCCGGCCAGTAGGTGCATCACATGCTTACGGAAGTGCTCAACAATCACCTTCACTTTCTGCGACACGTTATGATCGTGCAGCGAAACCCACTGGTTGAGTTTGATCTTTGCTTTCTTGCTGTCCACTTCCCGGTCAGGATCGTCCAGCTTTTGCAGCAGCTTGTAGGCTACCTTGTAGTTGGTGTAGTTCTTCAGCACATCAAGAATAAAGCCTTCTTCAATTGCCTGGCGCATGGAGTAAACGTGGAACGCTTCCGGTTTGTTCGTTTTCGATGCGGGTTCATGCGGATTCGGGCGACGGCCAAATAGCTCCAGCGTTTTGGCTTTTGGCGTGGCGGTGAAGGCGTAATAGTTGAGGTTGTTGCTGCCTTTACGCGCGGCGACGGTAGCGTCCAGAATATCTTCTGAAGACATTTCCATATCGTCATCTGCCTCTTCGGTCATCAGCACTTCTTTTAGCTGACGCGCCGTAGAGCCGCTCTGCGAAGAGTGCGCTTCATCGGCAATCACCGCGTATTTACGCTGCTTGAGGCTGACGCTATTTTCAATCGCCTTCAGGACAAACGGGAAGGTCTGGATGGTGACGATAATGATCGGCTGCGAGTTTTCCAGCGCGCTGGCCAGCTTTTCTGATTTAGAGCCGTCGCCTTCTTTGTTATTGATACGCCCAACCACGCCATCCTGATGTTCAAACTGATAGATAGTGTCCTGCAGCTGATCGTCAAGCACGGTACGGTCCGTCACCACAATCACCGAGTGGAACTGCTTCTCGCCATTTTCATCGTACAGGCGGGAAAGCTGATGAGCCGTCCAGGCGATAGAGTTCGATTTACCCGACCCCGCACTGTGCTGAATCAGGTATTTATTGCCAGTCCCTTCCTCCGTGGCGGCAGTGATCAGTTTGCTCACCACATCCCATTGGTGATAACGCGGGAAAATCAGGCTCTCGCATTTGTACTTCAGGCCAACGGCATTTTCTTTTTCGACGATTTGCAGATGCACAAAACTGGCGAGAATTTTCAACAAATTGTCCGGCAGCAGCACCTCATTCCACAAGTAGCTGGTGGCGTAGTCGTTGGCATCTTCCGGAGTGTCGTTCCCCGCGCCGCCGTCATGTGTGCCTTTGTTAAACGGCAGGAAGAAGGTTTTATCGCCCTCGAGCCTGGTCGCCATAAACACTTCGTATTGGCTGACAGCAAAGTGCACCAGCGCGCCGCGTTTAAAGGTCAGCAGCGGCTCTGGCTTATTGGTGCCTGGGTCCTTCGGCAAACGCGTTTTCTTATATTGCGTGATGGCGTTTTGCACCGTCTGCTTAAATTCAGACTTCAGTTCCAGAGTCGCTATCGGCAGGCCATTGACGAATAACACCAGGTCGATACGCCACTTCTTCGCTTTTATCCCCGTTTCTTCGAATGCGGCGTTCGACGCATGCGGGCTGTAAACAAGCTCCGGCACAATACGGCAGATATTATGTTTGTAGCGGGTCAGAGTTTCCGGATTGAGATTATGTTCCGGCTTAAACTGGCACAGGGAAAAACGCGCGTTATGACTTTTGATACCATGACGCAGCACGCCAAGCGTACCGTAGGTACGAGAAAGCATATCGGTGGCGTTGATATCCGCTTTTTTCAGCTGCGCCACAAGCGCATCGAGGAAATGACGCTCGGTATCGGTGGGGTAAATTTTGGCAAACTTCTCCCACTCCTGCGGCTGCGTGGTTTGCACAAAGGTTAGCGCATCTTGTGAGTACAGCGTACGTTCGCGATCGTAGCCGTTAGCTTTACCAACAAGCCAGCCGCGATCTACCATCTGCGCAATCATTTCATCCTGGAAAATCAGCTCTTTGGTGCTGTCCATGCTCATGCGGTGGCCTCCTGTGGCTCCTCAACATCCTGCGCCTCAGGGGCAACCCAATCGCGGACGTCGATTTTTCCGGTGACGGCGGCGGAGATCAGGGCAGTGCGGCGTTCTTGCATAAGTCTGATTGCAGTGTCTGCAGATCGAATGAGATAATCATATTTATCTGAAATTGTCTTAATATAATCCAATGTTGCCTCTTGCTCACTAATCGGAGGAATTGGCAATCGAATTCTACCCAAAGTCTCGGTATTCAAATTTGCCATTGTCGAACCTTTAGATTCCAATGTCAGTTCTGAAACAACGCCCTCAGAAGAAATCAGAGTATAAGCGTAGTCTGGGATTATTTTTTTTGTAAGCTTAGCTTTCAAACTGCCTGTGCCGCATAACCAACCTTCGTTATTTTTCTTTACAACAGCGCACCGACCTAATTCGCCACGTCTAGAGAAAATAATTTCACCCTCTGAAAGTTTATGTCGCTCTAGTCTTTCTTGGGTCGCTTCATCAACAGTAACTTTCGGATCAGGTATAATCATCCCTGCATTCATATGCGCAGGATTTATTAATGGAATACCATCTATCATATAATCTTCAGCATGTAATTGACTACCAAATGGGCCAGTTTGCATTTCAAGAGTATTGAACTTTAATTGAGCAATAGTCCAATGCTCCGGCACTTCCCCCAACCACTCAACACCAGAATCTTTCATCGGCACATCAGGGTTTAGCCCTTTGGTGACAGCATGGCTAATCACTGCCTGACGTTTTTCTTTCAGCAGTTCAATCAGTTGCTGTTGTTTCTCGATCAGGTTATCGATTTTTTTTGTTTCGTAGTCAAGGAAGCCTAATATAAGTTTCTGTTCAGAAATACCTGGCAAAGGCAAGTACAAACTTCTAATAACACCTGAGTTCAGCCCAAGCATTATAGACCCTTTACCCTGAATTTTAATTTGATGCTTAATTTCAGGAGATTCATCGACTAATAATTTAAAAAAATCAGGAATAATTTGTTTATTATTAACCCGCACACGGATTAAGTGTGAATCGATAATTCCTTTTTCAGCAGTTTGAGGAACAATCTCACATTTTCCGCTCGTCCCCATCATAGTGATTAAAATATCACCAAAAAATACTTGATAGACTCCCATTTCTTTAAATTTATTAAAGCTTATCCTTCTTTTTCCAAGTGAAAAGTCACGTTTTATAACATTCTCCTGACCATACACTTGCACACCATCGTCAACCATATCCTCTAATTTTAAGGAACTCCCAAAAGGTCCTATTTTAGTACCTTCTGCACCATCTTTAAGTAAATATCTGACCTGTTTTAACTCCCACTGAGAAGGTAATTGCACTAGTCCTTCAATGTTCGTGAAATTATACTCGGAATAAGCTCTATATTTATTCAATCCAGCCATTAGGAATGTACCTCCTGCAGCAGCTTCATAATCTCGGCGCTGACCGCATCCAGGTCGGCATCGATTTCTTCCAGCGGGCGCGGTGGCTGATAGACATAGAAATGGCGGTTAAACGGAATTTCATAACCGACAACCCCCACCTCACCATCTTTAGCATCGCGCTTATCAGCGTTGATCCACGCGTCAGCCACGTGCGGCAGCACTTCTGCTTCGAAGTAGTTTTCAATCAGGTCGCTGGTGGACACTGCTGGGTTCAGCGGCAAGTTTTCGTTATCGCGCAGCTCGCCGTCCTGTTCGAACTCCACCACTTTGCCTTTGTATTCAAATGCACCGTACAGCGGTTGAGCCGCTTCTTTCAGCACCTTCTTTACCACTGGCTCAGCATCCGGGTTTTTGGTGGTGATAGCGTCGATAAACTGTTTGTTCTCTTTCGCGTCCAGCTTCACGCCTGCCGCTTTGATAGCATCTTTCAGGGTCAGCTGGAAATGGTTGAAGTCATTGCTCACCAGCGTCTTGCCACCCGCCTGCGTACCCAGAGCCGTCTGAATCTGCTGCGCTTTTTCCATCAAGGCGCGCTGCGCCAGCCACAGTTTGCTGTCGAGCAGATCTTTAATCTGCTTCTCTTTCAGCTCGGCGAATTCAGCCTTGATGATCGCGCGCGCTTCGGCTTCCAGGTCAGAAAAATCACCGTAGGTATTCTCCTGCCATTGGGATGCGAACTCTTCATACAGACGTTCCATCGGCGCGTTAAAGGGCTTCGGCGCAAAGCGCAGAGTCGCAATCGCTTCATCTGTCACCTGAGCAGATAACCGCAGCGGACGCTCAATGGTCAGGCGGCGATAGCCAAAGTCGGTGCTGTTAAAGATTTTACTGGCGAAGGTTTTCGGCGCTTCGGTTTTAGCTGTGGCAGGCTGGCGACCACGGCTGGATTTTTGCTCAGCGGCTTTTTCCAGACCCAGTTCTTCCAGAGTGGTGGCATCCACCACCTCAAAATTACCGAAGGTCTGCGTGATCAGTTTAATATCGTCCTCGCCCATCAGGTTACGCTTGGAACCCAGCGATTTGCGCATCTTGCCGCACAGGTTGGTGCCATCAATCAGCTGCACTTTGCCTTTACGCTCAGGCGCTTTTTTGTTGGAGAGGATCCAGACGTAGGTGGCAATGCCGGTGTTGTAGAACATGTCCGTTGGCAGCGCGACGATGCCCTCCAGCAAATCGGCTTCCAGAATGTAGCGGCGGATTTCGCTCTCACCACTGCCCGCACCACCGGTAAACAGTGGTGAACCGTTAAGGATAATCCCGATACGCCCGCCGTTGCTCACGGTGCCATCCACGTTGTGGTTGTCGCGCATTTTGCTGATCAGGTGCATCAGGAACAGCAGCGAGCCGTCGGATACACGCGGCAGGCCAGGGCCAAAGCGACCGTTAAAGCCTTTCTGCGTATGTTCGTCGTTAATCTCGCCCTCAATCTTTTTCCAGTCCACGCCAAACGGTGGGTTAGAGAGCATGTAGTCGAACTGGTCCTGTGGTAACTGGTCATTAGAGAGTGTGTTACCCAGCTTAATGCGGCTGACGTCCTGACCTTTGATCAGCATGTCGGCTTTACAGATAGCGTAGGATTCCGGGTTCAGCTCCTGACCAAAGGCACGCATGACCGCGTTAGGGTTCAGCTCGTGCACATATTCCATGCCTGAAGAGAGGAAGCCGCCGGTCCCGGCCGTCGGATCATAAATGGTGCGGATGATACCGGGCTGCGTCAGGGCTTCATCATCTTCCATAAACACCAGTGAAGTGGTCAGACGCACGATATCGCGCGGGGTGAAGTGCTCACCAGCGGTCTCGTTGGAGCTTTCCGCAAAGCGACGGATAAGCTCTTCAAACACCAGGCCCATTTCATAGTTGGAAATCGCTTTCGGGCTCAGATCGGTGGTAGCGAATTTCTTCACAACTTTAAACAGCAGGTTGGCATCTTCCAGCAGGCCGACGAACTCGCTGAATTTGAAGTGCTCAAAGATTTCACGCGCATCCGGGGAAAACGCCTGTACGTAGCTTTCCAGGTTGGCTTTGATGTCGTTCTGCCCCATCTTGCCCAGATCCATCTTCGAGGTGTTGAAGAAGGAAAATGTGCTGGTGCGCAGCAGAAACTTCTCTTTCGCATCTTCCGGCAGCGGGCTGGTTTTTAATTCATCATATTTCGCCACCACCGCGTCTTTAGTCTCTGCGAGCACACACTCAAGGCGACGAAGCAGCGTAAAGGGCAGGATCACGCGCCCGTACTGAGATTGTTTGAAATCACCGCGCAGCAAATCAGCCACCGACCAAATAAATGCGGCCGTTTGAGAAAAGTTAATGTTAGTCATGAAACCCTCGGGGAGATCGCGGCCGTGTAGCAAAATGCTCCGGCAAAAAGTCGTTTTTGGAATGCAGTGCGCAAAATAATACCTGCTATACGGACTATCGCAACCGATATGGGACAAAGAAATGACCTGTCTAAGGAGGAACAAACGTATAGCTCAAGGCTGTTCGGGAAGGGAAGCGTTGTGCTGTTTCCAGTCTCACATGACGTTCACTCTTAGGTGTGTAATCGGCCCTAAGTTATTAATATTAAAATAATAAATTGGCTCTTGTCAGGGGGTTTAAGACGGACAGAAAGATAGTGAGGCTTTCCAGGCTTCTGACGGGCGAGCAACCCGGCATCGAGCATGTATTGGCTTGGTAAGTACTAAGAATGGTGTTATTGGTCGCAGCCATGGATTTGCTCCCACTAAATTTCATCCGTATTGGTTCGATTGCGATGGTCCGGATAGATCTTGATGCTTTGGAGTTTGTCGAGGAAGATGATATGTAACAGATTTCGGTATCTTGATTCGATTGTATTAGCTCAGACTTGATCTGACGGTTTCCGCTGGTAGCTCACAATCGAATCTGACAGGTGTGCTTTGAGCGATCTGCGGACATTGGTAACAGCATTCCATGTGAATCAACGTGGAGTAAGTAAGGATAAGGTCACACATTCTGATCACCGGTTAAGCACGACTGGTGCCCGGCTGATAAAAACACTGCGTCATGCATACCCGACATAAGCTCGTGGCAAATTCTCCGGTCAGATAACTGGCGAGATAACGCTTTATCGCTGGTTTAAAACTTCATTTCAATGACGACTTTGAAGAGGGCTGTTTGGATAAAGAAAATTATTGTACGTTAAAGTGATTTTTTGTACCTACGAGCGATGATAAGGGAACCTGACCATGTTGACAGTTAGCATTGAGTACGTAACTGGCTTCGATTAAAATAAGTCATAAGAGTTTCAAATGCTACCGGTCCAATTTCTCTGGGATATATGTATTATTTTTTAAAGGTGTTTTATGAGTAATGGAATGCAATCATTTTTTGGTCAATTGGTAATTTCCATAATTTCTATATCTTTAGGGTCATTTCTTTTTGCTGGGTTTTTAGAAAGCTACAAAAAAGATCAAGGTCTTCAAGAAGAGCTTATAAAGGATTACTTCAGGCCGATGATGGAATTACAGGGTTCTTGTTCATCTTCACACAATGAACTATTTCTAAAGTATGGAGATTTATCTGGTTCTTATCAGATCATGTCTAATGAAATAGTACATATGACAGTGACCCCTGATTCAAAGTTAGGCCAGTATTATGAAGCTCTTCCAATATCTATCATTAAGGAGAATGCAGAGTTAAAAAAAGGAATTGAAGACCTTGAAATGGCGGTAAAAAAATGCAAGGCCAATTTATTCCTGAAGTATGAAGAGCTTGCTTTAGTTACTGGTTCCTATCCAGAGTTAAGGAGCTTAGCAAAAAAATATACAAATGCGGTCAATGCCATCTATTCAGAAAGACAAAAAAAAGCTAAGGAAAATACAAAAAATATAGATCCTAATCAGCTAATACCATTAATGCGGAAATTTATCGCTATGGATCTATCAACAAATGAAAATAAACCCATGCTTATCAGTGAAATGGAGAAAATATCCAAAGTAACAACACAGCATAGTTTGATAATGGCAGAGTATGAGGAATTAATGTTCAAAGAAGATAACGATTTCTTCCTAAGTCTTCATGATCTTTATGCAGTCAAAATTAGTGAAAAGTATTCGGGGGGATTTATCAGATGGGTATTTTAAAACATGGTAATTCATCAACTACGACGCTTACTGTGTAGAACGCGTAAACCAGGGAAGATAATTAATGTGTTAGGTAATGTCCGCTTATGTTACAGAGCGGGTAAGTTATCAGAGCTGAAGGTTCGCTGTAAGCGAGGAGCAGAAGTTGACCTTTAGTGATAATGTTTTTTCTTTGAGATAAGTGTGGATGATTGATAATTTTGCTGGCACGCAGCAGACATTTCAGCCTTACCGTATCTTTAAGTTGCTTGAAAAACATGAAGCCAAAATCCGCCAGCCCTCAAATGATCACGCAACATAAGCGCATAATCCCCCCGCCCATTCACAGCAAAAACCATCACCGCTCTTTACTCTCCCTCAAAACTCCGCAAGATCCATCAGGCCCACTCTCCGCCGCACGGGCATACTCATTCCCCAGAGAGGATGCTATGCCAGTAAACAAAAATGATCACCGCGAGACCTACCGCAAGCGCTTTGACAAGGTGTTCGACTACATCGAACGCCATCTTGATGAAGCGCTGCTGCTGGAGCAACTGAGTGAAGTGGCGCACTTTTCGCCGTACCACTTTCACCGCCAGTTCAGCGCCTGGTGCGGCATGCCGCCGGGGCGTTACATCCAGCTGATGCGGCTCAAGCGGGCGTCGTACCGGCTGGCATTCAATCCGCACGAGAAAATCATTGAGATTGCGCTCGATGCCGGTTTTCAGCATGCCGAATCATTCAGTCGCGCCTTTAAGCAGGTATTTGACGTGACGCCGAGTGAATTTCGTCAGCAGCCGGTTTGGATGACCTGGCATCAGCGCATGCCTCAGCCACCCGTCAAACGGAGAGAGAGTATGTCAGTAGAGATTAAAATGTTTCCCACCACGCCGGTGGCGATGCTCACGCATCACGGCGATCCGCAGCGCATCAACGAAACGGCGGCGCAGTTTATTGCCTGGCGCAAAAGCAGCGGAGCATCGCCGGTGCGCAGCAGCCAGACGTTCGGCGTCGCGCCGCACGATCCGGCCAGCACGCCAGCCGCGGATTTTCAGTATCACCTTTGCGGCTCGGTGACCGCACCGATTAATGAAGACAACGCCTTTGGCGTCGTTAACAGCACCATTCCCGGCGGACGCTGCGCGGTGCTGCGTCATCACGGCTCGCACAGCGCACTGACCGATCTGGCGCGTTCGCTTTATAGCGAATGGTTGCCGGCCAGCGGCGAAGAGCTGCGCGATTTCCCGCTGTTCTTCCACTATCACAACTTCGTGCATGAAGTGGCGGAACACGAATTGCTGACGGATATCTATCTGCCGCTTAAGTGATAAGGGTCCCGGTAGCAATGGCTACCGGGATTTTTATGCAGGATTGCGATACGTATTCACGGCTGGCATTTTTTTCCTCCTGCCTCGCGGCAAGGCATGGCAAAATGCCCTGCGATCCTATCAGCACAGGCGAAGAGGCGACGATGACAGAGCAACTCGAACAGCGTATCTATGAACTGGTGCGGCGCTATGACGGCGTGTATCTGTTCAAGCAGAAAACGCTCACGCCGCAGATTGATATCGACAGCGATCTCAACTTCGAGCGCGACGAAGCCGCCGCGCTGATGGAAGAGTTTTTCAGTGAGTTCGCGGTCGAACGCGCGAATTTCGCTATTGAAACCTACTACCCGGACGAACCGTCGCTGGCGCAAATCCTCAACCCGTTCAATAAGCGTGAAGTGCCGGTGGTGCCGGATTTCACGCTGGGCATGCTGATTGCATCGGCGCAGGCGGGGCGCTGGCTGTTTGAATAATGCGGCAGCGCGCCGCTGCGGTTTGGCGGCCTGCGGCTCAGCGCGCCACGTGCACGCCAAATCCGCGCTCGCCTTCCGCAATATCCTCGCGCAGCGTCAGCGCCGGAATCACATATTCACCGCCGTTCTGGCGACGGAAGGCAATCGGTTGATCCTGCGCTAAGCGATCCAGTCGTTGCGCCAGCGCGGCGCACCAGTCGGCGAAGCGTTCCTGCGCCGACTTCTGCACGCGATACAGCACCAGCGGTGGCAACACGCTGAAGCCGGGATAGAACAGCATGCCGTGCTGGATCGGGAACAGCAGATCCTCAATCGGGCCGTTGATGCCGCGCGGCGCGTAGTGCGACTCCCAGCCGCCGGTGGTTACCACCAGCATGGCGCGCTTGCCGGCGAGCGTGCCTTCGCCGTAGCGATCGCCCCAGTGATGATCGTTGTGCTCGCCGACGCCATAGGCAAAACCGTTGGCATACACGCGGTCAAACCAGCCTTTCATGATTGCCGGCATCGAAAACCACCACAGCGGAAACTGAAAAATCACCGTGTCGGCCCAGCGCAGCTTCTCCTGCTCGGCGGCAATGTCCGTTGCCTGCAGCTGGTGGTCGTAGGCGAAACGCGAATCCAGCGTGGCATCAAAATGCGCGCCCACCGGGGGCGCCAGCGTGTCGGCGGCATCCAGCTGTGCTTTCCACTGCATGGCGTACAGATCTGACACCTGCACCTGATAGCCCGCCTGCTGCAGATGATTCACGGCAAAGTCTTTCAGCGATCCGTTCAGCGAGCGCGGTTCCGGATGGGCATACACAATCAAAACATTCATGGCGGTATCCTGTGAGATGAAAACCGCTGCAGGTTAAGCCAGTGCTGGCTATAGTAGAAATCAATTACTGATATCTCAGGTATAGATGGCATGAATATGCACGCGCTGGATTTGAATCTGCTGCAAACCTTGAACGTGCTGCTGGTGGAGCAGAACGTGACGCGCGCGGCGCAGCGACTCAATCTGTCGCAGCCGTCGGTGAGCGCCCAGCTGGCGCGCCTGCGGGTGCTGTTTGACGATCCGCTGCTGTTGCCCGGTCCGCGCGGCATGCTGCCCACCGCCCGCGCCGAGGCCCTGCGCGAGCCGCTGCGTCTGGCGCTGGAAGCGCTGGAGCGCGCGGTGGCACCGCCGGCAGCGTTCGATCCGGCGCGCGCGGAGCTCACCTGGCGCATTGCCGCCACCGATTACATGTGATCGGCGCTGATCCTGCCGGCGCTGAAACTCATTCGTGAAGCGGCACCGCGCAGCCGCATGGCGGTGTTTGCACTCAATCCGCCACAGGTGGCGCAGCAACTGGAGAAGGGCGAGCTGGATATGGTGTTTCACACCGGCGACAACGCGCCGCCGACGCTGCATCAGCGCCGCTTGTTCAGCGAACGCTACGTGCTGGCCGGCCGGCACGATCATCCACAGCTGCAGCAGCCCCTGACGCTGGATCGCTTTTGCCAACTGGAGTTTGTGATGGTTTCGCCGGATGGCGGCGGCTTCAGTGCCGCCACCGATCGCGCGCTGGCAACGCTCGGCCGCACGCGCCGCGTCGCGCTCTCGGTGCCGCATTTTCTGTTTATGCTCGACACGCTGGCCAGCAGTGATTTGGTCGCCGTACTGCCGGAGCGCCTGGTGCGAAACGCGCCGCAGCTCCGCGTGCTTGCACCGCCGCTGCAGATTGAAGGGTTTGACATCCTGATGCTATGGCACGAGCGCCTGCATCGCGATCCCGCCCAGCAATGGCTGCGCCAGCAGATTGTCGCGGCACTGTAAACCTGAACTCTCGCCGAATAAGTCGCGGTCTTCATGCCCTCAGGCCTTGTCCGACAAGGCTTGCTCCTGCATTGCTGATGCGATTAGCGCCACCGCTCCACAGCACGCATCATATCAACACGACGAAACACTCGCGTTTTAACGTGCAGGGGAGAAGACCATGCAGATATTTGTCACCGGGGCCACCGGCTGGGTGGGTTCAGCGGTAGTGGAAGAATTGATCGCGGCAGGCCATCAGGTAACAGGGCTGGCGCGTTCGGCGGAAAAAGCCGTGGCGCTGGCCGTCACTGGCGCACAGGTTATTCGCGGTTCGCTGGAAGATGCCGACGTGCTGCGTGACGCCGCGCGTTCTGCGGACGCCATCATTCATACCGCGTTTAACCACGATTTCTCGCGCTTCGTGCAGAACTGCGAGCAGGACCGCCAGGTGATCGAACTGCTCGGCGAGGCGATTGCCGGATCGGATCGCATGCTGCTGGTGACGTCCGGCCTGTCCGGTATGGCGCGCGGGGCGACGGAGCTGGATCAGCCGCAGCCGGTGTCACCGCGTCAGTCGGAAGCGGCGGCGCAGGCGCTGTCGCAGCGCGGCGTGCACGTGGCGACAGTGCGGCTGGCGCCGTCGGTGCATGGCCTCGGCGACCACGGTTTTGTACCGATTCTGGTGCGGCTGGCGCGTGAGAGCGGGATTTCCGCCTGGTGCGGCAGCGGTGAAAACTGCTGGTCCGGCGTGCATCGTCGCGATGCGGCGCGCGTCTATCGGCTGGCGCTGGAGCAGGGCGTCACTGAACGCGTTTATCACGCGGTGGCCGATGAGGCGGTGCCGTTCCGCGCAATCGCGGAGACGATAGGGCGCCAGCTCGGATTGCCCAGCGGCGAGCGCGACCGGGCACACTTTGGCTGGTTCGCTAACATGGCGGCGGGCAACATGGCGGTCTCCAGCCAGCGCACGCGCACGCTGCTGGACTGGTCTGCAACCCGCCCGGACCTGCTGAGCGAGCTCGATACGCCTGCCTATTACACCCATCTCTGATATCACGCTGCCGCTGCGCGCGGCAGTTTTTCTGGATTATATCGATGAAAAATAATGTATTTATCACCTTGCTGCCGGTGACGCTGGCGGTGTTTATCGCTTTTCTCACCATGGGGATGCAGCTGCCGGTGCTGCCGCTGCATCTGCAGCAGAACCTCGGCATGGATACGCTGGCGATCGGCACGGTCATCGGCGCGCAGTTTATCGCATCGCTGCTGACGCGTTCGTGGGCGGGCAACTTCGCCGATATGCGCGGCGCGAAACGCGCGGTGCTGACCGGGCTGTTAGTGGTGGCGAGTTCCGGCGTGATCTATCTGATTTCGCTGCTGTTCATTGATCGGCCTGCCAGCTCGGTAGCCATCCTGCTGCTGGGGCGTGTGGTGCTGGCGCTGGGCGAGAGCCTGCTGGCCACCGGCGCGCTCGGCTGGGGACTCGGGCTGGTGGGACCAGCCAATGCTGGTAAAGTGATGGCGTGGATCGGTATCGCGATTTACGGGGCCTGGGCGCTGGGTGCGCCGCTGGGCGTGGCGATTTATCACGGCTGGCGCTTCACCGGCATCGCCATGGCGATCATCGTGGTACCGCTGCTGCCGCTGATGTTTATCACCCAGGTGCGCGCCGTCGCGCCGACCTCGACCAAACGCACGCCGTTCTACAAAGTCATGGGCGCGGTGTGGCGGCCGGGACTGGGTCTGGCGCTCGCCAGCGTCGGCTTTGGCATGATCACCGCGTTTATCGCGCTGCTGTTTGCGGCCAGGGCCTGGGGCAACGCGTCGCTGGCGTTCACCGCGTTTGGCGTGGCGTTTATCGCGGCGCGCCTGTTCTTTGCCCATCTGCCGGATAAGCTGGGCGGCGCGCGTGTCGCGCTGGTATGCGTGCTGATTGAAGCCTGCGGTCAGCTGCTGATTTGGGGCGCTGATGACGCGACGCTGGTTTATCTCGGCGCGGCGCTGACCGGTTTTGGCTATTCGCTGGCCTTTCCGGCGTTCGGCGTGGAAGCGGTACGCCGTGCGCCGCCGCACACCCGCAGCCTGGCGATGGGGGCTTACGTGGCGTTTCTTGATATCGCGCTGGCAGTCACCAGTCCGCTGGCGGGGGCGCTGGCCGCCCACCGCGGCGTGGCTTCGGTGTATCTCGCTGGCGCGATTGCCGTGGCGCTGGCGATGCTGGTGGCGCTGAGCCTGATGGCGCGTCAGCCACAACCACAGACAGCGATGGAATAAGACCCGACGCAAAAAATTCACTTCTCCCGCGCCGCAAAAATCATCACACTAGCCACCTTTACCATTAGGGAGAGATGGCATGAAAAGCCGATTGCTGCTGGCGCTGACGCTGTTCGCCAGCCTGAGCACGCCGTTGTGGGCCGACGAAGGCGTCTCGTTTAGCCATAAAGACTGGGAGCTGGCTTGTGATAATACGCTGACCTGCCGCGCCGCCGGCTACAGCGCCGAAGAGGGCGCGGGCGGATCGGTGCTGCTGACGCGCGCCGGCGGGCCAGACAGCCTGACGCACGGGCGCGTGGTGCTGGCCGATACCGGCGACGATGATGCGCAGCAGGTGAATGCGCTGGCGCTGTGGATTGACGATCGCGCGCTGGGCGAAGTCAGTAAAGCGGAGAACGATGAGTGGACGCTAAGCGACGCGCAGACCCAGGCGCTGATCGCCGCCATCAAAGGCAGCGCCAGAGTGGAGTTTCGCGGTGCGGCCGAGCCGTTTGAGCTCTCCGGCAACGGGGCCTTTGCCACGCTGTTAAAAATGGATGAGGCGCAGGGACGGCTGAACACGCCGGGCGCGCTGGTGCGTAAAGGCAACCAGCCGGAAGCCGGCGTGCCGGCGGCAGTGGCGATGCCGGTGATTCAGCAGGTCCATGTGCTGAAAGCCGCGCCGCGCCCGCTGACGCCAGATGAACTGGCACAGGTCAAGCCAAAGCTGATTGCCTCGCTAACCGATGACGACAGCTGTGACAATCTCGCGCCGTCCGACGATCAGCCGGAAGAGGGCGCGGAACCGCCTACGCTGACGCCGGTGGATGCGCAGCACGTGCTGATCGCCGCGCTGTGCTGGCGCGGGGCTTACAACGAAGGCTATGGTTTCTGGCTGCTGGATAACGCGCTGCAGGGCACGCCGCAGCTGATCACCGATTCCGGATCTGATTATCACGACGGCGTGATCAGCGAAGCGCAGAAAGGGCGCGGCATTGGTGACTGCTGGAGCACCGCTGCATGGGTGTGGGATGGCCGCCAGTTCGTGCAGAGCAGCGAGGCCACCACCGGCATGTGCCGTGCCATCCGCGCCGGCGGCGCATGGCAGCTGCCAACGCTGGTCACCGAAGTCAAACCGGCGGGGTAATGTTCAGCGTGCGTCGCCAGGCGGCTGGGTCACTTAATCCGTCACGGATTTTGCCGCATCCCACACGGCCATGACGTGGGCGATGGCGGTGTCGATCTGCGCGCCGTTGATGCCATCGCGCACCAGCACCGACACGCCCAGCAGAAAAGCGTCGAGGGCGATGGCGAGGGCGGCGGCATCGGTGTCGGCGCGCAGTTCGCCGCTGTCGATGCCGCGCTGCACGCAGGCCGTCATACCTGCCAGCGTGCGGGCGCGTGAGCGCGCCAGCGGCTGCGTGACGTCCGCGTGTTCGGCGGAAGGCGCACTCATCACGCCCAGGCCGACCATACATCCCAGCGGATGACCGGACTCACACTGCATGCTGGCCGAGCGCCGCAGCGCGGTCTCCATTGCGGTACGGGGCGGCAGGCTGTTATCCCACAGCGGCTCCACTACCTGCGCGTAAGTCGACAGATAGCGCTGCACACACTCCTGAAACAACGCCTGCTTCGAGCCAAAGGCTGCGTAAAAGCTCGGTGCGGAAATACCGCCGGCAATTCCCGCCTTCAGCTGCGTTAACGATGTCGACTCATAGCCGTGCTGCCAGAAAATCTTCATCGCCTGTTCAATGGCCGCATCACGATCGAACGTACGCGGCCGTCCCATAGTGGCCATCTCAGTGCTCCGTTAAGCTCAATGTTTAAATACTAATCGATACATAAGTCGTTGACAACGGTCTCGCGCGTCAATTAATGTATCGATCAGTATATATTTGTGCCGGCGGGCGGCGGATAGCGTATCCGCGGTAGTTTGTGCTTAAGCCGTAACGGGTTATCGCACTTCGCCAGTTTATATACTGATCGGTACATTAAATTTCAACGACAGGCGCGCGCCTCACCTGCACGCTGATGACATCGGGAACGCTGATTGTGACGACTTTGAATACCGCCGCGGATAAAACCCGGCCGCTACCGCTGGGCGCGCTGCTGGCGCTGGCTATGACCGGTTTTATCTGCATCATCACCGAAACCTTACCGGCCGGACTGCTGCCGCAGATGGCGGCGGGCCTCGGCATTTCCACCGCGCTGGCCGGGCAGACCGTAACCGTTTATGCGCTTGGCTCGCTGCTGGCGGCGATTCCACTGACCATCGCCACCCAGGGCTGGCGCCGCCGTAACGTGCTGTTGCTGGCTATCGTCGGTTTCCTGATTTTCAACTCCATCACCACGTTCTTGACCCACTTCGCACTGACGCTGGTGGCGCGCTTTTTCGCCGGTGCAGCGGCGGGACTCGCCTGGAGCCTGCTGGCCGGCTATGCGCGGCGCATGGTGCCGGTCCATCAGCAGGGCAAAGCGCTCGCCGTGGCGATGGTCGGCACACCGATTGCGCTGGCGCTGGGCGTTCCCGTCGGCACCTGGCTGGGCACGGCGGTAGGCTGGCGCACGGCGTTCGGCATCATGTCGGCGCTGACGCTGCTGCTGATCGGCTGGGTGCTGCTGCGGGTGCCTGACTATCCGGGACAAAGCAGCGATCAGCGTCTGCCGCTGCGCACGGTGTTCATGACGCCAGGCGTGCGTCCGGTGCTGGGCGTGGTGCTGGCGTGGATGACGGCGCACAACATTCTCTACACCTACATTGCGCCGTTCGTTAGCCAGGCGGGTCTCGCCGGGCAGGTAGACAGCGTGCTGCTGGTGTTTGGCATCGCGGCGCTGGCGGCTATCGGCCTGGCCGGTCGCCTCGTCGATCACCACCTGCGCGTCGCCGTGCTCGGCAGTCTGGCGCTGTTTGCGCTGGTCTCGCTGCTGTTCATCTGGCTGGCGCGCTTGCCGCTGCTGGTTTATGTCGGCGTGGCGCTGTGGGGGCTGACGTTTGGCGGGGCGGCCACGCTGCTGCAAACGGCACTGGCGGATGCGGCGGGCGAGGGCGCGGATGTGGCGCTGTCGATGAACGTGGTGGTGTGGAACAGCGCGATTGCCGGCGGCGGTCTGGCCGGTGGCGTGTTGCTTACTCACTGGGGCGTGGCGTCCTTCCCGCTGGCGCTGCTGTTGCTGCTGGCGGTTGGCTTCCTCATCGCACTGCAGGCGCGTCAGCACGGTTTCCAGGCCGGCGCGCGGCACCAGCGCGTACAAGGTCACTGACCTGCCGTGCGTACATGAAAATTTAATTCACTGTTTTAAATGGCATTATCACAAAATGGAGATCAATCACGTGTTCAAAAAATTACTGTTAACCCTGCTGCTCGCCTCGGCCGCGCTGTTTTCCGCCGCCGGCACCGCCGCGGATGAATTCCCGCTGCCCGCCGGTTTCACCAGCAGCTATCAAACTGTGGATGGCGTGCGCCTGCATTATGTGAAGGGCGGCAGCGGACCGCTGGTTTATCTGGTGCACGGTTTCGGACAGACGTGGTATGAGTGGCACCAGCTGATGCCGGAACTGGCAAAAAACCACACCGTCGTGGCGGTGGATCTGCCGGGGCTGGGGCAGTCTGACGTGCCGCATTCGTATCGCGCCACCGATGTCGCGCCGCTGCTTTATCAGCTGGCACAACAGTTCGCCGGCGGCAAAAAGTTCGATCTGGTGGCGCACGATATTGGCATCTGGAATACCTATCCGCTGCTGGTGAAACATCAGGACAGCATCCGCCGCGCCATCTTTATGGAAGCGCCGATCCCGGATGAAAGCATCTATCAGTTCCCGGCCTTTACGCCTGAAGGCGAATCCCTGGTGTGGCACTTCAGCTTCTTTGCGGCGCAGGGACAGCTCGCTGAACAGCTGATCGCCGGTAAAGAGCGCCTGTTCTTCGAGCATTTCATCAAAGAACATGCCGCCAACAAAGCGGTGTTCACCCCGGCGCTGCTGGATCTTTACAGCAAATCCTATGCAAAACCGCACAGCCTGAATGCCGCCTTTGAATATTACCGGGTGCTGAATCAGGGAGTGGCGGACAATAAAGTGCTCTCCCGCGAGAAAATTGCCGTGCCGATGCTGGCGATTGGCGGTGGCGGTCACGGCGGACTGGGTGCTTATGAGCAGCAGGTGGTCAGCCGCTACGCCTCGCAGGTCACCGGCAAAGTGTTACCTGGCTGCGGTCACTGGTTACCTGAAGAGTGCCCCGCGCCGCTGAATGCGGCGGTGATGGAGTTTCTCGCGTCCGGGGATTAACGCGGTGCGCAGGCCAGTTTTAGCGCTGGCCTGCGTTGAGGTGAGCGCCTCAGGCTTTATTCAGGCAGCACTGCTTAAACTTTTTGCCGCTGCCGCACGGGCAGGGATCGTTGCGGCCGGTTTTTTCACCGGCAAAATGCGGCAGCTGCGGGGCCGGATCGGGCTGCGCCATGCGCTGTTCCTGCCAGTATTCGTGCAGTTCCAGCGCCGCCGGGCGAATCGCCTCGATGCTGGCCTCAAACGCGTCCGGGGTGAAGGCTTCACGCTGTGCCAGCTGTTCTTCACTGCCGTGCAGCGCAATCGCCTGCAGCGCCGGTTGCTGTGCCGCCGGCAACTGCGCCCAGTCTGCATCCAGCGCCACGCCACGCATATAGCCATAGCACCAGTCTTCCACCACGGTAAACAGCTGGCCTTCCATCTCCTGCTCGCCGAACAGCGGATCGAACTGCTCCGGATACTCCGCCAGCCGCTCGGCGATGTCGTTGAAGTGCTGGAAAGTCAGCGCCATGAAGCGGTCCATTTCGCGCGCGTTCGCCCACTGAGGAATCTTCTTCTCGCCGCCCCAGATTGCCACCAGCCATTCGCTTGGTTCGATATCGTTCGGGCCGGAGAGAAGGGCAGTCAGCATGCCGTCCAGTTCGGCGGTGTCCACCACGGAGTGTTCGTTGCCATATTTTTCCAGCATGTCATCAAGCCAGTTCAGCTCTTTTTCGGTTAACGGACCCTGATTCATCCGGCGTCTCCTGCGGTGTGCATTGGTGGGCAAAAATTGCTGGGCGCGATTATAGCGGCAGCGCGCCTGATTTACCGCTTTTTGCATATCGATAGCTGAAGTGCGCCTAAAAAGGAATCGCCATAACTTATGGCGCAACAGTATTGGCGGGAAACGGCGGCGAATGTCAGCGTAAACGCAGGATTTACCGATAGCGAGGAGACAACATCATGGCGGATACCCTGCCAGTACTGGATCTGGCCCTGCTGGAACTACCGGACGCAGAGCAGGCAGCTTACCTGGCGCAGCTGCGGGAGACCGCGCGTGACGTCGGTTTTTTCTATCTGGTTAATCACGGCATTAGCCCGCAACTGCTGCACAACGTGCAGAGTATCACGCGGGCGTTTTTTGCCCTGCCGCAGGCGGAAAAGCAGCGCGTGGCGATGATCCACTCGCCGCATTTTCGCGGCTACAACCATGCCGGCGTGGAATACACCCGCGACCAGCGCGATCAGCGTGAAAAGTTTGATATCGGTGCCGAACGCGCGGCGCTGACGCTGCAGCCGGGCGATCCGGCGTGGAAACGGCTGCAGGGGCCTAACTTATGGCCGGAGGCGTTACCGCAATTGCGTCCGGTGATGCACGCCTGGCAGCAGGCGATGACCGCCATCGCGCTGCGCCTGCTGCGGGCCTTTGCTAAAGCGCTGGCGCTGCCGCCGGATGCGTTCGACGCGCTGTATGGCACCCAGCCTAATGAGCACATCAAGCTGATTCGTTATCCCGGTCAGGCGGCAGAAGCCAGCCAGCAGGGCGTCGGCGCACACAAAGACTCCGGCTTCCTCACCTTTTTGCTGCAGGACGATCAGCCCGGTTTACAGGTGGAAGTGTCACCCGGTCACTGGGTGGATGCGTTGCCAAAACCGGGCGCGTTTGTGGTCAACATCGGTGAACTGCTGGAGATTGCCAGCAATGGGTATCTGCGCGCCACCGTGCACCGCGTGGTGTCGCCGCCGGCTAATCGTGAACGCGTGTCGATCGCTTTTTTCCTCGGTGCGCAGCTGGACGCCGAAGTACCGCTGTATCAGTTGCCGCCGCAGCTGGCGGCAGAAGCCCACGGCCCGACCAGCGATCCTGACAATCCGCTGCTGCGTGAAGTGGGCTGGAACTACCTCAAAGGGCGTCTGCGTTCCCATCGCGATGTGGCGCAGCGCTATTACGCTGATGCATTAAGCACAGTGAAATCATAAGAAACGTAAGGAAAGCCCATGCAGAAAACGATGATAGCGTCACTGGCCCTGATGGCCCTGTTCAGCAGCGTGGCGTCCGCCGCGGCACTGCGCGTGGCCGCCGATCCGGTGCCGCACAGTGAGATTCTCAACTACATCAAACAAACCGACAAACAGCTCGATCTGAAGGTGATCGAGCTTAACGGCAATTTAAACGCCAACGAGCTGCTGGCGCGTGGCGACGTCGATGCCAACTATTTCCAGCATGTGCCTTATCTGCGCGATCAGGAAAAAGCGCTGGGCGAAAAATTTGCCGTGGTGGCGAGCGTGCATATTGAGCCACTCGGTATCTACTCGCACAAAGTGAAATCACTGAAAGATTTGCCTGATGGCGCGCAGGTGGCGGTGCCCAACAACGTGACTAACCTGAGCCGCGCGCTCTATCTGCTGCAGGCCAGCGGCCTGATTACACTGAAAAGCCGCAGCGCCAGTACGCTGGTGACCACGGCGGACATCAGCGACAATCCGCATCATCTGAAGATCATTGAAGTTGAAGCGCCGCAGCTGCCGCGCGCGCTGGATGATGCGCAGCTGGCGATTATTAACGGTAACTATGCCCTGCAGGCCGGGCTGGTGCCGTCAAAAGACGCGCTGGCGCTGGAACAGGCAAAGGATAATCCGTATGCCAACGTGCTGGTCACCACGCCAAAGCTGGCCAGCGACCCGCGCATTCTCGCGTTAGCGAAAGATCTCGAATCAAAACAAACTGCTGAATTTATCAACCAGCACTACAAAGGATCGGTTATCCCGGTTAATCAATAATGCCCGGCGCCACCTGCGGCTGACAGGTGGCGCACCCGCTGTTCTGTGGTATATTTCGCCACCAACATCAGTGGCACCTGCTGCATAACATAAAAAATAACTTATCAATTGATGGCTATTTCCCGCTTCGTCAGACTTCAGCGACTGACGCTTTCCCGCGCGCTGTATCGCCTGTTACTGCCAGCCCTGTGTCTGCTGCTCAGCGGCTGCGGGACACTGTCGCAAACGTCCGCACCGGTGAGCGATCGGGTGTACCTGTCCCACGCCACCTTCCATGAAAACGTCGATGACATTGTGCGCCACTACATGCAGCAGAAGCAGGTGACGGGCATCAGCATCGCCATCATTCACCAGCGCGGCGCGCCGCAGTTTTACAGCTATGGCGTCACCGATGCGCGCCAGCGCTATCCCATCACGCCGGATACGCTGTTTGCGCTGGGCTCGCTGAGCAAAGGCGTTACCGCAGAGGTCATTATCGGGCTGGTGGATCGCGGCGAGCTGCACTGGAACGACACGCTGGCCACGCTGCTGCCGCGCGGCGTGCCGCTGAGTGAGGATGCAAAACGTATCACGCTGCTGCAGCTGGTCACGCACACCTCGGGGCTGCCGCGCCAGGATATGGATCTGCCGATGTTCCTGAAATTTATGGCTTACCTGCGCAGCGGCGAAAATTTTTACGGCAATCTGGATAGCGATGCCGTGCTGAGTTATCTGGCCGATTTCAGCGCCCCCGCGCACCCGGCGGCGCAGTACTCCAATCTCGGCTATGCGCTGCTGGGCTATATTCTGCAGCATCGCCTGCATCAGGACATTGAAACGCTGGCGCAGCATCAGCTGTTTGGTCCGCTCGGCATGACCAGCAGCAGCTTCCATCCGCAAACCCTGCGCGGCTATCCGTGGCGCGCGCTGGGCCACGCCGGCGATCAGCCGAAACTGATCGCGCGTGGTCAGCTGACGCCGGACTGGGCCTTTCGCGGCAATATGGTGGCGGCCGCCAGCCTGTACAGCAACGCGCGCGATCTGATTCGCTACCTCGATGCGCATCTGCACAGCGATGCGCACGGCGCGCTCGGTCAGGCGCTGGCGCAGATCAATTATCCTTATGAGCAGCATGGCAACCAGGCGCAGAATATCGCCTGGGTAACCGATACTTATGGTCAGCAGCAGATCACTTATCAGGTGGGGTATATTGGCGGTTATGCCAGTTTTATCGGCTACGATCGCGCCCACGGCAATGCCATCGTGGTGCTGCAGAATGCCTTCAACTGGAGCAACTATCTCGGCATTGCGCTGCTGCGTGATTTGGCGCGTAAAGATCGCCGGGATATGAACACGGTTGCTTGCAATTTTGCTGCTCAGCAAAGCGCGCCGCCTGAGGTATGCTGTGGAGCGAAATTTGACGCGCAAAGCGCGGCGCGGGAACCTTCCGCACGTGGCGCTTGTCAGTAAATGGGACAGTTAAATAATTAACCAGAGTGGAAATCACCAATGCGCAGGACACACGTCACCCTTCTTTCAGCAGGAATTTTTCTGGGCGCTTTAAGCCTGACGCCAGCAGCGCTGGCAGAAGGTGAGCAAACCGATAGCGTACCGATGCCGCCGCAGGTGCAGCAAACCGCACCGGACGCCTCAGCGCCAGCGGCCACCAGCGATGCGCCCGCCAGCAGTGAACCGGCAGAATCCAGTGGCGATGTCGCGCCGATTCGTCCGTCACAAAACGGTCCGGGTGAAGCGCCATCCGCCGCCAATAATTACGATCTGCACACCATCATCATCGATTACAAAGAGTATAAAGTCGGTGACGTCGTGCCGGATGAGTACCGTAAAAAGCAGTACACCATCGTTGAGTGGCAGCCGCGCCACCTGCCTGCACCGCAGGAAGGCACGCACTGGGCTTACATCAACGCTAACTACATCCTGATCACCGACGACAGCGGCAAGATCGTGATGGGTAAATCCGGCGACATTTTCTTCAAGGGGTAATGCCCGGCAGCAGGCGCGCTAACTGCGCCACGCCTGCCATTATCTGACTGGTGCTGGTATTACCGTATCCCAGCACCAGTCCCTGCTGTTTTTTCTCGCCCAGATAAAAGCCGGACAGCGCGCCAGGCGCATAGCCATGGCGAAACAGCTGCGCCGTCAGCGCCACATCATCCACCGTATCCGCCAGCGGCAACACCAGATGCATGCCGCATTCACCGCCCAGCAGCGGCACCTGAGTACCAAATGTCTCCTGTAGCGCAGCCCGCAGCGTGGCCTGCCGCTGACGATACAGACGGCGCATTTTGCTCAGGTGGCGATTGAAATCCCCGCTGCGTAAAAACAGCGCCAGCGCCTGCTGTTCCGGCCGGTTACCGCCGCGTAACAGCTCATGCAAGGCCGGCCGCAGCCGTGGCAGTAGCGGGGCAGGCAGCACCATGTAGCCGATACGCAGCGCCGGAAACAGGGTTTTGCTGAAGGAGCCGATGTAAATCACCGGCGTCGGCTGCGCCATGCCCTGCATCGCGGCGATGGGCTCGCCGCTGTAGCGAAAATCGCTGTCGTAATCATCTTCGATAATCCACGCCTGATGCCGCTGTGCCGCCGCCAGCAGCGCCAGCCGGCGCGCGGCGCTCATGATCGCGCCGGTGGGATACTGATGCGTCGGCGTGGTGTAAATCAGCCGCGGCGGGCGCTGCTGCCAGTCCTGCGCTGTCGGTGCCAGTCCCTGCGCATCTACGGCAATCGGTTCGATCTGCAGATCGCCGAGGCGCATCGCCGCTTTGGCGCCGCGATAACCCGGCTCTTCCACCCAGCCGGTGTCACCACGATTGGTGAGCAGCGCGACGCACAGCGTCAGCGCCTGCTGCGCGCCTTCGGTAATCACAATCTGCTGCGGCGCACAGCGCACGCCGCGCGCCAGCGCCAGATGCTGCGCCAGCGCCTCACGCAGCGCCAGCTCACCCAGCGGATCGCCGTAGCCCAGCAGCTGTGCCTGCTGCGCAGTTTGATTGAGCGCGCGACGCCACTGCGCCAGCGGGAAATGCGCCAGCGCCGGCGTGCTCGGGCGCAGTGCCAGCTCCTGGCTGGAGAGGCGATGCAGCGAGTGCAACCCGGCAGCGCGCGCGGAAACCGGCCAGTCGGCGCTGTCGTCGGACGCCTGCGCGGGCAGCGGCGTGTGCGCCAGTCGGCTGACGCGGCTTCCCTGGCGGTCGCTGAGGATAAATCCTTCCGCCTGCAGCTGTGACCAGACGGCGATCACCGTATTGCGCGACACCTGCAGTTCAGCCGCCAGCTGGCGGGTCGCCGGCAGGCGCGTGCCCGCCGCCAGCTGACCATTCAGTATCGCCTGGCGCAGCCGCTGATACAGCTGCTGTTGCAGCGTCAGGCTGCCGTCGGCCTCTAGCGGTGCCAGCAGCAGCGAATGCCGGTTTAATGCGCGCATCGGCGCCTCCGTGGATCTATCGATTTGTCACATTGTGGCGCTTTTTCCGGAACCAGCAAAGTGGCACGCTGCACGCTGTCACTCTCACACAGAAGGAATCGCCGTATGTCATCGCAGACCAATCGTTATGGACAACCCATCGGCCCGGCGCTGGAGGCGTGGCAGCCGCGCCCGCTGCCGCAGGGGCAGATTTTCACCGGCCAGTATTGCCGGCTGGAGCCACTGGATGCCGCACGTCACGGTCGCGAGCTGTATGCGGCTTATGCGCTGGCGGAAGATGGCCGCGACTGGACCTGGCTGCCGGTCGGGCGCTTTGACGATGAAGCGTCTTATCTGGCATTTGCGCAGCAGTGCCAGCAGAGTCCGGATTACCTGCACTTCGCGGTTATTGACCGGCAAAGCGGGCAGGCGGTCGGCTCGCTGGCGCTGATGCGCATTGAACCGCAGCACGGTGTGATGGAAGTCGGCTTTGTGGTGTTCTCTCCGCTGCTGAAGCAAACCCGCATGGCCACCGAAGCCCACTATCTGCTGATGCGTTACGCCTTCGAACAACTCGGCTATCGTCGCTACGAGTGGAAATGCGACAGCTGTAACCAGCCGTCGTACAACGCCGCACTGCGGCTGGGCTTTCGTTATGAAGGCACGTTCCGTCAGGTGGTGGTGTATAAAAATCGCAGCCGGGATACCGCCTGGTTCTCTATCATCGACTGTGAATGGCCGCAGGTGAAGCTGGGCTTTGAGCGCTGGCTGGCGGCAGACAATTTCGACGCCCGCGGGCAACAACGCGCCAGGCTGGAGACATTACGTCAGGCCTGACGCGCGCGCCGGGCTGGCTGCCCGGCTAACCGGCAAAAATATATTTGGCGGCTGACAACACAAAGGCGCTGGCCATCGCCATCAACAGCCGCCGATGCCACAGATTATCGCGTTTGAGCTCATTGAAACCGAGCTGCATGCGATGGTCGAGATCCAGCAGGCGCTCATCCACTTTTTCAAAGCGTTTATCAATTTGCCTGAATCGCTCATCGATTTGTTCAAAACGTTGATCGATTGTCCTGAATTGCGCATCCACTTTTTCTAAGCGTTTATCGATTTGCTTGAATTGCGCATCCATCTTTTCGAAGCGTTGATCGATTTGTTCAAAGCGTTGATCAATTTTCCGGAATTGCTCATCGACGTTGTCAAATCGCAGCTCAATGGCTTTAAACGTATGGCGGACCTCATTTTCAAAATGCCTGAGGCTCTGTGCCAGTTTATCGACACGTTGCGAGGTGGCGTGATTTGCCCGCATCACGCCTTCCATGGCCTGCGAAAGGTGCGTTTTGGTCAGGCTGTTTTCCTGCTGCATTTCGGCAAAAATGTCGACCATCACTTCGGCCTGGTGATCGGCCACGCCCGCCTGCTGCAGCGCTTTGAATGCCTTATGGGTGTTCATCATCGTCGGTATCATCCCTGTTGCTCCTGGTCGCCTTTCCTGTTGCCTGCAAGGTTATCCAGGTGGTGATAGTTGCACCATGTGATGATGTGGATTTTGCGCGACGTCTCGAAAAATATCAATTCGTACAATGAGTAACGCTAAGCGGCAATAAAAAGGGCCTGCACGCTGGCAGGCCCTGGTCTGGCACGCATTTTTATCACTTTTCGGGCTGCGGAATTATTTTTATCTCCGCCATGCCGATACCGAGTTTGCGTGGATCCTGACCGGTAATGTTGCCGAGATTAGACAGCTGTGGTTCTGGCGGCGTGATGATCAGGTTGCGGCTGGCGCCGGGGTTGGTGAAATGCAGCGTTTGCGTGGAGAACGCGTCACCCAGATTGAGCTGCTGCACTTGCTCGCCGACGCGCACCGGAATCGGTCGATGGGCGTTAGCCCCATAGGCGCGTGCGGTGATCACCACGTCAAAACGCGCCGGCAGCGGATCGACATATTCAATGTTCACCTCCGGCGCGAGGTTGGCGTTCGACCAGCGCCCCCAGCTTTCCGGCCGTGAAATACCGCTAAAGCGCTTCACGCTGGCCGGCGCGCCCGGCACGGTCAGCAGGAAGCTGTCCGCCTGGTAGCGAATGGCATTATCCTCGATGCGCATTTGCTGCTCGTTGAGCTGGTAGGTCGCCGCGCTGACCTTCACCTGCGGGAACTGCGCTTTACCCTGCCACACCGGCTGGTCGATGCGCGTCACCGTGGGCTGTCCGCCGGTCTGGCCCATCGCCAAGCAGAGATCGGTCGACAGCGCCAGCGCCGGCTGCCACAGCCGGCCCATTTTGAAGCAGCGATCGACCCAGACAAACTTATCGCTGGCGGCAAAATCGGCCAGCTGGAAGCGCAGCGGCGCGGCGTATTCGCCTTCCGGCAGCGGCTCTACCTGATGATCGGATACGCGGAACAGGATCGGCAGCCTGAACGTCGCGCCCGAGAAGCTAAAGGTATTTTTGGGCTGGTCGATGGTGAACGTCTTCATCTGGCTGGGGAAATTCCACAGCTGAATGATATCGGCTTTCCACGCCGTGACCTTCTTCGCCATGTCATCGAACTGGCTGGAGAGCGAGGCTGAAGACAGCCCGCTGCGGCCAAGGCCAATCGCGTTATCCCCGCCGAGAATATCCAGCACCGTGGCGCCGTTATCCAGCGTGCTGCGCTTGCCGTCCAGCACCTCGGCCTGCGGCTGATCGCCACGGATCACCATAAACAGATCGCGGCGCGGCTGCTTGATCAGATACTGATGCGCCGTGTTATTCATCGCCAGATGATCGGAACTCACCACAATCACGGTGTTTTTAAACCACGGCGAGGCTTTGATGCGGGCAATCAGGCGCGCCACGTGCTCCTGGGAACAGGCCACCGCGCTAAACGACTGATTGGGTTTACCGTCATAGCTGTAACTTTTGCGCTGGCAGCTGCGCGAAATAAAGCCGTCCGGATGGTGAGTGTCCACGGTGAGCGTAAACAGCGCAAAGCGTTTCTGCTGACGCGACAGCTCCTCATACTTTTCAAACACTTCATCCATCACCGTATCGTCGTAAAAGCCCCAGTTGTTACGGTAGCTGGGGTCGGCGACGCGGCTCTTCAGCTCCTGCGAGCCGTACATGTTGGCGGCATCAAAACCGTGCGACAGCAAAAAGGTGTCTTTGCCGGCAAAGCGCAGGTCTGCGCCCTGAATAAACCAGTTCTCATAGCCGGAGTGTTTGAGGATATCGCCGAGGCAGATATTTTGCGGATAGAAGCTGGAAAGCGAAGCCGAGGCGTTGCCGTCGAACGGCGCAAATAGCGGAATACCGCACTGCGACGCTACCATGCCGGCGATGGTGTAATCGGTGCCGGGCAGTTGCTCGGTGTTGCTGAAGTCAATGCTGTGATCTTTTTCGCGGCTGAGTTCCGGTGCCAGGCCAGGAAAAGCCTGTTGATCGAAGTAGGTGCGCTCAAGGCTTTCGCCGTAGATATACACCAGGTTGAGCTTCGGCGCGTTAATCTGCTTATTCGGCGTTTTGTAATAGGTTTCGAAATCCGAGTCGGCCTGGCGCGCGTGGGAGGCGATCAGCTCTTTCACCTGGCGAAAAGCCGGCGTGGTTTGCACCGAGCCGGCAGCACAGGCGATCGCCAGCAGGCTCCAGCCGAGATGATGCGGACGTTTATGCCGGCGCAACACCCAGGAGAGAAAACAAAACAGTAAAAACAGGCCGATGATCAAGCCAAGCGCCGGTACCACATATTTGCTCACGCCCGCGCCGGTCAGGCTGTTGGTCAGGGTGTAGAGCACCGCATCGTTGATGCCATCGCCGGTAAAATAGTTGCTGGCATACAGCGTGGCGTTGAGCACGATGAACAGGGTGAGCAGCAGCAAGATCAGGATAAACCAGAATTTATTTCGCCCGGCTTTATACGAATAGACTGCGATCGCAGCCAAAAAGAGCACTATTGAAAGCAACTCCAACGGCAGATCCTCACATTAAGTAAAAAGAACGCGTTACCTGCGTCTGCGGCCCTCTGCGGGGGTTTTGCGTCAATCTATATTGGCTGTCACAGGGCTGCAACACATCCAACCAGATTTGTGCGATGCATTGCGAATCGTTTAAGGCGGGTTTAGGCGGAGTCTGATTTAGTCTGGCAGCAACCGGCGCGCTGCTGCCAGCCAGGGCGGGCGCGGGTGTTACAGCTTACCGGTGAGATACTGCGCTTCGCCGTCGGCAAAGCTCCAGTCACCTTTGCTGTTGGTGATAAAACTGATCATCAGATCGTTGCCCTGCACGCCACAATTTTCCCGCAGCTCGCGCGCTAACTCTGCCATGAAGTGCGTTTTCTGTTCTTCACTTCTTGGGCTGGTGTATACGCGCACCATCACCAGATTGTCGCTGCGCGCAAAACCCAGCCCGGTATCCTGAAAGACCATTTGATAACGCTTGTTTTCATGAACAATCTGGTAACGATCGCGCGCCGGAACCTTAAATGCCGTGAGTACCGCGCGATGCGCGGCGTCGAGTAAGGTGCGAATCTCTGCTTCAGAACGGCCCTGAATAACATCAAAAGTCAGTAACGGCATCAATAAATCCTCGTTTTTGCCCACGCGGAAAGAGTAGGATGAAAGGCTATGCTGCCGCTTGCTGCCGGAAAGAAAAAGCGCGCTGATTAAAATGATTATTTATTATTTTGAACAATCCTGATGAAAGAAATTAAAACCGATGCACTCTGGGTGCATTTGCACTGGCTGACGGTGCTGGCGGAACAGGGCAGTTTTACCCGCGCGGCTGAACGCCTGGATGTCAGTAAAGCGGCGATGAGCCAGAAAATCAAAGAGCTGGAGCAGATGGCCGGCGTGGCGCTGGTGCAGCGCACCACGCGCAGCGTGCGGCTGACGTCGGCCGGTGAAAAGCTGGTGGACGACCTGCGCGAGCCGTTTTCGCGCATTGCGCAGAGCTTCTTTAGCGTGCGTGACGAAGCCGGGCCGGTGCGCGGCCTGGTGCGCATCAGCGCGCCGGTGGCGTTTGCCCGGCAGCAGCTGGTGCCGATTATCGGCGACTTTCTGCGCGACTACCCGCAGGTGCGGTTGCAGCTCAACGTCAGCGATCGGCTGGTGTCGCTGGGCAGCGAAGGATTCGATCTCGCCATTCGCCACAGTCAGCAGCTGCCGGAAACGCACGTCGCGCTGCCGCTGTGTGAAACGCGCACGCTGCTGGTGGCCGCGCCGGACTATCTGACCCGTCACGGTACGCCAGATACGCCGCAGGCGCTACAGCAGCATAACTGCCTCTATTATCCGCGCGGGCTGGAGTCGCCGCAGTGGCGCTTTCGTCTGCACAGCGATGACAGCGAAACGGTGCAGGTGAAGATTCAGGGTAATTTCGCCACTAATAACAGCGAGTCGATTCGTGACGCTGCGCTGCAGGGGCTGGGCATTGCTATGCTGCCGGACTTCAGCGCCAGCGCGGCGCTGGCCAGCGGCACGCTGCAGCAGGTGCTGCCGGAGTGGCAGGCGGTCGATGCCTTTGCCGACCGCCTGTGGGTGGTGCGGCCTTACGCAGCGCAGGTACCGCGTGCCGTCACCACCTTTATCCACTGGCTACGCACGCGCTTTGTTGATGGGTGAGGCCAGCGGCGCGCTGAGCGGTGCTGTGGGCTGCATCATCGCCCCCAGCAGGCTGCGACGGTTATAGTTACCGAGACGCAGATTGAAGTCGAGATGCAACTGCTCAATGCCGCTCAGCTTGATCACCGGCGGCGGCGTATGCGGGCGCTGATGGAACAGTACCGTGTGCGCAAAGGCATCACTTTGCCAGTTGCTCAGCCGCTGATAGTAATAGGCGTTGGCCTCACATTTACGCAGATACAGGTTCACGCGGCGATGTTCGCGCATCGCCGCCTGCTGCGCCAGCGAACCCAGCTGCTGTGCCGGCTCGGCGATTTTCTGCGTCAGCAGGGCAAAATCATCGCGCTTTGCCAGCTCATTAAAATAGTTGTGCGCCCCCAGATGCTTGATCGGCGCGTACTGTTTTTGCCACTCGCGAATAAAAGGATTATTGGGCGCAGCGGCAAGAAACCAGTTTTCAATCACCGGTGCCAGATAGTTGACGGTGGCAATTTCACGGTAATAGCCAATCACATCCATGCGGCGTTCCTGATGCGCACGGTGCACCCAGCTCAGATCTTCAAATAACAGCGTGCTGCAGTCAATCGCAATGCCGCCGTAGCGTAATAATAATTCGAGGCGAATGACTTCACTTTTTTGCTGCTCGCTTAATTGTGTCGAGGTAAAAATAAAATCCGGCAGGACCTCTTTAAGCGTTAAACGGTTTAATACATACACCTGATGGTCAGGATTATCCTGCCGTAGCTGCTGGATATTTAACGCCATCGATTTCGGTAAATATTCATTGTCCCAGTACATCCAGATTTTTTTGGGTATTTCCGGCAGCGCTTTCTCACCCGAAAGCAACACGATATTGTCCTCTTCGCTGGGATCATATTCCGGCGCGCAGAGCGCAGTATGCTGTTTTTTCTGCAGTAATGTCTGGCCGGTAAAGGCGATTCTCTGCCAGTGTTGCCAGAGCGTAAGGGCTGGCTGGAGACGTTTTTTTGTCATGATGCACCTGATTATTGTGATTATGGGGAGCAAGGATTCCCTGATGCTGGCGGCTTGAGCGCGCTTATGTGTCCTGACGGCTGTGTGTAAAAAGACTACCCTTGCTTAATAATCGATCCGCAGCGGCAAGGCTACGATTTTTTTTTGCTTTCAGATTTACCGGAAACGCCAGGATCCGGGATGGCTAAAAAGAGGTATCAATAAAATGATGAGGTACGGCGTTTTTTATTTTTAATCGATTAAGATTATTCCTAATATAATAACCTCCTGCAGGCGCAGGCCGCGGCGCGGAATAAAAATGAGCGATCGGCGGTCCGTTAACCGCGCTGTATTTTCCTCTGGCCTGGCCGCCGCTTGCCCAACGCGGAAGCAGGTTAGCTACGCTTAGAGCAGGCAACGAAAAAAAGGAGGCACTATGCAGCCACACAAGCGTGGGTTACTGGCGGTTGATAAGCAGGGCAACCGCGTGCTGTTTCTCAATCCCGACAGCTTCGCCGTTGAGCAGGAGCTGAATGCCTTACCGCCGCGACCGCATGAGCTGCTGATGCTGCCCGCGCTGGAGAAGGCGTATGTGCCGATCTACGGTGATGGCGTCCACGGCGACAATCCGCATCCGGGGCACAAGGTGGCAATTATCGATTTGCGCCGGCGGCAGATTCGCGGCTTTATCGATCTGTCACCGCTCAAGGCGCCGCACAGCGGCCAGCTGGGACGCGATGGCAAAGTGTATCTGTGCTGTGAACACAGTGCCGCGGTGGCGGTGATCGATCCGCACAGCGACACGCTGGAGAAAACCATCCGGCTGCCGTCGCACAACGCGCACCGGCTGACGCTGTCGCCCAGCGGCCGCAAGCTGTTTACTGAAAACGAAGAGGACGCCAGCATCACGGTGGTGGATCTGTGCGAGGCGGAAGGGCGCATCATTGACAACATCCTGCTGCCGGGACCGATTGCCGGCATTGCCGCCTCGCCAAAGCACCCCTATCTGGTGGCCAGCGCGGCAGACGCGCCGCTGCTGTACGTGGTGGATCGTCAGAGCCATCGTATCCGCCAGCGCATCACGCTGCCCGGCCATCAGCAGCCGTGCCAGGTGGTGCGCTTCAGCGCCAGCGGTGAGCGGCTGGTGGCGATTGGCGACGGGGAAGGAGTGGTAACGCTGTTTGACGACTTGCTTAATCCGTTGGGTGACGTTGCGGTCGGCAATCAGCCGATGGATGGCTGTTTTAGCGCCGATAACCGCAGCCTGCTGATCGCTAATCAGGGTGACGGTTCGCTTAGCCTGATCGATCTGACGCAGATGAAGGTCATCGCCACGCCGCAGGCTGGCACCGGCTGCGAAGTCCTGAGCTACTTTCAGCTGTCGTCCTGAGTGCGACGGCCGCCATCAAATAAACGGCCGGTGATAAATCGCGCTGCTCCAGTGGCGGCTGCTGGCGTGTTTTTCTGCCTGCCAGCCGCGCTTGCGCAGTTGGCGCGCAATCAGTTTGTTCATAATACCGTGGCCCACCAGCAGCACCGTGCCCTGTTGCGACAGGGCAATCAGTTTGTCTGCCGCCCGCTGCGCGCGCTGCCGGGCATGCTGCACTGATTCCACGCGTCCGGCGTAACCGCATAGCCACAGCAGGCGCAGCAGCGCCAGCCACAGCGTCAGCGGCAGATGCAGGCGCGCAAACGGCAGCAGCGGCATCGCCACTTCACTGAACACCTCATCCACGTCCTGCGCCTGCAGGCCAAGCCGCGCCAGCGACGAACGCGCGCGCGGCAACGGGCTGCAGGCAATCACGCTGGCCATGCGCGCAATCGCCATACTGCGCGGCGGCGGCGCATCACAAATCACCGCCTGGTCGTAGCCTTCACACCAGTCCGCCAGCGCCCGCGCCGTAAAGCGCCCGCTTACCGGATGGTCTGGCTTGCCGTGTCGCATGAGGATAATGGTCATAATGCTCCTGAGTGAAGGTCATCCAGTCTACTGCAGGCACGCAGGATTTCGCGCGGCCCGGGCGGTTTTAAGAATAATGCCCGGGTGTCATCAAAACTTAACTGAAATGTGCGAAAACGGCGCGGTGAAAGTTTGGTCGCCGTTTTTGCCAATGATAAGCAATAGTCGTTAATCACGCAGCGTGCGTGGATTTTTTAATGACGCTGGCTGTAATGTAATGTCATGAATTAACGCCGTTTTTATCTTTTTCTCATGCACCATTGTGAAGATAAGTTAATTATTTTCCTGTTGATCACTTGATTTATCTACGCGCGTAGATAGACTGTCTTCACAGTGACAACTCACGGTGCCAGAGACGAAGTTGGCCTTGAGATGACCCAGTTACATTTGCCGTGCTAATGCGATCGATGAAAAAAACATCGGCGAAATCAGGCAAATAGATGAATTCCAACACCAGGGAATTCTTTACTGACCTTTCATCCAGGTTTGCCTACTGAACGTCGCCACCGGGGAGTTCCGCTTGTTGCCAGGGAACCGACCCACGGATGGGCGTTTACTGTTTTCACCTCTTTCAGGGAAATGGTTATGACGGTACATCACTCCGTTACGCAACAAGGTTCACCCGCTTCCGCCGCCGATGCGCGGCTGGAAACCACCTCCGGGCGCAAAGATTTCTGGCGCGCCACCTTCTCCTGCTGGCTGGGCACCGCGATGGAATACGCGGATTTCGCCCTGTATGGCCTCGCTGCCGGCATCATTTTTGGCGATGTGTTCTTCCCCGAAGCCACCCCGGCGATGGCGCTGCTCTCCAGCTTTGCCACCTGGTCGGTCGGCTTTATTGCGCGCCCGATCGGGGCGCTGCTGTTTGGCTGGATTGGCGATCGCAAGGGCCGCAAGGTAGTGATGATCAGCACCATCATTCTGATGGGCGCTTCGACCACGCTGATCGGCCTGATTCCTTCCTATGCAACGATTGGTCTGTGGGCGCCGGCCTGCCTGGTGCTGCTGCGTTTCACACAGGGGCTGGGCGCCGGCGCAGAGCTCTCGGGCGGCACGGTGATGCTGGGTGAATACGCGCCGGTTGAGCGCCGTGGCCTGGTGTCGTCGGTGATTGCGCTTGGTTCCAACAGCGGCACGCTGATTGCGTCGCTGGTGTGGCTGGCGGTGATTCAGATGGATAAAGCCACGCTGCTCGACTGGGGCTGGCGTATTCCGTTCCTCAGCAGCGTGCTGATTGCTGCGGTCGCGCTGTGGATTCGCCGTCATCTGCGTGAAACGCCGGTGTTTGAGCGTCAGCAGGCGGAACTGCAGGCGCAGCGCCATGAAACGCTGGCGCAAAGCGCGATGCAACCCGACAGCCGCAGCTTCTGGCAGCGCAGCCGCGCCTTCTGGACCATGGTGGGCCTGCGCATCGGTGAGAACGGCCCGTCCTATCTGGCACAGGGCTTTATCGTCGGCTACGTCGCCAAAGTGCTGATGCTGGACAAATCGGTGCCGACCACCGCGGTGTTCATCGCCTCGCTGCTCGGTTTCCTGATCATCCCGTTTGCCGGCTGGCTGTCAGACCGCTTTGGCCGACGCATCACCTATCGCGGCTTCTGCCTGTTACTGATGGTTTACGCCTGGCCCGCCTTTAGCCTGATGGACAGCCGCGAGCCGGCCATCGTAATTCCGGTGATTGTGGTGGGGATGGCGCTGGCGTCGCTGGGCATCTTTGGCGTGCAGGCGGCGTGGGGCGTGGAGATGTTTGGCGTCAAACACCGTTACACCAAAATGGCGGTTGCCAAAGAGCTGGGGTCTATCCTTTCAGGAGGTACCGCACCGCTGGTGGCGGCGGCGTTGCTGTCGTTTACCGGCCACTGGTGGCCGATTGCCGTGTACTTCTCGGCCATGGCGACCATCGGTTTCCTCACCACCTTTGTGGCACCGGAAACGCGCGGACGCGATCTGAATCTGCCGGAGGATGCTATCTGACGCGCAGGATCGTACAACATTCTTTGATTACGCTGGCCGGTACTCCCGGCCAGCGGCATTAACACAGAGGCAATATTGGCGAAATCCCCAACCGGAAATGTGACACGCAGTGACGTCGCCAAAGCCGCCGGAACCTCGGTGGCGGTGGTCAGCTATGTGATAAACAACGGACCGCGTCCGGTGGCCGAAGCCACGCGTCAGCGCGTGCTGGCCGCCATCCAGCAAACCGGCTATCGCCCGAATGCGGTGGCGCGCGCGCTGGCCTCCGGCAGTACCAAAACCTTTGGCCTGATCGTGCCAAATATCGCAAACCCGTTTGTCGCCTCAATGGCGCACGTGCTGCTGCAGGAGTCGCTGAACCACGGCCACGTAATGCTGCTGGGCGATGCCGGCGACGATCGCCAGCGCGAGCTGGAGCTGATTCAGGGTTTGCTGAATCGTCAGGTTGATGGCCTGTTTTACACCAGCGTCGATCGCCATCCCTATATTGATGTCATCCAGGCGAGCGGAACGCCGCTGGTGATGCTGGACCGCATCGAACCGCGTCCCGGCGTCAGCATGCTGTGCGTTAACGAACGTGAAGCGGCGCGCCAGGTCACGGCGCATCTGCTCAGCCACGGCTATCAGCAGGTCGGCATGATCAGCGGTCCGCGCGAGATGCTTAACGCGCAGGATCGTATTCAGGGCTGGCGCGACGCCATGGCGCAGCACGGGCTGACGGTAGATGAAGCGCTGATTTTTCCGGCCGGCTATTCGCGCCAGGGCGGTTACGACGCCGGGCAACGCATGGTTGCCAGCGGCCGGGTGCCGCGCGCGCTGTTTACCAGTAACGAAGGGCAGGCGATTGGCTGTATCCGCGCGCTGTCCGAACACGGTCTGCGCGTGCCGCACGATGTCGCGCTGGTGTGTTTCAACGGTACCGAGCAGTCGGCCTTTCATGTGCCCACGCTCACCACCGTGCGCCAGCCGCTGCGCGAAATGGCACGCAGCGCCATCGCCATGCTGAAAAACGGTCATGGCGAGGCGCAGCTGGCCGAATTTCCTCACCATCTTGAGATCGGTGAGTCCTGTGGCTGCCAGCTATCTCAACAAAAATAAATATATAACATTATGAAAAGACTAATTATTGATTGTGATCCGGGGAATGGTATTGCTGGCGCTAACACCGATGACGGGCTGGCGCTGGCCTTAGCGCTGGCGTCACGCGCGCTGGCCGTTGAGCTGATCACCACCGTGAGCGGCAACACGCCGAGCGCGGTGGGAGCGCGGGTGGCTAAAGATCTGCTGCAGCGGCTCGGACTGAACATTCCGGTAGTGCAGGGCGCGCTGCAGGCGCTGCGCGAAGATCCGGCGCCGTGGCGCGCGCGGCTGGATAACGTCGCGGACCCGGCGCTGGGCGAACTGTGGCGCGGCGTGCGTCAGCCGCAGACGGTGGCAGCGGACGGCAACGATGCGGCGGGCGTGATGGGCCAGCTGATTTGTGACAATCCCGGCGAGTTTACACTGGTGGCTATAGGCCCGCTGACCAACGTGGCGCAGGCGCTGCAGCGCTATCCGCAGATGGCGGATTGCGTAGCGGAGATCGTCATCATGGGCGGCGTATTCGCGCTGGATGACTACATCAAAGACACCAATTTTGGCCTCGATCCGGAAGCGGCGCATCAGGTGCTGCACAGTGGCGCCACCATCACGCTGGTACCGATGGATGCCACCACGCAGACGCTGCTGACCCATCAGGATCTCACGCGTCTGACCGCCTGCGATCATCCACTGCCGCAGTTTGTGCGCGAAACGCTGCGACCGTGGATTGATTACTCCATCCGCACCCGCCATCTGCCGGGTTGCTGGATCCACGATGCGCTGGTCATTGCCTGGCTGCTCAACCAGCGCGTGGCGGACGGCGTAGATTATCACGTCGATATCGAGCTGCGTCCCGGTGCCACGCGCGGCAAGACCTGGCGCTATCGCACGCCGCTGCGGCTGGACGTCGGCGTGCCGGCGGACGCGGGCGCGCTGGTGCATGTGATGCAGAACGTAAACAATCCGCTGCTGCTGGAAGTGATTGAGCAGACGTTCAACGGATTGAAACGCTGAGATTTTGCTGCGGCGCGCGGTCTCCCGGCCGGAGTACCGTGCGCCGCTTTCCTGCCGACACGCTTCCTTACATCGCGAATCACTCGCTGACAATTCCCCGCCGCGCGGCGCCTTTCTGACATGCTATATACAAATGGTTAACACAATAATAACCAGTGCAACCATTCGCTGGATAACGTTCCAATAAAAATCTGGCCGCGAGCCGGAAGCAATCAGACAGGATACCCTTATGTTTAACTGGACTGCGACCCAGCGCAACGTGGCTTTCGCCAGTTTCGCCAGCTGGACGCTGGATGCGTTCGACTTCTTTATTCTGGTGTTTGTGCTCAGCGATCTTGCGCGCTACTTCGACACCAGCGTCTCCGATGTTTCTATTGCCATTATGCTGACGCTGGCCGTACGACCGGTAGGCGCATTGATCTTTGGCCGGCTGGCGGAAAAATATGGCCGCCGGCCGATCCTGATGCTCAACATCGTGCTGTTTTCGCTGTTTGAGTTGCTGTCGGCATGGTCGCCCAACTTTGCTGCCTTCCTGACCTTCCGCGTGATTTACGGCGTGGCGATGGGCGGCATCTGGGGCGTGGCCTCTTCGCTGGCGATGGAAACCATTCCTGACCGTTCGCGTGGCCTGATGTCCGGCATCTTCCAGGCCGGTTATCCGTGCGGCTATCTGCTGGCGTCGATAGTGTTTGGCCTGTTCTTCGAACAGGTGGGCTGGCGTGGCATGTTCCTGATTGGCGCGTTGCCGATTCTGCTGCTGCCGTTTATTTATTTTAAAGTGCCGGAATCGCCGGTATGGCTGGCGGCACGCGAGCGTAAAGAGAATCACGCGCTGCTGCCCATCATCCGCCAGCACTGGAAAATCTGTATTTACATGGTGCTGCTGATGGCCTGTTTTAACTTCTTCAGCCACGGCACGCAGGATCTCTACCCGACGTTCCTGAAAGTGCAGCACCAGTTTGACGCCCACACGGTGAGTATTATCGCCATTAGCTATAACATTGCGGCAATGCTCGGCGGCATTACGTTCGGCTCGCTGTCCGAGCGTATCGGGCGTAAAAAAGCCATCATGCTGGCGTCGTTTCTGGCGCTGCCGGTGCTGCCGCTGTGGGCGTTCTCCAGCGGTTCCTGGGCGATTGGTATCGGCGCGTTCCTGATGCAGTTTATGGTGCAGGGTGCATGGGGCGTGGTACCGACCTACCTGACCGAGCTGGTGCCGGCCAATGCGCGTGCGGTACTGCCGGGCTTCGTTTACCAGCTGGGGAATTTAATTGCTTCGGTCAACGCCACGCTGCAGTCACGCATCGCCGAAGCCCACGGCGGTAACTACGGGCTGGGCATGGCGATTGTCGCCGGCACGGTGGCAGTGCTGATTTGCGTGTTCGTGGCGTTTGGCCGCGAGACGCGCGGCATCGAAATATCCGGGGCGGTGGCGAAAGAGACGCGTTAACGCGCCTCGCAGACGTCAATCCATTTCGCCGCCGTGAGTTCAGCCATGCGCTGCGGCGAAATGCGCACCGCGCTGTGAATCGAACCGGCCGCAGGTAACACTTCATCGAAACTGCGCAGCGACACATCGCAATAGACGGTCAGCGGATTTTCCAGCCCGAACGGGCACACGCCGCCGACCGGATGGCCGGTCCAGTTCACCACTTCATCCACGCTCAGCATGCGCGCTTTTGCCCCGAGCGCCGCCTTCAGCTTGCGGTTATCCAGCCGGGCGTCACCGCGCGTGACAATCAGCACCACGCTCTCTTTCACTTTCAGCGACAGGGTTTTGGCGATTTGCCCCGGCGTCACGCCATGCACGCGTGCGGCCAGTTCTACGGTGGCAGTGCTTTCCGGCATCTCGATGATGTCGATATCCGGTGCGTGTTCGGCAAAGAAGTGCCGTACCGACTCCAGGCTCATTTTTTTCTCCGGTAAAAACAGAGCGTAAAAGCTGCCATAAGGCGGGAAAGCTGTAAACGGGAGAAACGGAGAATCTGTAACAGAATACGCCGCGCTCACACGGCATTTAACGTGCAGTTACCGCAGCGTTCGACGTCCGGAATGCGATAGCGCTGGCAGCAGCTGCGCCGCTCCATCGCGCCGTTACGCGGGATCATGGTGCGATACAGCGGATTATCACTGCCGTCGGACAGGGATTTGCTGAAAAACAGCGCCTGTTCGAGTTGATGCCGGGTAGCCGCAGGCAGCTGCTGCTGCAGTTCGCCAAGGAACCAGTAAAACGAGAAGCCTAAGTTATTCCAGATCAGCCGCGCGTTGATGTCACCGTGCTGCGCCATGCCGTTAACGGCGGGGATCAGGCTATGTTGAATCAGGCGTTCGATACGCTGCTGCGGAGTGAGATAGCGCGCATCCTCATCCTCCTGCACATCAATCCAGAAGGCACACGGATGGCCGTTTTCGTGGAACTCAACGTGAATGCGCTGCGGCGAGCAGTCGAGCGCGCGCGGCTCCTGCAGCAGCGCCAGCATTAATGGCGGCAGCAGCAGGCCAAAATACCACTGGGCCCACAGCGACTGCAGCGGTTTGGCTTCCTGCGGAACATCAGGATGGTGGCGATAGAGATAGTCGCTGTAACGCTGCGTCAGGCGGCGATAGTGAAACGGCGTGGACCATTCGGCCAGCGTCAGGGTGCCTGCGGGGGCCGGCTGGCCCAGCTTCACGTTTTCCCGCATGTAGCTGCGCTGGTCGCACATCAGATCTTCCAGCGCGCTGGCTAAGCTGCGATCGCTCTGCATAAAGATCAGCGGATGCGCGCTAAAGCGATGATCCTGACGCGTGATGATGGCCATGCGGCTCCTGAGTGAAAACGGGAAGCGAAAAACAAATGATAATCGTTCCCGATTCACTGAGCAAGATGCCAGCAGCGCTCACTGCCAGACCGCCGTGCATTTTGCGTGAAATCCCCCGGAGAGGGTGCGGCGTTGTCACCGCACCGCTTACACCAGATCGCTGCTTACCGGCGCCAGCTTCGGTAAATCCTCCCACGCCAGAATGGTGTTACGTCCCTGATTCTTCGCCACATACAGCGCGCGGTCGGCGTTGGCCACCGCCTGGTCGAAGTCTTCTGCGAAAATCGGCGCGATACCGGCGCTGATGGTCACGTGGGTCGAGACTTTATCATTGAAGCGGTGGGGAATTTCCAGATCAACCACGTACTGACGGATGCGTTCGGCCAGCTTCATGGCAATCGAGGCGTTAACGTTGGTCATCAGCACCAGAAACTCTTCGCCGCCGTAGCGCGTCACCACATCGCGCGAGCGCACCGCATCGCGAATCGCAACCGACACCCGCGCCAGCGCCTGATCGCCCATGGCATGACCGTAGTTATCGTTGTAGGCCTTGAAGTGATCGATATCCAGCAGCAGCACAAAGTGGCTGCCGGCATGATTTTCCATGATAGTGTCCAGCCGGTTCTTCAGCCCGCGCCGGTTATACAGGCCAGTGAGCGGATCAAGCATGCTCAAATCGCTAAAACTTTGCTTCTCCTCATACAGCTGGCGCACCAGCCGCAGGGTGAAGGTGTCGAAGCGGCGGCGCATCAAGTGGTGCAGCGAGAAGCCGATCAGCGGCAGCGTAATGGTGAACAGAATGGTCATTAAATGCTGACCATCGTCCAGTAACAGTACGGTTAATACCGGTGGCGTAATATGTAAACAGAACGCAAGCAAATAATCACTCAGGGCAATCGCGCTGATAAAAAATACGCTCAGCAGACTGATTATTAAAAAGCTACCGTCAAAATAAAACACCAGATGGTAACGATGATTGATATGCCAGGCCCACAGCGCGCCTAATAGCAATGCGACAGGATTTAATAACGGGAATTTTAGATTCGGCGCGATTAAACATAGCGCCAGCAGCGTGGTGCTAAAGCCCGCCACCAGTGTTACCGGCAGCGAATTGATGGGATTATCCGTGCCGAAAAACGGCAGCAGACAAAAAAGCGAAACGGCGACATTCAAAAACAAAAATAGCATCAGCGACAGCCGATACTTGCTGTGTTTCAACTCATCATAAGATTGTAATTTCATTATTATTACTCGTGACAGCCCTGAAATATCAAAGCGCTACCCGCAGGAAATAATCCCACAACGCGGATAGTGAGCACGTTTTTGCTGTGTTATCAAAATAGTTATCGGCGGCAATCTATCATTTTCCAGTAATTCTGTCATCCGGCGCGGGCAGGGCAAAAAATTCGCTGCAAGATGAGAAGTATTGTCATATGATAATGGGAATATTTATCATTTGAAGGGTTGCGCGATGATCATGGCGATGATGGCCGCCTGCGGCTTGTGGGGCGTAAGCTGGGTGATGGGAAAACGTCTGGATAGCGGCTGGGGCGTATTGCTGCCCTGTGCGGCCATGCCGGTGTTTGCACTGTGGGAGCCGAGTTTCAGCCAGTGGCGCTTAGTGATGATTGTCGCGCTGCTGCTTACTGTGGTGATGCTGTTCCACCATCGTCTGCGGCATTATCTGCTGCTGCCTTCCTGCCTGGCGCTGGCGGGCGGTCTGGCGGCTATCTCGGTGAATTTTCACGTCATTTAACGGCGAGCAGAAACGACAATGTCACGCAAAGGCGTGATAGCAGCGGTAACAATCAATGGGGATGTACTGCAAAAGAAGTGTGACAACGTTGGTGCGAAGAGAGGGACTTGAACCCTCACGTCCGTAAGAACACTAACACCTGAAGCTAGCGCGTCTACCAATTCCGCCACCTTCGCATCGTAGTTGTCTGTTTATATCACCGCATGGTGCGAAGAGAGGGACTTGAACCCTCACGTCCGTAAGAACACTAACACCTGAAGCTAGCGCGTCTACCAATTCCGCCACCTTCGCGCAGTGCACGCGATATAAACTCTGTGATTATTGGTGCGAAGAGAGGGACTTGAACCCTCACGTCCGTAAGGACACTAACACCTGAAGCTAGCGCGTCTACCAATTCCGCCACCTTCGCCTACCTGCAATACATTACAGTATTGCTAACCACGGAGGCGCATTTTAGAGATTTTACTCATTGCGTCAACACATATTTTGCGACGGTGAAACGACTGCTGCAAAAAGCAACGTTTTCCCCGTCGCATCGCGGATTTTACTACGCTTAGCGCGCTTTCGCGCCGCGGCCATATACGGCGCGATACACTTTGAAGCGGCCGGTCTGCGCCAGCACTTCATGGTTACCGAAGGTTTCATCCAGCACCTGCGGATAAGGCAGGAAGGCGTTGGCCACGATGCGCAGCTCGCCGCCGCTGTTGAGATGCTTCACCGCACCGCGAATCAGCGTGTGGGCGGCATCAAGGCTGGTTTGCAGACCGTCATGGAACGGCGGGTTAGAGATGATCAGATCAAAACGGCCGCTGACGTCCGAGAACACGTTACTGGCAAACACTTCGCCTTCCAGGCCATTAGCGGCCAGCGTGGCTTTACTCGCCTCGATGGCGGCGGCGTGCACATCGCACAGCCACAGCCGGACTTTCGGCGAATGCTGCGCCAGCGCGGCGGCTAATACGCCACTGCCACAGCCGATATCCAGCACTTTGCCTTTGGTGTGCGGCGTCAGGGTGGAAAGCAGCAGATCGCTGCCGATATCCAGCCCGTCGCGGCTGAACACGCCCGGCAGGGTATGAATGGTGAGATCGTCCAGCTGATAGCGATTGCCGAACGCGCTGGCGTCAAAACTGGCCTGCTGCGTCAGCTGGCCGTGATACAGCCCGCAGCGGCGCGCGCTGTCGATCTTCTCCAGCGTGGCCCAGCTCTCCAGCATGCCTTCGGCGCTGCGCACGCCGCTGCGGTTTTCACCGACGACAAAAATATCGCAGCCCAGCGGCAGCAGCGACAGCAGGTTTTGCAGCTGGAACTGCGCTTCCGGTTTGTTCTTCGGCCAGAAATAGACCAGCGTGTCGCAACCGGCTACGTCGGCCGCACCGGCCACCAGCCCGAACACTGCCCGTTCACCGAGGCGGCGGCTGAGGTTCTGCCAGTGATGGTACTGCTGAGTGTGCACGCGGCTCGACGCGGTCTCCAGCTGGGCGGGCAGGTCATCCTGCAGGTCGCCGGCGAACAGTACGTGGCGGGCGGTAAATTCATCACTGTGGCGCAGAATCACTTCGCTGGCCGGGGTAAAAGCAGACATGGAACGCTCCTGTTAAATCAGAGCGGCGATTATAGTGCTTTGTTGGCGCATGTTCGATGGGTTTGCTAGCATAGCGTCGCATTCTGGCAGGATTACAGGTAACAGCATGAGCACAAGGCGCGACTGGCTTCTACAGCAAATGGGGATTACGCAGTATCAGCTGCGACGTCCGCGCGTGCTGCAAGGCGAAATTGCCGTCACGCTAACGCCGGACACGCGGCTGGTGCTGGTCGCTGAGCAGGCGCCGGATCTGCAGGAGCCGCTGGTGCGTGACGTACTGCGGACGCTGAGCATTCAGCCGGGGCAGGTAATGACGCTGACGCCAGAACAGCTGCCGATGCTGCCGGAGCAGGTCGACTGTGCCGGCTGGCTGCTGGGCGTGACCAGCGATCATCCTTTTAACGGCATCACGTTCACCAGCGCCGTTTTCAATGAGTTAATCAGCAGCGGCGCGGCCAAACGCGCGCTGTGGCAACAGATGTGTAACCATGACAGCCATCTCTTTCATCACCCCTGATTTACAGCCGCGGCTGCTGGAGATCGAGCGCCGCGCGCATGCGTTTCCGTGGAGCGAGCAGACCTTTGCCAGCAATCAGGGCGAACGTTACGTCAATCTTTGCCTGCACGCGGACGGCCAGCTGGCCGGCTTCGCCATCACCCAGGTGGTGCTGGATGAAGCGTCGCTGTTCAACATCGCGGTCGATCCCGCGTTCCAGCGCCGCGGCTATGCGCGTCAGTTACTACAGCAGCTGATTGCCGAACTGGAGCAGCGTGCGGTAATGACGCTGTGGCTGGAGGTGCGCGCCTCCAATCAGCCCGCCATTGCGCTGTATCAGCAGCTGGATTTTCATCAGGTCAGCGTGCGGCCAAACTACTATCCCACCGCCAGCGGGCGCGAGGATGCCATCATCATGGCGCTCACGCTCTGACGTTATTCAAAAGGGGCACTATGTTAAACGACTGGGACTGCATCCTGTTCGATGCGGATGACACACTTTTCCACTTTGACGCCTTCGCCGGCCTGCAGCGCATGTTTGCCAGCTACGACGTGCACTTTAGCGATCAGGATTACGCTGACTATCAGGCGGTGAATAAACCGCTGTGGGTCGATTACCAGAACGGCACCATTTCAGCGTTGCAGCTCCAGACGCGCCGCTTCACGCTGTGGGGTGAAAAACTCAGCGTGGCGCCGGAAGTGCTGAACAGCGACTTTCTTAATGCGATGGCCGAGATCTGCCTGCCGCTGGATGGCGCAGCCCGCCTGCTGGATACGCTCAAGGGCAAGGTAAAAATCGCCATCATCACCAACGGTTTTACGGCGCTGCAGCAGGCGCGCCTTGAACGCACCGGCTTCCGTGACTACTTTGACGCGCTGGTGATCTCCGAACAGGTGGGCGTACCCAAGCCGGACGCGGCGATTTTTGACCATACGCTGCAGCTGCTGGGCAATCCCGATCGCCGCCGGGTATTAATGGTCGGCGACACGCCGGAATCGGATATTCTTGGTGGTATGAATGCCGGCGTGAAAACCTGCTGGATCGATCACGGCACGCGTCCGCTGCCGGCGCACATCACGCCCACCTGGCAGGTGAAAACCTTGCCTGAGCTGCAATCTATTCTGACTGCTTAACAATCCCGATACCCGCTATTTTAGCGAATTAAACCAGCCTGGTTCGCCTGGCTGGTTTTTTTAACTGTTAGTTTGCCTTTATCACCCCTTTTTTACCGCCTGCCTGGGTTTTATCGCGCGCAGACAAAATGCGCGCCGCTCAGCGCCATTTTTTTTATGACAATTTTTAATGATCGCGCGAGCAAAATTTCATCTTTCATTTACAATCTTTCACATTTTTAATGGATTGCTAAGAATAGTCTTAGGTTTACGGGCAAAGGTGACGCAAATTTGCATTAAAAATATTTGTTAACCTTTACTGAACTAATTTCCTCTGCTAGCGGCGCGTTGAAATTTTGTCAGGCTTCTGTAAACTTCCGTCAGACATTAACAAATGGATTGTGATTGCATGCTCACGGGCAGGTTTTACCTGGCTCGTGCGGTAGCTATGATGTTTCCAGTCTTTTATATGTTTTTGATATATCTCAATAAATAGCAATGCTGCCAGCGAATGCCGTAAGTTGTTGCTGTTATCCTCTTAATCGTTACCGATTAACCAGATTCATTGAACGTGATAGTTTTTATACCAGGGATGGCATAAGAGAAACCGAGGTTTGGCTGTGGCCAACCCCTTCGCTTAGCAAAAATTGATCATGTTGCTGATCGTTTGTGAAACGATCAGAATTCTTCCGACATCATCCCTGTCACTAATGTTGCATTTTTAATACTTAATTCAGACTGATCAATTTTTGCTTCGCTGGCGCGATGCGTTAGCCGCACTCATTAAAGGGTCAACTTTTTAACTGGTACTGAATCGACGCCGGCTCCCGCCGTGCGCACGGTTCATTTTGCTCTTAACCGGCCTCTGGCCACTTTTTAGGCGTTAATGGAACTAAACATGAAGAAAATGGTGAATCTCCGTATGGCGTTGGGCCTGATGTTTGTTTTCGCAGTGGCTGGCTGTAAAGCACCGCCAAAGATGACAGACGACACGATTGTCAGCAGCACCGTTGACGGCGTCACGCTGTCGCACCGTTATGCCGTCCAGCCGCCGGCACAGTTCAGCCCGGTGAACGAGGCTTATCGCGCGCTCTATCCGGCTTCGATCATGACCCGCCCGAGCTTCGGCGGCAAAGTGGTGGATACGCTGAAAAGCGGTGAAACCTACACCGTGATTGGCCAGGTTGAAAACAACTGGCTGGCACTTGGCGAGTCGGCGCAGGCCGCAGACGAAGCGCAGCCTGAGACTGCACCGGCCGATGACAAAAAAGCGCAGCAGCCGGCGGCTCAGCCTGCGGTGCAGCTGATCGGTTATGTCCCGTTCCGCGCGGTGGTGAAAAGCGCGCTGTATGAGCAGACCATCAAAGCGGACCAGCCGAAGCGTCGCGCCCGCGCCAGCAGCAAGAAAAAGACCTGCGTCGCGGTGGATGGCGACAGCAAAGCGTGCCAGAACAGCAACAGCGGCACCTGGATCATCAACTAACACGGTAAGCAGGGAGGGCTGAATGATGACGATGATTTCTCTCCGCCGCGCCGGATTACTGCTGCTGGCTTGCCTGCTGGCCGCCTGCAGCAGCAACAGTCCGGCGCCGGTTGCACGCTACAATCTCGACTTTCAGGCGCATCCGCAGATCAACGCGGGTGCGCCGCTCAAAGTCCGGGTGATGTTGCTGACCTCCGATGCGGAATTCATGTCCGCTGATTTCTACTCCCTGCAGAACCAGCCCGCCACCGCGTTGGGCAGCACGCTGCTCAACAATCAGCAGTTCTTCCTGATGTCAGGTCAGCTGAGTAAAACCCTCAGCGCGAAAAGCCTGCCGGAAGCGCGCTTCATCGGCATCATGGCCGAATATCAGGCGCTGGACGGTAAAGTCTGGCGTCTTGCGCTGCCCTTCCCGGATGGCGACGACAGCGCATTCTGGCAGTTCTGGAAAAATAACGATGGTGAGTTGAATGCCCGCGTCGTGGCGGATATCAACGGCCTGCGCGTGGTTAAGCAGTAAGGATGCCTATGAACCGAGCCGAAAAGGTTGTCTGGACCGAGGGGATGTTCCTGCGCCCTCACCATTTCCAGCAGTCGGAAAATTTTCTACACAGCACCCTGCGCGAGTGGGGGCAGTCGCAGCGCGCCTACACCTGGGGATTTTTTGATCTCGAATTTGATGAAGCGCTGCTCCGCCAGGGAAAACTGGCGCTGAGTGCCGCCAGCGGATGTCTGCCTGACGGCACCTTTTTCTCTTTCAGCCAGCCACAGCACGGTCCGGCCCCGCTGGATCTGCCGGCGAATGTCGATCGCAGCAAAGTGGTACTGGCGATCCCGGCCCGGCGCAACGGGCGTGAAGCGGTGGCGTTTCAGGAGACACAGGATTCACTGGCGCGCTATCTGGCGTGGGAAGCCGAAGTCGAAGATGACAATGCTCAGGCGGTCGGCGCTGCCACCGTTCAGTTCGGCAAACTGCGCCTGCGCCTGATGCTGGAACAGGATCTCACCGCGGAGTGGACGGCGATGGGCGTGGCCCAGGTGATTGAAAAACGCAGCGATAACCACGTGCGCCTCGACACCGATTACATTCCGCCGATGCTGACGCTCAACGCCAGCCGGCCGCTGCAAAGCATGCTCAATGACCTGCACGGCCTGATTCAGCAGCGCAGCCAGCAGCTGAGCCAGCGCACGCCGGGTACCGGCCGTTTTAACAGTGCCGACATGGTCGATTTTATGCTGCTGACCTTACTCAACCGTCAGCTTGGCCTGCACGCGCACTTACAGCATCTGCCGCTGCTGCACCCGGAAACGCTCTACAGTCACTGGCTGCAGCTGGCCGCTGAATTGAGCAGCTGGATGCCGGCGCGCACCCCGGACGCGCTGCCGCTGTATGACCATGACGATCTGTACAGCTGCTTTGCCCGCTTAACGCTGCTGCTGCGCCAGGGACTGTCGCAGGTGATGGAAGAGAGCGCCATCCAGCTGCCGCTGACGCAGCGCTCGCACGGCCTCAACGTGGCCACGGTGCCGGAAAGCAGCATGGTGCGCGAGTTCGGCTTTGTGCTGGCGGTCAAAGCCAGCGTGCCGGCCGAGGCGCTGAAAACCCACTTCCCGGCGCAGATGAAAGTCGCGCCCGTTACCAAAATCCGCGATCTGGTACAGCTGCAGCTGCCGGGACTGGCGCTGAAAGCCATGCCGGGCGCGCCGCCGCAAATTCCGTGGCATGCCGGCTACAGCTATTTTGAGCTCGATAAGAACAGCGAGCTGTGGCAGGAGATGGAGCGCTCAGGTGCCTTTGCGCTGCATCTGGCCGGTGAGTTTCCGGGCCTGAACATGGAGTTCTGGGCCATTCGTAGTCAGTCAGAATAATCAAAACTGAGCACGCCGCATGATGCAGGAACAACAGAAACCGAACAGTGACGTCACTCAGCAGGATGTCAGCCATCAGAATGTGCTGGTCGCCGCGGCGAATCCGCTGATTAACGCGATCCCGCAGATTCGCCACTCCGTCTCGCACGACGATCCGGCGCGACTGCGCCAGCAGCTGATCGATCAGATCCGTCGCTTTGAGCTCAGCTGCCAGCAGTCGGGGCTGAGTTATGAAGTGATCGTCGGCGCGCGCTACTGCCTGTGCACCGCGCTGGATGAAGCGGCGGCGCTGACGCCGTGGGGCAGCCGCGGCGTGTGGACCAGCAACGGCCTGCTGGTGACGTTTCACAATGAAACCTGGGGCGGTGAGAAGTTCTTTCAGCTGCTGGCCAAGCTGTCGCAAAACCCGCGTCAGCACATCCTGCTGCTGGAGCTGATCTATTTCTGCCTGCTGCTCGGCTTTGAAGGGCGCTACCGCGTGCTGGATAACGGGCGTTCGCAGCTGGAAACCATCAAACAGCGTCTGCTGCAGATGATCAAAAGCGTGCGCGGCAGTTACCCGGCGGCGCTGTCACCGCATCCCACCGATCAGCCGGTGCTGCGCAAGCTGTGGCGGCCGATGATTCCACTGTGGGCCTGTGCGGCGGTGGCCGGCTTTGCTGCCTGCCTGTTCTACATCGTCCTGAACTGGCGTCTCGGCGACTACACCTCGCCGGTGCTGGCCAGCATCTATCAGACCGCGCTGCCGGAAGTCAAAATCAGCAATCCGGCACCGCCGCCGCCCGCCACGCTGAACCTGAAAGCGTTCCTCAAGCCGGAAATTGATGCCGGCCTGGTGGCGGTGCGCGATGAAGCCGACCAGAGCGTGGTCACCCTGAAGGGCGATGGCCTGTTCGCCTCGGCATCCACCGAAGTGCGTGGTCGCTACGATGCGGTGATTCAGCGCATTGCCGCCGCGATGAATAACGTCAGCGGGAAGATTCTGGTGATTGGCTACAGCGACAACGTGCCGATTCGCAGTGCCCGCTTCGCCTCCAACTATGAACTCTCGCTGGCGCGCGCGCAGTCGGTGCAAACCCTGCTGCAGCAGCAGCTGGCACAACCGTCGCGGGTTAAAGCCGAAGGGCGTGGCGAAAGCCATCCGCTGGTGCCGAACACCAGCGCGGAGAATCGCGCCCGCAACCGTCGCGTAGAAATTACTCTGCTGGTCGCGCCGGATGCGACGCAAGCGGAACTCAACGGCCTGGCGAGAGGGAACTAATCCATGCTGAATATGCTTTTTGCGGTGCTGACCAGCCGCCTCGCCTGGGGTTTTGTCGGCATTACCGCGCTCTCCTTTATCATCTGGGTGATTGGCCCGGTGTTTTCCATTGTCGACTCGCGGCCGCTGGAGCCAGAGCAGAACCGCATTATCAGTATTGCGCTGCTCTATCTGGTGTGGGGGCTGAGCCAGGCGATTCCGCGCCTGTATAACTTCTGGCTCAACCGCAAACTGATGTCGAGCCTCGAAACCAGCAAAAGCGATGCGCCGGAGCAGGACCGCAAACGCCTGACCAATGAAGAACAGGTGCTGGCGAGCCGTTTCTCCGAAGCCACCGACATGCTGAAAAAAGCGCACTTCCAGCGCGCCAGCAGCAAGGGCGCGCCTTTCTGGGCGCAGCGCTTCAGCCATCAATACCTCTACCAGCTGCCGTGGTACATGATCATTGGCGCTCCGGGTGCCGGTAAAACCACTGCGCTGGTCAACTCCGGGCTGCAGTTCCCGCTGGCGGACAAGTTCGGCAAAGCGGCGCTGCGCGGCATCGGCGGCACGCGCAACTGTGACTGGTGGTTCACCAACGAAGCGGTGCTGCTGGATACCGCTGGCCGCTATACCACTCAGGAGAGCCAGCAGGAGCGCGACGCCAGCGAGTGGCATCACTTTCTCGACCTGCTGCGCAAATATCGCGGCCGTCAGCCCGTCAATGGCGTGATTGTCACGCTCAGCGTCTCCGATTTACTGACGCAATCGCCGGAAGCGCAGCGCAATCAGGCGATCGCACTGCGTCAGCGGCTGATGGAGCTGCATGATCGCCTTGGCATTCGCTTCCCGGTTTATGTGCTGGTCACCAAAACCGACCTGCTCAAAGGTTTCCGCAGCTATTTCGCTGCGCTGGATAAAACCCAGCGCGAGCAAATCTGGGGATTTACCTTTCCGTGGGCGCAGGCGTCGACCGCAGAGTTTGAGCTCAACAGTCAGTTTCAGCAGGAGTATTCACTGTTGCAGCAGCGTCTGGATGCCGGCCTGGCCGATACGCTGTTAGCGGAAAGCGATGCGCAGGCGCGGGCGGAGAGCTATCTGTTCCCGCAGGAGTTCGCCGCGCTACGCCCGCTGCTGGCGGAGGCGCTGGATACGCTGTTTGCCCGCTCTGATTTCGAAACCCAGTTCGCGCCACGCGGTATCTATTTCGCCAGCGGTACTCAGGAAGGGCTGCCGTTTGACCGCGTGATGGGCGAGCTGAGCCGCGCCCTGCATCTGCCGGGACAGCGCAGCGGCGAGTCCGGTAGCTGGGACCAGGTCGACAAAGCGTCACCGATCCCGCCGAACAAAGGCCAGAGCTTCTTCCTGAAAGGCGTGCTGGAAAATGTCATCTTCCAGGAGTCGGGCCTGGCGGGCAGTAACCGCTGGTGGGAGCTGCGCAATCGCGCCGGATTGTGGTCCGGCTATCTGGCGCTGCTGGTGCTGGTACTGATTGCCGGAGCGCTGTGGCTCACCAGCTACAGTAAAAACAAAGCCTATTTACAGGAGATGGCGGGTAAAACGCCGCAGGTGGAACAGCTGGGACAACAGCTGGAACGCCAGGGCAATGGCGATCTGTTTGCGCTGGTGCCGTATCTCAACACGCTGCTGCAGCTGCCAAAAAGCGCCGACTTCTCGCTGGAAGATCCCCCGCTGACGCGCCGCATGGGGCTGTATCGCGGTATCGAAGTCAGCGACGCCACGCGCACTCTGTATGACAAAGCGCTAAAACAGCTGCTGCTGCCGCAGGTGGCGCAAAACATCACCCGCTGGCTGCGCAACGACAACGGCAGCGATGCGGATTACAGCTACGAAGCGCTGAAAGCTTACCAGATGCTGTATCAGCCAAAACATTATGACGGCAAGTTCCTGCATGCCTGGCTGATGCTGAATATTAGCCGCGAACTGCCGCAAAACGTGACGCAGCAGGAAGTGAAACAGCTGGCGTGGCATCTGCAGCAGCTGCTGGAGACACAGATTCAGTCCTCGCCGTACGCGAAGGATGACGCGCTGGTAAAGCGCGAGCAGGCGCTGATTAATCAAATGCCGCTGTCGCAGCGCGTCTACGGACGTCTGAAGCGCCTGCTGCAGCGTGACGGCAGCCTGCAACCGGTCACCCTCGCGGCGCTGGGCGGGCCGCAGAGTGAGCTGGTGTTTTCACGCAAAAGCGGCAAATCAGTCAATGACGGCGTGGCCGGCCTGTTCACGCCAGACGGTTACTGGCAGCACGTCGATAAACAAATCGCACCGGTCACGCAGGCGCTGTTCCAGGACGATGTCTGGGTGCTGGGCGGCGTTGCGTCGCCGGAGAACAGTCAGCAGACCGATCTCGCGGTACGCCAGCTCTACGTGCAGGATTACATCCGGCAGTGGGAGCAGTTCCTCAGCGATATCCAGCTCAACAGCAGCGCGGATTTGTCGCAGCGCATCAACACCGCACGTCTGCTGTCGGGCAACCACTCGCCGCTGCGCCAGCTGGTGGTTAACCTCAGTAAGCTGCTGACGCTGAACCGCGCACAGCCGGATGAGCAAAGTACCCAGGCACAGCCGGCGACGGGCAACAGCGCCACGCGCACTTTAGAAGCGCTGTTCAGTTCCTCCAAAGCCAGCGCGGCGCTGGGCCAGGGCGCCGCCCAGCAGGCACCGGAGCAGGCGGTGGCGGTGCACTTCGCGCCTGTGCTGGAGCTGGCACAGCCGCTGCAGCAGGGCAGTAAAGTGCTGGCGGTGGATGATTTTCTCCATCAGATCGACGATCTCTACCGCTATCTGACGGCGGTGCAGGACGCCGCCAACAGTGGCATGCCGCCGCCTTCCGGCGATGCCATCAGTCGTCTGCAGGCCAGCGCCGGCCGCTTACCGGGCTCGCTGCAGAATATGGTTTCCAGCATGGCCGTGGGCGCCAGCAGCGATGCACAGCGCCGCGATATGGATAACGTGCGCAAGCGCATCACTATGGAAGTGGGCAGCTTCTGCCGCCAGGCGATTGCCGGCCGGTATCCGCTGGTGCGCAATGCGCGCAGCGAAGTGACGCCGGACGATCTGGCGCGCATGTTCGCGCCGGGCAGCGGGCTGATGGACAGCTTCTTCCGCGACAATCTGGCCAGCAAAGTGGATACCACCAACGCGGCGTGGCGTTTCACGCCAGGCATCGACGGCAAAACGCTGCCGGGCGGTGAAGCGCTGCTGCGTCCGTTCCAGCAGGCGCAGTCGATTCGTGATGCCTTCTTTGCTAACGGGGCGACTACGCCGTCGTTCCGCGTCACGCTGCGTACGGTGAAGATGGATAACGACATTCTCAACCTGACGCTCGACGTCGATGGCCAGATTCTGCGTTACAGCCATGGCCCGCAGGCGGTGCAGATGGTGAGCTGGCCCGGACCGGGCGGCACCAGCCAGGTGCGCATGCAGCTTAGTCTGACCAACGGCACCACCTCAACGCTGGTGACCAGCGGTCCGTGGGCGCTGAACCGCTTCTTTGATCGCGCTCGTTTGACCGCGGTCGGTGGCCTGACCCGCGAGGCCAGTTTTAACGTCGATGGCCATCAGGTCACGTTGTCGTTCACCCCTGGCAGTATTCGTAACCCGTTCCAGCTTCCCGGCTTTAGCTGCCCCTGAAACAGGACCTGATAATGACTCATTACGCAGCACCCGGCTGGTACGGCAAATTGCCCAGCTCGGGTGACTTTGTGAAGCGACGCTTCCCCGATGTGCTGTACCGGCAGTGGTCGAACTGGTTTCAGGTCGGACTGCATCACTGGCAAACCAGTGAAGAGAGTAAAAACGCCCCGTCGCGCGCCTTTCTCAAAGCGCCGGTGTGGAATTTTGTCGTGCCGCCAATGCTCGGCAGTCAGCTGATCCAGATGGGCTGCCTGATTGCCGCCCGCGACAGCGTCGGCCGCAACTACCCGCTGTGCGCGCTGCGCCATTTTACCCCTGCCGAGTGGTCACCGGCGCTGCTGGCCCGCTCGGGCGAGTGGTATCAGCAGGTCGGCAATATGCTGCTGCGCGTGGTGCAAAACGGCGGTACGCCAGAGCAGCTCGACCAGGCGCTGCTGAGTATTCCGCAGCCCCAGCAGCCGCAAACTGACGGCGAACAATCGGACATTTTACAGGTGATTGGCGACGGCGAGCCGTCAACGCTCAACTGGAAACTGCCGGGTGACAGCTTCGACCCGCAGTTTTACACCAGCTTCTGGTGGACAAACCAGAGCGACGGTTTCCCGCTTTACACCCAGGTGCACAGCGGCAACTTCACCGCACAGCTGTTCTCACTGCTGTTCGACCCGGCCGGCGGGGCAAAACCCGGACGAAACGGACTTTATCCTCCGATGTTTGAATCCTGAGGCCAACCGCTATGACGATGAATATTGACGCGCTGCTGGCGCCGGTCAGCAGTGATAACCCCTGCGGCGACAACCTGGAGTATCACGCGGATTACCAGGCGATGGAGCAGGCCAGTACCGGTAAAGCCGAACAGCAGTTTGGCGAGACCATTATCCCGGCTGAATCAGCGGACTGGAATAAAGTCGAAAAGCTGGCGATTGACTTGCTCAGCCGCAGCAAAGACCTGCGAGTGATGTTAGCGCTTACTCATGCCTGGACCGAGCTGAAAGGGCTGCCGGGCTATGCGCAGGGGCTGAAGCTGATTGAGCAGGCGCTGCTGCTGTACTGGGAGCCGCTGTGGCCGCGACTGGAAGAGTACGGCGAACAGGATCCGTTTTACCGCATCAACGCGGTGGCGCTGCTGGGCGATAAATCAGCGCTGAGCAGCGCGGTACGCCAGAGCTGGCTGCTGCGCTACGCCTCGGATGGCATCACGCTGCGCGATGCCGCCGCGCTGTGCGACGGCAGCAAGACCGAAGTCGCGGACTATCCTGGCGGTCTGCCGCGCCTGACCGATGAGCTGGCGCGCGGCGAGCAGCCCGCTATTGAAGCGGTGCTACAGATAAGTGAGCGTTTGCAAACTATTACCGAAACCCTGACCGAACAGCTGGGTGAAGCGGCGGTGCCGGAGCTGTCGCAGCTGCGCAGGCAGATCGCCATGATCGCCGAACGCTGTCAGGCTACTGACCTCAGCACGCTGCAGCCGGCCGGAGTAACAGAACAGCCGCCGGAACCGAGCGTCGCCGCGCCCGCCGCAGCGGTTCGCACGGCTGACTGGCGCAGCGTGCAGCTCAGTTCGCGCGCCGATGCGCAGCTGATGCTGGAGAAGGTGAAGCACTACTTTGCTCAGCACGAACCCAGCCATCCGGCACCGCTGATGATCGACCGCGTACAGCGGCTGATTGAGCTCGATTTTATGGACATCATCCGCGATCTGGCGCCAGACGGCGTGCATCAGCTGGAAAATATCTTTGGACGCCGCGACTAAGCGAGCGTAACAACTCAACGCAGCGAGACCTGCGCGCCTCCTGCGAAACTTTACCCGCGCACCCTTAATGGAGAAAACCATGGCACCAACGAAATCCAGTGGGCAGAAGTTCATTGCCCGCAATCGCGCGCCTCGCGTTCAGATTGAATATGACGTGGAAATTTATGGCGCGGAACGCAAAATTCAGCTGCCGTTTGTGATGGGCGTCATGGCGGACCTGGTCGGTAAACCACTCGAGCCGCAGGCGAGCCTTGATGAGCGTAAATTCCTGGAAATTGATATCGATAACTTCGATGAGCGCATGAAAGCGCTGAAGCCGCGCGCGGCGTTTCAGGTGGATAACACGCTCAACGGCGAAGGCAAACTTAACGTCGAACTGACCTTTGAGAGCATGGACGATTTCTCACCGGATGCGATTGCCCGCAAAGTCGAACCGCTGAGCAACCTGCTGGAAGCGCGTACCCAGCTTTCGAATCTGCTGACCTACATGGACGGCAAAAACGGTGCGGAAGAGTTGATCGGTAAGATTCTGCAGGATCCAACGCTGTTGAAAGCGCTGACCCATCTGCCGAAGCAGGATGAAAGCGCTGAAGGTAAGGAGGAGTAATCATGACCCAGTCTTCGCATCAGCAGCAACAGGGCGCTTCGCACTACAGCGAGAATGAACTCAGCGCCCTGCTGAACAAAGAATTTCGTCCAACCAGCGATCAGGCGCGTGCAGCCGTCGAAAGTGCCGTGAAGACGCTGGCGCAGCAGGCGCTGGAAAACACCGTCACCATCTCGAATGATACCTATCGCACCATCCAGGCGCTGATCGCTGAGATTGACGACAAGCTGTCACAGCAGATCAACCAGATTATTCATCATGAAGAGTTTCAGCAGCTGGAAAGCGCGTGGCGCGGTCTGAGCTACCTGGTGAATAACACCGAAACCGACGAGATGCTGAAAATCCGTTTCATGAGCATCTCCAAGCAGGAGCTGGGACGCAGCCTGAAGCGTTTTAAAGGCGCTGGCTGGGATCAGAGTCCGCTGTTTAAGAAGATTTATGAGCAGGAGTACGGTCAGTTCGGTGGCGAACCGTTTGGCTGCCTGGTGGGCGATTACTATTTCGATCACAGCCCGCAGGACGTGGAGCTGCTGGGCGAAATGGCGCGTATCAGCGCGGCGGCACACTGCCCGTTCATCACCGGTACCGCGCCGACCGTCATGCAGATGGAGTCATGGCAGGAGCTGGCGAACCCGCGCGATCTGACCAAAATCTTCCAGAACACCGAATATGCCGCATGGCGCAGCCTGCGTGAATCGGAAGATGCCCGCTATCTCGGCCTGGTCATGCCGCGCTTCCTGGCGCGCCTGCCGTATGGCATACGCACCAATCCGGTGGATAGCTTTGATTTTGAAGAGCAGACCGATGGCTCAAATCACAACGGCTACACCTGGAGCAACGCCGCCTACGCCATGGCAGCCAACATCAACCGTTCGTTCAAAGAGTACGGCTGGTGCACTGCGATTCGCGGCGTCGAGTCTGGCGGTGCGGTTGAAAACCTGCCGTGCCACACCTTCCCGAGTGATGACGGCGGCGTAGACATGAAGTGCCCGACGGAGATTGCCATCAGCGATCGTCGTGAAGCCGAGCTGGCGAAAAACGGCTTTATGCCGCTGGTGCACCGCAAAAACTCCGACTTTGCTGCCTTTATTGGTGCGCAGTCGCTGCAAAAGCCTGCGGAATACCATGATGCCGATGCAACCGCCAACGCACGTCTGGCTGCACGCCTGCCGTATCTGTTTGCCTGCTGCCGCTTCGCGCACTACCTCAAGTGTATCGTGCGCGACAAGATCGGTTCATTCCGCGAGCGTGATGAAATGGAGCGCTGGCTGAACGATTGGGTGATGAGCTATGTCGACGGTGACCCGGCGAACTCGTCACAGGAAACCAAATCGCGCAAGCCGCTGGCTGCCGCCGAGGTGAGCGTGGAAGAGCAGGAAGATAACCCGGGCTACTACGCCGCAAAATTCTTCCTGCGTCCGCACTACCAGCTGGAAGGCCTGACGGTGTCACTGCGTCTGGTATCGAAACTGCCTTCACTCAAATCGAATGAGAATTGATTGACTGTATCAGGCCGTCATGTATGGCGGCCTGAATTCTCACAAAGCTTTGCAGTTACCGTGCAGACGCGAAACGCTTATTTGCGAGCCGGCTCCACGTTTCGATATTAATATCGAGGAACTAAAGGATTCACTATTTTTTATTGCTCCATCCAGTGGGACAATAAAAACACTCTCTGAATAAACCATGTAGCGATATTCAGAAAACGAGGCAGAGGTAAAATATGGACTGTTTTATTCAGCCCCATGCTTTCCTGTTTGCCATAACGATGCTTTATCAAAGCAGAACGTAAATCAAGCAAGAGAAGATAATTATGGCTATTGATATGTTTTTAAAAGTTGATGGTGTGACCGGCGAGTCTAAAGACTCCAACCACACCGGCTGGACTGATATTACCTCTTTCAACTGGGGTGCTAACCAGCCGGGTAATATGTCTGTTGGCGGCGGCGGTGGTGCAGGTAAAGTAAATTTTGCTGACCTGAGCGTAAATGCACTGATTGACAAATCCACCACTGCAATCCTGAAAAATTGCGCCAGCGGTAAGCATATCAGCAAAGTAGAGCTGTCCGTATGCAAAGCAGGCGGCACACAGATTGAATACGCACGTATCACACTGGAAGATGTGCTGGTGTCAAAAGTTGATTATACCGGTGCTGCTAATGGCGATACCCTGAGCGTGACTTACGCGTTCCAGGCTGCCAAAGTGAAGCAGCAATACTGGGAGCAGAGCTCTTCAGGTGGTAAAGGCGCTGAAAGCAGCGCTGGCTGGAACATCAAAGAAAATAAAGAAGCATAATTGCTTTATTAAGCGGCCCTGTGGGGCCGCTATAAATATTTCAGAATGCTTATCTGAAAATATAATTGAGCGGGATATAACTTACAGAGGAGATGTTAATAAGATTATCTTTTAACTAAATAAATATTTAACTGCAAAAGGAGATTGTGATGACAGGTAAAACTTCCATCGAACCGGGATTTTGTGTAGTGCAACGCCCTGGAAGCCTCACCGAGCAAGCGATGTGGCTGTACGGTACGCGCAACATGCCGGCGGCAAATTACTTTTTGCAGTTAAATGCTGATGTCGCATGGGCTAAACCGGGACAAATCCTGATCGTTGCTGATCCGGAAGGAAACAATCATCCTGCGGCGATGAGTGCCCTGGCAACGGCAAAAGCGACAACCAACAATAGTCTTGCACATCTATCCGTGGATGAGGCTGACTTTTTCAACCGGCATTATGCTTCGATCGCTGCTATTACCAATTATATGGATCAAGCTTCGGGTCTGATCGGTGATGCAGGCGAGAAATACTTCTCAGAAATAGCAAATAAACTTACTGCAATTGAAAATGCCTATCGCAATCAGTACCTGACGGCAGGCACGCTATTTGGTGAGCAGTTTTTTATTGAGCGTCGCCGTCTGTTTGGCGAACTCGAACAGCTGCTCAATCGCGCTTCGCGATTGATTCTGAATTTGAGACCCTACGATAAAATTAAACATGCATTGAATTTGTCCAGTTCATCCATTGTGCACGACTGGCAAACCGCTGGAGTGGGAGCAATTCGTGGCTACTCAACCTACGTAGATGGTGCAGCGAAAGCAGCTAAGTTTATGAAAGCCGGGGGGTTGGTAGCTGTAGGATTTGGTGCCTTAAATACGACGAATGAGGTCTATCAGGCTTGTACGGTGGACCGGAAAAATGAGTGTGCTAAAGTTGCCGTAACCGAATACGCTAAATTTGCAGCGAGTACAATGGCAAGCGTTTATGGTGGTACATTTGGTGCAGCCTCAGGTCAGTTTGTTTGCGTTGCTTTGGGAATAGGTACTGGACCGATAGGTTATCTTACATGCTCACTGGTTGGAGCTGCTGTAGGTGGATATGTTGCTGGCGAGGTAGGTGGTTGGCTAACAGGATTTACAATGGATAAAATTTTATGAATTTTCCTGATGCTTTAATTTTTCTATCTGTATTTTCTTTTCTTTTATCGATCGTTTTACAAATTTCTGGCTATGTGATTTTTAGAAGAAATATCAAAAAATTCGAAGTTATTTTGTCTGAATTTCGACAGAGAAATCTTCAGCTAGACATCACGACGAACATTTCCTCTTACTTTAGCGCATCCTTTCATCCGCTTAAAATAGCTTATTTTGCTTATCTTTATAAAGGTGTCATGCTCTATCATAAAAGGAATGAAAGGGTAAACAAGGAAACCTATGATTTCATTCAGTCCCTGCCTAAAGAAAAAATAAACTGGTTGCTACGTCTGCATACTTTAAACCTGGTTACTGCCTTTTTCATGATTGGTGGAGGCGTGGGGTTTATAATCTGGAGGCACTATTATAGTTAATCACTTGCAGCATCTTTGATGAGCATAGTTTCTGAAGTTGCGAAGACAATGATTATAGAAACCACTGTAGATAAATTACTATCAATAACAGGTTTGCTGGTGTTATCTATGGGTGCTGCGACTATTTGAATTTATAAGTATATAAACTGATTTCTTCAGGATGCTGAATGGAGTTTTCAGAATTATATATGTCTGCTTTCATTGTTAATATTGAATAAATCAGTTGTCGCTACATCCCGGCTGATTGTCTTGAGCCGGTGTACTGACACTGCACCGCGCACATATTGTAGCGGCGCGATTTATCGCGCAATACATTGTGCCGCTACAAAATTGCAATCATTTCAAAGCTCACCCAAAGACTAAATGACAAATATAACACAGCGCATCGCGCTATAAAGTACAGCGTCATTCACCTTATATCGCACACAGTATCGTATCACCCGCTTCCTATATTTCGCGTCTTTCCCCGAGAGCCGCGCAATATAGATGCCGAACCGCTAACCGCAGGAACCCGTTATGCGCTTTACGATAATAACGACTAAACCCGGCCACCAGCCGCCGCAAACCCGCTGTGACTTTATGCCGCCCGGCGGCACCATTGGCCGCGGAGTAGACAACAATCTGGTGCTGCCGGATGACGATCGCACCATTTCTCGCCTGCAGGCGATTGTGCACATCACCGCCGCTGGCGAATGCCGCCTCACCAACCGGGGCAACGTGACGCGCGTGCTGCTCAATGACATCCCGCTGGAGCGCGGGCGTCAGGTGGAATTACAGGATGGCGACGTGCTGGGCATCGATGATTACCAGCTGCTGGTCAACGATCTCAACGGCGCGCAGCAGCCGCAGGCCGCCACGCTGACACCGCAGCCGGTGGTGCAAGCGGCGGTAATGGCTGATGCGCCACCAGCGGAAAAAGATGCCAGCACCGCCGCGATCCCCAGCGAGATCTGGGACAGCCTCGCCAAAGAGTTCTCGATCTCTGACGATCTGTCGAAGCGCAAAGCAGCGGCCGAGGTGCTGCCGGAGGCCAATCCGCTCACCGCGCCGGCCAGCCTCGATCGCAACCCGGAGGATCCGCTGGCTCAGCTGGTGAACGATGCGCCGCTGGATATTGGCCAGCAGCCGAAAAACACCAGCCTGTTCGATGAAGGCGATGCGCTGTTCGCGCAGGAAAGTATCTTCGACGATCGCACCCCCAGCACACTGTCGGCGCAGCAGAATGCCGCCGCGCAGCCGCAGGTCGAAAGTGCTACCGAGCTCGATCCGCTCAGCCTGTTTGGCAGCCAGAGCAGCAGCGACGTGCGCAACCACGACGATCCGCTTGGCCTGATGATGGGTAATGCGGTTCCGCTCGCGCAGCCGGAGATTGCGCCGACACAGACGGTACAGCCGCAGCCCGACGTCCAGCCGGAAACGCCCAGTGAACCCTCGCCGGAGACGGCACCGGTCGGGCTGGCGGATCTCAGCAGTTCGCCACTGTTTGATGACACCGAAACCCAGGCCACGCCGCCGCTGATCGAACCGCAGGCGGAGCAGCCGGAGACGGTTGCGCCGCAGATGGATTACGGCGGTATTACGTTGCCCACGCCGCAGGCGGTGCAACGTGTACCGTCGCCGACGCCGAAAGGGCGGCTGCGTATCGATCCGGTGGCTTCCAGCCATCAGAACGCGGCACCCGCCAGCCAGGCGACAGCCAGCCACAGCAGCGGCGACGCGCTGAAAGGCGAACTGCTGGATGCACTGCTGGAAGGCATGGGATTGCGCGATCTGCAACCCACGCCGCAGTTCGACCGTGAGCAGATGCTGCAGTTTGGCCAGATGCTGAGCATGTTCTCGCAGGGCACCGTTGCGCTGCTGTCGTCACGCTCGATTCTTAAGCGTGGCGTCAAAGCGGATATGACGGTGATCCTTGATGACGCCAACAACCCGTTCAAACTGCTGCCGTCCGGCAAAACCGTGCTGATGCAGATGTTTGGCAGCCGTATGCCGGGCTTCATGCCGCCGCGTCAGGCGGTGCGTGATGCGCTGATCGATCTGCAGGCGCATCAGCTCGGCATGATCGCCGGGATCCGCGCCATTATCGCTTCGATGCTGCAATCCTTTAATCCGGATCAGCTGGAAGAGGAAGCACGCCAGGCGGGATCGCTGTCGCGCCTCGGCCTGCCGGGCAGCCGCAAAGCCGCGCTGTGGGAGCATTTTGTTGAGCGCTACGGCGAGACGGCGGGCGAGATTGAGGACGATTTCCATACCCTGTTCGGCGAAGCTTTCCTGCATGCCTACGACCTGGAAGTTAATCAGTACAAAGATTCACAAACCCACACGGATGACGCATGAATATCACCATTGCTTCCACGTCGAATCAGGGCGACCGCGCCAGCAATCAGGATCAAACCGGTGAGGTAATCGGTGAACGCTCAGCCTGCTTCGTGGTGTGCGACGGCGTAGCAGGATTTCCCGGCGGCGACGTGGCCGCCCGCATCGCGCGCAGCAGCCTGATGGAGGCGTTCGACGGTAACGCGCACCTGGATGCGCAGTCGATTCGCAACTACGTCAACCACGCGAATCACGCGATTCGCCAGCAGCAGAAAGCCAGCAGCGAGCACAGCCGCATGGGCACCACGCTGGTCAGCCTGTTTGTCGACCGTGACTACGAGCTGGCCTACTGGGCGCACGCGGGCGACAGCCGGCTGTATCTGTTTCGCCGCGGCTACCTCTACCACGTGACTACCGACCATAGCCTGGTGCAGCAGATGAAAGATGCCGGTCACCAGACCGAAGGTATCAACAGTAACCTGCTCTATTTTGCCCTCGGCATGGGCGATGAGCAGCGCGACGCCAGCTACAGCGATGTGGTGGAAATAGAAGACGGCGACGCCTTTTTACTGTGCACCGATGGCTTCTGGCACGGCGTGACGCTGGAGCAGATGCAGCAGTCGCTGCACATGGTCAATACGCCGGAAGAGTGGCTGACGCTGATGCAGCAAATCATCCGCAACGGTCAGCCGGATAATGGTCAGCAGGATAACTTCAGCGCGCTGGCCGTCTGGATTGGCTCACCGCAGGACACCACCTTACTGCACTCGCTGTCCGAAGCGGCGCAGTTTTTCCCTCTTCGAGATTGAGAACGCCAACATGAAACATGGATTACTGGGTCTGGCTGCGCTGCTGCTCAGCACGCACGCATTTGCTGAGAACTATCGCATCGTGCAGTCCCCGGCACAGAAACTGGATGTCTGGATTGATGACGTGAAAGATAACCAGCTGGCGAGCTGGTGTAAGCGCAATGTTGATCTGCGCATCGTCACCCACGGCGCGAAAAACGTCGCGGCGCTGGAGGATTTTCTGCCGCGCGTCGCCGGGCTGATGGCATCGCAGTGTAAAGCGCTGCAGCAGCTCAACTGGGCGCTCAATGATGATGACGGCAACCCGATCGCCAGCGGCAGCGCGGCCAAAGCGCAGCAGTGGCAAACGGTGGTAACGCCGCCGCCCGCGCCCGTGCAGCCGCCTGAGACCGCTGCGGTTGCCCCTGCCGCGCCGGTGCTCAACTCGCCGCAGGCCGATACCACGCCGTGGCTGCAGTTCAGCCTGCTCGACGGCTGTCACTTCCGCACCTGGTGGCAGCATCCGGCGCAGACCAGCGCGCTGTTCGTGCCGTCAAAACAGGGGCTGAGCTGCGGTCAGGATGGCTGGCTGAGCGGCCGCAGCAGCCTGACGCAGATGGGCAACGGCGCGGCGAAAAGCGTAGTGGTGACGTTCCTGCAGGGCTTCCCGATTGCCGGCCTGAATAACAAACAGCAGAGCGCCGAGCTCAGCATCACTACCGTCAACAGCGAACGCATGGTGCTGAGCAACGAGAAGTCGCCAGACAGCTGGCTGGTGCTGCCGTTCAGCAGCCAGTTCAACGGCTGGCAGGCACCGGATCAGGTGGTGGTGCAGATGCCCGCCAGCGATGCCGCCGATGAGAGCGCACTGCGCGCACGGCTGCAGGAAGTGCGCAAAGTGTGGTCGCCGTGGCTGAGCGCCAGTGCACCGCTGAAAGTCCAGCTGGTAGAGCAGCTGCATCCGGAGCTGAAAGATCCCGCCGCCGCGGTTTATCGCACCATTAACTGACGCAAAAGGAGTTTGCATGGAGTCGTTACAATCGCGCCTGGCCAGTGCCTCACTGGCCGAGAACCTCGCCGATATCACCCGCCAGATTCAGGCCAGCCCGGCCAATGCCGACCTGCGCGCGGCGTTTGTGCAGCTGCTGTGCCTGGCGGGTAACTGGACGCGCGCGCAAACCCAGCTGCAATCGTGGCTGGCGCTGACGCCCCAGGCGCAGCCGACCGTCAACTTACTGCAGCAGGCCATTGCCGGTGAGCAGCAGCGTGAAGCGGTACTGCGCGGCGAGGCGCAGCCGCAACTGCCGGGCAGCGCGTGGGCGTGGTGTGAAAGCCTGCTGGCTGCGCTGACCGCCGACATCCGCGGTGACTTCGCGCTGGGTGCGGAGCAACGTGCCGCCGCGCTGGCGCAGGCCGAAGCCAATCCGGGCCAGCTGCAGCAGCAGGAACAGACGACAGACTTCGCGTGGCTGATGGACGGCGACAGCCGCTTCGGGCCGGTGTGCGAAGCCATCGCCAACGGCCGCTATTACTGGATTCCGTTCGCCGCGATCCGCGAGATGGAATTTCAGGCACCCGCCAGCGTGACCGATTTGGTCTGGCGCCATACGCGCGTGCAGCTGGTGGATGGCAGCGAGCAGATTTGCCAGATCCCGGTGCGCTATCCGCTGCTGCCGGGGGCGGATGAGTGTTACCTGCGCGCCAGCGTTACGGAATGGCAGCCGCTGGGCCACGATGACAGCCAGTTTACCGGCCACGGCCAGAAGCTGTGGCTGAGCGACAGCGGCGAGTATCCGCTGCTGACGCTGCAGCAGCTGGCGTTCCAGCCAGGCGGCAGCGATGAGCCGTGATAACAGCTCGCACAACGATGGCTATGCCCAGCTGCATGGCGGTTTCCGCGCGCGTAAAAATCGCGATGCGCTAACCGCGCGCGACAAGCTGCAATCCTCGTTACTCGATCGTCTGACTGACAACGCGCCGGACAAGCAGAGCGAAGCCAGCAACACCACGCTGATTTCCCACAGCACGCTGCGCCGCCACGTGCTGCGCGATCTGCAGTGGCTGTTCAACACCATCAACAACGAAGCCCAGCAGGATCTCAGCGCCTTTGGTGAAGTGCAGCGCTCGGTGTGGAATTTTGGCGTGGCGCCGCTGGCCGGACAGAATATCTCCGACATCGAATGGCAGGATATGCAGCGCAAAATGACCGATGCCATTCTGCATTTCGAGCCGCGCATTCTGCCGCAGGGGCTGCAGGTACGCTGCGTCAGCGATCTGAAGTCGCTCAGCCTGCACAACGTGTTATCGATTGAGATCAAAGGCCGCCTGTGGTGCGTGCCTTATCCGCTGGAGTTTCTGTTCCGCACCCAGGTTGATCTGGAAAGCGGTCATTTTGAACTACTGGATGCAGGTTAATCATGGACAGCAAACTGCTCGACTACTACAACCGCGAACTGGCCTATCTGCGTGAGCTGGGCGCGGAGTTCGCTGCGCGCTATCCGAAAGTCGCCGGGCGGCTGGGAATGCGCGGCATCGAAGTCGCCGATCCTTACGTTGAGCGGCTGATGGAGGGCTTTGCTTTCCTCACGTCGCGCGTGCAGCTCAAAATGGACGCCGAGTTCCCGCGCTTTTCGCAGCGGCTGCTGGAGATGATTGCGCCGTCTTATCTGTCACCTACGCCGTCGATGGCGATTGCACAGCTCACGCCGGACAGCCGCAAAGGCGACATCAGCAATGGCTTCCACGTGCCGCGCGGCACCATGATGGAGAGCCAGCACCTGAAAAAAAGCGGCGTCACCTGCAGTTACACCACGGCGCACGATGTCACGCTGCATCCGCTGCGCATCAGCGACGTTTCACTCGGCGGCGTGCCGGGCGATCTGCCGCTGGGCGAACTGAAGCTCAGCGGTCGCGGTGCCGCCAGCGCGCTGCGCGTGCGTATCGCCTGCGAAGGCATCTCGTCGCTCAGCCAGCTGAATGTCGCCGATTTAATGCTGTATCTCAGCGGCCCGGACATTCAGGCGCAGAAACTGCTGGAGCTGCTGATGCAGCACCGCGTCGGCATCGTGCTGCAATCGGTCGAACAGAAACCGTTGCGCCAGGTGCTGCCGGATGACGCGTTACAGCAGGAAGGCTTTGCGCCAGAGCAGGCGCTGCTGCCGGACGATCTGCGTAACTTCGACGGCTACCGGCTGCTGCAGGAGTATTTTGCCTTTCCGGCGCGCTTCCAGTTCATCAGCCTGAGCCAGCTGGCACCGTTTCTGCGCCGCTGCGATAACGCGCAGGAATTCGACATTATCATCCTGCTGGATAAGGCTGACAGCGCGCTGGAAAGCGTGGTGGACAGCAGCCATCTGGCGCTGCACTGCACGCCGGTGATCAACCTGTTTCCCAAAACGGCCGAGCGCCTGAAGGTCAGCGACAGCCAGCACGAATATCATCTGGTGGTGGATAACATCCGGCCGCTGGACTACGAAGTGCACTCGGTGCAGCGGCTGTTCGCCACCGTTGAGGGCAAGCGCGAAGAGCAGTTATTCCGCCCGTTCTGGAGCACCTTCAGCGGCGACGACGGCGATTACGGTGCCTATTTCTCGCTGCGCCGTGAGCAGCGCACGCTGTCTGAGCAGGCGCAGCGTTACGGCACGCGCACCGGCTATATCGGCTCGGAAGTGTTTTTGTCGCTGGTGGATGAGCATCACACGCCGTGGCGCGACGACATGCGCTACCTGTCGGCAGACGTGCTCTGCACCAGCCGCGATCTGCCGCTGATGCTGTTGCAGCAGGAGCAGGGCAATTTCGTCATGCCGGATTCGATCCCGGTCGGTCAGCTGAAATTGTGTAAAGGCCCGACGCCGCCGCGTCCGGCGCTGGCCGAAGGGCTCTCCGCGTGGCGTCTGATCAGCCACCTGCAGATGAACTACCTGAGCCTGATGGACAGCAGCGACGGCCAGGGCGCCGCCGCGCTGCGCCAGCTGCTGAGCCTGTACGCTAATCTCGCCGAAGCGGCGGTGGCGCGCCAGATTGACGGTATTCGCCACTGCCAGCTCAGCGCGGTCAACCGCCGGGTGCCGGAACCGGGCCCGGTAGTGTTTGCGCGCGGCGTCAGCATCACGCTGGAGGTCGACGAACAGGCGTTCTCCGGTGCCAGTCCGTGGCTGCTTGGCAGCGTGCTGGAGCGGGTGTGCGGCCGGCTGGTGGCGCTGAATAGCTTTACCGAATTCACCCTCAACAGCCAGCAGCGCGGCGAGGTGGGCTACTGGCCGCCGCGCATGGGCAGGAAGGCGCTGCTATGAGCGAGGCGCAGATCATTCCGCTGCAGCGCGCTCAGCGGCTGCCGGACGATTTCTGGCAGGCAGTGATGGCGGCACCGTGGCGCTACGATTTGTTTCAGCTGCTGCGCCGGCTGGATGCGCAGGGCGGCCAGCGTTATCCGCTGGGACGCGCGCCGCTGCCGAAATTCGAAGCGCTGCGCATTGGTCAGCAACCGTCGCTGGCGTTTGCCCCGGCAACGCTGGCCAGCGTGCAGCCGCGCGCAGAGGACGCGCGCCATGACGTGGCGATTTACAGCTTTGGCCTGTTTGGCCCCAACGGTCCGCTGCCGACCCACCTGACGGAATATGTGCATGAGCGCATCGTGCACCATCAGGATCACAGCCTGGCGGCGTTTGCCGACATCTTTCACCATCGCGCCACGCTGCTGTTTTATCGCGCCTGGGCCGATGCGCAGCCGGCCGTCTCGCTGGATCGCGCCGATAACCGCCGCTTTGTCGATTACCTCGCCTGTCTGGCCGGCATCGGTTTACCGGCGCAGCAGCAGGCCAGTTCGCTCAGCCTGCATGCGCGGCTGATGCTGGTCGGCCATCTTAGCCGCCACGGTCACGACGCTGAAGGGCTGGTGCGCATTCTGCGTCACTACTTTGGCGTACCGGTGCAGCTGGCACAGAACGTGCCGCAGTGGCTGACGCTGGACGCGCGTGATCAGGCGCGGCTGGGGGCCGGACGCCAGATGCCGCGGCTGGGCGAATCGGCGTTCCTGGGTGTGGCGGTGCGCGATGTGCAGCACCGTTTTCGCCTGCGGCTCGGTCCGCTGAGCGCGCAGCAGTATGCCCACTTTCTGCCAGATGCGCCGGGCGCGCGGGAAGTGCGCGACTGGGTGCGTCACTATCTCGGCATCGAGATGCAGTGGGACCTCAGTCTGATCCTGGCGGCGGAAGAGGTGCAAAGCGTCACGCTGGGAGGCAATGCCCGGCTGGGCTACACCAGCTGGCTGGGACACGCGCCACAGCCGCAGGATCGCGAAGATTTCATGTTTGAGGTTGAGGCAGCCGCAAGCTAGCCCAATCGCTTTTCCCTGTTACACAGCCTGCTTCTTTCATTAAAGAGACCCGATATGTCAGAAATCAGCCGTGCCGTGTTATTCGGCAAACTGGATACGCTGTTATTTACCTCGCTGGAAAGCGCCACCGCCTTTTGTAAACTGCGCGGTAATCCTTATGTTGAGCTGGTGCACTGGCTGCACCAGCTGATGCAGCAGCAGGATGGCGACTTACAGCGGGTGATCAGCCATTTTTCACTGGATGAAAACGCGCTGACGCGGGATATCGTCGCGGCGCTCGACCGCCTGCCGCGCGGTGCGAGCGCGGTTTCCGATCTCGCCGAACACATCGACAGCGCCGTCGAGCGCGCCTGGGTCTACGCCTCGCTGAAGTACGGTGCGACGCGCATTCGCGGCGGCCATCTGCTGATTGGCATGCTCAAAACCTTCAACCTCGCCAGCGTGCTGAAAGGCATCTCCGGCCAGTTTGGCCGTATCAATGCTGATGCGCTGCTGGAGCAGTTCGACACGCTGCTCGCCAGCAGTAAAGAGGCACAGCAGGCGCTGGTGGCACAGCCGGGCACCGAGAGTGCCGCACCGGCAGCCAGCACCAGCACGCTGGCGCAGTACGCGCAGGATCTCACCGCGCGCGCGCGCGAAGGACGCATCGATCCGGTCACCGGCCGTGATGAAGAGATCCGCCAGATGGTGGATATTCTGATGCGTCGCCGGCAGAACAACCCGCTGCTGACCGGCGAAGCGGGTGTTGGCAAAACCGCGGTGGTTGAAGGCCTGGCGCTGTGTATTGCCGCTGGCGACGTACCGGCTCCGCTGCGGGATGTGCAGCTGTGGCTGCTGGATATCGGCATGCTGCAGGCCGGTGCCGGCATGAAAGGCGAATTTGAAGCGCGCCTGCAGGCGCTGATTAATGAAGTGCAGTCCAGCCCGACGCCGATTGTGCTGTTCGTCGACGAAATCCACACGCTGGTCGGTGCCGGCGGCCAGCAGGGCACCGGCGATGCCGCTAACCTGCTGAAACCGGCGCTGGCGCGCGGCCAGCTGCGCACCATCGGTGCCACCACCTGGGCCGAATACAAAAAGTACATTGAGAAAGATCCGGCGCTGACGCGTCGTTTCCAGACCGTGCAGGTGCAGGAGCCGGATGAAGCCAAAGCGATTCTGATGCTGCGCAGCACCGTCAGCGCGCTGGAGAAGCACCATCAGGTACTGCTGCTGGATGAGGCGGTCAGCGCGGCGGTGAAGCTGTCGCATCGTTACATTCCGGCGCGCCAGCTGCCGGACAAAGCGGTGGCGCTGCTGGATACCGCCTGCGCACGCGTGGCGGTGAGCCAGGGCGCACAGCCTGCGGCACTGGAAGATTGCCTGCATCGTCTGGCCGCGCTGGAGATTGAAGCGGAGATCATTGCGCGCGAAAGCAAAGTCGGGCTGGGCGATGCGGCGCGTTCGCAGGCGGTTGCCGCGCAGCGCGCGACGCTGGAAACCGAGCGCGATGCGCTGCAGCAGCGCTGGCAGCAGGAGCGTGAACTGGTCGATCAGCTGATTGCCCTGCGGGCGCGCTGCGTGACGGAGGGCGAAGCCGCGCTGCGCGATGAGCTGGACGCGACGCAACAGCAGCTGCAGCAGGTGCAGGGCGAAGCGCCGCTGCTGTTTGCCGCCGTGGATGCCAGCGTGGTGGCCGCCGTGGTCGCAGACTGGACCGGGATTCCGCTGGGGCGCATGGTGAAAAACGAAATCGACGCGGTGCTCAATCTCGCCGATACGCTCAACCAGCGCGTGATTGGCCAGCGTCACGGTCTCGATCTGATCGCCAAACGCGTGCGCACCTCACGCGCGCGCCTCGACAATCCGAACAAACCGGTCGGCGTCTTTATGCTGTGCGGTCCCTCCGGCGTCGGCAAAACCGAAACCGCGCTGGCGCTGGCCGAGTCGCTGTACGGCGGCGAGCAGAACATCATCACCATCAACATGAGCGAGTTTCAGGAAGCCCACACCGTTTCTACCCTGAAAGGCGCACCGCCGGGCTACGTGGGCTATGGCGAAGGCGGCGTGCTGACCGAAGCGGTGCGGCGTCGTCCCTACAGCGTGGTGCTGCTGGATGAGATTGAGAAGGCGCATCCGGATGTGCACGAACTGTTCTTCCAGGTGTTCGATAAAGGCTGGATGGAGGATGGTGAAGGGCGCCATATCGACTTCCGTAACACCATCATTATTCTGACCTCCAACGTCGGTACGCAGCTGATCAGCGCGATGTGCGCCGATCCGGAGCTGATGCCGGATCCGGAAGCGCTGAGCACCGCGCTGCGTAAACCGCTGCTGGAGGTCTTCCCGCCAGCGCTGCTGGGTCGCCTGCTGGTGGTGCCGTATTACCCGCTGAGCGACGCGATGCTGGCGGAAATCGTCCGGCTGCAGCTGGGCCGCATTGTTCAGCGCCTCGCCGATAACCACGGCATCAGCGCGCAGATTGACGATTCGGTCATCAGCCAGATCGTGCAGCGCTGCACGGAAGTGGAGTCCGGTGGCCGCATGGTCGACGCCATCCTTACCAATACCCTGTTGCCGCAGATGAGCCAGATGCTGCTCAGCGCCCACGCCCGCGATGAACGCTATCGTCGCGTGCAGGTACGCTGTGAGCAGGGCGAGTTTGTTTGCCAGTTCGATGTCTAAAGCCGTTAGTGATCAGAGAGTTTTCGAAAATGTCGGAACACGATAATCCCCTCAACGTACCCAACGCTCTGCCGGTGGGTTACCGTTTCAATGAGTTTGAAATTAAAGAAGTGATCGGTGGTGGCGGCTTTGGCATTGTTTATCGTGCCTGGGATCATCAGCTGGAGCGTGATATCGCCATCAAAGAGTTTATGCCGGCTTCGCTGGCGGTGCGCAGCGATGACCTGAATCTGGTGCTGCGCAGCGAACGCTTCAGCAAAACCTTTCATGCCGGGCTGAACAGCTTTATTCAGGAGGCGCGCCTGCTGGCCCGCTTCAACCATCCAAATCTGCTGCACGTGCTGCGTTTCTGGGTGCAGAACGACACCGCTTACATGGGCACGGTGTTTTACAGCGGCACCACCTTATCGAACCTGCGCGAGCGCAATCCGCAACTGGTGGATGAAGCCTGGATTCGTCGCCTGCTGCCGCCGCTGCTGGGTGCGATCAAAACCATCCACGACGCCGGTTACCTGCACCGCGATATCTCGCTGGATAACATCCAGATTCAGAGCAGCGGCGAGCCGGTGCTGCTGGATTTTGGCTCTGCGCGTAAAACCATTGGTAACCTGTCGGATGAGAGCGAAACCATGCTGCGTCCGGGCTATGCGCCCATCGAGCAATACAGCGATAACGACGAAAGCGAACAGGGCGCGTGGACGGATATTTACGCGCTGGGCGCGGTGCTGCACACGCTGATCACCGGGGCGCCACCGCCGGTGAGCGTGGTGCGCAGCATCGAAGATAACTACCAGCCGCTGGCCGCGCGCCGCCTGCCGGGCTACTCCCAGGCATTGCTGACGGCGGTGGACCGTGCGCTGGCGCTCAAACCGGAAGATCGGCCGCAGGATATTGATGCTTTTGCCGGGCTGATGGCGCTGCCAGAGCGCGAACCGGAACCGCTGCTGAGCGCCAAAATCAGCGGACCGGGCACCATGCTGGTGCCGGTGGAAGAGGCGAACGAAGCCGAAACGCTTTCGCCGGTGAAATCGCTGCTGCGCCATCGCTTTGCGCTGCCGGGACTGGTGGCCGCGGGCGTGCTGGTTGGATTGTGCGTGGGGCTGCTGATGTCCGGGGGCGATGAGCCTGCGGCGCCAGCAGAGACGGTGCAAAACAGCGCGCCAGCTGCTGATCCGGCAGTTTCACCTTCAGCGTCGTCAGCCCCAGCCGCAACGGCAGCGGTAACGCCGGAAAAACCGCGCGAAGCGGAGGCGCAGCCTGCTCCGCCGCCGGAGCCGGTTGCGCAGGTTTACATCAAGCTGCAGCAGGGCGAACGCGTCCAGGTGAATGGCAAACCGCAGGCGCTGGTGCCTGCCGCCAACGGTTTTGCCGCGCTGCAGCTGGCGCCAGGCAATTATACCTTTGCCATCAGCGGCCAGGGCGGCACGCGCGAGCAAACGCTGACCATCAGCGAAGAAGGCGTCTGGTTGCTCGATCCACACAGTTAATCATCAGGGATTTATTATGTTCTCACGCATCACCGCGCAGCTGCCGATGGACGGCCTGCTGTTCTGGAAACTCACCGGCGCCGAGGCGCTGTCGCAGTCGTTTGAGCTGAACGCCGAGCTGCTGGCCACGGACGCGCGCATCGACCGGCACGCGCTGCTGGGGCAGCCGGTCACGTTCACGCTGCCGACGCAGAGCCTGCTGTCGCCGCGCTACCTCAACGGCAAAATCACGCGGGTGGCGGTGCGCAACGAGGAGCTGAGCGGGACGCGCTACGCGGTGTACCAGCTGCGGGTGGAGCCGGACCTGTGGCCGATGCGTCGCGACCGCAACCTGCGGATATTCCAGGGTCAGACGGTGCCGCAGATAGTGCAGACGCTGCTGCAGGAGAACGGGGTGAACGTGGAGACGCGGCTGGGCAGCAGCTACCGGGTGTGGGAGTACTGCGTGCAGTACCAGGAGAGCAGCTTCGACTTCATCAGCCGGCTGATGGAGCTGGAGGGGATTTACTACTGGTTCCGCCACGAGGCGGAGCGCCACGTGATGGTGCTGTGCGACGGGGCGGACCAGCACGAGGCGTTCGCGGGCTATGAGACGATACCGTACCACGTGACGGCGTCGGGCGGGAGCGTGACGGAGGAGGGCATCAGCCAGTGGTCGCTGTGCGAGAGCGTGACGCCGGGAATGTACAGCACGGACGACTACGACTTCCGCAAGCCGAACGCGTGGATGCTGCAGGCGCGGCAGAATCCGGTGTCGCCGGTGCCGGGGGCGGTGGACGTGTACGACTGGCCGGGCCATTTTGTCGACCACAGCCACGGGGAGTTTTACACGCGCATCCGCCAGGAGGTGTGGCAGGTGGCGCACCACAGCGTGAGCGGAACGGGAACGGCGACGGGCATCGCGCCGGGGTACCGGTTCGGCATCGTGAACGCGCCGCACTTCAGCGACAACGGAGAGTACCTGGTGACGTCGGCGCGGTACGACTTCGAGGAGAACGGGTACGCGAGCGGCGGCGGCGGTGCGCGGCACAACATCGCGTTCACGGTGCTGCCGTCGTCGGTGACGTACCGGGCGGAGCCGGCGACGGCGTGGCCGAAGACGCACGGTCCGCAGACGGCGAAGGTGGTGGGCCCGGCGGGAGAGTCAATCTGGACGGACCGCTACGGCCGGGTGAAGGTGAAGTTCCACTGGGACCGCCTGGCGAAGGGCGACGACACGAGCTCGTGCTGGGTGCGGGTGTCGAGCGCGTGGGCGGGCCAGGGCTTCGGCGGCGTGCAGATCCCGCGCGTGAACGACGAGGTGGTGGTGGACTTCATCAACGGCGATCCGGACCGGCCGCTGATCATCGGTCGCGTGTACAACGAGGCGAGCATGCCGCCGTGGGCGCTGCCGGCGGCGGCGACGCAGATGGGGTTTTTAAGCCGTTCGAAGGACGGCACGGCGGACACGGCAAACGCGCTGCGCTTCGAGGACAAGGCGGGCGAGGAGCATCTTTGGATCCAGGCGCAGAAAAACATGGATACGCACGTTAAAAACGATGCCAGCCACTCGGTCGCCAACAACCACAGCCATTATGCTGGCGGTAATGAGCTGTACCGCGTTGAGACCAACCGTGTACACGGTATCAAAGGCGGCGAGGAGCTCCTGACCGGACAAGGCAAGCTGGACGCGGCAGTTGATACCTATGTTCTGGGATCCGGCACCAAGCTGCGTCTGGAGTGCGGTGAAAGCGCCATTGAACTCAACGCTAACGGCCACATTAATATCGTCGGTAAAGGCTTCAATATTTTCGTGCAGGGCGATGGCCACATTACAACGTCCGGCGGCAAGCTGAACCTGAATACTGACGGTGCAAAGCCCGGCACCGGTGCGCCTGGTGCCGATCACAAACAGAATATCAGTAAAGCGGTGGAGAATCTGTTCCCCCCTAAACAGAAAGGACAGGCGGCTCCGGCTGCGCCGAAAGCTGCAGAAAAATCTAAAGATACTAGTGTAGGTAAAACAGAGGGTTCCACCGATAAAAAGAGTAAGTATGATTATTCTGTAGATGATATGGTCAAGAAACAAAAGGGACTTAAAGCAACCCCAGTTAAGTGGAGCAATACCAAAAAAGGTTTTGTCCCAGCAACTGAAGCTGACATCAAAAAGTATGTCGATCCTGCCAACCATATGGATGGAACAGACAAATATCAATTTGTTGATTTATCATCATCTTCTGGGATTAGTAAAGATGATATGAGTAATTTCCTTAAAGGCAAAGGAACTCTTGCCGGACAGGAGCAAACTTACCTTGACGCGGCAAAAAAATATAATATAAACGAGGCTTACCTGGCAGCACACTCTGCACTGGAAACCGGTAATGGCACAAGTGAGCTTGCTAAAGGTGTAATGGTTAATGGTACCAAAGTTTACAATATGTATGGCATTGGTGCGCTTGATGGTAACGCTGTAAATACAGGAGCAAATTACGCGTATAAACAAGGTTGGACAACTCCAGAAAAAGCTATTGATGGCGGCGCAAAGTGGATATCAGATAAATTTGTTGGATCAGGTCAAAATACATTGTATAAAATGCGCTGGAATCCTGCATCTCCAGGTACACACCAATATGCAACTGATGTTAACTGGGCGACAGCGCAAACTAAAAGTATGAAGAGAATGTTTGATAGTTTTCCGAATGCAAATCTCTCATATGATGTTCCGGAATTTAAATAAGAAGGATGGTTGGATGATTTCTTTTTTTAAAAAAATGTATTTACTGATTTTTATTGCGTCAGCATCAATCTTCACTGCAAATGCTGCTGAGACAACTATTAATCATGCAAGTGCAATTTCACCTATCTCATCTTCAGATTTTACCGTGCAAATTAACAATCATCCTTTTGCATTAGGGGCTACGTGGAATGAATCTGCAAAGAAAAATGCAGGGGTTCAACTCAGCGAGAGCTTTACGGGGGAAATACCTTCCGGCGAAAGTAGTTACAAATATTACCAACACCATTACGATGGTTACGATGTTTATTCTTCTAATTTACTATGGGATAAGCAGAATCGTGATATAGATAGTTACATAATTGCACAGATAACCCTTAATAAGCCGGGTGTCAAAACGGCCAGAGGCATTTCAGTTGGCGATAGCAAGGTGCAGTTGGAAAGTAAGTATGGAAGTGGCGCGGTGGATGATAGTGATAATCAATACTGGCTCTATTATGACGGTGATGGAAAACGTATTTTATTCCAAATTGAGCGCGGCAAAGTTAGTCATATCATGATGGTCTTTAATATAGATGACTGAATTTCATTTTCCTGCATTTTATCAGTGAGTTGAGAATAAAGGCGCTGCTTGTGCAAACCGAGCGGTGTCTTTTTAGGTACAAGGAAATTGAGGTGTGAGTAAAATAATCGAAAGATGTGCTCAAACATCCAGCCTTATTCTAATCTTTTTAGATTACTCTTTGCTTTCCATTTATGGTGAAGTATATTTTTTCGAAAAATAAACGTTAAGCTGAGTATTCCAAAACTCACCAGCCAATATTTCCCACAACTTCTACTTATTTCCTCTAACGGATATCCAACATGCACTACCAATTCAACGAGGGCGCGTTCGCCCTGTTTCCGGCTGGCTGGCAGGACACCAGCATGAATATTCTGCGCGATGAAGCCACCGGGCTGGCGCTGATCGTCAGTCGTGGGCCAATCGCTGAAGGCAGCGATTTTGAGCAGGAGTTTCATCGTCAGTGGGATACGTTGCGCAGCCAGATGGGCCATGTAGAGCAGAGCGAATTTACACGCGTGCTGGCGGGAGCCGACAACACGTTGCGCGCCATCGAAGTGGAAACGGCTTTTGATCGCAACGGGCAGGCACTGTGGCAACGTCAGCTGGCAGTAAACGTGCCTGAAACCAATACGTTGATGATATTTACTTTTTCAGCCATGCGGCCTTTTGATGAAGAAGACGGGGCACGCTGGCATGCCTTCAAACAGAGCCTGACACTGAACGCCCCACGGAAGGGATAATTATGGATAAGCACGCGGCCCGCCAGGGCGATGACATCATTCATTCCAGTATTTTCGCCGATATCACCAGTATCGTCGCTGAAGGTGCGGTCTACGCCGCGATGGGCGCGATTGTTGCCGGTGTGGCTACCGTAGCCGCTCCGCTGGTTGGCGTGGGTGCGCTGGCGGCGGTAGGCAGTAGCTGTCTGCTGAGCGGTATCATCGCGGGTGCGGTGGCGAATGTGGCAGGTATCACGGACGACATCAGCGCGGCTGCGGATGGTATTGGCGACATGCTGTTTCCGCCGTCGCCTGCGGGTGTCATTGCCAGCGGTTCGGATAATGTGATCATCAATGGCTTAGCGGCGGCTCGCGCGGCAGGCGAACTGACGGCAGGCGATACGCCACCACCGGAAGCGCAGTCGGCCGGATTTTTTGCCGACTATGCCGGCAAACTGCTGGCGGTTGCCGACCAGTTCGCCGGGGCGATGTGGCAGCCGACGATTGCCTCCGCTGCCGCAGGTACCTCGCCGCTGGAACAGGATAAAGTTGCGTGCGAGAAACACAGCGGGCCACAGTATCTCGCTGAAGGATCTAAAAGCGTATTCATCAACGGCCAGCCGGCGGCACGTGCTAAAGATCGCACCACCTGTGGCGCGACCATCAGCGATGATGTTTCAGCCAACGTCATCATTGGCGGTGAAACGCTAACGGTGCGGGATATCAAAAGCGGCAAACAGCCGGGACTGGCGCTGGCGATGATCGGCCTGTCGCTGATCCGCGGTCGCCCTGGTCAGATCCTGAAAAATATGCCGTGTGCGCTGGCAATGGCGGGTGGCGGCATGCTGGCCGATATGTCTATCAACGCGATATTTTCCGCGCTACACCCGGTACATGCCGCTACCGGCGTGAAAGTGCTGAATGATGATGCCGAGCGTGATTTCTCGCTGCCGGGACGTTTTCCCCTGCGCTGGCAGCGCAGCTATAACAGTCTGACGCAGCGCGTCGGCCTGTTTGGCCGTGGCTGGTCGACGGTGTTCGACAGCTATCTGACGCTGGAAGGCAATCAGGCCACCTGGTTTGATGACAACGGCCGCGAACTGCGTTTTGCCTTGCCCGGTGAAAAAGAGGTGCTTTACAGTATCAGCGAAGGGCTGATGGTGCGACGCAATGCGCACGGTGACGTGGCAATCGCTGACGATGACGGCGCGGTCTGGCGCTTGTACAAACCCACCGCCAGAAACCCGCAGCTCTTGCGTCTCGCCTCGCTGAGTGATGAGTACGGCAACGCGCTGGAGATGGGCTGGGATGAGCAGAGCCGGCTGGTGCGCATCCATGATGAACCGCTGGCGATTGACGTGACGCTGCACTACAACGACGAACGCCATCCGCAACGCGTTACCGCTGCCAGTCACTTTGACGGTGAACAGCACTGGCCGCTGATGCGCTGGAGCTTTGATGATCACGGCCAGCTGGCCAGCGTCACCGATGCGGCAGGCATTGAGACGCGCCGTTTCCGTTATAACGTGGATGGCCTGATGGTATGGCACCGCCTGCCGGGCGGGCTGGAGAGCGAGTATCGCTGGCAGCTGTTTGATCACTGGCGGGTGATAGAAAACCGCACCAGCAGCGGCGATGGCTGCCGTATGCAGTACGATCTCGCGGCGGGCATTACCCGCGTTTCTACTTACGATGGGCAGCAGCGCGAGCATCACTGGAATGCACAGGGATTAATTACCTGCTTCATCGACGAGCGCGGCGAGCAATGGCGCTACGAGTGGGATGACAATGAACTGCTGACGCGCCGAATTGACCCGCTCGGCCATGCGGTGAACTTTACCTACGACGAGCTCGGCAACCGCATTGAAGAGCAGGATGCCGATGGCAATGCGCAGACCACAGAGTGGTTAACGCATCGTGCCCTGCCCAGCGTCATCACCCAGCCTGGCGGCGCTGCCATCCGTTATTACTACGACATTCATCACGGACTGGAACGGGTGGTCGATGCGCTCGGGCACAGCACGCGTTATCTGCGCGATGAGTTTGGGCTGATCACAGAAGAGATTGATGCGGCGGGCAATCGCTATCGCCGTGAGTATAACGATGCCGGGCAGGTCATTCGCGAGACGGACTGCTCCGGCCAGACTACGCGTTACCGTTATCATCCGCTGGGCTGGTTGAGTTGTGTTACAGCAGCCGATGGCGAAGAAACGCGATACTACTATGATGCCGCCGGGCGGCCCCGGCAGATGGAACGTGCTGAAGGCTGGGAAGAACGTCTGGAGTGGAGCGAACGTGGTCTGCCAGTGGCGTATGCCTCGGCAGACGGTAAACGCAGCGAATTCGCTTACGACCAGGCCGGCAGACTGACTCTCTCGCGAAACGCGCAGGGCGAAGAGGTGCAGCGCCGCTGGGACAGCCGTGGACGTTTAATCTCGCTGCAAAATCAGAACGGTGAAAGCTACCACTTCGAATGGGGCGCAGATTCGCTGCTGCTGGCGCAGGTCGGGCTGGACGGTGTGGCAACACGCTATGACTACGATGCCGCCGGACGCGCAGTTGCCCGCACTTTCGCCGCCGATCACCCGCAGGCCATTACGCACCGCTTCGCCTTCAGCCCGGCAGGGCAACTCATGGCGCGCATCACCCCGGAAGGTCAGACGCGCTATGACTATACCGCGGCGGGCCAGCTGGCAAGCGTGGCGCAGCATCTGCCGCTGGGGGAAAACCAGTGGAGCCGTGAAGCCGAGCAGGCGATTACCTTTGCGTATGACAAGGCTGGTCGCGTGATAGCGGAGCAGGGCGATCAGGGCAGCCTGGCGTGGCAGTACGACGCGCTGGGCAACTGCACTGCGCTGACGCTGCCGGATGGCCGCCAGCTGAAACAGTTGTATTACGGCAGCGGCCATCTGCTGAGCATCGCGCTGGATAACCTGCCGGTCAGCGAATTTACGCGCGATACACTGCACCGCGAGCTGAGCCGCAGTCAGGGCGGACTGACCACGCGCAGCGATTACGATCGACTGGGTCGGCTGGTGCGTCGCGATGTGTTCGACGGCGAAGCACAGCGCCCGGCACCGCGCCGCTGTTCGCGCCGGCGTGATTTCGACTACGGCAACAACCTGATCCGCGAACAGCGCGACGACAATCCTTTCAGCCAGACGCTCTGGCACTACGACAGTGCGGGCCGTCTGCTGGCGCAGGAAGGTGCACAGCCCGGTAATGATACGTGGCGCTGGGATGGCGCGGGCAATCCGCTGGACGGCAGCGCGGCAGCAGCGGTAACGCACAATCGTGTTACGCAGATGAACGGCATCCGCTGGCGCTACGACGTGCACGGCCGCACCAGTGAAAAGGATGATGGTCAGACGCGCTGGCGCTACCGCTATGATGACGAGCATCGCCTGATCGAAGTCGTCAGCGAACCGCGCGATCGCAACAAGCCTCAGGTGCAGGTGAGTTTCCGCTACGATCCGCTCGGGCGCCGCATCAGCAAGCGCGTGCAGCGTTTGCTGCACGGCAAGCCGGCCGGAGCAGCGACCCTCACCCGCTTCGTCTGGGACGGTTTTCGTCTGCTGCAGGAAATACACGACGAAGTGCCACTGACCTACGTATACAGCGACGCAAACAGCTATGAACCGCTGGCGCGTATTGACGGCAATGAGGGCGCGGAGATTTTCTGGTTCCACAATGCCGCTAACGGCATGCCGGAACGCCTGACAGACAGCGAAGGCCGCATCAGCTGGGAAGGCATCAATAACGCATGGGGCAAGCTGCTGCGCGAAACTCATCAGCAACTGCCCGGCTACGACCAGAACCTGCGTATGCAGGGCCAGTACCTGGACCGTGAAACCGGACTGCACTACAATCTGTTTCGTTACTACGACCCGGACAGTGCGCGGTTTACGCAGCAGGACCCGATAGGGCTGGCGGGTGGGCTGAATCTGTACCAGTATGCGCCGAATGCGCTGGGGTGGGTTGATCCATGGGGGTTGAGAAAATGCAAACCCAACCGGCCAACTAAAGCTAACGACCATAATCAGGCTGCATTTGGTCGACAGTGGCAGGGAAGAGGGATTTATAAAGGTCGGGACTCGTGGTCAAATACGATGTTGAAGGAAGGTGAAATTATATATGGAGGAGCTCCGGGGCAGTCTGGTTTTTATTTTGATAAAGCAACTTTAGATGCGGCTGGAAATAGTCGACAAAGTTTATGGGAAAGCTTGCAAGTTTTGCCTCATGAGAAATATGGTTTTAGAAGTAAGATCCAGATGTATAGAGTTAAAAGAGACGCTATTGCTGGTACAGGACAAGCGCTATCCCAGGATAGTGGAAGATTTGGGAGCGGTGGTGGGACGCAATTCTTTATATCTAATTATAAAACAGTCCTGGAACCCATAGGTTTACCATTTGATATTGGAGTGTAAAATTATGTTCGACTTAGAGAAGGGAATTATTACATTTAAAAACTCATTGATGTTGGGTCCAGAGGTAACAAAAAAAAATTTATTTGATAACTTTCATGTAAAGTGGGAGGGGTGGCCTGAAAAAAAAGAAAATAAGACTGTATCGTATAGAACCATACTTAAAGGTGACAGGAAGTTTGGTGATATTTATATTATAGTTGATTTTTTGCAGCCTAATGACATTAATTCTCAACTTAGTAGTTGGCGATTCTCACCTGAAAAGCTTTTGATGGGTGAACAAAAAAAACCTGAAGGTAATGTTACCCGAGGGTTAAGAAAATGGTTTAGTGATGAATTTACGGCTGAGCTTCCAGTGTCAGGGGCATGGGGGCACGTTGATGCTGCTTATGATCCTCATAATCGTACAGGGACGATTGTCTGTAATTATCGAAAAGGGTTTGAAGATAAAAAATGGGTTGAGTATTGCGAATGGAATAACATCAAGGGGGATTAATCCATTCGCTCCTGAAGTAAGGTGGCTAAAAATTATTTCATCACCATAGCATTCATCATGTAACGGATGATTTCGGCTTCTGCAAAAAATATTATTTATTTTAATAATTTGAAATGAATAAGCTGATTAGAGATGATGACGGTAATACGATGAATGCAGTATTTTATAGATAGACCTTTTCTAATGACACTATTGAGCGAAGAAATGATTAAGATAAAGGAGCCAAAGGTTTATATGCCAGGTTATCCACTTTTCATTTTTTATTGGCCAGATGAGGATGGAGTGATAAAGGTATTAGTCGATGTTGCCTATCGGTATGAAAAAATAAGAAAAAATTAGAATAAGCCGAAAGAGCTCTTAACGATCCTCCGGTTTTTTTGTTTTAACTTCCCGCCGTCAGGATCAGGCAGCCGCCTCTATCCCGACTGTCATCGCCCGACCGGTGTTAAACCTCGTTTCAGCAAGCGATCAGACCGCACTGCCCAAATGAACTCAACCCTCTTTCCTCTCCGTCTCCACACTCTCCGCCGCCGTCTCTTCCTCTTTATCCTCTTTCACCGTTCTGCTGGCCGTCAGCAGGAACGGTGATTGCTGCCAGCGGGTGCGGCGGTCGCGCAGCAGGGTACGGGTCAGGATAATGCCGATCGCCAGCGCCAGCAGCATCATCAGGCGCAGAATATTGGTGGTGTTATCTACCTGACGCGATTCCGTCACCAGCACATGGGTATCCAGCGTAATACGCAGAAAACCCTGCGGACCCTCTTTCCCTTCCAGCGGCTGGACAATCTGATGATTGAAATAGCTACCGGCACGTTTACCGTCGAGCGCCAGGCGGTCGCGCACATTAATACTCTCGCCACTGTGGGCCACCAGGCTGCCGTCGTCGGCATAGACCGAAGCGTCCAGCACACGGCTGTTATCCGTCATCTGATTCAGGATGGCTTCAATCTGCGTGCGGTTATCGTCGCTGTTATCCATGAGCGGTTTCAGGCTGAACGCCACCTGGCGCGTCAGCGTGTGCGCCAGTTCCTCGACCTGTTCGGAACGGGCCATCTGATGGCCAAGACTAAACCATGACGCGCCCTGCATCAGCACCACTAACAGCGCCAGCGAGATAAGAACGATCACCGTGCGATGCAGGCGAAATTTCAGTGCGGTTTTGACCATCAGAAACCCGTGTGACGTAACAGCAGAAAGGCTGGCAATTATGTTGCCAGAACCCGCGCAGACAAGGTAGCCTCTTGCGTGGTTTTGTTGTCCCTACAGGAGCTGTAATGCCAAATCGTCTTACCTGGTGCGATCTGCCCGCCGATGTCTCTCTTTGGCCGGGTTTACCCCTTTCCCTGAGCGGTGATGAAGTGATGCCGCTGGATTACCGTGCCGGTCGGACTGGCTGGTTACTGTATGGGCGCGGGCTCGATAAACAAAAACTGACCGATTATCAGCATCAGCTGGGCGCGGCGATGGTGATCGTCAGCGCGTGGAATGTCGATGAATATCAGGTAATCCGGCTGGCGGGCTCGCTGACACCGCGTGCCAGCAAGCTGGCGCATGAGGCTGGCTTTGATGTAGCGCCGCTCGGCAAAATCCCCCATCTGAAAACGCCAGGCCTGCTGGTAATGGACATGGATTCCACCGCCATCCAGATCGAGTGCATCGATGAGATCGCCAAACTGGCGGGCTGTGGCGAGCAGGTGGCGGAAGTGACGGAACGCGCGATGCGCGGCGAGCTGGATTTTAAAGCCAGCCTGCGTGAGCGCGTGGCAAAGCTGGCCGGCGCTGACGCCAACATCCTGAAGCAGGTACGCGACACGCTGCCGCTGATGCCGGGCCTGACCACGCTGGTGCACAAGTTGCAGGCGCTGGGCTGGCAGGTAGCGATAGCCTCGGGCGGGTTCACCTTCTATGCCGATCACCTGCGGCAGACGCTGCATCTGGCCGCTGCGGTGGCCAACGAACTGGAAATGCGTGACGGTAAGCTGACCGGCGAAGTGCTGGGGCAAATCGTCGACGCGCAATTTAAAGCCGATACCCTGAACAGTCTGGCCCAGCGCTTTGACATCGCACCGGAACAAACCGTGGCAATTGGCGATGGTGCTAACGATCTGCCGATGATTAAAACTGCGGCGCTGGGTATCGCCTATCATGCTAAACCCAAAGTGAATGAGCAGACGGAAGTGATTATCCGCCACGCTGACCTGATGGGAGTGTTCTGCATTCTCACCGGCAGCCTGATTCACGAAGAGCGTTAACTGAGGACTTGATTTGGCCAAAGCGGCAAAACGCGCCTTCGTCTGTAACGAATGCGGCGCTGACTATCCGCGCTGGCAGGGGCAATGCAGCGCCTGTCACGCCTGGAATACCATTACCGAGGTGCGCATTGCCGCCTCGCCTGCGGCCGCGCGCAATGAGCGCCTGAGCGGCTATGCCGGTAGCGCCGGCACCAGCCGGGTGCAGAAGCTGTCGGAGATCAGTCTGGAAGCGCTGCCGCGTTTCTCGACCAGTTTTAAAGAGTTTGACCGCGTGCTGGGCGGCGGCGTGGTGCCGGGCAGCGCGATACTGATTGGCGGTAACCCTGGTGCCGGTAAATCAACGCTGCTGTTGCAGGTGATGTGTAAGCTGGCGGAAGGGATGAAAACCCTGTACGTCACCGGCGAAGAGTCGCTGCAGCAGGTAGCGATGCGCGCCCATCGTCTGGGATTACCGACGGAAAACCTCAATATGCTGTCGGAAACCAGCATCGAGCAGATCTGCCTGATCGCCGAGCAGGAGCAGCCGAAGCTGATGGTGATCGACTCGATCCAGGTGATGCACATGGCGGAGATCCAGTCATCGCCGGGCAGCGTGGCGCAGGTGCGGGAAACCGCCGCTTACCTGACGCGCTTCGCCAAGACGCGCGGCGTGGCGATCATCATGGTCGGTCACGTCACCAAAGATGGCTCGCTGGCCGGGCCGAAGGTGCTGGAGCACTGCATTGACTGTTCGGTGCTGCTGGACGGCGATGCCGATTCGCGCTTCCGCACGCTGCGCAGCCACAAAAACCGCTTTGGTGCGGTGAATGAGCTGGGCGTCTTTGCCATGACCGAGCAGGGCATGCGCGAAGTCAGTAACCCGTCTGCTATCTTTTTGTCACGCGGCGATGAGATCACCTCCGGCAGTTCGGTGATGGTGGTCTGGGAGGGCACGCGCCCGCTGCTGGTTGAGATTCAGGCGCTGGTGGACCATTCGATGATGGGCAACCCGCGCCGCGTGGCGGTTGGACTGGAGCAGAACCGTCTGGCGATTCTGCTGGCGGTGCTGCACCGTCACGGCGGTCTGCAGATGGCCGATCAGGATGTATTTGTGAACGTGGTCGGCGGCGTCAAAGTCACCGAGACCAGTGCAGACCTGGCGCTGCTGCTGGCGATGGTGTCGAGCCTGCGCGATCGCCCGCTGCCGCAGGATCTGGTGATTTTTGGCGAAGTCGGGCTGGCCGGGGAGATTCGTCCGGTACCGAGCGGCCAGGAGCGCATTTCCGAGGCGGCCAAGCACGGCTTTAAGCGCGCCATTGTGCCGGCAGGGAATGCGCCGAAGAAGGCCATTGACGGTATGAAGGTGTATAGCGCGAAGAAGCTGGCGGATGCGCTGGCGATTCTGGACGAGCTGTAAGGCGGGTTGTTGGGGGAGGTTTGGCTTGTGGCTCCACCTTTTCCCTCACCCTAACCCTCTCCCGCTTGCGGGAGAGGGAACCGATCGGAGAGGCGGGAAGTACGGCGTTGATCTGCCATTTATCGCTCTGTTCAGGATTTTCCCCCTCTCCCGCTGGCGGGAGAGGGCCGGGGTGAGGGCCCGCGCGCACCATCCCTCTAATTCCATGCAGGAGGCACCACATGTCATCGTTTGACTATCTGAAAACCGCGATTCGCCAGCAGGGACACACATTGCAGCAGGTGGCTGATGCCAGCGGGATGACCAAAGGCTATCTGAGCCAGTTGCTGAATGCCAAAATCAAAAGCCCGAGCGCGCAGAAGCTGGAAGCGCTGCACCGTTTTCTCGGACTGGAATTCCCGCGTCGCGACAAAACCGTGGGCGTGGTGTTCGGGAAGTTCTATCCGCTGCACACTGGCCACATCTACCTGATCCAGCGCGCCTGTAGCCAGGTCGATGAGCTGCACATCATCATGGGCCATGACGATCCGCGCGATCGCGAGCTGTTTGAGAACAGCGCCATGTCGCAGCAGCCCACCATCAGCGATCGTCTGCGCTGGCTGCTGCAGACCTTCAAGTACCAGAAAAACATCCGTATCCATTCGTTCAACGAAGAGGGCATCGAGCCCTATCCGCACGGCTGGGATGTGTGGAGCGCTGGCGTGAAAACCTTCCTCGCGGAGCAGGGCATTGAGCCCGACTGCGTTTATACCAGCGAAGAACCGGATGCGCCGATGTATCAGCAGCATCTGGGCATTCCGGCGGTGGTGATCGATCCGCATCGATCGTTTATGAACATCAGCGGCAGCCAGATTCGTCAGGATCCGTTCCGCTACTGGGAGTACATCCCGACTGAAGTGAAGCCGTTCTTCGTGCGCACCGTGGCGGTGCTCGGCGGTGAATCGAGCGGCAAATCGACGCTGGTCAACAAGCTGGCCAACATCTTTAACACCACCAGCGCGTGGGAGTATGGCCGCGATTATGTCTTTTCGCACCTCGGCGGCGACGAGATGGCGCTGCAATACTCCGACTACGACAAAATCGCGCTCGGCCAGGCGCAGTACATCGATTTCGCCGTCAAATACGCCAACAAAGTGGCGTTTATCGATACCGACTTCATCACTACCCAGGCGTTCTGCCTTAAGTATGAAGGGCGCGAGCACCCGTTCGTGCAGGCGCTGATCGATGAGTACCGCTTTGACCTGGTGATTCTGCTGGAAAATAATGTGCCGTGGGTGGCCGACGGCCTGCGCAGCCTCGGCAGTTCGATGGATCGCCGCGAGTTCCAGTCGATGCTGGTCACCATGCTGCGTGAAAATCACATTGAATATGTGCACGTCAAAGAGGATGACTACGACACACGCTTCCTGCGCTGCGTCGAGCTGGTGAAGCAGATGCTGGGCAGCTAGTGCAGCACAACAAAAAAGGCGCCGCGGCGCCTTTTTGTTATCACAGCGATTACTTCGCCATGCGCTTGTACTTGATACGCTTCGGCTCCAGCGCTTCGGCGCCGAGGGTGCGTTTCTTGTACTCTTCGTACTCGGTAAAGTTACCTTCGAAGAACTCCACCTTACCTTCATCCTGATAGTCGATGATGTGGGTAGCGATACGGTCGAGGAACCAGCGGTCGTGCGAGATCACCATTGCGCAGCCCGGGAACTCCAGCAGGGCGTTTTCCAGTGCGCGCAGGGTTTCGATATCCAGGTCGTTGGTTGGTTCGTCGAGCAGCAGCAGGTTGCCGCCCACCTGCAGCAGTTTCGCCAGGTGCAGACGACCACGCTCACCGCCGGACAGTTCGCCGACGCGTTTGCCCTGATCGGTGCCCTTGAAGTTAAAGCGACCGACATAAGCGCGGCTCGGCATTTCGGTGTTGCCGATGCGCATAATGTCCTGACCGCCGGAAACTTCTTCCCACACGGTTTTGGAATTATCCATCGCATCGCGGAACTGATCGACCGACGCCAGCTTCACGGTTTCGCCCAGCTCGATGCTGCCGGAATCCGGCTGCTCCTGGCCTGACATCATGCGGAACAGCGTCGATTTACCGGCGCCGTTAGGACCGATGATGCCGACGATAGCGCCTTTCGGCAGCGAGAACGACAGATCGTCAATCAGCACGCGATCGCCATACGCTTTGCTCAGGTTCTTCACTTCCAGCACTTTGTCGCCGAGGCGCGCACCAGGTGGAATGAACAGTTCGTTGGTCTCGTTACGTTTCTGATAATCGGTGTTGTTGAGCTCTTCAAAGCGCGCCAGACGGGCTTTGCCCTTAGACTGACGGCCTTTCGCGCCCTGACGCACCCACTCCAGCTCTTTCTCGATCGATTTGCGACGCGCCGCTTCCTGAGAAGCTTCCTGCGCCAGACGCTGATCTTTCTGCTCCAGCCATGAGGAGTAGTTGCCTTCCCATGGAATGCCTTCACCACGGTCCAGCTCCAGAATCCAGCCGGCAACGTTATCGAGGAAGTAACGGTCGTGGGTGATGGCTACCACGGTACCTTCGAAGTCGTGCAGGAAGCGCTCCAGCCACGCGACGGATTCGGCATCCAGGTGGTTGGTCGGTTCGTCGAGCAGCAGCATGTCTGGCTTTTCCAGCAGCAGACGGCACAGCGCGACGCGGCGGCGTTCACCACCGGACAGGTTGGCGATTTTGGCATCCCACTCCGGCAGACGCATGGCATCGGCGGCGCGGTTCAGCTGGGTTTCCAGATTGTGCCCGTCGTGTGCCTGGATCACTTCTTCCAGACGGCCCTGCTCAGCGGCCAGCTTGTCGAAATCGGCGTCCGGATCGGCGTACAGCGCGTACACTTCGTCGAGACGCTTCAGCGCGCCAACCACTTCCGCGACCGCTTCTTCCACCGACTCACGCACGGTGTGTTCCGGGTTCAGCTGAGGTTCCTGCGGCAGATAGCCGACTTTGATGCCCGGCTGCGGGCGCGCTTCCCCTTCGATATCTTTATCGATGCCGGCCATGATGCGCAGCAGGGTCGATTTACCCGCGCCGTTCAGGCCGAGTACGCCAATTTTGGCGCCAGGGAAAAAGCTAAGGGAGATATTCTTCAGAATGTGACGCTTCGGCGGAACCACTTTGCCGACGCGATGCATGCTATAGACGAATTGAGCCACGTTGTGATGAGCCTCTTGGTCTGTAATGGGTGGAACGTCAGATGCTGAAGTTTAGCCGTTTTCACCCGGCAATCACAGCCGCATTGCGCGCAATCTTCCGCAGCGGCGGAATAATGCTAGCCGCAGTGCAGGGTGAGCCTGGCCGCCTGCAGCACGGCGAGCAGCGCGGGCGGAGGCGGGCTGTCGCTGACCAGCATATCAAACAGCGAGAAGTCGCCAATGCGCGCCGGCAGTACCTTGCCGTACTTGCTGCTGTCGCCGACCACGATTTTGGTCTGCGCCCGCTGCAGCGCCAGATGCTTGATGGGCAGTTCGTTGAGGTTATAACAGGTGGCGCCCTGCGCGGCGTCCATGCCGGCGGCAGAGATAAAGGCTTTATTGGGGCAGAGCGCATCCAGCACCGTGACCTGCTCGAGCGGGGTAAACACGGCGTTATCGGCGTGGAATTCGCCGCCGCACAGAATCACCCGACAGTGCGGCTTCTCTTTTAACGCCAGAAAGGTATTGATCGCGCTGCAGATGGCGGTGAAGGGCAGATCGTTATCGATCGCTTCTATCACCAGCGGCAACGTGGTGCCGCAGTCGAAAAACACCGTGTCGTTGGCCTGTACCAGCGCGGCAGCCCGCTGTGCCAGCAGACGTTTCTTGCTGACGTTGAGGTTTTGCTGGTCGCTGACAAAATAGTGCGCCACGTTCTGCCGCGGGTCGCGCATCACATAGCCACCCAGCAGCACCACGCCCTGCGTCGCGCCGGTTAAATCGCGGCGGATGGTCATTTCTGACACGCCCAGCAGTTGCGCGGCCTGTTTTAAGTGCAGGGTGTCGCTGTGTTTCAGCGCCTGCGCCAGCTTATTGATTCGTTCGTCGCGGCGGGTTTCCATCAGTAACAGTTCGCTCAACCTTCGCTGCGGCCGGAATGGCCGGGTGGAGGGTAAACATAAGTTTTTTCTTGCAGATTAACAACCTGTCTTCTGCCTGCCCGCCCGCCGCACGGCTAAATCGCCACCAGCCCGCGCACGCCCTCGCTCTCCATATTCGCACCCGCGCCGCGCTGCACAATTTCGCCGCGCGACATCACCAGATAGCTGTCGGCCAGTTCGGCGGCGAAATCGTAAAACTGCTCGACCAGCAGGATCGCCATGTCACCGCGCTGTGCCAGCTGGCGGATCACCGCACCGATCTCTTTGATCACCGACGGCTGGATCCCTTCGGTCGGCTCATCGAGGATCAACAGCTGCGGCTGGCAGGCCAGCGCCCGGCCGATCGCCAGCTGCTGCTGCTGGCCGCCTGACAGATCGCCGCCGCGCCGCGTTTTCATCTCGCGCAGTACCGGAAACAGCTGGTAGATCTCCTCCGGTACCCGGCTGGCCTGGGCACCGGAGAAGCGCGCCAGCCCCATCAGCAGGTTCTCTTCCACCGTCAGACGCGGAAAAATTTCGCGCCCCTGCGGCACATAAGCAATACCGGCCTGCACGCGCTGGTGTGGCTTGCGCGTGTTAATCAACTGGTTCTGCCAGCGAACCTCGCCGGATTTGACCGGAATCAGCCCCATCAGGCACTTCAGCAGCGTGGTTTTGCCCACGCCGTTGCGCCCCAGCAGGCAGGTGATCTCGCCCGGGCGAGCCTCAAACGACAGACCGCGCAGGATATGGCTGCCGCCGTAATATTGATGCAGTTCTGCTACCTGTAACATCTCAGCGCCCCAGATATACGTCGATAACCCGATCGTCCGCCTGTACCTCGCGCAGCGATCCCTCAGCCAGCACCTGGCCCTGATGCAGCACCGTCACGTGGTCGGCAATGGTTTCCACAAAGCCCATGTCATGTTCCACCACCATCAGCGAGTGCTTGCCCGCCAGGCTGCGGAACAGCTCGGCGGTGTAGTCGGTTTCGGCATCGGTCATGCCGGCTGCCGGTTCGTCCAGCAGCAGCAGGTGCGGCTCCTGCACCAGCAGCATGCCGATTTCGAGAAACTGCTTCTGCCCGTGCGACAGCAGACCCGCCTGCCGCTGGCGTTCGCCGCCGAGCCGCAGCAGTTTCAGCACCTCGTCGATGCGATCGCGCTGCTCGCCGCTAAGCCGGGCGCGCAGGCTGGCCCACACCGATTTATCGTTTTTCAGCGCGATTTCGAGGTTTTCAAACACCGTCAGCGCTTCAAACACCGTGGGTTTCTGAAACTTGCGGCCAATGCCGGCGCGGGCGATTTCGACCGGCGACAGCTGGCGCAGATCGGTATCCTGGTCGTAGATCACCTGGCCGCTGTCCGGCCGGGTTTTGCCGGTGATCACGTCCATCAGCGTGGTTTTCCCCGCGCCGTTCGGGCCGATCACGCAGCGCAGCTCTCCGACGCCGATTTGCAATGACAGATCGGTCAGCGCGCGGAAGCCGTCAAACGAGACGTTGATGTTCTCCAGCAGCAGCACCGGATCGGTTTGCTGACGATGGCGATCCGCCGGGTGCGGTTGGGTAAACAGTTGCTCAGTCATGACGCCTCCGGCGCAGCAGGCCAATTACGCCACGCGGCAGGAACAGCGTGACCAGGATGAACATCAGGCCCAGGAAAAACAGCCAGTATTCCGGGAAGGCGACGGTGAACCAGCTTTTGGCACCGTTGACGATGGCCGCACCCAGCAGCGGGCCAATCAGCGTGCCGCGTCCGCCGAGCGCCACCCAAATCGCCGCTTCAATCGAGTTGGTCGGCGACATTTCACTCGGGTTGATGATGCCGACCTGCGGCACGTACAGCGCACCGGCCAGCCCGCACAGCACGGCGGAGAGCGTCCAGACGAATAGCTTGAAGCCCTTCGGATCGTAACCAATAAACATCAGACGGTTTTCCGCATCGCGCACCGCCGTCAGCACGCGACCAAACTTACTGCGCGCCAGGGCAAAGCCCAGCGCCAGGCTGAACAGCAGCAATAGCACGGTCGCGATAAACAGTGCGATACGCGTGCCGGTGGCGGTGACGCTGAAACCGAGCAGGGTAGTAAAACCGGTAAAGCCGTTGTTGCCGCCAAAGCCGGTTTCGTTGCGGAAAAACAGCAGCATGCCAGCGTAAGTCAGCGCCTGCGTCATGATGGAAAAGTAGACGCCTTTGATTCTGGAGCGAAAGGCGAAGAAGCCAAACAGCAGTGCCAGCAGGCCTGGCACCAGCACAATCAGGCACAGCGCCCAGAGAAAGTGCTGGCTGCCGGCCCAGAACCACGGCAGCTCATTCCACGACAGAAACGACATAAACGCCGGCAAACCGCTGCCTGCAGCCTGGCGCATCAGGTACATGCCCATAGCATAGCCGCCGAGGGCAAAAAACAGCCCGTGGCCGAGCGACAGTAGCCCGGCGTAGCCCCACACCAGATCCAGCGCCACCGCGACAATCGCATAGCAGAGGATTTTGCCCACCAGCGTCAGCGTATAGGTGGAGATCGCCAGCGGATGGCTGGCGGGCAGCAGGGCGCAGAACGGCAGCACCAGCAGCAGCGCGGTCACGATGACGCCGAGAATCAGGCTGAGGCGCGGCGCTTTGCGCACCGCGCGTAAGGTCAGTGGCTGGCTCATCAGTCAATCACCCTCCCTTTAACGGCAAACAGACCCTGGGGACGTTTCTGGATAAACAGCACAATCAGCACGAGGATCAGGATTTTGCCGAGCACCGCGCCAATCTGCGGCTCCAGCACTTTGTTAAGGATGCCGAGACCAAAAGCCGCCACCACGGTGCCGGCCAGCTGACCGACGCCGCCGAGCACCACCACGAGGAATGAGTCGATGATGTAGCCCTGACCCAGTTCCGGTCCGACGTTGCCCAGCTGCGACAGCGCGACGCCGCCGAGTCCGGCAATGCCGGAACCGAGGCCAAACGCCAGCATATCGATGCGCCCGGTCGGCACGCCGCAGCAGTCCGCCATGGCGCGGTTCTGCGTGACCGCCCGCACATTCAGCCCCAGCCGGGTTTTATTCAGCAGCAGCCAGGTGAGCGCCAGCACCGCGATGACAAACAGGATTACCGCGATGCGGTTATACGGCAGCACCAGATTCGGCAGCAGCTGCCAGCCGCCGGACAGCCAGCCCGGGTTGGCCACTTCGAGGTTCTGCGCGCCAAACAGCATGCGCACCAGCTGAATCAGCATCAGGCTGATGCCCCAGGTGGCGAGCAGCGTCTCCAGCGGACGACCGTATAAGTGGCGGATGATGGTGCGTTCCAGCAGCATGCCCATTACGGCGGTGACGGCGAAGGCCACCGGCAGCGCCAGCAGCGGGTACCACGCCAGCCACTGCGGCGCAAACTGCTGGAACAGATTCTGCACCAGCCAGGTGGCGTAGGCGCCGAGCATCAGCATCTCGCCGTGCGCCATGTTGATCACCCCCAGCAGGCCGTAGGTGATCGCCAGGCCGAGCGCGGCCAGCAGCAGAATGGAGCCGAGCGACAGACCGGTAAACGCCTGGCCGAGCCAGTCGCCCCACATCAGGCGCTGCTTGATGTGCTGCAGGCTGGCGGACGCAGCGGCGCGCACCTGCGCATCGGGTTCGTTGCTGGCCTGGGTTAAGCGCGCCAGGCTGGCCTGCATCGCCGGATCGCCCGATTCACCGAGCAGCGTGACCGCTTTCAGGCGCAGCGCGGCGTCCGGGCTGGCGAGCTGCAGATTCGCGGCGGCCATCGCCAGCACCGCACGTACTTTGCTGTCCTGTTCGACGGCGAGGCGCTGTTCAATCAGCGGCAGCTGGTCAGGCGCGGCATCGTTTTGTAACTGTTGCGCCGCGCGCAGGCGAATCGCCGCATCGTCACTCACCAGCTGGTGGGCGGCGAGGGCGCTGGCAATCAGCACGCGCAGCCGGTTGTTCATGAAGAGTTTTTTGGTTTCGCCGTCCGGCTGCCGGGCGCTGTCGAGCGGCAGAAGCTGGTCAGCCTGTTTGCTGAACGGCTGCTTGTTCTGGTCGATAACCACGCTTTCATTGCGCAGCGCCTGCAGCAGCGGCAAGCGGCTGGCCTGCGGCGCCGCAGCCCACTGCTGCAGCAATGTCGCCTGCTGCGTACGGCTGGCAGCGGCGAAGTCAGCGCCATCACCGGCCTGCGCCAGCCACGGCAGCAGTAACAGCAGGCAGCTGAGAATACGGCGGAGTGTCATGGTGATCATCCTGTTATGGTTACGTTGGGTGCGGTGTGGCCCTCATCAGGGTTAGGGCGTTGTCTGGCCCTCACCCCGGCCCTCTCCCGGAGGGAGAGGGAGAAAAACGGGTGAGTGCGGTGCAAGGCCCTCACCCCGGCCCTCTCCCACAGGGAGAGGGAGACGCTGCTACAGGTGAGTTCGGTAGCGGCGTGCTGGCTCGATCGGTTCCCTCTCCCGCCAGCGGGAGAGGGTTAGGGGGAGGGCCAGCGGGCCATAGGGCGAGGACCATCAGCCTCCCCTTACTGCGCCGACTTCACCGGGTAGTCCGGCTTCTTATCATTCCCGGCGATGTACGGGCTCCACGGCTGGGCGCGTACCGGCTGTTCGGTCTGCCACACCACGTTGAACTGGCCGTTCTCCTCCACTTCACCAATCATCACCGGCTTGTGCAGATGGTGGTTGGTTTTGTCCATGGTCAGCGTGAAGCCGTCCGGTGCTTTGAACGTCTGTCCGGCCATCGCGGCGCGCACTTTATCCACATCGGTGGTGCCAGCTTTCTCTACCGCCTGCGCCCACATGTGCAGACCAACGTAGGTGGCTTCCATCGGATCGTTGGTCACTACGGTGCTGGCGTTCGGCAGGTTGTGCGCTTTGGCGTAAGCGCGGTAGTCGGCCACGAACTTCGCATTAGTCGGGTTATCCACTGACTCAAAGTAGTTCCACGCTGCCAGCTGACCGACCAGCGGTTTGGTGTCGATGCCGCGCAGCTCTTCTTCCCCCACCGAGAAGGCAATCACCGGAATGTCGGTTGCTTTAATGCCCTGGTTCGCCAGCTCTTTGTAGAACGGGACGTTGGAATCACCGTTGATGGTGGAGATCACCGCAGTTTTGCCACCGGCGGAGAATTTTTTGATATTGGACACGATGGTCTGGTAATCGCTGTAACCAAACGGCGTGTACACCTCTTCGATATCCTTATCCTGCACGCCTTTGCTATGCAGGAAGGCACGCAGAATCTTGTTGGTGGTGCGCGGATAGACGTAGTCGGTGCCGAGCAGGAAGAAGCGTTTGGCGCTGCCGCCATCTTCGCTCATCAGATACTGCACCGCCGGGATCGCCTGCTGGTTCGGCGCGGCGCCGGTGTAGAACACGTTCGGCGACATCTCTTCGCCTTCGTACTGCACCGGATAGAACAGCAGGCCGTTCAGCTCTTCAAACACCGGCAGCACCGATTTGCGCGAGACCGACGTCCAGCAGCCAAACACCACCGCCACTTTGTCCTGAGTCAGCAGCTGGCGCGCTTTTTCGGCGAACAGCGGCCAGTTAGAGGCCGGATCGACCACCACCGGTTCCAGCTTCTTGCCCAGCACACCGCCTTTGGCATTGATCTCATCAATGGTCATCAGCGCCACATCTTTCAGCGGCGTTTCGGAAATCGCCATGGTGCCGGACAGCGAATGCATAATGCCGACTTTGATGGTGTCTGCCGCCTGTGCGGTAAAGGCGAAGCCCATGCTGGCAACGGTAGCGGAGAGCGCGAAAGCTTTAAGCAACGAACGTCGTTTCATCATTTAAACCCCTAACTGTGTTATCTGTTGTTATTCAATGGGTTGAAGCCGAGCCTGCTGTAACATATGCAACGTAATCTTCCTGACCTCGGCCTTACTGACGGCAATGTGGTCGGTTAAAATGCGCTGTGCCTCCTCGGTGTGTTGCTGAAAAATCGCCCGTAAGATCTGAGCGTGCTCGCGGTACGTGGCATCAACCCGGTCATCCCGCGTGAAGTCGAGACGGCGAATGATGCGGATTTTTTCTGTCAGCTCGGCATGGATGCGCGCCATCTCCTGATTGCCCGCCGCGGCCACCAGCGCCATGTGAAACGCTTCGTCGTGCGCTGATACCGCTTTGCCATCTGCCAGCCGGGCATCGTCGATCCAGAAGGTTTTCAGCGCGGTCAGGGTTTCCGCGCAGGCCAGCGGCGGCAGCGCGCACAGGCGGCGCACCGCTTCGCGTTCCAGCACGGTGCGGAAGTCGTACAGCTCCTCGAAGTAGGCGAAATCGAACGGCCGTACCTGCCAGCCGCTGCGAAACCACACCTCGACGTAGCCTTCGCGCTCCAGCCAGAACAGTGCCTGACGCACCGGCGTGCGGCTCACCGCCAGCCGCTCGGCAATTTCGTTTTCGCTGAAGCGGTCACCCGGCATCAGACGGAATTCAAAGATGTCCTGTTTCAGCGCCTGATAAACCTTTTCGGCAAGCGCTTCGGGACGGCCTTTGCTGCGGGGCGCGCTACTGTTCATACCTGCTCCTTAAGCCAGCCACAGCAGGGTATCGCCCGGACTTACCGGACGGCCCGCCTGGCAGGCAATGCGTTTCACCGTGCCGGCCTGCGGCGCGACAATCGCCAGCTCCATCTTCATCGCTTCCACGATGATCAGCGTCTGACCGGCCTGCACCGTATCGCCCGGCGCAACCAGCACTTTCCAGATGTTGCCGTTCATGTCAGCGCACACTGCCAGCGCATCGTCCTCTGCGTCGGCGACCACCAGCGTCTCTTCACGGGTGAGCGGCGCTTCCTGCTCTTCCTGCGCCCACAGCGTGACTTCCTGCTCAAACGCCGCGGCCTGGCGTTCACGGAAGGCACTGATTTCCGGCGCGTTGTCGGCGAGGAATTGCTGATGCGCCGCGAAATCAAACTCGCTCTGCTCGATGCGGATGCGGGCACGACCGGCGCGGAAATCGTCGCGCAGCTGCGTCAGTTCCGCTTCGCTCACCGGATAGAAACGCACCTGGTCAAAGAAGCGCAGCAGCCAGGGTTCGCCGGCGGCAAACTGATCGTTTTGCAGGAACTTGTTCCAGATGGGCAGCGTGCGCCCCACCAGCTGATAGCCGCCCGGTGAATCCATGCCGTAGATGCACATGTACATGCCGCCAATGCCCACCGTGCCTTCGGCAGTAAAGGTGCGCGCCGGGCTGTATTTGGAACTCAGCAGGCGATGGCGCGGATCGATCGGCACCGCGCACGGCGCGCCGAGATAGACATCGCCGAGACCGAGAATCAGATAGCTGGCGGCAAACAGGGTGTCGCGTACCGCTTCGCGGCTCGCCAGTCCATTGATGCGCTGAATGAAGTCAACGTTATTCGGCAGCCACGGCGCGCTGGCGCGAACCGTCTCTTTGTAACGCTCCACCGCGCCGAGCGTGGCGCTGTCTTCAAACGCCATCGGCAGCCAGACGATGCGCGACGGCACTTTCAGCGCGCTGACGTCGCCCAGCCCGGCTTCCAGCTCCAGCAGCAGCGTCATCAGCTGCTGCTGACCGATCACCAGGCTGTCATAGCGCACCTGCAGCGAGCGCACGCCGGGCGACAGCTCTTCAATGCCGGGCTCTGCACGCTGGCGCAGCGCCTGCATCAGCAGGTGTACGCGCAGGCGCAGCGCCAGGTCCAGCACGTTATCGCCGTACTCAATCAGCACATATTTGTCGCCCGCCTGGCGGTAGACCGCCGCAGGCGTGGTGGCGGTCGCCGGCAGCGCCGCTAACAGGGTGGCAGAACCGATGTCGCTCGCCGCCAGCGAAGGCACCGCGAAGGCCGGTGCGTGCTGGCTGCGCAGCGTGGTTACGCTGTGCGCCTGGGCTTTCTCCAGCGCGACCGCTTCGTCGGCGCTGATCGGGTGGAAGCGGATGCGATCGCCCGGTTTGACCTGGCCGACTTTCCACAGCTCGGCTTTGGCGATGGTGACCGGGCAGACGAAGCCACCAAGGCTTGGGCCGTCGTGCGTCAGGATCACCGGGAAGTCACCGGTAAAGTTCACCGCGCCGATGGCGTATTCGCAGTCGTGTACGTTAGACGGATGCAGCCCGGCTTCACCGCCGTTAGCGCGCGTCCAGCTGGGTTTAGGCCCGACCAGACGGACGCCCAGCCGGTTGGAGTTGTAATGCACCTGCCAGTCGCTGGCAAAGAACTCATCGATGGCAGCCTGGGTGAAGAAATCCGGTGCGCCGTGCGGGCCGTACAGCACGCCAATGCGCCATTCGCTGCCGTAGTGCGGCACCAGCGCGCGATCCAGTGCTTCAGGTTCGCTGACCGGGGCTGGCGTGGTGCAGGCGGCGAGCGCCGGCTGGGAGATCGGCAGCATGTCGGCGACGCGCAGCGTACGTCCGGCGTGGCCGCCAAACTGGCCCAGCGAGAAGGTGGCGCGGCTGCCGAGGTATTCCGGCACGTCGAAACCATTACGCACCGCTAAATAGGTGCGGCAGCCGCTCTGCGCGCGGCCCAGCGTCAGGGTTTGTCCGGCTTTCACCGCCACCGGCTGCCAGTAGTCGACCGCGCTGCCGTCGAGATCGGCCGGACAGTCGGCACCGGTCAGCGCGATCAGCGCATCGCTGTGGAAGCGCAGCGTCGGGCCCTGCAGGGTGAACTCCAGCCCGGCGGCGCAGGCGTGGTTGCCGACGATACGGTTGGCCAGGCGGAAGGCGAAGTCATCCATCGGGCCGGACGGCGGCACGCCGATGTCCCAGTAGCCCAGGCGGCCGGGAAAGTCCTGAATGCTGCTGAACGTGCCCGGCTGCAGCACTTCGATGACGCTGGCCGCCGGCGTAAAGCCGTCAAGGAAGCGCGTCCAGACGTTGCCGCTGCGGAAGGCGTCGGTCGCCACGATCTGACGCAGATAGTCGAGATTGGTGGCGATGCCGTGCAGTTGGGTGGCATTGAGCGCCTGCTGCAGCTTCGCCAGCGCGGCGTCGCGCGTTTCGCCATGCACGATCAGTTTGGCTACCATCGGATCGTAAAACGCCGTCACTTCGCTGCCGGTCTCGATCCAGCCGTCGACGCGCACCCCCGGCGGGAAGCTGACGTGGGTTAACACGCCCGGGCTCGGCTGGAAGTTTTTCAGCGGATCTTCGGCGTACAGCCGCACCTCAATCGATGCGCCGTGCGGTGCCTGCTGCAGACGATCCCAGTCGATGGCATCGTCCGCCGCCACCTGCAGCATGCACTCCACCAGGTCAAGACCGGTGACGCACTCGGTCACCGGATGCTCCACCTGCAGGCGGGTGTTCACTTCGAGGAAATAAAACGCGTCCTGCGCGGCGTCATAGATGTACTCCACGGTGCCGGCGCTGCGGTAATTAACCAGCTCGCCCAGCCGCACCGCTGAAGCCAGCAGCGCTTCACGCGTGGCCTGCGGCAGATTAGGGGCCGGCGTCTCTTCCACCACCTTCTGATTGCGGCGCTGCAGCGAACAGTCGCGTTCGCCCAGCGCAATCACCTTGCCCTTGCCGTCGCCAAAAATCTGCACTTCCACGTGGCGCGCACGATCAATGCAGCGTTCAAGAAACACGCCGGCATCGCTGAAAAACTGTTCCCCCAGGCGACGCACGCTCTCCCACGCGTTCTCCAGGGCCGTGGCGTCGGCGCAGCGGGTCAGACCGATGCCGCCGCCACCGGCGGTGCTTTTCAGCATCACCGGATAGCCAATGTCTTCCGCCGCGCTGAGTGCGTCCTGCAGCGAACTGAGCAGCGGCGTGCCCGGCGTCATCGGCACGCCAGCGCTGGCCGCCAGCTCACGGGCGCGATGCTTGAGACCAAATTCGCCGATCTGCTGTGCGGTCGGGCCGACAAACGCGATGCCGGCCTCTTCGCAGGCGGCGGCGAACGGCAGGCTCTCCGACAGAAAACCGTAGCCGGGCCAGATGGCCTGCGCGCCGCTTTGCTGCGCAGCGGCCAGAATTTTGTCGATGCGCAGATAGCTGTCGCTGGCTTTGTCACCGCCAAGGGCGATGGCCACATCGGCTTCGGTAACGTGACGCGCATTGCGGTCGGCATCCGAATAGACCGCCACGCTGGTTACGCCGAGGCGCTTCAGGGTGCGGATGGCACGACAGGCGATTTCGCCACGGTTAGCAATCAGAACGGTGCTGAACATGATTAGTGATTCCCCTGTGACGTCAGCCAGTTGCGCCAGCCGCCGAATTCAGTGATTTCCAGCGCCTGCGTCAGCGCTGCCGGTTCGCAGATAAAGCCTTTCACGATGCGTCCATCCGCCAGCGTCAGCGAGCCGATGCCGAGCGGTGCCGGGATTTCCGCGACGAATTCGCCAAAGCGCGCCAGCGGGATGTCCCACAGTTCAACGGTGATGGCGGCGCCGCTGTCGCCGCGCAGCAGGCCGGGCTTTTTGATCGGGCCATCGAGCAGGGCGAACAGGCGATAGTGGCTGGCGGTTTGCGTCTCTTCGACCCACACCGCCTGACGCGTGGTGAGCTGGAAATTCAGCGGCATGCCGGTGAGATGAGCGCCGACCACCGCCACGCGCACGTGGTCAGGCGACGGTGGCAGCGCGGCGGGCTGCGGCGGCAGTGCTTTGCCGGTGGCCCCGAGCGGCAGCGCCAGCTGCTGCTGCCAGCGCAGGCCAAACGTCGCCAGCGCGCGGTCGTGCCACGCCGGGGCGATCAGCGTGATGCCCGCAGGCAGCCCATCGGCGCGGAACGGGCCAGGCAGCGCCAGCGCGCTGAGATCGGCCAGGTTCGTGAAGTTGGTATAGGTGCCGAACTGCGAGTTGTAGTGCACCGGCTCCTGCTGCATCTCTTCCAGCGTATGGATGGTGGGCGAGGTCGGCACCACCAGCGCATCGAACCGGGCCAGCGTCTGCTGGATCTGGCGCGTCAGTTCGGCACGCAGATATTCGGCCTGATACGCCTCGACGGCGCTGTACTGGCGGCCGCTGCTGACGATGCCGTACACCACCGGATCCATCTCTTCCGGGCGGTCGAGCATCTCGCCGACCGCCACGGTGCGCTCGGCCACCCACGGGCCGTAATAGAGCTGCTCTGCCAGCTGATGGAAAGGGGCGAAGTCGATAGGGTGCAGCGTCGCACCGCTCGCCGTAAGCTGCTCCAGCGCGCTGAGCCACGCCGCTTCCGCCTGCTGGTCACCGTAAAACTGCGGCGCGGCAGGGATCGCCAGCGAGGGTTGCGGCTGGAAACTGGCCGGTGCGCTGCGTGGCGACTGGCGCGCATAGGCGTCACCGGCGTCGTAGCCGCCCGCGATGCTGGCGACGCTAAAGGCATCGGCAACCGTCAGGGCGAATACCGAGATGGTGTCATTGAGACGGCAGGCCGGTACCACGCCGCTGGCCGAGAACCAGCCTTTGGTCGGCTTCAGCCCGACGATATTGTTAAAACCTGCCGGCACGCGGCCGGAGCCGGCGGTATCGGTGCCGAGCGAGAAGCCGACCAGGCCGCGCGCCAGCACGGACGCGGAGCCGGAGCTGGAACCGCCGCTGACGTAGGCCGGGTTAAAGGTGTTGCTCACCGCGCCATACGGCGAGCGGGTGCCAACCAGACCGGTCGCGTACTGGTCGAGGTTGGTTTTACCGATGACGATAGCACCTGCCGCTTTCAGCCTGGCCACCACGAAGGCATCGGCTGCGGCCTGATACGTCAGCGCCGGGCAGGCGGCGGTGGTCGGCCAGCCTGCCACGTCAATGTTGTCTTTGACGGCAAACGGCACGCCAAACAGCGGCAGGGCGGCCGGATTGCGCTGGTATGCCGCCAGCAGCGGTTCAACCTGCGCCAGCAGCTGGGCCGGCGAAGCAAGGTACAGCCAGGCATTATCCTGGTTATCGAGTGCGTCGAGATGTGCGGCCAGCAGTGCAGGGATCTGCTGTGCATCCTGCTGTGCGCAACGTTGCCAGTCCTGAAGCGTAAAACCGAAGGTCGATGCCATGAGTGAATTCCAGCTGGTATACAAGATGGCATTCAACAGAGCAAAGCACGTGCCAGATTTATAACTGAATGAAATTGCATAGCTATTTGCTGGGTGATAAGTTTTTCTGATGATAATTTGCACAATTGCGGCGCACAGCCTGAACAATCACGGTGCGCCTGGGTAAATTTTGTGAAGAACGTGGCAAGAGCCGGTTGGCCTGGTTAGCATGAAGGGAGTCCGGCATAAGCTGGAGCGCAGCAATGAGGAGAGCGGAGTGGAGAAGTGGCGTAACTGGATGATAGGGATCTGTCTGGTCAGCACGGCCGGCAGCGTGTGGGCCGATTCGCTGGATCAGCAACGACAGCGCTATGCGCAGATCAAACAGGCCTGGGACAACAAACAGATGGACCAGGTTGAGCAGCTGATGCCAACGCTGCAGGATTATCCGCTCTATCCGTACCTGCAGTACCGCCTGCTGGCGCAGGATCTCGATCAGGAGACCGGGCTGGCGGTGAAAAACTTTATTCAGCAGTATCCGACGCTGCCGCCGGCGCGTTCGCTGCAGACGCGCTTTGTTAACGTGCTGGCGCACCGCCAGGACTGGCCGGGCGTGCTCAGCTTCAGCCCGGATGAGCCAAAGCCGGTGCAGGCGCGTTGTAACTGGTACTACGCCAAATGGGCGACCGGTCAGCAGCAGGCGGCGTTTGACGGGGCCAAAGCCATCTGGCTGCGCGGGACCGCGTTGCCGAACGACTGCGACAAACTGTTCTCGGTGTGGCAGGCGTCAGGGCAGCTTTCGCCGATCACCATCCTCGAACGCATCCGCCTGGCGATGAAAGCCGGCAACGACAGCCTGGTCAATTACCTGGCGAAAATGCTGCCGGCGGATTATCAAACCACCGCCAGCGCGCTGATTGCGCTGCAGCAAAATCCCCAGACCGTCACCACTTTTGCCAGCACCCTCGGCCCGACCGATTTTACCCGCATGGCCACCAGCTACGCCTTTGCCCGCGTGGCGCGTCAGGATATGGACAACGCGCGCATGATGATCCCGCAGCTGGTTCAGGCGCAGAAGATGAGCCCGGCGGAAGAGCAGGATCTGAAAGAGACGGTGGTGTGGCGCATGATGGGTGCCGATCTCACCTCGGAGCAGGCGCGCTGGCGCGATGCGGTGGTGATGAACAGCGAATCCACCGCGCTGATTGAGCGGCGCGTGCGGCTGGCGCTGAGTGAAAACGACCGTCGCGGTCTGAACACCTGGATTGCCCGGCTGCCGGTGGAAGCCAAAGAGAAAGATGAGTGGCAGTACTGGCAGGCCGATTTACTGATGGCGCAGGGGCGCAAAGAGGAAGCGGAAGAGATTCTGCGTAAGCTGATGCAGCAGCGCGGTTTCTATCCGATGGTGGCGGCGCAGCGGCTGGGCGTCGAATATCCGCTGCAGGTGGATCAGGCGCCGGCGGCGGACAATAGCGTGGTGCAGGGGCCGGAGATGGCGCGCGTGCGCGAGCTGATGTACTGGGGGCTGGATAACCTGGCGCGCAGCGAGTGGGCCAACCTGATCAGCAGCAAAACCCATACCCAGCAGCAGATGCTGGCGCGCTACGCCAACGAGCAGGACTGGTGGGATCTCAGCGTGCAGGCCACCATCACCGCGAAGATGTGGGATAGCCTGAAAGAGCGTTTCCCGCTGGCGTGGCGCAATCTGTATCAGCAATACACCAGCGATAAGGGCATCACGCCAAGCTACGCCATGGCGATTTCCCGCCAGGAGAGCGCGTGGAACCCGAAAGCGCGCTCACCGGTTGGCGCCAGTGGCCTGATGCAGGTGATGCCGGGCACCGCCAGCCATACCGTGAAGATGTACAACATTCCGGGTTACGTTAACAGCAGTCAGCTGCTCGATCCGCAGACCAATATTCAGATTGGTACGCAGTATCTGGAGTATGTCTATCAGCAGTTTGGTCAGAACCGCATCTTCTCTTCTGCCGCCTATAATGCCGGCCCGGGGCGGGTGCGCAGCTGGCTGAATACCAGCGGCGGCAAACTGGATGCGGTGGCGTTTATCGAAACCATTCCCTTCTCGGAAACCCGCGGCTACGTGAAAAACGTGCTGGCCTACGATGCCTATTACCGCTACTTCATGGGCAAGCCGGATAAGATTCTCGCCGACGGCGAGTGGAATCGCCGTTACTGACTGTGTTATGCTTCCGTACTCGTTAATGAGTACGGAAGCCTTCATGAGCCAACCCCTTTCCCCGCAGCCGGTTGAAGACAACTGGCTGCGTTTCATCAACCTGATGCACAACGCGTTTTCCGATGACGTAGCGCTGCCACTGCTGCAGCTGATGATGACACCGGATGAACGCGAAGCCTTAGGCACGCGCCTGCGCATTATCGAAGCGTTGATCAACGGTGATATCAGTCAGCGCGAGCTGAAAAACGAATTGGGCGTCGGGATTGCCACCATCACCCGTGGATCCAATAGCCTGAAAGAGGCGCCGCCAGAGCTGAAACGCTGGCTGGAAGCGCGCCTCGGGCGCAGCTGATCACTGCTGATACAGCGGGTGAGTGAACGGACAGAGCGCCAGAATCAGGGCCTGATGATAGACGCTGGAGCGGCTCAGCAGGCCGTGGGTGAAGGCGCCAATCGCACCGCCCTTATGTTTGATATTCTCCACGCCGGTTAAGCGCGCCATTTCGTCACCGAGCTCATGCCCGGCAGCCAGACCGGCCATCACCACCGGCGGCAGCGTAAAGCTGGCAGAGCGGGATTCACCGCGCTGCTGCGCATTCTCCACCACCATCCAGGCAAAGGCGCAGTCGCCTTCGATGCCCGCTTCAATCGCCACCCAGTAATCCGCCTGTGGCCGCACATGACGCGCGTTCGCCACGCGCTGGCGTGCGCCAGTTCGCGTTTCGGCATCGCTTAAGGGCTGCGCGGCGACGCCGCTCTCGACCTCGACCCCTTCAATATGGCAGGATCCTTCGCCGAAAACGTCGTTGAACGCCTGAGCAATTGCGCGGATTTTTGCCGGATTGATGGTGGCTGCGACAACATGGTACATAATTACCTGAACCCTCAAGACAAATTTGTCGCAGTATAACGGAAATTAAGCATGTTACAGGTCTATCTTGTTCGTCACGGTGAAACGGTTTGGAATGCGGCCCGACGCATTCAGGGGCAGTCCGACAGTCCGCTGACGGATAAAGGTGAGCAGCAGGCGCATCAGGTGGGCGAGCGCGTGAAATCGCTGGGCATTACTCACGTGATTGCCAGCGATTTAGGACGTACCCGGCGCACCGCGGAGATTATCGCTGATGCCTGCGGTTGTACGGTGACGCTCGATGCCCGCCTGCGCGAGCTCAATATGGGCTGTCTGGAGCAGCGTCCGCTCGACGGCCTGACGGCGGAAGAGGAGAGCTGGCGTAAAGCGCTGGTGGATGGCACCGAAGGCGGCCGGATTCCGGGCGGTGAGTCGATGGAGGAGATGGCGACGCGCATGCATGCCGCGCTCAATGCCTGTCTCGATCTGCCGGCGGGTAGCCGTCCGCTGCTGGTGAGCCACGGCATGGCGCTGGGTGTGCTGGTGAGTACCATTCTCGGGCTGCCGGCCCATGCGGAGCGTCGTTTGCGTCTGCGTAACTGCTCGATTTCGCGCGTCGATCATCAGCAAAGCGCCTGGCTCGCCGCCGGCTGGGTGGTGGAGACGGCCGGTGATGTGTCGCATCTGGATGCCCCTGCGCTGGATGAGCTGCAGCGTTAATCGCGGTAGCGCACGGCGCAGAATGGCCGCGTATCGGTGCGTATTAATGATCGCGTATCGGTGCGCATGAATGCGCACCCTACGAGGGCATGGGCAATGCGCATCGGCGACAAACGGTGGGGGTTATTGCTGCGGTTGAATCGGTGCGCATGAATGCGCACCCTACGGGGTGCACGGGCAATGCGCATCGGCGACAAACGGTGGGGGTTGTTGCTGCGGTTGAATCGGTGCGTATAAATGATCGCATATTGGTGCGCATGAATGCGCACCCTACGAGGGCATAGGCAATCCGCATCGGCGACAAACGGTTAATTTTCTGTAGGGTCGCCATTCATGGCGACCATCCGCACCGCCCGTTACTGCTGCGGACGAATCGGAATCAGATATTCGCAGCGAATCTCCATTGGCGGCTCGCTGCGCTTTTTGCCACCGTGCGTATAGAAGCGCTCAATATCCTGGCCCTGACGGCGCACCAGGCCGAGGGTGGGCATACAGGTGCCGTACAGCAGCAGAATAAACTCCTGCAGCGCAGTGCGCGGTCCCTGATAGCTGAACTGCACATAATCCCCGGCTTCCAGAATCACGCTCTGGTTTGACTGCATGCTCAGCGCCTGCTGGTCGGCCGGCACCGCCGTGGTGTACAGAATCTCCTGCTCATCATCCTTCTCATGGCTGGCGCGTACCTGATGCAGGCCGTACAGCACCGGCGGCACGGTATCGGTCTCCAGCAGGAACTGCTTCCAGAAGTGAATGCGCATCTCGTCGCGGTAGCTGGAGATCTGCTCCAGCGTACAGGTATAGCTTTGCGTTTGCCCCACCAGCACCGTTTCCGGCAGCGTGACGAACTGCGCTTGCGGCATCGGGTAATCATCGAGGCGAATCGGCGGGCGAATGCCGTACGAATTCCACTCCGACGAGCGGCGATACCACGCAGGTGTCTGATTGAACTGCTTTTTAAACGCGCGGGTAAAGGTTTGCTGCGAATCGAAGCGATACTGCAGCGCAATGTCGAGGATCGGCCGGCTGGTGAGACGCAGCGCGACGGCGGCCTTGGACAGCCGACGGGCGCGGATATACGCGCCGATGGCGTGGCCAGTAACTTCCTTGAACATTCGCTGCAGGTGCCACTTGGAATAGCCCGCTTTTAGCGCAACGTTATCGAGCGAAAGGGGTTGATCCAGATGGCTTTCCAGCCAGACAAGCAAATCGCGAATGATACCGGCTTGGTCCATAAAACATCCTCATAACTCTCTGGTGGCGCAACGATGAAGTCACCGAATAGTAGCACGAATTGCACAACGGCGCGGGGGTGGTTTGCCAGTTAACTGTGCTACATCAATGCGGGTTGAAACCCGTTAGGTTTGGTTCTCGGTTCGATTAACAGTACATTACATTCACATCTATTCCGTTTGCAATGGTAACTCAATGACAATAGCTCGCAATCTTATAGTCACGCTGGCAACATTTATGTTGAGTCAGAGCGTGCTGGCCGAGGAGATCGGCTCCGTTGACACCGTATTCAAGATGTTTGGCCCCGATCATAAGATCGTGGTGGAAGCCTTCGACGACCCCGACGTTAAAAATGTAACCTGTTATATCAGCCGGGCAAAAACCGGCGGTATTAAGGGCGGACTGGGTCTGGCGGAAGATACTTCCGACGCGGCCATCTCCTGTCAGCAGGTGGGACCGATAGAGCTTAGCGATAAAATCGCGCAGGGCAAGGCGCAGGGTGAAGTGGTGTTCCGCAAACGCACTTCGCTGGTGTTTAAAAAGCTGCAGGTGGTGCGCTTCTTTGACCAGAAACGTCATGCGCTGGTGTACCTGAGCTATTCGGATAAAGTGGTCGATGGCTCACCGAAAAATGCGCTGAGCGCGGTGCCGATTATGCCGTGGCACTGAGCCGATAAAAAAACGCCCTGACGGGCGTTTTTTTGTTTCGCGACGGACGCTTAATCCTGCAGCTCGCCGCAGAAGCGGTAGCCTTCGCCGTGGATAGTGGCGATGATTTCCGGCGTATCCGGCGTCGATTCAAAGTGTTTGCGGATGCGGCGAATGGTGACATCCACCGTGCGGTCATGCGGCTTCAGCTCGCGACCGGTCATTTTCTTCAGCAGGTCAGCACGCGTCTGGATTTTGCCTGGGTTTTCACAGAAGTGCAGCATGGCGCGGAACTCACTGCGCGGCAGCTTGTACTGATCGCCGTTCGGGCTGATCAGCGAGCGGCTGTTAATATCCAGTTCCCAGCCGTTGAAGCGATAGCTCTCGACCTGACGGCGCTCTTCGCTCGGCATCGCCAGATTCATGGTACGCGACAGCAGGTTGCGCGCACGAATCGTCAGCTCACGTGGATTGAACGGCTTGGTGATGTAGTCGTCGGCACCGATCTCCAGACCGAGGATTTTATCCACTTCGTTATCACGGCCGGTGAGGAACATCAGGGCGACGTTAGCTTGTTCGCGCAGTTCACGCGCCAGCAGTAAACCGTTTTTGCCCGGCAGGTTGATATCCATAATCACCAGGTTGACGTCGTTATCGGTCAAAACCTGATGCATCTCGGCGCCGTCGGTGGCTTCATAGACCACGTAACCTTCGGCCTCAAAAATACTTTTGAGGGTGTTACGCGTGACCAGTTCGTCTTCAACGATAAGAATGTGCGGGGTCTGCATGTTTCGCTACCTAAAATTTGCCAACAAATCGAAAACAGGGCGTACGGCGGTTGCCATAACTGTTCCACTGAACAGTGGGCCGTTCGCAACCGGTGTACGAAATGATCTTCGGAATACACCATCCATCTACGTCAACTTCAGTGTTAGCTCAGCCAGTCAGGATGAATATTTGCGTGCCCCGTGGGTATCGGACTGGCGCTTATCCTAACCGTATTAACAGCAACCTAACAGCACCAACAACAACCGATAAGCATAAAAACAACGCTTCGTTGACTTATATCAAATGCAAGTGTAGCACGTTAACACTTTTATGAAAAACTTCTACTGGAATGCCAGCTTAGCTCACAAAAAGCAGCATTTTCGCTACATTTCAGCTGCATCAGCGCAAAAGTAAAACCTGCAGGTAATAACTTTTCAATTGCATGAAAAATAATGTTTTAATATGGGTTTAGCGCATAAATTTTGCTTATTACGCATAATTACGCCTGCCCGGCATTTTTGCCCTGTTTTAACATCCTTAACATCTTATTTTCTCAGGCCCGTGCGGTTGGTATTTTGTCGCCTGCATGCCAACATAAGTCGGGTTATTAACCGTTCGATGGAAAAATCATGCATTTCCCCCTGATCCTTGTCTCACCCGCTCGCCCGGAGAATATCGGCGCGGCTGCCCGCGCCATGAAAACCATGGGATTTAGCGAGTTGCGTATTGTCGCCAGTGACGCCTGGCAGGATCCGGCCGCGCGGCGTGTGGCCCACGGCGCCGGTGAGATCCTTGACCACGTGAAAACCTATGATACGCTGAGCGCCGCGCTGGCGGATGTCGATTTTTCCGTGGCCACGACCGCCCGCAGCCGGGCGAAGTTTCGCTATTACGCCACGCCGGCGCAGGTCGAAACCATCCTGCAGGAGAAGCGTCAGTGGCTGAACCGCATCGCGCTGGTGTTTGGCCGTGAAGACAGCGGGCTGACTAATGAGGAGCTGGAACAGGTCGATCTGCTGACCGGCATTCCGATGGCGCAGGACTATCCTTCACTGAATCTCGGCCAGGCGGTGATGGTGTACTGCTATCAGCTGTCGGCGCTGCATCAGGTAGCGGCCGCGCCGGTTGAGGCGGCTAATGCGCAGCAGCTGCAGGCGCTGCGCCAGCGTTTTCATCACCTGCTGGTGACGCTGGAGGTCAGCAATGATGCCAAGCTGGCGGACTGGATCGACCAGCGCATCGGTCTGCTGGAACAGCGCGACAGCGCCATGCTGCACCGTTTGCTGCACGACGTAGAAAAAAAACTTATAGATAATTGCTCGGGAAAACCGGCTCCGGACAGTGAGTGATCGGGCGTCTGTGACGCTGCCTGAACGATCGCAATCCGTTTCGGCGTCTGCGGCGCAGCACTGCGCAGCAGCACCATTCGGGTGCAAAGACAAATTCGTTGACTTAACGTGCGCTTTGCTTTACTTCTGGAAGGCAGACGGACAAGACAAAGACAGACAGAAAAAATCTCAATGCGTAATCACAGCCTGAACACCACCATTATTATTACCACCACCATTACCACAGGTAACGGTGCGGGCTGACGCATACAGGAAAAACAAAAGAAAGAAGCCCGCACCTCAACAGTGCGGGCTTTTTTTTCGGCAAAAATTCAGGAGAGCTTCAATCATGCGAGTGCTGAAATTCGGCGGAACCTCGGTAGCCAATGCGGAACGTTTTCTCCGCGTGGCAGATATTCTGGAAAGCAATGCGCAACAGGGACAGGTTGCCACCGTGCTCTCTGCGCCAGCGAAAATTACCAATCATCTGGTAGCGATGATTGAGAAAACCATCAGCGGTCAGGATGCACTGCCGAATATCAGCGATGCCGAACGCATTTTTGCCGAACTGCTGCAGGGGCTGGCCGACGCTCAGCCAGGTTTCGATTACTATGGCCTGAAAACCCGCGTTGAGCTGGAGTTTGCCCAGCTGAAACAGGTGCTGCACGGCATCAGCCTGCTGGGTCAGTGCCCGGATGCCGTGAACGCCGCCATTATCTGTCGTGGCGAGAAGCTGTCGATTGCCATCATGGAAGCGCTGCTGCAGGCGCGCGGCCACAAAGTGACGGTGATCGATCCGGTCGAGAAACTGCTGGCGGTGGGCCACTATCTTGAATCGACTGTGGATATCGCCGAATCCACCCGGCGTATCGCGGCCAGCCAGATCCCGACCGATCACATGATCCTGATGGCGGGCTTCACCGCCGGCAATGAGAAGGGCGAGCTGGTGGTGCTGGGGCGTAACGGCTCCGACTACTCAGCGGCCGTGCTGGCGGCGTGTCTGCGCGCGGACTGCTGTGAAATCTGGACCGATGTCGATGGCGTTTACACCTGCGATCCGCGTCAGGTACCGGATGCGCGTCTGCTGAAGTCGATGTCCTATCAGGAGGCGATGGAGCTATCCTACTTTGGTGCCAAAGTGCTGCACCCGCGCACCATCGCGCCGATTGCTCAGTTCCAGATTCCATGCTTAATCAAAAATACCGCCAATCCTCAGGCGCCAGGCACCCTGATTGGCGGCGAAGGCGAAGTGGATGAAAATCCGGTAAAAGGCATCACCAATCTTAATAACATGGCGATGTTTAACGTCTCCGGTCCGGGCATGAAAGGGATGGTGGGCATGGCGGCGCGCGTGTTTGCCGCGATGTCGCGCACCGGCATTTCCGTGGTGCTGATTACCCAATCCTCCTCCGAATACAGCATCAGCTTCTGCGTGCCGCAGAGCGAGCAGGCGCGCGCGCGTCGCGTGCTGGAAGAGGAATTCTACCTCGAACTGAAAGATGGCCTGCTCGATCCGCTCGACGTGCTGGAGCAGCTGGCGGTGATTTCGGTGGTGGGCGACGGCATGCGCACGCTGCGCGGCATCTCCGCTAAATTCTTCTCGGCGCTGGCACGCGCCAACATTAATATCGTGGCGATTGCCCAGGGCTCCTCTGAGCGCTCCATTTCGGTCGTGGTCAGCAACGATGACGTCACCACCGGCGTGCGCGTGGTGCATCAGATGCTGTTCGCCACCGATCAGGTAATCGAAGTGTTTGTGGTGGGCGTCGGCGGTGTCGGCGGCGCGCTGCTTGAGCAGCTGCACCGTCAGCAGGCGTGGCTGAAGGGCAAGCATATCGATCTGCGCGTGTGCGGCATCGCCAACTCGCATGCGCTGCTGACCAACGTGCACGGCATCGACCTCAGCAACTGGAAGGCGGCGCTGGCGGAAGCCAAAGAGCCGTTTAACCTCGGCCGGCTGATTCGTCTGGTGAAAGAGTACCATCTGCTCAACCCGGTGATCGTCGACTGTACCTCCAGCCAGGCGGTGGCCGATCAGTACGCAGACTTCCTTGCCGAAGGTTTCCACGTGGTCACGCCGAATAAAAAGGCCAATACCTCGTCGTGGAATTACTACCAGCAGATGCGTGCGGCGGCGGCGAAATCGCGCCGTAAGTTCCTTTACGACACCAACGTCGGTGCCGGTCTGCCGGTGATTGAAAACCTGCAGAACCTGCTGAACGCCGGCGATGAGCTGATCAAATTCTCCGGCATCCTGTCGGGCTCGCTGTCGTTTATCTTCGGCAAGCTGGATGAGGGCGTGACGCTGTCCGAAGCCACCCGCATGGCGCGCGAGCTGGGCTTTACCGAGCCGGATCCGCGTGACGACCTGTCCGGTACTGACGTGGCGCGTAAGCTGCTGATTCTGGCGCGTGAGGCGGGTCATCAGCTGGAGCTGAGCGACATCGACATCGAACCGCTGCTGCCCGCCAGCCTGACGGACATCGCCGACGTCGATCAGTTTATGGCGCGGCTGCCGGAGCTGGACAACGCCTTTGCCGCGCGCGTTGCCAAAGCGCGTGATGAGGGTAAAGTGTTACGCTTCGTCGGCGCGATTGAAGAGGGCGGCGCCTGCAAAGTTAAAATCGATGCGGTGGACGGCAACGATCCGCTGTACAAAGTGAAAAACGGCGAGAACGCACTGGCGTTTTACAGCCGCTATTATCAGCCGATCCCGCTGGTTCTGCGCGGATATGGCGCGGGGAATGATGTCACCGCGGCGGGTGTGTTTGCCGATTTGCTGCGCACGCTGACGTGGAAGTTGGGAGTTTAATGATGGTAAAAATTTATGCACCGGCCTCGATAGGTAACGTCAGCGTCGGCTTTGATGTGCTGGGCGCGGCGGTTTCGCCGGTGGATGGCTCGCTGCTGGGCGACTGCGTGTCGGTCGAAGCGGCAGAGCAGTTTAGCCTGCAGAATAAAGGGCGCTTTGTCAGCAAACTGCCCGCCGATCCGCAGGAAAACATCGTTTACCAGTGCTGGCAGCGTTTCTGCCAGGCGATTGGTAAAGACGTTCCGGTGGCGATGACGCTGGAGAAAAACATGCCGATTGGCTCAGGCCTCGGTTCCAGCGCCTGCTCGGTGGTGGCCGGCCTGATGGCGATGAATGAGTTCTGCGGCCAGCCGCTTAACGACACCGAGCTGCTGGCACTGATGGGCGAGCTGGAAGGGCGCATCTCCGGCAGCGTGCACTATGACAACGTCGCGCCGTGCTTCCTCGGCGGCGTACAGCTGATGATTGAAGAGAACGGGATCATCAGCCAGGAGGTGCCGTGCTTTGATGACTGGCTGTGGGTAATGGCTTATCCGGGCATCAAAGTCTCCACGGCGGAAGCACGCGCCATCCTGCCGGCGCAGTATCGCAAGCAGGATGCCATCAAACATGGTCGTCTGCTGGCCGGCTTTATTCACGCCTGCCACACCCGTCAGCCGCTGCTGGCGGCTAAACTGATGCAGGATGTGATCGCCGAGCCGTATCGCACCAAACTGCTGCCGGGCTTTGCTGAGGCGCGGCAGGCGGCCAGCGACATTGGCGCGCTGGCCTGCGGTATTTCGGGCTCTGGCCCGACACTTTTCGCCGTTTGCAACGAGATGGCAACGGCACAGCGGATGGCAGACTGGCTGAGCCAGCACTATCTGCAGAATGAGGAAGGCTTCGTCCATATCTGCCGTCTTGATACGGCTGGCGCACGTAAACTGGGATAACGCATGAAACTCTACAACCTTAAGGATCATAACGAGCAGGTTAGCTTCGCGCAGGCCGTGAAACAGGGCCTCGGCTCGCAGCAGGGGCTGTTTTTCCCGCTGGAACTGCCGGAATTCGAGCTGACCGACATTGATGCGATGCTGGAGATGGATTTCGTCAGCCGCAGCAGCAAGATTCTCTCTGCTTACATCGGCGATGAAATTGCCGCGCACCAGCTGGCCGAGCGCGTGAAGAACGCCTTTGCTTTCCCGGCACCGGTGAGCCAGGTGAGCGACGATGTGGCCTGCCTCGAACTGTTCCACGGTCCGACGCTGGCGTTTAAAGATTTCGGCGGGCGCTTTATGGCGCAGATGCTGTCGTACGTGTCTGGCGCGGATGAGCAGATCACCATTCTGACCGCGACCTCCGGCGATACCGGCGCAGCGGTGGCGCACGCGTTCTACGGCATGGAAAACGTGCGCGTGGTCATCCTGTATCCGCAGGGCAAAATCAGTCCGCTGCAGGAGAAGCTGTTCTGTACGCTGGGCGGCAACATTGAAACCATCGCGATCGACGGCGACTTCGATGCCTGCCAGGCGCTGGTTAAGCAGGCGTTTGATGACGAAGAGTTGAAGAAAGCCATCGGCCTGAACTCGGCTAACTCCATCAATATCAGCCGTCTGCTGGCACAGATTTGCTATTACTTCGAGGCGGTCGCGCAACTGCCGCAGGAGAAACGTAATCAGCTGGTGGTGTCGGTGCCAAGCGGTAACTTTGGCGATCTCACGGCCGGTCTGCTGGCGAAATCGCTCGGTCTGCCGATCAAGCGCTTTATCGCCGCGACCAACGCCAACGATACCGTGCCGCGCTTCCTTGCCGACGGTCAGTGGCAGCCGAACGCGACCGTGGCAACGCTGTCGAACGCGATGGATGTCAGCCAGCCTAACAACTGGCCGCGTGTGGAAGAGCTGTTCCGCCGCAAAACCTGGCGCCTGACCGATCTGGCCTACGGCGCGGTGTCGGATGAGACCACCAAAGCCACCATGCGCGAGCTGGCAGAGCTGGGTTACCTGTCAGAACCGCACGCGGCGATTGCCTATCGTCTGCTGCGCGATCAGCTGCAGGAAGGGGAGTTTGGCCTGTTCCTCGGCACCGCGCATCCGGCGAAGTTTAAGGAGAGCGTGGAAGAGATTCTCGGCCAGCCGCTGCCGCTGCCGGAAGCGCTGGCCGCGCGCGCCGATTTGCCGCTGCTGTCGCATGCCATGAAGGCGGATTTCGCCGCGCTGCGGGCGTTTTTGCTGAAGTAAATATCTTACGGGCCGGTCACATCGGCCCGTTATGCATTTTTCTGGCGGCGCGATTTAACGCGCGGGTTTTTAACAGACGCGCAATGATTTGCGCCGCTACGATTCAGGTGAAGCTGGCGTTATTGCTCGCGGCGCTTAAATACCAGCTCGTTACCCTTACTCTCCGCCGCATCAAAGAAATAACCGTCAACATCAAACTTCTTCAGCTGCGTCGGTTTCGTCAGGCGCTTCTCAATCACATAACGGCTCATCAGGCCACGCGCCTTCTTGGCGTAGAAACTGATCACCTTGAACTTACCGTTTTTCTCATCGAGGAACACCGGCTTAACCAGCTCGGCATTCAGCTGCTTCGGCTTGATGGCTTTAAAATACTCATCGGAGGCGAGGTTGATCAGCACGTCATCGCCCTGTTCCGCCAGCGCGTCGTTGAGCTTTTGCGTCAGCAGGTCGCCCCAGAAGCTGTAGAGATCTTTGCCGGCCGGATTCGCCAGTTTGATGCCCATCTCTAAGCGGTACGGCTGCATCAAATCCAGCGGGCGCAGCAGGCCGTACAGGCCCGAAAGCATGCGCAGGTGTTTTTGGGCAAAATCAAAGTCGGCTTCGCTGAAGGTCTCTGCCTGCAAACCGGTATAAACATCACCTTTGAAGGCCAGAATTGCCTGCCGCGCATTATCGGGTGAGAAGGGCGGCTGCCACTGGCTGAAACGGTCGGCGTTGAGGTGCGCCAGTTTGTCGCTGATGCCCATCAGCGAAGCGATTTGCGCCGGGGAAAGATCGCGCGCCACGTCAATCAGCTGCTGTGATTTTTCTAACAGCGCCGGTTGGGTAAACCGTGACGTTGCCAGCGGGCTTTCATAATCCAGTGTCTTGGCTGGCGAGATAACCATCAGCATTGTGTCTGTCCTCGTTGACCCGCTGTTTTCAGGGGATGGATGGGAAAAATGTCGCGACGAGTGTAGCAAAAAAGCTGCACGGATCGGCAAATCGCTCCCATTTGTTAGCGCTATCGTAAAGGGCACGCGGCGATGTTGCGCCGCTTAGCCTGCGTGATATTATCGCAACAGCCTTTTACACCCTGACAGTCAACTTAAGAGAAAAGAGAACCATGACGGACAAACTTACTTCCTTGCGTCAGCTGACTACTGTGGTCGCCGACACCGGTGATATCGCGGCAATGAAACTCTACCAACCGCAGGATGCCACCACTAACCCTTCTTTGATCCTCAACGCTGCGCAAATCCCTGAATACCGCAAACTGATTGACGAAGCCATTAGCTGGGCACGTCAGCAGAGCAGCAACAAAGAAGAGCAGCTGGCGCTGGTTTCTGACAAGCTGGCCGTTAACATTGGTCTGGAAATTCTCAAACTGATCCCGGGACGTATCTCTACTGAAGTTGACGCGCGTCTCTCTTACGACACCGAAGCGAGCATCGCGAAAGCACGCAGCCTGATCAAACTGTACAACGATGCCGGCATCAGCAACGATCGTATCCTGATCAAACTGGCCTCAACCTGGCAGGGCATCCGCGCGGCGGAGCAGCTGGAGAAAGAAGGCATCAACTGTAACCTGACGCTGCTGTTCTCCTTCGCCCAGGCGCGTGCCTGTGCCGAAGCGGGCGTGTTCCTGATTTCGCCATTTGTTGGCCGTATCCTCGACTGGTACAAGCAGAACACCGACAAGAAAGAGTACGCAGCGCATGAAGATCCAGGCGTGGTATCCGTGTCTGAGATCTACAACTACTACAAGCAGCACGGCTATGAAACCGTGGTGATGGGCGCCAGCTTCCGTAACGTCGGCGAAATCATCGAGCTGGCCGGTTGCGACCGCCTGACTATCTCTCCGGGCCTGCTGAAAGAGCTGGCCGAGAGCGAAGGCAGCGTAGAGCGTAAACTGAGCTACAGCGGCGAAGTGAAAGCGCGTCCGGCTAAAATGACCGAAGCGGAATTCCTGTGGCAGCACAACCAGGATCCAATGGCGGTGACCAAACTGGCCGAAGGTATCCGCAACTTTGCCATCGACCAGGGCAAACTTGAGAAGATGATCGCCGAACTGCTGTAAGGTGATGTGCCGTGGCGGCTGCCGGTCGCCACGGTTTTCGCGTTTCCCTCGCTGATGCTTTGTATTATCCTTTCTGCCATTCCCCTTTTTCTCACCGCCCCGCGGTCAACACAGCGATAACTCTATGGATACTTTACGTATTGGCTTAATTTCCGTGTCCGATCGGGCCGCTAACGGCATCTATCAGGATCAGGGCATTCCGGCGCTGGAAAGCTGGCTTAGCGCTGCGCTGGCGACACCGTTTGAGATTGAAACCCGCCTGGTTCCGGATGAACAGCCGATGATTGAGCAGGCGATTTGCGAGCTGGTCGACGAACGTTTTTGCCACCTGGTGCTGACCACCGGCGGTACCGGTCCGGCCCGGCGCGACGTCACGCCGGATGCGACTCTGGCGGTAGCCGACCGCGAGATGCCCGGCTTTGGCGAGCAGATGCGGCAGATCAGCCTGCAGTTTGTGCCGACCGCGATTCTGTCACGCCAGGTGGGCGTGATCCGCAAGCAGTCGCTGATCCTCAATCTGCCAGGACAGCCGAAATCGATTAAAGAAACGCTGGAAGGGTTGAAAGCGGATGACGGTACGGTGAAAGTGCCAGGGATTTTCGCGGCTGTACCCTATTGTTTACAGCTGCTGGAAGGGCCTTACGTCGAAACCCACCCGGAGGTGGTAGCAGCTTTTCGCCCGAAAAGCGCACGGCGTGAGACAAACGTCTGAAAATTGCCGTTTTCAGGCATAAAATGCAGAGTGACTGGTGTGGCAAAATATTGACGGTATAGTAACCGCAGCTTTACAACTATACTGACATGGCCTCTGGATACCGCACTCTTATGGATTCGCTGACAACGCGTCGACTCAACCGCCAGGACTACAAAACCCTGGCGCTGGCTGCCCTGGGCGGGGCGCTGGAATTCTACGATTTTATCATCTTCGTCTTCTTCGCTGCGGTAATTGGCGAGCTGTTCTTTCCGCCAGACATCCCGGAATGGCTGCGTCAGGTGCAGACCTTTGCCATCTTCGCCGCCGGTTATCTGGCGCGCCCGCTGGGCGGCATCATCATGGCGCACTTTGGCGACAAAGTCGGGCGCAAGAAGATGTTCAGTCTGAGTATTCTGCTGATGGCGCTGCCGACGCTGGCGATGGGCGCGCTGCCCACCTACGCCAGCATTGGCATTGCCGCACCGTTACTGATGCTGCTGATGCGCGTGCTGCAGGGCGCGGCCATTGGCGGCGAGGTGCCGGGCGCGTGGGTGTTTGTTGCGGAGCATGTGCCGGAGAAGCGCATCGGTTTTGCCTGCGGCACGCTGACTGCAGGCTTAACCGCCGGCATTCTGCTCGGTTCGCTGGTGGCGACGGTGCTGAATACTTCGCTCTCGCCGGCGGTGATACGCGATCACGGCTGGCGCATTCCTTTCTTCCTCGGCGGCCTGTTTGGCCTGCTGGCGATGTATCTGCGTCGCTGGCTGCATGAAACCCCGGTATTTCGTCAGATGCAGCAGCGCAAAGCGCTGGCGGAAAAACTGCCGCTACAGACCATTCTCGCCAGCCATAAGCGCGGTATTGCGGTGTCGATGCTGCTTACCTGGCTATTATCAGCCTGTATTGTGGTGGTGATTCTGATGGCGCCGACGCTGATGCAGAAGCAGCATGGCGTGCCGGCGGCGCTCAGTCTGCAGGCCAACAGTTTCGCGACCGTGATGCTGCTGATCGGCTGCGTGCTGGCGGGCTGGATTGTCGATCGCTACGGTGCGGCGCGTACCTTACTGATTGGTTCGCTGCTGCTGGCGCTGTGCAGCTGGAGCTTTTTCCAGCAGCTTGGCGGCACGCCGCAGATGCTGTTCATCTGGTACGGTCTGGCGGGACTGAGCGTGGGCGTGGTCGGCGTGGTGCCGTTTGTTATGGTGCGGGCGTTTCCGGCGGCGGTGCGCTTCACCGGCATTTCCTTCTCTTACAACGTGTCGTACGCCATCTTTGGCGGTCTGACGCCGATCAGCGTGACGCTGATGATGTCGCTGACGCCGATGGCGCCGGCCTGGTACGTGCTGGCGCTGGCGCTGATCGGCATGCTGGTGGCGCTGTGGTTATGGCATGACAGCCGCCAGGCTAATGCGCAGCTGGATGTTTCGCTGCATTCATCGTAATGGCAGCGCGCGGAGCGGCATGACGGCTCCGCGCGCCGTTGATTACTCGCCAATCGGCAACACGCTGCGCTCAAACTTCTCGTTCAGCACTTCGCCCATCGCCAGATAAAAGGCGCTGGCACCACAGACGATGCCCACCCAGCCGGCGATGCGCAGCAGCGCCGCGTGATCCAGCAGATGGCCGATAGCCAGCAGCGCAAACAGCAGCGTCAGGCTGGCAAACACAAACTGCAGCACTTTTGCGGCCCGCAGCGTGCCAAAGAACAGAAACAGCGTGAAGAGGCCCCACAGTGCCAGATAAGCGCCGAGGAAATGGCCATCGGCGGCGGCAGCCAGTCCCATTTTTGGCAGCAGCAGAATCGCCACCAGCGTCAGCCAGAAGCTGCCGTAGGAGGTAAAGGCGGTCAGGCCGAAGGTGTTGCCTTTTTTATACTCCAGCAGCCCGGCAAGGATTTGCGCGATGCCGCCATAAAAGAGGCCCATCGCCAGGATAATCACATCCATTTCAAACAGACCGGTGTTGTGTAAGTTGAGCAGGATGGTGGTCATACCAAAACCCATCAGGCCCAGTGGGGCGGGATTCGCCAGCGTGGTGTTGCCCATAATTCCTCAGCAGCAGCGTTATTGTTTATTGGTTTAACGCCCGCGCCAGCAGCGGTGGGGCGCGGGGCGCTGCATCATAATCAGGTGGCTTTTGCCGCACTTTGATCTCACGCGGTAAGAGAATCTAAATTTTTTTTAGTTTTAACCCTTGATGCGCTTCGAAGCGGCCCCATTTAGTTGTCATCAAGCATTGTGAGGCAGCAAAAAAATCTGCCGCAGCAGTTGAAAGTGGTCAGCGTGACCGCATCTCTGCTTCACAACCCAATTTGGCAAAGAATTTAAGTGGGAGACGTTTAGATGGGTAAGATTATTGGTATTGACCTGGGTACAACCAACTCATGTGTGGCGATTATGGACGGTGGCAAAGCACGCGTGCTTGAAAACGCCGAAGGCGATCGCACCACACCGTCAATCATTGCATATACCGGGGATGGCGAAACTCTGGTCGGTCAACCGGCTAAACGTCAGGCGGTGACCAACCCGCAGAACACCCTGTTTGCAATCAAGCGCCTGATTGGCCGTCGTTTCCAGGACGAAGAAGTGCAGCGTGATATCAAAATCATGCCGTACAAAATCATCGGTTCTGACAACGGTGACGCATGGCTGGACGTGAAAGGCCAGAAAATGGCACCGCCGCAGATCTCTGCAGAAGTGCTGAAAAAAATGAAGAAAACCGCGGAAGATTTCCTCGGTGAGCCGGTAACCGAAGCGGTTATCACCGTACCAGCCTACTTCAACGATGCACAGCGTCAGGCGACCAAAGACGCCGGCCGTATCGCGGGTCTGGACGTAAAACGTATCATCAACGAACCGACCGCAGCGGCACTGGCTTACGGCCTGGATAAAGGTCAGGGCAACCGCACCATCGCAGTATATGACCTGGGTGGCGGTACCTTCGATATCTCTATCATTGAGATCGACGAAGTCGACGGCGAGAAAACCTTTGAAGTACTGGCGACCAACGGTGATACCCACCTGGGTGGTGAAGACTTCGACAGCCGTCTGATCAACTACCTGGTTGCCGAATTCAAGAAAGATCAGGGCATCGATCTGCACAACGATCCGCTGGCGATGCAGCGTCTGAAAGAAGCGGCAGAGAAAGCGAAAATCGAGCTCTCTTCTGCGCAGCAGACCGACGTTAACCTGCCGTACATCACGGCGGATGCGACTGGTCCTAAGCACCTGAACATTAAAGTGACCCGCGCGAAGCTGGAATCACTGGTGGAAGATCTGGTTACCCGTTCTATCGAGCCGCTGAAAGTGGCGCTGAACGACGCTGGCCTGTCGGTTTCTGACATCAACGACGTGATCCTGGTTGGTGGTCAGACGCGTATGCCAATGGTGCAGGCGAAAGTGGCGGAGTTCTTCGGTAAAGAGCCACGTAAAGACGTGAACCCGGACGAAGCAGTGGCTGTGGGTGCTGCGGTACAGGGCGGCGTGCTGGCCGGTGAAGTAAAAGACGTTCTGCTGCTGGACGTGACCCCGCTGTCGCTGGGTATCGAAACCATGGGTGGCGTGATGACGTCGCTGATCAGCAAGAACACCACGATCCCAACCAAGCACAGCCAGGTGTTCTCGACTGCTGAAGACAACCAGTCTGCCGTGACCATTCACGTGCTGCAGGGTGAGCGTAAGCGTTCGGCGGATAACAAATCGCTGGGCCAGTTCAACCTCGACGGTATTCAGCCTGCGCCGCGCGGTATGCCACAGATCGAAGTGACCTTCGACATCGATGCTGACGGTATTCTGCACGTGTCTGCGAAGGACAAAAACAGCGGTAAAGAGCAGAAGATCACCATCAAAGCTTCTTCTGGCCTGAACGAGGAAGAGATCGAAAAAATGGTTCGTGACGCGGAAGCTAACGCCGAGTCAGACCGTAAATTCGAAGAGCTGGTGCAGACGCGTAACCAGGGCGACCAGATTGCGCACAGCACGCGTAAGCAGCTGGACGAAGCCGGTGACAAACTGTCAGCGGAAGACAAAGCACCGATCGAGTCTGCCCTGAACGAGCTGAACACCGCGCTGAAAGGCGAAGATAAAGCAGAAATCGAAGCCAAAATGCAGGCGCTGATGGAAGTGTCCAGCAAGCTGATGGAACTGGCGCAGCAACAGGCTCAGGCCGGCGCAGCGGATGCCGGCGACGCTTCGGCGAAGAAAGATGATGACGTTGTCGACGCTGAATTCGAAGAAGTGAAAGATAAAAAATAATTGCCCCTGACCGGGCGCAACGGCTGGCCTGACAGCCGTTGAAACCAGCACGGGCGTCGGAGATTTCTCCACGCCCGTGCGATCATGTTAAGGGCAGAGAAAAATGGCTAAGAGTGATTTTTACGAGATCTTAGGCGTCTCAAAATCCGCCGATGAGCGCGAAATCAAAAAGGCCTATAAGCGCCTGGCGATGAAGTATCACCCGGACCGTAATCCGGGCGATAAAGAGGCCGAGACGAAATTCAAAGAGGTCAAGGAAGCCTACGAGATCCTCACCGATGCGCAGAAGCGTGCAGCTTACGATCAGTACGGTCATGCGGCTTTTGAGCAGGGCGGTGGTGGCGGCTTCGGCGGCGGCTTTGGTGGCGGCGGTGCCGACTTCAGCGATATCTTTGGCGACGTGTTCGGCGATATCTTTGGTGGTGGTCGCCGTCAGCGCGCCTCACGCGGCGCCGATTTACGCTACAACATGGAACTGACGCTGGAAGAAGCGGTACGCGGCGTGACCAAAGAGATCCGCATTCCAACGCTGGAAGAGTGTGATGTCTGCCACGGCAGCGGCGCCAAAGCGGGTACCCAGCCGCAGACCTGTCCGACCTGTCACGGTGCGGGCCAGGTACAGATGCGTCAGGGCTTCTTTACCGTGCAGCAAGCCTGTCCGACCTGTCACGGTCGCGGCTCGGTGATTAAAGATCCGTGCAACGCCTGTCACGGCCACGGCCGCGTTGAGCGCCAGAAAACGCTGTCGGTGAAAATCCCGGCGGGCGTCGATACCGGCGACCGTATCCGCCTCAGCGGAGAAGGTGAAGCGGGCGAACACGGCGCACCGGCTGGCGATCTGTACGTGCAGGTTTCGGTGAAGAAACACCCGATCTTTGAGCGTGAAGATAACAACCTGTACTGCGAAGTGCCGATCAACTTTGCCATGGCAGCGCTGGGCGGCGAGATTGAAGTGCCGACGCTCGACGGTCGCGTGAAGCTGAAAGTGCCGGCAGAAACCCAGACCGGCAAGCTGTTCCGCATGCGCGGCAAAGGCGTGAAGTCGGTGCGCGGCGGTGCGGTCGGCGATCTGCTGTGTCGCGTGGTGGTGGAAACCCCGGTCAGCCTCAACGACAAGCAAAAAGCGCTGCTGCGCGAGCTGGAAGAGAGCTTCGGCGGACCCACCGGCGAGAAAAACAGCCCGCGTTCGAAAAGCTTCTTCGACGGCGTAAAGAAGTTCTTTGACGATCTGACCCGCTAATCGGGTGCGCAGACAGAAACAAGCGGAGAGGCGACTCTCCGCTTTTTTTATGCGCAGTTCTGCCGTGCAGATATTCAACGGCAATGTTTTTTGTCATTCACATCCCCGACAGCCGTTACCTTTCAAAAATACGCGGACACGCTGTAGGGTCGCCATTTATGGCGACCTCAAGCCGTGAAAATCCGCGCTAACAAACGCCTCCTCACGTTGTTAAAACCGGTTCCGTTTTCGCCAATAGCATTTTTCGGCATTGCGCCGAAAATATATCATAGGTATCTTGCAAGGCGTTTAATGAGAATGATTTTCGATAACATGCACCATCAGCGGTGTGCGGTAGCGCAGTAGCGCGGGACCGTCGCTGCAGGGAGAGAAACGTTGCCAAACCCGACTCACTATCGCGCTCCACAACGCGTGCGCAATGAATTACGCTTCCGTCACATCACCGTCGCCAGCAAAACGCGGGTGGCCGATGCCTTCTGGCGCATCGTCTTTAGCGGCAGCGATCTGGCGGGTTTCCACTCGCCCTCTTTTGACGACCACATCAAAGTGTTTTTCCCGGATACGCCGGGCGGTGCGCTGGCGCTGCCACACATGACCGACGAAGGCATCGTCTGGCCTGACGGCGTGCGTCCGGCGGCGCGCGACTATACGCCGCTGGCCTTTAACGGCAGCGATTCGCTGACGCTGGATTTTTACATCCACGACGGCGGCGTCGCCAGCAGCTGGGCGAGTGCCGCTCAGCCGGGCGATCGCATTGCGATGGGCGGCCCGCGCGGCTCATGCGTCGTGCCGGTGGATTATGCCTGTCAGATTTATGTCTGTGATGAGACCGGTCTGCCGGCGTTTAAGCGCCGCTATCAGGAAATGCAGGCACAGCAGATTCATCTGCTGGCCTGTGTTGATGAGCCAGTCGGCCGCGCGTATCTTGGTGACCTGCCGGACGTCACGGTGAGCTGGCTCGGCAGCGGCAAGATGCAGACTGAGGCGCTGACGCCGCTGCTGGACCCGATTATGCTGCCTGCTGATGACTACTTCATCTGGCTGACCGGCGAAGGCGCGGCGGTGAAACAGCTGAGCGATTATTTTACTCAGCAACGTGCGGCGCACAGCGACCTGGTGCGCGCCGTCGCTTACTGGCATCAGAAATAACCGGCGCCCGCCCGCTGCCGCCTGTGTTGAATTTTACCAGGCACCAGACTACTATCAACCTCCCTCAACTGACCCCGGGAAGGCGATGAAACAGCAGCGGGATGTTCCTGAGCACGCCGATGCGGCACAGCGTGCCAGCTGTGCCGGCGCACGCAGAAAGCGGCGCGAAAGGATGCTGGATGCCAGTGATATTCGCCTGCTGATGCTGCACTTTCTGGCCAGCGGCGCGGCGCACGGTTATGAGCTGATCAAATCGGTGGAAGAGTTGTCGAAAGGCGAATATTCCCCCAGCCCCGGCATTATTTATCCCAACCTGACGCTGCTGGAAGAGATGGACGCCATTCGCGTGGTGGATGCCCAGGCCACGCGCAAAGCCTACGCGCTCAACGATGCGGGCCGCGCGCTGCTGGCGGAAAATGGCGAAAACGTGGCGGTGATTATCGGGCGGCTCACTTCGCTGGCGATCCTGGTCAACAACCGCAGCATTCCGCAGGTGGAGCAGGCGATCCATACGCTTCGCTATACGCTCAATCACCGGCTGTCGCAGGAGCAGATTTCACCGGCCACGGTGGACATTGTCGTGGCGGCGCTGCAGGACGCGGCAGAGAAGATCGCCAACAGCTAAGCGCGTTACGGTTTCTTCTTGTCCACGTGCCCCAGTTCGCGATCCGGCCAGCAGACATCGCGCACCCGCTGCTTCAGTGCTGCCGCATCGGGAAAGCCGCCTTCCTGTTTGCGTTCCCAAATTACCTGACCATCAATGCTGATCTCGAACACGCCGCCGCTGCCGGGCTGGAGCGTGACCGCGCTGAGATCGCCAGCAAAGGTATGCAGCAGCTCCTGCGCCATCCACGCCGAACGCAGCAGCCAGTTACATTGGGTACAGTAGTGAATGGTTACTGCCGGTTTATCTGCCATCTTATCCCTCCTGTTAGTGCTTGATTAATCATGGGTTAACAAATTGTGCGCACAAAGATACATCCTGATGCAAATGATATTGATAATGATTACCAATTGCATTAAATTGTTTTCGCCATCATTTTACTCTCTATAAATCCCACAGGCATCCCTGCGGCGCCGCTGCCAGTTATACACGGCAGCTGTGCACTGAAGCGCGCACGACACTGTGCCACAGGTGCCGGGATCGATAACATTATCTGGCCAGCGTGACGCGCTGTTTCACGGTTTTTAGCACAGAGCCGTGGTTTTCTGGCAGCAAATAAGTGAGCGAATACTAACAATTAACCAGGTATTTCGCGCATGTCTTTCAACCTTCAGGGAACTGTTCAGCAGCGTCTGTGTAAAGTCGCTGTTCTTGCTTCAGCCATTCACGCAGCCTGCAGCTATGCCGCCAGCGACAGCAGTACGCTGGCGCGTTCCGCAGAGAACAACAGCAGCAATGAACCGGTAATGACCGTTACCGCACCTAAGCAGCAGGCCGGCAGCAAAACCACGCTCACCGCAAGCGATCTGCAAAAACGCGGCGCCAATGACTTCGGTTCGATTATGCGTTATGAGCCGCTGGTCAGCGCCACTGGCGCGGCAGGCGGTTCGTCAGCCGGTAAAAGCGGCTTTGACCGTGCAGGCTACACCGGCTACAACATTCGCGGTCTGGAAAGTAACCGTGTCGGTCTGGATATTGATGGCATTCCGGTACCGGACGCCACCGGTCGTCCGTACGTCAGTCGCGCCGGTAACAATACCTTCGGTATTGGTCGCGACTACATCGACCCGTATATGTTTGGCAGCGTCGAAATTGAGAAGGGCGCGACATCGGTGGAACAACCTAACACCGCAATCGGCGGTAACGTATCGTTTCATAACAAGTCGCCGGACGACTACCTCAGCAGCGATAAAACCCACTATTTCGATTATCAGAGCGACTACAGTTCGGCAGATCGCAGCTGGCACAACGGCATCACTGCGGCGGCAGGGGATGATGAACTGCGCGGCCTGTTTGTCTACAGCCGCCGCGACGGCCAGCAGACGCGCAACAACAGCGGCGTAAAAGACGCCTACCCGGCCAACTGGCACTCGGATGCCTTTATGACGTCGGGCATCTGGCAGCCAAACGATCAGCACAAGCTGAGCGCCACCTTCGACTACTACCACAAAACCAATCACACCCACTACGATACCTGGGACAGCAGCAGCGGCAATACTATTTGGGGCACTGCGCAACAGCAGAGCGATTCGCGCCGCTGGGGCATTAATCTTGCCGATGAGTGGACGCCGTACAACGAGATGATCGATACGCTGACCACGCGGGTTTACTGGCAGCAAACCGAGGCGCACGACACCACCTGGTTACCGACCAGCGCCAGTCAGTACGGCTTCGTCTACTCTGACTACAACGTCGATACCTTAGGGTTTGACACGCGCGCCAGCAAAACCCTCGGCCGCCACGAACTGAGCGGCGGCGTCAACGCGCGTGTGGAGAACAGCGAGCGTCCGTTCCGCCAGGAGCCGAACCCGGGCACCTTCGGCACCATCACCCAGCCACAGTCGGACAGCCATTCCTGGACCGTGGCCGGTTATCTGCAGGATAAAATCAATTTCGATCTCGATAGCCACAATTTCGCGGTGATTCCCGGCGTGCGCGTTATTCATCAAAGCACCAAACCGAAGAACCTCGGCGATCTGACCAACGGCAGCACGGTGCTGACCGAAGAGCAGGTGGAAAAACTGTACGGCAAGACCAATTCAGACACCGAAGTGCTGCCGTCACTGACCTTCCAGTACGATATCAATCCGGCGCTCACCACCTGGCTGCAATATAAGCGCGGCGTGGAGTTTCCGACCACCAGCCAGCTGTACGGCTCGTGGAACCTTGGTTCAAGCTACGCCGGCAGCGCGCAGTATGCGCTGATTGGTAATGCCGATCTGAAAACCGAGACCAGCAACAATTTTGAGTGGGGTCTGAAAGGACAGCCGACCGACGGCATCACCCTCAATACCTCGGTGTTCTACAACACCTACAAAAACTTTATTGCCTACACCCGCTATCGCCGCGCCACCAATCCGGCGATGTTCGTCAATGTTCCGGCCAACATCTACACCAGTTATCAGGCTGAGAACCGCGACAAAGCCTACATTTATGGGGCGGAGATCAGCACCCGCGTCAACTACGGCAGCTGGTTCCCGACCGTGGATGGCCTGAGCAGCACGTTCGCGCTCGGCTACAGCGAGGGGAAAGCGAAATCCCGCTATCTGGGCGACAAATACATCGATCTCGACAGTGTCGCGCCGCTAAAAGCGATTGTCGGCGTCGCGTGGGACGACAAAGCGCGCGGTTACGGCGCGGCGCTCACCGCCACCTTCGTCAAAGGCAAACAGGCCAGCGCCACCAACCGTGAGAGCTACAGCAACAGCGGGGCGGCCATCAGCGACGCCAGCAGCGAATACATGCGCGTGCCGGGCTACGGCCTGATCGATGCCACCGCGTACTGGCAGCTGACGAAAAATGTCAGGCTGAGCGGCGGTGTCTACAACATTACCGATCGTAAATACTGGGATTACCTCAGCAGCCGCACGCTGACCAGCGCCAGCGCGCAGGAGCGCAACGACATCAATCTGGCCGTGATGCCGGGACGCACCTGGCAACTGGGCGTGAACGTCGACTTCTAATCACTTTTCGCCCTGCGGTGGCGCAGGGCATTTTCACGGGAGCAAGCGCAATGCATCAACGCTATCAACACTATCTGGCGCTGAAAGGCCAGCAGCCAAAAATGTACGCGCGTGATTTAGCCGCGCTGATGGGCATAGGGGAAGCACAGCTGTGCGAAGCGCGCGTGGGCCACGACGCTCAGCCGCTGCGCGCCGATTTTCCGGCGCTGCTGACGGCGCTGGCGGCAGTGGGTGAGACCAAAAGTATTACGCGCAATGCCTGGGCGGTGCACGAACAGGTGGGAACCTACAGCAATCTGCATCTCGGCGAACATGGCGGGCTGGTGCTTAATCCGCGTGCGCTCGACCAGCGTCTGTTTCCCGCGCAGTGGCACAGTGCTTTCTTCCTGCACGAGCAGACCGCGCACGGCGAACGGCAGAGCATACAGATTTTCGATCGTCACGCTGATGCGGTGCTGAAAATCTACACCACCGCGCACACGGAGATGCCGGCGTGGCAAGCGTTGATTGAGCGCTTCCGGCTGGCGCACGCGCCTCAGCTGCAGCCGCAGCCCGTCAGCGCCACGCCATTCAGCGACAGGGTGGATGCCGGCACTGTCGAAGCGGAGTGGCGTGCCATGACCGATGTGCATCAGTTCTTTGGCCTGCTGAAGCGTCACCATCTCTCGCGGCCGCAGGCGTTTCGCGCGGTGCCGGATGATTTAGCGCGTCAGGTGAGCAACACCGCGCTGGCAACGCTGCTGGGCCAGGTTCAGCAGGATGGCAATGAAATCATGATTTTCGTCGGCAATCGCGGCTGTACGCAGATCTTTACCGGCACTATCGGGAAAGTGGTGCCGCTGGATAACTGGATTAACGTTTTTAACCCCACATTCACGCTGCATCTGATGGCGGACCGCATTCACGAGAGCTGGGTGACGCGCAAGCCGGGCGGCGATGGCTTCGTCACCAGTCTGGAGCTGTTCGCTGCCGATGGCACGCAGATTGCCCAGCTGTACGGCCAGCGCAGCGAGGGCACGCCGGAACAGGCACGCTGGCGCGAGCAGGTGATGGCGCTGACGCCGACAGGAGCCGCCGCATGAAAGCGCTGATCCTGACACTGCTTGCTGTGCTGACGCTGCCGGCGTGGGCGGCGCAGCGCATCATTACTATCGGGGGCGATGTAACGCAGATCGTCTATGCGCTGGATGCGCAGGCGCAGCTGGTTGCGCGCGACAGCACCAGCCAGCATCCGGCGGCGGCCACCAGGCTGCCGGATGTCGGCTATATGCGCCAGCTCAACGCGGAAGGCATTCTGGCACTGAAACCGACGCTGGTACTGGCCAGCGCGCTGGCTAAACCATCACTGGTGTTGCAGCAGGTGGCGGACGCCGGGGTAACGGTGGTGGAGGTCAGTGGGGATAACCGCCTCGATGCCATCACGGACAAAATCGCCACCATTGGCAACGCGCTGCAGCGTGAACAGGCGGCCCGCGCATTGATCGACAAGGTCAACAAACAGCGTGCGCAGCTACCGCAGCAGCCGCTGCCGGTGAAAGTGCTGTTTATCATGGCGCACGGCGGTTTACGCACCCAGGCGGCTGGTGCGCAGACCGGCGCTGACGGCGCAATTCGCGCTGCCGGCCTGGTCAATGCCATGGGCGCGGTGCCGCATTATCAGCAGCTGTCGCAGGAGGGCGTCGTGGCGGCAGCACCGGATTTGGTGGTGGTCGGCGAAGAAGGGCTGCGCACGCTGGGAGGCGAACAGGCGGTGTGGGCGCTGCCGGGCCTGAAGCTCACGCCGGCCGGCCAGCATCACGCGCTGCTGGTGATTGACGAGATGGCGCTGCTGAGTTTCGGCCTCGATACGCCGGACGCGATTTTGCGCCTGCGCCATGCGGCGGAAGCCGTGCAGCATGATTAACCGCCTGATGATGCGCTGGCTGATGTTAATGAGTATCAGCATGCTGGTGTGCATGCTGCTGGCGGCCAACCTCGGCGCGATGCCGCTGTCGCTGCACACGCTGTGGCAGGCGCCGCTCAGCGATCTGGCCTGGCAAATCTGGCTCACAATTCGCCTGCCGCGCGTATTGCTGGCGGTGCTGACTGGCATGGCGCTGGCGGTGTCCGGTGCGGTGATGCAGGGGCTGTTTCGTAATCCGCTGGCCGATCCCGGACTGCTGGGTATCAGCAGCGGTGCCGGGCTGGCGGTGGCGCTCTCAGTGGTGTTACCGGTCAGCCTGCCGCCGCTGCTGGCGCTGTGGCTGCCCTCGCTGGCAGCGTTTGCCGGCAGCCTGGTAGTGACGCTGCTGATCTTCAGCTTTAGCCGGCTGGCGCAGGGCCAGCTGGCGCGCCTGCTGCTGGTGGGCATTGCGATTAATGCGCTATGCGGCGCGGCGGTTGGCGTGCTGTCGTGGCTGAGCAACGACCAGCAGCTGCGTCAGCTGTCGCTGTGGGGCATGGGCAGCCTGACGGGTGCCCAGTGGCCGAGCCTGCTGGTGTGTGCGCTGCTGATCGTTCCGGCGCTGCTGCTGGTGCAGACGCGCGCGCGTCGCCTCAATCTGCTGCAGCTGGGCGAAGAGGACGCGCACTATATGGGCGTCGATGTTAAACGCACGCAGCGCCAGCTGCTGGTGCTGAGTGCGCTGCTGGTGGGCACGGCGGTGGCGGTCAGCGGCATTATCGGTTTTGTCGGGCTGGTGGTGCCGCACGTGATGCGTTTTTGTCTCGGCAGTGACCACCGCTGGCTGCTGCCGGGCGCGGCGCTGGCGGGAGCGATTCTGCTGTTGCTGGCGGACACGCTGGCGCGCACCGTGGTGATTCCGGCCGAAATGCCGGTCGGGCTGCTAACCAGTCTGCTGGGCGGGCCGTGGTTCCTGTGGCAGATTCTGCGCCAGCAAAGGGGGCTGAATGAGTGAGCAGTTGCAGGCGCGCGGACTGCGGTTTTGCCGGGGAACGCGTACCTTAATCGATGATATTTCCCTGACGCTACCGCCGGGCGAAATGGTTGCCCTGATCGGTCCTAACGGTGCCGGTAAGTCGACGTTGCTGCGGCTGCTGACCGGCTTTCTGCACGCGGACGCCGGCGAATGCTGGCTGGGCGATCGTCCACTGGCGGCCTGGCCACGCGAACCGCTGGCGCAGCGCCGCGCGGTGATGCGCCAGCAAAACAGCGTCACCTTTCCGCTGCCGGCTGCCGACGTGGTGGCGATGGGGCGCGCACCCTGGCCGACCGGTAACTGCCAGGCGGTGGTGCAGGAGGTGATGCAGTTAACCGGCAGCGCGCCGCTGGCGCAGCGCGACTATCGGTCGCTGTCGGGCGGGGAGCAGCAGCGCGTGCAGCTGGCCCGGGTGCTGGCGCAGCTGTGGCATGACGACGGCCCGCGCGGCTGGCTGCTGCTGGATGAACCCACCTCCGCGCTCGATCTCTACTGGCAGCAGTCTACTCTGCGCCTGCTGCACCGGCTGACGCGCAATGGCCGTTTTAGCGTCTGCGCGGTGCTGCACGATTTGAATCTGGCCTCACTGTGGTCGGATCGGGTGTTGTTGTTACACCACGGCCAGCTGGTGGCGCAGGGCGCGCCGCACGCGGTGATGACCGAACCGATCCTGACGCGCTGGTATCAGGCCGACCTGCAGGTGGTTACGCCGCCAGCGCAGGATCGGCCGCAGATACAGCTGCGGCCATAACGGCACCCTGCACCGGTCAGGGTGCCTGGCGGCAATCGACAATCAGCCGCCCACGCACCTGGCCCGCCAGCAGCTGTTCTGCGCCTGCGCGCGCCTCACTCAGTGGAATCACTTTGGTCATCTGCTCCAGCTGCGCGCCGTCAACCAGCTCCGCCAGACGCTGCCACGCCTGCTGACGCAGCGGTGTGGCGCACATCACGCTGTCCACGCCGGCCAGCGTAACGCCACGCAGAATAAACGGCGCGACGCTGGTGGGCAGATCGAGGCCCTGCGCCATGCCGCAGGCGGCGACCACGCCGTTGCGCTGGATCCCGGCTAACACATTGGCCAGCGTGTGGCTGCCGACGCTATCGATCGCGGCGGCCCAGCGCTCTTTCGCCAGCGGTTTGCCGGGCGCGCTCAGTTCGTTACGGTCGATAATCGCGGAGGCGCCGAGCGTATCGAGCAGGTAGGCGCTGTCGCTGGCGCGGCCGCTGGATGCCACGACCTCATAGCCGAGACGCGCCAGCAGGCTCACGCTGAAGCTGCCCACGCCGCCGCTGGCACCGGTAACCAGTACCGGACCGTGCTGCGGTGTGATGCCCTGTTTTTCCAGCGCCAGCACGCACAGCATTGCGGTAAAGCCGGCGGTACCAATCGCCATGGTTTGCAGCGGGCTGAGCGCCGCCGGAACCTTGACCAGCCAGTCGCCGGAGACGCTGGCTTTCTGCGCCAGCCCGCCCCAGTGTTTTTCACCCACGCCCCAGCCGGTGAGCAGCGCAACATCGTCCTGCTGCCACTCCGGATGACGGCTGTGGATCACCCGGCCAACAAAATCGATGCCCGGCACCATGGGAAACTGGCGCACAATCGGCCCTTTATTGCAGATGGCCAGCGCGTCTTTGTAGTTGAGGGTGGAGTAACTTACTTCGAGGGTAACATCCTGATCGGGCAATTGTTGTTCTGACAGATCCTGCAGGGATGTGCGGTATCCCTGTTCATCATTTTCAATGACCAGTGCCTTGAACATGCAGCCTCCGGCTGGTTGGGAGAAGTGCGCTCCATAGTACGCTTCTGCCGCAGGGAGTGCCAGGCGGATGGGCGCGGCAGGCGGTCGCTATCGCACCGGCGTTACATTCTGCATAACTTTGCATAACCTTCGACTATTCAGGCAGTTAAAAATAGACGCCTTAACTATTGTTCATGTAAATCAATGAAGTGGCGCGTTGGCGTTCTGCATCAAAATTCCGCCCTGATTGGTTGTTCCCGGTAAAAAAAGATGCCATCATGTCGCCCGAATTTATTCCCCATCTTCATCGCTGAGGACGCCGCCATGTCCGGTACAATGCACATCTGCACTTGTCGCCGTGCGCTTCATGACAAGCGCGCCTCTGTCATCTGTTGTTCGCATTTCCCGCTCACCATGCGGTGAGGCTACGCCCCGTTCGCTGTTGGATATGAGTAAAGACAGACGCGATCTGGCTTTACTGATGTCTATCGGTTGCGGCCGCCGGACGTTATTCGCCGGGGAAATTTCCTCATTGCTGTGCCTCTGGCACCCACTCATCCTTCATTACGGGGATTTGTGTTATGAACCCATTGAAAATTGCTGCCAGCGTAGCGGTAGCGCCAAGCCTGAGTCTCAACACCGCGCGCGACGTGGTGACGCTGGATAATACCGATTTCACCGACGTAGCCGCGGTAGTGGTCTCGCTGGCCGATACACGCAGCGGCGTGCTGACGCTGCTGCGCCAGACTGGCTTCAATCTGCCGGTGTTTGTCGCGAACGCCTTTGATGACGCGGTGCTGACGCTGCCGGGCGTGACCGGAGAGATCAACGGCGCAGCGGAAGAGTGGCAGGCGCTGGAGCTGGCGGCGCAGGCGTACGAGGCGGAACTGCTGCCGCCGTTTTTCGACACCCTGACGCGCTATGTCGATATGCAGAACAGCACCTTTGCCTGTCCGGGCCATCAGGGCGGGGCGTTTTTCCGCCGTCATCCGGCCGGACGCCAGTTTTATGAGTTCTACGGCGAGAACGTCTTTCGCTCCGATATGTGTAACGCGGACGTCAAGCTGGGCGATTTACTGATCCACGAAGGCTCGGCCAAGGATGCGCAGAAATATGCCGCGCGCGTGTTCAACGCCGATAAAACCTACTTCGTGCTGAACGGCACCTCCAGCGCCAACAAAGTGGTGACCAATGCGCTGCTGACGCGCGGCGATCTGGTGCTGTTTGACCGCAATAACCATAAATCTAACCACCACGGTGCGCTGATCCAGGCAGGCGCCACGCCGGTTTATCTGGAAGCGGCGCGTAATCCGTTTGGTTTTATTGGCGGCATCGATGCGCACTGTTTCGACGAGACGTATCTGCGCGAGCAGGTGCGCCAGGTCGCGCCACAGCGCGCGGATCAGCCGCGTCCGTTCCGGCTGGCGATCATCCAGCTTGGTACCTACGATGGCACGGTATACAACGCGCGCCAGGTGGTGGATCGCATCGGGCATCTGTGTGACTACATCCTGTTTGATTCGGCATGGCTGGGTTATGAGCAGTTTATTCCGCTGATGGCCGGCTGCTCGCCGCTGACGCTGGAGCTCAATGAGAACGATCCGGGGATTTTTGTCACCCAGTCGGTGCATAAGCAGCTGGCGGGCTTCTCGCAGACTTCGCAGATTCACAAGAAAGATAACCATATTCGCGGCCAGAAACGTTTCTGCCCACACAAGCGGCTGAACAACGCGTTTATGCTGCACGCCTCAACCAGCCCGTTCTATCCGCTGTTCGCTGCGCTGGATATCAACGCCAGAATGCATCAGGGCGAAGCGGGGCGCAGCATGTGGCACGACTGCGTCACGCTGGGCATTGAGGCACGCAAAGCGATCCTTGAGCGCTGCAGCCTGATTCAGCCCTTCCTGCCGGAGCAGGTGCACGGCAAGCCATGGCAGGCGGCAGAAACCGCCACCATCGCCGCCGATCCGGCGTATTTCAGCTTCGAACCGGGCGCGAAGTGGCACGGTTTTGCCGGTTACGATGCCGGACAGTATCTGGTGGACCCGTGCAAGCTGCTGCTCACCACGCCAGGCATTGATGCCACCAGCGGCGAATACACCCGCTTTGGCATTCCGGCCACCATTCTCGCCAACTATCTGCGCGAGAACGGTATCGTGCCGGAGAAGTGCGATCTCAACTCAATCCTGTTCCTGCTGACCCCAGCGGAAACGCCGGAAAAAATGGCGCATCTGGTGGCGATGCTGGAGCAGTTTGAACAGCACGTGCGTGAGGATGCGCTGCTGGCCGAAGTGCTGCCGAGCGTGTATCGCAGGCACGTTGAGCGCTATCAGGGCTATACGCTGCGTCGCCTGTGCCAGGAGATGCACGATTTGTACGTCAGCTACGACGTCAAAGATCTGCAGCGCGACATGTTCCGTCAGGCGTGTTTCCCGAAAGTCGAGGTCAATCCGCAGGATGCGCATCAGGCGTATATTCGCGGTGACGTTGAGCTGGTGCCGATCGCCAGCGCCGAAGGGCGCATTGCCGCCGAGGGGGCGCTGCCGTATCCGCCGGGTGTGCTGTGCGTGGTGCCAGGCGAAACCTGGGGCGGGGCAGTGCAGCGCTATTTCCTCGCGCTGGAAGCGGGTATCAATCTGCTGCCGGGCTTTTCACCGGAGTTGCAGGGGGTTTACACCGAGGAGGATGACAGCGGGCACAAGCGGTTAGTGGCGAATATGATGTTGTAGGAGGGGGCTGTTCCCTACCGCACGGCACCTTCTCCCGCAGGCGGGAGAAGGTGGCGATGAGCGCGAATCAATAACGGTGGTAGCTGCGCTGTGCCTGGCTCACTTTGTACAGATAGCGGCGCGACTCGGCCGACGGATGGTTGGTGGTCAGCGTCTGATACACCTGGCTCGGTGACATGCCGTTGATGGTGGCGAAGGCGCGGTCTTTATCGCTGGAGAACACGCGCAGCACGCTGCCCGCCCCGCCGTTATAAGCGGTGATCACTGCGTAACGGCGCGACAGCGGATCCTGAATCCCGCCGAGATAGCTCTTCTGCAGCAGCGACAGATATGCGGTACCGGCATCAATGTTATTGGCCGGATCGAGCAGATAGCTGCGGCTCGGTTTACCCCATTTGCCCTTCATGCGGAACACATCGACCCCGGCAGTATGCTGCACCACCTGCATCAGACCCAGCGCATCGGCGTTGCTTACCGCATAAGGGTTGAAGCTCGATTCGGTCTGCATGATCGCCAGAATCAGCGAGGCATCAACGCCATACTGTTCGGCGGCTTTGCGCACCAGCGGCAGATATTTATGCGCACGTTTGTCGAGGTGGTTAGGCACCATCGGAATGGTCACCGACCAGATAACGTGCAGCCCGGAGGTGCGTTTCTGCAGTTTGTTCTGGATCAGGTAATCAGCAAAGTTACCGGCGCGTCCCTGCCAGCGGATCGGCTGACCGGTGTTATCCAGCACCTGGCCGTACAGCAGCGGCTCTTTACTGATCTGAATATCGTTGGCGTCGGAGTAGAGATCGACGTTGCCCGGATCGTCACCAATCAACAGCGTGGTGATGATGGCCTGACGCAGGCTGGCCATCGGATCGGTGCCGGAAATGGTCTCAATGGTGATGCTACCGCTGTCGAAGTTGATGTGACTGCGGGTGTAATAGTTATCGCTGTATTTGACGTAGTCCTTGGGTCCGGCGATCAGAACCTCATTGATTCCCCAGATATTCTCGATGTTGGCGGCAAATTGCCCCATTAGAATGTCAAAACCGTTGGTGTCCTTAACCCACTCTTCATGGTACTGCGATTTTTTTTGTCCGGAGCAGGAGACTAACAGGGGTGCGATGACCAGCAGTGCTATCAGTTTTTTATTCATTGTGAATGCGTGCCTGACTCGAAAAAGAGGGCCTCAAAGGGAGGCCCTGAACGTTTATTTTTCTGGCGGGGTGTAACCTTCAATGTGCACATCTTTGCCTTCGAACAGGAAATTCACCATCTCCTTCTCCAGCACTTTGCGATCTTCCGGGTTCATCATGTTGAGCTTCTTCTCGTTGATCAACATGGTCTGCTTAGACATCCACTGCTGCCAGGCCTCTTTGGAAATCTCATTGTAGATGCGCTTACCCAGTTCGCCAGGATAGAGCTGAAAGTCCTGGCCTTCAGCGTCGCGTTGCAGATAAGTACAAAAAATGGTGCGGCTCATTACTCTTCCTCTTCGGTCAAACTGGTTCGCAGTTGAAGCTGCCGGGGATGGCGCAGCTCATGCAGCAGGCGCTCTACCGGCGCGGCCAGCCCCACTGACGGTGGTTGCGCTAAGTTATACCAGAGACCGCCGGCTTCATCCATCAGCGACCCGGAGGAAGGCCACGCCAGCCACATAGGCACAATATCTAAGTGGAAATGGCTGAAGGTGTGGCGAAACGCGGTAAGCTGCTGCGGCTTCGCGTGGATGCCGCGCGCCGCCAGCCAGTCAGTCAGCGCTTGCTCACTGGTGAACTGCGGGAAGCAGAACAGGCCGCCCCACAAACCCACCGGCGGACGCTGTTCCAGAAACACCTCGTCGCCGTGCTGCAGCATCAGGAACCAGCCGCTGCGCTCTGGTAGCGTGACTTTCGGTTTCTTACCGGGATAATCAGCCCAGTTGCCTTGTGCATAAGCCGCGCAGCCGCTATTCAGCGGGCAGATTTCGCATTTCGGGCGGGAGCGAGTACACACTAACGCGCCGAGATCCATCATCGCCTGATTGAACTGGCTGACGCCTTCCGCTGGCGTGACGTCTTCACTGATCTGCCACAGCCGCTTCTCCACCTCTTTTTTGCCCGGCCAGCCGCTCACTGCATAGCAGCGCGCCAGAACGCGTTTTACGTTGCCGTCGAGGATCGGGAAATGCAGGCCGAGCGACAGCGACAGGATCGCGCCCGCCGTGGAGCGGCCGACGCCCGGCAGCGCCGCGACGTCATCGAAATGAGGCGGGAATACGCCGCCGTGCAGCTCAACCACCTGTTTAGCCGCCTTGTGCAGGTTACGCGCCCGTGCGTAATAGCCGAGGCCGGTCCACAGATGCAGCACTTCATCAAGCGGCGCGGCGGCCAGGTCGGCAACCGTGGGGAAGCGCGCCATAAAGCGTTCGAAATAGGGAATAACGGTGGCAACCTGCGTCTGCTGCAGCATCACTTCGGAGAGCCACACCTTGTAGGGCGTTTTCTCCAGCTGCCACGGCAGAGTTTTACGGCCAAAGCGTTGGTACCACTCCAGCACCTGTTGCGCGAACTGCGGCGCCTGCATCATAAGAAGGAAATTTTCCGTGTTTACTCTACAATCAGGCAGGAATTCCAGCACAGAGACATCAGGGTGTAAACCGGAAGATTGCAAAGGCTTGCTTCTGTTACTTAACTTTGCATAATGCCCGTTTCCCTGAACAGGCTAACCAGCAGGTTTCAACATGATTAATGACGTCATCACCCCGGAATTTGATGAGAACGGGCGGCCTTTACGCCGTATCCGCAGTTTTGTGCGCCGCCAGGGGCGCTTAACGAAAGGACAGCAGCTCGCGCTCGACAATTACTGGCCGGAGATGGGCGTCGAGTATCAGCCGCAGCCGCTGGACATGGTTGCGCTGTTTGGCCGCGAAGCGCCGCTGGTGCTGGAGATTGGTTTTGGCATGGGCGCCTCGCTGGTGACCATGGCGCAGAACAATCCGCATCAGAACTTCCTCGGCATTGAAGTGCATGCGCCGGGTGTCGGTGCCTGTCTGGCCTCGGCCAAAGAGGCAGGCGTGCAGAATCTGCGCGTGATGTGTCACGACGCGGTGGAAGTGCTGGAAAACATGGTGCCGGACAATTCGCTGCGCATGGTGCAGCTGTTTTTCCCGGATCCATGGCATAAGGCGCGCCACAACAAGCGCCGCATCGTCCAGGTACCGTTTGCCGAGCTGGTGCTGCGCAAGCTGAAGCTGGGCGGCGTGTTCCACATGGCGACCGACTGGGAAGAGTACGCCACGCACATGCTGGAAGTGATGAGCAGCATCGATGGCTACAGCAATCAGTCGGAGAGCCAGAATTACGTGCCGCGTCCGGAAACGCGTCCGTTAACCAAATTTGAGCAGCGCGGGCAGCGACTGGGCCATGGCGTATGGGATCTGATGTTTGAGAGGGTGAAATAATGGCTGTAAAACGTAGCCGCCGTTTACGTAAAAAGTTGCATGTTGATGAGTTTCAGGAGCTGGGCTTCTCTGTTGCCTGGCGTTTTGCCGAAGGCACCAGTGAGGAAGAGGTGGATGCCACGCTCGATCAGTTCATCAATGAGGTGATCGATCCGAATGGTCTGGCCTATGACGGCAGCGGCTATCTGGTGTGGGAAGGGCTGGTGTGTCTGCAGCAGACCGGCAAATGCACCGACGCGCACCGCGAGCTGGTGCGTAACTGGCTGGAAAAGAAAAATCTCGCCGATATTCAGGTCACTGAACTCTTCGACGTTTGGTGGGACTAAGTATCACCACTGGCGATAACTTCGCGCGATGAATCGCGCCGCTACACATTCAGTGCGTGTTGGTTGATTCGCTTGTCCAATGCACCTTTCGTAGCGGCGCAATTTATTGCGCATCGCCAGACGCAGCACAATGCCACCGCTTATCAGACTATTCACATCTGCAGGAGATTTCATGGTTCGTAAGGCTCTTCTCGCCGCGCTGCTGCTGGCGGCAGCTCAGGCGCATGCTGACTATCAGTGCAGCGTCAATCCAAAGGATGATGTGATCATCAAACCCCAGAGCGTGCAGGTGGTGGGCAGCAACGGCAACCTTGAAATCACGCCGCAGGGCGATGTGCAGTTCAACGGCAAGTCGGTGAGCGTCGATAACGCCACGCGCCAGCAGGCGATTGACTACCAGAACGCGCTGCGTCGCGATCTGCCGTGGGTCGACAGCGGCGCAACCACCCGTCTGGAGCGGGGCCGCGTGGCGCTGGATAAAGTGATTGTCGAAAAACTCGGCTCGGACAGCAATGTGCGCAATCGCCTGACCACGCTGAACGGTCAGCTGAAGCAGCAGATGAACCGCATCATCGAGCATCGCCCGGATGGCCTGACTTTCCACCATCAGGCCATTGAGCAGGTGCGCGCCGACGGCGAGAAGCTGGTGCAGAGCACGCTGGGCGGGGTGTTGCAGGATAGCCTGAACGAGATGGGTACCAAACAGGCCGCCAGCGGCAGCAATCCGCTACAGGCGCTGATGGGCAACCTCGGCGGGCTACAGCAGTCGATTCAGACTGAATGGAACAATCAGGAGCAGGATTTCCAGAACTTCGGTCATGAAGTGTGTAACCGGGTGACCGCACTGGAGAGCCAGCGCAAGACGCTGATGCAGAACGTAAAGGGCTAAGCCAGCCGCGTTGCCGCTGAATGCACGGAACATCACGGCGTCATTGTTCTTCTGAACAGTGGCGCCTTTTTTATCCCCGCAACTTTTAAGCCATGATTTAACGGGTTGTCTTAGATTCGGGACGAATCTGATAACGACAAAATTTCCGCATTAATAACTATATCAACGGGCATTCAGCCTATTGAACTTATTAATTTTTAAGGAAATTTTATGTTATTTTCTGACACCTCTGCTTCCAGTTCACACCCGGTTTTATCACCCCCTGTGGTTATCGTTGCCGAACGCGGCTGGTACAACGACCCGCAAAAACGCTGGCAGGGAACGGTACAAACGCCGGACGCCGTTGAAGTCATCGTGACGGTTAACGGTGGCAATCCGCTACACGTGCCGGTGATCAATGGCCACTTCGAGTGGATGCCGCCGCAGCCGATGGCCGATGGTGAATACCAGCTCACCTTTACCGCCGTGGATGCCGCCGGCAATCACAGCGCACCCACGCGCGTGGATTACAATATCGATACCCATCCGCCCGCCAGACCGATCATCGAAGCGATTGAAGACCACGTTGCCGGCGGCGTGGAGGACGGTAACAGCATCCGCCGTAACGGCTATACCAACGATGATCAGCCGGTGGTACGCGGGCAGGCCGAAGGCAACGCGTTGGTTTATCTCTATAATGGCAACCAACTTCTCGCCTCTGTCCGTGCCGATGCGCAGGGCAATTGGCAGGCACAACTCGATCTGCCGCAGGACGGAACCTATAACCTGACGGCGCAGGCCGAGGACCGCGCCGACAACCGCAGCCAGCCGTCGCCGAAGTGGACCTTTCATCTTGATACGCTTACCCCGGAAACGCCGACGTTCAGCTATTACGACGACAATCGCGGGCTGTATCAGGGCCAGTTTGGCCGCGGCAAACCCACCGATGATGTCCGGCCGGAACTGCACGGCGAAGCCGAGCCCGGCAGCGTGGTGCGCATTCAGTATGCCGCACCGGGCGGAAAGTGGGTTGTCGGCGGTACGGCCACCGTCGACAGCAGCGGCCACTGGCACTGGACACCGCCGCAGGATCTGCTGCCGGACGGCGACTGGCGTTTTCGCAGCCGCAGCAGCGATAAAGCCGGCAACGTCAGTCAATGGAGCGACAGCTGGACGCTGACCATCGACACTCGTATCAACACGCCCACCATCCTGCAGGCTATCGATGACGTCGGCACCATCCAGCCGGTGCTGCCGGGCCAGACCACCGACGATAAGCGGCTCGATTTTTCCGGACAGGCCGAGCCTTACAGTCAGGTGACGCTGTACCAGAACGGCGTGGCAGCCGGCAGCGCGACGGTGGGGGCCGATGGGCGCTGGCAGATTACCCCGGACCGCGACATGCAGCCGGGCAGCAACAACTTTACGGTAAAAGCGGTCGATGTGGCGGGTAACGTCAGTGACTATGCGCCCAACTGGGCGATTAACTATGACTCTGGCGTAAAGCACAGTTCTGGCGAAGAGAACTGGAACTGTCGCGCCAATACCAGCTGGCAAACCGGCCGTGTGTATCAGTACGGCGGGTTGAAAGTCACCGAACTGAAACATGGCACCAGCAACAACTGTTTCTATACCGGCATCATGAACCGGCCGGATGGCTATGAAAGCAAAGCGATTGAGATGCTGGATCATTCAGTCGTGCAGTTTGATTTTGGTGCCACCAATTACGTGGAGTTCAATTATGGCTATCTCCACAATTGCGATACCTACGTGGATATCTTCTCCCCCAGCGGTGAACTGCTGGGGCGCGAATACCTGCAGCCCAGTGGCGCCAGTCGGTCAGAGCAAGGCCTGAACACCTTTAGCTGGCAGGCTCCGGCGGGCCAGCAGATTGGCTATATTGACGTCCATTCGGGCGAAGATCCGGATACCTATAAAAAAGTGCTGTGCTGGAACGTGCTGGTGAAGCGCGATGTCGGCTGGATTATTGATACTGTGCGCTGGGGCAAAGACGAGAGCCTGATACAGCACCATACGCTGCCGGAAACGCAGGAACAGGAGGGCGCGCAGCTGCATCTGAATGATGTGCAGCAGTGGCTGGCGGCGCACAGTGGACAACCGCTGCAGGGCTTCTCTGCGCTGGTGCTGGAAGGAGAACATCAGCAACTTGATTATCAGCAGCTGACGCAGCATATCAGCGGCCTGCAGCATATCGATCTCACCGGCTCCGGAGACAATCTGCTGCAGCTGGATGCGCAGCAGCTGTTGCAGCAGGCGCATCAGGATGTGTTGCTGCCAGAGCGCACGCGCAGCTGGCTGATTGATGGTGATGCCGGCGACGTGGTACAGCTCAGCGATAGCACGCAATTTTATCAGCAGTGGCAGCAGCAGGGGACGCAGCAGAGCGGTGGCAAAGTGTGGCAGGTGTTTGAGAGTCTCGACCACAGCGCGACGCTGTTAATCAATAATGAGGTGATGGTCGCCTGAGCGTAACAGATGCAGCCGTGCCGCACAGCACGGCTGCCAGCGGAAAAGGCGCGCGCCTTCTCCGCTGAATTTACATGAACAGCTCCAGCAGCGAATTGAGGAACAGTTTGCCTTTTTCGGTGATCTGCCAGTGCTCTGGCTGCTCCTGCACATAACCGGCGGCGATGGCTGCGTCGATCTGCGGGCGAATCACTGCCTCGTTCAGCCCGGTGTAGCGCTGAAAGTCGGCGCGCGGCGCGGCTTCCAGCAGGCGGAACCGGTTCATAAAGAACTCGAACGGCTTGTCCTCGTCCGGCACGTCATGCTGCTTATCCAGATAGTTGCCCTTCATAAAACCGCGCGGATGACGGGTTTTCACCGTACGCACGATGCGCCCGTCCGGCTGCGTCAGCTTGCCGTGCGCGCCACAGCCGATGCCGAGGTAATCACCGAAGCGCCAGTAGTTCAGGTTATGCTCGCAGCGATAGCCCGGTTTGGCGTAGGCCGAGGTTTCATACTGCTGATAGCCTGCGGCGCTCAGCAGCTGATGACCCTGCTCAAAGATATCCCACAGCGCATCGTCATCCGGCAATACCGGCGGGCGTGAACCAAACAGCGTGTTGGGCTCAATGGTCAGCTGATACCACGACAGATGCGGCGGATTGAGGGCAATCGCCTGGCGCAAATCGTCCAGCGCCTCTTCCAGCGACTGATCCGGCAGGCCGTGCATCAGGTCGAGGTTAAAGCTGCGCAGGCCGAGACCGGCCGCCAGCTGTGCCGCGCGGACCGCCTCGTCCGGACCGTGAATGCGGCCCAGGCGCGTCAGCTTTTGCGGACTGAAACTCTGCACGCCAATCGAAATCCGATTAATGCCCGCCCGCTGATAGCCGCTGAAGCGATCGGCTTCCACCGTGCCCGGATTGGCTTCCATGGTGATTTCGGCGTCCGCCGCCAGCGGCAGGCGCGCACGCACGCCATCCATTAGCTGCTGCATCGCTTCGCTGCTCAGCAGGCTGGGCGTGCCGCCGCCGATGAAAATGGTGCGGACTTCGCGCCCGGCGGTCAGCGGCAGATCCTGGTCAAGATCGTTGAGCAGATGCTGCACATACTCACTGTGCGGCACTTCGCCTTTAAGCGCGTGCGAGTTGAAGTCGCAGTACGGACATTTCTGCACGCACCACGGGATGTGGATATAAAGGCTTAACGGTGGTAACTCAGGCATTGCGCATCGCTTCCAGCAGCAGCGTCAATGCTTTACCCCGGTGCGACACGGCACGCTTTTCATCCTTGCTCAGCTCGGCTGCGGTTTTACCCAGCGCCGGCACGTAGAAGATCGGATCATAACCGAAACCGCCTTCACCGGCGGCCGCACGGGTAATCTCCCCGGCCCAGCTGCCGTGGAACACCAGCGGCGTCGGGTCAGCGGCGTGACGCACGTACACCAGTACGCAGTGGAACTGAGCCTGGCGCTCGCCGTCCGGCACCAGCTCCAGTGCCTGCAGCAGTTTGTCGAGATTCTGCTGGTCGCTGGCATCAACGCCGGCATAGCGCGCCGAGTAAATGCCCGGCGCGCCGCCCAGCGCATCGACCGCCAGCCCGGAGTCATCGGCAATCGCCGGCAGGCCGGTGATCTGCGCCGCGTGACGCGCTTTCAGGATGGCGTTTTCGATAAAGGTCAGCCCGGTCTCTTCGGCAGACTCTACGCCCAGCTCGGTTTGCGCCACGATATCCAGGCCGAAGGCCGCTAACAGATCGGCCAGTTCACGTACTTTGCCCGGATTACCGGTGGCGAGCACAACTTTTTGCATAACAGTTCCAGATTAACGAATTACAGCAGGTACCAGAGACCCGGGAACAGGTCCATACCGAGGAAGTTCAGCGCATACAGCACCAGAATCACGATCATCGCCGAGAAATCAATGCCGCCCATCGCCGGCAGGATACGGCGAATCGGGGCCATCAGCGGTTCGGTCAGCTGGATTAGCACATAGTCCATCGCGCCGCGTCCCTGGCTGATCCAGCTCATCAGCGAGCGAATGATGATCACCCAGAACACCAGATAGCCGGCGGATTTGACCAGTGACAGCAGGCCCACCAGCAGGTTGGTCGGATCGACGGAGAACACCCCGACCTGAATCAGCAGCAGAATCGGATATTTCAGCGTGGTCAGCACGAAAGCCAGCAGTAGTGACGCGGTGTCAATCGGTCCCAGCGCCGGCAAAATGCGGCGCAGTGGTTTAACAATCGGCTGGGTGATCTTCACGACAAACTGCGCCAGCGGATTGTAAAAGTCACAGCGTGACCACTGCATCCAGATGCGCAGCAGCAGCACCATCACGTACAGATCAATCAGCGTTTTGACTAAAAACGTCAGTGTTAACATGAGGTTCCTCAATTATTGTTGTGAAGGGCGTGCATAATCCCGCGCGCCAAATACCGCGGTGCCGATGCGCACCATCGTACTGCCTGCGGCAATCGCCGCATCCATATCGTCGCTCATTCCCAGAGAAAGCGTATCGACGCCAGGATAGTCCTGTTGCAAGGCACGAAACGCGCTGGCCATCTGCTGGCACACCGCCAGCTGGCGCGCGTAATCCTGCTCGGGCGCCGGAATTGCCATCAGTCCACGCAGGCGCAAACGCGGCAGGGCGGCAATCTGTTGCGCCAGCCCGGCGACGGCCTCCAGCATGATGCCAGATTTGCTGTGCTCGTCACTGATATTTACCTGAATTAACACGTTGAGCGGCGGCAGCGCGGCCGGACGCTGATCGTTCAGCCGCTGCGCGATACGCAGACGGTCAACGGTATGGCACCAGGTAAAGTTTTCCGCCACCAGACGGCTTTTATTGGATTGTAACGGCCCGATAAAGTGCCATTGCAGATCAGGATGTGCGGCCAGTTCGGCAACTTTTTCAACCCCTTCCTGCACGTAATTTTCACCGAAGGCGCGCTGTCCGGCGGCAATGGCTTCTGCGATAGCGCTCGCAGGTTTGGTTTTGCTCACTGCAAGCAGCGTAATTTCTTCTGGCGCGCGGCCGCAACGCGCGGCGGCAGCAGCGATCCGCTCGCGCACTTGCTGTAAGTTGTGCTCAATGGAAGTCATAGTCAGGAGAAGTTAAATGGATTTGGATGACGTTGTGGCGCTTAGTGTAAAGCATAATGCGGCCGATCTGCACCTTTGCAGCGGACATTTACCGCACTGGCGCCGACAGGGCGTGCTGGAGCCAATACCGCAACAGCACAGCTTGCCTGAGCGCTGGCTGCAGGCCTTTAGCGAGCAGTGGCTTAGCGCCGCGCAGCGCAGCGAGTTAGCCGGCAGCGGTCACGTCGATTTCGCCATCACGCTCGGCAACGGCAGCCGGCTGCGCGCCAATCTGTTCCGCCAGCGTCACGGACTGGCGCTGGCGCTGCGGCTGATTGCCAGCCAGCCACCGGATATAGCGCGCCTGCAGCTGCCGGACGTGGTGCGCTCGCTGCTGCAACTGGAGGAAGGGCTTATCCTCATCACCGGCGCGACCGGCAGCGGCAAATCCACCACGCTGGCGGCGCTGGTGGATAGCCTCAATCGTCAGCAGGCGCGCCACATTATCACGCTGGAAGATCCGATCGAGTTTGTCCATCACAGCCAGCGTTCGCTGATTCAGCAGCGCGAAATCGGCGCGCACTGCGCTTCGTTTCAGCTCGGATTAAAAGCGGCGCTGCGTGAAGATCCGGATGTGATCCTGCTGGGTGAGCTGCGCGACAGCGAAACCATCCGCCTGGCGCTGACCGCTGCTGAGACCGGCCATCTGGTGCTGGCCACGCTGCATACGCGCGGCGCGACGCAGGCGGTGGACCGGCTGGTGGATGTTTTTCCGGCCGAGGAGAAAAACCTCGTGCGCACGCAGCTGGCCGGCAGCCTGAAAGCGGTGCTGGCGCAGCGTTTAGTCGCCGCCAAAGCCGGCGGCCGCATTGGCCTGTTTGAAGTGCTGGTGGCGACGCCGGCGGTCGCTAACCTGATCCGCGAAGGCAAAATGCATCAGCTGCCCGGTGTGTTGCAGACCGGCGCGCAGGCAGGGATGCAGACTTTCGCCCAGAGCGAGCAGGCCCGGCGTGAGGCGGGATTGATTTGAGCAGGGACGTGCCCTGAGAACCACCGACACGGCGGCGCGAAACCGCGCGGCCGCATTCGGGCTGATTTAATGCGTCTCGAACCAGTCCTGCAGGATAATCACTGCGGACTGCGAATCAATATGGCCTTTCTGCAGCGCGCGATAGCCGCCGCGTTCGAACAGGTCGGCACGCGCTTCAACGGTGCTCAGGCGCTCATCCTGCAGCTCCACACGCACGCCGAAGCGGCCGTGAAGCCGGTTAGCAAACTTGCGTGCGCGCGCAGTCAGCGGCTGTTCGCTGCCGTCCATGTTGAGTGGCAGGCCAACCACCACGTAATCCGGCTGCCACTCTTTCAGCAGCTTACCTATTAGCTCCCAGTCCGGTGTGCCGTCCTGCGCTTTCAGCGCGGTAAGCGGACGCGCAGTGCCGGTCAGCTGTTGCCCGATGGCAACGCCGATGCTTTTGGTACCGAAGTCAAAGCCGAGCAGCGTTTCACTGGCCATCAGGCGTGCCCTGCATCGCTGGTCATGTTGTGGATGTCCACACCCATGCTGCGCGCGGCTTCACGCCAGCGTTCGGCAATCGGCGTCTGGAACAGGATCTGCGTATTGGCCGGCGTGGTCAGCCAGGCATTCTCCAGCAGCTCATTTTCCAGCTGATCCTTCTCCCATGCGCAATAACCCAGTGCCACCAGCACGTTCTCTGGCTGTTCACGCGTGCCGATCGCTTCCAGCACATCGCGCGAAGTGGTGATCACCGTATTGTCAGAAATACGGATACTGGAGGAGAATACGCGCTGGGCCGAGTGCAGAATAAAGCCACGATCTTCCGCCAGCGGACCACCGGCAAACACCGGTTTGTCCAGTTTGATGGCAGGATCGCGTTCTGATGGGCTGATCTTAAGTTTTTTCAGGATGCCTTCGACCGTCAGGTTGTCCATCGGCTTGTTAACGATCAAACCCATGGCACCCTCTTCGTTATGCTCGCAGATATACACCACCGAGCGTTTGAAGAAAGGGTCCTGCAGCGACGGCATCGCAATCAAGAAATGGTGCTGTAAATTCATTCTCACTCGTTTACCAAAAATAGCCGGTGCTGAACGGCTGCACCGGCTTTGGGTGGTTCACGGAGCTCTCACTCCTGCGGCATCCTCAGCCCAAACGTTTTTCAATCGCGTCCATCAGCATGCCGGTGATGGAGACCGGGAACGCCGCCTCGATTTCGCGGATGCAGGTTGGGCTGGTGACGTTAACTTCTGTCAGTTTATCACCGATAATATCGAGGCCGACAAAAATCAGCCCTTTGGCTTTCAATGTCGGACCTACGCGGCGGGCAATTTCCCAGTCGCTGTCGCTCAGCGGACGGGCTTCGCCGCGGCCACCGGCGGCGAGGTTGCCACGGGTTTCGCCGCCCTGCGGAATGCGTGCCAGGCAGTATGGCACCGGTTCACCATCGACCACCAGCACGCGTTTATCACCGTCTTTGATCGCCGGCAGATAATTTTGCGCCATGCAGAAGAACTGACCGTGGTTGGTCAGCGTTTCGGTGATCACGCCGAAGTTGGCATCATCTTTTTTGATGCGGAAAATCGACGCGCCGCCCATGCCGTCGAGCGGCTTGAAGATCACATCGCCATGCTCCTGCCAGAACGCGCGCAGCTGCTCTTTGTTGCGCGTCACCAGCGTGTCTGGCGTCAGGTCGGCAAACCAGGCGGTGTAGAGTTTTTCGTTGCAGTCACGCAGGCTCTGCGGTTTGTTAACGATCAGCGTGCCTTGCTCTTCCGCGCGCTCCAGCAGATAAGTGGCGTAAATGAACTCGGTATCAAACGGCGGGTCTTTACGCATCAGCACCACGTTAAGATCGGCCAGCGGGATAGTCTGCTCGCTGCCAAACGTGTACCACTGCTCGTAGTTCTGCTCGACGCTCAGCAGCCGGGTGCGCGCATAAGTCACGCCACCGCGCAGCGACAGATCGCCCATCTCCATGTAGTGAATTTCATAACCGCGGCGCTGTGCTTCCAGCAACATGGCGAAGCTGGAGTCTTTTTTAATGTTGATGGACGAAATCGGGTCCATAACGATGCCAAGCTTAATCATTATTCTCTCCTCAAAGGGGAATTCAGCCACCCCGTTCCGTGCGAAAGCGTTGTGCTGGTCAGTTATCTGCGTGTGTCTTCGGGCTGAAAGTATCCCTTAACCGAGGTCACCAAACCTCACCTGAAGTGCCGTGATGGCGGTGAGCGCCGTGGTTTCGGTGCGCAAAACGCGCGGACCGAGCAGGATATCGGTAAAGCCGTGCTGCGCCGTCATGGCAATTTCCTCTGCCGACAGGCCGCCTTCCGGGCCAATCAGCAGCCGTACGCGTTCAACCGGCTGCGGCAGCGTATTGATACTGTGGCTGGCGCGCGGATGCAGGTTGAGCTTCAGGCCGTCATCCGCTTCGGCGCACCAGGCTTCGAGCGTCATCGCAGCGCGGATTTCCGGCACGCGATTACGACCGCACTGCTCGCAGGCGGCGATGGCAATTTTTTGCCACTGCTGAATCTTTTTCGCCAGGCGTTCGGCATCCAGCTTTACGCCACAGCGTTCAGAAAACAAGGGCGTAATCACATTCACGCCCAGTTCGATCGATTTCTGGATAGTGAATTCCATTTTTTCACCGCGCGACATCACCTGACCGAGGTGTAAGTGCAGCGGGGATTCGCGATCGTCAGGCTGGCTGGCAAGGACCTTTACTTTTACACGCTTTTTGTCGGCCTGGGTGATTTCGGCGCTAAAAGTCAGATTACTGCCATCAAACAGCTCGATCTGCTGTCCGGCGCTCATGCGCAGCACGCGGCCGACGTGGTTGGCGGCATCCTCATCAAGCAGAACTTCACTGTTAACGGTTAGAGCTTCGGGGTGATAAATGCGGGGTATGCGCATGCGGTTCCTGCCGGCGTTATGCCGCATCGCGCGATGCGGCCCAATCGAAAAAAGCTAGTGTAGGGTAGCGCTTTCAGCGCTGGCAAGCCTGCTGTACCCAGGAATTGTGATTTCCCTGCACCGCGGCGATGCGCTGGTCACGTTCGCACTCCCACGGCGTGACCGGATACTGCTTGTTCCACGCGGTGAACAGCTGGGTTTGCTGGCGTGACAGGCGCAGATGATACTGGTCGCGCATATAGAAGTAGGTGCGGGCGATGGCGCCGCGCGCGCGCTCGGGAGGCTCGGCGCGCTTCTGCTTAAAATCGATCTTCATGCTGCACTGACCGTACGGCTGCTCGCCACCGTTCCACTGGCTGTACTGGAAGTTGTTGCGGTCGCCGTTCACTTCGCCGATGGCTGGCTGCAGGTTGTGCAGATCGCTTTCGATGCGACGGTAATCTGCGTCTTTGCTGCAGTTTTTGCGTCCGCCATTTTGCCAGCACTGACGCTGATGACCAAACTCCCATGCCGGCATGACGTGTTCCCACTCGATGCGTTCCGCGCGGTTGGCGTTCTTGCGCACGCTTTAGCCGCAGCTGTTCAGATCCGGCACGCCTTTTTTACCGTGCCAGCTGATTTTGCAGCCGCAGTAAAAATCCGCCGGCGCATCCGCGTTGATCTTTGCCGCGACCACTTTCGCCTGCTGAAAATTGTTCTGGTTGTAATGGGTGAGACTGAGGCTGTACGCGCTGAGCGGCGCGACCAGCAGAGAGAGTAATAACAGCGTTTTGCGAGACATATTCCAAAAAATAACCTGGTACCGAAAAAGGGCGGCAGGGTAACAGAATGGTCGGGCGCGGGGAATGAGAATCGCGGACTAATCCGCTGCGTATTCACCGGGTTGCAGCAGCGTACCGCAATGCACGCAGCGATATTCGCTCTCACCACGCACCACGCGGTTATGGCGGCGTACCGTCAGCTGATGTTGCTGGCAGCGACAGCGATAGGGGAAGGTATTGCTGCGCACCGAAGTGATTGCGAACTGGTGGGTGCGGCGGGCGGGCACGCCCAGCACGTCCTCCATCATCCACTTCCACTCTTTGCCGTGCGGCGGCACACGGCCGAAGGTTTTCCACACCAGCAGATGCGCCAGCTCATGCGGCACCACTTCATCAATAAAAGCCTGCTGGTTTTCCTGCAGCAGCACCGGGTTGAGGCGAATTTGCCACTGCTCCAGCCACGCGGTGCCTGCGGCCGTACCGCGCTGCTGATAAACCAGCGTTGGCTCTTCGAAATGACGTTCGAGTTTTTGCTGAGCCAGCTGCAAAAAATGGCGCAGCGAGCGCATGACGGCTTGTTGCAGGGCGATGGGCAGACGTGGCGTTTTCATGTGCGGCAGCATAAGGCGTTGCCGCGGGGTACGCAACTGCATGCGCACAGGCGGCAGATAAAAAAAAGGGCCGCCCTGCGGCAGCCCCGGTTAACGCGTCTGGCCTTACTGCTGGCCGATATCGCGCAGTTTTTTGCCCGACATCAGGTTGCGCTCGATGTGCTCCAGCGAGACGTTTTTGGTCTCCGGAATCAGCGCGACCGTCAGCAGAATAAAGAACACGTTCAGCGCGGCGTAGACCCAGAAAGTCGGCGCGTTGCCCAGCGAGTTCAGCATGGTCAGGAAGGTGGCACCAACGATCATGTTGGCAATCCAGTTGGTCGCGGTAGAGACGGTGATACCAAAATCACGCCCTTTCAGCGGCTGAATTTCAGAACACAGTACCCAAATCAGCGGACCGGCTGACATCGCGAAGCCAACAATGAACATCAGCAGCATGGCGATGGCAAAGTACTGCTCACCGGCAGAGTTAATGCCAATGTGCAGCATGGTACCGAGGATGCCCATGCCGGCCGCCATCACCAGGAAGCCCAGCACCAGCGTGGGTTTACGGCCCCAGCGATCCACCAGACCGATAGCGATAAAGGTCGCCAGCACGTTCACCAGACCCACGATCACGGTGCCCCACATTTGCTGCGTGGTATTGGCGAAGCCGGCGATTTCGAAGATTTTCGGTGCGTAGTACATGATGACGTTCATGCCGGTGAACTGCTGCATTACCTGCAACAGCACGCCGAGGAACACCGCGCGGCGGAAGTTGCTGTTGCTCTGGAACAGCTGCCAGCCGGACTGTTTGATCTTCAGGCTTTCGCGGATCTCATCCAGCTCGCGTTTCGCCTGCTCGCTGGTGTCACGCAGGCGGTCCAGCACGCGCTGTGCATCGCGGAAGTCACCTTTCGCCGCCAGCCAGCGCGGGCTGTTTGGCAGGAACACCACGCCAACCAGCAGCAGCACCGCCGGAATAGTGATGATGCCCAGCATCCAGCGCCAGTCGCCCGAGGCACTGAACGCGGTGTCCGACAGGTAAGCGCCGAGAATACCGATGGTGATCATCAGCTGATACAGGGAAATCATACTGCCGCGGATCTTCTCCGGTGCGATTTCCGAGAGATACAGCGGGGCGGTATAAGAGGCAACGCCGACGGCAAGGCCGAGCACCACGCGTGCGGCAATCAGCATTTCCGGGTTTGGCGCCATCGCCGACCACAGTGAACCGATAACGAACAGGATGGCACCGGCCATCAGGCTCTTTTTACGGCCGAGACGCGAAGACATCCAGCCGCTGCCCACGGCACCAACCGCAGCACCGAACATCATTGAGCTGACGATCCACTCCTGCTGATGTGCGGTAACGTTGAAATCTTTCGCGATGAAGGGCAGGGCACCGGCGATAACGCCGATATCCAGACCGAACAGCAGGCCCGCCAGAGCGGCCAGAAAGCAGACAAACAGGGTCATCGCCTTGTTTGAGGTTCTGCTTTTGTGAGTATTACCAGGCATATTGCCTCCGAAGTTTATCCATCTTTGTTTTTATCAATGTTAAGTAAGCTGCCTGCGGGAAAAAGTGAGTGCGATCACATCGATGTAATCGGTTACACACGCTGAAACCCTGTAATCCAGCATTTTTTGCCCGAATCAGTCACATAACCAGTAAGGTATAGCACCCTTTAAGTTTCTGACATCACTATAAATATCGGCTATCAGACGACGCTGAAAATAACGCATTTTCATCACCGTTACTACGCTGAAAAATCTCTAAATTGAAGATATTAAAAGGATTTCAAAATGTAATCGTTAACACTTTGTTGTAAGCGCAGTGCTAACAGTGTAGACAGCGCTGAAAAATGCGCCTGCGGTGGTATAGACAAAAAGTGTGATGGTGCAAAGGCGGGATAGGGGAAGCGGTCAGGGACGAAAGCGTGGAAATTTCGCCGGTAAAAAAGCCCGCTTGCGCGGGCTCGATTTTACCTTCTCCCGTAAGAGAAGTTCGGGGTGAGAGCCGTTGCCCGCACCCGCGTTGATTACAGGCCTGCGGCCTCGCGCAGCTGGGCGGCTTTGTCGGTCTGTTCCCACGGGAAGTGTTCACGACCAAAGTGACCGTAGGCAGCGGTTTCTTTGTAGATAGGCTTCAGCAGATCCATCATCTGAATCAGACCGTATGGACGCAGGTCGAAGAACTCACGCACCAGCAGCGTCAGCTGTTCGGTTGAAACTTTCTCGGTACCGAAGGTTTCCACCATGATTGAGGTCGGTTCTGCCACGCCAATCGCGTAAGAAACCTGGATTTCGCAGCGATCGGCCAGGCCAGCGGCAACGATGTTTTTTGCCACGTAGCGCGCAGCGTAAGCCGCTGAGCGGTCAACCTTCGACGGATCTTTACCAGAGAATGCGCCGCCGCCGTGACGGGCCATGCCGCCGTAGGTATCGACGATGATTTTACGACCGGTCAGGCCGCAGTCGCCCATCGGGCCGCCGATCACGAAACGACCGGTTGGGTTGATGTGGTATTTGGTGCTGGCGTTGATCCACTCGGTCGGCAGTACCGGCTTGATGATCTCTTCCATCACCGCTTCACGCAGATCGGCCTGAGAAATCTCTTCTGAATGCTGAGTTGACAGCACTACCGCATCGATACCGACAATCTTGCCGCCGTCATACTGGAAGGTAATCTGGCTTTTGGCATCCGGGCGCAGCCATGGCAGCGTGCCGTTTTTACGCACTTCAGCCTGACGCTGCACCAGACGGTGCGCGTAGGTCACCGGTGCCGGCATCAGCACGTCGGTTTCATTGGTGGCGTAACCAAACATCAGGCCCTGGTCGCCCGCGCCCTGTTCCAGCGGATCGGTACGGTCTACGCCCTGGTTGATGTCCGGCGACTGTTTACCAATCGCGCTCAGCACCGCACAGGAGTTAGCATCAAAGCCCATATCGGAATGAACATAGCCGATTTCACGTACGGTATTGCGGGTGATCTCTTCGATATCGACCCAGGCGCTGGTGGTGATCTCACCGCCAACCAGCACCATACCGGTTTTTACGTAGGTTTCGCAGGCGACGCGTGCTTTGGGATCCTGTTCAAGGATGGCGTCCAGCACGGCATCGGAAATCTGATCGGCGATTTTATCAGGATGTCCTTCTGATACGGACTCGGATGTAAAAAGGTGTTTAGCCATTCTGTTCTTTACCTTGCAAATGGTTTGAATTCGACTGCATAGCGTAAGCGGGATGATGCCAGCTCGACGCCCCTTCAGGCAAAGCCGCAAGCAGTAGGAAGTGTCAGCGTACCAGGCTCACACCGCCTGGATGTTAATCAGTTTAGATGGAAAACCATCTGGACGGCTATTTTAGGTCACTCAGTGCGCGTTTTTCCAGTGCTTTTTCGCCATCCGCATTTATCGCTACAGATCAACTGGAATATTTTCCTGACACCCGCCGCAGCGCGCCGACAAAGATTTTGCATTTTGCCGCGTCAGACTGTATAAAACGCCGCAGTTGTCCCATGGATGACGCCCCCGTGCGTCGCGCTGTCAGAGGCTGTTGATCTGATTTTCATCCACTCCGTTTCCGCATGCTGTTAGCAGGCGCTGGAGGTGATAAAAACAATGAACCACATTTTCGCTCTCTTCGGTTCACGGCGCCGTTCTGGCGCGCTGGCACGCCTTTCCATTTCCAGTTCTGCTCTTTTCTCTCGTCGAAGTTTTCTGCGCTGCGGTAATTATCCCGACACGAGCGCCGGCTAAGCTATTCCCCCAGTTTCTCTGCTGTGTTTCACTCGCCTGTGGTGAGGTGATGCGGGACGATTTTGCCCCGTTGTTCACCGCTTCCGGCACGGTGTTTTACACTTAACCTCAGTAAGGCGCACGGTAACCTGCTGAGGCAAGATAAGCAGAATGAGGAAATTTCCATCCGGCGCAGTAGCAGCAAAATCCGGCAACTTTTTCATATTTCAACGGAAAATTGAGGTTCGTGATGTCTGACGACATGAAGAATATCAAGGGTTCGTCAGCTGGCGAACAGGGTGTACTCCGCTCGATGCAGGAGGTGGCGATGAACGATCAGGACGCAAGCAGAATGCTGCGCACCTACAACATTGCCTGGTGGGGAAACAACTATTACGACGTCAACGAACTCGGCCACATCAGCGTCTGCCCGGATCCGGATCAGCCGGAGGTGCGCGTTGACCTGGCGAAGCTGGTTAAAGAGCGCGAGGCCGACGGCCAGCGCCTGCCTGCGCTGTTCTGCTTCCCGCAAATTCTGCAGCACCGTCTGCGTTCGATTAATGCCGCCTTTAAACGCGCGCGTGAATCTTACGGCTATAAGGGCGACTACTTCCTGGTTTACCCGATCAAAGTTAACCAGCATAAGCGCGTGATTGAATCGCTGGTCAACTCCGGCGAGCCGCTGGGGCTGGAGGCGGGTTCCAAAGCTGAGCTGATGGCGGTGCTGGCGCACGCCGGAAAAACCCGCTCGGTGATTGTGTGTAACGGCTACAAAGACCGCGAATATATCCGTCTGGCGCTGATTGGTGAAAAGCTCGGCCATAAAGTCTATCTGGTGATTGAGAAGATGACCGAAGTGCGCCTGGTGCTGGAAGAAGCCGAGCGGCTTAACGTGGTGCCGCGCCTCGGCATCCGCGCCCGTCTGGCATCGCAGGGCTCCGGTAAGTGGCAGTCGAGCGGCGGCGAGAAATCCAAATTTGGTCTGGCGGCATCGCAGGTGCTGCAGCTGGTCGATATCATGCGCAAAGCGGGTCGTCTCGACAGCCTGCAGCTGCTGCATTTCCACCTCGGCTCGCAGATGTCCAATATTCGCGATATCGCCACCGGCGTGCGTGAATCGGCGCGCTTCTATGTTGAGCTGGCGAAGCTGGGCGTCAACATCAAGTGCTTTGACGTCGGCGGCGGGCTCGGGGTTGACTACGAAGGCACGCGTTCGCAGTCAGACTGCTCGGTCAACTACGGCCTGAACGAATACGCCAATAACGTGATCTGGGCCATCGGCGATGCCTGTGAAGAGCATGGTCTGGAACATCCGACCGTGATTACGGAATCGGGGCGTGCGGTGACCGCGCACCATACCGTGCTGGTCTCCAACATCATCGGCGTTGAGCGCAATGAATTCAGTACGCCGGTCGCACCGGATGCCGACTCACCGCGCCCGATTCAGAGCCTGTGGGATACCTGGCAGGAGATGCACGAGCCAAGCGTACGCCGTTCGCTGCGCGAATGGCTGCATGACAGCCAGATGGACCTGTTCGACATCCATACCGGCTATTCGTCAGGCACCTACGATCTCGGTCAGCGCGCCTGGGCAGAGCAGCTGTATCTCAGCATCTGCCACTATATTCAGCAGCACCTTGACCCGAGCAACCGCGCCCATCGGCCCATCATTGATGAGCTGCAGGAGCGCATGGCGGACAAGATTTACGTCAACTTCTCGCTGTTCCAGTCGATGCCGGATGCGTGGGGCATCGATCAGCTGTTCCCGGTGCTGCCGCTGGAAGGGCTGAACAAAACTCCGCAGCGTCGTGCGGTACTGCTGGATATCACCTGTGATTCCGATGGCACTATTGATCACTACGTTGACGGCGACGGTATTGCCACTACCATGCCAATGCCGGAGTACGATGTGGATAATCCTCCGATGCTGGGCTTCTTCATGGTCGGGGCGTATCAGGAAATCCTCGGCAATATGCACAACCTGTTTGGCGATACCGAAGCGGTTGACGTCTTCGCCTTCCCGGATGGCAGCGTAGAAGTGCAGCTGTCTGATGAAGGGGATACCGTGGCGGATATGCTGCAATACGTGCAGCTCAATCCTAACGATCTGATGACGTTATTCCGCGATCAGGTAAAACAGCAGCAGGATATTGACGAAGAGCTGCGGGCGCAGTTCCTTGAAGAGTTTGAGAGTGGGCTTTACGGCTACACCTATCTCGAAGACGAGTAAGTGTATTTCCCGCAACGGGCTCCGGCTGGAGCCCGTTATTATCACCTTCCCTGACAATCCATCCTGCCATTTATTCAATTCGTGATCGCTATCACTCTGAAATTATCCCGGCCGAAACAGCAAATTCAAACCGTTTATTAACAAAAGCTATCTGCTTAATTCAGCAGCGAAAGCGCATCGGCAGCAAAAAAATCGTTTTTTAAATCTGTGGCTTAGTGTTGCACCTGCCCGCAAATGACCAATCTTTCTTTTATGAGTTTCTGGCTATCTATAATAAAAATTTAAGCATAAGGCGGTGGGTTAGCGATGTGCAGGCCGTCGGTTTTTTGACGCTTTCTGGAATCCCGCTTTAAGCAGTGCATTATCTCATCTTAAGGACAAAGCCAGAATTTATACCAATGCTGTATAATTTATTGCTTATTAATCAGTTGAGTATGGATTTTATTTTTTGTCAGGGCCGATAAGCAAAATCTGAAATCTAAGAATTATCTGATCTTTATATGAAACATGCAGTGAAAAGGAAGCTTTATTGATTGGTTTAAACGATTAAAGTTCACGCTGTTGTTCACTGAAATCTATTTTTCAAAATGTAAGTTGTAAGTTAACCTTCAGTTAAGGTGTTAAGTTTTATCGATGTTTCCCTTACGAATCACATGAGAAAAGCTGACGGTTTAACGCGCTATCAGCCAGTGTAAGGATCGTAAAATGCGCTGCAAATCCGACTACATTCTGATGCTGGAGCCGGTTCACGCTATTTCCGGTGAAGTGGTGGCATGGGAATTGTTGACGCGTTTCGCAGATGATGCAGATACCAATAATAAGCGTAACCCTGACAGGGATGCAGGGTTCTTCAGTCGGCTTTCTGCTGACGAAAAATGGCAGTTATTCCTCCACCAGGTCGAAAAACTTATTCAGCTTTACCATGCGGGGTTTGAGCAGGTCATCAGCGTTAATGTAGACAGAGATATTGTTTCAGGCATTTTTAAAGATGCTGAAATACAAAGAAAACTGGCCGCGCTGACGCGATTACGGCTGGAAATCTCTGCCTTCTTCACCGCACGTTTTAATAGTGCCGACCTGCTGATCCTGAAAGGCGTAGCCAAAATCACGCCGGCCCCGTTATGGCTCGATGACTTTGGTCCGGGTTATTCCAACCTGACCATGCTCGATAGCGGAATATTCGACATCGTCAAGATTGATAAAAATTTTTTTTGGCAATTTGGCGAAGATCGCACTTTCGACATTCTGCTCGACCACCTCAATCAATTATGTCGCGGCGTGATTATTGAGGGCGTTGAACATCAACGTCAGGTTGATTTGCTGTCGCAAAAATCAATTTACGGCATGCAAGGCTACCACTGGAAGAGCGTCTATCTCACTGATTTGTTGGCGCAAGTCTGAAAAGAGTTCGGCAGAGCTGTTTTTTCGGACGGGCGGCAAATAACGACTCAGCGCGTTTTCACTGTGCCTCTGGCAGATGAAACCGGCCTGGAGAAGATGTGAGTAATTCATTGAATTATTCGCGAAGAATACCGGTGTCTGGCGATACCGGGCGTTTTTATGGATGCCATTAAGCTTATAACTGCGCGGGATATCGATAAAATGAACAATATCTCTGTAACGCCTAAAGGCGGAACGATTGCTACTGAAGTGAGCGGTAATCAGGTTAATTTGACTGCTCCCAGTGTGGTTAAGCTCAACCTTAATCAGGCTGATATTAAGTCTTTCACACGCAATGGTAGTGATTTAGTGGTCACCACTAAATCCGGTGAAGTCGTTGTTATTCATAAATTCTACGATGCTAACGGCGACAGCGATCTGGTGCTGCAGGACGACAAAGGCGCGCTGTGGTGGGTGGAAGATCCCGGCACAGAAGGCTTCCAGTTTGTCTCTATCGACAGCACGGAAGGGCTGTTAGCGGAAAACGTCACGGGTGACGGAACACTAACCGCCTTTGGTATCGCCGGCGCCGCGCTGGCCGGTATCGGTGCGCTGATCGCCGGTAACAACGGCGGTGGCGGCGGTGGTGGTGGGGATAACGGCGGCGGCGACAATGGCGGCGGCGGTGATACCACGGCTCCGGCGGCAGTCAGCGATCTGCTGATCACGGATAACGCGGGCAGCGTGCAGGGCGCTATCACGGGCGGCACCAGCACCGATGACAACACGCCTACACTGAGCGGCACGGCCGAAGCGGGGACCATTGTCAGTATTTACGACGGCACCACGCTGCTGGGTACGGTCACCGTCGGTGCCGATGGCCGCTGGAGCTTCACGACACCCGCCCTGGGTGAAGGGCAGCACAGCCTGACGGTTACCGTCACCGATGCTGCCGGCAACACCAGTCCGGCCACCAGCCCGGTTGATTTCACTGTCGATACGCAGCCACCGGCAGTGGCCACGGACGTGTCCCTGACCAACAACAGCGGCGGCAGCACCACGCCGGTACCAAACGGATCGAGCAGCGATGATAACACGCCGATCCTGAGCGGCCGTGGTGAAGCGGGCGCTGTGGTCAGCGTTTACGATGGTCAGACGCTGCTCGGCACGGCGCTGGTGGGCGCGAACGGCAACTGGAGTTTTACCACGCCAGCGCTGAGCAATGGCAGCCACAGCCTGACCGTGACGCTGACGGACGCTGCCGGCAACGTCAGCGCTGCGTCCTCGCCGTTTGTGGTGACGATTCAGGCGGGCCTGCCGTCAACCAGCAGTTCGCTGCAAATTACCGACGATAGCGATGCCACGCTGCGCACGCTGAGCGATGGCGCCAGTACCAAAGACAGCACGCCGGTGCTGAGCGGCCTGGCGAGCGCTAACGCCGTCATCACGCTGTACAACGGCACCACGCTGCTGGGCAGTACTATTGCCGACGGCAGCGGTCAGTGGCGCTTCACTCCCGCCACGCTGGCAGATGGCACTTACGCGTTCCGCGCGGTTGCCACCGACGCCGCCGGTAACGTCACCACCTCCGTCACCCTGACGGTCACCATCGATACCGTGGCACCCGGCGCGGCAGGCGATCTGCTGCTGACCGGTGACAGCAATGGCACCGTGACGCCGATTGCCGCCGGCGGCAGCAGCAATGACAACACGCTGTCGCTGAGCGGCACGGCAGAGGCCGGCAGCACCGTTACGGTACGCGATGGCAACGTCGTGCTCGGCACGGCTATCGTCGGCAGTAACGGCAGCTGGAGCTTCACCACGCCAGCGCTCAGCGACGGCAATCACAGCCTGACTACCACGGTAACCGACAGCGCCGGCAACACCGGTCCGGCATCAGCGGCTATCGTGGTCACCGTCGATACCACCGCACCGGCGGCGATCGGCGATCTGCAGGTGATCGACAACGTGGGTGCCAGCCAGGGCCCGCTGACGTCGGGCGCTACCACCGATGACAACACACCTACCCTGAGCGGCAGCGGCGAAGCCGGTGCGCTGATCAGCATTTACGACGGTAGCACGCTCCTGGGCAATACCCTTGTCGGGGCCAACGGCAGCTGGAGCTTTACCACGCCAGCGCTCAGCAACGGCAGCCACAGCCTGACCGTTACGCAAACCGATGCGGCGGGCAACGTCAGCAGCGCGACCGCGGAATTTGTGGTCAATGTGGACGCTGCGCTGCCGCCCGCCAGCGCCAGCATTGAGCTGGTGGGCGACAGCGGCAATACCCTCGTCTCACTGCAAAACGGCGCCGTCACCAATGACGACAGCCCGACCCTCGCCGGCCTGACCCGGGCGGGCAGCCTCGTCCGCATCTTTGACGGTGGCGATCTGCTCGGCAGCACTACCGCCGACGGCAATGGGCAGTGGAGCTTTGCCCTAAGCAACCTGAGTGAGGGCGGCCATGCGTTCAGCGCCACCATTACCGACGTTGACGGCAATGTGATTGACACCGTCACCCTGAACATTACGGTTGATACCACGCCCCCAGCGGCAGCCAGCGATCTGGCACTGCTGAACGATGCCGGCAGTACCGCACAGCCGGTGACGGGCGGCAGCACGATTAACGATGCGACACCGCTGCTTAGCGGCACGGCGGAAGCCGGCAGTATTGTCACGATTCGCGATGGCAACACCGTTCTCGGCAGCGTCAGCGTGGGCAGTAACGGCAGCTGGAGCTTCACCACGCCAGCGCTGGGCGAGGGCAATCACAGCCTGAGCACCACGGTGACCGATGCCGCCGGCAACGTCAGCCCGGCATCAACGCCGATCGCCTTTAGCGTTGACACCACCGCGCCTGCCGCCGTCAGCGGCCTGCAGGTGACGGATAACGCGGGCAGCGCCACCGGCGCGCTGGCTTCCGGCCAGACCACCGACGATCGCACGCCAACCCTGAGCGGTTCGGCAGAAGCGGGCGCGGTGGTGCGTATTTATGACGGCACCACGCTGCTCGGTAGCGTTACCGCCGGCAGCAACGGCAGCTGGAGCTTTACGCCAGATGCGCTCACCAACGGGCAGCACAGCCTGACCACCACGGTGACTGACGCGGCCGGCAACGTCAGCCCGGCATCGCCGGTGTTCACGGTCAACATCGAGGCGGGCGTGCCGGCCACCAGCAGCCTGCTGATTGTCACCGATGATAACGGCAGCACGCTGGTCGAACTGGCCAATAACGACAGCACCACCGACAGCACGCCGATTCTCAGCGGCCAGGCCGGGGCGGGCGATCTCGTCACCCTGTACAACGGCAGCACGGTATTGGGCAGCGTGGTCGCGGGCAGCAACGGACAGTGGAGCTTCACGCCAGCAGCGCTGGCCGACGGCACCTACGCATTCCGCGCCAGCGCCGATAACGGCAGCGGCACGGTGACGGATTCGCCGGTGATCACCATCACCATCGACACCGTCGCGCCCGCAGCACCGACTGGCATCCAGCTGACCAACGATGACGGCGATCCGCTGGGCACAGGCAGCACTAACGTCTCTGCGCCAACCCTGAGCGGCAGCGGCGAAGCCGGCGGTGTGGTGATTATCTCCGATGGCGGTACGGTGATTGGCAGCACCACGGTGGGCAATGATGGCAACTGGAGCTTTACCACGCCACCCCTCAGCGATGGCAGCCACAGCCTGACCAGCACCGTCACCGATGCGGCCGGCAACACCGGACCGGCGTCAACACCGGTAACCGTCACCGTCGATACGCAGGCACCGGCGGCGGCAGGCAATCTGCAGCTCAGCAATGGCGACGGCACACCGGTTGCCGCGGGCGGCAGCACCAATGACACCACGCCAACCCTGAGCGGTACCGCTGAACCTGGCAGCATCGTGACCGTCAGCGACGGCGATACGGTGCTGGGCACGGCGACGGCAGGCAGCGACGGCAGCTGGAGTTTCACCCCGACCGATCCGCTGAGCGAAGGGCAGCATAACCTGACGTCCACCGTTACCGACACGGCGGGCAATACCGGGCCGGGCAGCACGGCGGTGATTGTCATCGTCGATACCAGCGCCCCCGCTGTGGCCAGCGAGCTGCTGCTCAGCAACGACCAGAGCGGTACACCGGTGCCGGTCAGTAATGGCCTCACCAATGACACCACGCCGGTGCTCAGTGGCCGCGCGGAACCGGGCAGCACCGTGACCATTTCCGATGGCGATACGGTACTGGGCACCGCCACCGTCGGTAACGACGGCAGCTGGAGCTTCACCGCACCGGTGCTGGCAGCGGGCGACCATAGCCTGACGGCGACGGTGACCGATACCGCTGGCAATACCAGCGAACCCTCGGCCGCCCTCAGCTTTACCATCGATACCACCACGCCAGCCGCGCCGGGCAATGTACAGCTCAGTGATGATCAGAGCGGCACGCCGGTGCTGATCACCAGCGGTGCCACTAACGACACCACGCCGGTCCTGAGCGGCAGCGGCACCGCCGGCAGCACCATCACCGTCTCGGATGGCAATACCGTGCTGGGCACCACCACGGTCAACGACGACGGCAGCTGGAGCTTCACGCCAGCCACTGCGCTGGGCGAGGGGCAGCACAGCCTGACGGCGACCGAAACCAGTCCGGCTGGCAATACCAGCGCACCTTCTGCTCCGCTGGAGGTGAACATCGATCTCACCGATCCGGCGCCCGCCGCAGACTTGCTGCTGGTTAACGATCAGGGCGCAACGCCGCTGCCGATCGCGGCGGATGGCGTCACTAATGACACCACGCCGTTGTTCAGCGGTAGCGCGGAGCCGGGCAGTCTCGTCGCGATTTACGACAATGGCAGCGTGATTGGCTCGGCGCAGGCCGATGCAAACGGCAACTGGAGCTTTACGCCGGATCCGGCACTGGAGGCGGGCACGCATAGCCTGACCACCATTGTCACCGACACGGCGGGCAACAGCGGGCCGGCGTCTGATGCGTTTGATTTCACAATCGATCTCACCACGCCGTCTGCCGCCGTTGATGTCGTGCTGAACAACGATAACGGCGAGACGCCGCAGCCGATTAACAGTGGCACCGCGACCAACGACACCACGCCGCAGCTGAGCGGCACCGCCGATGCCGGCAGTACCGTCACCATCCTCGATGGCAACACGGTACTGGGCAGCGTGCTGGTGGGGGCCGGTGGCACATGGACCTATGCGGTACCGACGCTGAGCCAGGGCGAACATAGCCTGACCACGACGGTTACCAGCCCGGCGGGCAACGTTAGCGCACCGTCCGCGGCGATTGATTTTACCGTGGATACCACGGCACCGGCCGAGCCGACCGGCCTGCTGCTGGTGAACGATGAGGTTGATCCGGCCGTACCGGTGGCCTCTGGCGGGGCGACCAACGACACCACACCAGTGTTGAGCGGTAGCGCCGAGCCTGACAGCGTAGTGATCGTGCGCGACAACGGCGTGATCATCGGCTCGGCTACCGCCGGCAATGACGGCAGCTGGCGCTTCACGCCAGATACCGCCCTGGAAGCGGGCAGTCACAGCCTGACGGCCAGCGTCACCGATCCGGCAGGCAACGTCGGGCCGGAGTCCGCGCCGTACACCTTTACCGTTGATCTCACGCCACCGGCAGCGCCAGTGGACGTGGTGCTGAGCAATAACGATGGCAGCACGCTGGTGGCGATTGCCGCCAATGGCGCGACCAACGACACTACGCCGCAGCTCTCCGGCAGCGCCACGGCGGGCAGTATCATCACTGTCTACGATGGCGACAGCACGACGCCGATCGGTTCTGTGACCGTGGGCGCCGATGGCAGCTGGCAGTTTGTTACCGGTACGCTGGACGAGGGCGATCACAGCCTGACGGTAACGGTGACTGATGCGGCGGGTAACGTCAGCGATCCTTCCGCGCCGATTAGCTTTACCGTGGATACCACGGCGCCGGACGCGGTCGTCGATCTGCTGCTGGTGAACAACAATGTCGATCCGGCCACGCCAATCACCTCAGGCAGCAACACCAATGACAGCACGCCGCTGCTCAGCGGAACGGCGGAGCCGAACAGCACCATCATCGTCTATGACGGACAGACGCCGATCGGCACGGCGACGGCAGATAACGACGGCGCATGGACCTTCTCACCTGAACTGACCGATGGCTCGCACAGCCTCAGCGTGACGGTTACCGACGTCGCCGGCAATGTCAGCGCACCGAGCGCCAGCGTGGCGATCACCGTCGATACCGTAGCACCGTCGGCGGTCACCCAGTTGAGCGTCGCCAGCGACAATGGCAACGGCGATCCGGTCACCATCCCGAACGGCGGCTTAACCAGTGACAACACGCCGGTGCTGAGCGGCAGCGGCGATCCGGGCAGCCTGATTGTGATTACCTCGCAGAACGGTCCGGTGGGCAGCGTCACTGTGGGCAGCAGCGGCAGCTGGAGCTTCACGCCGGCCAGCGCACTGAGTGACGGCAGCTACACCTTAACCGTTGTGGCGCGCGACGCGGCGGGCAACGTCAGCGCGCCGGTCACGGCACAGCTGGTGATTGACGCCACCGCACCGGATCAGGTGACGGAAATCAGTCTCTCCAATGACAACGGCAGTGCGCTGGTAGATATTCCGTCGGGATCGACCACCAGCGATACCACGCCGTTGCTGGCGGGCGTTGCTGAGCCGGGCAGCACGGTGAACATTCTGGATAATGGCGCGCCGATTGGTACGGCGATTGCGGGCAGTGACGGCGCGTGGAGTTTCAACGTGCCAACCCTCACCAACGCGGCGCACAGCCTGACGGTGACGGTCACCGATGCGGCCGGTAACACCGGGCCGGCGTCGGCACCGATTACCTTTACCGTGGATAACCAGGCTCCGGCCCAGGCCACGCTGGAAGTAAATAACGACAACGGTACCGATCTGGTACTGGTGCCCGATGGCACCTTTACCAATGACAACACGCCACGCCTGAGCGGTACGGCGGAGGCTGGCAGCCTGGTGACCATTTACGATGGCAATGTGGTGCTGGGTTCGACCACCGCCAATGCGGACGGCGAATGGGTGTTCCTGTCGCCCGTGCTCACCGATGGTCAGCACACCCTGACGGCCACGGTGACGGACAGCCTCGGCAACGTCAGTGCGCCGTCTTCCAGCTTCACCGTTCAGGTTGATGCTACGCCGCCGCAGCCGGTCAGCGCCGTGCTGCTGCAGAATGACAACGATCCGGATAATCCAGTCACCATTGCCAACGGTGGCGCCACTAACGACAACACGCCGCTGCTGAGCGGCAGCGGTGAGCCGGGGGCTCTCGTCAACGTGTACAACGGCAACGTGCTGGTGGGGTCGGCGACGGTGGACAGCGAAGGCAACTGGAGCCTGAATACGTCGCCGCTGGATAACGGCAGCTACACGCTGACGGTCGTCGTCAGTGACAGCGCGGGTAACGTCAGCGACCCGGTGAGCGTTGGCGTGACGGTTAACACCGTCGGGCCGGATCCGGTGCTGTCGTTTGAGGTCAACGCCAATAACGGTCCGACCGCACTGCCGCTGGTGGATGGCAGCTTTACCAACGACACCACGCCGGTGCTGAGCGGAACGGCGCAGGCGGGTGCCATCATCAATCTGTTGCAGGACGATACGGTGATTGGCTCGGTGGTCGCCGATGCCAATGGCGTATGGCGCTTTGAAACCAGCGCGCTGCAGGATGGCAGCTACGCCTTCTCGGTGCAGGTGGTGGATGCCGCTGGCAACGTCAGCGAGCCGGTGGGTCCGGTGAATGTCACCGTCGATACGCTGGTGCCAGACGCGGTTCCAGACCTGGTGGTTGCCGATAACGTGGGCGGCACGACGGGCCCGCTGGACAACGGCGCGTCAACCGATGACAACACGCCAACCCTGAGCGGCACGGCAGAAGCCGGCAGCACGGTGAACATCTACGATGGCACCACGCTGCTGGGCACTGCGCTGGCTGGCTCGGGCGGGGCCTGGAGCTTTACGACCGCAGCGCTCAACAACGGACCTCACAGCTTCACCGTGACCGTCACCGATGCGGCGGGCAACGTCAGCACGGCGACGCCGGCGTTCAGCCTTAACGTGCAGGCCGATCTGCCGCCAGCCACCTCGACGCTGCAAATCACTGACGACACGGGCACGACGCTGGTGACGCTGGCAGACGGCGCGGTAACCCGCGACACCACGCCAACGCTCAGCGGCTCTGCCGAAGCCGGTCAGCTGATTCGTATTTATGACGCTAATACGGATGCGGTAATCACCAGCGTTACGGCGGATGCTAACGGCCAGTGGAGCTATACGCCAACGTCACCATTAGGTGATAACAGCTACGCCTACTATGTCACCGCGCAAAACCCTGGCGGTGATGAGGGGACGCCATCGGCTACCCTCGGCTTCACCGTGGATACCACCGCGCCGGCGGTGGCCGCTGATGTGGTGATCAGCAACGATCGCAGCGGCACGGCGGTGCCGATCAGCGACGGCAGCGTCATCAATGACAACACGCCGGTACTCAGCGGCAGCGCCGAAGTGGGCAGCCTGGTCACAGTGTACGATGGCAACACCGCCATCGCGTCGGTTACGGTGGGCGCGGGTGGAAGCTGGACGCTGACCACGCCTGCATTGAGCGAAGGGGCGCATGCGCTAAGCGTGGGCGTCAGCGATGCGGCGGGGAACAGCAGTGCTCTCACCCCGGCGCTTAACTTCACTGTGGACAGCATCGCACCGAATGCTTCGACGCTGGTTATCACCAACGATGATACCGCGCAGCCGGTGCTCAACGGCGGCTACAGCAGCGATGCCACGCCAACCCTGAGCGGCGTAGCGGAAGCGGGCAGCACGGTCACCATCCTCAATAATGGTGATGTGCTGACCACGCTGACCGTGCCGTCCGGCGGCAACTGGAGCTACACGCCAGCGACAGCGCTGAGTGAAGGATCGCACACCCTGAGCGTTTCGGTGACCGATGCGGCGGGCAACGTCAGCACCAGCACCAGCGCGACGGTGATCGTTGATACCCTGGCGCCGGACGATCTGACGCTGACGGCCAGCAACAACAACGGCAGCACGCCGGTGACGATTGCTGACGGCGATACCACTAATGACAACACGCCGCTGTTACGCGGTGTGGCAGAGGCGGGCAGCGTGGTGACCATTCGCCTCGATGGCGATGTGGTGGCCTCGCTGACGGTCGGCAGCAGCGGTAACTGGAGTTACACCTCTGCGGCACTGAGCGACGGCAGCCATACCTTCAGCGTCACGGAAACGGACGCGGCGGGTAACACCGGCGAGGCGCTCAGCGTGACGCTGATCGTTGATGCGACGCCACCGCTGGTGGCCACCAACCTGACCATCACTAACGATGTGACCGGCGTCAGCATACCGGCTGGCGGCGCGACTAACGACACCACGCCAACGCTGAGCGGCAGCGCCGAGGCCAACACCACGGTTAGCGTTTATGACGGCAATACGCTGCTGGGCACGGCGCTCGTGAACGGCAGCGGCGCATGGAGCTTTGTTTCACCGACGCTGGGTAACGGCGCGCATGCGCTGAGCGTGGCGGTCACCGATGCGGCGGGCAATACCGGCCCGCGCACCACGCCGGTGACCATCACCGTCGATACCGTTGCGCCGGGCGCGGCCACGCTGGTGGTCACCAACGACGTCAGCGGTACCGTCATCCCGAATGGCGGCGTCACCAGTGATAGCACGCCGGTGCTGAGTGGCCGGGCGGAGGCGGGCAGCATCGTCACCGTGCTGGATGGCACCACGCTGGTCGGCTCCGTGCAGGTGGGCAGTGACGGCAACTGGACGCTGACGCCAGCCACGGCGCTGAGCGAAACGCTTCATACGCTCAACGTCACGGTCACCGATGCGGCCGGTAACGTCAGTGCCACCACCAGCGCCACGCTGGTGATCGACACCACACCGCCAGTGGCTATTACCGGGCTGGCAGCGGTGAACAACAACGGCAGCACGCCGGTGGCGATTGCGGCGGGTGGCGTCACTAATGACAGCACGCCACGCCTGAGCGGCACGGCGGAAGCCAACAGCATCGTGACCATCCGCGATGGTGATACGGTGCTGGGTTCGGTTACCGCGGCCAGCAACGGCAGCTGGAGCTTCGTCACTGGCACCCTGTCTGACGGTTTACACACCTTCAGCGTGACGGCCACGGATGCGGCCGGCAATACCGGTCCCGCAGCATCCCTTGCGCTGACCGTCGACACCGCGCCGCCGCTGGCGGCAACCGGACTGACGCTGACCAACGACGCCACCGGTGTGGCTATCGTCAATAACGGAGTCACCAACGACAGCACGCCGACGCTGCAGGGCACGGCGGAAGCGAACGCGATTGTCACGGTTTACGATGGCAACACGCTGCTCGGAACGGTGCAGGCTAACGCCAGCGGCAGCTGGAGCTTCGTCTCGCCGACGCTGAGCAATGCCGCCCATGCGCTGAGCGTGACGGTGACCGACAGCGCGGGCAACGTCAGCCCCCGTTCTGAGGTGATTAACCTCACCGTGGATACGGTGGCGCCAGCGAACACCAGTCTCACCATTATTAATGATGCGACCGGTGCCACCATCGTCAACGGTGGTGCGACCAACGACACCACGCCAACGCTGCGCGGCAGCGTCAGCGCGGCGGAGGCCGGGGCACGCGTCACCATTCTGGACAACGGTCTGGCACTGGGCACGGCGATTGTGCAGGCGGACGGCAGCTGGAGCTTCACGCCACTGGCGGCGCTGAGCGCCGGTCCGCACCCGATCACGGTGACGGTAACGGATGCCGCAGGTAACGTCAGCGGCACCACCGCGGCCACGGTGATCATCGATACCACGGCACCGGCGGCCATCACCAATCTGCTGGCGCTCAACAACAACGGCAGCACGGCGGTGACCATTCCGAATAATGGCGTCACCAACGACAGCACGCCGCTGTTGAGCGGCAACGGCGAGGCGGGCGCGCGCATCACGGTGTACGACGGCACCACATTGCTGGGCAGCACCACGGTGGGCAGCAACGGCAGCTGGAGCTTCGTGGTGGGCAACGCGCTGAGCAACGGCAGCCACACGCTCAACGTGACGCAGACCGACCCGGCGGGCAACGTCAGCCCGCAGGTGTCGACCACGCTGATCGTCGATACCGTGGTGCCGGTTGCCAGTACGCTGACCATCATTGATGACATCAGCGGTACGCCGGTGACGCTGGCGAACGGCGCCTTTACGCGCGATACCACGCCAACGCTGCGCGGCACCACGGAAGCGGGTGCGGTGGTCACCATCTACGACGGTGCCAGCGCCATTGGTTCTGTGACCGCGGGGAGTGATGGCAGTTGGAGCTTCACCACCGCCACGCTGGCGAACGGCGCGCACACGCTGAGCACCACGGTGACCGATGCGGCGGGTAACGTCAGCACCGGCAACATCACGGCGACGGTAAATGTGGATACCCTGCCTCCGGCGGCGGTAAGCGGGCTGGCGATCAACAGCGCCGGTACCCTCGTCACCGGTAGCGGTGAAGTGGGGGCCACGGTGACGGTGCGCGATGCCAGCGGCAACGCGCTCGGTACCACCACGGTCGGCAGCGGCGGCAACTGGTCGGTGACGCTCACCACCGCGCAGATCACCGGTGCGCCGCTCTCGGTGATCCAGACGGATCGCGCCGGTAACGTCTCGCCGGGGGCCTCGCTGACCGGTGCGATTCGCATCGTGGCGACCAACGACAGCAACGAGGTGGATTACACCAGCACGCAGGCAACGGTGAACAACGGTACGGTCAACTCGTCGCACACCGCGCTGCTGACCGTGGGGCTGGGTACGGTGCTCAATGCCAGCGTACTGAACAACGGTAATGCTTACCTGTTCAGCGTGGGTAACGATGACAGCCGTACCGTGACGCTCAACGGTTCGGTAACCAGCCTCGGCGTGGCCGCCAACTATTCGTTAAACCTGTACGAACAGCAGGCGAACGGCTCGTGGCAGTTGATCAGTATTAAGACCAACTACATTAACGCGCTGCTGACGATCGGTACGCTGAAAGGGGCAAACGTAACCTACACCGGACTGGGGACCGGCAACTATGCGGTGGTGGTGGCAGCCACCACCAACATTAGTGTGTTGCCAACCACCACGGTAAGTACGGTGTCGGATTTCACCACGCTGGCGGTCACCACCGCCGCGACGGTCACCGGTAACCTGCTGACCAACGACACCAGCTCCATCGCCGGGACGATTCCGTCCGGCACGGCGGTGGCGTCGGTGGGCAGCAGCGCGGTGGCGTCCAGCGGCAATACGGTGATCAACACCACCTACGGTACGCTGACCATTGATGCGAAGGGTAACTACACCTACACGCTGAAGGCCGGGCTGGATATCGATACCCTGCCATCCGCAGACACCTTCACCTACTCGGTGCGGGATGCCAGCGGTGCAGTGACCTCGGCGACGCTGACGGTGACGCTGCATAACGGTGCGGCCACCGCGCTGTTCGCCACCACCAGTCTGGCGGCGGAAACCACCACCAGCAGCGAGCATGATGCCAGCGGCAGCATCTGGGGAGACAGCAACGTCAGCCACAGCGGCACGCTGAGCATCCTCAATGAGCACGGCGATCTCACCACCGTGAGCAGCGTGGGCAGCACGGCGGTGGCCGGGGACTTTGGTGTGCTGACCATCGCCGCCAACGGTAGCTATACCTATACCCTGAACGCGGATGTGAATATCCAGAACATCACGCATAAGGAGGTGTTTACCTACACCCTGGCGTCGTCCGACGGCACTATCACCAGCAACACCTTTACCATTGAGCTCCACCCGACCATCACGGGCAGCGCCGCGGCTGACAGCCTAACCAGCAGCGCCTACGACGACACCATTACCAGCGGTGCCGGCGCAGATACGCTGGTTTACCACCTGCTGAGCAGCGCAGATGCCACCGGCGGCAACGGTCACGACACCTGGACCGACTTCAGCGTCGCGCAGGGTGACAAGATCGACGTCAGCAGTCTGCTGATCGGCTGGAATGATTCCACCAGTAATATCAATGACTTTGTGAAAGTGGATCATACCGCGGACGGCAATACGGTGTTGTCGATTGACCGTGACGGCAGCGGCACGGGGTACAGCAGTACGCAGCTGATTACCCTGGAAGGCGTAAACGTCTCACTGGAGGAGTTGCTGCAGCAACCGCATCAAAACCACACGGCTTAGTGGGTGTAACGCAGGGAAGCATAACGGGCACAGGGAGGTGCCCCTTTCTCTCTTTTACTGGTGAACAATCGATGGATCTGATGCAATCAGGCGCAACAACTCGCCGTACCTGTAAGCTCAGCGCCCTGTGTGCTGGCATTGTGTTTTTTCACAGTTCTCATCTTATGGCTGCCAGTGATGCCGTGACGCAGGCGGGGCGCATAACCTCAGCCGGTCTGGCGCAGCAGCAGGATCTTCCCTCCTTAACCGGTCAGGTGGCCGAACCCGCGCTGGCTAACGTGCCGGATACCTTAACCCTTAACCAGGCCGTACAGCGCGCCATCCAGTGGCATCCGGACATCGCACAGGCGATTGGCAAAATGCTGGAGCAGGCCAGCCAGGTCGATGTGGCGCAGGCCAAATACTATCCGCAAATCAGCGCCGGCATGAACAACGGCTACAGCAACGCCTACAGCGAGAAAGGCTTCAGCCCGTCATTTGTGCTGTCGGTATCACAGATGCTGTATGACTTCGGCAAAGTCAGCAGTTCGGTGCGCTCCGCCGAAGCCGGGGTGGCGCAGGAGCAGGCCAGCGTGCTGGTGAGTATTGATACCGTCGCGCACGACACCGCCGCCGCGCTGGTGCAGGTGCAGGGCTATCAGCAGCTGGTGAAGATCGCCCAGGATCAGCTGACGGCGCTGAGTAAGATTGGCGATCTGGCGCGTCAGCGCAATGAAGAGGGGGCGGCATCGCTCTCGGACGCCACGCAGACTGACGCGCGTATCGAAGGGGCGCGCACCACGCTGACCCAGTATCAGGCCAGCCTCAACCGCTGGCGTGCCACGCTGGCCAGCTATCTCGGCTGGCCACTGGTGAAGAAGGTCAGCGATGCGTTTCCGCCCAGCCTGACGCGCGCCTGCGCGGTGGGCAAAGCTGACGACAAATCCAATCCAGCGGTGCTGGCGGCGTGGGCGCAGGCACGGCAGGCGCAGGCCAAACTGGATAACGCCAACGCGCAGAATTTACCCACTATTTCGCTGGAACCGCAGGTCACGCATTACCTCAACAATCACTACTCCGGCAGCGAAACGCTCGACCGCACCCAGTATTCCGCGTTCGTCAAAGTTGAGATGCCGCTGTATCAGGGCGGCGGCATTACCGCGGCGCGCGATGCGGCGGCCAGCGCGCTGCAGGCGGCCAATGCGGCGGTGAACTCGGCGCGCCTCAAAGCGCAGCAGCAGCTCAGCGAATCGCAAACCGAAGCGCTGAGCCTGTCGCAGAGCCTGGCGATCATGTCGCGTCAGCAGACGCTGGGCGAGAAGACGCAGCAGCTGTATCAGGACCAGTATCTGCAGCTCGGCACCCGTCCGCTGCTGGACGTGCTCAACGCCGAACAGGAAGTGTTTCAGACGCGCTTCGCCATGCAGCAAACCATCAGTCAGTTACGTTCACTGCAGCTCGACTGCTTATACAGCACCGGGCAGATGCGGTCAGCGTTTGCGCTGAATAACCAGCGCATCCAGTCCGTGGAGATCCAGCCATGACGCAATTACAGATTCCGGACGCACCCAATGGCAATCCCGCCAGCGCCGCCGGTGGCGAGGTGCCGCTACACGGCTGGGCCACCGCCATTATTCTCATCGCGACCCATTATCGCCTGCCGTGCTCGCCGGGCATGATCATGGCTGCCAGCGAATGGCAGGGCAAACAGTCACGTGATAAAGCGCTGCGCCATCTGGCGCGTCAGGCCGGACTGTCGCTGCAGCTGTATGAAGAGCATCAGTGGGAGATCAGCAGCTGGCGCTTGCCGCTGGCGGTGGAACTGAGCGACGGCCAGGTCGGCGTCATCACCAGCTTTGATGGCGATGACACGGTGCGCGTGCACCTGGCCGGCGATGAACAACCGGCGCCGATCGCGCTGAACACGCTGCTGCCGCAGATCCGCTACGCCGCGGCGCTGCGCCCGGTGACGGCCGCCAAAGATAGCCGTGTCGATCGCTATCTCGCTACGGTCAGACCCGACTGGCTGCGCCGTCTCGTGCTGCACGACATGCGTCCTTACGGCTACGTGATGCTGGGATCGTTCCTGATCAACCTGCTGGCGCTGGTCGGCATCATCTTCTCGATGCAGGTGTACGATCGGGTGATCCCGGCGCAGTCGTACCCCACGCTGTACGTGCTGTATATCGGGGTGATCCTCTCGGTGGTGTTCACCTATATTCTGCGCGTCGGTCGCGATCACGTCACCGATCTGCTCGGCAAGCGCGCCGATATGCGCGTCTCCGATCGCGTGTTCGGCCACGCGCTGCGGCTGCGTAACAGCGCGGTGCCGCGATCGACCGGCACCTTTATCTCGCAGCTGCGCGAGCTGGAAGCGGTGCGCGAAATGGTGACGTCGACCACGGTGACGGCGATTGTCGATATGCCGTTCTTCCTGCTGTTTATGCTGGTGATGGCGATCATCGCGCCGCAGCTGGCGTGGATCGCGCCCGTGGCAGTGCTGCTGATGATCCTGCCCGGCGTGCTGAGCCAGAAAAAACTGGCGAAGCTGGCGCAGCAAAACCTGAAAGAGTCGACGCTGCGCAACGCAGTGCTGGTGGAGAGCGTGCAGGGGCTGGAAGATATCAAGCTGATGCAGGCGGAGGACCGCTTTCTGCAGCAGTGGAACAGCTATATCCGCATCACCGCGCAGTCGGGCGTCGAGATGCGCAAAGTGATGCATGCGCTGATCAGCTGGGGCGTCACCATTCAGGGACTGGTGTACGCCAGCGTGATCGTGGTCGGGGCGCCGATGGTGATCAACGGCGATATCACCACCGGGGCGATTGTCGCCGCGTCGCTGCTGTCTTCGCGCATGATTGCGCCAATGGCGACGCTGTGTGGCGTGCTGGCGCGCTGGCAGCAGGTAAAAGCGGCGAAGAGCAGCCTCGATGCGCTGATGAATCTGCCGGTGGAGAACAGTAAAGACGAAACGCGCATTCACTGTCCGGTGCTGTTTGGCCACTATCAGTTCACCGATGCCATGTTCCGCTACTACAGCGATTCGCTGACGGTGGCGCTACGCATCAAGACGCTGACCATCAAGCCGGGTGAGCGCATCGCCGTGCTGGGGCGCAACGGCTCCGGTAAATCCACGCTGCTGCAGGCGATGGCCGGCGGCATGGATCTGGTGGGCGGCGAGCTGCGGCTGGACAACCTCAGCCTGCCGCATATTGATGTCGCGGACGTGCGGCGCAACGTCGGGCTACTGACGCAGAACGCGCGGCTGTTCCACGGTACGCTGCGGGAAAACCTCACCATGGGCGCGGCGCACGCTACCGACGAAGCGATTTTTGCCGCGCTGACGGTCAGTGGCGGGGCCGATTTTATTCGCCGTCTGCCGCTTGGGCTCGATCATCCGGTAATGGAGGGGGGCGTCGGGCTGTCCGGCGGCCAGCGCCAGTCGCTGCTGCTGGCGCGCATGTTGCTGCGCGATCCTAATATCGTGTTGCTGGATGAGCCGACCGCTTCGCTCGACGATCATACCGAGAAGGATTTTATTGAGCGGCTGGGCGCCTGGCTGAATGGCCGCACGTTGATCGTGGCGACGCACCGCGCGGCGATTCTGTCGCTGGTGGATCGCATACTGGTGCTGAAAGAGGGGCAGCTGGTAATGGACAGCCCGAAAGAGAACGCGCTGCCGGCACCGCGCGCCAGCGGAGCGGCGGGGGAGGGACAGGCATGATGAAACAATTGCCGGCAAAACTGCGGCTGGTGACCGCCGCGGAAGTGGATTCGTCCGACGATCTGCTCGGTGAACTGAAATCGGAAAGCCACTACACCGGCGCAGTGCGGCTGATCATCATCAGCACCGCGCTGATCGTGGTGGCGCTGGTGTGGGCGTGGTTTGGCATGCTGGATGAGGTCTCAACCGGCACCGGGAAGGTGATCCCCAGTTCGCGCGAGCAGGTGCTGCAGTCGCTGGAGGGCGGCATTCTCACGGAACTGTACGTGCATGAGGGCGATCGCGTGCAGGCCGGGCAGATCGTGGCGAAACTGGATGCCACACGCTCGCAGTCCAGCGTCGGCGAGAGCGCGGCGCGCTACCGGGCCGCACTGGCAGCGGCTTCGCGCCTGCGTGCGGAAGTAAACGATGATCCGCTTACGTTTCCCGCCGAGCTGAAGGGCTACCCGGATCTTATCGCGGCGGAAACCCGGCTGTATAACACCAAACGCGCCCAGCTCAATGATGCAACCCGGCAGTTTAAGGAGTCGCTGGCGCTGGCTAATCGCGAACTGGCGATCACCCAGCGGCTGGCGAAAACCGGTGCCGCCAGCAGCGTGGAAGTGCTGCGCTTACAGCGCGATAAGTCCGACCTTGAGCTGAAACTTACCGATATGCGCTCGCAGTATTATGTGCAGGCGCGCGAAGAGCTGGCGAAGGCCAGCGCCGAAGCCGACAGCCTGGCGCAGGTGATTAAAGGACGCGAAGATACCGTAACGCGTCTGACCATCCGCGCGCCGATGCGCGGCATCGTGAAAAACATCAAAGTCTCGACGGTGGGCGGGGTGATTCCGCCCAACGGTGAGCTGATGAACATCGTACCGATGAACGATCGGCTGCTGATAGAAGCACGCCTGTCGCCGCGCGATATTGCTTTTATCCATCCGGGCCAGCGCGCGGTGGTAAAAATCTCCGCTTACGATTACGCCATCTACGGCGGCCTGAACGGCGTGGTGGAAAGCATTTCGCCGGATACCATCCAGGACGAAGTCAAACCGGAGATTTACTACTATCGCGTATTTATTCGTACTGATAACGACTATGTGCAGAACAAGGCTGGCCGGCGCTTTGCCATCAGCCCGGGCATGGTATCCACCGTGGATATCAAAACCGGCGAGAAGAGCATCATGGATTATCTGGTCAAACCGTTTAACAAGGCCAAAGAGGCGATGCGCGAGCGCTAATTGCGATGCGCGGCAATCTCGGCGATAATCACGCCCATCAATCCCTTCCTCGTCGGGCCTAACGACGCGGAGGGGATTTTTTTCATCTATACCTTAACTGGCTAACCGATTTAAGGATTTAAGAGGACTCGTTATGTACAACACGCTGGGCAATCAGTACGACAACTCCCTGGTTTCTAACGCCTTCGGTTTCATGCGTTTTCCGCTGAACTTCCAGCCTTACGACAGCGACGCCGAGTGGGTGATTACCGGTGTGCCGTTTGATGCCGCAACGTCAGGCCGGCCGGGCAGCCGTTTAGGGCCGGGCGCGATCCGTCAGATCTCCACTAACCTGGCGTGGGAAGGCTGCCGCTGGCCGTGGGATTTCGATCTGCGTCAGCGCCTCAACGTGGTGGACTGCGGCGATCTGGTGTACGCCTTCGGTGATTCACAGGATCTGTCCGACAAGCTGCAGGCGCACGCGGAAAAGCTGCTGGCGAACGGCAAGCGCATGCTGACTTTTGGCGGTGATCACTATGTCACGCTGCCGCTGCTGCGCGCGCACGCCAAACACTTCGGCAAGATGGCGCTGGTGCACTTCGATGCGCATACCGATACCTACTCCAACGGCCCGACTTTTGACCACGGCACCATGTTCTACACTGCGCCGCAGGAAGGGCTGATCGATCCGCAGCATTCGGTGCAGATTGGTATCCGTACCGAGTTCGATAAGAGTTTGGGCTTCAACGTGCTGGACGCCGCGCAGGTTAATGACCGCAGCGTGGACGATATTCTGGCCGAAGTGAAGCGCACCGTGGGCGATTTGCCGGTGTACCTGACGTTTGATATCGACTGCCTCGATCCGGCCCATGCGCCAGGCACCGGTACGCCAGTGATTGGCGGCCTGACCAGCGATAAAGCCACCAAGCTGATTCGCGGCCTGCAGGGCATGAACATTGTGGGGATGGATCTGGTGGAAGTGGCACCGGGCTACGATCACGCCGACCTGACCTCACTGGCCGCTGCGACGCTGGCGCTGGATATGCTGCACGTGCAGGCGGCGAATAAAGGTTAAGCGGCAGTGCGGACGGCTGCCCTCACCCTGACCCTCTCCCCCAGGAGAGGGAACCGATCGAGCGGGCGGTGAGAACAGCACGGACTGCCCCCTCTCCCGCGAGCGGGAGAGGGTAGCGATCGAGCGGGCGGTGAGAACAGCACGGACTGCTTCCTCTCCCGCATGCGGGAGAGGGCTGGGGTGAGGGGAAAACGGCGACTACTTACCATCCGCCGCGGTGCGGACGGCTGCCCTCACCCTGACCCTCTCCCCCAGGAGAGGGAACCGATCGAGCGAGCGGTGAGAACAGCACGGACTGCTCCCTCTCCCGCGTGCGGGAGAGGGCTGGGGTGAGGGGAAGACCGGCTACTACTTACCATCCGCCGCGATGCGGTCGCGAATATGCTGCGCGCGCGACTCAGAATCCGGATGCGAGTCAAACATTGAGCTCTGGCGGCCCTGATCCAGCTTCGCCAGCTTCTCGAAGCTGGTCGCCAGACCAAGCGGATTAATGCCGCGCTTCTTCAGCAGATCGTACGAATAGTCATCCGCCTGCGACTCCTGGGTCTGTGAGAACTGCGCGTTAACCAGTTTCTCGCCCATCTCGCCCAGTTGTGACTGCGATAGCGAACCAATCACGCCGCCCACCGACGCCGCAGCATTGCGTGCCGCCGTGGTCGCGAAAGCCACCTGCATCGCTTTGCGCGTGTGGCCGAGCGCGACGTGGCCCATTTCATGGCCGAGCACGCCTTCCACTTCGTTGTCGCTCATCATATCCATCAGACCGCTATAAACGCGGATACAGCCATTGGCCATCGCCCAGGCGTTGACGTCTTTGGTCAGATACACCTTGTAGTTGGCCGGTACGCCGTTGATGTTATCGCCCAGCGCGGCGGCGATTTTGTTCAGCCGCTGCTGATAGCTGCTGTTGGCCGGCGCCAGCTGGTTCTCTTTATCCATCTGGGCACATGACTGATCGCTCAGCTCTTTAACCTGGGCATCATTCAGCGAGTAAGCCTGAAACGCCTGCGCGCCAGACTGCAACAGTGCGTTGTTATTCATTCCTTCGCAGCCGCTCAGCAGCGAAACCATTCCCAGCGCGACAACCATGGCGCGAATTTTCATATCAGCATCCTTTGAGTAACAGGTAGAGAAAACAAACACCTGAAAAACCACGCAGGTGTTTAAACGCATTGGTTATAGCGTGCCAGGGGCGGATTGGCTAGCAGACAGGCCCCGAAATGCAACCCTGAACCGCAGATTTAGCATCCTGATACATGTACTTTTGCCCCGATTTTCATGTACATTGATGTGCGACTTTTTTCTCGCTTCGCCTTATAACTCATTAATTACAATCAGTTAAGCGTGGCGGAGCATTAATCCGACCTGGAGTAGAAGATGCCCTCTCGTAAAGAGCTTGCCAACGCCATTCGCGCGTTAAGTATGGATGCAGTACAGAAAGCGAAATCGGGACATCCGGGTGCCCCAATGGGCATGGCCGATATCGCTGAAGTGCTGTGGCGTGATTTCCTGAACCACAATCCAACTAACCCGCTGTGGGCAGATCGCGACCGTTTCGTGCTGTCCAACGGCCACGGCTCGATGCTGATTTACAGCCTGCTGCACCTCACCGGCTATGACCTGCCGATGAGCGAGCTGCAGAACTTCCGTCAGCTGCACTCTAAAACCCCAGGCCACCCGGAATACGGCTACACCGCAGGCGTAGAAACCACCACCGGCCCGCTGGGTCAGGGCATCGCGAACGCCGTGGGCTTCGCCATTGCTGAGCGCACGCTGGCGGCGCAGTTCAACCGTCCGGGTCATGACATCGTAGACCATCACACTTACGTGTTCATGGGCGACGGCTGCATGATGGAAGGCATCTCGCACGAAGTGTGCTCCATCGCCGGTACCCTGAAGCTCGGCAAGCTGGTGGCGTTCTATGACGACAACGGCATCTCTATCGACGGTCACGTGGATGGCTGGTTCACCGATGACACCGCCAAACGCTTTGAAGCCTACGGCTGGCACGTGGTGCGTGGCGTGGACGGTCATGACGCCGACGCGATCAAAAAAGCGGTAGAAGAAGCCAAAGCGGTCACCGACAAGCCATCGCTGCTGATGTGCAAAACCATCATCGGTTTCGGTTCCCCGAACAAAGCCGGTACGCACGATTCGCACGGTGCCCCGCTGGGTGACGACGAAATCGCACTGACCCGCAAACAGCTGGGCTGGAACTACGCGCCATTTGAAATTCCTTCTGAAATCTACGCACAGTGGGATGCCAAAGAAGCCGGCCAGGCGAAAGAGAAAGCCTGGGACGAGAAGTTTGCTGCTTACGCCGCTGCGCATCCGGAACTGGCCACTGAGTTCAAACGCCGCGTGAACAACGAGCTGCCCGCTAACTGGCAGGCGGAATCGCAGAAGTTCATCGAGCAGCTGCAGGCTAATCCGGCAAAAATCGCCAGCCGTAAAGCGTCGCAGAATGCCATCGAAGCTTTCGGTAAGCTGCTGCCAGAATATCTGGGCGGCTCGGCTGACCTGGCGCCAAGCAACCTGACCATGTGGTCCGGCTCGAAGCCGATCAATGAAGATGCCGCAGGCAACTACATTCATTACGGCGTGCGTGAGTTTGGTATGACTGCCATCGCCAACGGTATCGCGCTGCACGGTGGCTTCCTGCCGTACACCGCAACCTTCCTGATGTTCGTCGAGTACGCGCGTAACGCGGCACGTATGGCGGCGCTGATGAAAATCCGTCAGGTGATGGTTTATACCCACGACTCTATCGGTCTGGGTGAAGATGGCCCGACGCACCAGCCGGTTGAGCAGATGGCCAGCCTGCGCACCACCCCGAACATGAGCCTGTGGCGTCCGTGTGACCAGGTAGAGTCTGCGGTGGCATGGAAATACGCTATCGAGCGCGTTGACGGCCCATCAGCCCTGATCTTCTCGCGTCAGAACCTGGCGCAGCAGGATCGTAGCGCTGAGCAGCTGGCTAACGTGGCGCGCGGTGGTTACGTGCTGAAAGATTGCGACGGCACGCCGGAGCTGATTCTGATTGCGACCGGTTCTGAAGTTGAGCTGGCGGTCGGCGCTTACGAGCAGCTGAGCGCGGAAGGTCGTAAGGTGCGCGTGGTGTCCATGCCGTCTACCGATGCGTTTGATAAGCAGGATGCGGCTTATCGTGAGTCTGTGCTGCCGAAAGCGGTTGGCGCACGCGTTGCTATCGAAGCCGGTATTGCGGATTACTGGTTCAAATACACCGGCCTGCACGGTGCCATCGTTGGCATGACCACCTTCGGTGAGTCAGCGCCAGCTGAGAAGCTGTTCGAAGAGTTCGGCTTCACCGTGGCCAACGTGGTGAAAACCGCGAAATCGATTCTGTAATTTCGCGTAAGCCGTCGCGCCGCTGCGCGTTGTAGCGGCGCGATTCATCGCGCAGTTCTGCTGCCATCCTCAGGCTTAACTACGCGCAATAGATTGCGCCGCGCCACCCATGAGCAGATCGGCGGACCTGTTATCACCTCAACCTGAAACGGTTCAATTATTCCTGCAGTAATAATTTCCAGTGCCTGAATTTGTGACACAGATCCAATAATCAGCAGCACAGTTGATCGCAATCATTCCTGTTATTCCTTCCATGCTTTATTCTCGCTGAACCGTTTCAGTTGCAGCCGTGTGCTCTCCGTCAGCAACCGTAACCGGGCAAGAATTCCCTGTACAAAACGCAGCGAAACGCTCAAGGTATTTGGCACGTTTTTTCAGGTGTGGCTGCAGGAAGTGAGATGACCATTCGTATCGCAATAAATGGTTTTGGTCGTATCGGGCGCAACGTGTTGCGTGCGCTGTATGAAACCGGTCGCCGGGCGGAAATCACCGTAGTGGCGATTAACGAACTGGCGGAAGCGGCTGGCATGGCGCATCTGCTGAAGTACGACACCAGCCACGGCCGCTTTGCCTTTGAGGTCCGCCAGGAGCGCGATCAGCTGTGGGTTGGTGACGATACCATCCGTATCCTGCATCAGGCGGAGATTGCCGCGCTGCCGTGGCGCGAGCTGAATGTCGATATCGTGCTGGACTGCACCGGCGTGTACGGCAGCCGCGACGATGGTGAAGCGCATCTGCAGGCTGGCGCGAAGAAAGTGTTGTTCTCGCATCCCGGCGGCAACGATTTGGATGCCACCGTAGTGTTCGGCGTTAACGAACAGGCTCTTAAACAAACTGACCGCATTGTCTCCAACGCATCCTGCACCACCAACTGCATTATTCCGGTGATCAAGCTGCTGGATGACGCCTTTGGCATTGAGTCGGGCACCGTGACCACCATTCACTCGGCGATGCACGATCAGCAGGTGATTGACGCCTATCACAGCGACCTGCGCCGTACCCGTGCCGCCAGCCAGTCGATCATTCCGGTCGATACGCGTCTTGCCGCTGGCATTACTCGTATTTTTCCGAAATTTAACGATCGCTTCGAGGCTATCGCGGTGCGCGTGCCGACGATCAACGTGACCGCCATTGATCTGAGCGTTTCGGTGCGCCAGGCGGTGAAGGCGTGTGAGGTCAACGCGTTGCTGCAAAACGCGTCAGAGGGGGCATTTCGTGGTATAGTTGACTATACGGAATTACCGTTAGTCTCAGTAGATTTTAACCACGATCCGCACAGTGCCATAGTGGACGGCACGCAAACGCGGGTCAGCGGTCACCACCTGATCAAAACCCTGGTCTGGTGTGACAACGAATGGGGCTTTGCTAACCGCATGATCGACACCACGTTAGCAATGGCCGCAAGCGGTTTCAGGTAAGACGCGGACTGCGTCTGGCAAAACTTATGAGAATCAACGAGAGGGTTCACCATGTCTGTAATTAAGATGACCGATCTGGATCTTGCTGGTAAACGCGTTCTGATCCGTGCCGATCTCAACGTACCAGTGAAAGAAGGGAAAGTGACGTCAGATGCACGTATTCGTGCTTCTCTGCCTACCATCGAAGCGGCGTTGAAACAGGGCGCGAAAGTGATGGTTACCTCTCACCTGGGTCGCCCGACCGAAGGTGAATACAACGAAGAGTTCTCCCTCCTGCCGGTTGTTAACTACCTGAAAGAAAAACTGAACGGCACTAACGTGACCCTGGCGAAAGACTACCTCGACGGCGTTGAAGTGGGCGCGGGTGAACTGGTGGTGCTGGAAAACGTTCGCTTCAACAAAGGCGAGAAAAAAGACGACGAAACCCTGTCGAAGAAATATGCCGCGCTGTGTGACGTGTTCGTCATGGATGCATTCGGCACCGCGCACCGCGCGCAGGCGTCCACTCACGGCGTGGGCAAATTCGCCCCTATCGCCTGTGCCGGTCCGCTGCTGTCTGCCGAACTGGAAGCGCTGGGCAAAGTGATGAGCAATCCACAGCGTCCGCTGGTCGCCGTGGTGGGTGGTTCTAAAGTGTCGACCAAATTCGACGTGCTGCAGTCGCTGGTGAAAATCGCTGACACCGTGATTGTCGGTGGCGGTATCGCTAACACCTTCGTGGCGATCGACAACAACGTCGGCAAATCACTGTACGAGCCAGACTTCGTGGAAGCCGCTAAAGGCCTGCGCGACCAGTACGGCATTCCGGTACCGACCGATTCACGCGTCGGCACGGAATTCTCCGAAACTGCCCCGGCAACCGTGAAAAAGGTTTCCGAAGTAGCGGATAACGAAGAAATTATGGACTTCGGTGACGAAACCGCACAGAACATGGCGAAACTGCTGAAAGAGGCAAAAACCATTCTGTGGAACGGTCCGGTTGGCGTGTTTGAGTTCCCGAACTTCCGTAAGGGCACCGAAATCGTTGCCAACGCTATCGCAGACAGCGACGCGTTCTCTGTTGCCGGCGGCGGTGATACCCTGGCGGCTATCGACCTGTTCGGTATCGAGGACAAAATCTCCTACATCTCTACCGGTGGCGGTGCGTTCCTCGAGTTCGTGGAAGGCAAAAAACTGCCGGCAGTTGCCATGCTGGAAGAGCGCGCGAAGCAGTAATTTTTGGGGGCAGCGCTTCGGCGCTGTCTGAAGGCTTGCCCGCTGTGGGCGAACAGATCGCATTCCCATTGGGGAGTGGACGATAAACGAAACAGGACACAACCATGTCTAAAATTTTTGATTTCGTAAAACCCGGCGTTGTCACTGGTGATGACGTTCAGAAAATCTTCAAAGTAGCGAAAGAAAACAAATTCGCTCTGCCAGCCGTTAACTGCGTCGGCACGGATTCCATCAACGCGGTACTGGAAGCTGCGGCTAAAGTTAAAGCGCCGGTCATCGTTCAGTTCTCCAACGGTGGTGCTGCCTTCATCGCCGGTAAAGGTTTCAAAACCGACAAACCACAGGGCGCTGCGATTTTCGGCGCAATCGCTGGTGCACATCATGTGCATCTGATGGCTGAACAGTATGGCGTGCCAGTAATCCTGCACACCGACCACTGTGCGAAGAAACTGCTGCCGTGGATCGACGGCCTGCTGGATGCTGGCGAAGAGCACTTCAAGAAAACCGGTAAACCTCTGTTCTCTTCACACATGATCGACTTGTCTGAAGAGTCACTGGAAGAGAACATCGAGATTTCTTCTAAATATCTGGCGCGCATGGCGAAACTGGATATGACGCTGGAAATCGAACTGGGCTGCACCGGTGGTGAAGAAGATGGCGTGGACAACAGCCACATGGACGCTTCTGCACTGTACACTCAGCCAGAAGACGTAGATTACGCTTACACCGAGCTGAGCAAAATCAGCCCGCGTTTCACCATCGCTGCGTCCTTCGGTAACGTGCACGGCGTGTACAAGCCAGGCAACGTGAAACTGACCCCAACCATTCTGCGTGATTCGCAGAAATACGTTTCAGAGAAACACGGCCTGCCGCACAACGCGCTGGACTTCGTGTTCCACGGCGGTTCCGGTTCTTCTGCTGCAGAAATCGAAGAGTCTATCAGCTACGGCGTGATCAAGATGAACATCGATACCGATACCCAGTGGGCAACCTGGGACGGCATCCTGCAGTACTACAAAACCAACGAAGCGTACCTGCAGGGTCAGCTTGGTAACCCGAACGGTGCTGACAGCCCGAACAAAAAATACTACGACCCACGCGTCTGGCTGCGTGCGGCACAATCTTCCATGGTTGTGCGCTTAGAGCAGGCTTTCAAAGAGCTGAACGCTGTCGACGTACTGTAATTTTTGCTTACCGTACAAAAAAGGCCCGAAAGGGCCTTTTTTTATGCGTCCCGTCTGGAAATCCCGGTTTATACAGCACATTTTTGGCGCTTCGCCCCATTATTGTTTACCCTTGTACTCGGGAGTGTCGGATTGAATCTGGCAGTTTTTGTACTTTCCTGCGGGAAACTCAACAACAGGGCTAACAAATGGAAGATCTTAACGTCGTTGACGGCATTAACAATGCAGGTGGCTGGCTGGTGCGCAACCAGGCGCTGATCCTCAGCTATGCGGTGAACATCGTGGCGGCTATCGCCATTATTATTGTCGGGATGATTATCGCGCGCGTGGTATCGAACGGCGTCAATCGCCTGCTGGTCGCGCGTCATATTGATGCCACCGTGGCTGATTTCCTCTCGGCGCTGGTGCGCTACGGTATCATTGCCTTCACGATTATTGCCGCGCTGGGCCGCGTCGGTGTGCAGACCGCCTCGGTGATTGCCGTGCTGGGTGCTGCCGGTCTGGCCGTCGGTCTGGCACTGCAGGGGTCGCTCTCCAACCTGGCGGCAGGCGTACTGCTGGTGACCTTCCGTCCATTTCGCACCGGTGAGTTCGTCGATCTCGGTGGCGTAATGGGGACCGTACAGAATGTACAGATCTTCTCGACCACGCTGAAAACCGCTGACGGCAAAATCGTGGTGGTGCCAAACGGCAAAATCATCGCCGGCAACATCGTCAACTTTTCGCGCGAACCTATCCGCCGCAACGAGTTCATTATTGGCGTCGCGTACGATGCGGATGTCGATCAGGTGATCGATCTGCTGCGTGAAGTGGTGGAAGCGGACGAGCGCGTGCTGAAAGATCTGGGTATCCAGATTGGTCTGAACGAACTGGCGGCATCGTCGCTGAACTTTGTGGTGCGCTGCTGGAGCAAAAGCGGTGATCTGCAGAACGTCTACTGGGATCTGATGAAGAACTTCAAGCGCACGCTGGATGCGCACGGTATCGGTATTCCTTATCCGCAGATGGACGTGCACCTGCATCAGGTGCAGAGCGAGGCGCAGCAGCCTGCGCGCAGCGAGTAAGTATCAGGGCACCGGTGGGTGCCCTTTTTTATCAGTTACGCTAATGACCGATTAATTCTTTCCATTTCCGCTAATATCCGCGCCTCACTATACTGCACAGCAACACCCCTTTTTCAGGAAATCTTCCGTGTTATCTGTTTACTTACAAGGGCTTGCCCTTGGTGCTGCGCTGATCCTGCCGTTGGGTCCGCAAAATGCCTTCGTCCTGAACCAGGGCATTAAGCGCCATTACCATTTGATGACCGCGTCGTTGTGCACACTGAGCGATATTGTGCTGATCTGTGGCGGAATATTTGGCGGCAGCGCGCTGTTGCAGCAGTCGCCGGTTCTGCTGATGCTGATCACCTGGGCTGGCGTGGCGTTTCTGCTGTGGTATGGCTGGGGCGCGCTGCGCAGTGCCTGGCAGGGCGATGTCACGCTGGCGTCAGAGGCGGCGCTGAAGCAGGGGCGCTGGCGCATTGTCGCTACTATGCTGGCGGTGACCTGGCTCAATCCGCATGTCTATCTCGACACCTTCGTGGTGCTCGGCAGCCTCGGCAGTCAGCTGCCGTCGGCGGAGGCGCGCCGCTGGTTTGCTTTCGGCACCGCCAGCGCCTCGCTGCTGTGGTTTTTCGGTCTGGCGCTGCTGGCCGCCTGGCTGTCGCCGCGCCTGCGCACCGTGCGCGCGCAGCGCATCATTAATTTGCTGGTGGGCGGCGTGATGTGGTTTATCGCCCTGCAGCTGGCGCGTCAGGGCATCGCCGGCTGGTGATGCACATGCAGGCCGTAAAGCGCGGGCAGGGCGCCTGCGCTGGCCAGCAGCTCCAGCCGAATCTGGCGGAACGTGGTATCCGGGGGCAGCGCATGATGGCACAGCGAGTGATGATTATCGCTGACCTCGGCCAGCAGCCTGTCATCCAGCCACAGGCGATAATGGGTGGTACAGTGCGGCGTCACCGCCTGCGCATGGCCCATCTGCACCGTTTCCATCGCATGATCGAAATCGTTATCGAACAGCAACGTAATCTGGCTGGCGCGCTGCGCGTCCGGCCACTGCCAGCACACCCACGGCTGGCGATCGTCCGCTGCCGGCAGCCAGCCGTTGGTGTGACTTTCCGGCCGCAGTTTACCGTTGAGCAAATAGTCGCAGTGCCACAACCGCAGCGGCGTCGCCAGACTAAACGCGATCAGGATCTGATTAGGCGCGCGGCGCGGTAGCCAGAAATCAAACTCATCCACGCCGTAATCGCCGTCGTTTATCTGCCGGGTGCGTTTCGCGACGCGCGGATTGAGGCTGTTGAATACCATCATGATGCCCGGCAGGCGCTGACGGGTGAGCGCCACTTCAACCGACGGATTTTCTTCAAAGGCGATAAACAGGTAGCGATCGCACTCCGCACGGTAGTCAAACGGCAGCGAATACGCCTCTTCACCGTCGATATGCAGGCTGTGCGTGGCCAGCAGCCGATCGCCGCAGGTATTGGCCGGATTGTCGCTGGTCAGCAGTGAAACCTGCAGCGTCTGCGCGGATGACGCCCGCAGCTGCACCGTCAGCGCCGGCAGGTGTTCTCCGGCTTTAAGCGGCAGCAGCAGGGCGCAGCGCGAGGTGAGGGCGTGCCAGCCGCCATCCGCGGGCAGGGCGTGCAGCGCGAAGGTGCTGCTGGCGCTGACCTGAGCGGCACCGGCCGGATGCGCCAGCTGCTGACGCGGAATGAACGCGCCGTGGCGCAGCAGCTGTTGCTGCAGCTGACCAATATGCTCCGGCTGCGCCAGCTGACGCGGTGTCTGGTTATGCTGCTGACACAGCGCCGCCGCGCGGCCCACCACTTCGCCCAGCACGCCACAGGTGCACATCACGCGCGCGCTGCCAAAGGCAACGTGCGTGGCAGAGATGAGCCGACCGGTCAGCAGCAGATTATCCAGCGACTGGCTGTACAGCGCCCGAAACGGAATGGTGTAAGTGCCTTTGCTGTGGAACTGGCGGCAGCCGTCGTGAGCGCTGTACACGCCGTCGGCCGGATGCAGGTCAATCGACCAGCCGCCGTAGGCCACCGCATCGTAGTGGTCGCGCTGCGCGATGATATCCTGCTGACACAGCAGAGTATCGCCGAGAAAGCGTCGGCTCTCGCGCTTGCCGGGAATCAGCCCGACCCATTCAATGGTCAGCGTGTCGGCATCGGCAAACTCGCCGGAGTTTTTGATGTAATCCCACACGCCCCAGACAATTTTCCACAGCTCCCACTTGATGGTTTCGCTTTCATGCACGGTATCCAGCCGGCCGCCCCACTCAAGCCACCACAGATCGCAGCCGTTGAGATCGGAGCTCAGGCGTTTATAGCGCGGAATGGCGGTGATCTCTTTCAGCGCAAAGGAGGGCGGTACAAAGCGCACCGGCTGCGCGCTGCGTTTGGTATAAAAATAAATCGAGTGGCCGAGCTTGTGGCCAAACTGCTCGCCCGGCGCCATTTTTTCGCCAAACTCCTGCGGTGATTCTGCGCCCACACGGTGCGCTGCCCCGGCCAGATAGCCGAGCACGCCGTCGCCGCTGGCATCGATAAACTGGTCGGCCGTCACGCGATAGCGGGTCTGATTGATGGCGTTGAAAGCCTGAACCGCCTGCAGGCGCTGCGCGGATTTTTCGATGTCGCTGACCACGGTATTGAGCAGCAGCGTCAGGCGCGGCTGCGCCTGCACGATGTCCAGCAGCACCATGTCGAACAGCACCGGGTTGCCCTCTTTGTTACGCCACAGGTTCTCCTCCATGATCTCGCCCATGATGCCGCCTTCACGCGCCCAGCGGTTGTTATTACCCATATGCGACGTCGCGCCGTTGGCCCACAGCCGCACTTCGCTGGAGGCGTTGCCGCCGGGGACCGGGCGATCCTGAATCAGCACCACCTGCTGGCCTGCGCGTGCCGCAGCCAGCGCGGCGCACACGCCCGCCAGACCGCCACCGGCGACCAGCACATCGGCGTGTAACGACTGCAGCGGAAAGGTACGCGCGGCCTGAGAAGAGAAAGTTTGCATCATGAGGTTACTCCCGCCTGAAGGCTGCTAAGATTGAATTTTTACCGTCACAAGGTGATTTATGTCTTCGCAACCCAACCAGAGCCTGATTGACGGAATTCGCTGCCTGCAATATCTGGTATCCAGTGACAAAGCGGTCGGCGGCCGTGAACTGGCGCGCCAGATGGGGATGAACAGCACGCGGGTAAACCGTCTGCTGATGACCATGGCGTCCATCGGCCTGACGATTCAGGATGAACACCGGCGCTATCTGCCGGGCCCGGGCATTCATGCGCTGGCGGCGCAGGCCATTCGTGGATCGTCGCTGTTTGCTTCGGCACTGCCGCAGCTGGAGGCGCACGCGCCGCGCGATATCGTGGTGGCGCTTGGCGTGCTGTGGGAGGACCAGGTCATCTACATCTGGCACTCGGAGCCCGGCGAGCGCACCAGTACCAGCCAGGCGCTGGCCGGATTCCGCATGCTGCCCGCGTGGCAGTCGGTGATTGGCGTCGCGCTGCTGGCGGCGGAGAGTGACGAGGTGCTGCGGCCACGCTTCAGTGACGAACAGTGGGCGCAGATTGCGCCGCTGCTGGCGCGCAAACGCACCGGGGATTATCTGGTGTGGCATCGCGAGGACGGCGAAATCAGTATGGCGCAGCCGATCAATAACAACCGCGCGGCGCTGGCCTTCGCTAAAATCTGGCAGGCCGATGAAGCCCAGCTGGCGCAGCGTCTGCAACAGCTGCACGCGCTGGCGAAACGGCTCATCAGCGCGCGCTGACATGGTCAATTTTTCCTACCACAAACAGATAACTGCAGATGCCAATAGCGGCCAGCACGGCGATAAAGGCCAGCGCCGGCGCGAAGTTGCTGCCGTCAATCAGGGCGCCGATGGCGATGGGCACCACGATCGATGACAGCGCGCCGGTAAAGTTAAACACGCCGCCGGCCAGACCGATCAGATGGCGCGGCGCCAGCGCGGTAACAAACACCCAGGTGATGGTCGCCAGGCCATTGCCAAAAAACGCCAGCGACATAAACAGGATGATCAGCCGCGAATCTTCGGTGTAGTTAGCACCCAGAATGAACAGCGTCAGGAACAGGCCGAGGATCACCGGCAGCTTGCGCGCCACGCTGGCTGACACGCCGCGCCGGATCATGCGATCTGAGGCAAAGCCGGCCAGCAATACGCCACAAAACGCCGCGAAGTAGGGCAGCGACGCCACATAGCCGCTCTTGATAAAGTCCATGTGGCGATACTCCACCAGATAGGTGGGAAACCAGGTGAGGAAAAACCAGAAGGTGGCGGAGATGGTGAACTGGCCAATATAGATGCCGACCAGCTTGCGGCTGCGAAACATCTGCGCCAGATCGGCCCAGCGTGCGCGCGGCGCCTGGCTGCCCTGGCGATTTTCCAGCAGTGCGCCGTTGTCACGCAGATAGTTAAGTTCAGCCTCTGATACACCTTTGTGCTGGTTCGGCTCGCGATACAGCAGATACCACACCAGCGCCCAAATCATGCCCGCCACGCCGGTAATCAGAAACAGCCCGCGCCAGCCAAACGCAGCCTGCACGTGAAACAGCAGCGGCGTCATACAGGCGAGGCCAACAAACTGTGCGGACGAGTAGATGCCAATTGCACTGGCACGCTCCTGCTCGGGGAACCAGCTGGAAATCACCCGATTGTTAGCCGGCATCACCGGCGCCTCGAAGGCGCCGACGCCGAGGCGCAGACCGAACAGCGCGCCGAAGCTGCTGGCAAAAGCGTGCAGCGCGGTGATCAGCGACCAGGCAAACAGCCCCGCGCCGTATACCAGCCGCGCGCCGAGACGATCGATCAGGAATCCGCCGGGAATTTGCAGCGCCGCATAGATCCAGCCGAACGCCGAGAAGATCAGCCCCATCTCCAGCGGCGTGAAGCGTAGTTCACCGGCCATCTGCGTGGCGGCCACCGACAGGTTGGTGCGATCCATGTAGTTAATGATGATGTTGATAAACACCAGTGCCAGCATCATAAAGCGTGTGCGTCCGGCTCGCACGCTGACCGCGCTTTGGCTAAGTGGCTGTTCTGTCATAATACAACTCTCCCGAGGGGCAGAAGTGTTTCTTTAATAGAAACGCAGGCGGCGCTTTTCAGCGAATCTGTAGTGATAAATTTGCGATCGCGGATACGTTAAACCTGAGCAAAGCCGAACTTTTTGCTAATTTCAAACTCAGACCATCACGCATAGTAATGTGTTTTGGGTTTCGCCATAGTGGCGACCTGCAAATTGAACCCTTCAAGGAGGACTTTCGTGAAACTGAAAGCACTGGCGCTGGCCGCCGTAATGAGCACGGGCGCACTGTCCGGTCTGGTCCAGGCGGGAGAAGTGCCGAACGGACCGCACGTGGTGACATCAGGACAGGCCAGCGTGGATGCCCGTCCGGATATGGCGACGCTCTCCATCGTGGTGAATGTTTCGTCGAAAGACGCGGCGGATGCAAAAAAACAGGCTGACGACCGCGTGGCGCAATATTTCGATTTCCTGCAAAAGAACGGCATCGAGAAGAAAGATATTGATGCGGCTAATCTCAGCACCCAGCCGGAGTATGACTACACCAAAGAGGGTAAATCGGTGCTGAAAGGCTACCGTGCGGTGCGTCAGGTGGAAGTCACGCTGCGCCAGCTGGATAAGCTGAATGAGCTGCTGGACGGCGCGCTGAAGTCAGGCCTGAATGAGATTCGTTCTGTTGAGCTGGGCGTGGCTAACGCGGACAGCTACAAAGATCAGGCGCGTAAAGCGGCGATTGCCAATGCCACACAGCAGGCGAGCGCCCTGGCGGAAGGCTTCAACGCCAAACTGGGCTCGGTGTACAGCATTCGTTATCACGTGGCTAACTACCAGCCGATGCCGATGGCGCGCATGTACAAAGCGGCCGGTGCCGCAGCGGACACCACCGCCCAGCAGACCTACGAGCAGCAGAGCATCCATTTTGACGATCAGGTGGATGTGGTATTCGAAATCAAACCGAATACGGCGCAGTAAGTTAGCCTGTAAAATTGTAGCGGCGCGATTCATCGCGCTCTCCAGCAGCAGAACCGCTGTCAAATCGCGCGATGAATCGCGCCGCTACGACTGTTGTGCGCTAATCTGAACGGCGCTAGGCCGCAACTTCATCCTGGCGCAATACGCGGTGGCCGTGGGCAATCAGCGCATCGGTTACGCTGCGCATCAGGCGGCTTTCCGGCGCGAAACGGTGCCAGTACAGCATCCGGCGCTGATACAAACCTGGCGTCAAATCAACCAGCTCTCCCTGCGCCAGCTCGCGCTCAATCTGCAGGTGCGGAATCATACAGCACACCGATCCCTGACGCGCCAGTTGCACAAAAGCCTCTGACGAGTTCACGATGTGGCACGGCACGCTGCCCGGCGATAAATCAAAGTTCTGCTGCAAAAAGGCCTGATGCATATCGTCGAGGTGATCAAACGCCACCGCCGGGGCTTTCAGCAGCGCCGAGCGCGTCACGCCATTGGGGAAATAGCGCGCGGCAAACTCCGGCGAGGCGCAGAACAGATAGTCCAGCGCACCCAGCTGATCCACCAGGCAACTTGGCAACGGCTGCGGCTGGATACTCACCGCGCCGACCACTTCACCGCGCCGTAAACGCTCCTGCGTGCGGGTTTCATCTTCCACCTGCAGATTCAGGCGCACCGGCGAGTCGGCCAGCACATCTTTCAGCGCCGGCAGCAGCCAGGTAGCAAGACTGTCGGCGTTCACCGCCAGCGACAGCAGCAGCGGCGTGGTGCCACCGTTATCATCGCCCAGCCACTCCTCTTCCAGCAGCTCCACCTGATGCAGCAGCGCCAGCAATTTTTGTCCCTGCTCGGTCGGTCGCGGCGGCACGGTACGCACCAGCAGTGGCTGACCGAATAAATTTTCCAGCTGTTTAATGCGCTGCGACACCGCAGACTGCGTGATGCACAGCTTCTGGGCGGCACGCTCAAAGCCGCGTTCGCGAATCACAGCATCCAGCGCCTGAAGCGTTCGATAATCCGGGCGTTTCATTATTGTTCTCTCTCGTTCAGGGTGGAAACTACTATGCCATAAAACGGCGAAGCTGTGCGGCCGACGCGTTTTTGCGGGCTGGCTTCCAAAGGCTTACATCCAACGTCGGTCAGCCGCGCTTTTTGACAGCGCCTTGTTTTATACTACGCGCACTTCGATGTCGCACAGGTTTTAAACATACCATGACCCAGGATGAACTGAAAAAAGCGGTAGGTTGGGCAGCGCTGCAGTACGTGCAGCCAGGCACCATTGTTGGCGTAGGCACCGGTTCAACGGCGGCGCACTTTATTGACGCGCTTGGTACCATCAGGGATCAGATCGAGGGCGCGGTTTCCAGTTCGGAAGCCTCAACCGAAAAGCTCAAATCGCTGGGCATTCCGGTGTTCGATCTCAACAACGTGGATGCGCTGTCGGTGTATGTCGACGGGGCTGATGAGATCAATCCACAGATGCAGATGATCAAGGGCGGCGGTGCGGCGCTGACGCGCGAGAAAATTGTCGCGGCGGTGGCGCAGAAATTTATCTGCATCGCGGATGCGTCCAAGCAGGTCGATGTGCTGGGCAACTTCCCGCTTCCGGTGGAGGTGATTCCGATGGCGCGCGCTTATGTGGCGCGGGAGCTGGTAAAGCTGGGCGGCCTGCCGGAGTATCGTCAGCACGTGGTTACGGATAACGGCAACATTATTCTCGACGTACATAATCTGCGCATCCTTGACCCGATTGCGCTGGAAAAAACCATCAATGCGCTGCCGGGCGTCGTCACCGTGGGGCTGTTTGCCGCACGCGGAGCGGATATCGCGCTGATTGGTACGCCGGACGGCGTGAAAACCATCACCAATTGATCTCACCGGCGCGCCGCCAGCGCCGGTTATTTTCATCCGCAAAACATCTTTTCTTGCTGCAGTGAAATTTGGTGACTTATGTCACAAATGATTCATCAACAGCAGGTTCGTACTTTGCGCTCTCGTCATCTCACGATTTTGTGTGGATTTGTGTTGTCTGCACGTGGGCGCGTGCTAGCGTGCAGGCAATCGTTTGTATTGCCGCGCCGGAAAATTTTGATATTTTGACAGAAGGCTACCTTATGGTAGTCCTCGTTGAATTCTGAATAGGGTCGGGAAATGGCAAAGGTATCACTGGAAAAAGACAAGATTAAGTTCCTGCTGGTGGAAGGCGTTCACCAGAGTGCGCTGGATAATCTGCGCGCCGCAGGTTACACCAACATCGAGTTCCACAAAGGCGCACTGGATGCTGAGACGCTGAAGTCCTCCATCCGCGATGCCCACTTCATTGGTATCCGTTCCCGTACCCAACTGACTGAAGAGATCTTCGCGGCAGCTGAAAAGCTGGTGGCGGTGGGCTGCTTCTGTATTGGTACTAACCAGGTTGATCTCAGCGCGGCAGCGAAACGCGGCGTGCCGGTGTTCAACGCCCCGTTCTCCAATACCCGTTCGGTCGCGGAACTGGTGATCGGCGAAATGCTGCTGATGCTGCGCGGCATTCCGGAAGCCAATGCCAAAGCACACCGCGGCATCTGGAATAAAATCGCCACCGGTTCGTACGAAGCGCGTGGTAAGAAGCTGGGTATCATTGGCTACGGCCATATCGGGATGCAGCTCGGCGTGTTGGCGGAAAGCCTCGGCATGCACATATTTTTCTACGATATCGAAAACAAGCTGCCGCTGGGCAATGCCACCCAGGTGCGCCATCTCTCTGACCTGCTGAACATGAGTGATGTGGTCAGCCTGCACGTGCCGGAAACGCCGTCTACGCAGAACATGATTGGCAGCGAAGAGCTGGCGCTGATGAAGCCCGGCGCGCTGTTGATCAACGCCGCGCGCGGCACCGTGATCGACATCCCGGCGCTGTGTAATGCGCTGGCCAGCAAGCACCTCGCCGGTGCCGCCATCGACGTCTTCCCGGTTGAACCTGCAACCAATAGCGATCCGTTTAACTCGCCGTTGTGCGAATTCGACAACGTGATCCTGACGCCGCACATCGGCGGATCAACGCAGGAAGCGCAGGAGAACATCGGTCTGGAAGTGTCTGGCAAGCTGGCCAAGTACTCTGACAACGGCTCGACGCTCTCCGCAGTAAACTTCCCGGAAGTCTCGCTGCCGATGCACGCTGCCAGCGCCAGCCGCCTGCTGCACATCCATGAAAACCGCCCGGGCGTGCTGACCGCCATCAACCAGATCTTTGCCGAGCAGGGCATCAACATTGCCGCTCAGTATCTGCAAACCTCGCCAGTGATGGGTTATGTGGTTATCGATATTGATGCCGAAGAAGATGTGGCCGAGAAAGCGCTGCAACTGATGAAGGCGATTCCAGGCACCATTCGCGCCCGTCTGCTGTACTGACAGTGCAGGGCGCCGCTGGGCGCCCTGTCTTTATCCCGCCAGCGTTTCCCACTGCCACAGCTTTGACGGCGTGAGAATCGCCGGCAATGGCACATCCCAGGCCGCCACCGGCAGCGCATCGACGCGCTGGCAGTCGTGCGCAATACCCAGCGGTAAAAAACCATGCTGCTGCCAGTGCTGTAGCGTGCGATCGTAAAAACCCCCGCCCATGCCTAAGCGTTGTCCCTGCGCGTCAAACGCCACCAGCGGTACCAGCATCACATCCAGCTGATCGAGTGTCGCCAGCTGCGTAATATCCAGCGGCGGCTCAGGGATGCGCAGCTTGTTAGGCCGCAGCGGGGTTTCTGGCGTGTAGCGCAAAAAAAGCAAATGACCGGGCGCAAACGGGTGCAGCACCGGCAGAAAGACCTGCTTCTTTTGCTGCCACAGTTTGGCAATCAGCGGTCGGGTATTGATTTCGCCGTCGACGGAGAGAAACAGCGCGATGCGTTGTGCGCTGGCCAGCGGGGCAAAATTGATGGCATGTTCAGCCAGCAGATCGGCGGCCTCAACCTGTTGCTCAGGCGTAAGATTGCGGCGCAGATGGCGCACATGCTGACGAATATCCTGACGGTCGAGAAGAGAAGGTGCTGGCATGATGTCCCCGGCTGATAAGGCTGTTGATAGCCACATTATCACACCGGGAATAACAGGGTGGAACTAAGAGGAGATCTCCGAGATGCCGCCGCAGGCTGTAACCCTTGAACCCTTGGTTCAAGGTGAGTATGCCGTCGTAACCATCAGGCTTCTCGGACGGACCGAGCATGCTCACAGGTTACAGAGCGTCACACTCTGTTGGTATGAAATATCGGCTCAGGGGACTGGCCCGCTTGCAAACATCTCAGAGAAAATTGACTTCACCGTTACTCTAACACGAGTACCATGAAGTGTTATTCGAATTTAGGGCCCTGACGTTCAGTTATGCGACCTTGCTCAACTAATGCCTGCTCAATGGTCTGCTGCAGCATACGGATGCGTTGTTCCATATTGGCTGCGTAATCGCGCGTTTTACCTTTCTCTTGTGCCAGCTCGTGGCAAATGTTTAACGCGGCGATGAACACCAGCTGCTCTGTATTTGTGACTCTAGTGCGAACTTTTAAATCTTGCAACCGTTGATTGAGATCCTCTGCGGCCAGATTCAGCGCATCTTGCTGTTCAGGCGGACAATTCACTCTCAATGAACGACCAAAAATCTGAATATCTACCGGTTGTGCAGACATGCCACCATCCTGACTGATTACTTCGTTCGCATCTCCCTTACCTGTCAATGGGTTGGGAGGTGCGCAACTATATAGACCCGCGTGATAAGTTACAACCCCTTTTCTGGAAACCCTGAGGCACCTGGTGGTAGCATAACACGAACTTATTCTGCCAACGACGACCAAAGCTTATGTCTTTACAGAACGCAACACCCACTTACAACGCGCTGGCCGCGGCACTTTCCCAGCAGGGCGTAGGCATGACGCCCGCCGAGATGCACGGACTGCTGTGTGGCATTCTGTGCGGCGGCAATCAGGACAGCAGCTGGAAAACCCTGGTGCATGACCTGACTAACGAGGGCATGGCGTTCTCGCAAAGCCTGTCGCAGCCGCTGCAGGCGCTGCATGAAAACCTGGCCAACACGCTGGATGAAGAGGGTTTCCTGTTCCAGCTGATGCTGCCGGATGAGGATGACATCACGGTGTTCGATCGTGCTGACGCGCTGGCTGGCTGGGTCAATCACTTCCTGCTGGGCCTGGGCGTGACGCAGCCGAAGCTGGACAAAGTGACCGGTGAGACCGGCGAAGCGATTGACGATCTGCGCACCATTGCGCAACTTGGCTACGATGAAGATGAAGATCAGGAAGAGCTCGAACAGTCGCTGGAAGAGGTGATTGAGTACGTGCGCGTTGCCGCGCTGCTGTGCCATGACACCTTCACCCGGCCACGCACGCCGACCGCACCGGAAGTGCAAAAACCTACGCTACACTAAGCGCGTCATCGTGGGCAGGTCGCTGCCCGTTTTCTACAGGGAGTGCAAATATGATTACACTGGAAACCTTCCGGCAACGTCGTCAGGCGCTGATCGCCCGCATGGCGCCTGGCAGCGCGGCTTTGATTTTTGCTGCACCTGAAGTGACGCGCAGCAACGACACCGAATATCCCTTTCGCCAGAACAGCGACTTCTGGTACTTCACCGGCTTCAACGAGCCGCAGGCGCTGCTGGTTTTAATCAAGAGCGATGACAATCATAACCACAGCGTGCTGTTTAACCGCGTACGCGACCTGACGGCGGAGATCTGGTTCGGACGTCGGCTTGGTCAGGAAGCCGCACCGGCGAAGCTGGGCGTTGACCGCGCGCTGCCGTGGGATGCGATTGACGAGCAGCTGCACCAGCTGCTCAACGGACTCGATGTGGTCTATCACGCACAGGGTGAATACGCGGAAGCGGATACGCTGGTGTTCAGCGCGCTGGAGAAACTGCGCCGCGGTTTCCGGCAAAACCTCAGCGCACCGGCGACGCTGACCGACTGGCGTCCCTGGGTGCATGAGATGCGCCTGTTTAAAAGCGAAGACGAGATCGCTATTCTGCGCCGCGCAGGAAAAATCAGCGCGCTGGCACATACCCGTGCGATGCAGGCGTGCCGTCCCGGCATGTTTGAATATCAGCTGGAAGGCGAAATCCATCACGAATTCACCCGCCACGGCGCGCGCTTTCCGTCTTACAACACCATTGTGGGCTCCGGTGAGAACGGCTGCATTCTGCACTACACCGAAAACGAAAGCGAAATGCGCGACGGCGATCTGGTGCTGATTGATGCCGGTTGCGAATTCCATGGCTACGCCGGCGATATCACCCGCACTTTCCCGGTAAACGGTAAATTCAGCCAGCCGCAGCGCGAGATCTACGACATCGTGCTCGCCTCGCTGTATAAGGCGCTGTCGATGTTCCGCCCGGGCATCAGCATCCATGAAGTCAACGACGAAGTGGTGCGCATCATGATCACCGGTCTGGTCGATCTGGGCATCCTGGAAGGCAATATCGATACGCTGTTTGAAGAGCAGGCGCACCGTCCGTTCTTTATGCACGGTCTTGGGCACTGGCTGGGGCTGGACGTGCATGACGTCGGCCACTACGGCACGCCCAGCCGCGACCGCCTGCTTGAGCCCGGCATGGTGCTCACCGTTGAACCGGGCCTGTATATCGCGCCGGATGCCAAAGTGCCGGCACAATATCGCGGCATCGGTATCCGTATCGAAGACGACATCGTTATCACCGCCGACGGTAATGAAAACCTGACCGACAGCGTGGTAAAAGACGCTGAGGCGATCGAAGCACTGATGGCGGCGGCGCGCAGCGTATGAGTATCCTGATTGCAGGCGGCGGCATGACCGGCGCCACGCTGGCACTGGCGATTTCGCATCTGACGCAGGGCCAGTTGCCGGTGACGCTGATTGAACGTCATCAGCCGGACAGCCGCGCGCACCCGGGCTTTGACGGGCGCGCCATCGCGCTGGCGGCGGGCACCTGTCAGCAGCTGGCGGAAATTGACCTGTGGCGGTCGCTGGCGGATTGCGCCACGCCCATTACCCACATCCACGTTTCCGATCGCGGGCACAGCGGGTTTGTTCAGCTGCAGTCTGAGGATTATCAGCTGTCGGCGTTGGGCAACGTGGTCGAGCTGTATGACGTGGGACAGCGCCTGTTTAAACGTCTGCGTGAGGCACCCGGCGTGACGCTGTGCTGCCCGGATCACGTTACCTCAGTAACCCGCAGCGCCGATAGCGTGCAGGCGACGCTCAGCAGCGGCGCAACGTTACAGGGCGCGCTGCTGGTGGCCGCTGACGGCGCACGCTCGCCGCTGGCAGCATCCTGCGGCATGCGCTGGCAGCGCGACGACTACCAGCAGCTGGCGGTGATTGCCAACGTCGCGACGCAGGTGCCGCATCAGGGCCGCGCGTTTGAGCGCTTCACGCAGCATGGCCCGCTGGCGCTGTTACCGATGTCCGGCAACCGTCTATCGCTGGTGTGGTGTCATCCGGCGGCGGCCGAAGCCACGGTTAAGCAGTGGGACGATGCCACCTTCCTGCATGAATTACAGCGCGCCTTTGGCTGGCGGCTGGGGCGCTTTACTCACGCCGGCCAGCGCGAAATCTATCCGCTGGCGCTGCAGACCGCAGAGCGTCAGGTGACGCACCGGCTGGCGCTGGTCGGCAATGCGGCCCAGACGCTGCATCCGATCGCCGGGCAGGGCTTTAACCTCGGACTGCGCGATGTGATGTCGCTGGCGGAAACCCTTGCGGCGGCGCATCGTCACCAGCAGGATCCGGGCAGCCACGCGGTATTGCACCATTTTGCTGCGCGCCGCCAGCCGGATCGTGCGGCGACCATTGGCGTCACCGACGGTCTGGTGCGGCTGTTCGCCAACCGTTATGCCCCGCTGGTGGCAGGACGAAATCTTGGGCTGGTGGCAATGGACCACCTGCCATGGCTGCGAAACCCACTTGCCGTGCGCACGCTCGGCTGGGTTAAGCGTTAAGCATGAATTAAGGGGCAGCAATGCAAACATTTGATGTGGCGATTGCCGGTGGCGGCATGGTCGGTCTGGCGGTGGCCTGTGGCTTACAGGGCAGCGGCCTGCGCGTTGCGGTGCTGGAAAAAGCGCCTGAGCCACAATTTGATGCGGCGGCGCCAGCGTCGGTTCGCGTCTCGGCCATCAACGCCGCCAGCGAGCGTCTGCTGCAAAAACTTGATGTCTGGTCGACCATTCTCGCGCTGCGCGCCAGCGCGTATCACGGCATGGAAGTGTGGGATCAGGACAGCTTTGGCTCGATCAGCTTTGATGACGAGCAGCAGGGGCTATCGCACCTCGGACATATCATTGAAAACGAGGTGATTCACAGTGCGCTGTGGCAGCGCGCCAGCCAGTGCAACGAGGTGACGCTGATTGCGCCGGCTCAGCTGCAGCAGGTGGCGTTTGGCGATAACGAAGCCTTTATTACCCTGCAGGACGGCAGCATGATGAGCGCGCGCCTGCTGATTGCTGCGGACGGGGCCAACTCGTGGCTGCGTGACAAAGCGGATATCCCGATTACCTTCTGGGATTACGAGCATCACGCGCTGGTCGCCAACGTACGCACCGATATGCCGCACGATGCCATTGCGCGTCAGGTGTTCCACGGCGACGGCATTCTGGCCTTCCTGCCGATGCAGGATCCGCACCTGTGTTCCATCGTCTGGTCGCTGTCACCGCAGGAAGCGGCGCGACTGCAATCCATGCCGGAAGCGCTGTTTAACCAGCAGCTGTCGGTAGCATTCGATATGCGCCTTGGTCTGTGCCAGGTGGAAAGCGAACGTAAAACCTTCCCGCTGACGGCGCGTTACGCCCGCAACTTTGCTGCGCACCGGCTGGCGCTGGTGGGCGATGCGGCGCATACCATCCATCCGCTGGCCGGGCAGGGGGTTAACCTCGGCTTCATGGATGCCGCCGAGCTGATTGGCGAAATCCGCCGTCTGCATCAGCAGGGCAAAGATATCGGCCAGCATCTCTATTTGCGTCGTTATGAACGCAGCCGCAAGCACAGCGCAGCGCTGATGCTGGCCGGCATGCAGGGTTTCCGTGAGCTGTTTGCCGGCCACCATCCGGCAAAAAAACTGCTGCGCGACGTCGGGCTGAAGCTGGCCGACACGCTGCCTGGCGTAAAGCCGTTACTGCTGAAGCAGGCCATGGGCCTCAACGACCTGCCCGGCTGGATCCGCTAACCCTCCTTATTACGGCACCGTTTCAGGTGCCGTTTTTCCTGCACTGACGTTACGCGATCGCCCTCAAGGGTGGGTGTGGCAGTCGGCTGCCGCTCATGAATCACCGAACTGCACAGCGTTGTCGCCATCCATCGCGACCCTGTGCGCACCCGGCAACGTCACTGCAAAACCCGCCCCGGCACCATTATTGTGCATCGCTGCACCCAAATTGCCCTTCATTTGATTTATTCTAATTTCAGGTCTCAATTCGCATTACTTTAACTAATCCAAAATGCTTTTTGCTCCCGAACCATTTCCCTTGTCTGCGGTACAGCTTCCATTATTCGGCTGAATTACTGCGTAACAGGTGAATTATATGCGCGGTAAATCACATAAATGCAGTGAGATGTGCTGGCGTGGCTGCCGGGGCAGCCCAAAGGATGATAAGGTTTCACCCTCGTTTTCCTTATGGTTAATTGCCGGATTCGGTGGTAACTTCAGTGTAAAGAGAACGTTTGCGTCGCTCAAAACTGACGGCGCAGGCGCGTCACACTCACTTGTCTTCACAGGATGGTTATGACTCAGCAAACGCCTCTATTCGAACAGCATCAGACCTGCGGTGCCCGCATGGTGGACTTCCACGGCTGGATGATGCCGCTGCACTACGGCTCGCAAATGGATGAACACCATGCGGTGCGCAACGATGCCGGAATGTTTGACGTTTCCCACATGACCATTGTCGATCTGCACGGCGCGCGCACCCGTGAATTTCTGCGTTACCTGCTGGCCAACGACGTCGCCAAACTGACTCAGCCCGGCAAAGCCCTCTATACCGGCATGCTGAATGCTTCAGCTGGCGTCATTGATGATTTAATTGTTTACTTTATGAGCGAAGATTTCTTCCGCCTGGTGGTCAACTCCGCCACGCGCGAGAAGGATCTGGCGTGGATCGCTGAGCATGCGCAGCCGTTTGGGGTTGCGCTCACCGAGCGTGACGATCTGGCGCTGATCGCCGTACAGGGACCGAACGCGCAGCAAAAAGCACAGAGCCTGTTTAGCGCGGCACAGCGTGACGCGGTTGCAGGCATGAAGCCGTTCTTTGGCGTACAGGCCGGCGATCTGTTTATCGCCACGACCGGTTATACCGGTGAAGCCGGTTATGAAATCGCCCTGCCTGCCGCTCAGGCCGCAGATTTCTGGCAGCAGCTGCTGGCCGCGGGCGTGAAACCAGCCGGACTGGGCGCACGCGATACGCTGCGTCTCGAAGCTGGCATGAATCTGTATGGTCAGGAGATGGATGAAGGCGTTTCGCCGCTGGCCGCCAACATGGGCTGGACCATCAGCTGGGAGCCCGGCGACCGTGATTTCATTGGCCGTGAAGCGCTGGAAGCGCAGCGCGAGAACGGCACGGAAAAACTGGTCGGGCTGGTGATGACCGAAAAAGGCGTGCTGCGTAACGGTCTGACGGTGCGCTTTACCGATGCGCAGGGCCAGCCGCAGCAGGGCATCATTACCAGCGGCTCCTTCTCGCCAACGCTGGGCTATAGCATTGCGCTGGCGCGCGTGCCGGCCAGTATCGGTGAGCAGGCGATCGTTGAAATCCGCAATCGTGAAATGCCGGTGAAAGTGACTAAACCTATTTTTGTTCGCGCCGGCAAGCCGGTCGCTCAGTAATTTTTTTTCAGGAGAAATGGCGATGAGCAATGTGCCAAATGAATTGAAGTACCGTGATAGCCACGAGTGGGTGCGGAAAGAAGCTGACGGTACGTTTACCGTGGGCATCACCGAACACGCGCAGGAACTGCTGGGCGACATGGTGTTTGTCGACCTGCCTGACGTGGGCGCCAGTTTTGCCGCCGGTGACGACTGTGCGGTAGCCGAATCCGTGAAAGCGGCATCGGATATCTATGCCCCGCTGAGCGGTGAAATCGTGGCGGTCAACGAAGAGCTGGGCGATGCCCCGGAGCTGGTGAACAGCGAACCGTACGCCGCCGGCTGGCTGTTCCGCATCAAAGCCAGCGACGAGTCCGAGCTCGACGCGATGCTCGATGCCGAGGCCTATAAAAAGTCCATCGACGAGTAACCGGTAGTCTCTGAAGGTGCTGCACTGCGGCGCCTTCTTTTTTATCTGCCTGATTTAATGCCATTTTGTCACCCAGCCCGATTCAGGATGTACTGTAAATGACCCAGACTCTCAGCCAGCTCGAACATAACGGTGCTTTTATTGAGCGCCATATCGGTCCTGATGCCGCGCAGCAGGCCACCATGCTGGAAGCGATTGGTGCCAGCTCGCTGGCTTCGCTGATCGCTTCAATTGTGCCTGCTGATATCCAGCTGCCAGGCCCGCCGGCGGTAGGCGATGCCGCGACTGAACAGCAGGCGCTGGCAGAGCTGAAAGCCATTGCCAGCCAGAATCAGCGTTACAAATCCTGGATTGGAATGGGTTACAGCGCCGTGATCACCCCGCCGGTGATTCTGCGCAACATGCTGGAAAATCCGGGCTGGTACACGGCGTACACGCCGTATCAGCCGGAAGTGTCGCAGGGCCGTCTGGAAGCGCTGCTCAATTTTCAGACCCTGACGCTCGATCTCACCGGGCTGGATATCGCTTCAGCTTCGCTGCTGGATGAAGCCACCGCGGCCGCCGAAGCGATGGCGATGGCTAAACGCGTCAGCAAGCTGAAAAACGCGACCAAATTCTTTATCGCCGATGACATCCATCCGCAAACGCTGGATGTGGTGCGCACCCGCGCTGAAACCTTTGGCTTTGAGCTGATTATTGATCGCGCCGAAAAAGCCCGCGAGCACGACGATCTGTTTGGCGTGCTGCTGCAGCAGGTCGGTACCAGCGGAGAAGTGCACGACTACCGTGAACTGATTGCTGAGCTGAAAAGCCGCAAAGTGGTGGTGAGCGTGGCGGCGGATTTCATGGCGCTGGTGCAGCTGGAAGCGCCGGGCAAACAGGGTGCTGATATCGTCTTCGGTTCCGCCCAGCGCTTTGGCGTACCGATGGGTTACGGCGGTCCGCACGCGGCCTTCTTTGCCAGCCGTGATGAGCACAAGCGCTCCATGCCGGGCCGTATCATCGGTGTGTCACGCGATGCCGCCGGTAACACCGCGCTACGCATGGCGATGCAGACGCGCGAACAGCACATCCGCCGTGAGAAAGCCAACTCCAACATTTGTACTTCACAGGTGCTGCTGGCGAATATCGCCGGCCTGTACGCGGTTTACCATGGCCCGGCCGGACTGAAGCGCATTGCCTCGCGCATTCACCGTCTGACCTCGATTCTGGCGGCAGGCCTGCAAAACGGCGGCCTGAAGCTGCGCCATCACAGCTGGTTCGATACGCTGACCGTTGAAGTCACGGACAAAGCGGCGGTGCTGAACCGTGCGCTGAGCTTCGGCGTCAACCTGCGCAGCGATATCCTCAATGCGGTCGGTATCACGCTGGATGAAACCACCACGCGTGAAGACGTGCTGGCACTGTTTGCCATTCTGCTGGGCGATGCGCACGGCCAGGATATCGAGGCGCTGGACGCCGCGGTGGCGGCGGAAAATAGCGCCATTCCGGCAGGCCAGCAGCGTACCAGCGAATTCCTTACCCATCCGGTGTTCAACCGTCATCACAGCGAAACTGAGATGATGCGCTATATGCACAGCCTGGAGAAAAAGGATCTGGCGCTGAATCAGGCAATGATCCCGCTCGGCTCATGCACCATGAAACTGAATGCCGCCGCCGAAATGATTCCCATCACCTGGCCGGAATTCGCTGAACTGCACCCGTTCTGTCCGGCAGAGCAGGCGAGCGGTTATCTGCAGATGATCGGCCAGCTGTCACAGTGGCTGGTCCAGCTCACCGGTTACGATGCGCTGTGCATGCAGCCGAACTCTGGTGCGCAGGGCGAATACGCCGGTCTGCTGGCCATCCGCCGCTATCATGAGAGCCGTAATGAAGCGGGCCGCACGATCTGTCTGATCCCGAGCTCGGCGCACGGCACCAACCCGGCGTCCGCGCAGATGGCGGGCATGGCGGTGGTGGTGGTGGCCTGTGATAAGCAGGGCAACATCGATCTCGGCGATCTGCGTGAAAAAGCAGCGCAGGCCGGTGACGCGCTGTCGTGCATCATGGTGACCTATCCGTCGACGCACGGCGTCTACGAAGAGACCATTCGCGAAGTGTGCCAGATCGTGCATCAGTACGGCGGCCAGGTGTACCTCGACGGCGCAAACATGAACGCGCAGGTCGGGATCACCACGCCTGGCTACATTGGCGCTGACGTGTCGCATCTCAACCTGCACAAAACCTTCTGCATTCCGCACGGCGGTGGCGGTCCGGGCATGGGGCCCATCGGGGTAAAAGCGCATCTGGCACCATTCGTACCGGGCCATAGCGTGGTGCAGATTGACGGCGTGCTGACCCAGCAGGGCGCGGTTTCTGCGGCACCGTTCGGCAGCGCATCTATTCTGCCCATTAGCTGGATGTACATTCGCATGATGGGCGCAGAAGGGCTGAAGCAGGCCAGCTCGGTGGCGATTCTCAACGCCAACTACATCGCCAGCCGGCTGCAGTCGGCGTACCCGATTCTGTACGCCGGCCGCGACGGCCGCGTGGCGCATGAGTGCATTCTCGACATTCGTCCGCTGAAAGAGCAGACCGGCATCAGCGAGCTGGATATCGCGAAACGCCTGATCGACTACGGCTTCCATGCGCCGACCATGTCGTTCCCGGTCGCCGGCACGCTGATGGTCGAGCCGACCGAATCTGAGAGCAAAATCGAGCTGGACCGCTTTATTGACGCGATGCTGGCGATCCGCATGGAAATTGATCGCGTGGCCGACGGTGAATGGCCGGCTGACGACAACCCGCTGGTGAATGCACCACATACCCAGATGGAAATCGTCGGCGACTGGACTCATCCGTACAGCCGCGAGCTGGCGGTCTTCCCGGCCGGCAGCGCCAACAAATACTGGCCGACCGTTAAGCGTCTGGACGATGTGTTTGGCGATCGCAATGTGTTCTGTTCATGCGTTCCGATGAGCGAATACCAGTAATCTGCAGGCGTAATCCAAACCCTTCAGTAATACTCAAGGCCGATTTGTCGGCCTTTTTTTATGGGAGAAGCATATGGATCTGGCACTGGTCACCGGCGGTAGCCGCGGAATTGGACGGGCAACATCGCTGCTGCTGGCGCAGGCGGGTTATCGCGTGGCAATCAATTTCCGGCAGCGCGAAGCAGAAGCGTTGCAGGTGGTAGCAGATATCGAAGCGCAGGGCGGCAGCGCGTTTGCCTTACAGGCGGATATTGCCGATGAAGCGCAGGTGGTGCGCATGTTCCGCCAGCTGGATCAGCAGCCGGGCGCGCTGCGCGTGCTGGTGAATAACGCCGGTATTCTCTTCTCCCAGTGCCGGGTTGAGGATCTGGATGCTGCGCGCATTCAGCGCGTGCTGGCAACCAACGTCACCGGCACGTTTATCTGCTGCCGCGAAGCGGTAAAACGCATGAGCACCGCACACGGCGGCCAGGGCGGCGCCATTGTTAACGTCTCGTCAGCGGCCGCGCGTACCGGCTCGCCCAATGAGTATGTCGATTACGCGGCGTCGAAAGGCGCGATGGATACGCTGACCAGAGGATTGTCACTGGAAGTGGCAGCGCAGGGGATTCGCGTCAACAGCGTGCGGCCAGGGCTGATCTACACCGATATGCATGCCGACGGCGGCGAGCCGGGGCGCGTTGATCGTCTCGCGGCATCGCTGCCGATGCAGCGCGGCGGCCAGGCGGAGGAGGTCGCTGCCGCCATCGCCTGGCTGGCCAGTGACGCCGCTTCCTACGTCACCGGCAGCTTTATTGATGCATCAGGCGGCCGTTGAGCCGCACTTCACAGCCTGTCTGCGCACGGCGCACATTTATACGTCGCGCGCCATTAGCGGTTACAGCACTTCACCATTGCTGGCAATCACCTGCTGATACCAGGCGAAACTCTTCTTCTTCGAGCGGGCAAAGCTGCCGCTGCCGTCATCGTTTTTATCGACGTGGATAAAGCCGTAGCGCTTGCTGTACTGGCCGGTGGTAAAGGAGACGCAGTCGATGCAGCCCCACGGCGTATAGCCCAGCAGATCAACGCCATCCAGCGCCACCGCTTTTTTCATCTCTTCGATGTGCGCGCGCAGATAATCAATGCGGTAGTCATCTTCGATCACGCCCTCAGCATTGGCTTTATCAATGGCACCAAAGCCGTTCTCAACAATAAACAGCGGCTTCTGGTAGCGCTCATACAGCGCGTTCAGCACGTAGCGCAGGCCGACCGGGTCAATCTGCCAGCCCCAGTCGGACGCTTTCACATGCGGGTTAGGCACTACGCCGTCGAAGCCGGTGATCGGGTCGTCGACGCCGCTGGCTTTGGTGTCCACCGCGTTGCTCATGTAGTAGCTGAAACCGATGTAATCGCAGCAGCCCTGACGCAGCGTTTCGGCGTCATCGGCTTCCATCGCAATGTGATAGCCCTTGCGCGCCCACTCTTTCAGCGTATAAGCCGGGTACGCGCCGCGCATCTGCACGTCGCTGAACACGTAGCGCTGATGCATCGACTCCTGCGCGCGCATCACGTCGTCCGGATGGCAGGAGAACGGATAGACTGGCACCATGGCGATCATGCAGCCAATCTGGAAATCCGGGTTGATTTCGTGGCCGCGCTTCACCACTTTGGCACTGGCGACGAACTGGTGATGCATCACCTGATACATTGTCTGCTCCGGCTTTTCATGCTCAGTGAACACGACGCCGGAGCAGCAGTAGCCGAACAGCGGATACTGCCAGTTGCGCTGGTTATTGATTTCATTGAAGGTCATCCAGTACTTCACTTTGTGGCGATAGCGCGTCATCACCACGTCACTGAAGCGCACAAAGAAATCGACCACTTTGCGATTGGCCCAGCCGCCGTACTCTTTAACCAGATGATATGGCATCTCAAAGTGCGACAGGGTAATCACCGGTTCGATGCCATATTTCAGCAGTTCATCAAACAGGTCATCGTAAAATTGCAGGCCGGCTTCATTGGGCTGTAGTTCATCGCCGTTGGGGAAAATGCGCGTCCAGGCAATCGAGGTGCGGAAGCATTTGAAACCCATCTCAGCAAACAGCGCCACGTCCTGTTTGTAGTGTGAATAGAATTCCACCGCCTGATGGTTGGGATAGTGCTGGCCGGGCTGAACGCCGGGCGTGATGACGCGATCAACGCCGTGTGCGCCGCCGGTGAGAACATCGGCGATACTGACGCCTTTGCCGCCCTGATCCCAGCCGCCCTCAACCTGATGGGCTGCCACCGCGCCGCCCCAGAGAAATCCGCTGGGTAATTGCAATCCTTCACTCATTTCAATACCTCGTCACGCTGTTGGCGAAAATAATACTGTCCGCAGTGTAACAACTGAAATAGCAAAGTCACGCTATAACACCGGCGCGGAAATGTGACTTGTTACTGCCGAAAAACAGGCTGTTTTATACCTGCGTGAGGCGGGCAATATAACGGCCCAGCGTCTCCAGAATATAAATCACCGGTACCTGGGTGGTAATATCGTAGCGGTCAGGCAGTTTCTCCTGCGGCACATGATAGGAGAGATTGAAATCCGCCATTTTCGCCAGCGAGCAGTTGTCGTGATTGGTGATGGAGATGATTTTACAGTGATGCAGACTGAACTGACTGGCAAAGCGCAGGATCTCTTCGGTTTCGCCAGAGACGGATAAAATAATCGCCAGCGCATTTTCCCAGGCGCTCTTACTCACCGGGTAATAAGGATCATCGATGTGATGACTGAATTTACCAATATTAGAAAAATAGCGCGCACCATATTTGCCAAGGCTGCCTGAGGTGCCGGCACCAATAAAGAAAATGTGCTCAGCCTCAATAATTATTTGCGCCGCGGTGGCAATCTGCTGATCAAATTCTGCGTTATTGATGCTTTTAAAAAAGCTCAGCATTTCACCGACACCGGAGGGCAGCAGCACCGGCGCGCTTTCCTCCTGCGCCAGGCGAAAACGGATACGGAATTCTGACCAGCCGTCACAGTGCATTTTGCGGCAGAAGCGCAGCACCGTGGTGGTCGAGACGCCCGCCTGCGCCGCCAGTTCTCGGATGGTCATATAACTGACACTTTCCCGGTGTTTGATGATGAAGTGATAAACCTGCATCTCAAGGTCATTCAAACGGGACAGGTCGCTGTGTGAAAACATTCGGGCGGCGCTCACGGCAAAAAGAAGCCTCAGTGTAACAGATTGGTTTGCCGCTGGGTTGTCACACCTCTTCACAGAATAATTTTAGCGTACATGTGTACTCTGAAATTGTTCTTCGTTACTCTGGTGCACAGAAAAAGCACAACTTTCGTTACGATGTTCAGGAATCCGACGCCATGGTACAGAACCGACTTATTGCCCAGGGCTATTCACTGGCCGAAGAGATCGCCAACAGCATCAGCCACGGCCTGGGCTGTGTGTTTGGCATCGTGGGGCTGGTGTTGCTGTTGACCCAGGCCGTTGAAATGCAGGCGAATATCACCGCCATCACCAGCTATAGCCTGTACGGCGGCAGCATGATTTTGCTGTTCCTCGCCTCGACGCTGTATCACGCGATTCCGCACCAGCGCGCCAAATACTGGCTGAAGAAATTTGACCACTGCGCCATCTATTTGCTGATCGCCGGGACTTACACGCCGTTTCTGCTGGTCGGGCTGCAATCGCCGCTGGCGCAGGGATTGATGGTGGTGATCTGGAGTCTGGCGCTGGCGGGCATCATCTTTAAGCTGACCATTGCGCATCGCTTTAAAGTGCTGTCGCTGGTGACCTATCTCAGCATGGGCTGGCTGTCGCTGGTGGTGATTTATCAGCTGGCAACCAAACTGTCGGCCGGCGGCGTCTGGCTGCTGGCGGCGGGCGGGATTGTCTATTCGCTCGGGGTGATTTTCTATGTGTCGCGCCGTATCCCGTACAATCATGCCATCTGGCACGGTTTCGTGCTGGGCGGCAGCGTGCTGCACTTTTGCGCCATCTATTTTTACGTGATGTAACCGGCAAGGGTCGCCTTTGATGGCGACCCTGTGGCATACCAGCCGCAACCGTTACTCTTCCAGCGAATAGGGCAGCGGCTGGATGGTCAGCTTACCGCTCTCATCGCCTTCAACGCGCAGCACGCTGTCCGGCTCCAGATCGTTGTTCAGCACCGCCTGCACCCACACGCTGCCATCATCCAGCTGTACGCCGCTCAGCACCGTGCCGGTGCGACGCCATTTGTCGCCCATCTGCAACTCCAGCGAACTGGCCGCGTCCGGTACTTTGCTGGCGCTGCCCGCCAGCCAGTAGAGCGCACGTTTATTGGCGCCGCGGAATTTGGCGCGCGCCACCATCTCCTGGCCGGTATAACAGCCTTTTTTAAAGCTGATGGCATCCAGCGCCTGCAGGTTGGTGGCTTGCGGAATCAGCTGCGCCGTGGTGGCGCTGTCGATCACCGGCACGCCCGCCGCAATATCCAGCGCCAGCCACTGCGTGCTGTCATTCAGCTGCGCTTCCCCGGCCAGCTTCTGCTGCAGCGCTTCGGCCTGCGCCGGCGTGGTGACCAGCAGAAAACGCTCGGCTGGTTCGGCGAACCACAGCAGGGTAGTGTCATCCTGCTGCACCACTGGGGTTGTGGCATCCGGCAGCGTGGTGAAAACGTTAGCCAGCGCGGCGCGCGCCTGAAAACCGGCAACGCCGAGCAGGACTGCGTCATCATCGGCCGCAATGGTCACTTTGGCGAACACCGCATACTTCTTCAGTTCGGTCACCTGCTGCTCGCGCAGATTGCGCCGCACAACATAGGCATAACCTTCTCCACGATGGAACAGACGCAGATTGCTCCACATTTTGCCTTTGGCATCACAGTGCGCTGCCGGGCGATGCTGCGCTGCGTCCAGCGCCGCCACGTCCAGCGTCAGCTGACCCTGCAGATAAGAGGTGCTGTCTTTGCCCTGCACCGACACCAGCGCCCACTCGTCGAGCGACATCAGCGTTAAAGGCAGGCGCGACGCCGCAGCGGGCTGGCGAGGCGGAAGGGTGAAAATCGGCATGAGTCCGTCCTGATCAATAAGGTTTATCCAGTAATATGCTTACCAATGTTAAAAGAGCAGTGCGCCATTGCAACCTGTTTGCGGAATCTGGCGCACAAATCGCGTGATAACCCTGTAACCGGTGGCATTGCTATGCGTCATCGCGCGCAGCGTCTGGTTGCACGCCTGCAGCGCGGCGAAAAAGCAGGTACACTGAGCGCCACTGTTATCAGCTGTGGAAGAAGACACATGGATATTCATGACAAAGCGCGCGTCCAGTGGGCATGCCGTCGCGGCATGCTGGAGCTGGATGTCTCGATCATGCCGTTCTTTAAATATGAGTATGATTCGCTGAGCGACAGCGACAAGCAGGTGTTTGTCGCGCTGCTGAAGAGCGACGATCCGGACCTGTTTAACTGGATGATGAACCACGGCGAACCGGCCGATCCCGAGTTCAAACGCATGGTGAAACTGATTCAGCAGCGCAACCGTGAACGTGGGCCGGTGGCAATGTGATCTGCGCGCGTCACGCAGCGCGCGGGTGCTGAATGTGACGCTGTTCGGGCTGTGTGGCGCGCTGTTGCTGAGCTGCCGCTGGCCGGCGGGCTGGGCCTGGGTTCAGATCGCGGTAGTGATTCTGCTGACACTGCAGTGCTGGCGTAACGCGCGTCGCCTGCAGCAGCGCTGCGGAGCGCTCATGCTGGATGACAAGGGTGACTGGTACTGGCGCGGTGAGCGCTGGCAGGCGCAACGGCAGCCAGACTGGCTACCGTGGGGCGTGTTGCTGGTGCTGCGTAACCGTCGCGGGCAGCGCTGGCGGCTGTGGCTGCTGCACGACAGCATGCCGCCCGACGCGTGGCGCGCGCTACGCGCCCGCTGTTTTTTGCTGGATGGCGCGATGCCGCATTAAAGCAGCGCGGCGGTTTCGGTCAGAATCTGTTCACACCACTGCTCGACGCGCGCTTCGCTCAGCTCAAACTGATTAACGTCGTCGAGCGCCAGGCCGACAAACTGCTGACCATCGGCGGTCAGCGGTTTTTTACTGGTGAACTGGTAGCCGTCGAGCGGCCAGTAACCGACAAACTGCACGCCCATCGGCAGCAGCAGTTCGTGCAGCATACCCAGCGCATCAAGGAACCATTCGCTGTACTCGACCTGGTCGCCCATGCCGTACAGCGCCACAATTTTGCCCTGCAGATTGAGTGCCGGCAGCTGTTGCCACACCGCTTCCCAGTCCTCCTGCAGTTCGCCGAAATCCCAGGTCGGAATACCGAGAATCAGTAGATCGTACTGCTCCATCAGCGACGGATCGTCATCTTTCAGGTTATGCAGTGTGACTAATTCTTCACCGATAAAGTCGCGGATTTTCTCCGCCGTCATCTCGGTGTAACAGGTACTGGAACCGTAAAACAGACCGATATTCATGCAATTAATGCTCTGACTGAAACTCACTCTGGCGCAATTGTACCAGAAGCAGGCCAGTTTCAGGCATAATGAGCACGATTTCACACGGCGAGGGGCAACAGTGCAGGACAGCGATCTGATAGAACAGTTTCTCGACGCGCTCTGGATTGAGCGCAACCTGGCGCAGAACACGCTGGCGTCCTATCGTCAGGATTTGCAGACGCTCACTGCCTGGCTGCACCACCATGAGCGCACGCTGCTGACGCTGGAAGCCGCTGATTTACAGCAGTTTCTGGCTGAGCGGATTGAGGGCGGTTACAAAGCCACCAGCTCAGCGCGTACCCTGAGCGCAATGCGCCGTCTGTTTCAGTATCTGTACCGCGAAAAGCTGCGCAGTGACGATCCCAGCGCGCTGTTGTCAGCGCCGAAATTGCCGCAGCGCCTGCCAAAAGACCTGTCAGAAAATCAGGTCGAGCGCCTGTTACAGGCTCCAGCGACGGACATACCGCTTGAACTGCGTGACAAAGCGATGCTGGAGCTGTTGTACGCTACCGGGCTGCGCGTCTCTGAGCTGGTCGGTCTGACGTTGAGTGATGTCAGCCTGCGTCAGGGTGTGGTGCGCGTCATCGGTAAAGGCAATAAAGAGCGGCTGGTGCCATTAGGTGAAGAAGCAATTTACTGGCTGGAGCACTATATGGAACACGGGCGGCCGTGGCTGCTGAACGGACAGACCATTGATGTGCTGTTCCCCAGCAACCGCGCGCAGCAGATGACACGCCAGACCTTCTGGCATCGCATCAAACACTATGCCACCCTTGCCGGCATCGACAGCGAAAAGCTGTCACCGCACGTGCTGCGCCACGCATTTGCCACACATTTACTGAACCATGGTGCCGATTTACGCGTCGTACAGATGTTGCTGGGGCACAGCGACCTGTCGACCACCCAGATTTACACGCACGTGGCGACTGAGCGCCTGCGTCAGTTACATCAACAGCATCATCCGCGCGCCTGAGCAGCGGCAACAAGGATTTGAGATGAAAAAAACCGTTACGACGCTGGCTCTGCTGGTCAGCGCCTTTTCTGCGCTGGCCCATGCCGATGACAGCGCGATTCAGCAATCACTGAAAAAACTGGGTATGCAGCAGGCGGAAATCCAGCCGTCGCCGCTGCCGGGTATCAAAACGGTGATGACCGAAAGCGGCGTGCTGTACGTCACCGAAGACGGCAAGCACATGATTCAGGGCCCGCTGTACGATGTCAGCGGCGCGCAGCCGGTGAATGTCACCAATCAGCTGCTGGAGAAAAAAGTCGCCGCGCTGGCACCGGAAATGATTGTCTACAAAGCGCCGAAAGAGCAGCACGTGATCACCGTGTTCACTGACATCACCTGCGGCTACTGCCGCAAGTTGCACGAACAGATGGCTGACTACAACGCGCTGGGCATCACCGTGCGCTATCTGGCGTTCCCGCGTGAAGGCCTGCACGGCCAGGTGGAGAAAGCCATGACCGCCATCTGGTGCAGCGCCGATCGCAACAAGGCGTTTGATGCCGCAATGAAAGGCGACGCACCGCAAATGGATGCGCCGGCGAGCTGCAAAATCAATCTCGACCAGCACTACAAGCTGGGCATTCTGTTTGGTATTCAGGGCACGCCCGCCATCCTCACCGACAGCGGCATGATGATCCCTGGCTACCAGGGACCGCAGGAGCTGAAGCAGGTGCTGGACGGCCAGAAGCGTGGTGGTTAAGACACAGTGATGCACTCTGTAGAATTGCGTCGGCGTGAAGCCCAGGCCGACGCGCAGTTACCCGATGATTTACCGCCGCTGCTGCGTCGTCTCTACCTGCAGCGCGGTGTCAAAGACGCCGCTGAACTGGAACGCGGCGCGAAATTCCTGCTGCCGTGGCAAAGCCTTGGCGGCATTGAGCGCGCCGTGACGCTGCTGCACCAGATGCTGCAGCAGCAACGCCGTATCGTGGTGGTGGGCGATTTCGATGCCGATGGTGCCACCAGCACTGCGCTCACCGTACTGGCGCTGCGCAGCATGGGCGGCAACGTCGATTATCTGGTGCCGAACCGCTTTGAGGACGGCTATGGCCTGAGCCCGGAAGTGGTAGAGCAGGCGCGCGCGCGTGGCGCCGAGCTGATCCTCACCGTGGATAACGGCATTTCGTCGCACGCGGGCGTCGACACCGCACACCAGCACGGGATTCCGGTACTGATCACCGATCACCACCTGCCGGGCGAAACGCTGCCGGCGGCAGAAGCCATCGTTAACCCTAACCTGAGCGACAGCGCATTCCCGTCACGTTCGCTGGCGGGTGTGGGTGTGGCGTTTTATCTGATGCTGGCGCTGCGTGCCCATCTGCGTCAGCAGAACTGGTTCAGCGACGGGCGCAGTGAACCCAATCTGGCCGAACTGCTGGATCTGGTGGCGCTCGGTACCGTGGCCGACGTGGTGCCGCTGGATGCCAACAACCGCATTCTGGTGTGGCAGGGGCTGAGCCGCATCCGCGCCGGCAAATGCCGTGCCGGCATCCGCGCGCTGCTGGAGATTGCTAACCGCGATGCGCGTCAGCTGGCGGCCAGCGACCTCGGTTTTGCCGTCGGGCCACGCCTCAATGCTGCCGGCCGGCTGGACGACATGTCGGTTGGCGTTGCGCTGCTGCTGACGGAAGATATTGCCCAGGCGCGCATGCTGGCCAGCGAACTTGATGCGCTCAATCAGACGCGCAAAGAGATTGAGCAGGGCATGAAGAGCGAGGCGCTGGCGCTGTGCGATGAGCTGGAGCGCCAGCATCGCGATCTGCCGCTCGGGCTGGCGTTTTATCACCCGGAGTGGCATCAGGGCGTAGTTGGCATCCTCGCGTCACGCCTGAAAGAGCGCTTCCACCGCCCGGTGATCGCCTTCGCACCCGCCGGTGACGGCACGCTGAAGGGCTCTGGCCGTTCGATTGCCGGGCTGCACCTGCGCGACGCGCTGGAACGTATCGACACACTCTATCCTGGCCTGATCATCAAATTTGGCGGACACGCCATGGCGGCGGGGCTGTCGCTGGAAGAGGCGAAGTACGATGAGTTCCGCCAGCGCTTTGCCGCGCTGATCGACGAATGGCTGGAAGGCGAGGCGCTGCAGGGCGTGATGTGGTCCGATGGCGAACTGCATGCGCAGGAGTTCACCCTGCACACCGCGGAAATGCTGCGGGAAGCCGGCCCCTGGGGCCAGGCGTTCCCGGAGCCGGTGTTCGACGGTCAGTTTAAGCTGTTGCAGCAGCGGCTGGTCGGCGAGCGGCACCTTAAAGTGATGGTCGAGCCGCTGGGCGGCGGCCCGTTACTGGATGGTATCGCCTTTAACGTGGACACCAGCCTGTGGCCAGACAGCAGCGTGCGTCAGGTGCAGCTGGCCTACAAGCTGGATATCAACGAATACCGCGGCAATCGCTCGGTACAGCTGATCATCGACCATATCTGGCCACAGTCGTAACCTTTAGAACGTGACGTCGACACCGCCGCGCAGCACCTTCTCATCGCCGCGATCGGCCACGTGGCGGTCGGCACGCAGAAACAGCCGCGCGCGTGCCGACTGCACCAGATCAACCCGCGCACCAAACCACTGCGAGCGGCGATCGAGCTGCATACCCGGAATGGTAAAGCTCTGCTGACCGCTGCCGAAGCCGCTCCAGCGCGCGCTGACGTCCATCGACGGATTGCTGAACGCGTACTGGTATTCGCCGTACAGGCTCAGCATGCTCCACCAGCCCGCCGACCAGTCCTGGCGCGCGCTGAGATTCAGGCCACCGTAACCGACGCTGCGGCGATAGCTGTCGCCGTCGCCCTGCAGACCAAACGCGCTGCCGCTGTCGCTGAAGCTGCCGGTTTGCAGGCCGGTTTCACGCCAGCCGAGATAGGGCTCAATGCGATAATCCTCCTGCAGCGTCCAGCGATAGCCGCTCTGTAACGCTGCCTGCCAGCTGTCAGTGCGGGCGGAAGAGGAGACCGGCGCGGCCTCGTCCAGCAGCACCAGGCGCTGCAGTTTGTCGCGTCCATGCTGATAGCTGAGATTGGCCTGCCAGTACCAGGCTGGCGTCACCGCATAGCGCCCATACAGCATTACGCCCTGCAGGCTGTTCTGGCTGTTGCCGCCGGTGTCGTCATAGGTGGCATCAAGCTGAGTGTGCGTCCAGGCGATGCCGAGGCGCAGGCCGGGCAGGCCAAAATCGCTGTCGGCACCCAGCGCGGTCAGGGTATTGCGATAGCGGTTGCCGAGATAGCCATCCTGATCGAGCGAACCGCGCAGCTGACCGCTCTCCAGCCAGAAGCCGAAGCGCCCCTGTTCGCTGGCATCATCGATGCGGTTGTTGAGCAGGCGCGTCTGATAATCAAGCGCGTTGAACAGCACCGCATTGCCGGAGGCATGCGCCTGGCCGGACAGGGAGTTGATCGCCGCCTGTGCGCTGCGGGTGTCCGCCAGCGTCTGGAAGGCGCCTGCGGCCGCCAGCGCTGACTGCTGCGCACTGCTCAGCGTCGCCTGACCCTGCCAGCGGTCCGCCAGCTCAAACGCCTGCTCCAGGTTGCGGCTGGTTTGCTGCGCGCTGGTGCTATCGATTCCCATCGCCTGTGCCGCTGCGGCGGTGTTCTTGCGCGTTAGCTGGCCGGTAACGCTGTGGGCGTCATAGCTGACGGAACCGTCGAGAAATACGCCGGTATTGACCTGGCTAAACTGACCGCTCACGCCGCCGCCGCTGGTCAGCAGCGTTTCCTGCTGTTTCACCACGTAGCTGGCGGAGGGCGGCGCGAGATTCAGCGTGCCGTCGAGCGCCGCGTTGCCGGTCACGCGCAGCGGATTGTTCAGCGTGACGTTGAGCGTACCGTTGGCGCTTTGCTGATAGTTGCCCGCCACCTGCAGGCCGCCGTTAACCGATCCCTGGTTGACCAGATTGCCGCCGATGCGTCCGCTGCCACCCAGTTTGCCGCTGCCGTTCACCAGCGCATTGCCGGCAATCGCACCGTCAATCAGCAGGCTATTGGCGGAGACCTGCGTCAGACCCTGATAGCTGTTGTTGCCGGTCAGCTGCAGCGTACCGCCGCGTTCGCTGCCGTCCAGCACCAGCCCGCGATCGCCGCTGATGTCATTGCTGAACACATACTGGCCGCCGTCGAGGCGCGCGTGGAAGTCCTCTGCCCAGAATTGTCCCGGCCCGTTTAAGGCTTTAGCGGCGTTAAGATCGCCCCAGCCGAACGTCTCATTGTATGGCCGCCCGTTCGCGCTGTCGGCGACGTTATCGTGCGCATCACTGCGGTAGGTGGCGGTGGTCAGCAGGGTTTGCTGCAGGTTATGGCCGCTCATCCACGGGAAACGCTGCAGCAGCTGCGAGGCCGCAGCCGTCACGCGCGGTGCGGCAAACGAGGTGCCGTAGCTGCGCGCCTGCACCCAGCTGCCGTCGGAGTTTTGATACAGGTAATCGGTATAGCCCGGCGCGGTCAGGCACCACGCGGCGGCCGCGCCGCAGGCGTCAAACGGTCCGGTGCCGGCTGCGCGGCCCGGCAGGTCATAACCGGTATGACTCAGGATACCGGTGACCGCCAGCAGATTACGCGCCAGCTGCGGGTCGTTATACATCAGCGGTGTCAGCACGTCCGGTGCCGGCGTGGCGCCGCTGTTGTTGCCGGTGATCATCACCGCCAGCCCATCTGCCGCAGCCACCGCGTTGAGCCCCTGATACAGCGACTGATAGCGCTGGCGCGCATCGGTTAACGCCTGCTGGCTGGTGAGGCGCTCCTGCGAACCGTAGGACATATTGAAGATGCGTACGCCCTGTGCCACTAATCCCTGCACGGCGCGCGCAGTATTGTCGTAGCTGAAAATGTTATTTTGTGATGCCTGTGCCACATACAGCGCGCTGTCAGGCGACAGCCCCAGCAGCGTCATCGCCACCAGCGTGCCGTGGCCGTTGATTCCCATGTTGTCATTCAGCGCGGTGTTGCTGTCGACATAACTGGAGAAATTCACGTTGGCGTAATTAATTTCGCTGCGGCCCGGGGCCAGACCAGAGTCAATGATGCCCACTTTACTGCTGGCAGCGATGGCCGGCACTGTGGGTTCAATAACGGGCGTGACCGGGGTTAAGGTGCTGCCGCCGCCGCTACCACCACCGCCGCCGCCTCCGCCACCACAGGCGCTCAGCAGAAACGGGATGATCAGCGCCAGCAGGCGCGGTGAGGATCGAAAAGTAACAACAGGATAATGCATGGCAACTCCTCATGCCTCTCAGGGCATGTTGTCGCCCGTTCACGTTAACGGGCCTGAATGCAGTCTTTCCCTGTCACGAATACTCCTGAGCAACGTGGCTGACAGACAGAACGCAAAAGATGAAGCACGAACCCCTGAGATTCCGCCAGGGTGCAGAAAGGATAAGGTGCGTACTGGCCGATTGATGGCCAGGACAGCGCAGCATTGCGCAGGCTAATCGCGCTATATCACGCTTCGAACCAGACATTTCTGATGGTGGAGTTTTAATGATTTTGTTTGAGAAATCATGGGTTTTAATGACGCCAGCTGGCGTTTATTGCCGTGATTATGTAGGAAAATTCTGAAGGCGCACCGCGTAGGTGGCGAGTGACAGCGGGATTTCTGGCAACCACGCTACCTGCCGGTTTCCAGAACTGACGCAATTATTTTCTGCCGGTTCATACGCGGTATAGCCATTGATGTGCAAAGCTACAAACCAGGCGCGCTTTCGGGTAAACTAGCGCGTTACTTTTATCTCCTCTCACCGAATCGTCAAAAAAGACTGAAAAGCCATGTTTGAAATTAATCCGGTCAAAAATCGTATCCAGGACCTCAGCGAGCGCAGCAGCGTTCTTAGGGGGTATCTTTGACTACGATGCCAAGAAAGAACGCCTCGAAGAAGTAAACGCCGAGCTGGAACAGCCGGACGTCTGGAACGAACCTGAACGCGCGCAGGCGCTGGGCAAAGAGCGCGCCTCGCTGGAAGCGGTAGTTGAAACGCTCGACCAGATGCAGCAGGGGCTGGAAGACGTGCAGGGTCTGCTGGAGCTGGCGGTTGAAGCCGACGACGAAGAGACTTTTAACGAAGCCGTAGTCGAGCTGGACGCGCTGGACGTGAAGCTGGGTGAACTGGAGTTCCGCCGCATGTTCTCCGGCGAATACGACAGCGCCGACTGCTACATGGATATTCAGGCCGGCTCTGGCGGCACCGAAGCGCAGGACTGGGCCAGCATGCTGCTGCGCATGTATCTGCGCTGGGCGGAAGCCAAAGGCTTCAAAACCGAGATCATCGAAGAGTCCGAAGGCGAAGTGGCCGGTACCAAATCAGCCACCATCAAAATCATCGGTGATTACGCTTACGGCTGGCTGCGTACCGAAACCGGCGTTCATCGTCTGGTGCGTAAGAGCCCGTTCGACTCCGGCGGTCGTCGTCACACCTCCTTCAGTTCGGTATTTATTTACCCGGAAGTGGATGACAACATCGACATCGAAATCAACCCGGCCGACCTGCGTATCGACGTCTATCGCGCCTCGGGTGCTGGTGGTCAGCACGTTAACAAAACCGAGTCAGCGGTGCGTATTACCCACCTGCCGACCAACATTGTGGTGCAGTGCCAGAACGACCGCTCGCAGCATAAGAACAAAGATCAGGCCTTCAAACAGCTGCGTGCCAAGCTGTATGAATACGAAATGCAGAAGAAGAATGCCGACAAGCAGGCGGCGGAAGAGAACAAGTCGGACATCGGCTGGGGCAGCCAGATCCGTTCATACGTTCTTGACGATTCGCGCATCAAGGATCTGCGTACCAGCGTAGAAACGCGTAACACCCAGGCCGTACTGGATGGCGATCTTGACCGTTTTATTGAAGCAAGTTTAAAAGCAGGGCTATAAGGAACCGACATGTCTGAACAACAACCGCAGAGCGCTGATGCCGCCCTTGAGTTAAACAACGAACTGAAAGCGCGTCGCGAAAAACTCAGCGCGCTGCGTGAAAAGGGCGTGGCGTTTCCTAACGATTTCCGCCGTGACACCACCTCCGATCGTCTGCATGCCGACTATGACAGCAAAGAGAACGACGAGCTGGAAGCGCTCGGCGTTGAGGTGAGCGTAGCCGGTCGTATGATGACCCGCCGCATCATGGGTAAGGCGTCGTTCGCCACCCTGCAGGATGTAGGCGGTCAGATCCAGATCTACGTTTCCCGTGACGATCTGCCGGAAGGCGTCTACAACGAGCAGTTCAAAAAATGGGATCTCGGCGATATCCTCGGCGCGCGCGGTAAGCTGTTCAAAACCAAAACCGGCGAGCTGTCGATCCATATCTCTGAGCTGCGCCTGCTGACCAAAGCGCTGCGTCCGCTGCCGGACAAATTCCACGGCCTCGCCGATCAGGAAACCCGTTACCGTCAGCGTTACCTTGACCTGATCTCCAACGACGATTCGCGTAAGACCTTCAAAATTCGCTCACAAATCATGGCCGGCATTCGTCAGTTCATGGTTAACCGCGACTTTATGGAAGTAGAAACGCCGATGATGCAGGTGATTCCTGGCGGCGCATCCGCGCGTCCGTTCATCACTCATCACAACGCGCTCGACATCGACATGTACCTGCGTATTGCGCCGGAGCTGTATCTGAAGCGTCTGGTGGTTGGCGGTTTCGATCGCGTGTTTGAGATCAACCGTAACTTCCGTAATGAAGGGATTTCGCCGCGCCACAATCCAGAGTTCACCATGATGGAACTCTATATGGCGTATGCGGATTACAAAGATCTGATCGAACTGACCGAGAGTCTGTTCCGTACCCTGGCGCAGGACGTGCTGGGCACGACGGAAGTGCCTTACGGTGAGCACACCTTCGATTTCGGCAAGCCGTTTGAGAAGCTCACCATGCGTGAAGCGATCAAGAAATACCGTCCGGAAACGGACCTCGCCGATCTGGATGACTTTGATAAAGCCGTGGCGATTGCCAATGCGCTGCACATCAAAGTGGAGAAGAGCTGGGGTCTGGGCCGCGTGGTGACCGAGATCTTCGAAGAGACCGCCGAAGCGCACCTGATTCAGCCAACCTTCATCACCGAGTATCCGGCAGAGGTGTCACCGCTGGCGCGTCGTAATGACGAGAACCCGGAAATCACCGACCGCTTTGAGTTCTTCATCGGCGGTCGTGAAATCGGTAACGGCTTCTCCGAGCTGAACGATGCGGAAGATCAGGCCGAGCGTTTCCTGCAGCAGGTTAACGCGAAGGACGCCGGTGATGACGAAGCGATGTTCTACGACGAAGACTACGTCACCGCGCTGGAGCACGGTCTGCCACCGACTGCAGGTCTGGGCATTGGTATCGACCGTCTGGTCATGCTGTTCACCAATAGCCACACCATTCGTGACGTGATCCTGTTCCCGGCTCTGCGCCCGACCGGTAAGTAATCAGGTTGCCTTCACCCTCACCCTAACCCTCTCCCATGGGGAGAGGGGACTTGCCTGTACCCCGGTGGGAGAGGGCCGCTGTGGTTTTCTTCCTCTCCCTGTGGCAGAGGTCAGCTCTGGTTTTCTCCCTCTCCCTGTGGCAGAGGTCAGCTCTGGTTTTCTTCCTCTCCCCGTGGCAGAGGTCAGCTCTGGTTTCTCCCTCTCCCCGTGGGAGAGGGCCGGGGTGAGGGCATCAGCGCGCACCTAACCTAAGACTTCACCACGCCCTCCAGCCACGCCTGGAACCGCGCATAAGGCACATATAGCGCCACATCTTTAAACAACGTTTTGCCGCTCTTATTATCATCAATCCGACTGCTATAGCCGACAATCACCCCGGCCAGCGTGTCGTCGCTGGCGTTATACACCGCGCCGCCGGACATGCCTTTTACCACGCCGGCATTGGCCGCCACCACCACGCAGCTGGCCTTATTCCAGTCATTGCTCAGCGTGGTATTGATCAGGTTGGTCCCGCTTGATGCCACCGGCAGCGCGGAGATAAAGCTGTACCCATACAGATTAACGTTGTCGCCGATATGGCTGTTGCGGAACTGCGGGGGCAGGTTGGCTTCCTTATTCGCATGATAAACCACGGCGATATCGCACTCCGGATGCCACGCCTTCACCCGATACAGCGAATATTTGGCCACGTGCGCCGCCGTCAGGCTGTATTCGCGCGTCAGGGGGATAGTGGTGCCCAGCGCACCCATGCCGAGCACGGTGGGGATGCCGGTGACGGTCATATCGACGCGCCTGGCCGCTTCTGAGCTGTATTCATAGTGCCCGACCGAGCAGCCGCTTAATCCGCCGATCGCCAGCGCGATGATCCATCGCATAACTCTGTCCCCCTGTTGTGTTGACGCCGCATTACCGGGCAATCCATTGGGGTATCGGCAATGTGCGACCATCCTTTACTGCCTGATTTAACGCCAGAAAGCGCCGTCGCTGTGACAGCGATCACAACCTGTTATCAAGCGTAGTCTGTTATCGCCGTCCTGTCTCAGTGATGCATAAGCGACACTTTTTAGCGCCGGGATTATTGCCGCGCAGGCAAAATAGCCTTGCTGCCGCCCGGGTGGTTGAGAGTCAGAGGCTGTGCTTTAATAGCAGACTGTGACGCAGTTCAAAAATAAACATCCCCGCACTGTCGGAGGGATACGCGTCTGTCTTAACCGTACGGCGTTCGTCGTGCGGCCCGCCTGCAAAATTATTTTGGGAGAGTGTGTTATGCCTGTTGCATTACTGGCGCTGGCGCTGAGTGCGTTCGCCATCGGCACCACGGAGTTCGTCATCATGGGGTTACTGCCGGAAGTGGCGGGTGACCTGCAGGTGTCGATTCCTTCTGCGGGCTGGCTGATCAGCGGCTATGCGCTGGGCGTGGCCATCGGCGCGCCAATCATGGCGCTGCTGACCGCGAAGCTGCCGCGTAAACGTACCCTGATTCTGCTGATGATCATCTTCATCATCGGCAACGTACTCTGTGCGCTGGCTTATACCTATAACCTGTTGATGCTGGCGCGCGTTATTACCGCGTTGTGTCACGGTGCGTTCTTCGGCATCGGTTCAGTGGTGGCGGCCAGCCTGGTGGCACCGAGCCGTCAGGCGTCGGCGGTGGCGCTGATGTTTACCGGTCTGACGCTGGCCAACGTACTGGGCGTGCCGCTCGGCACCTGGTTTGGTCAGCTGTTTGGCTGGCGCGCCACCTTCTGGGGCGTGGCGATTATTGGCATCCTCGCGTTCATCGCGCTGATCGTCAGCCTGCCGACCAACAAAGATGAAAAACCGGTGCACCTGGCGAGCGAAATCAGCGCGCTGGCCAACGGCAAACTGTGGCTGTCACTGCTGATGACGGTGTGTTTTGCCGCCGCGATGTTTGCGCTGTTCAGCTACATTGCGCCGCTGCTGCTGCAGGTGACCGGCATCAGCGATCGCGGCGTCAGCTGGACGCTGTTCCTGATTGGCGCGGGTCTGACGGTCGGTAACATTGTTGGCGGCAAACTGGCGGACTGGAAAGTGTCGTTCAGCCTGATCCTCAGCTTTTCGCTGATCGCCGTGTTCTCGCTGCTGTTCAGCTGGACCAGCCATGCGCTGTGGCTGGCAGAAATTACCCTGTTCCTGTGGGCGATGGCGACCTTCGCCACCGTGCCGGGTCTGCAAATCAACGTGGTGCGCCACGGCAAAGACGCGCCGAACCTGGTGTCGACGCTCAACATCTCGGCCTTTAACGTCGGTAACGCACTCGGTGCGTGGGTAGGTGGCGCCGTGATCGACAAAGGCTATGGCCTGACGGCGGTGCCGGTCGCGGCGGCAGCGCTGGCGGCAGCGGGATTAGTGGTTTGTCTGCTGACCTTCCGCAAATCGGGCGGTCAGCGCGAGACGGTGCGCGCTTAAGCCAGCCGCTGGGCGATGCGCTGCGGAAAGGTGGCCACCTGCTGCTGCAGGTGGTCGCAAAAGTGATCGACCAGCGCCGATGCCGGTCGATGCTGTGGCCGCACCAGGCTGACCGTGAACGGCACAGCAATACTGAAGCGGCGCATCACCACACCGCTGTCGGCGTAATCCAGCGCCGTCAGCGGATTAACAATCGAAATACCCACCCCGGCGCGCACCATCGCGCACACCGACGCGGCGCTGTGCGTCTCCAGCACCAGCCGCCGCTCCACCTGCTGCTCATGGAACAGCGCATCCAGCAACTGACGATAGCTATCGCTGCGCGACAGGCTGACATAGTTTTCACCGTGAAAATCCTGCGGCGTCAGCACCGTCCGCTGACACAGCGGATGCTGCGGCGGCAGCACACACACTTCATCACTGGTCAGCAGAGCCAGACGTTCAGTCCCGGCGGGCGCATGCTGGGTTTCGGTCAGACCGAGATCGTAGCGCTGCGCCGACAGCCACTCCTCCAGCAGCGGCGACTCCTGCGGAATAATATTCAGGCTCACCTGCGGATAGCGCTGTAAAAACGGCTGCAGCAGCGGCGGTAACAGCGACTGGGAAAAAACCGGCAGGCAGGCGATGGACAGCTCGCCCTGGCGGAACTGGCGCAACCCTTCGGCGGCATCCATGATGCGATCCAGACCGTACCACGAGCGCTGCACCTCTTCGTACAGCCGCAGCCCCTGCACGGTGGGCTGCAGGCGGCCGCGCACCCGCTCAAACAGCTGTAAGCCCAGCTGCTGCTCCAGCCGCGCCAGTTCGCGGCTCACCGTTGGCTGCGAGGTGTGCAGCAGCGTGGCGGCCTGGGTCAGATTGCCGCTGGTCATCACCGCGTGAAAGATTTCGATATGCCGCCAGTTAATTTTTGCCATCGTCGCCTCCGTGTCACCCATATCATATTTGCATAGCTGATGCTTAAACAGATATTTTTCTGCATCACTGTGCTGTGGCTAAATGACAGCAACGACTCAGGAGAATGCTCATGCCACGTCCACTTAACGATTCCCAGACGGCGCTTAACGCCACAAATCTGCTGCCGCTGGCGCAGCGCTACAGCGGCCCGTTCTGGGCTTACGATGCCGAAATCATTCAGCAGCGTATTGCGCAGCTCAGCGCGTTTGACGTGGTGCGCTTTGCGCAAAAGGCCTGCTCGAATATTCATATTCTGCGCCTGATGCGCGCTGCCGGCGTCAAGGTCGATTCGGTCTCGCTCGGCGAGATCGAACGTGCGCTGGCTGCCGGTTTTCAGCCGGGCGGCGAGGATATTGTGTTCACCGCCGATGTGCTGGACTCACCGACGCTGGCGCGCATCGCCGAGCTGAAGGTGCCGGTAAATGCCGGCTCCGTGGATATGCTGCATCAGCTCGGCGCGGTTTCGCCGGGTCACAGCGTCTGGCTGCGCATTAATCCGGGCTTTGGCCATGGTCACAGCCAGAAAACCAATACCGGTGGCGAAAACAGTAAGCACGGCATCTGGCACAGCGATCTGCCGCTGGCGCTGGCGGCGATTCAGCAGCATGGCCTGCAGCTGGTAGGTTTACATATGCACATCGGTTCCGGCGTCGATTACGGCCATCTGCAGCAGGTGTGCGACGCGATGGTCGATCAGGTAGTGGCCTTTGGCCAGGACCTGCAGGCCATCTCGGCGGGCGGCGGGCTGTCGATTCCTTACCGCTTTGGTGAGGAGGCGATAGATACGCAGCACTATTACGGGCTGTGGAACGGCGCGCGCGAGCGTATCGCGGCGCACCTCGGCCATGCGGTGAAGCTGGAGATCGAGCCGGGCCGCTTCCTGGTGGCGGAATCGGGCGTGCTGGTGTCGCAGGTGCGGGCGGTGAAGCAGATGGGCAGCCGTCACTTTGTGCTGGTGGATGCCGGTTTCAGCGATCTGATGCGTCCGTCGATGTACGGCAGCTATCACCATATTTCGCTGCTGCCTGCCGATGACAGCGCGCCGGGTGAGGCGAATGTGGAGAGCGTGGTGGCCGGGCCGCTGTGTGAGTCGGGAGATGTGTTTACCCAGCTGGAAGGGGGCAAAGTGGAAACCCGCGCGCTGCCGGCGGCACAGGTCGGCGATTATCTGGTGTTCCATGATACCGGCGCTTACGGCGCATCAATGTCCTCCAACTACAACAGCCGTCCGCTGATCCCGGAAGTGCTGTTTGAGCAGGGCGTGCCGCGTGAGATTCGCCGTGCGCAGACCATTCAGGAACTGCTGGCGCTGGAGCTGAACTGATGCGCATCGTGCCGCTCAGCAGCGTGCCGCATCACGCCAGCCAGATCACCGACTGGCTGTGGCAGGCGTTTGGTGACGGCACCTCGCGCGCGTTTTACGACAGCATTGTACGCAGTAGCCTGAACGGTGCCGCGTTTCCGGTGACCTTTGTCGCGCTGGACGAGGATGACGTGCCGCACGGCACGGTAGGGCTCTGGCGCTGTGATTTGATTAGCCGTCAGGATCTCTATCCGTGGGTTGCCGCGCTGTATGTGGATGAAGCGGCGCGCGGGCAGGGACTGAGCGCCGCCCTGCAGCAGCACGTGCTGGATTACGCCCGCCAGCGCGGCTATGCAACGGTGTGGCTGTGGTCAACGTTTGGCGGCTACTACGAGCGATTCGGCTGGCAGTATCAGTGTGATGCGCTGGAGTTTCCTGAGGTGCAGGTGAAGGTGTATTCGCAGGATTTATAGTGGGTTGGGTGCGCGCTGGCCCTCACCCCAACCCTCTCCCGCAAGCGGGCGAGGGGGCTGACCGCGCGCGCTGGCCCTCACCCCAACCCTCTCCCGCAAGCGGGAGAGGGGGCTGACCGCGCTCTCCTTGCCGCGCGCTCTGGAACGTTCCCTCTCCCTCAGGGAGAGGGTCAGGGTGAGGGAAAGCCCGCACCCGTTTAACCCGGTCCACCCACCGAATGCCGCCTGACCAGCGTCGGGCTAAACATATTGGTCACCTCCGGCAGCGCGGTGCCGTTGGCGAGCGCCAGCGCCAGCTGCGCGGCCTGCTGCGCCATGGTCACAATCGGATAGCGCACCGTGGTCAGGCGCGGACGCACGTAGCGCGACACCAGCACATCATCAAAGCCAATCAGCGACATCTCTTCGGGCACGCGAATGCCGTTATCGCTCAGCACCGCCAGCGCACCGGCGGCCATCGAATCGTTGTAGCACGCCACCGCGCTCACCTGCTTGCCGCGTCCGAGCAGTTCCGTCATTGCCTGCTCGCCACCGACCTCATCCGGTTCTCCCCACGCCACCAGCCGGTCGTTGCACGGCAGACCATGCTCCTTCAGCGCATCGTAGTAGCCCTGCAGCCGATCTTCGGCGTCAGAAATGGTGTGCGTCGAGCAGATAAAGGCGATCTGCGTATGACCCTGCTGAATCAGGTGGCGCGTGGCCAGCCAGGCGCCGTAGCGGTCATCCAGCGCAATGCAGCGTGACTCAAACCCCTGCAGCAGCCGGTTCAGCAGCACCATGCCCGGCACCTGCTTCATCAGCAGCTCTAAATCGTCATCGGGAATTTTCTTGGCGTGCACCACCAGCGCAGCGCAGCGATGGCGCATCAGCTGTTCAATCGCCTGACGCTCTTTCTGCTCATTATGGTAACCGTTACCAATCAGCAGAAAGTTGCCGGTTTGCCCGGCGACTTCATCGACCGCTTTCACCATCGCGCCAAAAAACGGGTCTGACACATCGCCTACCACCAGCCCGAGCGTTTCGGTGGATTGCTGCGCCAGCGCGCGGGCATTGGCGTTCGGGTGATACTGCAGCTGTTCCATGGCCAGGGTAACGGCGAGGCGCGAACTCTCGCTGGCTTTGGGCGAATTATTGATGACGCGGGACACGGTCGCGACCGACACCCCCGCCATGCGGGCAACATCCTTAATAGTAGCCATGCAATGGTCGACATCCGGGAAAACGTTTACACATGCTCTCAGTGTTACGGAAAAGCCCGGCAGCCGCAACCCGCCAGAATGTCAGCGCTGTCGCAAAAGTGCGGAAAATCAGACGCTCACGGTGAGGCTTTAGCCCGGTAACGGCACCGTGCTATGCTGCCAGCCTGAATCACACCTGCCTGCCGGACCCATAACCATGAAAACTCGTGTGCCGCACCTTGCGCATTGGGGCGCGTTTACCGCCGTCACCGAAAATCAGCGCCTGATTGCCTGCGAACCTTTCTTCGCCGATGCCGATCCTTCCCCGATGATCCACACTCTCCCTGAACTGGTGTACTCGGATAAACGCATCCGTCAGCCGATGGTGCGCCGTTCGTGGCTGAAGTCGCGTGAAAACAGCGATCGCACGCTGCGCGGCCGGGAGGATTTTGTCGCCGTGGACTGGGACACCGCGCTCGATCTGGTGGCGGAAGAGAACCGCCGGGTGCGCGACCGCTACGGCGCTTCCGGCATTTTCAACGGTTCGTACGGCTGGTCATCAGCCGGTCGCGTTAACCACGCGCGCACCCTGATTCGTCGCTTCTATTTCCAGGGCGGCGGTGGTGTTGATCAGCAGGGTAACTACAGCTGGGGCGCGGCACAGTTCTTTCTGCCGTACGTGATTGGCACTTATATGCCGCTCACCGGCCGCGTCACCGACTGGCCGCAGGTGGTGGAGCATGCAGAAATTTTCGTCGCCTTTGGCGGCCTGGCGCTGAAAAATGCGCAGGTGGCCTCCGGCGGCGCCGGCGAGCACAGCCTGAAACCGGCGCTGCAGCAGCTGAGCGCCAAAGGCACGCCGATCATTAACATCAGCCCGATGCGCGATGACTGCCCGGCATTCGTTAACGCCGAGTGGATTCCGATTCGCCCGAACACCGACGTGGCGCTGATGCTGGCGCTCGGCCATGAAATTACCCGCCGCAACGCTATCGATGAGGCTTTCCTCGCCAGCCACTGCACCGGCTGGCCGCAGCTGCGTGCCTATCTGCTGGGCGAAAGCGACGGCGTGGCGAAAACGCCCGCGTGGGCCAGTGCGATAACCGGCATCCCGGCAGCGCGTATCGCGCTGCTGGCGCAGCAGCTGGTGGGCAAACGCAGCTTCATCACCTGTGCTTATGCGGTGCAGCGCGCCCATCGCGGCGAGCAGCCGTACTGGATGATGATTGCGCTCTCGTCGATGCTGGGCCAGCCGGGACTGCCGGGCGGCGGCTTCTCTTTTGGCCATGGCTCGATGAACAGCGTCGGCAATGCGCGCCAGGAAGGCCCGGCGCCGCTGATGAGCACCGGCCCGAATCCGGCGAACCTGTCGATCCCGGTGGCGCGTATCAGCGACATGCTGCTCAATCCCGGCCAGCCGTATGCGTTTCAGGGCGAGACGCTGCACTATCCCGACATTCACCTGGTGCACTGGGCAGGCGGCAATCCGTTCCACCATCACCAGCAGCTCAACCGGCTGGTCGAGGGCTGGCAGCGCCCGGATACGGTCATCGTGCAGGATATCGTCTGGACGCCCGCGGCGCAGATGGCGGACATCGTGCTGCCGGCCACCACCACGCTGGAGCGCAACGACATTGGCGGCTCGTCGCGTGACCGCTTCGTGCTGGCGATGCACCAGGCGATTAAACCGCAGCATCAGGCGCGTAACGACTTTGATATTTTTGCCGATCTGGCCGATCGCCTTGGCTACCGTGATCGCTTTACCGAAGGACGCAACGAGATGCAGTGGATTGAGCATCTTTACCAGCAGTGCGCGCAGGCGCATGCGCAGCTGGACATCGCGTTCCCGGAGTTTGAGGCATTCTGGCAGCGCGGCTTTGTTGAGATTCCGCAGGGCGGCAAGCCGTACGTGTTTATGGATGATTTCCGCGCCGACCCGCAGGCGCATCCGATTCACACCGCCAGCGGCAAAATTGAGCTGTTTTGCCAGACCATCGCCGATTACCAGCTGGCGGATTTCGCCGGGCATCCGGAGTGGCGCGCGCCGCAGGAGTGGCTTGGCGCAGCGCTCAGCGCGCAGTTCCCGCTGCACATGATTTCGGTGCAGCCTGCGGATCGCCTGCACAGTCAGCTGGATGCCACCGCCACGGTGCAGGCCGGCAAAACTGCCGGTCACGAAACGCTGTATATGCACGTTGACGATGCCGCCGCGCGCGGTATCAGTGACGGCGATGAGATTGAAGTGAGCAACGCGCGTGGCCGTATGCTGGCTGGCGTTCGCCTGACGGACGGCCTGACGCCCGGCGTGGTGATCATCGCCACCGGTGCCTGGTTCGATCCCGGTTTTGGCAAAGCGTGGCAGCCGTGGGACCGCGCCGGCAACCCTAACGTGCTGACGCTCGACATCGGAACCTCGTCGTTAACTCAGGGCCCGAACGCCATGAGCTGCCTGGTGGAAATCAAAAAACACGCCAGTTGCACAATCGGCTAACAATCTCACCGCTGGTTACATTTTGCCGGTAACTGTTGCGTTTGAGTGATAGTTTCTGCGCTGAGCAACTTGCTACAGTCAGGGTCCCAGAGGTATTGATGGGTGAACATCAACAGTTTTCTTGATTACACCGACCTGCGCAGATGCGCAGGTTTTTTTTGCCTGCGATCTGCCGGTGTGATGCGTCCCGTTGCGGTGACCTCAATCGGGCATAAACGAACTGATACATTGTTTTCCTGTCAACTCGCTTTACCTTTCTTTATAACTGCAGCTAACCCCTTTGGATTCATCTTTTATCGCAGCGGATCGCCATGCCCCCGATTAAAAAATTTCTGGGAAAAGACCAGATTAAAGCCCCGTTTAACCCGTTTCGTTTTCGTCTGATTTGTCTGGGCGTATTAGGCTGCATGGGCCTGCTGCTGGCGCGCGTCGGCGATCTGCAGCTGATCAATCATCCGATGCTGGAGCACGAGGCCGACCAGCGCTCGCTGCGTACCGTGACGCTGCCGACCAACCGCGGCACGCTGCTCGACCGCGACGGCCAGGCGCTGGCGCTCAGCGTGCCATCGCGCGATATCATCGCCGATCCGCTGCGCGTGCTGGAGGCCAATCCCGATTTCACCAGCGCCAAATGGAGCTATCTGGCGGCGGCGCTGAATCTGCGACCGGACGAGCTGCGCGCGCAGATCACCGCCAATCCGAAAAAGCGCTTCCTCTATCTCGGGCGCAAAATCGAGCTGGGCATTGCCAAAGATATTGCAGAGCTGCATCTGAAAGGCATCAGTTCGGTGTATGACGACAGCCGTTTTTATCCGATGAGTGAGGCCGCGGCGCCGCTGATTGGCATCGTCGGGGCGGACAATAACGGGCTTAACGGGCTTGAGAAGGGCTTTGACCGGGTACTGCAGGGCGAGCCGGGTAAAGAGGTGTATCGCCAGGATGGGGACGGCAACATTATTGCGATGATCGATTACGAGCCGCCGAAGCAGCCGCCGACGGTGCAGCTCAGCATCGATAAGTTTGACCAGTTTACGTTGTACAGCAAGCTGCGCGACGGCGTGCTGCTCAACAAGGCCGATTCGGGCGCGGCGGTGCTGGTGAAGATCGACACCGGCGAAATCCTCGCTATGGCGTCTTATCCGTCGTTCAACCCCAACAATTATGACAACGCCACGCCAGCGCAAATGCGCAATACCGCCATCAACGACAGCTACGAGCCCGGTTCGACGGTGAAACCGCTGGTGGTGATGGAGGGGTTGCAGCGCCATCTGGTGCGCCCCGATTCGGTGATCGACACCACGCCCTACAGCGTCAACGGCCACCTGATCCGCGATGTCGGCCACTGGCCGCGCCTGACCATGACCGGCATTTTGCAGAAATCCAGCGACATCGGCGTCTCGCACATCGCGCTGGCAATGCCGGCGGAAGCGCTGGTGAACACCTATCAGGCGTTTGGTCTCGGCAAGCCGACCGGGCTGGGGCTGACCGGAGAGAGCGTGGGCTACTTCCCGCTGCATCGCCAGCGCTGGGCCGACATCGAGCGCGCCACTTTTTCGTTCGGTTACGGTCTGCGCGTAACGCCGCTGCAGATTGCGCGTGAATACGCCACGCTCGGTTCGTATGGCGTCTATCGCCCGCTGTCGATCACCAAAGTGACGCCACCGGTGCTGGGCAGGCAGGTGGCGGATCCGCAGATCGTGCAAACCGTGGTGCACATGCTGGAGAGTGACGTGCTGCCGGGCGGTACCGGGGTGAAAGCGGCGGTACCGGGCTACCGGCTGGCGACCAAAACCGGCACCGCGGAGAAGATGGGCAGCAGCGGCAAATATGACGGCGGCTATGTCAACTACACCGCCGGCATCGCGCCGGCCAGCCATCCGGAAGTGGCGCTGGTGGTGATGATTAACCATCCTACCGCCGGTGATCACTTTGGCGGCTCGGTGGCCGCGCCGGTATTTGGCAACATCATGGGGCCGGTGCTGAAACACATGAACGTGGCACCAGACGCGATTTACAGTAAACCGGCATCAGATAAATCTTAACGAAATCAGGATGTAAACGCGCAGTCGAGCTTTTCACACCTCGTTGCATTTCGCCGAACTCCGTTGCGATTTGCGGCTGTTATCCGCGCCGCCATTGCGCGACGATAAAGGTCCCAGAGGTATTGATTGGTGTGAAGATCGGCTGCTGTGGCAGCGATACCCTTGTGGTATTCACCCTGTTCGGTTGCACCGACCCACGCGGATGCGTGGGTTTTTTTTGCCTGTAAGTTGTCCTCCTCTCCCGTTTATAGCGCCTGCGCGCGCCATCACCGGCCGCTGCCGGGCGCGGTTTAAATCCTGCATCTCTTAACAAAACGCTTACGGTTTGCGTATAGAAAACGTTCTGGCGATCCGCCGATAATGCGCGTCGTGATGATTTTCGCTGAAATAATCCCCTGCTTACCGGGGGGTTTACCCACACTTTTGCTGATCTGAAGACGCTGATGACTATCCATGCTCCCCGTTCTGGTTTCTCCCGCTGGCTGAAATGGCTGCTTGTGTTGCTGGTGCTGCTGATCGCGGCAGGCGTGATCTGGCGTGTGGCAGGCGGCAAGCGGGGCGCAGCACCCGGCGACCTGCCGCCAGGCGGTCATCGCGGCGCGGCGCCGATGAGCGGCCCGGCAACGCTGGTGCACAGCGGCGTTGCCGCGACGGCCGACGTGCCGGTGTACCTGAATGCGCTCGGCACGGTGATCCCCAACGCCAGCGTCACCGTCACCAGCCGCGTGGCCGGGCAGTTGCAGCAGGTGTTCTTTACTGAAGGGCAGAAAGTCAGCGCCGGTCAGCTGCTGGCGCAGATCGATCCGCGCAGTTATCAGGCGACGCTGGCGCAGTATCAGGGCGATCTCAGCCAGAACCAGGCGCTACTGCACAGTGCGCAACTGACGCTGGCACGCTACAAAAAGCTGGCAGCGCAGGACTCGCTGTCGCGCCAGGATCTGGATAGCCAGATTGCTACCGTCGGCCAGTATCAGGGCGCGGTGGCGGCGGATCAGGCGCAAATCGCCAGCGCAAAACTGGATATTGAGTATGCCCGCATCACCTCGCCGATCAGCGGTCGCGTAGGCCTGCGGCTGGTCGATCCCGGCAATATGGTGCAGACCAGCGACACCACCGGCATTGTGGTGGTGACGCAAATGCAGCCTGCCGCCGTGACGTTCAGCGTGCCGCAGAGTTACATCGCGCAGCTGACGCGCGCACTGCGCAACGGCCAGAGCCTGCCCGCGACGGCCTTCGATCAGGACAACAGCAGCGTACTGGCGCAGGGTGAGGTGAAGTACATCAGCAATCAGATCGATACCAGCACCGGCACCATCGAACTGAAAGCCAGCTTTCCTAACCAGGACGAAGCGCTGTTTGCCAACCAGTTCGTTAATCTGCGTCTGCAAACCGACACGCTGAAAAACGCGACGGTGATCCCGGCGCAGGCGCTGCAGCTGAGCAGCGACGGGAGCTTTGTGTTTATTATCAACAAAGACAATAGCGTGACGCGCAAAGCGGTCACCACCGGACCGGCACTGGGGGAAGATCGTCAGGCGATCCTGCAGGGCGTGGCGCCAGGCGATCGTCTGGTGACCGAGGGAATCGATCGTCTGACTAACGGCAGCAAAGTCCAGCTGGCTGACGACAGCAAAAGTACCCAGCCATGAATCCGTCTCGTCTGTTTATCCTGCGCCCGGTGGCGACGATTCTGCTGATGATCGGCGTGCTGATCGCCGGCCTGTTCGCTTATCGCTTTCTCTCCACCTCGGCGCTGCCGCAGGTGGATTATCCGACCATTCAGGTTACTACCCTTTATCCTGGCGCCAGCCCGGACGTGATGGCCTCATCCGTAACCTCGCCGCTGGAGCGTCAGCTCGGTCAGATGGCCGGTCTTAGCCAGATGACGTCTGCCAGCTCGGGCGGGTCATCGATTATCACCCTGAAGTTCAGCCTCGATCTGTCGCTTGACGTCGCTGAACAGGAAGTTCAGGCGGCAATCAACGCGGCGAATAATCTGTTACCGGACGATCTGCCCAATCCGCCGACATATAAAAAGGTCAATCCGGCCGACAGTGCGGTGATCACGCTGGCCGCCAGTTCCGACACGCTGCCGCTGACTGAAGTGCAGGATCTGGTGAACACGCGCGTGGCGCTGAAGCTGTCGCAAATCAACGGTGTGGGGATGGTGACCCTGGCGGGCGGCAATCAGCCGGCGATTCGCGTGCAGATGGATCCAAAAGCGCTGGCGGCGCACAAGCTGTCGCTGGAAGACGTCAATACGCTGATCGCCAACAGCAACGTCAACGGTTCGAAAGGCGGCTTCGACGGCAAATATCACTCGGTGACCATCGACGCCAACGACCAGCTGCGCACCGCGGTCGAATACGGCAATCTGATTCTCACCTGGCAGAACGGTGCGGCGCTGCGGCTGAAAGATATCGCCCATATCGAACAGGGGCCGGAGAATCGCTTTCAGTCGGCATGGGCCAATAACCGTCCGGCGATTGTCATCAGCGTGCAGCGCCAGCCCGGCGCCAACGTCATTCAGGTGGTGGATAGCATTAAAAAGCAGCTGCCCGTACTGCAGGCGGCGCTGCCGGATGGCGTGAAAATGCGCGTGCTCGCCGATCGCACGCAGACCATCCGCGCCTCGATCAGCGACGTACAGTTTGAACTGATGCTGTCGATCGCACTGGTGGTGATGGTGACCTTCCTGTTTCTGCGCAACGTGGCGGCGACGCTGATTCCCAGCGTGGCAGTACCGCTGTCGCTGATTGGCACCTTTGGCGTGATGTATCTCGCCGATTTCAGCCTCAACAACCTGTCGCTGATGGCGCTGACCATCGCCACCGGGTTTGTCATTGATGACGCGATTGTGGTGGTGGAGAACATTTCGCGCCGGCTGGAGCAGGGCGAAACGCCAATGCAGGCGGCGCTGAAAGGCTCGCAGCAGATTGGCTTCACCATTATTTCCCTGACGTTTTCCCTGATTGCGGTCCTGATTCCGCTGCTGTTTATGGGCGATGTGGTCGGACGACTGTTCCGCGAATTCGCCATCACCCTGGCCGTGTCGATTCTGGTGTCGATGGTGGTGTCGCTAACGCTGACGCCGATGCTGTGTGCCTGGCTGTTAAGGCATATTCCTGAGGCGCAGCAGTCACGCTTTGCGCGCAAAGGCGGCGAGCTGTTTGACAAACTTGTGCGCGGCTATGACCGCCTGCTCAGCGTGGTGCTCAACCACCAGAAGCTGACGCTGCTGGTGGCGCTGGCAACCTTTGCACTCACTGCGCTGCTGTATCTGGCCATCCCGAAAGGGTTCTTTCCCACCCAGGATACCGGGCTGATTCAGGGGGTGACCGTGGCGTCGCAGGATGTCTCCTTCACGGCGATGGCGCAGCGTCAGCAGTCGCTGGCAACGGTGATCCTGCAAAATCCGGCGGTCGAGAGTGTGTCCTCAACCATTGGTATCGACGGCAATAACACCAGTCTCAATAGCGGGCGCCTGCAGATCAACCTGAAAGCGTTTGACCAGCGCGACGTCAAAGCCGATGAGGTGATTGCGCAGCTACAGCAGGCGGCGCGCCAGGTCGCCGGCATTCAGCTTTATCTACAGCCAGCACAGGACCTGACGGTCAACGATCAGGTGACGCCGAGCCAGTACCAGTTCACCCTTGATGATGCCGACAGCGAAAACCTGGTGCGCTGGACGCCGCAGCTGATAGCTGCGCTGCAGCAGCGCCCGGAGTTAAATGGCGTGGTCAGCAACCTGCAGGATCAGGGGCGCGTGGCCTATGTGGAGCTGAATCGCGATAAAGCGGCGCGCTACGGCATCACGGCAGCTGACGTCGATACCGCGCTGTACAACAGCTTTGGGCAGCGGCTGGTTTCCACCATTTTTACCCAGGCGAATCAGTATCGCGTGGTGCTGGAAGTGGCGCCGCAGTATCAGCAGTCGCCGGCGTCATTTGATGACGTTTATCTGCCGGTGAGCAGCAGTGCATCAACCAGCAGCGACAGCGACAGTGAGACCACCACCACCGGCATGGTGAAACTCACCGCCATCGCCAGCGTGCATGCGCGGACCGGAGCGCTGATGCACATGCGCCTGAATCAGTTCCCGGCGGTGATGGTGTCGTTCAATCTTAACCCCGGTTATTCGCTGGAGGATGGACAGCAGGCGATTGCGCAGGTCACGCAGCAGCTTAAAATGCCCGCCAGCATAACGCTGCGCTATCAGGGTGAAACCGCGGCGTTTCAGAGCGCCACCGGCAATACGCTGTGGCTGATTCTGGCGGCGCTGATCACCATGTACGTGGTGCTGGGCATTCTGTATGAAAGCTTTATTCATCCGGTGACCATTCTCTCCACGCTGCCGTCGGCGGCGGTCGGGGCGCTGCTGACGCTGATGCTGGCGGGCAGCGAATTCAGCCTGATCGCGCTGATTGGCGTCATTCTGCTGATTGGCATCGTCAAAAAGAACGCCATTATGATGATCGACTTCGCGCTGGAGGCGCAGCACAAGCAGCATATGACGCCGCGCGCAGCGATCCATCAGGCCTGCCTGCTGCGCTTCCGGCCGATTCTGATGACCACCATGGCGGCGCTGCTTGGGGCGCTGCCGCTGATGCTGGCCTCCGGTTCGGGTGCTGAACTGCGTCAGCCGCTCGGGCTGGTGATTGTCGGTGGCCTGCTGGTGAGCCAGGTGCTGACGCTGTTCTCCACCCCGGTAATCTATCTGTGGTTTGATGGGCTGGCGCAGCGCGGTAAGCGCTACGTGCAGCGCCGGCAGCAGCAGGCGCGGGGCGAGCCATGAACATCACCCGGCTGTTTATCTTTCGCCCGGTTGCCACGCTGCTGCTGACGCTGGCGATCCTGCTGCTCGGGGCGCTGGGCTACCGGCTGCTGCCCGTCGCGCCGCTGCCCCAGGTGGATTTTCCTACCATCATGGTCAGCGCCAGCCTGGCCGGCGCCAGCCCGGAAACCATGGCGGCCACGGTGGCGACACCGCTGGAGCGTTCGCTCGGCCAGATTGCCGGTGTGACGGAGATGACGTCGACCAGCTCGCAGGGCTCGACCAGCGTGATACTGCAGTTTGAATTAGACCGCGATATCAATGGCGCGGCGCGCGACGTACAGGCGGCGATAAACGCGGCGCGCAGCCTGTTACCGAGTGCCATGGAGTCGCTGCCGACCTATCGCAAAGCGAATCCCTCGGACGCGCCGATTGTGATGCTGGCGCTTACCTCCGCCACGCGCACGCCGGGTGAACTGTATGACCTCGCCGAAAGCAAAATTGAACAGGCGATGGGGCAGGTCAGGGGCGTAGGCGAGGTGTCGCTGATGGGCAGCGCGCTGCCGGCGGTCCGCATCGATCTGCAGCCGCAACAGCTGACGCACTATGGCATTGCGCTGGATACGGTGCGCAGCGCCGTCGCCAGCAGCACCACCAATCTGCCGAAAGGCATGCTGCAGGGCAGCAGCCAGTCCTGGATGGTGGACGGCAACGGCCAGCTGGACAAAGCGGCACAGTACCGCGACCTGATAGTCAGCTACCACGCGGGTAAGGCGGTGCGACTGCATGACGTCGCCACGGTGTATGACTCGGTGGAGGATCAGTATCAGGCCGGCTTTCTCAATTCACAGCCGTCGGTGATGATCGCCATCAAGCGTCAGGCCGGCGCTAACATGCTCGACACCATTGATGCCATCAAAGCGCAGCTGCCACAGCTGGAGAAAGATCTGCCTGCCGATACCCAGCTCAAAGTGGTGGTAGACCGTTCGCCAACGGTGCGCGCCTCCCTGTATGACACCGAAGAGACGCTGCTGGTGGCGATGCTGCTGGTGATTGCCGTGGTATTTGTCTTCCTGCGTAATCTGCAGGCGGTGGTGATTCCGGCGCTGGCGCTGCCGGTGTCGCTGATTGGCACCTGCGCGGTGATGTATCTGCTCGGCTACAGTCTCGATAACCTGTCGCTGATGGCGCTGATCATCGCCACGGGCTTTGTTGTTGATGACGCCATCGTGGTGCTGGAAAATATCACCCGGCATATCGAAGCCGGTCTGAGTCCGCTGCGTGCCGCCCTGCGCGGTGCCCATGAGGTGAGCTTTACGGTGCTGTCGATGACGGTGTCGCTGGTGGCGGTGTTTATCCCGATTCTGCTAATGGGCAGTATTGTTGGCCGCCTGTTCCGGGAATTTGCGGTGACGCTGACGGTCTCGCTGCTGATCTCCATGTTTGTCTCGCTCAGCCTGACCCCGATGCTGTGCGCCCGGCTGCTGCGGCCGAAGCCGCAGGTCACCCGGCGGCCGCATCCGCTCTATCAGCTAATCGAAAATGCGCTCAACGCGCTGCTGGCCGCCTACGCGCGTGGCCTGGCGTGGGTGATGGCGCACCAGAAGATCACCCTGCTGAGTTTGCTGCTCACCGTGCTGCTCAATCTGTTTCTGTTTAGCGTGGTGCAAAAGGGCTTTTTCCCCAATCAGGACACCGGCCTGCTGATGGGCGCCCTGCGCGCTGACCAGAACATCTCCTTCCAGGCGATGAAGCCAAAGATGCTGGCGTTCACCAAAATCATTGAGGCCGATCCGGCGGTAGACAGCGTGATGTCGTCAATGGGCAGCGGCATGTTTGGCTCGCGCAATAGCGCCAACTTTTTTGTCCGGCTGAAAGATTTTGACCAGCGCAGCGCCAGTGCCACCGAAGTGGCTAACCGGCTGAGCCAGAAAACCCGCCATATTGCCGGGGCGCAGCTGTTCCTGATGGCCGCGCAGGATCTGCACATCGGCGGGCGCAGCGCCAACGCCACTTATCAGTACAGCCTGCAGGCTGACGATCTCGACCTGCTGCGCCGCTGGACGCCGAAAGTCCAGGCGGCGCTGGCCGCGATACCGCAACTCAACAGCGTGGATTCCGATGCGCAAACCGGCGGACAGGAGGTGGTGATCAACATCGATCGCGACCGCGCCACGCGGCTGGGCGTTAACGTGCAGATGCTGGACACGCTGCTGAACAATGCCTTTAGCCAGCGACAGATTGCCACGCTCTATCACACGCTCAATCAGTACCATGTGGTGATGGCCCTGCAGGATAGCGACACGCGCGATCCGGCCATGTTGCAACAACTGTATGTGATTAACGACAGTGGCGATCGCGTGCCGCTGGCGGCCTTTGCCCGCTTCAGCGGCGGCAACGCGCCGCTGTCGGTTGCGCATCAGGGCCAGTCAGCGACCAGCACCATCGCCTTCAACCTCAACGACGGCGTGTCGCTGGAGCAGGCGCAGACGCTGATTAAGCAAGCGATGGCGCAGCTGGGGTTGCCCTCGAGCATTCAGGCGGGCTTTGCCGGCACTGCCGCAGCGTTCTCTCAGCTCACCGCCACTATGCCGTGGCTGATTATTGCGGCGCTGGCGGCGGTGTATATCGTCCTGGGCGTGCTGTATGAGAGTTACATTCACCCGCTGACCATTCTCTCCACGCTGCCGTCGGCAGGCGTCGGGGCGCTGCTGCTATTGCTGCTGACCAATACGCAGCTGACGGTGATTGCGCTGATCGGCATCATTTTGCTGATCGGTATCGTCAAGAAAAACGCCATCATGATGATTGATTTTGCCCTGCACGCCGAGCGCAGCCAGGGGCTGTCGCCGCAGCAGGCGATTACGCAGGCGTGCCTGATGCGCTTTCGGCCGATCATGATGACCACGCTGGCCGCCTTCTTCGGCGCTCTGCCGCTGGCGCTGGGCAGCGGTGGCGACGCTGATTTACGCAGTCCGCTGGGGATTGCCATTGCCGGCGGTCTGGCCCTGAGCCAGCTGCTGACCCTGTTTACCACGCCAGTGGTCTATCTCTGGCTGGATCGTCTCAGCCGCGCCACCCAGCGTCAGTGGCGGCGCGTGCGTCATGTGGAATCCTGATTGATGAAAATGATGAACATTGGCGCGCTGACGGCGGCGCTACTGGTTGCTGGCTGTAGCGTTGGCCCCGATTATCAGCGTCCGGCGATGGCGCTGCCGACGCATTATAAAGAGGCCAAAGGCTGGACGCAGGCCACGCCGCAGGACGCCAGTCGCAAAGGGGAGTGGTGGACGGTGTATCACGATGCCACCTTGTCCAGCCTGCTGCGCCAGGTGAGCATCTCTAACCAGAACGTCGCCAGTTATGCGGCGCAGTATCGCGAAGCCCAGGCGCTGAGCGCGCAGTCGCGCGCGGCGCTGTTTCCCTCACTCGACTACGATGCCAGCAGCACGCGCAGCGGCAGCCGTGCCAGCACCAGCGGTCAGCGCAGCGTCAGCAACAGCCACAGCGCTACGCTGAATGCCAGCTGGGAGCTGGATCTGTGGGGCAAACTGCGCCGCACCCAGGAAGAGGATAAGGCCAGCGCGCAGGCCAGTCAGGCTGAACTGGCCAATGTCACGCTGAGCGCCCAGTCAGAGCTGGCGCAGGACTATTTTCAGCTGCGCATCATCGACGAAAAGATCGCGCTCTATCAGCGCAGCATTGAAGCTTATCAGCGCTATCTCAGCGTGATTAACAACAAGTACCGCGCCGGTAGCGAATCCCGCGCCACCCTGGCGCAGGCACAGATGCAGCTGGAGAGCGCCCGCGCTTCGGCGCAGGATTATCAGTGGCAGCGCGCGCAACTGGAGCACGCGGTGGCGCTGCTGCTGGGGCGTGCGCCAGCCGACTTTACGTTGCCGGTGGCGAAGCTGGATGCCACGCTGCCGTCCATTCCGCAGAGCCTGCCTTCGGCGTTGCTGCAGCGCCGTCCGGACATCGCCTATGCCGAACGTAACGTGGCGGCCGCCAACGCGGCGGTCGGGGTGGCGATTGCCGGTTATTATCCCGACCTGACGCTCAGCGCCAGCGGTGGCGTGACCGCCTCAGCGATCCACAGCTTATTGTCGCTGCCGAATCGCGCCTGGTCGCTGGGGCCGGAGCTCAGCGGTACGCTGCTCGACTTTGGCGCGACCTCGGCGAAAGTGGCGCAGGCGCGTGCCGCCTATGATGCCAGCGTGGCCACTTATCGCCAGACGGTGCTGAGCGCGCTGGGAGAAGTGGAAGATAACCTGGTGGAACTGAATACCCTGCAGGGGGAAATCGCCGCGCAGCAGCGCGCCGCCGTGGCGGCACAGGCGTCAGCACGCGTAACGCGCAACCAGTATGACGCCGGCATGATTGATTACCTTGATGTCGCTACCACGGAAAACAGCAGCCTGAGCGAGCAACAGAGCCTGCTGTCGCTGCAGAGCAGCCAGTGGGTGAGTAGCGTGGCGCTGATCGCCGCGCTGGGCGGCGGCTGGCAGGGCGAATCACCCTGAATTCATCACGATAAATCACTGCGCTACTTGTCGAACATCCCCGGATCCTGCAAGGTAAGAACCATTTTTTACCGCTGCTAAGGAGCTGGCATGCTATTTACCGTTCTGCGTTTCCTCTGTCGCCTGTTATGGCGCGTTGAGCTGCGTGGCGATCTGACTGCCCTGCACAAAGAAAAAGTGCTGATCACGCCAAACCATATGTCGTTTCTCGATGGCGTGCTGCTGGCGCTGTTTCTGCCCATCAAACCGGTGTTCGCCGTCTATTCCTCGATCAGCGAACAGTGGTATATGCGCCTGCTCAGGCCGGTCATCGACTTCGTACCGCTCGACCCCACCAAACCGATGTCGATCAAACATCTGGTGCGCATGATCAACGAAGGGCGTCCGGTGGTGATCTTTCCGGAAGGGCGCATTACCGTCACCGGCTCATTGATGAAAATCTACAGCGGCGCTGGCTTCGTCGCTGCGAAATCCGCCGCCACCGTGGTGCCGATGCGTATTGAAGGCGCAGAGTACACGCCGTTTGGCCGCCTGGCCGGGGTATTTAAACGTCGCCTGTTCCCGCGCATTACCCTGACGGTGCTGCCGGCCACGGTAATTCCTATGCCGGAAGCGAAACGCGCGCGCGACCGCCGCGTGCTGGCCGGTGAGCATTTACATCATGTGATGATGGAAGCGCGCATGGCGGTGCGCCCGCGCGAAACGCTGTTCGACGCTTTTCTCAATGCGCGCACCCGTTACGGGCTGAGCAAACCCTGCATCGAAGACATCAACTTTAAGCCGGACAGCTACACCGGGCTGCTGAAAAAAGCGCTCGGTGTCGGACGCATTCTGGAGCGCTACAGCCAGCAGGGCGAATTCGTAGGCCTGCTGCTGCCGAACGCCACGGTGACCGCGGCAGCGATTCTGGGAGCTTCACTGCGCGGTCGCGTGCCGGCCATGCTCAACTACACCGCCGGCATCAACGGCATGCGCGCGGCGCTGACCGCCTCGCAGGTGAAAACCGTGTTTACCTCGCGCCAGTTCCTCGAGAAGGGCAACCTGTGGCACCTGCCGCAGGGGCTGACGGAGGTGCAGTGGATCTATCTGGAGGATCTGAAAGATACCGTCACGCTGCAGGACAAACTGTGGATCCTCGCGCACCTGCTGCTGCCACGCCGGGCACAGGTTGCCCAGCAGCCAGAAGACGCGGCAATGGTGCTGTTTACCTCCGGCTCGGAAGGCAATCCCAAAGGTGTGGTGCACTCGCACAAAAGCCTGCTGGCGAATGTGGAGCAGATTCGCACCGTGGCGGATTTCACCCCGCGCGATCGCTTTATGTCGGCGCTGCCGCTGTTCCACGCCTTCGGCCTCACCGTCGGGCTGTTCACGCCGCTGCTGACCGGCGCGCAGGTATTTCTCTATCCCAGCCCGCTGCACTATCGCATTGTGCCGGAACTGGTATACGACCGTAACTGCACCGTGCTGTTTGGCACCTCCACCTTCCTCGGCAACTATGCGCGCTTTGCCAGCCCGTACGATTTCGCCCGGCTGCGCTACGTCGTCGCCGGTGCCGAGAAGCTGCAGGAAGGCACGCGCCAGATCTACATGGAGAAGTACGGCATTCGCATCCTCGAAGGTTACGGCGTGACCGAATGTGCACCGGTGGTGGCAATCAACGTACCAATGGCCGCCAAATCGCATACCGTAGGCCGTATTCTGCCGGGCATGGATTCACGTCTGATTGCGGTACCCGGTATTGAGCAGGGCGGACGGCTGCAGCTGCGCGGTCCGAATGTGATGAACGGCTACCTGCGGGTGGAAAACCCCGGCGTGCTGGAGCCACCGGTGGCGGATAACGGCGAAGGCGAACAGGAAGCTGGCTGGTACGATACCGGGGATATTGTCAGCTTTGACGAGGGCGGTTTCTGTCAGATTCAGGGGCGCGCTAAACGCTTCGCCAAAATCGCCGGAGAGATGGTGTCGCTGGAGAGCGTGGAGCAGATTGCCCTGAAAGCCTCGGCGGAGAAACAGCACGCGGCGTCGCTGCGGCCCGATGGCCAGCGTGGCGAAGCGCTGGTGCTGTTTACCACCGACAGTGAACTCAGCCGCGACCGGCTGCAGCAGGCCGCGCGTGAGTTGGGGGCGCCAGAGCTGGCCGTGCCGCGCGACATTCGCTACATGAAACAACTGCCGATGCTGGGCAGCGGTAAACCAGACTACGTCAGCCTGAAACAGCTGGCAGAAGAGGAGCGGGCATGAGTCAGTCGGTGAATCCGGACGCCCCGTTGCTGTCGCGCAGTATGCTGGCGGTGATCGTGGCACAGTTTTTCTCTGCCTTTGGCGACAACGCGCTGCTGTTCGCCACGCTGGCGCTGCTGAAAAGTCAGTTCTATCCGGACTGGAGCCAGCCGATCCTGCAGATGCTGTTTGTGGCCACTTACATTCTGCTCGCGCCGTTTGTCGGGCAGATGGCCGACAGCTTTGCCAAAGGGCGGGTGATGATGTTTGCCAACAGCCTTAAGCTGCTCGGTGCGCTGGTGATCTGCTTCGGCTTTAATCCGTTTCTCGGCTACACGCTGGTGGGCGTCGGCGCGGCGGCGTATTCGCCGGCGAAATACGGCATCCTGACGGAGATCACCAGCGGCGCGCGGCTGGTGAAAGCCAACGGGCTGATGGAGTCGTCGACTATCGCGGCGATTTTGCTCGGCTCGGTGGCAGGCGGCGTGCTCGCCGACTGGCATCTGCTGGCAGCACTGGTGGTGTGTGCACTCACTTACGCACTGGCGGTGGTGGCGAACCTGTTCATTCCGCGTCTGCAGGCAGCGCGCCCCGGCCAGAGCTGGCACGCTGGCGCGATGCTGCGCAGCTTTATCGCCTCGGCACAGCTGCTGTGGCGTAACGGGGAAACCCGCTTCTCGCTGCTCGGCACCAGCCTGTTCTGGGGCGCTGGCGTCACGCTGCGCTTCCTGCTGGTACTGTGGGTGCCGGTGGCGCTCGGCATCACGGACAACAAAACGCCGACCACGCTAAATGCCATGGTGGCGATCGGTATTGTTATCGGCGCGGCCGCGGCGGCAAAACTGGTCACGCTGCAAACGGTGCGGCGCTGCATGCCGGCCGGCGTGCTGATTGGCGTGATGGTGGTGCTGTTCTCGCTGCAGCATAGCCTGCTGAATGCGTATCTGCTACTGATGCTGATTGGTGCGCTTGGCGGCTTCTTTGTGGTGCCGCTCAACGCGCTGTTGCAGGAGCGCGGCAAAGATACCGTGGGTTCAGGCAACGCGATTGCGGTGCAAAACCTGGGTGAGAACAGCGCGATGCTGCTGATGCTGGGGCTGTATACTGTGGCGATTAAGCTGGGTGCGCCGGCGGTCGCGACGGGCGTGGGCTTCGGCGCGCTGTTCGCCATGGCGATTGCCGTGCTGTGGTGGAGAACGCGTCGCTGAGCGGCGCAGAAAGGGACCAGGTCGCCATGAATGGCGACCCTACCCTGGCCCGGCGCGTACGCCAAAACCACAGCAGGTACGCGAGGGTAACACAAACCCTGTAGGGTGCGCGTTAACGCGCACCAAAACCGCAGCAGATACGCGAAGGTAACAAACCCTGTAGGGTGCGCGTTAACACGCACCAAAACCGCAGCAGGTACGCGAGGGTAACAAACCCCTGTAGGGTGCGCGTTAACGCGCACCAGGGAGATTACGGTGCCGGATACGTGTACTGGCGGTGAATCGCTTCCAGCGCCTCTAACACCTCGCCGCTCAGCGTCAGGTTGAAACTCTCCACGTTAACCTTCAGCTGTTCCATGGTGGTGGCACCGAGCAGGGTGCTGGCCACAAACGGCTGCTGCCGCACATAGGCCAGCGCCATCTGTGACGGATCCAGGTTGTGCTGTTTCGCCAGTGCCACGTAGGCAGCAATCGCCTGCTGTGACTGCTCGCCGCTGTAGCGGGTAAAGCGGCTGAACAGCGTATTGCGCGCGCCGGCCGGTTTCGCCCCGTTGAGGTATTTGCCGCTCAGCGTACCAAAGGCCAGGCTGGAATAGGCCAGCAGTTCCACGCCCTCATGCTGGCTAATCTCTGCCAGACCCACTTCAAAACTGCGGTTCAGCAGGCTGTACGGATTCTGAATGGTGACGATACGCGGCAGCTCGTGCTTCTCCGCCAGCTGCAGGTAGCGCATTACGCCCCAGGCCGTTTCGTTCGAGACGCCAATGTAACGGATCTTGCCCGCGCGCACCTGTTCGGTCAGCGCTTCCAGCGTCTCCAGCAGCGTAACGGTGGCGGTATTATCACTGTACTGATAACCGAGCTTGCCAAAGTAGTTGGTCTGGCGCTGCGGCCAGTGCAGCTGGTAGAGGTCGAGGTAATCGGTATTAAGGCGCTTCAGGCTGGCGTCCAGCGCTTCGCGGATGTTCTTGCGATCCAGCGCCTGGTTGGGGCGAATCAGCGCATCGCTGCCGCGCACCGGGCCGGCGACTTTACTCGCCAGAATGATTTTGTCGCGGCTGCCACGCTTTTGCAGCCAGCTGCCAATGTATTTTTCAGTCAGGCCCTGGGTTTCCGGACGCGGTGGCACCGGATACATCTCGGCGGTATCAATCAGGTTAATACCCTGGCTAACGGCGTAATCAAGCTGCTGGTGGGCGTCGGCTTCGCTATTCTGCTCACCAAACGTCATCGTGCCTAACCCCAGCTGACTGACTTCCAGCGTGCTATGGGGGATACGGTGATAATGCATTGCCGGCTTCCTTTTTTCATTATGAAACGGAATGTTGTGTTCTCTGGGACTATAGCCTGTGAAGTGGCGCAGAAGGAAGGGGGGAAAGTTCGGGAAATCGCCTGCACAGGGGGAAAACGCGTACAGGCGAGGCAATTTGGCACTTAACGCTCAATGATGGTGGAAACCTCGTCACCATTAATTTGCATAACATGGCCCTGTTCGTCGGTGTACTGCACCAGACCGGTTTCTTTATCAATCGACGGCTTACCTTCGGTCATAATCATGCGGCCATCTTTGGTGGCCATAACGTAATCACTGCTGCAACCGCTTAATGCCAGCGCCGCCAACAGCAGGCCCACTGCACTTACCAACCCTTTCATTCTCAGCTCCCTCAAGCCACTTCAACAGCAAAAGTGTAGTAATAAATGCTTTTGCCAGCTGGAGTAATCGCATCATTCCTAAAATAACAGGGCGAGATGCGCTCGCCCTTGACAGGTTACGCTTTGTTTTTCCTGCTGCGCATCAGGTTCAGACACTCTACCGCCATGGAGAAGAACATCGCAAAATAAATGTAACCTTTTGGTACATGCATACCAAAACTCTCGAGGATCAGGGTAAAGCCGACCAGAATCAGAAACGCCAGCGCCAGCATTTTGACCGACGGATGCCGCTCAACAAACTCGCCAATCGCGCGCGCGGCCACCATCATCATCAGCACTGCGATGACCACCGCCGCCATCATAATGAACAGGTGATCGGACAGACCGACGGCGGTAATCACCGAATCCAGGCTGAAAATGATGTCGAGCAGCATGATCTGCACGATGGCGCCGAAGAAAGAGTGCACATTGGTTTTGTGCTCCTCTTCGCCGCCTTCGATGGTTTCATGGATCTCCATGCTCGACTTCCACAGCAGGAACAGGCCGCCGAACAGCAGAATCAGATCGCGCGCGGAAAAGGCGTGGTCCATGATGGAAAACAACGGCTGCGTCAGTCTCACCACCCAGGCGATGGAGGCCAGCAGCCCGAGGCGCATCAACATCGCCCCCATCAGACCCAGCCGGCGCGCCCGGTTTTGCTGGTGCTGCGGCAGTTTTGCGACCACCAGAGACAGGAAAATAATGTTATCGATACCCAGCACCACTTCCAGAATGGTTAATGTTCCCAGCGCCAGCCAGGCGTTGGGATCAGCAATCCAGTCAAACATGAATCCTTCATTCCTAAACGAAAAGTAAACGGGAATTATACACGGCGCAGGCGGCGCTGCCTAAAGTGATCCTGCAAGGGCGAGGTTGTACCGGGCATTACAGCAGAAAATGCCGCGCCAGCAGCGGTCCGGTAAAGCTCTTCTTGAGATAAAAACCGCGCGGTAGCGTCATGATCGGCTCGCCGTGTTCGCCGATGGCTTCGGTCAGCGCTTTGCTGTTGGCCGCTTTCGGCCGGATTTGCAGCCACGCGCCGTGGCGGGCGGTGATGCGCTCCACCTGGCCGAGCACGATCATGTCCATCAGCTCTTCCCAGTCCTCACGTAACTGCTGCTCTTCCTGCGCATTCGGCTGCCACAGCAGCGGCGAACCCACACGGCGCTCGGCCAGTGGAATGGCGCGATCGCCCTCCACCGGGATCCACAGCACCCGCGCCAGCTTGTGGCGCACGTGGCTGGTTTGCCAGGTAACGCCGCTGTTGCCGGTGAGCGGTGCCACGCAGACAAAGGTGGTTTCCAGCGGCTTACCCAGCGCGTCGACCGGAATGGTTTTGAGTTCAATACCCAGATGCGCAAAATCCTGCTCGGCTTTACTGCCGGCACTGGCGCCAAGCAGCAGCTCCAGCAGCATGCCAACCCAGCCTTTGTCACGGCGTAAATCGGCAGGCATCGGCAGGCCAAGCTGCGCGGCCAGCGCGGCAAAGCTCTGACCAGCCAGCTGTTGGGCACGCTGGAGCAGTTCGGCTTCGTTACGGGGCGCAGCAGGCAAGGCGGCAGGGCAATTCATGATAAAACTCGCATTGGTCAAAATATGGTCAGTAAAGGTCAGCGCGTGTTGTCCACACCGTGCCGGACAATGTAAACGTGATAATAGCATGATTCAGCATGCTTTTTTAGCGCGATTGACCTGGCGCTCACCAGGGTAAGAGGCGGTTATCCCGGTTTGTTATCGACAATGAACAGGATCTTAAACCCAGTTATCCACAGAAAAGTGGGATAACCCCACGTTTTGCCCACCCCTGTTTCCATTTACAGCCTTGACTTTGCCGAACTGCGCGCTTTTTTTCCATTCTCTGCCCAGGTTTAGGACATTCTCTGTGGATAAAATCAACGGTGATGGATCTTTGAGCAGCGGTAATCGCGTGGGGAAGAATAACCGGCTTTCACGCTGTGTATCTGAACGGGTTAATTAGCTATCGCTATGATAAATTGGGGTTTTAGTGCTATCCTCCCCGGCGTGCATGAGAATTTTCCGAAGCGGTTATTCAACTCATTCCCGTGTTCTGCACAAAGCTATCCACAGAAAAGGTGAATAAGATCGCCGTTAAATGCCCCTGTCTGTTTATAACATGGCTATTATCTGTGAGTTATCCCATTGTTATCCGGTCAGCGGCGCGGATATCCAGTGGTTTACCGCCTGTAAGGAGTATGAAACAATCAGGCTATTCAAATTTAGCTTTGAGGTAGTCCAGTGATCGATGATGATGGCTACCGCCCGAATGTTGGTATCGTAATCTGTAACAGGCAAGGACAAGTGTTATGGGCCAGGCGCTTTGGACAGCACTCCTGGCAGTTTCCTCAGGGAGGCATCAATCCGGGTGAAACCGCTGAACAGGCGATGTATCGCGAACTGTTCGAAGAAGTGGGTTTACACCGCAAAGATGTTCGAATACTTGCTTCAACCCGTAACTGGTTACGTTACAAGTTGCCAAAACGTTTGGTGCGTTGGGACACAAAGCCGGTGTGTATCGGCCAGAAACAAAAGTGGTTTCTTCTGCAGTTGATGTGTAGTGACGCGGATATCAATGTGCAACACAGCAGCACGCCGGAGTTCGATGGCTGGCGCTGGGTCAGCTTCTGGTATCCGGTACGTCAGGTTGTCTCTTTCAAGCGCGATGTGTATCGCCGCGTCATGAAGGAATTCGCTGGCGTGGTGATGTCTATGCAGGAGAGTGCGGGGCAGCGCAATAACAACGCCGCCCATCGACGTAAAAGAGGATAGGCCACGCCCTTTATGCTCACTCAGTTGCGCGAAATTGTAGAAAAAGTGGCGAGTGCACCGCGTCTGAATGAAGCACTCGACATTCTGGTCAACGAAATATGCCTGGCGATGGAGACCGAGGTCTGCTCGGTTTACCTCGCCGATCACGATCGGCGTTGCTACTACCTGATGGCGACGCGCGGCCTGAAAAAGCCGCGCGGCCGCACGGTTACGCTGGCGTTCGACGAAGGTATCGTCGGGCTGGTGGGCCGCCTGGCCGAACCGATCAACCTCGCCGATGCGCAAAGTCATCCCAGCTTCAAATACATTCCCTCCGTCAAAGAAGAGCGCTACCGCTCATTTCTGGGTGTGCCAATCATCAGCCGGCGTCAGCTGCTCGGCGTGCTGGTGGTGCAACAGCGAGAGCATCGTCAGTTCGACGAAAGCGAAGAGTCATTTCTGGTTACGCTGGCCACGCAGATGGCCGCGCTGCTGTCGCAGTCGCAGCTTGGCCAGCTGTTCGGTCAGTTCCGCCAGACGCGCGTCAAAGCGATTGCCGCCGCGCCGGGCGTCGCCGTCGCACCTGGCTGGGTTGATGAAACACAGCCGCTGCTCGACCAGGTATCCGCCGCCTCTACGCTCGATCCACAGCGTGAACGCGAGCGCCTGATTGTCGCCATGGGCGAGGCCGGCAACGAGTTTCGTCGCTTCAGCAAGCGTTTCGCGGCCAGCGTGCAGAAAGAGAGCGCGGCGATCTTCGATCTCTACTCGCACCTGCTCACCGATGCGCGACTGAAAAAAGATCTGTTTGCCGAGATCGAGCGCGGATCGGTAGCCGAGTGGGCGGTCAAAACGGTGATCGAGAAGTTTGCCGCACAGTTTGCCAGCCTGCAGGATCACTATTTACGCGAGCGCGCCGGAGATTTGCGCGTGCTCGGCCAGCGCCTGCTGTTCCACCTTGACGACACGCTGGTGGGCACCAATGCCTGGCCGGAACGTTTTGTGCTGGTGGCCGATGAACTCACCGCCACCACGCTGGCGGAGCTGCCGCAGGAGCGGCTGGCGGGCGTCGTGGTGCGCGATGGCGCAGCCAACTCGCACGCGGCGATCCTCACGCGCGCCATGGGTATTCCGACCGTGATGGGCGCGGATATCCTGCCGTCGCAGCTCAACAAGCGGCTGCTGATCGTGGACGGCTATCGCGGCGAAGTGCTGATCGATCCAGAGCCGGTGCTGGTGCAGGAGTATCAGCGGCTGATCAGCGAAGAGAACGCGCTGAGCAAAATGGCCGAAGACGTGGTGGAGCAGCCCGGCGAGCTGAAAAGCGGCGAGCGCGTGCAGGTAATGCTCAACGCCGGTCTCAGCCCGGAACACGAACAGGCGCTCGACAACTGGGTTGACGGCATCGGCCTGTATCGCACCGAAATTCCGTTCATGCTGCAAAGCGGCTTCCCGTCGGAAGAGGAGCAGGTGGCGCAATATCAGGGCATGCTGCAACTGTTTTACGACAAACCGGTGACGCTGCGCACGCTGGATGTCGGCGCTGACAAACAGCTGCCTTACATGCCGATCAGTGAAGAGAACCCCTGTCTCGGCTGGCGTGGCATTCGTCTGACGCTCGACCAGCCGGAGATCTTCCTGGTGCAGGTGCGCGCCATGCTGCGCGCCAACGTTGCCTCGGGCAACCTGAGCATTCTGCTGCCGATGATCAGTCATATTGACGAGATCGAAGAGGCGCGGCGCCTGATCGATCGCGCCGGTCGCGAAGTGGAAGAGATGCTCGGTTATGCCATTCCGAAACCGCGCATTGGTGTGATGATTGAAGTGCCGTCGATGCTGTTTCTGATCCCGCATCTGGCGCAACGCGTGGACTTTATCTCCGTCGGCACCAACGATCTTACCCAGTATCTGCTGGCGGTCGATCGCAACAATACCCGCGTCGCCAACCTTTACGATTCGCTGCATCCGGCGATGCTGCGGGCGTTGCAAACCATCGCCAGTGAAGCCCGCCAGGCCAAACTGGAGCTGTGCCTGTGTGGTGAAATGGCGGGCGATCCGATGTGCGTCGCGCTGCTGGTGGGTCTGGGTTATCACCATCTCAGCATGAACGGCAAGAACATTCCGCGCGTCAAATACCTGCTGCGCCACCTCGATTATGAAGAGGCGCAGAAACTGAGCCAGCAGGGCGTGATGGCGCACACCGCAACGGAAGTGCGCCATCTGGTGTCGGCCTTCATGGAGCGGCGCGGCCTGGGCGGACTGATTCGCGGCGGACGTTAACTGTTTACATTTCTGCGGAAATTGTGAAAAGCGGCTGTGCTATGATGCGCAGCCTTTTATTGTATGGCCCTTTAGCCACGCCCTTTTGCGGGCAGAAAAAACATGGTGAAAGATGACTAACGGCTACATTTCATTTCCCCAATTCGATCCGGTGATCTTCTCCATCGGACCGGTTTCGCTGCACTGGTACGGCCTGATGTATCTGGTAGGCTTTGTGTTTGCTATGTGGCTGGCGGTGCGCCGCGCCAACAAACCCGGCAGCGGCTGGAAGAAAGAAGAAGTTGAAAACCTGCTGTACGCGGGCTTCCTCGGCGTGTTCCTCGGCGGCCGCATCGGCTACGTGCTGTTCTATAACCTGCCGCTATTCCTCGACAACCCACTCTATCTGTTCAAAGTGTGGGACGGGGGCATGTCATTCCACGGTGGTCTGATTGGGGTGATCGTGGTGATGCTGATCTTCGCCCGCCGTACCAAACGCACCTTCTTCCAGGTCTCTGATTTCATTGCGCCGCTGATCCCGTTTGGTCTCGGTGCTGGCCGTCTCGGCAACTTCATCAACGGCGAACTGTGGGGCCGCGTGGCGCCTGACTTTAAATTCGCCATGCTGTTCCCGGGTTCGCGCAGCGAAGACCTCGCTTTGGCGGCCAACAACCCGCAATATCAGGAACTGCTGAACACGTACGGCGTGCTGCCGCGCCATCCGTCACAGCTGTATGAGCTGTGCCTGGAAGGCATCGTGCTGTTTATCATTCTCAACCTGTTTATTCGCAAGCCGCGCCCGATGGGCAGCGTCTCCGGCCTGTTCCTGATTGGCTACGGCGCATTCCGCATTATCGTGGAGTTTTTCCGCCAGCCGGATGCCCAGCTTGGCCTGTTCGAAGGCGGTATCAGTATGGGCCAGATTCTGTCGATCCCGATGATTCTGGCCGGAGTGATTATGATGGTCTGGGCGTATCGTCGTCGCCCGCAGCAACAAACGCGTGAGGTAAAATGAAACAGTATCTGGATTTGATGCAACATGTGCTGAATGAAGGCGCAGAAAAGGCCGACCGTACCGGTACCGGCACGCTCTCCATCTTTGGCCACCAGATGCGTTTCAATTTGCAGGACGGTTTTCCGCTGGTCACCACCAAGAAGGTGCATCTACGCTCGATCATTCATGAGCTGCTGTGGTTCCTCAAAGGCGACACCAACATCGGCTACCTGAAAGAGAACAAGGTCACCATCTGGGACGAATGGGCGGATGAAAACGGCGATCTGGGACCGGTCTACGGCAAGCAGTGGCGCAGCTGGGGCAAAGCTTCCGGCGAAGAGATCGATCAAATCAGCAAGGTGATTGAGCAGCTGAAACGCGATCCAGATTCGCGCCGCATTATCGTTTCGGCATGGAACGTCGGTGAGCTGGATCAGATGGCGCTGGCGCCGTGCCACGCGTTTTTCCAGTTCTACGTGGCGAATGGCAAGCTGTCGTGCCAGCTGTACCAGCGTTCGTGCGATATCTTCCTTGGCCTGCCGTTCAATATCGCCAGCTATGCGCTGCTGGTGCATATGGTGGCACAGCAGTGCGATCTTGAGGTGGGCGATTTCGTCTGGACCGGCGGCGATACGCACCTGTACAGCAACCATCTCGAACAGGCGCGACTGCAGCTGACGCGTGAACCGCGACCGCTGCCGAAACTGGTGATTAAGCGTAAGCCCGCGTCGATTTTTGATTACCAGTTCGATGATTTTGAGATCGAAGGCTACGATCCGCATCCGGCGATCAAAGCGCCGGTCGCCGTGTAATCTGCCGCTCTCCAGCATCAGGCCCTGCCATCGCGCAGGGCTTTTTTTTTGCCTGGCCTCCGTCCGCTTCTGCGGGGATTTTCTGAATCCGACGCGCAAAAAAAAGGGTGTTGTCTGCACCGGGCATAACTTTCCTGCGGCACGCTTTCCATCTTCTCTGTTTGCCGCTGTTGCTTTTCGTCCGGCAGGCGCAGAGTGCCGGTTATGAACAGAACCCAAAACGCCGGCTTTACGCTGCCGGAACTGCTGCTGGTTATGGTGATTGCCGGCATCCTCAGCATCGCAGCCTTACAGGGCTGGCAGCGCTGGCAACAGTATCAGCAACTGCGTGACAGCGTACTGCAACTGCAGAGCTTTTTGCTGCGGCTGCGTGCGCACGCCAGCTGGCACAACCGCGACCTCAGCCTGTGGCTGCAGCCGGGCGAAAACGGCTGCCTCGGCACCGGGACGCAGCCCGCAGAAGGGTGTCAGCTGCCGTCGCGCTGGCTGTTCCGGCCGCCTTATCGCGAAGTGCGCATCACCGCACTGGTCGGCGAGCCGGGCTTTTACGGCCGACGCGATGTGGCCCGGCCCGGCAGTATCGAACTGGAGAGCGCAGCTGGCCGCTGGCGCGTCATCCTCTCCGCCCGGGCGCGCATCCGGGTCTGCCAGCCGGGAGAGAAGGGATGCGAATAGCGCAGGGGGGCTTCAGTCTGCTGGAGATGCTGATCGCCATGGCGATTGGCGCGGTGCTGATGGTCAGCGTCGGCCGCTTTCTGCCGCTGCTGCTGGAACAGAACCTGCGCCTGCAGCAGCGGGTCCAGCTGCAACAGGAGCTGCAGCAGGTTGCCGGCTCGCTGGCCAAAGCGCTGCGCCGTGCCGGTTACTGTCACGGTCAGTGCAGCGGTGCGGCGCTCACGCTGGTGAGCGGCGGCAGCTGTGTACTGCTGCGCTGGGACGAAAACAGTAACGGACGCTGGGAAGGTGTTGGTCACAGTGAAAGCGATTATTACGGCTATCGTCTGCGCAACGGACAGCTTGAGATGCAGCGCGGCGTGGAAGAGTGCAACAGCAACGGCTGGGAGCGCATCACCGATCCGGCATTCCTCACCCTCAGCACCTTCCGGGTTGAGCGCCAGGGCTCGCGGCTGCTGTTGCAGCTGGCCGCCACGGCGGGCCGCCAGCAGGCAGAGCTGGCGATAATAGCGGAGGGGCTGAATCTGTGAAGCAGCGTGGCAACAGCACGCTTGGCATGGTGGTGATGTTACTGCTGATGGGCGGGCTCACGCTGCACGCCGCGCGCACGCAGCTGGCGCAGGGCATGGCGTTGGTCGCCGACGAGCAGCAGCATCAGCAGGATTTCTGGCAGGCGCAGGCAGCGTTAACGTGGGGCCGGCAGCAAAACTGGCCGCAGGCCGCGGGCTGGCAGTGTCAGACCGCTCAGGCCGACGCGTGGCAAAGCTGTCTGCTGCGGCAGGAGGAGAATCATGGCTTATTATCGGCGCGCGGCACCGGACGCGCGCTCGTGCTCTATCAGTGGGTATCGCTGCGCAACGGTCAGCTGCAACCACAGCCGCATGGCTGGCTCGACTACTGCCCGCTGGCAAAGGCGGAGCAGTGTCAGCTGCCAGAGACGACAGCAGGGTTTTAGCCTGGCGGAAACGCTGGTCGCCATGCTGCTGCTGGCGATGACCATCAGCACGCTGCTGCAGTATCATCGCGCACTGGCGCTGGGATTTAGCCAGCAGTGGCAGCAGCGCCAGGCGTGGCAGGTAGCCGGGCAGGCGCTGCTCGGGCGTGATACTGCCGGCTGGCACATTGTGCACCAGCCGCAGAGTTTACCTGGCGGCTGCGTGCTGGATCGCGTTACCGTCACCGGACCCCATCAGCGCACGGCGTCACTGGCGCGGCTCAATTGCCGCGAAGGTGATGCCGGCGGGTAGGCAGGCCAGACGATTAAGGGTAGAGTGACCGGGCTGCGCTTTCCCTTCTTTAAGGAGTTTTATGTTCCGGGTTTACCACTCCAATCGGTTAGATTTATTGAAAGACTTAGCGGTAGAGCTGATAAAACTCCAGCCGCTGGCCGATCCGCTCGCGGCTGAGCAGGTGCTGGTACAGAGCCCGGGCATGGCGCAGTGGCTGCAGATGGAGCTGGCTAACCGCTTCAACATTGCCGCCAACATTGATTTTCCGCTGCCCGCCAGCTTTATCTGGAGCATGTTCGTTAAAGTGCTGCCGGATATCCCGGAAGAGAGTGCTTTTACCAAAGCCAGCATGAGCTGGAAGCTGATGCACCGGCTGCCGGTGCTGCTGGAGCAGGAGGCGTTTCAGCCGCTGCGCAGCTATCTGCATGACGACGACGATCAGCGCAAACTTTATCAGCTCAGCGCACGCGTGGCGGATCTGTTTGACCAGTATCTGGTCTACCGCTCCGACTGGCTGAACCGCTGGGAGCGCGGCGAAAAGGTGGACGGGCTGAGTGATGCTCAGCAGTGGCAGGCGGCGCTGTGGCGCGATCTGGTCGAATTCACGCGCAGCCTCGGTCAGCCGATGTGGCACCGTGCCAACCTCTATGCACGGTTTATTCAGGCGCTGGAGCAGGCGTCAACGCCGCCGCCGGGGCTGCCGCAGCGCGTCTTCATCTGCGGTATCTCTGCGCTACCGCCGGTTTATCTGCAGGCGCTGGAAGCGCTGGGCCGCCACATTGATATTCACCTGCTGTTTACCAATCCCTGTCGTCACTACTGGGGCGACATTCAGGATTACGCCTTCCTCGCGAAGCTGCAGAGCCGTCAGCGGCTGCGCCTGCATTCGCAGGAGACGCAGCCGCTGTTCCGCGACCCGGATGCCGCGCCAGCGCTGTTTAACGAACTGGGCGAGCAGCAGCTGACCAATCCACTGCTGGCCTCGTGGGGCAAGCTGGGCCGCGACAACCTGTTTCTGCTGAGCCAGATGGAGTCAGCCGCCAACGACATCGATGCGTTTGTGGAGATGTCACCGGACAATCTGCTGCACTGCCTGCAGGCCGATCTGCTCAATCTTGACGATCGCGCGGTGATTGGGCTCAGCGCTGGCGAGCTGGCCGACAGCATGGACAAGCGCTGGCTCGATCCGCACGATCGTTCCATCACGCTGCAGGTGTGTCACAGCGCCCAGCGTGAGGTGGAAGTGCTGCAGGATCACCTGCTGGCGCTGATGGAAGCCGATCCGGAGCTGAAGCCGCGCGATATCATCGTCATGGTGGCAGACATCGACAGCTACGCGCCTTTTATTCAGGCGGCTTTTGCCAGTGCGCCGCCTGAGCGCTATCTGCCGTTCGCCATTTCTGACCGGCGCGCCAGTCAGGCGCATCCGGCCATCCTCGCGCTGCTCAGCCTGCTGGCACTGCCGGACAGTCGCTTTGCCTCAGAAGAGGTGCTGGCGCTGCTGGAGGTGCCGGCGCTGGCACAGCGTTTCTCCGTCGAGGAGAGCGGCCTGCGCCTGCTGCGCCGCTGGGTGATGGAATCCGGCATCCGCTGGGGACTGGATGACGCCAGCGTGGAAGCGCTGGCGCTGCCGGTCACCGGCCAGCACACCTGGCGCTTCGGCCTGCAGCGTATGCTGCTGGGCTACGCGCTGGAAAGCCGCAACGGTGACTGGCAGGGCATTCTGCCGTATGACGAATCCAGCGGCCTGATCGCCGAGCTGGCGGGCCATCTGGCCGAGCTGCTGGCGCGGCTCGACAGCTGGCGCACGCGCCTTGCGCAGACGCGCACCCTGGCCGAATGGCTGCCGCTGTGCCGCGAGCTGATCGACAGCTTCTTCAGCGGCGATGCTGACAGCGAGGCGGCGCTGCTGCTGGTCGAAACGCAGTGGCAGGAGATCATTGAACAGGGGATGCAGGCCGCGTATCAGCAGCCGATTCCGGTCACGCTGCTGCGCGATGAGCTGCGTGCGCGCCTGGATCAGCAGCGCATCAGCCAGCGCTTCCTGGCCGGGCCGATCAACTTCTGTACGCTGATGCCGATGCGCTCCATCCCGTTTAAAGTGGTGTGCCTGCTGGGCATGAACGACGGCGTGTATCCGCGCACCCTGGCGCCGTTGGGTTTTGACCTGATGCAGCAGCAGACGCGGAAAGGCGATCGCAGCCGGCGTGATGATGACCGCTATCTGTTCCTTGAAGCGCTGATCTCGGCGCAGCAGCAGCTGTACATCAGTTACATTGGCCGGGCGATTCAGGACAACACCGAGCGCTATCCCTCGGTGCTGGTGACTGAACTGGTGGATTATCTGGCGCAAAGCTTCTGTCTGCCGGGCGATGAAGCCAGTGAGCCGGACGTCAGTGAGCAGCGGGTGCGGGCACATTTGCAACGCCTGCACAGCCGCATGCCGTTTGCAGCGGAAAATTTTCAGCCGGGAAGCCACGTGCAGAGCTTTGCCGCAGAGTGGTTGCCGGCGGCCACCGGCAGCGGCGTGGCGCAGCCCGGGTTTGTTCAGCCGCTGCCGGTTCAGCCGCTGACCACGCTGTCGCTGGAGCAGCTGCTGCGCTTCTGGCGTCATCCGGTGCGGGCGTGGTTCCAGCAGCGCCTCGGCGTGGCTTTCTGGATGGAGGAGAGCGAGCTGCCGGACAGCGAACCGTTCGCACCGGACAGCCTGGAGCGCTATCAGATCAACGCTGAACTGCTCAATACACTGGTCAACGGTGACGATCCGGCCCAGCTGTATGCGCACCATCGCGCCGCCGGTAATCTGCCTTACGGCGCCTTCGGGGAACTTTTCTGGCAAAGCCAGACCGAAGAGATGCAGGAAGTGGCGGCGGAAGTGAGCGCGCAGCGGCTGCCGGCGGAGAGCTGGGAAGTCAACCTGACGCTGGGCGCAACGCAGTTGACCGGCTGGCTGACTCAGGTGCAAGCTGATGGGCTGCTACGCTGGCGGCCGGGCGTGCTCAACATCAACGATGGCCTGCTGCTGTGGCTGGAACATCTGGTGTATTGTGCGCTGGGCGGCAACGGCACCAGCCGCATGTACGGTCGCAAACAGAGCCGCTGGCGCTTCGCGGCGGTGGCACCCACCCAGGCGCAGGCACAGCTGGCTGAATATGTAGCCGCCTGTGAGGCGGGTCTGGCGCAGCCGCTGCTGCTGCTGAATAAATCCGGCGGCGCCTGGCTGGACGCCAGCTTTGACAGCAAATCCGGCCAGCTTCAGGAAGATGACGCCACGCAGAAAAAGGCGCTCAACAAGCTGTTGCAGGCGTGGCAGGGTGGCTACCAGGTTGAAGGCGAGGGCAGCGATCCCTATCTGCAGCGCCTGTGCCGCACGCTGGACGAGCCGACGCAGCAGCAGATCATCGCTGCGGCGCGTCAGTGGTATTTGCCGGTGCGCCTCGCGCATCAGGATGATGAATAGCAACGGAAGTGCGGCCTGTACCTTGGCAGCCACCGTCTTATAAGAAAGTGTTTGAGTATCCCGACCGGCGCAACGCCGGCGGATAAGGGTAACGTTAAGGGGTTGAAATGCGGATTTACGCACGCTGGATAGGAGCGCTGCTGCTGAGCATGCTGGCGCTGAATGCCTTTGCCGACGACGGGCGCGGCTGGCAGCCGATTGATGAAACCATCCGCAAGAGCGATCACGATCCGCGCAGTTATCAGGCCATTACCCTGAGCAACGGCATGACGGTGCTGCTGGTGTCGGATGCTGCCGCGCCGAAATCTCTGGCAGCGCTGACGTTACCGATCGGTTCTCTGGACGATCCCGACAGTCAGCTGGGCCTGGCACACTATCTGGAACACATGGTGCTGATGGGGTCAAAAAATTATCCGCAGCCGGATAACCTGGCGGAGTTTCTCAAGAAGCATGGTGGCAGCCACAATGCCAGCACAGCCTCGTACCGCACCGCGTTTTACCTGGAAGTTGAAAACGATGCGCTGCAACCGGCGGTGGATCGTCTGGCGGATGCGATTGCGCAACCCCTGCTCGACCCGACCAACGCGGACCGCGAGCGGCATGCGGTTAACGCTGAGCTGACGATGGCACGCTCGCGCGATGGGCTGCGTATGGCGCAGGTTGGCGCGGAAACCCTCAACCCGGCGCACCCCGGCTCGCGCTATTCGGGCGGTAACCTTGATACCCTGAGTGACAAACCCGACAGCAACCTGCATCAGGCGCTGCTCGATTTCTATCACCGCCACTATTCGGCGAATCTGATGAAAGCGGTGATTTACAGTAACAAACCGCTGCCGGAGATGGCGACGATCGCTGCACAGACCTTTGGCCGCGTGGCCAATCATCAGGCCAGCGTGCCGGATATTACCGTGCCGGTGGTCACCGATGCGCAGAAAGGCATCATCATTCATTACGTGCCAGCGCAGCCGCGCAAGCAGCTGAAAATTGAGTTTCGCATCGCCAACGACAGCGACCAGTTCCGCAGCAAAACCGACACCTTAATCAGCTATCTGCTGGGCAACCGCAGTAAAAATACCCTGAACGACTGGTTGCAGCAGCAGGGACTGGCGGATGGCGTCAATGCCGGCGCGGATCCGATGACCGAGCGCAACAGCGGCGTGTTTGCCATCTCGGTTTCGCTGACCGACAAAGGTCTGGCGCAGCGCGATCGCGTGGTGGCTGCAGTATTCAGCTACCTTGATATGCTGCGCAAACAAGGCATCGACAAGCGCTATTTCGATGAAGTTGCGCACGTGCTGGCGCTGGATTTCCGCTATCCATCAATTACCCGCGATATGGATTACATAGAGTGGCTGGTGGATACCATGCTGCGCGTGCCGGTGACGCACACGCTGGATGCGCCTTATCTGGCCGACCGCTATGATGCGGCCGCGATCAACGCCCGTCTGGCTGAGATGACGCCGCAGAACGCCCGCATCTGGTACATCAGTCCCGCTGAGCCGCACAACAAACAGGCTTACTTTGTGAATGCGCCTTATCAGGTGGATAAAATCAGCGCCACGCAGTTCAGCGACTGGCAGCAGCAGGCGCAGCAGATTCCGCTGTCACTGCCGACCCTGAATCCCTACATTCCGTCGGATTTCGCCCTCATCCCCTCTGACGGTAAGCACTACGATCATCCGGTGGCGCTGACCAATGGTGACAGCATGCGCATCTACTGGATGCCGAGCCAGTTCTACGCCAGCGAGCCGAAGGCCGCTATTACGCTCGCGCTGCGTAACAAATCCGCGATCAGCGATGCGCGCCAGCAGGTGTTGTTTGGTCTCAACGACTACCTCTCCAGCCTGGCGCTGGATGAGCTGAATTCGCAGGCTTCGGTGGGCGGCATCAGCTTCTCTACCGGTGAGGACGACGGGCTGGTGTTCAATGCCAGCGGCTTCACCCAGCGCCTGCCGGAGCTGCTGAAAAAGCTGGTTGAAGGCTACGCCAGCTTCCAGCCGGATGCGCAGCAGCTGGAGCAGGCGAAATCCTGGTATCTGGATCGGCTGGAAGCGGCGGAAAAGGGCAAAGCGTTTGAACAGGCGATTCAGCCGATGCAAATGCTGTCCCAGCTGCCTTATACCCAGCGTGAGGCGCGACGCCAGCTGGTGAAACAGATCACGCTGCAGGAGGTGATGGATTACCGCGATGCGCTGATCCAGCACGCCACGCCGGAAATGATGGTGGTCGGCAACCTGTCGGCCGATCGCGTCAGGCAGCTGGGCGAAGAGCTTAAACAGCAGCTGCACAGCGCGGGGCATGGTTACTGGCACAGCGATTATGTGGTGGTGGATAAGCCGATCAAAGCCAACCTGCAGAAAACCGGCAGCAGCACCGACTCGGCGCTGGCGACGCTGTATGTGCCGCTCGGCTACAGCGAGTATCAAAGTATGGCTAACAGCACCATGCTGAGCCAGATTGTGCAGCCGTGGTTCTACAATCAGCTGCGCACCGAGGAGCAGCTGGGCTATGCGGTGTTCGCTTATCAGATGCCGATTGGTCGCCAGTGGGGCATTGGCTTCCTGCTGCAAAGCAACAGTAAACCGCCCGCTTATCTGCTGCAGCGTTTCCAGGCGTTCTATCCGCAGGCGGAACAGCGTCTGCGCAGCATGAAAGCGGAGGATTTCGCCCAGTATCAGCAGGCACTGATCAACGATCTGAAACAGCGTCCGCAAACGCTGGATGAAGAGGCCAACCGCTACAGCCGTGATTTCAATCGCCAGAACTTCGCGTTTGATACGCGCGAAAAAGCCATTGCGCAAATTCAGCAGCTGACACCGGCCAGCCTGGCTGACTTTTTCCATCAGGCCGTGCTGGCGCAGCAGGGCATGGCGATGATCTCGCAGATTGGCGGCAGTCACGATGGCACCCACGATGCGGATTACGCGCCGCTGCCGGGCTTTACCACCTGGGATGAAGTCGCCCGCCTGCAGCAGTCGCTCTCCGTGAAGAGTGATGCGCCATGAGTCAGCGCCCTGAATCGCTCAATCCCCTGACGCTGCCGCTACAGGGTGAGCGTCTGATTGAGGCCTCCGCCGGCACCGGTAAGACCTTTACCATTGGTCTGCTCTACCTGCGTTTGCTGCTGGGACTTGGCGGACCGAATGCCTATGCGCGCCCGCTGTCGGTGGAAGAGATTCTGGTGGTGACCTTTACCGAAGCCGCCACCGCCGAACTGCGCGGCCGTATCCGGGAGAATATTCATGAGCTGCGGCTGGCCTGTCTGCGCGGCATCAGCGCAAATCCGATGCTGATGCAGCTGCTGGCCGACATTGCCCAGCCCGCTGAGGCGGCTGCGCTGCTGCTGGCAGCGGAACGTCAGATGGATGAGGCGGCGATTTTCACCATTCACGGCTTCTGCCAGCGCATGCTCAATCTCAATGCGTTTGAGTCCGGCATGCTGTTTGAGCAGCAGCTGATTGAAGATGAACAGCTGCTGTTGCGTCAGGCGACGGCGGATTTCTGGCGGCGCCACTGCTATCCGCTGACGCTGGATATTGCGCGCGTCATCGTTGCGGAATGGAGCGGGCCGGAGCAGCTGTTGTCGACGCTGCGCCCGTGGCTGCAGGGCGAGTCGCCCAGCCTGCGCCTGGCGCCGCACGACAGTGAAACCCTGACATCGCGCCACAGCAGCAACCTGGCGCGCATTGCCGAAATGAAAGCGCAGTGGCGGGCGCTGGGCGAAGAGGTGCTGACGCTGGTCGGGCAGTCTGATGTCGATAAGCGCAGCTACAGCAGCAAAAACCTGCCGCTGTGGGTCAGCAAAATCAGCGCCTGGGCGCAGAGCGAGACCGCGGATTACCAGATTCCCGCCGAGCTGGCGCGTTTCGGTCAGCAGGTGCTCAATGAAAAAACCAAAAAGGGCGCGCCACCGCAGCACCCGTTGTTTTCCGCCATTGATACATTCCTGGCGCAGCCGCTGTCGCTGCGCGATTTGGTGATTGCACGCGCGCTGGTGGAGGTGCGTCACGCGGTGCGTAAAGAGAAACGCCTGCAGGCGCTGCTGGGGTTTGACGATCTGCTGAGCCGGCTGGACGAGGCGCTGCAACAGCCCGGCGGCGAGCAGCTGGCGCAGGCGATTCGCCAGCGCTTTCCGGTGGCGCTGATTGACGAATTCCAGGATACCGACCCGCTGCAGTACCGTATATTCCGCACGCTCTATTTACAGCAGCCGCAGCATGCGCTGCTGCTGATTGGTGACCCGAAACAGGCTATCTACGCCTTCCGCGGTGCGGACATCTTTACCTATATTCGCGCGCGCAGTGAAGTTCACGCGCACTACACGCTGGATACCAACTGGCGCTCGTCACCGGCGATGGTGGAGAGCGTCAATCAGCTGTTTATGCGCCAGCCCGCCCCGTTTCTGTTTGCGGACATCCCGTTTCTGCCGGTCAATGCCGCGCCGCCCAATCAGCGTTTGTCGCTGAGTATCGACGGCGAGGAACAGGCCGCGCTGCGCTTCTGGCTACAGCCGGGCGCAGGCTGCAGCGTCAGCGAATACCAGCAGCTGATGGCGCAGCAGTGCGCCGCTGATATCAGCCGCTGGCTGCAGGCGGGTCAGCAACAGCGCGCGCTGCTGGGCAAAACGCCCGACCAGCGGCCGGTGCAGGCCTCGGACATCACGGTACTGGTACGCAGCCGGAACGAAGCCAATCTGATTCGCGCCGCGCTCAATCAGCTCGGCATCCCTTCGGTGTATCTCTCCAACCGCGACAGCGTGTATACCACGCCCGAGGCGCGAGAACTGCTGTGGCTGCTGCAGGCGATCCTCGCGCCCGAGCAGGAGCGGATGCTGCGCACCGCGCTGGCCACGTCGCTGTTTGCCTTTGATGCCGCGCAGCTGGACGCGCTGGATCAGGATGCGCGCGGCTGGGATGCGCTGGTGGATACCTTTGCCCGCTGGCAGCAATTGTGGCACCAGCGTGGCGTACTGCCGATGCTGCGTCAGCTGATGCTGGAGCGCCAGCTGGCAGAAAACCTGCTGGCCTCAGAGAATGGCGAGCGTCGCCTGACCGATCTGCTGCACCTCGGCGAACTGCTGCAGGAGGCGGCGGCCCAGCTCGACAGTCCGCACGCGCTGGTGCGTTATCTGGCGCAGCAGATCGCCCGACCGGACAGCCAGTCGGCCAGCCAGCAGCTGCGGCTGGAGAGCGACCGCCACCTGGTGCAGATTGTCACCATCCATAAATCCAAGGGGTTACAGTATCCGCTGGTGTGGCTGCCGTTTGCCGCCGGTTTCCGCGAGGCCGATATCGCGCTCTATCACGACCGCGAGCATTACAACGCGGTGCTGGATTTGCAGAATGATGAGCAAAGTCTGGCGCTGGCAGAGCAGGAGCGGCTGGCAGAGGATTTACGCCTGCTGTACGTGGCGCTGACGCGTTCGGTGTATCACTGCAGCGTCGGCGTGGCACCGCTGTTTCGCGGCACGCGCAAGAAAGAGGGCGAGAGCGATTTACATAAAAGCGCGCTGGGTTTCCTGCTGCAGCGCGGCGAGCCGGCCACCGCAGAACAGCTGGCGAGTTTACTGCACGACATCAGCGTGACCGGAACCGAAGTGGTGCTGGCGCAGCCGCAGGGCCATGAACGCTGGCAGGCGCTGGACGAGGTTGACGATGCGCTGGATGCGCGCAGCGTCACGCGCGCGCTGGCCGATCCGTGGCGTGTCACCAGCTACTCCGGGCTGCAGCAGCACGGCAGTCACCGTCTGCTGGATGTAATGCCGGGCTTCGATGCGGAAGCGGTCGGGGAAGATCGCGTGGCGGAAGTGCTGGAAGCCGCGCTGACGCCGCACCATTTCCCGCGTGGCGCTGCGCCCGGGACTTTCCTGCATACGCTGTTTGAATCGCTCGACTTCACCCAGCCGCCTTCAGCGCCGCAGCTGGAACAGCAGTTGCAGCAGAGCGGCTATCCGCTGCACTGGCAGCCGATGCTGAGCGAGTGGATTACCCGCGTGGTGAACACGCCGCTCAACACTCAAGGGATCCGGCTGAGCGACATCACACCGGGCAATCGCCTGATCGAGATGGAGTTCTATCTGCCGATTGATGGACTGCTGACGGCACCGGCGCTGGACGCGTTGATGCGGCAGGATCCGCTGTCGCGTCAGGCGCCGCCGCTCGACTTCCGTCAGGTGCAGGGCATGCTGAAAGGCTTCATCGACCTGGTATTTCGCTGGCAGGGCAAATACTATCTGCTGGATTACAAATCTAACTGGCTGGGCGAGAGCCATCAGGCATACACACCGCAGGCGATGGCGCAGGCGATGATCGACCACCGTTACGATTTGCAGTATCAGCTGTATACGCTGGCGCTGCATCGCTATTTGCAGCACCGCCTGACGGATTACGATTATGAACAGCATTTTGGCGGCGTATTCTATCTGTTTTTACGCGGCATGGATGGCAGCTCGCCGGATAACGGGGTGTTCCATACCCGACCGACGTCAGATTTCGTTTCACAACTGGATAGCCTGTTTCGCGGGCCGGGAGCAGCAGCATGAGTAGCATGAGTACGCTATTGGCACAGGCGGCAGAACTGCGCCTGCTGCGGGCGCTGGATATTCAGTTTGCCCGGCTGCTGGCCGACGACGATCGGCCCGCACATCTGCTGGCGGCTGCCTGTCTCAGCGCGGAAGCCGGTGACGGTCACGTCTGCCTGCCGCTGTCGCAGCTTACCCGCGAAGGGCTGTTCAGCGGTCGTCATCCGGAGCTGGCGCACGCCATCTGGCAGGCCGCCGGCGAGCCGCAGGACTGGCCGACACTGCTGGCGGACTGGCAGGCGCTCAGCGCCAGCGATCGCCCGGCACCGGTGGTGCTGCGTGATAACCGGCTCTATCTGCACCGGCTCTGGCATCACGAAGGGGAAGTGGCGCGCTTCTTCCAGCCACAGGCGGCTCCGCAGCTGTTTGCGCCCGAACAGGTGCGCAGCGTGCTGGATACCTTTTTCGGCAGTCAGCCTGAGGACTGGCAGAAAATTGCGGCGGCGGTGGCGCTGACGCAAAAAACCGCGGTGATCTCCGGCGGGCCTGGCACCGGCAAAACCACCACGGTGGCGAAGCTGCTGGCGGCGCTGATTCGCCTCAGTGAGGGAACGCTGCGCATTCAGCTGGCCGCCCCTACCGGTAAGGCGGCGGCGCGGCTCACCGAGTCGCTGGGTAAGGCGCTGCGCAGTCTCGACGTCAGCGATGTTGAGCGCCAGCGTTTTCCGGCAGAAGCCACCACGCTGCACCGTTTACTCGGCGCTCAGCCGGAGACGCAGCGCCTGCGCTACCACGCCGGTAATCCGCTGCATCTCGACGTGCTGGTGGTCGATGAAGCCTCGATGGTCGATCTTGGCATGATGGCAAACCTGATCGCCGCGCTGCCCGCTCACGCGCGGGTGATTTTTCTCGGCGATCGCGACCAGCTGGCCTCGGTTGAAGCCGGTGCGGTACTCGGGGATATCTGCCGCTGTGCCGAGGCGGGCTACAGTCCGGTGCGCGCGCTGCAGCTCACCACGCTGACCGGCTGCGAGGTTGCCGGCACCGATGATGCGGTGGCCCCGGCGGTGCGTGATGCCATCTGCCTGCTGCGCAAAAGCTACCGTTTCGCGGCGCACTCCGGCATCGGTCAGCTGGCTGCGGCGGTCAACGCCGGCGAAGCGCAGGCGGTCGAGGCGGCCTTTCAGGCGGGCTTCAGCGATATCGTGCGCCAGCCGCTCAACGATGCCGAAGCGTATCAGGCGATGCTGACGCAGATTGCCGAAGGCTATCGGCCATTTCTCCAGCTGATTAACCAGCGTGCCGCACCGGCCGAGGTGATTGCTGCGTTTGGCCGTTATCAGCTGCTGTGCGCGCTGCGCGAAGGGCCATTTGGCGTGCAGGGGCTCAATCAGCGTATTGAGCATAAGCTGATGCAGCTGCAGCTGATTCGGCGTCCGGCAGGGGGCAGCCGCTGGTATCAGGGGCGTCCGGTGATGGTGACGCGTAACGACAGCGCGCTCGGTCTGTTCAATGGTGACATCGGCATTACGCTGTTCGATGAGGAAGGGCTGCTCAAGGTGTTTTTCCCGCTGCCCGATGGCAGCATCAAAGCGGTACAGCCAAGTCGCCTGCCGGCCCATGACACGGCATGGGCGATGACGGTGCACAAATCACAGGGTTCGGAGTTTGACCACACCGCGCTGGTGATGCCGGCTCAGTTCCTGCCGGTACTGACGCGCGAGCTGATTTACACCGCCATTACCCGGGCGCGCAGCCAGCTGACGCTGTTCAGTGATGAAGCGGTGTTCCGGCGCGCGGTGCAGCTGCGCACGCAGCGGCGCAGCGGGCTGCTGGATCGCTTAGGGGGAGAAGAGGGCAGATGATTGCGCCGCCGCGGGGACTTTCCCTCAGCGGCGCTTTGATGAGCAGTGGCGCTTAGCGTAAGTCTGCCATCAGCACTTTGGAACGACGCTGATAGTTGTACATCTGCTTTTTGCTTTCAGGCAGCGACTCAATATCCACCGGCGTGAAGCCGCGCTCCTGGAACCAGTGGATGCTGCGCGTGGTCAGCACGAACAGCTTCTTCAGCCCCATCTGCCGTGCCTGCAGCGCCACGCGCTCCAGCAGCAGCTCGCCGCGTGACGAGCTGCGATAGTCGGGGTGCACCGCCACGCAGGCCATCTCGCCGATTTGCTCGTCCGGGAACGGATAGAGCGCTGCGCAGGCGATGGTCATATTGTCGCGCTGAATAATGGTGAATTTGTCGATCTCCATCTCCAGCTGCTCGCGCGAACGGCGCACCAGAATGCCCTGCTGCTCCAGCGGACGAATCAGTTCAAGGATCCCACCGATGTCGTTGATGTTGGCGCGGCGAATCTGCTCGGCCGACTCCATGACAATCTGCGTACCGATACCGTCACGCGAGAACAGCTCCTGCAGCAGTGCGCCATCTTCCTGATAGCTGATCAGATGGCTGCGGCGCACGCCGCTGCGGCAGGCTTTGACCGCGCCACGCAGGAAACGCACGGTACCGGAGAGAAAATCACCGTCGCTCTCCATTTCATCAATACGCGTCTGCGCCTCGTTCGGGAACAGCTCGGAAATGATGGTGCCTTCGCGGTCGGTTACGCCCTGTTCGGAGCAGAAACCGATCATCTTCTCGGCTTTCAGCTTAATCGCCAGCTGCGTCGCCACCTCTTCCGAGGTCAGGTTAAAGCTTTCGCCGGTCACCGAGACCGCCACCGGCCCCAGCAGCACAATGGCATTGTTATCCAGCTGACGATGGATCGCCTCTTCGTCAATCCGGCGGATGCGGCCGCTGTGGCAGTAATCGACGCCGTCATCCACGCCCAGCGGCTGAGCGATGATGAAGTTACCGCTCACCACATTAATATGCGCGCCCTGCAGCGGCGTATTATTCAGGCTCATCGACAGACGCGCCGTAATATCGAGCTGTAAACGCCCGGCCGCCTGCTTCACCAGCTCCAGCGATTGGGCATCGGTCACGCGGGTGTGTTTGTGATAAATCGGTTCCAGCTGCTGCTGCGCGAGGCTGGCATCGATCTGCGGCCGCGCGCCATAAACCACCACCAGGCGAATGCCGAGACTATGCAACAGGCCGATATCGTTAACGATGCTGGAGAAGTTCTCATGCTCGATGGCCTCGCCACCCAGCATGATGACAAACGTCTTGTCACGGTGGGCATTAATATAGGGAACGGTATGGCGAAAACCCTGAACCAGTTCGGTACTGCGTTCCTTCACGGCAAACCCTCTGTGAATGGTTATTCGAAATTTATGTATTTTTATGCTCTTTCGACACTTTTTGCAAGCATCGGACCTGACGTTACTTTACGATTTTCCTGATGCAAGCCACGCTAACAGACTGCATTATCTGGTTTTTCCGGCAAGACAAGACATTCCTCATTGAATAAAGTTTTCGCCTTCTGCTCGTCAACTGACGATTTTTTAGACATAACACAGTAGCTGGAGCGGCATGTCCGAAGCTTTTACCCGAAGACGACTTTTACAGGGCGCAGGTGCGCTGTGGTTGCTGAGCGTGACGCGCAGCGGTTTTGCGGCCAGTCAGCACATTGTGGCCGTGCGCATCTGGCCATCCTCGACTTACTCGCGCGTGACGCTGGAATCCAACGTCGCGCTGCACTATAAGCAGTTCACGCTGAGCAATCCCGAACGGCTGGTGATCGATATCCAGAACCTGCATATCAACAGCGCGCTGAAAGGCATTGATAAGCTGGTGCGGGTGGACGATCCCTACATTAAAACCGCGCGCGTCGGTCAGTTCGATCCCACCACGGTGCGCGTGGTGCTGGAGCTGAAGCGCAGCGTGGCACCGAAAACCTTCACCCTCGATCCGGTCGCGGGTATTCGCCACCGGCTGGTGGTCGATCTCTATCCCAGCCAGTCGTCACAGGAAGAGGATCCGCTGCTGGCGTTACTGAAGGATTACAACCAGGGCGAACTGGAGCGCGATCAACCGGCGCAGGCGCCGCTACCGGGTAAAGCCGGGCGCGATCGACCGATTATTATCATGATCGATCCCGGTCACGGCGGAGAAGATCCCGGCGCGCACGGCAAGTACAAAACGCGCGAGAAAGATATCGTGCTGAAGATTGGACGCTATCTGAAAGCGCTGATCGACAAAGAACGTAATATGAAGGCTTACATGACGCGCAACGAAGATGTGTTTATACCGCTGCGCGTGCGGGTCGCGAAAGCGCGCAAGCAGCGCGCCGATCTGTTTGTCTCGATTCACGCCGATGCTTTTACCAGCCGGGCGGCGCGCGGCTCTTCGGTCTTCGCGCTCTCCACCAGCGGCGCAACCTCGGCCGCCGCGCGCTTTCTCGCCCAGACGCAGAACGAAGCGGATTTGATTGGCGGGGTCAGCATGAGCGGCGATCGCTATCTCGACCACACCATGTTCGATATGGTGCAGCGGCAGACCATCAGCGACAGTCTGAAGTTTGGCAAAGAAGTGCTGACGCGCATGGGCCACATTAACCACCTGCATAAACGCACGGTGGATCAGGCCGGCTTTGCGGTGCTGAAAGCGCCGGATATCCCGTCGATTCTGGTGGAAACGGCGTTTATCAGTAACGTCGAAGAGGAGCGGAAGCTGCGTACCCCGCGCTATCAGCATCAGGTGGCGGAAGCCATTCTGCACGGTATTAAGGCGTATTTTGACAAAGGCGGCGTGCTGGCACGGCGTTAGGGCTGGGCGGCAGCGATGCCGCTTTTTTACCGGGCGCAGAAACAAAAAAACACCCGTCAGGGTGTTGTGATGTTCTTCGTCAGAAGAAGTGGTTGCGGGGGCCGGATTCGAACCGACGACCTTCGGGTTATGAGCCCGACGAGCTACCAGGCTGCTCCACCCCGCGTCCGTCTGTCGCACTGAGCGACTTTGCAAATTGTATTCTTCGTTAAGACAATTGGTTGCGGGGGCCGGATTCGAACCGACGACCTTCGGGTTATGAGCCCGACGAGCTACCAGGCTGCTCCACCCCGCGTCCGTCTGTCGCGCTTAGCGACTTGCCACATTGTCTCTTCATCACGAAGAATTGGTTGCGGGGGCCGGATTTGAACCGACGACCTTCGGGTTATGAGCCCGACGAGCTACCAGGCTGCTCCACCCCGCGTCCGTGGATGCGCACTATACACCGGGCGTATGATGATGCAACCCCTTTTTTGCGTTCAAGCGCTAAATAGACAAACAGTTGCTGAATTATTTGGCCATTGGGCGATTTATTATACAGATGTGAGCGCGCTAGCCTGCGGCAGATTTCATTCTGTCTGCCCCTTTGCTATCGTCGCCGTGCAAACAACCAGCTTAAAAAGAGAAGGTAATGAAAGGACATTGGGCGAAGTATGCACTTACTGGCGCATTTCTGGCGCTGTTAGCCGGTTGTAGCTCTAAGCCGACCGATCGCGGTCAGCAATATATTGATGGCAAGCTGGAGCAACCGCTCGGGCTGGTGAATGAGCCGAACGCCAAAGGGCGTCCGGTCAATGGCCGTGATTTCGGCCTGCAGGTGCAGCAGATCCAGTCGGCGTCGTCCGGTCTGTATGGCCGCAACCTCGGCACTTACAGTGCGATTCAGAACTGGCTGCTCTCCGGCGCCGATACGCGTCAGCTGCGCCAGTTCGGCCTGAACGCCTATCAGATGGAAGGCACCGACAGCTACGGCAACGTACAGTTTACCGGTTACTACACGCCGGTGGTGGAAGCGCGTTATACCCGTCAGGGCGAATTCCAGTATCCAATTTATCGCATGCCGCCGCGTCCGCGCGGACAGAAGCTGCCAAGCCGCGCTTCTATCTATAGTGGCGCACTGGATGAGCGTTATGTGATTGCCTGGAGCAACTCGCTGATCGACAACTTTATGATGGATGTGCAGGGCAGCGGCTATGTCGATTTCGGCGATGGCCGTCCGCTGCGTTTCTTCGGTTACGGCGGCAAGAACGGCTGGGCTTACCACAGTATTGGTAAAGAGCTGATCGATCGCGGTGAAGTGAAGCGCGAAGACATGTCGATGCAGGCGATTCGGCAGTGGGCGCAGGAGCACTCGCCGCAGGAAGTGCGCAACGTACTGGAAACCAACCAGTCGTTCGTGTTCTTCAAGCCGGAAGAGTATGTGCCGGTGCGCGGTGCCAGCGCGGTACCGCTGATTGCCAAAGCCTCGGTGGCGTCCGATCGTTCACTGATTCCCGCCGGCACGGCGCTGCTGGCTGAAGTGCCGCAGCTGAATGAGAAGGGCAAATTCAACGGCAAATATGAGATGCGCCTGATGGTCGCGCTGGACGTGGGCGGCGCGATCAAAGGCCAGCACTTCGATATCTACCAGGGCGTCGGCCCGGATGCGGCGCATCTGGCGGGCTTCTACAACCATTATGGCCGCGTCTGGGTGCTGAAAGCCGCACCGGGAACCGGCCAGCCGCTGTTCAGCAATCCGCAAAACGGCAATAATGGTTCATTGATTATCGGCGCAAATTGATAGGCTGCGCACCCTGGGTTTGTCGGGTGCGCGTCTGCGCATCGTACTAAAAGGTTAGCTATGAAAGTTGTCAGCGACGCCTGGCGCCAGCGATTTGGCGGCACGGCGCGTCTCTACGGGCAGGAAGCACTGCAGCGTTTTGCCGACGCGCATTTCTGCGTCATCGGCATCGGCGGCGTCGGTTCCTGGGCGGCCGAAGCGCTGGCGCGCACCGGCATCGGTAAAATTACCCTGATCGACATGGACGATGTGTGTATTACCAATACCAACCGTCAGATTCATGCCTTGCAGGGGCATGTCGGTCAGGCGAAAACTGAGGTGATGGCGCAGCGTATTCACGCCATCAATCCGGAGTGTGAGGTGATCTGCATCGATGACTTTATCACGCCGGACAATACCGCTGAGCTGATGGCTGCGGGGTTCGACTATGTGATTGACGCGATTGATAGTGTGCGCCCTAAGGCTGCGCTGATTGCCTGGTGCCGGCGTAATAAGATCCCGCTGATCACCACCGGTGGCGCCGGCGGACAGATTGATCCGACGCAGATTCAGGTCAGTGACTTAGCCAAAACCATTCAGGATCCGCTGGCTGCCAAACTGCGCGAGCGGCTGAAAAGTGATTTTGGCGTAGTGAAAAACAGCAAGGGTAAACTGGGGATCGACTGCGTGTTCTCTACCGAGGCGCTGGTGTATCCGCAGCCGGACGGCAGCGTATGCGCTTCGCGTAGCACGGCGGAAGGGCCAAAGCGCATGGACTGTGCCGCCGGCTTTGGTGCGGCCACCATGGTGACCGCCACCTTTGGTTTTGTTGCGGTGTCGCACGCGCTGAAAAAATTCCTCGCGCGCGCGGCGCGTCAGTCTGCCTGATGCGCGCGGGCAGCACGCTGTACCGCCTCAGCCAGCGCCTGTAAACCACTGCTGCGCGAGGCGCTCAGCTGCGCGCGCAGCCCTAAGGTATCAAACAGCGCCAGCGGGTCTGTGGCTAACAGCGCCGCGGGCGTTTTTCCTTCCACCGCTGTCAGCAGCACCGCCAGCAATCCGCGCACGATGCGTCCCTCGCTGTCACCGTAAAAATGCAGCGTACCGTCGGCCCGCTGCTGGCTGCTGAGCCAGACGCGGTTTTCGCAGCCGGAGAGCTCAATTTCCGCCGTTTTCAGCGCTTCCGGCAGCGCCGGCAGCTGGCGGCTGAGCTGAATCAGCTGGCGGTAGCGATCTTCCCACTGATGAAAATGGGCAAACTTCTCCGTCAGGCTGGCTTCGGTAATCAGGTCACCAAACGGATGGGGGGCAAGCAGGGCTGATGTCATTACGTTACTCACTCAGTAAATCCACGGCATGGTGCATGGCGCGCACCAGCGCGTCCACGTCCTGCAGATTATTATAGGGGGCAAATGAGACGCGCAGCGTGCCGCTGACGCCAAGCGCCGCCATCAGCGGCTGGGCACAGTGCTGGCCGGCGCGCAGCGCGATGCCCTGTTCCGCCAGCAGCGTCACGATATCGCTGTGGTGAATACCGGCGATATCAAACGCCAGCAGGCTGGCGCTGCCGCAGCGGAAACTGCGGAAGCCGGGAATAGCGCTGAGTTGTTCTTCGGCAAGGCTGGCCAGCTGCTGGCTCCAGCGTTCGGCTTTTTCCGCATCGTACTGCCCCAGCCAGTCCAGCGCCGCACTCAGCCCGACCACGCCCGCCACGTTCGGCGTGCCTGCTTCAAAGCGCCACGGCACCGGCTGCGGCGTGAAGCCGCTGAAATCGACCTGCGTCAGCATTTTGCCGCCGCCCTGCCACGGCGGCATCGCGTCCAGCAGCTCCGCTTTGCCGTACAGCACACCAGTGCCCATCGGACCATACAGCTTGTGCGCGGAAAAGGCGTAGAAGTCGATATCCAGCGCCTGCACATCCGGCGGGCAGTGCACCACGCCCTGCGCGCCATCCACCATCACTTTCGCCCCGACGCCGTGCGCCAGCGTAATCGCCTGCGCCAGATCCGGACAGCCGCCGGTCACGTTAGACATCTGACCTATCGCCAGCAGACGGGTGCGCGCGTTGAGCAGCTGCGGCAGCAGGGCGATATCCGGGCGCCGGTCAGCGCCAAGCGGCCACTTTATCACTTTCGCACCGCTGGCCTGCGCCACCATCAGCCACGGCACCAGATTGGCGTGGTGCTCGGCTTCGCTCACCACAATCTCGTCGCCCGGCTGCAGGCGCGGCGCCAGCCAGCTGTGCGCCACCAGGTTGATGGCTTCCGTGGTGCCACGCGTCCAGACGATTTGCCGATCGTCCGCCGCCTGCAGCCAGTGCGCCACGCGCGCCCGCGCCTGTTCATATTGTGCCGTCAGCGCGCGGGCAGCGGCGAACTGGCTGCGGTGGACGGTGCCGCCGCTCAGCGAATAAAACTGCGCGGTCGCGTCAATCACCGCCTGCGGCTTCAGCGCGGTGGCAGCGCTGTCGAGATAGACACCCGCATCGCTCAGCGCGGGAAACTGCTGACGAAACTCGCCAGGAGAGAAATGGGTCATACTCAGCTCACTTACTTGGATGTTAGGACCAGGCTGAAAGCCACGCCGTGGCCTGGCAAAGCTGGAAAAGCGCGTTATGCTAATTATTGCAAGGTTTGAACCGAAACCCGCATAACGAATCGGTCTGTTCCAGTCGATCGCTCTGTTTGCTGCCACTGGTCAGCGCACGCGGGTGGTTTAATGCAATCAATCTGCAAGGAGATAGAAGATGAATAAACTCGCCGCAGTGCTGGCCGTGTGCACCATGGCCTTTACCCTGGCCGCCTGTTCCAGCAACTACGTCATGCATACCAATGATGGTCGCACCATTGTTGCGGATGGCAAACCAAAAGTTGACGATGAAACCGGTATGATCAGCTATAAAGATGCCAATGGCAACGAGCAGCAGATTAACCGCTCAGATGTGAAAGAGATGGTGGAAATGGGCCAGTAAGCCCGGTTAGCAGGTAAAAAAAAGCACCGCAATTTGCGGTGCTATTTAAAATCACTATGGACAGACAGGGTAAATCTACAGGAATTAAAAGTTTGATCTGCAATCGTCAGATCAAAATGCAAACACAACATCACGACCACAAGCCAAAAGCTCTCTAAAAGTCTGCGATCTCTCGCACGTTTCCAGAAATCTTTTCGTTCCGGCTCAGGAAGTGCGGCAACTATAGGTATTTGCTGGAGCTTCCTCAACGGACAAATTATAATGTCTCGGATTAAAAAATCTAATACGTAACGACTTTGTATAAGTTGTAGTGTTACGCCGTCAATCCGGGTACGGAAAACCATGTCAAAACGCCTTCCGCCGCTTAATGCTCTTCGCGTCTTCGACGCTGCGGCCCGTCATTTGAGCTTCACCAAAGCCGCTGAGGAGCTGTTTGTCACCCAGGCGGCTGTCAGCCATCAGATTAAATCGCTGGAAGATTTTCTCGGTCTCAAGCTGTTTCGCCGGCGCAATCGTTCGCTGTTACTGACCGAAGAGGGTCAAAGCTACTATCTCGATATCAAAGAGATTTTTTCGGCACTGAACGATGCCACGCGCAAACTGCAGGCGCGCAGTGCCAAAGGGGCACTCACCGTCAGCCTGTTGCCGAGTTTCGCCATTCAGTGGCTGGTTCCGCGCCTCTCCAGCTTTAATCTGGCTTATCCGGGCATTGATGTGCGTATCCAGGCGGTGGACCGTGATGAGGAGAAGCTGGCCGATGATGTCGACGTGGCGATTTTTTACGGCCGCGGCAACTGGCCCGGTTTGCGGGTAGAAAAATTGTATGCCGAATATCTGCTGCCGGTGTGCTCGCCGCTGCTGCTGACTGGCGACAATCCGCTCAAATCACCGGCCGATCTGGCGCATTTCACGCTGCTGCATGACGCCTCGCGCCGTGACTGGCAATCCTATATTCGTCAGCTGGGCTTGCAGCACATTAATGTTCAGCAGGGGCCGATCTTCAGCCACAGCGCCATGGTGCTGCAGGCGGCGATCCACGGCCAGGGCGTGGCGCTGGCCAATAACGTGATGGCGCAGAGTGAAATTGAGGCCGGACGACTGGTCTGTCCTTTCAACGATGTCTTAGTGAGTAAAAATGCTTTTTATCTGGTTTGTCATGACAGCCAGGCAGAACTGGGTAAAATAGCCGCCTTTCGGCAGTGGATTCTGGAAAAAGCCGCAACTGAACAAGAAAAATTCCGCTTCCGCTACGATCACTAACGCGTTGCCTGCCGCACAGTGATGTGCGGTTTCACCTTGAGGATAAATGAATGTCCAGTCGTGCCATGTTTATATTTGCCGCCATCAGCGGCTTTCTGCTGGTGGCGTTTGGTGCTTTTGGGGCGCACGTGCTGAGCAAAGCGCTCGGCGCGGCCGAGATGGCGTGGATCCATACCGGCCTTGAATATCAGGCGTATCATACGCTGGCGATTATTGGTATTGGCGCAGCGATGCTGCGTCGCGCCAATATCTGGTTTTACTGGAGTAGCGCCGCGATGGCGCTGGGTATCGTCCTGTTCAGCGGTAGCCTGTATTGTCTGGCGCTGTCGCACCTGAAGTTTTGGGTGTTTGTTACGCCGGTTGGAGGCCTGTGCTTCCTGATTGGCTGGTTTTTGATGTTGATTGGCGCGCTGCGTCTGAAACGAAAGGCAGATCGCCATGAATAAAGTTTTACTCTATTGCCGTCCGGGATTTGAGAAAGAGTGTGCGGCAGAAATCAGTGCCAAAGCAGCGGAACGTGAAATCTATGGTTTTCCGCGCGTTAAAGATGACGCCGGTTATGTGCTGTTTGAGTGTTATCAGCCGGAAGAGGCGGAAAAACTGATCGCCACGCTGCCGTTCGCGGAGCTGATTTTTGCCCGGCAAATGCTGGTGGTGGGCGAGCTGCTGCGCGATCTCCCGCCGGAAGATCGTATTACCCCGATCGTCGGTATGCTGAGCGGCGTAGTGGAGAAGGGCGGCGAGCTGCGCGTTGAAGTGCCCGACACCAATGAAGCCAAAGAGCTGACCAAATTTTGCCGCAAGCTGACGGTACCGCTGCGCGCCAGCCTGCGCGACAGCAAAATCCTGCTGAATTATGAGAGCAATAAACGTCCGGTAGTGCATGTGTTCTTTATCGCGCCGGGCACCTGCTACGTTGGTTATTCGCTGCCGCACAACAACTCGCCGTTTTACATGGGCATTCCGCGCCTGAAGTTCCCGGCCGATGCGCCAAGCCGCTCTACGCTGAAGCTGGAAGAAGCATTCCACGTGTTCGTGCCGGCCGATGAGTGGGACGAACGGCTGGGCAGCGGCATGTATGCGGTCGATCTCGGTGCCTGCCCCGGCGGCTGGACCTATCAGCTGGTGAAGCGCAGCATGTGGGTGTACGCGGTGGATAACGGCCCGATGGCGCCGAGCCTGATGGATACCGGACAGGTTACGCACTGCCGCGAAGACGGTTTCAAATTCCGCCCGCCGCGCAGCAACATCAGCTGGCTGGTGTGCGACATGGTGGAAAAACCGGTGCGCGTCGCCAGCCTGATGACCGAATGGCTGGTCAACGGCTGGTGCCGTGAGGCGATCTTCAACCTCAAGCTGCCAATGAAAAAGCGCTATGAAGAAGTTACGCAGAATCTGGCAATGATGGACGCGGCGCTGAAGGAGAAGGGCGTAAACGCGCAGATCCAGGCGCGCCAGCTGTATCACGACCGCGAAGAAGTGACCGTGCATGTGCGCCGGATTTGGGCGGCAGTCGGCGGACGGCGCGACGAACGCTAGTTCTGCTTCATACTTTGCGCTATCGCGGCGTTGGCTGCGCCTGCTCGCCCCGGTCACATACTAATGTATGCTCCCGGGGACTCCCAGGCTTGCCGCCTTGCGCTAGCACAAATTATTTCGCAGAACTTAGTTGCACTCATCCGTAGCGGCGCGATTTATCGCGCAATGAGCGGGATTGAAACTTCCCTGAACAGCTCGGGCTTGTCGTCCTGCGGTGGCACAAATTATTTCGCAGAAACTAGGTGCACTAGCCCGTAGCGGCGCGATTCATCGCGCAATGAGCGGGATTGAAACTTCCCTGAACAGCTCGGGCTTGCCGTCCTGCGGTGGCACAAATTATTTCGCAGAAATTAGGTGCACCAGCCCGTAGCGGCGCGATTCATCGCGCAATAAATTGCGCCGCTACCAAAACCGCAACCGGTGTGGAATGGGGCTATAACTTGCCTGAACAGCTCGGGCTTGTCGTCCTGCGGTGGCACAAATTATTTCGCAGAAACTAGGTGCACTAGCCCGTAGCGGCGCGATTCATCGCGCAATGAGCGGGATTGAAACTTTCCTGAACAGCTCGGGCTTGTCGTCCTGCGCTTGCACAAATTATTTCGCAGAACTTAGTTGCACTCATCCGTAGCGGCGCCATTCATCGCGCAATAAATTGCGCCGCAACCAAACCCGCGATCGTTGCGGAAGGGGGCTGAAACCTGCCTGAACAGCTCAGGCTTGCCGTGCTGCTGTAGGGGCACCATTCATGGCGACCTCAATGACGCGCCGGACCCTGATACCGCAGCGTATTTAAATTCCCCTGCAACACCAAATCCCGCTTCAACGTTGACACCTGTCGGCACACCTCGGCGGTTGCGCGGTGATCGCGTAACTTCTTCTGCCACTTCTCAGGTAGCAGATCCAGCTGCTGATACAGCGCCTCGAGCGAACCAAACTGCAGCAGCAGTTCCCGTGCGCTTTTCGGTCCGATGCCGGGCACGCCTGGAATTTTGCTGCTGCTGATACCGCATAAGCCCCAGTAATCCGCCAGCTGGGCCGGCGCGACGCCGAACTCCTGTTCGATAAACGGCACGTCCAGCCAGCGCTTCTGAAAATAATCGCGGATGCGGATGCTCGGTGCCAGCAGCTGGCAGTAACCTTTATCGGTGGAAACGATGGTGGCCTGATGACCGGCGTCGGCCATCTTCACTGCCAGCGTCGCGGCCAGATCGTCCGCTTCATCCTGTTCGGCAACCCAGCAACTGACACCGCTGGCCTCAAAGGCCGCCTGCAGCGAGGCCATCTCCTGCTGTAAATCGTCCGGCATCGGCGGGCGACCCGCTTTGTAGTCCGGCAATAACTGATGACGCCAGCCAGGCTGTCGGTCATGGCTGTCAAACACCGCCACCACGTGCGTTGGCCGCGTGTGGCCCAGCAGCTGATGCAGCGCCGCCACGCAGGCCTCACGACAGGGCGAACCCTGCACCGCATGCAGGCGGCGGATCAGATTGAGCGCGTCGATAATAAGCAGATGAAGCGACATAGTGATACCGGCAGCCCGCAGGCTGCCTTCCTGATGGGTTATTTGATGATTTCGTAGCAGGGGATGTAAGCGCTGCCGGGCAGCTTCATGCGCTGCTGCGCGACGAAGCCCTGCAGCAGTTCGTCCATGCGGTGCATCAGATCGGCATCGCCTTGCAGCTGATACGGACCTTTTTCCCGGATTTCGCGGATCCCCATCTCTTTGACGTTACCGGCCACGATGCCCGAGAAGGCACGCCGCAGATCCGCCGCCAGTTTTTCCGCTGGCTGATTCGGGAACAGCTTGAGGTTGGCCATATTTTCGTGGGTCGGCAGGAACGGCACCTGCAGATCCGGTGCAATGCGAATCGACCAGTTGAAGCTGTAGGCATCGCCGGTTTCGCGGCGGTACTCTTTCACCTGCGGCATGGCTTTCTTCATCAGACGCGCCACTTCCGCAGCATCATCAATGATGATTTTGTAATGCCGGCGCGCGGCTTCACCCAGCGTATTAACGATGAAATCATCCAGCACGCGGAAGTAATCGGCGCTCTCTTTTGGCCCGGTGAGGATCAGCGGCAGGACCTGGTCGCTGTTCTGCGGATTCATCAGAATGCCCAGCAGATACAACAGCTCTTCTGCCGTGCCGACGCCGCCCGGGAAGATCACGATGCCGTGCGCGATGCGCACAAAGGCTTCCAGACGCTTTTCGATATCCGGCATGATGATCAGTTCATTCACCAGCGGGTTAGGTGGCTCCGCAGCGATGATCGACGGTTCGGTCAGGCCGATAAACCGGCTGTCGTGATAGCGCTGCTGTGCATGGCCTACCGCTGCCCCTTTCATCGGCGCTTCCATCACGCCCGGACCACAGCCGGTACAGATGTTCAGTTCGCGCAGGCCCATCTGGGTCCCGACATTGCGGCAATATTGATATTCGACCGCGTTGATGGAGTGACCGCCCCAGCACACCACAGTGTTGGGATATTCGCCCACGTGCAGCGCGCGTGCGTTGCGCAGAATAGAGAACACCTGATTGGTGATGTGCGCGGAGTCGGTGACGTCCTGATTTTGTAAACGATCCGCCGCCGAGAGCTGACCGTTAACAAACAGAATGTCGCGCAGTACGGCAAACAGGTTCGCCTGCAGCGAACGGATAATCCGGCCGTCAACAAACGCCTCTTCCGGCGGGTTGATCAGCTCCAGTTTCACGCCGCGCTCGCGGCGCAGCACGTTGATGTCAAAGTTTTCGAAGCGGGAAAGCAGTTCGTGGCTACTGTCGGTCTGGCTGCCGGAGTTGAGTACCGCCAGCGAGCAGTTGCGAAACAGCTGGTAGAGATCGCTGCTGGCAGTACGCTTCAGCATGTCGACTTCCAGCTGGGAGAGCAGATCCATTGAGCCAAGCGGGCTGATATGTGTAATCAAGAGAACTCCTTTACACGCAAATGCGTGACTGATGACGCTGCGCTTAACCCGTTGAGCGCAGTGACGAAAATCCTTCGGTAAGCACGCTGTCGCCCTCGCGCCTGTACCAGAGTACCGTTGTCGGCCGCGAATGCTCAAGTGGAACCGCGCATCCGTGCGGCGGCCTGCGAGACATCTCGCAATCTGTTACTGGCGCACCAGGCGGGAGTAGCCCGGCGTGAAGGGGACATTGCTTCGCCACGGATTGATATCCAGCCCGCCGCGCCGCGTGTAGCGCGCGTAGACGGTTAATGCTGCTGGCTGACAAAAGCGCTGAATATCGTTAAAAATACGCTCGACGCACTGCTCGTGAAACTCATTGTGCTGGCGGAACGAAATCAGATAGCGCAGCAGCGCTTCGCGATCGATACGCGGGCCCTGATAGCGAATCATCACCGAGCCCCAGTCCGGCTGATTGGTGATCAGACAGTTCGATTTCAGCAGATGGCTGACCAGCGTCTCTTCAACCACTTCGCTGCCCGTTGCGCTGGCGAGGTAGTCAGCGTTAAAGCCGTAATCGCTGATGGTGATATCCTGCTCGTCGATGACATCGCCAGCGAAGTGCCCGATCGGCTGACCTTCCACTTCGCTCAGGCGAAACAGCGCCACGCTGACCTGGCCGTTAGCGCAGGCGCTGAGATCGCGCTCCAGCGTTTGCCGTACGGCGCCCCAGTCGGCGAAAATCGTCTGGTTAAAGCTGTTAAGATAGAGTTTGAAGCTTTTGGACTCGATCAGATTCACGCTGTCGGCGCTTAGCACCACTTCGCCGACCGCGACCTGCGGCACGCCTTTGCTGTTTAGCCAGGAGAGTTCATACAGCGTCCAGATATCTGCGCCGTGGAACGGCAGGTTATCGGGATAAAGCCCGAGCGGCTCACGATTCAGGCTGCGCGGCACCGCCTGCAGCAGCGTGTTATCGTAGCGATCAACATACGCGGTGGGCTTACCCAAAGTCAGGCCGCTCAGCGCCGTATCCCGGTTTTCAGAAGACATAACGGTTACCACTAAAATCCATCAAAGGGAGTCAGTGTAACCGATCACCAGCGAGAAGATGAATGATGCAGCAAACCGCAGAGGCCCTGCGCGATTTTACCGCCCGTTATGTAGCGCACTGGCAGCAGCAGCACGGCCATTTTCCCGCCAGCGCAGAGCTGTACGGCGTGCCGTCGCCCTGCATCATCAGTGAATTGGATGAGCGCGTCCTGTGGCAGCCGCAGGACTTTACCCTGCCAGCCTCGCTGGCAGCCGTTGAGCGCGCGCTGGATATTCAGCTGCAGCCGGACCTCACCACGTTCTATACCACGCAATTTGCCGGCGACATGCATGCGCAGTTTGCGCAGCAGCCGCTGACGCTGCTGCAGGTGTGGAGCGAGGACGATTTTACCCGCCTGCAGGAGAACCTGATTGGTCATCTGGTGATGAAGCGCCGTCTGAAACAGAGCCCGACGTTGTTTATCGCCACTACAGATTCGGAGCAGGATGTTATCGCGGTGTGTAATCTGACCGGTGAGGTGATTGTGGAGCAGCCGGGAACGAAAAAACGGCAGAAACTGGCGGTGGATATTCAGACATTTCTTAATGCTTTACAACCGGTTAGTTCGTGAGTTGCAGACTTTTCTCGCAGCCTTTGTAAGAGATCTCTCACAACTGTTGTGCGAGATCGCCAGAACATTGCGCAGACTTCCGGAAGTCCGCAATGTAAAAATATTGTGAATCATGCAGTTATGGCATCAATCCGAAAATACAGACATGGCTTAATCGTTTAACAGCGCTTACTGACTTGTTATTGCGATGGTTTCTGCCAGAATAGTCACCACTGGCAGGAAGCCACGGATTGAGAGACGTTCAGGAGAATGTCAGCCAGGCGGCAGGAACGTAACGGAGTTTACGTCACAGGGAAGGCTTCAGGATGAAGCGGGACACTCCGGAGTGAGTAAAGGACACCTCCAGGATGGAGAATGAGAGCCACGCGGGATGTGGCGGGCCAGGATGCTAAGGACCAATGTCACGATGACAGGCGACGGAAAGCGCAGGAACAGTTGTCAAGGATGAGCAGGGAGCACAGCGGTGGCGGGAATGCTGCAAACGAACCGGGAGCACTGTAATCACAGTGCTCCCTTTTTTTATGCCGTTTTTGCGCGCGCACCCACTAATGATATGCTTGCCGCCCCTTTTTGACGCGGAGGTAGCGTATGTCGACGCACCTGATTATTCAGCGGCTGCAGCAGGTCGAAGCGGTGATGCGCGAACACGGCCACTGGCAGACGCACGCCCCGGCGGCGGAAGCCTTTAATAGCACGCAACCTTTCTGTCTCGATACCCTGCAGCCGCTCGAATGGCTGCAGTGGGTCCTGCTGCCGCGCATGCAGGCGCTGCTTGACGCCGGCGCCGCGCTGCCGCAAAACTTCGCCGTTACACCTTATTATGAGATGGCCCTGCCGCCCACCACGCCGGGCCATGCAGCGCTGCTGCTGACGCTCAGCCAGCTTGATGCGCTGTTTGCGCCGCCGGACGCCTGATGCTGGAGATCATTTATCAGGATGCATGGCTGGTTGCGGTAAATAAACCGGCGGGCTGGCTGGTGCACCGCAGCTGGCTCGATCGCAAAGAGAAAGTGGTGGTGATGCAGACGGTGCGCGATCAGATTGGTCAGCACGTATTTACCGCGCATCGCCTCGATCGTCCCACGTCTGGCGTGCTGCTAATGGGGCTCTCCAGCGAAATCGGGCGGCTGCTGGCGCAGCAGTTTGAGCAGCATCAGATTCAGAAAACCTATCACGCAGTGGTGCGCGGCTGGCTGGACGGTAGCGCAACGCTGGATTATCCGCTGGTAGAAGAGCTGGATAAAATTGCGGACAAGTTTGTCACGGAACCGCGCGCGCCACAGCCGGCGGTCACCGATTATCGCGCGCTGGCGCAGGCAGAACTGCCGGTGGCCATCGGCAAGTACCTCAGCGCACGTTATACGCTGGTTGAGCTGTCGCCGCACACCGGGCGCAAGCATCAGCTGCGGCGCCATATGGCACACCTGCGTCATCCGATTATTGGTGACAGCTCGCACGGCGATCTGCGGCAGAACCGCGGTGCCGCAGCCCACTTTGGCATGGATCGCCTGATGCTGCACGCCAGTGCGCTGACGCTAACGCATCCGGTGACTGGCGAACCGCTGGTGATTCGCGCCGGGCTGGATCGCGTCTGGCAGCAGATGCTGCAATCGTTTGGCTGGCAGCAGCAACTGCCCGATGTGCCGAGGGTTGAGTTTGCCGCTGAGGCAGTCCAGGATAAGCCGACAGAATAAAGGAGCGGCAAAATGGCAAAGATTGGCATTTTTACAGGTACGGTGTACGGCAACGCGCTGCTGGTTGCCGAAGAGGCGCAGCCGGTGCTGGAAGCGCAGGGGCATGAGGTGAAGGTGTTTGAAGATCCGTCACTGGCCGACTGGCAGGCTTACAGCAAAGAGGTCGCGTTAATTGTTACCTCGACCACCGGGCAGGGCGATTTTCCGGACAATATCGCGCGACTGTATGTGCAGGTGCGCGATGAGCTGGGCTATCAGCCTGAGCTGCGCTATGGCGTGATCGCTTTAGGCGACAGCAGTTACGACCATTTCTGTGGAGCAGGAAAGACTTTTGATGCCACGCTGCAGGAGCAGCAGGCGCAGCGTATTGGCGAGGTGCTGCTGGTGGATGCGACGGAAAATCCGGAGCCCGAGTCAGTGACCACGCCGTGGGTGGAGAGCTGGGGTAAGTTGTTGTAAATCAGGCCCTCACCCTAACCCTCTCCCGCAGGCGGGAGAGGGAACAGCCTGTGCGCGCGGGGGCTGCGGGGATTAACCTTAACGGTTCACCCGAACCGCTTCCTCTTCCGTCAGGTGTGCACACATCACGTCACCGGTGCCGGATTGAATACCGCCAGCTGATTACGGATTCCCCAGCGATCTGACCACGTCTGTTTACGTCCGCTGGCGATATCCAGAATCAGCTCAAACAGCCGCCAGCCGACCTGTTCAATACTCTCTTCGCCCGTCGCGATGGTGCCGGCATTGATGTCCATCAGGTCATGCCAGCGGTTCGCCAGCGCGCTGCGCGTCGCCATTTTAATCACCGGAATCGCCGCCAGACCGTAAGGCGTGCCGCGTCCGGTGGTGAACACCTGTAGCGTAATGCCGGAAGCCATCTGCTGGGTGCCACAGACAAAATCGCTGGCCGGCGTGGCGGCGTAAATCAGCCCGCGCTGCGTCGGGCGCTGTCCGGGTGACAGCACTTCGACAATCGGGCTGCGGCCGGATTTAGCAATTGAGCCCAGCGCTTTTTCTACCACATTGGCCAGGCCACCTTTTTTATTGCCCGGCGACGGATTCGCGCTGCGGTCGGTTTGCCCCTGGCTCAGATAATCGTCGTACCACGCCATCTCTTCCAGCAGCCGTTTGCCCACCGCTTCGTTTACCACGCGCGGTGTCAGCAGATGGATCGCATCGCGCACCTCGGTCACTTCCGAGAACATCACCGTCGCACCACAGCGCACCAGCAGATCCGAGGCAAAGCCAACCGCCGGATTGGCCGTCACGCCGGAAAACGCATCGCTGCCGCCGCACTGGGTGCCGACCACCAGCGCTGACGCCGGGCAGGTTTCGCGCTGACGCTGGTTGAGTTTTTTCAGATGGCGCTCGGCCACCTGCAGAATTTCATCGACCATCGCGCCAAAACCCACGTGACGCTCATCCTGCAGGCGCACGATATCGCGCTCATCCAGCGAAATGGCCTGTACGTCCGGTGTACCGGTGAGCAGGCGCTCCGGCTGTAATTTCTCGCAGCCGAGGCTCACCACCATCACTTCGCCGCCAAAATTAGGATTCAGTGCAAGGTTGTGAATGGTGCGAATGGGCACCACCGCCGCCGGTGCGTTGATCGCCACGCCGCAGCCATATAAATGGTTGAGCGCCACCACGCCGTCGACGTTGCTGTAGCGCGGCAGCAGATCGCGCTCAATCAGCTGCACCACGTAATCCACCACGCCCGCCACGCAGTGCACGCTGGTGGTGATGCCGAGCAGATTGCGCGTGCCGACGCTGCCGTCGGCGTTGCGATAGCCTTCAAAGGTGTATCCTTCCAGCGGTGGCAGGGGCGGCGGCACGTTAGTTGCCAGCGGCAGGCTGGCCAGCGGCGGGGCGGCGGGCAGTGCCACCAGCGACTCCTCAATCCAGCTGCCGCGCGCAATCGGGCGCAGCGCTGTGCCAATCACTTCACCGTAACGCACGATGTCGCCATGCAGGGCGATATCGCTCAGCGCCACTTTGTGCCCCTGCGGCACATGCTCAGTCAGTTGCAGACCGTCATCAAAGCGGCTGCCTGCGGGCAATCCCTGATCGTTGACCACAATCGCCACGTTATCGGCGTCGTGCACTTTAATGTAGCGCGGTTTGTCTGTCAGAGGTCGGTTCATTGCTCACCTTCCGGTTTGTCGCACCGGTCATAGCGGTGCGGTTGAAATCACGTCCGTCACATCATCGTTATTTGCCAGCCTCAGTATAAGCAGGGGTATTCACCCGCGCATTGTGCAACTGACTGGCTTTGTGCCGCGATCGGCGCGCAGTTTGGTTCGTTTTACCAAACGCAAGTGAAGAGCCTCACAAAGCGTACGCTTGCTGTTCACTTTTGCAGCAATCTGGCGGCTGGATGGCGGGTTCCGTGAGCCACGCCGCAGCGTTATGGGCAAATGCCAGAAAATCGTGCCGGATTGATGATTATCCTCGGGCGTTCCTCCAGTGTTTCGCGGTGATGCTGTTCCTATACTGATTGCCGTTCTTCAACGTTTGGTTATTCGTCACGACGCATCATCGTTTTGCCATAACAACAATCGCCGTGTTTAACCCAACATCATTCTGATACCCAACGCGATGTGTATGCAGTCAGAGTGAATGTAGCGTTCGCTATATTTCAGGAGTGCATCATGAATAGTTACAGCCAGACAGCGGCAGCGGTGCAGAAGCGCACCAACGCCCGTTACTGGATTGTGGTGATGTTATTTATCGTCACCTCGTTCAACTACGGTGACCGGGCCACCATTTCGATTGCCGGTTCGGCGATGTCGAAGGAGATCGGTCTCGATTCCGTCGGCCTCGGCTACATCTTCTCCGCCTTCTCGTGGGCGTACGTTATCGGTCAGATTCCTGGCGGCTGGCTGCTGGACCGCTTCGGCTCCAAACGCGTCTATTTCTGGAGCATCTTCCTGTGGTCGCTGTTTACCCTGTTGCAGGGCTTCGTCGACATCTTTAGCGGCTTCGGCATTGTGGTGTCACTGTTCCTGCTGCGCTTCATGGTGGGGCTGGCGGAAGCGCCGTCTTTCCCGGGTAACAGCCGTATTGTTGCTGCCTGGTTCCCGGCGCAGGAGCGCGGTACCGCCGTCGCCATCTTTAACTCCGCCCAGTACTTCGCCACGGTGATTTTCGCACCGATCATGGGCTGGCTGGTGGCCGAGGTGGGCTGGGCGCACGTGTTCTGGTTCATGGGCGGGCTGGGCATCATTCTCAGCTTTATCTGGCTGAAAGTAATTCATGACCCGAACGATCACCCTGGCGTGAACAAAGCCGAGCTGGAGTACATGGAGCAGGGCGGTGCGCTGATTAACATGGATGCGAAGAAAGCCGAGCGTAAAGTGAGCTGGGATGAGAAGTGGTTTCAAATCAAGCAACTGCTCTCCACCCGCATGATGTGGGGGATCTATCTCGGTCAGTACTGCGTTAACGCCCTGACCTACTTCTTTATTACCTGGTTCCCGGTGTATCTGGTGCAGGCGCGCGGCATGTCGATTCTTAAAGCCGGCATGATCGCCTCGATTCCCGCCATCTGCGGCTTCCTCGGCGGCGTGCTGGGCGGCGTGATTTCAGATTATCTGATGCGTAAAACCGGCTCGCTGAACATCGCGCGTAAAACCCCGATTGTCATCGGTATGCTGCTCTCCATCAGCATGGTGATGTGTAACTACACCGAAACCGAATGGGTAGTGGTGCTGTTTATGGCGCTGGCGTTCTTTGGTAAAGGCATTGGCGCGCTGGGCTGGGCGGTGATGGCCGATACCGCACCCAAAGAGATCAGCGGCCTGAGCGGCGGTCTGTTCAATATGTTCGGTAACTTCTCTGGCATCGTCACGCCGATTGCCATTGGTTACATCATCGCCACCAGCGGTTCGTTTGAAGGGGCGCTGATTTATGTCGGCATCCATGCGTTTGTGGCGGCGTTCAGCTTCCTGGTGATAACCGGCGATATCAAACGTGTCGAACTCAAACCCCGGTCATAAGGAACCGAATATGAATACGCAAAGTTCCCCGGTGATTACCGACATGCAGGTGGTTCCGGTGGCGGGTTACGACAGCATGCTGCTCAACATCGGCGGCGCGCACAGCGCCTGCTTCACCCGCAATATCGTGGTGCTGACCGACAGCGCCGGCCACACCGGCGTCGGCGAAGCGCCGGGCGGTGAAACCATCTATGAGACGCTGGTCGCGGCAATACCGCAGGTGAAAGGGCAGCAGGTGGCGCGCATGAACCGGCTGGTGCAGCAGGTGCACAAAGGTAACCAGTCGGCGGATTTCGATACCTTCGGCAACGGCGCCTGGACGTTTGAGCTGCGGGTCAATGCGGTGGCGGCGCTGGAAGCGGCGCTGCTCGACCTGCTCGGCCAGTGCCTCGGCGTGCCAGTGGCCGAACTGCTGGGGCCGGGTCAGCAGCGCGATGAGGTCACGGTGCTGGGCTACCTGTTTTACATTGGCGATCGGCGTAAGACTGATTTGCCGTATCAGAGCGGCGACGCGGCCGGTCACGACTGGTATCACCTGCGCCACCAGGAGGCGCTGACGCCGGACGCGGTGGTGCGCTTAGCCGAAGCGGCGCAGGACAGGTACGGCTTCAAAGATTTCAAACTGAAAGGCGGCGTGCTGCCGGGCGAGCAGGAGATTGCCTCGGCGGTGGCATTGAAGCAGCGTTTCCCGGACGCGCGCATCACCGTCGATCCCAACGGCGCCTGGCATCTGGATGAAGCCATCGCGCTGTGCAAAGGCCTGCACGAGGTGCTGAGCTATGCCGAAGATCCGTGCGGTGCCGAGCAGGGATATTCCGGGCGCGAAGTCATGGCCGAGTTTCGCCGCGCCACCGGTCTGCCGGTCGCCACCAATATGATCGCCACCAACTGGCGGGAGATGAACCACGCGGTGATGCTCAACGCGGTCGATATTCCGCTGGCCGACCCGCACTTCTGGACGCTGAGCGGCGCGGTACGCGTGGCGCAGCTGTGTGATGAGTGGGGGCTAACCTGGGGCTGCCACTCCAATAATCACTTCGACATTTCGCTGGCGATGTTTACCCACGTCGGCGCGGCGGCACCGGGTAAACCGACCGCCATCGATACCCACTGGATTTGGCAGGAGGGCGACCAGCGCCTGACCAAAGAGCCGCTGCAGATCCGCAATGGCAAAATTGCCGTGCCGGACAAGCCCGGCCTCGGCGTTGAACTGGACTGGGATCGCCTGCGCCAGGCTAACGCCCTGTATCAATCGCTGCCGGCAGGCGCCCGTAATGACGCCACGGCAATGCAATATCTGGTTCCCGGATGGTCGTTCGACCGCAAGCGTCCGGCTTTTGGACGCCGCCATGCATAAGGAGCAGGAAATGAGTCACACCCCGAAAATTACAGCAATGCAGGTCATTCCGGTGGCCGGTTACGACAGCATGCTGCTGAATCTGAGCGGTGCCCACGCGCCGTTTTTTACCCGCAATATCGTGATTGTGAAAGATAACGCCGGCCACACGGGCGTGGGCGAGATCCCCGGCGGCGAGAAAATTCGTCAGACGCTGGAAGACGCGGCGGCGCTGGTAACCGGAAAAACTGTCGGCGAGTACAAAAATATCCTCACCCTGGTGCGCACTACCTTTGCCGATCGCGATGCCAGCGGGCGCGGCAATCAGACCTTTGACCTGCGCACCACCATTCACGTGGTGACCGGCATCGAAGCGGCGCTGCTGGATCTGCTCGGCCAGCATCTGGGCGTCAACGTGGCGTCGCTGCTGGGCGAAGGACAGCAGCGTGACCGTGTCGAGATGCTCGGCTACCTGTTTTACATCGGCGATCGCCGCAAAACCTCACTGCCGTATCAGAGCCAGACCGATGATCCGTGCGACTGGTATCGCCTGCGGCATGAGGAAGCGCTGACGCCGGACGCGGTGGTGCGCCTGGCAGAAGCCGCCTATGAAAAATATGGCTTTAACGATTTCAAACTGAAAGGTGGCGTACTGCGCGGCGGTGAAGAGGCCGAAGCAGTAACGGCACTGGCGAAGCGTTTCCCGCAGGCGCGCGTGACGCTCGATCCCAACGGCGCCTGGTCGCTGAATGAGGCCATCCTGCTCGGTAAACAGCTGAAAGGCGTGCTGGCTTATGCAGAAGATCCGTGCGGCGCTGAACAGGGTTACTCCGGACGTGAAGTGATGGCCGAGTTCCGGCGCGCCACCGGTCTGCCTACCGCCACCAATATGATCGCCACCGACTGGCGCCAGATGGGCCACACGCTGTCGCTGCAGTCGGTCGATATTCCGCTGGCCGATCCGCACTTCTGGACCATGCAGGGCTCGGTGCGCGTGGCGCAGATGTGTCATGACTTCGGCCTGACCTGGGGTTCGCACTCCAACAACCATTTCGATGTTTCGCTGGCGATGTTCACCCATGTGGCCGCCGCCGCACCGGGCGCCATTACCGCCATCGACACCCACTGGATCTGGCAGGAGGGCAACCAGCGCCTGACCAAAGAGCCGTTGCAGATCAAGGGTGGCATGGTGCAGGTGCCGCAGAAGCCGGGCCTTGGCGTCGAACTGGACATGGATCAGGTGATGCAGGCCCATGCGCTGTATCAGCAGCATGGACTGGGCGCGCGCGACGATGCGCAGGCGATGCAGTTCCTCGTGCCGAACTGGACATTTGATAACAAGCGTCCGTGCCTGGTGCGCTGATTTTATTCCGCGCGCCCGCGGGCGGCGGTGCTAAATAACAGGAGTAGAGATCATGAGCAATGCCTGGCCCAACCCTTTTCGTCGTCGTTTGCTGGCAGGGGAAACCCTGATTGGCAGCTGGTGCGCCCTTGCCAATCCTCTCACCACGGAAGTGCTGGGGCTGGCGGGCTTTGACTGGCTGGTGCTGGATGGCGAACACGCGCCGAACGACATCACCACCTTTATTCCGCAGCTGATGGCGCTCAAAGGCAGCCCGAGCGCGCCGGTGGTGCGACCGCCGTGCAATGAGCCGATCATCATCAAGCGTCTGCTGGATATTGGCTTCTATAACTTCCTGATTCCGTTTGTGGAAACCGCAGAAGAGGCGGCGCGCGCGGTGGCATCCACCCGCTATCCGCCAGCCGGTATACGCGGCGTGTCGGTTTCACATCGCAGCAACATGTACGGCACGCTGGCGGACTACAACGCCACCATCAATGACAACATCACCGTGCTGGTGCAAATCGAAACCCAGCAGGCGGTGGACAACATTGACGCCATCGCAGCGGTTGACGGCGTAGACGGCATCTTTGTCGGCCCGGGCGATCTGTCAGCGGCGCTGGGCTATCTCGGCCAGCCGGCGCATCCGGAAGTGCTGAAAGTGATCCGTTACATCCTTGAGCGCGCCAAAGCCGCCGGTAAGCCGAGCGGGATTCTGGCACCGGTGGAGGCTGACGCACGCCGTTATCTCGAATGGGGTGCCAGCTTTGTTGCCGTCGGCAGCGACTTGGGTGTTTTCCGCCACGCCACGCAGGCGCTGTGCGACAAATTTAAGCAGTAACTGACGAAGGGGAAAGGCAATGAAAATTGGATTTATCGGCCTCGGTATCATGGGCAAACCGATGAGTAAAAACCTGGTGAAAGCCGGTTACACCCTGGTGGTGCGCGACCACAACGCCAGCAACGAAGCCGAACTGGTGGAGCTGGGTGCCACCGTGGCGAAAACGCCGAAAGAGCTGGCCGCGCAGGTTGACGTGGTGATCACCATGGTGCCGAACTCACCGCAGGTGAAAGAGGTGTGTCTGGGCGAGAACGGCATCATCGAAGGGGCGAAGCCGGGGGTGGTAGTGATCGACATGAGCTCCATCGCGCCGCTGGCCAGCCGCGAAGTGCATGATGCGCTGGCAGAAAAAGGCATCAGGATGCTGGATGCGCCGGTGAGCGGCGGTGAGCCAAAAGCGATTGAAGGCACGCTGTCGGTGATGGTCGGCGGCGATAAAGCGCTGTTTGATCAGTGCTACGATGTTCTTAAGGCGATGGCCGGTTCGGTGGTGCACACCGGCGATATCGGCGCGGGCAACGTCACTAAACTGGCCAACCAGGTGATTGTGGCGCTCAACATTGCCGCGATGTCAGAGGCGCTGTCGCTGGCCACCAAAGCCGGCGTCAATCCGGAACTGGTTTACCAGGCGATTCGCGGCGGTCTGGCGGGCAGCACCGTGCTGGATGCCAAAGCGCCCATGGTGCTGAATCGCAACTTTAAGCCTGGCTTCCGTATCGATTTGCATATCAAGGATTTAGCCAATGCGCTTGATACCTCACACGGCATTGGCGCACATCTGCCGCTGACCGCAGCGGTGATGGAGATGATGCAGGCGCTAAAAGTCGACGGGCAGGGTACGTCCGATCATAGCGCGCTGGCTTGCTATTATGAAAAATTAGCCAAAGTTGAGATCACCCGGTAGTGCCCGCGTCCGGTGTCTGCGGATGCCGGACGCTGTACTGCCTTAGCCAGACGGATTTCCGTCATCTACCGCGCTCGGATTGCCTATGAAAATTGTCATCGCACCGGATTCATACAAAGAGAGTTTGTCCGCCCTGGAAGTGGCTACCGCGATAGAAGCGGGATTTCGCGAAATTTTCCCCGCCGCTGACTATGTCAAAATACCGGTCGCCGACGGCGGAGAAGGCACGGTTGAAGCAATGGTGGCGGCAACCCAGGGCAACATCGTCAGACTGACGGTGACCGGGCCGCTCGGCGAGCCGGTCGACGCGTTTTACGGATTATCCGGTGATGCGCGTACTGCCTTTATTGAGATGGCGGCGGCCAGCGGGCTGGAGCTGGTGCCTGCGGCACAGCGCGATCCGCTGATCACCACTTCCTACGGTACCGGTGAACTGATCAAAAACGCGCTGGATCGCGGCGTCGATCACATCATCATCGGCATCGGCGGCAGCGCCACCAACGACGGCGGTGCCGGCATGGTGCAGGCGCTCGGTGCCCGGCTGCTGGACAGCCACGGCAGCGGGATTGGCTACGGCGGCGGGGCACTGCCGCAGCTGGCGAAGATTGAGATCGCCGATCTGGATCCGCGCCTGCTGCAGTGCCGCATTGAAGTGGCGTGCGACGTGACCAATCCGCTGATTGGCGAAGAGGGTGCGTCAGCGATTTTTGGCCCGCAGAAAGGGGCCACGCCGCAGCTGGTGCAGCAGCTGGATGCCGCGCTCGGCCATTACGCCGCGATTATTCAGCGCGATCTGGATATTGATGTGCTGCACATCGCCGGTGGTGGCGCAGCCGGCGGCATGGGCGCGGCGCTGCATGCGTTTTGCCACGCGGAACTGCGGCGCGGCATTGAGATTGTCACCGAAGCGCTGGGGCTGGCGCAGCAGGTGCAGGATGCTGATCTGGTGATTACCGGTGAAGGGCGCATCGACAGTCAGTCAGTCAACGGCAAAGTGCCGGTTGGCGTGGCGCAGGTGGCGAAGCAGTTCAATAAGCCGGTCATCGGTATTGCCGGCAGCCTGACGGCGGATGTCGGTGTGGTGCATCAGCACGGGATCGACGCGGTGTACAGCGTGCTGTCGGGTATCTGTTCGCTGGAAGAGGCGCTGGCCAATGCCGCGCAGAATGTCCGCCTGACGGCAAGGAACGTCGCTGCCACGATCAAGGTGGGGCAGGGGTTGTAAGGGGAGGCGGTGCGGTTTTCCCCTCACCCCAGCCCTCTCCCGCAGGCGGGAGAGGGGGCTGATGGTGCACGGATTTGGATTTCGCGCTGTTCCTCTGGATCGCACCGGACGGTTCCCTCTCCCGCCGGGAGAGGGTTAGGGTGAGGGCCCAGCGCACAACCCTCACTACGCCACGCCCAGCACCTGACGCGCTTCGCGCGCCACATTCGCCATCTCGTCGCTCAGCTCCAGCAGTTCTGGTTCCAGCGCTGCGATATCGCTCTCCTGATGCAGACTCTTCTCCAGCTGCTGACACAGCTGTTTCAGCCGTGGCACGCCGCTGTAGCTGGCGCTGCCGTGCAGCTTGTGGATAATCTCGCGCAGCCCATCGACGTCATTCTGCGTCATACACTGCGCCACGCGCTGCTCCACTTCCGGCAGAAAATCCAGCAGCATCTGCAGCAGATCGCGCGCCAGCTCGGCTTTATTCGCCGCCTGACGCAATGCCAGCGCCCAGTCAAGTGAGGGTGCGATCGCCGGTTGTCGCACCGCGCTCGCCACGCTGCCCGGCGCATAGCGCTGCAGCAGCTGCTTCAGCTTGTCCTCATCAATCGGCTTGGCGAGATAGTCATTCATGCCGGCGGTGATCAACTGCTCACGTTCGCCATCCAGCGCATGCGCCGTGACCGCGACAATCGGCGTGCTGGCGTGCTGTGGCAGGCTGCGGATGATCTCGCTGGCGCGGATGCCGTCGATGTCCGGCATCTGAATATCCATCAGAATCACGTCCAGCCGCTGCTGCCGCGCCTGGTGAATCGCCTGACTGGCGTTGTCGCACAGAATGATGTTCTGGACCTGCTCCTCCAGCAATGCGCCGATCAGCTTCAGGTTGGCCGGATTATCATCCACCGCCATCACCGTCAGCGGCTGTCTTACGCCGCGCGGGGCGGCGTCGCTATGACGCATGTTGAGATCGAGCAGCATCGGCAGCAATCGCGTCAGCGACACCGGTTTGGCAATGCAGCCGGCGATACCGCGCGCGCGCAAATCATCGGCGAACAGCATCATTTCGCTCGGCAGCGCCAGCAGCACCGAGTCGGCGTGTGCGCGCAGGCGGGCAATCAGCGCATCGGACAGCGTAGCCGGATGCGGATCGCTGACCGGCAGCCCCATCAGCAGCAGCGGGAAATGGGCGTCGGGCAGATCGTCAAGGCTGGCAAAGTGCTGCACCTGCAGAGGCGTAATGCTCAGCATCTCCTGAACCGCTTTCGCCACCGCCGGATGGGGTTCGATATAAGCCAGCGGCGTGGCGTGCAGATCGTCCAGCATGCGTGGAATCGCCGGTGCGTTAGGATTGAGATCCAGATGTACTTGTACCCAGAAGGTGGAGCCCTGATTCTGCCGGCTGTGGAAGGCGATCTCACCGCCCATTTCGTGTACCAGTTTCTGCGTAATCACCAGGCCAAGACCGGTACCGCCGTGACGGCGCGAAATACTGGCGTCCGCCTGACGAAATGCCTGGAACAGCTGCGACTGCTGCTGCTCAGAGATACCGATGCCGGTATCGTGCACCTGAATCTCCAGTTCCGCCCGTGTGATGCTGAGATGACGCAGCTCGACGCGCAGATCAATGTGGCCGCGCTCGGTGAATTTGATGGCGTTGCCAATCAGGTTGATCAGAATTTGCTGCAGACGCAGCGGATCGCCAATCACATTATCCGGCACCTGTTTCTCCAGGCACACGGTGATCTCGAGGCCTTTCTCATGCGCGGACGGCGCCAGCAGCACCAGCGTTTCATCCAGCGTGGCGCGCAGCGGGAACGGGATCGACTCCAGCACCAGCTTACCAGCTTCCAGTTTGGAGAAATCGAGCACGTCGTTAATGATGCTCAGCAGGTTATTGGCCGAGCGCTCAATGGTGCTCATGTAATCACGCTGGTTGGTGCTCAGCCCGGTTTTCAGCATCTGGCGGGTAAAGCCAATCACGCCATTGAGCGGCGTGCGCAGCTCGTGCGACATATTGGCGAGAAACTCCGACTTGATGCGTGCCGCTTCCTGGGCGCGCTTTTTCGCCAGGTCCAGCTCGACGTTCTGAATCTCCAGCTGCTCCAGCGTTTCGCGCAGATCGTAGGTTGCCTGGTCGATGTTCTGCTGCATCTCTTCATGGTAGGCGGTGAGTGACATCGCCATGGCGTTGATGCCGTTTTTCAGGATGCTCAGCTCGCCCAGCATATAGCCATCCACGCGGCTGTCGAGCTGGCCGCGCCGGATGCGGTCCACGGTGGTAACCATGTTGCGAATCGGGCCGGTGACGTCGCGCATCAGTCGATAGGCAAACAACATGGCGATACACAGGCAAAACAGCAGCAGCAGAGTGGCGACAAACACCTCTTTGTACTGTTCCAGCCGCACCGACTGCAGATCCAGCTCAATCGCCACATAACCCAGCGGATTGCCTGCCGGCTTGGCGTCTTCACCCGGCAGTTCGTCCACCGAATAGCGTTCAGAGATAATCGGCGTGCGCAGCACCATCAGGTTGCCGTGTCGCTCCACCGACACGCCATCCGCCAGCGTGGAAATATCGGCTTTTTGCAGCAGCGCGAGGTTCTGGTTGTTATTGGAGCTGACGTAGATGTGATTGTTGTTGTCGAAAACCGTAATGGCACGGACAATATCGGAATGACGGCGATGCAGCAGGCTGACCAGCTCGCGAATCGCATCACGATTATGCCACGTCATGCCGTACTCGCTCGACACCGCCAGCGGTTCGATAATGTTAGCGCCGGCATCGCGCACCTGGTGCTGCAGTTCGTTGTAGCGGTGCACCACGAAGAAGGTACTGAGCAGCAGGCCAATCATCAGCGTCGGCGCCAGTATCAGAATCATCATTCGCGCCCGCAGGCTGTATTTGGTCATAATTGTGGCCTGGCGACTCCTGGCATTTTATCCCTGTGCAAAAACCGCATACGGCTGCACACCTAATGAAAACTGAGAATTCACAATACTATGGCGCAATTTTACTCCGCAAAACAGCGCGTGACGACGAAGCAACGTCTCAGCGTCACCATTGACGAGCTCGATCCCTTTGGTCAGGGCGTGGCGCGCCATAACGGTAAAACGCTGTTTGTCAGCGGCGCGCTGCCCGGCGAACAGGCCGAGGTGATCCTGACCGAAGATAAGCGTCAGTTTGCGCGCGGCAAAGCCAAAAAGATTACACAACCGAGCCCGCAGCGCCAGCAACCGCGCTGCATCCATTTCGGCGTATGCGGCGGCTGCCAGCAGCAGCACGTGTCCGTGGCGCTGCAGCAGGAAAGCAAAGCGCGGGCGCTGGGCCGCATGCTGAGTCAGGAAGCGGCGCTGCCGGTGCAGGTTGATGAGATCATCAGCGCTGCGCCCTGGGGCTATCGCCGGCGCGCGCGTCTCGGTTTGCAGTGGCTGCCGAAGCAGCAGCGCCTGCAGATGGGCTTCCGTCAGGCGGGCAGTAACGATCTGATTGATGTGACGCAATGCCCCGTTTTGGTGCCCGAGCTTGAGGCGCTGCTGCAGCCGCTGCACCACTGTCTCAGCCGCCTGCACGCAGTGAAACGGCTGGGGCATGTGGAACTGGTGCTGGCGGATAACGGTCCGCTAATGGTGCTGCGCCATCTTGATGCGCTCTCCGCTGCGGACCGGACAAAACTGGAACGTTTTTCGCATGAGCACCGGCTGATGATCTGGCTGGCGGACGGCAGTGACGCGCTGCAGGCGCTCGGCGCGGAGCAGCCTTACTACCGCTCGTTTGATTTGCAGCTAACCTTTAGCCCGCAGGATTTCATTCAGGTCAACGATGGCGTGAATCAGCAGATGGTGGCACAGGCGATTGCCTGGCTGGATCTGCAGCCGGACGATCGGGTGCTCGATCTGTTCTGCGGCATGGGCAACTTCACATTGCCGCTAGGAAAGTTCGTACAAAATGCGGTGGGTGTGGAGGGCGTTGCAGCATTAGTGCGCCAGGCAGAGTATAATGCTCAGCTTAACAATCTCAGAAATGTCTGCTTCTTCCAGCACAATTTAGAGGAAGATGTCTCGCGCCAGCCCTGGGCGGCGCAGGGATTTAATAAGGTGTTACTGGATCCGGCGCGTGCCGGGGCCGCGGGCGTGATGTCGCATATCGTTAAACTTGCGCCGCAACGCGTGGTCTATGTTTCCTGTAACCCGACAACACTTGCCCGCGACAGTCAGACATTACTGTCGGCGGGCTACCATCTGGAAAGGGTCGCGATGCTGGATATGTTCCCTCATACCAGCCATCTCGAATCCATGGTGCTGTTTAGCAAAACATAAGCGATGTTTAAGTCGCTGTGGCAGGAGAGGATATGGTTGCGGTTAGAAGTGCGCATTTAAATACGGCCGGGGAATTTGCCCTTGACCAGTGGATCGCCAGCTTGAGTATCAGTAATCCGCAATCCTGCGAACGACTGGCGGAAACATGGCGCTACTGTGAAGCCGAAACGCACGACCATCCAGATCAGGCTCTGCTGCTGTGGCGCGGTATTGAGATGGTGGAAATTCTCACCATGCTCAGTATGGACATCGACAGTCTGCGCGCCGCGCTGCTGTTCCCGCTGGCCAATGCGGGCGTGGTGAGCGAAGAGGATCTGGAAAAGGCCTTTGGCAAAAGCATCGTCTCGCTGGTGCACGGCGTGCGCGATATGGATGCCATCCGTCAGCTGAAAGCCATTCACAACGACTCGATGGCCTCGGAGCAGGTGGATAACGTGCGCCGCATGCTGCTGGCGATGGTGGAAGATTTCCGCTGCGTGGTCATCAAGCTGGCAGAACGTATTGCCCATCTGCGCGAGATGAAAGATGCGCCGGAAGATGAGCGCGTGCTGGCGGCGAAAGAGAGCACCAACATTTATGCGCCGCTGGCCAACCGTCTTGGTATCGGCCAGCTCAAATGGGAGCTGGAAGATTACTGCTTCCGCTATCTCCATCCTGACGAATACAAACGCATCGCCAAACTGCTGCACGAACGCCGCATCGATCGTGAACAATACATTGATAACTTCGTCGATAACCTGCGTAAAGAGATGCAAAAAGAGGGCGTGCGTGCGGAAGTTTACGGCCGTCCCAAGCATATCTACAGCATCTGGCGCAAAATGCAGAAGAAGTCGCTGGCGTTTGATGAGCTGTTCGACGTGCGTGCAGTGCGCATCGTCGCTGAACGCCTGCAGGACTGCTACGGCGCGCTCGGCACCGTCCACACGCTGTATCGTCATCTGCCTAGCGAGTTCGACGATTACGTCGCCAATCCCAAGCCAAACGGCTATCAGTCGATTCATACCGTGGTGCTGGGACCGCAGGGCAAAACGGTCGAGATTCAGATCCGTACCCGCCAGATGCACGAGGACGCTGAACTGGGCGTCGCGGCACACTGGAAGTACAAAGAAGGACCGACGGCCAGCAACGCGCGCGGTGCCGCAGGGCACGAAGAGCGCATCGCCTGGCTGCGTAAACTGATTACCTGGCAGGAAGAGATGGCGGATTCCGGCGAGATGCTGGAAGAGGTGCGCAGCCAGGTATTTGATGATCGCGTGTACGTGTTTACCCCGAAGGGCGACGTGGTCGATTTGCCGGCCGGTTCCACGCCGCTCGACTTTGCCTACCACATTCACAGTGATATTGGTCATCGCTGCATCGGTGCCAAAATCGGCGGCCGTATCGTGCCCTTTACCTATCAGCTGCAGATGGGCGATCAGATTGAGGTGATCACCCAGAAGCAGCCGAACCCGAGCCGCGACTGGCTGAACCCCAACCTCGGCTATATCACCACCAGCCGCGGGCGCTCGAAAATTCATGCCTGGTTCCGTAAACAGGATCGCGACAAAAATATCGCGGCCGGCCGGCAGATTCTCGATAGCGAGCTGGGCCAGCTGGATATCAGCATGCGCGAAGCCGAGAAGCTGCTGCTGCCGCGTTATAACGTCAGCTCGCAGGATGAGCTGCTGGCGATGATTGGCGGCGGGGATATCCGTCTTAACCAGATGGTTAACTTCCTGCAGGCGAAGCTCAACAAGCCGAGCGCTGAAGAGGAAGATCGCGAGGCGCTGCGTCAGCTGACGCAAAAATCGCATCAGCCGTCGTCGGCGCGCAAAGAGAGTGGCCGCGTGGTGGTGGAGGGCGTCGGCAATCTGCTGCACCACATTGCGCGCTGCTGCCAGCCGATTCCGGGCGATGATATTGTCGGGTTTATTACCCAGGGGCGCGGCATTTCGATTCACCGCGCCGACTGCGATCAGCTCAGCGAACTGATTTCGCATGCGCCGGAACGGATTGTCGATGCGGTGTGGGGCGAAAGTTACTCCAGCGGTTATTCGCTGGTGGTACGCGTGACGGCCAACGATCGCAGCGGGCTGCTGCGCGACATCACCACCATTCTGGCCAATGAAAAGGTCAACGTGCTGGGCGTGTCCAGCCGCAGCGACACCAAAAAGCAGCTCGCCACCATCGATATGGATATCGAGATTTATAACCAGCAGGTGCTGGGTCGCGTGCTGGCGCGCCTTAATCAGGTGCCGGATATTATCGATGCGCGCCGCTTACATTAAGCCCTGCTGAGACCGGTGCGCAGCAATGCGCACCCGGGCAAAACCGCGTAATTACCCTGCAGGGTCGCCATTAATGGCGGCTTTTTATCTTGTTGTTCCGGGGACTTTCATGACTGCTTTAAACCGCCTGCTCACCATCATGCAAACCCTGCGCGATCCGGTGCGCGGCTGCTCGTGGGATCGCCAGCAGACCTTTGCCTCTATCGCGCCGTATACGCTGGAAGAGACCTATGAAGTTATCGACGCCATCCAGCGCGAAGACTTTGACGATCTGCGCGGCGAACTGGGCGATCTGCTGTTTCAGGTGGTGTTCTACGCCCGCATGGCCGAGGAGCAGCAGCGTTTCAACTTCGATGACATCTGCAACGCCATCAGTGACAAACTGGAGCGTCGCCATCCGCACATCTTCGGCGAAGTCCAGGTCGATTCCACCGCAGAAGTGCTGAAAAACTGGGAGGCGATCAAGCAGCGTGAGCGTGCGGAGAAGTCGCAGCACTCGGTGCTGGACGATATCCCTAAAGCGCTGCCGGCGCTGATGCGCGCCTATAAAATCCAGAAGCGCTGTCACAGCGTAGGCTTCGACTGGGACAGCCTCGGGCCGGTGCTGGATAAAGTGCATGAAGAGATCGACGAAGTGATGCATGAAGCGCAGCAGGCCGTGGTGGACAGCGAGAAGCTGGAAGAGGAGATTGGCGATCTGCTGTTCGCCACCGTCAATCTGTCACGCCATCTCGGCAGCAAAGCGGAAACCGCGCTGCAGAAGGCCAACGACAAGTTCGAGCGCCGCTTCCGTCAGGTAGAGAATATTATTCAGGCCCAGGGGCTGAGCATGGAACAGGCTACGCTGGTGCAGATGGAAGCCGCCTGGCAGCAAGTCAAAGCCGGCGAATAACCTTATTCAACATCTCTGCGCAGCACAGGTGATTATTCCAGCGCTGCGCATAAAATCACCGGCCGAGCTTACTCGATTCAGCCAGTCGGCAACTTTGTGACGTACGTCAACATTTCACCCGGCACTCTCCGCTATGTTACAGGCTGTAATGCGAGGAGGATGGTGTGATTCATCAATTGTGGCTGCGGACGACTTCGGGTATACTGTTTTCCCGTCCTGGTTATTCCACCGTCTTTAAACCTAAACTCTCAGGTTCAGCATGACAACGAATTATATTTTTGTGACCGGCGGGGTCGTTTCCTCTCTGGGCAAAGGCATTGCCGCAGCCTCCCTCGCAGCCATCCTTGAAGCACGTGGTCTGAATGTGACCATCATGAAACTCGATCCGTATATCAACGTCGATCCGGGTACCATGAGCCCTACGCAGCACGGTGAAGTGTTCGTCACCGATGACGGGGCCGAGACCGATCTGGATTTAGGTCACTACGAGCGCTTCATCCGTACCAAAATGTCGCGCCGCAACAACTTTACAACCGGCCGTATCTACTCAGAAGTGCTGCGCAAAGAGCGTCGCGGCGACTATCTGGGCGCGACCATTCAGGTTATCCCACACATCACTAACGCCATCAAAGAGCGCATCATTGAAGGTGGCGAAGGTCATGACGTCGTGCTGGTGGAAATCGGCGGAACCGTGGGTGATATCGAATCCCTGCCGTTCCTGGAAGCGATTCGCCAGATGGCGGTCGATGTTGGCCGTGAACACACCATGTACATGCACCTGACGCTGGTGCCTTACATGGCGGCGGCGGGTGAAGTGAAAACCAAGCCAACACAGCACTCGGTTAAAGAGCTGCTGTCGATTGGTATTCAGCCTGACGTGCTGATTTGCCGTTCAGACCGCGCGGTGCCCGCTAACGAGCGTGCGAAGATCGCCCTGTTCTGTAACGTGCCGGAAAAAGCGGTTATCTCGCTGAAAGACGTTGATTCGATCTACAAGATCCCGGGCCTGCTGAAATCGCAGGGTCTGGATGATTACATCTGCAAGCGTTTTAACCTGAGCGCGCCGGAAGCCAATCTGGCCGAGTGGGAGCAGGTGATTTACGAAGAAGCCAATCCGGGCGGCGAAGTCACCATCGGTATGGTCGGCAAATATGTCGAACTGCCGGATGCCTACAAATCCGTGATTGAAGCGCTGAAGCACGGCGGCCTGAAAAATCGCGTCACCGTTAACATCAAGCTGATCGATTCGCAGGACGTGGAAACGCGCGGCGTCGAAATTCTGAAAGATCTTGATGCTATCCTGATTCCTGGTGGCTTCGGTTACCGCGGTGTGGAAGGAAAATTGCTGACCGCGCAATACGCGCGTGAAAACAACATTCCGTACCTTGGCATTTGCCTTGGCATGCAGATTGCGCTGATGGAATTCGCGCGCAACGTGGCCGGGATGGAAGGCGCCAACTCCACTGAATTTGTGCCAGACTGTAAGTACCCGGTGGTTGCGTTAATCACCGAATGGCGCGATGAAAACGGTAACGTTGAACAGCGTACCGAGCAGAGCGATCTGGGCGGCACCATGCGTCTGGGAAGCCAGCAGTGCCAGCTGACGCCGGAAAGCAAAGTGCGCCAGCTGTACGGCTCTGACGTTATTACTGAGCGTCATCGCCACCGTTACGAAGTAAACAATCTGCTGCTGAAGCAGATTGAAGCGGCGGGTCTGCACATTGCAGGCCGTTCCGGCGACGATCAACTGGTGGAGATCATTGAGATCCCGAATCATCCATGGTTTGTAGCCTGCCAGTTCCACCCGGAATTCACGTCGACCCCGCGTGATGGTCATCCGCTGTTCGCTGGCTTTGTGAAAGCCGCGCAGGAGCACCAGAAGCGTTTAGCGAAGTAAGAGTTTAACGAACAGCGCGCGAACTTTTCGCGCGTTGTTTGTCTTAGGATTGACTAACTTGTACTGAGGAAAATCGAATGTCCAAAATCGTTAAAGTCATCGGTCGCGAAATCATCGACTCCCGTGGCAACCCGACTGTAGAAGCAGAAGTGCATCTGGAAGGCGGTTTCGTTGGTCTGGCTGCTGCGCCATCAGGTGCATCAACCGGTTCACGCGAAGCACTGGAGCTGCGTGACGGTGATAAGTCTCGTTTCCTGGGCAAAGGCGTAACCAAAGCGGTTGCTGCGGTTAACGGCCCAATCGCTGACGCGGTAAAAGGCAAAGATGCCAAAGACCAGGCGAACATCGATAAGATCATGATCGAGCTGGACGGTACTGACAACAAATCCAACTTCGGTGCAAACGCCATTCTGGCGGTTTCCCTGGCAGCGGCGAAAGCAGCAGCAGCCTCTAAAGGTCTGCCACTGTACGCACACATTGCAGAACTGAACGGCACCCCGGGCAAATACTCTATGCCACTGCCAATGATGAACATCATCAACGGTGGTGAGCACGCGGATAACAACGTTGATATCCAGGAGTTCATGATTCAGCCGGTTGGCGCGAAAACCGTGAAAGAAGCCATCCGTATGGGTTCTGAAGTGTTCCATCACCTGGCTAAAGTCCTGAAAGCCAAAGGCATGAACACCGCGGTGGGTGACGAAGGTGGCTACGCGCCAAACCTGGGTTCAAACGCCGAAGCGCTGGCCGTTATCGCCGAAGCTGTTAAAGCAGCAGGCTACGAGCTGGGCAAAGACATCACCCTGGCGATGGACTGCGCAGCATCTGAATTCTACAAAGACGGCAAATATGTGCTTGCTGGCGAAGGCAACAAAGCCTTCACTTCTGAAGAGTTCACCCACTTCCTGGAAGACCTGACCAAACAGTACCCAATCGTTTCTATCGAAGACGGTCTGGATGAGTCTGACTGGAATGGCTTCGCTTACCAGACCAAAGTGCTGGGCGACAAAATTCAGCTGGTGGGCGACGACCTGTTCGTGACTAACACCAAAATCCTGAAAGAAGGCATCGAGAAAGGCATCGCTAACTCTATCCTGATCAAATTCAACCAGATCGGTTCTCTGACCGAAACCCTGGCTGCGATCAAGATGGCGAAAGACGCTGGCTACACCGCGGTCATCTCTCACCGCTCTGGCGAAACTGAAGACGCGACCATCGCTGACCTGGCGGTCGGTACTGCTGCTGGCCAGATCAAAACCGGTTCTATGAGCCGTTCTGACCGCGTTGCTAAGTACAACCAGCTGATTCGTATCGAAGAAGCGCTGGGTGACAAAGCGCCGTTCAACGGTCTGAAAGAAGTTAAAGGCCAGGCGTAATCGCCTGCGGATGTGGCTAAACGGCCACATCGCCTGACATCAAGCCCCGCCTCGTGCGGGGCTTTTGCTTTTTATGGCACGAAGCAGCTGTGAAGCGACGCACAAAATCTGCCATAATCTGCGCCTCGAATTTCTGACGTGAGTAAAAAATGTTCTACCCGATTAACGAAATGTTCCAGACGCTGCAGGGCGAAGGTTTTTACACTGGCGTGCCGGCCATCTTTATCCGCTTACAAGGATGTCCGGTGGGCTGTAGCTGGTGTGATACCAAACATACCTGGGAAACGCGGGCGGATCGGGAGACGTCGCTGGGGGACATTCTGGTCAAAACCGTGGAGAGCGATGCCTGGGGCAGCGCCGATGCGGCCACGCTGATTGAGAGCATGCAGCGTCAGGGCTGGACCGCCCGCCATGTGGTAATCACCGGCGGTGAGCCGGCAATTTTTGACTTACGTCCACTGACCGAAGCGCTGGAAGCGGCCGGTTTTCAGTGTCAGATTGAAACCAGCGGCACGCATGAAGTGCACTGTTCCGCTGCCACCTGGGTGACGGTGTCGCCGAAGGTGAACATGCGGGGTGGCTACGATGTGCTGCCGCAGGCGCTGCAGCGTGCCGATGAGATCAAACATCCGGTGGCGCGTGAGCGGGACGTGGAAGCGCTGGATGCGCTGCTGGCTGGCCTGCAGGATGAGAAAAAACGCATTGTGGCGCTGCAGCCCATCAGCCGTGGCGAGGCGGCGACCAGACTGTGTATTGAAACCTGCATTGCCCGCAACTGGCGGCTTTCGATGCAGACGCACAAATACCTGAATATCGCCTGATTCACCCGATGCGCACCCGGCAAAATCAACGCAATTGTGGCTGGTGCGCATCAATGCACACCCTGTAAAACTCATTACACTGTAAGGTCGCCATTGATGGCGACCTGGCCAATGGTACCCGATGCGCATCAATGCGCACCCTGTAAAACCGCAGTGCACCGTAGGGTCGCCATTGATGGCGACCTTCTGACCTTTACCGCGGCTGTCAGCCGCGATAGACGCAACCTGCGGTGCAGGTCTCTTTGATCATCACCGCACTCAGCTCAGGCAGAATCGGCTTCATCTCATCCCAGATCCATTTCGCCAGCACTTCGCTGGTCGGGTTCTCCAGACCGGGAATATCGTTGAGATAATGGTGATCGAGGCGATCGTAGATCGGCCTGAACGCCGCCTTCAGTTCGGCAAAATCCATTACCCAACCGGTATGCGCATCCACTTCACCGGTAATTTCCAGTCGCACCAGAAATGAATGGCCGTGCAGACGACCGCATTTATGCCCTTCCGGCACGTGAGGTAAGCGGTGGGCCGCTTCAAACTGGAACTCTTTAAACAGCGTGGTAGACATAATGGCTCTCAGACGTAAAAACCGCTGAAGTCTACCTGAAAAGCAGATTTTTCGCACCCGCCAGCGCTGAAAAGGGCATTTCTGCTGATTTGCCGTTTATGCTGTAAATTAACTGATTGAATTATTGAGACTTTATTTACCACTTTTACTGGTTAGACTGACCCAAAAAACCACTTAGTCATTTTGGTTATTTATTATGTCGAAGCCTTATTTAATCGTTAATATACAGGCCGGTAACCTACCCACTCTTCCGCCGCTTCCCGGTACGGATTTCTGACACTGGAATTTTTAACGCGATGACGACTCAGGCACCCCCAGCGATGCTTCCGCTATCCCCGGAGCAAATTGCGCGCTTACAGGCCGCGACCACCGATTTCAATCCAACGCAGCTGGCATGGCTCTCTGGCTACTTCTGGGGCATGGTTAATCAGGCTCCGGGCACCGTTGCCGCGTCTGCGCCAGTCGCCGCTGAGGTGCCGGGCATTACGCTGATCTCCGCCTCCCAAACCGGCAATGCGCGCCGGCTGGCCGAGCAGCTGCGTGACGATTTGCTGGCGGCGAAACTGAGCGTCAACCTGGTGAATGCCGGCGACTATAAATTCAAACAGATCGGTCAGGAAAAACTGCTGGTCATCGTGACCTCAACGCAGGGCGAGGGCGAACCGCCGGAAGAGGCGGTGGCGCTGCATAAATTCCTGCTGTCGAAGAAAGCGCCGAAGCTGAGTGATACCGCCTTTGCCGTGTTCGGTCTTGGCGATACCTCCTATGAATTTTTCAGTCAGGCCGGTAAAGACTTCGACCAGCGTCTGGCTGAACTGGGCGGCGAACGCCTGCTGGATCGCGTGGATGCCGATGTTGAATACAGCGAGCTGGCCAGCGCCTGGCGGCTGCAGCTCACCGATATTCTCAAAGCGCGCGTGCCGGCGGAACCGGCAGCGCAGCTGGCAGCCAGCGCGGCTGGCAGCGTCAACCAGGTGGACAGCAGTCCTTACACCAAAGAAGCGCCGCTCACCGCCAGCTTTGCGCTGAACCAGAAAATTACCGGTCGCAACTCAGATAAAGACGTGCGCCATATCGAAATCGATCTGGGTGATTCCGGTCTGCGTTACCAGCCAGGCGATGCGCTCGGCGTATGGTATGAAAACGATGCGGAACTGGTGCAGGAGCTGCTGCAGCTGGTATGGCTGAAAGGCGATGAGCAGGTCGAGGTGCGCGGAGAAACCCTGCCGCTGGCCGAGGCACTGCAGAAACATTTTGAGCTGACGGTCAACACGCCGCAGATCGTCGAGCAGTATGCAGCCCTGTCGCGCAATGAGGCGCTGCTGGCGCTGGCGGGCGACAAGCCGAAGCTGCAAAGCTTCGCGCAGAGTTTCCCGATTGTCGACATGGTGCGCCAGGCACCCACCGAACTGAACGCCGGCCAGCTGACTGGCCTGCTGCGTCCGCTGACGCCGCGGCTTTACTCCATCGCCTCGTCGCAGGCGGAGAGCGAAAGCGAAGTGCATATCACCGTCGGCGCGGTGCGTTATGAAATTGACGGCCGTCAGCGCGGCGGCGGCGCTTCTACCTGGCTGGCCGATCGGCTGGAAGAAGATGGCGAAATCCGCGTGTTCATCGAGCATAACGATAATTTCCGCCTGCCGGCCAATCCGGATGCGCCAGTGATCATGATCGGCCCGGGCACTGGCATTGCCCCGTTCCGCGCCTTCATGCAGCAGCGTGAAAACGACGGTGCCAGCGGCAAAAACTGGCTGTTCTTTGGTAATCCGCACTTCACCGAAGATTTCCTCTATCAGGTAGAGTGGCAGAAATACGTTAAAGACGGTCTGCTGACCCATATCGATCTGGCGTGGTCACGCGATCAGGCCGAAAAGATTTACGTACAGGATAAAATCCGCGCCAGAGGGGCGGAAGTGTGGCGCTGGATTGAAGAGGGCGCGCACCTGTACGTCTGCGGCGACGCCAATCGCATGGCGAAAGACGTTGAACAGGCATTATTGGATGTGGTGGTCGAACACGGCGGCATGGATCGTGAAACCGCTGACGAATTTTTAAGTGAGCTGCGCATTGAGCGCCGTTATCAGCGAGACGTTTACTAATGAGCGAAAAACATCCTGGACCGCTGGTGGTTGAAGGCAAACTTTCCGACGCCGAGCGTCTGAAAAAGCAGAGCAACTACCTGCGCGGCACCATTTTAGAAGATCTCGACAATGGCCTGACCGGCGGCTTTACCGGCGATAACTTCCTGCTGATCCGTTTTCACGGCATGTACCAGCAGGATGACCGCGACATCCGCGCCGAGCGCGCTGCGCAGAAGCTGGAGCCACGTCATGCGATGATGCTGCGCTGCCGTCTGCCGGGCGGCATCATCACGCCAACGCAGTGGCTGGCGATTGATAAATTTGCCACCGACAAAACGCTGTACGGCAGCATCCGCCTGACTAACCGTCAGACGTTCCAGTTTCACGGCATTCTGAAGAAGAACGTCAAGCCAACTCACCAGATGCTGCATGAAGTCGGACTGGACGCGCTGGCTACCGCCAACGACGTCAACCGTAACGTGCTGTGTACCTCGAACCCGGTGGAGTCAGAGCTGCATCAGGAAGCGTACGAGTGGGCGAAAAAGCTTTCCGAGCACCTGCTGCCGCAGACGCGCGCCTACGCCGAGATCTGGTGGGATCAGGAGAAGGTCGCCACCACCGATCAGGAGCCGATCCTCGGTGAGACCTATCTGCCACGTAAGTTCAAAACCACCGTGGTGGTGCCGCCGCATAACGATGTCGATCTGCATGCGAACGATCTGAACTTCATCGCCATTGCAGAGAACGGCAAGCTGATTGGCTTTAACCTGCTGGTCGGCGGCGGCTTATCGATTGAGCACGGCAACAAAGCCACTTACGCGCGCACCGCCAGCGAGTTTGGTTACCTGCCGGTGGAGAAGATCCTTGATGTGGCTGCAGCGGTGGTCACCACGCAGCGCGACTGGGGTAACCGTACCGATCGTAAAAATGCCAAAACCAAATACACGCTGGAGCGCGTCGGCGTCGAGACCTTTAAAGCCGAAGTCGAGAAGCGTGCCGGCCTGACCTTCGAGCCGATTCGCCCATACGAATTTACCACCCGTGGCGATCGCATCGGCTGGGTGAAGGGCATCGACAAAAAATGGCACCTGACGCTGTTTATCGAAAACGGTCGCCTGCTGGATTATCCGGGCCGTCCGCTGAAGCGCGGTATCGCGGAGATTGCCAAAGTGCATCAGGGCGATTTCCGCCTGACCGCCAATCAGAACCTGATTGTGGCCGGCGTACCAGAGGCGCAGAAAGCGCAGATCGAAGCCATTGCGCGTGAGCACGGCCTGATGGAAGCGGTCACGCCGCAGCGTGAAAACTCCATGGCCTGCGTGGCCTTCCCGACCTGTCCGCTGGCGATGGCTGAAGCCGAACGCTTCCTGCCGTCCTTCGTCAGCAAAGTGGAGGAGATCATGCACCGCCACGGCGTCGGCGAAGAGCACATAGTGTTACGCGTTACCGGTTGTCCGAACGGTTGCGGGCGTGCCATGCTGGCCGAACTGGGCCTGGTGGGCAAAGCGCCAGGCCGTTACAACCTGCATATTGGTGGTAATCGCATCGGCACGCGTATCCCGCGCATGTACCGCGAAAACATCACGGAAAACGAAATCCTCGCCAGCATTGATGAGCTGGTGGCACGCTGGGCCAGCGAGCGCACGGCGGATGAAGGGTTTGGTGATTTCGTGATTCGCGCGGGCATTGTGCAGCCGGTGGTCGATCCCGCCCGTGATTTCTGGGACCCGGAGGCAGTATGACACTACCCGATCTCGCCAGCCTGAACAGCGGCAGCAAAGTCGATCGCATCATGGCGCTGGCGGAAAGCAACGTCCAGCTGGAAAAGCTCTCCGCCGAACAGCGCGTCAGCTGGGCGCTGGAGCAGCTGCCAGGCGCCTTTGTGCTGTCGTCGAGTTTTGGTATTCAGGCGGCGGTGCTGTTGCACATGGTCACGCAGCAGCGCCCGGATATTCCGGTGATCCTCACCGATACCGGTTATCTGTTCCCTGAGACCTACCGCTTCATTGATGAACTGACGCAGCAGCTGAACCTGAATCTGCAGATCTTCCGCGCCGAAACCTCACCGGCGTGGCAGGAAGCACGCTACGGCAAGCTGTGGGAGCAGGGCGTTGAAGGGATCGAGCAGTACAACCAGCTGAACAAAGTCGAGCCGATGAACCGCGCGCTGCAAACGCTGGGTGCGCAGACCTGGTTTGCCGGCCTGCGCCGCGATCAGTCCGGCAGCCGTGCCAGCCTGCCGGTACTGGCCGTGCAGCGTGGCGTGTTCAAAATCCTGCCGATCATCGACTGGGACAACCGTCAGGTGCACCAGTATCTGAAGCAGCATGGGCTGAAGTACCATCCGCTGTGGGACGAAGGTTACCTCTCCGTGGGCGATACGCACACCACGCGCAAGTGGGAGCCGGGGATGGCCGAGGAAGAGACGCGCTTTTTCGGCCTCAAACGCGAATGCGGGTTACACGAAGGCTGACGGGCGCAATTGCTGCGGGTGCGCAGCGGTGCGCACCCGCAAAAACCGGCAGGATCTTACAACGCTGGATTAGCCAGCTCTGTCAGCAGCGGCTGCAAAATGCGTACGCTGTCGCGCGTGCGCTGATGGATGCGCCCCGGCAGCCAGTGGTCGATGTAAGTCAGATTATCGCGCCCGGTCTGGTGGCGCACCGTGCCATCCGGAAAATGCGGTGAACGCGCGCGCTGCTGCTCACCGGCTTTATTGCCCAGCGCCCAGTTGGCCGCGGTGACGTCCAGCAGTGGAATCCCGGCTTTATCAAACGGATTAACGCCCGGATAATCGCGTGCGGTCAGCACGTGGCTGGCGGCCGTGATGCCGTAACGGTGCGCAATCTGCAGGGCGCGCGCGCTGGTCTGCTTGCGTACCGCCGCTGGCGTATTCATGCCGTTATTAAAGTAGAGGCGATCGCCAACGATCAGGCTATTCAGATCGATCACCAGCAGCGTATCTTTCTTCTCCTGCACGCTCATGCGCGCCAGATAATCATCCATGCCGTGTAAACCGGCTTCGCCTGCGCTCAGTGCCACAAAGCGCACGCCATAGTGCAGCGGCGTTTGACTCAGCGCCTGCGCCAGCTCCAGCATCACGCCCAGCCCGGAAGCGTTATCGTCCACGCCCTGCAAACGCAGGCCGCCGAGATTATTGTCTGCCTCGTGCTGGCTGAGCGGCGTCCAGGTATCCAGATGAGTGACGATCAGAATCTCCTGCGGCACGCTGCCGGCGCGTGCGGCGATCACCGAGGTCGCCGTCACTTTATGGCGGCGCGTGATGCCCTGTTTCTCCAGCCAGTTATAGCTGGTATTAAACTGCCGGGTATTGCTCTGATAACCAAGCTGGGTGAACTGCTGCTGCAGATAATCTGCCGTCATCAGTTCGGCGGGGCTGCCGCTCATGCGGCCGGGGAAATAGGTGGCGATGTGACGCAACTGCTGTTCGGCAAAGTGGCCAGGGGCGATCGCTGCAGCCTGCGCCAAAAGAGGCAAACCGCCGGCAATCAGTGCTGCCAGCACGCTGCGGCGGAGAGTGGCAAACATAGTGGTTGTCCTTTTCTGACATCCCGTCAGGGTAAAAAAATTCTGAGTTAGTATGAAACTGTGACGCCGCCTGCACAATTTGTATCGCTCCGAAACACCAGCAATATCATTTGTTAAGCACAAATTGTTATCAGCAATCCCGGTGCGTTATTCCATTTGGTAACTACTCATGCTAATTCGTAATTTCATCTGCCAGAAGGCGGGGACGTATAGTCGCGTTAACTTATTGTAAAACTAACAAGGTTAACGTGGATTACTTGCCTCTCTTTGCCGATCTCAAAAGCCGTCCGGTGCTGGTGGTCGGCGGTGGCGAAATCGCTGCGCGTAAAATTGAGCTGCTGCGGCGTGCCGGTGCGCACGTGCGGGTAGCCGCGCGCGAGCTCGGCCATGAACTGCAGGCGCTGCGCGACATTAACGCCATCGAGTGGATTGCTCAGCACTTCGACGCGGCGCAGCTGGACGATGTTTTCCTCGTGATTGCCGCCACCGACGATAACGCCCTCAACGCGCAGGTATTTGATGCCGCTAATGCGCGCCACAAGCTGGTGAATGTGGTCGACGACCAGCCAAAATGCAGCTTTATCTTCCCGTCGATTGTTGACCGCTCACCGCTGGTAGTGGCGATCTCCTCGAGCGGCACCGCGCCGGTGCTGGCGCGTCTGCTGCGTGAAAAAATCGAAGCGCTGCTGCCCGCCAATCTCGGACAGATGGCCGAAGTGGCCGGTCAGTGGCGCGACAAAGTCAAACAGCGCTACCACAAAATGTCTGACCGTCGTCGCTTCTGGGAGCGGGCTTTTAATGGCCTGTTTGCCAGCCAGATGGCGGCGGGTAACGTCAACGAGGCGCGCCGCACGCTCGATCGTGAACTGGAAAACACCTCCAATAATCAGGGTGAAATCACGCTGGTCGGTGCCGGGCCGGGCGACAGCGGTCTGCTGACGCTGCGCGGGCTGCAGGTGATGCAGCTGGCCGATGTGGTGCTGTATGACCATCTGGTCAGCGACGAGGTGCTGGAGCTGGTAAGACGCGATGCCGATCGTATCTGCGTCGGCAAACGCGCCGGCGCCCATTCGGTGCCGCAGGAAGAGACCAATCAGCTGCTGGTGACGCTGGCGCAGCAGGGCAAGCGCGTGGTGCGCCTGAAAGGCGGCGATCCGTTTATTTTTGGCCGCGGCGGCGAAGAGCTGCAGGCGGCGCAGGCGGCGGGCATTCCGTTCCAGGTGGTGCCGGGCCTCACCGCGGCCGCGGGCGCTACCGCATATGCCGGTATTCCGTTAACCCACCGCGATTATGCCCAGAGCGTGCTGTTTATTACCGGTCACTGCCGCGCCGACGGCGACGGTATCGACTGGCCGTCGCTGGCGCGCGCGCGTCAGACGCTGGCAATTTACATGGGCACGGTGAAAGCGGCGGAAATTGCCGCCGGGCTGATCGAACACGGCCGCGCGCCGTCAACGCCAGTGGCGGTGATTGGTCGCGGCACGCGCCAGGATCAACAGGTGCTGACCGGCACCTTAGCACAACTCGAGGCGCTGGCTGCTGCCGCGCCAACGCCAGCGCTATTAGTGATTGGCGAAGTGGTGAATCTGCACGGGCAACTTGCCTGGTTCCAACATTCGGCACAGCAGGGGGCTCGCGAGTCCGCCGTTGTCAATTTGGCTTGAGGAAAAATTATGGACCAAAATCGTCTCACTCATCTGCGCCAGCTGGAGGCAGAGAGTATCCATATCATCCGCGAGGTGGCGGCCGAGTTCAGCAACCCGGTGATGATGTACTCCATCGGTAAAGACTCCTCGGTAATGCTGCATCTGGCGCGCAAAGCCTTCTATCCGGGCACGCTGCCGTTTCCGCTGCTGCACGTTGATACCGGCTGGAAATTCCGTGAAATGTACGAGTTCCGCGATCGCACCGTGAAAGCGATGGGCGCAGAGCTGCTGGTGCACCGTAACCCGGAAGGCGTGGCGATGGGTATCAACCCGTTCGTGCACGGCAGCGCCAAACACACCGACATCATGAAAACCGAGGGCCTGAAGCAGGCGCTGAACAAATACGGTTTTGATGCGGCGTTCGGTGGCGCACGCCGTGACGAAGAGAAGTCGCGCGCCAAAGAGCGTATCTATTCGTTCCGCGATCGTTTCCATCGCTGGGATCCGAAAAACCAGCGTCCGGAGCTGTGGCACAACTACAATGGCCAGATCAACAAAGGCGAAAGCATTCGCGTGTTCCCGCTCTCCAACTGGACCGAGCTGGATATCTGGCAGTACATCTTCCTGGAAAACATCGAAATCGTGCCGCTGTACCTGGCTGCACCGCGCCCGGTACTGGAGCGCGACGGCATGCTGATGATGATTGATGACGATCGTATCAACCTGCAGCCGGGAGAAGTGATTAAGCAGCGTATGGTGCGTTTCCGTACCCTCGGCTGCTGGCCGCTGACCGGCGCGGTGGAATCCGAGGCGCAGACGCTGCCGGAAATCATTGAAGAGATGCTGGTCTCCACCACCAGTGAACGTCAGGGGCGCGTGATTGACCGCGACCAGGCCGGTTCGATGGAACTGAAAAAACGTCAGGGTTATTTCTAAGGAGACGCCGATGAATACCGTTATTGCCCAACAGATTGCCGAGCAGGGCGGCGTTGAAGCCTGGCTGACCGCGCAACAACACAAAAGCCTGCTGCGTTTCCTCACCTGCGGCAGCGTCGACGATGGCAAAAGTACGCTGATTGGCCGTCTGCTGCACGATACGCGCCAGATTTATGAAGATCAGCTGTCGTCGCTGCACAATGACAGCAAACGCCACGGCACCCAGGGCGAGAAACTCGATCTGGCGCTGCTGGTTGATGGCCTGCAGGCCGAGCGCGAGCAGGGCATCACTATCGATGTGGCCTATCGCTATTTCTCCACCGAGAAGCGCAAGTTCATCATCGCCGACACGCCGGGGCACGAGCAGTACACCCGCAACATGGCGACCGGTGCCTCAACCTGCGATCTGGCGATCCTGCTGATCGATGCGCGCAAAGGCGTGCTGGATCAGACCCGTCGCCACAGCTTTATTGCCACGCTGCTGGGCATCAAACATCTGGTGGTGGCGATCAACAAGATGGATCTGGTGGCGTACAGCCAGGAGACCTTCGAGCAGATCAAACAGGATTACCTCGATTTTGCCGCGCAGCTGCCGGACGATCTTGATATCCGCTTTGTGCCGATGTCGGCGCTGGAAGGCGATAACGTCGCCACCCCGAGCGTAACCATGCCGTGGTACAGCGGCCCGACGCTGCTCGACGTGCTGGAGACGGTAGAGCTTAAGCGCGTGGTCGACACGCAGCCGATGCGCTTCCCGGTGCAGTATGTTAACCGGCCGAACCTCGACTTCCGTGGCTATGCCGGTACGCTGGCGTCGGGCGTAGTCAGCGTCGGCCAGCGGGTGAAAGTGCTGCCGTCCGGCGTGGAATCCAGCGTTGCGCGTATCGTCACCTTTGACGGCGACCTGCAGCAGGCGGCCGCCGGTGAGGCGATTACCCTGGTGCTGAACGATGAGATCGACATCAGCCGTGGCGATCTGCTGGTGGATGCCGCAGCAGATTTGCAGGCGGTGCAGTCCGCGACCGTCGACGTGGTGTGGATGGCGGAGCAGCCGCTGCAGCCGGGACAAAGCTATGAAGTGAAAATTGCCGGCAAGAAAGCGCGTGGCCGCATCGAAAAGATTCTCCATCAGGTGGAGATCAATACGCTGGAAAAACGCGCGGTCGACAGCCTGCCGCTCAACGGCATCGGTCTGGTAGAAGTGACGTTTGATGAACCGATGGTGCTGGATGCTTACCAGCAGAACCCGGTGACCGGCGGCATGATCTTTATCGATCGCCTGAGCAACGTGACCGTCGGTGCCGGCATGATCCATCAGCCGCTGAGCGCCGCGCGCAGTCAGGCTGGCCAGTACAGTGATTTCGAGCTGGAGCTGAACGCGCTGGTGCGCCGTCACTTCCCGCACTGGAACGCGCGCGACCTGCTGGGCGGTCAGTAATGGCGCAGCACGACGAAAACGTGGTGTGGCATGACCACCCGGTCACTCGCACTGAACGCGAACAGCAGCACGGCCATCGTGGCGTGGTGCTGTGGTTTACCGGGCTCTCAGGCTCGGGTAAATCCACCGTGGCCGGTGCGCTGGAGCAGGCGCTGCACCGGCTGGGCGTCAGCACCTATCTGCTGGACGGCGACAATGTGCGTCACGGCCTGTGCCGCGATCTCGGTTTCAGCGATGAAGACCGCAAAGAGAATATCCGGCGCGTGGGCGAAGTGGCGAAACTGATGGTGGATGCCGGACTGGTGGTGCTGACGGCGTTCATCTCGCCGCACCGTGCCGAGCGCCAGATGGTGCGCGATCTGCTCGGTGACGGGCAGTTTATCGAGGTGTTCGTCGATACGCCGCTGGCGGTGTGCGAAGCGCGCGATCCGAAAGGCTTGTATAAAAAAGCCCGTGCCGGCGAGCTACGTAACTTCACCGGTATCGACAGCGTTTACGAGGCGCCGGACGCGCCGGAAATCCAGCTGGATGGTGAACAATTGGTTACAAAACTGACCGGCCAATTGTTAGACCTGCTGCGCCACCACGATATCATCAGATCCTGAACCGACAGCGGCAAATCTCACGGTTTGCCGCGCTTTAGCGTCAACAGGATCTCTATGCAGAACGTTACCCCCATGCTGGCACGCAAAGATGAACGCACCCCGGATGAGCCACGCTCATCGTTGCCGGGCGGCGTGATCGGCTTTCTCTCGTACTGGTGTGCGCTGGGCATCCCGTTTCTGCTGTACGGCTCTAACACGCTGTTTTTCTTTCTCTACACCTGGCCTTTTTTCCTCGCGCTGCTGCCGGTTTCGGTGCTGATTGGCATCGTGCTCAGCCTGATGCTGCGTGGCCGGCTTTGGTGGAGCGGTCTGATTACCGCCCTGGTGGTGGTGTGCCTGTTCTGGCTGCTGTTCTCCTTTCTCTCCGGCTGGTAATCCGGCGCTGATGTGCAAACGCATCGGCAGGTTACAAAACTTTACCTGCCGTCCGGCGCTTTCTCCGTCATTATTTGTCCAGACAAATCTGCTTGCGCGCCATTTTCGCTGCCGCAGTGGAGTCCGGCGTCAAGTTATGGGATGATTGAGCCGTTTTTCAGGGGGCGGGGATGGGAAAACTGACGTTACTGCTGCTCGTGCTGCTGGGATGGTTGCAATACTCTCTGTGGCTGGGCAAGAACGGTATCCATGATTACACGCGCGTCAGCGAAGACGTGGCGTCACAACAGGCGAATAACGCCAAACTCAAAGCGCGTAACGATCAGCTGTTTGCCGAAATTGACGATCTCAATGGCGGTTCAGAGGCGATTGAGGAACGCGCACGCAGCGAGCTGGGCATGATCAGGCCTGGCGAGACTTTCTATCGTCTGGTGCCAGACCAAAACAAACGTAATGCGCAACAAGCGGCGCAGAATCAACAACGATAAACCATGAATCAGCTCTCTTCCTCTGCGGATGTGATTGCCGTGGTGCCGGCTGCCGGTATCGGCAGCCGCATGCAGGCCGCCTGTCCGAAGCAGTATCTCACCATCGGTCCGTTAACCCTGCTCGAGCACAGCGTGGCGCGCCTGCTGGCGCATCCGGCGGTAAAGCAGGTGGTGGTGCCAGTCAGCCCGGATGACGGCTGGTTCGATAGCCTGCCGCTGGCGCAGGATGCCCGCGTGCTGCGCGTCACCGGTGGCGAAACCCGCGCCGAGTCGGTGCTGGCCGGATTACAGACCATCCGCCACAGCGCCTGGGTGCTGGTGCACGACGCGGCGCGTCCGTGCCTGCATCCCGATGATTTAGCGCGTTTGCTGGCGGTGCGTGAGCACAGCAAAGTCGGCGCGATTCTGGCGGCACCGGTGCGCGACACCATGAAGCGCGCGGAGCCCGGCAAAGGTGCCATTGCGCATACCGTTGAACGCGATGACTTATGGCATGCGCTGACGCCGCAGTTTTTCCCGCATGCGCTGCTGACCGCCTGCCTGACGCGCGCGCTCAATGAAGGCGCGACCATCACCGATGAAGCCTCGGCACTGGAATATTGCGGTTATCATCCTGAGCTGGTCAGCGGACGCAGCGACAATATTAAGGTAACGCGGCCGGAAGATCTGGCGCTGGCGGCCTTCTATCTCACTCAGATTCAGTTAAAGGAGCACGCATGATGCGTATCGGTCACGGTTTTGACGTGCACGCGTTTGGCGGCGAAGGCCCGCTGGTGATTGGCGGGGTGCGTATTCCCTTCGAACAGGGCTTTATTGCGCATTCCGACGGCGATGTGGCGCTGCATGCGCTGACCGACGCGCTGCTGGGCGCGGTGGCGATGGGCGACATCGGCAAACTGTTCCCGGACACCGATCCGGCATTCAAAGGCGCCGACAGCCGCGGTTTGCTGCGCGAAGCCTGGCGTCGCATCCAGCAGAAGGGCTACCACATCGGCAACGTCGATGTCACCATCATCGCTCAGGCACCGAAAATGCTGCCGCACGTGCCGCAGATGCGCGTCAACATCGCCGAAGATCTCGGTTGCCACATGGATGATGTCAACGTCAAAGCCACCACCACCGAGAAGCTGGGCTTCACCGGTCGCGGTGAAGGCATTGCCTGCGAAGCCGTGGCGCTGCTGGTGAAGGCCGATCGGGCATGAGTGAGCTGCTCTACCTGCACGGCGTGCCCGCTGCTACCGGGGTGATCAAAGCCAGTCCCGAAGATTTCGTGGTGATTGAAGATCTCGGCTATCCCTATGATGGCGAAGGCGAGCAGCTGCTGGTGCGCATCCGCAAAATTGGCTGCAACACGCGTTTTGTCGCCGAAGCGATCGCCAAATTTCTCGGCGTACATCAGCGCGATCTCAGCTATGCCGGCATGAAAGATCGCCACGCGGTCACCGAGCAGACGCTGTGCTTCCGCGTGCCGGGCACGGCGATGCCCAACCTTGCCGGCTTCAAGCTGGAAGGCGTGGAGATCCTGCAGGTGATTCGCCACAAGCGTAAACTGCGCACCGGCGCGCTGGCGGGCAATGCGTTTCGTCTGGTGGTACGTCAGGTGTCCGATCGCGCGCAGGTGGAATCGCGGCTGCAGCGGATTCAGCAGCAGGGCGTGCCCAACTACTTTGGCGAACAGCGCTTTGGCCGCGGCGGCAATAACCTGACGCAGGCGCGGCTGTGGGCAAACGAGAAATTCCGTCCACGCGACCGCAGTATGAAAGGCATTCTGCTGTCGGCGGCGCGCAGCCAGCTGTTCAATCAGCTGACCAGCGCGCGCCTGCAGCGTGACGGTGCGCTGGATCGCGTGCAGCCCGGCGATGCGCTGCAGCTCAGCGGGCGCGGCAGCTGGTTTGTTGCCCAGGCGGACGAGTTACCTGCGCTGCAGCAGCGTGTGGATAACCACGAGCTGCGCATTACCGCACCGCTGGCCGGGCGCGGCGAGCCGGGCACCCAGGGCGAAACGCTGGCGTTTGAACAGCAGCAACTGGCGGGCGCGGCCGATCTGCTGGGTCTGCTGGAGCGTGAACGCGTTGATGCCGCGCGGCGCGCCATGCTGGTGGTGCCGAAAGATCTGCAGTGGAACTGGTGGGATGACGTCACGCTCGAGCTGCAGTTCTGGCTGCCGGCCGGCAGTTTTGCCACCAGCGTAGTGCGTGAGCTGCTGAGCAACGGCGCAGCGGCCCCGCTCGGCGACGAATAAGCGAACCCGGCGACGATGAGCAAAAATCTCACCATCAAGGATATTGCCGTACTCGCCGGTGTGTCGATCACTACCGTCTCGCGCGTGCTTAACAAGCATGCGTGGGTGTCGGAAAAAACCCGCACGCGGGTGGAGCAGGTGATCGCCGAGCATCAGTTCAGCCCCAACCTGATGGCGCGCGGCATGATATCGCGCCAGAGCTATACGCTCGCGGTGATCGTCTCTGACATCACTAACCCTTACTTCGTCACGCTGGTGGCGCAGATTCAGCAGGCCTGTCTGGCCATCGGTTACAAAATCACCCTGTACGATACCCAGTCGGCCAACCGTAGCCCTCAGCACGACGATGACGAAAGCGCGATTTTTCAGTCGATTATCGATAGCCAGATCGATGGGGTGATCGTGCTCGGCGGCCACAGCGACTATGCGCCGATTCCGGCCAACTACCTGACGCTGCTGGAATCGCTGATGGACAAAATGGCGGTAGTGGTGGTGGGGCAGCCGCATCCTGCTGGCCGCTGGCCGTGCGTGATGCGCGACCAGCAGCACTGCGTCGGACTGGCGGTAAATCACCTGCTGGCGCGCGGCCTGCGCGATATCGCGTTTATTGGCGGTTCGCGCAAAGTGTGGGTGACGCGCGAGCGCGTCAGTCATTTCCACGCCACGCTGCAGCAGGCCGGCATTACGCCGCGCGACAGCTGGATCTGCCTGAATAACTTCTATCCTGAACACGGCTATCAGGCGATTGATACGCTGTGGCAGCAGGCTGAGCAACCGCAGGCGCTGGTGGCAATCAACGATCGCGTGGCGATGGGCGCGATCCGCGCGCTACGCGATCGCGGCATTAATGTGCCTGAGCAGGTCGCGGTCATCAGCTGCGAGCGCTTCCCCGGCAGCGAGTATTTTATCCCGCGCCTGACCAGCGTCGATCACCAGAATCCACAACTGGGGCAAAACATTATCACCATGATGATGGCGCAGCTGGACGGCAGCTTAAGCCCGCACGCGCGCTGCAGCGCACCGCTAAAGCCGGTATTGATCCCCGGCGAATCCGCCTGATCTTCTCCCCTTAAACGTTCTACTTGCTTTCGTTGCGCTTTGTTAGCGCGATCGCAATTTCACGATCCTCACGTTGACTTAATATGCGCCATTAAATAAGTTGGCGCACAACCTGAAAACGTTTTCAGGTTGGCGGGAAAACAGTTTAAGGAGCGGTAATGAAACCCACCATGATGACCTACATCCACCAGCAACCCGAGGTGCTGAGCCATCTGCTGGCGTGCTATCCGCAGGGATTACCGGTGCTGGGCAAGGCAAAAACAGTGCTGATTCTGGCCACCGGCTCCAGCATCAACGCCGCGCTCAGCGCCAAATATTACGTTGAGCAACTGACCGGCGTACGCATCAGCGTGCAGGAGCCGTTCCATTTTCAGCACTACGAGCAGTGGGATCCGGCGACCGATCTGGTGATCGCGATTTCACAGAGCGGCGAGAGCACTTCGACGCTGGCGGCGATTGACGCGCTGAAAAAACAGCACGGCGTGGCAACCTGGGGCATCACCAGCAAAATCACCAGTCCGCTGGCGCAGGCGGTGGATCACGCCGTAGACATCATGAACGGCGAAGAGCGCGTCGGGTATGTCACTAAAGGCTATGTCGCCACGATCCTGACGCTGATGCTGATTGGCGTGCACAGCGCGCGCCACAGCGGTCGCCTCAGCGCAGAACAGGAGCAGCAGGCGCTGGCGCAACTGCAGCGCGGCGTCGACGCGATTCCGGACATCATCGCCCGCACCGAGCGCTTCTGGCAGCGCTGGCAGGACGATCTTACTGCGGCGCCACGCTTTATCTCGATTGGCTTTGGTCCGGCGATTGGCGTGATCAAAGAGATGGAGACCAAATTCAGCGAAACGGTGCGCGTGCCGTCGCAGGGCATTGAACTGGAAGCGTTCATGCACGGCCCCTATTTCGAAATCAATCCGCAGCACCGGCTGTTCTTTATCGATGTCGAGGCGCCGGTGCGCGAACGCCTGCAGCTGCTGCGCCAGTATGAGCAGCGCGTGACGCCGCACGTCTGGAGTCTGTGTCTCGGGGAGAGCGATGATGCGCGCACGCTGGCGCTCGGCGTGGAGGTCAGCGAATGGATAGCGCCGCTGCTGATGGTGATTCCGTTCCAGATCCTCGCGCATCACATCGCTGAAGCCAAAGGCAACAATCTGCCGCAGCGCATATTTACTGATTTTGGCGTGGCGATGAAGAGCAAAACCAAACCGGGTGATTACGACTAACGCCGGGCGCGAGCCATAAGGATAACAACAATGAAACTCGATTACGTGAAGCTGGCGCAGGCCATCAGGGAACAGGTCGGCGGCGACGATAATATCAGCCATATTTCACACTGCGCCACGCGACTGCGGCTGACGATAAACGATCTGGCCAGTGTCGATATGCCGGCCATCAGTAGCCTGCCGGGCGTCATCCGCGTGGTGAACGCGTCCGGACAGCTGCAGATTGTGGTCGGGCCGCAGGTCGAACAGCTGTATCAGGCGATGCAGCAGGGCGCAGCGCCGGTGGCCGAGCCGGTGAAGCCCGGCAAAGACGAGCGCGGCGTTGCGGGCAAAATGCTGGCCACGCTGGGCGCTATCTTCACGCCCTACATTGGCGTACTGGCCGGCATCGGGGTGATCAAAGGCATCATGGTGCTGCTGCAGACGCAGGGCTGGGTGGCGGACGATGACCTGCTGTTCGCCATGTTCAACGCGCTGGCCAGCGGCGTGTTTGTCTTTCTGCCGCTGTTTATTGCGGTTACCGCGGCAGACCGTTTCGGTGCCAGCCGTTTCACCGCGCTGGCGCTGACGGCGGCGATGGTGTTTCCGCTCACCCAGCCGGATCTGCCGGCGCACTTTGCGCTGTTCGGCCTGAGCATCAGCCTGAAGATTTACGGCGGCGCGGTGATTCCGGCGATTCTGGCGGTACTGCTGCTGAGCAAGGTTGAGCGCCAACTGAAACAGTGGATCCCCGAGGTGGCAGCGCTGGTGTTTGTGCCGTGCCTGTCGCTGCTGATTTGCGGTTTTGTGGTGTTCACGGTGATTGGCCCGCTGGCAGATTACGTTGGCGTCGGCATCGCCAGCGGCTACAGCTGGCTCTATCAGCTTAGCCCGATGATCTCCGGCGCGCTGCTGGCGGGCATAGGTCAGCTGTTCGTGGTGTTTGGCGTCCACTGGGGCATCATCCCGCTGGCGCTGATCAATATTCAGGTGCAGGGCTATGACACCATCATGGCGATGTTTATGTCGGCGGTGATGGGGCAGTTTGGCGCGGTTACCGGCGCGATCTTCATCGCCCGCAGCCTGCGCGACCGGCAGATTGCAATCTCGGCGTCGCTGTCAGCGTTCTTTGGCATCACCGAACCGGCGCTGTACGGCGTCAATCTCAAGTACCGCATGCTGTTTATCTTCGGCTGCATCGGCGCGGCGCTCGGCGGTGGCATCACCGGGCTGCTGCAGGTGAAAACCTACAGTTTCCTGCCGGTGCTGAACGTGTTTGAACTCGGCCTGTTCGAAGGCCCTGAGTCGAAGATGATCTATGAAGTGGCGGCAATTGCCGTGGCTTTCCTCACCCCATTCATTCTGACGCTGATTTACGGCCGCTGGACGCTGCGCAGCGTGAATAAAACCGGCGCCTGATGCGCTGATTCGTTAACACCAAAACAGGGAAATCGCATGCGGCTGCTTCGCAGGGCCGCGTGCACCTTAAGGAAAGGTCATGAACACATTCACCAGGAGAAACAAGGCAGCGCTGCTGCCGCTGGCCACCCTGATGCTGGGCGCGGCACCGCCGGCGCTGGCGGAAGGATTTGTTGAAGACAGCACGCTGGAGGGCACCGTCTATTACTGGCAGCGCCACCGTGAGCGTAAAGATCTCGATCCGCACAGCGCGCACTATCAGCACTATCAGACCAACCTGCATCACAGCACGCTGACCGGCGCGCTCGATTATCAGTCCGGCTATCTGGCCGATACCGTAGGCATTGATGTGGCGGCCTTCGCCACCTGGGATCTGTTTGAAGGCAGCCCGGCGCATCCCAACGAGATCAGCTTCAGTCACGGGCCTTCGATGTGGGAAGACCGTGGCGTCGGCGAACGTAACGGGCTGGATCTCTACCGTGCCGCGCTGAAACTCAAAGCCGGCGACTACTGGCTGCGGGCCGGTTATATCCAGCCGAGCGGTCAGACGCTGCTTGGCACCCAATGGGGATTTCTGCCCGGCACCTACCAGGGCGTGGAAGTCGGGGCGGTCTATGACTATGGCGCTGCCGGCGCGCTGTCGCTGTCGTGGATGGGCGCCAACAAGTACAAAGCACCGTGGTATCGCAAAATGTACGAGTTTCGCGAAATCGACCGGCAAACACGCATTCCTTATCTGCACTCGCTGGGCGCGAAGTATGACTTCAAAAACGGCAACACGCTGGAGCTGGCGTGGGGGGAATCTCCGCATTATCTCGACAAATATTTCGCCAAAGCGGCACGCCAGACCACGCTGTGGGATAACCCGTTCAGCGTCAGCTGGCAGTTCTACGGCTCACAGGATCGTACCGGTCGCCATGATGTTTACGATGAGTTTGCCTGGCAGCAGGGCCTGACGCTGGCGTACCAGTGGGATCGCTACCAGTTCCGGCTCGAGGGCAGCGCGGTACACGCACCGGGTAAACAGGGTTACTACACCGTGGCGATGACGCCGATCTATCCCAACTCCGCGGGCCGCATCGATATGTGGTGGGATTCGCGCTCTGACTTCAACGCCGACGGCGAAAAAGCGCTGTTTGCAGGCCTGATGATCGATCTCAGCGACATCGTCTGGCCGGGCGTCAGCATCGGTGGCTCGTTCGCCTGGGGCTGGGACGGTAAACCGGCGCGCGGCGGCGACTGGTCGCAGCAGCAGCGCCTGACGGAAACCGCCATCAATGGCGATCTGGTGTGGCAGGTGCAGTCCGGCTGGGCCAAAGACACGGTATTTAAGCTGCATCTCACCGCCTACAACAATCATAGCGATAACCCCAGCTGGGGCGGCGGCTATGGCAACGTTTTCCAGGATGAAAAGGACGTCAAATTCATGATGATTGCCCCTTTTAGCCTGTTCAATCACTCACGACACTAAGGATGATGACCATGAGGATTCGCTTCTCCGCGCTGACCGCAGCGCTGTTACTGGCCGGGCTGGCGCACGCCGAAACCCATGTTTTAATCAATCAGGTCGGCTACGATGTTGCCGCGCCGAAAAACGCCATCGTACAACTGACCGGCGACTCGCGCGCTAAACCGCCGGTGAAATTTACCCTGCTGGATAATGAGACCAATAAAGCGGTGCTGAGCGGCACGCTGCAGCCGCAGGGTGATGTGCCGGGCTGGGGAGATCGCACCTTCTATCGTGCCGATTTCTCCGGCTGGCAAACGCCGGGCCGTTACGTGCTGCAAACTACCAGCAGCGACGGCGATGTGCGCTCCGGGCCGTTCATTATTGGTGCCGATCTGCTTGAGCGCTATACGCTGTCCGATGTAATTGCTTACTTCAAAAGCCAGCGCGTCACCGGCCTGTTCGATAAGGCGGACCGCAAACTGCCGCTGCCACCAGGCACCGGCAGCGGTACGGTTGACGTCCACGGCGGCTGGTATGACGCCACCGGCGATTACGGCGTGCACCTGTCGCACCAGAATCTGACCTCTTATTTCAATCCGCAGCAGGCGCCGCTGGTGGCGTGGAGTTTATTGCGCGGTTATCAAAATCTCGGGGCGCGTGATAACCCGAACTTTGACGAGTATCGCCGGCGCATGCTCGACGAAGGGCTGTACGGTGCCGATTTCCTGGTGCGCATGAAGCGGCCGGGTGAATCCTTCTTCCAGGCGATCTCGTCGCCGGGCAAAGAGAAGCTGGCTCAGGACCGGGTGATCGCCAATCCCAACTGGCGCACGCAGATCAAAGAGAAGGAGTCCGATTCCACCATTGTTGAAGAGGAGGCGGTCGGCCCGCTGGCGTGGCAGGCCAGCTTCCGCTCCGGTGCCGGCATGTCAATTGCCGCGCTGGCGCTGGCCAGCACCATGGAGAATGACGGCAACTTCACGCGGCAGCAATATCTGCAAACCGCAGAAGATGCCTTTGCCTTCCTGCAGAAAAATAACCTGCGCATGGTGAACGACGGTAAAGAGAACATCGTGGATGATTACACCGCGCTACTGGCCGCTACCGAACTGTATCGTGCCTCGCAAAAAGCGGTCTATCTGGCTGCGGCGCAGCAGCGCGCGGAGAGCCTGATGGCGCGACTGACGTCGCTGGATAACTGGCATGACTACTGGCGTGCCGACGGCGAAAAACGTCCGTTCTTCCATCCGTCCGATGCCGGTCTGCCGGTGATTGCGCTGCTGGAGTACGCGCGTATCGCGCCGCAGGCGCAGCAGGCGAACATCCGCCAGACGATAAAACGCTCGCTGGGCTTTGAGCTGGCGGTGACTAAAGAGAGCAATAACCCGTTTGGCTATGCGCGCCAGCTGATTCAGCTGAAAGACGGCGTGAAGCGCACCAGCTTCTTCTTCCCGCACGACAGCGAAGCTGCGCCGTGGTGGCAGGGCGAAAACGCGCGTATCGCCTCGCTGGCCGCCGCCGCCCGTCAGGCGATGCCGCTGTTCGCGGACGATAAAGCCTTTACGCAGCAGCTGCAGAGCTATGCCTGGGATCAGCTCAACTGGATCCTCGGTCATAATCCGTACGACGTCAGCATGCTGACCGGCAGCGGCTATCGCCACATCAGCTATCTGTTCTTCAACTCGTGGAAATACACCACGCTGCCGGGCGGTATCGTTAACGGCATCACCGGCGCGTCGAATCAGGTGGCGGACGGCATCGCCTTTGATGAAGGTTATGCGGTCACACGGAAGGATGACGACTGGCGCTGGGCGGAAGGCTGGCTGCCGCACTCGGCCTGGTATCTGTATGCGGTGAGCTTACCGGATCGTCACTGAGGTGATAAATCAGCCCGGCTTTTCGCCGGGCTTTTTACTGGGTGCCATTGCGTTTGACTGCTTATTGTTGCGACAACTGCCGACGGTTGCGTGATTTACGCCTACCACTTCCCGCGCCTCACCGCTAGAATGCAAACATCCTTGTGCCGCCAGCGCAGGACCGCTTGCGCCGCTGAAGGCGCAAAACGGGCGCGGCGGTCGGTGGACCGGTTAATGAAAAAGGTCAGAATCAGATGCGGATACGGCTCAGCAACGATGATGGAATTCAGACTCCCGGCATTGGCGTGTTCCCTGGCGTGAAGACATTACGACAGGTTGATCCTGGCGCCGGCGCGGCGCGGAAGAGGGCAGGCGACGGGCTGTACCAGGCTGAGGTGAATCCGGCATGGTAAACCGGCGCATCGAAACGCTTCTGGCCCAACTGCGCACGCAGGGTATTCACGATGAGCATCTGCTGAAAGCCATCGCTGATGTCCCGCGAGAACGCTTTATCGACGAGGCTTTTGAACATAAAGCCTGGGAAAATGTGGCGCTGCCAATTGGCAACGGCCAGACCATTTCTCAGCCTTATATGGTGGCGCGCATGACGGCGCTGCTGGAGCTGAACCCGACCTCGCGCGTGCTGGAAATTGGCACCGGTTCGGGTTATCAGACCGCCATTCTCGCGCATCTGGTTAACCACGTTTACTCGGTTGAACGCATCAAAGGGCTGCAGTGGCAGGCGAAACGCCGCCTGAAGCAGCTCGATCTGCATAACATTTCCACACGCCACGGCGACGGCTGGCAGGGCTGGGCCGCGCGGGGGCCGTTTGATGCCATTATTGTGACTGCCGCACCGCCAGAAATTCCGACTGCGCTGATAGCGCAACTGGGAGAAGGCGGCAAAATGGTGCTGCCGGTGGGTGAGGACCAGCAGGTACTTAAGCGCCTGCGTCGTCAGGGTGGTGAAATCATTGAAGAAACGATTGAGCCGGTGCGCTTTGTGCCGCTGGTTCAGGGCGATCTGGCATAAAGCCATCTTACGTATTTCTTCACAATCGTTACATGGCATGGCGCAGTTGATATTGTTACTATCCTTGTTAATCAATGCGAAAGCGCGTTTTTGACGGCACAGATAGTGAATCATGCGGTCAACGTCGACACACAGTTTTATCCAGGATTGCCATCACGGGGGATCAATGAGCACGGGAAGCACAGTATTTCAATTACGCCGTCTGGCGGCACTTTCACTGGTCGGTTTTTGGCTGGCAGGCTGTAGCTCTGGCGACAACACACAAGCCCCCATCAGCCAGATTGGCAGCAACAGCGGCGATAGCGGTATGGCTGCTGCTCCCACCACAGGCGGCGGCATGATCGCCGCGCAGAACAGCACCGTGCCGGCGATGCCGCGTGGTGGAATGTTAAGCGGTGGTACACCATCAGCCGCGCCTGCGGGTGGAATGGTTAGTGGCAATAATAATGTGACCACCGAAAATGGTCGTATTGTGTACAATCGCAATTATGGGAATATTCCTAAAGGCAGCTACGGCGGTGAAACCTACACCGTTAAGCGAGGCGATACGCTGTTCTATATTGCCTGGATTACCGGCAATGATTTCCGCGATCTGGCACAGCGCAATAATATCGCGGCGCCCTATAGCCTGAGCGCCGGGCAGACGTTACAGGTGGGTAACGGTAACGGTCAGACCATCACCGGTGGTAACGCGATAACCGCAGCGGATGCCACGCAGGGCGGCGTTCCGGTGGCATCGAATCAGACGCAAATTAAATCCACCCCTGTTGCACAGCAACCTGTTATTACGTATTCTGATGATTCGGGTTCGACAGGCGGGAAAATGCTGCCGTCGAAAGGGGCAAATAATGTGGCAACGACCACAGCTCCGGTTACCGCACCGCCCACAGTTAGCAGCACAACTAATAGCACAACACCAGTGGGAAGCTGGCGTTGGCCGACTGATGGGAAGATCATCGATAACTTCTCCGCTGCGGAAGGCGGAAACAAAGGGATCGATATCGCCGGGTCGCGTGGACAACCTGTCGTCGCCACTGCATCAGGAAGAGTGGTATACGCAGGCAACGCGCTCCGCGGGTACGGTAATTTAATCATCATCAAACACAACGATGATTACCTGAGTGCCTACGCCCACAACGATACCATGCTGGTCCGGGAACAACAGGAAGTTAAGGCGGGGCAAAAAATCGCTACCATGGGTAGCACCGGAACCAGTTCAGTAAGATTGCACTTTGAAATTCGTTACAAGGGGAAATCCGTAAACCCGTTGCGTTATTTACCGCAGCGATAATCCGGCAGAACCTTAGGTGTTCTGCCCTTGGATCACGGGTAGGAGCCGCTTATGAGCCAGAATACGCTGAAAGTTAATGAGTTACACGATGATGCGGAATTCGAGGAGAACGGAGCTGAGGTTTTTGATGAGAAGGCTCTCGTTGAGAACGAACCTGGTGATAATGAAGTAGCTGAAGAAGAGTTGCTGTCACAGGGTGCGACGCAACGCGTTCTGGATGCGACGCAGCTTTACCTCGGCGAGATTGGTTATTCACCACTGTTAACGGCGGAAGAAGAGGTGTTCTTCGCCCGTCGCGCATTACGCGGTGACATTCCTTCTCGTCGTCGCATGATCGAAAGTAACTTACGCCTGGTGGTAAAGATTGCCCGTCGTTATAGCAATCGTGGTCTGGCGCTGCTGGATCTGATTGAAGAGGGTAATCTCGGCCTGATTCGCGCCGTAGAGAAGTTTGACCCGGAACGCGGGTTCCGCTTCTCAACCTATGCCACCTGGTGGATTCGTCAGACCATTGAACGGGCTATCATGAACCAAACCCGTACTATTCGTCTGCCGATTCACATTGTTAAAGAACTGAACGTTTACCTGCGTACCGCGCGTGAACTGTCGCACAAGCTGGACCATGAGCCGAGTGCGGAAGAGATCGCCGAGCAGCTGGACAAGCCAGTTGATGACGTAAGCCGTATGTTGCGTCTCAACGAGCGCATTACGTCGGTTGATACGCCGTTAGGCGGTGATTCCGAGAAAGCGCTGCTGGATATCCTGGCCGATGAGAAAGACAACGGTCCGGAAGACACCACGCAGGACGATGATATGAAACAGAGCATCGTTAAGTGGTTGTTTGAACTCAATGCCAAGCAGCGTGAAGTGCTGGCGCGTCGTTTCGGCCTGTTAGGCTATGAAGCGGCAACGCTGGAAGATGTGGGCCGCGAAATCGGTTTAACCCGTGAGCGTGTCCGTCAGATTCAGGTTGAAGGTCTGCGTCGTCTGCGCGAAATTCTGCAGACGCAGGGTCTGAATATCGAAGCACTGTTCCGCGAATAAGCCGTAGCTGGCAATAAAAACGGTGACCACAAGGTCACCGTTTTTTTATGTCTGACATTCAGGTCGGCGCGCGCCGTGCACGCGCCGGTGGCAGGTTACATCAGGGTTTTCAGACGGTAAATCCACTCCAGCGCCTGTTTGGGCGTCAGGCTGTCCGGGTCGAGCGCTTCCAGCGCCTCCACTGCCGGCGAGGTTTCCGCCACCAGCAGCGGCAGCTGTGAGCCTTCCACCGTTGAGCCGGCAGAACTGCCCGACAGCGCTTCCAGCTCTTTTAGCTTGTGGCGCGCACGCTTAATCACCTCTTTTGGCACACCGGCCAGTGCTGCTACGGCCAGGCCGTAGCTCTTGCTCGCGGCGCCATCCTGCACGCTGTGCATAAAGGCGATGGTGTCACCGTGTTCCACCGCATCAAGATGCACATTCACCACGCCTTCCATTTTCTCCGGCAGGGTCGTGAGCTCGAAGTAGTGGGTAGCAAACAGCGTCATGGCTTTGATGCGATTCGCCAGGCTTTCGGCACAGGCCCAGGCGAGCGACAGGCCATCATAAGTGGACGTCCCGCGGCCGATTTCGTCCATCAGCACCAGGCTGTTTTCGGTGGCGTTATGCAGAATGTTGGCGGTCTCGGTCATCTCGACCATAAAGGTAGAGCGACCGGAGGCGAGATCGTCGGCGGCACCGACACGGGTAAAGATGCGATCGATGGGGCCGATCACCGTCTCTTCCGCTGGCACATAGCTGCCGATCCAGGCCATCAGTGCAATCAGGGCCGTCTGCCGCATGTAAGTACTCTTACCGCCCATGTTGGGGCCGGTAATGATCAGCATGCGACGCTGCATTGAGAGCGACAGCGGGTTGGCAATGAACGGCTCTTTCAGCACCTGTTCCACCACCGGATGGCGACCGGCGGTGATGCGAATCCCGGCTTTCTCCTGCAGCACCGGGCGGCAGTAGTTGAGCGTCCAGGCGCGTTCGGCCAGGTTGGCCAGTACGTCCAGTTCTGCCAGCGCCGCGGCGCTCTGCTGCAGCGCGTCGAGGTGCGGCAGCAGGCGATCGAACAGCTCGTCATACAGGCTCTTTTCCAGCGCCAGCGCTTTGCCTTTCGACGTGAGAACCTTGTCTTCGTACTCTTTCAGTTCGGGAATGATATAGCGCTCAGCATTTTTCAGCGTCTGGCGGCGGACGTAATGGATAGGCACCAGATGGCTCTGTCCGCGGCTGACCTGAATGTAATAGCCGTGCACAGCGTTGAAGCCAACCTTCAGCGTATCCAGCCCCAGTTTTTCGCGCTCGCGAATCTCCAGGCGGTCAAGATAGTCGCTGGCGCCGTCGGCCAGCGCGCGCCACTCGTCCAGCTCGGCGTTATAGCCGGGCGCGATAACACCACCGTCGCGCACCAGCACCGGCGGCGATTCGATAATGGCGCTTTCCAGCAGTTCGCGCAGTTCGCTGAAATCCCCCATCCGATCGCGCAGCGCGTTGAGATGGGGCGCGGCCACGTCCGCTAACTGGGTATTGAGTTCTGGTAATTGCTGGAAGGCATGACGCATGCGTGCCAGATCGCGTGGACGTGCGGTGCGCAGCGCCAGACGCGCCAGAATACGCTCCAGATCGCCCACCTGGCGCAGCACCGGTTGCAGTTCTTCGCTCAGCGACTGCAGTTCGGCAATTGATTCCTGGCGGCGCGTGATGGTGGCCACGTCGCGCAGCGGCATATGCAGCCAGCGCTTCAGCATGCGGCTACCCATCGGCGTGACGGTTTTATCCAGCACCGCCGCGAGCGTATTTTCGCTGCCGCCCGCCAGATTCTGGGTGATTTCCAGATTGCGCCGGGTGGCCGCATCCATGATGACACTGTCCTGCTGGCGCTCCATACTCAGCGAACGGATATGCGGCAGCGAGGTGCGCTGCGTATCTTTCACATACTGCAGCAGACAGCCCGCCGCGCGCAGCGCCAGATGCGCCTGCTCGACGCCAAAGCCGCTGAGATCGCGCGTGCCAAACTGCAGGTTTAACTGCTGACGTGCGGTGTCGATTTCGAATTCCCACAGCGGACGCCGCCGCAGCCCGCGGCGCTGATCGATCAGCGTCATGGCCTGCAAATCCTCTGGATAGAGCAACTCTGCCGGATTGGTGCGCTGCAGTTCAGCCGCCATGGTCTCGACATCGCCCGGCTCGCTAAGGCGGAAACGCCCGGAGCTGATATCCAGCGTGGCATAGCCAAAACCGCGCTGGCTCTGGAAGATGGCTGCCAGCAGGTTATCCTGGCGCTCCTGCAGTAACGCTTCATCACTGATGGTGCCGGGCGTTACAATGCGCACCACTTTACGCTCAACCGGACCTTTGCTGAGTGCCGGATCGCCAATCTGCTCGCAGATCGCCACCGATTCGCCCAGCTGCACCAGCTTCGCCAGATAGCCCTCAACGGCATGATAGGGCACGCCGGCCATCGGGATCGGTTCACCGGCGGACGCACCGCGCTTAGTCAGCGAGATCTCCAGCAGCTGCGATGCGCGTCTGGCATCGTCGTAGAACAGCTCATAGAAATCGCCCATGCGATAAAACAGCAGGATGTCAGGATGATCGGCCTTCAGGCGCAGGTATTGCTGCATCATGGGGGTGTGGCCACTGAAGTCCATTTGCTCTGCTCCTTTCATCTCATTCTCACTCAGGATTCACTCTTTTGATTTCCGCTGGCTGGACAGGGGCAGCCGGGGATGGATGGTTATCACACTGGCGGATAACGAAAGGGCAGATGTTAGCATTTTTGCGCAGCCCGCTTCATCCGCCAGCCGATGTTTCTGGCTGGCGACCTTATCAAATTGCGACAGGCGGTAAAAAGCAAATTTTACGCGGCGGGGAAAACTGTGGAGCCAGCACGCAAATTCGGCGCTTAGCGCGGCCGGGCGCTGCCGCTGCCGCGCTACAGGTGAGTGTCAGTTCGGTCAGTGCACCCCTTACCTCTGCGGCGTTTTCATTACCTGAGCAGAGATATGGCTGGTCATAACTGCAGAATCACCACGGGCGTAAATTTACGACATTGCTCTGTAAGTCGCTTCGTTGAACGATTACCATGAGCATTCGTGTTTCATCTGGCTTATGGATATCCGATGCGTTTTAAGGTTGCTCTTCTTCCGCTTATTTGTTTGCTTGCTGCCTGCAGCAGTAAGCCTGCCCCTCAGCAGCAATCCGCCGTTGTGCCTGCACCGAAAGGAGGGTTTTTACTGGAACCTTCTCACGCCATTCAGCCGATGTTTGGCGACTTTGCCGGTAATCCGGCGGCAGAACAATTTATCGATCAGATGGTGGCGAAGCACGGTTTCAACCGCGACCAGCTGCATGCGGTCATTGGCCAGGCGAAGCGACTGGATTACGTGCTGCGCCTGATGGATCAGCAGGCGCCGAGCTATACGCCGCCGACCGGGCCGAACGGCGCGTGGATTCGCTATCGCAATAAATTCATCACCCCGGATAACGTGCAGAACGGCGTCGCCTTCTGGAATCAATATCAGGATGCGCTGCAGCGCGCCCAGCAGGTGTATGGCGTACCGCCGGAGATCATCGTCGGGATTATCGGGGTGGAAACACGCTGGGGGCGGGTGATGGGCAAAACCCGTCTGCTGGATGCGCTGGCGACGCTCTCGTTTAGCTATCCGCGCCGTGCCGCTTACTTCAGCAGCGAGCTGGAAACCTTCCTGCTGATGGCGCGCACCGAGCAGGACGATCCGCTGGATCTGCGCGGCTCTTTCGCCGGTGCCATGGGCTACGGCCAGTTTATGCCGTCCTCCTATAAGCAGTATGCGGTCGATTTTAACGGCGACGGCCATATCAATCTGTGGGATCCGGTGGATGCCATCGGCAGCGTTGCCAACTACTTTAAAGCGCACGGCTGGCGTTCCGGTGAAAACGTCGCCGTGCCCGCCAGCGGTCAGGCACCGGCGCTGGAGAACGGTTTCAAAACCTCTTATTCAGTGAATACGCTGGCTGCCAGCGGTCTGGCACCGCAGGGTTCGCTGGATGGCAACAGCCAGGTCAGCCTGCTGCGGCTGGATCTCGGCACCAGCTATCAATACTGGTACGGTCTGCCTAATTTCTACGTGATTACGCGCTACAACCACAGCACGCACTATGCCATGGCGGTATGGCAGCTGGGGCAGGCGGTCGCCCAGGCGCGTCAGGGCAACATGCTTTAATCCTGTCCTTATAAAGTATGAGGGTATAAGATGGCGCCCGTTTTGCGGTGCCTTCTTCATCGCATACCGACCACTGAGGAATATGTATGACGACTTTACCTGCCTGCCCGGCCTGCCAGGCAGATTACACCTGGCAGGAGGGTGAAAACCTGAACTGCCCCTCCTGCGGCCATATCTGGTCCGCCAGCGCGGATGACAGCAGCGAAGGGCTGGTGGTGCGCGATGCCAACGGTAACCTGCTGGCAGATGGCGATAGCGTAACCGTAGTGAAAGATCTCAAGGTGAAAGGCAGCTCTTCCACCCTGAAAATCGGCACTAAAGTGAAAAGCATCCGTCTGGTTGAAGGTGACCACAATATCGATTGCAAAATCGACGGCTTCGGTCCGATGAAACTCAAATCTGAGTTTGTGAAAAAGAACTAATTGCAGGACGGCCATGCGCCGTCCTGTTGCTTTTCCCCGCAGGATGCGGAAGTAATGACACCCGCGCCCGTGCGCGCTATCACCACGCCTGAGCCTGCAGCACCTGACTCCGCTGCGCCATCCACACTTTTACGGCAACCGCACTTTTCTCTTCGCGCCTCGCGCAGCAAAACAGGTAGTGTGTGACTCTTCCACACAGACAGGAGCGTTGCTATGCAAGACTGGAATCCCCAGCTGTATCGTCAGTTTGAATCTGAGCGTACGCGTCCGGCACAGGAGTTGCTGGCGCGTATTCCCGTCAACGAGGTGCGCTTTGCTACGGACCTGGGATGTGGCCCGGGCAACAGCACGGAACTGCTGGCGCAGGCCTGGCCGCAGGCGCACATCACCGGCATCGACAGCTCTGAGGCGATGCTGGAACAGGCGCGGCAACGCCTGCCGGACTGTGATTTTCTTCAGGCCGATATCCGCAGCTGGCAGCCTGAGCAGCCGCAACAGGTCATTTATGCCAACGCGTCACTGCAATGGCTGACCGACCACGAAACCTTGTTGCCGCATCTGGTAAACCAGCTGGCACCGGGCGGTGCACTGGCGGTGCAAATGCCGGATAACCTGCAGGAGCCGTCGCATCGTCTGATGCGTGAGGTAGCCGCCAGCTCACGCTGGCAGGGGCATATTTCGCCTCAGGCGGCAGAGCGCAAACGCCTGCTGAGCAGCGATCGCTACTATGATTTATTAGGCGATGCAGGCTGTCAGGTCGATATCTGGCGCACCACTTACTATCATCCGATGGCGGATGCGCAGGCGATCATCAGCTGGCTGCGTGCCACCGGGTTGCGTCCATTCCTTGCCGCGCTGGATGAGGCGCAGCAGGCGGACTTTTTACACGACTATCATCAGGCGCTGCTGCCCGCTTACCCGACGCGCAGTAATGGACAGGTTTTGCTGGCCTTCCCGCGTTTATTTATGGTGGCGGTGAAAACGCGCTGACCCTGCCGGAACGCAGTGCGCAAAATGCGACGGCGGCGGTTGAAAAGGGCTTGTCGCCGCACCATTTACTGCTAACGTGAAGCGCCACAACAGGAGAAGGCGATGAACGACGAACAACTTCAGCAGCTCAGCCGCCGTATTGGCGAACAGCTCAGGCATCGTCAGGCGACGGTGACGGCGGCGGAGTCCTGTACCGGCGGCTGGATTGCCAAAGTGTTTACTGATATCAGCGGCAGTTCGGCCTGGTTTGAGCGCGGCTTTGTTACCTACAGCAATGAGGCCAAGCAGCAGATGGTTGGCGTGCAGGCGGCGACGCTGGCGCAGCACGGTGCCGTCAGTGAGCAAACGGTACGCGAAATGGTGACCGGCGCCTGTGCCGCGGCCGGCGCTGGCTACGGTATTGCGGTGAGCGGCATCGCCGGACCGGATGGCGGCACGGCTGAAAAGCCGGTCGGTACCGTCTGGTTTGCGCTGGCGGGTCCGGAGGGCCGCGTGCTGGCGCAGCGCCAGCAGTTTGCCGGCGATCGCGATGCTGTCCGGCGTCAGTCGGTCAGCTGGGCGCTGCAGGCGCTGCTGGATGAATTTCTGACAAATTAAACTTGATACTGTATGACTATACAGTATAATTAGCGGCAACAGAACGAGCAGGCATACACGGTGCCTGCTCACCCGGCATGATTAGGAGTGGAAATGGCGATTGACGAGAACAAACAGAAGGCTTTAGCTGCCGCGCTGGGCCAGATTGAGAAACAATTTGGTAAAGGCTCCATCATGCGCCTGGGTGAAGACCGCTCGATGGATGTTGAAACCATCTCTACCGGCTCCCTGTCGCTGGACATCGCGCTGGGCGCGGGTGGCCTGCCAATGGGCCGTATCGTTGAGATCTACGGACCTGAGTCCTCCGGTAAAACCACGCTGACCCTGCAGGTCATTGCTGCTGCGCAGCGTAAAGGCAAAACCTGTGCCTTTATCGATGCCGAACACGCGCTGGATCCGGTATACGCCAAGAAACTGGGCGTCGACATTGATAACCTGCTGTGTTCGCAGCCGGATACCGGTGAGCAGGCGCTGGAGATCTGTGATGCGCTGGCCCGTTCGGGTGCGGTAGACGTGATCATCGTTGACTCCGTGGCGGCGCTGACGCCGAAAGCGGAAATCGAAGGTGAAATCGGTGATTCGCACATGGGTCTGGCTGCGCGTATGATGAGCCAGGCGATGCGTAAGCTGGCGGGTAACCTTAAGCAGTCCAACACGCTGCTGATCTTCATCAACCAGATTCGTATGAAGATTGGTGTGATGTTCGGTAACCCGGAAACCACCACCGGTGGTAACGCCCTGAAATTCTACGCCTCTGTGCGTCTGGATATCCGCCGTATCGGCGCCATTAAAGAGGGCGACGAAGTGGTGGGGAGCGAAACCCGCGTTAAAGTGGTGAAGAACAAAGTGGCAGCACCGTTTAAGCAGGCTGAGTTCCAGATCATGTACGGTGAAGGCATCAACACCTTCGGCGAGCTGGTTGATCTCGGCGTGAAGCACAAACTGGTGGAAAAAGCCGGTGCGTGGTACAGCTACAACGGCGATAAAATCGGCCAGGGTAAAGCGAACGCTACCAACTTCCTCAAAGAGAACCCGGCGATTGCCAATGAGCTCGACGTTAAGCTGCGTGACATGCTGCTGACCGGTGCAACGGCGGAAGCGGCGACAGCGGATAGCGCGGCTGATAAATACGAAGAAGCCAGCGAAACCAACGAAGATTTCTAACCATACCCACGGGAGCAGCAATGCTCCCGTTTTGCTTTTTCCCGCCCGTGCTTTTCCTCTCTGCCTTCTTGCTTTACCCTGCGCAACAGTCACAACAAGGTAATCCTATGTCATCGACCTCATCACAGGCTCCGGAGCCAACCTTTTCCCGGGTACTCGATCGTGCCATGCGTATTTTGTCGCAGCGCGACCATAGCCGCGACGAGCTGAAACGCAAACTGCAGCTGAACAATCAGCGTGCGGCCTGGCTACAGCAACAGGAGAGCCAGCCGATACCGGAAGCGCTGCTGGAGAAAGTGCTCGACTGGTGTCAGGAGAATGGCTGGCTCAACGACCAGCGTTTTACCGAACGCTTTATTCAGAGTCGCGCGCGCAAAGGCTATGGTCCACAGCGGGTGCGCATGGAGCTGCAGCAAAAAGGCATCGACCGTGATGAGATCAACCAGGCGCTGTTCGATAGCGAGGTTGACTGGAGCCAGTGCGCGGCCGAGGTCGCTAAACGTAAATTCGGCGAACCGCTGCCGCAAAGCTGGGCGGAAAAAAGCAAAGTCCAGCGCTTTCTGATGTCGAAAGGCTTTATGATGGAAGACATTCAGGCGATTTTCAGAAATATTGACGACTGAAAGGCGATGGGATTTTACTTCCCATTGAAGAAAATTTATCTTATTCCCACTTTTTGTTCCTCAGTCAGTGGCGGGCCGGGCGCATGCGGTTTGCCAGCGAAAGGGAACGTTCGTTAGCGTGATTCCAGGAATTTTATGAGCAAGAGCACTGCTGAGATCCGTCAAGCGTTTCTCGACTTTTTTCATAGCAAGGGACATCAGGTTGTAGCCAGCAGCTCCCTCGTACCAAACAACGATCCGACGTTGCTGTTTACTAACGCCGGCATGGTGCAATTTAAAGACGTTTTCCTTGGTCAGGACAAGCGCGATTATTCGCGTGCCACCACGTCGCAGCGCTGCGTGCGTGCCGGCGGTAAGCACAATGACCTGGAAAACGTCGGCTACACCGCGCGTCACCACACCTTCTTTGAAATGCTGGGCAACTTCAGCTTTGGCGACTACTTCAAGAAAGAAGCCATTGCCTACGCCTGGGAACTGCTGACGGGCGAGCAGTGGTTTAAGCTGCCGAAAGAGCGTCTGTGGGTAACCGTATACGAAACCGATGACGAAGCCTTTGAAATCTGGGCCAATGACATCGGCGTACCGCGCGAACGTATTATCCGCATTGGCGATAATAAAGGCGGTGCTTACGCCTCTGACAACTTCTGGCAGATGGGTGACACCGGCCCTTGCGGTCCGTGCACCGAAATCTTCTACGATCACGGCGACCATATCTGGGGCGGCCCTCCGGGCAGTCCGGAAGAAGATGGCGATCGCTATATCGAAATCTGGAACATCGTGTTTATGCAGTTCAACCGTCAGGCCGACGGCACCATGCAGCCACTGCCGAAACCGTCGGTGGATACCGGTATGGGCCTTGAGCGTATCGCCGCGGTACTGCAGCATGTGAACTCCAACTATGAAATCGATCTGTTCGCGAAGCTGATTAACGCGGTGGCGCAGGTAACCGGCGCCACCGATCTGAACAACAAATCACTGCGCGTGATCGCCGACCACATCCGTTCATGTGCCTTCCTGATTGCCGATGGTGTCATCCCGTCGAATGAAAACCGTGGCTATGTGCTGCGCCGCATCATTCGTCGCGCGGTGCGTCATGGCAACATGCTGGGCGCGAAAGAAGCGTTCTTCTACAAACTGGTGGCTCCGCTGATCGAGGTGATGGGCGCAGCAGGTGAGGACCTCAAACGTCAGCAGAAGCACGTTGAGAACGCCCTGAAAAATGAAGAAGAGCAGTTTGCTAAAACGCTGGAGCGTGGCCTGGCACTGCTGGACGACGAGCTGGCGAAGCTGAAAGGCGACACCCTCGACGGCGAAACGGTTTTCCGTCTGTATGACACCTTTGGCTTCCCGGCGGACCTGACTGCTGACGTATGCCGTGAGCGCAATCTGAAGATTGACGAAGCGGGCTTTGAAGCGGCGATGGAGCAGCAGCGTCAGCGTGCGCGTGAAGCCAGCGGCTTCGGTACCGATTACAACACGGTTATCCGCTTTGATACGCCGACTCAATTCAAAGGTTACGACCACCTCTCGCTCGAGGCGACGGTGCAGGCGCTGTTTGTGGACGGCCAGCAGGTTGAGCAGGTCACAGCCGGGCAGGATGCGGTGGTGATTCTGGATCAGACCCCGTTCTACGGTGAGTCTGGCGGCCAGGTGGGTGATACCGGCGTTCTGACCGGGCAAAATGCTGAATTTAGCGTGCAGGATACGCAAAAATATGGCAAAGCCTTTGGTCATATCGGTAAGCTACGCCAGGGTCAGCTGCGGGTGGGCGATCGCCTGCAGGCGCAGGTCGATGAAGTACGTCGTTCGCGCATCATCCTTAACCACTCAGCGACGCATCTGATGCACGAAGCGTTGCGCGAAGTGCTGGGCGATCACGTTGGCCAGAAAGGCTCGCTTAACAACGACAAGTACCTGCGTTTTGACTTCTCACACGGCGAAGCCATGAAGCCGCAGCAGATTCGTGCGGTTGAGGATATCGTTAACGCCCAGATTCGCCGCAACCTGCCTATCACCACTAACGTGATGGACCTGGAAGAGGCGAAAGCGCTGGGCGCCACCGCGCTGTTCGGTGAGAAGTACGATCAGCGTGTGCGCGTGGTCAGTATGGGCGAATACTCCATTGAGCTGTGTGGCGGTACGCACGCGGCCCGCACCGGTGACATCGGCCTGTTCCGCATTCAGGGCGAAGCCGGCACGGCGGCGGGTATTCGCCGTATCGAAGCGGTGACCGGTGAAGCCGCGATTGCACAACTGCACGCGCAGAGCGATCAGCTAACCGATATTGCTCAGGTGGTGAAAGCCAACCACAGTAATCTGAACGAGAAAGTGCGCGGACTGGTAGAAAATGTGCGTGCGCTGGAGAAAGAGCTGCAACAGCTACGCGATCAGCAAGCGGCGCAGGAAAGCGCTTCACTGAGTAGCAAAGCGGTTGAGGTGAAGGGCGCGAAACTGCTGGTAAGCGAACTCAGCAATGTCGAGCCAAAAATGCTGCGCACGATGGTGGACGATCTGAAAAATCAGCTTGGTTCTGCTGTCATCGTACTGGCAACCGTTGCAGAAGGTAAGGTGTCGCTGATTGCTGGCGTCACCAAAGATCTGACCGATCGGGTGAAGGCCGGTGAGCTGATTGGCGAACTGGCTGCGCAGGTCGGCGGTAAAGGCGGCGGGCGTCCGGACCTGGCGCAGGCTGGCGGAACCGACGCCCAGGCACTTTCTGGCGCGCTGGCTGGCGTGCCGGAGTGGGTGAGTAACCGGCTGTAACGAAATAAAATTAAGCATCGTGAAGAGCGCCAGGAACATCTGTTTCGGCGCTTTTTAACGCGGTGTGCACCAGGTAATGACAAAGTCCGGTTGATGTAGTGTATTTCGGCTAAACTAACTATCAGCAGAATGTATTGGCATGGCAGAACACAATGGTGTATTTGTCATAGGCATTGTTCAGCGTTATATGATGGATATGGCCGGGAGACCGAACAGGCCCGACTCTTTTAATCTTTCAAGGAGCAAAGAATGCTTATTCTAACTCGTCGAGTTGGTGAAACCCTCATGATTGGTGATGAGGTAACTGTAACGGTGCTGGGTGTTAAGGGTAACCAGGTCCGCATAGGCGTAAACGCGCCAAAAGAAGTGTCGGTTCACCGTGAAGAGATCTATCAGCGCATCCAGGCTGAAAAAACACAGATTACACCTCAATAACGTATTCAGTGCCTCGCTATGTGGCGAGGCGCTACCGCTTCTCTTCCTCCCGTCGTTGTTTTTATCCGTTCACGCTCTCCTGATTTTTCCGCGAATTATGTCGGCTGCCGCACGCTTTTACTGTTGATAAATCACTCTTTTTGTCGGCAAAACATGCGGATTGCACGTCATTTGCGCAATCAAACCTGAATCGGTAAAAAGTCGGGAAAAATTGTTTGACTTATAAGTCCGGGAAAGTAATATGTGCGCCACGCAGTGCCGATGAGCGGAAACAAAGTTCAAAAGCACGGTTCGCAAGAACGCGTAAGGTGAGGTGGCCGAGAGGCTGAAGGCGCTCCCCTGCTAAGGGAGTATGCGGTCAAAAGCTGCATCCGGGGTTCGAATCCCCGCCTCACCGCCATTTTCCGATGCATCCATAGCTCAGCTGGATAGAGTACTCGGCTACGAACCGAGCGGTCGGAGGTTCGAATCCTCCTGGATGCACCATCTTCGGATATGGTATTTACTTCAGAGTAGTAAGAGTGAACGAGTAGTTCCTTTCATGGTGAGTTGTTAGCACCCTGCGTTGTACAAGAATCATTTAATGCATCCATAGCTCAGCTGGATAGAGTACTCGGCTACGAACCGAGCGGTCGGAGGTTCGAATCCTCCTGGATGCACCATCTTCTCCGAGATGGAAAGTGCCTCAGTGTGTCATGATGCGATAATCGTTCAGGACGTGCTAAGGAGGATAACGTTGCTTTAGCAACGGCCCGTAGGGTGAGGCGCAAGCCGAATAATCCTCCTGGATGCACCATTCTTTGTATCATTCCCAGGTTGATTTCAGTTAGTCCATCGTAAGAAAATCTCTCAATGCATCCATAGCTCAGCTGGATAGAGTACTCGGCTACGAACCGAGCGGTCGGAGGTTCGAATCCTCCTGGATGCACCATCTTCTCCGAGATGGAAAGTGCCTCAGTGTGTCATGATGCGATAATCGTTCAGGACGTGCTAAGGAGGATAACGTTGCTTTAGCAACGGCCCGTAGGGTGAGGCGCAAGCCGAATAATCCTCCTGGATGCACCATTCTTGTATCATTCCCGGATTGATTTCAGTTAGTCCATCGTAAGAAAATCTCTCAATGCATCCATAGCTCAGCTGGATAGAGTACTCGGCTACGAACCGAGCGGTCGGAGGTTCGAATCCTCCTGGATGCACCATCTTCTCCGAGATGGAAAGTGCCTCAGTGTGTCATGATGCGATAATCGTTCAGGACGTACTAAGGAGGATAACGTTGCTTCAGCAACGGCCCGCAGGGTGAGGCGCCAGCCGAATCATCCTCCTGGATACACCATCAAATAAAAAGCAAACTGCCCTTGTGCGCTGTTCCGCTTGATTCCTGACCCGATTCAACATCCGCATTCCGAAAGATTTTCTCACGCGCCGTCTCCATCAAAAAATCACTGCATTTACCGCCATTTATCGCCGGTCGCGCGCTCTGACCTTATTCTGAAAACGAAAATTACTAATGCTTTCAAAGCATTTGCGGTTAAGCCTGCCTGGCGACAACCTGAGCGCATTACGCTAAAGTAATGGCTCATTTTGTGGTGTTAATGGAGTCACAATGTACGACCACTATGACGCCCTGATTTTCGATATGGACGGCACCATTCTTGATACCGAGCCGACACATCGAAAAGCCTGGCAGCAGGTGCTGAGCCGCTATGGTTTCACCATGGACGAAGCAAAGATGGTGGCATTCAACGGGGCACCCACCTGGCAACTGGCCCGCTACATTCTGGAACAGAATCAGGCACAGCACGATCCGCATCAGCTGGCGGCAGAGAAAACGGCGGCATTGAAAGCGATGCTGCTGGAAGACGTGCGTCCGCTGCCGCTGATGCAGGTGGTCAAAGCCTATCACGGTCGCCGTCCGATGGCGGTTGGCACCGGCAGCGAACACAGCTTAGCCAAAGCGCTGCTGGAAGCGCTCAACGTTTATCATCTGTTTGATGCGGTAGTCGGCGCGGACGATGTCCAGCGTCATAAGCCGCAGCCTGATACCTTCTTACGCTGTGCAGAGCTGATGGGCGTTGCGCCTGCGCGCTGCGTGGTATTCGAGGATGCTGACTTTGGCGTGCAGGCGGCTAAAGCGGCGGGCATGGATGTGGTTGATGTCCGTTTACTGTGAATGAATTTCTGACGTATGGATCGTTATTCGGCAGTAGCTTTCTGAGTGCAACGCTGCTTCCGGGCAGCTCAGAAGCGGTGCTGATTGCGTTATTGATCGCCCAGAAAGGGTCGGTCTATGGATTGTTACTGGCTGCATCAGTGGGAAACACGCTGGGCGGCCTGACCAACATTCTTCTTGGTCGCCTGATGCCAGCAACAGGGCAGGGGCGATGGCACGACACAGCAATGACGTGGCTACAACGATGGGGACCCGCAGCGCTGCTGTTTAGCTGGCTGCCAGTGGTGGGCGATTTACTCTGCGTGCTCGCAGGGTGGTTGCGCTTCTCCTGGCTGCCCTGCGTGCTGTTTCTCGCCCTGGGTAAAACGCTGCGTTATATCGTTATCGCGACCGCCACTTTACAAGGTATGCAATGGTGGCATTGATTCGCACAGATTCGAGGCTACGGTTAACATTATGCTGAACAAAAATAAATTATTCACACAGCGGGAGGTTAATGTGATCCCGGACGTATCAAAAGCGCTCTCCTGGCTGGAAGCGCATCCCGACGCGTTAAAGGGTATCGGCCGTGGCATTGAACGTGAAACACTCCGCGTCCAGCCGAATGGTCATCTGGCTACTACTGGCCACCCTGAATCGCTGGGTTCAGCGCTGAAGCACGACTGGATTACCACCGATTTTGCTGAAACGCTGCTGGAGTTCATCACCCCGGTGGATCAGAACATCGATCGCTCCCTGGCGTTTCTGCGCGACATCCACCGTCACGTGGCGCGCGAGTTGGGCGACGAGCGTATGTGGCCGTTCAGTATGCCGGGCTATGTTGAAGATGTGGACAACATTGAGCTGGCGCAGTACGGCAGCTCCAATATCGGCAAAATGAAAACCCTGTATCGTCAGGGGCTGAAAAACCGTTACAGCGCGCTGATGCAGATTATTTCTGGCGTGCACTATAACTTCTCGCTGCCGCTGTCGTTCTGGCAGGAGTGGGCGGATGTCAAAGACGCGGAGAGCGGCAAAGAGACCATCTCGGCCGGCTATCTGCGCCTGATTCGCAACTACTATCGCTACGGCTGGGTGATTCCTTATCTGTTTGGCGCTTCGCCAGCCATCTGCTCTTCCTTCCTGCAGGGACGGGAAAGTAAGCTGCCGTTCGAAACCAACGGCGAAGGAACATTGTGGCTGCCGTATGCCACGTCGCTGCGCCTGAGCGATCTGGGTTACACCAATAAATCACAAAGCGGGCTGGGCATTACCTTCAACTCGCTGGAAGGGTATGTCGCTGCGCTGAAAGCGGCGATCAAAACGCCGTCTGCCGAATATGCGGCGATGGGCACCAAAGACGCGGAAGGCAACTGGCTGCAGCTCAATACCAACGTGCTGCAAATCGAGAACGAACTGTACGCACCGATTCGTCCGAAACGCGTGACCCGCTCGGGTGAGGCGCCGTCCGATGCGCTGCTGCGCGGCGGCATTGAGTACATTGAAGTGCGTTCGCTGGACATCAACCCGTTCTCTGCCATCGGTGTGGACGCCGATCAGGCGCGCTTCCTCGACCTGTTCCTGATTTGGTGTACGCTGGCCGATGCGCCGGAGATGAGCGCAGATGAGCTGCTGTGCAGCCGGAAAAACTGGAACCGCGTGGTGCTGGAAGGGCGCAAGCCGGGTCAGGTGATCGGCGTGGGCTGCAGTGATACGGAACATCTGCTGGTTGATGTCGGTAAAGCGCTGTTTGCCGATCTGCGCCGGGTGGCTGAAGTGCTGGATAGCAACGACGGCAGCACGCAATATCAACAGGTTTGCGATCAACTGGTAGCGTCGTTTGACGATCCTGAGCTAACCTATTCGGCGCGCATTCTGCAAGCCATTAAAGAGCAGGGGCTGACCGGAGCCGGCGTGGCGCTGGCCGAGCAGTATCGTCATCTGCTGTGCGAAGAGCCGCTGGAAATTCTCACCGAAGCCGATTTTAGCCGTCAGGCGCAGGAGTCGGTGATGAAACAGCAGCAGCTGGAGCAGAGTGATACACTGGATTTTGCCAGCTATCTGGCAGGTCGCGAAGGCTAGAAAAGAAAATGGCCACATCACTGTGGCCTAAATTAACATCTCTGTTGTCAGGGATGATGATAACAAATGCGCGTCTTTCATATATTCAGACGTTGGGCGAACAGAAAAGTTTCATCGTTTTAAAAAAAATCTCAAAACAGGAGGTGACGTATGCCACTACTGGATAGTTTTACTGTTGATCACACCATCATGGGCGCGCCAGCGGTACGCGTGGCGAAGACCATGAACACTCCGCATGGCGATACCATCACCGTTTTCGATCTGCGTTTCTGCCGTCCGAACATCGACATCCTGACCGAACGCGGCATCCACACGCTGGAGCACCTGTTCGCGGGCTTCATGCGTAACCACCTCAACGGTGACGGCGTGGAAATCGTCGATATCTCACCGATGGGCTGCCGCACCGGCTTTTACATGAGCCTGATTGGTACGCCAGACGAGCAGCGCGTGGCAAAAGCGTGGAAAGGCGCGATGGAAGATGTGCTGAAGGTAAAAGATCAGAACCAGATTCCGGAACTGAACGAATACCAGTGCGGCAGCTACAAGCTGCACTCGCTGGACGAAGCGCAGCAGATTGCGCGCAACGTGCTGGCGCACGACATTGGCGTTAACCGCAATGAGGATCTGAAGCTGCCGGCTGAAAAGCTGAAAGAGCTGCAACTCTAGTTGCCGCTTCTGCCATAAAAAACGCCGCGATTATCGCGGCGTTTTGTTTTTATCGTCTCAGGAACCGATGGACGCTTTCAGCGGCTGATGCGGCGTAATGCGCACCTGCTTCACCATGTTGTCCTGCACATCAAGAATATCAATGTCGTAATGGCCAACCTGTACTTGCGTGTCCATCTGCGGGATCTCTTCCAGCGCTTCCAGCAGCATACCGTTGATGGTGCGCGCTTCCTCTTCCGGCAGCGTCCAGTTGAAGGCCTTATTGATTTCCCGCACGTTGGCGCTGCCTTCAATCAGTACCGAACCGTCGTTTTGCGGCATCACTTCTTCGGCCAGTGACGGTGACATGGAGGTGGTAAAGTCGCCGACGATCTCTTCCAGAATATCTTCGATGGTAACCAGTCCTTTGATGTCGCCGTACTCATCGATAACCAGCCCCACTTTCTTTTTATTGCGCTGGAATTTTACCAGCTGCACGTTAAGAGGCGTTCCTTCCGGCACGTAGTAGATTTCATCGGCAGCGCGCAGCAGTCGCTCTTTATTGAACTCTTTTTTCCCGGCCATCATGCGCCACGCTTCGCGCACGCGCAGCATGCCGACGCTATCGTCCAGTGAGTCGCGGAACAGCACAATACGGCCATGCGGTGAGTTGCTGAGCTGACGCTCGATCGACTTCCACTCATCGTTGATATTGATGCCGACGATCTCATTGCGCGGCACCATGATGTCGTCAACGTTGACCTTCTCAAGGTCCAGCACCGATAGCAGCATGTCCTGGTTGCGGCGCGACATCAGCGAGCGGGATTCATACACGATGGTGCGCAGCTCTTCTTTGCTGAGAGCGGAGTTAATCGACCCTTCGGTCTTGATGCCCACCATGCGCATCAGAATGCGGGTAATGGTATTGAGCAGCCACACCAGCGGCAGCATCACGTACTGCAGCGGCGCCAGCAGAAAACTGCTGGGATACGCAACTTTTTCCGGATAGAGCGCCGCGACGGTTTTAGGCAGCACTTCGGCAAACACCAGCACCACGAAGGTCAGCACGCCGGTGGCGATGGCTACGCCGGCATCGCCGTACAGGCGCATACCGACAATGGTGCCGAGCGCCGAGGCGAGGATATTCACGAGGTTGTTGCCGATCAGCACCAGGCTAATCAGACGGTCGGGACGGCGCAGCAGTTTCTCAACGCGACGCGCGCTGCGGTTGCCGCTTTTGGCTTTGTGGCGCAGTTTGTAACGGTTGAGCGTCATCATGCCGGTCTCGGAACCCGAGAAGTAGGCCGAGACCAGCACCATAATGATCAGCGTGATAATGAGCGTGGTGGTTGAAACATGTTCCAACGCAAAAATTCCTTTAGTGAGAGGTGAGCAGGTGCTGCAGAACGCGGCTGCCGAAATAGGCCATGGTCAGCAGCAGCGCACCGCCGCAGTTGAACCACACCACACGGCGACCGCGCCAGCCTTCATGATAGTGGCCCCACAGCAGCACGATGTAGACAAACCAGGCGATAATCGACAGCACCGCTTTATCAATGTTTTCCGGGCTGAACAGGTTATTCATAAAGAACAGGCCGGTGCACAACACCAGCGTCAGCAATACCACGCCTATCTGCGTGATGTGGAACATCTTACGCTCAATGCTGAGCAGCGGCGGCATATCCTGGGTGAACGTCAGCTTTTTGTTCTTTAACTGATAGTCGATCCACGCCAGCTGCAGCGCATACAGCGCCGCGATGATCAGCGTGGCATAGGCAAACAGCGACAGACCGATGTGCACCATCATGCCAGGCGTGGTCTCAAGATGGGTGATAAAGGCGTTTGGCACAAAGGTGGCGAAGGCCAGATTGATCAGCGCAAAACTGTAAACAATCGGCAGCAGCAGCCAGCCGCGATTGCGCGACGCGACGATAGTCATGATGGCGCAGATGAGCAAACTGACCAGCGAACCAATATTCAGCAGGCTAAGGTTTTGTCCATTATCGACGGCAAATATGCGTTGCTGCAGCGCTACCGCATGGGCAATCAGCGCCACGCAGGCGGATAACACGGCAAAACGCCGCCAGCCGCTGTTGCGTTTCAGCAGGCTCGGAATGATCAATGCAAGACTGAGAGAGTAGGCGAACAGCGCCACGATCGCGAAAACGAACATAGATCCTTTCAGGTGTCGGTCAGATAAGGAAAAAAGCAGTATAGCGCCAGCGGCAGCAGGCTCCAAACGATCTCACGGTCAATTGCAGAGATCGGCCTGGCTTCGTGTTATAATCCGCCGCATTGTGTCGCCCTGGCGGCCTCGCTACGCTATTAAGTGAGAGAGCATGTTTGATAATTTAACCGATCGTTTGTCGCAAACCCTGCGCAATATCAGTGGCCGCGGAAGGCTGACCGAAGACAACATCAAAGATACGCTGCGCGAAGTGCGTATGGCGCTGCTGGAGGCCGACGTTGCGCTGCCGGTAGTGCGCGATTTCATCAACCGCGTGAAAGAAGCCGCGGTAGGTCAGGATGTAAACAAAAGCCTGACGCCGGGTCAGGAGTTTATCAAAATCGTGCGCAACGAACTGGTTGCGGCGATGGGGGCCGAAAATAACGCGCTGAACCTTAATGCTCAGCCGCCGGCCGTGGTGCTGATGGCGGGCCTGCAGGGTGCCGGTAAAACCACCAGCGTCGGTAAGCTCGGTAAATTCCTGCGCGAAAAGCACAAGAAAAAGGTGCTGGTGGTGTCTGCGGACGTCTACCGCCCGGCGGCGATCAAACAGCTGGAAACCCTGGCGCAGCAGGTTGGCGTGGATTTCTGTCCGTCCGACCTCAGCCAGAAGCCGGTGGATATCGTTAACAACGCGCTGAAAGAAGCCCGTCTGCAGTTCTATGACGTGCTGCTGGTGGATACCGCCGGCCGTCTGCACGTTGACGAAGCGATGATGGATGAGATCAAACAGGTGCACGCCGCGATCAATCCGGTTGAAACGCTGTTTGTCGTCGATGCCATGACCGGTCAGGATGCCGCCAATACCGCGAAAGCGTTCAACGAAGCGCTGCCGCTCACCGGTGTGATCCTGACCAAGGTCGACGGCGATGCGCGCGGCGGTGCGGCGCTGTCGATTCGTCACATCACCGGCAAACCGATCAAATTTATGGGGATGGGCGAGAAGACCGATGCGCTGGAAGCGTTCTATCCGGACCGTATCGCATCGCGCATTCTCGGCATGGGCGACGTGCTGTCGCTGATTGAAGATATCGAGAGCAAAGTTGACCGCGAGCAGGCGGAAAAGCTGGCGAAGAAGCTGAAAACCGGCGACGGCTTTGATCTCAACGACTTCCTGGAGCAGCTTAAGCAGATGCGCAACATGGGCGGCATGGCCAGCCTGATGGGCAAACTGCCGGGCATGGGCCAGCTGCCGGATAACGTTAAATCGCAGATGGATGACAAAGTGCTGGTGCGCATGGAAGCCATCATCAATTCGATGACGCGCAAAGAGCGTGAGAAGCCAGAGATCATCAAAGGTTCGCGCAAGCGCCGTATCGCTACCGGTTCCGGTATGCAGGTGCAGGACGTCAACCGGCTGCTGAAGCAGTTTGATGATATGCAGCGCATGATGAAGAAAATGAAGAAGGGCGGCATGGCCAAAATGATGCGTGGCATGAAAGGCATGATGCCGCCAGGATTCCCCGGCCGCTAAGGCGACACAGCCCGAACCAGAAAAGTGAGACACTCAGGTTGCTTTTTGCGCCAAAATGAGTAAAATTTTCGGGCTTTTTATATTGCACCCGGGCCCCGTTCCTCGATGGGGCCCGGTTGTTTTATTAACTAAAGAGGATGTTATGGTAACCATTCGTTTGGCACGTCACGGCGCTAAAAAGCGTCCGTTCTATCAGGTCGTCGTCACTGACAGCCGCAATGCTCGCAACGGTCGTTTCATCGAGCGCGTAGGTTTCTTCAACCCGATCGCTTCTGGTCAGGCTGAAGGTCTGCGTCTGGATCTGGATCGTATTGAGCACTGGGTTGGCCAGGGCGCAACGCTTTCTGATCGCGTTAACGCGCTGATCAAAGAAGCAAAAAAAGCAGCTTAATCTGTCACGGTGGTGAGCATGAGCAGTAAACCTGCCGCACAGCCTCCCGTTAACCCAATCATTCTGGGCAAAATGGGTGCCGCTTACGGAATTCGGGGTTGGCTCAAAGTGTTTTCCTCCACTGAAGACGCTGAAAGCATCTTCGACTATCAACCCTGGTTTATCCAGCGCGCCGGTCAATGGCAGCAGGTAGAGCTTGAGGGTTGGAAGCACCACAATCAGGACCTGATCATCAAAGTCAAAGGCATTGACGATCGGGACGCTGCAGCACAGTTGACCAATTGCGAAATTACGGTTGACTCCACGCAGCTGCCGGCGCTGGAAGAGGGCGATTACTACTGGAAAGACCTGATGGGTTGCAAAGTGGTAAACCTCGACGGCTACGAGATGGGCAAAGTCATTGATTTGATGGAGACCGGCTCGAACGACGTTCTCGTCGTAAAGGCAAACCTGAAAGATGCATTCGGTGTACAGGAGCGGTTAATACCGTTTCTTGATGAACAGGTTATCAAGAAAGTCGATCTCGCTACTGGCACCATTGAAGTAGACTGGGATCCTGGTTTTTGATCTCCGGACAATCCGGTAACGTAACGGCGAACGCGATGTGGATTGGTGTTATTAGCCTGTTTCCAGAGATGTTTCGCGCTATTACCGAGTACGGGGTAACTGGCCGGGCAGTAAAAAATGGCCTGCTCAACATAGAGAGCTGGAGTCCACGTGACTTCACGCACGACCGGCACCGTACCGTGGACGATCGTCCTTACGGCGGCGGACCGGGTATGTTGATGATGGTGCAACCCTTACGGGATGCTATCCACGCAGCGAAAGCGGCGGCGGGAGAAGGCGCTAAGGTGATTTATCTTTCACCTCAGGGTCGCAAACTTGACCAGCAAGGCGTTTGCGAACTGGCGACCAGCCAGAAGTTAATTCTGGTTTGCGGTCGTTATGAAGGGATAGATGAGCGTGTGATTCACACTGAGATTGATGAAGAATGGTCAATCGGTGATTACGTGCTCAGTGGCGGTGAGCTGCCAGCGATGACGTTAATTGACTCGGTCGCCCGGTTTATTCCTGGCGTGCTGGGGAAACAGGCGTCAGCCGATGAGGATTCGTTCTCGGAAGGTTTGCTGGATTGCCCGCACTATACCCGACCTGAAGTGTTAGAAGGGATGGAGGTTCCGCCAGTTCTGCTGTCGGGCAACCATGCCGATATTCGCCGCTGGCGCCTGAAACAGTCGCTGGGCCGTACCTGGCTAAGAAGACCTGAACTTCTGGAAAACCTGGCTCTGACTGAAGAGCAAGCAAGGTTGCTAAGTGAGTTCCAGCGGGAACATCAGCAGCAACAAAACGATGAGGTGGAAGAGTAATCTTCCCTGACTATCAGTTTACCCAGGATAAGAGATTTAATTATGAGCAACATTATCAAGCAACTTGAACAAGAGCAGATGAAACAGGACGTACCTTCCTTCCGTCCGGGTGATTCCGTGGAAGTGAAAGTATGGGTCGTTGAAGGTTCTAAGAAACGTCTGCAGGCATTCGAGGGCGTGGTTATCGCTATTCGTAACCGCGGTCTGCACTCTGCATTCACTGTTCGCAAGATTTCTAACGGCGAAGGCGTTGAGCGTGTCTTCCAGACTCACTCTCCGGTAATTGACAGCATCACTGTCAAACGTCGTGGTGCTGTGCGTAAAGCCAAACTGTACTACCTGCGTGAGCGTACCGGTAAGTCAGCTCGTATCAAAGAGCGTCTTGGCGCGTAAGCGACATCCCAAAGTTAATAGCAAACAAGGGGTTGGCCATAAGGCCAGCCCCTTTTTTTATGGGCGTCTGAGGTGATAGATCGCCGTGTTGACCGGCCCGCTCTCCAGCACAATCAACCCGTAGCGGTAATCCACAAACGAGAAGCCGCTGCGCAGGGCCACAGCGCGGCTTGCGTGATTCTCTTCTGCAGCAAGAATTTCCAGCACAGCAATATGTGGCTGGGCGAACGCCAGATTCACCAGCTGTGCCACCGCCCGGCGGGCAACGCCCTGTTGTTGCGCCTCACTGCGAACCCAGTAGCCCAGCGCGCTGAACTCACCGGGCTGACGCGCATAACGTAAGCCAGCACCGCCCAGCAACCGATCGTTGCCATCGACAATCGCGAACTCTTCAGCTTCACCCTTTTGACGCTGCAGATGGGTGAAGTTGATCCAGCTGACGGCTTCATCAACGCTGTAATCCGCATGTGCCCATACCATCAACGGCTGCAGGCTGTCCAGAGACTGATTAACGGCATGCGTAAACGCTTCGGCATCCTGCAGAGTAAAGGGACGCAGCGCGACTTCATGGATGGACATAGAGCGATCCTGAATTAATTAAATGGATAACAGCATGTTAACGATATCGTAAGGAAAAAACATCTGACCTGGTCAGATGAATGTAATTATAACTTTACATTTGCGTTTGATGGATCTTACAGGTTTTAAGGTTGTTAACTTATTGATTTATATATTTTAATTAACTTTTATTTTTTGGTTTGAAAGAGGGTGGTAATAAAAGTGTACATGCATGGATTGCATGATTTACATGCTGTGGTAAAGTAAGCGTCATCCTCAGTGAGGATCGTAAAACCGCATAACGAGTGAAAAAGGATCGCCATCATGCAAAAAGACGCGCTGAACAATGTGCATATCGCCGACGAACAGATTTTAATTACGCCACAGGAACTGAAAGCGAAGTTCCCGCTTACTGCGGCGCAGGAAGCGCAAATTGCCGCTTCCCGCCAGACCATCGCGGATATCATCGCGGGTCGCGATCCGCGTCTGCTGGTGGTGTGCGGTCCCTGCTCGATCCACGATACCGAAGCCGCACTGGATTACGCTCGTCAGTTACAAACACTCTCTGCACAGTTGAAGGATCAACTGTATATCGTTATGCGCGTCTATTTTGAAAAACCCCGTACCACCGTCGGCTGGAAAGGGTTAATCAACGATCCTTACATGAACAACTCGTTTGATATGGAAGCCGGCCTGCACATTGCGCGTCAGCTGCTGGTCAATCTTGTGGAGATGGGCCTGCCGCTGGCCACCGAAGCACTCGACCCAAATAGCCCGCAATACCTCGGCGATCTGTTTAGCTGGTCGGCGATTGGGGCGCGTACCACAGAATCGCAGACGCACCGTGAAATGGCGTCTGGCCTGTCGATGCCGGTAGGCTTTAAAAACGGCACCGATGGCAGCCTCGGCACCGCGATCAACGCCATGCGCGCCGCCGCGATGCCGCACCGCTTTGTCGGCATTAACCAGGCCGGTCAGGTGTGCCTGCTGCAAACTCAGGGCAACCCGGACGGTCACGTGATTCTGCGCGGCGGGAAAGCGCCAAACTACGGCCCGGAAGATGTCGCGCAGTGCGAAAAAGAGATGCTGAAAGCGGGACTGCGTCCGGCCTTAATGATAGATTGCAGCCATGGCAATTCTAACAAAGACTATCGCCGTCAGCCTGGCGTAGCCGAATCGGCTATCGCGCAGATTAAAGATGGAAACCGCTCCATCATTGGCCTGATGCTGGAAAGTAATATTCACGAAGGCAACCAGTCTTCTGAGCAACCGCGTAGCGAGATGAAGTACGGTGTTTCCGTCACTGATGCCTGCATCAACTGGGAAACCACTGAAACTTTGCTGCGTGAAATCCATCGGGATCTGCAGGGAGTGCTGTCGGCGCGTCTGTCACACGAGGTGTAATGAGTCATGGTGGCTGAACTGACCGCGCTGCGCGATCAAATTGATGAAGTAGATAAAGCCCTGCTGGGGCTGCTGGCGAAACGACTGGCGCTGGTGGCCGAAGTCGGCGAAGTCAAAAGCCGCTACGGTTTACCGATTTATGTGCCTGAGCGCGAGGCCAGTATGCTGGCGTCGCGTCGTCAGGAAGCGGAAGCGCTCGGCGTGTCGCCGGACCTGATCGAAGATGTACTGCGTCGTCTGATGCGTGAATCCTATGCGCATGAAAATGACAAAGGCTTCAAAACGCTGTGTCCTGAACTGCGTCCGGTGGTGATTGTCGGCGGCGGCGGTCAGATGGGACGTCTGTTCGAGAAGATGCTGACGCTCTCCGGCTATCAGGTGCGTATTCTTGATAAAGATGACTGGCCGCGCGCGGATGAACTGCTGCACGATGCGGGCATGGTGATCATCAGCGTGCCGATCCATCTGACCGAACAGATCATTGCCGATCTGCCAGCGCTGCCTGATGACTGCATTCTGGTGGATCTGGCGTCGGTGAAGAACCGTCCGCTGCAGGCGATGCTGGCGGCGCACAGCGGCCCGGTACTGGGACTGCATCCGATGTTCGGTCCGGACAGCGGCAGCCTGGCGAAGCAGGTGGTGGTATGGTGCGATGGCCGTCAGCCGGAAGCCTATCAGTGGTTCCTGGAGCAGATTCAGGTGTGGGGCGCGCGCTTACACCGCATCAGTGCGGTTGAGCACGATCAAAACATGGCGTTCATTCAGGCGCTGCGCCACTTCGCCACCTTCGCTTATGGTTTGCATCTGGCGGAAGAGAACGTCAATCTGGATCAACTGCTGGCGCTGTCCTCGCCTATCTATCGCCTCGAACTGGCGATGGTGGGACGGCTGTTTGCGCAGGACCCGCAGCTGTACGCCGACATTATCATGTCGTCGGAAAGTAATCTGGCGCTGATTAAACGCTACTATCAGCGTTTTGGTGAAGCCATCACGCTGCTGGAGCAGGGCGATAAACAGGCGTTCATCGACAGCTTTGAGCGTGTGGAACACTGGTTTGGTGACTACGCGAAACGCTTCCTTGTCGAGAGCCGCAGCATGCTGCGCTCCGCCAACGACAGTCGCCAGTAATGATTAAGGCATCCGCGAGGATGCCTTTTTGTTTTACAGACGCGGTTCTACCGGTACCACGTTCTCACCGGGATAACAGCCTAATACCTTCAGTGAACGCGTGAGCGCGCGCAGTTCTTCCAGCGCCTGTTGCATGTTCTCCGACTGCAGATTGCCCTGCACATCAATGTAAAACATCTCTTCCCACGGGTTACCGTTGATTGGCCGGTTTTCCAGCTTGCTCATGATCAGATTGTGATTACGCAACACCAGCAGTGCTTCAACCAGCGCGCCGGCCTGCTGGCCCGTCGCCATAATCAGCGTGGTTTTGGCCGGCACCTGGCTGGAGACTTCAATCGGTTTACGCGCGAGCACAATGAAGCGGGTATGGTTCTGCTGCTGATTCGCCAGGTTGCGCTCCAGCACCTGCAGGCCATACAGCTCACCGCCAGCTTCACTGCCCAGCGCGGCCACGCGCGGCGAGTTCATCGCGGCTACCTTCTCCATCGCCGCCGCCGTGCTTTCGGTGTATTCGATTTTCCACTGCGGGAAGCGGTTGATGAACTGGCTGCACTGCTGGAACGGCTGCGGATGGCTATACACCGTTTCAATCTGCTGCAAATCGGTATTACCGCTAACCAGCACGCAGTGTTCGATAGGAATGGTCAGCTCGCCGACGATCGACAGCGACGTTTGCTGCAGCAGATCGTACACGTCATTGATCGAGCCGGAGCTGGTGTTCTCAATCGGCATCACCGCGTAATCCGCCTGACCGCTTTCAACCTGCTGAATGATGTCGTGGAATTTCAGACACCCCATTTCCACCATCGAATCGAAGTGGCGCGTGGCGTATTTACGGGCGGCAAGGTGCGAATAGGAGCCTTTTGGGCCGAGGAAGGCGATGCGCGGCGCGTGCGCATGTGGATGATTCAGGTTTTTCTGCAGCAGCGCCTGCTGGGTCAGCACCGAATCCTCAATCACTAACTGAAACAGGCGCGTGATGTAGTGCGCATCCAGTTGATGTTTTTTACCCAGCGCGATGAGATTTTCCAGCAGGGCGCGTTCGCGCTCGACGTCACGAATCGGGCGATGGGTGGCCAGCTTGGCCTGCGCTACCTCAACGGCCAGCGCGCGCCGTTCAGCCAGCAGCGTTAACAGCCTGGCATCGACGGCGCTGATCTTATCGCGTAACGCCAGCAGCGGATTCTCGGGATTCATAGGGCTCACCTGTAAAATGTCCAATAAAAAAGCCTCCCGGTTGGGAGGCTTTGTTGTTCGTCTTCGCATTCATTTTCACACGACGAATCGCCTCCCAATCAGGGGAAGGTAAAAAAGAATGCGAAGAAGAACGGCAGCAGTTTCATGATCAATTCCGGCAATAAAGTGAACTGAGAGTAACCGCACAGCTTAAAAGCTGTCAATAAAAAACGCGCCCGCAGGCGCGTTGCTGAAAAGCGATAAATTACCCGGCAGGGGTGAAATCTTTAACACTGCTGGTGGCGCGCCGTGCTTCAGGCTTGTGCTGTGCTTTATTTAGCTGGCGCTCCAGCTTGGCGATCAGGTCATTGATGGCCGTATACATATCATCGTGTTTCGCGCTGGCGACCAGCGTGCCGTTTGGCGTGTTAATGGTGGCATCGGCCACAAATTCTTTCGGCTCTTTCGATAACACAATGTGCGGATTTATCAGGTGGGTTTGCCATTTTTCCAGCTTGGCGAGACGGTCTTCGACATGGTTGCGGATTGCCGCAGTGATTTCCATTTGTTTGCTGGTAATGTTCAGAATCATAGTTAAACCTCTCTGTCATTTCCGTCTGGGTAGGACCAGCATACCGCGCAAATCAGGAAAATGTGTGATCTGTATCACATTGGAATGTCACTTTTTGTCAATGCCAGCGAATTGTGAGAAAGGCCGGGAAAAGGGCGAAAAAAGCTTGATGCACAGCGGGGATAGGGGCAAGATTGATGAGTTAACCGTAGCGGAAAAATCCGCTTCAGACGGTTTTCTGACCAAAAAAAAGCAGCCACAGCGGCTGCTTTTTTAATGGCACGAAAATCAGGACGCGCTATTCGCCGCAATGATTTTCGCAACTTTGTCGGCTTCCGTCGTCAGCTGCAGCTGGCGATAGGCATTTTCCATCAATGGCAGCGCGTCACGCGTGGCCTGGGTGTCCGGATAATCGCGCATCATACCTTCAACCCGATTAACAACGGCGACATAGGCACCGCGCTTGGTATAGAATTGCGCCACGGAGAGCTCATACTTCGCCAGGCGATCTTTCAGGAACGTCAGACGTTTCTGCGCATCTGCCGCGTACTGGCTGTTCGGATAGCCGCGCAGTAGCTGAGAGAAGTCACGGAATGCATCACGCGCATGCGTAGGATCGCGGTCGGAACGATCGATCCCGAAGAAGCCCTGCAGCGCGGAATCATCCAGTGCCATGTCCGTCAGGCCCTTCATATAGATCACGTAATCAATGTTAGGGTGTGTCGGGTTCAGGCGCATAAAGCGGGAAATGGCGGCTTGCGCCAGTGGCAGATCGGCATTTTTGTAGTACGCGTAGATCAAATCCAGCTGCACTTGCTGCGAGTAAGGACCAAACGGATAACGGTTATCCAGCGCTTCCAGTTGCTTAATCGCCGCTTTAAAGTTACCGTCCTGCAGCTTTTGCTGCGCTGTGGCGTAAATTTCAGACGGCGGGCTGTCCGGGACCGGGTCCGATGAGCCGGAACAGCCCACCAGTGCCAGGCTCAGGCTCAGTGTGGCAGCAGCCACCAGATGTTTCATACGCGTCATGACGAAATGATTATCCTCAAAGTGTTATGGCGGAAGCTGTCCGTATAGCTCCCGGTAATGACCAGTACGATAGCACATTATATTAAACGGCATCGCCGTGAAAACCCAACGTTAACGAAGAAGCTGTATATGGCACAACAAGTTCAACTCACCGCAACGGTGTCCGAAGCACAGCTTGGACAACGCTTAGATCAGACTTTGGCGGAATTGTTCCCTGATTATTCACGTTCCCGCATAAAAGAGTGGATCCTTGAGCGTCGGGTCAGCGTCAACGGCACCATCATCGATAAACCGAAAGAGAAAGTACTCGGCGGTGAGCGGGTGGCGATTGATGCCGAGATCGAAGAGGAGCAGCGCTGGGAAGCGCAAAATATTCCGCTGGATATCGTTTATGAAGATGACCACATCCTGGTGATCAACAAACCGCGCGACTTAGTGGTCCACCCTGGCGCCGGTAATCCGGACGGCACGGTGCTGAATGCGCTGCTTTATCACTATCCGGCGATTGCCGACGTGCCGCGCGCCGGCATCGTGCACCGTCTGGATAAAGACACCACCGGACTGATGGTAGTGGCCAAAACGGTACCGGCGCAGACGCATCTGGTTGAAACGCTGCAGCTGCGTGAAATCACCCGCGAATATGAAGCGGTGGCGATTGGCACCATGACCGCCGGCGGTACGGTGAATGAGCCGATGGCGCGTCACTCTACCAAGCGTACCCACATGGCAGTGCATCCGATGGGCAAGCCAGCGACAACCCACTATCGCATCATGGAGCATTTCCGCGCTCATACGCGTTTACGCCTGCGCCTGGAAACCGGCCGTACTCACCAGATTCGCGTGCACATGGCGCACATTAACCATCCGCTGGTGGGCGATCCGCTGTACGGTGGTCGTCCGCGTCCGCCAAAGGGCGCTTCTGAGGCTTTCATCAGTACGCTGCGCGGTTTTGACCGCCAGGCGCTGCACGCCACTATGCTGCGTCTTTATCATCCGATCACCGGGATTGAGATGGAGTGGCACGCGCCATTGCCGCAGGACATGGTGGATCTGATTGATGCACTGAAAGCCGATACCGACGAGTTCCGCGATCAGCTGGACTGGCTATGAGTGACTGGATCGTGCCGCAGTGGCCGGCGCCGGCGCGCGTGCAGGCTTATTCGACCACGCGGCACGGCGGCGTTAGCGCGGCGCCATGGGATTCCCTCAACCTCGGCGCGCACGTCGGGGACGAGGCGGATTGCGTGATGCACAATCGTCAGCGCGTGGCAGAGCAGCTGGCGCTACCGGCGATGCCGCAGTGGCTGGAGCAGGTGCACGGCCAGACGGTGGCGCGTCTGCCGGCGGCTGCGTCCCTGCCGCGAGCCGATGCGGCGATAACGCGGGAAAGTGGCGTGGTGTGTGCAGTGATGACCGCCGACTGCCTGCCGGTGCTGTTTTGCAGCCATGATGGCAGCGAAGTTGCCGCGGTACATGCCGGCTGGCGCGGGTTGTGTCATGGAGTGCTGGAGCAAACGCTGGCACAGTTTCACTGCCCGGCGAGCGAGGTTCATGCCTGGCTCGGTCCGGCGATTGGTCCGCAGGCATTTGAAGTGGGGGCCGAGGTGCGCAGTGCGTTCCTGGCGCAGGATGCCGCTGCCGATGCGGCTTTTCGCCCGGCCGGTGAGAAATATTTTGCCGATATCTGGCTGCTGGCAACCCAGCGTCTGCAGGCCGCTGGCGTGCAATCTGTCACGGCTGAGAAGCGCTGTACCTATCAGGAAAGCGCCGATTTTTTCTCCTTCCGACGCGACGGAATCACCGGGCGTATGGCAACTTTGATTTGGCTGAGATAACCTTACGCCGCAAGACGATCCAGTAAGCGTATTTTTTGCTCACAACTCAGGTCATTAACCTTGAAAATTTGAGGGATGACCTCATTTAATCTCCAGTAGCATTTTGACCTGTAATGGGAGGAATCATGCGTCTGGATCGTCTTACCAACAAATTCCAGTTGGCCCTTGCCGATGCACAGTCCCTTGCTCTGGGACACGATAATCAATTCATCGAACCCCTGCACCTGATGAGCGCGCTGCTCAACCAGGAGGGTGGATCGGTACGTCCGCTGCTCAGCGCGGCGGGAGCGGATGTCGCTAACCTGCGTACCAGCATCGAACAAGCCATCAATCGTTTGCCGCAGGTCGAAGGGACCGACGGCGACGTTCAGCCATCAGCGGATTTGGTCCGGGTACTGAATCTGTGTGACAAGCTGGCGCAAAAGCGCGGCGACAACTTTATTTCATCTGAATTATTTGTTCTGGCGGCCCTCGAATCGCGCGGCTCGCTGGCGGACTTACTGAAGTCTGCCGGTGCCACGGCGGACAAACTCGCTAAGGCCATCGAGCAACTGCGGGGAGGGGAAAACGTGAACGATCAGGGGGCTGAAGATCAGCGCCAGGCTTTGAAAAAATACACCATCGATCTGACGGAGCGCGCTGAGCTCGGCAAGTTAGATCCGGTTATCGGGCGTGACGAAGAGATTCGCCGCACCATTCAGGTATTGCAGCGCCGAACCAAAAATAACCCGGTGCTCATCGGTGAACCGGGCGTCGGTAAAACCGCCATCGTTGAAGGGCTGGCACAGCGCATCATTAACGGCGAAGTGCCGGAAGGGCTGAAAGGCCGGCGCGTTCTGGCGCTGGATATGGGCGCGCTGGTGGCCGGTGCGAAATATCGCGGCGAGTTTGAAGAGCGCCTGAAAGGCGTACTGAATGACCTCGCGAAGCAGGAAGGCAACGTCATTCTGTTTATCGATGAACTGCATACCATGGTCGGCGCCGGTAAAGCAGACGGCGCGATGGATGCCGGCAACATGCTGAAGCCGGCGCTGGCGCGCGGTGAACTGCACTGCGTGGGTGCCACCACGCTGGATGAATATCGCCAGTACATTGAGAAAGATGCCGCGCTGGAGCGCCGCTTCCAGAAAGTGTTCGTCGCCGAACCGAGCGTGGAAGACACCATCGCCATTCTGCGTGGCCTGAAAGAGCGTTATGAGCTGCATCACCATGTGCAAATTACCGATCCGGCTATTGTCGCTGCGGCAACATTGTCGCATCGCTATATTGCCGATCGCCAGTTGCCGGATAAAGCCATTGACCTGATTGATGAGGCGGCGTCGAGTATTCGTTTGCAGATTGACTCCAAACCGGAACCGCTCGATCGTCTCGAACGGCGTATCATCCAGCTCAAACTGGAGCAGCAGGCGCTGAAGAAAGAATCGGATGATGCCAGCGTTAAGCGTCTGGAGATGCTGGAAAGCGAGCTGGATCAGAAAGAGCGCGAATATGCTGAGCTCGAAGAAGAGTGGAAAGCGGAAAAAGCCTCGCTGACCGGCACGCAAAACATCAAAGCCGAGCTGGAGCAGGCGCGTCTGGCTATGGAGCAGGCACGGCGTGTGGGTGACCTTGGCCAGATGTCGGAACTGCAGTACGGCAAAATTCCGGAGCTGGAAAAACAGCTGGCAAGCGCCACGCAGGCTGAAGGTAAAACCATGAAGCTGTTACGCAACCGCGTAACGGATGTCGAGATCGCCGATGTGCTGGCGCGCTGGACCGGTATTCCGGTGGCCCGCATGATGGAAGGCGAGCGCGATAAACTGTTGCGGATGGAGCAGGAGCTGCATGCCCGGGTTATCGGTCAGGACGAAGCGGTTGAAGCAGTATCGAACGCCATTCGCCGTAGCCGCGCCGGTTTGTCTGACCCGAACCGGCCAATCGGATCGTTCCTGTTCCTTGGACCGACCGGTGTAGGTAAAACCGAGCTGTGTAAGGCGCTGGCTAATTTCCTGTTCGATAGCGACGACGCGATGGTGCGTATCGATATGTCTGAATTCATGGAGAAACATTCAGTGTCGCGTCTGGTCGGGGCACCTCCAGGCTACGTCGGTTATGAAGAGGGCGGTTACCTGACAGAGGCGGTGCGTCGTCGCCCTTACTCGGTGATTTTGCTGGATGAGGTGGAAAAAGCGCATCCGGATGTGTTCAACATTCTGCTGCAGGTACTGGATGACGGGCGTCTGACCGATGGTCAGGGGCGCACCGTGGACTTCCGCAATACCGTGGTGATCATGACATCTAACCTCGGTTCGGATCTGATTCAGGAACGTTTCGGCGCGCTTGATTACGCGGAAATGAAAGATGTGGTGATGACGGTCGTCGGACACCATTTCCGTCCGGAGTTCATCAACCGTATTGATGAGGTGGTGGTATTCCATCCGCTGGGTGAAAAACATATTGCCTCAATTGCGCAGATTCAGCTGCAGCGGCTGTATCAGCGTCTGGAAGAGCGCGGTTATCAGCTGCACATTTCCGACGCGGCGCTGAAACTGCTGGGCGAAAATGGTTACGATCCGGTTTACGGCGCGCGGCCATTGAAACGGGCTATTCAGCAGCAGATTGAAAACCCGCTGGCGCAGAAGATTTTGTCTGGCGCGCTGGTTCCGGGAAAAACCATCGAAATGGATGTGCAGGACGACGCCATCGTCGCACATCAATAACGCAACGTGACAAAAACGGGCCTCAGGGCCCGTTTTTTTATGCTGTTTCGCAAGAATCAGCTGGTTTTTGCAACGTGTTGCCTGGAAAGTGAGCGGTCGCGCAAAAACTGCAAATTAGCGCTTGTCAGGCGAAACGAAGTCCCTATAATGCGCCACCACTGAGACGGCAAAGCGGCAACGCAGGCGGCTCAGCAGGGCGTGAAGTGATTCACCCCGCCGGAGAAAAACGCTGAAAAAAGTGTTTGACTCTGAAGGAGGAAAGCGTAATATACGCCACCTCGCGACAGCAGGCCGAACGCCGCGTCGCACCGCTCTTTAACAATTTATCAGACAATCTGTGTGGGCACTCGCAGGATTGATATCACAAGCCTACGGGCTTTAAAAAATATCAAGTCTTTGCTGAGTGAACACGTAATTCATTACGAAGTTTAATTCACAGAGCATCGCTGCACTCGTTGCAGCAAATCAAACTTTAAATTGAAGAGTTTGATCATGGCTCAGATTGAACGCTGGCGGCAGGCCTAACACATGCAAGTCGAACGGCAGCACAGAAGAGCTTGCTCTTTGGGTGGCGAGTGGCGGACGGGTGAGTAATGTCTGGGAAACTGCCCGATGGAGGGGGATAACTACTGGAAACGGTAGCTAATACCGCATAACGTCGCAAGACCAAAGTGGGGGACCTTCGGGCCTCACACCATCGGATGTGCCCAGATGGGATTAGCTAGTAGGTGGGGTAATGGCTCACCTAGGCGACGATCCCTAGCTGGTCTGAGAGGATGACCAGCCACACTGGAACTGAGACACGGTCCAGACTCCTACGGGAGGCAGCAGTGGGGAATATTGCACAATGGGCGCAAGCCTGATGCAGCCATGCCGCGTGTATGAAGAAGGCCTTCGGGTTGTAAAGTACTTTCAGCGGGGAGGAAGGCGGTGAGGTTAATAACCTCGCCGATTGACGTTACCCGCAGAAGAAGCACCGGCTAACTCCGTGCCAGCAGCCGCGGTAATACGGAGGGTGCAAGCGTTAATCGGAATTACTGGGCGTAAAGCGCACGCAGGCGGTCTGTTAAGTCAGATGTGAAATCCCCGGGCTTAACCTGGGAACTGCATTTGAAACTGGCAGGCTTGAGTCTCGTAGAGGGGGTAGAATTCCAGGTGTAGCGGTGAAATGCGTAGAGATCTGGAGGAATACCGGTGGCGAAGGCGGCCCCCTGGACGAAGACTGACGCTCAGGTGCGAAAGCGTGGGGAGCAAACAGGATTAGATACCCTGGTAGTCCACGCCGTAAACGATGTCGACTTGGAGGTTGTGCCCTTGAGGCGTGGCTTCCGGAGCTAACGCGTTAAGTCGACCGCCTGGGGAGTACGGCCGCAAGGTTAAAACTCAAATGAATTGACGGGGGCCCGCACAAGCGGTGGAGCATGTGGTTTAATTCGATGCAACGCGAAGAACCTTACCTGGCCTTGACATCCAGAGAACTTAGCAGAGATGCTTTGGTGCCTTCGGGAACTCTGAGACAGGTGCTGCATGGCTGTCGTCAGCTCGTGTTGTGAAATGTTGGGTTAAGTCCCGCAACGAGCGCAACCCTTATCCTTTGTTGCCAGCGGCTCGGCCGGGAACTCAAAGGAGACTGCCGGTGATAAACCGGAGGAAGGTGGGGATGACGTCAAGTCATCATGGCCCTTACGGCCAGGGCTACACACGTGCTACAATGGCGCATACAAAGAGAAGCGACCTCGCGAGAGCAAGCGGACCTCATAAAGTGCGTCGTAGTCCGGATTGGAGTCTGCAACTCGACTCCATGAAGTCGGAATCGCTAGTAATCGTAGATCAGAATGCTACGGTGAATACGTTCCCGGGCCTTGTACACACCGCCCGTCACACCATGGGAGTGGGTTGCAAAAGAAGTAGGTAGCTTAACCTTCGGGAGGGCGCTTACCACTTTGTGATTCATGACTGGGGTGAAGTCGTAACAAGGTAACCGTAGGGGAACCTGCGGTTGGATCACCTCCTTACCTGAAGATACCTTCCCGCGAAGTGCTCACACAGATTGTCTGATAGAAAAGTAACGAGCAGAAAAAACCTCTACAGGCTTGTAGCTCAGGTGGTTAGAGCGCACCCCTGATAAGGGTGAGGTCGGTGGTTCAAGTCCACTCAGGCCTACCAGATTTCTTCTCATGCCGCGTTATGTTTCCGGCTCGCATAGTTCACTATGCTTCGCGAAAACATGCCTTGCCTGAGACGAAATCACATTTCCCGTGTGAGAAACGTGACTCCTGGTGAGTGGTAGTAGATGGTCTCTGCAGTGACTGTATGGGGCTATAGCTCAGCTGGGAGAGCGCCTGCCTTGCACGCAGGAGGTCAGCGGTTCGATCCCGCTTAGCTCCACCATTACAGTACTGAAACTTACTTCAGAGTATACCGGCGACGGTGTGCTGCGAAGTATTTGCTCTTTAACAATCCGGAACAAGCTGAAAATTTGAAACGACGCGTCGCTTCATTTCTCCGTAATAAGAAATGAATCACGATGCGTTCGAGTCTCTCAAATGCTTGCAGTCCGCAGCGTTGCAAAACGCCTGTGGGTTGTGAGGTTAAGCGACTAAGCGTACACGGTGGATGCCCTGGCAGTCAGAGGCGATGAAGGACGTGCTAATCTGCGAAAAGCGACGGTAAGGTGATATGAACCGCTACAGCCGTCGATGTCCGAATGGGGAAACCCAATGCACTTGTGCATTATCGTTAACTGAATACATAGGTTAACGAGGCGAACCGGGGGAACTGAAACATCTAAGTACCCCGAGGAAAAGAAATCAACCGAGATTCCCCCAGTAGCGGCGAGCGAACGGGGAGCAGCCCAGGACCTGAATCAGCTTGTGCATCAGTGGAAGCGTCTGGAAAGTCGCGCGATACCGGGTGACAGCCCCGTACACGAAGATGCATGAGCTGTGAGTCCGACGAGTAGGGCGGGACACGTGGTATCCTGTCTGAACATGGGGGGACCATCCTCCAAGGCTAAATACTCCTGACTGACCGATAGTGAACCAGTACCGTGAGGGAAAGGCGAAAAGAACCCCGGCGAGGGGAGTGAAACAGAACCTGAAACCGTGTACGTACAAGCAGTGGGAGCCTACTTGTTAGGTGACTGCGTACCTTTTGTATAATGGGTCAGCGACTTATATTCTGTAGCAAGGTTAACCGCATAGGGGAGCCGAAGGGAAACCGAGTCTTAATTGGGCGTTAAGTTGCAGGGTATAGACCCGAAACCCGGTGATCTAGCCATGGGCAGGTTGAAGGTTGGGTAACACTAACTGGAGGACCGAACCGACTAATGTTGAAAAATTAGCGGATGACTTGTGGCTGGGGGTGAAAGGCCAATCAAACCGGGAGATAGCTGGTTCTCCCCGAAAGCTATTTAGGTAGCGCCTCGTGAACTCATCTCCGGGGGTAGAGCACTGTTTCGGCTAGGGGGCCATCCCGGCTTACCAACCCGATGCAAACTGCGAATACCGGAGAATGTTATCACGGGAGACACACGGCGGGTGCTAACGTCCGTCGTGAAGAGGGAAACAACCCAGACCGCCAGCTAAGGTCCCAAAGTCATGGTTAAGTGGGAAACGATGTGGGAAGGCACAGACAGCCAGGATGTTGGCTTAGAAGCAGCCATCATTTAAAGAAAGCGTAATAGCTCACTGGTCGAGTCGGCCTGCGCGGAAGATGTAACGGGGCTAAACCATGCACCGAAGCTGCGGCAGCGACGCTTAGGCGTTGTTGGGTAGGGGAGCGTTCTGTAAGCCGCTGAAGGTGTGCTGTGAGGCACGCTGGAGGTATCAGAAGTGCGAATGCTGACATAAGTAACGATAAAGCGGGTGAAAAGCCCGCTCGCCGGAAGACCAAGGGTTCCTGTCCAACGTTAATCGGGGCAGGGTGAGTCGACCCCTAAGGCGAGGCTGAAAAGCGTAGTCGATGGGAAACAGGTTAATATTCCTGTACTTGGTGTTACTGCGAAGGGGGGACGGAGAAGGCTAGGTTATCCGGGCGACGGTTGTCCCGGTTTAAGCGTGCAGGTGTGAAGACCAGGCAAATCCGGTCTTCTTTAACACTGAGGCGTGATGACGAGCCGCTACGGCGGTGAAGTAACTGATGCCCTGCTTCCAGGAAAAGCCTCTAAGCTCCAGGTAACACGAAATCGTACCCCAAACCGACACAGGTGGTCAGGTAGAGAATACCAAGGCGCTTGAGAGAACTCGGGTGAAGGAACTAGGCAAAATGGTGCCGTAACTTCGGGAGAAGGCACGCTGGCGCGTAGGTGAAGGGACTTGCTCCCGGAGCCGAGGCCAGTCGAAGATACCAGCTGGCTGCAACTGTTTATTAAAAACACAGCACTGTGCAAACACGAAAGTGGACGTATACGGTGTGACGCCTGCCCGGTGCCGGAAGGTTAATTGATGGGGTTATCCGCAAGGAGAAGCTCTTGATCGAAGCCCCGGTAAACGGCGGCCGTAACTATAACGGTCCTAAGGTAGCGAAATTCCTTGTCGGGTAAGTTCCGACCTGCACGAATGGCGTAATGATGGCCAGGCTGTCTCCACCCGAGACTCAGTGAAATTGAAATCGCTGTGAAGATGCAGTGTACCCGCGGCAAGACGGAAAGACCCCGTGAACCTTTACTATAGCTTGACACTGAACATTGAGCCTTGATGTGTAGGATAGGTGGGAGGCTTTGAAGCGCGGACGCCAGTCTGCGTGGAGCCAACCTTGAAATACCACCCTTTAATGTTTGATGTTCTAACGTAGGCCCGTAATCCGGGCTGCGGACAGTGTCTGGTGGGTAGTTTGACTGGGGCGGTCTCCTCCCAAAGCGTAACGGAGGAGCACGAAGGTTGGCTAATCCTGGTCGGACATCAGGAGGTTAGTGCAATGGCATAAGCCAGCTTGACTGCGAGAGTGACGGCTCGAGCAGGTGCGAAAGCAGGTCATAGTGATCCGGTGGTTCTGAATGGAAGGGCCATCGCTCAACGGATAAAAGGTACTCCGGGGATAACAGGCTGATACCGCCCAAGAGTTCATATCGACGGCGGTGTTTGGCACCTCGATGTCGGCTCATCACATCCTGGGGCTGAAGTAGGTCCCAAGGGTACGGCTGTTCGCCGTTTAAAGTGGTACGCGAGCTGGGTTTAGAACGTCGTGAGACAGTTCGGTCCCTATCTGCCGTGGGCGCTGGAGAATTGAGGGGGGTTGCTCCTAGTACGAGAGGACCGGAGTGAACGCACCGCTGGTGTTCGGGTTGTCATGCCAATGGCACTGCCCGGTAGCTAAGTGCGGAAGAGATAAGTGCTGAAAGCATCTAAGCACGAAACTTGCCCCGAGATGAGTTCTCCCTGACCCTTTAAGGGTCCTGAAGGGACGTTGAAGACGACGACGTTGATAGGCCGGGTGTGTAAGCGCAGCGATGCGTTGAGCTAACCGGTACTAATGACCCGTGAGGCTTAACCTTACAACGCCAGAGGCGTTTTGGTCCGAGAGACCGAAAAATTTTCAGCTTTGTTCACCGGATTACGTCCAGTGGATTTTGTGCTGTGACAGGGCGGCACGCGAGACGACGGGAAGGAGCATACAGAAGTATGTGACTGAGCGGCGCGAGCGGGGCCAACGCAGTCAGAGCGCGAAAGACGCGGACGAAAACAGAATTTGCCTGGCGGCAACAGCGCGGTGGTCCCACCTGACCCCATGCCGAACTCAGAAGTGAAACGCCGTAGCGCCGATGGTAGTGTGGGGCCTCCCCATGCGAGAGTAGGGAACTGCCAGGCATCAAACCAGTAAAAAAGCCCCGGACGAGAGTCCGGGGCTTTTTTACGTCTGGCGATCGCTAAATCCACTTCACCCCTTGCAAAATCTCTCCCTAAAACTCCAGCTCTGTCACATTTTGTCATCCTGAACGGGCACGAATCCCCCCGCGCCGTCCTCAGATGCTTTACTCATTGCTTTAGCGATGTTCTTCGCAAGGAAATGAGGTAAAAGATGACCGACTTACAACAAAACTCGGCCCAGCCGGAAGCGGCAGCCGTCAGTAAACAACGCATCTGGGCCATTGTCGGCGCGTCGTCCGGCAATCTGGTCGAATGGTTTGATTTCTACGTCTATTCGTTCTTTTCGCTCTATTTTGCCCATGTATTTTTCCCGGCCGGCGACACCACTACCCAACTGCTGCAAACGGCCGGCGTGTTTGCGGCGGGCTTCTTAATGCGTCCCATCGGTGGCTGGCTATTCGGCTACATTGCGGACCGCCACGGCCGAAAAAGCTCGATGTTGATCTCGGTATGCATGATGTGTTTTGGTTCTCTGGTCATCGCCTGTTTACCCGGCTATGGCGAAATAGGCATTGCGGCACCGGTGATTTTACTGCTGGCGCGCATGTTTCAGGGCTTATCGGTGGGCGGTGAATATGGTACCAGCGCTACCTACATGAGTGAGGTGGCACTGGAAGGGCGCAAAGGCTTCTACGCGTCGTTCCAGTACGTCACACTGATTGGCGGTCAGCTGTTAGCCGTGCTGACGGTCGTGGTGCTGCAACAAATCCTCAGTGATGAAGCGCTGCGCAGCTGGGGCTGGCGTATCCCGTTCTTTCTTGGCGCGGTTCTGGCCGTGGTCGCTCTGTGGTTGCGTCGCTCACTGAATGAAACCTCCGAGAAAAAGCACCGGGAACATCGCGATGCCGGCAGCATCCTTGGCCTGCTGCGTAACCATTCGCGCGCCTTCCTGATGGTGCTTGGCTTTACCGCCGGCGGATCGCTGAGCTTCTATACCTTCACAACCTACATGCAGAAATATCTGGTGAACACGGCGGGTATGGATGCGCGTAGCGCCAGTGCGTTGATGACCGGCGCGCTGCTGGTATTCATGCTGATTCAGCCGATTGTGGGCGCGCTATCAGATAAGATTGGCCGGCGGGCATCAATGATGATCTTTGGCGCTGGCGCGGCTATCTGTACCGTGCCGATTTTGATGTTGCTGCAGAATGTGCAAAGTAGCGGGCTGGCGTTCGTGCTGGTGATGCTGGCGCTGATTATTACCAGTTTCTACACCGCCATTAGCGGCATCCTTAAAGCGGAGATGTTCCCGCCGGAAGTGCGGGCGCTCGGCGTGGGGCTTTCCTATGCGGTAGCTAACGCTATCTTTGGTGGTTCGGCCGAATACGTGGCGCTGTTGCTGAAGAAGCACGGCATCGAAACCACCTTCTTCTGGTATGTATCGGCAATGGGCGCGCTGGCATTTCTGATATCACTGATGCTGCACCGCAAAGGGAAGGGGATTGCACTGTGATTACTGGCTCAGGTTCCACAGGGCAATGCCGCTGGCCGCACCGGCGACATCCCAGCTGAGATCTTTCCAGCTCCAGCCGCTCCCGGCAGGGCGGCTGTCCCAGGCTTCTTTGGCCACGCCGAAGCTTAGCGAAAAGAGCAGGCCGAAGCGCAGATTTTGCCCGCGCCCCTGATGTTGATGCTGAGAGATCTCACTGCCAGCGGCAGCCAGAGCGGCAGAGGAGAAAAAGTGTTGTGCTTTATCCTGGCCGGTCCAGCTGTCCTGCGCCACATGCGCACATCCGCTACACAGTAATCCCGCACAGAGGATGAGCGCACGCATCGGCTACAGCAGACGGCTAATAAGGCGATCGATACGGATGCGACGCAGACGGCGAATCAGCTTACGCACCTTAGCCGGATAATCAGAGATGCTCTCCAGCTCGCGGAAATGTTTCACCACCGTGGTGTGCTGACGGATCAGCGTCAGTTCCTTATCGCGCTGCTCTGCCAGCTGGTTGAGCGGATCGTGAATCAGCACCGCATTTTCCAGATCGAGTCGCCAGGCGCGCGGATTGAGGTTATTACCGGTGATCATCATCCACTCGTCATCAACCCAGATGCCTTTCAGGTGATAACTGTTGTCGCCATCTTTCCACAAACGTACCGTCAGCTGGCCGTTATTGACGTAATACTGCAACCGGCTGAGGAAGCGACGCAGGTTGATTTCATACAGATAGGGCAGCGCACCGATAATCTTGAACGGCTCGTGTGGCGGAATGTAGAAATCGTTGGCGGTTTTATCGCCGACGATGATCTCGACCTCTTTGCCCTGACGCAGCAGCTGGATCAGATTGCGCACCAGAATGGCTGGCAGGTTAAAGTACGGCGTGCACAGCGTGAGCTTACGCTCGGCGCAGGGCATTAAATGGAAGATGGTTTTGTTCAGCAGGCTACGTTTACCCAGCCCGACCAGCGGCGTGACGGCCAGTGATTCGTTGCCGGCATCACCGGTAAACTGATAGTTGAAGCTGCGCAGCTCCTGACGAAACTGGCGGGTTTCATTCTTGATTTCCGGGCTGGAGGGACGTTCGGCCTGGTCGAGACGGTTAACGGCCTCAGAATGTTTGAGATTCTCACCAATCCACTGAAACATGGTGTCCGCCAGCTGCGGATTTCGGATCAGCTGATAACGGTCATAACGGTATTTGTCATGCTGATGCAGATAAACATCGTTCAGGCTGGCACCGCTGTAGAGCAGCGTATCGTCAATGATAAAGCCTTTCAGATGCAGCACACCCAGCGCTTCACGGGTGTTCACCGGAATGCCATACACCGGAATCGCGATATCGGGATGCTGCGCCGCCATTTCGCAATACCAGTCGGCATTCGTCAGGCCGCGCGCGGCACCGATACGGCCGCGCTGCGCACGATGCCAGTCCACCAGAATGCTGACATCCAGTTCCGGGCGCGCCTGACGGGCTGCATACAGCGCCTGCATGATGCTGCGCCCGCCGTCATCATTTTCCAGATACAGCGCGGCGATGCAGATGCGTTTTTCTGCCGTAGCAATTTTCGTCAGCAGGGTTTCACGAAACTCGGCGGGCGAGTAAAGCGTGGTCACATCCGACACGGACTGTGACAGTTTAGGCAGCTGTGCGAGGTGTTGTTGGTGTTTATTGCGTTTGAATTTAGACAACATCACAGTGCACTTCTTCTCTGTTCATTGTATGGCCTTTTGCCATCAAATCATGATCCTAACGGTAAATAATAACATCAACCGGCCGGTTAAGGAGGATTTTTACCTTTCTCTACAGCCAGGTCACCGGTGTCAGCCAGCGGTAAATTCAGGCTGACAATGCCATCATCCAGTTGAATATTCACACGAAAATTGAGTTTTCGCGCCAGGGTAATCATGCCGGTATTGTGCGGCATGGTGATACCGTTCAATTGTTGCAGGCCGTGATCGCGCGTATAGCGGATCATCTTTTCCAGCAGCCGCCTGCCCATGCCCAGACCCTTGAGGTCGGAACGCACCAATACCGAAAATTCTGCGTCGATATTGTCAGCATCGGAGATGGCGCGCGTTACGCCGATAATCTCATCGGCACCGTTATGCTGGCGTACTGCGACAATCGCCATCTCCCGGTCGTAATCGATCTGCGTCATGTTCGCCAAATCGTCGTGGGTAAACTCATTGATTTCACTGAAGTAGCGATAGTAAAGGTCTTCTTTGGTGACCTGAGCGATGAAGGCACGTAGCTGCGGTTCATCCTCCGGCAGAATCGGGCGAAACAGGCAGCGCTGGCCATCTTTAAGCTGCACCTGCTCTTCCAGATGGTGCGGATAGGGGCGAATCGCCAGCCGCGCCTCACTGTCGCCATGAAACGGAGCCAGCTGCAGCGTCACGTCCAGCAGGGTAAAAGTATTGGCGGATGCCAGCAGCGGGTGAATATCCAGCCGCTGAATCACCGGACAGTCGACCACCAGGTTTGATACCTGCACCAGCAGCTGACTGAGACCGGTGATGTCCAGCGGTCGCAGTGCACTGCGGCTGCGCACTTTGCCGCTCTTCAGTGCCTGAATCACCAGATAGCGCGCCAGCGTCATATTCAGCGGCGGCAACGCCACGGCGGCCTGCTTGTCCGGCTGCCACTCCACACCGCCTTCGCCCAGCATGATGATCGGGCCAAACAGCGGGTCATGCTCAACCACCACCCGCAACTCCTGTGCACCGGCGCGGTTCGCCATACTTTGCACCAGCAGGCCGTCAATGCGCGCCTGCGGATGCGTTTCACGCACGCGATCGAAGATGGCGTCTGCTGCCTGTTCAACTTCTGCCGCGCTGCGCAGATAGAGCATCACGCCCTGTACATCCGACTTATGCGCAATATCTGGCGAGCGTAGCTTGAGCGCCACCGGATAACCAATCTGGTCGGCAATCTTAGCGGCAGACTGGCTGTCGCTGGCGATCCAGGTTGGCAGCGTCGCCAGCCCGTAAGCCTGCAGTATGGGCTGCACCTCGTGCGTATCCAGCGTGGTAATGCCGCTATCCAGTGCCTGTTGCAGCAGCTGATGTGCCTCGGCGCTGTTTTGCGTCAGGCCCAGCGGCAGCGCTGGCGTTTCGCGTAGCTGTTTCTGGTTACGCCGATACTCAACCTGGTGCATAAATGCCGTCACCGTGCCTTCTGGCGTGCGCCAGGTCGGAATGCCGGCCTGGGTGAATGCGCGGCGGGCTTCCTGCGAAGAGTGTTCGCCGCACCAGTTGGTCAGCAGCGTCACCTGCTTACCCCGCGGATGCGCGGCCACCGCCGCAATAATCTGCGCGGCGGTTTCACTGGCCGGAGAGACGGCGCTGGGTGAATGGATGATCATCAGCGCATCCAGTTCATGGCTGTCGAGCAACTGTGTTACGCAGGCCACGTACAGCGCGGGCGTCGCATGATCTTTCAAATCCAGCGGATTACCGCGCCCGATGCCCTCCGGCAGCAGGGCCGCCAGCGCCTGCAGCGTGGGCTCATCCAGCGTCGCCAGCTTGCCGTTACGCGCATAGAGTTCATCCAGCGCCAGCGCTGCCGGGGCTGCGCCGTTGCTGATAATCATCAGGCGCTCACCGCGCAGCGGGCGCATGTGGCTGAGCGACTCCACGGCGGAAAACAGCTCATGCGTGTCCTGCACGCGCAGCAGACCGGCGCGCTGAATGGCGGCATCCCAGGCGGCATCCAGCCCGCTGGCGGTGCCGATCATCGCCTGTGCCTGATGGCTGCGACCGCTTTTGATCACCAGAATCGGTTTATTACGCGCTGCGCTACGCGAGGCAGAAACGAAGCGCCGGGCGTCGCTCAGGTGTTCCAGGTAGAGCAAAATGGCGCTGGTTTTGCCATCGCGTGCAAGAAAATCCAGCAGGTCGTCGACATCAATATCCAGGCTGTCGCCCAGGGCGATAAACCACGAAAAGCCCAGGTTGCGCTGTTGCGCCCAGTCGAGAATGGTGTTGGAAACCGCCGCCGATTGCGAAATAAAGGCGATGCGTCCTTTCGCAATCGGTACCGGTGAGAAGCTGGCATTCAGCCCCTGCCAGGGGGCTAACAGGCCCAGACTGTTGGGGCCCAGCAGGCGCATCTGCCACTGGCTGGCACAGGCTTTCAGCGCCTCCAGCTGGCTGGCCGGGGCGGAGAGAATAATACAGGCTTTACAGCCTTTTTCTCCCAGCTGCTGTAACAGTTCCAGGTTGCGTCTGGCGTGGGTGCAGATAATCGCCAGGTCGGGGGCGAAAGGCAGGCTGGCCACGTCCGGCCAGGCCAGCACGCCGCTGACCGCCTTGTATTTGGGCGTGACCGGCAACACCGGACCGCCAAAGCCGCCCGCCAGCAGGTTGCGCATCATCAGATAGCCAGCGCGGCCCGGTTTTACCGACGCACCCAGCACCGCAATTGATTTCGGTCGTAACAGCGCTTCCAGTCCACGTTGGCTCATCATTCGCTCCTGCTCTCGGGATTGGCATGATTGTAAACGCTTTTGCGCCGGTTGCCGATTTGTCGATGTCAGGCTGCGAGCCAGCTTCAGAAATTATCTGCTTGCGCGTGTATCGGATGGTGGGGTTTGCCGGCCAGATAGGCCTGACGAAAGCGTTCGAAGTGTTGCTGCAACGCCTGCGCCGCCGGGATATCACCTGCCTGTTCCAGCAGCGCGGCGGCCACTTCGGCGGTGCAGTGCTGGCCCGGCGCATGGGCTTCGCGCAGCGTGTAGCGCGACGGTGTCGCCACATCCAGTGACATCACCGGAAAGCTATCCAGCCACGGGCTTTTGCGGAACATTTTGCGCGCTTCGGTCCAGGTACCGTCGAGCATAATAAATAGCGGGGGTTTGCCGCCGGTGGGTGGCGTGGTCAGCACCTGGCGATCGGCATCGGCGTAGGCACCGGGAAACACCACCATCGGCTGATAATCCGCCGTCTGCACCGCCGCCAGCAGCGCGGCGTCGGGTTCGGTGCGTGACCAGCCAAAGGCCTGGGTTTCCGGCAGAATGTCGGCAATCAGCCGGCCGGTATTACTGGGTTTCATTGGTTCAGTATCAAACATCACCAGGCAAAACCGGCTGCGCGCCTGTTGCGGCTGCAGGGTCGCGCACAGACAGTTTTTATGTGGCAGCAGGCAGCGCTGACAGCGCAGCACGCGGTTGCCTCGGGCGAGAAACGGGCGCGTGGCACGCGCTAAACGCTGCGCACGCAGGCGCAGAACGGCATTTTCAGACATAGCATCGCGGACAGGGAAAAACGCCAGTGTAATAGAAGGGCAAAAACAAGGCCAGCGCGTGGCTGGCCCTGGGGGATTAGAGTGATTCGTCGAGCCATTCGTTGAATGGCGCTTTCGGCATCGCACCGTTCAGCATGTCCACCATCTCACCGTTTTTGAACAGCATAATGGTTGGGATGCTGCGGATGCGAAAACGCGTGCTGAGCGCAGGTTCCGCCTCAGTGTTCACTTTCACGAAGCGCACTTTGCCGCGCCGCTCGTCGGCGACGTCTTTAAACACCGGCGCGAAGTTCACGCATGGGCCGCACCATGGCGCCCAGAAGTCGACCACGACCGGCAGATCGTCCTGCAGGTATTTATCCAGCGTGGCCGCCGTGGCATTCACCACTTCACCGCTAAACAGCGCATCGCCGCAGCGACCGCATTTGGCTCCGTCGGCCAGACGTTCTTCTGGAACGCGGTTAGTTGCCTGACAGGAGGCACATACAGTATTCATCGTCACCTCAAACCGGACCTGTAAATCTTAGGATTGGTGAACATTATGAAAAGGTTGAATGCTATGCTCAATCTGGATTAAGCAATAGGTTCAATAGTTGATAGCTAAGCGCCGACACATCAGGTAATCTTCGCGCTCTCAATGCTGGAGGAACAGATGAACGACGAATTTAAAGGCAAAAGCGGCAAGGTAAAAGTGATGTACGTACGTGATGAGGAGGGCGGTCAGAAGCCAAATCCCCGTACCGGCAAAGGCGGCCGTCCTGCTGCGCGCCAGGAAGAGAATCGTCGCTCTGGTCCTCGCAGCACCCGTAATAATGAAGAGAGCGGTCGTCCGCGCACCGCCCGTGGCGATGATGCCGGGCGTTCGCGTGGTCCGCGTGACGATAGCGCGCGCGGTCGTCGCAGCGATCGGGACGATCGTGGCTTCAGTGATTCACCGTGGCGCACCGTGTCACGTCCGCCTGTCGCCGCTGAAGCGGATGCGGGTGACGAAGCGGCCAGCAGCAAGCCGGTTATCGACCCGGAACTGATTCGCCGTCAGCGTCAGGAAGAGACGCGCGTGTATGGCGAAAACGCCTGCCAGGCGCTGTTCCAGAGCCGTCCCGAAAGCATCGTCCGTGCCTGGTTCGTGCAAAGCGTCACGCCGCGCTTCCGCGAAACCCTGCGCTGGCTGGCAGCAAACCGCAAAGCCTATCACGTGGTGGACGACGCCGAGCTGGCGAAAGCGTCCGGGACTGAACACCACGGCGGCGTGTGCTTCATTATTAAGAAGCGCATGGGCATGCCGGTGGCGGAATGGCTGCAGCAGGCGCAGAGCAAAGATTGCGTACTGGCGCTGGAAGATGTCAGCAACCCGCACAACCTTGGCGGTATCATGCGCAGCTGCGCGCACTTTGGCGTCAAAGGTTTGCTGGTCAATGATGCCTCACTGCTGGAGTCGGGTGCCGCAGTCCGCACGGCTGAAGGTGGTGCAGAGCACGTTCAGGCGATCAGCGGCGAAAGCTTTGCTGCGGGTCTGGAAGCGTTCCGCAAAGCCGGTTACACCATTGTGACCACATCCAGCCACGCCGGTACGCCACTGGCGCAGGCGGCGCTGCCAGCCAAAATGGTACTGGTGCTGGGTCAGGAGCGTGAAGGTCTGTCAGACAGCGCATTTCAGCAGGGCGATATCAGCCTGTCGATTGGCGGTACCGGCAACGTTGAAAGCCTCAACGTCTCGGTCGCGACCGGTATCCTGCTCGCCGAATGGTGGCGTCAGAACGCATAAATAAAAAAACGGGCCGCTGTGGCCCGTTTTTGTTTCTGTCACTCAGTGCGCGCCACCGCCGCCACCGCCTGCGCCAAACGGCGGACGGGCAAACCACACCAGAACCAGCAGGACCAAAAACACCCCCGCCGATGCCCAGAAGATCTCGTTAGCCGAGATAATCAGGCCCTGATTAGTAATTTGCTGGGCGATATAAGCCGACGCCTGCTGTTGCGTCATGCCCATGCTTTGCAGCTGGTCATACATTTGCTGCGAATTCGGATTGAATGGATTAACCGACTCCGACAGGTAGCTGTGGTGCATCGATTCGCGGTCTGTCCACATGGTGGTGGTGATTGACGTTCCGATTGAACCCGCCAGCGTACGCACAAAGTTCGACAGGCTGGAGGCCGCCGCCATACGCTCCGGCGGCAGACCGGACAGCGTAATGGTGGTCAGCGGCATAAAGAAGCAGGCCACCGCGAACCCCTGGATAAACTGCGGCCACGCGGAGGCACCGAAATCCATCCCCGGCTCAAACGTATACGCACGCCAGTAGAAGCACACCGCGTACATGATAAAACTAAAGGTCACCAGCCTTCGCATGTCCAGCTTATGGGCGAAGCGACCAATGATCGGCGACAGAATCACCGGAATGATCCCCACCGGCGCCGATGCCAGTCCAGCCCAGGTGGCGGTATAGCCGTATACCTCCTGGAGCAACTGCGGCAGCAGGACGATCGATCCGAAGTACAGCATGTAAGCCAGACTGATCGACAGACAGCCGATGGTGAAATTTCGCTTCTTAAACAGCGACAAATCGACAATCGGGTGATCGTCGGTCAGCTCCCACACCAGCAGCACGGCCAGCGACACCACCGCGACCACCGTCAGCACGATGATTTCGGTTGAGCCAAACCAGTCGAGTTCTTTACCGCGGTCAAGCATCACCTGCAGAGAACCAATCCCCACCACCAGCAGCACCAGACCGACCATATCGATCGGGCGGATCTCAGTTTTGGTTTCGCGCCCGCGCAGGGTTTGCAGCGTCAGCATCACCACCACCACGCCAATTGGCACGTTGATGAAGAAGATCCAGCCCCAGTGATAGTTATCGCTGATCCAGCCGCCGAGAATCGGACCGCAGATCGGCGCAACGATCACCGTCATCGCCCACAGCGACAGCGCCACGCTGCGCTTGGCCGGCGGGTAGTTGTTCAGCAGCAAACTTTGCGACAGCGGAATCAGCGGACCGGCCACCACGCCCTGAATCACGCGGAAGAAGATCAGCATCTCCAGGCTTTCGGACATGCCGCACGCCCATGAGGCCAGCGCGAACAGAATGGTCGACCAGGTGAACAGCTTCACTTCACCGACGCGCTTTGCCAGCCAGCCGGTGATCGGGATCGAGATGGCATTCGCCACCCCGAACGAGGTGATCACCCAGGTGCCCTGCGAGTTGGACGCCCCGAGGTTACCGGCGATGGTCGGGATCGCCACGTTAGCGATGGTGGAGTCGAGTACCTGCATGAACGTCGCCAGCGACAGGGCGATGGTCATCAGAACTAACGGCGCACCTTCAAGCGGCTTTTGTGCCATAACAGCCTCCCGCGAGGTTATTGCGCGTTGGCACGGACAATGTCAGCGATCAGCTGGTTAACCGGCGCAAGGTCGATTGCCAGCGCGTTACTTTCATACGCGGCCTGGGTGCGGACATTGCTGGCCAGCGCGGCGCCATCTTTGTTCTGGGTATCTACTTTCACCAGCGTGGACAGGCCGATACGCAGCGGATGTTGCGCCACTTGCTGCGGATCGAGTTCGATACGCACCGGCAGACGCTGTACCACTTTGATCCAGTTACCGGTGGCGTTCTGCGCTGGCAGCAGCGAGAAGGCGCTACCGGTGCCCATATCCAGACCAACCACTTTGCCGTGATACTCCACATCATCGCCGTAGATATCACTGATTACCGTGGCGGGCTGACCGATGCGCACGCCTGCCAGCTGCGTCTCTTTAAAGTTGGCGTCAACCCACAGGTTGGTAGCCGGCACCACCGCCAGCAGCGGTGTGCTGGTGGAGATCTGTGAACCGACCTGCACGCTGCGACGCGAGACATAGCCGTCCATCGGGCTGCGGATGTCGGTGCGCTGCAGCGCCAGCCAGGCATCGCGCAGCTCAGCAGCGCTCTGTTTTACCGCCGGCTGATTTTCGAGGTCGGTATTCAGAATCATCGCCTGGTTCGCGTTGTACTGCTGAATCGCCACGTCCAGCTGGGCTTTCGCCGTGGCCACGGCATCACGCGCGTGCTGCAGCTCTTCGCGACCAATCAGATTGGCGGCACCGAGCGGCTCACGACGTTTCAGGTCGGATTCGGCCTGATCCAGCGCGGTCTGTTGCAGCTTGATGGTGGCCTGATACTGTTTGCCGTTGATCATCAGCTGGTGCGTCTGGCGCACGCTGGTGGCCAGCGCGGTCTGCGCTTTCTCGAATGCCTGCTGCGCATCGGTTTTATCCAGCGACACCAGAATGTCGCCTTTTTTCACCCGATCCGTATCCTCGAACCACACTTTATTCACGCTGCCGGAAACCTGGGCCATCACCTGCACCTGGTTGCCTGCCACGTAGGCGTCATCGGTTTCCTGGAAGTGGCGCAGCACCAGATACCAGTAAGCCAGATAACCCACACCAATCACGATAAACACGATAGCCAGCAGGATCAGCGCACCTTTGCGCTTCTTCTTTTTGTTCGCGGGCTGTTGCGGGCTTTGAGCTTCCGCTGTCGCACTCATGTCGTTCTCCACGTTTGCCATTTAGTCGGGATGTGTTGATCCATCAACACGGTCGCCCGAGTCGAAAAAGCCAGCGTTTGCAACGCTGGCCGGATAAAAGGGGATTAAAATAGCGATTTCGGTGGGTGATTGTGTCGCAGTTCTTGCTATTAACGCGACAGGGAAGCGATAACCTGATCTTCGTCCATTTTATCGAGACGGTTAAGTAACTTACGCGTGATGGCTTCCAGCTGCTCCTGCTCGGTATCGGTCAGCGAGGACCACAGATACTGCAGGCTCTGATGCTGTGGTGGCAGCAGCTGACGTAAGAATTCGTTACCTTTTTCCGTCAGGTGCAGGTGCAGGCAACGGCGATCGTTGTCGCTCTCACGACGCTCGATCCAGCCGCGCTTTTCCAGTTCATCAGCGATACGCGTCGCGTTGGTGCGGGAAGAACCCAGCGCCGAGCTCAGCTCAGAAGGCTGAATGCTCTGGTTTTCCTGCGCGTCCAGCGTAATCAGCGCCATGAATAAAGTTTCGTTAATTCCCTGCGCCTTCAACATTTTGTTGCGATTATCCAGCAGCTTACCCTGCATGTGCATGCACAGACGGGTCAGGATGATCTCCTGCAGCGGAAAATCTTTGTGGCGATTAGCACGGATGTTTAGCATCTGCTCAATGGGAGTAAACGAGCTTTCCATTAAAAACCTCTTAGTTGCAACAAATATAATAATGAGGGTGACAGATTAAGCGTAGTCATATTTTCCGCCTGTGATTGTTTGCACCGTCACACTGTCAGCACCTGGCGTTCCAGGTCGGTCCATAACCCTGGGCTCTGCGCCCTGACCAGCCGCTTTGCAGACAAAGCCGCCATCGTCATCAATTCGCTAAGCGAAACCTTCAGTGGATTGAATAATTTCGCGAGTAAAAATAACTTAGGTGAATAACTGTGTGGCTAACCATAACAAAGCCAATCATTAATGAACAGTATCGCTCACCACTTTGCATTGATCTTTACGTTTTCTAAACACTTTTCCCGGCCGGCTTTGCCGGAGTAAATCAATGGGTTAATCGACAAGGCACCGGTTAGTCCGGGTAACGCGCCAGCACCAGCGGCGTGATGAATTCCGTTCGTCGTCTGCCGTATAACCGGCACGTGGCAGGGTGAATACCTGCGATAACGCAGACTCATCCTGGCGCGGCCGACCCGATGCGGGCGGTGGAAAGGAGACATAGCTGGTGGGAAAAGCGGGTAAATAATCATATGTGGGTAATAGTAACCCAAAAAATTATTTCAATGTTGTGTTAATTAACAGGACGTACCAGTGCGCTATAGCGCACGCTTCGCTTACTGACGGGGCGGGAGGGCGGAAAATGACGGCACCACGTGGCTGAGACGGGGTGCCGCACGGGTTTATTTCGCCGCCGCCATGGCGTCGCTGACCCATTTATCAAATTCCGCCTGATGAGCTTTGATCCAGCCGTCAACGTGGCCGTTGATGTCCGCTTCTGAGGCGTGACCGGCATGCATCGCGGCGTTCTCGGCATTGATGTCGCCAATCGGCAGCTTCATTTCAGCAAACAGTTTTGCCGCCGCCGGATTCTTCTCCGCCCAGGCTTTGTTGGCCACGATATGCATGGTGTTCACCGGGAAGCCATAGTTGGCGCCGTTAGCCAGTCTGGTATCCACTTTGCTCTGCGCGCCTGGCAGTGAGGAGAACGGCACCTGCAGCCACACCACATCTTTACCCGGCTTCAGTACGTCGCTGACCCAGTATGGCGTCCAGGTGTAATAGAGAATCGGTTTACCCTGTTTGAAGCGCGTAATGGTGTCGGCAATCATCGCCGAGTAGTTACCCTGGTTGTGTACCACGGTATCGCTCAGTTTGTAGGCCTCGATCTGATGGTTAATCACCGCTTCACAGCCCCAGCCTGGCGTACAGCCGGTCAGGTCTGCTTTGCCATCGCCATTGGTATCAAACAGTTTGGCCAGCTTTGGATCTTTCAGCTGCTCAATGTTGGTGATGTGATACTGATCGGCGGTTTTCTTGTCGATCAGGTAACCCTGCGCGGCACCGCTGACGTAGGTGCCCTGGCGATAAAATTTATTATCACCGCCGGCGGCTTTGTACATGTCGTCATGCAGCGGTTGCCAGTTGGTGGCGATAAACGTGGCATCACCGCCGGCAATGGTGGTGTAAGCCACGTTGTAATCCACTTCACTCGGCTTCTCAACGGTGTAGCCGAGCTTCTCCAGCGCGCGGCTCACCAGCAGCGTCTGAAAGGTCTCTTCGGAAATGGTACTCTGAGCCGGTTTAACGGTAATGCCTTTGCCCGGAAGGTCGGCGGCGGACACGTGCGTCGCGGCAACCGTGGTCAGGACGGCGGCGAATAGAGCTGTCTTGCGCATAGTCATTCCTTATTTTACGTGTGACGTCGGAGACGGGCGACCGCAGCGGGCCGCCCAAAGAAATCAGGCTTTTTTACTGAATGGACGCAGCAACAAACCCAGCGGCCCGCTGCTGTACCAGTGGCGGCTGCCACGGCTGCGGCTGTCGCGACCTACTGACTGCGTCAGGCGGTCGAGAATGATGGCGAGGATGACGATACCGACGCCGCCCACGCTGGCGAGCCCCATATCGAGACGGCCAATACCGCGCAGCACCATCTGGCCCAGACCGCCAACGGCAATCATCGAGGCGATGACCACCATCGATAGCGCCAGCATCAGCGTCTGATTGACGCCAGCCATAATGGTCGGCATCGCCAGCGGCAGCTGGACCTTGAACAGCATCTGGCGCGGGCTGGCACCGAAAGATTCACTGGCTTCGATCAGGTCAGCCGGCACCTGCTTGATGCCGAGTATGGTGAGACGTACCACCGGCGGCAGGGCAAAGATAATCGTCACCACCACGCCCGGCACGTTGCCGATACCAAACAGCATGACGATGGGCACCAGATAGACGAACGCCGGCGTGGTTTGCATCGCATCCAGCAGGGGCCGCACGATGCGCGCCGCGCGCTCACTGCGCGCCAGCCAGATGCCAAGCGGCAGGCCAATCAGTACGCAGAACAGCAGGGCGGTGAGGACCAGCGCCAGCGTCACCATCGCCTGGGACCAGGCACCGATCATGCCAATCAGCACAAGCGATATCAGCGTGGCGAGGCCCATCGCCGGGCTGGCAATCTGCCAGGCAATCAGTGCGAACACGATGATCGCTACCGGCGCAGGCAGACCCATCAGCAGTTGCTGGAAAGCGCTGAGGATATAATCCACCGGCACGCGAATGCCCTGAAACAGCGGGCGGAAGTGGGTAACTACCCAGTCGATGCCTTCGGTGACCCAGCGATCCAGCGGAATCAGCGTGGTGTGGAACGGATCCAGCAGGCTGAAGTGCTCCGGCGCCGCGGCCGGTGCGCTACTCAGCCAGTCGCTGCTGCTGGCGGCGCTGCTGACGGCATCGTGTCCACCACTGCTGGCGGCATCCGATGTACTGCCGGCGGCGTTGCCCCAGGCATCGGCGGCGCTGGTGCTACTGTCAGCCGGTGTGCTGCTACCTGTCGCGGACCACGGATCGCTGCTGGCTGCGGCGGCGTTGCTGGTGGCGGGTGGTGCGCTGGTCTGGCTGGCGCTTTCCCATGGATTGGCGTTTTGTGCACTCATGGCTGGGCTCCTTCACGATCTAAAGCGCGTAACAGCGTGCTTTTGGAAATGATACCGACGTACTGCTGATCTTCGCCGATCACCGGCACCGCACAGGGCGCCTGCGCGACGTGAGAGAGCAAATCGTTAAGCGAGGTATCGGCAGGAACCGCCAGCGGTGCGTCGAGCAGCGCGTTATCCAGCCCTTCACCTGCGGCGAGTGCCGCTTTCAGCGAGTCAGTGGAGACGACGCCGATGAATTTCTGTTTCTCCAGCACGTAGCCATATTCGCGGTCTTCATCCTGCAGCAGTTTGATCGCCGACCGCGGACCGAAACCGGCGGCCTTACGAATCAGCGCGCCGGCGCTGCGGCGGGCGATATCTTTGGCGCTGAAGACGTGACTGATATCCACGCCGCGGAAGAAGGTGCGCACATAATCGTTGGCCGGATTATTGAGGATTTCATCCGGTGTGCCGACCTGCACCACTTCGCCGCCCTGCATGATGGCGATGCGGTCGCCAATACGCATCGCTTCATCCAGATCGTGGGAAATAAACACGATGGTGCGCTGATGTTTCGCCTGCAGTTTTACCAGTTCATCCTGCATTTCCGTGCGAATTAATGGATCAAGTGCGGAAAAAGCTTCGTCCATTAGCAATATATCCGGATTAATCGCCAGTGCGCGGGCTAATCCAACACGCTGACGCATTCCGCCGGAGAGTTCATCGGGCCAGGCGTGAGCATAATTTCCCAGCCCGACCTGACGCAGCGCGTCGAGCGCTTTTTCCTGCCGCTCCTGCAGCGCCACGCCAGCTAATTCCATGCCGAACGCGGTATTATTTAGCACCGTCATGTGCGGCATCAGTGCGAATGACTGGAATACCATGCTGATTTTATTTCTGCGCACATCACGCAATTCTGCGTCGGATATTTTGGCAATATCGACGCCATCAATAATCACCTGGCCGCGTGTCGGCTCGATCAGACGATTGAGAAGGCGAACCATAGTGGACTTGCCGGAGCCGGACAGCCCCATGATGACAAAGATCTCGCCTTCTTCAATGGCCAGACTGGCATTTTTGACGCCGAGTGAGAGGCCGGTTTTCGCCAGAATACTCTCTTTACTCTCGCCTTTTTCAATCAGCTTAAATGCCTTTTCGGGATGATCGCCAAATACCTTATATAAATTCTTTACTTCGAGTTTAATTGCCATGCAGTAATGAAATTCCTGGTTAAATGTCTGACTATTTCTTGTTGTACCCTGCGTAAATTTAAGCGCCTATACCGTAGCATAGTGAGATTATCTGACAACCCTTGACGGAAATATCTGGCGTGACACGTATGGCGCGATAGTGGCTAATTCCAGTGCCTGCAAGGGATGAGACGGGATAAATTTTTTCTGAGTTTTTTGTGAAATTAAACCGGTTCCGGCCAGAATTATTGCCGGAAGGCGGATAAATCACGCTTAGTCAGGCGAAATATTCCGGCGATGAATGGCGCTAAATAAGTAAAATAATCACGCGCGGAATTAACGTTATTTCGGGGGGACGGCGGGAATGCAGGAGAGAAAAATGAATGATCAGATCGTGGTGGAATCGGCATGAAATTAACCAGGTCGGCATAAATGCCGACCCTGTGGAGGCATCATCAATATAACCGCCGGGGCGCGTTCCGGTCGGCATGAACGCCGACCCTACAGATGCATCAACCTAACCACTGGGGGCATTTCAGGCGACATGATTAACCCAACCGTAGGGTGCGCATTGATGCGCACCGCTTACGGTGCAATGTGCACCCCTTACCGTGCACCGCACGCGACTAAAAATTCCAGTCCTCGTCTTCGGTTTCAACCGCTTTGCCCATCACATAGGATGAACCGGAACCCGAAAAGAAATCGTGGTTTTCATCGGCGTTGGGCGACAGCGCCGACAGAATCGCCGGATTCACCGCCGTCAACTCCGCCGGGAACAGCGCTTCGTAACCCAGGTTCATCAGCGCCTTGTTGGCATTGTAATGCAGGAAGGTTTTCACCTCTTCAGCCCAGCCCACGTCGGCATACAGCGCTTCGGTGTACACCACCTCGTTTTCATACAGCGCCAGCAGTAAATCGATGGCGAACTGCTGCAGCTCAGCGCGGCGCGCGTCGTCAACGGTTTCCAGCGCTTTCTGGTACTTATAGCCGATGTAATAACCGTGCACCGCTTCATCACGGATAATCAGCCGAATCAGATCGGCGGTGTTGGTCAGCTTGCCGCGGCTTGACCAGTACATCGGCAGCCAGAAGCCCGAGTAAAACAGGAACGATTCCAGAAACACGCTGGCGATTTTCTTCTTCAGCGGATCGCTGGCGCGGTAGTGATCCAGCACGATTTTCGCCTTGTTCTGCAGGGCGGCATTCTCCTCACTCCAGCGGTAGGCGGCATCCACGTCGGCGGTGTTACACAGCGTGGAGAAGATCGAACTGTAAGAGCGCGCGTGAACCGCTTCCATAAAGCTGATGTTCGACAGCACCGCCTCTTCGTGCGGCGTCAGCGCATCTTCCATCAGTCCTGGTGCGCCAATGACGTTCTGGATGGTGTCGAGCAGCGTCAGACCGGTAAACACCCGAATCGTCAGCTGCTGCTGCTGCGGGTCGAGCGACTGCCATGCTGGCAGATCGTTGGACAGCGGCACCTTCTCCGGCAGCCAGAAGTTGCTGGTAAGGCGGTTCCACACTTCGAGATCTTTCTCGTCCTGGATGCGGTTCCAGTTAATCGCCTGAATCTGTTTAAGTTGCATAGTCATCATCACAGTGCACAGGAAACGCAGCCCTGTACCTCCGTGCCTTGTAGCGCCATCTGACGCAGTCGAATGTAATAGAGGGTTTTGATGCCTTTCTTCCAGGCGTAGATCTGCGCTTTGTTGATATCGCGCGTCGTGACGTCATCGCGGAAAAACAGCGTCAGCGACAGTCCCTGATCGACGTGCCGGGTGGCTTCGGCGTAAGTATCAATAATCGCTTCGGGACCAATCTGGTAAGCATCCTGATACAGCTCAAGGTTGTCATTGGTCATAAACGGAGCCGGGTAATACACGCGGCCGGTTTTGCCCTCTTTACGGATCTCAATGCGCGACACAATCGGGTGGATGCTCGACGTGGCGTGGTTGATGTAAGAGATGGAACCGGTCGGCGGAATCGCCTGCAGGTTCTGGTTATACAAACCGTGCTGCATCACCGACGCACGCAGCGCCTGCCAGTCCGCCTGGTCGGGCAGGGCGATGCCGGCATCGGCAAAAATCTGCGCCACCCGGGCAGTACGCGGCTGCCAGCTGTGTTGGGTATATTTATCGAAATAGGCACCGCTGGCGTACTGCGACTGCGCAAAGCCGTCAAAGCTCGCACCGCGCTCCTGCGCCAGCAGGTTAGAGGTGCGCAGGGCGTGATACGTCACGCAGTAGAAATAGAGGTTGGTGAAATCCAGCGCCTCTGGCGAACCGTAAGCCATGCCTTCACGCGCCAGATAGCCGTGCAGGTTCATCTGCCCGAGACCGATAGCGTGCGAACGGCGATTGCCTTCCGCCACCGACGGCACGGAGGTGATGTCACTCATCTCGGAAACCGCCGTCAGCGCGCGCACCGCCACTTCCACGGTTTGCGCCAGATTACGCGAATCCATGGCGTGGGCGATATTCAGGGAGCCGAGGTTACAGGAGATATCTTTGCCGACGCGGCGATAGCTCAGGTCGTCGTGATACTCGCTGGCGCTGTTAACCTGCAGGATCTCTGAACACAGGTTACTCATGTTGATGCGACCGGCAATCGGGTTGCTGCGGTTCACGCTGTCCTCATACATGATGTAGGGATAGCCGGACTCAAACTGAATTTCCGCCAGCGTCTGGAAGAAGTCGCGTGGCTTGATGAAGGTTTTACGGATGCGATCGTCGGCCAGCATCGCCTCGTAGTACTCGCTGATGCTGATATCAGCAAACGCCTTGCCATAAATACGCTCAACGTCGTAAGGCGAAAACAGCGCCATATCGCGGTTCTCTTTGGCCAGCTGGAAGGTGATATCCGGAATCACCACGCCGAGCGACAGCGTTTTGATGCGGATCTTCTCGTCAGCGTTTTCACGTTTGGTATCGAGGAAGCGCAGGATATCCGGATGGTGCGCATTCAGCCACACCGCGCCCGCGCCTTGACGCGCACCAAGCTGATTGGCGTAGGAGAACGCATCTTCCAGCATCTTCATCACCGGAATTACGCCGGACGACTGATTTTCAATGCGCTTGATCGGCGCGCCGGATTCACGCAGGTTGGAGAGCAGAAACGCCACGCCGCCACCGCGCTTCGACAGCTGCAGCGCCGAATTAACCGCGCGGCCAATCGACTCCATATTGTCTTCAATGCGCAGCAGGAAGCAGGAGACCAGCTCGCCACGCTGCTGTTTACCGCAGTTTAGGAAGGTGGGCGTAGCCGGCTGGAAGCGACCGCTCAGCATCTCGGCCAGCAGTTCCCGCGCCAGCGTTTCATTACCGCGCGCCAGCGTCAGCGCCACCATACAGGCGCGCTGCTCAAAGGTTTCCAGATAGCGTTTGCCGTCGAAGGTTTTCAGCGTGTAGCTGGTATAAAACTTCCACGCACCGAGGAAGGTGTGAAAACGGAAGCCCCAGGCGTCAGCCTCTTCGTGCAGCTGGCACAGGAAGGCGAAATCGTACTGGTTCAGCACCCCGGCTTCATAATAGCCTTCGGCCACCAGATAGCGCAGACGCTCGCCGTGCGAGTCGAATGGCACGCTGTTGGGCTGGACGTGCTGCAAGAAAAACTGGCGTGTGGCTTCATGATCTTTGCTGAACTGGATGCGGCCTTCGGCGTCATACAGGTTCAGCATCGCGTTGAGCGCGTGGTAGTCCAGCTGTGTGCTGTTCAGGGTGTCTGTCGTTGCCAAAATTGGGTCACTCCCGCTTTAACATGGGCAATATCGTCGGCGGTTCCCATCAGCTCAAAGCGGTAGAGATAGGGAACCTGACATTTCTGCGCAATGATGTCGCCCGCCAGGCAGAAGCCCGCGCCAAAGTTGCGATTGCCCGCAGCAATCACACCGCGAATACCGCGCCGGTTGGCGTCATCATTAAGGAACTGAATCACCTGTTTCGGCACTGCTCCACGCGCGCTGCCGCCGCCGTAGCTCGGCACCACTAAAATGTAGGGCTGGTCGATGTGCAGGCGCTGCGTGGCGTCGAGCGGAATACGCCGCGCAGGCAGGCCGAGACGGGTGATAAACCGGTGCGTGTTTTCCGACTGGCTGGAAAAATAGACCAGTGGAAACATCGCTTTATCCCCCGACGGCAGCGAGCTGGCGCAGGCCGGCGATTTTGTCGGGACGGAAGCCGCTCCAGTGGTCGTTGTGCGTCATCACCACGGGCACCTGGCGATAGCCAAGCGATTTGAGCTGATCGATGGCTTCCGGCTGGCTATCGAGGTTAATCAGCTGGTAGTCGATGCCACTGCGATCCATGGCATTTTTGGTCGCGTCACACTGGACACACTGGCTCTTAGTGTAAATAATAATGCGCATGATTCGTATTTCCCTCTGGTTGTGGTCAGGTTGCGAGATACGAAGCAAAAACCCTTTTGCTGCGAACGTCGTCCCTGCTGACATCTGGTAGCGAGTTGATGTGTTGAATACTAGATGTAGTGGTATTGGTGGTCAAGCCCACCAGATATAGGGTTTTGTGATTTAAGCAGTCAGATTAGGGCGAATGCCAGCGATGATGCGCCCTGGCGCAGGGAAAAAATTTTTGTAAAGGGTTTTGCGGCAATTTTAACCAGCTGACAGCCGCCGCACCGGCGCGCTAATGCGGAGTGACGCGCAAAAAAAAAGCCCCGCATGCGCGAGGCTCCTGATGATTTTTAGCGATTTAGCGGCGTGTCATCAGCAGTGCGCCCAGCACCAGACCGACGGCGGCACCGACGCCCACGCCGTACCACGGTTTGTCATGCACGTAGGCATCCACCTGATAACCCGCATCGCGCGCGGCCTGAGTCACGCGGTTGCCACTGCCGTTGAGTTTAGCGCGCGTCTGTTTCAGCAGGGCCTGCGCCTGGCTGCGTGCGCTATCCACTTCATCTTTGGCTTCGCTGCCGTAAGATTTCAGTAAGGCTTCAAGCGAATCGGCCAGTTCGTTTACATCCTGATTGATATCAATGTCATCGTTTTTGCTGGTTCGATTAAACATTTTTCGCTCCCTTTGACTTAAAACGTAATACTAAGTGTAGACGAAACGTGACTAAACGCAGCCGTGTGCCAGGCTTTAGGGAAATTCCGAATGTCCTGTGCTGTCGTGCTGATGTAAGGTTGCGGGGCTGTGAGAAGAGAGGAGCAAGCATGTATTTACGTCCGGATGAGGTAGCGCGCGTACTGGAAAAAGCAGGATTCGAAATGGACGTCCTGACACCCAAAACTTATGGTTATCGCCGTGGCGAAAACTACGTCTATGTGAATCGCGAAGCCCGCATGGGGCGCACAGCGTTGATCATTCATCCCACCCTGAAAGAAAAAAGTCAGCATTTCGCTGAACCCGCATCAGAGATGAAAACCTGCGACCACTACACGCAGTTCCCTCTCTACCTGATGGGAGATTCGCAGGAGCACTACGGTATTCCCCACGGTTTTAGCTCGCGCATGGCGCTTGAGCGTTATCTGCAGGGCGTCTTCGGCGCCTGACTGGTGTGCCCCGTCGCGGCGGGGCCGCACACGCTTTCCCAATCCTTACCTTTTCCCACGTTGCAAATTGCCGCGCGGATGCGTATAACTCTGTGTCCATATAGAAGTTTAGACGTCCATATGGATATAAAGAATGCAAACTGAACCGACGCCTTCGCAGGCAAACTTCAAGCGCAGCATGAAGGTGCGGCATCTGGTGATGCTGTCGCTCGGCGGCGTGATTGGCACCGGGCTGTTTTTCAACACCGGCTACATCATCTCCACCACCGGCGCAGCGGGCACGCTGCTGGCCTATCTGATTGGTGCGCTGGTGGTATGGCTGGTGATGGTGTGTCTTGGCGAACTGGCGGTAGCGATGCCGGAAACCGGCGCGTTTCACGTCTACGCCGCGCGCTACCTCAGTCCGGCGACCGGTTACACCGTGGCCTGGCTCTACTGGCTCACCTGGACGGTGGCGCTCGGCTCCAGCCTCACCGCCGCCGGTTTCTGCATGCAGTACTGGTTCCCGACGGTGCCGGTGTGGCTGTGGTGCCTGGTGTTCTGTGTCGCCATCTATCTGCTGAATAGTGTCTCGACGCGCTTCTTTGCCGAAGGAGAGTTCTGGTTCTCCATCATCAAAGTGATCACCATCATTGCCTTTATCGTGCTGGGCGCGGCGGCGATGCTGGGGTTCATCTCGATGAAGGACGGCAGCGCGGCGCCGGGATTACATAACCTGACCGCTTCCGGCTGGCTGCCGCACGGCACGCTGCCGATTCTGATGACCATGGTGGCGGTGAATTTTGCCTTCTCCGGGACCGAGCTCATCGGCATTGCGGCGGGTGAAACCGAGCAGCCGCAGAAAGCGCTGCCGCTGGCGATTCGCACCACCGTGGCGCGTCTGATCATCTTCTTTATCGGCACGGTCTTTGTGCTGGCCGCGCTGATCCCGATGGATCAGGCGGGCATCGTTAGAAGTCCGTTCGTACTGGTGTTCGAAAAGATCGGCATCCCGTACGCGGCGGATATTTTCAACTTCGTGATCCTTACCGCGATCCTGTCAGCGGCGAACTCCGGACTGTACGCCTCGGGACGGATGCTGTGGTCGCTGGCCAATGAAAACACGCTGCCGCGTTGCTTTGCCCGGGTCAACCGGCGCGGCATTCCGCAGCTGGCCATCACCGTGAGTATGCTCGGCGGCCTGCTGGCGCTGTTTTCCAGCGTGATCGCCCCGGATACGGTGTTTGTGGCGCTGTCAGCGATTTCCGGCTTTGCCGTGGTGGCGGTGTGGCTGAGCATTTGCGCCTCACACTACATGTTCCGTCGCCGCTATCTGCAGGCGGGCAATGCGCCGCAGCAGTTGGCGTACCGCGCGCCGTTCTATCCGCTGGTGCCGATCCTCGGATTTACCCTGTGTCTGCTGGCGTGCATCGGGCTGGCCTTTGACCCGTCACAGCGCATCGCGCTATGGTGCGGCATTCCTTTTGTACTGTTCTGCTACGCTGCTTATTATCTGACGCAAAAACGCCAACACGCTTTCAACGCTAAGGAGACCGATGATGTCGCGTAACCCCATCGCTGCGGCCCTGACCCACACTGATACCCTGATTCTGGATGGCGCGCTGGCGACAGAGCTGGAGGCGCGCGGCTGTGATCTGGCTGATACGCTGTGGTCAGCCAAAGTGCTGATGGAAAATCCTGAGCTTATTTATCAGGTGCACTATGACTACTTCGCCGCCGGCGCTAACGTGGCGATCACCGCCAGCTATCAGGCGACGCCGCTGGGCTTCGCCGCCCGTGGACTGGATAGCGGCCAGGCCAGCGCGCTGATTCGCCAGAGCGTGACGCTGGCCCAGCGCGCGCGTGACGATTACCGTGCCGCCTCTGGCAGCCAGGCACCGCTGCTGGTGGCCGGATCGGTCGGTCCTTATGGCGCTTATCTGGCCAACGGCGCCGAGTATCGCGGCGACTACGCCTTGCCGGCTGCTGAAATGAAAGATTTCCACCGTCCGCGCGTGGCGGCGCTGCTGGAGGCGGGCGTGGATTTGCTGGCGTGTGAAACGCTGCCGTCGTTTGGTGAAATTCAGGCGCTGATTAGCCTGCTGGCGGAGTTTCCGCACAGCAGCGCGTGGTTCTCCTTCACGCTGCGCGATGCGCAACACCTGAGTGACGGCACGCCGCTGAGCAAGGTGGCGGAAGTCATCAATGCCGCGCCGCAGGTGGTCGCTGTCGGCCTCAACTGCGTGGCGCTGGAGAGCGTGACGCCGGCGCTGCAAACGCTACAGGCGCTGACGGACAAGCCGCTGCTGGTCTATCCTAACTCCGGCGAGCAGTATGATGCGGTCAGCAAAAGCTGGCACTCGGCGCCGTCTGGCTGCACGCTGCACGATAAGTTCCCCGAGTGGCAACAGGCGGGCGCACGGCTGATTGGCGGCTGCTGTCGCACCACGCCGCAGGATATCGCGGCGATTGCCGCCTGTTGTCAACCGTAATAAAGCGCAGAAAAGCGCCACTGATAGCGCGATTGAGGCGGGTGAAAAGGCAGAGAGGGCAGTTTAGACTGTCCTTTCTGATTCTGAAGCGGACCTGCTATGAACCTGCGACATCTTCTTCCCGCCTGTGCGCTGCTGCTGAGCGGCTGTGCCACCATTGTTGGCACCGAAACGCAACCGGTAAAAATTGACTCTGTGCCGCAGGGCGCGCGTTTCACCGTGCAGGATGAAACTGGCCGCGCGGTGGCGCAGGGCTATACGCCGCAGACGGTGGATCTGGCGAAATCCAATGGCACCTATTTCGGTAAGAAACATTATCAGGTGATGCTGGAAAGTCCGGGCTACGTGCCGCTGACGCTGCCCATCGAAGCCAGTGCCAACCTGTGGTACGTGCTGGGCAATATTCCGCTGCTCGGTTTCCCCGGCTGGCTGGTGGTCGATCCGTTTTATGGCGGTATGTATGACCTGAAGCCAGCGCACCCGCAGCCGCATCTCAACGTGGTCGGCGCGCGCGGCGGATAACGCGTTGTCATGATGCCTGGTCGCCATGAATGGCGACCCTACAGGCAGATGGGCCTTCGCATTCATATTGCCGAGACAACGCCAGGTCGCCATAAATCGCGACCCTACAGACCTGAACCACACTCACGTGGTGCGTTTCATCGTTTTTCGTAGGGTGCGCCTTCAGGCGCACCGTTTCATAACGGGCACTGACTTATTGCGCGGTAGGTTTCACCATCGCATTACCGGATTTATGCTGCGCCAGGTACTGCTGCTGGAAAATGCACATGCGGATGGTGTTGCGGTACTCGCCGTTGATGAAAAACTCGTGCTTCAGCACGCCTTCCACCTCGAAACCGAGCTTGGTGTAGATATGAATCGCCTTCTCGTTCTCCTGATCGACAATCAGATACAGCTTGTAGAGATTGAGCACCGAAAAGCCGTAATCCATCGCCAGCTTTGCCGCTCTGCTGGCTAAGCCCTTGCCCTGATGCGCCGGGTCGATGATGATCTGAAACTCCGCCCGGCGATGCACGTGGTTGATCTCCACCAGCTCGACCAGCCCGGCTTTTTGCCCGTCGTGTTCCACCACAAAGCGCCGCTCGGTCTGATCGTGGATGTGCTTGTCATACAGGTCAGAAAGCTCCACAAACGCTTCGTACGGCTCTTCAAACCAGTAGCGCATCACGCTGGCATTGTTATCCAGCTGATGGACAAAGTGCAGATCTTCCCGCTCCAGCGGACGTAATTTTACCGTCATACGGTGTTCCTTTAGATGACTGAATGGCTGTTGGGCAGCGGCGCACTCTACCTTCGGGATAAACCGCGCCGCGTTGCGCTCATGCCATGCTAACCAACAATCCGGCCCTGCGCCATGCGCGCGGCGCGATCGCACATATGATCGATTACGTCAGGATCGTGGCTGACCAGCACCATCGTCAGGCCATCATTCTGTTTCAGATCGTTAAGCAGATTCAGGATCTCGGCCTGCACAGACATATCCAGCGCCGACGTCGGCTCATCCAGCAGCAGGATCTTAGGCTCCAGCAGCAGGGCGCGCACGATGGCGACACGCTGACGCTGTCCGCCGGACAGCTGATGCGGATAGCGATCCGCCAGCGCCGGATCCAGCCCGACATGGCGGAAGCCCGCGTTGATGCGATCGTCGATGTTATCGCGTCGCAGCAGCTTAAGCGGTTCCGCCAGCGTGCGGCGCAGCCGGTGGCGCGGATGCAGCGAAGCGTAGGGATCCTGAAACACCATCTGCACATCACGCCGCAGCTGGCCGGTAAAGGGTTTGCCTGGCTGCACGGCGGTATTCGCCAGCGTCATCTGGCCGCGCCAGTGCGGATTCAGTCCGGCCATTACCCACAGCAGCGAGGATTTACCGCAGCCGGAAGGCCCCACCAGGCCGAAACACTCGCCGGCCGCCACCTGCAGGTTCACATCGTGCACCACGGTGCGCAGTTCATAACCCTGTTTGTGCGAGACGCTCAGGTTGGCTAATTCAATCATGCATCTTCTCCAGCGCCGCGCGATCCAGCACCGGCAGGCGTTCGCCGTGCGTGGCTTTCCCCGGACGGCAGGCCCACAGCGTGCGGGTATAAGGATGGCTGGCGTCCGACAGCTGCGCCGCCGGCAGGGTGTCCAGCAGGCGGCCTTTGTACATCACCATCACCCGCTGACAGTGCTCGGAGACCTGTTGCAGATCGTGACTGATCAGCAGCAGGCCCATATTGCGCTGCTCCACCAGGCGACGAATCAACGCCAGCACCTGATCGCGCATGGCGTGATCGAGCGCCGAGGTCGGCTCATCGGCAATCAGCAGATCGGGATCGGTAATCAGCGCGATCGCCAGCATCACGCGCTGGCCCATGCCGCCGGAGAGCTGATGCGGATAGCGCTTCATCAGCTGGCGCGGATCGGGCAGGCCCACCGCGTCCAGCATCTCGCACACTTTCTCTTTACGCTCGGCGCGGCTCAGCTTGCGGTGCAGCACCAGCGGCTCTTCAACCTGCCAGCCAATGGTGCGCGTCGGGTTGAGCGCGTATTTCGGGTCCTGCATGACCATCGCCACTTTGCCGCCGCGCAGGCCGATCCAGTCGCGCTCGCGCAGGTGCAGGGCGTCTGCGCCCGCCACCTGCAGCCGATCAGCCTGCAGCTGCAGCGCGGGCGACAGCAGGCCCATCAGCGCACGCGCGGTCAGGGATTTGCCCGAGCCGGATTCACCGACCAGCGCCACGCGTTCGCGGCCAAGGGTAAAGCTGATGTTATCCACCAGCAGCGCGTCGTGGCTGCGAATCGTCAGCCCCTGCGCATCAATTAACAGATCATTTGGCATGGCGGGTATCCAGTCGGTCACGCAGGCCGTCGCCTGTCAGGTTAAACGCCAGGCTGGCGAACAGAATGGCTGCGCCGGGCGCTGCCGCCACCCACCATTGGTCGAAAATCACTTTACTGCCTTCTGCTACCATCGAGCCCCATTCGGCGGTTGGCGGCTGTACGCCCATGCCGAGGAAGCCCAGCCCGGCGGCAGAAAGAATAATCCCGCCGAGGCTCAGCGCGGCACGCACTACGGCGGTCGGCAGGCAGAGCGGCAGAATGTGGCCAAACATCAGGCGCAGGCCGGTAATACCCTGCATGCGCGCGGCGGCGAGGTAATCGCTGCGGCGCAATGCCAGGGTTTCCGCGCGTGCCTGTCGGGCAAACGGCGGCCAGCTGGTGAGCGCCAGTGCCAGCGCGCCGTTCATCAGGCCCGGGCCCAGCATCGCCACCAGCGCCAGCGCAATCACCAGGTTGGGCAGCGACAGGAAAATATCGGTGATGCGCATCAGCACGCGTTCGGTCCAGCCGCCGACGTAGCCGGCAGTGATGCCGACTAACAAGCCAACCGGGATGGTCAGCACCAGGATCAGCGACACCAGCAGCAGCGTCGGACGTGCGCCGTAAATCACGCGCGACAATAAATCGCGGCCGAAGCCGTCGGTGCCGAACCAGTGCAGCGCCGACGGTGCCAGCAGACGCTGTTCAATCACCTGCGCGTTAGGATCAAACGGCGCCAGCAGCGGCGCCAGCAGCGCCATGGCCACCAGCACGATCACCAGCGTCAGGCCGATGGTCAGCGAAGTAATACGCGCCCGGCGCCGGCGCGGGCGCACGGTTTCCAGTTCATGAAGTTGTTGAGTCATCGGGTTCTCGGATCGGTTAACCAGGTGAGGGCGTCGGCCACGGCATTGAGCAGGATAAAGCAGCTGCCAATCAGCAACGTAGCGCCGAGAATCGCCGGAACATCCGCGGAAAACAGCGCGTTGGTCATGTAGCGACCGACGCCCGGCCAGGCGAATACGGTTTCCGTCAGCACGGACCCTTCCAGCAGCGTAGCGTAGGAGAGGGCGATAACGGTGATCAGCGTGCCCAGCACGTTGGGGAAAATATGACGCAGCAGAATGCGCGCCCGGCCAGCGCCTTTCGCGCGCGCCAGCACCACATACTCTTTGCTGCTCTCTTCCAGCAGCGCCGCGCGCAGCAGGCGCGTAATGCCTGCCATCGCCAGCAGGCCGAGAATCACCACCGGCAGCCACAGATGGGCAATCGCGTTGCGAAACATTTCCGCATCGCCGGAGAGCCAGCTATCAATCAGTACAAAGCCGGTCTTTGGTTCGAGGGTATAGATCCAGATATCATCCAGCTGGCCCGGACCGGCGGACCAGTGCAGCACGGCGTAGAACAGCAGCAGGCCCAGCAGGCCGAGCCAGAACACCGGCACCGAGTAGCCCAGCAGCGAGATAAAGCGCGCCACGTTATCGATGACGCTGCCCGGTTTCCACGCCGCCAGCAGTGCGAGTGTCACGCCGAACACTGCAGCGAAAATCATCGAACAGGTCGCCAGCTCAAGCGTGGCGGGGAAGGTGCGCATCAGGTCGGCGCTGACCGGCTGCTTGGTGAGATGCGACAGGCCGAGATTGCCCTGCGCCAGCTGGCTGATATAACGCCAGAACTGTACCAGTACCGGCTGATCCAGCCCCAGGTCGTGACGCACCTGAGTATAGGTGGCTTCGCTGGCGTGATCGCCGGCGATTTGCTGCACCGGGTCGACTGGCGACAGGTGCGACAGCATGAAAGTAAACGCTAACAAACCCACCAGCGTCACCAGCAGCGACAGCAGGCTGGTGACGAGGCGGCTGAAGCGCTGCCAGAGTGGCCGGGCGAACCCGGCCGATGACGCTGACGCTGCCATTACTTCGAAACCTGCGCGTAATACACCATGTCCGGGTTGATCCCCTGCACATAGCCCTGCAGATTGTCGCGCAGCGCAATCAGGTTACGCGCCTGCAGGCCAATCACGTACGGCGAGTTCTTCAGCACTTCGCGCTGCATCGCCTGATAAAGCGCAACGCGCTTATTGCTGTCGGCTTCGGCCGTCGCCGCCAGCGTCTGTTTGCTCAGCTCCGGGATGTGCCAGTCTGAACGGTAAGCAATGGTTTTGCTGCCATCTTCCGGATTGTATGCGAAGGACGCAGCGTTGGTGTTCGGGTCGAAATAATCCGCGCCCCAGGCGTTGAGCGTAGCTTCATACTGATGCGCCTTCACGCGGGTGGAGACTTCAGAGCTTAAGCCCGGCTGCACTTCCACCTTCACGCCGCCTTTGGCGAAGCTGCCCTGCAGCGCCTGCGCGATATCAAGGTACGGCGGCTGATTGCTGGTGGAGAGCTTAAAGCTGACGTTGGTCAGGCCGGCCTTCTGCAGAATCGCTTTGGCTTTCTCTGGATCGTAGCTGTAAGGCGTGTCGTTCAGCGCACCGAGGAAACCCTTCGGCAGGAAGGTCTGGTGCACTTCAAACTGGCCTTTCAGCAGGTCATTGGCGATACCTTTATAGTCGAACAGGTAACGTGCCGCTTCCCACAGCGCCGGGTTCTTCAGTACGGGATTGGCACCGACGTTGAACTGAATGTAGTAGAGCGACGCCATTGGAATCGCTTCGGTCTTCACGCCGGCTTTGCCCTTCAGCGCAGCGATCTGGTCAGCACCGAGGTTACGCGCGATATCGACATCGCCCTGTTCCAGCAGCAGACGGCGCGCTGCCGGCTCCGGCACGTTTTTGATCAGAATGTTTTTCAGCTTCGGTGCACCGGCCGGTGAGGTCGGGTTGGCGCTGAGCAGTATCGCTTCATGCAGCACCACTTTGCGAATCTGGAACGGGCCGCTGCCGGCTGAGTGGGTGCCGAGCCACGCGTGGCCGAAATCACCGTTTTTGGCGTTGGCCTGCGCGGTTTTTTCATCAACGATCGAGGAGACCGGCGCGGACAGCAGGCTCAGCACATAGGCCGGGCTGACGTTGGCGCTCCAGCTAATCTGTACGTGGTCTTCATCGACCTTTTTCAGGAAGCTGTCGACGTTGTCTTTGTTCCAGCCGAGCTGGGTCAGAATAAAGGACGGATCGAGGTTGAGTTTCACCACGCGGCCCAGCGAGAAGATGACATCTTCCGGGCGCAGCGGATTACCGCTGGCAAACTTCGCGTCTTTGCGCAGCGCAAACGTCAGGCTGCGGTTATCGCTGCCCGGCTGCCACGACGTGGCCAGCGTTGGCTTAAGATCGGTTGGATTGGCCGGATCGGACTGCACCAGGCGCTGATAAATGTTAGTGAACGCTTGCACCGTGGTCAGTTCAAAGCCCTGGGCCGGATCAAAGCTGTCCGCATCATCCGTAGACTGCGCAATCACCAGCGTATCTTTCGGCGTGGCGGCCTGCGCAGAGAAGGCGGCTACCAGCGACAGCGCCAGCAGTGAGGGAATAATTTTTTTCATGTTGTTTCCTTGCCTTAAAAAAGTAACGCGAGTTTACGAGAGCGCTACAGTGAAGAATAGTCAATTTATGGCTATGCATATGCCGTAAGGTTCTAAGCGGTGCGCTTCAGTTATAAGCAAGAGGGCGCAATGCGATCGGATTAATCTGGCGCACCTTATATCCGCACGCTTTATCAACCAAATCGCAACGAAAATTAAATCAACCTGAACCCCGGAATAATTAACTTTACTTCGCTTTTCGCCCTCCTATAATAGCCGCAACTTCACACAGGAGAATTCAGTTGGACAGTCACCCTTATCGATGGCAATACAAGGCAAGCTGACGCGCGAATTCTTTTGTCGCTGCTTGCCAACATGGCGGGCAGCAATCCTCACCTGTTTCTGATGATTGTTCCCTGATAATGACACCACAGCGGGCTGATGCCCGTGGGAATAGCATCATGCACATGATTTTAAACGCACTTTTCCCTCCGCCTCGATGCGCGCGCTGATCTTCAGCGTGCTGAGCTTCCCTGCGCGTTAAGCCGCTTCAGGCTGCTGCTGCGCGCAGCGTTATCCAGGATTATGTTATTTCACTCGTTATTCAGCGAGCGACTTTCTTCGCCCATTATTTCCGGGAGGTAATATGGAAATTCCCGACAGGTTATTTTTAATTTAATCCGGTCACGCCGTGACAATTAATACTTTCAACTTGTGCGCCTGGCGCACAGGGACCGTTATTGCCGTAAAAAAATAAACGAGGAATGTCATCATGACTGACATGAAACTCAACCAGGAAAAAAAAGCCTGGAACACCGTGCGCCCGGCACGTCAGAAAACCGCACGCTATCTGATTGAAGATGAAGCCGCTTTTACCGCCGACGAAACGCTGCTGCGCCTGCGCAGCGATGCGCTGGGACTGCTGGAACGCGAAGCGGAAGCGCGGCTGCAGATTTATGGTCGCAATCAGGTGGAGCATGATAAAGCGCCACCGGCGCTGGTGCAGCTGATCCAGGCTTTCAATAATCCGTTCATCTATGTGCTGCTGGCGCTGGCGCTGGTGAGCTTTTTCACCGACTACTGGATGCCGCTGCGCCATGGCGAGGAGACCGATCTGACCGGTGTCATCATCATTGTGACGATGGTAACGCTCAGCGGTTTGCTCCGCTTCTGGCAGGAGTTCCGCACCAACAAAGCGGCACAGGCGCTGAAATCGATGGTGCGCACCACCGCCACCGTACTGCGCCGGGAATCGGCGCAGCAGGCGCCGCAGAAACAGGAAGTGGATATCACCAGCCTGGTGCCTGGCGACATCATCTATCTGTCGGCGGGCGATCTGGTGCCAGCCGATGTGCGGCTGCTCGACTCACGCGATCTGTTTATCAGCCAGGCAATTCTGACCGGCGAATCATTGCCGGTGGAGAAATATGACGTCACCGGCCACGTGGCCAGCAAGCAGGCCAGCGCCAGTGACAAAGATGCGTCGCTGCTGGAACTGGGCAGCGTATGCCTGATGGGCACCAACGTCTCCAGCGGCAGCGCCAAAGCGGTGGTGGTGGCCACCGGCGGGGAAACTTACTTCGGCAGCCTGGCGAAATCGATTGTCGGTAACCGCACACAAACCGCTTTCGATCGCGGCGTGAACAGCGTCAGCTGGCTGCTGATTCGCTTCATGCTGGTGATGGTGCCGGTGGTGCTGCTGATTAACGGCCTGACCAAAGGCGACTGGCTGGATGCTTCGCTGTTCGCGCTGGCGGTGGCGGTGGGACTGACGCCGGAAATGCTGCCGATGATTGTCAGCTCGAATCTGGCCAAAGGGGCGATTGCCATGTCGCGCCGAAAAGTGATCGTCAAACGCCTGAACGCGATCCAGAACCTCGGCGCCATGGACATTCTGTGTACCGATAAAACCGGCACGCTGACGCAGGACAACATTATCCTCGAGCACCATCTCGACTGTGCCGGGGTAGAGAACTCGCGCGTCCTGATGCTGAGCTGGCTCAACAGCCATTACCAGAGCGGCACGCCTAACCTGATGGACCGCGCCATCCTGCGTTACGGCAAAGGACGCATCAGCGCGGACATGAGCGACTACTACAGCAAAGTGGATGAGCTGCCGTTTGATTTTGTGCGTCGTCGCGTTTCAGTGGTGGTGCGTGACCGCCGCCTCAACCAGCAGATGCTGATCTGTAAGGGCGCGGTCGAGGAGATGCTGAGCATTGCCAGCGCCGAACGCGAAGGCAAACTGATTCAGCCGCTCAATGAAACCCGTCGCGCGGAGCTGCTGGCGCTGGCGCATCAGTACAATCAGCAGGGCTTCCGCGTGCTGCTGGTGGCCAGCCGCGCGCTGGCGGAGCCGGGCCTGCAACAGGCGCTCAGCGTCGCGGATGAGCAGGGACTGACCATTGAAGGGCTGCTGACCTTCCTCGATCCGCCGAAGGAAAGCGCGGCGAAGGCGATTACCGCGCTTAACGAGAACGGCGTAACGGTCAAAGTGCTGACCGGCGATAATCCGGTAGTGACGGCGCGCATCTGCCAGCAGGTGGGCATCGACTGTGGCGAGATCCTCACCGGCGAGGCGATTGCTGCGATGAGCGATGAGCAGCTGGCGCAGGCCGCGGCGCACAGCTCGGTGTTTGCCAAACTGACGCCGCTGCAGAAGTCACGCATTCTGCGTGCGCTGCAGCAGCAGGGCCACACGGTGGGTTTTCTCGGTGACGGCATCAATGATGCGCCGGCGCTGCGTGACGCCGATGTGGGGATCTCGGTCGACAGCGCGGCGGACATCGCCAAAGAGTCTTCTGACATCATCCTGCTGGAAAAGGATTTAATGGTGCTGGAAGAGGGCGTGATGAAGGGGCGCGAGACGTTCGGCAACATCATCAAGTACCTGAACATGACCGCCAGTTCCAACTTCGGCAATGTGTTCTCAGTGCTGGTGGCGAGCGCGTTCATCCCGTTCCTGCCGATGCTGGCGATTCACCTGCTGATTCAGAACCTGATGTACGATCTGTCACAGCTGGCGCTGCCGTGGGACAAAATGGATCGCGAGTTCCTGCGCAAACCACGCAAATGGGACGCGCGCAACATCAAACGCTTTATGCTGTGGATTGGGCCAACGTCGTCAATTTTTGACATCACCACTTTTGCGCTGATGTGGTACGTGTTCGCGGCGAATACCCCAGCGATGCAGTCACTGTTCCAGTCCGGCTGGTTTGTGGAAGGGCTGCTGTCGCAGACGCTGGTGGTGCACATGCTGCGCACGCGCAAGATTCCGTTTATCCAGAGCCGCGCGGCGCTGCCGGTGCTGCTGACCACCGCCTGCGTAATGATTGCCGGCATTCTGCTGCCGTTCTCGCCGCTCGGCGCGATGGTCGGCCTGGTGCCGCTGCCATGGAGCTATTTCCCGTGGCTGCTGGCCACGCTGCTCGGCTACTGCCTGGTGGCGCAGGGCATGAAAACGCTGTACATCAAGCGCTTTGGCCAGTGGTTCTGAGTGCAGGAGGCGCGATGAAGCAACGCAACCTGGATAAAACGGTGTGCCACCTGCTGATAATTATGGTGGTCATCGTCGTGCTAACGTTAGTGTTCCGGTAAGGACAACAGGGCAGGGTATCCTGCCCTTTTTCGTGGCACACCAACCAGCGAGAGACAGATGAGCCAACAACAGCGAGCATTGATTATTGGGGCGTCAAAAGGCATTGGCCTGGCCGTGGTGCAGCAACTGCTGCAGGCGGGCTGGCAGGTGACCGCCACCTACCGTTCTACGGCGGTTTCGTTTCAGCATCCGCAATTGCAGTGGCTGGCGCTGGATATCACCGATGGCGCGCAGCGTGACGCGCTAGTCCGGCAGCTCGGCGACGCACCCTTTGATTGCATCCTGATTAACGCCGGGATTCTCGGTCCGCACGCATCGCAGCTGCGCGACGTGGACGATGCGCAGCTCAGCGAGCTGTTCTTCACCAATGCGGTGGCGCCGGTGCGCCTGGCGGAGAGCCTGCTGCCGCTGCTGCGCGATAAACAGAGCGTGCTGGGCCTGACCACGTCGCGTCTCGCCAGCCTCAACGAGAACCGTGACGCGGCGATGCCGTTCTACTCAGCCAGCAAAGCGGCGCTGAATATGCTGAGCCGCGCGCTGGCGACGCAGATGCACCAGCAGGGCAGCACCTTGCTGTCACTGCATCCGGGCTGGGTAAAAACCGACATGGGCGGTGAGGGGGCGGATATCACCGTCACCGAGAGTGCGCAGGGCATGGTCACGCAGCTGCAGCAGTTTAGCGGGCGTGGCGGCCATCATTACGTGGATTACCGCGGCCAGCTGCTGAACTGGTAATGCTTAGCCTGCTGGTTAGCGCCAGCAGGTTTTTTTCTTACTCATCCGGCGAATAGTACTGCACGCCGATTTCGATACGTTCGCGACCGCTTGCTACGCGGTGGCGGTTGGTATCGCGCAGCGAATAGATGCAGCCGCAATACTCCTGCTGGTAGAAACGCTCGCGCTTGCTGATCTCAATCATGCGCGACGAACCGCCACCTTTACGCCAGTTAAACTCCCAGTACAGCATATCCGGATAGCGCGCCGCCGCGCGTACGCCGCAGTCGTTGATTTGCTGCATATTCTTCCAGCGCGAAATGCCGAGTGAACTGGTGATCACCGGGAAGCCGTGTTCATGCGCGTACAGCGCGGTGCGCTCGAAGCGCATGTCGAAACACATGGTGCAGCGCACGCCGCGCTCCGGCTCCCACTCCATGCCACGCGCGCGCTCAAACCAGTTGTCTTTGTCGTAATCGGCATCAACAAAAGGCACGCCAAACTGCTCGGCAAAGCGGATGTTCTCCTCTTTGCGCAGCTCGTACTCTTTCAGCGGATGGATGTTCGGGTTGTAGAAGAAAATGGTGTAATCGATGCCGGAGGCCAGCATCGCCTCCATCACTTCTCCCGAGCAGGGAGCACAGCAGGAGTGCAGCAGCACTTTATTATGGCCATTCGGCAAGGGCAGCGGCTGGCGTTGAAATGTATCGGACATAAAGTTAATTAATGGTTAAGGGCGATGCGGCAAGTGTAGGGTCAAAGGCCGGCCGATGCAAAGCGCCGGTGGCGTTTGAGGGTGGGGGGCCTGTGGTACTGCGTGGTACCCGCTCGCCGGGAATGATTAGCGGCGCAATTGATCGCGTAATACATTGCGCCGCTTGCAGGGTCAATGACCCACTTTCGCGCATCACTGCGCAGGCTGCGCGAGGTCAGGTCTCGTCGTGAATGGTGGTTGACGCACCGTTCTGCTGCACCGAGCGGATGCCGTTTTCCGCCGCCTGTTTAGAGCTGTACATCTCGCTGGTGGCGATGGTTTCGCCGTTGCTGGCTTTAAGCACAAACCAGTATTTCTGCGACGATGCTGTATCACTTTTTCTCAGTACGTAATATCCCATGTGCTTTCTCCTTGTGCCGGCACCCGATGGCCGGTTCGCTTACTATTCGCGCAGCCTGCTTATTAATCAATCACTGATTAGGAATTTGCCCGAATCCAGGAGCGGGATCGCAGCGTTTTGTATTAATCCGGTTGCTGGCAGGCACAAAAAAGGCCGCATCGCGGCCTTTTGGGGATAATGAATTCGTGTTTATCACGCGGGTAAAGCCGTGATGTTCATGAATCGGGTAAATGCTTTACTGCGGGAGACCCCTTTCGGATCGCTGAAAAATGGCAGCTGGAATTTCGGTGATTCTTCCAGTGTCAGGCTCCAGATATAATCACCGATAAAACGAAACTGAAGTGAATGGTCACTGATGTGCAATTGCTCAAATGTGCCGGAGTTATACTCATTGCCAATAGTGACAATTTCCTGAATGCCCTGAGAGGAATCAATCAGCACAATCGTTAGTGATTCCTCGTAGAGCACGTCATCCGTGACAAACAGCACATAGCGGTTATCAGTAACTTTGACTGCTGCCTCAAGGATTTTTCCGGGGATGATTATGCCGGTAGAACTACCGCTGAGTAATACCTCTGATTCCGCCTGTTCGCGGTCCGTTGCGTGTTGCACCTCAACCAAAGAGACGTCATTAACTATTTGCATCAGCGCCAAATCCATCCCATTTGCCATGCCGCGAGAGCAGCTCCTGCGAATGAAATTTAACTAAGTTCGCTGCGGATTAATATGCTTATGATGTAAAAAACGCCTGATGCAGTGCACCAGGCGTTTTTTAATCAAATGAATGCAGAGCAGTCGCTGTCTACATCAGAAGAAATTACTCAGAGACTTTCTTCTTCAGATCGCTGGCACCTTCTTTGGTTTTGTTCCAGCCTTTCTGCGCGCCTTCTTTGGTGGCGTCCCAACCTTTTTCAGTACCTTCTTTGGTGCTGTTCCAGGCTTTCTGCGAGTTTTCGCTCGCTTTGCTGGTCAGGCTATCGCTTTTACCTTCGGCAGCATGTTTGGCTTTGAGCTGCTGCTCTTCACCCTGATGCTGCGCCTGATGCAGTTTCTCTTTCGCCGTATTGGCGCCCGCTTTGGCGTCAGCGACGGTTTCATCGGTTGCGTGTGTGGCGGCAAACGCCGTAGAAGTCAGAAGAATGGCGGATAACGCAATAATCGTCTTTTTCATAATATAGTCCCTCATTAAGCATCATAAGTGTTATGAGCGTAGTTAAGAGTGGCACAGAGCGCAACGCAGGGCATTAGGAATAAACTGTAAGTGAATCGTACCGTTTCTGTGGGCGTTTCTGGCATAAGTGCGCAGCCGTGTGCCGTAGGGACCAGCCATGCGCAATGCTGGCGCAGCGCAGAGGATAAAGAAACGATGTGTGCTAAATGCAATAGTCGGCTAGAGAAAAGGCGGGGCAGCAACGCAAGCCTAAAACGTCGTGCGATTTTTTGTGCAGGTACTGTAGTAAGCCGTAAAAGACAACTGGAATCTCGCCATAGCCGATCAGGCAGGTCTTTGATTGAGATTACAGAAGCCCTGAGCAGTGGGTTGATTGACTCAAAGCTTCAAATAATGCAGACAAGGTCATTATAATGTCTATCTGAGTCAGGCCAGGGAGGTAAGAATTATGGATGAAAAAACCAACAAGAAGTTGAGGAAGATTCAATCAAAAATCCGGGGCGATGATTTTAACAAGGCTGAGTTACTTAGTTTCAGAGCCGGTTATAAAGAGATAAATTCGGTTTATCCAATGAAAATCACCTCAGAATTTAACCTGCGTTCAGTCATCGCGATCTTATCCAATGATGTGTCTTCAGTTGTCGTCATTTATCTTTATATGCTGATCTTTTTAACGGCGGCTTTTTGTTTTGTCGGTGAAACAGAAGGGGCTGGATTGTTTTTTGGCGTGATAGGTATTGCTGCTGTAGTGCATTTCATTTACACGGCCAGGAAAAATAAGTTAGGACTCTTTACCCAAGTGAAGCTGGTTAATCTGTATATTAGAAGTTTTTTTTAAAAATCCTTCTTGTAACCCCCTCTTCGGAAACGACAGACTCGAACAACTTATTGCCTGTTTGAGACGTCGTTAACCGTGAACGTTGACAAAGTATTGTGCGAAAAATCAACTGCGCCACGCGGGCTCACCCGACAGGACTGAACGCTCAAGTGCGCGGGTTTCCCGAATATTCCGGGCTGGCGGTGAACCAAACAGCCGTGAATATTCACGGGTAAACTGCGTCACGCTCTCATATCCCACCCCATTAGCAGCAATACCGATCGCTGTCCCTTCCGTCAGCATCAGTCTCCGCGCTTCAAGCAGGCGCAGTTGTTTCTGGAATTGCAGCGGGGTGAGCGTGGTGACATGGCGGAAATGCGTATGAAACACCGAGAGGCTCATACCGGCGGCATCAGCGAGGGTTTTCATGCGCAGCGGTTGTGCATAATTGGCCCGAATGATCGCGACTGCCCGCGCAATCCGCCGGGCATGGCTGTCAGTGCTGCCGAGGGCGCGCAGCGCGCTGCCGTGCCGTCCTGACAATAGCCAGTAATGTAATTCCCGCACCAACTGGCTGCCCAGCACGGCGAGCGCGCGCGGTCTGCTGAGCATGTTCAGCAGGCGCAAAGCGGCTTCTGCCACATCTTCTTCGATCTGATCAATGCTTACGGGCAAATCCGTTGCCGCCTCCAGCCCGACCATGTTTGCCATCAGTTCACTAATCACCGCCGCATCCAGTTCCACGACCAGAGAATAATAAGGGGTGTCGGCACTGGCGCTGATAACCTGACTCACGGTTGGCACGTCCATGGTGATCAGCAGGCATTCCCCCGCGCCAAAATCAAAACGATCAGTGCCCATGGTCACGCGTTTACTGCCTTGCAGCACCATTGCGATCAACGGTTTAGTGATAGCGAATTGCAATGCGGTAGGCGCGGTCTCGCGCAGAATGAATACACCATCAACTGGCGTTGCAGCAACGCCTGCTCCGTTGTGGTGTTCATCAGCATAATGCCTTGCCGCCTGCAGCAAAGACGCCATCCTCCCGGCAGAGTGAAACTCATCGTCCCCTGCAGGGCGTTGCTCATACGAGTGCTCATGCTTTTTCATATTATCAGGCAATAAAATAAAAATTTATGGTGCAGTTATTCTAGTAAATACGGCGTCGAATAAAAATATAAAAATAATCAGGCAATAATTAAAAATTATTGGGCAACATTGTAAGCCTGCCGATTGTTAGAATCACTCTCCCATTATTGAGGAGATATTTCATGACAACCCTTTCTCTTGTAACTGGCGCCAGCCGGGGTCTTGGCCGTAATACCGCACTGAGCATTGCCCGCCATGGTGGTGATGTCATCGTGACTTATCGTACTGGTAAAGAGGCGGCGGATGCTGTGGTGAATGACATTCAGGCGCTTGGCCGTAAGGCAGTTGCGTTGCAACTGGACACCAGCAACGTATCGTCCTTCCCGGGTTTCGTCGCCGCCGTGCGCAATATCCTGAAAGGTGACTGGGGACGCGAAACGTTCGACCATCTGATCAACAACGCCGGGCATGGGGAAATGGCCGACTTTAGCGCAACCACGGAAGAGCAGTTCGACGCGTTATTTAACGTACACGTCAAAGGAGTGTTTTTTCTGACGCAGTCGCTGCTGCCGCTGCTGGTTGATGGCGGACGCATCGCCAACTTCTCTTCGGGGCTGACCCGCGTGTCGTTCCCGGGTTTCTCGGCCTACTCGGCTGCCAAGGGCGCCGTTGAAATACTCTCCGTGTATATGGCGAAAGAACTGGGCAGCCGCGGCATCACTGTGAATACCGTGGCCCCGGGAGCGATTGAGACCGACTTCCTGGGTGGCGCGGTGCGTGACATCCCCGATTACAACCAGGCGTTTGCTGGCATGACCGCACTGGGTCGCGTGGGCCTGCCAGATGACATCGGTCCGATGATTGCCAGCCTGCTGGGTCCGGACAACCGCTGGGTCACCGGTCAGCGCATTGAAGTCTCCGGTGGGCAGTCCATTTAGTTGCCCGATGATGGATTCCGCCCGGTGCGGAATCCATCTTGTTCCCCTGATGCAATGAGAGGTATTTGATGCCTAAAATGATCATTCATGCGCCAGCAGGCACCTTTGATGCCGCTGAGCGTCAACAGATTGCCAGAGATTTGACACAGTTAGGACTTGATTGCGAGGCGCTGCCAGACTCCCCGCTGGTTCGTAGTACGGTATGGACCTACTTTGCCGAATACTCTTCTGATGCCGTTTTTATGGGAGACAAACCCGCATGGTTGCCGGTTGTGTCCCTTCAGATATATGTCATCAAAGGTGGCCTGGATGAGGAAGCAAAGAAGAAGCTGATCGAGGGAGCAACTGCAATTCTGGATCGTCGTCCGTCAGGCTCTTCTGTCGCGCCTGTCTATGTGGTGATACAGGAAATCGAAGAAGCAAACTGGGGCATATTCGGTCAGCAGGCCGATCTGGCAGCGCTTCGCGCCAGCGATGAAAACGCTGCGGCGATTTGAAGGAAATAGTTTTGATAGGGGGGCGGGAAAACTATCAGGGAATGGTGTGAAGATTACAGTGTTGCGGCTATTGAGTATGTCTAATGTTACTTACGCATCCTGAAGGAAAGATGTACATCAATATCAGATGTGATTACCTGAGCTAAGCTGGCTGAGTTGACAATCGGCAGAGCATAAGAAGGTAAGGAATAGAATGAAACAGGAATGGTAATTGCCCGGCCCTGGGTTTAAGATTTGACTCGTATAAAGCGAAAGGAGAAGGTAATGGATACCACCGAACAGCTAAATGGAACGTACTTTTATGGTGGACTAACAAATCTCAGTGCGGGGGAATTATTCTTCTGGATTATGGTAGACGTAACCGCAGAACATTTCACTGGCGCGAAGGATGTTCTGGCAGCAGCAGCAATTTATAGCGGTCAGAACACTATCACCGTCAGAGGCAAGCTGGGTAATGCTACGCCCGGCACAAGTTATGCCTCAAAGTATTCAAGGAAACTGCTTAGGGATATTCGGCTCCCTTTCCGCTTACCTACCTGGATTCAAAATCCCGCAAATCCTTTTGAAGTTAAAAGAATAATGACATCAAAGCTTTCGACGTTTGTAGGGCGTGCTATTCCTGTGGTTGGCTGGGTGATCCTGGCGGGCGATGTGGCGCAAATAGGTTATCAGTCTATGGTACGTTACAATCACATTGTCACAGAGGAAGATAAGATATGGTACGGCAGGATATTGAGCAGGCAGTTTATTCACTTCTGGCCGAGTACAATGGTAGAAGCCTTTTTACCTTTCGACGTTATCCTTTAAAGCATTTTACTGATTTGAATAAAGATTTTCGTATGGATCCTCTTGATGCCTATGAGCTACTTGAAAGGTATTCTGAAAGGTTTGGCATTGAACCCAAATCAATTAATTTTCAGCGATACTTTCCAGATGATTTCAGCGAACCGCACAAGCCACTTACAGTTCAGCTCCTGATCGATTCTGCGGAAGCCGGGCGATGGCTGGATGATTGATGCATCTCTAGGCGCTTCGTTGATATGAGCCTTGGATTGAAAATGCAGAATTGCCAACTGACTTAGCGGTGGGTTGGGGATTCGATCGAAAAAAGCAGAGCAGAGCAGAGCAGAGCAGAGCAGAGCAGAGCAGAGCAGAGCAGAGCAGAGCAGAGCAGACCAGGCCAAGTTGAACTGATTGCAGTGAGTCGATGCGCAGCTTGCGAATCGCTTCCATATGTGAAGCGCTGGCGGAATCTGAACAGGCTGTGCAACTTTATGAAATTAAAAACTTTTAACTAATTCAACTTTGTATCGTGTACCTAAACGTGTACCAATTATTGGATCTCATACCCCGGAACGGCTGCGCTAGGATATCGAATGCTCACCGCAAAATCCAAAATAAAATGATTTTAGAGAAAAGTGTTCACACTGTTCACTTTTGATTTTTAGTTATTAAATTCATTTGGTTAGATAGTGAATGGTTTGAGGCTGGATGTATACTAGTGTGCACTTGGGGTGATCATCTTGACTGATCACATCAAAAACCGACTGAAGCTAGTATGTGTGATGTGAAGTCATCAGGCACTTCTGCTGTCAATGATCAGCTTTTCCCAGGAGCGGACATTGCTGGTTTTACTTCTGGTATTGATTCCTAAAGAAACCGAATTTAAATTAAAGAGAAGTAACCTTTTGGGAAGAGCAAAATCTATGAATGGTCTGCAAAAGATAGAATTTTTAGATAATATTAGCATAAAGCTACAATCAAGGATGACATTTTCGGATATCGATACGTACTTCCGGGGGCATGGAGTTCCGACGCAAGATAACTATCCACATAACAGTAAAAGATCTTACGCAAAAGACATGCTTGCTAAAGTTGATGATGCCATTATTTTCACAATAGCTGGTGAGTTGGGCATTATAGATATGCCAATTGATGTAAATTCAGTGAGAGAAGTGGAGGTTGGTTTCTGGAAACCCGGGAATTTTAGATTGTTCTTGAGTCATTTAGCATCCTTTAAAGTTCAAACATCCCATCTCCAAACTGCGTTAAGAAAATTTGCGATATCTAGTTTTGTAGCACATGAAGACATTGAACCAACAAAAGAATGGCAAAATGAGATTGAATCCGGCCTAAGAACTATGGATGCTTTAGCAGCTATATTGATGCCGGGTTTTCAAGAAAGTAAATGGTGTGATCAAGAAGTTGGAGTCGCGGTGGGGCGCGATATTCTAATAATTCCTATCCGTAAAGGGCTTGACCCATATGGATTCATAGGTAAATATCAAGGAATTCAGGCTCAGGGGAAAAAATTGGAGAAGTTGCTGAAGCTATATTTGAAACATTAGTAAAATCGCCTAAAACCAAAAATAAGATACTTATGGCGCTTTCTGGCGCTATCTCGAATGCAATCTCTGAAGAGGAAGCCATTGAAAAAATTAAAATATTCAAATCCCTAAATGGAGTTCCCCCAGATATTTTAGAAAACCTTAAACAACAAGTTTCCGAAAATAAACGTCTTATCGAGTCGAAGGAATTCTTAGCAAGTCTTAACGCGATGTTAAGTAAATTTAAAATTCAAAAGTTAGTTATAGGAAATAGTAATCAAGACGTTGAGTGGGATGATATACCATTCTAAAATTTGAAATTATTCAATTACATTTGTGGACATATTCTAAGATAACAAAAGCATAGCGACTAACGACATTTCGCTGTCCGTAATAGAGTCATAATGAAAGACTGCTTTGCTTTGGGCTGTTAAGTCCGCTCTTCGCTCAAAGCGGAATGCTGGGACTGGCTTAGGGCAGCTTTGCGCCAAAAGCTAAAGCAACGAACTGCAGTCTGCGTGAAAAAATGGGAGCAGGTTAGGCATACACTGCAAGGTTCTCAGAACTACCTTTCAGGAAATAGTCTTCAAGAGAAGAAGCAAAAAAGTTGTTGAATGTATATCAGTTAATATTATTATAATAAAACCGTTGTGAAAATTTAACTAAAATTTCTTGAGCTAAAGGACTCGCATGCTAACTTCGATCGGCGTTAAGAATCTAAAAAGCATAAAAAACAAAACATCCATTGACTTAAAACCTATCACAGTGCTGTTAGGAAGAAATAGTAGCGGTAAAAGTTCGATGATTCGTTTGTTTCCTCTGCTAAGACAGTCATTTCAAGAAGATACAACAGGACCAATTTTGTGGTATGGGAAGTATGCAGATTATGGTGACTATCATGAGGCTTTGACGAATGAAGTCGATGGCAATATTGAGCTAAGCTTCGGTTTGTCTCTAGATTTATATTATAGAAAGCAACGTCACTTGCCAGACTTTCCCATGCTAAATTTTGTCGTTGATTTGAAACTTGATTCAGTCGATAGAAAAACTATTATGCGGGAGGTAAGTTTTTCTGTTGGGGATATTAAAGTTTCCGTTTTACCCTCTGAGCAAGATAATGTTGTTCTGAAGTTAACATCTAAAAGTATCTCTTATGAAATCCCCCTGTCAATCTATAGTTCAGAAGATAAATTTTTTCCAACTGTATATTTTGAAGGCGTGGATAAGAAGCGTAAGGACATGAATGAACACTGGCCGTCTTACTATTTTTTAGAAAATAGCGGCAGGATGTATAGTAGATCAGTTGGATATAAGTCCGAAAAAGAATTAAATCAGCGTGTTTGTGAAAAAGCCGCAGATGTTATTAGAGGGTATTTTAGTGCAAGAGCAACCAAAAAAAACATAATCAAAGGCTTATTGGACATTAAGTCTTATGCTAAAGATAGATTATATTATACATTGCTAGATTCTTTTTCTGGGCACTCTGTTTTTATTAATAACCTTGAAAATAAACGCGAAGAAATATTGGATGCAATCCTTCCATTTATTTTGTTGAAAGGCTACAACGAAATAGCTGTTATGCTTAATAGTAATCTTGCAGAAAGCTTTCTATCTGTTAAATATCTTTACCCAATCAGAGCAACCACCGAACGTTACTATCGTTTTCAGGATCTGCAAGTTGAGGAAATGGACCACACCGGTTCGAATGTAGCAATGATACTCAATTCATTTGGTGAATCTGAGTTACGATTATTCCAGAAATGGACTCATGAAAATTTGGGCTTTATCGTTTATGTTCAAGAAGTGGGCTCTCATTATGCTATCAAGATCAAAACAGATAATGATGACAAAGAACATAATATCAGTGATATGGGATTCGGTTTTTCGCAGGTTTTACCAATTGTAATGTCTATCTGGTTGGAGACAAAGGATAATAGCTCATCCAAAGGTAAAGCATCTATTTTTGTAATTGAGCAACCTGAGTTACATCTTCATCCAGCATATCAGACACAATTGGCATATCTATTTGCAAATACTATTAAGTTAGCGTCTAAAACTAACAATAATATACAGATTATTTTCGAGACACATAGCCAAGCAATGATAGACGCTTTTGGTGACTATATTGAAAGTGGGGAGATTAGTAAGGATGATGTGAATATTGTTTTCTTTGAGAAAAATGGATCTGAAGGAACCACAGTTAAAACAGCGGAATTTGATGAAGAGGGTTACTTCATCAATTGGCCAATTGGCTTTTTCTCAGGTAAATGATCATGTTATTAAAATTAATAAATTTCCAAGATGATTTAGAAGATAACGAGCATCTAGAAATAGCTCTTACCAATCTCTTTAATTCACATTTAGAGAAAAAACATATAATTTTGGCAAATAAAGAGTTGTTTCAGGCCGTTGTATCTTCGGGTGTATTTTCCAGAAGGGTCAGGAACCTGGCTGAATATTTATTAACTAATTACCGAGAGTTGCGTACAATTTCGGAAAAACTTAGTACTTATATAGAGATCGATCTGAATTTACAGCAGACTGACTTGAACAAACAGGAAGGTGGGCCTCGTAGATTAGGCTATGGTTTTTTTATAGATAGTGAATCGGTACAGAGAGCCAATTTTTTATGTGAAGATTTAATGGACTGTAATTTCTATAAATTTATAGGTGATTTTTACAAAAATGAAGTTGATGCTAATGGCCTAGTGATAAATTTAGAATTCAGAAATGGTGGTGGTTCTGGCACTAAAAGAAATTATGATGAACTGATTCGTAATAATAAAATGTGCTTATGCATTTTAGATAGTGATAAAAAACATCCATATGGAGCAAAAGGAGATACAAGTTTAGCATTCAATGGTGTTGCTGATAAAAAATTCTCACATCATTTCGTTTTAGAAATGCATGAGGCTGAATCGCTCATCCCTATGGAATTAATAAATAAGGCACTGGAAAGTGGTAAAATTAACAGAGCTCATGTGGCTGTCTATGATTCATTTTTAAGAGTATTTGATGTTGATGTAACTGCAAAAAAATATTTGGATCATAAAAAGGGATTGGAGGTAAATGCAGCAGCGGAGATTGATGAGAAACTAAGGATTGAATACTGGAAAAATATAATCCCAAGAGTTAATGGAATCCCCAAGAATAGATGCGTAACTCGGTTAGAGTGTGAATGTCGAGAGCCTTGTAAAGTTGTAGAAGGATTTGGCGATAGGCTATTATCTCATATTATTGAAGAATTAGAAGAAACTTCCCCACGTAAATTGCGTAGTTTCATCAAAGATGACCTATATGATGATTGGTTTACCATAGGCAAGGAAATTTTTAGCTGGGGTTGCGCTTTAAATAAGCAAGCAAGAACATCTTAGTTAAAAAATTGAAAATTTCGATGCCAATATGGTTTTTCGCTCTGTTGGCATTTATCGGTTAAATTCCTAGGTGACTTTTTAGTTTCTCTCACTCTAAAAATGGTTTTTTAAAGATTTTGTTTCATATGACTGACCGTCCCCTGAAAACAGAGCTAGGCTAAGATCTGCTCCCCATCGCTTGACAAACGGCGATTTTTGAAAGACATCCCCCGGTAGTCAGAACGATTCTGTACTTCCGGTTACGCTCTTAGCGGACGTCTGCTGACTTTTTAATTGCGCTAAATAAAGAAAACCGGCCTGAGCCGGTTTATAAGTAGTGGATTATCACGCACTGCATGCTGGTAACCAATCTGCCTCACTGTCCTCATTTAGCGTGAGATTAGTTTGTATGCCATTGTTCGTTCGGCGCTTGAGCAGCACGCGCTCGTACTCTTTCAGCGTCTGCGGCACTGCCTGGCCGAAAGCAGTCAGGCTGAGCGGATGCTGATGGCCGCGCGATTCCATAAATGACAGATAAGCATGATAGAGATAGCGCTTCGGGTTTATCGGGCGAATGTTGGCGTTGCCGATAAATAGTCCATTCGGCGTGCTCAACGGCATCAGGTAGCCGCAGAAATCGACCAGCGGATCGGCCTGTCGCTTTATCTCCAGCGCTTCCCCGGATGATTGCTGCGCCTGCAAGAGCTCGCGCGCTTCGTCAGGTGAAGCAAAGCGCTGCATGAGGTGACGAACGATGACTGCCAGCTCGGTGCTGATTTTGTCCAGTAGCTGCGGGTCACGCTCTTTTGCCGGTATCACTTCCGGGAACGTCAGGATTACCCGGCGACGTGACACGCCGCCGCTGCGATCGCTGAAACGCATCGGATTGTTGTTCACCGCCAGAATTACCGCCGGAATGTGCGTTGAATAGGCGTCACGGTATTTCGGGTCGATTGCCACGGCATCGCCGCCGGTAATCGCCTTGATGCCCGCGCCGTCGCCGCTCCATTTCTCCTGGTCTGGCAGGATAATCAGAGAGAAACCCACCACGCTGGCGCGCTCGCGGGAAGATTCCAGCGTGTCGATGGTGGCGGACGTGGTGTTGTCTTTTCCGGCCAGCAGAGTGGCTATTGCGGCCATCACGCTCTTGCCGCTGCCGCCGGGGCCGGTGACCTCAAGGAACATCTGCCAGTCATAGCGGTTTGCCAGCACCATAAATAACGCCGCGAGAATGCGCTCCTGCTTGTCGTGACTGTGTCCGGCGGCCCGCGTTAACCAGCGCCAGAAAGCAGGGGCGTGGTCTGCGAGATTTTCACCCGGACGCGGGGCGGTGTAGTCCACGCTGTTCACCGTGCGCAGCCAGTGCTCGCGGCGGTGCGGGCTGAACGTGCCGGTGGCGGTATCAAACACGCCGTTACGGAAGCCAATCAGGCGGCGGGACGGTTTCCCCATCTGCGGCACCATCAGCTTGAGCGTGTCCAGCACGCTGCCGATACCGGCGGCGGAAAACGGTGCGCGCACCTTCTGAAACAGCGCGGCGATTTCCCGGCGCAGCGTCTTCGCCTCCATCACCTGCCATGCGCCGTTTTCATAGCGGCAGATTTCCTCTCCGACCGGCGGCACGGCCAGCGCCTCCGCGTAGTGGGCGACCAGCAGCTCGGCTTTTTGGCTGGCGCTCATGGCTTTCAGGTCAGCCTCGCTGACGGATTCAAACGGGCTGAGTGGCTGCGGCTGGGTGAAGGTGGTGAGCTGCGCCTGCGTGGCGATATCACCCTGCACCTGCCATACGTCGTTCCAGTCACGCGCAACCGGCGGCAGGGCGGCTTTACCGCTACAGGCTTTCGCCGCTTCCTCTGCCTTTAACTGGCCGGTGCCGTTGTCGTCACGGTCGGCGGCAATCATCATCAGCGCACCGGGGTATGACTCACGCAGCCGCTTTGCCAGAGCGGGCAGGTTGTTGGCACTCAGCGCCACGTATACCGCCTGCCCGGTCAGCCGGTGCACGGTCAGGCCGGTGGCGTACCCTTCGGTGAGCCACAGCGTTTTGCCGTCCGGCTCGCCTGCCAGCCAGTACGTGCCTTTCACCTGGCCGCCGGGCAGGGTGCGCTTGTCGCCTGCGGCGCTGATGAGCTGCACGTTAACCGCCGTGCCGTCTTCGCCGGTCAGCGGGATGAGCATAGCCGGAACGCGTCAGGAGATTATCGCGCCGGTGGTGTGGATTGGGTCAGCACAAATCAACGTAGCCCAGCTGATGCTCGATACCGTGGCGCTTGTTGAGCAGCTTGCAAATCAGCTGGCCAGCCATACGCACCCGGACACCGGACAGCCGACCAACAGCGCCGCCATTGCCCAGAGCGGGCAGCAGGCCGCCGCGCTTAATACCAAATATTCCCCTGTCATCGGCCAGTAAGCCGCCATCCCGAACCCGCTACCGCAGCGGGTTTTTTATTGCCCTTCACCAGACCGCACAGAACGCACGCAGCGCCACGCTCAGGCGCAGCCATTGCACGGGCCATACCGCAAAGAGATCGTAAGCACAGCGTGGCGCTGGCTGCGCCACAGCCCCCGGCAAAATAAATGCTTCGCAGACAAAATCGGCGCTACACCGCACCCGCCTGCGGGTTTTGCATCAGGAAAATTTTTCAGTTTTATTTTTCTACAAACCGACGCGCCGGGCCGCATTGCTGCTGGCTTCCTGCCGGATTTTACTAACTGAAATCGTTGAAAATATTTTCAGTAATTTTCAGTTTTAAGGATCTAAATAGGATCTAACGAATTCGTTAAGTGATTGTATTTGATGAGTTTTAATAACTTTGTGTGATGTTGGCGGATCTGCGCGGGATCGTTTGTGCGAGCGACTCGTAGACAACGAGCGCAGGCGGGGCAAGGGTTGCGGCTAAATCCGTGAGTATGAACTAACTGAAAAATCAACTAATTCAATGGCTGTTATTATAGACAGAGCCTAAGCTATAAAAGAGTGTGGCAAGATGGCGGGTGGATTAGCTAAGCGGCCCAGTTTATGCGTTTGTGAGTGCAGGTGAAAATTAATTATTAAGCAATGTGATATATTCGGTCGATAGGCAAGTTCTTTGGCATGGCGTGTGATTTTGGAATGAGCTTAACCGGCAAGTTATGCAAGCAACACAGAATGAAATCCATTTGCATAAAATTAACTCTCAAAAATAAATCATAGTGGACGGCTTTTTCAGATATTTATGATCTGAAGTCAGTTTCGTGTCGATAAAAACTAATCGTCTTTAAACATCCTATAGTTACAATAGCCACAATATCCGCCGTTATCTTGGTCGTCTTGATTGAGCGTAGCATCGCACCCATTGCATTCAGTATAATCCAACGACGACGCACACCATCTACATGCTTGTTCGCCTATTACAAAAGTATCATGCCCACAGTTCCAGCAATTCTCATAAGTGGGTTCACCGCCATCAGGTGGCCAATAGAAGAACTCGTTTTCAAAAGCAGAGAATAATAACGGGGCAATTAAATCTACATCTCCGCAAGCTGCACATATATAATTAAATTTCTGCTCATCATCTGAAACGGTTAAGCCGGATTCAATGTCATCTATTCGAGCAGTCAAAAGTTTTGAGCCGCATTCAGAGCAGTTACATTCTAGCAAATACTCTTTCATACCATCGGGGATATCAGCATAATCCCAAGATAATCTACTGGCGTTAAGCTGTTCAGTGAAAAATTTATTATGCTCTAACATTATTTCCCATGCCGGGCCTAAAACGGATTTTGGGAATTTATCGAGCTCATTAATTATAAAGTCACCTAAGACAGGGAATAAGTCTGCAACAAATTCTGCAACTTCGCCAAGTGTGTTATTAGGATGTAGATGCTCCAAATGGTTTCTACATTCTTGAATTTTTCTTACGGCTTCCCAATTAACATCAATTTTAAAGCTTTTAAAACGCTCTTCAATTTTAGGAACATCAATTGTAGTTTTCTGAAATTTACCGTCAGGCAGCCAAATAACTCCGCCTTTACCATCTGGCTGAGGAAGTACATCGCGGGGAGGATTGTGAATGAGTTCATATGCTAACTCCTCAGAATCAACGCATGTTGCTATCTTATATTTAAACAGCAATAACAATCCTGCGTATAGATTGCGGACCGATGATAATGCGCGATTGGGATTACCGCCTGCCTCTGCCGAAGCCTGCGATAATTTGAAGTCTTCAATGCCAAGTTGGATTGACACGATTGCGTTTTCGTAAAGCTTTTCCGCATCTAATTTTTTGGCCGCAACTTTGCTCATGGTTTACCCATCCCAACCGTATACGATTTGCAGAGACTTTTACTGTCGTCATTTTGCCGCCACAGAAAAAGAAAAAGGGTCACGCGTGAACGTAACCCTTTGATTTGTTTGGTGGAGCTGGCGGGAGTTGAACCCGCGTCCGAAATTCCTACATCCTCGGTACTACATGCTTAGTCTGGTCTTTACATTCGCTTGCCAGCTGCGGACAGACACGCCACTAACAAACTAGCCTGATTAGTTTTAACGCTTCAACCCCAGGCAGGGCATCCACGCGATCTCTTTTAGGTTTGACCTCTCTTGATCCCCGTCCTAAGAGCGGAGGCTAGGGAGAGAGGGCTCTAAGCAGGTTATTAAGCTGCTAAAGCGTAGTTTTCGTCGTTTGCGACTATTTTTTTGCGGTTTTTTAGCGAGGCCTACCGCACCTCGGCATGCACCTTGGGTTTCGCGAATCCCGTCGAATCCAGAATCAGCCCCAAGACTTCCTACTCTAGCAAAAAATTATAAAAGATTCCAGTGGTTAACGACTGGCATTCTTCATAATTCGTGCTTTGTCCATCTTCCACTCGCGATCTTTAATGTCCGCGCGCTTGTCATGTTCTTTCTTACCGCGTGCCACACCGATCTTCAGTTTGGCCCAGGCGTTTTTCCAGTACAGCGACAGCGCAACCACGGTGTAACCTTCGCGGTTAACACGGCCGTACAGGGAGTCCAGTTCACGCTGGTTCAACAGCAGCTTGCGGTTGCGGGTGGGATCGCACACCACGTGGCTTGATGCCACCGCCAGCGGCTGAAAAGTGGAACCGAACAGATAGGCTTCGCCATCGCGCAGCAAAATATAGCTGTCGCTGATGTTGGCTTTACCGGCGCGCAGTGATTTGACTTCCCATCCTTGCAACGCCATGCCGGCCTCGAACTCTTCTTCAATGAAGTATTCATGGCGAGCGCGTTTGTTGAGGGCAATAGTGGCTGAACCGGTTTTGTGAGCTTTTTTCTTTGTCATAGTGCGGCGTAGTCTACATCACTCAGTCTGTGGGCGCATCCCCTGTCCTGCGGGGCGGTAAAAAACACACTATTTTAGCACAGCTGGCAAAGGCGTGAATTTTTGTTTAGTAGCTTAAAATGGTATAATTCAACGGTTTTGTGACCAACAGGAACCATTATGGCCCAGATTAGCCGTTCAGCGCTGGTCCCGTATAGCGCTGAGCAGATGTACCGGCTCGTGAATGATGTGGATGCTTATCCTGAATTTCTTCCGGGCTGTACCGGCAGCCGCGTGCTGGATAACAGCGGTAACCAGATGACCGCCGCGGTGGATGTTTCTAAAGCCGGCATCAGTAAAACCTTTACCACGCGTAACACCCTGACCGATAACCAGAGCATTCATATGCAACTGGTCGATGGGCCGTTCCGCAAGCTGACCGGCGGCTGGAAATTTATCTCGCTCGGCGACGATGCCTGCAAGGTTGAGCTCAGCCTCGACTTTGAATTCACTAACATGCTGGTCGAGATGGCGTTTGGACGCATCTTCAAAGAGCTGGCCAACAGCATGGTGCAGGCGTTTACCCAGCGCGCCAAAGAGGTTTACCGTGGCTGACATCAGCGTTGAAGTGGTGTACGCGCTACCGGATAAACAGTATCTGCGTGAGGTAAGCCTGGAAGAGGGCGCCACGGTTGAGCAGGCGATTCAGGCATCCGGGCTGCTGACGCTGCGCAAAGATATCGACCTGAGCAGCAACAAAGTCGGCATTTTCAGCCGTCCGGTCAAGCTGAGCGATACGCTGCAGGATGGCGATCGGGTAGAGATTTATCGCCCGCTGATTGCCGATCCAAAAGAGATGCGCCGGCAGCGGGCAGAGCGCGCGGCAACGAAAAAGTAAGTTTACAGGCATTAAAAAAGGCGCTCAGGCGCCTTTTTTGTTGCGGCTCACTCAGTCTTCAGTGCCGGTGAGGCGCGGTTTGTTATCGATGTTCGTCAGCGTACCGTTGCTGTCGAAGGTCAGCGTCAGCGTCTGCTGCTTCACGCTCTCATGACCTGGCTCCTGACGGAACACGTAATACCAGACGTTACTGCCAAACGGGTCGTGCATCATCGGCGTACCGAGCGTGTAGGCAACCTGCTGCTGCGTCATGCCGGTGTGAATCTTCGAAACGTCGTTGGCGACCAGGTAATTCCCCTGATTGATATCCGGACGATACACAACGCGCTCAAGGGTGGAACATCCGGCGGTCATCATCAACATTACCACTGCCGCGGCAGTCAGCGTTTTACAGCGCATCTATACATTCCTTTTCTGGGGCCAAACGCCTTTCATCAGGCAGTTTTGTTGCCATCGAATTCTGAACTCTGCATACGGCAGGCTTTATTATGGCGATATGACTGCCGATGATAATAAACCTTTGAGCTATTGGAAACCTCTACAGAGCAAGCATATGACCACCAGGCCGCAAAAAAGTGCGGTGTCAGGCTGCTAAAAGTTCTTTTGCGTTCGCCAGCGTGTTGCGTGTAACTTCGCTGCCGCCAAGCAGGCGTGCCAGTTCCTGCAGACGCGCGCGCTTATCCAGCGGCTGCATGTGGGTTTCAGTCATCGCACCGTCGGTTTCTTTGCTGACGAAGAAGTGCTGATGACCACAGCCCGCGACCTGCGGCAGGTGAGTTACGCACATTACCTGAGTCGATTCGCCCAACTGGCGCAGCATCTGGCCAACGACAGCGGCCGTCGGACCACTGATACCGACGTCAACCTCATCGAAAATCATCGCCGGAGTTTCCATTTTCTGTGCGGTGATCACCTGAATCGCCAGCGCAATACGTGACAGCTCACCTCCTGAGGCCACTTTACCCAGCGGCTGCAGCGGCTGGCCCGGGTTGGTGGTGACACGGAAATCAATACGGCTGGCACCTTCGGCCGTCAGCTGATCGGCATTGAATTCCAGCATGATGGCAAACTCACCGTGTGGCATGGCGAGGGTGCGCATGCTTTGCGTAATCAGCTGGCTCAGCTCCTGCGCCGAGGCAACGCGCTGCTGATGCAGGGCTTCGGCACAGGCCAGCGCAGCCTGATGATGAGCCACGACATTGCTCTGCAGGCTTTCCTGATCGCTCTCCTGCTGCGACAGCTGTTCCGCTTCATCCAGCAGTTGCTGATACAGCACCGGCAGCGCTTCCGGTGAAACATGGTGCTTGCGCGCCAGCGCTATCTGCCGCGACAGACGCTGCTCCAGCTCGTACAGGCGATTAGGATCGAGGTCGAGCCGTTCACAGTAGTGGCGCAGCTCATCGCTGGCTTCACTCAGCTGAATCGCGGCTTCTTCCAGCAGGTTAAATACGCCGCTGACTTTATCGTCCAGCGAGACCAGCTCACTCAGCATATTACGCGCGCTGTAGAGCAGGCTTTGCAGGTTGGTGTCATCACTGTCGGCAAGAATTTGCAGCGCCTGCTGGCTGGTGGACAGCAGCTGACCGCTGTTCGCCAGGCGCTTGTACTCTTCATCAATCTGCTCAAACTCGCCTGGCTGCGGCGCAAACTCGTTGAGTTCTTTCAGCTGATACTGCAGCAGTTCGCGGCGGGCTTCACGCTCCTGCGACAGCTGCTGATGCTGTGCCAGCGCGCGGCAGCTGTGGTGCCAGCGCTGATAGTGCTGACGCATCTCCGCCAGCCGATCGTCGTGCGCGGCGTAGGCATCCAGCAGGTGTTTCTGATGATCGGTTTTAAGCAGCAGCTGATGCGCATGCTGACCGTGGATTTGAATCAGTAACTGACCGAGTTCGCGCAGTTGCGACAGCGGTACGGACGTGCCGTTGATAAAGCCACGTGAGCGGCCATCGGCACTGATCACGCGGCGCAACAGACATTCGTTGCCGTCGTCGAGCTGGTTCTCCACCAGCCAGCGCTGGGCAGAGGGTGACGCTTTCAGCTGGAAGCGTGCGCAGATATCCGCGCGGCTGGCCCCCTGACGCACCATGTCTGCTTCAGCACGGCCGCCAAGGCACAGGCCCAGCGCATCAATCGCGATGGATTTCCCTGCGCCGGTTTCGCCGGTGATCGCTGTCATGCCACGATGAAAGTCGATCTCCAGTTCACGAACGATTGCAAAATTACTGATGGTCAGTTGTGCCAGCATACAATCACCTGTATGTAAAAACAGATATGGTTTTTCATACAGTATAAACTGGTTTTTTATCCAGTAAAGTAGCCGGCAGGCCTTTTCAGAATAATTTTTTTGACCATCCGAGTTTTGAGCTTAAAGTATTAAAATAATTATAATTTTTGGGATGAATTAAATTGAGGTGATTGGCGCTGCGGCGAATCAGCACATCTTCCCCTTCCTGAATCGGCAGGGCGATCTGGCTGTCGCAGCTGATCTCCAGGTCGCTGCGCAGCGAGGAAAAACGCAGGCGAATGGTGCTGCTACTGTTGATCACCAGCGGACGCGCCGACAGCGTGTGCGGGAACATCGGCACCAGCGCAATCGCATCGAGCGACGGCGTTAAAATCGGCCCGCCCGCCGAAAGCGAATAAGCGGTTGAACCGGTTGGCGTGGAGATAATCAGCCCGTCCGAGCGCTGGGAAAAGGCGAACACTTCGTCGATATAGACTTCAAATTCAATCATGTGCGCCACTTTGCCCGGATGCAGCACCACTTCATTGATGGCGCTGCCGATGCGCGGCGAACACTCTTCTTTGCATACCTGCGCTTCCAGCAAAAAGCGGCTTTCCACGAAATAATCGCCCTGCAGCACGTCATCCAGCTGCTGCTGCGCGTTATCCGGATCGAGATCTGTCAGGAAGCCGAGGTTGCCGCGGTTGATGCCAATCACTTTGATGTCGTAACGAGCCAGCACGCGCGCGGCGCCCAGCATGTTGCCATCGCCGCCGACCACCACCGCCAGATCGGCATACTGGCCGATATCCGCCAGGCTGCCGGTACGCACATCCTGCAGGTTCAGCTCGCGGGCGATTTGCTGTTCAACGATCACGTCATAGCCTTTGTCAGTCAGCCAGCGCCAGAGCATTTCATGGGTGGTTAACGCAGTGGGGTGGCGCGGATGGCCGACGATCCCAATGCAGTTAAAGTGTTTGTTCATTTAGCGGGTGTTCCTCATAAGCCAAAACGGCCAGGCAATGTGATGGGTTCACTTGAAACCGTCAAACTGATCCCCATAATAAGCCAACCAGCGAGATGAATGTGCAAAACGCGGAGAAATTCATGAGTAGTAAAGAACAGAACACCCCAAACGAGCAAGTCTCAGACGAAATTCAACAGGAACAACAGCAGCCGGAAGCGGAGACAGCAACTGAGGTGGATCCGCGTGATGAGCGTATCGCCCAGCTGGAAGCGGAATTAGCGCAGGCGCAGGGTGGCGTGCGTGACGCCCAGCTGCGCGCGCAGGCTGAGATTGAAAACATCCGTCGCCGCGCCGAAATGGACGTGGAAAAAGCGCACAAGTTTGCGCTGGAAAAGTTTGCCAACGAACTGCTGCCGGTGATTGATAGTCTGGAGCGCGCGCTGGAAGTGGCGGATAAAGAGAACACCGAGTTGGCTTCGATGATTGAAGGCATCGAGCTGACGCTGAAATCACTGCTGGGTGCGGTGCGCAAGTTCGGCGTGGAAGTGGTGGGCGAAACTAATGTGCCGTTCAACCCGGATGTGCATCAGGCGATGTCGATGATGGAGTCTGAAGAAGTGGCGCCAAACCACGTGCTAATGGTAATGCAGCGCGGTTACACCCTCAACGGTCGCCTGCTGCGTCCGGCGATGGTTGCGGTATCGAAAGCCAAAGGCTAAGCCGCTCCCGTGCAACAACGGCCGCTGATGCGGCCGTTTTTGTTTTCAGGGCAGCACCGGCGTCCAGTCGATGGGCGTCTGGCCAGCCTGGCTCAGCAGCGCATTGGCTTTGGAAAAATGCTGACAGCCAAAAAAGCCGCGATGTGCCGATAGCGGCGAAGGATGCGGTGCTTTCAATACGTGATGACGCTGCGCATCAATGATGCTGCCTTTCTTCTGTGCGTGCGATCCCCACAGCAGGAAAATCACCCCTTCGCGATGGGTGTTGATGGCGCTGATCACGTTGTCGGTGAAGGTTTCCCAGCCGAAACGCGCGTGCGAATGCGCTTTGCCGGCTTCCACGGTTAACACCGTATTCAGCAGCAGCACACCCTGTTTCGCCCAGCTTTCAAGAAAGCCGTGCTGCGGGCGCTGAAAGCCAGGAATGTCCTGTTCCAGCTCTTTGTACATATTCAGCAGCGACGGCGGAATGGCCACGCCCGGCAGGACCGAGAACGCCAGGCCATGCGCCTGATTCGGGCCGTGGTACGGATCCTGCCCGAGGATCACCACTTTAATATCGCCCAGTTCGGTGAGACGGAACGCGTTGAACACGTCCTTTTGCGGCGGATAGACCGTCACGCCCGCCGCACGCTCTTCGGCTACCGCTTTCAGCGTTTCCACGAAGTAAGGTTTTTCTTTCTCTTCAGCCAGCACATCGTGCCAGGTCAGCTTCTCAGCCATCATTGACTCCCTGCAAATTGATGTCTTTAGCTTAGCGTGTCCGGCGGGGCAGCAGAAGGGTAAAAATAAGTTGAACAATTACAGAAAAAGTTAATGATAAAAATTATTATAAATCAATTTATTAGAGTGGGGGCAAAAATTCTGGCCGGACGAAATTGATACAGGTCAAAACGAGCCGGTCAGCGCGGTGATATACCAGAGCGTCACATAACCCGAAGAACCGCGCTGTGCTCCTGACGCAGCGCTAAGCCCTGGAGGCCTCTATGATTACCGGTATTCAAATTACTCAGGCACAAAATCCGCAGCTGCTGAATTCGTTCTGGCTGCTGGACAATGAGAAAGCCGAAGCCCGCTGCCTGTGCGCAAAAGGCGATTTCACGGAAGATCAGGTTGTTGCAGTCAGCGACCTTGGCGAGATTGCTTACCGTGAAATTCCACTGGAGCAGAAACCGCAGGTGCGCGTTGAAGGCGGTCAGCACCTCAACGTTAACGTGCTGCGCCGTGAAACGCTGGAAGATGCGGTGAAGCATCCGGAAAAATATCCGCAGCTGACCATTCGCGTGTCGGGCTATGCGGTGCGCTTTAACGCGCTTACGCCAGAACAGCAGCGTGACGTTATCACCCGTACCTTTACCGAAAGCCTGTAATTGATCGGCTGACGAAAACGCATACAGCAATACAAGCCGCGCCGGTGCTTACTGGCGCGGCTTTTTTTATTTCCTGAAGAGAGGAGAGGGCCGACTGAGGGATTTTACGCCGCGAAACTGCGATTTCAGCAGGCCAGAAAGCAAAAAATCGCCTCAGGGAGGCGATTTAATTGCCGCGATGCTGTTTTATTCCGCACCGCTCTCCGGTGTGCTGCTGCCGCTTGGCTTGCGGCGTTTACCGATATTTTTAGTATCGCGGTGACGTTTCTTCACGCGCGGTTTCTCTTCTTCTTTCGCTTTCTTCTCTTTGCGCTTCTCAAGCGCCTTTTTCGACGGTTTACCGGTGACTTTAGCACTCGGTGCACGCGTTTCCGGACGCAGCTCATCGATTACGCGCGATTTCAGTGGCTCGTTGACGTAGCGGCTGATTTTACCCAGCAGCGGATGGTCATGTGCCTCTACCAGCGAGATCGCGGTACCTTTGCGTCCGGCGCGGCCGGTACGGCCAATGCGGTGCAGATAAACATCGGCGGTGCGCGGTAAGTCATAGTTGATGACGTGGGTGACGTTATCAATGTCGATACCGCGCGCGGCGACATCGGTCGCGACCAGCACGTTAACGCGACCGTCATTCAGGCGTTTGATCGCTTCGTTACGGTTAGCCTGTACCATTTCGCCTTCGAGGTAGCTGCTGCGCAGGCCGGCTTCGTGCATCCAGGTCACCAGCTCATGCAGGCGCTCACGTTTGCGCACGAACACGATGGCGCGCTTCACTTCCGGCTGCTTAAGCAGATGCACCAGCAGTTTGGTTTTGTGCTCAAGGTTGTCGGCGCGGTAATACCACTGCTGAATCTTTTTGCGCTCGCTTTTGCTTGGATCGGCTTCAATCGCTACCGGATCGTTCAGCAGGCGCTCGGCGAAATCTTTGATGTTGTCGCCTTCCAGCGTGGCCGAGAACAGCAGCGTCTGTTTGCGCCAGCGCGTTTCACCGGCAATGGTCTCGATATCCTGCGCAAAGCCCATGTCCAGCATGCGGTCGGCTTCGTCCAGAATCAGCGTTTCTACCGCGCGGCAGTCAAAGTTCTCTTCTTTGATGTACTGCAGCAGACGGCCGGTGGTCGCGACCACGATGTCCTGATTTTCACTGAACACTTCCGCGTGGTTCATATAGGCCACGCCGCCGGTGATGGTGGCGATATCGAGATGGGTATGTTTGGCCAGCTCGCGCGCCTGGTCGGCAACCTGCATCGCCAGTTCACGCGTCGGCGTGAGGATAAGAATGCGCGGCGGCCCTGATTTTTTACGCGGGAAATCGAGCAGGTGCTGTAAAGCGGGCAGCAGGTAGGCTGCGGTTTTCCCCGTTCCGGTTGGTGCCGAACCCAGAACGTCACGGCCTTCCAGCGCGGCAGGAATGGCCTCAGCCTGAATGGCAGTCGGGCGCGTGAAGCCTTTATCCTGCAGGGCTTCCAGCAGGCTTTCGTCGAGTTCGAGTTCGGAGAATGTGGTTACGGTCATGGTCTACCTCAGTTTGGGGCGCTGATTATAGACAGTTCAGCCACAATCTTCATCTGTTTGTGTTGCACAGGTGAAGGTGAATTCACTTCGCGACCACGTTACACTTCCGGCAGGAGCAAATTCAATGGTCGTTAAGTATGTCTCAGCCGCAACCGCCAGCGCGGGCGATGTTAAGAAAAGATGGGTTCACGTTTAAGCAATTTTTTGTCGCGCACGATCGCTGTGCCATGAAGGTCGGCACCGATGGGGTGCTGCTCGGCGCCTGGGCGCCGGTGGCAGGCGTACGGCGCATACTGGATATCGGCTGCGGCAGCGGTCTGATTGCGCTGATGCTGGCGCAGCGCACGCCGGATGATGTCAGGATTGATGCCGTCGAGCTGGAGCGCAGCGCCGCCGCGCAGGCGCAGGAGAACGTTGCCGCGTCGCCGTGGGCGCATCGCATCGCGGTGCATGCGCAGGACATCGTCAGCTGGAGTGAGCAGGCCGAAAAACGCTACTCGCTGATTGTCAGCAATCCGCCGTTTTTCACCCCGGGTATGGCCTCAGCCAGCGCCGAACGCGATACCGCGCGCAGCACGGCAACGCTTGATCATCCCACCCTGCTGCGCTGTGCGGCACAGCTGATTGAAGAAGAGGGGCTGTTTTGCGTGGTGCTGCCCGCGGATGCCGGCGAAAACCTGATTGCACTGGCGCGTGCCGAAGGCTGGCATCTGCGTTATCGCTATGATGTGGCACCTTACGCGCAGCGACCGCCGAACCGGCTGGTGCTGGGCTTTTCACCTGCCGCAGGCGAACTCGTGCAGGAGCGTCTCGCCATTCGTGATGAAGATAAAAGCTATTCGGCGGACTGGCTGAGCCTGGTAACCGATTTCTATCTGTTCCGCTAGGCTACCGGCTGCAGTACCGTAGGCTGTGCCTCGGGCAGCGTATGTGGGTAGTCGCGGGTGAAGTGCAGCCCGCGGCTCTCTTTGCGCGCCAGCGCACAGCGCACCATCAGCTCTGCCACCTGTACCAGATTGCGCAGCTCCAGCAGATTATTGGAGAGGCGAAAATGCGCATAGTATTCATCAATTTCCTGCTGTAGCAGCGTGATGCGACGCAGGGCGCGCTCCAGCCGCTTGGTGGTACGCACGATGCCCATGTAATCCCACATTAACAGCCGCAGCTCATGCCAGTTGTGCTGAATCACCACCCGTTCATCGGCATCGTCGACGCGGCTTTCATCCCACGCCGGCAGGTGATCGACGGCGTGCATCTGCGGCAGACGGCGCACTATATCTTCGGCCGCCGACCAGCCATACACCAGACACTCCAGCAGCGAGTTTGATGCCATGCGGTTAGCGCCGTGCAGGCCGGTGTAGCTGACCTCACCAATCGCATACAGCCCGTCGACATCGGTGCGACCATGCTGATCCACCATCACGCCGCCACAGGTGTAATGCGCGGCGGGCACAATCGGAATCGGCTGCTGTGTCAGATCGAGGCCAAACGTCAGCAGCTTGTCATAGATCATCGGAAAGTGGGCACGCACAAAGCTGGCCGGCTGATGGCTGATGTCGAGATACATGCAGTCGACGCCCAGGCGCTTCATTTCGTGATCGATAGCGCGCGCCACGATATCGCGCGGTGCCAGTTCGGCGCGCGCATCGAAATCCGGCATAAAGCGCGAACCGTCCGGGCGCAGTAGCCAGGCACCTTCGCCGCGCAGCGCTTCGGTCAGCAAAAAGTTTTGCGCCTGCGGATGAAACAGGCAGGTAGGGTGAAACTGATTGAACTCCAGATTAGCCACCCTGCAGCCGGCGCGCCACGCCATCGCGATGCCGTCGCCGGAAGCGACATCCGGATTAGTGGTGTACTGATATACCTTCGCCGCACCGCCGGTGGCCAGCACCACGCTGCGGGCGCGGCAGGTTTCAACCTGTTCGCGATTGCGATTCCAGATCCACGCGCCCACCACGCGCCGCGTTCCGGGCAGGCCAATTTTATCGGAGAGGATTAAATCCACCGCGTTGGCGCGCTCAATAACGCGAATATTGGGATTGCTGAGCGCCTGGCTGACCAGCGTGGTTTCGACCGCGCGCCCGGTGGCGTCGGCGCTGTGTAAGATACGGCGATGGCTGTGACCGCCTTCGCGCGTCAGGTGATAGCGCGCCTTGCCGTTATCCTGGGGCTCGCGATCAAACGCTACGCCGTTATCGATCAGCCACTGTACGCACGGGCGCGCATTGCTGGCGATAAAATTGACCGTCTCGCGATCGCACAGGCCTGCACCGGCAATCAGCGTATCTTCGACGTGTGATTCAATGCTGTCGTTTTCATCAAACACCGCCGCAATCCCGCCCTGTGCATACAGCGTGGAGCCTTCGCTAATCTGCGCTTTACTCAGCACCGTTACCTGATAATGCGGTGCCAGCCGCAGCGCCAGAGATAAACCGGCCGCGCCGCTGCCAACAATCAGTACATCACAGCTATGATCGGGAATGGGGTTCATGATGTTTAATTTACTAAACAAAAGGTCCCCCGAGCATAAGCCCGGACGCCGCTGGTGTGAAGTATTTTGAACAAAAAACGCGGGAAAATTCGACGCAATAATCAGATTGTAATGCGATTTCAGTAAGTTATGTCTGAAAATAAGCGATTAGTGTTTTTTATACCAAACACGCTGAAAATTCAGGGAATAAAGGTGAAAAATGCGGCGTCATAGGGTACTCTGCCAGCGATTATCGGTGCCGCCAACGACACCACCAGTGCGGTAAGTCGCTACACTGAAAGACCATCAACAACAACGATGTCAGGGCACCGGTACAGAAAATATCAGGTCGTGGTGAACTTCAGGCCAGAACGGGACTCTAAGCGCATGCTTGCTCACAATAAATGAGATGTGCTGGCAGTTCACTTACGCATAAAAGAGATTTGGGGAGACATTACCTCGGATGAGCGAGCAGTTAACGGATCAGGTTCTCGTTGAGCGGGTTCAGAAAGGAGATCAAAAGTCATTTAATTTACTGGTGATCCGATACCAGCATAAAGTGGCGAGCCTGGTTTCACGTTATGTCCCGTCAGGCGATGTGCCTGATGTGGTTCAGGAATCTTTCATTAAAGCGTATCGCGCACTGGAGTCGTTCCGGGGTGATAGCGCCTTTTACACGTGGCTGTACCGCATTGCGGTCAACACCGCGAAGAATTATCTGGTGGCTCAGGGGCGCCGGCCGCCGTCCAGCGATGTGGACGCGATTGACGCGGAAAATTTCGAAAGTGCGGGTGCGCTAAAAGAAATTTCGAACCCTGAGAACTTAATGTTGTCAGACGAACTGAAACAAATTGTTTTTCGGACGATTGAGGCGTTGCCTGAAGATCTGCGTATGGCCATCACCCTGCGGGAACTGGATGGTCTGAGTTACGAAGAGATCGCCGCCATCATGGATTGTCCGGTAGGTACCGTACGTTCACGTATCTTCCGGGCCCGGGAAGCCATTGATAATAAAGTTCAACCGCTTATCCAACGTCAGTGATAACGGCTACTGGAAGGGTACCAAAACATGCAGAAAGAAAAACTTTCCGCTTTAATGGATGGTGAAACTTTAGATAACGAGCTGCTGGCGTCGTTATCGAAGGATGCAGATCTACAAAAAAGCTGGGAGAGCTACCATCTGATCCGCGACACCCTGCGGGGCGATGTGGGCGAAGTGCTGCATTTTGATATCTCCGCACGCGTTGCTGCCGCGATCGAAAACGAGCCGGTGCGCAAAGTGACTTCGTTGATCCCGGAAGCACAGCCGGAGCCGTCGCGCTGGCAGAGAATGCCGTTCTGGCGTCGCGGTGGCGGCTGGGTTGCTCAGGTCACGCAGATCGGTGTGGCGGCCTGTGTGTCGCTGGCGGTGATCGTCGGTGTGCAGCACTACAACAGCTCACCGGCGGGCAGCGCGACGGAAACGTCGGATGCACCAGCCTTTAATACCTTACCGATGATGGGTAAAGCGTCACCGGTCAGCCTGGGCGTGCCGTCTGATGCTTTTGACACCAACAGCTCAAATCAGCAGGTGCAGGAGCAGCGTCGCCGCGTGAATGCCATGCTGCAGGATTACGAACTGCAACGCCGCCTGCATGCCGATCAGGTGCAGTTTGAAAGCAATGCGCCGCAACAGGCGCAGGCTAACGTTCCCGGAACTCAGTCGTTAGGAACTCAACAGCAGTAATGAAGCAGCTTTGGTGTGCCGTTAGCCTGCTGGCAGGCAGCCTGCTTTGGTCATCTACCGCCCCGGCGCAGACATCTGCGTCCGGGGCGTTGTTACAGCAGATGGAGCAGGCCAGCCAGAACCTCAACTACGAATTCGCCTATATCAATGTCTCGCGTCTGGGCATTGAATCCCTGCGTTACCGCCATGCGGTCATCGACAATCGCGTGTTCGCTCAGCTATTACAGATGGACGGACCGCGCCGTGAGGTGATCCAGCGCGGCAACGACATCAGCTATTTCGAACCGGGTCTCGATCCGTTCTCACTGCCGGGCAACCACATTATTGATGCGCTGCCGGCGCTGATGTTCGCTGACTTCTCGCGCCTCGGCGATGCCTACGATTTTATTCCGGTAGGGCGCTCACGCATGGCCGATCAGATGTGCGAAGTGGTGCGCATCGTGTCGCGTGACGGCACGCGCTACAGCTACGTAGTGTGGCTGGACGTCGATACCAAACTGCCGCTGCGGATTGATTTGCTGGATCGTGATGGCGAGACGCTGGAGCAGTTCCGCGTCATCAGTTTTGCCGTCGATGAAGGCGTGCGCAATCTGATGCAGGGGCTGGAAAAAGCCAATCTGCCGCCGTCGCTGTCGTTACCGGCAGGCGACAAAGTGCAGCTCAGCTGGCAGCCAGGCTGGTTACCGGCCGGCATGAAGCTGATTTCGCAAAGCCGGCGTGACATTCCGGAGATGAACAAAACCGTGGAATCCCGTTTGTACAGCGATGGCTTGTTCAGTTTCGCTATTAACATCACGCCTGCCGATAAAAGCAGTTCGCCACAGTCATTGCGCACTGGGCGTCGTACGGTGCAGACCGAAGTGCGCGATAATCGTGAAATTACCGTGGTGGGCGAATTGCCGCCGAACACCGCCAAACGTATCGCGGACAGCATAGATTCAGGTACCACAAAATGATGAGAGAATGGGCCACCGTGGTGGCGTGGGAAAAGGGCGTTGCAACCCTGCATTCGGAAGCGAAAACCTCCTGCAACAGTTGTTCAGCACGCAAAGGCTGCGGCAGCCATGCGCTCAACCAGCTGGGACCGAAAAACGCCCATGTCATGACCATCGCCAGTCCGGAGCCGCTGCAGCCGGGCCAGCGCATTGAGCTGGGCATTCGTGAAAGCAGCCTGCTCGGTTCTGCGCTGCTGGTGTATATGACGCCGCTGTTTGGTCTGTTCCTGGTCGCGGGCCTGTTCCAGATGCTGTTCCATAGCGACCTCGCGGCGGCCTGCGGTGCGCTGCTGGGGGGCGTTGGCGGCTTTATTGTTGCCAAAGGGGTTTCCAGCCGGTTTGGCGATCGCGAAGCGTTCCAGCCGGTGATTCTCAGCGTTGCGCTCCCGCCTGATGCGCTACGAGTGGAAAACCCCCGTTGATCCCCGTTCAGGCCGCGTATTGCGCGGCCTTTTCATTTCGCCTTAATCGCTGAATTCTGTTGCGATTCCCCGCAGTTCCATTCTTTAACGCGCGGCGTTAACAGTGTAATATGCGTCGTCATTAATGAGGCTGACAGGGTTCCGGGTAAAGCTTACTTGCCTGAATGTGTCTGTGCTCACGTTTTCAACTGATTTTCTACGTGAAGATATTCATATAAATGAAGCACATACGAAATTTCTCCATTATCGCTCACATTGACCACGGCAAATCAACGCTCTCTGACCGTTTGATTCAGATTTGCGGTGGCCTGAGCGATCGTGAGATGGCGGCGCAGGTTCTGGATTCGATGGATCTTGAGCGCGAGCGCGGCATCACCATTAAAGCGCAGAGCGTTACGCTCGATTACCACGCGCCAAACGGTGAAACTTACCAGCTCAATTTTATCGACACCCCAGGCCATGTTGACTTCTCTTATGAAGTTTCCCGCTCGCTGGCGGCCTGTGAAGGGGCATTGCTGGTGGTTGATGCAGGTCAGGGCGTTGAAGCGCAGACGCTGGCGAACTGCTATACCGCCATGGAAATGGATCTGGAAGTGGTACCGGTACTGAACAAGATCGACCTGCCTGCGGCTGACCCGGAGCGCGTGGCGGAAGAGATTGAAGATATCGTCGGCATCGACGCCGCGGATGCGGTGCGCTGCTCGGCGAAAACCGGCGTCGGCGTGCCGGATGTGCTGGAACGTCTGGTGCGCGACATTCCGCCGCCGGAAGGCGATCCGGAAGGCCCGCTGCAGGCGCTGATCATCGACTCATGGTTTGATAACTACCTCGGTGTGGTCTCGCTGATCCGTATCAAAAACGGCACGCTGCGCAAAGGCGATAAAGTGAAGGTAATGAGTACCGGCCAGGTGTACAACGCTGACCGTCTCGGCATTTTCACGCCAAAACAAATTGACCGTACCGAGCTGAAGTGTGGCGAGGTAGGCTGGCTGGTGTGTGCCATCAAAGACATCCTCGGCGCACCGGTGGGCGATACCCTGACGCTGCAGCGCAATCCAGCGGATAAAGCGCTACCGGGCTTTAAAAAAGTGAAGCCACAGGTGTATGCCGGTCTGTTCCCGGTAAGCTCTGACGACTACGAAGCTTTCCGTGATGCATTGGGCAAGCTGAGCCTGAACGACGCCTCACTGTTCTATGAGCCAGAGAGCTCCACCGCGCTGGGCTTTGGCTTCCGCTGTGGCTTCCTCGGCCTGCTGCACATGGAGATCATCCAGGAGCGTCTGGAGCGTGAATACGATCTCGACCTGATCACCACCGCGCCAACGGTTGTGTACGAAGTGGAAACCACTGACGGAGAAGTGGTTTACGTCGACAGCCCATCGAAGCTGCCGCCGCTGAATAATATTGCTGAACTGCGCGAACCGATCGCTGAGTGTCATATGCTGCTGCCGCAGGAGTTTCTGGGCAACGTCATTACGCTGTGTATCGAAAAACGCGGTGTGCAGACTAACATGGTTTACCACGGCAAACAGGTTGCGCTGACCTATGAGATTCCGATGGCAGAAGTGGTACTCGACTTCTTCGACCGTCTGAAATCAACGTCGCGCGGCTATGCGTCGCTGGACTATAACTTCAAACGTTTCCAGACCTCTGACATGGTGCGCGTCGACGTCCTGATTAACTCAGAACGCGTTGATGCGCTGGCGCTGATTACGCACCGTGATAACTCACAGTATCGTGGCCGCGAGCTGGTGGAGAAGATGAAAGATCTGATCCCGCGCCAGCAGTTCGATATTGCGATTCAGGCAGCAATCGGCAACCACATTATCGCTCGCTCAACAGTGAAGCAGCTGCGTAAAAACGTCCTGGCGAAATGCTATGGCGGTGACGTCAGCCGTAAGAAAAAGCTGTTGCAGAAGCAGAAAGAAGGTAAGAAGCGAATGAAGCAGGTCGGCAACGTTGAGCTGCCGCAGGAAGCATTCCTTGCCATTCTGCATGTCGGTAAAGACAGCAAATAAGGAACTTTAATGGCTAACATGTTCGCCCTGATTCTGGTGATTGCCACTCTGTTAACCGGCATCATCTGGTGTATCGATCGCTTTAAGTGGGCCCCGGCGCGCCGGGCAAAGCAGGCGGCGGCAAAGGCTCAGGCAGGTAATTCGCTCGACAGCAAAACGCTGGCCAAAGTGGCCGCGCAGCCGGGATGGGTTGAAACCGCAGCGTCGGTGTTCCCGGTGCTGGCGGTGGTATTGATCGTGCGCTCGTTTATCTTCGAACCGTTTCAGATCCCTTCTGGCTCGATGATGCCGACGCTGCTGATTGGCGACTTCATCCTGGTGGAGAAATTTGCTTACGGCATCAAAGATCCGATCACGCAAACCACGCTGATCCCGACCGGCCATCCGCAGCGCGGAGATGTCGCGGTGTTCAAATACCCGAAAGATCCGAGCGTGGATTACATCAAGCGCGTGATCGGTCTGCCGGGCGACAAAGTGGTGTTTGATCCTTACAGCAAAACGCTGACCATCAACCCAGGCTGCGGCTCGGGCAAGTGTGACACGGCGCTGCCGGTGACCTATACCAACATTGAGCCAAGCGATTTCATCCAGACCTTCAGCGGCTTTGATGGTAACGAAACCGGCAACGGTTTCTACCAGGTGCCGCAGGGCGAAACGCTGCGGGGCGGCCTGCGTCTTGGCACGCGCAAAGAGACGCTGGGCAACGTCACGCACGATATCCTGCTGGTGAACGAAGCGCAGAGCCAGGCGAGCATGTATTATCAGCAGCCGGGTCAGCCGCAGGCCACGTGGATTGTGCCGCAGGGGCAATACTTCATGATGGGCGATAACCGTGATAACAGCGCCGACAGCCGCTACTGGGGCTTTGTGCCCGAGAAGAATCTGGTCGGCAAAGCGGTTGCTATCTGGATGAGCTTTGAGAAACAGGAAGGACAGTGGCCGACCGGCGTGCGACTGAGTCGCATTGGCGGTATTCACTGATTTAAAAACGGTTGGCTTCCTGCGGGTCAGGGAGCCACTGCACACCAAACAGAACGTGCTGGAACTTCAGCCCTGTTTGGTATGCAGAGTCACAGACGCACAGAACAACTGGAATCGCATGAACCCCATCCTCATTAACAAGCTGCAGCGCAAACTGGGCTACACTTTTACTCATCCGGAATTACTGCAGCAGGCTCTGACTCACCGCAGCGCCAGCAGCAAACATAACGAGCGTCTTGAATTTCTTGGCGATTCTATCCTCAGCTATGTGATTGCCAACGCGCTGTATCACCGCTTCCCGCGCGTGGACGAAGGCGACATGAGCCGCATGCGTGCCACGCTGGTACGCGGCAACACGCTGGCCGAAATGGCGCGCGAGTTTGAGCTGGGCGAATGTCTGCGTCTGGGGCCGGGCGAGCTGAAAAGCGGCGGGTTCCGCCGGGAATCCATCCTCGCGGATACCGTAGAGGCGCTGATCGGCGGCATCTTCCTCGACAGCAACATTCAGACGGTCGAGAAGCTGATTCTCGACTGGTACCAGAATCGCCTTGAGCAGATCAGCCCGGGCGATAAGCAAAAAGATCCGAAAACGCGCCTGCAGGAGTATCTGCAGGGCCGTCATCTGCCGCTGCCGTCTTATCTGGTGGTACAGGTGCGTGGCGAAGCGCACGATCAGGAATTCACCATTCACTGTCAGGTGAGTGGGATGGCTGAACCGGTGGTGGGCGTGGGCTCGAGCCGCCGTAAAGCAGAGCAGGCCGCCGCCGAACAGGCGTTAATCAAGCTCGGCCTCGAATAAATTGTCATTTCGCAGCCTCAGCAGTGAGGCTGCCCAATCAGGACCCGAATGAGCGAACTCGAAACATACAGCGGCTTTATCGCGATTGTCGGCCGGCCTAACGTCGGCAAATCCACCTTACTGAACCAGCTGCTGGGGCAGAAGGTGTCGATCACCTCGCGCAAGCCGCAAACCACGCGCCACCGCATCATGGGTATTCATACCGAAGGCGCTTATCAGGCGATCTACGTGGATACACCCGGCCTGCACATGGAAGAGAAGCGGGCGATCAACCGCCTGATGAACCGTGCTGCCAGCAGCTCCATCGGTGACGTTGAGCTGGTAATTTTTGTGGTGGAAGGCACGCGCTGGACGCCTGACGATGAGATGGTGCTGAACAAGCTGCGTGACGGCAAAGTGCCGGTGGTGCTGGCGGTAAACAAAGTCGACAACATCCAGGATAAAAGCATCCTGCTGCCGCACCTGCAGTTCCTCAGCCAGCAGATGAACTTCCTCGAGATCGTGCCGATCTCCGCCGAAACCGGTAAAAACGTGGATGCGATTGCGGAGATCGCCCGCAAGCGCCTGCCGCTGTCGGATCACCACTTCCCGGAAGACTACATCACCGATCGCTCGCAGCGTTTCATGGCCTCAGAAATCATCCGTGAAAAACTGATGCGCTTCCTCGGTGCCGAGTTACCGTATTCGGTAACCGTGGAGATCGAGCAGTTTGTCTCTAACGAGCGCGGCGGCTATGACATCAACGGTTTAATTCTGGTCGAGCGCGAAGGGCAGAAGAAGATGGTGATTGGCAACAAAGGTGCCAAAATCAAAACCATCGGTATCGAAGCGCGTAAAGACATGGAAGAGATGTTCGAGGCGAAAGTCCATCTCGAGCTGTGGGTTAAAGTGAAATCGGGCTGGGCGGACGACGAACGTGCGCTGCGCAGCCTGGGTTATACAGACGACTAATTGATGGAAGGCTGGCAACGCGCCTTTGTGCTGCATAGTCGCCCTTACAGCGAAACCAGCCTGCTGCTCGATCTGTTCAGCGAAAGTCAGGGACGCGTCCGCGTCCTTGCCAAGGGCGCACGCTCGCGCCGTTCCCAGCTTAAAGGCGCACTGCAACCCTTTACACCGCTACTGGTGCGCTGGGGCGGCCGTGGCGAAGTCAAAACCCTGCGTAACGCCGAAGCGGTGTCGCTGGCGCTGCCGCTCAGCGGCATCACGCTCTACTGTGGCCTGTATGTTAACGAGCTGCTGTCGCGGGTGCTGGAGCAGGAAATTCCCTTCTCCGAACTGTTCTTCGATTATCTCTCATGTATCCAGACGCTGGCGGCGGCCAACGGTTCGCCCGAGCCAGCGCTGCGCCGTTTTGAGCTGGCGCTGCTGGGCCACCTGGGCTACGGCGTCGACTTTCTGCACTGCGCCGGCAGCGGCGAGGCGGTCGACGACGGTATGACCTACAGCTATCGCGAAGAGAAAGGCTTTATCGCCAGTCTGGTGGTCAATCAGCGCAGTTTCACCGGCCGCCAGCTGCGCGCGCTGTGGGAGCGCGAATTTCCCGATGCCGACACGCTGCGTGCCGCTAAACGCTTCACGCGCATGGCGCTGAAACCTTATCTGGGCGGTAAGCCGCTGAAGAGTCAGGAGCTGTTCCGTCAGTTTGTGCCGAAAAAACGACCGAACGTGGCAAACGACGAGCGCGGGTGATGCACCTGACAGGCTCTGCGCGTTACACTGCAAACATACTGAACACATTTAAGGATTGTCATGGCTGAGTTGCTGTTAGGGGTCAATATCGATCACATCGCCACCGTACGTAACGCACGTGGCACAAACTATCCCGATCCGGTACAGGCCGCGTTTGTCGCGGAGCAGGCGGGCGCAGACGGCATTACCGTGCACCTGCGTGAAGACCGCCGTCACATCACCGACCGCGACGTGCGGATTCTGCGCGACACCATTCATACCCGCATGAATCTTGAGATGGCAGTCACCGACGAAATGGTGGGCATCGCCTGCGACATCAAACCGCATTTTGTCTGCCTGGTACCGGAAAAGCGCCAGGAAGTGACCACGGAAGGCGGCCTTGATGTGGCCGGTCAGCAGGATAAAGTCAACGCGGCAGTCAAACAGTTGAGTGAGGCGGGCATTCTGGTGTCGCTGTTTATCGATGCCGATCAGCGCCAGATTGAAGCGGCGGTCGCCAGCGGTGCGCCTTACATTGAAATCCACACTGGCGCCTATGCTGAAGCAGCGGAAGGGCTGGCGCGCGATGCCGAGCTGGCGCGTATCGCCAGCGCTGCGACCTTTGCTGCCAGCCGCGGCCTGAAGGTGAATGCTGGCCACGGTCTGACGTATCACAACGTCCAGCCGATTGCTGCCCTGCCGGAAATGCATGAGCTGAACATTGGTCACGCGATTATCGGTCGTGCGCTGTTCAGCGGTCTCGCAGCGGCGGTCAGCGACATGAAAGCGCTGATGCGGGAAGCGCGCCGCTAATGGCCATTCTGGGGCTGGGCAGCGATATCGTCGAGATCGAGCGTATCGCCGGCGTAATTGAACGCTCTGGCGATCGCCTGGCGCGCCGCGTGCTGAGCGAAGCTGAGTGGCAGCAGTATCAGGCGCATCAGCAGCCGGTGCGCTTCCTCGCCAAACGTTTTGCGGTGAAAGAGGCGGCGGCAAAAGCCTTCGGCACCGGCATTCGCGGTGGTTTAGCGTTCAATCAGTTTGAAGTGTACAACGATGCGCTGGGGAAGCCTGGCCTGCGCTTCTTTGAACAGGCCAAAGTGATTGCCAGCCAGCTGGGCGTGCAGCATGTGCACGTCACGCTGGCCGACGAGCGCCACTACGCCTGCGCCACGGTGATTATCGAAGATTAAGCGTGCAGCAGCACAAATTTCTCCCACAGCGCGTCGCGACTTTCCACGTGCTGCGGGTCTGAAAGGATAGTGTTATCAATCGGGCAGACGCTCTGACAGGTCGGCTCATCATAATGACCCACGCACTCGGTGCAGCGGTCAGCGTCGATCTGATAGATCGATTCACCCATGCTAATCGCCTGGTTCGGGCACTCAGGCTCGCACATGTCGCAGTTAATGCAGCGCTCAGTAATTATCAGTGCCATGGCATAAGCTCATCAGTTGCTTGTTTTCATTGCATGTTTCTTGGTTAATTCCGCTCTCTGGCGCAAAACGCCTGCTGAAATAGCGCTTTGCAGTGTGATTGTTCAATCGATGCAGGCGTAAACCAGCGGGGCGTTCCGCTGAGCGGCACGCATATTATCACGCCGGGTGGCGTTCAAAAAATGACTTAGCGTAGTATTCGGCCGCCAGCAGAACGTGGCGACGTGGCTGCGACCAGCCGATCTGATGTCGCGCTATAGCCAGAAAACCACGCAACGGTAAGCAGAGCCGTTGCGCGGTTAGCGAAATAGTGGCGGCGCTGGCCTTTATTTTACCGGTGCCAGCACGTGGGTGGCATCCAGCGTCAGACAGTCGCCTGGACATTGATCGCTGCCGTAGATAACGGGCGCTTTTGGCAAGGAAAACTTCATCGCGTGCTCTTTTTTAATCGCGTCGGCCATACCGGCAAAGGTCCATGGCATACCCAGCGAAAGCGAACCGAACTCATCGTATTTTTTGGATTTTGCGACAGCAGGTAAGTTGTCGCTATCGATACGATAATAAAGCTGGCCAGAGTATTCTGCAGGCACGTTCTCTATGATTGCGTTGCTTAACAACTGATACTCGCGCTGCTGAGGCGTAGAGAAGCCTTTCTGAATATTCAGCATGCAAGAGAGCACCGCAATAACAAGGCAAACGATACTGGCAGACGTGGTTATCTTCAGCTTATTAAAGATCACGAATAAGCCAGCAATGAAGGCTGAGGTAGTGATTAACGACAGCGCGATAACCGTGCGATAGGCTGCCCAATCTTCACTCACCAAAAGATTAGGAATGCCCGCCGCGACCAGGAAAAACAGGAACAGAAAAGCTTTACGCGGTTTGAAATCGGGTGCCTTCACAATGCCCACGATGATCAGGGAGCAGGAGATGATAATGCTGACAATCGAGCGCCCGGTATCAAAGTTGCACAGCGCATTTCTGAGCGGCTCAGCGATAAACCAGGTGATTTTTTTCAGCGGCGCTAAGGTGATATTGGTTCTGGCCAGTACTTCATTAAACAGCACGAGCGGCAGAACTTTCGCCAGTACCAGCGCCATCACCATGCCAAATCCCAGCATCAACATCAGCTTGATCACCGCGCTACGCTGATAATTATTCCGGGTCATGCCCAGATCGAGCAGGGCAAAGAATAAGAAGCTCATGGCTGCGGGTTGGTAAATCGCAAAGGAAAGCGTCAGGCAAATAGCCGACAGTAGCACCCGGCCCAGGCCTTTGTTTTCCGCCAGCGTTGAATAACTGATGCCCGCCAGCAGCACGGACAGGACATAAGGAAAGCAGACTGTCCAGCCGACAAAAACCTGAAATGAGGGCAGCAAACAAATCAACGTGGCAAACGTCAGACGCTGGACCGCGCTGGCGAAAATGCTGCGACGCTCAAGGAAACGGATGATGTAACCGCCCAGTAAAATCAGGCTTAATAATGAGAGTACACGAAGCCAGGTCAAATCCTGCACGTCATCGATCAGGAAAGCGAAGAAGTAACGGATAGCACCATAAAAAGGTCGGCCCGATAAGATATCCCATTTGAAAATACTGAATGCATCGGTAGTGGATGCGTATAAATAGAACCAGTCGTCGGAAAATCCGTATGTTGATAAATAAACCGGGCTATAACCGATGAGTAAAGCGACGGCCAGTATCAGATACATGGTGGAGGGATGACGCTCAAAAACTGTTTTTTTCATTTCCTGCTCTTAATCACGTAGCGTGGTCTTTGTTTGGACTCAATGTAGATTCGGCCAATATATTCGCCCAGAACACCGATGCCGATAAGTTGCACTCCACCCAAAAACAGAATGGAAACCAGCAACGAAGGGTAACCCGCCACCGGATTGCCCCAGAGCAGTTTATCGATGATCATCCAGAATCCATAAAGAAAGGAGAGTAACGCGACGCTACCGCCGATGTAACTCCAGATGCGCAAGGGGAAGGTTGAAAAACTGGTTAATCCTTCTAATGCCAGATTCCATAATTTCCAGCCATTAAATTTCGACATCCCTGTGACGCGTTCAGCCCGATCATATTCCACAATCGCTGTTTTACCGCCAACCCAGGATAAAATGCCCTTCATGAACAGATTTCTTTCCGGCAGGCTTTTTATATGTTCTACCGTCTCGCGCGACAGCAGACGAAAATCGCCAACGTTTTCCTCTATTTTCGGCGAGCTGATTTGGTTGTGAAAGTGATAAAACCACTCGGCTGTTTTACGTTTGACATGCCCATCGGCGCTGCGATCTTTCCGTTTAGCCAGAACCACATCGGCACCCGCTTGCCAGCGTTCAACCAGTTGATGGATAACGGCGATGGGATCCTGCAGATCAACATCAATCGGGATAACCGCGTCACCGGTGGCATGCTCTAGTCCGGCAAACAACGCGGGTTCTTTGCCGAAATTGCGGGTAAATGACAGCGCAATGACCAGCGGATCAGAGATGGCCAGAGCATTGATGATGTTTTCGCTGCCATCGCTACTGCCGTCATTGATAAAAACAATTTCCACCTGATAGCCGGCTAATTCATGACGAACCGCCTGATAAAAGAGCGGAATGGTTTCCTCTTCATTGAAGACGGGCACGACGAGAGACAATTTCATTTTACTTCCCTGAAAACGATGTAATTAGAGTAGATGAAGCCGCAACCCAGGCTAATAAAGGAAAAGAGTATCAGGGTAATCACCGGGGAAAGCGTGCAGGCGTCGGCCATCCAGCCAACCAGCGCCGCCATGCCTCCCATAAAGCTGACATAAAGCAGGTAACGCAAGGGCGTGGCTGCAGAAGAGAAGGTCCAGCGGGCATTAGCAAAAAAAGAAAACGTCACCGCAACGCAGAATGCACCAAAGTTTGCCATAGCCTGGCCTGACTCGAACAGCTTGAGAATAAGCGCAAACACCGTCCAGTGAATCGCGGTGTTGATAACGCCAATTCCTGCATAACGGGAAATAAGTTTCAGCATGACGAGAGAGATGAGTAAATTTGCCCTGATCATATACATCGGAAATTATCCTGCAAGCCCGATGCTGAAAATGCGTTTAATCGGGCCGAAACAAGGATAACGACAGGCAACAAAAGCATTGCCCCGCCCGATGATCAATTTCGGGCTAAGGCAGGGTGGGGAATACCCTGATCATGGGGCAATCAGACCAGCTTTTTCACTAGCTCCTCGCTGTGACGAATATGGCTGGAGGCGCGTTCCGGATCGTTCTGCACCAGCGCCATAAACAGCAGATCGGTCAGCGCCAGCTGGGCGCTGGTGGAGGAGATGGCCGCGCTGCGCGTGCTCTGCTCCTCGGCGACGGTGTACAGGCAGACCGTCGCGCACTGCTGCAGCGAATTCGGGGTAAAGCCGGTGAACGCCAGCACATCGGCGCCAATGGCTGCGGCTTCCTGTGCCGCGAGGTTGATCTCGCGACGTTCGCCGGTGTAGGAGATTGCCAGCAGCACATCGCCGGGTGCCATCGCCTGAACGCTGGCCAGCAGCGCGTGCATGTCCTGCTCGGCGACGGCGTTGATGCCAATCTTCATCAGCTTCCACGAAAAATCTTTCGCCACCAGCCCGGAAGCGCCAATGCCGACCAGCAGAATGCGGTTGGCGTTTTTCAGCAGCTGCAGCGTTTCCGTGAGTTTCTCTTCGCTGTTGATATCCAGCGTGGCGCGAATCGCCGAAATTTTTTCCGTCAGCAGCTTTTCGCCGACAACTTTAAGCGGATCGTCACTCAGAATGTGGTTGTGCACGGTGATGGCATCGCGGTCGGCCAGCGACTCACTCAGCGCCAGCTTCAGCGCCGGAAAGCCTTTGTAACCCAGTTTCTGGGCGAACTTCACCACGCTCGACTGGCTGACGCCTGACTCTTCCGCCAGTTTTTGTGAACTCAGATGCCGTGCCCGATCAGGCTGCGACAGTAAAAAATCCGCCAGCCGACGCTCGTTCAGCGCCAGGCGTGGGTAGAGCTGGCGAATTCGCAGCAATGAACTCATGTCCGATCCTTAATCCATAGTCCCGCACACAGCTTAGCCGCTCGCGGAAGGAAATGTCTGGCCAGGAATGTCAGATGACATCGCGCCGACGCAGAGAATAAACTATTCAAATGGCATTGTAGCCACTGGAATTAAAAATGACAGCTTTCGCCCCGGCGCGCGATGCTGGCTACACTGTAGAGCAGGTATCGCCGCGTTTAGAAAAAGGAGTCGGGTTTGACAAAGGGTTCGCATCGCCGCGTGGTATTTTTTGACCTGGACGGCACGCTGCATCAGCAGGACATGTTTGGCACATTTATGCGTTATCTGCTGCGCCGCCAGCCGCTCAATCTGGTGCTGGTGGTGCCGCTGCTGCCGGTCATCGGCATGGGTATGCTGATAAAGGGCCGCGCCGCGCGCTGGCCGATGAGCCTGTTGCTGTGGGCTATCACCTTTGGCCATCGTGAGGCCACGCTGCGCCAGCGTGAGGCCGAATTTGCCCGCTGGTTTCGCGAGCGCGTTACCGCGTTTCCGGTGGTGCAGCAGCGGCTGACTGACTACCTCAGCAGTGAAGACGCCGATGTCTGGCTGATTACCGGCTCGCCGCAGTCGCTGGTGGAGCAGGTCTATTTTGATTCCGCGTTTCTGCCGCGGGTGAAACTGATCGCCAGCCAGATGAAACCGGGCCGTGGCGGTCGGGTATTAGCCATGCGCTGTCTTGGCCATGAAAAAGTGGCGCAGCTCGAGGAAAAAATCGGTACGCCGCTGCAGCTGTACAGCGGCTACAGCGACAGCAAGCAGGATAATCCGCTGCTGTTTTTCTGCCAGCACCGCTGGCGCGTGACGCCGCGCGGTGAACTGCAACAGCTGGAGTGAATCGCAGCTGGATTCCGTCTATAATGCGCCGCCTTGTTAATCCGCAGGAGTTGCCCGTTGAACCCACAAACTGATGAATACTGGATGCGCCACGCGCTTGAACTGGCGCGGCGTGCGTGGGAGCAGGGCGAAGTGCCGGTCGGTGCGGTGCTGGTGCAGGGTGACCGAGTGATTGGCGAGGGCTGGAACCGGCCGATTAGCCAGTGCGATCCGACCGCGCATGCCGAGATTATGGCGCTGCGTCAGGGCGGAAAAGTGATTGATAACTACCGGCTGCTCGACACCACCTTATACGTGACGCTGGAGCCGTGCGTGATGTGTGCCGGTGCCATGGTGCACAGCCGGATTACCCGTCTGGTCTATGGCGCGAAGGATGAGAAAACCGGTGCCGCCGGTTCGCTGCTGGATGTGATCGGCCATCCGGGCATGAATCATCAGATAGAGATTGCGCATGGCGTGCTGGCCGAGGAGTGCGCCATGCTGCTGAGCGACTTTTTCCGCATGCGGCGCGAACAGAAACGTGCGCAGCGGCAGGCGCTGCGCGCCGATTAGTTCATCGCAATCTTCGGTTCGACAGCCGGATAACCGGCACCGAGTTCCGCTTCCAGCGCCGATTGCTGCGCCAGCCGTTTCTCCTGCTCCTGCAGATAGCCTACCAGGCTGATCTGATACTTACGGATGTTCTCAACGTAGTTATAAGCTTCGTGGCCGCGCGCATAGCCATAAGTGGTCTGCGCGTAATAGCGCTTCTGGCTCAGCATCGGCAGGCGCAGCTTAACGTCGGCCCAGCTGTCCGGATTGCCACCCTGTTTGAGGGTCAGCCGGCGTGCATCCAGCATATGTGCGTAGCCCATGTTATAGGCCGCCAGCGCAAACCAGATGCGTTCATCTTCCGGAATGGTCTCCGGCACTTTTTCCATCATGCGCCGCAGGTATTCGCTGCCGCCGCGAATGCTCTGTTCCGGATCGAGACGATCGTTCACGTCGAGGCTGTCAGCGGTATTGCGCGTCAGCATCATCATGCCGCGCACGCCGGTGGGCGAGGTCGCCTGCGGATTCCAGTGCGACTCCTGATAGGAAATCGCCGCCAGCAGGCGCCAGTCGATACTGGACGCGTACTTCTCAAACAGCGGCTTGATATCCGGCAGCGTGTTATCAATCGCCCGCAGGAAGGTGCGGGTATCGACATAATCAAAGGTGCCGACGTGGCCGAGATACTTCTCTTCCAGCCGCGCCATAGTGCCTTCTTCCCCCATCTGACTGTAGAAGTCGAGCATGGCGGCGTTCAGGCTATCGTCATCGTTACGTGGCAGATACCAGGTCACCGGCTCTTCATCGGTAATATCAAACGCCACCGCCAGCTGTGGATGGATACGCTGCAGCAGGCCGATGGTCACCGAATCTCCCACGGTATAGTCGAGCTTGCCGTCGGCAACCGCTTCCAGCAGCGCTTTCTGGCCCATATCGGTGGAAATGGCCCAGTCGAGATCGGGATAGCTGTCCGCTTTGGCGGAACGTAACGTTGACAGATAGGCCGAACCGGACTGCACAATCAGCCGGCCTTTCAGATCACCAAGGTTTTTGGGCCGCGGCTTGTCGATGCGATACACCAGCTGCTGCGACACGGAATAGTAGCTCGGGCCACTCTGATAACGGCTGAGGCGCTCGCTGTTGTAGATCAGCCCGGCGGCCAGCAGGTCGGCTTTGCCGTCGTCAAGATCGTCAAACAGGTCGCCGAGGTTGGGCCGCACCGTGACTTCCAGCTTCACGCCAAGATAATCGGCGAAACGCTTCGCCAGCTCGTAGTCCATACCGGCTGGTGCATTATTGATGGTGTAGTAAGTCAGCGGCGAGTTGACAGTACTGATGCGCAACACTCCCCGCGATTTGATCTGTGATAACGCGTCTTTTCCGCCCCCGTACCAGGGGATGGACGGCCACAGCGCCAGCGCAAGCAGCACGGTGATCAGACCGATAAACAGATAATTTAATTTCAGTCGTTTCAAATAGTTGTCTCGTAATGGCTCACAGGCCTCTGTCTTTTAAAGGCAGTATTTATGTTGTTTTGCACTCCCAGAGCGAGGGGCATTTTGCGCAACAAAGCGCAGCAGGGCAACTTATATAGCAAGATTTGCGCAAAATTCAGGCAAATCCTGAGGCTCAGTTTTTCTGCGCAAACGGTTTCGTAACCCGTGCCATTTCTCTATAATACCGCCCGTTTTCCCTGTTGCGCCCCATGAAGCGTCGCCCGGCGCTTCGAAGACGAGAGATCTTTAATGATGGAAATTCTGCGTGGTTCGCCCGCTCTGTCGGCATTTCGTGTAAACAAACTGCTGACCCGCTTTCAGGACGCTCATCTGCCGGTGAGTGATATTTACGCCGAGTACGTCCATTTCGCCGATGTCAGCGCACCGCTCAGCGCGGAACAGCAAGCCCGCCTGCAGCGTCTGCTGAAATACGGTCCTTCTCTCGCCGAACATGCGCCACAAGGGCGTCTGTTGCTGGTGACGCCGCGTCCCGGCACCATTTCTCCCTGGTCATCGAAAGCCACCGATATCGCCCACAACTGCGACCTGCCACAGGTATTGCGCCTGGAGCGCGGTCTGGCCTTCTATGTACAGGCACCGCAGCTGACTGACGCGCAGTGGCAGCAGCTGGCCAGCCTGCTGCACGACCGCATGATGGAAACCGTGTTCACGGAGCTCAGCGCGGCAGAACAGCTGTTCGCGCATCATGAGCCGCAGCCGCTGAAAAGCGTAGACGTGCTGGGCGGAGGGCGCGAGGCGCTGGAACAGGCTAACCGCACGCTCGGCCTGGCGCTGGCCGATGACGAAATTGATTACCTGCTCGATGCCTTCACCAGACTGGGCCGCAATCCGAACGACATCGAGCTCTATATGTTCGCTCAGGCGAACTCCGAGCACTGTCGTCACAAGATTTTTAACGCCGACTGGATTATCGACGGCGAAAAACAGCCGAAGTCGCTGTTTAAAATGATTAAAAACACCTTTGAGCAGCATCCGGAACACGTCCTGTCGGCGTATAAAGACAATGCCGCGGTGATGGAAGGCTCCGAGGTCGGGCGTTTCTACGCGGATGCGCAGCAGGGTGAATATGAGTTCCATCAGGAAGCCGCGCATATCCTGATGAAGGTGGAAACCCACAACCACCCGACGGCCATTTCGCCATGGCCGGGCGCCGCCACCGGTTCCGGCGGGGAAATCCGTGACGAAGGTGCCACCGGACGCGGCGCGAAGCCGAAAGCGGGTCTGGTCGGCTTCTCGGTTTCCAACCTGCGTATTCCCGGCTTTGAACAGCCGTGGGAAGAGGATTTCGGCAAGCCGGATCGCATTGTTACCGCGCTGGATATCATGACCGAAGGCCCGTTAGGCGGCGCCGCGTTTAACAACGAATTTGGTCGCCCGGCGCTGAACGGCTATTTCCGTACTTATGAAGAGCAGGTCAACAGCCACAACGGCGTTGAGCTGCGCGGCTATCACAAGCCGATCATGCTGGCCGGCGGCATTGGTAACATCCGCGCCGATCACGTGCAGAAGGGTGAGATCGTGGTTGGCGCGAAGCTGATCGTGCTGGGTGGTCCGGCGATGAATATCGGCCTTGGCGGCGGTGCGGCGTCCTCGATGGCGTCCGGCCAGTCGGATGCCGATCTCGACTTCGCCTCGGTGCAGCGTGACAACCCGGAGATGGAGCGTCGCTGTCAGGAAGTGATTGACCGCTGCTGGCAGCTGGGCGAAGCCAACCCGATTCTGTTTATCCACGACGTCGGTGCCGGTGGCCTGTCTAACGCCATGCCGGAGCTGGTGAGCGACGGTGGCCGCGGCGGCAACTTCAACCTGCGCGACATCCTCAGCGATGAACCAGGCATGAGCCCGCTGGAAGTGTGGTGTAACGAGTCACAAGAGCGTTATGTGCTGGCGGTTGCGCCGGACAAACTGGCGCTGTTCGATGAGCTGTGCCAGCGCGAACGTGCGCCGTATGCGGTGATTGGTGAAGCGACCGAAGAGCAGCATCTGAACCTTGCCGACAGCCATTTCGAAAACAAACCGATCGACATGCCGCTCGACGTGCTGCTGGGTAAAACGCCAAAAATGACGCGCGACGTGGCCAGCCAGCAGGCGAAAGGTGATGCGCTGGTGCGGGACGGCATTACCATTGCCGATGCGGTAAACCGCGTGCTGCACCTGCCAACCGTGGCGGAAAAAACCTTCCTGGTGACCATCGGTGACCGCAGCGTAACCGGCATGGTGGCGCGCGATCAGATGGTCGGGCCGTGGCAGATCCCGGTGGCGAACTGCGCCGTGACCACCGCCAGCCTCGACAGCTACCACGGTGAAGCGTTTGCCATGGGCGAACGTGCGCCGGTAGCGCTGCTGGATTTCGCTGCGTCTGGCCGCCTGGCGGTGGGCGAAGCGCTGACCAACCTGGCCGCGACCGCGATCGGTTCGCTGAAGCGCGTGAAGCTGTCGGCAAACTGGATGGCTGCAGCCGGTCACCCGGGCGAAGACGCAGGCCTGTACGCCGCGGTGAAAGCGGTGGGCGAAGAGCTGTGCCCGGCGCTTGGGATCACCATTCCGGTGGGTAAAGACTCCATGTCGATGAAAACCCGCTGGCAGCAGGGCACTGAACAGCGCGAAATGACTTCGCCGCTGTCGCTGGTCATTACGGCTTTTGCACGCGTTGAAGATGTGCGTCGCACCGTGACGCCACAGCTGCAGCCGGAAGGCGACAACCTGCTGCTGCTGGTGGACCTCGGCAACGGTGCTAACACCCTCGGCGCCACGGCGCTGTCACAGGTGTATCGCCAGCTGGGCGACAAACCGGCCGACGTACGCGATGCCGCGCAGCTGGCCGGCTTCTTCAATGCGATTCAGACGCTGGTCAGCGAGCAGAAACTGCTGGCTTACCACGACCGCTCGGATGGCGGTCTGCTGGTCACGCTGGCTGAGATGGCCTTCACCGGCCACTGCGGTATTGAGGCGGATATCGCCGCGCTGGGCAGCGATGCGCTGGCAGCACTGTTTACGGAAGAGTTGGGCGCAGTACTGCAGATTAACGCTGCCGACCGCGCGGCCGTGGAAAAAGTATTTGCCGATCACGGTCTGAGCAGCAATGTTCACGTCATCGGTAAAGCGCTGCCGGGCGACCGTTTTGTTATCCGCTCCGGCGACAGCGCGGTGTACAGCGAAAGCCGTACCACCCTGCGTACCTGGTGGGCTGAAACCACCTGGCAGATGCAGCGCCTGCGTGATAACCCGGCCTGTGCCGATCAGGAACATGAAGCGAAGAAAGACGATAACGATCCTGGCCTGAACGTGCTGCTGACCTTCCGTCCGGAAGAGGATGTGGCGGCACCGATGATCGCCACTGGCGCGCGTCCGCGCGTTGCCGTGCTGCGCGAGCAGGGCGTGAACTCGCACGTTGAGATGGCCGCTGCCTTCCACCGCGCAGGCTTTACCGCGGTTGACGTGCACATGAGCGATCTGCTGGCGGGCCGTCGTGGTCTGGAGGAGTTCCACGCGCTGGTCGCCTGTGGCGGCTTCTCCTACGGCGACGTGCTGGGTGCGGGCGAAGGCTGGGCGAAATCGATTCTGTTCAACAGCCGCGTGCGTGACGAGTTTGAAAACTTCTTCCATCGTCCGCAGACGCTGGCGCTGGGCGTGTGTAACGGCTGCCAGATGATGTCGAACCTGCGCGAACTGATTCCGGGCAGCGAGCTGTGGCCGCGCTTTGTGCGTAACCAGTCCGAGCGCTTTGAAGCACGCTTCAGCCTGGTGGAAGTGGCCGCCAGCCCGTCACTGCTGCTGGACGGCATGGTCGGTTCTCGCATGCCGATTGCCGTCTCGCACGGTGAAGGTTTTGTTGAAGTGCGTGACGGTGCGCATCTGGCTGAGCTGGAAGCGAAAGGGCTGGTGGCGCTGCGCTTCGTCGATAACTTCGGTAAAGTCACCGAGACCTATCCGGCGAACCCGAACGGCTCACCAAACGGTATCACCGCCGTGACCAACGAAAGCGGGCGCGTCACTATCATGATGCCGCATCCGGAGCGCGTGTTCCGCACCGTCAGCAATTCGTGGCATCCGGCGGAGTGGGGCGAAGACAGCCCGTGGATGCGCATTTTCCGCAACGCGCGCAAGCAGCTGGGTTAAACCTGAATCCTGTCTCTTACCGGTGCTCATTCACGGGCACCGTGCAAAGGCCGCTCAACGCGGCCTTTTTTATTTTTTTTCGCGTGGGCACCGCTGTCGATCCGCTGTGATTCCCTGACATCTGTGGCATGTCGGAAAATGACGACAATCCCATGACTGAATTGTCGCTAAAAGGTGACATTTAAATCGTTGTTTTTTATAGGCGCAAAGTTAGTGCGTTAAAGCCGTTGCTAATCGGCGACACTTTTTCCAGACCAGCCGGTCCGAAAGCGTCGTTAATTCCCTCTCTGAGCTGGCAGTGTGCTGATTAACAAGGCTATTTATTTTCTGGCACGATAGTTGCTATACTCATTACGTTGCTCATTCTCCTGTCTATGATTGCCCCGCACTGCGGTTGAGCTCATAAAATATCGAATGACGCACCAAACGGAGCCTGCCGTCCACCCAACCGATAATCGCTTGCTTTGCAACGTTATCAAGCACCGGACGCAACGTTGAGTTAGGCTCCACCTATTTTGCAGGCGATGCTGCGGCGTCGCTCTCACGGCAGGCCAAAAGGCCTGCCGTTTTCGTTTTCAGCCTTTCTAACCTTGCCGGACTTCGCTAGCATGCCTGCAACTCACCTCAAAGGAAGCGCGGTTGTGAAGAGATGGCGTCTGTTTCCCCGATCCCTGCGGCAACTGGTATTAATGGCCTTTCTGCTGGTGCTGCTGCCGCTGCTGGTGCTGGCATGGCAGGCGTGGGAAAGTCTGTCAGCGCTGAGTAATCAGGCGGCGGACACTAACCGCAACACCTTCACCGACGTGCGTCGCAGCGAGGCGATGGCGCGTACGGCGCTGGAGCTGGAGCGTAGCTATCGCCAGTATTGCGTGCTGGGCGATGCCAGTCTGGCACGCCTGTATCAAACGCAGTGGAGCCGCTATGGCCAGATGCTCAGCAGCCATGCCGCCAGCCTGCCCGATTTGCCAACGTTCAAAATATTGCAGAGCGCGCTGCCGCAGCTGGAAAAGCTGCAGTGTGATAACGGCAATCTGCTGGCACCGGCGGCAAGCGCGCTGGAGGCATTCTCCGCCGCCAACACCCGCATGGTGCAGGCCACGCGTGAAGTGGTATTTTCACGCGGCCTGCAGCTGCAGCGCGAAATTGCCGATCGCGGCCAGTTTTTTGGCTGGCAGGCGCTGATACTGTTTTTGATCAGTCTGGTGCTGGTGCTGCTGTTCACCGGCATGATTATCGGCCCGGTTAAGCGCGTCGAACGCATGATTAACCGGCTGGGCGAGGGCAAAACGCTGGGCAATAGCGTCAGCTTTCGCGGGCCGCGCGAAATTCGCTCGCTGGGACAGCGCATTGTCTGGCTCAGCGAACGTCTTAGCTGGCTGGAAGCGCAGCGGCATGAGTTTCTGCGCCATTTGTCGCACGAACTCAAAACGCCGCTGGCCAGCCTGCGCGAAGGCACCGAACTGCTGGCCGACCAGGTTGCCGGCCCGCTCAATGCGGAGCAGCAGGAAGTTGTCGCCATTCTCGATACCAGCAGCCGTCATCTGCAGCGGCTGATTGAACAGCTGCTCGACTACAATCGCCGGCTGGCGGAGAGTCCGCTGCGGCTGGAACCGGTGGCTATCGACGCTATCATTGATAGCGTCGTCAGGGTGCACTCACTGCCCGCCAGCGCGCGCCAGATGCACACGCATATCGATCTGCAGGCCCGCTATTGTCTGGCGGAACCGACGCTGTTGCAGCGGGTGATTGATAACCTCTACTCGAACGCCGTGAACTACGGTAGCGAATCCGGTAACATCTGGCTGCAGAGCCAGCAGAAGGGCAACCAGGTGTGGATTGAGGTGGCCAACACCGGCACGCCGATTCCGGCTGAAGAGCAGGCGATGATCTTTGAGCCCTTTTATCAGGGGAGCCAGCAGCGCAAAGGGCCGGTAAAAGGCAGCGGGCTGGGATTAAGCATCGCCAAAGATTGCCTGCGCAGGATGCAGGGTGATTTGCAGTTGGTCACGCGCACGGACGCGGACGTCTGTTTTCGTATCATTTTGACTACCAGCGCCGGGAATGCCTGATTAATGAAACTCACATCCAGCCGATTTCTCGTCGGCGCACTGATCGCCATCGGCCTGAGCGCCTGTCAGGCGCCTCCCCAGAGCAGTACGCCGCGCGGTGCGGTGAACCTGCCGGAGCCGGACGTGCGCCTGGCGGATTATCTGGCCACCGATTGCCAGAATGTCTGGCAGATTGAAGCACCGGCGGCCATGAGCAATCCACTATACTGGCAGCGCGCTATCGACTGCGGTGAGCGGCTGTCGGCGGCCGAAGCGCGGGCGGAAGCGCGGCGCTGGCCGGTACAGAACTGGGCGCGCGCCTTTAAGCAGGGCATCCTGCTGGCGAACGGCAACGTGACGCCGGTGGAGCGCCGTCAGTACGTTGATACGCTCGACAGCTATAGCGCGGATTATCCGGCGGCGGTGCGTCCGCTGCTGCAGCTGTGGCGCAGTAACCAGGCCGCGCAGCTGGAGCTGAGCGAGGCGCGCGGCCGCTACGCCGCGCTGCAGCAAAGCAATGACGCCGAACTGGATCGCCTGCGTCAGCAGCAAACGCAACTGCGGCAAACGCTGGACGATACCCAGCGTAAATTGCAGCGACTGACTGACATCGAGCGTCAGCTGTCATCGCGCAAAGCGCCGGACAGCGGCGACAGCACACACGGTGCCAGCGATGCCCAAAGCGAGGAGCAGTAACCATGAAACAGGCCGCACGCTTACTGCTGGTGGATGACGATCCGGGCTTACTCAAGCTGCTCGGTATGCGTCTCAGCAGTGAAGGCTATCAGGTAGCGACCGCGGCCAGCGGGCCGGAAGCCCTGCGTCATCTGCAGAAAGAGAAAGTCGATTTGGTGATCAGCGATCTGCGCATGGATGAAATGGATGGCCTGGCGCTGTTTGCTGAAATCCAGAAGCGCCATACCGGACTGCCGGTCATCATCCTGACCGCGCACGGCTCGATTCCGGACGCGGTAGCCGCCACGCAGCAGGGCGTGTTCAGCTTTCTGACCAAACCGGTCGATCGCGATGCGCTATACAAAGCGATTGACGAAGCGCTGGCGCAGCGCGCGCCGGTCAGCGACGACGGCTGGCGCGAAGCGATCGTCACGCGTAATCCGCTGATGCTGCGGCTGCTGGAGCAGGCGCACATGGTGGCGCAATCTGACGTCAGTATATTGATTAACGGCCAGAGCGGCACCGGCAAAGAGGTGCTGGCGCAGGCGATTCATGCTGCCAGCCCTCGCGCCGGCAAACCTTTCATTGCCATCAACTGCGGCGCGCTGCCGGAACAGCTGCTGGAGTCGGAGCTGTTTGGCCACGCCAAAGGCGCCTTCACCGGTGCCGTAAGTGCGCGCGAAGGGCTGTTTCAGGCGGCGGAAGGCGGCACGCTGTTTCTCGATGAGATTGGCGACATGCCGCAGGCGCTGCAGGTAAAACTTCTCCGCGTGCTGCAGGAGCGCAAAGTGCGCCCGCTGGGCAGCAACCGCGATCTCGACATCAACGTGCGCATCATCTCTGCCACGCACCGCGATCTGCCGAAGGCGATGGAGAAGAAAAGCTTCCGCGAAGATCTCTACTATCGTCTCAACGTGGTGAATCTCAGGATCCCGGCACTGCACGAACGCGCCGAAGACATCCCGCTGCTGGCCAACCATCTGCTGCGCCAGTCGGCCGATCGCCACAAACCGTTTGTGCGCAGCTTCTCGGTCGATGCGATGAAACGGCTGGTGAGTGCCAGCTGGCCGGGAAATGTGCGCCAGCTGGTCAACGTGATTGAGCAGTGCGTGGCGCTTACTACGTCGCCGGTAATTAGTGACGCGCTGGTAGAGCAGGCGCTGGCTGGCGAGAACACGGCGCTACCGACCTTTGTCGAAGCACGCAACCAGTTTGAGCTTAACTATCTGCGCAAACTGCTGCAGATGACCAAAGGTAATGTGACGCATGCGGCGCGTCTGGCTGGACGCAACCGTACCGAGTTTTATAAGCTGCTGTCGCGCCACGAACTGGACGCCAGCGAATTTAAAGAGTAGCTTGCTGCGGCAGCGTCAGGAACACTTATACTCATAGTTACCCGTCCATCATGGAGGGAGCGAAAAAAGGATCTGTGATGAAAAAGATCGATGCAATTATCAAACCATTCAAACTCGATGATGTGCGTGAAGCCTTAGCGGAAGTGGGCATCACCGGGATGACGGTTAGCGAAGTGAAAGGCTTCGGACGTCAGAAAGGCCACACCGAGCTGTATCGCGGTGCCGAATACATGGTCGATTTTCTGCCAAAAGTGAAAATCGAGATGGTGGTGGGCGATGATATCGTCGATACCTGCGTAGAAACCATCATGAAAACCGCGCAGACCGGTAAAATCGGCGACGGCAAAATCTTTGTCTTTGACGTGGCGCGCGTCGTGCGTATTCGTACCGGCGAGGAAGACGAAGAGGCCATCTGAGCCCTTCGCTCCTCACCAGACACAAAGCCTGCCGCGTGCAGGCTTTTTCATTTACAGCACTTTGTGCGGACCGAACACTTCGTAGTGGATACGGTCGGCGCTGATGCCGGCATCAGTCAGCTGGCGCGCAACAAACTGCATGAACGCCAGCGGGCCGCAAATCCAGAACTCACCCTCGGGCTGGGTCAGTGCGGTTGAGACGGTGGCTAAATCCATCAGACCCTGCGCGTCGTAACGTCCCGCATCGTCAGCTTGCGGCTGGCGATACCAGACGTGGCGGCTAAAGCGCGGCAGTTGCGCGCCCAGCGCCGCGACCTCATCAGCAAACGCGTGCTGCGCGCCGTTTTCGGCGGCGTGCAGCCAGCATACCGCGGCCGAATGCTGCTGCTCCGCCAGGCTGGCCAGCATGGCTAACAGCGGCGTTTGCCCGACGCCTGCTGAGATCAGCGTCACCGGCGTCTGCGCTGCTGCCTGCAGGAAGAAATCCCCGGCCGGCGCGGCGCACTGCACGATATCGCCGACCTTCGCATGCTGATGCAGCCAGCCGGAGACGCTGCCCTGCGCTTCGTGCTTCACTGCAATGCGATAGGCTTTGCCATCCGGCAGATGCGTCAGCGAATACTGGCGGTGCTGAATGTAGTCGCTGTCCGCCGGGCGCAGACTGAGGGTCAGATACTGGCCGGGCAGGAAGTCCGCCACCGGCTCTCCATCATTCGGCACCAGCTCAATGCTTTTGATCACCGAGCTCTGCGCGGTAATCGCACGGATACGAAAATCGCGCGCGCCGCGCCAGCCGCCGACCTTTTCTTCCGACGCACGGTAAATCGCTGCTTCACGCTGGATAAACACCTCAGCCAGCACGCCATAGGCTTTGCCCCACGCCGCCAGTACTTCATCGCCTGGATTGAGCAGCTCTTTAATCGTCGCCAGCAGGTTTTCCCCGACAATCGCGTACTGCGCCGGCTGAATATTCAGGCTGGCATGCTTCTGCGCAATTTTCTCCACCGCCGGCAGCAGCGCCTCAAGATTTTCCAGGTTGCTGCCGTACGCGCAGATCGCGTTAAACAGCGCTTCACGCTGATTGCCGCTGCGCTGGTTGTTCATGTTAAACACGTTCTTCAGCTCGGGATGCTGCGTCAGCATCCGCTGATAAAAGTGACCGGTCAGCTGCGGGCCGAGTTGAGCAATCGCGGGCAGGGTAGATTTCACGGTGGCGATGGTTTGTGCGTCAAGCATGGGCTGATCCTCAGAGTAATTTTAAACATGTATTTTAAATGCATGTTATGCCTGTTGCCGCGCACTGTAAATCCCCCGTTTTGTCTGGGGTGACGAGTGCCAATCTGCTGGCGGGCGCGCAAAGCTGAAAAATTTTCCCGCTGCTGATGAACAAATATCCGGTTTTCTTCCCCGGCTAAAAAGCGTAAAAATCCCGTGCCAGCGCCTTGCCAATCGTTTGCGTAAAAAGAGGAGATTGGCGCTACCGTCCCCTGGCAAAACCGTTTACACTGTTGGCCTTCGCCCCCAGCCGGGGCTTAAACTGCCGTTAAAAAGTTGCTGAGTCAGGAGATGCGGATGTTAAAGCGTGATATGAACATTGCCGATTATGATGCCGAGTTGTGGCAGGCTATGGAGCAGGAGAAGGTGCGTCAGGAAGAGCACATTGAACTGATTGCTTCGGAAAACTACACCAGCCCACGCGTTATGCAGGCGCAAGGTTCACAGCTCACCAACAAATATGCCGAAGGCTATCCGGGCAAACGCTACTACGGCGGATGTGAATATGTGGATATCGTTGAGCAGCTGGCGATCGATCGCGCCAAAGCGCTGTTCGGCGCGGATTACGCTAACGTGCAGCCGCACTCCGGCTCCCAGGCTAACTTCGCGGTGTATACCGCGCTGCTGCAGCCGGGCGACACCATTCTGGGCATGAACCTGGCACACGGTGGTCACCTGACCCACGGTTCGCCGGTCAACCTGTCCGGTAAACTGTACAACGTTATCCCTTACGGCATCGATGAAACCGGCAAAATCAATTACGAAGAGCTGGCCGAACTGGCGCAGACCCACAAGCCAAAAATGATCGTGGGCGGCTTCTCTGCTTACTCTGGCGTGTGCGACTGGGCAAAAATGCGTGAAATCGCCGACAGCATCGGCGCCTGGCTGTTTGTTGATATGGCCCACGTTGCCGGTCTGATCGCTGCTGATGTGTACCCGAACCCGGTACCACACGCGCACATCGTGACCTCGACCACGCACAAAACGCTGGCCGGTCCGCGTGGTGGCCTGATCCTGGCGAAAAACGGCGACGAAGAGCTGTACAAGAAACTGAACTCCGCGGTGTTCCCGGGTGGTCAGGGCGGCCCGCTGATGCACGTTATCGCCGGTAAAGCCGTCGCGTTCAAAGAAGCGATGGAGCCGGAGTTCAAGGCTTATCAGCAGCAGGTCGCGAAGAATGCCAAAGCGATGGTGGAAGTGCTGCTGGAGCGTGGTTACAACATCGTCTCAGGCGGTACTTACAACCACCTGTTCCTGATCGATCTGGTGAGCAAAGGGCTGACCGGTAAAGAGGCGGATGCCGCTCTGGGCCGCGCCAACATCACCGTGAACAAAAACAGCGTACCTAACGATCCGAAGAGCCCGTTTGTGACCTCCGGTGTGCGTATCGGTACGCCAGCAGTGACCCGTCGCGGCTTCAAAGAAGCGGAAGTGCGCGAACTGGCGGGCTGGATCGCTGACGTTCTCGACAATATCAACGACGAAGCCACTATCGAGCGCACCAAACAGAAAGTGCTGGATATCTGTGCCCGTCTGCCGGTTTATGCCTGATAAGCGCTAAACCCGCAGTGTGAAGAAGGATGGCGCAAGCCATCCTTTTTTTATTCCCTTTCGCAGGCGGCTTTGAGAAAGTAGCGGCCATTCCGCGCACGGCGGAGCGTCAACAGGAGGAAACATGACCATCGGATCGGCCAGGTGGCTGGGACTGAGCTACTTCACCTACTTTTTCTGCTATGGCATCTATCTGCCGTTCTGGAGCGTGTGGCTGAAAGGCAACGGGCTGGATGCGGAAAAAATTGGCCTGCTGCTCGGCTGTGGCATGGTGGCGCGCTTTGCCGGCAGCCTGTTGATTGCTTCGCAGGTGAAAAATCCAGCGCAGCTGATTGTTGCGCTGCGCCTGCTGGCGCTGGTGACCTGTCTGTTCGCGCTCGGTTTCTGGCTGGGCGGTCAGTGGCTATGGCTGCTGCTGGTGATGATTGGTTTTAACCTGTTCTTCTCGCCGCTGGTGCCGCTGAGTGATGCGCTGGCGGCCACCTGGACACAGCAAATCGGGCTGGCCTATGGTCCGGTACGGCTGTGGGGCTCGCTGGCGTTTGTTATCAGCTCGGCGCTTACCGGTATGCTGGTCAGCGCCTGGTCATCGCAGGTGATTCTGCTGCTGCTAAGCGCAGGCGCGCTGGCGATGCTGTCCGGCATGCTGCTGCCGCCACAAACCCGACCGCAGGGTGAGCTACGCCAGGGCGCGAGCGGTGGCTGGGCGGCGTGGCGCGACCTGCTGCGCGAGAACAGCGTCTGGCGTTTCATGCTGTGCGTAACGCTGATGCAGGGCGCACACGCCGCGTATTACAGCTTCAGCGCCATCTGGTGGCAGGAAGCAGGGTATTCGGCCTCGGTGGTCGGTTATCTGTGGTCGCTGGGCGTGGTGGCCGAAATCGTGATTTTTGCCCTGAGTAACCGGCTGTTTCGCCGCTGGAGCGCGCGCGATCTGCTGCTGCTGTCCGGCGTGTGCGCGCTGGTGCGCTGGACGCTGCTGGGTGCCAGCACAGCGCTACCGCTGTTGATTGTGGCGCAGATTCTGCACTGCGGCAGCTTTACCATCTGCCATCTGGCGGCGATGCGCTTTATTGCCGCGCGTAAAGGCGCAGAAGTGATTCGTCTGCAGTCGCTCTATTCGGCGCTGGCAATGGGCGGCGGCATCGCGGTGATGACGATGGTGTGCGGCGTGCTGTTTACCCACCTGCACGGCCAGCTGTTCTGGGTAATGGCGCTGGTGGCGCTGCCGGCGCTGTTCCTGCGGCCACGCGCGGCTTAAGACTCCAGCAGCTGACGAATGCGCTGCTGCTGGTGATCGCTCAGCGGCAGCTCAGCGTGGATCAGCGGCGGCGAGTAGAGCGGCAGGGCGGTGGCGTAGGGCGTCACCACCAGCGCCACATCGCGCGGTGCGCCTTCACGCTGAAAGTGCAGCATATCCTGATAGGTAATATTGATTGGCAGCAGCATCATTTCCCGCAGCTGCTGCTCCAGCAGCTGTTCCAGCGCTGCGTCAGCGCCGGTCAGTAACAGCACCTGTTTCTCCTGTAGCGCGCTCTCCTGCATCAGCCAGCCACCAAACTGCACCGCCACCAGGCTCACTTCTTCCGCGCTAAACTGCGTGCCGAAATCGCTGCTGAAGTGCTGCAGCGCGCGCGCCGTGGTGCGCAGCAGGCGCGGATAGAGACGCGCCACGTCCAGCGCCACGCTGTTATCAATGCCAATGGCAAAATGGCTGCGATCCAGCGCCTGCGCCAGGTGAGTATAGAGCTGCAGCTTCAGCTGCTGCTGGTTTTTGATACGCGTCTGCGCCAGTTGCTCAAAGCGGGCGATCAGCGCTTCCACCGCGGCCATCAGCTTGTGTGCCTGACTGTCCGCCAGCTGGCTGCCGTCGGGTGCATGAATCAGGCTGAACAGCAGCGTCCAGAAATCGGTTTCGCTGACGTCCGGTGCCAGATGGCAACGTTTTTGCCAGTGATGGATCACGTCATCCGCTGCGCTACGTTCGATCTTCGCCGCCAGCCAGGCGCGCTGGCGCTCGCTGAACAGCGCCGTCTGACGCTGACACAGCGCATATTTCATGAAGATTTGCAGAAACAGCCGGTCGCGAGGCGTGAAATCGCGCGCCAGCCGCAGGCTGCAATGCTGGATCAGCGCCTGCAGATTGGTTTCATCCCACAGCGCTTTCTCAATTTTCAGCACCTTCAGCCGCTGGCGCAGTGCCGGCGCAAAATGCGTGCAGACGAAATCCTGCGACAGGCGCAGCGCGCGGCGCAGCCAGTGCAGCAGGCACAGACGCCGGTCCAGTTCCGTGCCATGAATGCGAAAGCTGCCATCCACCATCTGGTGTAATTCCAGCTGGTGAAAGCGCTGTATCTCATCTCCGACATCCGCGATATCCTGTCGGGCGACAACAGGGTCCACGCCATTCAACTGGCAGAGCTTTTCAAGCGTTAACGCGGGAGCAGGCAGAAACAGCAGCAACAGCAGATGGCAACGACGCTGGGCGCGGCTGAAGAGGGGAGCAGTAGAATGCGCTGAACTCATCAATCGTGTTATCCGCAGGTCATTTTTCAGCTAAGAATAGCCAACTCCGCGCGCTGACCCTGGCCTTTGTCATGACTTTTGTTCAGAGCTTCAGGGCGGGTCACAGTTTTTTCTGGCCCGGTATCCTTCTGACTTTAAAATTTGTTACTTTATAACATATGAAAATTGCGCTCGTTAGCTTTACGCTGTTGTTCAGCGGCGCCGTGTGGGCGCATCCACACAGCTTTATTGATATGCAGATCGAACTGCTCGGTAAGGACGATCATCTCAGCGCGATGAAGATGGTATGGACCATGGATGAAATCACCTCCGCCGATCTGCTGTACGATGCCGGCAACGCCAAACCCGGCGAGGTGGTGTGGAAAAAGCTGGCGGCACAGGTAATGGCCAATGTGCTGGGCCAGCACTATTTTACCGAAGTGTGGCAGGATAAAAATCGGGTGAAATTTCTCAACCTGCCGCAGGAGTATCAGCTGTCGCGCAAGGGCAACAAAGCAGTGCTGGAGTTCATTGTGCCGTTCGGCGAACCGCAGTCGTTAAGCGCCAGGCAGTACCGCATCCAGACCTTCGATCCCAGTTACTTTGTTGATATGTATTATGACAATCCGCAAGCCATCACCATGGATGAGACCGTGAAAGCCCATTGCCAGTTTGACTTACACACGCCCAAACCGGATGACTCGCTAAAACAGTACGCGCTGTCGCTGGATAAAGCTGACGCACCGCCCGAGGATATGGATCTCGGCCAGCAGTTTGCCCAGACGGTAACCCTGACATGTCGTTGATTTCACTGCCTGGCGCTTCCCGTCGCTGGTGGCCGCTGTGGCTGCTGGCTGCGCTGCTAATTTCTTCGGGCGGGATGCTGTGGCTGCACTGGCCGCAGATTCTGCTGCAAAGCGTACTGTGGCAGAAGGTTCTGCACCGCGAGATGACGCAGCTCCTGCAACAGGTGGCGCAGCAGCCGCAGCAGGCCGGTGTCACGCTGATGCTGTTCAGCCTTGCCTATGGCGTGCTGCATGCGCTGGGGCCGGGCCACGGCAAAGTGGTGATCAGCACCTTTCTCGCTACCCATCCGGCGCAGCTGCAAACCAGCATGAAGCTGACGCTGCTGGCGGCGCTGTTGCAGGGCACGGTGGCGATTGCTCTGGTGACGCTGATGCTGGTAGTGCTGCAAACCTCGTCGCGCCAGCTGCATCTCACCAGTTACTGGCTGGAGAAAGGCAGCTATTTGCTGGTGATGGCGCTCGGCGTCTGGGTGGGCTGGCGCGCGCTACAGGGGTTACGCCGCGCGTTCCGTCCGGCAACCGGGCTCCAGATTCGCGCGGTACGACCGCATCATCAGCACCATGCTGACTGCGGCTGCGGTCATGCCCACCTGCCGAGCGCGCAACAGCTGGCCGGTGCGGTGAGCGGCAAAACCCAGGCGCTGGTGGTGCTGTCGATGGGGCTGCGGCCCTGTTCCGGTGCCATCATGATGCTGTTGTTTGCCAAAGTGATTGGCGTGTATGGCTGGGGCGTGGCCTCGGCGCTGACCATGGCGCTGGGCACCGCGCTCACCGTGTCGCTGCTGGGGTTGCTGGTGCAGCGCTCGCGCGTGCTGGCGGTGCGCCTCGGCAGGGTCAGCAGCACAGGGGCAGCGCAATGGTTGTTGCCGGCCGTGATGCTGGCTGGCAGCCTGCTGTTGCTGCTGGCCGGCTTTATTTTATGGCACAGTGCTACGCCCGGCTTCGGTGGCGGTCTGCGTCCTTTTTAATTAATACGCTTTAAAAAATAAGCGCAGCATGTTCCCTGAATATGCTGCGTTTTTTTTTGCCCGCGACGCAGAGTTTAATTTCTCTTGCCCGACGATCTGGTGAAAAGAGTTTTCTCTGTCTACGCTAGATAATATCAAAAAGGACAGGGTGTGCTCTTATATGCGTTACTCTTTATCGTCAATGTTTGTGAGGAAATAAATATGCCTGAAACCTGGACTAATAATGGCAGCACGGAAACGGTGGTGGAAACGCACGGCGGTTTACCGTTGAAACGCATTTCCTGGAGTGCCGTATTTGCAGGGGTGATTGCGGCATTAATCATTCATATTTTACTGGGGCTGCTGGGAACCGCAATCGGTGCCACGACCATCGATCCCCAGCAGGAACAAAATCCGCTGGAACACCTCGGGACCGGGGCGCTGATTTGGACCGGGGCCAGCATGCTGATTGCGCTGGCGGTCGGTAGCTACGTTGCCGGACGGCTGGCTCAGCGCGAAGGTGCGCTGCACGGTCTGCTGATGTTTGGTGTCAGTACCCTGATTACACTGTGGCTGGCGATTTCACTTGCCAGCGGTATTATCGGCGGCGCCTTTAATATTTTAGGCTCCGGTTTTAATGCCCTGGGTAACGGTATTTCTGCAGTAGCGCCATCGGTGACCAATATGGCGAAAGAGAAGCTGCAGGAAAATAATATCAACCTGGATGATTTGCAAAATGAATTGCAAACCACGCTGCGTCAGACCGGCAAACCGGAACTGCAGCCGGAAAATTTACAGCAGGATGTAAATAGCGAAGCGAATAATGCGCAAAACCAGGCGAAACAGACGGCACAGAATCCACAGAATGCCGACAATGATATTGCCAATTGGATCCGTGGTGTACTGAGTCGCCATGCCGATACGCTGCAGGCGGCAGACCGCGATGCGCTGAAAAACATTATTAAAGCGCGGACCGGAAAAAGCGATCAGGAAGCGGAGCAGATCGTTAATCAGACTGAGCAGAGCTATCAACAGGCGATGCAGAAATATCAGCAGCTGAAGCAGGAAGCGGAGCAGAAAGCGCGTGAAGCCGCAGAGAAAGCCGCGGCGGCAACGGCGAAAGCCAGCTGGTTTGCCTTCTTCATGATGCTGATCGAGGCGGTGCTGGCGGCGGTCCTCGGTGGTGTCGGTCGGCGTACCCAGCCGCGCACCGTGTTAACCCACGAGCGTCGGTAATAAAGTCGGTAATAAAAAAGGCGGCTGATTTAGCCGCCTTTTTTGCTTAGCGCTTCAGCGCTTCGCTCAGTTCTTCGCGCATGCTTGCCAGCATCGCCTTCACCACACGCGGGTTACCGGCCACCAGGTTGCCAGACAGCATATAGCCGTGGTTACCGGTGAAATCGGTCACCAGACCGCCCGCTTCACGCACCAGCAGTTCACCGGCAGCGAAATCCCATGGCTTCAGGCCAATCTCAAAGAAACCGTCAACGCGACCTGCGGCCACATAGGCCAAATCCAGCGCAGCAGAGCCGGTACGGCGGAAATCAGCGCACTGGGTAAACAGTTTTGCCACGATGTTGATGAACGGCGTAGCGTGCTGCTTCAGCTTGAACGGGAAGCCGGTAGCCAGAATGGTGCCGTCGAGGTCACGCGCCGTGCTGCCGCGCAGGCGATAGCCGTTAAGCTGCGCGCCCTGACCGCGTACAGCGGTGAACAGTTCGTTACGCATTGGATCGTAAACCACCGCCACTTCGGTGCGGCCTTTGATGCGCACGGCGATAGAAACAGCAAAGTGGGGCAGACGTTTGATGAAGTTGGTGGTGCCATCCAGTGGATCGATTACCCATTGAACATCCTGATCGTCGCCCGCCAGCTCACCGCTTTCTTCGGTGATGATGGTGTGTTGCGGGTAGGATTTGCGAATCACTTCGACAATCAGACGTTCTGCGTCGCGGTCAACATTGGTAACGAAGTCGTTGCTGCCTTTCTGGCTGGCTTCGACGGCGTCCGGGGTTTCATAATTCTTGGCAATTAAATTTCCGGCCTTGCGCGCTGCGCGCACGGCGATGTTGAGCATCGGATGCATCGGTATCTCTCACTGGATGTTAAAGAACGGGGTGAAAACGGCGCGGAGTATATCAGGGTGTTCAGCAAATGTCCTGCTTTTATGTTAGGATGCGCGCCATCATTTCCTTATCGCTATCTATTATGCTGCAAAATATCCGAATCGTACTGGTAGAAACCTCGCACACCGGCAACATGGGTTCCGTTGCCCGCGCCATGAAAACCATGGGCTTAAGCAACCTGTATCTGGTCAATCCGCTGGTGAAACCGGACTCGCAGGCCATTTCACTGGCTGCCGGTGCCAGCGATGTGATCGGTGAGGCGAAGATCGTCGATACGCTGGATGAGGCGATTGCCGGCTGTAGCCTGGTGGTGGGCACCAGCGCACGCTCGCGCTCGCTGCCGTGGCCGATGCTTGACTCGCGTGAATGCGGCATCAAAAGCGTGGAAGAGGGCCAGCAGGCGCCGGTGGCGCTGGTGTTTGGCCGCGAGCGCGTGGGCCTGACCAACGAAGAGCTGCAGAAGTGCCACTATCATGTCGCCATTCAGGCCAACCCGGAGTACAGCTCGCTCAACCTGGCGATGGCGGTGCAGATTATCGCCTATGAAGTGCGCATGGCGTGGCTGGACGCGCAGGAGAAAGCCAGTCCGCAGCCCCAGTACGAAGCCTCGCCGTATCCGCTGGTTGACGATCTGGAGCGCTTCTATCAGCACATCGAACAGATGATGCTGAACAGCGGTTTTATCCGCCAGGGCACACCGAGCCAGGTGATGAGCAAACTGCGTCGCCTCTATACCCGTGCGCGTCCGGAGCGCGACGAACTCAACATTCTGCGCGGCATGCTGTCGTCGTTTGAAAAACCCAAAAACGACAAGGGTAATAGTTGAGTAAAACACCAGGTTAAATAGTTGAGCGAAATACTCGGTTAAATAGTTGACCAAAATACTCGGGAATGTCAGACTGGCCTCCATTCTTCAGATAACCCGCCGACTCGCTGGCGGACGCTTACGAGGTTGTATGCTATGAGACTGACATCCAAAGGACGTTATGCCGTAACCGCTATGCTGGACGTTGCCCTGCACTCGCACGAGGGCCCGGTACCGCTGGCCGATATTTCAGAGCGTCAGGGCATTTCGCTCTCCTATCTGGAGCAGTTATTCTCGCGTCTGCGTAAGCACGGTCTGGTGGCCAGCGTGCGGGGTCCGGGTGGCGGTTATCTGTTAGGCAAAGACGCCGGCGCGATTGCAGTTGGTGCGGTGATCACCGCGGTGGACGAATCCGTTGACGCCACCAAATGCCAGGGTAAAGAGGGTTGCCAGGGCGGCGAGCGCTGCCTGACCCACGTCCTGTGGCGCGACCTGAGCGAGCGCATCAGCGATTTCCTCAACAACATCACGCTGGCGGAACTGGTGAATAACCAGGAGATCCTCGACGTGGCCGATCGCCAGAACAGCGTTGATAACCGTCGCTTCCAGCAGCATCGCGTGCAGGAAACCATCAACGTCAATCTGCGCGCCTGATCCTCTCCCGTTCAGCCTCTGCTGTTAACCCAGGAGAGGCTGAATCGTGCTATAAAGACGTATGATTTTTTATACGGAGTTTTAGCGCAATGAAATTACCGATCTACCTGGATTACGCAGCGACAACGCCTGCGGATCCGCGTGTCGCCAGCAAAATGATGCAGTTCCTCACTTTGGATGGCACCTTCGGTAACCCCGCTTCCCGTTCCCACCGTTTTGGCTGGCAGGCTGAAGAGGCCGTTGACGTGGCGCGCAACCAGGTTGCCGAACTGATCAACGCCGATCCACGCGAAATCGTGTTTACCTCCGGTGCCACCGAAGCCGATAACCTGGCGCTCAAAGGCGCGGCGCAGCAGCATCAGGCGCGCGGTAAACACATCATCACCAGTCAGACCGAACACAAAGCGGTGCTCGACAGCTGTGCTCAGCTGGCGCGCGAAGGCTTTGACGTCACCTTTCTGCAGCCCGGCGCGGACGGCATCGTCACGCCTGCGATGCTGGAGGCGGCACTGCGCGACGACACCGTGCTGGTGTCGCTGATGCACGTCAATAATGAAACCGGCGTGATTCAGGACATCGCCGCGCTGGGCGCGCTGTGTCACGCGCGCGACATCCTGTTCCACGTGGACGCCACGCAAAGCGTGGGCAAACTGCCGCTCGACGTCAGCGCGCTGCCGGTGGATTTGATGTCGTTCTCAGCGCACAAGCTGTACGGGCCGAAAGGCATCGGCGCGCTGTGGGTGCGGCGTAAACCAAAACTGCAGATCGACGCGCAGATGCACGGCGGTGGTCACGAGCGCGGCATGCGTTCGGGGACCTTGCCGGTGCACCAGATTGTCGGCATGGGCGAAGCCTATCGCATCGCGCGCGAAGAGATGGCGGACGAGAGTGCGCGCCTGGCTACGCTGCGCCATCGTCTGTGGCAGGGCATCAGCACGCTAAGCGACGTACAGCTCAACGGTTCACTCCAACAGGGCGCGCCGAATATCCTCAATATCAGTTTTGCCCACGTCGATGGCGAATCGCTGATCATGGCGCTGAAAGATCTGGCGCTGTCGTCGGGATCCGCCTGTACCTCTGCCAGCCTTGAACCTTCCTACGTTCTGCGCGCCATGGGCGTGGATCAGCAGCTGGCTTACAGCTCGCTGCGCTTTTCGCTGGGTCGCTTTACCACGCAGGAAGAGATCGATTATGCCATCGGGGTGGTACATAAGGCGGTAACGCGCTTACGGGCGCTGACGCCGGCCACTTCCCGCTAAATTTTCGCCCTGCGCCGGTCAGTGTGCAGGGATAACAAACGCAAACGGAGCCACGCGATGACAACACAACCCATGACGATTACGCTCAGCTCCCAGGCCGCAGATGCGCGCTGGGGCGAGAAAGCCTTGCTGAGCAGCAATGAAAGTGGCATGACCGTTCACCTGACCGGTGCCGATGCGCTGATGAGCATTCAACGTGCCGGACGCAAGCTGGACGGTCAGGGCATTCGCCACGTCGCGCTGAGCGGCGAAGGCTGGGATCTGGAGAAATGCTGGGCGTTCTGGCAGGGTTTCCGCAGCCCGAAAGGCCAGCGTCAGGTCGAATGGCCGACGCTGAGTGAGGCCGATCAGGCCGAATTCGATCGGCGCCTGAAGATCGTTGACTGGGTGCGCGACACCATCAACCTGCCTGCGGAAGATTTGAGTCCGGAGCAGCTGGCGCACAGTGCCATCGATCTGATCAGCGAAGTAGGCGGTGATGCGGTGAGCTATCGCATCATCAAAGGTGAGGATCTGCGTGAGCAGGGCTATGCCGGAATTCATACCGTAGGCCGCGGCTCGACGCGCCCGCCAGTGCTGCTGACGCTGGACTTCAACCCCGGCGGCGACGACAGCACACCGGTGTACGCCTGCCTGGTGGGCAAAGGCATCACCTTTGATACCGGCGGCTACAGCCTGAAGCAGAGCGCGTTCATGGATTCGATGAAATCCGATATGGGCGGCGCGGCAACGGTAACCGGTGCGCTGGCGCTGGCGATTGCGCGCGGCCTGGATAAGCGCGTGAAGCTGTTCCTGTGCTGCGCCGATAACATGGTAAGCGGCAACGCGTTCCGCCTCGGCGACATCATCCGCTATCGCAACGGGAAATCGGTGGAAGTGATGAACACCGACGCCGAAGGGCGTCTGGTGCTAGCCGATGGACTGATCGACGCCAGCGAACAGCGTCCGCAGCTGCTGATTGATGCGGCCACGCTGACCGGTGCCGCGAAAACCGCGCTGGGCAACGATTACCATGCGCTGTTTACCTTTGACGACGTGCTGGCGGAGTCGCTGCTGGGCAGCGCCACCAGCGAGAATGAAGCCTTCTGGCGTCTGCCGCTGGCCGAGTTTCACCGCAACCACCTGCCGTCCAATTTCGCCGATCTGAATAACATCGCCAGCGCGGCACATGCAGCGGGCGCCAGCAGCGCGGCGGCGTTCCTCTCATGGTTCGTCAGCAACTATCAGCAGGGCTGGCTGCACATTGACTGCTCTGCGACCTATCGCAAAAGCGCGGTCGATCAGTGGTCTGCCGGTGCGACTGGCCTTGGCGTGCGTACCATTGCCAATCTGTTACTGAAATAATCCCGACAACGGCAGGCTGCAACCTGCCGTCTTTTTTGGAAGCCTATCCCTTATGAGTAACCGTCTTGAAGAGGTGCTGAAGCTGGCGGCCACCGAGCCTGCGCACCGTCCGGAATTTTTTCAGCTATTGCTGGAGGCCGATGTCTGGGTGCCGGGCGAAAGTCCCGCGGAGCAGTTTGATGCCACCTCGCCGGTAGAATTACAGCACTGGGAGAAAGAGGGCGGCGGCAGCGTGATCCCTTTCTTTACCTCAGAAGCAGCGATGAGCGAAGCTATCCAGGGTGAGCAGCCGTACCTGCGTTTACCGACGCGCACGCTGTTTGAAATGACGCTGGGCGAAACGCTGTTCCTCAATCCAAAACTGCCGGCCGGCAAAGAATTTTCACCCGGCGAGATCGCGCATCTGCTGGGCGAAGAGGGCAGTGCGCTGAGCCAGCAAACGGTGCTGGAGGGCGGTCATGCATTGCTGCTGTCCGAAGTGGCCGAGCCGCCAGCGCAGATGATCGATTCGCTGACCCAGCTGTTTGCGAAATACAAACAGGTGCGTCGCGCCTACGTTGCCAGCATTCGTGAGCGTGCCGATGAACAGGCGAATCTGTTGATTGGGATTGAAGCCGACAGCGATATTGATGCGATTATTCAGGCGGCCGGCAGCGTGGCGACCGATACGCTGCCCGATGACGCGCCGATTGATATCTGTGAAGTGGTCAGCAACGAGCAGGGTGTCAGCCATTTCTTCACCGCGCACATTACGCCGTTTTATGAGCGCCGCTGGGGCAGCTTCCTGCGCGATTTCAAAGGCAGCCAGCGGATTATTTAGTGCCGATGCGCATCAGTGCGCCGGTAAATCGCACCGATTTCACCCAGGTGCGCATAAATGCGTCATCAAAATCGCACCGATTTCACCCAGGTGCGCATAAATGCGCACCCTACATGTAGGGTCGCCGTTTACGGCGACCGGATAAATGTGCACAACATCCGACAACGCGCACCTTACGGCGACCGGATACACTTATTTCTCAATCGGTAAATCGTCGCGGCTGCCCCATTCTCCCCACGAACCGTCGTACAGCGTCACATCACGCACGCCAAGCGCGGTCAGCGCCAGAATCACCACCACCGCCGTCACGCCGGAGCCGCAACTGGCGACAATCGGCTGATCCAGCTTAATGCCTGCCTTTGCAAACAGATCGCGCAGTTCGGCGGCCGGTTTCAGCTCACCGTTGGCCACCAGATCGTTCCACGGCATATTCAGGCTGTGCGGGATATGGCCGCGCAGCAGGCCGGGACGCGGCTCATCCACTTCGGCATTGAAACGGTTGGCCGCGCGCGCATCGACAATCTGCGCGCCGCCCTCGTGGCTGATCAGCAGGACATCGGTCAGGCGCTTTACCTGGCTGCTGTCATACTGCGCGTCGAACTCGCCTTCAGGCAGATTTACCGGACCGGTAGCCAGGCTGAAGCCAGCGGCTTTCCAGCCCTGCAGGCCGCCCGCCAGAATCGACACCTGTTTACAGCCAAAGGCACGCAGCATCCACCAGGCGCGCGGCGCGGAGAACAGATTGCCTTCGTCGTACACCACCAGATGTTTATCCTGGCTGATGCCCAGCTCGCGCATCGCCACGGCAAAGGTCTCTGCGCGCGGCATCATATGCGGATACGGGCTGGTGTGATCGGACAGCGCTTCGATGTTGAAAAAAGGCGCCTCCGGCAGATGCCCGGCCAGATACTCCGCCGTGATATCGCGCACCGCTTCCTGACCTGGCGGCAGCATGCGGGCATCCAGCACCTGCAAACGCTCTTCGTGGTAATGTTCATTCAACCAATCAGCGGACACAAACATGGCTGTCATAGCAACCTCTTCTCCATCAGCGGCAAAGGCCCAGTGTCCGGGAATGTGAAGGCTATCTCAAGGGTAACATTGCTAAAGTTGGCGGCTTGATGTGAAATTGCGCAGCACAACACGTTTAACCTTTTGGGGCTGGTGAGGGAATTACCATGGCAAGATGTGTAAAACGACTGCTGTTCAGCGTGCTGATCGGCGGCGCATTACTGGGCGGCGCGCAGCCGTCGCTGCAGGCGGCTGATACGCCTGCGCCGCAGGCCGCGACACGCGCTCTTGCGGTGATCGACCTGTCCGAACTGCAGCTGGACGGCGCGGCGGCGCTGGTACTGACCTTTAACCGCGCGCTCGACGGTCAGCAGGATTTCAACCACTGGATCAGCCTCACCGATGACAGCAGCGGCAAGGTCGACGGAGGCTGGGAGCTGGCGCAGAACGGCAAAGTGCTGCGCTTCCGCCATCCGCAGCCGGCGCGCAAGCTCACTGTCACCGTCAATGCCGGCCTGAAGGCCGCGGATGGTGGTGCCTTAGCCAGCCCATTCAGCCAGACACTCACCACGCGCGACATCCAGCCGATGGTCGGTTTCGCCAGTCGTGGCTCGCTGCTGCCGCTGCGCCTGGCGCAGGGACTGCCGGTGCTGGCGCTCAACGTTAACCAGATCGATGTTGATTTCTTCCGGGTGAAAAATGCCTCACTGGCAGATTTTCTCGCCCAGTGGAATTACGGCAACAATTTGTCGTACTGGGAATCGCGCGATCTGCTGAAAAACGCCGATCTGGTTTACAGCGGCCGCTTCGATCTCAACCCGGCACGCAATACGCGGGAAAAAATGCAGCTGCCGCTCGGCGACGTCGCGGCGCTGAAACAGCCGGGTGTCTATCTGGCGGTGATGAAACAGGCCGGCACCTACAACTACACGCAACCGGCCACGCTGTTCACCCTGAGCGACATTGGGCTGTCGCTGCACCGTTTTCCCACCCAGCTGGAATTGTTTACACAAAGCCTCGCCAGTGGCGATCCGCTGGCGGATGTCAGCGTGCAGCTACTGGATGAAAAAGGCCAACAGCTGACGAGCGGCAGCAGCGACAGCGAGGGGCATCTGCGTTTAGCGGCTAACGCCAAAGGCAAGCTGCTGCTGGCGACCAGTAAGGGCCAGACTTCGCTCATCGACCTTAATCGCCCGGCGCTGGATCTGGCCGAATTCCCGATTGATGGCCCGCAAGGCTACGACAAACAGTTCTTCATTTTTGGCCCGCGCGATCTCTATCGCCCCGGCGAAACGGTCATCGTTAATGCGCTGCTGCGCGATGCCGATGGCAAACCACTGCCGCCGCAGCCGGTGAAAGCTGAAGTGGTGCAGCCGAATGGTGAAGTGGCACAAACCTTCGTCTGGCAGCCAGAGAACGGCGTTTATCAACAACGTTTTGCCTTACCGGCCTCGGCGATGACCGGTAAATGGACGCTACGTATTAACAGCGGCGACAACCAGCCGCGCAGCTGGCCGTTCAATGTAGAAGATTTCCTGCCCGAACGGATGGCGCTGTCGCTTAAAAGCAACGCTCAGCCCCTGTCGCCAGATGCCAACGTCACCTTTGATGTTGAAGGTCGTTATTTGTATGGCGCGCCAGCGGCAGGCAACGAACTACAGGGCCAGCTGTTCCTGCGTCCGGCGCGTGAAGCGGTCGCTGCGTTGCCAGGTTATCAGTTTGGCGACATCACTGAGGAACTGAAACGTAGCCTTGATGATGTGGATGAAAAGCTGGACGACAGCGGCAGGCTGCAGCTCAGGGTCGAAAGCAGCTGGGCGGAGAGCCACTCTCCGCTCAACCTGATTTTGCAGGCCAGCCTGCTGGAGACCGGCGGTCGTCCGGTAACGCGCCGCGCCACGCAAGCGATCTGGCCTGCGGCCGCGCTGCCGGGCATACGTCCGTTGTTTAACAGCGAATCGGTGTACGACTATCGCACCGATCGTTATAACGACGAGCCAACCGTGCCGGAAAACAGCCTCGCCGAATTTGACGTGGTGTACGCCAATGCGCAGGGCGAAAAGCTGGCGGCGCAGGACCTTGATGTGCGTTTGATCCACGAACGTCGCGACTACTTCTGGAGCTTCTCTGACAGCGAAGGCTGGCAGTCACGTTACGATGAAAAAGATTTGCAGGAAGAGCAGCAGCGCATCAGCATTGCGGCGGGCGGCAGCCAGAAAGTCAGCTTCCCGGTGGAGTGGGGCACCTATCGTCTTGAAGTGCATGCTGGTGACAACATCGTCAGCAGCGTGCGTTTCCAGGCAGGTTACTGGTGGCAGGACAACACCAACGGCACCGGCGCGCTGCGTCCGGATCAGGTCAAACTAAAGATCGACAAAGCCGCCTATCAACCCGGCGACACCGCACGTGTCACGGTGGAATCCCCGGCGGCCGGCAAAGGCTATCTGCTGGTGGAGTCGAGCAGCGGCACCTTGTGGTGGCAACCGCTGGATGTACCGGCGGGCGGCGCAACCATTAATGTGCCAGTCAGTGCGGAGTGGAAGCGCCACGATCTGTATCTCAGCGCGATTGTGGTGCGCGACGGCGACAAAGCGAACGGCACCACGCCAAAACGCGCGGTCGGCTTGTTGCATCTGCCGATGGCAACCGCCGCGCGCCGCCTGACGCTGGCGCTTGAGGCACCGGACAGGATTCGGCCGGAACAAACCGTGCAAGTCAAGGTTAAAGCCCGCCGCGAGGGCGGTGCGCTGCCGCAGCAGGTGCAGGTATTGTTGTCGGCGGTGGACAGCGGCGTGCTGAGCATTACCGACTATGCCACCCCCGATCCGTGGAACGGCTTCTTTGGCCGCAAGCGCTACAACGCCGATCAATATGACGTATTCGGGCAGTTGATTGAGGGCGGTGGCAAACTGGCGGCGCTGCGTTTTGGCGGTGACGGGGATGATGCCGATGCGCTGTCGCGCGGCGGTAAAAAGCCGGTCACCGAGGCGCAGATTGTGGCGCAGCAGCTGCAACCGGTGACGCTGGATGCCAGCGGCGAGGGCACGCTGGAACTGCCGGTACCAGCCTTCAACGGCGAGCTGCGGCTGATGGCGCAGGTGTGGAGCGAAGACAGTTTCGGCGCGGCAGATCGTAAACTGGTGGTCGCCGCACCGCTGGTAAGCGAACTGGCGACGCCGCGCTTTCTTGCCAGCGGCGATCAATCAACACTGGCGCTGGATTTGACCAACCTCACCGATCAACCTCAAACGTTGAACGTCACGGTTAATGCCAGCGGCTTGATTGCACTCAACGGGCAAATCCCGGCCAGGGTGCAGCTGGCGAAAGGGGCGCGAACCACGCTGGCGATCCCGGTTAAAGCGCAGGACGGTTTTGGTGAGGGCGACGTGCAGGTGACCGTTTCGGGGCTGAGTCTGCCGAACGAGACGCTGGCACCGAGCGTGCGCCGCTGGAAGATTGGCGTGCGTCCGGCTTATCCGGCGCAAACCCTGAGTTTCGATAACGTAATGAACAGCGGGCAGCGCTGGCAGGTGATGGCAAGCGCTTTCAACGGCCTGCAGGCTGGCACGCTGAGCGGCCAGCTGTCGCTGAGTTCTCAGCCGCCGCTGAATATCGCCAGCTACATCAGCCAGCTTTACGCTTATCCCTATGGCTGTCTGGAGCAGACCGCCAGCGGCATCTGGCCTTCACTCTTCACCAATCACGCCCAGCTCAGCGCGATGGGCATCAAAACCAGCAGTGATGAGGCGCGCCGCGCGGCAATTGACACCGGCATTACGCGCCTGGCCGGCATGCAGCGCGGTAACGGCAGCTTTGGCCTGTGGAGCAAAGAGAGCAGTGAGGAGTTCTGGCTCACCGCTTACGTCAATGACTTCCTGCTGCGCGCCAGCGAAGCGGGCTACAGCGTGCCGGAGGGCGTGATTAATCGCGCCGACCAGCGCCTGCTGCGTTATTTGCAGGATCCGGCACAAATCGAAACCAGCTGGAGCAGCGATGCCGATGCGCTGCGTTTTAGCGTGCAGGCCTACGCGGGGCTGGTGCTGGCGCGTCAGCAGCAGGCGCCGCTCGGCGCGCTGCGGGCGCTGTATGACCAACGCGCCCAGGCGAAGTCCGGACTGGCGCTGGTGCAGCTTGGTGTGGCGTTGCAGCAGATGGGCGATACGCAGCGCGCGCAGCTGGCGCTGATGCAGGGCATCGCGCTGCAACGCCAGCCTGACATGTGGCTGGGCGATTACGGCAGCCCGCTGCGTGACCGCGCGCTGACGCTGGCGCTGCTGACGGAAAATCAGCTGCTGCCGGAGCAGCAGGGGCCGTTGCTGATTGAACTGGCGCAAACGCTGCACGGGCAGCGCTGGTTCTCTACGCAGGAGAACAATGCGCTGTTCCTCGCCGCGCGGACGCTGCAGCAGCATCAGGGTGAGACCTGGCAGGCCACGCTGCAGGACCAGCCGCTGCGCAGCGATCGGCCGCTGAGTCTCGGGCTGAGCGCGCAGCAGTTGCAGCAGGGCCTGACGGTGACCAGCGACACACCGTCGCCGCTGTACGGCACGCTCAATGTGGTCGGCTATCCGCGCACTGCGCCGTCACCGGTCAGCAACGTGCTCAGCATCAGTCGCGAATACTTCACGCTGGACGGCAAACCGGCCGATCTCAATAACCTTAAGAGCGGCGAGCTGCTGGTGGTGCGGCTGAAGGTGGGCGCCAGTCAGCGCGTCAGCGATGCGCTGGTGGTGGATCTGCTGCCGGCCGGACTGGAGCTGGAAAATCAAAACCTGAGCGACAGCAGCGCCAGCCTGGGCGACAGTGCCGATGCGCTGAAAGAGAGCATGATGGACATGCAGCAGGCCAACATCAAACATCTTGAGTTCCGCGACGACCGCTTTGTCGCCGCGCTGGCGCTGGATGGCTACACGCCCGGCACGCTGCTGTATCTGGCGCGCGCGGTGACGCCGGGCAGTTATCGTCTGCCGCCACCGCAGGTGGAGTCGATGTATGTGCCCGCGTGGCGCGCCATCGGCACCACGCCGGAAAAACTTCATGTGCGTTAAGCGCCCGTGACGCAGCGCCACCCACGCCTGTGCGGGCTGGCGCTGCTGTTACTGCTGCTGGTGGGCGCAGTATGGCTGCTGGACCGGCTCGATCCGCTGCCGCTGCGCCAGTTACAGCCGGCGCGGGTGGTGGTAGCGGAAGATGGCACGCCGCTGTGGCGCTTTGCCGATCGACAGGGTGTGTGGCGCTATCCGGTGACGCTGGACGAGGTGTCACCGGCCTATATCGAGGCGCTGCTGACCTACGAAGACCGCTGGTTCTGGCACCATCCCGGCATTAATCCGCTGGCGATAGTGCGCGCCGTCGGGCAAAACCTGCTGCAGCACGGCATTGTCTCCGGCGGCAGCACACTGACCATGCAGGTGGCGCGGCTGATTGATCCGCAGCCGCGTACCCTGCGTGGCAAAGTAGTGCAGGCGTGGCGCGCGCTGCAGCTGGAGTGGCATCTGTCGAAGCGCGAGATCCTCACGCTGTATCTCAACCGCGCCCCGTTTGGTGGCACGGTTGAGGGCGTCGGCGCTGCCAGCTGGATGTGGCTGGGCAAACCGGCGTCGCAGCTTACCCGCGGCGAGGCGGCGCTGCTGGCGGTGCTGCCGCAGGCACCCAGCCGTTTGCGCCCGGACCGCTGGCCGCAGCGCGCTGAAGCTGCCCGCAATAAAGTGCTGGATCGCCTGGCGCAGTATCAGGTGTGGCCGGCGCATACCGTCGCCGAAATCAAACAGGAGCCGGTATGGCTGCCGCCGCGCCAGCTGCCGCAGCTGGCACCGCTGCTGGCGCGCCGGCTGCTGTCGCTGTCGCCCGACAGCAAAATTACCTCCACGCTGGATGTGTCGCTGCAGCGTGAACTGGAGAACCTCGCTGCGTCGCTGCAAACCCGGCTGCCGCCGCGCACCTCGCTGGCACTGCTGGTTGTCGACCACAGCACCATGAAGGTGCGCGGCTACGTCGGCTCGGTGTCTTTCAATGACGATAGCCGCTTTGGCCATGTGGATATGATTGCCAGCGTTCGTTCGCCGGGATCGCTGCTCAAGCCGTTTGTCTACGGCATGGCGCTGGATGATGGCCTGATTCATGGCGAATCGCTGCTGCAGGATGTGCCACGCCGCTTTGGTGACTATCGTCCCGGCAATTTCGACAGCGGCTTTCACGGCCCGGTCAGCGCCAGTGAAGCGCTGCAGCGTTCGCTCAATCTGCCGGCGGTGCAGCTGCTGGAGGCGCTTGGACCGAAAAACGTCGCCGCGCGGCTGCGCAACGTCGGCCTGAATCTGCGCTTTCCGGCGGGCGGTGAACCGAATCTGTCGCTGGTGCTGGGCGGCACCGGCGCGCGGCTGGACGACATTGTCGCCGCCTACAGCGCCTTTGCCCGCCACGGTAATGCTGCACAGCTGCGCTGGCTGCCACAGCAGCCGTTGCTGCAGCGCCCGTTACTGTCGCCCGGCGCGGCGTGGATTGTGCGCCGCATTCTCGCCGGTGAGGCACAGCCTGCCGCCAGCGGGGCGGTCGCCGATATCGTGCCGCTGGCGTGGAAAACCGGCACCAGCTACGGCTATCGCGACGCCTGGAGCGTCGGTATCACGCCGCGCTATCTGATTGGCGTCTGGGTGGGCAGGCCGGATGCCACGCCGGTTGCCGGCCAGTTCGGTTACGCATCGGCGGTGCCGGTGATGCAGCAGGTTAATCACCTGCTGGCGGGACACCTGCCGGCGCGCGGCGTGCCCGGCGATCCGCGCCCGGCGACGGTCAGCGCCGTCAGTATCTGCTGGCCCGGCGGCCAGCCATTGCCCGCCGGCGACGAGAACTGCCGGCAGCGGCGTTATAGCTGGGTGTTAAATCAGACCGTGCCGCCAACGTTGCTGGCGCCGGGTCAGGAGGGCGTCAATGGCTTACGCCAGCGCTTCTGGCAAAACAGCAAAGGGCTGCGCGTGGCGGCGGATTGTCCGGATGCGCAAAGCCGGGAACGCGTGATGTGGCCGCTGCCGCTAGAGCCGTGGCTGCCACCGGGCGAACGGCGGGCGCAGCGCCTGCCGCCGGTGGATGCGACCTGTCCGCCGCTGAATCAGGGGGACAGCGCGCCGCTGCTGGTGACCGGCGTGATCAATGGCCAGCGCGTGCAGCCGCTGCCCGGTAAGGTCGTATTGCTGCTGCCGGTGGCGGTGCAGGGCGGGCAGGGTACGCAGCGCTGGTGGTTTTTAAACGGGCAGCCGGTGGAGCTTGCTGCGGGAAAAAGCAGCGCCTCGCTGGTGCTGCGCGAGCCCGGTCGTTATCAGCTGGTGGTGATGGATGAGGCCGGGCAGCTGGCTTCGGTGTCCTTCACGCGTGGCTAAACGCAGCGCTATGGCATATTTTTTGCGTGTTTGCCCCGACAGAAATCAATTATTTTCAATAATTCCTCTCTTCACTCATAGGCAAGGCGCGCCGATCTCCCTATAATCGGCGCGTTTTCTTACCGGGAGCGGGTTCCCGGTTTCTTCAGGATGCTAATCAGAGGTAATCATGGCAATCGAACGCACTTTCTCCATCATCAAACCAAACGCCGTCGCTAAGAACGTGATTGGTGCTATCTACAACCGTTTCGAAAGCGCTGGCTTCAAAATCGTTGGTGCGAAAATGCTGCACCTGACCAAAGAGCAGGCTGAAGGCTTTTACGCGGAGCACAAAGGTCGTCCGTTCTTTGATGGTCTGGTTGAGTTCATGACTTCTGGCCCGGTTGTGGTATCTGTTCTGGAAGGCGAAAACGCTATCCAGCGTCACCGCGATCTGATGGGTGCAACTAACCCGGACAACGCGCTGGCCGGTACGCTGCGTGCTGACTACGCAGACAGCTTCACCGAAAACGCCACCCACGGTTCTGACTCTGCAGAATCTGCGGCACGCGAAATCGCTTACTTCTTCGCAGAAAACGAAGTCTGCCCACGTACCCGCTAAGTGCGCGGTAGCGGATGCGGACAGGCGTCTTTACACCTTGTAACCGGCGGCTAAGACGTTCCCCTGGCATCACGCAGCAGATGTAGTACAATTATGCGCCCTTGTTGAGCCTGGCTCAGCGAGGGCGCTGTTTTTTTCCTATTCTTAACCAGAGCCGTAACGTGTAACAACGAGGCCAGAGAACATTATGTCCGAACAGATTGTGACGCCGTCGTCCGCTTCCCCCGTGGTTGTTTCCCCGAAAAACGAAAAAATTAACCTGCTGGATCTTAACCGTCAGCAGATGCGCGAATTCTTTGTTGAGATGGGCGAAAAACCGTTCCGTGCCGATCAGGTCATGAAGTGGATGTACCACTACTGCTGCGATGATTTCGAGCAGATGACAGACATCAATAAAGTGCTGCGTGGCAAGCTGATGCAGCGCGCTGAAATTCGTGCGCCGGAAGTGGCGGAAGAGATGCGCTCCAGCGATGGCACCATCAAGTGGGCGATTCGCGTCGGCGATCAGCTGGTGGAAACCGTGTATATCCCGGAAGCCGACCGCGCCACGCTGTGCGTCTCCTCGCAGGTAGGCTGTGCGCTGGAGTGTAAATTCTGTTCGACCGCGCAGCAGGGCTTTAACCGTAACCTGCGCGTGTCTGAAATCATCGGTCAGGTATGGCGCGCGGCAAAAATTATCGGTGCCGCTAAAGTGACCGGCCAGCGTCCGATCACCAACGTGGTCATGATGGGCATGGGCGAGCCGCTGCTCAACCTTACCAACGTGGTGCCGGCGATGGAGATCATGCTGGATGACTTCGGTTTCGGTCTCTCCAAACGTCGCGTGACGCTGTCGACCTCGGGCGTAGTGCCGGCGCTGGACAAGCTCGGCGATATGATCGACGTGGCACTGGCGATTTCGCTGCACGCACCGAATGACACCATCCGCGATGACATCGTGCCAATCAACAAAAAGTACAACATCGAAGCCTTCCTGGCGGCGGTGAAGCGCTACATTGGCAAATCCAACGCCAATCAGGGCCGCGTAACGATTGAGTACGTGATGCTGGATCACGTCAACGACAGCACCGAACACGCGCATGAGCTGGCGGCGCTGCTGAAAGAGACGCCGTGCAAGATCAACCTGATTCCGTGGAACCCCTTCCCGGGCGCGCCGTATGGCCGCAGCTCGAACAGCCGTATTGACCGCTTCTCCAAAGTGCTGATGGAGTACGGTTTCACCACCATCGTGCGTAAAACGCGCGGCGACGACATTGATGCCGCCTGTGGTCAGCTGGCCGGCGATGTTATCGACCGCACCAAGCGTACGCTGCGTAAAAAAATGGCCGGTGAAGCCATCTCTGTGAAGGCGCTCTGAAAGATCGCGCCCGCTGCTACGCATCGGGCGTCAGGCATGGCAGTCTCTGCGCTGAACTGACAGGGAGAGACTGAGATGCATAAAGGAATATCCGCCGCGCTGCTGGCCGGCTTTGTTGTAACCGGGTGTGTCGAAGCACCGGCGCGGCACGGCGCGGCCGATATCCGGCTGCAGCTGGGATTGCACTATCTGGCGGTGAAGGATTATGCCGCGGCGCAGCGCAATTTGCTGCGCGCGCAGCAGGCCGCGCCGCGCGATTACCGGGTGCCGCTGGCGCTTGCGCGCGTCGCGCAGGCACAGCAGAATAACGCCCGGACGCGCCATTACTACCAGCGCGCGCAGCAGTTAGCGCCGCTGAATGGTTATGTGGCTAACAATTACGGTGCGTTTCTCTGCGGTTTGAGGCAGTATGACGAAGCGCATCAACAGTTTAAGCTGGCAACTGAAGCGCAGCACAGCGACGCCGCTCAGGATGCCCTGCTGTTTTCGGGCTATTGTTACCTGCAGGCGGGAGAGGATCGCGCCGCGCGCCAGCAGTTCGATCTCGCGCTGGATGCCGCACCGGAGCAGGGCAGTATGCTGCTGACGGAAGTGGAACGACGGCTTGAACAGCAGCAGTGGGCTTCAGTGCCGCTGCTTTTAGAAGTTTACCATCAGCATTTGCCGGCAACGGCAGAGAGTCTGGGGTTACAGATACGTTTCGCCGCGCAACAGGGAAACGCTGCTGACGTTACACGTTATGGCGACCGGTTGGCGCGAAGTTTTCCACAATCGATACAGTACCAGCGTTATTTAGCTAATGAATACTGAAGCCACTCAAGAGAATTCTGCAGTACATTCCACAGGTGAACGCCTGCGTCTGGCCCGTGAGCAGATGGGGCTGACCCAGCAAAACGTCGCTGAGCGCCTGTGCCTGAAACTTTCTACCGTGCGTGATATTGAAGAGGATAAATCCCCGGCGGATTTGGCCTCGACCTTTCTGCGCGGCTACATTCGCTCTTATGCGCGTCTGGTGCATGTACCTGAAGATGACCTGCTGCCGATGATGGCGAAGCAGGCTCCGGTGCGTGCGGCGAAAATTGAGCCGATGCAGAGCTTCTCACTGGGTAAGCGTCGTAAAAAGCGTGACGGCTGGTTGATGATCTTCACCTGGCTGGTGATTTTCGTGGTGGTCGGCCTGACCGGCGCCTGGTGGTGGCAGAACCATAAAGCCTCGCAGGCGGATCTGGTGTCGATGGCTGACCAGAACGGCAGCAGCAGTGACAACAGCCAGTCGATTCCGCTGGGTGACAACAGCACGGACAGCACCGCCGACAGCGACACTAACGCGGCCGGTACCCCGATCGACACCGGTGCCGGTGCGGTCAGCACGCCAGACAACGCGGGCAGCACTAACTCTGCGCCAGCAGCGACCAGCAGCAACACGGCAACCAGCAGCGACAACGCAGTGGTGTCACCGAGCCAGGCGCCGATTGATAACGCACCGCCAGCGGCCACCTCACCGGCTCCGGCCAACAGCGTGCCGGCAGGCTCAATGCCAACCGGTACCGCGGCCGTCAGCCAGCCCGCGGGCGATCCTAACGCCGTGGTGATGAACTTCAAAGCTGACTGCTGGCTGGAAGTCACCGATGCGACCGGTAAGAAGCTGTTCAGCGGATTGCAACGTAGCGGCGGTAAACTCAGCCTGTCCGGCACCGCTCCGTATCGTCTGAAAATTGGCGCTCCGGGTGCGGTTGACGTGCAATATCAGAATCAGCCCGTTGATTTAAGTCGTTTTATCCGTAATAACCAGGTTGCCCGTCTGACGCTGGGTGCGCAATAACGCGCAGCGCGCTTTCCGGGTAATTGTGGAGAGAGAATATGCATAACGAAGCACCCATTATCCGTCGCAAATCTACACGTATTTACGTCGGCAAGGTGCCGGTTGGCGATGGCGCGCCTATCGCCGTTCAGTCAATGACCAACACCCGTACCACGGACGTCGAAGCCACGGTGAATCAGATCCGTCAGCTGGAGCGCGTCGGCGTGGATATCGTGCGTGTGTCCGTGCCCACTATGGATGCGGCGGAAGCCTTCAAACTGATTAAGCAGCAGGTCAACGTGCCGCTGGTAGCGGACATTCACTTTGACTACCGCATCGCTCTGAAAGTGGCCGAGTACGGCGTCGATTGCCTGCGCATTAACCCGGGCAACATCGGTAACAACGAGCGTATTCGCCAGGTAGTGGATTGCGCCCGTGACCACAATATTCCGATCCGTATCGGCGTTAACGCCGGTTCGCTGGAAAAAGATCTGCAGGAAAAATACGGTGAGCCAACGCCGCAGGCGCTGCTCGAATCTGCGATGCGTCATGTTGATCACCTCGATCGCCTCAACTTTGACCAGTTCAAAGTGAGCGTCAAAGCCTCCGATGTGTTCCTGGCGGTGGAATCTTACCGTCTGCTGGCAAAAGCCATCGATCAGCCGTTGCACCTTGGCATCACCGAAGCTGGTGGCGCGCGTGCGGGAGCGGTGAAATCAGCGATCGGCCTTGGTCTGCTGCTGGCGGAAGGGATTGGCGATACGCTGCGTATTTCACTGGCCGCCGACCCGGTTGAAGAGGTCAAAGTCGGCTACGACATCCTGAAATCACTGCGCATCCGCTCACGCGGCATCAACTTCATCGCCTGCCCGACCTGTTCGCGCCAGGAGTTTGACGTCATTGGCACGGTGAACGCGCTGGAAGAGCGGCTGGAAGACATCATCACGCCGATGGACGTCTCGATCATTGGCTGCGTGGTGAACGGTCCCGGCGAAGCCACGGTATCGACGCTCGGCGTCACCGGCGGCAACAAGAAAAGCGGTTTCTACGAAGATGGCGTGCGCCAGCGCGATCGCCTCGACAACAACGACATGATCGATCAGCTGGAAGCGCGCATCCGTGCGAAAGCCACCATGCTGGACGAGAGCCGCCGCATCAACGTGCAGCAGCTGGAAAAATAAAGGACGGTGTGCGCCCGGCGCACGCCAGTTGTGATTGAACCTGTGCGGTTTCATCCTCATAAGGTATGATGCCGGACAGGTTTTTTTGTATTAAGAGATTCTAACGTGGCGAAGAATATTCAAGCGATTCGCGGGATGAACGATTACCTGCCGGCAGATACCGCCATCTGGCAGCGTATTGAGGGCACCCTGAAGCAGGTGCTGGCCAGCTACGGCTACAGTGAAATCCGTCTGCCAATCGTCGAGCAAACCCCACTGTTCAGCCGCGCGATCGGTGAAGTCACCGACGTGGTTGAAAAAGAGATGTACACCTTTGAAGACCGCAACGGCGAGAGCCTGACGCTGCGTCCGGAAGGCACCGCAGGCTGCGTGCGCGCCGGTATCGAACATGGTCTGCTGTACAATCAGGAGCAGCGCCTGTGGTACATCGGTCCGATGTTCCGCTACGAGCGTCCGCAGAAGGGGCGCTATCGCCAGTTCCACCAGATGGGTGTGGAAGTGTTTGGCCTGCAGGGGCCGGACGTGGACGCCGAGCTGATCATGCTGACCCATCGCTGGTGGAAAGCGCTGGGTATTGCTGACCACGTTGAGCTGGAGCTGAACTCCATCGGTTCACTGGACGCGCGCGCCAACTACCGCAGCGCGCTGGTGGCCTTCCTCGAACAGCATAAAGAGGTGCTGGACGAAGATTGCAAACGCCGCATGTATACCAATCCGCTGCGCGTGCTGGACAGCAAAAATCCGGATATTCAGACGCTGCTTAACGACGCGCCGACGCTGGGTGAATTTCTCGACGAGGAGTCACGTGAACACTTCAGCGGCCTGTGCGCGCTGCTCGACGATGCCGGCATCAAATATCGCATCAATCAGCGCCTGGTGCGCGGCCTCGACTACTACAATCGCACCGTGTTCGAATGGGTGACCAGCAGCCTCGGCTCGCAGGGCACCGTGTGCGGCGGCGGTCGCTATGATGGTCTGGTGGAGCAACTGGGCGGCCGCGCGACACCGGCGGTCGGTTTTGCCATGGGGCTCGAGCGTCTGGTGCTGCTGGTGCAGGCGGTGAATCCGGAATTTGAACCGACGCGCATTGTTGATGTCTATGTTATCGCTTCGGGGCAGGGCGTGCAGTCCGCCGCGATGCAACTGGCGGAAAAACTGCGTGATGCCGACCCGGCGCTGAAGCTGATGACCAACTTCGGCGGCGGTAACTTCAAGAAGCAGTTTGCCCGTGCAGACAAGTGGGGCGCACGCATTGCGCTGGTGCTGGGCGAAGACGAAGTGAAAGCGGGCCAGGTGGTGATTAAAGACCTGCGCACCGGCGATCAGCAGACGCTGGCGCAGAGCGACGCCGCCGCGACGCTGCACACGCTGCTGCAGTAAGCGCAGCACTGCAACAGGCATTTTAAGGAGAGGGATTGCGTGGAAGTTTACAGCAACGAAAACGAACAGGTTGATGCGCTGCGTCGCTTCTTTGCCAATAATGGCAAAGCGCTGGCGGTCGGGGTCATCGTCGGTATCGCTGCGCTGGGTGGCTGGCGTTTCTGGAGCAGCCATCAGGAAGGAGCGGACAAAGCCGCGTCGGCGCAGTATCAGCAGCTGACCAGTGCCATGCAGGCAGACAAGCCGCAGACGCTGGAAGCGGTCGCCAGCTTCGCCAGCGAGAACAACAACACCTACGGTGCGCTGGCCGCGCTGGATCTGGCTAAACAGTACGTTGCCGCCAATCAGTTAGACAAAGCCATCACGCTGTTACAGAGCGGGCTGAAAGACACCAAAGATGCCAATCTGCAGGCGGTGATCAACCTGCGTCTGGCACGCATTCAACTGCAGCAAAATCAGGCCGATGCCGCCCTTACTACCCTGAACAATGTGAAGGGTGATGGCTGGACAGCTATTGTGGCGGACATTCGTGGCGAAGCACTGCTGAGCAAAGGCGATAAGCAGGGCGCCCGTGATGCCTGGAGCAAAGGTGCGGAATCGCAGGCATCTCCTGCGCTGAAGCAGATGCTGCAGATGAAGATGAATAACTTAAGTTAAGCCAGTCAAGAGAGCGCACATGGAATTACGTAAATACCTGCTGCCAGGGCTGATGTCAGTCACTCTGCTCAGCGGTTGCTCGCTGTTCAGCGGCGAAGAAGATGTAGTGAAAATGGCCCCGCTGCCGAAGGTTGAAAACCAGTTCACGCCGGAAACCGCGTGGAGCACCTCGGTCGGTGACGGCGTGGGTGATTTCTACTCCAATCTGCATCCCGCCTGGCAGGACGGCACCGTGTATGCCGCCGACCGCTTCGGTATCGTGAAAGCGCTCGACGCCAGCAACGGCAAAGAGAAGTGGAAAGTGAACCTCTCTGAGAAGACCGGCTTCTTCTCGAAAAACATTTCGGCACTGCTGTCTGGCGGTATCACTGCCAATGGCGATCGCCTCTACATCGGTAGCGAGCGGGGACAGGTATTTGCCCTGAACAGCAGCGACGGCAGCATTGCCTGGCAGACCAAAGTGGCTGGCGAAGCGCTGTCGCGTCCGGTGGTCAGCGATGGTCTGGTACTGATTCACACCAGCAACGGTATGCTGCAGGGGCTCGATCAGAGCAGCGGCGCGGTGAAATGGAGCGTGAATCTGGATATGCCAGCGCTGTCGCTGCGCGGTGAATCGGCGCCGGCAGTAGCGTTCGGCGGCGCGATTGTTGGCGGTGATAACGGCCGCGTTAGCGCGGTGATCATGAACCAGGGCCAGCTGATCTGGCAGCAGCGTATCTCCCAGCCGAGCGGCGCGACTGAGATCGATCGTCTTAACGATGTCGACACCACGCCGGTGATCGTTAATGGCGTGGTCTATGCGCTGGCCTACAACGGTAACCTGACGGCGCTGGATCTGCGTTCCGGTCAGATTCTGTGGAAGCGTGAAATCGGCGGCGTCAAAGATCTGATCGTCGATGCCGGTCGCATCTATCTGGTGGATCAGGATGACCGCGTGATTGCGCTCAACGCCGATGGCGGCGTGGCGATCTGGCGTCAGAGCGATCTGCTGCACCGTAATCTGACGTCTCCGGTGTTGTTCAACGGTTACCTGGTGGTCGCCGATAGCGAAGGCTACGTGCACTGGATCAACACCCTGGACGGCCGCTTCGTGGCGCAGCAGAAACTGGACAGCGATGGCTTCCAGACCGAGCCAGTCGTGGCCGGTGACAAGCTGCTGATCCAGGCGAAAGGCGGTGAGGTTTACGCCATCACCCGTTAAGGCGATGGCCCGACGGGCAGCGTTTCGCACGCATTGATACGGCTCCTGATTCGTCAGGGGCCGTTCTGTTTTTAGTCAGGCATGATATTCTTGGCGCCTGCGGCCTGAACCTGACGGCAAATGCCGTTATAATCACGCCATTCGGGCGATTTATTTTTAAAACTGAGGCAAGTGTTATGGTACCTGTGGTCGCGCTGGTTGGGCGTCCCAATGTGGGGAAATCCACGCTGTTTAACCGCTTAACGCGCACACGTGATGCGTTAGTGGCCGATTTCCCTGGACTGACTCGCGATCGCAAATATGGTCGCGCCGAAGTGGAAGGGCGCGAATTTATTGTTATCGATACCGGCGGTATTGATGGCACCGAGGAAGGCGTGGAAAACCGCATGGCGGAGCAGTCGCTGCTGGCGATTGAAGAGGCCGATGTGGTGCTGTTTTTAGTTGATGCGCGTGCTGGCGTCATGCCGGCGGATCAGCAGATCGCCAATCATCTGCGTTCGCGCGATAAAGCGACGTTCCTCGTTGCCAACAAAACTGACGGTCTCGATCCGGATGCTGCGGTGCTGGACTTTTACGCGCTCGGCCTGGGTGAGATTCACCCGATTGCCGCGTCGCACGGTCGTGGCGTCACCAGCCTGCTGGAAACCGCGCTGCTGCCGTGGATGGATGATATCGCGCCGCGGGAAGTCAGCGAAGAGGACGAAAACGAAGCTTACTGGGCCGCGTTAGCCGCCGAAGAGAACGGTGAAGCGCTGGAGGAAGAAGAGGAAGAAGCCTTCGATCCGACCGGTCTGCCGATCAAACTGGCGATTGTCGGGCGTCCCAACGTAGGTAAGTCAACGCTTACCAACCGTATCCTCGGTGAAGACCGTGTGGTGGTGTACGACATGCCGGGCACCACGCGCGACAGCATCTACATTCCGATGGAGCGTGATGACCGCGAGTACATTCTGATTGATACCGCGGGCGTGCGTAAGCGCGGCAAAATCACTGATACGGTGGAAAAATTCTCCGTCATCAAAACGCTGCAGGCGATTGAAGATGCCAACGTGGTGATGCTGGTGATTGACGCGCGCGCGGGCATTTCCGATCAGGACCTGTCGCTGCTCGGCTTTATCCTGAATAGTGGGCGCTCACTGGTGATTGTGGTCAACAAGTGGGATGGCCTGTCGCAGGAGATTAAAGATGAAGTGAAAGAGACGCTGGACTTCCGTCTCGGCTTTATCGACTTCGCGCGTGTGCACTTTATCTCGGCACTGCACGGCAGCGGCGTGGGCAACCTGTTTGAATCCGTGACCGAAGCGTATGACTGCTCGACCAAACGCGTAAATACCTCCATGCTGACGCGTATCATGAACATGGCTGCTGACGACCATCAGCCGCCGCTGGTGCGTGGTCGCCGCGTGAAACTCAAATACGCGCATGCCGGTGGTTATAACCCGCCGATTGTGGTGATTCACGGTAATCAGGTGAAGGATCTGCCGGATTCCTACAAGCGTTACCTGATGAACTACTTCCGCCGCTCGCTGAACGTGATGGGAACGCCGATTCGCATCCAGTTCAAAGAGGGCGATAACCCGTATGCGGGCAAACGTAACCTGCTGACGCCAACCCAGCAGCGTAAGCGTAAGCGTCTGATATCGCATCTGAAGAAAAACAAACGCTAAACATGATGAGGGCCCGGATGGGCCCTCTTTTTTTGGCGTAACATCCGGTTTATCACGATCCTCAGCCACGATTCCGGAGTCATCATGCTCACCCCATGTCCTCACTGTCAGCAACCGCTCACTTACAGCGAACAACGCTTCGATTGCCCGCACTGCCAGCGTCATTTCACCGCGCTGGCCTGCTGTCCCGACTGCCAGCAGCCGCTGCAGGTGCTGAAAGCGTGCGGTGCCATAGATTATTTCTGTACCCACGGTCACGGCCTGATCTCAAGCAGGCGCGTGCATTATCGCCCGGAAGACGTCAGGGAATGAGGGGTTGCGATAGCGCGAAGTGGCGCTGGCTGCTCGCTTCGCGCTACGTTTGTAGCAAAAATGCTATTGCCCAGTAACTACCGCGTTATGGATGTTCACTTTTAATTGTACCGGATGGTACAATCCTGCCCGCCTTGTGGCGAATGCCAGCGAATGTTGTTCCTGCGGCCTCGCTCACAAGCGCTGCATAACGGGCGTAGCTCCCGTACCAACAGATATAAAATAAAGCGTAACGGATCACTTCCTGTCCCTGCTCAGTCAGGAAGACATTGACCGGCTGCTCCCGCATTCCGGCCGCCACGCGTTATTTTTTCAGGAGAGTTTGTGTTATGGCAGAAAATTCCGCTCGTCCCGGTAAAGGGTTGAGTCTCTGGTCCGTGTTATTCGGGCTGGTCCTGCTGGCGATCGGCCTGTTCTTCGCGATCGGTGGCGGTAAACTGGTGGCCCTGGGCGGCAGCTGGTACTTCCTCATTGCCGGTATCGTCATGTTACTATCGGCGATTCAGTTCTTTCGCCGTAAATCCTCGGCGGTTACGCTGTTCATTCTGGTCTTCGCCGGTACGCTGATCTGGGCGCTGTACGATGCTGGCTGGCAGTTCTGGCCGCTGGTGTCGCGCCTGATGGTGCCGGCCGGCCTGATGGTGCTGGCATTTATTACCTGGCCGGCGCTGCGTAAGCGTGAAGGCAAGGCCTCGCTGGCGAAGCTTTCATATGCGCTGTCAGCGGTGATTGCCGTTGGTATGGTGGTCACCTTTGTCCAGATGTTCCAGCCGCATCCGACTGTGGCTTTCACCGGCAAGCAGCTGCCGCTGATCCCGGTAGATAAAAGCAAACCGCAGCAGGACTGGAGCAGCTACGGCCGTACGCCGCAGGGCGACCGTTTTGCCGCTATCGACCAGATTACCCGCGACAACGTGAAAGACTTGCAGGTTGCCTGGACGTTCCATACCGGCGACACGCCGATCAGCCCGACCGGTAACGGTGCAGAAGATCAGGAAACGCCACTGCAGGTGGGTAACACCCTGTATCTGTGTACGCCGCACAACAACGTGATTGCGGTGGAAGCCGACAGCGGTAAGCAGATCTGGAAGCGCGAAATCAATGCGCAGGCGCAGGTGTGGAACCGCTGCCGTGGTCTGGCGTACTTTGATGCCACCAAACCGGTACAGCAGCCAACGCAGCCGGGCTCCACGCCGGTGCCAGCGGTAACGCTGGCGGCGGGCGATAGCTGCCAGCGTCGCATCCTGATGAACACCATCGATGCGCGTCTGATTGCCATCAACGCCGATAACGGCGAGCTGTGTGAAAACTTCGGTAACCACGGCGTGGTCGATCTGAAGCAAGGTCTTGGCAGCGCGCCGGACCCGCAGTATCAGCTGACCTCGCCGCCGCAGGTAGCGGGCACCACGGTCGTGGTGGGCGGTCGCGTCGCGGATAACGTCCAGACAGACATGCCTGGCGGCGTTCTGCGTGGCTTCGACGTCATCACCGGCCAGATGCGCTGGGCATTTGACCCGGGCAATGAAGATCCGAATGCCGTGCTGATGCCGGGTCAGGATTACACCCGCAGCACGCCAAACTCATGGGCGCCAATCTCTTACGATCCGGCGATGAACACCGTGTTCCTGCCGATGGGCAGCTCGTCGGTGGACCTGTGGGGTGCCAACCGTACCGCGCTGGATCACAAATATGGCGCGTCGGTGCTGGCGCTGGACGCGACCACCGGTAAAGAGAAGTGGGTGTATCAGACGGTCCACAATGACCTGTGGGACTTCGACCTGCCAATGCAGCCGAGCCTGGTGGACTTCCCGATGAAGGACGGCACCACCAAACCTGCGGTGGTGATCGGCGGGAAAACCGGCATGATCTGGGTGCTGGATCGCCTGACCGGCAAGCCTTTGACCAAAGTTGAAGAGCTGCCGATGCCGCAGGGCCATATCCCGAACGAGCAGTACACCAAAACTCAGCCGCACTCGGTAGAAATGCCAAACATTGGCAATCAGAAACTGACCGAGTCAGACATGTGGGGCGCCACGCCGTTTGACCAGCTGGCTTGCCGTATTGCCTTTAAAGGCATGCGTTATGACGGCCTGTTCACCGTGCCGGACACCGATGTTTCGCTCAGCTTCCCGGGCTCGCTCGGTGGCATGAACTGGGGCAGCATCTCGTTCGATCCGAACAACCAGTACATGTTCGTCAACGATATGCGCCTTGGCCTGTGGGTGCAGATGATTCCGCAGGACACCACCAAATCGGCTGCCAGCAACGGCGGTGAAGCCATCAACACCGGCATGGGTGCGGTACCGCTGAAAGGCACGCCGTACGCAGTAAACAAAAACCGCTTCATGTCGCCGCTGGGCATTCCATGCCAGGCACCGCCGTTCGGTACGCTGTCGGCCATCGACATGAAGACCCGTCAGATTGTGTGGCAGGTGCCGGTGGGTACGGTGCAGGATACCGGTCCGTTTGGTATCAAAATGCATGCGCAGATGCCGGTCGGTATGCCGACGCTGGGCGGTACGCTGGCAACGCAGGGCGGTCTGGTATTTATTGCCGGCACCCAGGATTACTACCTGCGCGCCTTCGACAGCTCAACCGGTAAAGAAGTGTGGAAAGCACGTCTGCCGGTGGGCAGCCAGGGCGGACCAATCAGCTATGTTTCGCCGAAAACCGGCAAACAGTACATCCTGATCTCCGCAGGCGGTGCGCGTCAGTCGCCGGATCGCGGTGATTACGTGATTGCTTACGCGCTGCCCGACAGCAAGTAAGCCGCAGTAAAAGAAAGGCCGACATCATGATGTCGGCCTTTTTTATTAACCTTCCGTGGCGTACTCCTTCCTGTAAGGATCCTTACTTACTTCTGCTTAGAGGGGCGACGGCTTTTTTGACCTCCTTTTCTTCCAGCTTCCCTGGCTCTCTCAGGATCGTTCCTGAAATTGCCCCCACTGACTTTGCCGCCCGCGCTACCGGCTTCCCTGGCGCGCTCCGGGTCCTCTGCAAAGTTCCCGGCACCGCCTCGTTGCTTGGTTTGTGTCATAGCAGAGACCTCATCTAAGGGTATTTTCTTTGATGTGGACTAGCTAGCCACGTTATCCAGTATAGTCAGTTAGTTACGGCGATGCTGTGGGAACTGTCTAAGTTATTCTTCGCCGTCGCGCCACAGCGCCTGCAGTTCAGGAGGCGCAACGTTTTCCGGAATCAGAATCACAATCGTTCCGGCTTCGCGATGAGTCGCGTAGCTAATCTGGATACGGAAATAGCGCTGGTCGCCGCGCCCGATGCTGGCGGCCTGTTCCTCCGGCTCGCCGAGCGGCAGCGCCTGCTCCAGTACGTTGCACACGCGCTGCTTCTGCGGTTCCGGCAGCTGCGCCAGCGCAAATCGCCGCTCGCTGCGCAGGCCGGGGATAAATGCAATGCCGCCTTCACGCGCCAGCTCAATGATGGCGTCATCGGTCAGCTGAATATTCACCTTACACCTACCTCGTGCCACGCGGACTGGATCGCCTGTGCCACCGTATTATCAAAACGTTTTGCGGCATGCTGTACGGTAAAGCGCGCAAAGGTGCTGAAGTCGGCATCCTGCGGCAATTCCTTATCGCACAGCGTGTCGTACCATGCCTGACCGGCCCGTTCCCAGGCAAAGCCGCCCAGCGCGGTCGCCGCCAGATAGAAGGCGCGATTAGGAATGCCGGAGTTAAGATGCACGCCGCCGTTGTCTTCGCGCGTGTCGATATAGTGATCCATATCGGCAGGCTGCGGATCTTTGCCGAGCAGCGGATCGTCATAGGCGGTACCGGGCGCGGACATCGAGCGCAGGCCGCTGCCCTTAATACCCGCCGCCAGCAGCCCTTCGCCGATGATCCAGTCGGCCTGATCGGCGCTTTGCCTGAGGTGATACTGCTTCACCAGCGAGCCAAACACATCGGACATCGATTCGTTGAGCGCACCCGCCTGCTGGAAGTAAATCAGCCCGGCTTCGGTTTCGGTCACGCCGTGCGTCAGCTCGTGCGCGACCACATCGATGGCAATGGTAAAGCGATTGAAGATCTCACCGTCGCCGTCGCCAAATACCATCTGCTGGCCATTCCAGAAGGCGTTCTGGTACTCCTTGCCGTAATGCACGGTGCCATCCAGTTTCAGGCCTTTGTTGTCCAGCGAGTTGCGCTGATAGATCTGCCAGTAGAAATCATAGGTGATGCCGAGATAGTTCCACGCTTCGTCGGCGGCGACGTCACCGTTACCGGGCTGGCCTTCCTCACGGATCAGGGTGCCGGGCAGATTTTGCGTATTACCCGCATCGTAGATAGCACGCAAAACACTGCCGGGCTGCGCGGTGCTGGCTGCGCTGGCGGTGTGAGGATGTTCCGCCATCAGCTGTTGCACGTGGGTGAGGGTGCGCCGCGCGTAATCCTGCTGTGCGCCGGAACAGTTATCGATGATGTTTCGCAGAATGTACGGAGGAATAACGCTGTAAGGCATGTCGGACTCCCTGACGGATGGATATGTCAGAAAGTATAGACCCGCTTATCAATCGCGCGCCGCTGCGTCTGCAGTACGCGCGATTTACGGGGGGTTATCAACCATTTATGCGGCTGAAAAGATTATCACGCCTTACGGCTGCGCGTCTTCTGTGGTTGTAACGCCGTCACCTGACTCTCCACCCAGCCATCATCCAGCCGGGTACGCAGCAGATCGCCGGTATGCAGCTGACGGGTCTTTTTCACCACCTGGCCCTGAGCATCGGTGGTGACGCTAAAGCCGCGCGCCAGCGTCGCCAGCGGACTCACGCCTTCCAGCTGTGCTGCCAGGGTACCAAAACGCTGCCGGCTGTGATTGAGCTGTTTTTCCATGCCCTGCTGCAGCCGGTAGTGCCACTGCTGTAACTGCTGCTGAGCGCGCAGAATACGTCCCTGCGGCTGCTGGGATTGCAGGCGCTGCAGCAGGCGATCCTGCTGGCGATGCGCCAGGCGCAGCCGCTGGTCGGCCGCTTCCTGCAGACGACGCTGCAGCTGGATCAGCGTGGTTTGCTGGCGTGCCAGGCGCAGCTGCGGATGCTGCTGTTGCAGACGATGCTGCAGCCGGGTGAAGCGGCGCTGCTGCTGCGCCACGTAATAGTCCATCGCCATCTCCATGCGCTGCTGCTGAGACTGCAAACGGCGCAGCAGCTCGATCTGGTTGCGGCTCACCAGTTCGGCAGCGGCAGAAGGCGTCGGCGCGCGCAGATCGGCAACAAAGTCGGCGATGGTCACATCGGTTTCATGCCCAACGGCGCTGACGATTGGCAGGCGGCTGGCAAAGATGGCCCGCGCCACGCGCTCGTCGTTAAAACTCCACAGATCTTCCAGTGAACCGCCGCCGCGCCCGACGATCAGCACGTCGCACTCGTCACGCTGGTTGGCCAGCTCGATGGCGCGCACGATGGCGGCGGGCGCATCAACGCCTTGCACTGCGGTCGGATAGATCACCACCGGCAGCGAGGGATCACGGCGATGCAGCACGCGCAGCACATCGTGCAATGCCGCGCCGGTGGCGGAGGTGATCACACCCACCTGGCGCGCCGGCTCCGGCAGCGGCTGTTTAAACTGCTGGTCGAACAGCCCCTCCGCCGCCAGCCGGGCTTTCAGCTGCTCAAACTGTTGCTGCAGCAGCCCTTCACCGGCCGGATGCATGCTTTCGATAATCAGCTGATAGTCGCCGCGCGGCTCATACAGCGTGATGCTGGCACGCACCAGCACCTGCTGACCGTGCTGCGGGCGAAAGCTGACGCGTCGATTGCTGTTGCGGAACATGGCACAGCGCACCTGCGCGCCATCGTCCTTCAGAGTGAAGTACCAGTGACCGGAAGCGGGCTGAGTGAAATTGGAAATTTCAGCGCTGAGCCACACCAGGCCCATCTCATTTTCCAGCAGTTGGCGCACCGTGGTGTTCAGGCGGCTGACAGTAAAAATATTGGCGGTTGGCGGTAGCGACATGTGATGAGGATCAAATTTCAAATCAGAGGGTTAATCAACCGATACTACATGCCTGCCCCGGAGGATCAAGACTTTTTCCGAAAAAACACTGGAGGCAACCGATTTCGGCCTGTATAATGCCGCGGCAATATTTTATCTGTTTTAAACGCCCCAGGTGGAGATATTGCAATGTTAAGAATCGCGAAAGAAGCCCTCACATTTGACGACGTCCTGCTCGTTCCCGCTCACTCCACTGTTTTACCCAACACGGCCGATCTCAGCACCCAGCTGACCAAAAACATCCGTCTCAACATTCCTATGCTGTCTGCAGCGATGGACACCGTAACCGAAGCCGGTCTGGCGATTGCGCTGGCGCAGGAAGGCGGTCTGGGCTTTATCCACAAAAACATGTCGATTGAGCGCCAGGCGGATGAAGTTCGCAAGGTGAAAAAACACGAAAGCGGCGTCGTAACGGAGCCACAGACCGTGCTGCCAACTACCACGCTGGCCGAGGTGAAAGAGCTGACCGAACGTAACGGCTTCGCCGGTTACCCGGTGGTCAACGCCGACAACGAGCTGGTGGGCATCATTACCGGTCGTGACGTGCGCTTCGTGACCGATATGACGCTGCCGGTGACCGCGGTCATGACGCCGAAAGAGCGCCTGGTGACGGTGAAAGAGGGTGAAGCGCGTGAAGTCGTGCTGCAGAAAATGCACGAAAAACGCGTCGAGAAAGCGCTGGTTGTTGACGACAGCTTCCACCTGCTGGGCATGATTACCGTTAAAGATTTCCAGAAAGCCGAGCGTAAACCTAACGCCTGTAAAGATGCGCAGGGTCGTCTGCGCGTCGGTGCCGCAGTGGGTGCCGGTGCCGGCAACGAAGAGCGCGTTGATGCGCTGGTCGCTGCGGGCGTTGACGTACTGCTGATCGACTCCTCGCACGGCCATTCCGAAGGCGTGCTGCAGCGTATCCGTGAAACCCGCGCAAAATATCCAGACCTCGAAATCATCGGCGGCAACGTGGCGACCGGTGCAGGCGCACTGGCGCTGGCTAACGCGGGCGTGAGCGCGGTGAAAGTGGGCATCGGCCCGGGCTCCATCTGTACTACCCGTATCGTTACCGGCGTTGGCGTACCGCAGATCACGGCAGTATCCGACGCGGTTGAAGCGCTGGAAGGTACCGGTATTCCGGTCATCGCTGACGGCGGTATCCGTTTCTCTGGTGATATCGCCAAAGCCATCGCTGCGGGTGCGTCGGCGGTAATGGTTGGCTCCATGCTGGCCGGTACCGAAGAATCACCGGGCGAAATTGAGCTCTACCAGGGCCGTGCGTTCAAATCCTACCGCGGTATGGGTTCACTGGGCGCGATGTCCAAAGGCTCGTCTGACCGTTACTTCCAGAGCGATAACGCCGCCGACAAACTGGTGCCGGAAGGTATCGAAGGGCGCGTTGCCTATAAAGGCCGCCTGAAAGAGATCGTGCACCAGCAGATGGGCGGCCTGCGCTCCTGCATGGGCCTGACCGGTTGCCCGACCATCGACGATCTGCGCACCAAAGCCGAGTTCGTGCGCATCAGCGGCGCCGGGATCAACGAAAGCCACGTGCACGATGTGACCATTACCAAAGAGTCACCGAACTACCGCATGGGTTCATAATCCCGTAAGATTTCCCGCCCGGCTCCAGCCGGGCGCTTTTATTATTAAGTCCATCCCAATGGAAACGCCTCAATGACGACTGAAAATATTCATAAACATCGTATTTTGATCCTCGATTTTGGTTCTCAGTATACGCAGCTGGTCGCGCGCCGCGTGCGTGAGCTGGGCGTCTACTGCGAACTCTGGGCGTGGGATGTCACCGAAGAGCAAATCCGCCAGTTCAACCCGAACGGCATCATCCTGTCCGGTGGTCCGGAAAGCACCACCGAGCACAACAGCCCGCGCGCGCCGGAATATGTGTTCAACGCTGGTGTGCCGGTGCTGGGCGTGTGCTACGGCATGCAGACCATGGCGATGCAGCTGGGCGGTAAGGTTGAAGGCTCGAACGAGCGTGAATTTGGTTACGCGCAGGTTGAAGTGACAACCCCGAGCGCGCTGGTGCGTGATATCGAAGATGCCATCAGCGCGGCGGGCAAACCGCTGCTCGACGTGTGGATGAGCCACGGTGACAAAGTCACGGCGATCCCGGCAGACTTCGTGACGGTTGCCAGTACCGAAAGCTGCCCGTTTGCCATCATGGCCAACGAAGAGAAGCGTTTCTACGGCGTGCAGTTCCACCCGGAAGTGACGCACACCCGTCAGGGCCTGCGCATGCTGGAGCGTTTTGTGCGCGACATCTGCGGCTGTGAAGCGCTGTGGACGCCAGCCAAAATCATCGAAGATGCGGTAGAGCGCATCCGTGAGCAGGTGGGTGAAGACCGTGTGATTCTCGGCCTGTCCGGCGGCGTGGACTCGTCCGTGACCGCGATGCTGCTGCACCGCGCGATTGGCGAGCGCCTGACCTGTGTGTTCGTCGATAACGGACTGCTGCGTCTGAATGAAGCTGAGCAGGTGATGGACATGTTCGGCGACCACTTTGGTCTGAACATCGTGCACGTTGCGGCAGAAGGGCGCTTCCTCGACGCGCTGGCGGGCGAGAACGATCCGGAAGCCAAACGTAAAATCATCGGCCGCGTGTTCGTGGAAGTGTTTGACGAAGAAGCACTGAAGCTGACCGACGTGAAATGGCTGGCGCAGGGCACCATCTATCCGGACGTGATTGAGTCGGCGGCTTCAGCTACCGGTAAAGCGCACGTAATCAAATCGCACCACAACGTGGGCGGTCTGCCGAAAGAGATGAAGATGGGCCTGGTTGAGCCGCTGAAAGAGCTGTTCAAAGATGAAGTGCGTAAAATCGGTCTGGAACTCGGCCTGCCTTACGACATGCTGTACCGCCATCCCTTCCCGGGCCCGGGTCTGGGCGTGCGCGTACTGGGTGAAGTGAAGAAAGAGTACTGCGACCTGCTACGCCGTGCCGATGCCATCTTTATCGAAGAGCTGCGTAAAGCGGATCTGTACAACAAAGTCAGCCAGGCCTTTACCGTGTTCCTGCCGGTGCGCTCCGTCGGCGTGATGGGCGATGGCCGTAAATACGACTGGGTGGTTTCCCTGCGTGCTGTCGAAACCATCGACTTCATGACGGCCCACTGGGCGCACCTGCCGTACGACTTCCTCGGCCGCGTCTCCAACCGTATCATTAATGAGGTTAATGGCATCTCAAGGGTAGTCTACGATATTTCAGGTAAACCGCCCGCGACGATTGAGTGGGAGTAATCCCGCGTCCGGCATAGACCGGCACCAAAGAGCATTAAAACACTCCTAAGCCCGCGTAAATGCGGGCTTTTTGCGTTTTCGACCTTGCACTATCTGGCAAGTTTTCGCATCGCCAGGCACCACGATTTTTATGGCATGGTGGATGGTACGATCTGACCCTAATGCCATGCTTGGCACTTAATAACATCGCTCCTAGCCAGAAAGGCATGGTATCTATTTAAATTAATATATTGATACATAGTATTTTTATTTGTTTGATGCGATGAGGGGTGAGCATGGTGTTTTAAAGGAAACCCGACCCCGCTGACCGATACCAAGCGGCGTAACATCAAGCCGAAAGACAAGCTCTACAAAGTGAACGACCGTGACGGCCTCTATGTAACCATCACGCTTGCGGGGTCGATTTCATTCCGCTACAACTAATCGATCCACGGCAGGCAGGAGACTATCGAGCAATGGCCATTGCTTAATTCCAGCATGCTGTCATGAATAAAGGAAATTCGACCATGAGTGAAGAGTGGATTCTCCAAGCAAAGGAAACCCGCAGGGTATTTTCTAACGCGGCATGGGTTCCTTTGAGAGCGTCAGTTGAGAACAAGAAAGGGGATCTAAAAGAAGTAGGCTATGTCAGTGAATATTTCGGCTGTGGCTCTGTTGCATTCCCGGCAGAGCATCGCCAGCTAGTTGAGGAACGTCTTGGATGGAGCGACATAGGCATTGGGCGCACAGTCGTGCCTTATGCATACGAAGATGGATATTATGCGTCTATTGACCAATATCAATACAATGATAAAGAGCCAATAGGTGTCAATCTAGTTTATGAACACCCACAACCTGTTGTTGGTGGTAGAAAATGGATACTTAGCCCTGATTTGGTGGTTGCGCTGCATTTGGTCAAAGAGGGGGACAACTGGGTCAGGCCTGAAGAAAATTTCGTTGTGGTAGCTCGCGAGACAGTGAGTAAAGATGGCGAGTATCGTCAGATAGAAATAAAAAGAGAATTTTTACTCGACTATCTAGCGGCCAGAAATCTGTCGCTTCGCCTTTCATACTACCGACAGAGGGTAGAAAATGTCCCCATATTTGAGGACAGCGCATATTCAAATTTGCAACCTCACAGTGAGGAAAGAGATAACGGTAAATTCACCCTAATCGTTCGCAAGCTTGATGACGTCTTTGGGGGAAGCTGGGCAATGTTTCGAGCATGGCGAACGGACGTAGATAAGGATGAAGACGCCCCTGTGATGGGCCCTGAGAATGACTCGAATACTGACTATGAAAGTTCAAACGGGCATCGTGGGGGATATAAAGGTGTACGGGTAGAGGGGGAGTTTTGGCGTGAGGAATGGATAGACCACCAATCAAAAAGCCTACGCGTTCGTGGAGATGCAGATCCGAATCTCCCGCAATTCATTGTGGAAACCGATGGAACGCGAATGAGATCAGCAGATCTTGATAACGAGGACATAGGCCGCTGGCTATGGTTTCGAGTCAGCGTCGTGAATGAGCTTCTCAATAGTCGAGGATTTAAGTTGGCGTGGTACACGGCTGAAACTGGAGCTATTAATTCCACATCAGGATATAAAACGCATTTCGGAATAAACAGTTCGGATCTTATCACCGTATATGCTCATGACATCGCACGACTAGCCTCATGGGAGCAGCATGTTTGGGCGGGGCATAATGTAGCTCCTGAAGGGAAGGTTTCAAGTGAGCTGCTAGACGCTCAGGTGAGGGCGAAACCGGCATCCACATATGCGGTTGAAGAAATGTTTTTTGGAAGCATGAGGCTTTTGGAAGAGGGCTTCAGGGATAAATACGAAATATCGCTATTCACCCATGATATTGATGACATCGAATTAGGGCAGCAAATATCTAGGTTTACAAGCAAAGACAGAGCGACCTTACTCAGATTAGCCAAGGACATCATTCGCGTATTCTCGGACAGGCTCAACGTAACCGAGCTACGCAAGCTTTCTTCACACCAAGATAAAGCCAAGCTCGGCTCAAACAAGTTACTCCAAAGTATTTTGGCTGAGAAAATTGGAGACGACAAAGCCAAGAGTGTGTTTGCTGAGATTGCCGGTGCTTATGATATGCGAGTTGGAGATGCACACCCTACAGGCTCAAAGATATCAGACGCGATCAAGCTCGCGGGCATCGATGAAGAAGGCTCGCCATTGCGGCAGGGAGAGCAACTCATTCACAACGTTGGGCGATCGATTTGGCACATAGGAAAATTCTTATTCGGCGAGACTGATGAGCCGGACGAGTAGCAATGACTGCTTGTGACCGGCTTCTGTCAGTTCTGAAAAGCGGTACTGCCAGAAATGGACGGATTTTAGTGGCCTGAGCAGTCTATTCTGCAAGCTGAGGGCATCCATGAATTATGGGTGATTGAAGAAAGACCAAAGTTACGGCGAGGCAATGGTCGAGCTTTTCTAGGCCGATCCATCTTATATGGCGGAATGTGTCCAGGATGGTAGCACGGATGAGTTATCTATCTTGGTGAGGCAACTATCGGTAGCGTTTGCCGCGGGAGAGGTTAATTCGACTTTTTGAATTTACTGGGTAGGGTATTTCTCATGGTGTTTAGATTTTTTCTTGTATTCATTCCTTGCCTTATAAATGTTTTAATTTTCTATTTATGATGGAGTGGGAGTAACTCCCACTCAGCCAACCACCAGCACCTTAAGCCTCAAAGCCCGCGTAACAGCGGGCTTTTTTATCCTGCCATCTTTCGCATCGCCCGATCAGCGCAGAATTCAGATACAGCGCCTACAGCCGCGCCGCCTGTTGTTCAATAAATTCCCTGAACCACTGCTGGGCGGGATGCGCGTCGCTGCGCCGGTGCCAGATCAGGTTGAACACCATTTCGGGCAACGACAGCGGGGGAGGGAACAGTACCAGCTGGCGACTGGCCTGCGCATGCAGCGCCACGCGCTTCATCACGGTCGCCGTCATGTGGGTTTGCGCCACGATAGACGGCACCGTAAACATCTGCTGGACCGTCAGCCCCAGTCGGCGCTTTTTACCTTGCTGCGCCAGCACCTGATCAACCAGGCCGTACAGTTCACCTTCCGGCGAGACCAGAATATGCGGCAGCGCCAGGTAGCTCTCCATGTCCATGCCGCGTCTGGCCGCCGGATGGTTGCTGGCAACGATGGTGACGAATTCGTCGCGCAATACCGGCCGGGAGATGATGCGGCTATCGCTGTGCGTAGGCATGACGCCGATGGCGACATCAATCGCGCCGGCATCTAACAAATCGACCGCGTGATCGCGGTTGGTAAACGCCTGCACATTCAATGACACGCCGGGGGCGGCGTCCTGTAGCGCCTGCATTAACGAAGGCAGCAACACGAAAGCCGGATACTCCGACACGCCCAGTTTGAAGTTTATTTGCGCTTTTTCCGCTGCAAATACGGGCTTTGCCACCAGCGTCGCTTCGAGCTGGCGCAACGCCCCGGCGATGGGGCCGGACAGATCGCGCGCACGCGCAGTCGGCAATAAACCCTCCGCGCTGCGCATGAACAGCGGGTCACCGAACAGGGTGCGTAACCGTGACAAAGCGGCGCTCATCGCCGGCTGGCTGACGCCCACCTGGGTTGCCGCCCGCGTGACGTTGCGCTCGTTCATCAGCGCGTCAAAAGCCACTAACAGATTAAGATCGATGCCATGAAAATCCATACGGCAAATAATCACTCATATTGAATATTTGTTGGACGAATTGTAGGGCGCTGCGCAAAATTCCACAACCGACCCCCACCTGAAAGTGAATAACGATGAATCCAGCAGCAGAATACGTACAACGGCTCAAAATTGAACGGCAGGCGGTAGAGACGCTCTATCAGGCCTTCAGCGACAACAACCCCGATCTGGTCGATAGCGTGCTGGCACCGTCATGGGAAGACATTCCGCTGGCGCCAGGGCAAGTTGCCGGACCGGAAGGCATCAAGCCGATCATTCGCATGCTGGCGCAGGCTTTTCCGGACGTGCAGATCGTGGTGCATGACATGATTCAGGAACCTGGCCGCATCGCGGCGCGGGCGGAAATCAGCGGCACCCATCTCGGCGAAATTTTCGGTATCGCGCCGACTGGTAAGAAAGTGAGCTTCCGTCTGCATGAGTTCCATGCGCTGGAGGACGGCCGTCTGATCACCACCTGGCACATGGAGGATTGGTTTGGCCTGTTCCTCCAGCTTGGCCAGTTTCCGCCACAAGCCTGAATCAGACCGGAGAGTTGATAATGAAAGCAGCATTGATTGATACGTTTGGCACCGCCGATGTGCTGACGATTGGCGAACGTCAACTTCGCGCCGCCAGTCCGGATGAGGTGACGGTGCAGGTTGAAGCGGCGAGCGTTAATCCGCTGGATGTGAAAATCATCTCAGGGCACATGCAGCAGGTTTTCCCGGTGGATCTGCCTTACGTGCCGGGCATGGATTTCTGCGGCGTGATTACGGCAGCTGGCGAGCGCGTGAGCCATTTAAACGTGGGCGATCGCGTATTCGGGCGCACGCCACCGGGTGCAGGCGGGGCTTTTGCCCAAAGCCTGGTAATCGCCGCCGATGACGTATGCCTTGTCCCGGCAGCGATGAGCGCCGAACAGGCCGCGGCGCTGCCTACCGCGTTTGGCTCCGCGCAGCAGGCGCTGTTCGATGTGGGCCAGCTGCAGCGTGGCGAGCGCGTGCTGATTCACGCCGCAGCGGGTGGCGTCGGCAGCATGGCGGTTCAGCTGGCGCATCAGGCGGGCGCTTATGTCATCGCCACGGCGTCGGCGAAAAACCACGCGCTGGTGACCAGTCTGGGTGCCGATGAGGTGATTGACTACCGCACGCAGGACTTTGCAGCAACGCGCGATATCGACCTGGTGATAGACAGCGTCGGCGGCGAAACGCTGAGCCGCTCCTGGTCCGTGCTGCGCGCCGGCGGGCGCATTGCCACGCTGGTGGAGTTCGGCATCACGCCTGCCAGCGGCCATCACGGCGAGTTTGTCTTCTTCGCCAGCGCGACGCCGTATCTTGCCCGGGCGAGCGGCCTGTTCCAGGCCGGGCAGTTACAGGTCATCACCGACGCTATCTTTTCGCTGGATGATGCGCGCTCCGCGCTGGAGAAGGTGGCGACCGGCCATGCACGCGGCAAAGTGATTATCCGCGCCAACCCTTAACGCCTGGCGTCATGTCGCAGTAAAAATGCGCCCGCTACCCCGCGGGCGTTTGTTTACCGGTTTGTCGCAGGGGATAAGGATATGTTAATAATCTGGCGTTAACGGCAGAGGCTTCAGGAGGAAACGTGCTGTTTAATTTCAGAGCCGCGGGCAAGCGCGCACCACCTGGCAAACGCTCGCTGACATCCATCATCATTCTCTATCTTGCGATGCTGTGCGGTACGGCTTTTCTCGCGTTTCTGCCGCTGATCTGCGCGATGGGCGCCGGATATGTCGCCAGTCTGGCAGGCTGCAAGCTGGACGAAGGCAACGTGCATCCCTGTTACATCCTGGGAGAAGATCGCGGCCAGTTGCTGTATGAATTAGGCGTCATGGGCTGGTTCCTGCTCGGCACCATTCCCCTGGGTGGGATACTGTTGTTACTCGCGACGCTCACCTTCATCGTTCAGCTGGTGGGCTATTATCGGCAAACACGCGCTGAGGATAATCGGTAATTTGCGTCAGCTCTGTTCCGCACAAATCTCCAGGCAAAAACCGAGAAATGCCTCCACCGCCGCCGGGGCCAGACGGCGCGAAGGCCGGGTGATAAACAGCGGATAGGTTTCGTCAGGCCAGTCGGGGAAAAGTTCGACCAGTTCACCGCTGGCGATCAGATGTTGCACGCTCAGCGCCAGCACCTGGGCTACGCCGGCACCGCCGACGCACGCCTGTACCATTAAATCCGGATCGGTGGTGGTCAGATGGCCGTGGGTGGCGACCGTCAGCCGCTGCGTGCCACGATGAAACTCCCAGCTAAAGGGCTTATTGCTGCGCGGATCGATGTATTGCAGACAATTGTGCTCAGTCAGCTGCTGCGGCTGCGTCGGGCGACCACAGCGTGCCAGATAGTCCGGGGCGGCCACCGTCAGGACGCGCGTTTGTAACAGCAGGCGTGAGGTCATGGTGGACGGCGGCTGTGGCCCGAAACGCACCGCCACATCAATACCTTCTGCCACCAGATCGCCCACATCGGGCTGCTGCAAAATCGTCAGTTCCAGATGCGGATAACGGGCACGCAGCAGCGGCAGCTTTGCCGCCAGCACATAGCGGGAAAACAGCGGATTGAGGCTCACGCGCAGCGTACCGCGCACCGTCACGGCGGCGCCGGAGACGTAGTTTGCTGCTTCTTCAATCCCTTCCAGATGCGGCGCCGCCCGCTCATACAGGCTGGCACCTTCGCTGGTGAGATGCAGGGTGCGGGTGGTGCGATCCAGCAGGCGCACGCCGAGACGCTGTTCCAGTCGTGAAATCGCCCGGCTGACGCCCGAGGCGGACAACCCCAGCACTTCACCGGCGCGGCTGAAGCTGCCAGCTTCAACCACGGCTGCCAGCACGCTCATGCCGGATAATAGTCGGCCATCAAAACTCATCCTGTTCTCCATCTTTGATTTTTAGCAAAGATCATTTTCCTGAGCCTACCTTTATCAAAAATGCGCTGCAACTTATTGTGTGCTCCGAAACGCGACCGGCACTGACCGCCGGATTCCTGATCCCTTTTGAGGAGAATGTTATGACTGTACGGCGCACCCTTTTTAAAGGCGGCACTATCCTGACGCTGGACGCCAGCGTGCCCGACCTCGTCTGTGGCGATGTGCTGATTGAGGACGAGCGTATTGCCGCCGTGGGGGAAAACCTTTCCGCCGATGATGCGCAGGTGATTGATGCCCGCGGCCATATCGTGATGCCGGGCCTGGTGGATGCGCATCACCATATGTGGCTGGGCGCGATGCGCCGCCTGATGCCCAACGTTGACGACCTGTTTGTCTATATCGATGTGGTGGCAGAAACGCTCGGCGCGCACTACCGTCCGCTGGATATGTACCTCAGCACCCGGCTGACGGCGCTGGCTTGCCTGGATGCCGGCATCACCACGGTGATTGATGCCTGCCACAGTTCACGCAGTCCGGCGCATACCGATGCGGCGCTCGACGCGCTGCAGGAGAGCGGGATTCGTGCGCTGCACATGGTTGGCGCAGCAATGGATAAGCAGGCTTCCAGCGATCATCTGCCGGGCGATCTGGCCCGTCTCGCCAGCCGCTGGAACCAAGCCGGCAGTCGCGTGCAGGTTGGCCTGTTTGGCCAGCTCAATCTGGCGTGGTGGCGCGTGGCGCGCGAGCTGGATATGCGCATTCTCACTGAGTTTATTGGTGACCTGGCGCAGCTGCCGGCGGAGTTTGCCGAAGCCGGCTTGCTGGGTCCGCACAACATTTTCAACCACTGTACGCGCGTACCGGCGCACACCTGGCAGCAGCTGGCGGACGCGGGCGTCAACATTACCGTGAATCCGCGTTCGGATGCGCTGTTTGGTTTCGACGACGACAGCTTTGCCTGGCAGCAGGCGGTCGATCGCGGAATGACGCCGGCGCTCGGTATCGATCTCGATACCGCCTTCGGCAGCGATCTGTTCGGTGAAATGCAGGCGCTGTTTAACCAGCAGCGCTCAGCGATGCGCTATCGCCGCTTCCGGGGCGAAAGCGACGTACCGGCACCGATTAGCGTGGAAGCCGTACTGCAGTCGGCAACGATCAATGGCGCGCGTGCGGCCGGGCTGGAGCAGCAAACGGGCACGCTCACGCCAGGTAAACAGGCTGACGTTATTATGCTGCGCACCGATGGTATCGGCGTTTTCCCGCTGACCAGCGTGACGGCAACGGTGGTGCAGGCGGTGCAACGCGCCGATGTTGATACCGTGATGGTGGCGGGTGAACTGCGTAAACGTCATGGTCAGTTGCTCAACGTCGATGTGGCACAGCTGAACGCGGAAATCACCGCTTCGCGCGACTATCTGCTGAATGCCAGCGGCTATCACCATCCTTTGTTTGCCTGATTTTCCGCAGCGCGGCGGCCTGCCGCGCTGTCTGTTCATTTATGGAGGCTGTTATGTCTGCATTAAGCGCGCAGGCTGAAGCTGCGCATTTGTCGCGACCGGCGACCGGCGTGATTGCCGCGCTGTTTTGCGGTTATCTGGCGGTCGGCTTGCCGCTGCCGGTAATCCCGCTGTTTATCCATCAGCATCTCGGTTTCAGCAACCTGTGGGTCGGGCTGGTGATCGGGATACAGTTTGTTGCCACCGTGCTGACGCGCGGTTACGCCGGTCAACTGACCGATCGCGTTGGCGGTAAGCGCTCGGCGCTGCAGGGCGCGGCGGTGTGTGCGCTGGCTGGCGTGCTGTACTGGCTGGCCGCGCTGCCGGGCTTTTCACCGGCGGTCAGTCTGGCGCTGGTGATTGCCGGACGGCTGGCGGCGGGTATGGGCGAAAGCCAGTTCGTCACCGGCTGCGTTGCCTGGTCAATCGCCTCGGTCGGGCCACAGCGTGCCGGTCTGTCGATGTCCTGGACCGGTATCGCCATGTTTGCTGCGCTGTCGCTCGGTGCCCCTGCCGGCATGATGCTGTATCAGCATGTCGGCTTAGCGGCGGCGATGCTGGCCTGCATCGCGGCTCCGCTGCTGGCGGCGCTCATCGCCACGGCTGCCAGCGGTTATCGCGTGGTCGGGGGAACACGTTTGCCGTTCTATCGGGTGATTGGCCGCATCTGGCGTGAAGGCTGTGGCCTGATGCTGCAGGGCGTCGGACTGGCCGGCCTGACGGCCTTCGCCTCGCTCTACTTCGCCGCGCGTCACTGGCAGCTCGCCGGCTGGGTGATGACCGCGTTTGGCGTTGGTTTTATCGCCGTGCGCCTGGTGCTGGGACATCTGCCGGATCGCATTGGTGGCTACCGCGTGGCGGCTTATTCACTGCTGGTGGAGGCGCTGGGGCAGATGCTGCTGTGGTTTGCGCCTGACGAAACGCTGGCGCTCACCGGCGCGCTGATTACCGGTCTTGGCTGTGCGCTGATCTTTCCCGCCCTCGGCGTGGAAGCGCTGAAGCGCGTGCCGCCGGCCAGTCGCGGCAGCGCCATGGGCGCGTTCGTTGCTTTTCTCGACATCGCTTATGGTATTTCCGGACCGATTGCCGGTGCCATCGCCAGCCACTTCAGCTATGCCGCCGTCTATCTGTTTGGTGCGGCCTGTGCGCTGCTCGGTGCGCTGCTGGCGCTGACATCGCGCGCCGCTTCACTTCACGCTTAAGGAGTTTTCCATGTCACGTATTTTTATTTCCGGTTCATCCACCGGCCTCGGGCTGATGGCGGCTGAACTGCTGGTTGAGCAGGGCCATCAGGTGGTGCTGCACGGACGCAACGCCGCGCGTGCCCGCGCCGCGCAGGAGGCGCTACCGCAGGCTGAAGCCGTGGTCAGCGGCGACGTGATAACCATCGCCGGTGCCCGCAGTGTGGCGCAGCAGGTTAATGCGCTCGGCAGATTTGATGCGGTGATCCACAACGTGGCGGTTGGCTATCGCGAGCCTTATCAGTTAACCGCAGATGGCCTGCCGCATCTGTTCGCCATCAACACGCTGGCACCCTATATTCTTACGGCGTTGATTGAACGGCCGCAGCGGCTGATTTACCTCAGCTCCGGCATGCATCATCATGCCGAAGCTAACCTGGATGATATTTTGTGGCGGCGGCGGCGCTGGCACGCTTCGCAGGCTTATGCTGAGAGTAAACTGCATGATGCCATACTGGCGTTTGCCATCGCCCGGCGCTGGCCGCAGGTATACAGCAACGCGCTGGAGCCAGGCTGGGTGCCGACCAAAATGGGCGGTGCCGGGGCACCCGACGATCTTGATCAGGCGCATCGTACCCAGGTGTGGTTAGCCACCGCCGATGAGGCGCGGGTCAGCGGAGAGTATTTTTATCACCGTCAGGCGCTGGCGGCTAATCCGCAGGCGCGCAATCCACGGCTGCAGCAGCAGTTGCTGGCGATATGCGCCGATATCAGTGGTATCGCCCTGCCTGACTAAGGAAAAATCAGCTGACCGGGCACCGCAACGCATTTTTTGTCCACCGCATAGTTGGTGAATACAGACGCTGCCGTTTCGGCGCATCATGGCGGGAGCGTTTTTTCACCACCGGGATGTTCATGCATGTTGCCTGTTAAAGCTGTTTTACTCTCTTTTCTCTGTGTGGTGTTACTGTCGCTGGCGGCCAGCCTGGCGCAGGCGACGCGCAGCGGTGAGTTCACCACCGAACGCGGTGGCTGGGCGACGGCGCGGCGTGATTCGGCCGGGCTGGCACCGGATCCGCAGCGCTTCGCCAGTGAGGCAATTGTGCAGGTGTATGCTGCGCCGACCTACGGCTGGAAAGGCGCGGTGGCCGTGCATCCGTGGATTATCTTTAAGCGCGCCGGAGAAACCCGCTACAACCGTTATGAGGTGATCAGCTGGGGCAGCGGCGATAAAGTGCGGCGCAACAGCAATCTGCCGGACGGCTACTGGTACGGTGCGCGTCCGCGTTTGCTGGTGTCACATCGCGGTGCGGCTGCGCAGGCGATGATCCCGCAGATTGAAGCGGCGATTCAATCCTATCCGTGGCCCAACACCTATCATGCATGGCCGGGCCCCAACAGCAACACCTTCCTCGCTCACATCGGTCGTGAAGTGCCAGCGCTGAAGCTCGATTTGCCCGCCAATGCCATCGGTAAGGATTTCCGTTCGCTGCTGCATCCGCTTGGCCTGCCGCCATCCGGGCGCGGCGTGCAGCTGTCGCTGCTCGGCGTGCTGGGCGTCACGCTGGGTGCGGAAGAGGGCGTGGAGGTGAATCTGCTGGGACTGAATCTGGGGCTGGATTTCACCCCGCTGCGTCTGCGGCTGCCGTTTATCGGCGGGGTGGGGCAGGATAATTTACAGAAGGATAAGCCCTGAGACAGCGCCGCGCCGCGACAGCATCGGTTCGCGGGCGGCGCGGGCTCGCAGCCGTTAACAGACGCCGAAATCCCCGTCTTCATGATAGAGATTGACGCTGTCGGCCTTCACCTCGATCTCTTTTTTGATCGGATCGTCAACGCGGGCGCACCACAGCGTATCGCCCGCAACGCGCAGCACCTGCATTTTTGGCCCACCGGTTTTCGCCTGCACAAAATCATCCACGTTAAACATCACTGCTCTCCAGCTGATTAGGGATCAACGCTGATTGTAGCTGCGCTTTAGTGGCCGTGCAGCAGAAACAGCGTGGCCAGACCGAGGAAGATAAAGAAGCCGCCGGTATCGGTGATGGCGGTGATCAGCACGCTGGAGCCGACCGCCGGGTCGCGTTTGAGTTTGGTCATAATCAGCGGAATCAGCACGCCCATCAGCGCCGCCAGCAGCAGATTCAGCACCATCGCCAGCATCATCACGCCGCCCAGTTGCAGGTTGTCGTACATCAGCCAGGTCACGCCGCCCATGATGCCGCCCCAGAACAGGCCGTTAAGCAGCGCCACGCCGAGTTCGCGCGCAATCAGAAACGAAAAGTTGCCGGGTTCAACCTGATGCAGCGCCAGCGCGCGCACGATCATGGTGATGGTCTGATTGCCGGTGTTACCGCCAATGCCGGCGACAATCGGCATCAGCGTGGCCAGCGCCACCAGCTGCGAAATGGTGTCCTCAAACAGACCAATGACGCGCGAGGCGATAAACGCCGTACACAGGTTGACGGCCAGCCAGGTCCAGCGCTTTCTCACCGCTTTGCGCACCGGTGCAAACACGTCCTCGCCCTGGCTGATGCCGCCCATCTTACGGATGTTGCTTTCGTTCTCTTCGTTCACCAGGTCAATCACATCTTCCACGGTGATACGGCCAATCAGCTTGCCTTTGGCATCGGTCACCGCAGCAGAGATCAGGTTATAGCGTTCGAAGGCGCTGGCGGCCTCTTCCGCTTTGTCATCCAGCTGGAAAGTGGTGGGGCGCGGGTTCATCACCTCAGCCACCAGCGTTTTAGGCTTGTTGAGCAGGATATCGGTCAGCGCCAGTTCACCCAGCAGCTGATTGTGTTCGTCGGTGATGAATATTTTATCGGTGCCGTCCGGCATGCTTTTGCGCTTGCGCAGAAAGCGTTGCACCGTCGCCAGCGTCACGTCTGAGCGCACGGTGAGGATATTGAAGTCCATCACCTGGCCGACGCGATCGCGATCCAGCTCAATCACGTCCAGCAGCCGGGCGCGCAGGCTGGGATCGAGCGTGGTGAGCAGGCGGCCGGTGAGATCGCGCGGCAGATAACGCGCCAGATAGACCTGATCGTCAATATCCAGCGGCTCGATGGCGCGCAGGATTTCGCGGTCGGTCATCTCTTCCGTCAGGCTGGCCCATACGGTTTCGGAGGCCTCCACCAGCACGCGACCGCGCTGCTCGTAGGGCACCAGCCGCCACAGTGCCAGACGCTCCTCTTCCGGCAGCGCTTCGAGAATGTCCGCGAGGTCGGCGGCGTGCAGCTGCGGCAGTTCATGCTCCAGCTGCTGACGCCAGCCGGTGATTTTGCGCAGTTCGGCGGCATTGAGGTCGACGGATTTATCCAGCAGCACATCGACTAAATCGTGCTCGCTGAGCAGAAGGTGCAGAATTCGCTGGCGGGTTTCTGATAGTTGTTGTGCGTGCGAAGCAGACATAACGCGTCCTTTGTGTCTGTAAAGTCAGGTCAAAGTGTAGCGCGTTGCGGGTAAAGTGGGCGTAACAAGCAGCATTGCCGCGGCGGACAATGTGATGGCAGAGCGACGATGACCCGCAAATTCCTTAGCGCGTCTCGCTGGTGCTCAGTGTGACCGGTTCAGGTGCGGCTTTCTTTTGCTGATGATGCTCGATGGCACCGGGAATAATGAAAATCAGACGGCCAACCAAAATAAAGAAACTGATCAGCAAAACGATGCGGGTCATGGTACCGGTTTTGGGACGTCTTCGTGCAGAGATGGCGTTATTCACGCGGGGTGGTTCCTGTCAAAGCCCGGCTGGGCGGTGGCAACATTTAGTCACAACCCGACCGGGAGGTCAACCGCTGCGTGAAAAATGAGCAGAAAAGGTTAAGATTGCCTTGATCGATATCAGCCGCCGGGCGAAGCGTGCGTCATCGACTCAGCAGGGGCGTCATTTATGACGACCGAAAGCCGCATGATGTAACGCTTGCCAGTTAACCTTTGAATTTATTTAAAAAAAGAGGCACATTTCGTAGCGGCGCAATTTATTGCGCGATAAATCGCGCCGCTACGATAGGGTGCGGCTTGCGTTTTCGTCACCGAACGGCATCACGCCATTGATGACGACCAAAACCCGCATGATGTAACTCATGCCAGTTAGCCTTTGAATTGGTTCAAAAAAGAGGCACTTTTCGTAGCGGCGCAATTTATTGCGCGATGAATCTCGCCGCTACGATAGGGTGCGGCTTGCGTTTTCGTCACCGAACGGCATTACGCCATTGATGGCGACCAGAACCCGCATGATGTAACGCTTACCAGTTAACCTTTGATTTTATTTAAAAAGAGGCACTTTTCGTAGCGGCGCAATTTATTGCGCGATAAATCGCGCCGCTACGATAGGGTGCGGCTTGCGTTTTCGTCACCGAACGGCATCACGCCATTTATGGCGACCAGAACCCGCATACTTTCACCAACCGCATTAATCCGTTGTAGGGTCGCCATTCATGGCGACCGGACCATCATGATGCCAGCCATCAGTAGCTGGCTTTCTGCGCCAGCAGGGTAGCGAAGCGATACTTAATGCGCTGACCGTGTTCATCGCGGCGATGCAGTTCACCGACCTCTTCGTTGTACTTCACGATGTGCCAGTTACGGTAATAATGGCTCAGCTCGCCTGATTTAAAGGTAAACGGGAAGTTTTGCGTATTGGGATAATCGTCGGTGCTCATCGCCGCCACAATCAGGTTGTAACCGTACTTGCGCGTGCTGGCCTGCATATCGGCGATCAGCTGCGGAATGGTCGCCGGCTGCAGGAACATCATCACCACGGTGGAAAACACAAACTGATAATCACCGTTGAAGCGCACCTGATTCAGGTCGCACTGTTCGGTATGTATCTGCTGTAGCTGCTCTTCCGCGATGATGCTGTTAAGGCGCTCCAGGCTCTGCGGATTGTTGTCCCAGGCGGTCACCGTAAAACCGTGCTGATTAAGCAGCAGGCTGTTGCGGCCCTGGCCGCAGCCGAGGTCCAGCGCGTTACCCACTGCCAGTTTTGGCAGCGCGGCCAGCACTTCGGAGTGGGGCGGCGTCAGACCGTATTTCTCCGCAAAATAGTTATCGGGGCGTGTTGTCATAGTGCTATTGCGGGCCTGAAGCCCGCTTTACTCCTCTTCCAGCATCAGTTTCCAGCCGGTGACGTCATTCCAGTAAGCCTGCTCCCGCTCCAGATCCAGCTGAACCAGCGTGTTCTGGCTGAGGAAACCGGCCGGGAAAGTCAGCGTCCAGTGACCATCGTCGGTGCTCAGCTTCAGCGTGTCGGGGCGCGTGGTGGCCTGACGCTGATTGTTCAGCAGGGTGCCGAGCCGCAGCAGGAAGATCATCGGCAGGAACTGTTTCTTCTTAAACAAGGTGAAACGCGGCATCTCATCCTGCTTCACCGCTTTACGGTGGAAGCGTACCAGCGTGGCCAGCAGCATCTGTTGATCCTGATTAAAGCCCGGCATATTGGAGTTCTGCAGGATATAGGCCGAATGACGCTGCATACCGCTGTGGTTAATGGTCAGCCCGACTTCATGCAGCAGCGCTGCCCACTTCATCAGCGCCGTCAGCTGGGGATTGGCCAGCTTCGGATTCTGCTCCAGCCACTGGCTGTATAGCTGTTCGGTGGTTTCCAGCACGCGGCGTGCCTGGTCGCTGTCGATGGCGTAATGATTTGCCAGGCTCTGCGCGGTACGGCTGCGGATATCCTGATGACGGAAGCGGCCCTCCATTTCATACAGCACGCCTTCACGCAGCGCGCCATCCGACAGGCGCAGCTCGCGAATGGCCAGCGCGTCAAACACGCCACACAGAATCGCCAGCCCCGGCACAAACACTGCCTTGCGCTCATCAGACAGGCCCGGCAGGCTCAGGGCAGCAAAGGATTTGTGCTTCAGCACTTCGCTCACCAGCATGTCGAGGTTTTCCGGCGTCACGCGCTTCTCTTTCTCGCCCATCGCTAGCAGCACCTCACAGGCCGCTTTGATACTGCCGGACGCGCCCAGCGCATACTGCCAGCCCTGCAGACGGTATTGCCACGCCAGCGTTTCCAGCTTTTGCGCGGCGGCCAGTCGGGCGCGGCGGAAATTCTCCTGGCTAATCTCGCCTTTCGGGAAGTAGAGGTTGGCGAAGCTGACGCAGCCCATGCGGCGACTCTCCACCAGCTGCGGCTCAAAATCTTCGCCGATCACCAGCTCGGTTGAACCGCCGCCGATATCAATCACCAGCTTGCGGCCTTTCTCCGGCTGCGTGTGCTCAACGCCCATAAAGATCAGGCGCGCCTCTTCATTGCCGGAAATCACCTCGATCGGATACGGGATGACCTCCGCGGCGCGCTGCAGAAACTCTTCCGCGTTGGACGCGATGCGCAGCGTGTGCGTACCGACGATGGTGACGTTGGCGGCACTGAACCCCTGCAGGCGTTCGGCAAACAGCGCAAGGCAGCTCAGTCCGCGCTCCATCGCTTCTTCGCTCAGTCGATTTTGCGCATCCAGCCCGTCGGCGAGGTGCACGCGCTGTTTCAGGCGTCCCAGCACCTGCATGGCGCCATCCACCACACGGGCAATCACCATGTGGAAGCTGTTCGAGCCGAGATCGATGGCGGCGAATTCCTGCGGTTTCGGCGTACTTTTATGGGAGATTGGCATAGGCGTTATTCGGGTTGTTCCAGTTTCTTGATGTAATCGTAAATCGCCAGCTGCGAGCGCACCTTCTTGCGATTGCCGCGCGGAACATAACGGTTACTCAATTCTTTGTCTACGATGCGGGCTTTTACCGTATCACTTAACAGAATGGCAATGATATCCAGTATGCGCTGTTTCAGGCGCGGATCGAGCACCGACACCGCCACTTCGATACGATAATCGATGTTGCGCGTCATCCAGTCCGCCGACGACAGGAATACTTTTTTATCGCCGCCGCTTTCAAAAATATAGACGCGGTCGTGCTCGAGGTAGCGGTCAACGATACTGGTGATGCGAATATTTTCACTGATGCCCGGCAAATCGGGGATCAGCGAGCACATGCCGCGCACCAGCAGGTTGATCTTCACGCCGGCCGATGAGGCGGCATACAGCCGATCCACCAGACCATTGTCCACCAGGTTGTTGATTTTCAGCGTAATGCCGGAAGGATTGCCCTGCTGCGCGTTGGCAATCTCGTTATCAATCAGCTGATACAGCATGGCGCGCGAGTTTTGCGGCGACACCATCAGGTGTTCGAACGTTACCGGGCGATACGGGTTTTCGATAAAGTTAAATACGCGCCGGACTTCATTGGTGATGCGCGCATCGGCGGTCAGCAGCGAATAGTCAGTGTAAATACGCGCGGTTTTTTCGTTGAAGTTGCCGGTACCGATGTGGGCGTAACGCACCACTTCCTCACCCTCGCGGCGGGAGATCAGGAACAGCTTGGCGTGAATCTTCAGGCCGGGCGCTGAGAAAATCACATGCACGCCCGCTTCGGTCAGCCGCTTCGCCCAGCGAATGTTGGCTTCTTCATCAAAGCGCGCCTGCAACTCGACCACCACCGTGACCTTTTTACCGTTGTAGGCGGCGTGGATCATCGCATCCATAATGCGCGAATTCTTGGCCACGCGGTAAATGTTGATCTTGATGGCCAGCACGTTCGGGTCAAACGACGCCTGACGCAGCAGCTCCAGCACGTGCTCAAAGGTGTGGTACGGATAGTAAAGCAGCACATCGCGGTTGCGGATGGCATCAAAGCCGTTGCGGAAGCCATCAAAACCGATATGACGAATCTGCGGCAGCGGACGATTTTCCAGATTGGCTTTGCCCACGTTCGGGAAGCCGATGAAATCTTTGAAGTTATGATAACGGCCGCCCGGCACAATCGAGTCGTAGCTGGAGATCGACAGCTTATGGCGCAGCATTTCCACCATCGCATCGGGCATATCGCGCTGATAGACAAAGCGCACCGGCTCGGCGGTCAGGCGCTGTTTCAGGCTGGAGGACATCAGCTCCAGCAGGCTGGATTCCATCTCCGTGACCAGGTCGTACTCGGCGTCGCGCGTCATTTTCATTGAGTAGGCGTTCAGCGCGTCGTAATCGAAGAAGCCTTTAAAAATCTCATCAAGGCAGTAGCGCAGAATGTTATCCAGCAGAATCATGGGTTTGCGACGGCGCGGCGATTCTGCCGGCAGATTCACAAAGCGCGGCACTTTATCGGACGGGATCTCCAGCAGGGCGTAACGGATTTCTTCGCCGCGGATAATCTCCACCGCCAGATAGGTGTAGTCGTCTTTCAGGAACTCAATCAGGTCGGTGTCGTGGTTGATCAGAATGGGCGTGACGTGCTGGCGCAGCTGATGCTTGAAGTAGTAGCGCAGCCACTCCTGCTGATTGGGTGACAGCTGGCGCTCGTTGATCAGGAAAATCTGGTTGCGCGCCATCTCCAGCAGCAGGTCGTTATACAGCGCATCGAACTCCTGATCCGATTTCTGTACCCGCAGCTGAATCTTTTTCAGCAAATGGCGCAGGGTGGTGGGCGTCCCCTGTTCTTCGCCAATCAGAATGCGGCGCTTGAGATCGGCAAAGCGCACTTTATAAAACTCTTCCAGGTTATTGGAATAGATGCCGAGAAAACGCATGCGCTCAATGAGCGGATTGCTTTTATCAGCGGCTTCCTGCAGCACGCGTTCGTTAAAGGTTAACCAGCTTAGTTCTTTTTCTATATACAGCTTTTCCTGACCCATTCTGACTCCGTGATGCTGTTGCTGGACGGAATGTCCGGCGGAATAAACGCAAAATTGCGGTTCCGCTCAGTGTCCTCCACCATTATGGCGAGAGTATGGCAGCCTTGTCCAACCTCAACAGTTGTCTTATCAATCAGCTACGGGCAACATAGCGGCATAACTTCAAGGGTAACTCTGGCCTGCATGAGCATAAATCGTATTCCTGTCCACTTTAGTGACCGTCGTCGACGCGCCATCGATCAGTTCGTGCGCCGCATCGTCACGGCCTGCGGTGTGGGAATTTTACTGCTGATGCTGCTGCTGTTCTTCTGGCTGATCTGGGTGGTAATGCCGCTGTTCAGCGCGCCGGGCATGCAGCCGACGCTCAGTCAGCAGCTGTGGGACAAAGCCCCGGCGCTGGCGCTGGGCAGCGAAGGCCAGCTCGGCTGGCGCATCAGCCGCAACGAGGCGCGCTTTATTCCGCTCGACGGCCAGCCAGCGGGCGACGCGCTGGCGCTGAAAGGCCAGCCGCAGGCGGCAGTGACCAGCAGCGACGGCAGCAGCGTATTGCTCAATATGCAGGGCGATCTGTTGCTGATGCAACCGCTCATCCACGGCCAGCACGGTGAATGGTATTTCCCGCTGGGCGATCGGCCGCTGCATCTGCCGCAGGGCGCGGTCAGCCAGATGGCGCTGGCAGTGCCGGGTGATCACCAGTGGCGCATCGCCGCGCAAACGCCGGCCGGTATCAGCCTGCTGACCTTTGCCGGCCAGAAAACCGTCGATCAGATTGTGCTGCCCGGTGAACCGGCCGACCATCTGCTGCTGTCGCCGGACGGAACGCTGCTGTACGCCAGCGCCGGACGGCTGTTGCGTGTATGGCAGATCACGCCGCAGGGCGCGCAGCTGAGGGAAACCCAGACGCTGACTCAGCAACCGCGCAGCCTGCAACTGCTGGCGGGCGGGCGCAGCTTACTGATTCAGGATGCGCGCGGCATCCAGCAATGGTTTGCCATCACCGGCGACCACGGGCCACGGCTGCAGCAGATTCACACCTTCACGCACAGCGCGGGTGCGCTCGGCATCGTGCCTGAGGCGCAACGGCGCGTTTTTGCCAGCTTTGACGCGCAGGGCGTGGTGCGCCTGTTCGCCAGCAAGCAGGCGGGCCCGATCGTCACGCGTCAGCTGGCCGCGGGCATCAGCGCGCTGGCGCTGTCTCCGCGCGGCGATAGCCTGATCGTCGAACGTGCCGGACAGTGGCAGCAGTTCGCGCTGGATAATCCGTGGCCCGATTTCAGCTGGCGCAATCTGTGGCAGAAAATCTGGTATGAAAACTATCCGCAGCCGGACTGGGTATGGCAGTCCACCGCCGCTGGCGACAGCTATCAGGCCAAATTCAGCCTGATGCCGCTGGTGATCGGCACGCTGAAAGCGGCGTCGCTGGCGCTGCTGTTTGCCACGCCGCTGGCGCTGGCGGCGGCAATGTATACCGCATGGTTTATGTCGCCGGGCCTGCGCCGCTGGGTCAAGCCGGGCATTGAAATGATGGGCGCGCTGCCGAGCGTGGTGATTGGCCTGATCGCTGGCGTGTGGCTGGCGCCGCACATCAGCCGTGCACTGCCCGGCGTGATGCTGCTGCCGCTGGTACTGGCCGCCACGTTGCTGGTGTGCGGCGTGCTCAGTCCGCGTTTGCCGGCGCGCTGGCGGCGGCCCGGTTTTGAAGTGCTGCTGCTGATGCCGCTGCTGTTACTGGTGACGTTACTGACGCTGTGGCTGCCGACACTGTGGTGGCCGCAGATGGGCGAACAGCTGGCGCACTATGAGCAGCGTAATCTGCTGGTGGCGGCGCTGGCGATGGGCTTTGCGCTGGTGCCGCTGATCTTTACCCTGGCGGAAGATGCGCTGTTTAGCGTGCCGGTGGCACTGGGGCAGGGCTCGCTGGCGCTGGGCGCGACACCGTGGCAAACCCTGACGCGCGTGGTGCTGCCGGGCGCGTCGGCAGGTATTTTTGCTGCATTGATGATCGGCTTTGGCCGTGCGGTGGGCGAAACCATGATCGTACTGATGGCCACCGGCAACACGCCGGTGAGCGAAGGCGGACTGTTTGCCGGGCTGCGCGCGCTGTCGGCCAATATCGCTATTGAAATGCCGGAAGCCGCGGCGGGCAGCGCCCATTATCGCATCCTGTTTCTCAGTGCGTTGCTGCTGCTGATATTCACGCTGGCGATCAACACCGTGGCGGAACTGATTCGTCAGCGGCTGCGCCAGCGCTACAGTCAGCATGAGGGGCAGGCATGAGCGCGCTGCGTCAAAACGATCGCTGGCGCTGGCTGACTGCCGGTGCGGTCGCCGTCTGCCTGCTGGCATTTACCTTATTAATCGGCCTGCTGGGCTGGCAGGGCGTCAGGGCGTTCTGGCCGCAGCCGGTCGATCAGTATCAGTTCCAGCCGCCGCAGGGGGCACCGCTGATGGTGCTGGGTGAAACGCTGGATCGCCAGCAGCAGGGCGATCGCTGGCGCTACGTAGTGAAAACCGGCAACCGCGATTTTGCCGCGCCGGATTTCCGCGTCATCGTCAGTCAGGGCGAAGCGCAAACCCGACGCCCGGCAGAAGTGCTGGTGCTACAGCGACGCAGTGGCGGCAATGCCTACGGCTGGCTGGTGGAGCTGCGTGAAGACAACGAGGTGCTGACCGCGCGCGACCGCGATGCACTGCTGCAGCAGCGGCTGAAGCAGGTGCATGAGCAGCTGCGCCAGGCGAGCAACATCCGGCGTATTGAAATGGCGCGCCTTAACGCGCAGCTGGAGAGTCTGCAACAGCAGGCCGACGAGCAGCGGCGCGGTGGTCACTTCAGCCTGCAGGATCAGTCAGAACTGGATGCCAACAGCGCGGCGCTGCATAAACGCTTCGGCGCGCTGGCGCAGCAGCTGGCGCATCTGCAGCATGAAAGCCAGCGCGATACGCTGGTGCTGCGCGACGTGCAGGGCGACGATCATCTGATTCCGCTGGCGCAGGTGGTGGCCGCCTGGTATCCAAACAGCCTGAGCATCGGGCAGAAAATCGGGCATTTCCTCAGTCAGATCTGGCAGTTTGTCAGTGACTCGCCCACCTCGGGCGGCAGTGAAAATGGCGCGCTGCCGGCGATTTTCGGCACTGTTTTGATGGTGCTGCTGATGTCGGTGATTGTCATGCCGCTGGGCGTGGTGGCCGCCGTCTGGCTGCACGAATACGCCGGGCGCAACGCGCTCACCCGGCTGGTGCGCATTGCGGTGGTGAATCTGGCTGGCGTGCCGTCGATTGTGTATGGCGTGTTTGGCCTCGGCTTTTTTGTCTGGCTGATTGGCGGCACCCTCGATCAGCTGTTCTTCTCCCGCTCGCTGCCCAATCCTACCTTCGGCACGCCCGGCCTGCTGTGGGCGGCGCTGACGCTGGCGCTGCTGACGCTGCCGGTAGTGATCGTCGCCACCGAAGAGGGGCTGTCGCGTATTCCGGACAATCTGCGTCAGGGCTCGCTGGCGCTGGGCGCGACTCAGGCAGAAACCCTGTGGCGCGTGGTGCTGCCGCTGGCGGTACCGGCAATGCTCACCGGCCTGATTCTGGCGGTGGCGCGCGCCGCCGGCGAAACCGCACCGCTGATGTTGGTGGGCGTGGTCAAAATGGTGCCAGAGCTGCCGGTCGATGCGGTGTTTCCTTACCTGCATCTTGACCGTAAATTTATGCATCTCGGTTTTCAGATTTACGATCTGGCTTTCCAGAGCCCGAACATCGACGCCGACCGACCGCTGGTGTATGCCACGGCACTGCTGCTGGTGGCGATCATTCTGTCGCTCAATCTGCTGGCGATGGTGCTGCGCCATCGGCTGCGCGAGCGCTACCGGCTAATGACGCACTAAAAAGGTTTACACATGACGCCCGATTACGCTATTGCGCTCACCGTTAATCAGCTGTCGCTGTGGTACGGCGAACGCCAGGCGCTGAATAACATTGATTTGCAGATCCCGAAGCATCGCATCACGGCGCTGATTGGGCCCTCCGGCTGCGGTAAATCGACGCTGCTGCGCTGCTTCAATCGCATGAACGACGTGATTGATGGCTGCCGCATCGAAGGTGAGATTCTGCTCGATAGCCACGCGGTGATGCAGTCGAACCAGGATCTGCCGGCGCTGCGGCGGCGCATCGGCATGGTGTTCCAGCGCCCCAATCCGTTTCCCAAGTCGATCTATGAGAATGTGGTTTACGGTCTGCGTTTGCAGGGCGTGCGCGATCGTCGCGTGCTGAATGAGGCCTGCGAGCGCGCGCTGCGGGCGGCGGCGCTGTGGGGCGAAGTGAAAGATCAGCTGGGGCAGAATGCGCTGACGCTGTCGAGCGGTCAGCAGCAGCGTCTGGTGATTGCGCGCGCCATCGCCATCGAGCCGGAAGTGCTGCTGCTGGATGAACCCACCTCGGCGCTGGATCCGATCTCGACGCTGGTGATTGAAGAGTTGATGACCACGCTGAAGCAGCATTTCACGTTGGTGCTGGTGACGCACAACATGCAGCAGGCAGCGCGCGTATCCGATTACACCGCGTTTATGCATAACGGGCAGCTGGTGGAGTTTGATGAAACCGACCGGATTTTCACCGCACCGCAGGCGCGGCGCACCGAGGATTATATTACCGGCCGGTTTGGGTAGAGAGGGGCGTTGTTCACGTGGTCGCCGTGAATGGCGATCTCACGAGATGCCCCGTAGGGTGCGCATTCATGCGCACCTGGTCAACTAATCGTGCGCATAACCTTCCGGCGGCAACGGTTCGCCATCTAACCACGCTTTGCCCGCGCGCATCTGCAAGCGTCCTTCAACAAACCAGCTGATCACCAGCGGATAAATCGCGTGCTCCTGATGCTGCACGCGGGCGCTGATCTCAGCTTCGTCATCGTCAGCAAATACCGGCACGCGCGCCTGCAGAATGATCGGTCCACCGTCCAGCTCGTCAGTCACAAAATGCACCGACGTACCGTGTTCCGCGTCCCCGTTCGCCAGCGCCTGGCGATGCGTATGCAAACCGGGATATTTCGGCAGCAGCGACGGATGAATATTCAGCAGACGATCGTGATAGTGCGCGACAAACGCCGGGCTCAGAATGCGCATATAACCGGCCAGCACCACCAGATCCGGCGCATAAGCGTCGATCTGCTGCATCAGCTGGCGGTCAAATGCGTCGCGATCGGCGAAATCCTGCGCGGACAGCGCGTGAGCAGGCACGCTGGCCTGCTGCGCACGCGTCAGACCATAGGCCGAGGCTTTATTACTGAAAACGGCAGCCACGCTGCCGTTGATACGCCCGCTCTCGCAGGCGTCGAGGATGGACTGAAGATTGCTGCCGTTGCCGGAGATCAGTACAACCAGTTTCTTCATGGGTTAATAACCACACGCTCTTCGGCATCAGACGCGTTAATTACGCCAATTTTCCACGCCTGCTCGCCAGCCGCGGTCATAAGCTGTACCGCTTTGTCGGCATCGGCCGGGCTCAGCGCAATCACCATGCCCACGCCGCAGTTAAAGGTGCGGTACATCTCGTGACGGCTGACGTTACCGGCCTGCTGCAGCCAGCTGAATACCGCCGGCCACTGCCAGCTTTTCTCGTCAATCACCGCCTGGGTGTTATCCGGCAGTACGCGCGGAATGTTTTCCCAGAAGCCGCCGCCGGTCAGGTGAGCAATGGCATGCACGTCCACCTGCTCAATCAGGCTGAGGATATTTTTCACGTAGATGCGGGTCGGCGCCAGCAGGTGATCGGCCAGCGGTTTGCCTTCCAGCTGTTTGGTGGTGGGATCGGTCTGGCTGACTTCAAGAATTTTACGCACCAGCGAGTAGCCGTTAGAGTGCGGACCGCTGGAGCCCAGCGCGATCAGCACGTCGCCATCCTGCACTTTGCTGCCGTCGATGATCCCGGACTTTTCCACCACGCCGACGCAGAAACCGGCCACGTCGTAATCTTCGCCGTGATACATGCCCGGCATCTCAGCGGTTTCACCGCCGACCAGCGCACAGCCCGACTGCAGACAGCCTTCGGCGATACCGGTGATCACCGCGGAGGCGGTATCCACATCCAGCTTGCCGGTGGCGTAATAGTCGAGGAAGAACAGCGGCTCAGCGCCCTGTACCACCAGATCGTTCACGCACATCGCGACCAGATCGATGCCGATGCTGTCGTGGCGTTTGAGATCCATCGCCAGACGCAGCTTGGTGCCGACGCCATCAGTTCCGGAGACCAGCACCGGCTCGCGGTATTTCTGCGGCAGCGCACACAGCGCGCCAAAGCCACCCAGTCCACCCATCACTTCCGGGCGGCGGGTTTTCTTTACTACGCCTTTAATACGGTCAACCAGATCGTTACCAGCATCAATATCAACACCGGCGTCTTTGTAGCTGAGAGAGGTTTTGTCGGTCACTGCGGAATCCCCACGCGATTGCGGTTGGTGGCAAAAATTAAGCGCGGCAATTCTACCAGCGCAGGCAAACGTTTGCGAGTCCCATCTCAGGGCACCTTTGCAGCGTGCTGATTTTTCGCTAATCCTTATTCTCAGGCGATTTGTGCACGTTACCTGACCAATCACCGGTGGCGCGGCGGTAAAAAGGCGGTATAATCCGGCGATTTTTTTTTAGCTCAACTCAATTCCGGGAGAATAATCATGAAGATCGTGGAAGTCAGACACCCGCTGGTCAAACATAAACTGGGCCTGATGCGTGAGCATGATATCAGCACCAAGCGCTTCCGCGAGCTGGCCTCGGAAGTGGGCAGCTTACTGACCTATGAAGCCACCGCCGATCTCGAAACTGAGCGCGTGACCATTGAAGGCTGGAACGGTCCGGTCGACGTCGATCAAATCAAAGGCAAAAAAATTACCGTCGTCCCGATTCTGCGTGCTGGCCTTGGCATGATGGAAGGTGTGCTGGAACACGTACCGAGCGCGCGCATCAGCGTGGTGGGCGTTTACCGTGACGAAGAGACGCTGGAGCCGGTGCCTTACTTCCAGAAGCTGGTGTCAAACATCGAAGAGCGTATGGCGCTGGTGGTTGACCCGATGCTGGCGACCGGCGGCTCGATGATCGCCACCATCGATCTGCTGAAGAAAGCCGGCTGCAACAGCATTAAAGTGCTGGTGCTGGTGGCCGCGCCGGAAGGCATTGCCGCGCTGGAGAAAGCGCATCCGGACGTTGAGCTGTACACCGCGTCAATCGATCAGGGCCTGAACGAGAAGGGCTACATTATCCCGGGCCTCGGCGACGCCGGCGACAAGATTTTCGGAACCAAATAAATAAACCAGCCGGCCAGAGAGTCGGCTTTTTTTTGGCAAAAATACCGTTCAGTCAGACACCGTATCGACAGGATGCACATTTTGTAGCGGCGCGATTTATCGCGCTGATGCCGGGCAAGCTATGGTGCCCATCCGGACAAGGCGCAATCAATTGCGCCACTACGATAAGGTGCGGCGTTGACGAACGAGCATAAAAATAAACGTATAGGGGATAAATGATGACTCGCAGAGCCATAGGCGTTAGCGAACGCCCACCGCTTCTTCAAACCATTCCGCTCAGCCTGCAGCACCTGTTCGCCATGTTCGGCGCTACCGTGCTGGTGCCGATTCTGTTCCACATCAACCCGGCGACCGTGCTGCTGTTCAACGGCGTCGGCACGCTGCTGTATCTGTTTATCTGTAAAGGCAAAATCCCGGCCTATCTTGGCTCCAGCTTTGCCTTTATCTCGCCGGTGTTGCTGCTGCTGCCGCTCGGTTATGAAGTGGCGCTCGGCGGCTTTATCCTGTGCGGCGCGCTGTTCTGCATCGTGGCGCTGATTGTGAAGAAGGCCGGCACCGGCTGGCTCGATGTCATGTTCCCACCGGCGGCGATGGGGGCCATCGTGGCGGTTATTGGTCTCGAACTGGCTGGCGTGGCGGCGAATATGGCCGGGCTGCTGCCCGCTGACGGCACCGCAGCGGACAGTAAAACCATCATTATTTCGCTGGTGACGCTGGCGGTGACGGTGTTTGGCTCGGTGCTGTTCCGTGGCTTCTTCGCCATTATCCCGATCCTGATTGGCGTGCTGGTCGGCTACGCGCTGTCGTCGGCGATGGGCATCGTTGACTGGAGTACGGTGGAAAACGCGCCGTGGTTTGCGCTGCCAACCTTCTACACGCCGCGCTTTGAGTGGGCCGCGATGCTGACTATTCTGCCTGCGGCGCTGGTGGTGATTGCCGAGCACGTGGGCCATTTGGTGGTGACGGCTAACATCGTGAAAAAGGATCTGATTCGCGATCCGGGCCTGCACCGCTCGATGTTTGCCAACGGCCTGTCGACCATGATCTCCGGCTTCTTTGGTTCCACGCCGAATACCACCTACGGTGAAAACATTGGCGTCATGGCGATCACCCGCGTTTACAGCACCTGGGTGATCGGCGGCGCGGCGATCTTCGCCATTCTGCTCTCCTGCGTCGGTAAACTGGCGGCCGCGATTCAGGCGATCCCGGTACCGGTGATGGGCGGGGTGTCGCTGCTGCTGTATGGCGTGATCGGCGCTTCCGGTATTCGCGTGCTGATTGAATCCAAAGTCGACTACAACAAAGCGCAGAATTTGATCCTCACCTCGGTGATCCTGATCATTGGCGTCAGCGGCGCGAAAGTGCACGTGGGCGCCGCCGAGCTGAAGGGCATGGCACTGGCCACCATCGTCGGCGTTGGCCTGGCGCTGATTTTCCGCGTAATCAGTCTGTTACGTCCGGAAGAAGTGGTGCTGGACGCGGAAGAAAAACGCGAGCTTTAAAGGATCCTGCGGGCAGGGAAGCCCGGTTCATCTCTGCGGAGGATCGTGATAAACTTGCCCGGTTTTCTGCCCGCTCATCCGTTGAGGTACTTCTGAACACGCCGGCACAGCTTTCACTGCCACTCTATCTACCCGATGATGAAACCTTTGCCAGTTTCTGGCCGGGGGAAAATCCGTCACTGCTGGCGGCGCTGCAGGGCGCGCTGGCGCAACAGCACGGCAGCTATCTCTACTTCTGGTCACGCGAAGGCGGCGGCCGCAGCCATTTGCTGCACGCAGCCTGCGCCGAAATGTCCGCGCGCGGCGAAGCGGTGGGTTATGTGCCGCTCGATAAGCGCACCTGGTTCGTGCCGGAAGTGCTGGAAGGCATGGAAAATCTGGCGCTGGTGTGCATTGATAATATTGAGTGCATTGCCGGCGAAGCCGAGTGGGAGATGGCGATCTTTGATCTCTACAACCGCATTCTGGAAACCGGCAAAACCCGCCTGCTGATCACCGGCGATCGTCCCCCGCGTCAGCTCAATCTGGGCCTGCCGGATCTGGCGTCACGTCTCGACTGGGGACAAATTTACCGCTTACAGCCGCTGTCCGACGAGGACAAACTGCAGGCGATGCAGCTGCGTGCCGGCCTGCGCGGCTTTGAGCTGCCGGAAGACGTTGGGCGTTTCCTGCTGAAACGCCTCGACCGCGAAATGCGCACGCTGTTTGACACGCTTGATCGCCTCGATCGCGCCTCGATCAGCGCACAGCGCAAGTTGACCATTCCCTTCGTGAAAGAGGCGCTGGGGCTTTAGAGAATCTCCAGCACCGCTTCCGGCGGACGACCAATGCGGGCGCGGTCGCCCTGAATCACAATCGGCCGCTCGATCAGTTTTGGATGCTCCACCATCGCCTGTAACAGCTGTTGTTCGCTGAGATCGTCACTGGCCAACCCCAGCGTTTTATAGATTTCCTCGCCACGACGCATCAGCTCGCGCGCGCTGTGCATGCCCAGCTGTTGCAGCAGCGTTTTCAGCGTGTCGATGTCCGGCGGCGTGTCGAGATACAGCACCACCTGCGGTTCAATGCCCTGTTGCTGCAGTAGCGCGAGGGTTTCGCGGCTCTTGCTGCAGCGCGGATTGTGATAAATACGGACCATGTTTTTTTATCCTGCGTAATCCATTGTTGCCAGGTGCGCATGAATGCGCACCCTACGAATAACTGTTGGTGCGCATCAATATGCACCCTGCGAATCGATGAAATGGTTTATCTGACGACCGTAGGGTGCGCATTGATGCGCACCGAAATCCTGCCGGCCATCCACTCGCGTAACCGGCTATTTACCCTTTTGCATACTGCTTAAAACGCCGCTGTAACTCGCGGAACTGGTCGATACGCGCATCGTAACGCGCCTGCTTCAGGCTGCCGAGCGGCACCTGGGCGCTGGCGCTGCTCAGGGTGGTGATGGCCTGATCAAGCTGGCCGTTCAGCGCCAGACTCTCCGCCCGTGCCGAAAGCTCCTCATCGCGCAGCCCCTGCGCGGCTGAGGCCTGCGCCAATAAATCCCATGCGTTGAGATCGTCAGGGTGCGCAAAGGTATAGCGGTTCAGGATGCGGCTGGCGTTGGCCGGCTGCTTCGCCTCGACGTAGGCGTTCGCCAGATTAAGCTGCAGCACCGGGCTGGTCTGGCTGCCGCGGGCGGCGTTCAGCATACTGATGGCCTGCTGCGGCTGGTTCAGACCGATGTCGATATCGGTCATGATATCAAGGAACCATAGGTTATCCGGCTGCTTCGCCAGCAGCGGCGCGATGATCTTTTTCGCGTTGGCAAAATCTTTCGCCTGCAGGAACTGCACCGCTTTGCCGTACTGCGCCGCCTGCTGTTCCCGCGTGTTGCCTTTGGCGTACTCATTCAGCAAATCGTCAGTCAGCTGATTGCGGCCGGTGGCGTACATACCCAGCGCGCGCACCTTCGCCATATAGAAATCCTGCGACGACTGCACCACCACCGGGCGCATCTGGTTGGCGCGGTTACGCGCGTCGGCCAGGCGGCTATCGGGCAGCGGGTGCGTCAGCAGAATTTCCGGTGGTTTTGACGAGAAGCGGCTTTGATCGGCCAGCTTTTGCAGAAACGCGGGCATCGCCTGCGGATCGAAACCGGCGCGCTGCAGCACCTGAATGCCGATGCGATCTGCTTCCTGCTCGTTGCCCTGGGTGAAACTGATGATGCCCTGCTGCGTACCGGCCAGCGTACCGGTCAGTGCCGCCATCCCGGCCTGCGGGCTGGCCAGCGCCAGCAGAATCGAACCCAGCGCGCCGACCCAGGTGAGCGGGGCGCTGCGCTTTTGCTCTTCCATGGCGCGCGCCAGATGGCGCTGCGTCACGTGCGAAATTTCGTGCGCCATCACCGACGCCAGCTGGCTTTCATTGTCGGTATAGCGGAACAGCGACGAGTGCAGCACCACATTGCCGCCAAAGAAGGCGAAAGCGTTGAGCTCGTCATTCTGAATCAGGAAAAAGTGAAACGGCGTACGCACTGAATGGGCGTGTGCCACCAGCCGCTGGCCGAGTTCATTAATGTACTGATTAAGCAGCGGATCGTTGATCAGTGGCGCGCTGGCGCGCAGCTGGCGCACGTAGAAGTCGCCAATCTGCAGCTCCTGATTAATGGAAAGCGTGGAGCCTGCCGTGGTGCCTATGTCGGGCAAATTGTCGCTCAGATCGGCGCGGACACCGACCGCAGGCGTGAGCAGCAGCGCAGGAATAAGGGCCGCCAGCACTGATTTTTTCAACCGGTTAAACATGCCTTGATCCTGTAAAAGTCTCCTGCCATTGGACAGGAAAGTCATGCCAATGTTCTGTGGCGGCGTTTCCTTTTCTGCCGCGGCTCTATCTTAACCACAGTGAGGATACAAGCAAATGCCGCCGTCACATTGACGTGATGGCAAAGAATGGCTGGCTGACGCGAAATTTGTAGCAAAAAATTGAATAGCGAAAAGGCAAAAGGAAAAGGCGCAACGCACTGATGAAATTAAAGTTACGTAAAGTTGCTCAAAATAATTGAATCTGGCATGGTTTTTTCCAGGTTTACTCTGAAAAACACGCCTGAAATTCCCCGGTTGGCCCGCTTTATCCATCAGTGATTTTTATCGTGCTGCTCTGGCCGTGCATCACCAGCCCAGAAATGAATGGTCAGGTTTTGCTCACTGGTCAACTGGCGACGCGCGATGACAGTATTAACCCGCACGATGAGGCGCTGTCATTTGCTGTGCATCCCTCTGCCTGGTGACTGCCGGTATTTCCGGCCAGCTATTTTTCAACTCGCCCACACCGCTCAATTAACAGCCTTATTCAATCAGCTGGCGCAATGATTTCTGCTGGCAGCCAAACGCCGGACAGCCCGCCAGTACAGGCGTTTTGCCCGCCGCGCGCTGTGGTATAGATAAAGCACTTTTTCAAACGGACTGTGAATTAACGCGCAGTGCATGCCGGAGAGTTTCTATGCGTTCTGTTGTTTCCTATGCCCTGATTGCCATCGTGGGTGGGATGGTCGGTGCCGCCGTAATCAAAAGCGATGACCTGTATCAGCGCATCGCGGGCCATTTTTCCGCTGAACCTGCCGATCCGGACGGGTTCTGGAGCACGCCGGCGGTCGCGGGCTACGGCAAAATTCATTATGAAGCCGACGCCGCGTTTAAACCGGCGGTGGGGCTGAGCAACAAAGTGGTGTTCCAGCTGACCCGCAATGAAGGCGATATCAAACGGCCTAACCTCGGGCTGGAGCGTGTGGCGCGCGTGGTCAATCTGTACATCGCCGCTGGCGTACCGGCCGAACAGCTGCAGTTTGTGGTGTCAATGACCGGCGATGCCACGCCCGCCACGCTGGATAACGCGCATTTTAAGCAGTTTTACGGCGTCGATAACCCCAACCTCGCACTGATTGGCGCGCTGAACAAGCTGGGCGTCAAAGTCTCGGTGTGCGATCAGTCGGTGGCGTTCCATCACTATCCGCGCGACTGGATCGATCGGTCGGTGATTCATGCATTGTCCAGCCCGACCACGGTGTCGACGCTGGAAAATCAGGGCTATGCCTTTTTACAGATGTAATCGCGTCTTTGGTTAAGGAGAAGTGTCATGCGTCCAGCATCCTATATTGTTATCGCCGCGCTGGCGGGCTTTGTCGGCGGAAATGTGCTGCAGCTGCCGGAACTGGTGGATAAAGTCAGCGGCAAATTCGCTGACCAGAAAACCGAACCGGCGGATTTCTGGAGCACGCCGGCGATTGCCGGTTACGGTAAAATTCACTTTGTTAACACGCCGGATTACAACCCGGCCAACACGCCCGGGCTGAGCAATAAGATTGTGTTTCAGATCAACCGCAGCGAAGGGGATATCCATCAGCCGAATCTCGGCCTTGAGCGCGTGGCACGCGTCACCAACCTCTATTACGCGGCCGGCGTGCCGCTGAATCAGCTCAACTTTGTGGTGTCGATTAACAGCGATGCGGTGCCGGCCGCGCTCAATAACGATCAGTTCCGTAAAGCGTACGGCAGCGATAACCCTAACCTGAAGCTGATTGATGAGCTGAAGAAAGCCGGGGTGAAAGTGACCATTTGCGACCAGTCGGTGGCCTTCCATCAGCTGGAGCGCGACTGGATTGATACCCGCGTCACCCATACGCTCTCCAGCGGCACCACCGTCGCGTCGCTGCAAAATGAAGGGTACGCCTTCCTGATGCTGTAATCCTGCCGACAGCAGTGCAGGCTGCTGTCATCTTTTCGTCATCCCTTCGCGATGTCACTGTCACAGTTCGCCGTTAGTTTAGGCGCCAATGAGATCGATCTCATCGGCACTTAACGAGGCGAACATGTCCGACTTACTCACGGTGGCAAAGCTGGCAGGCGTTTCACGCGCCACGGCCGCGCGCGCCTTTTCCGATCCCCATCTGCTGCGGCGCGACACGCTGGAGAGAGTACTGGCGGCGTCGGAGCAGCTCGGCTTTCGTCCTAACCACATCGCGCGCCAGCTGCGCACGCAGCACTCCACCACCTTCGGCGTGCTGCTGCCCTCGCTGCTTAACCCGATCTTCTCCTGCCAGTTACAGGCGATGGAACGCCAGGCGCGCGACGCCGGCTATGGCCTGCTGGTGGCCACCAGCGATTACCAGCCCGAGCGCGAAGCCGCCATCGTGGAACATATGCTGCGCCAGCGCGTGGCGGGCCTGGTCCTGACAGTGGCCGACGCGGATAACAGCGCGGTGCTCAGCACGCTGCAGGCGGCTGGCCTGCCATTTGTGCTGGCGCATAACGTGCCGCAGCACAGCCACTGGCCGGCGGTGTGCGTGGATAACCGCCAGGCGATGCGCGAAGCCACCGCACAGCTGCTGGCGCTTGGTCATCGCCGCATTGCCATGGTCGCCGGACCGATGCTGCAGTCAGACCGTGCGCGCCTGCGCTATCAGGGCTATTGCGATGCCATGCAGCACGCGGGCCTGACGGCGCTGCCGGTGATTGAGATGGCCAGCCACACCCAATCCGACTTTACGCTGCTGGCCCCGATGCTCGGCGGTGCCACCCCGCTCAGCGCCGTAATCTGCACTAACGACCTGCTGGCCATCAGCCTGATTGGCGCGGCGGCGCGCGCGGGCGTGCCTGTGCCACAGCAGCTCGCGGTGATGGGCTTTGACGGGATTGCGATGGGGGCACAAATGGCCCCGTCGCTGGCCAGCGTAGCGCAGCCCGCCGAACGGCTCGGCGCCTGCGCCATCGATATGTTGTTGCATAACGTCAGCCGCGGCACCCGCGTGCTGCCACATCAGTTGCGGAGCGGTGAGAGTGTTGCTGCCCCCGCGTTTATTGCCACCACCAGGGAACCTCATGATGCTGCATAAAAAAGTAAAAATTTACGCCGGCGCCATCGCGCTCAGCGCCAGCGCGTTGTTTACCAGCCTGACGCAGGCGGCGGAAACCGCCATCTGTTACAACTGTCCGCCCGAGTGGGCCGACTGGGGCACTCAGCTCAAAGCGATTGCCAGAGACACCGGCATTCAGGTGCCGCAGGACAACAAAAACTCCGGCCAGGCGCTGGCGCAGCTGGTGGCTGAGCAGGGCAATCCGGTGGCCGACGTGGTCTATTACGGCGTCAGCTTCGGCATTCAGGCCGACAGCGCCGGCGTGGTCGCCAGTTACAAACCGGCGCACTGGGATGACATTCCTGCCGGCATGAAAGACAGCAACGGCAAATGGGTGGCGCTGCACTCGGGCACCATGGGCTTTATGGTCAACGTCGATGCGCTGGGCGGCGCGCCGGTGCCGCAATCGTGGGACGACCTGCTGAAGCCGGAATACAAAGGCATGATTGGTTATCTCGATCCGGCCAGCGCCTTTGTCGGTTACGTGGCGGCGGTGGCAGTCAACCAGGCGAAGGGCGGCAACATGCAGGACTTCACGCCGGCGCTGAACTGGTTCAAAAAGCTGCAGGCGAATCAGCCTATCGTGCCTAAGCAGACCGCGTATGCGCGGCTGATTTCCGGCGAGATCCCGATTCTGCTCGATTATGACTTCAACGCTTACCGCGCCCGCTACAAAGATCACGCTAACGTCGCCTTTGTTATTCCCAAAGAGGGCACGGTAACGGTGCCGTACGTCATTAGCCTGGTGAAGAATGCACCGCACGCGGCGAACGGCAAAAAAGTGATCGACTATGTGCTGTCGGACAAAGGGCAGGCCATCTGGGCCAGCGCGTTCCTGCGCCCGGTGCGCACAGGCGCCATGAGCGCAGAAGCGAAGAAATATTTCCTGCCGGACAGCGACTATGCGCGTGCGCAAACCGTTGACTATCAGCAGATGGCGGCAGCGCAGAAAGCTTTCTCGGCGCGCTATCTGAGTGAGATTCGCTGATGGCGATGACCGATACCCTGGCGGCTTCGTGCCGCCGGACACCGCGCCTGGCCGGCAGCCGCTGGCTATGGCTGACGCTGCCGGCGCTGCTGTTCTTCTGCGCCTTCTGGCTGCTGCCGTTTGTCCGGCTGCTGCAGATGGCGATGCAGGACGACCGCAGCACCCGGCACAGCGGCTACTGGACGGTACTGACCCAGCCGCACTACCTGCTCAGCCTGCTGAACACCGTGCTGCTGTCGCTCGCCGTCACGCTGGTGACGCTGACCATCGCCGCGACAGTCGGCTGCTTTCTGGCACGCCAGCGCTTCAGCGGACGCAGCACGCTGCTGGCGCTGCTGACGTTTCCGCTGGCCTTTCCGGGCGTGGTGGTGGGATTTCTGGTGGTGATGCTGGCGGGCCGTCAGGGACTGCTGGCGCAAATCAGCCTGGCGCTGTTTCACGAGCGCTGGATGCTGGCCTATTCGTTTACCGGCCTGTTTATTGGCTATCTCTATTTTTCACTGCCGCGCGCCATCATCACGCTGGTGGCGGCGAGTGAAAAACTCGACCGTTCTCTCGAAGAGGCGGCGCGTTCGCTGGGCGCCAGTCAGTGGCGCATCACCTGGGATGTGATTGTGCCGGGGCTGCAGCCGGCGCTGCTCTCCACCGGCGCGCTCTGTTTTGCCACCAGCATGGGTGCCTTCGGTACTGCGTTTACCCTGGGCACCGATCTGGCGGTGCTGCCGCTGACCATTTACGGCGAATTCACCAACTACGCCAATTTCGCCACCGCCGCCGCGCTGTCGGTGGTGATGGGCGGCGTCGCCTGGCTGGCACTGATGCTGGCGCGCCGACTGGCTCACCAGGAGGTGACATGAGACGTCGCGGCCTGTTCAGCCTGCAACTGCTGGTCACCGTGCTCACCGCGCTGTTCATGATCGTGCCGGTGGTGCTGTCGATGCTGGCCGGCGTGACCAACAACTACTTTACCGGCCTGCGCAGCGGCCTGACGCTGAAGTGGGTGACCCAGGTATGGCAGCTTTACGCCGACACCTTCTGGCTGTCACTGCTGATTGCGCTGGCCTGCCTGCTGATCACGCTGCTGATCGGCGTGCCGGCAGCGTGGGGATTGCTAAAAGCGCCGCGGCGCTGGGCGGCGCGCATCGAAGAGTGCCTGATGCTGCCGGTCGCGCTGCCGGGCCTCGCCACCGCGCTGGGCATCATTCTGCTGTACGGCCAGTTCTCCGGCCTGCGCGATAGCTGGCTGTTCATTCTGATCGGTCACGTGCTGTTTACCTTGCCGTTCATGCTGCGCCCAGTGCTGGCGGTGATGCAGGCGGTGGAGATGCCGCGGCTGGAAGAGGCGGCGGCCAGTCTCGGTGCCAGCCTGTGGCAGCGCTTTTTTACCGTGGTGGTGCCCAACTGTCGCAACGGCATTCTCGCCGGAGCGTTTATGGTGATCACCCTGTCGGTGGGTGAGTTCAACATCACCTGGATGCTGCATACGCCGCTGACAAAAACGCTGCCGGTGGGGCTGGCAGACAGCTATGCCTCAATGCGACTGGAAGTGGGATCGGCCTACACGCTGATCTTTATTCTGCTGATTCTGCCGCTGCTGCTGATGCTCAACGCGGTCAATCACTGGCTCAACCGTACGCTCACGCGTGCTAATAAGGAGGCGGCATGAACCCTGCGGCCGTAACCGTTACGCTGCGCCAGTGTGCGCGGCACTTTAATCACCAGCTGGCGCTGCAGCCGCTCGATCTGACGGTGCAGCCTGGCGAAACCCTGGTGCTGCTCGGTCCGTCCGGCTGTGGCAAAACCACCACGCTGCGCATCATCAGTGGCCTGGAGCGCTGTGACGACGGCGGCGAAGTGTGGTTTGACGATCGTAACGTGACAGCGCTGCCGATTGAGAAACGCAACGTGGGCATGGTGTTCCAGAACTACGCGCTGTTTCCCCATCTCAACGTGGCGCAGAACGTCGCCTACGGCCTGAAAGTGCAGGGCGTGGCGCGCGCCGAACGCGACGCGCGCGTGCAGGAGATGCTGGCCCTGGTGGATCTCAGCGCGCTGGCGCAGCGCAGCATCGACAAGCTGTCGGGCGGTCAAAAGCAGCGCGTAGCGCTGGCTCGTGCGCTGGCGGCGCGTCCGAAGGTGCTGCTGTTTGATGAGCCGCTGGCGGCGCTCGATGCGCGCCTGCGCGACCGGCTGCGGCTGGAGATTGGTGCGCTGCTGAAACAGCTGGCGATCACCGCCGTGTACGTCACGCACGATCAGCAGGAAGCGATGGCGCTGGGCGATCGCATCGCGGTGATGGAGCAGGGACGTCTGGTGCAGATCGATACGCCGCAAAATATTTACCAGCGCCCGGCGTCACAGTTTGTCGCGGATTTTGTCGGCGCGATTAACTGTGTCGGGGTCGATGCGCGTGGCAATCCGCAGCATTTCTGCCGCCCGGAGGATGTGCTGCTGGCGGCGGACCAGCGCTACGCACGCCCCGGTTTCATCCTCGGCACCACCTTTCTCGGCGCAGCGCAGCGGCTGAGTATTGATATCGGGCTGGCGGCGCCGATCCAGGTTGATCGCCACGCGCGCGAAGCCTGGCACGCCGGCCAGCCGGTAAGCTGGACGCTGGCGCAGGATGCCGCGCTGCACTTTTCTGCCTGATAAGGAGCTGTTGTGACTGACGCAATGACGCTGATTGCGCAAATCAGCGATTTACACATCAAGGCCCATGGCCGTCTCTCCTATAAAAAAGTGGATACGCACGCTGCGCTGCTGCGGGTGATCGACACGCTGAATCAGCTGGTGCCGCGACCGGATACGGTGGTGATTACCGGCGACCTGGTGGATTTTGGCACTGCGGAAGAGTACCAGACGCTGCGCGAGGCGCTGCGCCATCTGCAGCTGCCGTTCCTGCTGATGCCGGGCAATCACGACGATCGCCAGCAACTGCGCGCCGCGTTTCCTGAGCATCATTACCTGCAGCACGGCGAAACGCTCAACTGGCAGATGCGTGTGAATCATCTGCAACTGCTGGCGCTCGACTCCAGCGTACCGCATCAGCCGTGGGGCTACGTCGATGACGCACAGCTGCAATGGCTGGCAGAGCAGCTGGCGCGTGAGCCTGATTTGCCGACGCTGGTGCTGCTGCATCATCCGCCGTTCCTGAGCGGCATTGGCCATATGGATCGGCAGCCGCTGCGCAATCCGGCGGCGCTGGCTGCCATCGTTGGTCAGCATCCCCAGGTGGAACGGGTGTTGAGCGGTCACCTGCACCGCTCGGTGCAGGCGCGTTTTGCCGGCACGCTGGCCTGCGTGGCGCCCGGTGTGTCGCATCAGGTGGCACTGGATTTGCGTGACCACGGTCCGGCGAACTTTGTGCTGGAACCGCCCGGTTTTCTGCTGCATCGCTGGCAGCCGCAGCAGGGGATGACTACGCATCTGTGCGCGATCGGCGATTATCCAGGACCGTGGCCGTTTTACGATGCGCAGGGTTTAATTGATTAGCACCAGTAATAGCACAATAAAAAAGCGTTCCTGAGGGTCTGCGTCGTAGTCAATTTGGCTCAGAGGTGTACAATTGTCTGTTACCTCACCAGGGTAAACACCTCCAATTATAACAAGATAGTCAGGCACGCTAACTTATGAAGCTACTCACCAGGGCGGTTGCGCCATGTTAACGCGCATCCGGCCAAAAACTGATCTGCGCACGCTGATTGCGCTGCTGGCGATCACCAGTATTGTCATCACACTGGCTAATACGCTGTACGCCACCTGGCGCGTACAGCGTATGGTGCTGATCGAAAGCACTCTTGAAGCCAATCGCGCTTACGCCACCAAGCTGGCGGCCACCACCGAAGTGTTTTTCCAGCTGGCGCAGTCGCAGCTGCACTACAGCGCCAATCAGCTGGGTAAAGATTTCGACAATCCCGAACTGCTGCAGCAGGAAGTGAACCGACTGCGCGAACAGACCAGCAGTTTTAACTCGGTGGCGATTGTCGACAGCAACGGCGTGATTAAAGCCATTTCGCCGGAATCGCTGATGCTGAAAGGCATGCAGCTCACCAGCCAGTCTTCGCGCGAAGCGCTGGCGCAGCGTCAGCCGATGGTCAGCCGGCCCACCATTTCTGCCACCAATAACCTGCTGGTGTTTGTTTCCTGGCCGGTATGGAGCACCGATGGGCGCTATCTTGGCTACGTAGGCGGCACTATTTATCTGAAGAAAAAGAGCATTCTCAACGTGCTGCTCGGCGAGCAGTACTATCGTGACGGCACCCATGTTTACGTGCTGGATCGCGACAACCGCGTGCTGTATCACCAGAACAATCAGCTGATTGGCAAAAACGTGCCGGGCATCGTCAGCGATCGTCAGCGCCAGGAGCACAGCAATGGCGAAGTTCAGCTGACGGAAGAGGGTACGGCGAAGCTGGCGGGCTACGCTGTGGTGCCCACCACCGGCTGGATGGTGGTGGCGCTCAAGCCGACAAACGTCACGCTGGCGCCGCTCTCCGGGCTGCTGCTCCAGGTGCTGAAGAATTCGGTGCCGTTTGCGCTGCTGACGCTGCTGGTGGCGGTGATTCTGGCCCGGCTGATTGCCTTGCCACTGTGGCAGCTGGCGCGCAAAGCCAGCCAGATGGATACCCAGGGCGTTTCCGGTGAAATTGGCGTGATCCGCGCCTGGTACTTTGAAGCGGCGCAGGTGAAGCGCGCGCTGCTCACCGGCATTGGTCTGGTGCAGGATAAAATCGGCCGGCTCAAGTCAGAGGTGCAGAGCGATCCCATGACCAGCCTGCTCAATCGCCGCGGCCTGAGCGCGGTGCTCGACTATTTCGATACCATGCAGCAGCCGTTTGCCGTGCTGGCGCTGGATATTGACCATTTCAAGCGGGTGAATGATAACTTCGGGCATGATGTTGGCGACGAGGTGATCAAACAGGTGGCGCGCACGCTGCGCCAGAGCGCGCGTCAGACCGACGTGGTGTGCCGGAACGGCGGCGAAGAGTTTCTGATGCTGCTTCCCGCCACCGCCCCTGATGAAGCGCGGGTGATTGCCGAGCGCGTGCGCACCAGCATTGCCGGCGGCTGGATTGATCCGGTCGGGCAGATCACGATTTCGATTGGTATCGCCAGCTGGCAGCCGACGCACGGCAGTCAGGAACAGATTCTGAAGCAGGCCGATGATGCGCTGTATCAGGCGAAAAACGCCGGACGGAACTGCGTGGTGATCGCCGGGCAGGAAGCGCTGGCCAGCACGGTTTCGCGCTATTAATCGCGCAGCGTCACAGCAGGATAAAAAAACGGGTGCCTGGCGGGCACCCGTTGGTAATCAGGCTGATTTCAGGTAATCGAGCACGATATCGTGGTGGTTCGAGGTTTTAAAATCGTCGAACACCTTCTCCACTTTGCCATCGCCGCCAATCAGGAAGCTGATGCGGTGAATGCCGTCGTAGGTTTTCCCCATAAAGGTTTTCTCACCCCAGACGCCAAACTGCTCGCAAACCTGATGATCTTCATCCGACAAAAGGGTGAAGTTGAGTAGTTCTTTCTCGACAAAGCGAGACAGTTTTTCCGGCTTGTCGGTGCTGATGCCCAGCACTTCCACGCCCGCCTTCTTTAAATCATCCATGTTATCGCGCAGACCGCAGGCCTGCGTGGTGCAGCCCGGCGTCATGGCTTTCGGGTAGAAATAGACCAAAACGCGCTGTCCCTGGAAGTCGGCCAAATTTACTTGTTCGCCATCCTGATCGGGCAAGCTAAATTTCGGTGCGGTGTCACCGGCTTTCAGTGGATTCATCACAACTCTCCATTTTTTTCTTCATGCTGTGGGTAATACACCATCAGCGGCAAAAGCGCCAGGTGGAGTTTACCTCAGGGTTATTTCACTACACGGTATGCCAGCGCGGCAGAGTGTGTGGCGGAATAACCCGGAGCCTGATTCAGACGGCGCTGTGCGCGTCGTCGGTGACACTATAGAGGCGAATTGAACCTTGTGCATGCAGTTCTTCGCACAGCCGATGGAAAGCCTGCTCAAACGGTGCGCTGGCATGATTCGCCGGGCTGTGCGCGGTCATCTGAATATAGAGCACCGGCGGCGCGTCGTCCTGGGCGGGCGTAATGCGCGACACCAGCTCGGCGATGTTCATCTGATGTTTATCGAACAGATCGGTAAAGCGTTCGATGATATGCGGTGAGTCTGGCACTTCCACCTGTACCCAGACGGTGGCGGGCATCGGCGGCGTCACGCGCGCGTTAGTGCGCTTCATCACGATCAGCAGTTCCAGCTCGGCACCCTTCATCGGCAGGGTCGATTCAATCAGGGTAATGGCGTTCCAGCTGCCGGAGAGCAGCATAATAAAGGTGAACTCGTCGCCCAGCATCGCCAGGCGGCTGTCTTCAATATTGCAACCGCAGCTGCTGACGTGGCGGGTAATGGTATTGACGATACCCGGACGATCAACGCCCAGAGCGGTGATCACCAGATGGTGCGGCTGTGACTGCGGCAAAATGGCGTTTCCTGTACGTTCGCTAATAACCATAAGGTAAACATAAAAAAAACTGCTGACAAGCGCGGTAATGGCGTGGCTCGCTTGCTTTTCTTTCGGCGGAAAACGTAACATGAGGCACTTGTTTGTCGAGGGGATAGCCCATGTTCACCGGAAGTATTGTTGCGCTCATTACGCCTTTGAATGAAAAAGGTGATGTCTGCCGCGCAAGTCTGAAAAAACTGATTGATTATCATGTCGCCAGCGGTACGGCGGCGATTGTTTCTGTTGGCACCACCGGCGAATCCGCGACCCTCAGCCATGAAGAGCATGGCGATGTGGTGATGCAAACCCTGGAGCTGGCCGATGGCCGCATTCCCGTGATTGCCGGGACCGGCGCAAATGCCACCGCCGAAGGGATCTCTCTGACAAAACGCTTCACCGGCACCGGCGTAGTCGGCTGCCTCACCGTGACCCCATACTACAACCGTCCGACGCAGGAAGGTCTCTACCAGCACTTCAAAGCGATCGCCGAAAGCACCGATCTGCCACAGATGCTGTATAACGTCCCGTCACGTACCGGCTGTGACATGCTGCCGGAAACCGTTGCCCGCCTGGCTGAAATCAAAAATATTATCGGAATCAAAGAGGCCACCGGGAACTTATCGCGTATTTCGCAGATCCAACAGCTGGTTGGAGATGAGTTCATTATTGTCAGCGGTGATGACGCGACAGCGCTGGACTCCATGCAACTGGGCGGCAAAGGCGTTATTTCGGTCACGGCTAACATTGCAGCACGTGAAATGGTTGAACTCTGTGCGCTGGCACAAGAGGGCAAATTTGCCGAAGCGCGTCGCCTGAATCAGCGTCTGATGCACCTGCACCAGACGCTTTTCTGTGAACCGAATCCTATCCCGGTGAAATGGGCCGCGAAACAGCTAGGATTAATCGCCGATGACACGCTGCGCTTGCCGATGACGCCGCTGACCGAAGCCGGTCAGGCGAAAACCGCGCAGGCGCTGATCCAGGCGGGTCTGCGATAATTTAGGGAGAATCAATGAGTTATTCAGTTAAGCGCTCGACGCTGGCAACCGTGGTGGGCCTGTCCACCCTGATGCTGCTAACAGCTTGTTCCAGCGATCAGCGTTATAAGCGCCAGGTCAGCGGTGATGAATCTTACCTGCAGGCGCCTGAACTGCATGATTTAAAAGCCCCGGCGGGCATGATTCTGCCGCTGCAGAATGGTGATTACGATGTGCCGCACAGCGTGGCGAAAGGCGCGCTGGGTAAAGAGCTCGACATCCGTCCGCCGGCGCAGCCGCTGGCGCTGATGAACGGCACCCGCGCACAGTTCACCGGTAACACCGGCGTACTGGCGGTTGACAGCAGCCGTGGCTCCATCTGGTCGCAGGTGGTGAACGTGGTGCAGTCGTACAAATTCCCGGTTGCCCAGCGTGATGATGCGGCGCAGCAGCTCACCACCGACTGGGTGCAGTGGAACCGTGCTGACGAAGATAACCAGTATCGCGGCCGTTACCAGATCAGCGTGCAGAACCAGGGCTATCAGCAGGTGCTGACCGTACGTCTGCTGGAACTACAGCAGCAGGGCCAGACGGTCACCACGCCGGTCCAGGTTCAGCGCTATACCGGTCAGATGCTGAATGACATCAGCACCGGTCTGGATAAGATCGATACCGCTAGTCAGGATGCGGCTGCCGGACGTGCCAGCGGACAGATTGATGTTCAGAGCGGCGCGGACGACACCGGCCTGCCACTGCTGGTGCTGCGCTCACCGTTTAACGTCACCTGGCAGCGTCTGCCGGCGGCGCTGAAGCGTATGGGCATGGAAGTCACCGATGACAACCGCTCGCAGGGCAGTCTGAAAGTGACCTACAAGCAGCCGGGCAGCAGCGCGTTTGACGCCATCGGCGCGAAAGATCCGGAACTGCCAAACGGCGACTACAAGTTGCAGGTGGGCGATCTCGATAACCGCAGCAGCCTGCAGTTCATCGATCCGAAAGGACACGTACTCACCCAGGCGCAGAATGATGCGCTGGTGGCGGTCCTGCAGGGCGCGCTGAACAAATAAATGCAATAAAGGCCGGAGATTCTCCGGCCTTTTTGTTTTGGTTTTGGCATAATAGCGCCCGGCGAGGTAAACGATTGCGTCAGGCAGTCATCGCGCGGTGAAACACCGCTGAACACAGGTTCTTTCATGTTTGGAGTTAACAAGATGCAAAAGCGAGCTGAGTTGTATCGCGGTAAAGCGAAAACCGTATACAGCACCGACAATCCGGATCTGCTGGTACTTGAATTCCGCAACGATACGTCAGCAGGAGACGGTGCACGAATCGAGCAGTTTGATCGTAAAGGCATGGTGAACAACAAGTTCAACCATTTCATCATGACCAAACTGCAGGAAGCGGGCATTCCGACCCAGATGGAAGCGCTGCTTTCTGATAACGAAGCGCTGGTGAAAAAGCTGGAGATGGTGCCGGTAGAGTGCGTGGTGCGCAACCGGGCGGCCGGATCGCTGGTGAAACGTCTGGGCGTGGAAGAGGGCATGCTGCTCAATCCACCGCTGTTTGATCTCTTCCTGAAAGATGACGCCAAACATGACCCGATGGTCAACGAATCGTATTGCGAAACCTTTGGCTGGGTGAGCAAGGCTAACCTGGCGCGTATGCAGGAGCTGACCTTCAAAGCCAACGAAGTGCTGAGCAAACTGTTTGATGATGCCGGTCTGATTCTGGTGGACTTCAAGCTGGAGTTTGGTCTGTTCAAAGGTGAAGTGACGCTGGGCGACGAATTCTCGCCAGACGGCGCGCGTCTGTGGGACAAAGAGACCATGGACAAGATGGACAAAGACCGTTTCCGTCAGAGCCTCGGCGGCCTGATCGAAGCGTACGAAGAAGTGGCACACCGTCTGGGTGTCAAACTGGACTAAGCTTCTGCCGGTGTGCGTCACGGTAGTTCGGACGCAAAGCTTTCAGCGCATGAAGGTCGCCCTGGCTGGCGGCCTTTTTTATCGTCTGTTTACGGCCTTCACGCTGCGCCCTGCGCGCAATCTCGCTCCGCTGGCATCGCATTGCTGGTACTAACCTCTGCCGCCAACTAAAATCATGCAAAAGTCATTGATAACAGGAGCAGGCCATGCGCTGGCAAGGGCGTCGTGAAAGCGACAATGTGGAAGATCGTCGCGGCGATTCGCCGGGTTTTAGTTCTGGCGGACGCCAGATTCGTCTGCCGCGCGGCAAGGGCGGCATTATTCTGCTGATTGTGGTCGCGGTCGCTGGCTATTACGGCTACGACCTCACCGCGCTGCTGGAAGGCGGCGCGCCGGTGTCGCAACAGCAGCAGCGTCAGGTCAATTCGCCGCAGGATAACGAGGCGGCCAAATTCACCTCGGTGATCCTCGCCACCACTGAAGATACCTGGGGCAAACTGTTCCAGCAGATGGGCAAACAATACGCGCCGCCAAAGCTGGTGATGTATCGCGGTGCGACGCGCACTAACTGCGGTACCGGCCAGTCGGCAATGGGGCCGTTCTACTGCCCGGCCGATCAGACGGTATATATCGATCTCTCCTTCTATGACGACATGAAAACCAAACTCGGAGCCGGGGGGGATTTTGCCCAGGGTTACGTCATCGCCCACGAAGTGGGGCATCACGTGCAGAAACTGCTGGGTATCGAACCGAAAGTGCGCCAGATGCAGCAGGGCGCCACGCAGGCGCAGGTGAACCAGCTGTCGGTGAAGATGGAGCTGCAGGCGGACTGCTTTGCTGGCGTCTGGGGTCACTATATGCAGCAGGAGAACATTCTTGAGGTGGGCGATTTGCAGGAAGCGCTGAACGCCGCCGAGGCGATTGGCGACGATCGTCTGCAGCAGCAAAGTCAGGGGCGCGTAGTGCCGGACAGCTTCACTCACGGCACCTCACAGCAGCGCTACACCTGGTTCAAACGCGGTTTTGACAGCGGCAATCCGGGCCAGTGCAACACCTTCGCCAGTAACTGATGTTGCACGCTGAACTGACGGCGGCGATGCAGCAAGCCGGTATCCGCCGTCTGTGCGTAATAGCCGGTGAAGCTGGCTGGGCGCGCCATGAGGCGGCCACATGGCAGGCCGCACTGCCCGGTGACTGGTTAACGGTCAGCGACAGCGATGACTTCCCGCAGCGCGTCGCGCCTGCGGCGCTGCGTACCCTGCTGGGCCGGGAATTCCGGCATGCCATTTTCGATGCGCGCCACGGCTTTCATGCGGAAGCGTTCGCTGCGCTGGCCGGGACGCTGCGGGCCGGCAGCTGGCTGCTGTTACTGACGCCAGACTGGAACGCCTGGCCGGCGCAACCCGATCGCGACAGCCTGCGCTGGGCCGATGTCGACCAGCCCATCGCCACGCCGCATTTCATCCACCATCTGCAACAGCATATCCTGCAGGATGCGCAGGTGATGCTGCTGCGTCAGCACCAGACGCCGCGCCTGCCGCCGCCGCAGTCCTTCGCGCCGTGGCAGTGTCGTGCCCCCGAGCAGCAGGCGCAGATTGTCCGCCAGCTGTGCGCCATGCCGCCCGGTGTCGCGGTGATCATCGCCCCGCGCGGTCGCGGCAAATCGGCGCTGGCGGGGATGCTGGCGCGCCAGACGCAAAGCGCGCTGGTGACGGCGCCGGCCAAAGCCGCGACGGAGGTGCTGGCGCAGTTCGCCGCTGAGCAGTTTAGATTTATGGCCCCGGATGCGATTCTCGCTCAGCCGCAGGAGGCTCAGCCGCTGGCAGAATGGCTGATTGTGGATGAGGCCGCGGCGATCCCCGCGCCGCTGTTACAGCAGCTGGTGCAGCGTTTTCCACGCGTTCTGCTGACCACCACGGTGCAGGGCTACGAAGGTACCGGGCGCGGTTTCATGCTGCGCTTTTGCGCCACGCTGCCGCAGGTGCGCTATTTCCAGCTGGATGAGCCGCTGCGCTGGTCGGCGCAGGATCCGCTGGAGCAGTGGCTGAGTGCGGCGCTGCTGTTTGCTGAGGCCGAAGCCTGCGACGCACCCGCGCAGACAGCGATTTTTGCCGCTACGCCCACGCAGCACGCCGGTGCCTTACAGGCCGGCTATCGTCTGCTGGCGAGCGCCCACTATCGCACCTCGCCACTCGATCTGCGACGTATGCTGGATGCGCCCGGCATGCATTTCTGGCTGGCCGGGCAGCCGCAGCAGGTCACCGGCGCGCTGTGGCTGGTGGAAGAGGGCGGACTGGATGCCGCGCTGGCGCAGGCGGTGTGGGCCGGCTTACGTCGTCCGCGCGGCAATCTGGTGGCGCAGTCATTAGCGGCACATGCCGGTTTTACTGAAGCGGCGACGTTACGTTCGCTGCGCATCAGCCGCATCGCCGTGCAGGCCGCGCAGCGCCAGCGCGGCATCGGTCGCGCGCTGGTGGCGACGGCGCGGCAGCAGGCGCAGGGCGCGGACTATCTGTCGGTGAGCTTTGGCTACACCGCAGCGCTGTGGCAGTTCTGGCGCGCCTGCGGCTTTACGCTGGTGCGTATCGGTTCACAGCGCGAAGCCAGCAGCGGTTGCTATGCGGCGATGGCGATTTGTGCGCTGACGCCTGCCGGTGAAGCCCTGCAGCAGCGCGCCGCGCAGCGTCTGGCGCGCGACTGGCCGTGGCTGCAAAAGCTGATCGCGGTGCCGCTGACCCTGTCGTCCACCGACCATCAATCTCTCAGCGCCGACGACTGGCCGCTGCTGGCCGCGTTTGCCTGGGCGCAGCGGCCGTTTGAAGCCAGCTATCCGGTGCTGCAGCGGCTGGCTGGTGTCGCATCGCCACCCTTGCTGTGTGCCATACTGCAACAAAAACAAACGCTGAGTGAAGCGGCACGGCTGGCCGGCGTGAGCGGGCGTAAAGCGCTGATGCTCAGGTTGCGCGCGGAGGCGGCTGACGCACTCACCACGCTGGATGCCGCCGCCGCGCAGCACTGGCAGCAGCGCCTCGGCACATTGCAATAAATCCATTATCTCATTCAAATTTTCCCAATATCACTTTGCCCTCAGCGGCGTATAGTGATTTGAGGAGGACGTTATGGCACTACGATATGTAATTGTTCAGCAACCGGATAACGCCGCGCAGCTGTTTTTGCTGTATCACGGCGTGAACGACAACCCCGATTCGATGGCGCAGATTGGCAGCTGGTTCGCGCAGGCGTTTCCGCAGGCGCAGGTGGTATCGGTGGGCGCACCTTATCCGGCCAGCGCGCCGCAGGGCCGCCAGTGGTATGCCGAGATACCGGAACACGACCGCTCGCAGCAGCAGGGCGTGGACGCGGTGATGCCGTCCTTTGTCGAGTCGGTGCGTCACTGGCAGCAGCAGAGCGGCGTGCGGCCGGAAGCCACCGCGCTGGTCGGTTTTTCGCAGGGCGGCACCATGGTGCTGGAAGGCGTAAAAGCCCAGCCGGATCTGGCGGGACGCGTGGTGGCCTTTAGCGGCCGCTACGTCACGCTGCCGGAGCAGGCCAGCACGCGCAACACTATCCACCTGATTCACGGCGATTATGACGAGCAGGTGCCGATGCAGCATGCGGAAGCGGCGATGCAGCGCTTAACTGCGCTGGGCGGCGATGTGACGCTGGATATCGTTGACGACCTGCCGCACGCGATTGATGAACGCAGCATGCAGCTGGCGCTGAATCACCTGCGCTATACCGTGCCGCGCCGCTATTTCGATGAGGCGCTGAGCGGGGCGAAGCCGGGTGACGACGATGTGGTGATGATGGTGTGAGACATGCGCGCCATAAAACAAAGGTCGCCGTGCAGGGCGACCTTGTACTTTAAACGATCGGCGGCGACTACTTCTTTTTCGGCCAGTCGTCGTCATCGTCCCACTTATCGTTGAAATCGCGATGCGGTGGCAGATCCGGTTTGTTATCCATATATTTTTTATGATCGATGCGCTTCAGGTCTTTATAGACGTTCATCAGCACGCCCACCATCAGCAGAATCACAATCACCCACCAGTACTCTTTTAACCATTCCATGAGGTTTCTCCTTCAAGGTGCCATCAGGCGATCAGCTGTTCCATAATGCGCTGATACATCCGGCTCAGCAGCTGCAAATCCGAGGCTTTCACGCACTCATTGATCTTATGAATAGTGGCATTTACCGGGCCGAGCTCCACCACCTGTGCGCCCATGCGGGCAATAAAGCGCCCGTCAGAGGTGCCGCCGGTGGTTAACAGCTGCGGCTTGATCTCATTATAGTGCGCCACAGCGTTGACGACCGCATCCACCAGCTTGCCGCGTGAAGTCAGGAATGGCTGACCGGACACATTCCACTCCAGCGTATAGCGCAGCTGGTGGCGATCGAGTAGCGCCGCCACGCGATCTTTGATCATCTGATCGGTCAGTTCGGTGCTGAAGCGGAAGTTAAACTGCACGAAAAACTCGCCGGGAATCACATTGTTACTGCCGGTTCCCGCCTGCACGTTGGCGATCTGCATGCTGGTCGGCGGGAAGAACTCATTGCCCTGATCCCATTCGGTCGCCACCAGCTCGTTGAGCGCTGGCATTGCACGATGTACCGGGTTATCAGCCAGATGCGGATAAGCCACGTGGCCCTGCACGCCGTGAATGGTCAGATTGGCGGTCATCGAGCCGCGACGACCATTCTTCACCACGTCGCCGACCACTTCGGTGCTCGACGGTTCACCGACGAGGCAGTAATCCATGCGTTCATTGCGCGCCATCAGGCGCTCAACCACTTTTACCGTACCGTTGACGGCGCTGGCTTCTTCATCGGAAGTGATGAGAAACGCCAGCCGGCCAGCATGATTGGGATGGGCAGCAACGAAGCGCTCGGCCGCCACCACCATCGCCGCCAGCGAGCCTTTCATGTCCGCGGCGCCACGGCCAAACAGCATGCCGTCGCGAATCGAAGGTTCAAACGGCGGGCTGATCCAGCGGTTGGCATCGCCCGGCGGCACCACATCGGTGTGCCCGGCAAAGGCCAGCGTTTCGCCCTGGCCGCGCGTGGCCCAGAAGTTAAGCGTATCGCCAATGTGCATCGGCTCGACGTGGAAACCAATCGCCTCCAGGCGCGCAATTAACATGGCCTGGCAACCGGCGTCATCCGGACTAAGCGAGGGGCGACGAATAAGCTGCTGAGCCAGCTCAATGACCGGACAGAACATGTTATGACTTCTCCTGGATAAAGGCGTGATAAACGGGTTCTTTGAAACCCACCAGCAATGTACCGTCTGGCGCCGCCAGCACCGGACGTTTGATCAGCGCCGGGTGCGCCAGCATCAGCGCTTTGGCGCTGGCCGCATCGCGGATGGCATCGCGTTCCGCTTCCGGCAACTGACGCCAGGTGGTGCCGCGCGTGTTCAGCAGCACGTCATACCCCAGCTGGTCGATAAAGGATTGCAGCAGCGCCGCATCCAGCCCGTCAGCGCGATAATCATGAAAATGAAAGTCGATGCCGGAAGTGCTCAAATAGTTGCGTGCTTTTTTTATGGTGTCGCAATTCTTAATTCCGTACATCACCCATTGCGCTGTCATCGCGTATTCCCGTCCTGTGTTAAATAAAGCGCGAGTTTACCATAGCGCGCCATGGGCTGTGAGGTCAGACGCGTGGCAGCGCTGTTTTTCATCTCGCCGCGACGCCAATAAACGACGCTAATCAGGGCCAGTAAACGCTTTCACTTACCTGCGAAATTGTCGCCTGCGGCATCATTAGCGATCTAAGAATTATCTTAGGCGGCAAAAACGGGCCTGGCGGATTAAGTCCGCGCTTTTATGAGTCGCATTAACAGGTTGCTGAAATGTGCGTCAGTCCGCAGTTTCGGCAAATTCAAGCTTTCTGCGGTAGTTGCCGATAGTGATGAGAGGTGGAAACGTATTCACCTGTAGAAAAAAACGGCGTAAAATCGCCACTACAAGAAGAGAGGGTATTATGGTTGAACACGAACTGGGGAACTGGAAAGAATTTATCGAAGCGATGTTACGTAAGTAACTCGTGAAGAGAAAAGCAGGGCACTTCCCAACTTGCTGTTATTCTTACCGCACACATCAATAAAGCCGCCATTCATCATGGCGGCTTTTTATTTGTCCGAAGTTAGCCTCAGTCGTGCGGCTTTGCCCGCAGCGGGAAGCGGCGGCGCACCAGCACGAAGAACAGCGGCACAAAGAAGATCGCCAGCACCGTGGCGGAGATCATGCCGCCCATCACGCCAGTACCGACCGCATGCTGGCTGCCGGAACCGGCACCGCTACTGATCGCCATCGGCAGCACGCCGAAAATAAAGGCCAGCGACGTCATCAGAATCGGCCGCAGGCGCTGCCGCGATGCCTCCAGCGTCGACTCCAGCAGTTCACGCCCTTTGCTGTTGATCTTATTGGCGAACTCGACGATCAGGATCGCATTCTTCGCCGACAGGCCAATCACCGTCAGCAGGCCGACCTGAAAGTAGACGTCATTCTCCAGTCCGCGCAGCCAGGTGGCGACCAGCGCGCCCACCACGCCCAGCGGCACCACCAGCATCACCGAGAACGGAATCGACCAGCTCTCGTACAGCGCCGCGAGGCACAGGAACACCACCAGCAGCGAAATCGCATACAGCGCCGGCGCCTGCGAGCCGGAGAGACGCTCCTGATAGGAGGCACCGGTCCACTGGAAGCCAACGCCGAGCGGCAGCTGCGCCACCAGTTTCTCCATCTCATCCATCGCCGTGCCGCTGCTGACGCCGTTAGCCGCCTCGCCGACAATCTCCAGCGATGAATAGCCGTTATAGCGTTCAAGACGCGGTGAACCGGTCTCCCAGTGGCTGGTGGCGAAGGCGGAGAACGGCACCATGCCGCCGCTGTTGTTGCGCACATACCATTTGTTGATGTCGCCCGGCAGCATGCGGAATTCCGGTGCGGCCTGGACGTAGACCTTCTTCACACGGCCGCGGTCGAGAAAATCATTCACATAGGTTGAGCCCCAGGCGGTGGTCAGGGTGTCGTTGATGGTGTCCAGCGATACGCCGAGCGCCTGCGCTTTACGCTGGTCGACATCAATCTGCAACTGCGGGCTGTCGTCGAGCCCGTTGTGGCGCACGCGCGACAGCGCCGGATTGTTGTCGGCCAGCGCCAGCAGCCGATCGCGCATCGCCATCAGCTCGGTATGCCCGATGCCGCCGTGATCCTGCAACTCCATATCAAAGCCGGAGGAGCTACCCATGCCGGTGATCGCCGGTGGACTGCTGGCGATGACGCGTGCCTCTTTGATCTTTTTAAAGGCTGCGGTGGCGCGATCTATGATGGCAAACGAGGTACGATCGCGACCTGGCCGCTGCTCCCAGTCCTTCAGGCGCACAAACAGGCGCGCCACGTTTTGTCCGTTGCCGCCCGGACCGGCACCGATGGTGGAGAACACCGACAGCACATTGTCCTTTTCGGCAGTCAGGTAATAATCCTCAACCTTTGCTACCACCTGCGAGGTTTGCTGCAGCGTCGAGCCCGGCGGCAGCTGTACCTGAGTAAGAAATACGCCGCGATCTTCCAGCGGCAGGAAGGAGGTAGGCAGACGAATAAACAGGAATGCCATCACGCCGATAATCGCCAGGTAGAGCAGCAGCCAGCGGCCGCTCTTCAGCAGAATGCGCGCTACGCCGCGCTCGTAGCGTTCGGCGCTGGCATTGAAGTGACGGTTAAACCAGCCGAAAAAGCCGCGCCGGCCATGGTGCTGGCCCTGCGCCAGCGGTTTGAGCAGCGTGGAGCACAGCGCGGGCGTCAGAATCATCGCCACCAGCACCGACAGCACCATCGCCGAGACAATGGTGATGGAGAACTGGCGATAGATAGCGCCCACGGTGCCGCCAAAGAACGCCATCGGCACAAACACCGCGGACAGCACCAGCGCGATGCCCACCAGCGCGCCCTGAATCTGCCCCATCGATTTACGCGTGGCGGTCCGCGGCGATAATCCCTCTTCGCTCATGATGCGCTCGACGTTTTCCACCACCACGATGGCATCATCCACCAGCAGCCCGATGGCCAGCACCATGGCGAACATGGTCAGGGTGTTAATACTGAAGCCGCAGGCGTACAGCACCGCAAAGGTGCCGAGCAGCACCACCGGCACAGCAATGGTGGGAATGAGCGTGGCGCGGAAGTTTTGCAGGAACAGGTACATCACCAGAAACACCAGCAGGATCGCTTCCAGCAGGGTTTTCACCACGTCCTTAATGGAGGCTTTGACGAACGGCGTGGTTTCAAACGCCACTTTGGCTTCCAGTCCGTGCGGGAAGTATTGCGCCAGTTCGGCAACACGGGCGCGCACCAGCTTGTCGGTGTTCATCTCGTTAGCGCCGGAGGCCAGTTTGATGCCGAGACCGGATGCCGGCTGGCCGTTATAGCGGCTCAGAAAGTCATACTTTTCGGCGCCCATGGCGATGGTGGCCACGTCGCCGAGCGTCACCACTGAACCGTCAGTGTTGGTTTTCAGCGTAATGGCGCGAAACTGCGCGGGCGTCTGTAGCATCGACTGGGCGTTAACCGTGGCGTTTAGCGCCTGTTTGTCCACCGACGGCAACCCGCCGACCTGGCCGACCGCCACCTGGGTGTTCTGCGATTCGATGGCGCTGACCACATCGTCGGTGGTTAGCGCGTAGTTAATCAGCTTATTGGGATCGAGCCAGATGCGCATCGCGTATTGCGATCCGTAGGCATCGACCTGGCCGACGCCGTCGATGCGGCTGAGCGGATCCTGAATATTACTGGCAACGTAATCGGCAATATCCTGTTTATCCATGCTGCCGTCGGTGGAGACAAAGGCAATCATCAGAATGTTGCTGTCGCCGGTTTTGTTTACCGTGACGCCCTGCGACTGCACCGCCGCTGGCAGTTTGCGCAGCGCGCTCTGCAGCTGATTCTGTACCTGTTGCCGCGCTTCATCCGGGTTAGTGCCGGCGGTAAAGGTGAGGGTGATCTGCGCCTGGCCGGTATTGCTGCTGTTCGAGGACATGTACATCAGGTTATCGATCCCCGTCATATTCTGCTCGATAACCTGGGTGACGGTGTTTTCCAGCGTCTGCGCGGATGCGCCGGGATAGTTGGCGGTGATGCGCACGTTAGGCGGCGCGAGATCCGGATACTGTTCCACCGGCAGCGAGATAATGGCCAGCGTGCCACACAGGCACAGCAAAATAGCCAGCACCCAGGCAAAAATGGGGCGGTCGATAAAAAAGTTCGACATGAAACCGACACTCCTCAGCTGCGTACTTTGTACTTGTTATTAGTAAAAGCGTGCCGCAGGCTGCGCTTCACGCTGGCGGAGTGCAAGGGCGATCCTGAAAACTCCGGCTGCTGCTTACTGTACGCGGGGCAAATTAGGGAATCGTGGATAAATTATGGAGAAAGTGTAAAAGTCGCAGCAGCTTTATGTGCGCAATCACACATTGCGACTCTCCAGCCACAGCACCGTTGCCGCAACGCGGGAACGGACGTCGAGCTTACGCAGCAGGTTGCGGATGTGCACCTTTACCGTTTCTTCGGAAATGTGCAGCGTGGCGGCAATCTCTTTGTTGGATAAGCCGCGCGCCACTTCCTGCAACACATCCAGTTCGCGCTCGGTCAGCTGTCTGAACGGATTGGCGCTGGGCTGGCGGGTCGCCAGATATTCTGCCACCACCTCGCTGAACACGTTCTCGCCCTGTGCGCCGCGCATTACCTGCGCCAGCAGCAGTTCCGGTTCGCTGTCTTTGAGCAGATAGCCATCGGCGCCAGCATCCACCATGGCGTAAATATCGCTGCGCGCGTCGGACACTGTCAGCACCAGAATGCGTGCCGCGACGCCCTCGTGGCGCAGCGCCTTCAGCGTATCCAGCCCGGACATGCCCTTCATATTCAGATCGAGCAGAATCACATCCGGTGCCAGACGGCGCGCTTCGGCCAGTGCTTCGGTACCGTTATTCGCCTCAGCCACCACTTCCAGACGCGGTTCCAGCGCCAGCAACTGGCGGATACCGCGACGCATCAGCGGATGATCGTCAACGATCATAATAGACAGGGAAGGGTGAGCCATAGGTTCTCCAGAGTTTCAATCCATTTGCTAAGTGTAATGCGTTAAGCCAGCCGGTGCGCGGGGCGGGCGGGAAAACGCAGCGTGACGCAGGTGCCCTGCGCCTGCGGGGTAATCAGTAAGCTGCCGGCGAGACGCGCCGCGCGCTCGGCCATGATGGTCAGCCCGTAGTGGCCCGGCGGCTCTTCTACGCTATTGATACCGCAGCCGTCATCTTCGATGGTCAGCAGGTGCTCATCATCAGCGACACGCTGATAGCGAATCTGAATCTGCTGCGCCTGCGCGTGACGAATTGCATTGAGCAGCGCCTCGCGCGCAATCTGCAGCACGTGCACCTGCTGCTGGGCATCCAGCGTTTGCAGGCCTGGCTGATAGTCAAAGGTAATCGCCGCCTGCGACTGCTCCTGCAGCGGGGCGATCATCGCCTGCATCGCCTGCACTAAATCGGCCTGTTCAATGCTCAGACGGAAGGTGGTGAGCAGTTCGCGCAGCTGCTGATACGCCTCGGCCAGCGCGCGATCGAAATCGGCGATGATCGCCTGTGCCTGCGGCTGGCTGCTATCGACATTACGCCGCAGCAGCGTCAGCTGGATACGCAGAAAAGAGAGCGACTGCGCCAGTGAATCGTGCAGCTCGCGCGCAATGGTGGCGCGCTCTTCAATCAGCAGCATTTGCTGATACTGCTTCTGCGTCTGCCAGATCCACAGTGCACGCGCCAGCATGTTGGCCAGGCTGTGCATCAGCTCATCGGCCGGCGGCGCGCGGCGGGTTTGCCAGCACAGTTCGCCGAGGCGCTGCTCCTCCTGCTGCAGCGGCAGCCGCTGCCAGCTGAGATCGTCGGCGGGCACGCCGGCCTGGAAGGCGATATCCTCGCTGGCGATTTGCAGCACCTCCAGCGCTTCCCGCCGCTGTACCAGCCGCAGCAGGCCCTGGAACAGCTCGGGATTGAGCGGGCTGCCGGTGAGAATCTGCGAGCTTTCATACAGCAGCGACAGCGTGCGGTTGGCCTGGGTTAAATCTTCGGTTTTATTGCGTACCGCGCACTCCAGCAGGCGATAGTGCGAATGCAGCCGCTCCGCCATAGTGGTAAACGCCTGCGCCAGCACGCCCAGCTCGTTGGGCTGATGCACGGAAAGCGGCGGAAAACTGAAGTTGGCCTGTTCGACGTATTGACTGGCGGTGACCAGCGAATCGAGCGGACGCACCACGTTGCGGCGAATAAAGCCAATGCTCCACAGCGCCAGCGCGACAATCGCCAGAAAGCCGAACAGGCTGCTGGCGGCCACCAGATGCATTTTCAGCTCGGCATAGTGCTGCACCGCCAGCACGAAGCGGTCAATCTCACTGACGTAGCCCGCCACGCGCTGCTGGTACACCTGCGCCCGCGCCGGCTGCAGCGTCTCCTGCAGTACCGGCCAGCTGTCGCGCAGATAGCGGTAGCGGCTGCTGACTTCAATCGGCACCCACGGACGCTCCAGATGTTGCAGCGCCGGTGACTCCAGCGTCTGCTGATATTGCTGCATATGGTGCGCCAGCTGCTGCGGATCGCGCGTGCTGTCCCACGCCAGCCGGTAGATTTGCATGCGCAGCGAGCCGGCGACATTCACCGCTTCGGCATCGCGCAAACTGCTGGAGAGCGTCATCAGCGCCAGGCCGGTGGTTAACAGCGACAGCAGCACAATCGCGCTGAGCGCGCGGGCAATGGTGCGGGTAACGGGACGTTTCACTATCACAATAATAACCCTTACAAGAGCGGGGGATTATAAGTCAGCCGCAGCGCGGGGGCGAGCGCGAAATTGACACATCTGGTTACTTTTACCAGAGAAACTCATCACGTTTTACGTTTCCCTGGATTAGTCGCGTTTGGCTGGCGAAATATTGAACGCTTTTACCGCCCGCGCAGCCTGGTTTGCACTGGCTCGCCGATACTATGACGCGTAACCCTTTCCCGCACGACAACAGGAGCACCTCATGAAGACACGTTATGCCGTAATGACTGCTGCACTGCTTGCCAGCGCATCGTTTACTACCTTTGCCGCCTCGCCGTTGAGCGAGGCACAAACCCAGGACCTTCAAAGCAGCGGCACCGTTTCGGTGAGCGGCGTGCGCGGTTCGCTGGATGACGCCACCCGTCAGCTGTCGCAAAAAGCGGAAGAGATGGGTGCCAGCCACTATCGCGTCATTGGCATGCAGAATCCAGGCGATTCCAGCATGTGGAGCGGCAGCGCCGAGATTTACCGTTAATGCCCTTCATTATTCCCCTCTGGTAGTTTTTTCCTGTAGCCACCGATTACCGGCCACCCCACTGGCCGGTTTTTTTGTGCGTCGCGACGGATTATTACAAATCAACCCGTGCAGTCAGCCAGTATATTTTGCTTCGTTCATGCAGAACGGGTAGGATTCATCGCCGTAATTTCCCGGCTCGCCGCGCGGCATCGTTCCGCCGCTCAGGGGCCGGTTTTACCCCATTTCGCACTGCCCGGCGCAATCGATTGGTTACGCGGTGATTGATGGACAGGACAAACAGGAAAGCTATGAAATCTACTAAAAAAACGCCAGCCGAACAGCGTGCTGCGAGAAGGCGCTGGCTTAACTCTCACGACACGGGTTACCACAAAGCGATGGGTAACCGTCAGGTACAAATGATCGCCATTGGCGGCGCTATCGGTACCGGTCTGTTCCTCGGTGCCGGCGCGCGTCTGCAGATGGCCGGTCCGGCACTGGCACTGGTGTATCTGGTGTGCGGTATCTTCTCCTTCTTTATTCTCCGTGCGTTGGGCGAGCTGGTGTTGCATCGCCCTTCCAGCGGCAGCTTTGTTTCGTACGCGCGTGAATTCCTCGGGGAAAAAGCGTCCTACGTTGCAGGCTGGATGTATTTCGTTAACTGGGCGATGACCGGTATCGTCGATATCACCGCGGTGGCGCTTTACATGCATTACTGGGGCGCGTTTGGCGATGTGCCGCAGTGGGTGTTTGCGCTGGGCGCGCTGGCGATTGTCGGCACCATGAACATGATCGGCGTGAAATGGTTCGCCGAGATGGAATTCTGGTTCGCGCTGGTGAAAGTGCTGGCTATCGTGGTGTTCCTGATAGTCGGCGTGGTGTTCCTCGGCAGCGGTAAACCGCTGGACGGCAACACCACCGGCTTCCATCTGATCACCGACAACGGCGGGCTGTTCCCGCACGGTCTGCTGCCGGCGCTGGTGCTGGTACAGGGCGTGGTGTTTGCCTTCGCCTCGATTGAACTGGTGGGCACGGCGGCGGGCGAGTGTAAAGACCCGAAAACCATGCTGCCGAAAGCCATCAACAGCGTGATCTGGCGTATCGGCCTGTTCTATGTGGGTTCCGTGGTGCTGCTGGTACTGCTGCTGCCGTGGAACGCCTATCAGGCCGGACAAAGCCCGTTCGTCACCTTCTTCTCCAAACTGGGCGTGCCCTACATTGGCAGCGTGATGAACATCGTGGTGCTGAGCGCGGCGCTGTCGAGCCTGAACTCGGGCCTGTACTCTACCGGACGTATTCTGCGTTCAATGTCGATGGGCGGGTCGGCGCCGCAGTTCATGTCGAAGATGAGTAAGCAGCAGGTGCCGTACGCCGGTATCCTGGTGACCATCGGCGTGTACGTGATCGGCGTGGTGCTCAACTACTACGTTCCGTCGCAGGTGTTTGAGATCGTCCTGAACGTGGCGTCGCTGGGGATTATCTCCTCGTGGGCGTTCATCGTGGTGTGCCAGATGCGTCTGCGCAAAGCCATCAAAGAGGGCAAAGCGGAAGATGTCAGCTTCAAGCTGCCGTGGGCGCCGGTTACCTCGTGGCTGACGCTGCTGTTCCTGGTGAGCGTGCTGGTGCTGATGGCGTTTGACTACCCGAACGGCACTTACACCATTGCTTCAATTCCGCTGATTGCCGTGCTGCTGGTGCTCGGCTGGTTTGGCGTGCGTAAGCGCGTGCAGGCGGAGGCGATGAAAGAGCACGAGCATCATCATGACGATCAGGATGATGCGGCGCCTAAACTGGCGGAAGACAACGCGCGTTAATCGCAGCGATGCTCACCTGCGGGGGCCAGTCGGCCCCCGTTTTTATTTCAATTCTCCTTCTCTTGATCCCGCATCGGGAATTACACCTTTCGGGTGATATAGCCCTTCATAACCTCAGGTTATTTTACGCACCATCTCTACATCCCCGCATTGAGGTGAGCCGATGGCGCTGTCGCGACGTGAACTCTTTACCGGGCAGCGCGTCATGCCTGCCGGCGGTATCGCGTTGCCGTGGTGGCGGGGAGAGAGCGGCTGTGACGGCTGCGCCCGCTGCGTACAAGCCTGCGAGAGCGGCATTATCCGCATCGCCGCTGGCGAAGCGCCGCAGCTCGACTTTCTGCAGGGGGAATGCACCTTTTGCGCCGCCTGTGCCGATGTCTGCCCGCAGCCGCTGTTTCAGCCGCGCGACACTGAACCTTTTAGCCGGCGCATCCGCATCGACAGCCGCTGTATCGCTTTTCTTGGCGTTAACTGTCGCAGCTGCCAGGAGAGTTGTGAGCAGCAGGCGATCCGTTTTCGCCTGATGCCCAACGGCATCGGCCAGCCGGAAATCCTTCCGCAACACTGCACCGGCTGTGGCGCCTGTATCGCGCCGTGTCCGGTCTCAGCCACAGGACTGCATCATGACGAATAACGACAGCTGGCACGTATGTGGCCTGGTGATTCAGGCACGTCCGACCGCGATCGCTGCGGTGCGGCAGGCGCTACTGAACTTTGCTGACAGCGACATCGCGGCAGAAGATGCCGCACGCGGCACGCTGGCGCTAACGCTGGGCGCGGCCGACAGCGCCACGCTGCTGAGCAACATTGAAGCCACCCGCAACATCCCGGATGTGCTGGCGGTATCGCTGGTTTATCACCAGCAAGACGAAATTGAAGAACCCTGTAAGGAAGCATCATGAACCTGAGTCGTCGTGATTTTATGAAGGCCAATGCGGCGGCTGCTGCTGCAACGGCTGCCGGTCTCACCATTCCGACCGTGACCAAAGCGGCCACCAGCCTGGCTGAGCCGATTCGCTGGGAAAAAGCGCCGTGCCGGTTTTGCGGCACCGGCTGTGGCGTGCTGGTCGGCACGCAGAATGGCCGCGTGGTCGCCTCGCAGGGCGATCCGCAGGCGGAGGTTAATCGCGGTCTGAACTGCATCAAAGGCTACTTCCTGCCGAAGATCATGTACGGCAAAGATCGTCTGACCCAGCCGCTGCTGCGCATGACCGACGGCAAATTCGATAAGAACGGCGAGTTTACCCCGGTAAGCTGGGATCAGGCGTTCGACATCATGGAAGCGAAGTTTAAGGCGGCGCTGAAAGCCAACGGCCCGGAATCGGTCGGCATGTTTGGCTCCGGCCAGTGGACCGTATGGGAAGGTTACGCCGCATCAAAGCTGATGAAAGCCGGCTTCCGCACCAACAACCTCGATCCGAACGCGCGCCACTGCATGGCGTCTGCGGTGGTGGGCTTTATGCGTACCTTCGGTATGGACGAACCGATGGGCTGCTACGATGACATCGAGCAGGCCGATGCGTTTGTGCTGTGGGGATCGAACATGGCCGAGATGCACCCGATTCTCTGGTCACGCCTGACCGCGCGTCGTCTCAGCAATGACAACGTCAAAGTGGCGTTGCTGTCGACCTATCGCCACCGCAGTTTCGAGCTGGCCGATAACGCCATCGTCTTCACGCCGCAGAGCGATCTGGCGATCCTCAACTTCATCGCTAACTACATCATTCAGAACAATAAAGTCGATAAAACCTTCCTGCAGAATCACGTCACGCTGCGTAAAGGCGTGACGGATATCGGCTACGGTTTGCGCCCGACCAATCCGCTGCAGGCGGCGGCGAAAAATCCGGACAACGGCGAGTCGACGCCGATCAGCTTCGATGAGTATGCGAAATTTGTCGCGGAATACACGGTGGAAAAAGCCAGCGCCATGAGCGGCGTAAAGCAGGATCAGCTGATCGCGCTGGCGGAGCTGTACGCCGATCCGAACGTCAAGGTGGTCTCTTACTGGACCATGGGCTTTAACCAGCATACGCGCGGCGTGTGGGCGAACAACCTGTGCTACAACATCCACCTGCTGACCGGCAAAATTTCCCGTCCGGGCACCGGACCGTTCTCGCTCACCGGCCAGCCATCGGCCTGTGGCACCGCGCGTGAAGTGGGCACGTTTGCGCACCGTCTGCCAGCCGACATGGTGGTGAACAATGACAAACACCGCGCTTTAGCTGAAAAACTGTGGAAGCTGCCGCAGGGCACGGTGCCAGCCAAAGTCGGTCTGCACGCCGTGGCGCAGGATCGCGCGCTGAAAGACGGCAAGCTGAATGCCTACTGGGTGATGTGTAACAACAACATGCAGGCCGGGCCGAACCTGACGCAGGAACGCATGCCGGGCTGGCGCGATGCACGCAACTTTGTGGTGGTATCCGACCCGTATCCGACCGTCAGCGCCCTGTCTGCCGACCTGATTCTGCCGACGGCGATGTGGGTAGAGAAAGAGGGCGCCTACGGCAACGCCGAGCGCCGTACCCAGTTCTGGCATCAGCAGGTGAAAGCGCCGGGCGAGGCGAAATCGGATCTGTGGCAGCTGGTGACCTTTGCCAAACGCTTCCGCGTTGAGGACGTGTGGCCAGAGGCGCTGATTGCTCAGCAGCCTGAGCTGAAAGGCAAAACCCTGTACGACGTGCTGTATGCCAACGGCCAGGTGAATCAGTTCCCGCTGAGCGAAGTGGCCGACGATCGCCTCAACGATGAAGCGCGTGAGTTTGGCTTCTATATTCAGAAAGGCCTGTTCGAGGAGTATGCCAGCTTTGGCCGCGGTCACGGTCACGATCTCGCACCGTTCGATACTTATCACGAGGCGCGCGGTCTGCGCTGGCCGGTAGTGGACGGCAAAGAGACGCGCTGGCGCTATCGTGAAGGTTTCGACAGCTACGTGAAAGCCGGTGAGGGGGTACGTTTTTACGGTAAGCCGGACGGCAAAGCCACCATTTTTGCCCTGCCGTACGAGCCGCCAGCGGAAGCGCCGGATGCCGAATATGACCTGTGGTTCTGCACCGGTCGCGTGCTGGAGCACTGGCACACCGGCACCATTACGCGCCGCGTGCCGGAACTGCACCGCGCGGTGCCGCAGGCGCTGCTGTATATCCATCCGCTGGACGCCAAAGATCGCGGCTTCCGTCGCGGTGAGAAGGTGCGCGTGGTATCGCGTCGCGGCGAAACCCTCGCCACCGTGGAAACGCGCGGGCGTAATCAGCCACCGCAGGGGCTGGTATTTATGCCGTTCTTTGATGCCGGCGTGCTGGCCAACAACATCACGCTGGACGCCACCGATCCGCTGTCGAAGCAGACCGATTACAAAAAATGCGCCGTTAAGCTGGTGAAAATCTGAGGCAGGATGCAATGAAACCTTTTATCACTCTTGTAACCGTTGCCGCCCTGATGCTGGGCGGCGTGGTGTACGCTAATAACGGCGTCGATCTCAATCAGTCACCGGAAGTGACGGCAACGCAGCAGGGCACCATTCATCAGCCCAAAGAGCAGAGCCGCAAGCCGCTGAACTATGTTAATCAGCCGCCGGTGATCCCGCACAGCGTGGAGGGCTACCAGGTGACGAAGAACGTGAACCGCTGCCTGCAGTGTCACGGCACCCAGAGCTATCTGACCACCGGCGCGCCGCGCGTCAGTCCGACGCACTTTACCGACCGCGACGGCGTGGTGAGCAGCACGGTATCGCCGCGTCGCTACTTCTGCCTGCAGTGTCACGTGCCGCAGACCGATGCTAAACCGGTGGTGGAAAACACCTTTAAGCCGGCTGACGGCTTTGGGCAGTGAGGTGGCGATGAAACAGAAACTTTTACGTATCTGGCGCTGGTGGCGACGCCCCAGCCGTCTGGCGCTCGGCACGCTGCTGATTCTTGGCTTTGCTGGCGGCATCATTTTCTGGGGCGGTTTTAACACCGCGATGGAAATGACCAACCGCGAGCAGTTCTGTATTGGCTGTCACGAAATGCGCAACAACGTCTATCAGGAATATATGCAGACGGTGCACTACAACAACCGCAGCGGCGTGCGCGCCACCTGCCCGGATTGTCACGTGCCGCACGAGTGGGGGCCGAAGATGATTCGTAAGATCCAGGCGAGTAAAGAGGTGTACGCCAAGATCTTCGGCCTGATTGATACGCCGCAGAAGTTTGAAGAGACGCGTATCGAGCTGGCGCAGAACGAATGGCGCCGGATGAAGAACAACAATTCGCAGGAGTGTCGTAACTGTCACAACTTCGATTATATGGACTTCACCGCGCAGAAAACGGTCGCCGCCAAAATGCACAGCAAAGCGGTGCAGGACGGACAGACCTGTATCGACTGCCACAAAGGCATTGCCCACCATCTGCCGGATATGAAAGACCAGCCAAACGGTTTTTAATCGTGACCCTGGCCGCGCCTGCCGGTGCGGTATCAGGGTGTTAGTGCCGACCGGTTGATACAGCCGCAAACCACACAACATCGTAGCGGCGCGATTTATCGCGCTAAGTCAATCACTGCACAGTTGCCCGGATGCGCAATGAATGGCGCCGCTACAATTCGTGCGGCATTTTATTTCTGCACCCTCATCCTGCACACATCGTAGCGGCGCGATTTATCGCGCGAAGTTAATCACTGCACAGCCGCCCGGATGCGCAATGAATGGCGCCGCTACGATTCGTGTGGCATTTTATTTCTGCACCCTCATCCTACACACATCGTAGCGGCGCGATTTATCGCGCTAAGTTAATCACTGCACAGCTGCCCGGATGCGCAATGAATGGCGCCGCTACGATTCGTGTGACATTTTATTTCTGCACCCTCATCCTGCACACATTGTAGCGGCGCGATTCATCGCGCTAAGTTAATCACTACACAGCTGCCCGGATGCGCAATAAATTGCGCCGCTACAATTCGTGCGGCATTTTATTTCTTCACCATCATCCTGAACACATCGTAGCAGCGCGATTCATCGCGATAAGTTAATCACTGCACAGCTGCCCGGATGCGCAATAAATTGCGCCGCTACGATTCGTGCCATGAACGTTGAAAAGGCGTAATGCTCAACTGACAGGCATTACGCCATCGCAGGCAACCTGCTCGACAATTCAGATAGTTTTCCCCACGGCTTCAGCCTATCATCTCAGGCTCCCTCAGCTACGCAGTGGAGCGGCTATGTCGTTAAAGATCAACATCATCAAAGATAAGTTGCTGTCTGATAATTATTTCATTCTGCGCAACTACACCTACGAACTCACCCGCAGCAACGGCGACGTGGTACGTCACAAACGTGAAGTCTACGATCGCGGCAACGGCGCCACCATTCTGCTCTACAACCGTGAAAAAAACAGCGTGGTGCTGATTCGTCAGTTCCGCATCGCGACCTATGTTAACGACAACGACAGCGGTGAGCTGATTGAAACCTGCGCCGGGCTGCTGGATAACGACACGCCGGAAGATTGCATCCGTAAAGAAGCGGTGGAAGAGACCGGCTATCAGGTTGGTAAGGTCGAAAAGCTGTTTGAGGCCTACATGTCGCCGGGCGGCGTAACGGAATTGCTGCACTTTTTCGCCGCTGAATACAGCGACGCGCAGCGCGCTAACGACGGCGGCGGCGTGGAAGATGAAGAGATCACCGTACTCGAGTTGCCGTTTCCTCAGGCGCTGGCGATGGTGAAAGAGGGGCGCATTCGCGACGGCAAGACCATTATGTTACTGCACTATGCGCAGCTGATGGGCTGGTTGCAGGCATAACCGCGGCGTTAATCGCAGGGCCGGCACGAATGCCGACTCTGCCGATGCCGGGGCGCAATGCATTGCGCCACTACGCCATGTGCGTTATTTCCGGGGCATTTAACGGCGTTACTGCACACTCCGGATGGGCCTGCATGCGCGCCAGCGCTTCGGCGTAGGAGGGCATGGAATTGGCCGCGCCGGAACGCTCGACGCACAGCGAGGCAAACGCCGCTGCAAACAGCGCCGCCTGCGGTAACGCATCGCCGGATGCCAGGCGCGCCGCCAGTGCGCCGTTGAAGGCATCGCCGGCACCGGTGGTGTCGAGCGGCTGGGCAGGAAACAGCGGAATACGCAGCTGCTGCTCCGCGCTGGAGAGCAGGGCGCCCGCGGTGCCAAGCGTAATAATCACCTGACGCGCGCCCTTACGGTGCAGCACTTCGGCGGCGCGCTGCGCGCTGGCAAAATCGGTCACTTTTATCCCGCTCAGCTGCATCGCTTCGGTGCTGTTGGGCGTTAACAGATCCACCTTAGCCAGCAGCGCATCGCTGACTTTCTGCCACGGTGCCGGATTCAGAATGACAAACGTGCCGCCGGCACGCGCGTTGTCGATCATGCGCTGAATGGCGCTGAGGTTGTTCTCCAGCTGCACCAGCAGAATATCGGCGGCAGCCACGGTGGGCTGACAGCGCGCCACTTCGGCCGCGGTCACGGTGGTATTTGCGCCGGGATAGACCGATATCATGTTCTCGGCGTCATCGCCCGCCACGTAAATCAGCGCGTTGCCGGTGGGTTTCTCTTTACAGGTGAACAGCGTAATGGCGTCGAAACCGGTCTTCTCCAGATGGCGACGGGCAAAGGTGCCAAAATCGTCATTACCCACCTTACCGATATAGTGCACGCGCGCCCCGGCGCGCAGCGCGGCGGTGGCCTGGTTGGCCCCTTTGCCGCCGGGCCCCATCATGCTGTTGTGCGCCGTGAGCGATTCGCCCGGCAGGGGGAAACGGTTCATCACCGCCACCACGTCGAGGTTGAACGAGCCAAACACACACACTTTTCCTTTCATTGCGCGCTCCTGAACAGCCGTTCTGCGGCGAGGCAGGCGCCGCGACAGCCGGTGTGATCGGTGGATTGACTGAAGATGATTTTCAAACCATCCCGCGTGGCCGGCGGCCGTAAATGCTGCTGAATCTGGCTGCGCAGCTGCGCCAGCGGGAAATCTGCCATCGCCAGCACGCCGCCGCCCAGAATCAGGTACTCCGGATCGAGAATGTTCATCTCGGTGGCGATCAGCTGCGCCAGACGCTGCACAAACGCCTGTAGCGCCGGGTCAGAACCGTGATGGGTAAACAGCGCCGACATCGGCGTTTGCGCCGCATTGGCCTGCGCCCATTGGCTTAACCAGTGGCCGGAGGTCACGGTTTCCGCGCAGCCGTGGTTGCCGCACGGGCAGGGCAGCGCGTTACCGGCCACCGGCACGTGGCCGAGTTCACCGGCTCCGCCATGCTGACCATGATAGAAGCGGCCGTTGATCCACAGGCTGTTGCCCATGCCGGTGCCAGGATACAAACCTACCGCATTTTCCGGCAGCTGCTCCAGCTGCATTAGATCCCACAGCATCAGATGGTTAACGTCTTTATCCATCGCCACCGGCACGCCCAGTCGTTCACTCAGCAGCGCCGCTACCGGCTGGTGATCGAGCGCCTGAATGAACGGCAGTGAAATCACCTGCTGGCGATCGCGGCTGAGAATACCCGGCAGGCCGAGCATCACACCGCTGACCGGCTGCTGCTCCAGCGTTTCCGCAATCAGCTGCCCGAGTGCGGCCAGCGCATCGGGCTGCTGCGCCCAGCTGGCGGTGGGCACTTTACGAAAGCTGCTCCAGATGCGGCCCGACTCCATCAACTGCAGACGGGTGCCGGTGCCGCCAATGTCGATACCGAGCCAGCGTGTTGTCATGCCGACACCTGCGCCAGGCCCTGCGCTTCATCAATGCTCTCACGCATCATGTTCCACGCGGTGGCGAGGTCTTCGTGAATGTTAAACAAGCCGGAGGTGCCGACAATCAGCACTTCGGCACCGGCACCGACCAGCGTGTTGTAAGTGCGCGTATTACAGGAACCGTCAATCTCAATCAGGTAGCGGTGGCCGTGCGCCTGTTTCAGCGCCTTCAGCTCCTGCACCTTCTGCACCATCTCCGGGATAAACGGCTGACCGGCATAGCCAGGATCCACCGTCATCACGGTGATTTTATCCAGCAGATGAATGTAATGATGGATAAAGGAGACCGGCGTGGCCGGGTTGAGCACCACGCCCACTTTTTTGCCGTAGCTGCGAATCAGATTGATAACGCGGAACGCATCACGATTGATGGTTTCAGCGTGCGGGCAGATGTAATCGGCGCCGGCGTTGGCCACCGCTTCAATAAAGTCGGTCGGCTCTTCCACCATCAGATGCACATCGATCGCCACCTGGGTATGCGGGCGGATCTGCTCAATAAAGAACGGCGACAGGGTGATGTTTTTAACGTAGTGACCGTCCATGATGTCGATATGCAGGAAGTCAGCGCGGGAGTCCAGCACGGCCAGCTGGTGCTTGATCTCCATCAGATTCATACACATCAACGACGGGGAGACTTGAATACGCATCATACTTCCTTTTTTTCGGTCAGAGGATTAAGCGCCGCGGCCAGCTTGCTGAGCCTGACGGCGCGGTGATCGTTAAAGCGCGCTTTGAGTTGTTTGAAGGCCAGCACCACCACCAGCACGGCACCCCACATCGCCAGACTGACGTGCTGGCTGATGTTCATCAGGTTGAAGCCGGTGGAGAGCACCTGCAGCGCAATCAGCGCCAGCACCACGCCGGTCACGCGGCCAAAACCGCCGTTGGGATCGGTGCCGCCGAGAATGATGGCCAGTACGGTCAGCAGCAGGTAGGCATCGCCGTAACCCATGCGCGCCGAGTTAAAGCGCGCCATCATGATCAGGCCGGCCAGCACGCACAGCAGGCTGGAGATGACGTACACCAGCATCACCATACGGTGGGTATTGATGCCGCTGAACCAGGTGGCGTTGATGTTGCTGCCGCCCATGTAGATGCATTTGCCGGCGCGGGTTTTGCCGAGGAACAGCGCCAGCAGCGCGGCGGCAACCAGGAATACCCACAGCGGCAGCGGCATGCCCAGCAGCGTGTCTGAGCCGAGCGACTGCACCACCGGCGGCATACCGCTCACCGCCGCACCTTTGGTCAGCCAGATGCCGATGCCGTTGAGCGTCATCATGGTGGCCAGCGTCACCAGAATCGGGTGTGCGCCGATGCGCGTTACCATCACGCCGGTGATTACGCCAATCACGGCGGCAATCACCATCGCGCCGACGATGGCGATAAACAGCCACAGCAGCTGCTGACCGGTACCGGCATCCGCGGGCAGGGCGCTCATCAGGGTCCAGGCGATGAACAGCGCCGTCAGGTTGGCGGTGGCGATGATGGCGAGATTCAGGCCGCCGCTGAGGATGGCGATAAACATCGCCAGCGTTAACAGGCCGAGCTCCGGCAGCTGAAACGCCATGCTCATAAAGGTCGAGTCGGTGAGAAAGCGGCCCGGCAGCATGACGCTGAAGGTGGCCAGCGCCAGCGCAATCAACAGCATCAGGCCGATGTTGGTGCCGTCCGGCCGCAGCGCAGAGAGAGATTTCATGGTGATGGCTCCTCCCGTCAGACGAAACTGACGTCGGTTTCTTTACGTTTTTTGTAGTGGGTGACGGCAATCGCCACCATAATCGTGCCGCCGACCACAATGTTCATGAAGTAGTTGGAGACGCCGATCAGGTTGAGGCCGTTTTTCAGGATGGCGATCAGGAATACGCCCATCAGCGTGCCGCTGACCGTGCCTTTGCCGCCCATCAGGCTGGCACCGCCCAGCACCGTCGCAGCCAGCACATCCAGCTCACCGCCGACCAGCGCGTTCGGCACTACTTCACCCATGCGGTACACCTGCACCAGCCCGCCAATCGCCGCCATCGCTCCGAGCCAGCCGTAGGCAAACACGTGAATCAATCCCACGCGGATGCCAATACGCCGCGCCGATTCCGCATCGCCGCCCACCGCATACAGCTGACGGCCCAGATTGGTTTTGTTGAGCAGCAGCGCGGTGAGCCCGGCAATCACCAGCATGATCGCCAGCGGTAAGCCAATCTGAAAACTGTTGCCCTGTACGCTAAACGGCAGCACGCTGCGCAGGGTGATCCACCAGTCCGGCAGCGAGTAGAGGCTTTTGCCGCCGGTAACCCACATCAGCAGACCAAACAGCAGCGACTGCATGCTGATGGTGATGATGATCGACACCACGCGCAGCGAGGTGATCAGCAGGGCGTTGATCACGCCAAACAGCGTGCCACAGACGATAGCCAGCAGAATGCTGAGCAGCGCGTTATCAAACTGGAACTGCACAAACAGCGAGGCGATCAGGTATTGCACCACCGACGCCACGGCGGCGAAGGAGATATCGATACCGCCGGTTACCAGCACCACAAACAGGCCGAGGGCGAAAATGCCGGTAACGGCGTAGCTTTCCGCCAGATCCAGCAGGTTCTGCACCGTCAGGAACTGATCGCTGGCCAGCGAGAAGAACACCATGAAAGCCAGCAGCACCCAGGCGAGCCAGCCCTGGCTGGAGTGCGGACGTAAACGAGAGAAATCAGGCATTAATCACCTCCGCCAGCTGTTCCTGCGCCACGGTATCGGGTTGGTATTCGGCATGGATGGTGCCGTCGCGGAAGTGCAGAATGCGGTCGCAGTTGTACCAGACCTCCGGCACTTCGTCGGAAATCAGGATGATCGACAGTCCCTCTTTCGCCAGCTCGTGGATCAGCTGATAGATGCTGGCCTTGGCACCGACATCCACGCCGACGGTCGGCGAGTCGAGGATCAGAATGCGCGGCTGGGTCAGCACCCATTTCGCCAGCACGATTTTTTGCTGGTTGCCGCCGGACAGGGTAGAGATCGCCAGGTTAGGATCGGCCACGCGCACGCCGAGCTGCTGAATCCACTGCAGGATCAGCTTGTTCTTGCGGTATTCGTCGATCAGGTGGAAACGGTTTTGCAGCTTATCGAGGATCGGCAGCACCATGTTGTCGGCCACCGACTGCTGCTGCACCAGGCCGAGCGTCAGGCGATCTTCCGAAACGTAGCCGATACCGGCTTTGATGGCGTCTTCGTGCCCGCGAAAACGCACCGGCTTGCTGTCGAGCCAGATTTTGCCGCTGTCCGGTTTGGTCATGCCAAACAGCGACAGCGCCAGTTCGGTGCGGCCGGAGCCGAGCAGGCCGCACAGGCCCAGCACTTCACCGGCGTAGAGTTTGAAATTGACGTCATGATACTGACCGGCGCGCGTCAGCTTCTCTACTTCGAGAATCGCCCGGTCGGCGTTGCGCGTTGGCGCTTTTAACTGGTAGTCGAGCTTGAGGCCGGTCATCAGTTCGGTCAGGTGATGCGGCGTCATCTCTCTGGCCGGCCAGCAGCCCATCTTGCGGCCGTCGCGGATTACCGTCACGCGATCCGAAATCTCCAGCACTTCATCCAGCCGGTGGCTGACAAACACCACGCAGATATTCTTGTCTTTCAGATAACGCACGGTGCGCAGCAACTGATTGACCTCGGTACGCGTCAGCGACGCGGTGGGTTCGTCCATGATCACCAGTCGTGCATCGGCCACCAGCGCGCGGCAAATCGCCACCTGCTGGCGCTGGGCAATCGACAGCGCGGCGACTTTCTCATTCAGATCGAGATCGAATTTCAGCTCATCAATAATGCCGCGCGCGGTGTCGCGCAGCCGGGCCTGACGGTGCCAGCCGAGCAACCCGTTGAGGTTATGCTCAAAGGCGATGTTCTCCGCCACGCTCAAATTGGGGAACAGCGACAGATCCTGGTAAATCACCTGGATACCGAAGTCGCGCGCCTGACGGGTGGTCAGACGCGGGAAACTCTGGCCGTCGCCGAGGGTAATGCGGCTGCCACTGTCCGGGGCGTGCACCCCGGAAATGACTTTAATTAAGGTGCTCTTGCCACAGCCGTTGGTGCCAGCGAGACAGTGCACTTCGCCGGCCAGCAGGGTCAGCGAGATATCGCTCAGTGCGCGGTTGCCACCAAATGTTTTCGACAGGTTGTCGAGCGCAATCAGCGTCTGTGGAGTGACCTCTTGCATGTTACAGCCCCATTTTCACCAGTTTTGGCAGGTTCTCTTTATCGAGACTTTCGGTGTTGTTACCGAGAATGGTGTGCGTCGCCTCATCCACCTTCACTTTGCCCAGCCCTTCAATGGTCATGCCGTCGGTGATCGGCTCTTTCTTCTCCATCATGTCGGCGATACGCACAAATACTTCACCGGCGGTCTGCGGATTCCAGATATAACCGCCCTTGATGGCACCGCGCTGTACCAGCGACGCGCCCTGGCCCGGGCTGAAGGCACCGATGACGCACACCTGATCGATCTTGTTGCGGTTCATGACCGCGCGGCCGGCGCCAATCGGTCCCTGAGAACCAAAGGCCATAATGCCTTTCAGATCCGGGTATTTAGACATCAGCTCGTTGGTGGTGCGGATGGAGTCATCCAGCGATTCGCCGACGCCGAACTTGTCGGTCACCAGCTGCATCTTCGGATAGTGCTGTTTCTGGTAGTTGAGCGCGGCGTCGGTCCACTCCTGATGCAGTGGCACCGTCAGGCTGCCGACATACATGGCGTATTTGCCTTCTTCATGCATGCATTTCGCCAGTGCTTTCATATGGTTGATGCCGTGGGTTGGCGCATCGACCAGCTCGAAATCCCAGTTGGCGTCTTTCTGGCCGGGCGATTCGTGAGTAATCACCATGATCCCGGCTTCACGCGCGCGCTTCAGCACTGGCTCAAGCACTTTCGGGTCGTTTGGCACCACGCCGATGATATCGACCTTCTGCGCAATCAAATCTTCAATCGCGCGCACCTGCAGCGCCGGGTCAGCGGCGGTTGGCCCGACCATCCACGCGTCGATGCCGCGTTTTGCCGCTTCACTTTTGATGCCCGCTTCCATGGCGTTGAACCACGGAATACCGCCAATTTTTACCACGATGCCCATGCGGATTTTGTCAGCGGCCTGCGCGCCAGCGGCGGCAAACAGGGCAAGCAGAGAACAGGCGATAAGATGTTTTTTCATAAAGACTCCGGATTAATTTTTTATTAGCTGCATCGAATGGCTGCGTTGCGAGCAATCAATAATATTGACGCCGTTCCACGCCAGTTCTTGTTCCAGCTCTTTGTCTTTTAATTGGTCAGTGATGAGAAAATCCACATCGCGGTAATGACAAATACGCGCGAATGAGGGGCGCAGAAATTTACTGCCGTCCAGCAGCAGATGTTTTCTTTCTGCCGCTAACAACATTTGCTGTTTTAAATGTGCGTTGTTTTCGTTACCTTCGCGTAAATAACCGTCATTGCCCAAACTGCTGCAGGAAAAAAAGATCTTATTGATCTGAAATTCCCGTAGCGGCTGCTCTGCGACGACGCCGTGGAAATCTTCATAACGGTCAGAATATTCCCCACCCAGGCAGATGGTGCGGATACTGCCGCGCGCTGCAAGGGTCTGGACGATTCTGATAGAATTGGTTAACACCGTTAATTCAATATCCGGTAGCTGTCGTGCCAGATACCAGCAGGTGGTACTACTGTCGAGTAATAAACAATCACCGGGGCTGATAAAATCGAGTGCCCGTTTGGCTATCGCCATCTTGGCCTCGACGTTTTCATTCATGCGCTGGCGAAAAGATAATTCATACTCGTTAATACCGCGTGTATTTCCCTGAATGTTGGCGGCCTGTCGTTTGGCTGGTACTGCACCACCGTGACTGCGCTGTAATACGCCACGTTTCTCCAGCTGCGTTAAATCACGACGAATGGTTTCCTGCGAAACCTGACACAGCGTGACTAATTCAGCGACAATGACCCGACCATTTAAATTAAGCTCGTCAATAATTCGCTGCTGTCTTTCAATCGGCAACATGACTTCCCTCCGATGGCTATAAATTACTGGATGCCGGAATGTGAAAATGTGGGCTGGGCACGAGTCCGCAGCGACCAACTGGCCCGGCGACATTAAGGTGATTTTCATTGAATTTTTTATGTAAATGAGATCTCTTTATTTCAAATTTGAGTGATCGCATTCACATAAATGCGCGTTATTACGCGAGGGAATGAGAGAGGCCGTGCACAGCGTTAACGCTCTGCCAGCACCATAGCATGACCGTTTGTGACCGTTTGTGTGTATTTGACCGTTTTGTGAAGGGGGTAAAAATTGTCCGACGAATCCGATTGAGCAGAAATCAGCCGCACCGGATGATGGAGCTGTTGCGCTATTCCACACAGATCGCCCATAAGGCGACGGCTTTTTCAGCAGTTAACTTCGCTTTTCAGGCCACTTCACAGTTTCGGCCTGATGACCGCGCATGCATTGCGCTATCATTTTCTTTCCAGGAATCGGGGATCGTTTTTTTTCATGTCGTATTGGATGAAGTCGCTGCTTTTATTGCCCTTTCTGCTGATTGCCAGCGTACAGGCCGAGCCGCTGCAAAAGTCGTTTTCCGACTGGCAGATCACCTGCAACAATGCGGCGTTCTGCGTGGCACGCAGTTTTCCTGGCGATAATGGCCTGGTGATGACGATTTCGCGTCACGCCGGGGTCAACGATCGGCCGCTGCTGCGCATTGATTACGGCAGCGCCTACAGCGGTGCATTGCCGGGCGCGGCGCTAAAAGACAACCTGCTGCTCGACCAGCGCCGCCTCAATCCGGACCTCAAACACTGGACGGTGGAGCCGCATCATCTGGCCACCAGCAACGCCATCGCCATCGACGAATTTCTCGCCCAGACGCTGGATGCCAGCAATTTACAGCTCACCTATAAAGCCAGCGCCAGTATTCCGCTGCGCGGTATGAAAGCGGCGCTGCTGCTGATGGATGACGTACAGGGGCGGGTTAACGGTGCCAGCGCCTGGGTAAAGCGCGGTGATCGCGTGCAGTGGGATGTGCCACCGCCGCCCTCAATTCCACAGCTGCCGGCACCAATGCCCGCACCCGCGCCGCTGACGCAGCAGGAAACCACCGGCCTGATCGATTACGGAACCTGGCGTGTCAATACCGATAACTGCTCGCTCGATCCGCTGCGGCGGGAAGTCAGCGTTGCGCCACTCACCGACAGCAAAGCGCTGCTGCTGATAAGCTGCGAAACCGGGGCCTACAACGTGATCGATCTGGCGTTTGAAGTCACGCGCAGCCAGCCGTATGTGTCGCGCGGCATCACGCTCAACCTGCCGTTTACCCCGCCGTCGCGCACTGATAATCAGCTGGAGCTGGTGAACGCCGAGTTCGATGCCAGTAACGGCCAGCTGTATACCTTCAGCAAAGGGCGCGGTCTGGGCGACTGCGGTGTGGCCACACGCTGGCAGTTTAATGGTAATGCTTTCGTGCTGGCGGAGTATGCGGAAGAAAAGACCTGTGACGCCTGGCATAGTAGTGATGACTGGCCCACCCTCTGGGTGACTCAGTAATCTCCGTCATCCTTCGCACTGCAGGGGCGTTGGCCGACTTCTTTCACCCCGGTCACTTACTGATGTAAGCTCCCGGGGATTCATTCAGTTGCCGCCTTCCTGCAGCACGAATGATTTAGGGGAGCGTTCGCGTGGTGGAAGGCAAGCGGGCTGCTTGCCAAAGACTTAGCGAATATTGCCGATCATCATCGGTGAGCCCGTCTGATTGCCCACCAGCTCAGCCAGCATGTTGTTGACGCCATCGCTCATCGGGGTGAAGCGGGTCAGCGGCGAGCGCGTCACGACCACAAATACGCCGACGTTGTGCTGTGGCACCATCGCCATGTAGGTGATGAAGCCGCCGCCGCCGCCGGTTTTCTGAATGATGCCCGGATGGCCCGCCTTCGGTGCCATATAAACCCAGCCCATGCCCAGCGCGTCGGCGCGTCCTGGCACGTCCATGCCTTCCACTTTGGTCAGCTGGTCGCGGCGATAAATCAGCGTTTGCAGCCGATCGATCTGCGGCGTGCGGTGATTCACCGCCGAGTTGAGGAACTGCTGCATCCAGCGTCCCATATCGTCCGGCGTGGAATACACGCCGCCGCTGCCGATGGCTGCCAGCGTGTTATTGCACGGGCTGGCCCCTTTTTCGGCGATCATCAGGCGCTGACACTGGTCCGGTGATGGCGTGAAGGTGGTGTCCTTCATGCCGAGCGGACGCGTTACCAGCTGCTGCAGCAGGGCCGGATAAGGCATACCGGCGGCTTTAGCCAGCGCGTCGCCCAGCAGATCGAAGGCGAGGTTGGAGTAAGCCGCCTGCGTGCCCGGTGCGGCTTTTAGCTGCGCACCGCGCAGCCACTGCCAGCGATCCGCTTTGGTTGGCCAGACAAACACCGGACGATGCGGTTTGCCGCCCGGCTGCTCGCGCGGCAGGCTGCTGGTGTGGGTAGCGAGATTGATCAGCCGAATCGGCTGGCCGTTGTAAGTCGGTACCCGGGCGCCCGGCGGCGCGTATTTGCTCAGCGGATCGTCAAGGCGAATCTGGCCGCGCTCGGCCATCTTCACCATCACTTCGCTGGTCATCAGTTTGCTCAGCGAGGCGATACGGATCAGTGAGTCCTGCTGTGGACGCACATTATTGCCGGGACGGGTTTCGCCAAAGCTGGCGAACACGCGCTGGTTACCGTCAATTGCTACCAGCGCCATGCCGGTTGCACCGCTGCCATAGAAAATATGCTCGGCATAGCGATCAACAATCTGCGAGGCCAGCAGCGGATCGGGCGATACCTGCGCCGCGCTGGTAAAGGGCAGCACGGCAACCATTAAGACCAGTAAAAAAGGAGTACGTTTTTTCAACGGGAAAGCGTCCGCTATAGGAATCGGAGGAAAACCTATAGTAATCAGTTTGCGCAAAGCGGGAAGGGGGCGGGGCGGATTTTTTTCTGTATCAGGCTGTGAAATAAAACGGCCCTCTCCCGGCAGCGGGAAAGGGCCAGACACTCAGGCAGGCTTAAGCAGCGATTCGGCGTGGCTCACCACGTTCTCGACGGTAAAGCCAAAGGCCGGGAACAGCTTGCCGGCTGGCGCCGATTCGCCGAAGGTGGTCATGCCGACAATTTTGCCGTCGATGCCGACGTATTTGTACCAGTAGTCGGCAATACCGGCTTCAACCGCCACGCGCGCGCGCACGGTGGAGGGCAGCACCGATTCACGATAGGCCACGTCCTGTTTATCAAACACGTCAGTGCTCGGCAGCGACACCACGCGCACCTTGTGGCCGTCGGCGCTGAGTTTCGCTTCGGCGCCCAGCGTGATCTCTACTTCGGAACCGGTGGCAATCAGGATGACGTCCGGCGTGCCGTCACAATCCTTGAGGATGTAACCGCCGCGCGCGATGTTCTCAACCTGTTGCGCGCTGCGCTCTGGCTGCAGCAGGTTCTGACGCGACAGAATCAGCGCGGTCGGACCGTGATGGCGCTCAATCGCCGCTTTCCACGCCACGGCGGTCTCGACCTGATCGCACGGTCGCCAGGTGCTGAAGTTTGGCGTTACGCGCAGGCTGGCCAGCTGTTCAACCGGCTGGTGCGTCGGGCCATCTTCGCCCAGACCAATTGAGTCGTGGGTGTAGACCATGATCTGACGCGCCTTCATCAGGGCGGCCATGCGCGCCGCGTTACGCGCGTATTCAACGAACATCAGGAAGGTGGCGGTATAAGGCACAAAGCCACCGTGATGCGCGATACCGTTGGCAATCGCCGTCATGCCAAATTCGCGTACGCCGTAATGAATGTAGTTACCGGCGTGATCCTCTTTGATCGGCTTCGAGCCGGACCAGATAGTGAGGTTGCTGGGCGCGAGGTCGGCGGAACCGCCGAGGAACTCCGGCAGCAGTTTACCGAAGGCTTCCAGCGTGTTCTGTGAGGCTTTGCGGCTGGCGATTTTCTGCGGGTTAGCCTGCAGATCGCGAATGAACTGGCTGGTTTTGTTTTCCCAGTCAGCCGGCATTTCGCCCTTCAGGCGGCGGCTGAATTCGTCCGCCAGTTGCGGATGCGCCTGCTGATAAGCCGTGAACTTCTCTTCCCAGGATTGCTCCTGCGCGGCCCCGGCTTCTCTGGCATCCCACTGCTGATAAATATCCTGCGGGATCTCGAACGGACCGTAATTCCAGCCGAGCTGTTTACGCGTCAGCGCCACTTCCTCTTCGCCCAGTGCGGCCCCGTGCGACTCCTCTTTGCCGGCTTTGTTTGGCGAGCCAAAGCCGATTACCGTGCGGCAGATGATCAGCGAAGGCTTGTCGGTGACGCTTTGCGCTTCTTTGATGGCCGCCGCGATGGCGTCCGGATCGTGGCCGTCGATGCCTTCGGCGCTGCCCACCACGTGCCAGTTATAAGCTTCAAAACGCTTGTGGGTGTCGTCGGTAAACCAGCCTTCGGTTTCGCCGTCGATGGAGATACCGTTGTGATCGTAGAAGCCAATGAGTTTGCCGAGGCCCAGCGTGCCGGCCAGCGAACAGACTTCGTGTGAGATGCCTTCCATCAGACAGCCGTCGCCCATAAACACATAGGTAAAGTGATCGACGATATCGTGGCCAGGCTGGTTAAACTGGGCCGCCAGCGTGCGCTCGGCAATCGCCAGACCGACAGCGTTGGCCAGCCCCTGGCCGAGCGGGCCGGTGGTGGTTTCAACGCCCGGCGTGTAGCCAATTTCCGGGTGGCCCGGCGTTTTTGAGTGTAGCTGGCGGAAGTTTTTCAGCTCTTCCAGCGGCAGATCATAGCCGGTGAGATGCAGCAGGCTATAAAGCAGCATCGAGCCATGCCCGTTAGACAGAATGAAGCGATCGCGATCCGCCCAGGCCGGGTTGGTCGGGTTGTGCTTCAGGAAGTCGCGCCACAGCACTTCGGCGATATCAGCCATGCCCATCGGCATACCTGGGTGGCCGGAATTTGCTTTCTGTACCGCATCCATGCTCAGGGCGCGGATCGCGTTAGCCAACTCTCTGCGTGAAGACATAGGGTTCTCCCTTGTAATTGGGCAAAAGCGGACGGGCCGCAACCCGTCCGGCAGAAGGTGAGTTCAGGATTACAGGCGGGCGGCCAGCACGTCTTCCAGCTTCTGCTGGTCGACGGCAAACTGGCGGATACCGTCGGACAGTTTCTCCACCGCCATCGCATCCTGGTTATGCTCCCAGCGGAACTCCGCTTCGGAGAGCGGTGCCGGCTGGTGGAAGCCCTCGGCTGATGGCTCCAGTTTGCGCTCCACCGGCGCTTCGCTGTTGGCCAGCTCTTCCAGCAGGTTCGGGGAGATGGTCAGGCGATCGCAGCCGGCCAGCGCCACAATCTGCTCCACTTTACGGAAGCTGGCACCCATGATGACGGTGTTGTAACGGTGCTTTTTGTAGTAGTCGTAAATACGACGCACCGATTTAACGCCCGGATCTTCGTCGACCACATACGGGTCGAGCGGTTTGCGCGTGTTGTACCAGTCGTAGATACGGCCGACAAATGGCGAAATCAGGAACACGCCGGCTTCGGCACAGGCGCGCGCCTGGGCGAAGGAGAACAGCAGCGTCAGGTTACAGTTGATACCGTTCTTCTCCAGCTCTTCCGCCGCTTTGATGCCTTCCCAGGTGGACGCCAGTTTGATCAGAATACGTGAGCGGTCGATGCCGTTCTCTTCATACAGGCGGACCAGTTTCTCCGCTTTGGTCACACACATGCCACGATCGAAAGAGAGGCGCGCATCCACTTCGGTCGAAACACGGCCCGGTACGCTTTTCAGAATTTCCATACCGAGGTTGATCGCCACTTTATCGCTGGCGTTGATGATTTGCGTCTCTTTGCTGCCGCCCTGTTTTTTCGCGTACTCAATGGCGTCATCAATCAGGTGTTTGTAAGCGTCGAGGCCGGCAGCTTTGAGGATCAGGGATGGGTTAGTGGTGGCATCTTCCGGATGGTAATGGCGAATGGATTCGATATCGCCGCTGTCCGCCACCACGGTGGTGAACTGTTTTAATGCATCTAGCTGGTTCATCGCTTAACTCCTTGATTAGCAATAATGTGGGCAAAACAGGCACCCGGGCAGTCATCGTCTTAGGTGCGCCCTTATCGGGGAAGGGAGGTTCCACACAGTGCAACAGACGCCGGATGAAGAAAATGCGTTTTCTCTGATTGTGACGTCGGGGCGCGTTTCTGATAGTCAGGCCTGCCTGATCGGTTCAGCTCAGCGTTTTGCCACCCTTAAGCATAGCAGGCTGTCCCAAAGCCGCAGGCGAAGCCGTGGCAATCCGTGCCCTGGCGACTGTGCGTTCTTTGAGCGCCTTCACCCTCTTTTGCGCCGCGCGTTCTTATACTGAGGGCTTTTCAGCCGTGCAAAAGGATGTCTGATGGACGATCAACTCAAGCAAAGCGCGCTCGATTTTCACCAATATCCCACCCCCGGAAAAATTCAGGTGTCACCCACTAAGCCGCTGGCGACGCAGCGCGATCTGGCACTGGCCTATTCCCCCGGTGTGGCGGCACCCTGTCTGGAAATTGCCGCTGACCCGCTGGCCGCGCACAAATACACCGCGCGCGGCAATCTGGTGGCGGTGATTTCCAACGGCACGGCGGTGCTGGGGCTCGGCAATATTGGCGCGCTGGCCGGCAAGCCAGTGATGGAAGGCAAGGGCGTGCTGTTCAAAAAGTTTGCCGGCATTGATGTGTTCGACATCGAAATCGACGAGCACGATCCGGACAAGCTGATTGAGGTGATCGCCGCGCTGGAACCGACGTTCGGCGGCATCAACCTTGAGGACATCAAAGCGCCGGAGTGTTTTTACATTGAGCAGCAGCTGCGGCAGCGCATGCAGATTCCGGTGTTTCATGACGATCAGCACGGCACCGCCATCATCTGTACCGCGGCAGTGCTTAACGGCCTGACCATCGTGAATAAGTCGATTGCCGACGTGCGGCTGGTAGTGTCGGGCGCTGGCGCGTCAGCCATTGCCTGCCTCAATCTGCTGGTGGCGCTTGGCATGCAGCAGAAAAATATCGTGGTGTGTGATTCAAAAGGGGTGATCTACCGCGAGCGCGAAGCGGACATGACGCCGACCAAAGCCGCCTATGCCGTGGAAGATAGCGGGGCACGCACGCTGGATGAGGTGATTGGCGGCGCGGATATTTTTCTCGGCTGCTCCGGTCCGAAAGCGCTGACGCCAGAGATGGTGCAGAAGATGGCACCAAATCCGCTGATTCTGGCGCTGGCCAATCCGGAGCCGGAGATCATGCCGCCGCTGGCGAAGCAGGTGCGGCCGGATGCGATTATCTGTACCGGGCGCTCGGATTTCCCTAATCAGGTGAATAACGTGCTGTGCTTCCCGTTCATCTTCCGCGGCGCGCTGGACGTCGGTGCCACCGCCATCAACGAAGAGATGAAGCTGGCGGCGGTGCATGCGATTGCCGCTCTGGCGCAGGCGGAACAGAGCGACGTGGTGGCGTCCGCTTACGACGATCAGGATCTGAGCTTTGGCCCGGAATACCTGATTCCCAAACCGTTCGATCCGCGTTTGATTGTGCAGATAGCCCCGGCCGTCGCCAGAGCGGCGATGGATTCCGGCGTGGCGACGCGACCGATTGCTGACTTTGACGCCTACCGCGAGCAGCTCACCGAGTTCGTGTATAAAACCAATCTGTTCATGAAGCCGATCTTCTCGCAGGCGCGCAAAGCGCCGCAGCGCGTGGTGCTGGCGGAAGGCGAAGAGGTGCGGGTGCTGCACGCCACTCAGGAGCTGGTGTCGCTCGGGCTGGCGAAGCCGATCCTGATTGGCCGTCCCAACGTGATTGCCATGCGTTTACAGAAGCAGGGGCTGAAAATCGAGGCCGGGCGTGATTTTGAGATCGTGAACAACGAGTCCGACCCGCGCTTTAAGGAGTACTGGAATGAATATTATCAGCTGATGAAGCGGCGCGGCGTCACGCCGGAAACCGCCCAGCGCGCGGTGATTGGCAATCCCACGCTGATCGGCGCCATCATGGTGCATCGCGGCGAAGCGGACGCGATGATTTGCGGCACCATCGGCGACTACCGCGAACATTATGACGTGGTGGAGAAGGTGTTTGGCTTCCGCGATGACGTCAAGGTCGCCGGGGCGATGAACGCGCTGCTGCTGCCGAGCGGCAACACGTTTATTGCCGATACCTATGTGAATGAGGATCCCAGCGCTGAGCAGCTGGCGGATATCACGCTGCTGGCGGCAGAAACCGTGCGGCGTTTCGGCATCGAACCGCGCGTGGCGCTGCTGTCGCACTCCAGTTTCGGCACTTCGAACGCCCCCGGCGCGCGGAAGATGCGTGAGGCGCTGGCGCTGATTCAGCAGCGAGCACCGGAACTGGAAATTGATGGCGAGATGCACGGCGATGCAGCGCTGGTGGAGAGTATTCGTCGCGAGCTGATGCCGGACAGCCCGCTGAAAGGTACCGCCAATCTGCTGATCATGCCGAACGTTGAGGCCGCACGCATCAGCTACAACCTGCTGCGCGTGTCCTGTTCGGAAGGGGTGACGGTGGGGCCGGTGCTGATGGGCATCCGCAAGCCGGTGCATGTGCTGACGCGCATCGCCTCGGTGCGGCGCATTGTTAACATGGTGGCGCTGGCGGTGGTGGAAGCGCAGACCGAGCCGTTGTGACCGGCAGGGCGACCCCACGGGGGCGCGTTTTATCGGGTTATTCCGCAGGGTGCGCATGAATGCGCACCTGGCTTATTTTTCCAGCCCCAGCCAATCCTGCACCGGCAGAAAATCGCGGGTCAGCGCGGCTTCCGGGGAGTCGTCAGCGGGTTGATAATCATATTCCCAGCGCACCAGCGGCGGCATCGACATCAGAATCGATTCGGTGCGACCGCCGGTCTGCAGACCGAACAGCGTGCCGCGATCCCACACCAGATTGAACTCAACGTAGCGGCCACGGCGGTAAAGCTGGAACTGACGCTCGCGTTCGCCCCACGCCAGCTCTTTGCGCTTTGCCACAATCGGCTGGTAGGACTGCATGAAACCGTTGCCGACCGCCTGCATGAAATCAAAGCAGTGGTCAAAATCCGGCGTATTCAAATCATCAAAAAACAGGCCGCCAATGCCGCGCTGCTCGTTGCGGTGTTTCAGGTAGAAATAGTCGTCACACCACTTTTTGTAGCGCGCATAGACGTCGTCGCCAAACGGCTGGCAAAGATCGAACGCGGTCTGATGCCAGTGCCGGGCATCTTCTGTGAAACCGTAATAAGGGGTGAGATCGAAACCGCCACCAAACCACCAGACCGGATCGGCGCCCGGCTTTTCGGCAATGAAAAAGCGCACGTTGGCGTGGCTGGTTGGCACATACGGATTTTCCGGATGTACCACCAGCGACACGCCCATCGCTTCGAAGCTGCGGCCCGCCAGCTCCGGGCGGTGCGCGGTGGCTGAGGCGGGCATCTGCTCGCCATACACATGGGAGAAATTAACCCCAGCCTGCTCGAACACCTTGCCATTACGCAGCACGCGGCTGCGTCCACCGCCGCCGCCGGGGCGTTGCCAGGTGTCTTCGGCAAAGCTGGCGCTGCCGTCTTCCGCCGCCAGACCGGCGCAAATATCATCCTGCAGCGCCAGCAGATAGGCTTTGACGCGCGAAATATCGGGATTGCTCATGGCTCACTCATTGCAAAAATTTGCCGCGATTCTAGCACAAAACGCTATCAGGCCTGGCGACGATCGTACTCATCAAAGTAATTGACGATACCGTCAGCAATCGCCCGGGCAATTTTCTGGCGAAACGCCGTGGTGCCCAACAGCTGCTCTTCATGCGGGTTGGTGATAAACGAGGTTTCCACCAGTACCGACGGAATGGACGGGGATTTTAACACCGCGAACGCCGCCTGCTCGGTGTGCTGGCTGTGCAGGTGATGCACCGGGCGAATCTGATCCAGCACGTGTTTACCCAGCGTCAGGCTGTTGCGGATGGTATCGGTCTGCACCAGGTCGAACAGGATCTGGTTAAGATAATTATCTTTTTCCTGCACCGCCGCGCCGCCCACTTTATCGGCGTCGTTTTCGCGCTGCGACATATAGCGCGCCATGGCGCTGCTGGCACCGCGATTGGAGAGGGCAAACACTGACGCACCGTTAGCTTCCGGGCTGGTGTAGCCGTCGGCGTGAATCGACATAAACAGGTTGGCGCCGTGCTGATGCGCAATCTCCACGCGCTGGTAGAGCGGAATGAAGTGGTCGCTGTCGCGCGTCAGCCGCACTTCCACCTTCGGGTGGTTCTGCAGCAGCGTACGCACGGTGTTGGCGATTTCCAGTACGATGTGCTTCTCTTCTGAGCCTTCCTGACCCACCGCGCCAGAATCAATGCCGCCGTGACCGGGATCGATCATCACAATGCGCTTGCCGCTGGTGGCCGGTTTCGGCGGTGTATGGCGTGCGCTGACGGGCACTGCCGCGCGCGTTTCCTGCGCCTGGACCGCGCGCGGCGACAGCACCGCCAGCGCCAGGCCGGAGAGGATCAGCTGGCGGCGATTGGTCAGGCGCCGCAGCAGTGAAATCTTGTTCATTAACATGTCCCTGAGAGTAAACCTGCCCCGTGTTATAGCCTAAGCGCCGTCCGGCGGCGACTGCCGAACCATTTCAGGACATTACTTTGTATTTCAGGCCGCGAATCGCTATTTAGCCGTTTTTTTCAGCCGTTGCGCCCTGCGAGGGTTGCGCCTGGCAAAGAATGCGTGATAATCAGCGAATTGTGCCTCATTGCAGGGTAACGCCGATGGAAATCCGCTCCTTCCGCCAGGAAGATTTTGAAGAAGTCATTACGCTCTGGGAGCGTTGCGATCTGTTACGGCCGTGGAACGATCCGGAACTCGACATCGAACGCAAAATGAACCATGACCCGGAGCTGTTTCTGGTGGCTGAGGTAGGCGGCGAGGTCGTGGGCACGCTGATGGGCGGCTACGATGGCCATCGCGGCTCCGCCTACTATCTGGCGGTGCATCCTGATTATCAGGGCCGGGGATTTGCCAATGCGCTGATGAACCGGCTGGAGAAAAAGCTGATTGCGCGCGGCTGCCCGAAAATCCATCTGATGGTGCGCGAAGAGAACGATCAGGTGGTGGCTTTCTACGAGAAGCTGGATTACGAGCCGGTCGACTCACTGCTGCTGGGCAAACGCCTGATTGAAGACCGTGAATACTGATTCCACGCGTCGCGCGGCCGGGTTTCTGCCCGCCATGCAGCAACAGCGAATAAACTTTTTGCCGGTTTGCGACTCCAACAGGCACGCCAGTCGGCACAAAAGAAAGGAGTTTGCATGAAAGTTGTTCGTCCCGCCCTGCTGGTCAGCGCCCTGGTGCTGGCCGGTTGCGCCAGTTCCGGTTCCTCTTCCTCTGCCAGCACCAGCGAAAGTCACTGGTACAATCCGCTCAGCTATCACTGGTCGGCGCTCAATCCGTTTAGCTGGTTTGGCAGTTCGCTCACCGTCACCGAGCAGGGCGTCGCCGGGCTGAACAGTAACACGGCAATGTCGGAATCCGCCATTGGCGCCACGCTGAACAATGATTATCAGCTGCGTCAGGGCATGCGCACGCAGAACGGGCAGGTGGTGGATTTCTGGCAGGCGCTGGATGACGGTAAGGTTAAGCTGGTGATCAATGGCCAGCGCAGCGTCGAGCGCATTGAAGTGCTCGATAGCGACGCACGCAGCGCCGACGGCAGTAAAATCGGTGATGCGTTCAGCGATAAATTCAGCAAAGCGTTTGATAACTGCAAAATGGTTGCCGGGCTGGATGTGCGCGATGTTGAGTGCCGCGCGCCGGGTAGTCAGCATATCGCCTATATCTACAGCGGCGAGTGGCACGGCCCGACCGGGCTGATGCCGTCGGACGATACGTTAAAAAGCTGGAAAATCAGTAAGATCGTCTGGCAGCGTTAACTGGCGAAAAAATTGCGTTAACGCATCTTCTGCGCAGGGCTTTCCGGTATGATACCGGCGAAAAAACGCCGTTAACTTTTATGCCGGAGAGCATTGTCATGTCTCAGTTTCAGAGCGGGATCCTGCTGGAGCACCGCCGTTTCGCCATTTGGCTGGAAGCCCGCGCCACCGGCGACCTCGCTGCGCTGCGTCAGGGTTGCCACGCCTTTCTGCAACAGCTGGCTGCGCTACAGCAGCAATTCCCGGACGCCGGCCTTGGTGCGGTCATCGCCTTTGGTGATGCGCTGTGGCGCGATCTGCAGGGCACCGACTCAGCTCCCGAACTCAAAGCTTTCACGCCGCTCGGCAAAGGTGCGGCACCGGCGACCCAGCGCGATCTGTTGATCCATATTCAGTCGCTGCGTCACGACGTGAACTTTTCGCTGGCGCAGGCGGCGCTGACGGCGTTTGCCAGCGCGGTCGCCATTGAAGAAGAGACGCACGGTTTCCGCTGGGTCGAAGATCGCGATCTTTCCGGTTTTGTTGATGGCACCGAAAACCCGCAGGGCGAGGCGCGCCAGCAGGTGGCGATCATTGCTGACGGCCCGGATGCCGGCGGCAGCTATGTGTTTACCCAGCGCTGGGAGCACAACCTGCCGCAGTTCAACCGGCTGGCGATTGATAAGCAGGAAGCGATTATTGGCCGCACCAAACAGGACAATGAAGAGCTGCCGGGCGATCAGCGGCCGGCGACGTCGCACCTGAGTCGCGTGGATTTGAAAGAAGCGGGCAAAGGCCTGAAGATTCTGCGCCAGAGCCTGCCGTACGGCACCGCCAGCGGTCGCCACGGTCTCTATTTTATTTCGTACTGTCATCGTCTGTATAACATTGAGCAGCAGCTGCTGAGCATGTTTGGCGAGCGCGACGGCAAGATGGATGCCATGTTACGGTTCACCAAACCGGTGAGCGGCAGCTACTTCTTTGCCCCTTCGCTGACGGCGCTGCAGGCGCTGTCACGTTAATCCATCGCGTTTTACCGGTGCGCCGCCGTGCGCACCACATCCCCGCTTGACGCGGCTCAGTTAATCCCGCCCTGCGCATAAACTCTGCCGCTGGCTTATGCCTTTTTAGACTTTGAAATCCCTAAACGATATATAAAACCGTTACAGCTTTCGCCAGAGTTATAAATACACTGACAGCATCTAATGGCATAGGCTCGAACTCCATTTCTCAGGGTGCAGCATGACACGTTCGGTTTCGAAAAAATGGCTTGGCGGTATAGCGCTGTCGCTGAGTTTAGCGGGCGCGGCACAGGCAACAGAGCTGCTCAATAGCTCTTACGATGTGTCACGTGAACTGTTTGTTGCCCTGAATGCGCCGTTTGAACAGCAGTGGAACGCGGCGCACCCTGACGACAAGCTGACCATTAAACAGTCACATGCGGGCTCCTCAAAACAGGCGCTGGCCATTCTGCAGGGGCTGCGTGCCGATGTCGTGACCTATAATCAGGTGACCGATGTGCAGGTGCTGCACGACAAAGGTAACCTGATCCCGGCCGACTGGCAGAGTCGTCTGCCCAACAGCAGCTCACCGTTTTATTCCACCATGGCCTTCCTGGTGCGCAAGGGGAATCCAAAGCAGATTCATGACTGGGCCGATCTGGCGCGCGATAACGTGAAGCTGATTTTCCCGAATCCGAAAACCTCCGGTAACGGCCGTTACACTTATCTGGCTGCGTGGGGCGCTGCCGACCAGGCGGACGGCAAAGATCAGGCCAAAACCGAAGCGTTTATGACGAAGTTCCTGAAGAACGTCGAAGTGTTTGATACCGGCGGCCGTGGTGCCACCACCACTTTTGCCGAGCGCGGGCTGGGTGATGTGCTGATCAGCTTTGAATCGGAAGTGAACAATATCCGTAACCAGTACGGTAAAGACCAATACGAAGTGATTGTGCCGAAAACCAACATCCTTGCTGAATTCCCGGTCGCGTGGGTCGATAAGAACGTCGAACACAACGGGACGGCGGAAGCGGCGAAAGCCTATCTTAACTACCTCTACACGCCGCAGGCGCAGAAAATCATCACCGGCTTTTACTATCGCGTGAACAACCCGCAGCTGATGGCGGAGCAGAAAGATCGCTTCCCGCAGACTGCGCTGTTCAATGTTAATGACGCGTTTGGCGGCTGGCCGCAGGTGATGAAAACCCACTTCGCCAGCGGCGGTGAGCTGGATAAATTACTGGCAGCGGGGCGCGGCTGATGTTGGCTTCTGCACAGAAACGCGTTCTGCCCGGATTTGGTCTCAGCCTTGGCACCAGCCTGCTGTTTACCTGCCTGATTCTGCTGCTGCCAATCAGCGCGCTGATCATGCAGCTGTCGCAGATGACGCTGGCGCAGTACTGGCAGGTGATCAGCAATCCGCAGCTGGTGGCGGCGTATAAAGTCACGCTGCTGTCAGCGGGCGTGGCCTCGCTGTTTAACGCGGTGTTTGGCATGTTGATGGCGTGGATCCTGACCCGCTATCGCTTTCCCGGCCGTACGCTGCTGGATGGCCTGATAGACCTGCCGTTTGCGCTGCCGACGGCGGTGGCCGGTCTGACGCTGGCCGGGCTGTTTTCGGTTAACGGCTGGTACGGTCAGTGGCTGGCACACTTTGATATCAAAGTGTCTTACACCTGGCTCGGTATCGCGGTGGCGATGGCTTTCACCAGCATTCCGTTTGTGGTGCGTACCGTGCAGCCGGTGCTGGAAGAGTTAGGCCCGGAGTATGAGGAAGCGGCGGAAACCCTCGGTGCCACGCCGTGGCAGAGTTTCCGGCGCGTGGTGCTGCCGGAAGTCGCGCCGGCGCTGCTGGCCGGGACCGCGCTGTCGTTTACCCGCAGCCTCGGTGAATTTGGCGCGGTGATCTTTATCGCCGGTAACATCGCCTGGAAAACTGAAGTGACCTCGCTGATGATTTTTGTTCGCCTGCAGGAGTTTGATTATCCGGCTGCCAGCGCCATCGCTTCGGTGATCCTCGCGGCGTCGTTGCTGCTGCTGTTTGCGATTAACACCCTGCAGAGCCGCTTTGGCCGCCGTCTGGGAGGTCACTGATGGCTGAGATTTCACAGATCAATCATGCCGAGCGTCAGCCGGTGAACTGGGGCAAATGGCTGCTGATCGGCATTGGCGTGCTGGTATCGATTGGCCTGCTGGTGGTGCCGATGGTCTCCATCTTCTGGGAGGCGCTGGGGCAGGGCATCGGCAAGGCCTTTAGCAACCTGCAGGATAGTGACATGCTGCATGCTATCTGGCTGACGGTGCTGGTGGCGCTGATTACCGTGCCGGTTAACCTGGTGTTCGGCACGCTGCTGGCCTGGCTGGTGACGCGCTTTACTTTCCCCGGTCGCCAGCTGCTGCTGACGCTGTTCGATATTCCGTTTGCCGTGTCGCCGGTGGTGGCCGGTCTGATGTATCTGCTGTTCTGGGGCGTGAATGGCCCGGCTGGCGGCTGGCTTGATGCGCACAACATCCAGGTGATGTTTGCCTGGCCGGGTATGGTGCTGGCGACGATTTTCGTCACCTGTCCGTTTGTGGTGCGCGAGCTGGTGCCGGTGATGCTGAGCCAGGGCAGCCATGAAGATGAAGCCGCCGTGCTGCTGGGCGCGTCTGGCTGGCAGATGTTCCGCCGCGTGACGCTGCCAAATATCCGCTGGGCGCTGCTGTACGGCGTGGTGCTTACCAACGCGCGCGCCATCGGCGAATTTGGTGCGGTATCGGTAGTGTCCGGCTCGATTCGCGGCGAAACCTATACCTTACCTTTACAGGTTGAATTACTGCATCAGGATTACAACACCGTGGGCGCTTTTACCGCCGCCGCGCTGCTGACCCTGATGGCAATTGTGACGCTGTTTCTGAAAAGCGTGGTGCAGTGGCGATTAGAGCATCAGCAGAAGCGCCAACAGGAGGAAAATCATGAGCATTGAGATTAAACACATTAATAAAGCATTTGGCCGCACGCCGGTGCTGAACGATATCTCTCTGGATATTCCTTCCGGCAAGATGGTGGCGCTGCTTGGACCGTCCGGTTCCGGTAAAACCACGCTGCTGCGCATTATCGCCGGGCTGGAGCACCAGAACAGCGGGCAGATCCATTTTCATGGCAAAGACGTCAGCCGCACGCACGCACGCGATCGTCAGGTCGGCTTTGTGTTTCAGCACTATGCGCTGTTCCGCCATATGACGGTGTTCGACAACATCGCCTTTGGTCTGACGGTGCTGCCGCGCCGCGAGCGTCCGAACAGCGCCGAAATTAAGCAGCGCGTTACCCGTCTGCTGGAGATGGTACAGCTGGCACATCTGGCCAACCGCTACCCGGCACAGCTCTCCGGTGGACAGAAACAGCGCGTGGCGCTGGCGCGTGCGCTGGCGGTTGAGCCGCAGATTCTGCTGCTGGACGAACCCTTTGGCGCGCTGGATGCCCAGGTGCGTAAAGAGCTGCGCCGCTGGCTGCGTCAGCTGCATGAAGAGCTGAAATTTACCAGCGTGTTTGTGACCCACGACCAGGAAGAAGCGATGGAAGTGGCGGATAGCGTGGTGGTAATGAGTCAGGGCAATATTGAGCAGGTGGGCGCACCGGATGACGTGTGGCGTGAACCCGCGACCCGCTTCGTACTGGAGTTCCTCGGCGAAGTGAACCGCTTTGACGGCGAAGTGCACGGCTCGCAGTTCCATGTGGGCGCGCATCGCTGGCCGCTGGGCTATACGCCAGCGCATCAGGGCGACGTGGAGCTGTTCCTGCGTCCGTGGGAAGTGGACGTGTCACGCCAGAGTAGCCTGGAGACGCCGTTGCCGGTACAGGTGCTGGAGGTCAGTCCGCGTGGCCACTTCTGGCAGCTGGTGGTTCAGCCCGTCGGCTGGCAGAGCGAGCCAATCTCGGTGGTATTCGCCGGTGAACAGACGGCGCCAATCCGCGGCGAACGGCTGTTTGTTGGTCTGCAACAGGCACGTATCTATCAGGGCACCACGCCGCTGCGCCCGGTTGCCTTTGCCGAAAGCGCCTGATATTTTTGTCACTCCTTCGGGCGGGATTTTCCCGCCCGATTTATTGGTACTCCTTTCGGCTGGAATGACACCGTGACCACTCTGGAAAACACCATCGGCAATACGCCGCTGATTAAGTTGCAGCGCCTGACGCCGGATAACGGCAGCGAAATCTGGCTCAAGCTGGAAGGCAACAATCCGGCAGGTTCGGTGAAAGATCGCGCGGCCTGGTCGATGATCCACCACGCTGAGTTGCGGGGTGAAATCCAGCCCGGCGACACCCTGATCGAGGCCACCAGCGGCAATACCGGCATTGCGCTGGCGATGATTGCCGCGCTGAAAGGCTACCGGTTACGCCTGCTGATGCCGGAGAACATGAGCCAGGAGCGTCAGGATGCGATGCGCGCCTACGGGGCTGAGCTGGTTTTGGTGACACGCGAGCAGGGCATGGAGGGCGCACGCGATCTGGCGCAGGCCATGGCGCAGCGCGGTGAAGGCAAAGTGCTGGATCAGTTTAATAATCCCGACAACCCGCTCGGCCATTATCTCACCACCGGTCCGGAGATCTGGCAGCAAAGCCACGGTCGTATGACACATTTTGTCTCCAGCATGGGCACCACCGGCACCATCAGCGGCGTCGGGCGCTATCTGAAAGAGTTTGCTCCGGCGGTGAAAGTGATTGGTTTGCAGCCGCAGGAGGGCAGCAGTATTCCCGGTATTCGTCGCTGGCCGGCGGCCTATCTGCCGGGGATTTTTCGTCCGGAACTGGTGGATGAAGTGATAGATATGGCGCAGCAGGAGGCAGAAGAGACCATGCGCGCGCTGGCGCAGCGCGAAGGCATTTTCTGCGGCGTCAGTTCAGGTGGGTCAGTGGCTGGCGCATTGCGCATCGCGACGGCGCAGCCGGGCAGTGTGGTTGTCGCCATTGTCTGCGATCGCGGCGATCGCTATCTCTCCACCGGCGTTTTTCACCGCTAGTTCCCCCCGCCTGTTTCTGGCTTCGTGCGCCCTGTGACGCGGCGTACGGGCCATTTTTGTCTATAGTCTCCCTAAGCATGTTCTGACGCGGTCACTGTAAGGATCGCGTAAAACCGGCTGCTTTCCCGCGGCACTCAGGACAAAATAGCGGCAATTTTGTACGAGAGAAAAAGATGAAAATCCTGCTTGTTGATGACGATGTTGAACTTGGCACCATGCTGAGCCAGTACCTGATTGCCGAAGGTTTTGAAACCCAGCTGGTGCTGACCGGCAGCGCCGGGATTGAAGGGGCGTTATCCGGACACTACACTGCGATGATTCTCGACATCATGCTGCCGGATATGAGCGGTATTGATGTGCTGCGTCAGGTGCGGCAGAACAGCCGCCTGCCGGTGATTATGCTGACGGCGAAGGGCGACAATATCGACCGCGTTATCGGCCTGGAGATGGGCGCGGATGACTACGTGCCCAAACCCTGCTATCCACGCGAGCTGGTGGCGCGTCTGCGCGCGGTGCTGCGTCGCTTTGAAGATCAGGCACCGGTGCCGGATAAGAAAGAGGTCCTGCGCTGGGGCGATCTCAGCCTGAACCCGGCTACGCGTATCACGGAGTGGCAGGGCAAAGCTTTTGATCTCACCGCGTCGGAGTTCAATCTGCTGGATCTGCTGCTGCGCGCACCGGACCGCGTGGTGTCCAAAGATGAGCTGTCGGAAAAGGGGCTGGGCCGTCCGCGTGAAGCTTACGATCGCAGCGTGGATGTGCACATCAGCAACATCCGCCAGAAGCTGGCTGCGCTAACCGCAGACAGCGTGAATATTGAAACCGTGCGCAGCATTGGTTATCGCATTCGATGAAACACAGCTACCGTGGCCGCATGTTCTGGAAGATCCTGCTGGGCTTCTGGATTGTGTTTGTGATTATCAGCCAGCTGCTGTGGCTGGGCTTTACCTTGTCAGGAAACCGTCACGAGCCGCCGGAGATTGTGGCGGTGCGTCGGATCGTTAATCTGCAAATGGCTTCGGCGGTGTCGGTACTGGAGCGCGGCGGCCCCAGCTCGCTCGACGATATGATGGCCGACTGGGAGCCGAACGATCGCCAGTTTTTCTCGGTGATTCAGCACGCCAGACCGGCCACTACGCCGGACAATGCGCCGCCGGAGACCTTTAATCAGCCGTTTCACGGCCCGTTTCCGCAGGTGATTGTGCGCTGGGTGAAGGGCGCTGACGGTAAAGAGTACGAACTGCGCTATGACGTAAAAGGGCTGCGCGAGGACAGTTCAATGGGTGGCGGAGGCCCGCGTCGCATTCTGAATATCCCCGAGCCGATGTTTACCTTTGCCGGCGCGCTGGGGCTGCTGTTCAGTCTGCTGCTGGCGTGGAACCTGACGCGGCCAATGCGTCAGCTGCGCGAGGGGTTTGCCCGCGTGTCGCGCGGTGATTTGTCGGTGCGGCTCTATCCGGTGATGCGCCGCCGCCATGATGAGCTGTCGATTGTGGCCCAGGATTTTGATGCGATGGTGGAGCGGCTGGATACGCTGGTGAAAGCGCGCGAGGAGCTGCTGCACGATATCTCCCACGAGCTGCGCTCCCCGCTGGCGCGCCTGCAGTTAGCCACCGGTCTGGCGCGCCAGACGCCGGAGTCGGTAGCCTCCTCACTGAATCGCATCGACGAGGAGGCGCGCCGCCTGGATAAGATGATCGGCGAACTGCTGACGCTATCGCGCGCTGAGCATGAGAGCATGCCTGGCGAGCAGTATTTTGACCTGACCGGCCTGCTGCATGCGGTGGTAACCGATGTGCGCTACGAAGCGCAGATCCCCGGTGTGCACGTAGATTTTCTGGTGGATGAGAACGCGGATTACACCGTGCGCGGTAATGCTGAGCTAATCCGCCGCGGCGTGGAGAATGTGCTGCGCAACGCGCTGCGTTTCTCGCATCAGGGGCAGCATATCAGCGTGCAGTTGCAGGCGGAGAATCAGTGGCTGGCAATTCGCGTGCGCGATCAGGGGCCGGGCGTGGATGATGAGAAGCTGTCGAGTATCTTCGATCCGTTCGTTCGGGTGAATTCACCGCTGATGGGCAAAGGCTACGGGCTGGGGCTGTCGATTGTGCGCAAAGTGGTTCTGGCCCATCACGGCGAAGTTCAGGCCGTGAATCGTCCGGAAGGCGGGCTGGAAGTGACGCTGCGGCTGCCGCGCTGGAAGCAGGCGTAAATCATCACGTCAGGCGCAGGCGGTCAGGACGACCAGACAGATCGCAAAGACGGCATAAACCGTCCCTGGGCCTCGGCCCGCGCCATCCATGGCGCGGGACGCTTTGCTCCTCTGCCCGGTCGTCCTGCCCTCAAACAGGCACGGTGCGCTTTGCCAGAAGCGCTCGCCTGCAAATCATTCATCAGCGTGTGAAGCAAACAAAAACGGCACCCATTGGGTGCCGTTTTCACGCAATCAGCGCGGTTTACTTCCTGATGCGGATAACCGGCGTTTCGCCCACGGTAACCTGACCGGAGAGTTTCACCAGGTCTTTGATCTCATCCATATTCGAGATCACGACCGGGGTCAGCGTGGATTTGGCTTTCTCTTCCAGCAGCGGCAGATCAAACTCGATCACCACATCGCCTTTTTTCACTTTCTGGCCTTCTTCAGCGATGCGTTTGAAGCCTTCACCTTTCAGTTCTACCGTGTCGATACCGAAGTGCACGAACAGTTCGATGCCGTTATCAGACTCGATAGAAAACGCGTGGTTGGTTTCGAAAATCTTGCCGATAGTACCATCCACTGGTGCAACCATTTTGTTGCCAGTAGGTTTGATGGCGATACCATCACCGACGATTTTCTCTGCGAATACCACATCAGGTACGTCTTCGATATTCACGATTTCGCCTGACAGAGGCGCAACGATATCGATAGTCCCTGACGCGCTCTCTGATTTATCGCCAAAAAGTTTAGAAAACAAACCCATGATCTTCTCCTAAGCAGTAATTTGGGGCCAGCGTCTCGTGGATCAGCAGAGCGTTTTTTCTTTGATGAACTTGTTCACCAGGTTCATCAAATCTTCCGCTGTGGGTTGAGCCAGAGCCTGCTCTGCCAGTGCCTTCGCATCTTCGAAATTGGTATTGCGAATGATCTTCTTGATGCTTGGGATTGAAATGGCACTCATGCTGAATTCGTCCAGCCCCATTCCCAGTAACAGTAGTGTAGCACGTTCATCACCAGCCAGCTCACCACACATGCCGGTCCATTTCCCTTCGGCATGTGATGCGTCGATCACTTGCTTGATGAGGCCCAGTACAGATGGCGTCATTGGGTTATAGAGGTGTGAAATCAAATCATTACCACGATCGACCGCCAGAGTATACTGCGTCAGGTCATTTGTCCCAATACTAAAGAAGTCGACTTCTTTCGCCAGATGGCGGGCAATCACTGCGGAAGCCGGGGTTTCCACCATGATGCCCACTTCAATGGACTCATCAAAGGCTTTACCTTCTTCACGCAGCTGTGCCTTCAGCATCTCCAGTTCAGCCTTCAGGAAGCGCACTTCTTCCACCGAGATGATCATCGGGAACATGATGCGCAGTTTGCCGAAGGAAGACGCACGCAGAATGGCGCGCAGCTGGGCATGCAGAATCTCTTTGCGGTCCATGGCGATACGAATCGCACGCCAGCCGAGGAACGGGTTCTCTTCTTTTGGCAGGTTCATGTACGGCAGATCTTTGTCGCCGCCGATGTCCATGGTACGCACGATCACGGCCTGGGAACCCATCGCTTCCGCCACGGCTTTGTAAGCCTGGAACTGCTCTTCTTCGCTAGGCAGCGAATCGCGGTCCATGAACAGGAATTCAGTACGGTACAGACCTACACCTTCCGCGCCGTTGCGCTCAGCACCGGCGACATCTCGCACGGTACCGATGTTGGCGCACACTTCAACCTGGTGGCCGTCCAGCGTAATCGCTGGCAGATCTTTCAGTTTCGCCAGCTCGTGCTTCTCAGACAGATACTGCGTCTGAATCGCTTTCAGCTCTTCCTGCACGTCATCGGTCGGATTGACGTAAATCTTGTTGTTCACGCCATCGATAATCAGGAAATCACCGTTTTTCACGGTAGCGGTCACGTTGCCGGTGCCGACAATTGCTGGCAGCTCCAGCGAACGCGCCATGATCGAGGTGTGTGAAGTACGGCCACCCAGATCGGTAATAAAGCCCAGCACCTTTTTCAGGTTCAGCTGTGCGGTTTCGGATGGCGTCAGATCTTTCGCCACCAGAATGGATTCGTCAGCAATGGCGCTCAGGTCAACGATATGCAGACCCAGAATGTTCTGCAGAAGACGCTTGCCGATGTCACGTACGTCAGCCGCGCGCTCTTTCAGATATTCGTCGTCGAGCTCTTCCAGCGCTTTCGCCTGGCCTTCAACCACAGAGTGGGCGGCGGCGTCAGCGGTTACGTGATCTTTTTTAATCAGGTCGATGATTTCCTGCTCAAGCTCTTCGTCTTCGAGCAGCATGATGTGACCTTCAAAGATCGCCGCTTTCTCTTCACCGAAGGTTTCACCGGCTTTCACACGGATGGCTTCAAGCTGCCCGGCTGCTTTGCTGCGACCGTCGAGGAAGCGCTGAACTTCCTGCTCAACCTGGTCGTCAGTAATCTTTTTACGGCTGATGACGATCTCGTCTTCCTTCAGCAGCAGTGCTTTGCCGAAAGCGATACCCGGTGATGCTAAAATGCCTGAAATCATAACCCTACCTTTTAATCACGATGGCTCATTGACCCAATGCGTTGCCACTGTCGCGGAGCAGTACTCTAAGGAAGCAATAACGCGGACAGGTTGTCCGCGATCAACATAATTGCACTCAATGGGGCAAAGGAGTCGGTTTAATGGCTTGCCGGAGCGGAATTACTCCAGTTCAGCCATCAGTTTGACCAGATGCTCAACCGCCTGCTGCTCGTCTTCACCTTCTGCAGAAAGCGTAACAACCGTACCCTGAGTCAGACCCAGAGTCTGCAGTTTGAACAGGCTTTTCGCGCTGGCAGATTTGCCGTTAGAAGTAACGGTGATTTCAGACTGGAAAGCCTTCGCTTCTTTCACGAACTGAGCTGCAGGACGGGTATGGAGGCCGTTAGGTGCGGTAATGGTAACTTCTTGCTGGAACATTCTATTTCCCCAACTTTATCAGGTTTGGTGTTATGGATCTAAAGTCTAGCCTGGAGCCGTAACTTTAGCCTGTGTAGGTGCGCTGGTACGGCATCACGCTGACCAAAAAATGCGCTTGAATGAAAAAGTCATTTTTTCGATGACGGATCAAAACTGCTGCAATACGTCACTTTGCTGATTATGCCGTGATTCGCCGTTTCACCAAATCAGTAAATCGATTCAGCTTGATCCACTTCAAAGGCAGATTAATTTCAGGCACCGAAATAATTGGCTGCTTAAATACCAGAGCCGCATCACTGAAATCAATCTGCCCGGTGATAAAAGTGAGATCTGCGCCACAAAAAAGCACCCATTTGGGTGCTTTTTTCATCATTTTCAGACTCTGGCGTTTACTGTTGCAGCTCTTTTTCGGTGAACAGATCGGCAAACAGTGCGGTACTGAGATAGCGTTCGCCGGAAGAGGGCAGAATCACCACGATATTTTTATTGGCGAAGGCTTCATCTTCCTGCAGCTTAAGGGCAGCCGCCACTGCTGCACCGGAAGAGATACCGGCCAGAATGCCTTCCTCTTCCATCAGTTGACGCGCGGTGCTGATCGCTTCTTCATTGGTGATGGCTACCACGCGATCAATCAGTTTCAGGTCAAGGTTGCCCGGAATGAAACCGGCACCGATGCCCTGAATCTTATGCGGACCCGGTTTGATCTCTTCTCCCGCCAGCGCCTGTGCGATGACCGGGGAATCCGTAGGCTCAACGGCCACGGTGATCAAATCCTGCTTGCCTTTGGTGTTCTTGATGTAGCGGCTCACGCCGGTCAGCGTACCGCCGGTGCCCACGCCGGCAATGAAAACGTCTACGGCGCCGTCAGTGTCTTCCCAGATCTCCGGGCCAGTAGTCTTTTCGTGAATTTCCGGGTTGGCCGGGTTGCTGAACTGCTGCAGCAGCACATATTTGTCCGGATCGCTGGCAACAATCTCTTCTGCTTTAGCGATGGCGCCCTTCATGCCTTTTGGCCCTTCGGTCAGCACCAGATTGGCGCCCAGCGCTTTCAGCAGCTTGCGACGTTCAATCGACATGGTCTCAGGCATGGTCAGCGTCAGCTTGTAGCCGCGCGCAGCGGCGACATAGGCCAGCGCAATGCCGGTGTTGCCGCTGGTTGGCTCTACCAGCTCAACGCCCGGTTTCAGAATACCGCGTTTTTCTGCGTCCCAAATCATATTGGCACCGATACGGCATTTAACGCTGAAGCTCGGGTTACGCGACTCGACCTTCGCCAGAATGCGTCCATTACCGATGCGGTTCAGTCGAACCAGCGGCGTATGACCAATTGTCAGAGAGTTGTCTTCATAGATCTTACTCATAGCCCGTCCTTAACTGTATGAAATATTGGGAACCCTCAGAGCATACCTGTTCTGACCCCCGGCGGAAGGAAAGAAATCGTATATCTATATAGCCTGCGACCATAAGCCTGATGCAAAAATGCATAAGGCTTTTTGATGCATTATAGATGACGCGCATGCTGGCTGCGGTAGCGATCGACCCACATGGCGGTCGCGCCGCATACCGCGACCGGCATGATGGCGAGATTGAGGATCGGAATCATGGTGAACAGACTGACCAGCGCGCCAAACTGCATATTGGCGGTTTTATGCTGACGCAGCGCGTTACGCATCTGAGGAAAACTGACTTTGTGGTTGTCGAACGGATAGTCGCAATATTGTATCGATAGCATCCAGGCGCTAAACAGAAACCACAACACCGGCGCCACGGTCTGGCCAAAGCCGGGGATAAAATAGAGCAGCAGCAGGCCCAGTGCGCGCGGCAAATAGTAGCCGAGCTTCTGTAACTCGCGCTTCATGATGCGCGGGATGTCTTTCATCATGCCGAGCCAGCCACTGTCCGGCAGGGGTTTTCCGGTCAGACGCCCTTCCAGCTGCTCCGCCAGCAGGCCGCAAAACGGCGCGGCAATCCAGTTGGCGATGGTGGAGAAGAAATAGCTGAATACCAGCACAATCGAAATCACCGACAGCGGCCACAGCAGATAGCTCAGCCACTGCAGCCAGTCCGGCACGTGCGACATCAGCCGGGGAATCCACTGGCCGAGGCGCTGAAACAGCCAGATAAACGCACCGCCCAGCAGCACAATGTTTACCAGCAGCGGAATGATGACGTAGCGGCGGATACCGGGCAGACGCACCAGTTTCCAGCCCTGGGCAAAATAATGAATACCATTCATGGATGAGACCGAATTCTCAGCGGGCATAGCGAGCCTTTCTCCTTTATGTAGCGGCGCCAACATCATAACCTGGCTTTTTATCGGTGACAGGCGCACTTTGCGCGAAAAAACAGCAAAAAAGCGTGGGGCAGCTATCTTATTTGTCAGAAAATACTGCACAGACTTGCACTTGTGTAGCTGGGCAAATACAGTTAGAGGATAAAGTTTGCCGTGGTGGCAAGGTATTGGAACAACAGAGAATACAATGATGCAGGATTTGCGTCTGATATTAATCGTTGTTGGCGCGATCGCCATAATAGCGCTGCTTCTTCACGGACTGTGGACCAGCCGTAAAGAGCGCTCTTCCGTGTTTCGCGATCGCCCGCACAAACGTCTGAAACAGCGTGAAGAAGCGGATGACGATGATCTGCTGAACAGCGAAGACGATGGCGTCGGCGAAGTACGCGTGCGTCGTCAGCGTGATGCCGAAGACGAGCCGCAGTTCGATGCGCCGGTCACCAAACCTGCTGCTCCGCGTGCGCCGGAACCGGTGCGTCAGCCGTTTCCACGCCAGGAAACGCCGTTAAGCGGCGATCCGCTGCTGGACGATGAGCCGGTACGTCAGCCTGCACCTGCGCCACAACCGCAGGCGCCGGTGGCGCAGCCCGTGCCACAGCCACAACCGATTCAGGCCGATCCGCTGCTGGATAATGAACCGCTGTCCGCCACCCAGCCGGCTCCGGAGTTTACCGCCGCCGAGCCTGAGGTTAAACAACCTGAACCTGCGCCTGTGCAGGAAGCTGCACCGCAACCGCAGCCCGCTGCGCCGGGCAGTAAAAAAGAAGCGGTGCTGGTGTTGCACGTTGCCGCGCATGCCGGTGGCGCACTGAACGGTGAAGCGCTGCTGCAGGGCATTCTGCAGGCCGGCTTCCAGTTTGGTGAAATGAACATTTTCCATCGCCATCTTAGCCCGGCCGGTAGCGGTCCGGTGCTGTTCAGCCTGGCAAACATGGTCAAACCGGGTTCGTTCAATCCGGATGAAATGGGCGATTTCACCACGCCGGGCGTCTCAATCTTTATGATGGTGCCGTCCTACGGTGACGCCAATCAGAACTTTAAGCTGATGCTGCAATCGGCACAGCGCATCGCCGATGATGTCGGTGGCGTGGTGCTGGATGATGAGCGTCGCATGATGACACCACAAAAGCTGGAAACCTACAAAGCACGCATCCGCGAGGTTATTGGCTAAGCGCCGCCAGCAGTATCACCCTTTAACTAAATAACCCCCGCTTGCCGGGGGTTTTTTATCGGACGAGAGAATATGACATCGGTTCAGGAGCAGATCACCGCGCTGCGCACCACGTTACGCCACCACGAATACCTCTATCACGTGATGGATACGCCGGAAATCCCGGATGCAGAATATGACCGATTGATGCGCGAACTGCGTGAGCTGGAGAGCGCGCATCCAGATTTAATCACCCCGGATTCTCCCACCCAGCGCGTTGGCGCGGCACCGCTTGCCACCTTTGAACAGGTACGCCACGAAGTGCCGATGCTGTCGCTCGATAACACCTTTGATGAAGCCGGATTTCTTGCCTTCAATAAGCGCGTGCAGGATCGCCTGAAAAGCACTGACGATCTCACCTATTGCTGCGAGCTGAAGCTGGATGGTCTGGCGGTAAGTTTACTGTATGAAAACGGCCTGCTGGTGCGAGCCGCCACGCGCGGCGATGGCACCACCGGCGAAAACATCACGGCGAACGTGCGCACCATTCACGCCATTCCGCTGCGCCTGCACGGCGACAATATTCCGGCGCGGGTAGAAGTGCGCGGCGAAGTATTTATGACTGAAAGCGGCTTTGAGAAGCTGAATGAGGAAGCGCGACGCACCGGCGGCAAAGTATTTGCCAACCCGCGTAATGCGGCGGCCGGCTCGCTGCGCCAGCTCGATCCGCGTATCACCGCGAAACGTCCGCTGACCTTCTTCTGCTACGGCTTTGGCCTGCTGGAGGACGGCGAAATGCCTGCCAGCCACTGGCAGCGTCTGCAACAGTTTAAGGCCTGGGGATTACCGGTCAGCGATCGGATTCGCCTGGTGCACACCGCAGATGAAGTGCTGGCGTTTTATCGTCAGGTTGAGCAGGACCGTCCGTCACTCGGCTTTGATATTGACGGCGTGGTGATCAAAGTCGACTCGCAGGCGCTGCAGGAGCAGCTGGGCTTTGTGGCCCGCGCACCGCGCTGGGCGGTAGCATTCAAGTTCCCGGCGCAGGAGCAGATGACGGTGGTGCGCGACGTTGAGTTTCAGGTCGGACGTACCGGCGCGATTACGCCGGTGGCGCGCCTCGAACCGGTGCAGGTCGCGGGTGTGATAGTCAGTAATGCGACGTTGCACAACGCCGATGAAATCGCCCGGCTGGGGCTGCGTATCGGTGACAAAGTGGTGATTCGCCGCGCCGGTGACGTGATTCCGCAGGTGGTCAACGTGGTGGAATCCGAACGTCCGGCGGATGCGCGCGAGATTGTGTTTCCCAGCCACTGTCCGGTTTGCGGTTCTGACGTAGAGCGTGTGGAAGGCGAAGCCGTAACGCGCTGTACCGGCGGGCTGATTTGCGGCGCGCAGCGCAAAGAGGCGCTGAAGCACTTTGTCTCACGCCGTGCGATGGACGTGGACGGCATGGGCGATAAAATCATCGACCAGCTGGTGGAAAAAGAGTACGTCAAAACCCCGGCCGACCTGTTCCGTCTTACCGCCGGCAAGCTGACCGGACTGGACCGCATGGGGCCGAAATCAGCGCAAAACGTGGTGGACGCGCTGGAAAAAGCCAAACTCACTACGCTGCCGCGCTTCCTGTATGCGCTCGGCATCCGCGAAGTGGGCGAGGCGACGGCGGCCAACCTGGCGAACCACTTTGGCGAGCTGGAAGAGGTCATGAACGCTGACCTTGATGCGCTGATTGCGGTACAGGACGTCGGCAAAGTGGTGGCAGCGCACGTGCGCAACTTCATGGAAGAGGAGAGCAACCGTGAAGTGATTCGCCAACTGACGGAGGAGGTGGGCGTGCACTGGCCGGCGGTGGTGGTGGTCAAAGCCGAAGAGATCGACAGCCCGTTCGCCGGAAAAACCGTGGTACTGACTGGCTCGCTGTCGCAGATGAACCGTGACGATGCCAAAGCGCGGCTGACGGCGCTGGGAGCCAAAGTCAGCGGCAGCGTATCGAAAAAAACCGATCTGCTGATCGCCGGTGAGGCCGCCGGTTCCAAGCTGGCAAAAGCGCAGGAGCTGGGGATTGCGGTGATCGATGAAGCCGAGATGATTCGGTTACTGGGCGCCTGAGATGGATAAGCAGCAGCTGGTTGAGATTGCCAATACCGCAATGCCGTTTGGCAAATACAAAGGGCGGATGCTGATCGATGTGCCGGAAGAGTATCTGCTGTGGTTTGCGCGTAAAAATGAATTTCCCGCCGGCAAACTGGGTGAGCTGATGCAGCTGACGCTGGCGATCAAAATCGAAGGCTTACAGGGCTTAGTTAAACCGCTCAAGCGCAGTGAATAAGTGACAGGCCCGCAATTGCGGGCCTGATGTTTTATGACTTCTGCGCTTCAATCTGTTGCTTCGCCAGCTTCTTCTCATTGCCGGCTTTATAGCGCTGGGCAATGAACGAGCACACCATCAGCTGGACCTGATGGAAGATCATCAGCGGCAGGACAATAATCCCCACTGCGCTGGCCGGGAACAGAATGTTAGCCATCGGCACGCCGTTTGCCAGGCTCTTTTTCGAGCCGCAAAACAGCACCACAATCTCATCCGCACGGCTAAAGCCAAACAGCCGGGAAGCGCCAAGGTTGATCGCCAGTGCGACGAACAGAATCAGCAGGCTGCCAGCCAGAATCCACAGCAGGGTATCAACGCCGACGCGATGCCAGATGCCGTTAACCACCGCTTCACTGAACGCCGAATAGACCACCAGCAGAATCGAGGTTTGATCGGTTTTGCCAATCAGGCTGCGATGCTTCTCCACCCAGCCACCAATCCAGCGGCGTGCCAGGTGGCCCAGCACAAAGGGCACCAGCAGCTGCAGCATGATTTTACCAATCTGCTCCAGGCCGTTACCCGGCGCATCGCTGTGCACATTCATCACCAGGTTAACCAGCAGCGGCGAAATAAAGACGCCCAGCAGACTGGAGGCAGAGGCAGCACACACCGCCGCGGCAACGTTACCGCCCGCCATGGAGGTGAAAGCAATCGCGGACTGCACCGTCGCCGGCAGGATACACAGGTAGAGGAAACCGGTATAAATCTCCGCGCCGACGTTAACCGGATGCCACCACACCAGCAGCAGGCCAAGGATCGGGAAAATGACGAAGGTACTGCACATAATCCACAGATGCAGCCGCCAGTGGCTGCTGCCGGCGATGATCTTCTCACGCGACAGTTTGGCACCGTGCATGAAGAACAGCAGGGCGATGGCCGCGGTGGTCAGATATTCGAAGAAATCGACAAACCCGCCTTTGGCTGGGAAGAAGCTGGCCAGCAGCACGGTGATGATGAGTTTGACCATCATCGGGTCAAGTCGTAAAACGCCCATTGTTACAATCCGGTTAAATGTAATAAATGATGCTGCTGATTGTGCGTCAGTCGCGTTTAGAAATAAAATTGATTTATTGCATTAATCTATGAGCGTAATCGATGAATTACACCTTACGACAGCTGCGCACCTTTGTGGCGGTGGCGCAGCACGGCAGTTTCAGCCAGGCAGGGCAGGCGATTGGGCTGAGCCAGTCGGCTGTCAGTCACAGTATTAAAGAGCTGGAAGCGGAGATGGGCGTACGGCTGCTGGATCGCACCACGCGCGAAGTGTTACTGAGTGAAGCCGGACAGCAACTGGCAACGCGGCTGGAACGACTGCTGGAGGAGCTCAATACCACGCTGCTCGATGTGCGCAGCTATGGCGAGCAGCGCAGCGGCACGGTGCGCGTGGCGGCCAGCCAGACGCCCTCGGCGCATCTGATGCCGCAATGTCTGGCCAGCAGCCAGCTGCGCTACCCCGACATTCGGGTGATTCTGCACGATCGCGTGCAGCAGTGGGTATTGCAGAGCGTGCGCAATGCGGAAGTCGATTTTGGCATCGTCATCGGTCCGCTGCAGGATGCGGATTTCGATAGCGAGGAGATTCTGCAGGAGCCGTTTTTACTGTTGTGTCATCAGGATGATGCGCTGGCGCAGGTGCCGCAGGCCCAGTGGTCAATGCTGGCTGGTCGCGCTATGGTGCTGCAGGATTACGCGTCGGGCAGCCGTTTGCTGGTCGATGCCGCATTGCAGCGGCTGGCGCTGAACGTGCAGGTGGTGCAGGAGATTGGCCATCCGGCCACGCTTTATCCGATGGTGGAAGCGGGCATTGGCATCAGTATCTTACCGGCACTGGCGCTGCCGCTGCCGTCTGGTCGTAAGCTGACGGTGCGCCGGCTCTATCCGGAGATCAATCGCAGCCTGATGCTGATTAAACGCAAAAACCGGTCACTCACCCCGGCAGCGGAGGCTATCTGGCAGGAAGTGCGTCAGCAGGCGGCGCTGCTGACGCAGGATCGCGCGCTTAATCCGGCGTTTTAAACATAAACGTCAAGTTGGTTGCTGTCGGTTGGGCGGTTGATACCATCCGCTTTCACTGCAGTAACCTCCTGTTTCTCCTGCTTCTGCTCCGCTTTCTCCTTTTCCTGCTTCTGCAACTGCTGGATTTGCGCCTGCAGCAGCTGAATCTGCGCGTTAATCGTCTCCTGCTTATCCTTTCTTTGCTTCTCGGTCAGGCTTTTGTCCTTCGCGATGTCTTTCAGTTCATCGTTCAGGCTGGCGATTTGTTTGGTCAGGCTGGCGATTTTCGAAGCGCTATCGCTACTGCCGGATGCGCTTCCGGATCCCGAAGTACTGCTGCTGCCAATATTGGTATTGGTCGAAATGGTGGTCATAACGTTCTCCTTGCAAATGTGCCCTTTCGTTATCGGAACGCAGCCGCTGCGGCTTGAGGGTGAGAGGTGTTAAATTTGCGAAAAGGTTTCGTCAGGAATGAGGATGAGGAAGGGGATAGGGCGGGCACGGCCTCAGGCAGAGCGGGTTCTTTCTTCATAGCTGAAGCAAAAAAGGCGCCCTGAGAACGTAAGAGCGGTCAGGTAAGGCAATCGCAAATCGCACACTATTCGTAGCGGCGCGATTAATCGCGCAATAAATTGCGCCGCTACCAAACGTGCAACCGTGGTTGAATGCAGTTGCAGCTTAGCTGATAGCCTGGGAAGTGGGATGTGAAGAAACGAAAAAAGCGCCCTGAGGGCGCTCTTTTCTGAATTTGGTGGGTCGTGCAGGATATGCCTCGGCCCATCCGGGGCCTCGCCCTGCGGGTGATGCTGGCGCATCAGCCTGAATCGCTCCCGGCGATTCAGTCGAACCTGCAGCAGGTTCTCATCCTGCACGTTCAGCATCGGCGCACAGAAACGAAAAAAGCGCCCTGAGGGCGCTCTTTTCTGAATTTGGTGGGTCGTGCAGGATTCGAACCTGCGACCAATTGATTAAAAGTCAACTGCTCTACCAACTGAGCTAACGACCCGAAGTGGTGGGTGATGACGGGCTCGAACCGCCGACCCCCTCCTTGTAAGGGAGATGCTCTACCAACTGAGCTAATCACCCACTTCGGTACTGCTTAACAAGAGTGTCATCTGACTAAGATATGGTGGGTGATGACGGGCTCGAACCGCCGACCCCCTCCTTGTAAGGGAGATGCTCTACCAACTGAGCTAATCACCCATATCTTATCTCTTGTTCACTGCGGGCCATCTCATTAAGAGTGGTGGGTGATGACGGGCTCGAACCGCCGACCCCCTCCTTGTAAGGGAGATGCTCTACCAACTGAGCTAATCACCCCCGCTGTGTGGAGTCGCATTATAGGGATCCTTCGAAGTGAGTCAACGCTTTTTAAAACATAAATGTGCGTTCGCTTTAAATTTAGACATCATGCAGCGCTTTTAGCCAATGTGCTGGTTTTATTAGCAGAAAAACGCACTTCTGCCCGCGCCGCCAGCGTGACAGTGATTGAGGAATCAGCCTCACCTGCTAGAATATGCGCACTGTTTTTCCGCGTTAACCCGTTTTTTTGTCATCCAGACAACGAAACCTGCGCATTTAAGGCAATGCTGAATGAAAATCAAAACTCGCTTCGCACCCAGCCCGACGGGCTACCTGCACGTCGGTGGTGCGCGTACTGCGCTTTACTCATGGCTTTATGCTCGCCATAACCAGGGCGAATTCGTCCTGCGTATCGAAGATACCGACCTGGAGCGCTCCACGCCGGAAGCGATCGAAGCCATTATGGATGGGATGAACTGGCTCAATCTCGACTGGGATGAGGGCCCGTACTACCAGACCAAACGTTTCGACCGTTATAACGACGTTATCGACGAAATGCTGGAAGCCGGTACTGCTTATAAATGCTATTGCTCGAAAGAGCGTCTGGACGCGCTGCGTGAAGAGCAGATGGAAAAAGGCGAGAAGCCCCGTTATGACGGCCGCTGCCGCGACAGCCATGAACATCATGCTGCCGATGAGCCGTGCGTGGTGCGCTTCCGCAACCCGCAGGACGGTTCGGTGATTTTTGACGATCAGATTCGTGGTCCGATCGAATTCAGCAACCAGGAACTGGATGATCTGATCATCCGCCGTACCGACGGTTCACCGACCTACAACTTCTGTGTGGTGGTCGACGACTGGGATATGGGCATCACGCACGTTATTCGTGGTGAAGACCATATCAACAACACGCCGCGTCAGATCAACATCCTGAAAGCGATTGGTGCGGAAGTGCCAACTTATGCGCACGTATCCATGATCCTTGGCGATGACGGTAAAAAGCTGTCCAAGCGTCACGGCGCAGTGGGCGTCATGCAGTATCGCGACGACGGCTACCTGCCGGAAGCGCTGCTTAATTATCTGGTGCGCCTCGGCTGGTCACATGGCGATCAGGAGATTTTCAGCGTGGCGGAAATGACCGAACTGTTCACCCTCGATGCGGTGAGCAAATCGGCCAGCGCCTTCAACACCGAGAAACTGCAGTGGCTCAATCACCACTACATTAATACGCTGCCGCCGGAATATGTCGCGACCCAGCTGCAGTGGCACATCGAGCAGCAGAATATCGATACCCGCACCGGACCGGAGCTGGCGAAGCTGGTGACGCTGCTGGGTGAGCGCTGCAAAACGCTGGTCGAAATCGCCGCGTCCTGCCGCTACTTCTATGAAGAGTTTGACGCGTTTGATGCGGATGCAGCGAAAAAGCATCTGCGTCCGGTGGCGCGTCAGCCGCTGGAAGTGGTGCGCGACAAGCTGGCGGCCATCAGCGACAGCGACTGGAATGCGGAAAACGTGCATCACGCCATTCAGGCTGCTGCGGATGAACTTGAGCTCGGCATGGGCAAAGTCGGTATGCCGCTGCGCGTTGCCGTAACCGGTGCCGGTCAGTCGCCTGGACTCGACGTGACGGTGGAAGCCATCGGCCGCAGCCGCAGCGTGGCGCGTATCGAAAAAGCGCTGGCGTTCATCGCGGAGCGTGAAGCACAGGCCTGATTGAGCTGAACAGCGGCCTGTCAGGCTGCTGTGATGAGGCAGGCAACAAAAAAGCCGGAAGCATCTCACTGCTTCCGGCTTTTCTATTCTTCCTGGATTCCTAACCGCTGTAATACGCCCCTGATCCCTTCCCGCAATAACAGCGCCGCCAGTTGTTCCTGTTCGGTGGCCGTCATTTGCTGGACAGAATTTATTAATAACGCAGGTAACGTATTTTGCTGAGCGCCGTAATTCGCCGCCGGTTCGTTTGCATGGCGGGTGGACTGAATGAAGCTTTTGACACGCTCATCAATGTGGATTAATCGCGCCTTACCGCCCTGTACACCGGGCTTGGGCGTGGTCGTCCAGTTTTCACGCTTGATCCATTTATTCACCGTCTGCCGACTGTAGCCCGTTTCCAGCGCGAGCTCTTCGGGAGTGAGCCATTCCTTTTTCACGATGCTGTCCCTGTTAAATACATTAGCTCTACATATTACAACAAAACGTTACGGGGAAAAGTAATCAAGGCAGAAAATGCCTTTTGCTGTGCGACAAAAGGCAAAATCGGTTTACTGCGCTTCGCTGACCGCCGCCTGTGCCGGACGGAAGGCGAGGAAATAGGTGAGGCCGACAAAGATCGCACCGCCCACACCATTGCCTAAAAATACCGCAACCACGTTAGGTGCAAATTCTGCCCAGCTCATCTGACCGGCAAAAATTGCGGCAGGCACGATAAACATGTTGGCCACCACGTGCTGGAAACCGATTGCCACGAAGGCCATCACCGGGAACCACATGCCGAAGATTTTGCCGACCATATCTTTACTGGCGAAGGCCAGCCACACCGCCAGACACACCAGCCAGTTGCAGCCGATGCCGGAGATGAACGCGTGCATGAAATCGGCGTTCACTTTGGCATGGGCGATCGCCACGGTTTTCTTCAGATAGTCGCCTTCGGTCATGCCGAGCAGATGGCCGAAGAACCATGCTACCGCAACGCTGCCAATAAAATTGGCGATGGTGACCCAAAACCAGTTACGCAGCACGCTGAAACCGCTAATGCGGCGCGCGAACCAGGCAATGGGCAGCGTCATCATGTTGCCGGTCAGCAGTTCGCCACCCGCCAGCACGGTCAGAATCAGTCCGACCGGGAATACCGCCGCACCGAGGAAGCCGGCAAACGAGCCCCATTCAGCAGGCAGCTGGTTAATAACGTGCAGATCGAGCAGGAAGCCGGTGGCGATAAACGCGCCAGCCATAAAGCCAAGAATTAATAAGGTGGAAACCGGCAGACGGCTTTTAGCCACGCCGGCCTGAATCGCCAGTTGCGCGATCTCTTTAGGTGTATGCAGCGACATAGTTCACTTTTCTTTTATTAAACAAGGAGGACGTGCTGGCCGGTTAGCGAGTGAATACCCTGGACGGCTAACCGGTTAATTAGCGCGCTAAGTTTTACACGCACCATTAACGAAAACAAGCCTGACGCTAACATCTTTAACCTAAAGTTAACCTCGGCGTGGTGCACCGTTGAGGCGGCGTTGAGATAACGGCTGAGGGCAGGGATGACGAGCACGCGCTGCGCTGAAAAAAAAGCCACGGCGACACAGGGTTGCCGCCTTTTTCAGCGATCGCACGCAGAACGAGAATTTGCCGTTGACACTCAAACAGCGGTCTCATATTATGCCGTCCGTCGAGGTAACTCGGCGGTTTTTTCGGTACGGGGCTATAGCTCAGCTGGGAGAGCGCTTGCATGGCATGCAAGAGGTCAGCGGTTCGATCCCGCTTAGCTCCACCAAACCGCTCCCAACGGTTTGCACTGAAAAAACGAATTCCAGATGTGGGGGTATAGCTCAGCTGGGAGAGCGCTTGCATGGCATGCAAGAGGTCAGCGGTTCGATCCCGCTTATCTCCACCAATTCTCTGTTCGTTCAGAACAAACGTATTCAAAACCCGATAATAATACTGCCCGTTTGCGGAGTGTGACGTTGCATTCGCCGACTGGCTGCGTGCAATGGCGCTGACCTGCAGCGCCTTTCCGTGTTAAACCGTTACGGCCTGTGGCTGCAGCTGCAGCACGCGAAAACCGTGGGTACCGTCGCGATCCAGTTGCGCCACCAGACCATATTCCCAGTCGAGATAGGCCTGCATCACGTCCGGTTCAATATCGGTGCCTTCGTACGGGCGGCGATAACGATCGATGGGCGGCGAGAGCAGGCGCTGCTCGCCCTGTTCGGTGGGCAGACCGGCTGCACGCCAGGCTGCATTGCCTCCCGCCAGCACCCGCACCGGTTTGCCGCTCAGCGTGGCAATTTGCTCCACGGCATAGCTGGCCAGCAGGCTGCTACCGCAGGTCAGCACATAGCGGCCAGCATCGGGCAGTAGTGCCTTGCCCTGCTGCTGCAGGGTGGAACGCAGTAGCCAGGCCGCCCCGGGAATATGGCTGTTGCGGTAATTGGCGAGCGTGGTGAAATCCAGCACCTGCGTGTCGCCAGCCGCCAGCCACTCGGCCAGCTGCGCGGGGGAGATCGATTCCGGCGCAGCAACCGGCGCCACCTGCGGCTGCCAGCTACCGACAGCGCTGAAATCGCTGGCCTGCAATGCGTCAAGCACCGCCACCTGCCAGCCAAGCTGCGCCAGCCAGGAGCCGGTCATATTGGCGCGGACACCGTCATCATCCACCAGCACGATACGCGCACCGCGCACGCTGGCGTAGTGATCGGTCTCCTGTACCAGCTGGCCGCCCGCCACGTGGCGGCTGCCCGGCAGATGACCGGCGGCGTACTCTTCGGCATCACGCACGTCAAACAGGTAGGTGGTGCGTGCTTCCTGCTGCCAGCGCGTCAGCGTCGCCAGAGGAATGCGTGTCACGCCAGCGCGATCGGCAATGGCGCGGGCCTGGCTCGCGGCCTGACGTTGCGCGGTTTCGCTGGTGTTGCCATAGCGGCGGCTCTGCCCATGCTCCAGCGCATGACCGGCCAGCGTCCAGCCAATGGTGCCGTTGCGCAGCGCGAATACCGGATTACGAATACCGGCATTGACCAGCGACTGCGTGCCAATAATGCTGCGCGTGCGTCCGGCGCAATTCACAATCACTGTGGTGCGCGGTGAGGGGGCTAAATCGCGCACGCGCAGCACCAGTTCGCCGCCCGGTACGCTGGTGGCGCCCGGAATGCTCATGGTGTGATATTCATCGAAGCGCCGTGCATCCAGCACCACCACGTCGGCATCATCGCTAATCAGCGCCTGTACCTCATCGGCGGAGAGCGAAGGCGTGCGGGCATGATGTTCCACCAGTTCGCCAAACGCTTTGCTGGGTGAATTAACATCGATAAACAGCTCGCCGCCAGCCGCCTGCCAGCCGGCTAAATCATCGGCCAGTAACGTGACCTGCTGATAACCCAGCGCGGCGAGACGTTCAGCGGCGGTCTGCGCCAGGCCTTCGCCGTTGTCATACAGCGTAATGGCGGTGTGACGTTGGGGAATGCGGTCCAGCAGCTCCAGCTCCAGCTTTGACAGCGGAATGTTGACGGCAAACAGCGGATGCCCGGTGGCAAACAGCGCCTCATCGCGCACGTCAATGATCGCCACTTCCTGTTGCTGACGCAGCGCTGTCAGCAGTTCCGCCGCCTGGCGAAACGGGAAAACCGGTTTAGTCATGTGAAAGGTCCCAAATGTTAGGTAGATAACGGTTGCTGTAGCCGGAAATAAAGCGTTTTTCGTGGCCGTCGGCGGTGTAGACCGCGCGCTCAACCGCGCCGATATTCGCGCCATACACGTGGATACTGACGGAGACGCGATCGTCAAAGGCGTTGATGACGCGATGGATATCACCGACCGTCGGCGACACCGCCTCCACGCTGCCGGATTCAAGCCGCACCGGCGCACCTTCAGCCTGTAAACCGTGCGGGCCCGGCTGCCACGATTGTGAAATCTCGGCGCCGCGCAGCATGCCAATCAGGCCCCAGACGCGGTGATCGTGAATCGGCGTCTGCTGACCCGGCCCCCAGACAAAACTCACCACGGAAAAGCGCTGCTGCGCATCGGCATACAGCAGATATTGCTGATAGTGCTGCGGATGGGGCTGGGTAAACGCCTCATCCAGCCAGTCATCGTGGCGAATCAGTTCGGCCAGCCAGCCGCTGCCCTGCCGCAAAATGGTCGCTTCGTCCGGCTGGCTGTCGAGCAGGGTGGCCAGCCGGGCGACGAAGGTGCGCAGGCGATGGTGCTGATAATCACTCATGATTTGTCTCCCGGCGCGTGCTGGGCGATGCGGTTAGCGGCGGCGGACAGGCTGAAGTCAAACGCCTGACTGACATCGACCTGTTTTGGCAACACCTGATAACGATGGAAAAAGTCGGCGGATTTCTGCAGCGTGGCAATCAGGTGCGTATCAAACACCAGCGGGCGGATGCGCGCATCGTCAATCCAGCTGCGGGTAATGGCGGGGGGCATATTCAGGGTTTTGCTCAGCACGCCGGCGAATTCCTGCGGATGGTGTTGCGCCCAGATTTGCGCCTTCGCCAGTCGCGCCAGCAGGTCGGCAATCGCTTCCCGCTTGCCGGCGTCCTGCAACGCTTCATTGCGGGCCAGCGCGTAGGAGTAACCAGACATAATGCCTTTACCGCCGCCGTCCGGCACGCGCACCGTGCCGTCGATGGCGGTCGAGGTGGCGATATAGGGCTCCCACGGCGCCCAGGCCGCGACCGCACCGGACGTCAGCGCCGCGCGGCCATCCACCGGTCCGAGAAAGCGCAGCGTGACATCCTGCGGCGTCAGGCCCGCGCGCTCCAGCAGGCCAAGCAGCAGATAGTGTCCCCAGCCGCCGCGGTTGACCGCGATCTGCTTACCTTTCAAATCCTGCAGCCGGTGAATGCCGGCGTCGGGGCGGGTCAGCAGGGCGATGCTGTCCGGGTTATTCTGCCAGGCACCCACGGCTTTCACCGGCGCGCCTGCCGCATAGACAAACAGAAACGGCAAATCACCGGTAAAGCCAACATCGAGCGCCCCGGCATTGAGCGCTTCCTGCACCGGCGCGCCGGAGTCAAAGGCGGTGAGCTTAAGATCGTAAGGCAGATTGTTCAGTTCGCCCGAAGCTTTCAGGGCGGCAAAACGATCGCCTTTCACATCGCCGAGGCGCAGCGTGACTTTATCGGCCGCCAGTAGCGGCTGGAGTGACGCGAGGGCCAGCGCAACACCGGCAAACAGAGCGGCGAGACGCATCAGGCGCTCCTTTTTTCAGTTGCGCTGAGCGCAGCCACTTTTTCACGCGTCAGCGGCAGCAGTTCACGGCCGTATTCCACCGCATCATTCAGCGGGTCAAATCCGCGGATCAGCACGCTATGAATGCCGAGGCGATAATAATCCAGCAGCGCCTCAGAAACCTGATCCGGCGTGCCGACCAGCGCGGTGGAGTTGTAGCCGCCCTGCACCAGCTTTGCCACGCCGGTCCACAGCACTTTATCGTGGCGATCGCTCTCATGCGCCGCCGCCAGCAGACGCTGCGCACCGACACTCTGCGGCTTCGGCAAACCAAAGGTATAGCCGGTATCCGCCAGCTGCTTCTCTGCGGTGGCGCGGATATGTTCGGCGCGCTCCCAGGCTTCTTTTTCGGTGTTACCCAGAATAGGCCGGAAGGAGATGTTAAACGCAATCTGGCGCCCCTGCGCGGCCGCCGCCGCACGCACGTTACGTACCGTCTCGGCCGCGCCTTTTAACGGTTCGCCCCACAGCGCGAAGACATCAGCATGCCGCGCCGCCACGTTAATCGCCTCCGGTGACGATCCGCCGAAATAGATCGGTAGCTTATGTTGCAGCGGTTTAATGGCAGAGAAAGCCTGCTCAGCCTGGTAAAACCGGCCCTGATGATCGTAAGGCTGTGGCGACTCAAGGCTCTGTTTCAGCACGCTGAGAAATTCGTCGGTGCGCGCATAGCGTTCAGCTTTGCTGAGAAAATCACCGTCGCGGCGCTGTTCGCTGTCGCTGCCGCCGCTGATAATATGCACGGCCAGTCGGCCGTCGGTGAGATGGTCGAGCGAAGCCAGCTTGCGGGCCGCCAGCGTGGGCGCGACAAACCCCGGACGGTGCGCCAGCAGGAATTTAATCTTCTGGGTATGCGCCGCTGCGTGAGCGGTGACCAGAAAGCCATCGGGTTGATCGGACCAGTAGCCGACAAGGATGCGGTCGAAACCGGCCGCTTCATGGGCGCGGGCAAAGCGGGCGATGTAATCTTTATCGAACAACTTGCCGGATGCGGGAATGATTTCTGAGGCAAGCCGGTGGCCAATCATGCCGAGGAACTGAATGCTCATGCGATTCTCCTGAGGTGAGGTCAGAAGGAAAAGCTACGGGCGCAGACGGCAACAACGGAAATTCGATATTGTGCAAAGGGTTTGCGGGAAACGGTGAAGCAGGGCGTGACGCGGCGGCAGGCTGACTGGCGCGGGATATAACGCTTAGGTATATAAAAGAAGAGAAGGGCGAGCCGCAGCCCGCCCTGTAGATCAGAAGCCCAGCACCAGACCGGCGATGGCGGCGGAGAGCACGCTCACCAGCGTCGAGCCGTACAGCAGTTTCAGGCCGAAACGTGATACCACGTTACCCTGCTCTTCATGCAGACCTTTGATCGCGCCTGCGACAATGCCGATGGAGGAGAAGTTGGCGAAGGAGACCAGGAACACCGACAGAATGCCTTCCGCATGCGGCGACAGCTGACCGGCGATTTTCTGCAGGTCCATCATTGCAACGAATTCGTTAGAAACCAGCTTGGTCGCCATGATGCTGCCCACCTGCAGCGCTTCGCTGGATGGCACGCCCATTACCCAGGCAAACGGATAGAACACATAGCCCAGCACGCCCTGGAAGCTGATGCCGAAGATGGTATCAAACAGCGCGTTGAGGCCGGAGATCAGCGCAATAAAACCAATCAGCATCGCCGCAACGATAATCGCCACCTTGAAACCGGCCAGGATGTATTCACCCAGCATCTCAAAGAAGCTCTGACCTTTATGCAGATCCTGCAGCTGCAGGTCTTCTTCGCTGTCTACGCGGTACGGGTTAATCAGCGACAGCACGATAAAGGTACTGAACATGTTGAGCACCAGCGCGGCCACTACGTACTTTGGCTGCAGCATCGTCATGTAAGCACCAACAATCGACATCGACACTGTCGACATCGCGGTGGCTGCCATGGTGTACATGCGGCGCTGTGACATTTTGCCGAGGATATCCTTATAGGCGATAAAGTTTTCTGACTGTCCCAGAATCAGAGAGCTGACGGCGTTAAAGGATTCCAGTTTGCCCATGCCGTTGATCTTCGATAGCACGGTACCGATAGCGCGAATCACCCACGGCAGGATGCGGAAATGCTGCAAAATACCGATCAGGGCTGAGATGAAGACGATAGGGCACAAAACATTGAGGAAGAAGAAGGCCAGCCCTTTCTCGTTCATGTTACCGAACACGAAATTGGTGCCTTCTGCTGCATATTTGAGCAGATGATCAAACAGCCCGGCGAAACCTTTAACAAAACCAAGGCCTGCTTCGGAGTTAAGGAAGAACCACGCCAGCAGGACTTCAATTACCAGCAGCTGAACGATATAGCGAATCCGGATACTCTTACGATCGTGACTGACGAGTAACGCCAGCACGGCTACCACCACCAATGCTAAAAGGAAGTGCAAAATATGGGACATATCGGCTCCAAATTTGAGGAGGGTTGTATTTTGCTGCGTATTCTATGTAACGCGTTACTTAAAAACGAGATCAAAACCACAATATAAGTATTCGGTATCGCTTTATTTCTCAGATTAGTCTCACCGCTCACAACCTGTTTACAAATCGATCACAAGAAATATCCACAAAGAGATTGTCTATAATTTAACCCGGGAGTAGAGTGAAACCTGTTGCATAATTTTTAGCAAGCGCTAACTTTACCTTATGGTATAGCAATGGCTATACTTTATAGCACCATCTATCAATGCGATAACTATAACCAAATTTCACTTGCCTTGAATGCCCCGTAAGCTGGATGGGTCAGACAAGCGTTAGGACAGGGTCAAAACTATGTCAGAAAGTCGCACCGCCGAGCGCGCCGCTCGCGGAGCCAGAAAGATCAAGCTCGCGCTGCTGGGACCGGCCTTCATCGCGGCCATTGGTTATATCGATCCCGGCAACTTTGCCACCAACATCCAGGCGGGGGCCGCGTACGGCTACAAACTGCTGTGGGTGGTGGTATGGGCCAACATCATGGCGATGCTGATCCAGCTGATGTCTGCCAAGCTGGGTATTGCCACCGGTAAAAACCTCGCCGAGCATATTCGCGATCGCTTCCCGCGCCCGGCGGTATGGTTCTACTGGGTACAGGCGGAGATCATCGCCATGGCCACCGATCTGGCGGAATTCATCGGGGCTGCGCTCGGCTTTAAGCTGCTGCTCGGCATCTCGCTGCTGCAGGGCGCGGTGTTAACCGGTATCGCCACGTTCCTGATTCTGATGCTGCAGAACCGTGGACAGAAGCCGCTGGAGCTGGTGATTGGCGGGCTGCTGCTGTTTGTCGCCGCCGCTTATATCGTTGAGCTGTTCTTCTCGCAGCCGCGCGTCAGCGATCTGGTGGTGGGCATGGCGCTGCCGAGCCTGCCCACTTCGGACGCGGTATTCCTCGCGGCTGGCGTGCTGGGCGCGACCATTATGCCGCACGTCATTTATCTGCACTCGGCGCTCACGCAGTACGGTAATAAAGGCAGCAAGGCGGAGCGCTACTCCTCCACCAAGCTCGACGTGGCGATCGCCATGACCATTGCCGGTTTCGTTAACCTGGCGATGATGGCCACCGCAGCGGCCGCGTTTCACTTTAGCGGTCACACCAGCATTGTCGATCTCGACCAGGCCTATCTGACGCTGCAGCCGCTGCTGGGTCACGCGGCGGCGATTGTGTTCGGGCTGAGTCTGGTAGCGGCCGGCCTCTCTTCTACCGTGGTGGGCACGCTGGCCGGCCAGGTGGTGATGCAGGGCTTTATCCGCTTCCACATTCCGCTGTGGTTCCGTCGCACCATTACCATGCTGCCGTCCTTTATTGTTATCTGGGCGGGCTGGGATCCGACGCGCATTCTGGTGATGAGCCAGGTGCTGCTGAGCTTCGGTATTGCGCTGGCGCTGATTCCGCTGCTGTCGTTCACCGGTAACCGTGACATCATGGGCGATGAACTGGTGAACTCACGCCTGATGCAAAATGCCGGGCGTCTGATTGTGGTGCTGGTGGTGGCGCTGAATATCTATCTGCTGGTGGGCGAAGCGCTCGGCTGGTAAGCGAATAACTGAATAAAAAAATCCCGGCTGCGTCTGCGCCGGGATTTTTTTAATGGTGATGATGGTCGTGGCGGTCGTGTCGATCGCGCCGGCGATCGTGACGCCAGTGTTCGCGACGTTCGCGCTCGTGCCAGCGGCGCTCACGTTCACGCTCCCAGGCTCGATGGCGTTTCCACTCTTCGTGACGCCACCAGCGATGATCGTTGTACTGATAGCGATCGTGCCACCAGCGCGGTTCACGCCAGCGACCGCCGTCCCAGTAGTAGCCGCGACGATCGCGATCGCCGAGATGCAGCGTGACGCCAGGGGCCAGATTGATGGTAGCGCTACTGGCTTCAGCTGTGTGCAGCGCCAGAGGGGATAACGTTGCCAGCAAAGCGGCAAACAAAATTGCACGTTTCATACTTTCTCCTCATCGATAGCATCGAGGCTACCGTGGCGCTAGTGTGCCATATCGGACCAGACACGCCTTGAGATTTAGTCTGAAAAAGTGCCAGCGAAAGGTTGCGCAGCGTTTTCTGCTAAGGACAGCGCCCGGAAAAGTCCGGGCGGGTAAACGGTTACACCAGAATTTGCTCAATGGCGGCGATCTCGTCCGCCGTTAATTCAGGCTGGCTCAGCATGTCGACGGCATCATCAATCTGCGCGGTTTTACTGGCACCAATCAGCACCGACGTGACGCGCGTGTCGCGCAGCACCCAGCGCAGCGCCATTTGCGCCAGCTTTTGACCGCGCTGCTGCGCCAGCGCCTGCAGCTGCTGCACTTTCGCCATCTTCTCTGGCGTTAGCTGGTTTTCGTTGAGGAATTTGCTGCCGCTGGCGATGCGCGAATCCTGCGGAATGCCCTGCAGATAGCGGTCGGTCAGCACGCCACCGGCCAGCGGCGAGAAAGCAATACAGCCGACGCCATTGTCACCCAGCACGTCCAGCAGACCCTGTTCCGGCGTGCGTTCGAACATCGAATAGCGCGGCTGGTGGATCAGGCAGGGGGTGCCGAGATCGCGCAGCATGGCGATAGCGGCGGCGGCTTTATCCGCCGGGTAGTTCGAAATCGCCGCGTATAGCGCTTTACCCTGACGCACCACCTGATCGAGCGCGCGCATGGTCTCTTCCAGCGGCGTTTCCGGATCCGGACGATGATGGTAAAAGATATCCACGTACTCCAGCCCCATGCGCTTCAGGCTTTGATCGAGGCTGGAAATCAGGTACTTGCGTGAGCCCCAGTCGCCGTACGGACCGTCCCACATGGTATAACCCGCTTTGGTGGAGATCACCAGCTCGTCGCGCAGGCCGTGAAAATCTTCGCGCAGAATGCGGCCAAAGTTGCTCTCCGCAGAACCGGGCGGCGGCCCGTAGTTATTGGCCAGATCAAAATGGGTTATACCGCGATCGAACGCGTGACGCAGCAGCGCGCGGCTGTTGTCGACGCGCGTGCTGTCGCCAAAGTTGTGCCATAGACCCAGCGAAATCGCCGGCAGCTTCAGGCCGCTGCGGCCGCTGCGGCGATACTGCATCTGGTGATAACGTTCGGCGTGGGGAAAAGTACTCATGCAGCGTTCCTGTCTCAGGTGGGAGAAAGTGGCATCAGCATAGCAGTGTATGCGTTTACACTGCGCCGTAACGCGGCAAAGATCGCAACTTACAGAATTTTCTGTCGTCGTAACGAATGCTTGCCATGCATGACAGCGCGATGATGGCGAAAATCTCGCCAGTTCAGCCACATCGCTAATACTCCTGATCATTCCCCCTCACAGGAGCGGTCGATGAACACTCTTAACGTTGGCGACTATTTACTGCATCGTTTGCACCAGGCGGGTATCCGCCATCTGTTCGGCGTACCCGGCGACTACAACCTGCAATTTCTCGACAGCGTCATTGACCATCCCGGTATTACCTGGGTCGGCTGCGCTAATGAACTCAATGCCGCCTATGCGGCCGATGGTTACGGTCGCTGCAACGGCGCGGCCGCGCTGCTGACCACCTTTGGCGTCGGTGAACTCAGCGCGATTAACGGCATCGCCGGCAGTTACGCCGAATATGTGCCGGTGATTCACATCGTCGGCGCTCCCGCCAGCCACGCCCAGCAGCAGGGCGACTGCGTGCATCATTCGCTCGGCGACGGCGATTTCGGCCATTTTCTGCGCATGGCCCAGGAAGTCAGTGCCGCCAGCGCGGTGCTGAGCGCCGACAACGCTGTAGCTGAAATTGATCGGGTCATCGCTGGCGCGCTACAGCAGCACCGTCCGGGCTATCTGCTGCTGGCGGTGGATGTCGCCGCCGCCACGGTAACGCTGCCGTCAGCCAGCGCCAGCCCGGCACCGGCTGAAAACCGCGACGTGGCGCAGGCGTTTGCCGCAGCGGCGGAGCGCCTGCTGGCACCGGCGCAGCGCGTGGCGCTGCTGGCCGATTTTCTCGCTGCCCGCTGGCAGCTGCAGGCACCGCTGGCTGAGCTGCGTGCGCTGCGCGCCATTCCGGCTGCCACGCTACTGATGGGCAAGGGCGTGCTGGATGAGCAGCAGCCGGGCTTCGTCGGCACCTACGCCGCCAGCGGCAGCCGCGAAACCGTGCGTGCGGCAATTGAAGACACCGATGTCACCCTGTGCGTCGGCGTGCGTTTTACCGACACCCTGACCGCCGGGTTTACCCAGCAGCTGTCGGCGCAGCGGGTGATTGATCTGCAGCCGTTTCATGCCAGCGTCGCCGGAGAAACCTTCGCACCGCTGAGCATGGCGCAGGCGCTGGCCGCGCTGCTGCCGGTTTATCAGCGCCACTGCGCGCACTGGGCCACGGGCGAGGCCGACATGCCGGACGATGCACCGCCCGCTGCTGCCGCCGTAATCAGTCAGCAGGCTTTCTGGCAGGCGATGCAGCGTTTCCTGCAGCCCGGTGATATTATCCTTGCCGATCAGGGCACGGCGGCGTTTGGCGCTGCCGCGCTGCGTTTACCGCATGATGCGCAGCTGCTGGTACAACCTTTATGGGGTTCCATTGGCTATACTTTACCCGCCACCTTTGGTGCCCAGACGGCGCAGCCTGACCGCCGCGTCATTCTGATCATCGGCGATGGATCGGCGCAGCTGACCATTCAGGAACTGGGATCGATCCAGCGCGACGGCTTAAGCCCGATCATTTTTCTGCTGAATAATGAGGGATACACTGTCGAACGCGCGATCCATGGAGCGGAACAGCGCTACAACGACATCGCGCAGTGGAACTGGACCGCGCTGCCGCAGGCGATGAGCCTGAATTGTGCGGCTCAGAGCTGGCGCATCAGTGAAACGGCGCAGCTCGACGCCGTGATGGCGCTGCTCAGCCAGGCGCGTTGCCTGTCACTGATTGAAGTGGTGATGGAGAAACAGGATTTGCCGCCGCTGCTGCGCACCGTCACGGCGGCGCTGCACCAGCGCAATAGCCACAAAGTTTAGGACAGTTGCCTCTGTACAGTTGGGCTGGCGACAGTCAGGCTGTGCGTCGCACTGAATGACCAACGCTCATCGTGCAAGGTGAGCGTTGTTGTTTTATTGGCAGGCTTTTATAGTGTCCTGCACTTGTTTATGACCCAAGCGGAGCAGCAGAAGAATGACAAAATACGCCCTGGTCGGCGATGTGGGCGGCACTAACGCTCGTCTCGCCTTGTGTGAGGTGGAGACCGGCGCCATCTCCCAGGCCAAAACATTCTCAACATCAGACTACGACAACCTTGAAGCAGTTATCCGTCACTATCTGGATGAGCAACAACAGGACATTACCGACGGCTGCATCGCCATCGCCTGTCCGATCACCGGCGACTGGGTGGAAATGACCAACCACGACTGGGCTTTCTCAACGCGTCAGATGAAGGAAAGTCTGAGCTTTGCGACGCTGGAAATCATCAACGATTTCACCGCGGTTTCCATGGCGATTCCGATGCTGACGGCGCAGGACGTCCTGCAGTTCGGCGGCAAATCGCCGGTGCAGGATAAACCGATTGCCATCTACGGTGCCGGCACCGGGCTGGGCGTCAGCCATCTGGTGCACGTCGATAAGCGCTGGGTCAGCCTGCCGGGCGAGGGCGGTCACGTTGACTTCGCGCCAAACAGTGAAGAAGAGGACGCGATTCTCGAAGTGCTGCGCGCCGAACTGGGTCACGTTTCTGCCGAGCGCGTGCTGTCGGGTTCCGGGCTGGTTAACCTGTATCGCGCGATTGTGAAATCCGATCAGCGCGAGCCGGAAAACCTCAAGCCTAAAGATGTCACCGAGCGGGCACTGCAGGATAGCTGTATTGACTGCCGCCGCGCGCTGACGCTGTTCTGCGTCATCATGGGACGGTTTGGCGGCAACCTGGCGCTGAACCTCGGCACCTTTGGCGGCGTCTATATTGCCGGTGGCATCGTGCCGCGCTTCCTCGAGTTCTTTAAAGCGTCCGGCTTCCGCGCGGCGTTCGAAGATAAAGGCCGCTTCCGCGATTATCTCGTCGATATTCCTGTTTACATGATTACTCACGACCAGCCGGGCCTGCTTGGCGCCGGTGCCCATCTGCGTCAGGCGCTGGGGCGCGTGCTGTAATCACCCGGGCGAACGGTTTCCTGCGCCGTTCGCCCTAAAGATGCATCAACTGGCGAAACGCCTTTACCTTGCTGCGACTCACCGGCACCTGCGCATCCATATCGCGCAGCTTCACCAGATAGGTGTTGTTAAACCACGGTTCGATCTCGCCAATCTTGCTCAGATTCACGCAGTAGGAACGGTGGCAGCGAAAGAACATCGACTCAGGCAAACGGCTGCAAAACTCGCTGATCGCCATCGACATCACATAGGCTTCGCGCCGTGTGTAGACAAACGTCAGCTTCTCATGCGCTTCAACGTAATAGATATCGTTGATATCGGTCACGATAATGCGCTCATCTTTAACTAAATTCACCGTTTGCGGCGCGCTGGCTGCCGGATTGTGCTGCTGCGCCTGCTGCTGTTGTGCACTGGCCTCCAGCTTGTTCAGCATGGTGATGATGCGCGACTCGTGATAAGGCTTGAGGATGTAGTCAAACGCCTGAAGTTCGAAGGCCTCGACCGCGTGCTCTTTCCACGCGGTGATAAACACAATTAGCGGCTTATGGATAAACTGGTTGATGTTCTGCGCCAGCAACATGCCGTCCAGCGACGGGATGTTGATATCGAGAAAAATCACGTCCACCCGATGAGTCTGCAGATACTTCAGCACTTCCAGCCCATCATCAAAGCAGGCTTCGATGCTGATCTGGCTATGCTGCTGGATCATCCAGCTTAGCTCCTGCTGCGCCAGGAATTCGTCTTCGACAATAATGGCTTTCACGCTGAGGTTTCCGCTAACGGGGTGAGCGGGCCGGACAGCCGCTGACCACTTTTGCTGAGGGTAAAGGCGATTTCCGTACCGGGCTGATGACGGGTGATGGTTAAGCCGTGGCCGGACAGCAGTTTCACCCGGTGATGCACATTCAGCAGGCCAATTTTGTTGCCCGGCATTTCGTTGCGCGCTACCCGGCTGACCACCTCTTCGCTGATGCCGGCACCGGTATCGCGCACCGCCACGCGCACGCGATCGCCCAGATCTTTCACGCTTAGCGTGACCACGCCTTTGCCGCGACAGGGCTGAATACCGTGCACGATGGCATTCTCCACCAGCGGCTGGATCAGCAGGCTGGGCAGCGAAAAGTGCAGATCCTCATCGATGTCGTAAATCATCGACAGCTTGTCGCCAAACCGCGCCTGCTCAATGGCGATGTAATCTTTCACCTGCCACAGCTCTTTTTTGATGTCGATGGGTTCATCGTCGTTGAGTTCCAGGTTGTAACGCAGGTAGCGCGACAGATTAATCACCAGCTGGCGCGCCGTGTCCGGGTTCAGGCGAATCGATGAGGAGATGGCATTGAGCGCGTTAAACAGGAAGTGCGGGTTGATTTTGCTTTGCAGCGCGCGCAGTTCCGCTTTATTGGCCATCTCGCGTAACTGCTCGGCACGCGAGACTTCCAGCTGAGTCGAGATGATTTGCGACAGACCGACCGCCATCTCTTTCAGTGAACCAGTAATACGATGGGCGCGGCGATAGTAGATTTTCAGCGTGCCGGTCACTTCCCCTTTTTCCCAAAGGGGAATCACCAGCATTGAGTGAATATCTTTGGTGCGGTGTGCCTCATCATTATTCTTAATGATAATTTTACCGCTGGCGATCGCCTGCGCGGTGGTCGGACTGATGCCGTCGTCGCCGTTGTGGTAGTTCTGCTCGCCGTAGCCGACGTAAGCCAGAATCTGTTTGGTGTTAGTGATCGCCACCGCATCGGCATGGATGTCGCTGCGAATGATGGCGCACACTTTGCGCAGCGAGTCGCTATTAACCTGACGAAACAGCGGCAGGGTTTTGTTGGCAATCTCCAGCGCCAGCTTGGCCTGACGCGCGGCAATCGCCTCCTTTTCCCCTTCGACGCTCTGCACCAGCAGCACAATCAAACCAATGCTCGACGCGCCGAGAATCATCGGCAGCGCAATTTCCGACACGATGGTTAAACCGAGTGACATCGGTTTCGCCCACAGCACGATCAGCAGCATGGTCAGGCTTTCACACAGCATGCCGCCGAGGATGCCAGCGCGCCAGCGCTGCTCTTTGCTGACGAAGCGGTTGATGGCGCCGGCGGCGATACCGGCGACGATGCTGGTAATCAGACAGGGCACCGAGGTGATGCCGTCGATATCAATCAGGAAGCGGTGCACGCCGGCAATCACGCCGGTTGCAATGCCGACCCACGGCCCGAACAGAATGCCGCCCGCCATGACCGCAATCACCCGGACGTTGAGCAGTGAGCCGTCAACGTTGATGCCGGACCAGGTGCTGAAGAGCGCAAACAGCGAGAAGATGGCGGTCACCACGGCTTTTTCGCCGATTGAGTGCTCATCTTTTTGCAGTAGCTGACGAAATACGCGGGTGCGGGTCAGGAAGAACAGGCAGATCAGCATCAGCGCGGCGCGGTCAAACACCGCCAGCAGCATGTCGAAATGGGAAGGCACGGTGTTCTCCGGAGCAGGCAAGGTTGCGGACATGATAAAAAATGTGATCGCGATCCGCCAGCGTCCCGGCAAGCTGCAGACGTTTCTCATAGCCTGGATCAATTTTTAAGGTCGCGCTGCCGGTGCGCATCAATGCGCACCCTGCAAGACTGCGGATGCACTCCAGGGGCGCCATTTATGGCGACCAGATCCGCCCATAACACCCGTCCCTGAAAGGAAGCAAGGCAGATTATCCGCTATGAAACCTGAAAAGAGGAAATCCTGAGTGCTAAAAAGAGGATTGCTGAAAGCGTGCAGCGGTCACTGGTTGTCACGGATGCGGTTTGCTATGTTGCCGTAAGCACAACAGCGGAGCGTGGCCATGCAATTACTCACCCCTCGTTTGTCCCTCAGCCGTTTACAGCCGGAAGACTGGCAGATTTTCAAAGCGGTCCATGAAGATGCCGCGACCATGACCTGGGTGAGCGAGATCCCCGATGAAAACGACATCCGCCAGCGCTTTAACGAGCGGCTGGCACCGTGGCAACCCAGCAGTTTTCACATGCTGTGCCTGGTGGCGCGCCTGCGCGACAGCGGTGAAGCGATTGGCCTGTTTGGCTGCAGCGCCGAATGGCATCCGTATCGTCAGGCCGAAGTGGGTTACATGCTGCGCCACGCCTGTACCGGTCAGGGCTACGGCAGCGAAGCGTTGCAGGCATTGTGCACGTTCCTGCTGCAGGCCGACTTCCACAAACTCAAAGCGCTGGTGATTGAGGGCAACTGGCCGTCGCGGCGCATTCTGGAAAAGAACGGTTTCGCGCTGGAAGGCACGCTACGCGATAACTACCGGCTCAACGGCCAGTGGGTAAACGATTGGGTGTTTGGGCGCTTAAACGAAGCAGGCTAAGAAAATTTGCCGTCCCCCCTCGACAATATTGTTATCAGCGCGTTATGTTCTTGTTTCGGTCACGGCAGTGACCAGCGTCGCTCGGACGGTCCGGGCGCTAACGTAATCCAGAGGACATCATGGCTGATAACAGCACACCCCGTCGTTTCTCGCGTATTGAACGTCTGCCCCCCTATGTATTTAACATCACGGCTGAATTGAAGATGGCTGCGCGCCGGCGCGGCGAAGACATCATCGATTTCTCCATGGGCAACCCGGATGGCGCGACACCGCCGCACATCGTGGAAAAGCTCTGTCAGGTGGCACAGCGTGAAGACACGCACGGCTACTCTACCTCCAAAGGGATTCCGCGCCTGCGTCGCGCCATTTCGCGCTGGTACGCCGAGCGTTACCAGGTGGATATCGATCCGGAATCCGAAGCTATCGTTACCATCGGCTCGAAAGAGGGCCTGGCGCACCTGATGCTGGCGACGCTCGATCACGGTGACACCGTGCTGGTGCCCAATCCCAGCTACCCGATTCACATCTACGGTGCGGTGATCGCCGGCGCGCAGGTGCGCTCGGTGCCGCTGGTCGCGGGCGTCGATTTCTTCAATGAACTGGAACGCGCCATCCGCGAAAGTTACCCGAAACCGAAGATGATGATCCTCGGCTTCCCGTCCAACCCGACATCGCAGTGCGTGGAGCTGGACTTCTTCGAGCGCGTCATCGCGCTGGCGAAGCAGTACAACGTGCTGGTCATCCACGATCTGGCCTACGCCGACATCACCTATGATGGCTGGAAAGCGCCGTCGATTATGCAGGTGCCGGGCGCGCGCGATGTGGCGGTGGAATTCTTTACCCTGTCAAAAAGCTACAACATGGCGGGCTGGCGCATCGGCTTTATGGTCGGCAACAAAGAGCTGGTGGCGGCACTGGCACGCATCAAAAGCTATCACGACTACGGCACCTTCACACCGCTGCAGGTGGCGGCGATTGCGGCACTGGAGGGCGATCAGCAGTGCGTGCGTGATATCGCCGAGCAGTATAAACGCCGGCGCGATGTACTGGTGAAGGGGCTGCATGAGGCAGGCTGGATGGTCGATCTGCCGAAAGCGTCCATGTACGTCTGGGCGAAAATCCCCGACCATTACGCGCATTTAGGCTCGCTCGAATTCGCCAAGCTGCTGCTGCAGGAGGCGAAAGTGTGCGTCTCGCCGGGCATTGGCTTTGGTGATTACGGCGATACCCACGTGCGTTTTGCCCTGATTGAAAACAGCGATCGTATTCGTCAGGCGGTGCGTGGCATTAAAGCGATGTTCCGCGCCGACGGTATTTTGCCGGGAACGGTAAAAGCGGTGGAAGAAGCAGAGTAACTACAAATCGGGGCGACTGAGCGGTCGCCCCGGCTGGCGTCTTTACAGCATCAGCACGAAGGTGCCGACCCAAAGTAAGACGAAGAAAGAGATTCCCATCAAGGCGTATTTCACAAAACAACTCCTCTGAGCGGTTACAATGATGGCGATCCCAAACCAGCGTAACCCGAACAGAATAAGAGAAAGGTGGAGTTCATCATCGCTACACGCTTTCTACTCAGGTCGCTTCGGGCTGCCCCGAAACAGGATCGAGCGCTAATTTACGCGGAATCGATCCGAAAATAAATAGGTCACTTCTGAGAAGTTGCTCACATTTTCATCGGGTCTCAATCTGCGGAATCGCCGACATGCCGACACGTAATTGCGCCAGATCGCTCTGATGCGGATCCAGCACAATTTTCACCGGCAAACGCTGAACCACTTTAGTGTAGTTGCCGGTGGCGTTATCGGGGGCAATCGCGGAAAACGTGGCGCCGGTAGCGGGCGCAATACTGTCAACGTGACCGGTGAAGGTCTTGCCGGGCAATGCATCAATCTTCACTACCACTTTCTGGCCCGGGCGCACATCCGCCAGCTGCGTCTCCAGATAATTGGCGGTGATGTAAGTCTGCTGTAGCGGCACCACGGCCAGCAGACGCGTACCCGCGCTGACCCAGGCTCCCACGCGCACCGAACGCTGACCCACCATGCCATCCACCGGCGCAATAATACGCGTATAAGAGAGATTCAACCCGGCCTGGTCGACGCTGGCCTGCGCCGCCGCGACATCAGCTTCCGCCTGACGCAGCGCGGCCTCAAGCACCTTCACCTGCTGTTCGGCCGCCGCCAGCGCCGCTGCGCTCTGGCGCACCGTGGCGGCGGCGGAACGCTGGGTTGAGCTGGCTTTCTGCTGATCGTCAGCGGCTATGGTGCCGCTCTTGTACAGCTGGTTGTAGCGCGCCGCGCTCTGTCCGGCATACTGCGCCGATGCCTGACTGGCGGCCAGCGTGGCGCGGGCCTCGGCAATGGTGGACTGCTGCTGGTCGAGCTGCGCCTGCGCGCTCAGCCGTTTGGCGTCGCTGACCTGCAGATTAGCCCGCGCGGTCTCCAGCGCCACGCGATAGTCGCGGTCGTCGAGCGTCGCCAGCACGTCACCAGCCCGCACGCGCTGGTTATCCTGCACGTTGACGTGGGCGATATAGCCGGACACCTTCGGGGCCACCAGCGTGTAGTCGGCATTCACCCAGGCATCATCAGTGCGATGGTCGTTGCCGGTCATGGCTGACCACAGCCAGAACGCCATCGCCAGCAAAACCAGCAGCAGGGCGCTCAGCAGGATTGTTCGTTTCATAGCAAAAGCGTGCATAACAGTTATTCCGGAGTTTTGGTAACAGGTTGAACCAGGGTTTGCGGTGGCCAGACGCGTTTCGCCAGGCACAGCGTCAGCACTAACAGCCCGACAGCGAAAGCGATCAGCATCAGATACGCATCGCTCAGGCTCAGCACCATCGCCTGATGCTTCAGCAGGGTGGCGAAGCCGCTGAGATTGGCCGCGCTGCTGGCGCTGCCGTCGGCCAACAGCGGCAGGCTGCTGCTGGCCTGCTGGCTATCCGCTGCGGTCATCAGCCAACTGCGACTGGCAGCCTGATCGACCAGCACGCTGGAGTGAAACTGCTCGCGATGGCTGATAAACCACTCCACCAGCGTGCTGGCAGCGATGCTGGCAAAGCCGCGTACGGTATTGAACATGGCGGAGGCGAACGGTCCTTCCGGCGGCGCGACCACGCTGGTGGCGCTCATCAGCACCGGCAGAATCACCATCGGCTGACCAAACGCCTGCAAGATCTGCATCAGCCAGAAGTTTTGCCGCGCCCAGTCGGTGGTGATCTGCATGCCGAGCAGGCAGGCGGTCGCCAGCAGCAGCACACCGGCGATCAGCACCCAGCGGCAGTCAATCCAGCGGATATTCAGCAGGCTGGCGACCAGCGGTGCAATCAGCAACTGCGGCAGGCCGATGGTCAACGCCAGCGGCGCGAACTGCAGCGTGCGAAACCCCTCCACCTGACCAAAATAGGCCGACGGCAGCGCCGAACCGGACAGCGCCAGAATCAGTACACCCGCCAGCGCCAGCAAACCGTGCGACAAATTACGCCGGCGCAGCATCTGCAACTTAAACAGCGGCAGCGGGTGAAACCATTCATTAATAAAGAACACAATCAGCAACGCCAGCGCGCAGAATAATAGGGCGACAAACAGCGGCGAGCTGAGCCAGTCGAGACGCTCACCCTGCGTCAGCGCCAGAATCAGCAGCGCCATGCCCGAGCAGCCGCTCAGCATGCCGAACAGGTCAATCTGTTTAAATCGCTCAGTGCGCAGCGGATCCTGCGGCAGACCCCAGCCGATCAGCAGCATGGCGATCAGCATGGCCGGCACCACCTGCCAGAACACAAACATCCAGTTGACGTCATCGGTCCAGAACGCCGCCAGCGACGCCGCCAGATTCGGGCCAAACGTGGCGGTGAGGGCGTAAGCACTCAGCCCATAAAGTTTGATCGGCGGTGGCAGAAAGCGCAGCGCCACCGTCATCAGCAGCGGCGGCAGGGCGCCGCCAAACAGTCCCTGCACCACGCGCAGCGCAATAAACAGCGGAGCCGTGGGCATAAAGGGCAGCAGGACACCGCACACCATGAAACCGGCCGACACCGCCAGCGCGAAGCGGCGCAGCGAAAAGGTGACGGCGAACCACGGCGCAATCATCATCGCGGCGACTTCCGCTGCCTGATAGGCCGAAATAATCCAGCTGCCGTCATCGTAGCTAATGCCGACTGCGGCACGAATATCGGCCAGCGCGATGTCGGTAACGCGATCGTTTAATCCGGAGGTCAGCGCGGCGATCAGCACCCCCACCAGCCCCAGCGCGAGGCGCAGGGTAAAAGGATGCGGTGCCGGTGCCGCGACGGGCTGGGCATTCATAGCAGGTGTCTCGTTATTAGTTGATGCAGTGTATTGCGATGTGATACAGCTCGCATCTTACATTTCGATATGGTGTATTGCAATGTGATACAGGGTGTAAAAGTGCGATCGTTCGCGCTAAAGTAGGGCAGGCCAAAAAGGAACGTATCATGGTAGAACCTCCCTCAAGCCGTGAGGATGAAAAAGCGGGTGGCATTCAGGTCATTGCGCGTGCGGCAAAAATTTTAAATGCGCTCGGTGAGCATCCGGGCGGCATGAGTCTGGGTGAAATTGCGCAGGTGGTCGATCTGCCGCGCTCGACGGTGCAGCGCATCGTGGCGGCGCTGGATAGCGCACAGCTGGTGCGCAGCGGCGGGGCAGGCGGGCTGCGCCTCGGTCCGGCGTTGCTGAAGCTGATCTCCAGCGTGCACAGTGACGTGGTGGAAATTGTCCGGCCGTTCCTCGAACAACTCTCGGCGGAAATCAATGAAACGGTATCGCTGGCGCGAGCCAGCGGAACGCAGCTGGCGATTGTCCATTACGTGGTGGCCACGCGTGAGCTGCGCGTGGTGCCCCACATCGGCCTGAATCTGCCGCTCTACAGTACGTCCGGTGGCCGGGCGCTGCTGGCGCTGGAGAGCGACGAAGATGTGCGGGTGATGGTCGGTGAAGCCTATGCGGAACTGACGGAAATGACGGTAAAAACGCTGCCGCAGTTGCTGACGCTGATTGCGGAGGTGCGCGCCAGCGGACTGGCTATCGATCGCGGCGAAACGCTGGAGGGCATTTCCACCATGGCGGTCGCGATTGATACGCTGTTCGGGCGCTTCTCGATCTCACTGCTGGTGCCGACGGCACGTTTTCACCGCCAGGAAACGCATTACCGGACAGCGCTGATAAAGTGTAAAGAGGCGCTGATTCGCGAAATTGGCAAAATAACTGCTGCGGAAGGATAACCGACTGATGAAAACCTTGCTGATGGCCATCGATAACTCACCGGTGGCGGAAAAAGTGATCGCCCTGACCATTGAACAGGCGCTGGCGCAACAGGCGCAGGTCACCGTGCTGTGCTGTGTCGATCCGGCTTATTCGTCGTGCAATCAGCCGATTGAGATCGACGCCGGGGAAGATCCGGACGATTTTGTCGTGGCGCAGGATGAACAAAACACGGCTGAAATGGTGGTACGCCATGCGCTGTCACCGCTGCTGCGCGCTGGCATTGACGCACGCGGGCTGATTCTGGCCGGTGAAGCGGCGGAAACCATTGTGGCGCAGTCTGAGGCGTTGCACGCCAGTATGATTATAATGGGCCGTCGTCACCTGTCGCCGCTCAACCGCCTGCTGAAAGGCTCGGTAAGCGCAACAGTGATTGAACGCGCCAGCTGTCCGGTTTTAATTGACGTTCGCAAGGATTAATGTCGCTCCATGTTCTCGCTTTTCCCGCTCACGCTGGCCGCTTTTGTGGTGCTGGCGATCATCATCGTGATACTGCTGCGCACCACCGCGCTGCGCGTCTGGCAGGGTGTCCTGCTGTTTTTGCTGCCTGTGCTGCTGGCCAATCTGCTGTGGTTTAGCTGGCTGCATCCGCGTCAGGAGCGCGAGGCGCTGGCGGCGCAGGTGGCTACCCAACTGAGCGACGCGCCGGGTTATCGCGTGCTGAAAGTGCAGGAGCCGGCGCTGTGGCAACTGCTGAATCGTGAGCTGCAGCACAAGCTGGCAGAGGGCGTACCTGCGGAGCAGGCGCTGGGCGATATGCGCGGCTGGCTGATGGATTTGGTGAATCAGCGCATGGCGCGCGCCAGCGATGCGGCAATCATCAACTACATCCGCGTTTCGGTGCAGGAGATGCAGGCGCTGCAGCAGCAGGATACGCAGCGCTGCTTCCGTTTCCTCTATCCGCAGGTCAGCGGTGGCGTCAATCTGCAACAGGTGCTGTCGCCGGAGCTTAATCAGCGTGATGGTGAAGCGCTCGAGACACTGCTGCAAAACAGTACCGGCGATGAGCTGGCGGTGGATCAGCCTCAGGCGCAGCGCGATCTGCAGCGTGTGGTGGAAAAACTGTATGGCAAGTGGGGCGATAAGCTGCAGCAGCTGAATATGCCGGCGGATACGGCGGTGGATCGCGGCACGATGTGCGCGATGTCGATTGATCTTTACAGCGGAATTCTCGCATTGCCGGACAAACAAGCGGCCAATCTTTTGCGTAAGATGGTCAGCCTTACCGGATAACGGGCGAAAAAAAAGCCCGCTCAGCACGGGCATAAAGGTCACTTTCAGTATGTCTTTTTGTGGGTATCACCTGGTGTGGTGCAGACTTCGTTTTGTCTGAAGTCATTTTCTCACTGCTGATGTGATAAGGAAAACCGTTTGGTTTTATTGATTTGATTGGCGAAAGCTTTGCATTAATCGGACATTTCGCGTCTTTTTCCTATAGAGGCGTGTGGCGTTGCCTTTTACACTGCAACGTCTGATGAGGACACCCTAATGAATAAAATGCTTATTAGCGCGTTAGCGCTTTTTATGCTGGCCGGTTGTAGTGTCAGCAAACCCGGGGGTTTTGAGCGCGTGGATGAAGATGCCCGTTCAAATACCGTACAGTATCGTTACGATCCACAGAAGCTGGATAAAGATGCGCTGGAACTTGATCTGGCGAATTACTGTAACCAGCGCGGCTTCGATAAAGTCGAATCGCTTCCGGCGCAGGACAGCAATTTGCCTGGCCTGAAGAAAGTCTGGTATCAATGTAATTACGCGGTGAAAAGCTAAAAAATAAGGGCGGGATTGATTCCCGCCCTTTCTTTATTCATTTTTTATTATGTGCTGTGTGTGCTTTGCCCAATTACCAGTGACGATAGCCGCCATGGCCGTGATGCCAGCCGCCGCCGTGCCCGTGGCCCCAGCCGGGACCGCGTCCATGGTCGTGCTCGATAATACACCCGCTTAGCATGGTCATAATCGCCACCACCGAAGCGACTTTTATTAACTTCTTCATGGAGAGTCCTCCTCTTTTCCAATGAGGCCAGATTAACCGGGAAAAGTGGAGTGAAGATGCAGTGAATGTAGAGTTATTTCCGTAATTATTACCAGATATGTCAATTAAAAGCTAAAAGTGACAGGGCGGGAAATAAACCAATCGGAATAAGCTGAATAGCGCCTGATAATAACCCGATTACTCTGAAATGCAAGGTTAAATAACAGTCATTCTCAACGCGTGATCAATTCTGTGGTTATCAGTAAAAAGCCTGCCGTGCATTTACACGGCAGGGTGGGTGAATTAATTATGCAGTACCGGCGCGACCAGGTTTTGACGATTTGGCAGACGGATACTGAGCGACAGCACCAGCGAGATCACCAGCAGCGTCATAATCAGACTGAAGGTCACGGTGAAGCCGCCGAACACCGAAGCTACCAGCGAGCCAAGCACGCTACCGATGCCGAAGCCGAGATAGATCAGGCCGTAGTTTTTGGTCAGGTTGTTGAGGCCGAAGAAATCGCTGACCAGTGACGGGAAGACGGTGATGGTGCCGCCAAAGCTGAATGCCACGCAGGCCAGCGACAGGAAGAAGGTGGTTTCATTCATGTGGGTGAATAGCAGGATGCTCATACCGCTCAGCGAAACCAGCTGTGCCAGCGAAATGACCCGGATGCGCGCCATTTTGTCCGACAGCACGCCGAGAATCAGTCGTCCGCTCAGGTTGGCAATGGCAATTATCGTCACCGCATTGGCCGCCGTTTGCGTGCTCAGATGCACCAGGCCTTCACCAATGTCTTTCGCGACACCAATCACATACAAACCACTCATGCAGGCCGTCAGGAACATCAGCGCCAGCATCCAGTACTGCGGCAGGCGCACCGACTGCGCCAGCGTAAACTCCTGTGCCGCCTGCTGCTGACGTGAGCCGGCCTGCTGTAGCGGCGCATCGCGCATCATCAGGGCACCGGCAATAATCATCGTCATCGCCAGCACGCCCCAAATCATAAAGGTATTTTCCAGCCCCTGACTGCTGAGCAGCGCGCCGCAGATAAATTTAAAGCCGAGGCTGCCGAGGCCGTAAGCGCCGATTGAACAGGCCGAAATCAGCCCTTTGCGCTCGGGAAACCACTTCACGCAGTTAGAGAGCGTCATCAGATAGCCCGCGCCATCGGCCAGCCCGACCAGAATGCCGGCGCTCAGGTACAGCATCATCAGGTTGTCAGCATGGGCGGTCAGCCAGAAGCCAATCGCCATCAGAATGCCTGCACCGATAGTGACATTACGCACGCCAAAGCGCTCCTGCAGCTTGCCGGCCAGCGAGGAGGCAATCGCCAGGCCAAGACTGAGCAGACCAAAGGAAAAAGCCACCTGGCTGACTGGCGCATCCAGTTTCTGCGCCAGCTGGCCGTTAAACAGGCTCCAGGTATAAACCGAGCCGAGCGCGAACTGGGTAATGATGGTGCCTGCGAGGGTAAGGATACGGACACGCTGATGATTAGGGGTAACGGCTGTTGTCATTTTTCTCTCTCCCATCCGGGAATACGGAATCTGCAGCGATAATAAGCCTCACGCGGGCGCGGGTGGCACGGACGGGCGTGAACGGAGCGGGAGACGGAATGAAATGCTGTGAAAACGGTATGAATGGCATTGCGCCTTTGCTTAAGCGCAGCGCGGATGTCGTCACATGAACAGGCATTGCGACAGGTGAGCATGTGTAACAAGGTGTTTTAAGCGCAGCATCTGCGCGGCAAAATGCAGGAACTTTGCCAGGCTTATAGTTCATTCAACAGGAGGAAATATGAAAGACCGGGCATATGAATCCGTATCCAGCGGGGATGAGGTTTGCTGCATCATCGGTCAGGCGGTTATCGAGTTAAGCGATGAACAGCAGCCTGTGACCAGGTCCACCCTGTCGCTGAAATTACTGGCGATGGCCGACCGCGACAGAGATGATGAACGCGTTCTGCTTTACTGGATTGCCAGAAAAGCCATTAACCAACCTCACCAGCTCAACATCGGCGTCGGGGGCTGGCGCTAGAGGAGTGACAGAGCGGGCGCCATGCCCGCTCTTGCTTCACGCCAGACGTAACCGGCGATGAGCCGGCCAGCGCACGAACATCACCATATTCCCTGCCAGAATCATCACCAGCCCGACGATAGCATTGCTATGCCACTGATAGCCTTCATACAGCGTCGAAAGCGTCAGCGCCACCAGTGGAAACAGCAGGGTGCTGTAAGCCGCCTGGCTGGCACCGATGCGCCCCACCAGCGTGAAGTAGGCACCAAAGCCCAGCACCGAGCCAAACAAAGCCAGATAGCTCATTGCCCCCAGCCACTGCAGATTGAGTGCCGGTGCCAGCGCGTCGCCATTCAACAGCGCCAGCACGGCCATGATCAGCGCACCGTACAGCATGGCGTAGCTGTTGGTGGTCAGCACGTCGCGCTGACGACGTTGATGGCGGGTAGAAATCATATTGCCAAAGGAGAAACCGAGCGTGCCCAGCGCGCTCAGCCCCACGCCCCACAGCAGCTGCGGCGCAACATGGGCTGACTGAATATCCTGCCAGAATAGCGCAACAATCCCGCCGAGGCCCAGCGCGGCGGCGGGCAGCAGGCGGAAAGGTGGACGCTGGCGGAAAAAGATCCAGCTGTTGAGCGCGTTATACAGCACCGCCATCGAAAAAATCACCGACTCCAGTCCGGTGCTGATCATCGCTGCCGCGTGGTAAAAGCAGACAAAATTGAAACCGAATACGCAGCCGCCCTGTAACAGACAAAACAGGTGGTCACGCGCATCCAGCGTACGCAGACGTTTCAACAGCCGGAGAAGCACCAGCATGGTCAACGAGGCGAACAGGAAGCGCCAGAATACCGCCACCAGTACCGGCGTATCGGCGGCCTGCTGCTGCAGAAAAATCGCAATCCAGGTGGTGCCCCAAATCAGCACCACCGCGAGGTATAACATCAGGTTCATCAGAAACTCTCCGGCGGAATCAGGCTCGCAGTGTGCCTGAGCGACAGGAGCGCGGCTTGCATGACTTTGCGCAGCACTTGCAAATTCTTGCGCTTTTTCCCGCCTGGTCCGGCATTGGCCTGTTTTCTGTCCGGTCAGTTGCGTAAACTACAGGACATCAATCCAGAGAGCGATGTCAGACCATGCCGGAATATCAGACGTTTACTATGCTTCAGCGTCACAAAGCGCAGCTGCGCGATAGCGTGCAGCTGAGCGGCGGCATTCGGCTGGCGGCATGGTTCAACAGTGGCGATCGCGTGACCAACCTCAGCGATCACCATACGCTTAGCCTGTACGTTGCCGATGGTTACGACACCTGGCACAAAACACCGCACGGCTGGCGCAACGGCGGCGCGCCGGATCGCTTTTGCCTGATGCCGTCTGGCACCGAGTCGACCTGGGATCTGCGCGCGGATTTATCCTTCGTGCACCTTTATTGCACCGATGCGCATTTGCGTCACCTCGGTGAGCAGGTGTGGGATCGCAGCCCGGCGCAGCTTAACCTGCATGAGAAGATTTTTGCCGACGATGATCGCATCACCCAGCTGTATCGCCATTTTCTGCTGAGCTCCGACTGGCAGCAGCCGGCTAACCAGCTGATGCTGAGCAGCGCCTCAACACTGCTGATGACCCATCTGCTGCAGCGCTACAGTCAGGTACAGTGGCAGCTGCCGCAGGTGCGCGGCGGACTGGCACCGGTGGTATTGCGCCGCGTGCTGGCGCTGATCGATACGCAGCTGGATCAGCCGTTAACGCTGGCCCAACTGGCGGCAGAGGCGGCGCTCAGCGAATACCATTTTGCACGTATGTTCCGCAGCAGCACCGGCGAAGCGCCGCACCAGTATGTGATGCGCCGCCGTATGGAAGCCGCGCAGCAACTGCTGCAATTCAGCGCGCTGTCGCTCACCGAGATTGCCCTGCGCTGCGGTTTCCACTCCTCCAGCCATTTCAGCAACCGCTTCCGTCAGCTGCACGGCATGGCACCCTCGGCATGGCGTCAGCGCTGACGGGACAGTTGGAATGAAGTTTGTGAGGAAGAGATTACTGAATTAGCAGCGGCGCGATTGATCGCGTACGTCATTATTGCATGAACCACGCTATCCTGATTGATCCCTCTGGTCGCACCCGAACGTTATTTATACGAAATTTCCCGCATGGGTGATGATTTATACGATTACGTTGAACGGATGTAGCACGGGGCTTAGTTGCGCTCTGTTTTACCTGAAATCTTTACTTCATCTCATTACCCTCCTGTATGAAATTCCGCACTGCTGCTATCCGCAATTTTTATCTTTTTATGTCATTTCTTTCTTGATGGTGTGATGGTTTTGGGCGGATTTTTTATTTTGACCTGAATCAACAAATTTACGCTTTGTTAATATTAATCCACATCTTTATTTTTTATTGGCATTAATGTGTGGCCTTTAATGTCTTTGCCAGTTTTTTTAGCTGGTTTCAGGTGACAATGATCTGCCTTTTTTAGTGTTAATGGCTTGCGTGCGTAACTTTTTCAGCTTAAAGATCTGTTCATTTGCTTTTTTGTCGATCATTGCTCTGCTGTTACCTCTAAAGTAGTATGGCGCGAAAAATGTGCGCTGAGATAAACAGAGGGGTGATGAAATGGCAGATAGTTTCCAGAATGAAGTGCCAAAGGCACGTATTAACTTAAAACTTGACCTGCATACCGGGGGCGCAAGCAAGAAAACCGAGCTTCCGCTGAAATTACTGGTGGCAGGCGACTTCAGTCATGGTCAGGCGACCGCACCATTATCAGAGCGAGCCAAGGTTAATCTGAACAAAAATAATTTTGACGCAGTGCTTTCCGAATATTCGCCAAAAGTTACGGTTGCCGTTAAAAATACGCTGGTCGATGACGGCAGCGAAGACAGCATCAGTCTGACTTTCCAGAGCATGAAAGATTTCTCTCCGGAACAGGTCTCCCGGCAAATACCTCAGCTGAAGGCCATGCTTTCCATGCGTAATTTACTGCGTGATTTAAAAGCCAACCTGCTGGATAACCAGGCCTTCCGAAAAGAGCTGGAAAAAATTCTGCTGGACCCGGCGTTAAGCGCAGAACTGCGCGCTGAGCTCTCAACTCTGGCACCAAAACAGCCATAACCATCACGATGATTTAACGGATTAATAAGGAAGATGCTGATGTCTGTAAATAATGAGAATGCGACGGGTGGCGAGAGCGTGGTGCTGGAACGTCCGGCAACCGATGGGGTTTATGCCACCCTGTTTGAAAAAATCAATCTTAACCCGGTTTCTGAGCTGAGCGCGCTGGATATCTGGCAGGATGCGCAGGCGATGTCGGATGCAACGGCGGATGAGCGTTTAACCGCCGGCATGCAGGTATTTCTGGAATGCCTGAAAAAATCAGGCGCAAAAGTTGAAAAACTCGACAAAAACCTGATTGACCATCATATCGCCGCGCTGGATCACCAGATCAGTCGTCAGCTGGATGCGGTCATGCACAGCGAAGAGTTCCAGGCAGTGGAGAGCCTGTGGCGCGGCGTGAAATCGCTGGTTGATAAAACCGATTTCCGCCAGAACGTGAAAGTCGAACTGCTGGATATGTCTAAAGAAGACCTGCGTCAGGACTTCGAGGACAGCCCGGAAATTATCCAGAGCGGTCTGTATAAACACACCTACATTGATGAGTATGACACACCAGGCGGCGAGCCGATTGCGGCGCTGATTTCCGCTTATGAGTTTGATGCGTCTGCGCAGGATGTTGCCCTGCTGCGCAATATTTCAAAAGTGTCTGCTGCGGCGCATATGCCGTTTATCGGATCTGCCTGCCCGCAATTCTTCCTCAAGGATTCAATGGAAGACGTAGCTGCCATCAAAGATATCGGTAACTATTTTGACCGCGCTGAATACATCAAGTGGAAATCCTTCCGCGAGACGGACGATTCGCGCTACATCGGTCTGGTGATGCCACGTGTGCTGGGTCGCCTGCCGTATGGCCCGGACACCGTACCGGTGCGCAGCTTCAACTACGTTGAAGAAGTCAAAGGCCCGGATCACGACAAATACCTGTGGACCAACGCCTCGTTTGCCTTCGCATCCAACATGGTGCGCAGCTTTATTAACAATGGCTGGTGTGTGCAAATCCGTGGTCCACAGGCCGGTGGTGCGGTGCAGGATCTGCCAATTCATTTGTACGATCTGGGCACCGGTAATCAGGTGAAGATCCCGAGTGAGGTAATGATCCCGGAAACCCGCGAATTTGAGTTCGCCAATCTCGGTTTCATTCCGCTGTCTTACTACAAAAACCGCGACTACAGCTGCTTCTTCTCAGCCAACTCCACCCAGAAACCCGCGCTGTATGACACTGCGGATGCCACCGCCAACAGCCGCATTAACGCCCGTCTGCCGTATATCTTCCTGCTGTCGCGTATCGCGCATTATCTGAAGCTGATTCAGCGTGAAAACATCGGCACCACCAAGGATCGGCGTCTGCTGGAACTGGAGTTAAACACCTGGGTGCGCAGTCTGGTGACCGAAATGACCGATCCGGGCGATGAACTGCAGGCTTCTCACCCGCTGCGTGACGCGAAGGTGGTAGTGGAAGATATCGACGACAACCCGGGTTTCTTCCGCGTCAGGCTGTACGCCATCCCACACTTCCAGGTAGAGGGCATGGACGTCAACCTGTCACTGGTTTCCCAGATGCCGAAGGCGAAATCGTAAGCGAAGGCAGGAAGCCAATGAAAACGGAACAACCGTTATGGGGCAGGGGCGTTATGGTCTCTCCCCAGCACTTCCAGCAACAGGTTGCCTATGCGGCCTGGTCTGCGGAATGCATCGCCCGGCTGGGCCTCTGCCATCCCTGGGGGATGATTGCTGCCACCTTCGAACCTGATGCACTGAAGCTGGGCCGCCTGCAGGCCCGTCACCTGCACATCCGTTTCCCCGATGGCACGCTTATCGACACCGATAACGCCGATGACCTGCCGCCGGTGCTGATGCTTGAGGGCGAATCACAGGACGTGGTGGTGGTGCTGGCGCTTCCGCTGCTGCGGGCAAATGGCGGCAACTGCCTTAAACCCGATGAGGTGGCCGAGCGCCCTGTGCGTTATCGCCAGCGCTGGCGGGATGTCCGCAACACCTTTGGCGACGATACCCGGCAGATTGCAGTGATGCAGCCAGAGCTGACGCTGCGTTTTGCCCATCAGAACAACAGTGATTATCTGACCTGTCCGGTCGCCCGTCTGCAGCAGGATTCCCAGGGCAGCTGGGCACTCGATGAAACCTGGCTTCCGCCACTGCTGGCTCTGCAGGGCAGCCGCTGGCTGGTAACCCAGCTGGAACAATTGATGACGCAACTGCGTGCCCGTCTGAGTCGACTGATGTCCATGCGGCGTGAAAGTAACGAGCGCATGGCCGACTTTGCCGTGGCTGATGTGTCGTTGTTCTGGCTGCTCAATGCCCTGAACAGCGCAGAACCGGTGCTCGGCCAGTTTCAGCGTAACCTGCAAAGCCCACCGGAGCGTTTGTACCCGGAACTGGTGCGGCTTGCGGGCAGCCTGCTGACTTTCTCGCTGGAACATCAGGTGAGTGCTATTCCGGTCTGGCAGCATGAACAGCTGAATAGCGTCTTCCCGCCGTTGTTCGACTTACTGGGCGATCTGCTGGAAGCCAGCCTGCCGTCGCGGGTGGTGGCGATTGAGCTTGAGCACGATGCCCGGCTACACGTCTGGCAGGCCCGTCTGCATGACTCCCGTCTGCGCGAAGGGGCGGATTACTACCTTTCCGTGCGTTCACCGATGCCGGTGGCACAACTGCAGGAGCAGTTCCCGCGCCAGTGCAAGATCGGCAGTCCCGATCATGTCAGGAGTATCGTCAATTCCTCACGGGTGGGCGTGCCACTGACGCCACTGCGCCATGTGCCGGCAGCCATTCCGCTGCGTCTGGAAAACCAGTATTTCAGCCTTGATGTCTCGCATCCCCTGGCCAGTGAAATGCTTCAGAGCGGCACCTGTATGTTTTACGTTCCGGGCATGCTCGGCGAGCCTGAACTTGAACTTTTTGCGGTACTGAGAACATGAGTGAGCCTAAACGCAGTACTGCTGCGCCCATTGATATTGATGCTCTGCTGCAGGATACCTGGCTGCAGGTCATCAGCCTGCGTCACGGTCCGACGTTTCAGGATGGAGAAGGGCGCACGTTGTGGGAGCGTTGCATTGCCGATGTTGAACGTGTGCAGCGTGAGCTGAAAGCGAGCGAACTCGATGAAGTCAGCTGTCAGCATATTCTCACCGCACAGTGTGCGCTGCTTGATGAGGCGGTCAAAGGTCGTGGTGTGGAGGATGACGCCTGCGTGCAGTGGTATGACATTCCCCTGCAGGGGCACTTCCTCGGCACCATGGATGCCGGTGATACGCTGTGCGATCGCATGCGTGATGTGCTGCGTGAACCAGCGCCTGACCAGGCTGTCATGACCTGCTTTCAGCGGGTCATGATGCTGGGGTTCCTCGGCAGTTTCCGCTCTCTGAACGATCCGGAGCGCCAGAAGCTTATCAACGCGCTCAGTGAACATGTCACGCCGTTCAGCTATCCACCAACCCATCCGGTTCTGGCGGAAAGCCGTACCGGACGAGAAATGGGCGGCTGGCTGGCGTCATGGCCCGTGCGTATTGGCCTGAGCGTGGTGCTGGTGGCTGCGCTGTGGTGGGGACTGAGCCACTGGCTGGATCAGATGCTGGTGACCCTGCTGCCGGGAGCCGTGAAATGAGTCCTGCACAGCAGCGCGGGCTTGCGCTGTGGGCCGCCCTGCTGAGTGCCGTGGTTTGCCTGAGTTTCCTGCCGGTATCGCGACTGGTTTCGGTGCTCTTTCTGCTTGCGGTGCTGGGGCTTATCCTGGCGTTGTGGATTGTCGCCAGGCGTCGTGCGGAGCATGACGTCGCCCTAAATCTGGATGACCTCCCGGAAGCCACTTACCGTCAGCCTGTGGTGCTGGTCTGTGGCGATCTGCCGCTGGCATGTATGCAGCAGTCACCGGTGCTTACTGTGACACAGGGATGCTGGATCCGCGTGGAGGAACATCAGGATCTGCAACAGGTTGCCCGTCAGATACTGGGGTTGCGTCCTGACTGGGGCCGACAGCTGTCGGTGATGGTCAGCGTCTGTCCGCAAAAACACGCCGACAGCGAGCGGCTTACCCGTCGTCTGCTGGCGCTGCGCTGGCAAATCAGCCAGCTGCGTAAAGAAACCGGGCATTCTGTGCCGCTGGTTCTGAATGGTCAGGTTGGCAGTGCGATGACCAATGATCTGCTCTGGCAAGCGGCTATCCCTGGGGAAGGGGTGAGGGTCTGGCGTGCGTCTTCAACGCCGGGCTCAGTCGCTGCATGGGTCACCACCGGTGGCGCGCCTGCGATGCAGCAACAGGTGCTGATGAACAGCCTGATGAGCTGGTTCCATCAGCACGTTGAAGCTGTCTTTATCGATGAGAGCCCGGATGTTCCGGTCATTGCACCGGTTGCGGTGCTGTGGGGATTGGTACCGATCCTGGCAGGAAGTCTGGCCACCTCGGTCTGGACGGCATGGCTGTCCCGTTATACTGCGATGCAACAGGTAGCGGGCTGGCAGCCGGTGGGAACGGACAGTACGGTTATTGCCGCGTTGCCGGATTTTATCCTGCCGCTGCTGCCGGAAGGGCGAGGCCTGACGCCACGTGGGCGAGCCTTCCGTTATGCGCTCGCGATTTTCACGCTGGCGGCCATGGCTGCGCTGCTCAGCAGTGGCTGGAACAATCGCCAGTTGCTGCAGCGTGTCAGCTTCGATATTGCCCGTTATGAACGCATCCCGATGCAGGATTTCGCACCCAAAGCCGACGCCGTTGCCGTTCTGCGTGACGATGCGGCCGGGTTGGATGATCAGGCGCGCAATGGCGTACCGATGCGGATGGACCTTGGTCTATATCAGGGCGAGCGTCTGCGAATGCCTGTGCTGGATGCGATCCGTTCGTATGTGCCCCCGCCACCGCCGCCAAAACCGCAGCCGAAACCGGTGCCGAAAATTGTCCGCCTCGACAGCATGTCGCTGTTCGATTCCGGCAAATCTACGCTGAAAGCCGGGTCCACCAAAATGCTGGTGAACTCACTGGTCGGCATCAAAGCGAAGCCGGGCTGGCTGATTGTGGTCGCCGGCCACACCGATAACACCGGTAACCCGCAACTGAACCAAACGCTCTCTCTGAAACGTGCCGAAGCGGTGCGCGACTGGATGCGTGACACCGGTGATGTACCGGAAAGCTGTTTTGCGGTGCAGGGCTATGGCGAAAGCCGCCCAGTCGCAACCAATGACACGACGGATGGGCGTGCGCTTAACCGTCGCGTCGAAATCAGTCTGGTACCGCAGGCTGATGCCTGCCAGATACCGGGCAACCCCCAGACGTCATCGCAGGATGATGACGTATCACAACACAACGGAGAGTAATCCATGGCAATCCCTGTTTATCTGTGGCTGAAAGACGATGGCGGCGCGGACATCAAAGGTTCCGTAGACGTTAAGGACCGTGAAGGCAGCATCGAAGTTGTCGCTCAGGATCACAATATCTACATTCCGACCGACAACAACACGGGCAAACTGACCGGCACCCGTATCCACACGCCGTTTATGTTCACCAAGGAAATCGACTCGTCCAGTCCGTATCTGTACAAGGCAGTGACCACTGGCCAGACCCTGAAATCAGCAGAGTTCAAGTGGTACAAAATCAATGACGCCGGTCAGGAAGTCGAATACTTCAACACCAGACTCGAGAATGTGAAGGTGGTGAAAGTGAATCCATTGATGCATGACGTTAAGAATCCCTCTTACGAAAAGCACAATCACCTCGAACAGCTTGAACTGCGTTACGAAAAAATCACCTGGACCTACAAAGATGGAAACATCATTCATTCCGATAGCTGGAACGAACGTGCCACCGCGTAATGACCTGCCGTGCCAGGTGCTGCAGGGTTGTTGTTTAGAGTAACGCCTGATGCGGATGGGGAAACCTGTCCGCAGCTTTTAGCAAAGCCCCTTTGTGCTGAGGGGACAGTTTAAAAGTGAACATCCAAAAATCTGGCCTAATGCGCTTAGGCTTCCTTACTAAAAGGAAAAGCGATGGGCGGTAGCGTGCCTGAATGAATCAGGCTTATTTCTGAGACATAAAAGGAGAAAATTATGCCATTTACTTTTGATGATTCAGCTGCCAGGCAGCGCTGGGAAAGAGGAAAATCAATCAGTGTGCCGTCTGCAGGAATGCGGAAATATCACGACTGGCGTAGATATATTCTGACCGGCCGTTCTCCGTCAGATGCTGCAAGACTTGCAGGAGATATGAATTATGAAAAATTGAAGGGCAACAGTAACCTCTATTCTGTCCGGCTTACACAGCAGGACAGGGTTTTATTCTCGGTGGTAGGAATGTCCATAACGATCCTGGAAATTGGCGGCCATTATTAGACCCGGCCCAAATCAAAAAAACATACCATTTAATCGTCGCGTTTCAGATGCTGTAACCCTGCCTGAAAGGACATGAATTGTGTGCGGTGAGGCTCTTCCGGTTGGGGATATCTGAAACCGATAGTCCCCATACGGTAAAACCCGATAGTGCGCGTCAGAATGGAGAAAGTCTTTATGGAGCATCACGCATCAACCTTATTACGCCGCCTTAACCCTTACTGTGCTCGCGCACTGGAAGCCGCCGCCTCCCTGTGTCAGACCCGCGCCCATGCGGAAATTTTGCCGGAGCACTGGCTGCTGAAGCTGCTCGAACAGGGGGAAGGTGACCTGACGGTACTGGCACGCCGCTATGAGTGGGATATGGATATGCTGTGGCAGGATTTGCTTGCCTGGCTGGATAAACTGCCGCGTTCAGTCCGTCAGCGTCCGCAATTGTCTGACACTCTTCAGACGCTGATGCAGGAAGCCTGGCTGATTGCTTCTCTTAACGGTGAGGAACAGATCCGCAGCGTCCATCTGCTGATGGCGCTGGTTGATAAACAGAAACTGGTGCGCTGTGACGGGCTGTGGCCGCTGCTGACGCTGGGCCACAGTCAGCTGGAGCGTCTGCGCCCGCTGCTTGATGGGCAGTCGGAGGAACGCCCGGAACGGCAACAGGCAGCGGAACTTGCGCAGAGTCATGGTGGTGAGGTGGAGTTTGTCGGGCGCCCGGTCGGCGCGGCCATAAAGGAAGGCGAACTCAATCCAGCGCTGCAGAACGCACTCGATAAATTCACACTCGACGTTACTGCCAAAGCCAGAGAAGGCAAAATCGACCCGGTCTTTGGGCGCGATACGGAGATCCGCCAGATGGTGGATATTCTCTCGCGTCGTCGCAAAAACAACCCGATTCTGGTCGGCGAACCGGGCGTCGGCAAAACCGCGCTGGTGGAAGGCCTGGCTTTACGTATCGCTGAAGGCAACGTTCCGGAAAGCCTGAAGCCGGTTGTTCTGCGCACCCTCGACCTTGGTTTGTTGCAGGCGGGCGCAGGCGTGAAGGGCGAATTCGAACAGCGCCTGAAAAACGTGATTGATGCGGTGCAGCAGTCCCCGGTACCGATTCTGCTGTTTATCGATGAAGCGCACACCATCATTGGCGCCGGCAACCAGGCCGGCGGCGCGGATGCCGCCAACCTGCTCAAACCGGCACTCGCCCGTGGCGAACTGCGTACCATCGCCGCCACTACCTGGTCTGAATACAAGCAATACTTCGAACGCGATGCCGCGCTGGAGCGCCGCTTTCAGATGGTAAAAGTAGACGAGCCGGACGACGAGACCGCCTGCCTGATGCTGCGCGGCCTGAAAGCCCGCTACGCCGAACACCACAACGTGCATATCACTGATGATGCAGTACGCGCAGCCGTCACGCTGTCCCGCCGCTATCTGACGGGCCGCCAGCTGCCGGACAAGGCGGTTGCTTTGCTGGATACCGCCGCCGCACGTGTGCGGATGAGTTTCGACACGGTGCCAGAACAAATTGTGCGCCTGAAAGCAAAACTGACCGCGCTGGCACTGGAAGCGCAGGCGCTGCGGGAAGATATCGCCGCCGGCAGCAACCGTCACGATGACCGCCTGGGTGCCATTGAGCAGCAGCGGACTGAACTGGAGACGCGCATCGAAGAGCAGGAAGCACGTTTCAGCCACGAAAAAGCGCTGGCACAGCAACTGACGGCCAGCCGCCAGGACATCAGCCAGCAGGCTGAGATTTCCGACCTGCAACAGCGGCTCGAACAGGCGCAGCAGGGCGATGTGCTGGTTCAGGTGGATGTGGACACCCGCACCGTCGCGAATGTAATTGCCGACTGGACCGGCGTGCCGCTGTCCTCGCTGATGAAAGACGAGCAAACCGAACTGCTGATGCTGGAAAACGAAATCGGCCAGCGTGTGGTCGGGCAGGACGTGGCGCTGACCGCCATCGCCCGGCGCCTGCGCGCGGCGAAGACCGGACTCACGTCAGAGAACGGCCCGCAGGGCGTGTTCCTGCTGGTCGGCCCGAGTGGCGTCGGTAAAACCGAAACCGCGCTGGCGCTGGCGGACGTGCTGTACGGCGGTGAAAAATCGCTGATTACCATCAACCTGTCCGAGTACCAGGAGCCGCACACTGTTTCCCAGTTGAAAGGCTCACCGCCGGGCTACGTGGGTTACGGTCAGGGTGGCATTCTCACCGAAGCGGTACGCAAGCGCCCGTACAGCGTGGTACTTCTCGATGAGGTGGAAAAGGCGCACCGCGACGTCATGAACCTGTTCTACCAGGTGTTTGATCGCGGCTTTATGCGCGACGGCGAAGGGCGTGAAATCGATTTCCGCAACACCGTGATCCTGATGACCTCCAACCTCGGCAGCGACCATCTGATGCAGTTGCTGGACGAACAGCCGGAGGCCAGCGAAGGCAATCTCCACGAGCTGCTGCGCCCGATATTGCGCGACCACTTCCAGCCGGCGCTGCTGGCCCGCTTCCAGACGGTGATTTACCGCCCGCTGGCAGAAGCGGCGATGCGCACCATCGTGGAAATGAAGCTGTCACAGGTCAGCAAACTCTTACATCGTCACTACGGTTTGACCACGCAGATTGATGAGAGCCTGTATGGCGCGCTGACCGCCGCCTGCCTGCTGCCGGATACCGGCGCGCGCAACGTTGACAGCCTGCTCAATCAGCAGATTCTGCCGGTGCTGAGTCAGCAACTGCTGAGCCACATGGCCGCCAGACAGAAACCACAGTCGCTATGGCTGAGCTGGAGCGAGGAAGAGGGGATCGGGCTGGAGTTTGACCGGACTGAAGGAGATAACGCATGAACTCCCGTCTCCCGATCAGATTCAGCCACAGCCATCACCAGTTGTCGGTGAAAGGATGTGAAGCCGGGCTCGATGTACTGGCGTTTGACGGCGATGAGGCGCTCAGCCGGCCGTTCAGCTACCGTATTGAATTCACCAGCTCTGACCATGCCATCAGCAAAGAGATGATGCTGATGAAAGCGGCCTCCCTGACGCTGCAGGCCCCGGTTGACCAGGGTTACGGCATCAAAATGCAGCAGGCGGTGCGCACCCTTCAGGGCGTGGTGAGCGGCTTTGAACGCCTCGGTACATCAAAAGATGAAACTCATTATGCCCTGACGCTGCAGCCACGCCTGGCGCTGCTCGACCGTTCACACCAGAACGCCATTTATCAGGACATGTCGGTGCCGCAGATTGTGGAAAAAATCCTGCGCGAGCGTCACAACCTGCGCGGTCAGGATTTTCTGTTCTCGCTCTCAAAAGAGTACCCGCGCCGGGAGCAGGTGATACAGTACGGCGAGGATGACCTGCGCTTCATTACCCGCCTGCTGGGTGAGGCGGGTATCTGGTTCCGCTTTACCACGGATACGCGTCTGAACATCGACGTGGTGGAGTTTTACGACGGTCAGCAGGGGTATGAAAAAGGCCTGACGCTGCCCTCAGTGCCGCCGTCGGGCCAGCATTCAGACGGAGTGGACGCGGTGTGGGGGATGGAGAGCCATCATAACGTGGTGCAGAAGCAGGTCAGCACCCGCGACTACAACTACCGCCAGGCCACGGATGACATGAATACCGAGGTTGATGTGACCCGCGGGGATGCCACCACCTGTGGAGATGCCTACCACTGGGGGGACAACTACCTTACCCAGGGTAATGCGTACGACCGCAATCCGGCTGCGGAGTCGGGGGCATTCTATGCCCGCATTCGTCATGAGCGCTACCTGAATGGCCAGACCCGGACCCATGCCATCACCAGCTGCCCGACCCTCTATCCCGGTCAGGTGCTCAACGTCATCGGTGGGTATGAAGTGGCCGAGGTGTTCAGCAAGGGCGTGGTCATCACGGCGATGCGCAGCCATGCGCGGCGTGACCGGGATTTTGAAGTGCATTTTGACGGGATCCCGGACAGCACGGATTTTAGTTTCCGTCCTGAGCCAGGCTCACGCCCGATGATGGCCGGCACATTACCAGCCCGCGTCACCAGCACCACCGAGAATGACACCTACGGCCACATCGATAAAGACGGCCGCTATCGCGTCAACATGCTGTTTGACCGGGATAACCGGGAAACCGGGTTCGAGAGCCTGTGGGTGCGCCAGTCCCGCCCGTATGCCGGCGATACTTACGGTCTGCACCTGCCGCTGCTGGCGGGCACCGAAGTGGCGATTGGCTTTGAGGACGGTAACCCGGACCGGCCGTACATCGCCGGCGTGCTGCACGACTCGGCGCACGGCGACCACGTCACCATCCGCAACTACAAACGCAACGTGCTGCGCACGCCGGCGAACAACAAAATCCGCCTCGACGACGAGCGCGGAAAAGAGCATGTCAAGGTCAGCACCGAGTACGGCGGCAAGAGTCAGCTGAATCTGGGGCACCTGGTCGACGGCGAAAAGCAGAAGCGTGGGGAGGGTTTCGAGCTCAGAACCGACAGCTGGGGCGCCATCCGGGCACAGAAAGGGATGTTCATCAGCGCTGATGGCCAGACGAAAGCACAGGGCCAGGTGCTGGAGATGCAGCCGGCGGTCAGTCTGCTAAAAGGAGCGTTGAATCAGGTAACTGGATGGGGAGCGATTACGCAGACTCACCACAACATAACGCCTGATTCTGGGCCATTAAGAGCATTTGTTTCCGCTGCCAGTGAGCTTAAAGAGCCTGCGCTGCTGCTGTCTTCACCTAAAGGTATTGCCGCCGTTACGCCGGAAACGACTCTGTTGCACAGCGGGAAAGGGTTGTACCTGCAAAGCCTGGGAGAAGTCAATATCACCGCAGCACAGCGCTATTCGGTGAACGCAAGTCAGGCGGTTTCGCTGCTAGCCCTACAGGAAGGAATGCGGCTGGTATCTGCCAAAGGTGCACTGGAGATTGAATCACATAGTGATGTGCTGTCGCTGACTTCCCTGAAGGATGTCACCGTCCAGTCAACGCAGGGACACCTGCAGCTGACGGCAAAGAATGGGATCACGCTCGCCTGCGGTGGCGCTTACATCAAGCTGACGCCACAGGGCGAAATCAACGTGCATGGTCCAGGCCTGTTAAGCCTCAAGGGGCAACATAAATTACAGGGCCCGGCGAGTGAGGATTATCCGCTGCCTGAATTGCCTTCATCAGTATGCAAAGAGTGTCTGAAAAAGGCGCAGCGGCTGGCACAGGGCTTTGTGCCAAGGGAGGCATAAATGAACACGACCCATATCACTGACTGGGTGAATCTGCTTCAGCAAACCTGCGCTGATATAAACCTGAACCACCTTGATTTTATTCTCGACCAGTGCGGTATTGATTTTTCCGTCATTCCGGTACTGCACGATTTTTCACCACCTTTGGTATGGCAGTCTCTCTATCAGGGCTTGCCGGAAGATGCCCTGCCAGAAGAGTCGCCGCTGTTGATCAGGATCTCTTTGAACGATCCGCTTCAGAAACAGTGGTTGATTGAGCTGGCTCAGAAAGTACAAAAGACTGCTCCACTACTGGTGCTCTGTTCTCCCTGGCCTTTCGCTACGCTGGCGGAATGGTTAACAACCTGCACCGATGCGACACATGAAGGACGGGCGGGGCTGTTCAGATACTTTGATGCCCGTATTTTTCCTTATTTGTTCTCTCATATTCTGGAACCTGATCAGCAGGCCCAGTTGCAGCGCCCGGCGCTGTTCTGGAGCTGGCTGGATCCTGACGAGAAGCCGGGGGTGCTGATGGGGCAGGGAGCACAGCCCGCCATCAACGAGAAGTGCCAAAACATCGCTTTGAGCGATAGCCAGTTTGAAGCCCTGATGTGCATCTGCGATGCCAGGCTGATGCTTCGCTATCGGGACGTTCCCGATACGGGATTTGCTTCGCAGACTGAACGGTTTACGGCCTGTTTCAACGGCATGCTTTCAGCCACCGCCAAAGGGATGATACTGGATAAAGAGCGCGAGGATTGGGTGATTAAGACCCTGATCGGACGGTCCTCAGCAGAAGTCTGAAAGTGGGTTCATGAGGCAGTTCGCCTTCCGGAGAGGCTGCCATACAAGGAATGTAAAATGAAATTACGACATTACCTCATGGTACTGGGTGCCCTGCTGCTGGCGGGCTGTAGCCAGCCGGTGGCAAAGGCGGAAAACCGGAGCGGCGGCGGTGGGATTATTGTCGCCATCAACCATACCAAATTGGCGATCAACCATTTCAGCGTCGACGGTCAGTCGGGCATCGATGCTATTGGTCCGTATCAGGGCGGCGGCGGGGGGTGCTGCTATGGCGTGCCGGCGAAATGGCGACCGGGTATGACGGTGAGGGTGGACTGGGAAAGTGGCGAAGCATCAACAAAAGGGTTTCCAGGATTCGCTGATTCAAAAAAATACAGAGAATGGCGAGATAAAATTAAGGCCCAGAATAAGCAGCACAGTGCGGTGGTACCAGTTCCGGACTATACGGGGCAGGAAATCTGCGGGATCACGGTGCATTTTCTGCCCTGTGATGAGGTGAAAGTGACGACCAGTTGTGCCAACTATGGCCATCCGGAACATCCGATCAAAGAGCCCCTTAAGATGCCGGAGCCAAAAGTATGTCCAAAATAATCACCGATCTGGCGTGGTTCCCGCCAGCGTTTCCGGCTCAGGGCGTTTACCCACCAGGGCTGCGCTGATGGGCGCAAACTGCGCGCTGCAGGACAGCCACGAGCTTACCTGGTGGCAGGACTGTGTATATCAGCCTTTTTTTGACGGCACCGGCAATAACCTTAATCACGTTCTGGCCTTTATTCCCCTTCAGTAATGCTCAGCCATGCCATCACGAATAGTCATGGCTGAGCAAGACGGACGTCATCCGTTTCTTCATCAAAGGAATGCAAAATGAAAATACGACATTATCTCGTGGTACTGGGTGCCCTGCTGCTGGCGGGCTGTAGCCAGCCGGTGGCAAAGGCGGAAAACCGGAGCGGCGGCGGTGGGATTATTGTCGCCATCAACCACACCAAATGGGCGATCAACCATTTCAGCGTCGACGGTCAGTCTGGCATCGATGCTATTGGTCCGTATCAGGGCGGCGGCGGGGGGTGCTGCTATGGCGTGCCGGCGAATTGGCGGCCGGGTATGACGGTCAAAATCGACTGGGAAACAGGAGTGGGATACTCAATGGATTTTCCGGGTTATGCCGATGAACAAAAATTTTTATCCTGGGCCCAAAAAATAAAAGCCCAGAATAAGCAGCACAGTGCGGTGGTACCAGTACCGGATTATACGGGGCAAAAAACCTGCGGGATAACGGTGCACTTTATGCCCTGTGATGAGGTGAAGGTGACCACCAGCTGCGTGAGCCCCGGCCGGCTGGGCTACCCGATCAACGAGCCCCTTAAGATGCCGGAGCCGAAAGTATGTCCAAAATAATTACCGATCTGGCATGGTTCCCGCCAGCATTTCCGGCTCAGGGGCGTCTACCCACCAGGGCTGCGCTGGTTGGCGCAAACTGCGCGCTGCAGGACAGCCACGAGCTTACCTGGCGGCAGGACTGTGCATATCAGCCTTTTTTCGACAGAACCGGCAATAACCTTAATCACGATCTGGTTTTTATTCCTCTTCAGTAATGCTCAGCCATGCCATCCCGAAAAGTCATGGCTGAGCAAGACGCACGTCATCCGTTTCTTCATCAAAGGAATGCAAAATGAAAATACGACATTACCTCGTGGTACTGGGTGCCCTGCTGCTGGCGGGCTGTAGCCAGCCGGTGGCAAAGGCGGAAAACCGGAACGGCGGCGGTGGGATTATTGTCGCCATCAACCACACCAAATGGGCGATCAACCATTTCAGCGTCGACGGTCAGTCTGGCATCGATGCTATTGGTCCGTATCAGGGCGGCGGCGGGGGGTGCTGCTATGGCGTGCCGGCGAAATGGCGACCGGGTATGACGGTGAAGGTCGACTGGGAAACGGGGGTGGGCGGCTCAAAGGGTTTTCCCGGCTTTGCAGATAGAGAGAAGTTCAAAAAATGGAAAAAAAATATGCAGGCCCAGAATAAGCAGCACAGCGCGGTGGTACCAGTACCGGATTATACGGGGCAAAAAACCTGCGGGATCACGGTGCACTTTCTGCCCTGTGATGAGGTGAAAGTGACGACCAGCTGTGTAAGCCCCGGCCGGCCGGGGTACCCAATCAACGAGCCATTGCAAATGCCGGAGCCGAAAGTATGTCCAAAATAATTACCGATTTGGCATGGTTCCCGCCAGCGTTTCCGGCTCAGGGGCGTTTGCCCACCAAGTCTGCGCTGGTTGGTGCAAACTGCGCGCTGCAGGACAGCGATGAACTGGCCTGGCGGCAGAAGCTGTGCCTGGCCGCCAGGCGGCGCGTGGAGCCTCCCTGCTGTAAAACTTTACACATCAGCCTGTTTTTTGACGGCACCGGCAATAACCTCAATCACGACTTATATATTGCTGACCCAAAGCACCCCACTAATATTGCCCGCCTGTTCCGCGCCACTATCGGCCAGGGCTATGCCGGAGGGCTGGCAGATAAAACAGCGGAGCTGCTGGATGCCAGCGGCAGCGGCGATGACAAATACTACAAATATTATATTCCCGGCGTCGGGACACCTTTCCCCGAGGTGAACGACCTGGATTTCAGCATGATGGGGCTGGCGGCGGCGACGCACGGGGAAGACAGAATCAACTGGGGCCTGCTGCGGATTATCGATGCCCTGAAGCGGACAATGGGCCTGGATACGCTGTCGGACGACGAAAGCTGGAAGGCGGTGGAAAAAATGGCCACCTCTATGGCGTCCTTTGGGCTGACCGGCGCTGCCAACCGTTTTGAGACCTTCCATAGCCTGCTGAAAGATATGGCACCAGAGCTGCAAAAGGCTCTGGTACCCACCGAGCCCGGAAAGCCAAAGCTGTTGGGAATCAAGCTGTACGTGTACGGCTTTTCCCGCGGCGCAGCGGCAGCACGAGCTTTTGTCCGCTGGCTTAGCGAACTGCTGCCAAAGCCTGAGGAGGGAAAAGACAAACCCGAGCAGTGCCTGGCAGTGGGCGATCTGAAAATTTCGCTCAGTGTGGAGTTCCTGGGCCTGCTGGACACGGTGGCCTCGGTGGGAGTGGCGCATATCGCCCCGGTGGCGGAAGGGCATATGGGCTGGGCAGACGAGACCCAGGAACTGCCGGCAGAGAAGATCTACGGCGGCTTGATTAAAAAGTGTGTCCATCTGGTCTCTTCCCACGAGCAGCGGCTGTGTTTCCCGCTGGATTCGATCCGCCGTCCGGATGGTACGTATCCGGCGAACAGCCAGGAGGTGGTTTATCCGGGAATGCACTCGGATTTAGGCGGGGGATATCCACCGGGAGATCAGGGAAAGGCCAATGGTGATGGCGATAGTTTGCTGTTGTCACAAATTGCTTTAAATGAAATGTACGCCGCTGCTTTTGAATCAGGTGCCCCTCTAAAAGTTCCAGAGGATAGTTTACCTGAGGATCTTAAAACTCAGCGCTGGAGGGTAATGGATGCCGATAGAGTCTTAGAATTCGATATTGATACTGCTTTAGTCAATCGTTTCAACGCCTGGCGCGAGCTTACCCTCGGTCTGAGTTCGTCCACAGTCCCGATTCTCCCCGAACAAGCCGCAATATACGATCCACCGCGCGCGCCGGTCAGCCTGGAGAAAGCCCTTGAAGATCAGATGGGCTGGATCACCGCCTGGCGTATTAACCGCTATGCCGGGGGAACCTACAAGACCCAGCGCTTCTATGTCGATTCGGCGGCAAATGGGCTGGATAAAGACAGCGATCCGCTGGTCAGAAAGCAGTCTGAGGATGACTGGAAAGAAGCACAGAAAAAAGTTGACGATGCTCGTAAGGAAATAATTGCCGAACATAAACCTGAAGATGGCTTCCTGATGCTCCCGCCGGGGCCAAAGGATTTCGACGCCGCGCTGGGGCAAACCCAGCTGCGTCAGGCCGCAGAGGAGTTCAGAGAGGATTACCACGGCCTCTCCCGGTCGGGTACCGGTAACTGGATTTTTACTGCGGTTGATTCAATGAGTAACGCCATCTTCCTGCTGAATAACGATAATGAGTATGGCGAATGGCTCAGCATGAAAACCGCCGGAGACGATCGTGTAAAAGTGCTTTTCCCGGCGGCCGGCGAAGCGAGTAACGCCACTGAACCAGGCGGGCTGGTGCGGGCACTGTTTGACGATCAGATCCACGATTCCCGCGCGTGGTTTATGCACAACGCCTTCGGCTCCCGCGAACCCTGGGGCAGCTATTTCCTTTACCGGATGATCTATTTCGGCAGCTGCAGCAGTAAGCCAATGACGCCGTTGATGATTGCCGGAGCGGTGGTGGGCGTCGCGACCCTTGCCGCAGGCGCGGCCGTTATCATCAGACAGAAAAGCGCGAAGGGCAAACTCGCGGGGCTTGCCGGTACCGCGGGTGCCGTTTACCTCGAAACGCAGGCCATCGATCTGCTTTCCGGCAAACCGCTGCCAATGCTGCCCAACGCTGCACAGCTGCAGGCGCCAACGATGGAGCCAGGCACAGTGGTGGCTCAGCAAACGCAGCTCATCAGCGATCAGCGGCTGGCACTGGCAAAAACGATGATTGAGTCCAGCTGGGCGGAAAATCTTAAGGCGACCGTAACGGCCTGATTCAGGGAAGGATGAAGGATGAAAACAGTGATACGCGAGGGCGATACCCTGCGGGAGTACGGTGGGAAAGTGCTGGGCGGGCATTATCTGTGCTTCGGGAAAGGGATCGCCTGTAAAGGCGATGCAGTGAAGTGCAATAAACATGGCATCACGGTCATCAGTGAAGGCAGTTCGTTATCGGAAGTGGACGGACAGCCGGTGGCGCTGCATGGTCATCGTTGTGCCTGTGGCTGCACGCTGGTGAGCTCTTTTCCCGATTGCGGCATTGAGCTGTGAGACCATTCCCGGAGTATCCACCCTACCGGGTGGCGCGCGCCCCTGACGGCAAGCGATGGCTGTCAGCGGGGGCGCTGATGGTGTTGCTGTGCGGGGGAGGCGGCGCGCTGCTTCATCCTGCCGGGAGCGGTGCCGGACTGGTGATAAAAGGAATGACAAGCGCGGTGATTCTGATGGGCGTGCTCTGGTTAATACGCCTGCTGTATTACCGGACGTCGGCCCATAACGCCCGGTATTACCAACAACTGGTTGAGCAGCAGCAGCAGGCCTGGTGGCAGCGGCATCAGCACCGTTTCGCGCTTAGTGAAATGGTGCTGCTGGGCCCGGCCGGGACCGATTCGCCACACTGGTTGCGGCTGCTAAAGCGGGAGCATCGGGTTCCTGAGATAAAAAATGAGTCGAGCGGGAAAGCGCTGCGTATCGGTCGAACGCTGGTCGATACGGTGGCTGAACGCGAGGCTTTGCTGGCAAAAATGCTGGTGCTGCAATGGCGGACGCAGCGTGCAGATTCCTCTCTGCCACGCTTATGGCACTGCTACTGGCAGGGTTCTCTGGATGCCTGGCGTGCATTCTGTAGCCAGATGCAGGTTTCATTTCCGGACGTGGCGCTTCCTGAAAAACCGGAGACATGGCAAGGCGAAGAGACGTTGTCTGCACTTGCCGCAACGGCTCAAACGCTCCCTGAAACAGAGGCCATTCTGGTCGCCGGGTGTCATTCAATAGCTGCCTCGTTTAATTCTGCGCAGCCTGCCGGTGAGTCCGCTGCACTGTGTCTGGTCGCGCATAAAGGGCTGATCAGTCTCACCCGGGGGGAAGTTTACGATATCGCCGGGAAAGAGGTTTTAACCGCAGTCTGCGAACGAGCGGAGCAGCAAAGCGACCTCGAAACGCCGCATGACACCTGCATCCTGTTCTCACAGCCGGCGCTGCCCGCCCTGGCGCAAAGCGGCTGGAATGTGACCCATCACGTTCAGGACCTCAACTGGGGGAACCCCGGTGATATGGAAATGCTTATCGTGCTGATTCTGGCGGCTCTTTACGCAAAAAATTATCAACAACCCTGCGGCTGGATAGCCAAAGATCCTCTACATACTCTCGCTCTTGGAATTATTAAACCTTATGGTGAAGGAAAATAAACCCGCTGAATTTTCGGTGTTTGCCACGGCGGTGTTGTTTGTTGCTACTGTCACGCTACTTGTGCTGGCAGGTGGGTTACTGTGGTGGTATTGGGGGGAAGATCTCTCCACGGAATGGGACGTGATACGTCGAATCATGACGGCCTGTTTTGTTGTCTGGGGAGTGTCGCTCTGCGTACTGGTGCTGGGGTTTATCGCTTTTCATTTAATGATTCGGGAAAAAGTGATGGGAGAGGCTTCTTCCAGACCGGTCAAAAATAAAAGAACGCTCCGTCTGCCGCTCAGGGCGGACATCAGCAACCATCTCCGTCGTCGTTATAGCCTCTTCTGGCGAAGTAAAGTCCGCCTGCTGTTAGTCACAGGCGATGAAAACGCCATTGCTCAGTTGGTGCCCAACCTGCAAGCCCGCCAGTGGCTGGAAGGCAACCGCACGGTCTTGATTTACGGCGGCAGCCTGACTGCTGAATCCGATAAGGAAAAATACACCGCGCTGCGTAAACTGCGCCGCGGGCGCCCGCTGGACGGGATTGTCCGCGTCATGCCGCCGTCGTTTAATCTGACTCCGCAAATCAGTGACAACGATTTACGCGGTCTGGAAAAAATCAGCGAACTGCTGCGCTATTCCGCTCCGGTTTATTTGTGGCAGCTGTGCGACAGCGCCTGGTCGCAGGCAAAACGCACTGAACAGACGGTAGGGGCGACTTTTCCCCTGCGTGCTGAGCCTGACGATATTTGTCGTCAGCTTGAACGGATGCTGTCGGACCTGCGGACGCAGGGGGTGAGTCAGGTCGCTGAGAACAACGGCCACGACTTCCTGCTGCGCCTGGGCCAGCACCTCAAACACGGCGGTATCGCCCGCTGGGCTCAGCAACTGGTGCCATGGCTGACAGCCTCTCAGCAGCGTGTTCCGCTGCGTGGTCTGATGTTCAGCCTGCCGGACAGTCACTCAATTCATCCGACAGAGGGAACAGCCGACGCAGAGAAATATATCCCGGAATCACAACGCCATGCGCTGACCCTGCCGATGACCTGGCAGGGTATCGTGGACGACTGTACTCGTATTCGTGGCCGCCGAGTCGGTATGGCGTGGGAACAGACGCTTGCCTGGACGCTGATGGCCATCATGGGTATCTGGGGCGCGGGAACGCTGCTGTCGTTCGCGGTCAACCGTCAGCAGATCGTTTCTGTTGCTGAGCAGGCCCATGCTCTGGTGGAGCATCCTGCGGTATCGGATGAGCAGCTGACGGCGCTGCATACGCTGCGTAATCATGCCGGTCGCCTGCAGCATCGTATTCAGGAAGGCGCACCCTGGTATCAGCGTTTTGGCCTGGACCATAACCCGCAGCTGCTCGAGGCATTGCTGCCCTGGTATGGCGTGACGAACAACCGCCTGATCCGCGATCCGGCCAGTGCTGCGCTGACTAAAAAACTCAATGCGCTGGCGAATTCCGAACCGAACAGCGATCGGCGCGCTCAGCTGGCGACGCTGGGCTATGACCAGCTGAAGGCCTGGCTGATGATGGCGCGTCCGGATAAAGCCGACGGCGCGTATTACGCCCAGACCATGAAAGCAGTGCAGCCGACGCGAAAGGGCATTTCAACCGGCCTGTGGCAAAGCCTGGCGCCGGATTTGTGGGCTTTCTACATTAACGAACTGCCTGGGCAACCACAGTGGAAAATCACCCCGGATGCGCAGCTGGTGAGCCAGAGCCGCCAGGTGCTGTTGCAACAGATTGGCCGGCGTAACGCCGAAAGCACGCTGTATGAAAACATGCTCACATCGGTGCGCCGTAACTTTGCCGATGTGCCGCTGGAAGACATGACCAGCGGTACTGATGCCCGCCGCCTGTTCACCACTGATGAAGTAGTACCGGGCATGTTCACCCGTCAGGCGTGGGAGGGCGGTATTCAGCAGGCTATCGAAAAGGCCGCCAACTCCCGCCGGGATGAAATTGACTGGGTGCTGAGTGACAGCCGGAAAGCGGTCTCTTCAGATCTGTCGCCGGAGGCCCTGCAAGCACGCCTGACGCAACGTTACTTCACCGACTTTGCCGGTAGCTGGCTGAGCTTCCTTAACAGTCTGCGACTTAATCCTGCTAACAACATCGCAGACGTTACCGACCAGCTGACGCTGATGAGCGATGTCCGTCAGTCGCCACTGATTGCCCTGATGAATACCATTGCCTGGCAGGGGCAGACCGGCCAGCACAGCGAAAGTCTGTCGGATTCCATTATCAAATCGGCTAAAGATCTCGTAAGTGGACAGGACAAGCCAGCGATTGACCAGTCTGCATCAGGGCCGCAGGGACCGCTGGATGACACCTTTGGCCCACTGCTTCAGCTTTTAGGTAAAAATAAAGGCAGCAACGTTATGTCGACGGACACTTCACTGAGCCTGCAGACGTATCTGACCCGCATCACCCGCGTGCGTCTGCGCCTGCAGCAGGTGGCCAGCGCCTCTGATCCGCAGGCAATGATGCAGACTCTGGCGCAGACCGTGTTCCAGGGCAAAAGTGTGGATCTGACCGACACCCAGCAGTACGGCAGTCTGATTTCGGCAAGCCTGGGCGAAGAGTGGAGTGGTTTTGGCAGCACGATGTTTGTCCAGCCTCTGACTCAGGCCTGGGAGACCGTGCTTCAGCCGTCGGCGGCGAGCCTGAATGATAAATGGAGCCGCTCGGTTGTCGCCAACTGGCAAACTGCCTTTGACGGACGTTTCCCGTTTGCCGCCAGCAAAAGTGATGCCTCTTTACCCATGCTGGCTGAATTTGTGCGCAAGGACAGCGGGCGTATCGAGCGCTTCCTGACGACAGAGCTCAACGGGGTGCTGCACAAAGAGGGCAGCCAGTGGGTGCCGGATAAGGTCAACAGCCAGGGGCTGAGCTTTAACCCGGCCTTGCTGCGGGCGATTAACCAGCTGAGCCAGCTGTCTGACATTCTGTTCACCGATGGCAGCCAGGGCATCAGCTTTGAGCTGCAGGCGCGTCCCGTACCGCAGGTCGTGGAAACCCAGTTGATTATTGATGGACAAAAGCTGCACTACTTCAATCAGATGGCCGACTGGCAGAGCTTCCGCTGGCCGGGTGACACTTACAAGCCGGGGACGATGCTGACCTGGACCTCAGTCAACGCCGGTGCGCGTCTGTTCGGGGATTACACCGGAACCTGGGGCTTTATTCGCTGGCTGGACCAGGGCAAACGCCAGCAGCTTGACCGCAGCCAGTGGATGATGAGCTTTACTGCCCCGGACGGTCGCACTTTGCAGTGGGTGCTGCGCTCACAACTCGGGAAAGGTCCGCTGGCGTTGCTGGATCTGCGCGGTTTCACGCTGCCGGATCAGATATTCAGTGTCGACAGCGCGGCCACCGCGCAGGCGCTGATGGCTAACACCGCAAACAGTGACATGGAGGTGGTCGAAGAATGAGCACACTGCAGAATCTGGTCACCGCCTGTCAGGCTGACGAAAGTCAGCTGCGACAACAGGCGCAGGCACGCACGGAAAACTGGCAGCCCTGGCTTGCGCCGGTAAGTAGCGCCAGTCCGACCGGTGAAGACCCGGGCTATGATGATGATTTTCAGCGTATCCGCGAAGAGGTCAATAAGCTCTCCGGCATTGATACCGGGTTGATTTGTACGCTTGCCGAAAAACTGCTGACCACTGCGGCCAAAGATATCCGCGTTGCAACTTATTACTGCTGGGCGCGCCTGCACCGGGACGGCGAAGCCGGTTTTGCCGAAGGACTTGAGCTGCTGGCGGGATTGCTACAGCGTTATGGCACGCAGCTTCATCCTCAGCGCGAGCGGAGCCGTAAACCGGCGCTGGAGTGGCTCGCAGGCTCCCGTGTTCTGGACAGCCTGTCACTCTGGCCGGAAGTGATTCGCGACGATGCACTGCGCACTGCCGGTGCGCTGCTGCTGTTGCGCGACAGTCTGGACACAGAGCCGGAAGCATCGCGGCCAGAGCTGAATGCCCTGTACAGCGCGCTGGAATCCCGCCTGATGAAGGCCGGTGGTGTGGATGCCGTGGTACCGCAGAATGCAGGTAATAAGGCGCTGTCACAGATATCCACGCCTGTGACGGAGCCAGATGCGCCTGTGCTGAGCCGCATCACCTCTGGTCAGGATTTGCTGGCCCAGGCCCGCACCCTGACCGGATATCTGCGTGAGCAACCCGATGGCTGGCTTGCCGCACACCGGCTGATGAAAAGCCTGCGTCATGACACGCTGCACAGCATTCCTGCGCCGGATGCACAAGGCAAAACCCGCATAGATCCGCCTCGCGCAGACCAGCGTGCCATGCTCAAACGCCTGTATTTGCAGCAGAGCTGGCTGGAGATACTGGAGCAGGCGGACAGTACCTTCTCGCGTGGCGCCAATCACCTCTGGCTGGATTTGCAGTGGTATATCCACCAGGCGCTGATGAAATCGGGGCATGAGGTGCTTGCCGGGATCATCGCCGCCGACCTGAAAGGATTACTGCGTCGCCTTACCGGGCTTGAAACCCTGGCCTTTAATGACGGTACGCCGTTTGCTGATGAAGTGACGCTGAACTGGATAAATCAGAACGTACTGGACGATATGTCCGGCTGGCGGGATGAGCCGGTCAGTGCCGCCGGTGAAACAGATAACGATATCCTGGCTCTCGAGCCGGAAGCGCTGGATAAAGCGGACACCGACGGTCTGGATGCCACGCTTCGCTGGCTACAGACACGCCCGGGCACCGACTCGACAAAAGACAGATGGTTGCTGCGTTTGCTGATGGCCCGCGTGGCCGAGCAGAAGGGCAAAAATGAACTGGCCCTGCATCTGCTGGGAGAGCTCGACAGTGCCGCACAGTCAATTACCCTCACGCAGTGGATACCGGCATTGCTGTTTGAAGTGAAATCCCGACGCCTCAGACTGCTACGCATGAAAGCCACACGCAGTGAAACCGATAAATTACGGTTACAGCCAGAGATGGACCAGCTTCTGGCGGGTCTGATTGCGCTCGATCCGGCCAGCAGCGCAGTGCTTTGCGGTTAAAACGCCAGGCATACCTTTCAAACACACATATTCAGGTTTTTATGGATGATTTAACCCTGCGTTATTACGACGCTGAAATGCGCTACCTGCTGGAAGCCGGTGAAGAGTTTGCCCGTGCTCACCCCGAGCAGGCGGCAATGCTCAATCTCGATAAAGCAGGAGCGCGCGACCCGTACGTGGAGCGACTGTTCGAGGGCTTTGCCTTCCTGATGGGCCGGCTGCGCGAGAAGCTCGACGACGACCTGCCTGAACTGACCGAAGGGCTGGTCAGCCTGCTGTGGCCACATTACCTGCGTACCATTCCGTCCATGTCGGTGGTGGAATTCACCCCTGACTGGCGCGAGATGAAAGAGCCGATGCGCATCGTCAAAGGTTTTGAGGTGAACTCGCGGCCGATCGGCGAGAAAGGCACGCGCTGCCGGTATACCACCACCAGAGAGATGACGCTTCAGCCGTTGTCGCTGGAACATGTCCGTCTGTCGACTGACCCTGACGGGCGTTCGGTTATTACTCTGCGTTTTCACTGCAGTGACCTGGCTGACTGGACGCGCATCGACCTGAGCTGTATTCCGCTGTATTTCAACGCCGACGCGCCGCTGGCCTGTGCCATGCATGAAGCCTTCACCATGAATGTCGCCCGCCTGTGGCTGCGCCTGCCGGGTGACATGGACAGAAGACCGCTCGACGGGTATTTCACCGCGCTGGGCTTTGGCGATAACGACGACCTGTGGCCGAAGGGCAGCAGCAGTTTCAGCGGCTATCAGCTGTTGCTGGAGTATTTCACCTTCCGCGAGAAATTCATGTTCACGGGCCTGCGTGGGCTGGAGACCGTGGTCTTTCCGGCTGAGCTCCCCTGGTTTGAAATCGACGTGGTGCTGGCGGAGCGCTGGGAACATGACTTCAGCTTTACCGAAAAACATCTGCGCCTGAACTGTGTGCCGGTGATTAACCTATTCCCGCTGGAGTCAGACCCGCTGACGCTCAACTCTCTGCAGACCGAATACATGCTGCGCCCGATGCGCGTGCAGGATGGTCATACCGAGATTTACGCGGTGGATTCGGTGATGTCATCCAGCCAGCATACCTACGTACCGTTTTCGAGCTTTCGCCACAAAGGCGGCATGATGCGCCATCAGGCCCCGGAATATTACTACCATACTCGCGTACGTCGCGGTCCGTCCGGACTGCATAACACCTGGCTTATCCTCGGCGGTGAAGCGTTTGATAACCACACGGTACCGGAAGACGAGAGCCTGTCGCTGACGCTCACCGGCACCAACGGCCAGCTGCCACGACGTGCTCTGCAGAGCACGGTGCTTGATACGGTGATGAAAACCACCTCAGCCAGTATCGCCGTGCGTAACCTGTGTGCGCCGACACTACCCTGTTATCCACCGGCGCAGGACCGTTTCCACTGGCGCGTGCTGAGCCATCTCGGCAGCGGATTCCTGTCGATGATGGATAACGCCGACGTGCTACGCGGGACGCTGGCGCTGTACGAATGGACCGACAGTGAGATGAACCGCCGTCGGCTGGAAGCCATCATTGATGTGAAGCACCGCGAAACCGAGCGTTTCGAACAGGGCTATCTGGTACGCGGTGTGCAGATTGAGGTGACGCTGGACAGTCACGGCTTTGCCGGGCGCGGCGACATCTGTCTGTTCGGCGAGATGCTGAGCCGCTTCTTTGCGCTGTATACCGATATCTATCTGTTCAACCGCCTGATTATCATCCTGCAACCGACCGGAGAGCGCCTGGAATGGGAAGAGAAGCACAATCGCCGCATTCCCGGCTGACCCCGCGGCTGGAAGCCGACCTTCACCGCATCAACTTTTACCGCTTATGCCAGTTGCTGGAGAAGCGTAATCCTGGCAGGCCGCTGCTGGGCTCGACCAGCCACCCGGCGGATGACCCGGTGCGGTTTGCGCCACATCCGGGGATGGGATTTCCGGCCAGCGAAATAAAGACTGTCGAATATGACGAGGAGGATGACAGCAAGCCACCGCTCATCCGCACGACCTTTATGGGGATGTACGGTGTCGATTCTCCTTTGCCCACAGCGTACCTTGATGACATCACCCAGCGCCGCGAAGGGCACGAAGCGCTGCAGGGTTTTCTGGATATCTTCAGCCACCGTATCCTGACGCAGTTTTACCGTGTCTGGCGTAAATACTCCTACCCGGCCACATTTGAGCCCGGCGGTACTGACGCTATCTCGCAGTCACTGCTGGGTCTGGTGGGACTGGGGATACCGGGCACCGCAGAGCACATTGCCACCCCGGTATCCCGATTTCTGGCGCTGCTGGGTGTGCTGCAGCAGCCAGGTAAAACCCAGGAGGGGATGCAGGCCCTGGTGAGCCTGCTGGCACCCGACACGACGGTGCAGGTGAGCCCGTATTGCCTGCGACCGGTAGCTGTCAGCCAGCCGCTGGGCTTTTACGGTGATGACGATTTTCTGCTGGATGGCAACACGCCGCTGGGCGAAGAGGCGATGGATGCCAACAGCCAGCTGCTGATTGCTCTGTCCACCGATAACGAGCAGGAATCACAGGGCTGGAAACCGGACGGCCTGCTGTATCAGGACTTTCTGGTGATGCTGCGGGTGTATCTCGGCTGGCGCTTTAAAGCAAAAATCACCCTGACCACCCGAACCCGCCTGCTGGCTGCGCCGCCGCTCGGCGAAGGCCCATTCTGGCTGGGGATGAATGGCGTTCTGGGCGCGGAAGACGAAGATCTCCCGAAGGATATTCCGCAGACCTTTACCACAGAACTGGGTTATTACGCCGGGCTGGAGCCTGCATCATCACAACAAGGAAACCGACGTGTTACGTACAAGTTTGATTAAATCCGCATGCTGGCTACCTGCGCTACTGGCATTCAGCCTGACGGGGTGTGGGGTGACGCAGGGGATCACCGATGGCACTAAATCGGCATTTAACGCCGTGTTTTACAAAAAGATTAAGGTGCTGCACCTGGATTTCACCGCTCGTGAGGCGCTGAACACCGATTCCCGTGAAAGTAACTCGCTGTCTGAGCCGGTGGTTATTCGTGTCTGGCAGCTGAAAGACCGTAAAACCTTCGACAAAACGGTCTATCAGCAGCTCCTCAGGGATGGCGACACGATCCTGAAACCCGATCTGCTGGCGACCCGGGATGTAGTGGTAAAACCTGGCGGTGATGCGAACCTCGATATGCCAATGGAAGAAGATGCGCAGTTTGTCGCCGTGGCAGGGCTGTTCCGCCATCCGGATAGAGTTAACAACACCTGGAAGCTGGTGATAGGGCGTGAAGACCTTGACCCGGATAAGCCGCGCATTCTGGAAGCCGGTAACAATCATCTGACACTGCAACCGCTCAAGGACGACTGATGCCCCAGGGACATAACACACCTTCGCTGTATGAAATGCTCACCGGCAACTTCACCGGTGGCCTCGATCTGCATCAGGTCAGCGAACAAAATCAGGTGATTTTGTCCGTACTTGACAATATGCAGCGCATCCTCAACTGCCGCGCCGGCACGCTGGCGCATCTGCCGGACTATGGTCTGCCCGATATGACCAAAATCCTGCAGGGCATGCCGGGTACTGCCCATGAGCTGATTGGCACCCTGTCTGCTGTTCTGCTCAGGTATGAGCCGCGCCTGAAAAAAATTACTGTCGTCATGCTGGAGCAGAATGTCCCCGGCGAGTTGCATTATGCCATTGATGCTGAATTGAAAGACATTGGCCTCGTACGCTATGGCACCGAGTTTATGCCCGAGGGAAGGGTTCTGTTGAGGCATCTGAAGCAGCAGCATTATCTTGATCATCAGGCCAGAGTGTAGCCCGGCTATTGAATGAATATCCGTAACAAAAAACTGGCAGCAAGTGATGACGTGCGATGGGCATGATTCGGACATCCCATGAATTATCAAAATGGCTAAATACGACCGGGCCTTACGTGTGAAAAAATGACATCAGAATTCAGGAAATGGAGACAATTAGTAATACATACACAAAGCTATAAGTTGATTTTCCTTTGCTGTAGCAAGCGGTGCTTCAACATCTACTGTTATTTTTTCATTGCAGGTCAGGCACTGATATCTCCATCATGATGTCTGCCTTGTTAATTTTTGTCGCCACTAACGAGTGCAAATCCATGCCAATAAACAGGGGGGTGCTATTTTATTGATTATAATTTAATGATGTGAAATGAAATTGAGCTGATTTCCTTAGTGATGAGAAAGCATTTGACGCATTGGAGATATAGCAAGCAAATCTGTGTTAATCCTATCCTGAAACCTGAAGGTATTTCTGTTCGCCAAAGTGAATCATTTAACCAATTGAAAGTAGTGTGACCTATCAGATGGCAATGATAACCCAAAGAGATTGAATATTTAATCAATTTTACGGGATTTAATATTGATGTTTTTACTCAGTAACCACTGCGCCAGTATGTTGTTATCGTGGAGCATGTATTGTAATTAGGATGTCAGAAATATAGTGGCTTAGGACCGTCTTGCCCCGGTTGATGTCCGAATTATTAAAGTAGCCAACTCATCATTGGTGGCTGATAAAAGGACTGATGTTATAAAAGTTGATCACTGATGCATTCATTGTTGAATGATAGGTGATTTCAAATAGGTGTATTAAAAAGAGAGATGGTAATGAAAAAAGTAAAGTTAATGATAGTAGTGGCGTGTTTCCTTTCGTCTATATTTGTAGCCGCAGTTGCCAGTGTTAATCACGATGGTGAACCATCAGCGCCATACAATTTAAGGTGGGGTATGAGTTACGATGAGGCAAGGAATATTCCGTTGTACTCATTAGAAGTCCAGGATATTAACTACGCAGGGATGGATCCTAACCTAATCTCTGCAGAGGTAGAACCATCTGAATTGAATGCTAATGAATTCCAGCATGTGATTTTATATTTTGATAAGAAAGCCGGACTGATAGGTGCCGTATTTACAGCATCAGTCGATGAACAGCATGATAACAAAAATAAATTAGCGAGAGTTGATAATGGAAAAGAGGGGCTTGAGATTTATCAAAAACAAACTAAATTTCTGGAAAAGCAATATGGTCTGGCTAAAAATAAAGAAGAGACAGTTACAGACAAGAGGGGGTTTTATAAAAGCCTTTCTGAATGTAAGAGAAAACAGAAGGAGTGGTATAATAAAGGACTGGATGTTAGCAAAATAACAAATTGCCCAAAATGGCAGAGCGACTACGAAAAAGGCCGCACAGTTGTCTTGCTTACACTTGAACCATATCAAATAACAACGCAATATATATATAAGTAAAGGGGAGCTCATGAATAAAATTAAAAGGGTCGCGATTTCTGCTTTTTTTGTGGTGTTTTCTAGTGTTATGTCTTCCGGATGCAGACCTATAATCAATACTGCAAAAAATATTAAAAATAATACATTGACACTTTCCGATCATGCTCGGGCAGTTTCAGCAATTGACAACGGGGATCTAAAATCTGCAGAAGGATTCCTTACAGGAAATCTTTATCCTCATCGTTATAGACCAATCAGCGGCGCAGAATCCTGGGGGAGTTTGCAATATCGTGCTGCAAAAATAGTTGCAACAGCTAAAGATAACGGAAGAACAGTGCAAAATGATGCACTTTATTTATCATATCTTAGCTTGTTTAATGCAGAGGAAGGATTGCCGGAGCATCCTGAAATCATGCTTGGTTATATGCATAAAGCAATGGCTATGTTGCTGGCAGACCCGCATTTGCTTGACCATGTTAATTCTGCACACGCCAGTCAATTACCCAGTCAATTTGAACTTGAGCGCTATGCAATATGGCAATATTTAAGTGATGGTGGCGAGGTTAATTGGAAGAAAACAAACACAAATGGACGAGGGAGATATATTGCTGGCATAAGTTATCGAGAGTGGAATATTCGACTAAGAAAAGCAATTTGGAATCGAGGTGATAAATTCCTGAGCAATATAGGTAAAGATCAGTTCATTAGTGAGTCAATAGATTATTCCCTTTTTCCTGTTGTTGTTTGCGTGTCAAAGCTAAAAGGATGGTCCCTGACGCTGCCTGATAACTATCCTAAACAGAATTTTAGAGGGGGTGGTTATTATGATTGGAAAACTTGTAAAAATATCTAAATCAGTAAGCGCTAATCATTCCCTTTATTGGTTATCAGTATTACTTTAAAAATGGATGAAAAGTGCAGCGCATTGCTATTGCCGAGCTCAATATATTCGTAAGAATAACTGGCAAAGTAAATACTACCAGCTGCTCAGGAAAAGAGAGGCTTACTCTGCCTTTAGTGAGAAAATCACCTTTCTAGAACTCGAAGATAATGCTGCCTGGGAAGGCGTCAGGCAGTAGTTTCTGGATAAAGTTGTCCTGCTGAAAAAGCGCAGGAAGACAAAGAGTATCAGACTGAGATTAAGCGTCAGATGCGGGAAGAGAAACAGCGTCTGGATGAGTTGGACCAGCAACAGCGCGAAGCGGAAGAGGAAGAGTAACGCCTTGCTGAGCAGCAGTGTTTACAGGAAGAAGCCCTGCTCGCTGCCGAAGGTGCCCACAGGGAAGAGCTGGAAAGACAGCGCCTGGCGCTGGAGCAGAAAATTCAGGAGGTACACCAGCAATATGAACGTGTCAAATCTATGGTTCAGCTTACAAAACAGGGACATGTGTATATGATTTCGAATATTGGATCCTTCGGTGAAAATGTCTTCAAAATTGGCATGAAATGACGACTGGAACCCAAGAAGCGCGTAAAAAAAACGAGCGGAACTGCCGTACATTTTTATTTTGATGTTCACGCTATGAGTTCATGCGATGACGCACCCGCACTTGAAAAGATCCTGCATGACTATTTGGAAAGTTACCGGTTTAACAGGATCCACCTGCGTAGAAAGTTTTTCCGCATCGTACTCAGTCGCATTATCGATGAAGTGGAACGCCATCATGAGCTGGTGGAATACCTTGCAGATCCGATAGCTTTGCAGTATTTGCAAGCCCTTGAGTATGCAGAAAGTTAAGCCGCATAAATAATAATTGCCACTGCTTCAACTACGCCATATGGATATCTGGCCATGAACAATCTTTCCCAACGTAAAATTAAAACCGGCAGCGACCCGCGTAAGCTGCCGGATTATGCTGCTCTGCGTGAAGAGCTGAGCAAATTGACCCATCCGGCACGCCCGGATATAGACTGGCTTTACGTTGAACAACGCTGCCTTTCTCTGTTCGAACAAAATGGAGTGGAGTTGCAGACCGCGGCCTGGTACACGCTTGCCCGCCTGCAGCTGGCTGGTTTGGTCGGATTGAATGAAGGTTTGGCACTACTGGAGGCGCTGGTGAGGCATCAGTGGGGTGCGCTGTGGCCGCAACCGATCCACGCGCGCATGGACATTCTCACCAGCCTGAGCCAGCGCGTGCAGCAGCAGATGCGCACCCTTTCCCTGAATTATGGCGATCTGAGTCAGCTTTATCGTGCTGAACAACTGCTTACCCGCCTGGGGACCGTATTACAGCGGCTGGAGCTTAAACATCTTAGCCAGCTTGATACATTGCGTGCTCTGATGCACAACAGTGCCACCAGGCTGGAAAGCCGTGACGGTACGACCAGCGACATCTTGCCCGGCACCACGCTAGATAGCGGGGCGATATCTGCACACCCGCATGAAACGAAAACTTCGCATAGCGCCAGATGGGTGTATGTCGCGCAGCAGCAACATCAGCCAAAGATTAAGGTGCAGACAGCGGCAACGGCCCGCGGTAATCACTGGCAATTTTTCAGTGCTGGGATGTTTACCATGCTGCTTATCAGCGTAGTCGCGGTGGGCGGCTGGCAATATCTGCACCGGCCCGATCCACTGCAGGCTCAGCTCGTGGCATCGCTGGCTCCTGTGCCCGCCACACTCACGTCACAGCAGCAGGATGTGCTGCGGCAGCGGACGTCCATACCATCAGCCTTGATCGCCGACACGCAGCAGCAGTTATCTCGTCTGGAACAACTCGCGCCCGACTGGAACATTGCGTATGGCCAGCAGCTGGTGGAGCAGGCGCAGGCGCTGTGGCCCGAACAGACGGGTTCGTTATCTGCGCGGTGGCAGTATCAGCTTGAGGCCAGCACGTTGCCAGCGCAAAACCTTGCGGCCTGGCATCAGGGGATGATGAAGCTGGCACAGTTAAGCGAGCGGCTGAATGGACTGGATGAGCAAAAAGGCAAATACATCACGGTGAGTGAACTGAAGTCCTCGGTATTTGGCATGATGACCCGTTTTCAGCAGGCTGAGCCCATCGAGGAACAATTGCGGCAAATTCACTCGCTACCAGCCAGTGCGCCCCAGCGGCAACAGCTTATACGCCAGCTCGAACAGCACCTGCGATCGCAGATTTACACCTTGTGGCAGATGAAAAACAGCATTGGGGTGGCAGAGGGAGAGGACCAATAAACGAAGCGGTTAGGCAAAGCAGAAGAGCTGTTACTGGTGTCCCCTGCAGACATCATTTCTGCTGGGCAGTTATATGATATGTAAGCGGTTTTCGAGTTCAGAAAATGGGCTGTGCCCGCAATTATGCCCACAATGAAACAGGTGTCCGTTCAGGCGTCTGATTTTCGCGAAAATGACGCCTTCCAGCGCCGATATTCCTGGTATTCCCACCGGGACACCCGACCATACTTACGGGGCGGTGGCAGTCTGCCTTTCTCGATTTGCTTGTAGAAGTAGCGGTCGGTAAAGCCAGAATCCTGCATCATAAATTTCATGTCAATCAGTGAATCGTCACGAAGTTCCATCATTTTTCTCCTGGTATTAAGTCTGCCGGTCTGTTCACGATCCCCCGGCGCAGGACTGCCGGATACAGGGGCCGTCAGAAACGGTGCCCGGCATTAAAACCGGGCACCGGCTTCAGCGGCTGATGAGCATGGCCATTACGGATGAGGCCACTGCCACACTGACCAGACCGGTCATCAGGCCGGCCCCGATCGCTACCGCAACCATGTAGATGTACCCTAACTGGCGCATCGATTTAAACCTCCGTTCATGATCGGTTTTCAATGGATTCCTCCTCTTTGCAGATGCCATCACCTCTCCCTGGCGTTACACCGTCGGCACGGTGGGTCAGTGCCGGATAAAACGCGAAAACGGTGATGCAAATCTGAAATAAAAGCCCTGACGCAATAAGCAGGGTGATGGTCAGAAAGCTCCCGTCAGCGACTGCTGGCTGCTCACAAAGGGGATCAGGAAACCACGTCATGTCTTTCCTCCTCCTGGCTATCAATGCGCCCCCAGTCACGCTTCAGCGCGTTATTGCAGAGCGCTGAGCGTTCATTTGCCCACCGGCTATTAGCGTCACGTCGTGCCAGTCCGGCAGCCGCCGTCCATGCCGCTGCGGCAAATCCGTAAGCGCCGGCGTTCTCAGCTTCTGCAGCAATAATGGCCAGCCGTACATAAGGCGCAGGCTTCTGCCGGGAAGTGTCTTTATTCATGGTGTCCCCCTTAACGGGCTCGCGGCATCTGGCCTGTTAAGCCGGATGAGACGCCCGGCCGACAGGCCCGGCTGGTGGATAGTTCAACATCGCTGAGAGGCGGGTAATTGCGCTGCGCCTGGCCATAAGCCAATTGCCAGATGAAATACTGATACGCCTCCTCCGCATCGGCCTGTTCACAGCACGCCTTCACTTCGGCGTCCTGCCGCCAGTGACGAAAGCCGGAAAGGTAAGGAGGAAAGCGCTGCAGCAGGCGTGCAGTTTCATCATCAATCCACTGCTCTTTTTCAATAATTTGCCGCTCTTCCTCGCTGAGTTCCTGTCGGCGATGTTCCAGCTGGACAATCGGCATCATGGTTTGCCCTCCTGCACCAGAATACGCACAACACGGTTCAGACTTTTCCTCAGCGCTGGCAGAGGGGGCAGGGGAGGCAATGCGGGGGGCGCGGAAGAGGAAAAGCTTGCGCTGGTCAGAATGTTCTTCCGGTCAAACTCAATATCGCGGATGGCGTGAAAAGGGCGAGCAAAAGCGGCATCGCCCCTGATGTGTTGTTGCATCATGGGAAATGTTCCTTGGAACAGTCAGTTTACGAGAATGAGTGCCGATACGTCCGGCAGTAGAGCGAAGTGGTAGGGTTGACGCAGGCGTTACGACTTCGGGAAAAGCCGGTATCTGAGCCCGCCGTTATCCTTCTTCTTCACGACGGGCAGCGCGGGTCGCGTTGAGAATTTGTGCCGGATCGCCGGAGATGCGCGTATGAATAATAAACGTGCCCGTGTGGGTGACGCGGGCATCCGGCGCGGCCATCAGTGCTGCCCTGATCACGCGATCATGCAACCACGCACGAAAAACGCTGGTTTTGATCAGGAGCGTGGCGTGCGTGGGCGTCGCGCTGTATTGAATCTTCATGGCTGTCATTCCTCTGGATGAATAAAAATACCGAAAAGCTGTCAGTCACGGCTGGCAGACCCAGTCAGGCCGTTCACCCATACCGAGATAACAATCGAGAATATCCAGCAAGCGCGGGTAAAAGCTGAGCGCACGTTCCCCATCCATTTTCAGGATGTCCCCGCGGCTGAATGCACGCCATTGCGCTGGTGTATGCATCTGGCAGCCTGCTTTTATCCAGTCGCCGTGGGTGATCTGGATGTCGTAGATCTCGCCCAGGATTAACCAGGTTTTTTCCGGCAACCTCGTGGTCAGCGTTATCACGCCGCGCAGATCGGTCCCGTTCAGGCGGGCATCCCGCAGGTCAGCCACACGCAGATCGGTCGACAGAAACGTTGCATGATTCATCGACGCATGATTGAGCTTTGCGTGAAACAGTGAGGCAAAGGAGAGATTGCACCTGTCCAGGGCCGCGTATCGCAGGTTTGCCATTCGCAGTTGGGCGCGCTCGAAATCGGCCCCGTAGAAGAGGGCATGTTCAAGATTGGCCCGGGTCAGATCGGCACCGGCCAGGCACTGACCGCTCAGGTTGAGCCGTTTACCCTCCGCGCCCGCAGTTACAAGCCAGCGTTTATGCTCTTCAAGGTGATGGTTTAGTTTGTCCGGTTCCATAATGCGTTTCCTCTCTGGCCGGTATAGCCGGTTGACGAATGACAATGCCGGTTCAGATTTGTTTGTCATAATCGGCGTAGCTGAGTAATTCCCAGCTCCGACCGTTGTTGCGTGAAAGCAGGCGCCATTGCGGGTTAACGCGCAGCGACAGATACTTTTCACGGTAAGTGCGTCTCGCATGGATCTGACCGGCACGCCACTTTTTGAGCTGCTGTTTTGCGCGCCGGGATATCCGGTCGGGTACATGAGGCTTGGACATCACGGAAACCTCATCTAAGCGGCGCAGGCGGCGGCCAGCTTCTGCACGAACACCCAGGCAACACCCTCGCTGAAGCTGACAAACTGCCGGCTTCGGTTTAATACGCCGGCGGTAAAGGTGTACCGGCCATCATCGATCTGAATCACCACAGAGGCCTCCTTCAGGCATAAAAAAACCGCCACAGCGGGCGGTCTTTAACGTTGTGCTCAGGTGTTCAGCTGCCATGCTGTCCCTTACCTTCATGAGAGATTGCGCAGGAACTGGCAGGACGCAGCTCTGGATAGCGTTCAAAAACGGAGGTTAAGGTGGATACCAGCATCTTATCCAGCGGGCCCATGACGCTTTGACGATACAGGTCTGCTTCGGCCGAACTGACTTTCCCTTCCTGCACCAGGGCATTGATTCGCTGGACTGACGTCGTAAGAGTGTTAAAAACGGCGAGCATGGTCTCTGTCACGTGTTGTGCTGCTTCGCGGTTCTGCATGATGACCTCCGGGTCAAATGAATACCCTGACGGGCGGGGTTAACGTGTTCTCGCATCAGAACTCATGGTGACCCTGATCATCTATCACGATGATACGTGTGGTCCTGATAAACTCAGCCAGATTAGCGCCGGTGTGTTGCCAGTGCTCCAGCGCCAGAAGCACATCGCTGCGGGTCTGGCAATGGCAGGCATTCACATACGCCTGAATGTGGGTGAGGGTGAGGCGTTGCATCTCTTCCTGAGACACTGCTTCAGAGGATTTGTTTTTATGCATGGTGCTCTCCGGGTCTGGACGAAAAAAAAGCCGCGTATGCGGCTGTCTTAACTGTTTATTGGTTCAACCTGAGAAAGGGGCAGGGTTAGCTAGTACTGACTAAAAAATCACTACGCTTTGTGCTGCGATAATGTTCCGTCTGCCTCCTCTACTGTCCTCTAGTATTTTTATTTACATGCCTGTGATTTTTATCTGTGAATGTCTACGCAAATGCTTCTGACATGGCACAGAACAGGCGTCAGCTGCTCCCATTAAAAACCCGCCGAAGCGGGTTAGATGAAGTGAGCTGTTTTCCTTTAAGCGGCCATCTGACGGCACTGTTCAGCACATTGGTGACAGGCTTTTGAGTACGCCTGACAATGGTCATGCTGATGCTTACCGCACTCGTCACCGCATTTCTGGCAAATCTCAGCGCATAACTGACATAGCTGTTTAGCTGATTCACTTTTGAGAGCCATAAACTGCGCGGCGAGCCGACAGATATTCGCACATTGCATGTCCATCCTGATGCACTCACGCATCATTTCCAGATTTTTTTCTTCCAGGCATGATGCCGCACAGTTATCACAGGCCGCAGCACACAGATAACAGGCTTCGATGCATTTTTTATACTGCTCTGACATATTTCCTCCTGGTCTTGGATTGTCTGTTAAGCCTGGAAAAAATCCTTGATTATGCAAATGTGGAATTAGTTAATAACTTTTTCAGCACTTCGTTTATCCGACAATGTGTGTAGCATCCTTACGGACTCTGCGATGGCCGGCACGGTAAAAAGCCACACCTGACAGGCATATGCCTCTGTCAACGTCACCAAGGTTGTACCTGGAAGCGCCAGCCAGGATCTGTTTGTGGTACTCCGTTTCCGTCTCCACTGCCTTACTGATGCGATCGGTGGATACTCGCCTGCAATGGTTTTCAGCACGGCTGAGTTCCGCATTCCGTGCTGGTGGTTTCCATCCCAGCTCTGCAGCCAGAATCACTTCAATCCTGCGACACTCAATGGCTTCAACCATACGACGCCTATGTCGGCGTGTTCTGGCGTTGTCTTTCATCACAGGTTTAACAGATCTGCCATAGCTGATAATTGCCATACATCCCCCCGTTAAGTTACTGGCTGCACAGTCGCAACAATGCACTCAGTAACCTGAAGTTCGGTGCGTTCTCGGCACCTGCCGTAGAGCTTCCCGCTCGTTGTTAAAGATCACTTAGCTTAAAGCTGTAAAGCTAAAGTGAACCAACCTTATCGCTAAGATAAATACCTGTCAATATCAAATTGATAAATTATGAGTTGTCATGTTTATCATTTTGAAGTTATTGGTTTTTCTGACAAAAAACCCGCTCAGTGCGGGTTAGGAATGAAACTATTAGTTAGGCGGGACGGTCAGGAAGTCAGCAGGATGGATCCGGATGCTCAAAAAAACGCGTGTGCTTTAAAATGGCAGCAACATACTGTACCTGCTCAATTTCACTCGCATCTAGCGTTATTGGTCGGTGCTCATTATTGATGCTTGTTAAGAGATAAGAGCCATCTCTGGTTTTATTGTAGATTTTTATCATGTTGCGGCCGTCTTTGGTTCTTACAAACACCTCGTCACCGACTTGTACAGGCGTGTTTGGCTCTATAACGACAAACTCACCCGATTGAATTCTCGGCCACATGCTGTCGCCTTTTACCCTCAAGCCAAAAGCCTCTTTATCCTGACTGCAGATGCATAACCATCCACCTGGTTGCTCGATCATATCGACAGAACCATCAGTGCCAAGCCACGCTTCGCCAGCAACTTTGACAAAACCATTCACGGGTCTGCCTGCAATCTCCAGTTCATCCACTTCAGCGCTTTTGGAATGAAGACTGTCCAGCCATCCTGTTGGAAGCTCGAGGCCAGTCTCTATTCGCCGTGCAAGCCTGTCGCCAATTTTTCTGAAAGCATCGTTTCCTAGTACCTGGCTGAGTTGAGCGGGATTGAGACCGCACATCTCTGCAAAGGATGCTTTAGTAGCTTCTGGCTGCTTCATATGCTCTTCAAGAAGCTGCGACAGGTTCAGTTTTCTGATTTCTTTATTTTCCATCCCGGAATTCTCACATGATTTATCCATATGATAAATGCTCATAATGATAAATCGCATTGCATGTTATTTATCTATTTGATAACGTCTGGTTGCTCATTTACTCAGGAGGGACAAGTTATGAGTAACGACCTTTTGCGCTGGCGTAAAGAGGCCAGCAAAGAAGAATGGGCTTTACTGGCCGAAAAAGCCAACACAACAGTGGGGTATTTGGATCTGCTTGCGTATGGCTTTCGAAGGGCTTCGCCTATGAAAGCCCAAAAGATAGAGAATGCTTCCTTAGAGTTTGTACCTCGTAAACCTGTAACCAAAGAAAGTCTGGTTTTCTATTCACGCGATTAATCGTGAACATCGAGACACCATTCGAAACGGAGCTGTTATGAGCATGACACTTATGGCTCAAGCGATGAGCATCAAAGTCGGAAATCCCATCCGAAAACTGGTGTTGATTAAGCTTGCAGACAATGCAAATGACAAAGGTGAATGCTGGCCTTCCTATCAACATATCGCTGATCAGTGTGAGATTGGCCGATCCACGGTTAAAAGCCATATCAAAGCGCTGGAAGATATGGGCCTGGTTCGCCGGGAGTTCCGTAAAAATGGTGTGTTAAACCAGTCTAACCTGTTTCACATCACCCTGGATAAACCGGTGGAAATCGTTTCGAAGGGAAATTCAGTCAGGGAAAAACGGAAAGAAACTGGTGGGTCAGATGCTGACCGGGGTGGGGCAGGAGATGCCCGGGGGGTAGGTCAGGAGATGACCGGGGGTGGGTCAGGAGCTGCCCGGGGGGGTGGGGCAGCTCCTGACCCCATAACCAGTCACTCTTTTGAACCAGTCAATGAACCTAAATACATAACACCCGTTGCTGACGCAACGAATGCGGAATTTATACCGCGATCGCGATACGCCTTCGAAGGCAACATCGTGAAGCTCAACCACGCGGATTTCACATCGTGGCAGAAGCTCTATGCAAACGTGGATCTGGTTTACGAGCTGCGGAAACTTGATATCGAGTTCACGCATGAAAAACCAAGGAACTGGTTTATCACAGCCAGCCAGAAACTCAGCTACCAGAACAAACAGGGAGCCTGGCGCGGTCAGCCATTGACGGGCGTTGTAAACCAGCCCCACTGGAACGATCTCAGCGAGTGGGAGAATAATTTCATATGACGCATCGTGAAGCCGTTTTCGATGAACTGCTGCAAAGCAAAGTGCCAGGAACGGAGGGGAGCAGCGCGCAGCCTGACAATCGCGGTTTTAGCTCAGCCATTGAGCAGCTGGTGGACATGCTCTTCAGCGCGCTTAAGCTGGTCTTCCCTGCATCCATCAGCACAACGCTGAAAAACCCCCGCGACGAAGCCGCAGCAAAGCGTCAGTGGGTGGCTGCATTCGTCGAAAACGGCATCACGTCCAGACAGCAAATATCGGCCGGCATGAAACGAGCGCGTGCCAGCTGTTCCCCGTTCTGGCCATCCCCAGGACAGTTCATCAGCTGGTGCAAAGAGGGTGAAAGTGGCGCTGCAGGCTTACCGGATGAAAATGCGCTGTATGACATGGTCATGCGCTACAGTGCACGACGCGGCTTGTATCGCTCCCCGGAAGCTTATCCATGGCAGGCTAATGCGCACTACTGGATGGTGACGAACCTGTACAGCCAGATGCGCTTAAAAGGTCTCAGCGAATCAGAGTTGCGTGGAAAATGCCGTACCGAACTCCATAAGATGGCCAAACGGATTTTGGCAGGCGAATACATTCCACCGCCACGCCCTCAGGTTGAAAAGCTCTACGTGCCCGTAAACAGTGAAACAGCGCTTGCATATATTGGGCAAATGAAGGCGCTGCTTAAAGCAGATGGGACAAATCAAAAAGGTGATATGTCGGCATGATTGGGCAGCAAATCCCACTTTTAATGAGAACGCATCGCTGTTAGTGTCCGGACAGTAATAGCTAAAACACATTTAGCATTCATCTACGGTCAGGAAGGACCCTTAATGGTTACGGTTGAAGAATTGAAAGTTAAGTATCCAGGTGCTGAGGCTGGCCAAATGGGTGACAGTCCAGAGTTGGCCAGTGAGCTCGCAGCACTGATTAAAAACGGGATGAAAACGGCCTCCTGCGGAGCGTTTACCTCATACCAGAACGAAAAGTCTGCGCCAAAGATTGGGAGCTATACCATCATCCTCAATGGTCAGAACGTCCCGGTCTGCGTCACACGGCTGATTTCAATGCAACTGGTGCGTTTTTGTGATGTTACTTTAGAGCTCGCCCGCAAGGAAGGAGAGGGAGACTTAAGCCTGGAATACTGGCAAAAAGAACATAAGCGGTTTTTCTCTAATGAAGGGCATTTTTCTAATGATATGGAGCTAGTCGCTGAAGAATTTGAACTGATTGAAGTGCTGTAGGACGTGATGAATTTTCTGTCATCTTAATTCACGATTCTGGCAGGCGCATCTGCGTCAGAAATAAATGCAATGATAATTCATCTGTCGAGCTGCTGATGAATGTATTCTGGTCGTCAGCTACTGGCTACCCGAAGGATATCAAAATCGGCTGCAAGCAATCAGCATGCTGGCTCGCGAGATATATGACACGATTATGGACACCGAATTATCCCGTTGCGATGAAGGCTGCAGTGAGATACCCCTCCCAGATTGTTGATTTACGCGCATTCTGGTGATCGGAGGTGAAAGGTTAAGGCAGGCGCCGTGGACTTGAAATTAGCTCAAAGGCTTGTGAAGGGACGCCAGTGTAAGGTGAGCAAAGCGCCGTGACGTAACGTTAATGCTGTACCTGATTGCCTTATGAGATTCTGGATGGATTGCGACATAGGTGAGAGCAACAGAAGTCATGGTGCACCTAGTCCGCTATGAGTGAGGAATCAGAAATTTAGCTTCAAATTGTTAGGATCGGATTTGTAAGCGCTTTGTTTTATAAAAATTTTTACGTTTCTGCTGACTTTAGATATGATTGATTTTTGGGCAAAAATTATGCATTAAAGTGCATAGTTTGTTATTGCAATTTTAGTGAATGTCATTTACCGGGATCGGCTTCATTGCTAAACTATGTAAGGCATTTTTGCCCTATTTATGCATAAATTAGGATTAAAAACGTGGCAAGCGCAGACCAACTTAAAGCACTTATCAAATCGCATATAAGTCGCGATGATGGTCACTTTTATTCAGTGGCTATGCAGGTTGCTGCGCACGAAGCTAAGCAAGGTCACGGCAGACTAGCAGAAGAACTCCTAAGTATGCTTGATAAAGGTAAGGCGAAGCTAGCCGCTGATAAAAGCGGAAAGCTCGTGCCATTGTCAAATGCAGCGAAGTCTCGCACTGAGTTGGGTAACCTGTTGAGTGTCAGTGAACCTAGCAATCGTATCTCTGATATGGTGCTTAGTGATTCGGCTGCAACGCAGTTGCATCGACTCGTTCGTGAACAGCGAATGATGGCGCGCATACGTGAGCACGGTCTTTCACCCCGCCGCAAAGTTTTACTTGTTGGTCCTCCTGGGACGGGAAAGACCCTGACTGCGTCCGCTCTTGCTGGCGAGCTCGGTGTACCACTATTCCAGGTACGCTTTGATGCACTTATCACCAAATTTATGGGCGAAACAGCTGCTAAGCTTCGTCAAGTTTTTGATGCGATGGCTGATATACGCGGAGTCTATTTCTTCGATGAGTTTGATGCTATTGGCTCACAACGTGGACTTGCTAACGACGTCGGTGAGATTCGACGCGTGCTGAACAGTTTTTTGCAGATGATTGAGCAGGATAACTCAAACAGTGTAATCGTTGCTGCGACGAATCATCCTGAAATTCTTGATTACGCTCTTTTCAGACGTTTCGATGACGTGATTGAATATCATCTGCCCACTCCAGATCAGGCGATTGAGTTGCTGCGCGCCAGATTAGGATCCTTTATTCCGAAACCTTTCCGAAAAGCAGGCCTGGACACCTTACTCATTGGTCTCAGCTATGCTGAAATCTGCCGCGCGGCCGATGAGTCTATTAAAGAAGCGCTGATGAGTGACAGAAATAGTGTGGATCTAGCGCTGCTCAGACGTGCCTTGGAAGAACGCCATCAGGTTAGCCTGGCTCTTACAAATAATGGAAAATATAAAGTAAATCATGACGGAACCAGCCGCTAACCGACAGCGTCACATTATTCTTTCCAATACTTCTCATCAAGAACCATTCACTTCGCCGTCAAAGGGAGGTGCTTCTACGCCCGAGCTTCCTGAAAGAGAGCGCCATCTCCACGGAAATATGCTGATGAGAGATTTGCAGCAAATTAAGGCAATAGCTGCACAAGCTAAGTCGATGCAAATGGCCGCAGGGATCCAGAGTGGCATTGGCGTTCAGGTAGAGTTTGTTGGTCAACCTGACGTGGCATTAGCTTTTGAAAGTCTGAATTCAGAAAGGGGGCGCGATCAAGCAAAGCGCATCGAGCTCCTGAGTCTTCATGTAGATGAAAATATTACCTCAGCAAACGTTTTCATTCCTGATGGAAAAATTGTTCATTTTGAAAACTATTTGAATGATTATCTGGCTGACCGACGCCGGGCGGATAACGTTTCACTTGATCGGAAAGCGTTAATAAATACGCTATCGGCGATCAGGCTTTCAACTATCCGCTCTCTATGGTCTGACGAACCGGATCTTTTGCCTGAGAATGTTGAAGAGGCGTTTTGGTGGGAAGTATGGTTACCAGTGCGCGGAAATCGTGAGGCAGTTCTTACCGATTTTCATAATGTGGCTAGCGCCTGCGAGTGCCGCGTCAGCGAACATTCCGTCGAGTTTCCTGAACGGACAGTAACCTGGATGTTCGGTTCTCAGCGAGACTTTTCTCAATCAACGCTCCTTCTAAACTGTGTGGCTGAGCTTCGACGAGCAAAAGATACGGCAGAGTTTTTTACCAGTTCAACGTTCACCGAGCAGCAGCTCTGGGCTGATGAAACGTTGTCACGCCTTCAACTGCCAGAAGAGTCGGATGTGCCCTATGTGTGTCTACTTGATTCAGGACTTAACCGTGCGCATCCCCTAATCGCGCCTTTGGTCACTGAAAATGATGTTTATACAGCTAATGAAGCCTGGGGGACTGACGATCGCGATAACCATGGCACTGGACTGGCGGGTGTTGCTCTATATGGCGACATGTTTGACATATTGACCGGACAAGGAACTCTTACCGTTAATCATCGTTTGGAGTCTGTTAAACTCGCGAGTATGCAGGGTAATTGTGCAATGGGTGGCGCGCATGAGCACGCCTATCTCTTCAGCGAAGCGGTGACACGCCCTGAGATTATGAACAACCGGCGCCGGGTATTCAGCTCCGCAGTTACAGCCACGGACTATCGTGATTATGGCCGTCCTTCAGCGTGGTCTGCAATGGTTGACTCGCTGGCAGCAGACTTGGGTGCTGAACAGCCCCTCCCACGCCTTTTCGTTCTCTCTGCTGGTAACATTTTTAATCGCGACCACTGGCTGGCTTATCCTTCCGGTCTTTCGGTTAACCAGATCCATGACCCTGCACAGTCTTGGAACGCACTCACGATTGGAGCCTGCACTCACAAAAACTCTATCGATGAAGCTGATTTTCGACCGCTAGCACCTGCAGGGGGACTTAGCCCTTTCACATCAACTTCTACTATGTGGGATAGTGTATGGCCATTGAAGCCTGACGTGGTGTTTGAAGGTGGCAACGCCGCATCAAATGGTAACTTTGCGGATAATTTTGCATGCTTAGAGTTACTGACTGCCGATGCCTTTCATCATCGCCGTCTTTTCTCGACTACAAATGCTACCAGTGCTGCATCTGCCCTGGCGGCAAGGATGGCAGCACAACTAATGACGCAGTTCCCGAAACTGCGGCCAGAAACGATCCGCGCACTGATAACACATTCAGCCCGCTGGACTGACCAAATGCTTAATATGTACCCACCTGTCAATCAGGCGGGATATGCTACTTTGATCCGGCACTGTGGATGGGGTGTTCCCGATCTTGAATTGGCCATTTGGAGCACGAATAACAGTCTCGCAATGATCGAAGAGAGCAGCCTATTTCCTTATCACCGCACCTCTAGTGGGGTTAAAACGCGGGAGATGAATCTGCATGCACTGCCATGGCCTCAGGATGAGCTGCTAGCTTTGCAGAACGTGCCGGTGGAAATGCGTGTAACGTTGTCGTATTTCATTGAACCAAATCCATCCGCTCGGGGCTCGGCTTCCAAATTTTATTACCCATCACACCGTCTCCGGTTTGCCATGAAGCGTCCAACCGAGCAGTTAGATGAGTTTAGAATGCGGATTAATGCAGCCGCTGAAACCGAAGAAGGTATTTCCGTAGTGTCGGGAAGCGATGGCAACTGGCAACTTGGCTCACGCTTCCGTCATAAGGGTTCGCTGCATCAGGATATATGGCGCGGCACCGCAGCTGAATTGGCTAACTGTGGCTACTTGGCGATACTACCGGGGCAGGGTTGGTGGAAAACCCGCCAAGCGCTGGAGCGTTATGATTCAGAGGCCCGCTATAGTCTAATCGTCTCAATACATGTGCCTAGCACAGATATAGATCTGCTTACGCCTACTAGGATCAAGGCAGAAGCATTAGTAGCAAGCAGTATCGAGATAACATCTTAAGTACAATTTGCTTGCATACCAGTTCGTAAATGTGGATAGCAATAATGAAGCAGTGTCTGTCCTTTGGAATGAAACTGCTCGCGCCAGCTTCACACCGTTCTGGCCATCATCCAAGCAGTTAATCAAATGGCGCTGCAGGCTTACCGGATGAATATACAATTATGACATCGTCATGCGCTAAAGTGCACGCCATGAACTGTATGAAAATCCGGAGATCTATCCTTAGAAAAATAACGCGGAATATTTTATGGATGCAAGCCTCTACTGCGAGATGTGCTTACAGGGCCTAAGCGAATCAGAGTTGTGTGGAAAATGCCGCGTAGAGCTCTATTAGATGGCCAAACGGATTAAGGAAGAACCGTCATGCAGAATTTGCTGGAATAGCGATCGTCGGATAAGCGACTGGAGTAACAGTGTTATTGCTATGGTTCGTCAATCCGATAACGCCTGTGTGTACGAATCAGGTTCTTCGGGAGACATGCATTATGGAAACTCTCTTTCCCATAATGCATGTCTTCTTAACGGCACGACTGGGACAACCAGGCGCTCAGGCGCTTAATGTGTCGCGTTGTCAGGAGTAAAATTTTTCTCTTGCACGCACGAACGCCAGAAACTGCTCAATGTCAGTATGCTGGTAGCCCAGCAGGCGGCCGACCAGTCTGATGCGATGCTCATTGAATGGGTCTGCATCCTTACTGAGTTCATATTTGAGTTCTGTGGCGCTGATTTCAAAGCCGGGTAAATAATAAATCCGGCCCAGTCCCTCCTTGTAATCAACATGTTTCATCTCCAGACCTAACGGGTTTGTGATGAATTCGACTGGAACGAAGTACTCAAAGTGCGCCACGCTCTTCAGTTTCTTCTGCATCAGTGCGTACTCGATGCCTTCATGCGGATCTATCCCTGTGGGGACAGAATAGCCGGCACATTTTTTCGGACTGTTCGTATCGCCCGCTTTTTCACGAGATGACTTCTCGTCAACCCCGCGCCACCCTGCCGCCAGAAAGTTCGCGTAATTGTGGTCAAAGTCGTCGAAGATATTGCTGATTTTTTGCGCCTCCTCCTCAGCGCCGGGGCGAAAGAAAATCATGCCATAACCAGAGGCTATCGGTATGGCGCGCAAATCAATTCCTTTGGGGTTAACAAGGAATATCAGAGGTATCGCGCCGGTGTATACCACACAGTTGATTTTCCTCTCGGCTATACTCGCATATTTGATCTCCTCAATGGTGGGGAAATCAGAACTGCCGGTAACATGATTATTCATGGCTATCACCTTAGTGCAAGGGCAGACGACACGCGTCCGCCAAAAGTAAATGGATTTATTCTTCCCCAAAAAGGGTTTCAAGGATGAGGTTATTCATCGCAATGTTAATAAATATTCCCATGACCATAATGAAGTTGGTGCCGCCAGGATAGAGATGGCACAAACGCAAAGTGACATCAAATATCGTGTAAAAGGTCGAGGCAATTATCCAGGCCCGGATGAAAAATCGCACGGCTCCTCCTTTCTTTTTGTCGACGTTATTGACGCGACAGCCTAAAAAAACTCCCTCACAAACACTGTGAGGGAGGCACAGGCTAAGGGTTTAAGGCGCTGTCTCTTTTCCCCGGACATTGGCCTGACGTTTGCCATTAAGGCGGGACCTATCTTATCTATCTCGCGGTTAATTAAAAGTCTTGTGAGGTGCTTTCCGTGTAACTTTAGATATTAGGTTGTTTCATGGTGTGAGATAATCAAAAGTAAATCCGAAAAACACATCTTTCAGATTAATTTTTTTATAAAACACTCCAAAAAATAAAAAATACTGATTTGATAAACTTATTTGAAAAGTGGTGAATACAATTGAGCCCTGTAATCCGGAATAAGTGAGAAGGAGTAATATCAGGGGTAGGGAGGTTAATTACGGCGTGGGAAATCAGAGCGGCGATTTGAGCGTGTACAGGCTAATTCGTGCATTGCAGGGGATAAAGGGTGCGCTGTCAGTGTGTCTATTCAACCCGGATGCCGGACATCTGGCTGACCCGGATTTGAATAAGGGAGTGACCGTTCTCTATTTAAGGAGGACATTTGGGGATGTTTTGCCCGGGTTCAGCCTGATTATGCCTGAACCCCTGCTGGCCCGGAACGACAAACAACTGGCGTAATCTCAGGACCGGTTTTTCAGCTGTCTTTGCTCACGACGGTACAACGTATTTTCTACAGGTGTCAGCGGTTGGTGAGACGCCGTACGGTAAGAGACGGCCTGCGCAGAGGGCTCGTTTGCGGTGAACCGACGGTCAAAATCCAGTGTTACACCATTAAGTTCAGCCATCATCCTGACGTAGCCCCTCAACATATTTTCTTTAAATCGAAACCAGCCTTTTCTTCCCTTAAGGGCAGGGATAATGACCCGCCCGAACGCCTGCGTTTTCAGCTTTGAAAACTGTCTGTCAAACTGCTTACTCTCAAGCTGGCTGTAGCCACGTGCCTCACAGATATGATGGTATGAGTAAAAGATGGTTTTCTTTTCCCGCTGCAGATCGCCAGAGTCAGCCATCGCCCACAGCATATGGTGAAAGTACTCTGCACGACAGTGAGTTGCCTGAACATAATCGTATTTCAGTGTTTCTGCCACTGAGCTCACTGCGTCCCTCAGTCCCTCCAGAAACAACGTCTGATCAATCTGCTTTACCTCTTCCTCTCTGGAGAAAGCGCACTGGAGTATTTTTTCGCAAAGCAGATGAACATAGTGCGGATAACCGTCACTGAGACCGGAAATTTTGAATTTCACATCCTGACTGAGAGTGAGGCCAAATTCACCAAATGCTCTGTCGATAATTTCATCCCTTCCACTCAAGGGCAATGCCTCAAGTGGCGTCTGGTGGATCTGGCGTTCACAGGACAGGTGTCCGCCAATCAGTGAGTGTAGAGAATCACTGATGCCCGTAAAGATAAGCTTAAGACTCAGGTTCTGATCGCCCAGGGCTTTTATAAGCCGCCCGAAATTCTGCCTTTCCTCAATACTTGCTATCTGGTCGAATTCGTCAATCACAATGTGCGGCACGGGTGAGTGCTTGCCTGACAGTCCGGACAGCGCCATCACCGCAGACGAGACAGAATTCACCTCATGCACGACGGGCTTTTCTGTTTTCTTCTGCTGTGCGGACAGGCCTGTCTCCATCAGGTTGACACTGGCACCCCATGTGGTTTCAGACACCGGCTCTGCAGAGACTTTTGCTTTGAGCAAAATGTCGTTCACAATGGAGCTGAGCGTTGAGCCAGGCTCGCAGCCGACAAATATGGGGTCATTATGCGTCTGAAGCTTTATCGCCACCGTCTGTGCCAGCGAAGTTTTACCCACGCCACGGTCACCATAGATGAATACGTGGCGACCATCGACATAAAGGGCTGCTTCGATTTCATGGACCTGTTTCTCACGACCGAAAAGCATTTCGTAAGAGGAAATGGGGGCCGAAGGACGGATGACTTTATTGAGTTTCTCGTAAAATTCCTGACAAGATAAATTCTGTATAGACATCAGTATTCCTTCAGAGAAATCAGGGGTTAACACAATTCATAATATTTTCAGGTAACCGGACAACACCGGAGTCTGTTAACAAGGCGCACATCAGAGTTCGATGCATTGTATCCCTGACGCGCTTTTTTAAAAGGACTTTGCTGTTGTACGTTGTGTGAGATAATTCAGGCCTTTAAGTAAGGATTAAATCACGCGGTAATCTGGCGTCCATTTTTACCCTCCATTTCAATCCGGGAGATAACATGCGCGATATTCAGCAAGTGCTTGAACACTGGGGAGCCTGGGTTACAAATAACCCGGAAAAAATATCTTGGTACAGGGTTGCAGCCGGATTTACCGGGCTCTTTCCAGATAAGGTGATCTCACGCCCTCAATGTTGTGATGAGGATGGGCTGATAATCAGTCGTTGTGTCGCTAAACTTTATGCCAGAAATGCAGACCTGCATGACCTGCTGGTGGACTATTACATTCTTGGCCATACCTTCCTCTCGCTGGCGAGAAAACATCACTGTTCAGATGGACACATAGGAAAGAAACTACAGAAAGCCGAAGGCATTATTGAGGGGATGCTCGTCATACTCGATGCGCCACTTGAAATGGACCGGTTTGTACACCGCGTGCCGGACGCTTATTCCTGTGAACCCGCTTTACGTACGTAAAAGTCTGCGTATTCTTTCAGCATCGGTTTATCAGCTTCACGCATTGCAACCGGATTAATGTTGAAAAGCAAGCGTCCTGGCGCTTGCCTCAAATTACTTATTTTCCGGTGATGCGACTGCGGCGAAGATATGCCAGGGGTATAACTGAAGTTTGTCACAGGCTTCACGGTGATTGCCGTGTTTGCGCAGCGTGATGAGCTCGCGCGTCAGTGTCAGGAGCTCATGCTTCAGATTCATGCTTGAGGGCAAAACTAATTGTCTCCTGATGTCTGCAAAGAGATGCAGACTACGGGCGGTGCAACAGGACTGTGCCTTTTCCAGCGAGTCTGAATACGTGAAACCTGCAGCGTCCACACGCTTAATTCCGTAGACGTAATCAAGTTCGTCGAAATCCGGTAACAGTTCGGTCTCGTCGACTTCCACTTCGAACACTGAAAGAAAATTGTCCCTGCGGAACACAGCCTCTTTGTTAGCCACGTATATCGCATAACCAATATTATCCGTCAGGTAGACGAGGCCATTCGTTGTGGGGAAGGGAGATGATTCATCGTAAGTCCGTTTAATCTCGTGAAGAATTTTTTCTGAGCTGATAATGCTCTGAGAGGCACTGAATGATGTGCCGTGATAAAGACGCATTGTTTACCCTGATTAGCTTTTGTCCGGTTTTTTTTAACCGGGTATCGCCTGCTGCGCAACTTAACAAAGCCAAAACAGGATGCTATGCCATAAACGCCTGCTTATGCAGGCGTTTCTTTTACAGATTCTGGTCAGTCAGGAGGAGAATCAATGCACAACAATCTGAATAGCTGGCCAGCTTTAGAAGCGCTGATACAAAGCTGGTGGCGGGGAGAAACGCCTGTTGGGGCTATTCTGCTGGCGATGTTTATGGCTGTGCTGCGTATCGCTTATACCGGCGGAGGCTGGAAAAGAATGATCCTCGAAGGTCTGCTGTGTGGTGCGCTGACATTAACCGTCGCCTCTGGACTGGCTTATCTCGACTGGCCGCGAACGGCAACCATCGCGATCGGCGGCGCTGTCGGCTTCATCGGGGTAGATTCCCTGCGCGCTTTTGCCTTGCGTTTTATTAATAATCGTCTCGGTGATAAAAATGAAAGCGAATAATGCCCGCGGGATTCGTAATAATAATCCCGGCAACATACGATGGGGAGATCACTGGCGGGGACTCGTTCCGCAGTTACAGCAAACAGACAAAGCGTTCTGCCAGTTCGTCAGCCCGGAATACGGTATTCGGGCCATGATGATGATTCTGAAACGCTATCAAAAGCAGCATGGTCTCAATACGATCGCGGGTATCATTCATCGCTGGGCACCGCCAGAAGAAAATGACACTCAGGCCTACATAAATAGCGTGGTTACAGTGACCGGCATTCCTGCAGACAAGCAAATTGACGTAACGGACAGCGCAACGATGTTGAAACTTGTCCAGGCCATTATCGTTCACGAAAACGGATATCAGCCATACGATGCTTCAGTGCTTCAAAGGGCAGAGAAACTCGCACATGAGTAATCTGCGAAATCCCTTTCTGTGGTTCATTTTCCTGGCGATGGGCTTATCTGGCCTGCTAGCGAGTGAGCCACTGTGACGTAAATACTTTCAGATATAGCTATACATAACGAAGCCCCGGGGTGCTGAAACACCACGGGGCTTCTGCTTTCCAGCGTTACACCACTAACGATGAACATAGGTGAACTATAAACGAATTATGTTGAGGGTAATTATGAAAAATGGTCTCGAACCGGAAGCACCAGATAACCCTGAAATAACTAAAGCGGCTGCCTTCGCAATTCGCCTTATATCGATTTCTATCTTCATATGGGCTATACGCTGGTGGTGAAGTGAACAGATGCCTGTCCAGCTTGCTCTTTATTTTTATTCTTATACTCAGTTGGGCTACCGACCATTTTCATAATGGAATGCTCCAGGCTCAAAAGGCAGAGCATGTCGCCCGTAAAGAACAGCTGAAATCTCAGTCCGTCCTTAAGAGCACATTGGCAGCAGTCATACTGTTTCAGGATATAGCCCGTATCACGCATGAAGACAGGCGAAGCAATTTTGCTGAAAGCGAGAAGCGCATTATCCGTATCAGGAAGGAGATGCAAGAAGATGCCTGTGCTCACCATCCTGTGCCTGCCGCTGTTGCTGACCAGTTGCGCGCGCACAGAGACAGAATTCGTGCCCACTCAAGTGGTACCAATCCCGCCGCAATTGCTGGTGGACTGTGAAATTCCTGATATCCCAGAGCCCATGACATACGGTGACAGTCTGGAGCTGAATGAAAAGTTTCTTACTGTCATTGAGAACTGCAACCTGGATAAGGCAGCGATTCGGAAAATTGAAGAAAGTCGGGCCTCGCAATAGCAGGGCTCTACTTCTCCATCAATAAATCCATGCGCCTCGTACGCGCAGCTATTAACCCAGAGCCTACAGAAAAGTGAGCCTGAGAGATCCCGTATAGGTGCGGACCTCTCTGGGGCGGTTTCTCTGTGCGACAGGCTCACTTTTCTGTAGGTATCCGAAATGAATGAACTGACATTTAACAATCACAGTGTCGTGCCATTTGATAACGGTGACGGGAAAATCTGGTTCACGGCTGATCACCTCGCTGAGTTGCTGGGATACAACGATGCTAAACAGGTAAACAAAATCTTTCAGCGCCATGAAGCCGAGTTTTCAAACAGCATGACAATGCGGACCAAAGTGACGAAGAATGGAATAAACAATAGCTTACGTGAAATTTCGGTAAGGCTGTTTTCTCCACGTGGTGCTCATCTTATTGGCATGGTGTCACGTACCAAAGTCGCTAAGGAATTGCGTATCTGGCTGCTGAACCTGGCAGAAAAAGAGTCCGGTATTGAGTTAGGGCAACTCCCTGTTAACGAACTTGCCAGCCTCACGGGGCAGAAACTTCACGATGCGATAGCAGTGTTTGACCAGAAATCGTTCACCTTACGGGGGCAGCGCGGCAGTGGACTCATGGCGCAGCGTAAGCGCGATATCAAACGAGTGAAAGAAGCGACGCGTTTGGCTCTTAGTCTTACGCAGATGGTCATTCCGGATCTGGGCGAGTTTTCTCTGGAGTAGACATCATGAATCTGACGCCGGCTCAGTTTCTGGAGAAACACATCATCTCGGAGCTCACCCGTCAGGGCTTCGCCAGTAACGTCGCAAATATCGGGGCGCGCGAGGCGCTGAAATTTTACCGTCGCGCTGGCTCGTGCGGAGGAAAAAATAAGATATTCGACGAATGTCTGAGCGTGGCGAAAGCGTGGGCGGTTAAAAGTCAGGGCAAAAAGAAAAATGATCCCCCGCTGCGCGCTGAACCTGCGGGTCCTCCCGGCGGAGTACCCTGTCCACGAGGCGGCGGCCCCGCGGAAAACGGCTGATTTTTGCATTTTCATGGTGGCGGCGGCAGGTCTCTTAACTCTATGAAAATAATGAATAATTTTTAAGATAACCTGTACACTTTTTTTATGGGGGTGTCATTAGACCAGTTCGTAATATCATGAATTTACTAAATAAAATTGGTTTTCACCTGCCAGGTTGAGCTGCCTATGTCGAATGTAAGTGGAATCGGTGATGCTTATCACTGGAGCGTGTTCAAGATCGCTGAGGCTTTCGGACTGCACCGTGACACCGTAAAAAAGCGCCTCTTCGCCGCCAACATTCCGGTGGCTGCGACAGCCAGGGGTAATCCCGTATATGCGCTGCAGCATGTCGGACCGGCCCTGTTCGGCGTGAAGTGTGAAACCGCTGACTCCGTTCATGATCCGTCCCGGATGGAGCCGAAAGAGAGAAAGGACTGGTATCAGTCAGAAAATGAAAGGATCAAGCTGGAAAAAGAGCAGCGCAAACTCATCCCTGTGGATGAAGTGGTCGTTGTTTATTCGTCAATGAGAAAGGCTGTCGTGCAGGTTCTGGAGACTATTCCGGATATTCTCGAGCGCGATTGTGCCCTTTCACCACAGGCTGTCAGCGTTGTACAGAAATCAATCGATGACCTGCGGTATACCCTCCAGGAAAAATCATATGAGGCTTGTGCTGCGGAGTTAATGCCGGGCGATCAAGGAGAAAGCCACGAGGAGGAATAATGAGTTTTTCATCAGCCCGAAATTCTGGCAGGGACATCGCGGCAGGGTTTTCCCCACCACGTCGCATGCCGGTTTCAGAGGCTGTGAGAAAATTCATGCGTGTTCCCAAAGGTGCCGGTAACTCGGTTCCCTGGGAGCCAGAGCTGACCCCTTATATCATCGAACCGATGAACTGCCTGACATCGCGTGAATATGATGCGGTGATTTTTGTCGGTCCGGCCCGTACCGGAAAAACGATCGGCCTCATTGACGGCTGGATTGTTTATACGATTGTCTGCGATCCCTCAGACATGCTCGTCGTGCAGATGACGGAGGACAAGGCCCGGGAACATTCTAAAAAGCGCCTGGACAGAACCTTCAGAAGCAGCGCAGCGGTCAGGAAAAGAATGAGTCCCCGCCGCAACGATAATAATGTCCATGACAAGACGTTCAGAGACGGCTCATTTCTTAAAATCGGCTGGCCTTCAGTGAATATTCTGTCGTCGTCGGATTACCGGTTTGTCGCGCTGACCGATTACGACCGCTTTCCGGAGGACATCGACAGCGAGGGAGACGGCTTCTCTCTTGCATCCAAACGAACCACGACCTTTATGTCTGCTGGTATGACGCTGGTGGAAAGCTCACCCGGCCGGGATATCTGCGATACAAAATGGAAAGCCTCAACCCCTCACGAAGCGCCCCCCTCAACCGGGATACTGTCACTGTATAACCGGGGCGATCGCCGACGCTGGTACTGGCCCTGCCCACACTGCGGGGAATACTTTCAGCCAGAAATGGCCAATCTCATGGGCTATCACGATGATATCGACCTGGTGCGGGCCAGTGAGGCTGCACGTCTGCAGTGCCCGGCCTGTCAACACATTATCCCCCCGGAGATGAAACGGGAACTGAATATCCGCGGGGTCTGGCTGAGGGATGGCGAGGCGATTGATCGCGACGGGAACGTGACCGGGGAGGGGCGTCAGTCGAGGATTGCCTCGTTCTGGATGGAGGGACCGGCGGCGGCCTATCAGACCTGGGCACAACTGGTTTTTAAATACCTCACTGCTGAACAGGACTATCAGAAAACGGGTAGCGAAGAAACGCTCAAAGCGGTCGTCAACACTGACTTTGGCCGGCCTTATCTTCCCCGGGCTGCGTTTGAACAGCGCAGGGGAGAGCTTCTGGAACAGCGGGCTGAGGAGATCCCCGAGCGAACCGTTGCGGACGGCGTGAACTTTCTGGTGGCAACCGTGGACGTTCAGGGCGGCCGGCATCGTCGGTTCGTGGTACAGGTTACCGGCTACGGCAGCATGGGAGAACGGTGGATCGTTGACCGGTATAGCCTCCGCCATTCGCAGCGCTACGACGACGGAGGAGAAAGCTGCCGCCTTGATCCTGCCAGTTACCCTGAAGACTGGGATCTGCTTATCCCGGATGTGCTGCACAAAACATGGCAGCTGGCCGGCGACCCGTCAAAGCGCATGTCACTCATGGCGATGGCGGTGGACTCCGGCGGTGAGGATGGCGTCACTGATAATGCGTATCGGTTCTGGCGTAAATGCCGCCGGGAGGGCGAGGGAAAGCGGGTTTACCTGTTTAAGGGCGACAGCCACAAGCGGGAAAAGCTGATCACCAGGACCTGGCCTGACAATACCGGGCGTTCTGCCCGGCGGGCAAATGCCGCCGGCGATGTTCCCCTCTACCTGCTCCAGACGGATGCGCTCAAGGACCGCGTCAACAACGCGCTGTGGCGCGACGCGCCGGGACCAGGTTATGTCCATTTCCCGGCGTGGATCGGCAGCGGGTTTTATGACGAGCTCACCTATGAAGAGCGCACGCCTGATGGCCGATGGCGTAAACCGGGGCGCGGAGCCAATGAAGGATTTGACCTGCTTGTCTATGCCGAGGCGCTGGTGATGCTGCATGGGTACGAAAAAATCAAATGGCCTGATGCTCCTTCATGGGCGCGCCGGGAAACGTGGATTGAAGAGAGTGAGACCGATAGCGCTGCGGAACGAGAGGCCTCCCCCCGGAATAACCGCCTCCACACATCCACATCAGGCACGACGACCGATATGACTAACAATCCCTGGATTACAAACGGAGGCTGGGTATGAACCAAGGCGATGTGGAAGCCATGATCCGTGCTTACACCGAGGCAGAAATTGCCGTTCTGGGCGGCAAAACTATCATGCTGAACGGGCAGTCCATGACCATGGAGAACCTGACAGCGATTCGTGACGGGCGGCAGGAGTGGGAACGCCGTCTGACCCGATTGCTTGAGAAGCGCACCGGGCAACCAGACTATCGCCTGGCGAGGTTCTGATGTCGCTTCTGGATCAGGCAATCGGCTTTTTTTCGCCGTCGTGGAAGGCCGCCAGGCTGCGTGCCCGCATGCAGATCCGCGCCTATGAAGCCGCGACCCCCTCGCGAACGCACAAAGCCAGACGCGAAACGCGCTCCGCCAACCAACTCAATCAGGCCGGTGCTATTTCCCTTCGTCAACAGGCCAGAGCGCTGGATGCAAACCACGACCTGGTGATTGGGATACTGGACAAGCTGGAAGAACGCGTGATTGGGTCAAGAGGTATCATCGTGGACCCCCATCCGCTGCTGAAAAATGGTCGGGTGGCGACAGAGCTTATTAAATCCATTCGTAAAAAATGGGCTGAGTGGTCACTTCGGCCTGATGTCACCGGTGAGTTCTCCCGGCCGGTGCTGGAACGTCTGATGCTGCGCACCTGGCTCAGAGACGGGGAGGTTTTTGCTCAGATGGTGAGTGGACATGGTACAGGGCTTAGCGCTGACGGTGGGGTACCCTTCTGGCTTGAGGCGCTTGAGCCCGATTTCGTGACCATGAACTCCGATCCGGCCGCCGGTCTCATTCAGGGCGTCTGGCTCAACGAATGGGGTAAACCGCTGAAGTATCAGGTCTATAAAAACCTTCCCGTCAGCGGTTTGCTGTCGGATACCAAAGACGTGCCCTCTGACACCATGCTGCACCTTAAATTTGCAAGGCGCCTGCACCAGGTGAGGGGCATTACCCTGCTGTCCGGCGTAATGATCCGCCTGAGCGCCCTGAAAGATTACGAAGAAAGCGAACTGGTCGCCGCGCGCATCGCTGCTGCGCTGGGCATGTATATCAAAAAGGGTGATGGTCAGGACTATTCAGACAGCCTGAGTGACAGCGGTGAGCGTGAACTGACTATCCAGCCGGGCATGCTTTATGACGACCTTCGTCCGGGTGAAGAGATTGGCATGATCCGCTCAGACCGTCCCAACACCAGCCTTGAGTCATTCCGTAATGGCCAGTTACGGGCGGTGGCGGCGGGTACACGTCTGAGCTTTTCCAGCACTGCCCGCAATTACAGCGGGACATACAGCGCACAGCGGCAGGAGCTGGTGGAGTCTACTGACGGGTATCTCATCCTTCAGGACTGTTTTATTGCGGCCATCACGCGGCCGGTTTATCGCGCATGGCTGAAGCAGGCGGTTGCGGCGGGCGTTATTAAGCCGCCATCCGATATTGAGCTTTCCACACTTTATGACGCCATTTATTCGGGTCCCGGCATGCCCTGGATCGATCCGGTGAAAGAGGCGACAGCCTGGAAAATTCAGATACGGGGTGGGGCGGCAACCGAATCCGACTGGGCACGGGCATGCGGCCGTAATCCTGATGAGGTTAAACGCCGCCGCAAAGCGGAAGTTGATGAAAACCGAAAAGAAGGGCTGGTGTTTGACACTGACCCGGCAAACGACAAAGGAGTCAGCAGTGACCGAGAAAATAAAGCCGATAAGCCAGCGTCAGGCGATACAGGCGAAGAAGACTGAATCCTGGTTCTGGATGGCCGCACGGGGCGAAGCTGAGGCAGAGATTTATATCTATGACGAAATCGGTTTTCAGGGGGTGCCGGCAAAACAGTTTATCAGTGACCTCCAGGCGCTTGGCGAGATCAAACATATCACCCTTCATATCAACTCGCCGGGTGGCAGCATTTTTGAAGGGATCGCCATTTTCAACGCCCTTAAATATCACCCTGCTGCGATTACGGTTCATGTCGACGGCGTGGCCGCGTCGATGGCTTCCGTCATCGCCATGGTAGGCAATCCGGTCATCATGCCGGCGAACAGTTTCATGATGATCCACAAGCCCTGGGCCGTCGCGGGCGGCGACGCCGATGACATGCGTGATTTCGCCGAACTGCTGGATAAGACAGAGGCTGTGCTTATTCCGGCGTATGCCGCAAAAACAGGGCTGTCCCGGGAGGTTATCGCCGGGATGCTGAAAGAGGAAACCTGGATGGACGGAACCCAGTGTGTCTCGCTGGGGTTCGCTGACCAGTTGGTGCCCGCGGTTCAGGCCATGGCCCACATTGATTCAAAACGTATCGAGGAGTACGAAAAAATGCCAGAAAACCTTCGCACTATGCTGACGCCCCCGCAGAACAGCGTGGCGCCTGAGCCTGCTCAGCCCGCACCCCAGACCGTTTTAAATGAAACGGGGTTACGTGAGCAGTTTCTGGAAGAACAGCGTGCGCGCGCAGGGGCGCTAAACGATCTGTTTGGGATGTTTGGCGATAAATATCAGGCACTGCAGACAGCGTGCATCGCCGATCCGACGTGCACTCTTGAGCTGGCACGAGAGAAGCTGCTGAATCAGATGGGCAAAGACAGTACCCCCTCAAACAAATCAGCCGCAACTCACATTTATGCTGGCAACGGTAACTTCACCGGGGACGGCATCCGACAGGCTATCATGGCGCGGGCCGGTCATGAGCCGCTTCAGGCGGATAATCCCTACAACGCCATGGCGCTTCGCGAACATGCACGGCTGTCTCTGACTGAGCGTGGATTTGGTGTGGCGAGTTATAACCCGCTGCAGATTGTCGGGCTGGCGTTTACGCACAGCACGTCCGATTTTGGCAATATCATGCTTGATGTGTCCGGCAAGTCCCTTCTTCAGGGCTGGACGGACGCACCGGAAACGTTTGAAGAATGGACCAAAAAAGGACAGCTGTCCGACTTTAAAGTCGCACACCGTGTGGGGCTGGGTGGCTTTCCTTCTCTGCGTCAGGTTCGCGAAGGTGCAGAGTACAAATACGTCACGACCTCTGACAAGCAGGCAACGATTGCACTGGCCACCTATGGTGAACTGTTCAGCATTACCCGGCAGGCCATCATTAATGACGATCTGAGCATGCTGACTGACGTCCCCATGAAGCTCGGCCGCGCAGCGAAAGCCACTGTGGCGGATCTGGTGTACGCCATTCTGACCACGAACCCGCTACTTTCGTCAGACAGCCTGCCGCTGTTTGACGAGGCACGCCATGCCAACATGCTGGAAAAAGCCTCAATGGATGTGATTTCTCTGGATAAGGCCCGTCAGTTGATGCGCCGTCAGAAGGAAGGCGAACGCCATCTCAACATCCGTCCGGCTTTCGTGCTGGTGCCAACCGCCATGGAGTCCACGGCCAGTCAGGTCATCCGCTCAACGTCTGTCAAAGGTGCTGACACCAACGCTGGCATCATCAACCCCGTACAAAACTTTGCGACGGTCATTGCCGAACCCCGTCTGGATGACGCCAGCCAGAGCACGTTCTATCTGGCTGCAGCAAAAGGCTCGGACACGATTGAGGTCGCTTACCTTAACGGTGTGGATACGCCATTTATTGACCAGACTGAAGGCTTCACCTCGGATGGTATTACCACGAAAGTACGCATCGATGCTGGTGTGGCACCGATTGACTATCGCGGACTGGTGCAGTGCGTTGCCCCTGTAGTTGCCCCTGTAGTTGCCCCTGTAGTTGACCCTGAAGTTAACCCTAAAGTTAATCCTAAAGTGGCGTAACGCTCTGCGTGCCCGAAAGGGCTTTTTTTATGTCTGAAATCCGGTCCTCAGGGACCGTGAAGGAGAATCAGTATGGCAAAGAACTATCTGCAGGACGGTAAAACGCTGACGTTCATCGCAAAAGAAGACTATAAAAGCGGCGATATGGTGCAGGTGGGAGATCGTGTTGTTATTGCCGTCACCGATACGCCAAAAGGGTGCGCCGGCACCGGCCTGGCGGAAGGGGTTTTCATCCTGCCAAAACAAAAGGATGTCGCCATACAGGCCGGAAAACCTGTCTCCAAACTGGGCCAGCAGGTTGTCGCCGCTAAAGCGGATGGTACTGTGCCGATCGGTACCGCCTGGGAAAACGCCAGTGATAAGGCGGTCATGGTAGCCGTTAAGCTTGGATAACCGGGTAAAAAGTCTGGCTGACAGAATGGACCGTGTTACTGCACGCCGGTTTGGTCAGCCGGTGGTGATTAACGGACGGGCAATGTGTGCAGCCGAACACGCCTTTACGGCTGACATGGGGCCATTGTGCGGCGAGGGGCTGTCACTCATTGTTTTCGACAGGGCTTATGAGCCCGGGCGGCACGACAGGGTTGAATGGCAGACAAAACGCTGGAGGGTGACCCGCTGGCAGCTTTACAACAACAAACCGCAGATCTGGCTGGAGGAGGAGAACGATGCAGGGACTGAGGCAGGCGATTATGAACCTGCATGAACTCGATCGTCAGCTGGTGCCCCGGGCCCTGGCGCAGGCGGTAAACCGCGTGGCGCGCCGCGTCATTACGCGCAGTACTCGCCAGGTCGCAAACGAGACCGGCGTGCCTCAAAAGCTGATCAGGCAGCGCGTCCGACTCCGGCTGGCCACGGCCAGTCATGCAGCCCCCTCTGCACGGCTGCTGATTAATCGTGGCAATTTGCCCGCGATCAGTCTGGGCGCAGCCCGAATGCAGCTGTCCCGGCGCAAGACAGCGACCGGCCGGCACGGCAGCGTGCTGAAAATCGGGCGGTTTACTTTCCGGAATGCATTTATACAGCAACTGGCTAACGGCCGCTGGCATGTCCTGCAGCGGACCGGCCGCAGTCGCTATCCGGTTCAGGTCGTAAAAATCCCGCTATCAGGGCCTCTGACCGAACGTTATCAGAAAGAAAGCCAGCAGCTGATGAAAACGGACATGCAGGCAGAGCTGGCTGGCGCGCTCAGACAGCAACTGAGGCTATATGTCAGGAAAAGAGTGTGAAAAAACACGCTGAAATCAGGCGCACTTTTACGGATGCGCTTAAGTCCCACATCCGCGGGGCGGCCTTTTATGATGGCCGCCCCGTTTTTATTGATGAGAAAGAACTGCCTGCTGTGGCGGTGTATCTCTCAGACGCGCGCTACAGCGGGAGCTACCTGGATGCAGAAACCTGGCAGGCCACGCTGCATATTGAGGTATTCCTGCGGGCAACCCAGCCGGATACGGCACTCGATGAGTGGGTTGAATGCCATATTCTGCCCGCGCTCAGTAGCGTGCCGGCGCTGTCGTCCGTCATCGATGCGCTGATGCCGCAAAGTTATGACTGGCAGCGTGACAGCGAGATGGCGAGCTGGGGATCAGCCGACCTCACTTATCTCATTACCTATCAGATGTAAGGAGCCCTTATGGCCACACCTAATCCACTTGCGTCGGTGAAAGGCGCAGGGACCACTTTGCTGATTTTTACCGGCAATGGAGATGCCACGGCTAAACCGCTGGACGATAACGGCTGGACGCGGCTGGCGCAGATCCGCGAGCTTCAGCCTGGCGAAATCAGCGCGGAAAGTTACGACGATACCTGGCTCGACGATCCGAATGCCGACTGGAAAGCCACGGCGCAGGGCGAGAAGTCGGCCGGCGAAGCCAGCATCACGCTTGCCTGGAAACCCGGTGAGCAGGGACAGAAAGATTTACTGAGCTGGTTTCACAGCGGGGAGGTGCGCTATTACAAAATCCGCTATCCGAACGGCACGGTCGATCTGTTCCGGGGCTGGGTCAGCAGCCTGGGCAAGACCATTCCGGCAAAAGAGGTCATCACGCGAACCATCAAAGTAACGAACAGCGGCCGTCCGGTTCTGGCTGAGGAAATTCCGCAGTCGCCTGCACCTGTGCCACATTCTGACAATAACCCTGAGAAAGGAGCCCTCTGATGTTTCTGGAAAAGACCGTGTTTCATTACGGGCCTGAGCAAATGGAGTTATCTGAACTGACAGCGCTGCAGCGCGCCGAGTTTTTTGATTTTTTTGCCAGTTCTGACGTGGTTAAAGATAAGACCCTCACTGACGCAGCCCGGAACGCAGCCCTTGTCAGGCTGAATACGGAGTCGTATGCCTGGCTTGTCTCGCGTGCGATCTGGAACTGTCATCGTGAGGTGGACGTTAACGATATTTTTCAGGGGATCCTGGCCGACTGGTCCGAAAAGGCGCTGTGTCTGGCTGCGGAAAAGGTGATGGTCCTCAGCGATCTCAACGGGGATGGAAAGTCGCCCGAGCCATCGGGCCCCGGGGAGGATGACGTGAAGGTAAAGCCAATGGACGGGAGCTGACATTTATCATGTTTCTGGCCCATGAGTTTCGCCGCCCTGACTGGCGCCGGATGCTGAGCGAGATGACGTCTTCTGAACTCGCAGACTGGCAGCGTTATTTTGCCGCGGTGCCGTTCAGCCATCGCCTGCTGGATGCGGAATTTGCGGCGCTCAGCAGCACAATGGTGGCGCTCGCCACTGGCGAATGCGGACTGACTGCAGAAGATTTCAGCCTGCTCAGTCGCTCTGAAACGGGTGACCTCATGACTGATGACATGTTGATGAGCGTGGCCGAGTCCATGGGAGGAGAACGCCATGTCCCAGCAAATCGCTGATCTTGTCGTAAACCTTGGGGCTGAGACTGCCCGGTTTCACGAGCAAATGGGCCGGGTCGAACGCCAGCTGAAAAACGCGGGGCAGCAGGCCGGGCGCACTGCGCAGCAGGTTTCCTCCGCTTCACGCGCTGAAGTGCAGGCCACGCAGGCAAAAGCCCGCTTTCTCAGCCAGCTCAAGGCACAGCTGGTCACACAACGGCTTTCACGTGAGGAGATGCTGAGAACGCGCGCGGCACAGCTGGGGCTGGGCGACGCGGCGGAAATCTATATCCGTAAGCTGGAGTCGGCCCGTCAGAAAACGCACTCTCTTGGACTGGAAAGCGCGGCGGCGCGGCGCGAGCTTGGCGTGTTGTTTGGCGAAATGGCGCGGGGCAATTTTGGGGCACTTCGTGGCTCCGGCATTACGCTTGCGAATAATGCCGGATGGATAGAAAAGCTGATGACCCTACGCGGTCTGAGCATAGCCGGGATGGTGGGCGGTATTGCCGCTGCTGTCTGGGGACTGGGGAGAGCCTGGTATCAGGGTAGTCAGGAAGCAGAGACCTTTAACAGGAAGCTTATCCTCACCGGCCACTATGCCGCCCGGACAACCTCAGCGCTTCAGGCGATGAGCCGCTCTCTGGCGGGCAACGGTATTACGCAGCATGACGCGGCTTCTGTGCTGGCGGAAGTCACCGGCTCGGGTTTATTTAACGGGCAGCACCTCCGGCAGGTCGCTGACGTCGCGGCCCGTCTCAAAACGGTGACCGGGCAGGCCACCGAAGAGACTATCCGGCAGTTTGCGCGGCTTCAGGATACACCCGTCACTGCTGTCCGGGAACTGGATAAATCCCTCCACTTTCTGACTGCCACTGAACTCGAAAGCATCTCCCGACTGGCTGAACAGGGACAGGAAACCGAGGCGGCTACACTTGCGATGGATCGTTACGCCGACACGCTGCGTGTTCGCAGCGATGAGGTGGCGCAGCACCTTGGCACGCTGGAAAAAACCTGGAAATGGCTGGGAGAGACTGCCGCAGGGACCTGGGATGCCATGCTGGGCATCGGGCGCGAACGTTCACTTGAGGACCAGATTGCCGCACTGAACGCAAAGATCCACGCTGGTGGACGGGCACTGGGCAAAGCCTGGGTTCAGGTGACGCAGCAGGACAGGGATCGGCTGTCCGGGCTTGAAGAACAAAAATTTCAGCGTGACCTGAAGGCCGCGCGGGACAAAGCCGCACAGGATGAGGAAATCCGTAAAAAACGCCGTTTCGATGCTGACCAGACTCTGAAAAAACAGTACGAAACGGAAGAGGAAAAACACCAGCGCGCGCTGTCAGTTATTCGCCACTCGTGGGCGTCACGCGAGGTCAAAGAGGAGGCGATGCGCCGTGAAAAACAGCGCTATGACTCGCTTGCTGCAGGTCGCCGAAAAGGGCGGGGCATACCTCAGCCGTCCGCGGCAGCCCTCGCAGGCGAAAGGGCGCAGGCTGACATGCTGGCACTGCAGGCCCGACTACAGGCTCTGAAGACGCATCAGGAAGCCGGTATTGTCAGCCAGCAGCGTAAAGACCTCTGGGCCTCCCAGGCGAAATTTCATGTTCTTGAGGAAGCCGCACAAAAACGCCAGCTGACCCATGAGGAAAAATCCCTGCTTGCCGGTAAAGCCGGCGTCCTGCTTCAGCAGGAAAAACTGGCCGTGATGGGGGATGAAGTTGCGCTTCAGGAACGCATGAATCAGCTTCAGGTGCAGGCTGGAAAATTTACGGAGCAGCAGCGCACGCGGCAGGCGGAAATCGCGGCGCTTGAACACGGTCTGTCGGCACGTGAGGCGCAGCAGCATGCCAGCGTTACCCGACTCGGTGCTAACTATGCAGAGGCACCAGATATGCTCGCTGCGGTGCTAAAGGCGCAGCAAAAAACCTGGCAGGCGGAAGAAAAGCTGCGGGCTGACTGGCTGGCGGGCGCAAAAGGCGCGTGGGCGGAGTACCGTGATGCGGCACTCGATGCCAACAGCCAGGTAAAACAGGCGTCATCCAGAACGCTGGATGGGCTAAGTACACAGCTGAGTACCCTGCTGACCGAGGGGAAGACCGGTTTTCGCGACTTTACCCGAAACATTCTGAGCATGCTCACCCAGATCCTGATGAAAATGACGCTGGTCAGGGGCGTGGATTTTTTCGCCGGACTGCTTAAGCAACATGCGTTGTCATTTCATGCGCAGGGGGGCGCTTTTCATTCTCAGGGGCTTCGCGCCTTCAGCGGAACGGTGGTGCGTACCCCCACACTGTTTGCTTTTGCTCAGGGGGCAGGCGTCATGGGTGAAGCCGGACCGGAAGGCATCTTTCCCCTGCGTCGCGGGGCTGACGGTAAGCTTGGCGTGGTGGCCAGGATGTCAGCAGCCGGTCTGAAATACGCCCCCACCTTTAACGTGACCATTCACAACGATGGCCGCAACGGGCAGCTCGGGCCGGAGGCCGCCAGAATGATGTACGAGATGGGGCGTCAGGGCGCGAAGGATTTCTTCCTGCAGCAGCAGCGTGACGGCGGCATGATGAGCGGAGGCCGTGGGTGATGGAAACATTTGGCTGGAAGGTCAGGCCGGGCATGCGTACAGCGCGTGAGCCGCGTGTAAAGACCATCCGTTTTGGTGACGGGTATGAGCAGCGGCGCGCAGAGGGCCTGAATGCGATGCAAAGCCGCTACACCATTATGTTGTCAGGTCCTCACAGCGCTATGCAGGCGGTGGAGGGTTTTCTTACCCGGCACAAGGGAACCCAGGCTTTTCAATGGCAACCCCCCGGCCAGCCGGCAACCGGCATCTTTGTCTGCCGGAGCTGGTCAATCGTAAGGCTGGCAACGCGTACGGAATTAACCGGCGAATTTGAACAGGTTCCTGCATGAGGTAACAGTGATGAATACCCTTCCTCCTCAGACTCTGAGCGAACTGATTCGGACAGCGCCTTCTGCCCGGATCGATCTGTGGGAAGCCGATCTGACTGCGACAGGCGGCAGGCGCTATTTTTTCTGCAACGAGCAGAACGAATGTGGCAAAGCCGTTCTCTGGCAAAAGCGGCGCTACCGTCCTTATCCCGTCAGAATCGAAGAGAGCAGTATGAACGGCAGGGGAGCGGCTGCACGGCCGTCACTCGTGGTGTCGAATCTGTATGGGATCGTGACCGGGCTGGCTGAAGCGCATCAGAGCCTGGTGGGGGCAACCGTCATACGTCGTGTCGTCTGCGCGCGTTTTCTGGACGCCGGGAATTTCAGGCTCGGCAATCCCTTTGCCGATCCGCAGCAGGAAGTGGTCAGCCGGTATATCATTGAGCAACTCGCTGAACTTACCTCCCTGACGGCCCGGTTCATTCTGGCCGTGCCGACGGAAACCGACGGCCTGGTGTGTCCCGGGCGCATCATGCTGGCCGACCTTTGCCCGTGGGAATATTTGTCAAAAGACTGTGGGTATACCCGGCCACGTGATAAACACAAGCCTGTGCAATCCACAAGCAATGACACGCCTGATCACTGTGGTAACTGTGCGGCAGGTTGCCGGCAACGAAATAATATCGGGCGCTTTGGCGGTTTTCTCTCACTGAACGCTTACTCTACAGAATGATATCGACACAAAATGCAGCCTCCGTCGGGCCTCTGTCAGAGGCTATCTTCGCTCACGCCCGGGCGTGTCATCCACAGGAGTGTTGCGGTCTGGTTATCCTGACACCGGACGGCTGCCAGTATCGCCCCTGCGTTAACGCGTCCCCAGAGCCCAGCCGGCATTTTCTGATTACGCCTGAAGAGTATCTGAGCATTTCTGTTGCCGGCACGATCATCGCGCTGGTTCACAGCCATCCACACGGGCCACCTGAACTGAGTCCTGCGGACAGCGCCGCAATGAGGCACAGCGCCTGCAGCTGGTGGCTGGTCTGCGGTGACAACATCTATTGTTTTGGAGATAAAAATGCATCCAGCTGAATATCCCTCCGAAAGAACGCGGCCAGTAAGGGTATGCCTCTACGGCAGTCTGGCTAGGTCTGGCAGGCGCATTGATCTGCATGTGTCAACCGCTGCAGAAGCGCTGCATGCACTGGTGATGCAGTCCGGTGAGTTCAGACGCCTGTTCAGCGAAGGACTTTATCAGGTGCGTATTGCCGGCAGCGATGCGGATGCTGACACGCTCCATGCCCGCCTGCACGAAAGGCTTCCGGATGGCGCAGTGATTCATCTGGTACCCCGGCTGCAGGGCGCTTCCCGTCGCGGCCTGCTTCAGCTTTTTGCAGGCGCTGCGCTCATTGCGGCGTCATTTATTCCAGGCCTGAATGCGTTTGCCTGGACAGTGGGCGCGACAACCCTTTCGCTGAGCGGAGCGGCTTTTTCGCTGGGTGCCAGCCTGATGCTGGGTGGCGCCGCTCAACTGCTGGCACCCCGACCGGCGGGCGCATCGGCCATGAATGACAAAAGTACCTGGTTTTCAGGCACAGATAACATGACGGCACAGGGCGCGCCAGTACCTGTTCTGTATGGGGAAATGCGGGTGGGGTCTCGCGTGATATCTCAGGAAATTGCCACCCGGGATATGAGCGGAGAGGGAAAAGTGATTGTTATTGGTCATTGAGAGATGCGGTCGCGCTATAACAAGAAAGCAAAAAGCCCACTCAGGTGGGCTTTTTATTGTGTTTTTTTATAATTTCTGTGGCCTGATTTAGCACCCGGGTATGCTCTTTTATTGCCTTAAACCATGCTTCCAGGTCTTCATTATTCATTTCGGCTAGCATAGTGAAGTAAGCCCTATCTACTGAGTCGGATGCAGCCTCTTCTGGCGTGTAATCTAGGGCATCCTGCAAAATTTGCACGATTTCAGAGTTCATCGATCTGCCATTAGATTTTGCACGCTCAGCTATGGCATCACGCATCCCAGCCGGTAGTCTCACATTAAATCTGTCCATCTCTTGGCTTGGGTAATTGCTCATATCTTTATCAGAAAAGTAGGTCATAAGACGTATAGGTTGATAGTAGCACCTACTTGACACTATCTAAAATGGTGTTAAATTGGTTCTAGTACCAATTTGGTATCACTGAAGGGGTGGCATAATGCAAGATGTACTTTATAGCGGAAGAAAAAACGAAATGTTCAATCTGCGTTTATCGGAACGGATGAAAGAGGATATCCGCCGCATTGCTGAGATGGATGGTATTTCGATTAACTCAGCTATCGTGCAGCGACTGGCTAAAAGCTTGCTTGAGGAGCGAGTCAATGACCAATAAAAACAGTGAAGCCCCAACTGCGCTAACAGTCAGGGCCTCTATTTTGCCGGTTAACCTTTGCGAGAAAACCAACGTGAATACTTTAGCGAAATCAGATTTCAACTTCCACGGCATTCAGCTGAAACCTGTTGCAAATTTAAAAGATATTTGGCTTTCATCTGCTGATGTAGCTAAAGCACTACATTACAACAGCACCAAGTCTGTTACCAACCTGTTTAACCAGTACAGCGAAGAGTTTTCACCAGGAATGACAATGGTCATTGAATCGATGACCAATGGTATCAACGGCACTTCTCGCCGAATGAGGGTTCGCGTGTTCTCTCTTCGTGGCGCTCATTTGCTGGCAATGTTCGCTCGTACTCCGGTCGCTAAGGAATTCCGCCGCTGGGTGCTGGATATTCTGGAGCAACAGGAAATGAAACAGGTCCCATCCAGACAGTTCACAGATGAGGAACTGCGCACTCTCTGCCTGCTATGGAGTCATTCAGTGAACATGCTGGGGAATATTGCAGATATTGCGCCGCTGCTCAGAGTGGCTGAACACAGACTTGCCGCTGAATTCAGCGCGATGCCGCATCTGTACGTTGATACCCTCAACAATGCCCGCGCCATGCTTGAGCGCGAAACGTTGCATATTGATATTTCAGGGGAGGCTGACCGCGACTGGCGGATACTGGACAAGCTGAGGTTAGGGAAGTACGCATCATTGTTTGGCGCTTAGAACAGCGCAAAAGAAAAAACCGCCAGTTGGCGCTGGCGGTCTACATCAATTAAAACGACCAAGGATCAATCAATGCTAACAGATAATTTAACAGTACGCGGATCCGTTGTCACGGAGAAAACCATCAACAGCCAGTCTTTGCTTGAGATGGTAAATGGCGCAAGGAAAGCGTGTGGCGAACCGGCTGTTCGCAACAATAAATTCATCGAAAAAGTGATTGATGAACTGGATGGAGAGACCTACACAAAAAGTGTAGGTCGCAAAAACGGCGCAGATATTGATGTAATTACCATGTCCATCAAGCAGGCGCTTCGCGTGGCTGCCCGTGAGTCAAAAGCGGTTCGTCGCTCACTGGTCGACAAACTGGAGGCAATGAGTCAACCAGAGTTTGATCCCATGGCTGCGCTGAATGATGCCGCGTTTCTTCGTGGCACTTTGCTGTCGTACAGTGAAAAAGTCATCGAGCTTGAGCACAGGGTTGAAGAGATGAAACCTGATGTTGAGGCGCTTGACCGCATCGCAAAAGCTCACGGCAGCATGTGCATTACTGACACGGCCAAGCACCTGCAGATTCAGCCGAAATCGCTTTTCAAAATGTTGTCTGAAAATCACTGGATATACCGCCGCCCTGGCGGAAAAGCCTGGCTGGCGTATCAGGACCGCATTCAGGCGGGCGTGCTGGAGCATAAAGTTATCTTAATAGAACGGCCGGATGGCAGTGAAAAAATTATTGAGCAGGTGCTTGTTACAGCGAAAGGCCTGACCAGATTGTCGAAAACACTCGGTATGAAGGTGGTCGTCGCGTAATTAGCCTGGCCCACAGTTATTAAATAAACCCGCTTCGGCGGGTTTTTTATTTCTATAAGAGAGACGTTATGAGCATTTTTCATCGTCACGAAAAAACGCCGCACGACAGACCCGACAATCTCCGATCGTCTCAGGTCCTGAGTGTTATTGATGTGATCAGTGAGGGTCCCATTGTCGGTCCTGTCAGTGGCAACAAAAGCGTACTGGTTAACGGTACACCTGTTCTGGGACCGGATGGCCGGGTCAATATCCCCGGCGTCAGCATGCGTTTCCATGCCGGAACAGCGGATCAGCGGCCGCTGGGCGGATTTGAGGCCTCGGCCCGGGAAACGCTGATCAATGCTGACGTGACCGCACTCAATCCCGTTACGCGCACGGTGGAGGGAAAAGACATTAACCGGCTTCGCCTGACGCTGGGCGTTCGCCAGCTCTTCTCGGTCAACAAGAAAGGAGAAACGCGTAATGCATCAGTGACCGTGAATATCCTTATCCGGCATTCTGGTGGCTCCAAAACGGAAAAGGAAATTACTGTGAAAGGGTGCACGCACGAGCCGTTTGCGTTCTCGGTCGTGCTCGAAAAACTGCCCCCTACGCCCTTTGACGTTTGCGTAACGCGCATTACGCCGGACAGTAAAGACACTCGCCTGCTCAATAAGACATTCTGGGCCTCATACAGCGAAATCACGGATGCCCGTCAATGCTATCCCAATACGGCCGTCGTGGGGCTGAAGATTGACTCTGACAAGTCAGGCAACCAGCGGGCGGACCGCAATTACCTGATGCGGGGACGCCTGGTCAGGGTGCCGAATAATTATAACCCCGTAACGCGCAGCTATGGAAAAGAAGCGTGGAGTGGGGACTTCATTGTAGCCTGGTCAGATAACCCAGCCTGGTGCCTCTATGACTTACTGACGCATCCGCGCTATGGCCTCGGTCAGCGTATGGGAATGGCGGACGTTGATAAGTGGGCGCTTTACAACATCGCACAATACTGTGATGGAAGCGTGAACGATGGATATGGCGGAAAGGAACCGCGCATCCGGTGTAACGCGTGGCTGACGCAGCAAAGAAAGGCCTGGGATGTCATCAGTGATTTCTGTGCCATGATGCGCTGCATGCCCGTCTGGAACGGTCAGCGCCTGACGTTTATTCAGGATGCCCCTTCAGATGTTGTCTGGACCTACACCAATGCCAGCGTGGCGGGCGGCCAGTTCCATTACAGCTTCAGCGCGCTGAAAGATCGCCATAACGCCGTCGAAGTGCGTTTTATCGATCCCCATAACAACTGGCAGCCGTCGGTTGAGCTGGTGGAAGACAGTGCGGCCATAAAGCGTTACGGACGCAACCTGCTGAAGATAGATGCCTTTGGGTGTACCAGCCGCGGGCAGGCACACCGGACCGGGTTATGGATCATCCAGACGGAGCTGCTGGAAACCCAGACCGCCGATTTTTGCGTGGGCGCAGAAGGGCTGCGCCATATTCCCGGCGACATCTTCGAAATCTGCGATAACGACTATGCCGGCACCACGGTCGGCGGCCGTATTGTGGATGTGGTACCGGAAACGAAAACCATCCGTCTTGACCGGCCCGTATCACTTTCAGGTGAGGGCGGGGCAACGCTTAATCTGATCAGCGAGTCTGGCAAGCCTTTTACTGTCAACGTGCACGGGCGTACTGAACACGACTGTGTGCAGGTGGATGCGTTACCCAGTGGGATGACATCGCTCAGCGTGTCACCCGGAAGCGTGTGGGGGCTTAAACAGCCTGCCCTGCGCAAGCGGCTGTTCCGCTGCGTGGCTATTCGGGAAAGCGAAAACGGGGGATATGCGGTAACGGCGCTGCAGCACTGCCCGGAAAAGCAGGCGCGGGTGGATGAAGGCAAATCCTTTTCGGCTGCCCCCACCAGCGTGCACGGAATGTTGCCGCCTGCTGTCCGGCATCTTCGCACCCGTGTGGACGTGTCATCCGGTCATATTCAGGCCACAGCGCTGTGGGATATCCTGCAGACAACCGGCAGCGTGCGCTTTGACGTGCGCGTGACGCGCGGCGAGAGCGCCTCAGGCCGTCTGGTTTTCCGCTGTGCAACCGAACGCCCGGAATGTCTGTTCACGCTGCCGGACGCCGGCCGCTACACGTTAACCGTCACCGCGATCGGTGATGCCGGGCAGAAAGGTGATCCAGCCTCGACCGGCATCACCATTGCCGCGCCCGAGCCACCCGTCTCCATCGACGTAACGCCGGGCTACTTTCAGGTCTCTCTGGTGCCGCATCAGGCGATTTATGACGGCACGCTGCGATATGAATTCTGGTATTCCGGAACCCGGCTCGCTGACGCGCAACAGGCCGAATCCCAGGCGCAGTATCTTGGAGAAGGACGCTGCTGGATAAAAGACGGCCTTATGCCGGGCAATGTTCACCATTTCTATATCCGTAGCGTGAACGCGCTGGGCAAATCTGCTTTCACTGAACAGTCCGCCAGTCCGAGCGACAAAGCGGACGATTATCTGGCGTTTTATAAAGGAAAAATCAGCGACACGCATCTTGACCAGAGCCTGCTGTCAACAATGACGCAGCTGTCAGAAGGTGCAGCAAGCATTGGAAAAATTGAGAAAAGCTGGAAAGACACGGAAGGGCGGCTGAACTCGCAATGGTCGGTCAGACTGGAGCAGATGAAAAACGGCCAGTATTGTATGACCGGCTTCGGCATGGGGATCGAGGAAAAACCCGAGGGGATGCAGAGCCAGATCCTGATGGCTGCCGATCGCGTGGCTTTCGTCAATCCGGCAAACGGGAATACCGTGCCTGCACTGGTCATTGAGCACAACGATATTTACTTCCGGGAAGCACTCATTAAGCATTTGCGTGCTGTCAGTCTGACCAGCGGTGGGTCACCGCCTTCATTCAGCCTGACGCCCGACGGGAAACTGGCAGCAAAGCAGGCTGATATCAGCGGTACCCTGCGGGCGACCGCAGGCGAGCTTGAGAAGGTTCGTATCAGAGACAGCTGCACCATCGAGGGTGTGCTGGATGCGAAACAGATTACTGGAGATATATATAATGTTCAGTCCGGTGGCGTAACCTTGCCGAAGGGTGTCTTTAGCTGGTCAGACAAAGCGGGAGAACATGTTTTGTTCAAAATTGCTGGCGAGACCTTTGATCGCATCTTTGAATCAAATCTGACGCTGACCGCAGAGTGCATAAAAAACCGGCAGGAGTTTAAGTTGATCATCCGGCATCATACAAAACCTGCCTTTTATGAAGATCATGTGCTTGCTTACGCTGATACCGGAAATAAAGGTAAATCACCTGGTATGAGTTACAAATTAAATGGCATCCGCTTGCCAGCGATCGGCCGTTCGCGTGTACATGAGATTATCATGGTCATTGGTAATAGTGGGCGTCGTGGAGGTGTTGTCTGTAAGGCCCCGCCCGGCGAGGTACCAAGGTTTACCGCTTACCGGGCCGGCCGGCAATTTGTCACGGGCGCTGAGCGATAATCATCGGCTGTGAACTGGTAACGTACGCTCTTCAGCGCGGGCGGCGCATGCCTGCTGTCGGGCGGCAGGATATCCGCAGCAGGGGAGTTGTTGCCGTCTGAAATGCGTGGCGACAGGTAAAAAAAAGCCCGAACGGATCGTCGGGCGGCATCAGGTCCGAGCCAGACCTCTCTGGTGTTGGCTTAGTCTCGTTGAGCAGCTTAATCCAGCCATACCTGGCTGAGGAATAAAGGGAAACTACTCTCGAACGCAGCAGCATTGCTGTGTTACACGTTCATCATAATCCATGCATGAAAACTTTCCGTTAAGATTGTGTAATTATAGGATTTAAGTATGGGTGAAAGGCGATAAAGCCGGCCGGCCGCCAGGGTCAGGCGAAAAAAGCCTGCGTTACACAGGCATCAATTCGCTCAAAGGGAAGGGTAATCCAGAATGCCAGTCAGGCTGGCTCATCCACACTACAGGGTTGGGGCAGAATAGATACAAATTAACGACGCGTGCGCAAAAATGAGCACGTTATGGGGCCGCAGCCAGTAAAAGCCGGCCGAAGAAAGGCGTCAAAACGGTTTGCCGGATATCAGAAGTAAAAAAAGCCCCGGACCCAGCAGGTATCCGGGGGATAGCCAACATTGCCTTAATACGGGTATGACAGAGCATCTGCCTTCACAGATGGTCACAGGCCAATACTAAAACATCCTCAGCAAAATTCCAGGCGTTCAGGCAGCCATCCGCTGCTGGTCAGAGGTCTGACGAAAAAGTTTTCAGGTCAGGAGGCAGTGGGAGGTGTGTGTCTGACAGGAACAGGGCCGGCAGGCGCTGATATGTCGCTGAAACAAGGGGAAAGGGAAATCCTGAATGCCAGTCGTGCTGGCTTCGCCACCATGCAGTGTCTGTAAGGAATAGATAATAATTTATCTTTTGCTCTGGATTGAGCACCTTACGGGTATAAAGGGTGCTGAATCCTGGCCTGCATGAGAGAAAAAATATCTATGCCCACCAATGGCTTTACAAAAACCCCAACCGCAGCGGCTTGATCAGTTCTACCGATCGATATTACTGTTTATCCATACAGTATTTATCACGGAGGTAAATGACCATGCCACGCGACTACGAAATCATGATTGCTTTCCGGCAGGCGGTGAAACGCGACGCTGCCGGCCGCTACACCATCAGCACACTCGACTTCATCAGAGAACTTGACCGTCTGAACTGGCATTACACGCTGCGGGCGGCCAATAAGTGGATTGAGATGCACACCACAACGTTCCGCGACATCACCAAAACCGACGGTGAAGAGCGCCTGTTTCAGGTGTTCAATCCCAATGGCGGTGTGTGATGTTTGCCCTGGTCGATGTGAACTCGTTCTATGCGAGTTGCGAAACAGTATTCAGGCCCGATCTGCGGGGAAAGCCGGTAGTGGTGCTGAGCAACAATGACGGATGTGTCATTGCCCGTTCGGCAGAGGCCAAGGCGCTGCAAATCCCCATGGGCGCGCCGTACTTCAAGCTGAAGGATGAATTCCGCCGGCACAAGGTGCAGGTGTTCAGCTCCAACTACGCGCTATATGCCGACATGAGCAACCGCGTGATGAGCACGCTGGAGAGCATGGCGCCGGCCGTGGAAATTTACTCCATCGACGAAGCGTTTATGTGCCTGGACGGTATGCAGCGCAATCACCCGCTTGAGGACTTTGGCCGCGCTGTCCGGGCGCGCGTTAAGCAGGAAACGCACCTGATCGTAGGCATAGGGATAGCGCAGACCAAAACGCTCGCCAAACTGGCTAACCATGCCGCCAAGAAGTGGACGAAGACCGGCGGCGTGCTGGACCTGTCGAATATCGACCGTCAGCGCAAGCTTATGGCGCTGGTACCGGTTGAGGATGTCTGGGGCGTCGGCCGGCGTATCAGCAGGAAGCTCAACGCCATGGGCATCATGACCGCGAAAGACCTGTCAGAGCAAAGCACCTACACCATCCGCAAACACTTCAGCGTTGTGCTGGAACGAACCGTCAGAGAGCTGCGCGGTGAGCCATGCCTGCAACTGGAAGAGTTCGCGCCAACCAAACAGCAAATCGTCTGCTCCCGTTCATTCGGCTCCCGGATCACCAAATACGACGACATGCGTGAAGCAATATGCACCTTCGCCGCGCGCGCTGCAGGCAAGCTGCGCGGAGAGCGCCAGTATTGCTCGCAGATAGCCGTGTTCGTCCGGACCAGTCCCCATGCCGTGGGCGAAGTCTTCTATGGCAACCAGTCGACAGGCAAGGTGCTCACGCCGACCAACGACACGCGCGACATCATCCGGGTGGCCATTGAAGCGCTCGATCGCATCTGGCTTGAAGGACACCGCTATATGAAGGCTGGTGTGATGCTGGGCGATTTTTACAGCGAAGGCGTGTCGCAGCTGAATCTGTTTGATGAAAACAAACCACAGGCCAACAGCGAGGCGCTGATGCGCGTGATGGATGGTCTCAACCTGAGCGGGAAGGGGAATCTATGGTTCGCAGGGCAGGGTATACAGAACACATGGGCGATGAAACGCGAGATGCTTTCGCCGGCATACACCACAAAAGTTTCCGACCTGCCGGTGGTCCGGTGCTGATCATTTCACGCCCGTCTGAAACGCTTCACATTCCAACGTGTGATGGCGTGGCGATAATCGACAGGTCGGTTCGGCCAAAAGTGGGTGACACAATCTACTTTGTGGCTTTCGGCATCTGCCAGCTCGGCATGCTGGGTCGCAATTACATCGCCTGCGAAGACGGAGAAACGTTTGAGGGAGAGGCGCTGGAAGAGATAACGATCATCGGCGTGCAGACGTGGGGAGTGATATCGGCGCGGGAGGATAACCGGCCGATAATCTGAGTGTTACTCCCTTCCATCCAGCCAGTCAGCCCATCGCTGCATCATTTCATAGCGGTTATTAAGGTATTGCGCGTGGTTATATACCCCGCGCGTACCCTGAGAATTAACGTGGGCAAGCTGCGCCTCTATGGCGTCACTGTTCCAGTGAAGCTCATTCATTACGGTACTGAACTGGTGCCGGAACCCGTGTCCGGTCGTCTGACCCTCATAGCCGAGCCGTCGGATGAGGCCCAGAATGGCGTTTTCACAGATGGGCTTTTTCGGATCGCTTCTGCCCGGGAAACACAGGGTGTGACGTTCAGTGAGCTTCTTCGTCAGTGACATCAGCGCATGCACCTGATCTGACATCGGTACGATATGAATGCGCCGGCTTTTCATGATCTCTGCATCAACAGTGATGAGGCGGCTTTCAAAATCGACATTTTCCCACCTGAGAAACCGCACCTCCTTCGTTCTCAGGGCCGTGTAATGCAGGACAAGCGCCGCATTTTTTACAATGACGCTGCCGGAATAGCTGTCAAGAGCACGGTGAAACGCCTGGATACGATCCATGGTGAGAAAGGGGAAATTCTTTTTCTGGTAGCTCTGCTGCGCGCCGATAAGGTCTGGGGCCGGATTGTAGCGCGCACGGCCGGTTACGATCGCATAGCGGAACACTTCACCGCACCGTCTTCTGGCTTTGCCTGCCCGCTCCAGAGCGCCTCTGTCTTCGTAGCGTCGTATCACTTTCAAAAGCAGCGTTGGCTCGATCTCATCCATCCGGAGATGGCCGATGAGCGGCAGGATGTCGGTTGTGAACATCCCGTACAACTCGTCGGCATAGCCCGCTGACCACACCTGAGATTTGTGGGCATACCACTCCCTGAAAATGCCCTCAAAAGTCAGGGTATCCGGCATCGGTTCCTTTTGCTTCAGCGCCTGTTTTTGCCGGGCCGGATCGACGCCGGAAAGCAGGGTCATTTTCGCTTCCGCCTGGCGTGCGCGTGCTTCGGCCAGGGATATGTGTGGCCAGGGACCAATAACCAGCGTTTTCTCTTTACCGTCAAAGCGGTAGCGGAGCCGCCATACCTTCTTCCCGGTAGGCGGGACAAACAGAAACAGACCGCCTGCGTCGGACAGACGATAGGACTTCTCTCTGGGTTTGGCGGCGTCGATCTGCCTGACCGTCAGCATGTGGGCATAATTCCGGGTTATTTTTAATTGTGCCCACAATATGCCCGCAAAAAAGCGGTGTAGTCAACGCAGTTTGGTTCATTTTGGTTCGGGCTGAAAAGGGTTAACGTTATGTTTTTATGGGGATTTGTTCGGGCGGGTTGAGGCGGGTTCGGGTTGTTATGGTGTCCCCTGCAGGAATCGAACCTGCAACTAGCCCTTAGGAGGGGCTCGTTATATCCATTTAACTAAGGAGACGTGCGGCGCGCAGTATAGCGCACCGTGCAGGGGATTTTAACCGTGGGCCGCCTGTTTGCTCAAAGTGTCAGCAATCAGGCGGTGGCGATCACGCTTTTTCCTGATTTTTCTGCTTTTCCTGCCTCTCTTTGCGCTTCTGTTCGGCTCGCGCTTTGGCTTTGGCCGCTTCGCTCATGTCGTTACGGATCTGCGCGTGACTGATCAGGGCAAAAATCAGCGTACCGCCGGTGATGTTGCCCAGCAGGGTGGGCAGTGCAAACGGCCACAAAAACTCCTGCCACGGCAGCGTGCCGGCAAACACCAGATACAGCACTTCAACCGATCCAACCACAATGTGGGCCAGATCGCCCAGCGCCACCAGCCAGGTCATCATCACAATCACCACAATTTTGGCGCCGCCAGCGTAAGGAAACATCCATACCATGGTGGCGATGATCCACCCCGAAATCACCGCGTTGGCAAACATTTCGCCCGGCGTGTGTTCCATCACTTTTTCGCTGATGGCAGTGAAGGCCTGGCGCGTGGCGTCATCGAAAATTGGCATATGATTAAACGCCAGCGCGCCCAGCGCGGTACCAATCAAATTGCCGATCAGCACCACGCTCCACAGCCGCAGTAGCAGCATAAAATTGCCGCCGGTGGGTTTATGCATCACAGGCAGCACGGCGGTGACGGTATTCTCAGTAAACAGCTGCTGGCGCGCCATAATCACGATGACAAAACCAAAGGTGTAGCCGAGATTCTCCAACAGATAGGCGCCGGGCACGCCAGCGAGGTGCACCTGGAAAATGCCTTTCGCCATCAGCGAGGCACCCATCGATAAGCCGGCGGCAATCGCTGACCACAGCAGCGCCATACCGTCGCGCTCCAGCTCCTTTTCACCGTCCTGCCGAATCTCTTCATGGATCGCCGCAGCCCGCGAGGGCAGGGCGTCTTCGTCCACTTCAATATCCGTGCCCTGTTCTTTTTCTTCACTGTCCACGTCATTGTCATGCGTGTTATTTGATGGCGATGGCTTCATTTTTTCTCCCGGTGATAATGCCAGTGCGTAATAAGCGTAGACGCTTTTAGCAAGGGCGAAATGTTACAAAGATTCAAATTAAGAGTAACAAGAGATTAGCAAAGGTGGTTTTTTGAGCGCTTTCTTGATCTGATGCGCATGAATACCCCATTTGGGGGAAGGGGGAGCTTGAGCACAGACTTCGGCCCCTGGTTTGAGTGTGGTATTATTCCCGCCTCATTTATTGCTATGAATCTCCCTTCTATGCTCGAAGTGATTAATCTCGCCTGCGTTCGCGATGAGCGAACCCTGTTCCACGGACTGAGTTTTCAGGTGCAGGCGGGCGATGTGGTGCAAATCGAAGGGCCTAACGGCGCAGGCAAAACTTCACTGTTGCGACTGCTGGCCGGGTTAAGCCGGCCAGAGCAGGGCGAAGTACGCTGGCAACAGCAGTCGATTCGCCGGCAGCGCGAAATATGGCAGCAAAACCTGTTGTATCTCGGCCATCATCCGGGCGTGAAATCGGTGCTGTCGCCGCGGGAGAATCTGCATTTCTGGCACGGCGATCGCAGCGAAGACACGCTGTATGACGCGCTGGAGCAGGTCAATCTGCTGGGCTATGAAGAGGTGCCGGTGGCTCAGCTTTCTGCCGGGCAGCAGCGGCGCGTGGCGCTGGCGCGACTGTGGCTCAGCCCGGCTCCGGTGTGGATTCTGGATGAGCCGCTGACCGCCATCGACAAACACGGCGTGGAAAAATTAATGGCGCGCTTTGCCGATCATGCCGATAACGGTGGCGTGGTGATTCTGACGACCCATCAGGACCTGCCGGACAGCCAGGCGCGCGTGCGCAAAATTCGTCTTACATCGGAGTGGGCGTGATGCTTGGCCGGGTTATTCAGCGTGAGTTAAAGATTGCCTTTCGCAGCGGCGCGGAAGTGGTTAATCCGCTGTGGTTTTTTCTGATTGTGATTACGCTGTTCCCGTTAGGCATTGGCCCTGAGCCGCAGCAGCTGGCGCGCATCGCGCCTGGTGTCGCCTGGGTAGCCGCGCTGCTGGCATCGCTGCTGGCGCTGGAGCGGCTGTTTCGCGACGACTTTCTCGATGGATCGCTAGAGCAGTTGCTGTTGCTGCCGACGCCGCTGCCAATCACCGTGCTGGGCAAAGTGATTGCGCACTGGCTGATTACCGGGCTGCCGCTGATTTTACTCTCACCGCTGGCGGCGTTGCTGCTGTCGCTGGATTTTGCTGGCTGGCGGGCAATGGCGCTGACGCTGCTAATCGGCACGCCAACCCTGAGTTTTCTCGGTGCGATTGGCACCGGCCTGACCGTCGGGCTGCGGCGCGGCGGCGTATTGCTGAGTTTACTGGTGTTGCCGCTGTCGATACCGGTACTGATTTTTGCCAGCGCGGCGATTGATGCGGCCGGTCAGGGGTTACCGATCGGCGGTTATCTGGCGATCCTCGGCGCCATGCTGGCGGTCAGCGCCACGCTGTCGCCGTTTGCGACCGCTGCCGCGCTGCGCATCAGTCTGCATTAAGGCGGGCCTCCGGCAGAGAGGTCGCCATCCGAATTCTTGTTTAGTGTGAGCAATGTCAATGTGGAAATGGTTACACCAGTGGGCAAAGCCTGAGCGGCTTTACCAGCTATGCGGTCGCTTGATTCCCTGGTTCGCAATCCTGGGTGTCGGCGCGTTGCTGCTCGGCTGGATTTGGGGATTCGGCTTTGCGCCGGCGGATTATCAGCAGGGCAACAGCTTCCGCATCATGTACATTCACGTGCCGGCGGCGATGTGGTCGATGGGCGTCTATGCCTCGATGGCCATCGCCGCCTTCATCGGCCTGGTGTGGCAGATGAAAATGGCCGATCTGGCGGCGGCGGCGATGGCGCCAGTTGGGGCAGTATTTACCTTTATCGCACTGGTGACCGGCTCGGCGTGGGGCAAGCCGATGTGGGGCACCTGGTGGATTTGGGACGCGCGTCTGACTTCTGAACTGGTGCTGCTGTTCCTCTATATGGGCGTGATTGCGCTCTATCACTCTTTCGACGATCGCCGCACCGCCGGACGCGCGGCCGGCATCCTGATTCTGGTCGGCGTAGTTAACCTGCCGATTATTCACTTCTCCGTGCAGTGGTGGAACACGCTGCATCAGGGCTCGTCGGGCATTCTGCAACAGGCGATCGATCCCAGCATGCGCACGCCGCTGCGCTGGTCGATTCTCGGCTATCTGCTGGTGTTTGGTGCGCTCACTCTGATGCGTCTGCGCAACCTGATTCTGTTTACCGAGCGTCACCGCCCGTGGGCGATTGACGTGGCGCAGGGAGGACGCAAAGCATGACGCCTGCCTTCTCATCGTGGAGCGAGTTTTTCGCCATGGGCGGCTATGCCTTTTACGTCTGGCTGGCCGTGTGTTTTACGCTGATTCCGCTGATCGGTCTGGTGCTGCACACCGTGTTGTTCCGTCGCCGCCTGCTGGCAGAGATTCGCCAGCGTCAGTCCCGCGAGCGCCGCATCCGCGCGGCAAAAGCTAAACAAGCTGCCAGTGAAGCAGCAGGAGAGTCCGTGTGAATATCCGTCGTCGTAACCGCCTGTATGTGGTGGTGGCGGTGCTGGTGGGCTTAGGCCTTGCCACGTCGCTGGTGATGTACGCGCTGCGTTCCAACATCGACCTGTTCTACACCCCGAGTGAAATTCTTTACGGCAAAGGTGAGGATCACCAGAAGCCGGAGGCCGGTCAGCGCCTGCGCGTCGGCGGCATGGTGATGCCCGGTAGCGTCAAACGCGATCCGAAAACGCTGGCGGTGTCGTTCAAACTGTATGATGCCAACGGCGTGGTCAGCGTCAGCTACGAAGGCATTCTGCCGGATCTGTTCCGCGAAGGGCAGGGCGTGGTGGCGCAGGGCGTGCTGGAGGACGGCAATCTGGTCAACGCCAAAGAGGTGCTGGCGAAGCACGATGAGAAGTACACGCCACCGGAAATTCAGGACGCAATGAAGAAGAATCATAACGGACCGGCAGCGGCCTATCAGCAGGCGGGTACGCAATCATGATGCCGGAAATTGGCAGCTTTCTGCTGTGTCTGGCGCTGGGCTTAGCGCTGTTATTGAGTATTTATCCGCTGTGGGGCGCAGCGCGTCAGGATGGCCGGCTGATGGCGCTGGCGCGTCCGCTCACCTGGGGCATGTTCCTGTGCATCGCCGCCGCGTTCCTCGTGCTGGTGCACGCGTTTGTGGTCAACGATTTTACCGTCGGCTACGTTGCCACCAACTCCAATTCACTGCTGCCGGTGTATTACCGCATCGCCGCCACCTGGGGTGCGCATGAAGGATCGCTGCTGCTGTGGGTGCTGCTGCTCAGCACCTGGACATTAGCGGTGGCGATTTTCAGCCGCGGCATGCCGCAGGATGCGCTGGCGCGCGTGCTGGCGGTGATGGGGATGATCAACCTCGGCTTCCTGTTGTTCATCATCCTCACCTCGAATCCGTTTACCCGCACGCTGCCGAACTTCCCGATTGATGGGCGCGACCTCAACCCGATGCTGCAGGATATCGGGCTGATCTTCCATCCGCCGCTGCTCTATATGGGCTATGTTGGCTTCTCGGTGGCGTTTGCCTTTGCCATTGCGTCGCTGATGGCAGGCCGGCTGGATACCGCCTGGGCGCGCTGGTCACGTCCGTGGACCACCGCGGCATGGGTATATCTGACTATTGGTATCGTGCTCGGTTCTGCGTGGGCGTATTACGAACTCGGCTGGGGCGGCTGGTGGTTCTGGGATCCGGTCGAAAACGCGTCCTTTATGCCGTGGCTGGCCGGCACTGCGCTGATGCACTCATTGGCAGTGACAGAAAAACGCGGCAGCTTTAAGTCATGGACGGTGCTGCTGGCGATTACCGCGTTCTCATTAAGCCTGCTGGGCACCTTCCTGGTGCGATCCGGCGTGCTGGTGTCGGTGCACTCGTTCGCCTCCGATCCGGCGCGCGGAATGTTTATCCTCGCCTTCCTGGTGATTGTCATCGGCAGTTCGCTGCTGCTGTACGCTCTGAAAGGGGGCCAGGTGCGCAGCCGCGTGCAGAGCGAAGCGTGGTCGCGCGAATCCTTTCTGCTCGGCAACAACGTGCTGCTGATTGCCGCAATGCTGGTGGTGCTGCTCGGTACGCTGCTGCCGCTGGTGCATAAACAGCTCGGGCTGGGCAGCATTTCGGTTGGCGAGCCGTTCTTCAATACCATGTTCACCTGGCTGATGGCGCCGTTCGCGCTGATGCTCGGCATCGGGCCGCTGGTGCGCTGGCGCCGCGATGAGCCGCAAAAGCTGTGGAAGCGGCTCGGCGTGGGGCTGCTGGTGACGCTGATCCTGTCGATCGTGCTGCCGTGGCTGTTGCAGGATCGCATCGAAGCGATGACGGTGATTGGCCTGCTGATGGCCATCTGGGTGATCCTGCTGACGCTGATGGAGCTGCACGAACGCGCTACCCACCGGCACCGTTTCCTGGCGGGATTGCGCCATCTGTCGCGCAGCCACTGGGGCATGGTGCTGGGCCATCTTGGCGTGGCGGTGACGGTGGTGGGCATTGCCTTCAGCACCCAATACAGCGTTGAGCGTGACGTGCGCATGAAGGCCGGCGACAGCGTGGATATCCACAACTATCACTTTATTTTCCGCGACGTGCACAATCTGCAGGGCCCCAACTACAGCGGCGGCGTGGCGATTATCGATGTCACACGCAACGGTAAGCCAGAAGCGGTGCTGTATGCAGAGAAGCGCTTCTATACCGCAGCGCGCGCCATGATGACGGAAGCGGCGATCAGCGGCGGCTTCACGCGCGATCTCTACGCGGCGCTGGGCGAAGAGCTGGATGACGGTTCCTGGGCGGTGCGTATTTATTACAAACCCTTTGTGCGCTGGATCTGGTTCGGCGGCGTGTTTATGGCGGTGGGCGGCCTGCTGTGCCTGCTCGATCCGCGCTACCGCTCGCGCAAAAAAGCACAGCGCGAGGAACTGGCATGAATAGAAAGATCCTGTTTATTCCTTTAGTCCTGTTTCTGCTGCTGGCGGCGGCGCTGCTGTGGCAGCTGACGCGCAACGCCAGCGGTGACGATCCTACGCGCCTTGAATCGGCGCTGATCGGTAAACCGGTGCCGGTGTTTAAACTCGAAGCGCTGGATCAGCCGGGTAAAATCTATAACCAGCAGGTGCTGACCGATGGCAAACCGCTGCTGCTGAACGTCTGGGCCACCTGGTGCCCGACCTGCCGCGCCGAACATCAATATCTCAACACACTGGCGGAGCAGGGCATCCGCGTGGTTGGCCTCAACTACAAAGACGACCGCAGCAAAGCCGTCACCTGGCTTAACACGCTCGGCAATCCGTATGCGCTGAGCCTGTATGACGGCGACGGCATGCTCGGTCTGGATCTCGGCGTCTACGGCGCGCCGGAGACCTTCCTGATTGATGGCCACGGCATTATCCGCTACCGCCACGCCGGCGACATGAACGACCGGGTGTGGAATGAAGAGGTGAAGCCGCTGTGGCAGAAATACAGCAAGGAGGCGGGCGTATGAAACAGCTGCTTATGTTGCTCGCGGGTCTGCTGCTGAGCACCAGCCTGTGGGCCGCGATCGATACTTATCAGTTCGATTCGGTCCAGCAGGAGGAGCAGTATCGCGAGCTCACCGCATCGCTGCGCTGCCCGAAGTGCCAGAACAACAGTATTGCCGACTCCAACGCGATGATTGCCGCCGACATGCGGCTGAAAGTGTATGAGCTGATGAAGCAGGGCCAGAGCCGCCAGCAGATCATTGATTACATGGTGGCGCGTTATGGCAACTTCGTCACTTATGAACCGCCGGTGACGCCGTCGACGTTGATTCTGTGGGTTGGGCCGGCGCTGTTTGTGGTGCTCGGCGGGCTGATTATTATTCTGCGCAGCCGACGCGGCAACGCGCGCAGCGAGCTGGATGACGATGAACAACAGCGCCTTGCGGCGATTCTGAAGCGTGACGGGAAGCCGTAATGACTGGATTCTGGATTACCCTGATTATTTTACTGGCGGCGGCGACGGCGCTGTTTGTCGGTGCCGGCTGGCGGCAGCGTCAGGCCAGCAGCGGCGATCGCGATCGCCTGAACACCGATTTTTATCAGCAGCGCCTGCGCGAGCTGGAGCATGATGAAGCCGAGGGCGTGGTCAGTGAACGTCCGGAGATGGTGCGCGAACTGCAGCAAACGCTGCTGACCGACGTGCCAGGCGACGCGGCGTCACGCGCGCATCACAGCAGCCGCTGGGTGCTGCTGCCGGGCGTGATCGTGCTGGTGCTGGTGTCGGTGGGCGTTTATCTGAAAACCGGTGGCCTCGCCCAGCTGGCGGGCTGGCAGAGCGTGCAGCAGGAGTACCCGGCGCTGCGCGCGCGGGTGATGGATCCCAATGCGCAGCCGCTGACCATGGAAGAGCTGGCGCGTCTGCAGCTCGGCCTGCGCACCTCGCTGCAAAACGATCCGCAAAACCTCAATGACTGGGCGATGCTGGGCCGCCTCGGCATGGTGCTGAACAACGCCACCGATGCCAGCCAGGCCTTTGAGCACGCTTTGCAGCTGGCGCCGGACAACCTTGAACTGCAGCAGGATTATGCCGAAGTGCTGACGCGCTCCAGCGATCCGCAGGATAACCGCCAGGCCAATATGCTGCTGAAAGACCTGCTGAAGCGCGACCACAGCAACGTGCGCACCCTCAGTCTGCTGGCGTTCAATGCCTTTGAGCAGCAGCAGTATGGTGAAGCGATTGGCGCGTGGCAGGTGATGCTGAAGCTGCTGCCGGCCGGCGATCGACGCATTACCATGATAGAGCGCAGCATTGAACAAGCGAAAACCGACGCGGGACAGCAAAATAGCCAGCTGGCATTGACGGTGAGCTTAACGCCAGAGGCAGAAAAAATGTTACCGCCGGGCGGAGTGTTGTATATTTCTGTGTCTGACGGTGTTTCACCGGTGCCTGTGGCTGTAAAGCGTTTACCGCTCAGCCACTTCCCGCTATCGCTTACGCTGGATGACAGCAACGCCATGATGCCGGATCGCCTGCTTTCGGCGCAGCATCAGGTGCAGGTCAGGGTGCGCATTTCGCGCGATGGTAGTGCTAATCCGCAGTCCGGCGACTGGTTTGGTTTAAGCGCGGTCACCCCCTGGGATGGTCACCAGCCGATGGCTGTTGAGGTCAATCAGCAGCAGCCCTGAAGCGATACACCTTTTATCTGCACAGGGAGAGAAGAATGAATAATCGCCTGACCGGCCTGGCGCTGGCCAGTTTACTGCTGGTGGGATGTGCCAGTTCCAAACCGGCCGACGAGACGACGCCTGCGCAGCGCAGCGATCCGCTCGAAGGGTTCAACCGCACGATGTTTAACTTCAACTACAACGTGCTGGATCCCTATGTAGTGCGCCCGGTGGCGGTTGCCTGGCGTGATTACGTGCCGGTGCCGGCCCGTACCGGGCTGAGCAACTTCCTCGGTAACCTTGATGAACCGGCCAGCATGGTGAACTCAATTCTGGTCGGCGAGCCGCGTCAGGCGGGCATTCACTTTACCCGTTTCCTCCTGAATACCGTGCTCGGCCTCGGCGGTTTCATCGACGTCGCCGGCAAAGCTAATCCCCAGCTGGCGCGTGAAGTGCCGCACCACTTTGGCAGCACGCTGGGCCGTTATGGCGTTGGCTACGGTCCGTACGTGGTGCTGCCAGGTTACGGCAGCTTTACCGTGCGTCAGGATGGCGGCGACTACGTCGATACGCTTTATCCGGTGCTGAGCTGGCTTACCTGGCCAATGTCGATCGGTAAATGGACGCTGGAAGGGGTGGAAACGCGCGCGCAGCTGCTTGATTCCGACGGCCTGCTCAGACAGCAGCAGGATCCGTACGCCTTTATCCGCAACGCCTATTTCCAGCGTAACGATTTCCTCGCCAGCGGCGGCAAGCTGAAGCCGGAGGAGAACCCGAACGCCAGCGCGATTCAGGACGATTTAAAAGATATCGACTCTCAATAAATGACAACGGCGACCAACAGGTCGCCGTTTTGTTTTCAGCTGGCGACCCGCATGGGCCGCTGCACTGATTATCAGAACTTGTAGTTAAAGTTAGCGCCGTACAGCCAGGCCTTACCTTCAGAATTAAAGGTATAAGGACCTTCTTTCACCGTCACGTGCTGACCGTGCATATAGGAAACACCGACATCCACCGACGCGTCCGGCGTGAAGGCGTAAGACGCACCGGCGCTCAGCCACAGGCGATCCTGATCCGGAATCGAGATAGAGCGTTTATCCGCCGGCACCGGGCTGTCATCAAATGCGATACCGGTACGGAACGTCCAGTTGTCGTCGTAGTTGTAAGTGGTACCTAACGCGATGCGATATGCATCACGGTAGCCTTCATCTTTATAGAACAGCGTCTGGCCGTTGCTGCCGGTGGCTTTCAGCTCCTGGAACTGGCTCCAGCTGGTATAGGCGAGGCTGTAGTGCACCGCCCACTGTGGCGCCACTTTATGCCAGCCGGACACTTCCCACATTTCCGGCAGGTTCAGCGTCAGCGAACCCGGAATGGTGGCGCCGCTGGTGCCATACGGCAGACCCAGCGCAATCGCCTGCGGCGTGCCGTTGAAGGCGCGCGGGATATTGCTCTTATAGTCGCCGTCGAAGTCGATCTTCACTTTGGAACGATAGGTGAAGCCGAAGCGGTTGTTTTTATCCACTTCATACAGGATACCGGCGTTCCAGCCGTAGCCCCATTCGTCACCTTTCAGGTGCGCGACCTGGGTATCGGCCGGCAGACCGGCGCGGGCACCGGCTTCACCGGCGTAGCGCTCAATTTTCGCTTTGGCGTACACCGCGTCAAAGCCGACGCCGAAGCTGAAGTTATCATTTAACCGATAAGCGGTGCTGAGGTTGAAGTTGCCGGTCATCAGATCGGTTTTGCCACCGAAGCCGCCCGCTGTGTAGCCGTTATTAAATTCGGTGGCCAGACCGTAGTTCGAGGTGGCCGAGGCGCCAATCCACCACTGATCGTTAATCGGATGCACATAATGGATGTTCGGGATCCACTGGTTTGGCGCAATATTGCTGGCGTTGAGGCTGTTGCCGGTCGGGCTGTTACCGCTGATATCCACTTCCGGGTCGATATAGACGGCACCGATGGAGAAAGAAGGGCGGTCCATCAGGGCCATGGTGGCTGGGTTACGGCTGGCAGAGGCGGCGGTATCACCCATGGCGCCTTCACCGGAATAGGCGCGGCCCAGGCCGATTGCTGAGAATTCGTTAAGTTGAAAGCCTGCGGCGTAGACGTGAGAAGAGACGAGCGCCACTGCAGCTGCCACAGCTGACTTTGCAAACAGGTTCTTATGGTTCATGACCACAACCTCATCTGAATTATTATTAAACGTAGTTACGTCGCGTAACAAAGGACGGCGGATTGTAGGGACTGACGATACAGACACATATCAGACCAGTGCGACGAGTATAGGTCCGACCTGTGTATTTGTTGCAATATTGTTTTTAAAATATTTCTGCTTTGATCGATAAAATCAGATCTGCTTAACAAAATCCTTGCGGTTCTGCTCCAGCATAGCGAGTCAAATTTGTTTTGGATCAAATTTTAGTGTGATATTCGTCACTTAGCGGGCGGAAGATAGCCGCGACGTGGCATCCGGCGTACACTTTGCAGCAGAAAATGATCCGATAGTGTTGATTTATCGTCAGGAGAAAAACATGACTGATGCCATTAGAAACTGTAGTGCGAACGAAACGGCAGCCTGCTGCTGCGTTGACGTGGGCACCGTGATGGACAATACCGATTGCAGCGCCAGCTGGTCAGGCGTGTTCGCTGACCGTCAGGCGGCAGAAGCAATGCTGGCCGAGCTGAGCGCCAAAGCGCGCCAGGTGGAGTCCGATCCGTGCGAGATTTATTCGCGCTTTACCGACGAAGCAGACGGCGTGCGCCTGGACGTCGATTTCACCTTTGCCTGCCAGGCCGAAACCCTGATTTTCCAGCTCGGCTTACGCTAATCCCGCCGCTGCCGACCCGCTTTTTCGGCAGCGTTGCCTCTTTTTCGTGTTACTCCTCGCACTTTTTTTCTTCTGTTATTGGCGACTTAGCAACACCTGGTTAACACTGATGATCAGGTCAGACCTGTTGGGCAATGATGCTCAGGTCGTAAATTACAGGTGAGTGCAATGAGCAAAGCGCAGCCGCTGCTGACGCGTCAGGGCGAACGTATCGCCATTACCCACGGATTACGCACCCCGTTTGCCCGCCAGGCAAGCGACTTTCACGGCATTCCGGCGCTGGAGCTGGGGCGCATGGTGGTCAGCGAATTAATGGCGCGCAGCGAATTGCCGGTGGAGGTGATCGATCAGCTGGTGTTCGGCCAGGTGGTGCAGATGCCGGAAGCCCCCAACATCGCGCGTGAAATCGTGCTAAGCAGCGGACTGAGCGTGCACACCGATGCCTACAGCGTGAGCCGCGCCTGCGCCACCAGCTTTCAGGCGGTGGCCAACGTGGCGGAAAGCCTGATGGCCGGGACCATTGATGCAGGTATTGCCGGTGGCGCCGACTCCTCCTCGGTGCTGCCGATTGGCGTCAGCAAAACGCTGGCGCGCGCGCTGGTTGATCTCAACAAAGCCCGCACCCTGAGCAAAAAATTACACATCTTACGCCGCCTGCGCCCACGCGATTTGTTGCCGGTGCCGCCGGCAGTGGCGGAATACTCCACCGGTTTACGCATGGGCGACACCGCCGAGCAGATGGCCAAAACGCACGGCATCACGCGTGAGCAGCAGGACGCGCTGGCGCTGCGCTCGCACCAGCGTGCGGCGCAGGCCTGGCAATCCGGCGTGCTGGCGCAGGAAGTGATGCCGGCATTTGTGCCGCCGTGGAAAGCACCGATTGAGCAGGACAACAATATTCGTTTTAACGCCAGTGCGGCGGATTATGCAAAGCTGCGTCCGGCGTTTGACCGTCGCCACGGCTCGGTCACCGCGGCCAACAGCACGCCGCTGACCGATGGCGCGGCGGCGCTGATTCTGATGCGCGAAGGGCGCGCGCGTGAGCTGGGCATTACACCGCTCGGTTACCTGCGCAGCTATGCGTTTGCCGCGATTGATGTCTGGCAGGACATGTTGCTCGGACCGGCCTACGCGTCGCCGCTGGCGCTGGAACGCGCCGGCATCACTCTAAGCGATCTGACGCTGATCGACATGCATGAAGCCTTTGCCGCGCAAACGCTGGCTAACCTCAAACTGTTTAACGATGAACGTTTTGCGCGCGAGGTGCTGAAGCGCGATCGCGCGCTGGGCGAAGTCGACGAGACGCGTTTCAACGTGCTGGGCGGTTCCATCGCCTACGGTCATCCGTTCGCCGCCACCGGCGCGCGCATGATCACGCAAACGCTGCATGAGCTGCGGCGGCGCGGCGGCGGCTTAGGGCTGGTGACCGCCTGTGCCGCTGGCGGATTAGGCAGCGCGATGGTTCTGGAGGCCGAATAATGAGTGAATCTGCATTCCATTTACAGATGCGTCCGGATCACGTTGCGGTGATCACCATTGATGTTCCGGGCGAAAAGATGAACACCCTGAAAGCGGAGTTTGTGCCGCAAATCCGCGCGGTGCTGGCGGAGGCGCGCAGCGATGCGCAGCTGGCGGGCATCGTGCTGATTTCGGGCAAACACGACAACTTCGTCGCCGGTGCGGACATCAGCATGATCGCCAGTTGTGAAACGGCGCAGCAGGCTGAAGCGCTGGCGCGGCAGGGACAGGAAGTGATGGCGGAGATCGCCGCGCTGCCGTTCCCGGTGGTCGCCGCCATTCATGGAGCCTGTCTTGGCGGCGGGCTGGAGCTGGCGCTGGCCTGCGATGCGCGCATCTGCTCGCTGGATGAGAAAACCCGTCTCGGCCTGCCGGAGGTGCAGCTCGGCCTGCTGCCCGGTTCCGGCGGCACCCAGCGGTTGCCGCGTCTGATAGGTGTGCAGCAGGCGCTGCCGCTGATCCTCAGCGGCAAACAGTTGCGCGCTAAGCAGGCGCTAAAGCTTGGCCTGGTGGATGATGCCGTACCGCAGGCGATTCTGCTGGCAACCGCCGTGGCACGTGTACATAAAGGAAAGCACGCCGCATGCAGCCTGTCGCGCCGCGATCGCCTGCTGCAGGGGCCGCTGGCGCGTCCGCTGCTGTTTACGCTGGCCAAACGCCAGACCGATGGTAAAACCCACGGTAACTATCCGGCCACCGACCGCATTTTGCAGGTGGTGCGCATCGGGCTGGAGCAGGGCAGCGCCGCCGGTCACGCCGCGGAAGCGCGTGCGTTTGGCGAGCTGGCGATGACCGCGCAGTCGGCCGCACTGCGCAGCCTGTTTTTTGCTTCCACCGCCCTGAAGAAAGAGCCGATGGCGGATGCGCCGCCGCGCCCGCTGCAGCAGATTGGCGTGCTGGGCGGCGGGCTGATGGGCGGCGGGATTGCCAGCGTCACCGCGCTGAAAGCCGGTCTGCCGGTGCGAATCCGCGATATCAACCTTAACGGCGTTAACCACGCGCTGCAGTACAGCTGGGATTTGCTGAGCAAAAAGGTAAAACGTCGCCAGCTCAAGCCGGCGGAACGCCAGCAGCAGATGGCGCGCATCAGCGGCGGCACCGATTATCAGGGCTTCCGCCAGCGCGATCTGGTGATCGAAGCGGTGTTTGAGGATCTGGCGCTGAAGCAGCAAATGGTGGCCGAGATTGAAGAACACTGTCAGCCGCACACTATCTTTGCGTCTAACACCTCCTCGCTGCCGATTGCGCAGATCGCCGCCGGCGCGCAGCGCCCGGAGAATGTTATCGGCCTGCACTTCTTCAGTCCGGTAGACAAGATGCCGCTGGTCGAGGTGATTCCGCATAGCGGCACTTCAGCACAGACGCTGGCCACCACGGTGGATCTGGCGCGTCGTCAGGGCAAAACCGCCGTGGTGGTGGCTGACCGTCCCGGCTTTTATGTTAACCGCATTCTCGCGCCCTATATAAATGAAGCCATGCGCTGTCTGCTGGAGGGCGAGCCCATTGAACACATTGATAGCGCACTGGTGAAATTTGGTTTCCCGGTCGGCCCGCTGCAGCTGCTGGATGAAGTCGGTATTGATGTCGGCAGCAAAATCAGCCCGATTCTCGAACAGGCCTACGGTTCACGCTTCAGCGCGCCGCAGGCGGTGAGCGCTATCCTGGCCGACGATCGCAAAGGGCGCAAAAACCAGAAAGGTTTTTATGATTATCAGCGCACGCGCTGGCCGCGCAAACGTCAGGCCGATGCCAGTCTGTACCGCCTGCTGCAGTTAAAACCCCAGGCGAAACAGAGCGAGCAGCAGATCGCCACGCGCTGTGTGATGCTGATGCTTAACGAGGCGGTACGTTGTCTCGACGAAGCGGTGATCCGCAGCGCCCGCGACGGCGACATCGCGGCAGTGTTTGGCATCGGGTTTCCGCCGTTTCTCGGCGGGCCGTTCCGCTATATTGACCAGCGTGGTGCGGGCGAGATCGTCAATACATTACGTACATTAATGCAGCAATACGGCGAGCGTTTTACGCCCTGTGACGCGTTAGTGGCAATGTCAGAAGGGAAAACGAATTTTTACACTTCTGCACATTCATGAATAGCCGCACGGATTCAGCGGGTTAGAATCGGGGCCGCGCAGTGCCTGGCGCGGCACCATTCTGAGATGTGCTTATTTAATAAACAACCGGTTGACTATACTCAAGCCATTGGGGTAAAACACAGCGTTCATTCGCAGAATGAAGCGTCTGGTGCTGTGGTACCCGGCGATATCGACAAACAACAGCGGTGCTTTATGCAAGTTTTTATCATGCGTCACGGCGACGCAGCTCTGGAAGCAGCGAGTGATGCGGTTCGTCCTCTCACCCTGTGTGGCTGCGACGAATCACGTCAGATGGCGAGCTGGCTGAATGGTCAGACGCCGGGAATCGATAAGGTGCTGGTCAGCCCTTATCTGCGCGCCGGGCAAACGCTTGCCACGGTACGTGAAGCGCTGAAACTGCCGGAAGGGCAGGAAGTGCTGCCAGAACTGACGCCAGGCGGCGATCCGGGCATGGTCGCCTGTCATTTACAGGCGCTGGCGGTGCAGGGTGCGCACGCAGTGCTGGTGATTTCGCATCTGCCGCTGGTGGGTTATCTGGTATCTGAACTCTGCCCGCAGGAAGCGCCACCGATGTTCGCCACCTCCGCCATTGCCTGCGTGGAGTTCGATGCCGACGCCTGCGAAGGCAAGCTGGCGTGGCAGGTGAGTCCGGCCAAATTAGCCAAAGCCATGTAATTCCCCTTCATACTTCAGGCTGCAGCTGCGTTGGCTGCGTCAATTCACCCCAGTCACTTACTGATGTAAGCTCCTGGGGATTCCCCGTCATATTTCAGGCCGCAGCGGCGTTGGCTGCGTCAATTCACCCCAGTCACTTACAAATGTAAGCTCCTGGGGATTCATTTCCTTGCCGCCTTGCTGCAACCTGAATTATTTTGGGGAATGATGTGCGTTCAAACCGCAGCTGCGTTGGCTGCGTCAATTCACCCCAGTCACTTATTCACATAAGCTCCTGGGGATTCCCCGTCATATTTCAGGCCGCAGCGGCGTTGGCTGCGTCAATTCACCCCAGTCACTTACTAATGTAAGCTCCCGGGGATTCATTTCCTTGCCGCCTTGCTGCAACCTGAATTATTTTGGGGAATGATGTGCGTAATATTCCTGAACCGCCGCTGAGTAAATACCTGGCCGGTCAGGGTAATTCCGGCGGCTGCCACTCTTCGACTTCAATCAACACCAGCAGCGCGGCGTCGCCGCCAAACAGTTTGGGTGCCTGGTGAAACGCCATCACGTGCGGATGCTGTGCCAGCCACAGCGGGGTTTGCTGCTTGAGAATGTGCTTGCCGTGGCCGGTCATCACGCTGGCACAGAAAATATGCTCGCGGCGGCAGGCGGCAATCAGCGCGCCGAGTTCCTGTTTCGCCTGAAGCTGGGTTAACCCGTGCAGATCGAGAAAAATCTCTGGCGTGTAATCGCCACGCCGTAATTTTTTCAGCTCGTAATGGCTGACGTCGGCGCGTACATAGCGCGTCGGCCCGTCGCTGGAGAGCAGGGGCTGAAACTCGTCGGAGAAATAATGGCTGTTATCGGCCTGCTCAGACAGCAGCCGCTTCAGCGGCACTTCACGGCTTTTCACTGCCGGTTTGTGCACAATCGTATCCTGTTTCAGCTGGCGCGTACCGCTCATTAGCTGGCGGAACAGCGCCTGGTCGTCCTGGCTTAGCGGCGTCTTTTTACTCATGTCTCAGTGAATCATCAGAAATGGCGGGTGTCTGGCCGTTACCTTACCGCTAAGCGTCAACAAATGTCAGCTTTTTCACCTCGCTGCGCTGAATTCTGCCCGGCTTCATGGCACACTATCGGCCGATTGATTTTATGGCCTGCGGAGGGCTACGTGGACAAGATTTTCGTCGATGAGGCAGTGAACGAACTGCACACCATTCAGGATATGCTGCGCTGGGCAGTAAGCCGCTTTTCGGCGGCGGGCATCTGGTACGGCCACGGCACGGACAATCCCTGGGACGAAGCGGTCCAACTGGTGCTGCCGACGCTGTGGCTGCCGCTGGATATTCCGGAAGACATGCGCCACGCGCGCCTGACCGCCAGCGAACGTCACCGCATCGTGGAACGCGTAATCCGTCGCGTTAACGAGCGCATTCCGGTGGCCTACCTCACCAACAAAGCCTGGTTCTGCGGCCATGAATTCTATGTCGATGAGCGCGTGCTGGTGCCGCGTTCACCGATTGGCGAGCTGATCGAAAACCGCTTTGCCGGCCTGATCGACGGCGCGCCGCGCCATATTCTCGACATGTGCACCGGCAGCGGCTGCATCGCCATCGCCTGTGCGTACGCCTTCCCGGAAGCGGAAGTGGATGCCGTGGATATCTCCACCGACGCGCTGGCCGTGGCTGAACAGAATATTGAAGAGCACGGGCTGCTGCATCACGTCACGCCGATTCGCGCCGACCTGTTCCGCAATCTGCCGCAGGTTAAATATGATCTGATCGTCACCAACCCGCCGTACGTCGATGCCGAAGACATGGACGACCTGCCGAACGAATATCGCCACGAGCCGGAGCTCGGTCTGGCCGCGGGCAGTGACGGCCTGAAGCTGGTGCGCCGCATCCTGGCCTGCGCGCCGGACTACCTCAGCGAGCAGGGCGTGCTGATTTGCGAAGTCGGTAACAGCATGGTGCACATGATGGAGCAGTATCCGGACGTGCCTTTTACCTGGCTGGAGTTTGATAACGGCGGTGACGGCGTGTTCATGCTGACGCGCGACCAAATCGTCGCGGCGCAGTCGCACTTCTCATTCTATAAAGACTAAAAATCGGGGCGAGCGCTCGCCCGCAACATCGCAACAAGGAACCCCCATGGCCGGAAACAGCATCGGACAACTTTTTCGCGTTACCACCTTTGGCGAGTCGCACGGTATTGCGCTTGGCTGCATTGTTGATGGCGTGCCGCCCGGCATCCCGCTGACCGAAGCCGATATTCAGCACGATCTCGATCGTCGTCGTCCCGGCACTTCGCGCTATACCACCCAGCGCCGCGAGCCGGATCAGGTGAAGATTTTGTCCGGCGTGTTTGAAGGCCTCACCACCGGCACCTCCATCGGTCTGCTGATTGAAAACACCGACCAGCGTTCGCAGGATTACAGCGCGATTAAAGATCTGTTCCGTCCCGGCCATGCGGATTACACCTACGAACAGAAATATGGCCTGCGCGACTATCGCGGCGGCGGCCGCTCCTCGGCCCGCGAAACCGCCATGCGCGTGGCGGCCGGTGCCATTGCTAAAAAGTACCTGCAGATGAAGCACGGCATCGTGGTGCGCGGCTATCTGGCGCAGATTGGCGACATCGCCTGCGAACTGAAAGACTGGAGTATCGTGGAAGATAACCCATTTTTCTGCCCCGATGCCGACCAACTCGATGCGCTGGACGAACTGATGCGCGCGCTGAAAAAAGAGGGCGACTCCATCGGTGCCAAAGTCACGGTGATGGCCGAAAACGTGCCGCCGGGCCTCGGTGAGCCGGTGTTCGATCGCCTTGACGCCGACCTGGCCCACGCGCTGATGAGCATCAACGCGGTGAAAGGGGTGGAGATCGGTGATGGTTTCGCGGTAATCAACCAGCGCGGCAGTCAGCACCGTGATGAAATCCGCAGCAACGGTTTTCAAAGCAACCATGCCGGTGGCATTCTCGGCGGGATCAGCAGCGGCCAGACCATCAGCGCCAACCTGGCGATGAAGCCCACTTCCAGCATCACCGTGCCGGGCAACACCATCACCCGCGACGGCGCGGAAGTGGAGATGATCACCAAAGGCCGTCACGATCCCTGTGTTGGCATCCGCGCGGTACCGATCGCGGAAGCGATGATGGCGATTGTGCTGATGGATCACCTGCTGCGCCAGCGTGGGCAGAACGCTGACGTCAACAGCAGCGTCCCGCGCTGGTAAGCCGCATGATACGCCGCCTGCTTATCTCCCTTGCCGCGCTGCTGTGCAGTGCGGTCAGCCTGGCTGCCACGCCGTGGCAGCAAATCCATCAACCGATTGCCGGCAGCCCGCAGTCCATCGGCGGCTTTGCTAACGGCTGTATCGTCGGGGCGCAGCAGCTGCCGCTCAACTCGCCCAACTATCAGGTGATGCGTCAGGATCAGCGTCGTTATTACGGGCATCCGGACCTGATCGCCTTTATCCAGCGCCTCAGCACCCAGGCGCATCAGCTGCAGCTGGGCCAGGTGCTGATTGGTGATATGGGCATGGCCGCCGGCGGACGTTTCAGCAGCGGCCACGCCAGCCATCAGACCGGCCTCGACGTGGATATCTGGCTGCAGCTGCCGCAGAGCCGCTGGACGGCACAGCAGCTGCTGAAGCCGCAGCCGCTCGATCTGGTTGGGCCGGACGACCGCCAGGTGATCGCGCGTCACTGGCAGCCGCAGATCGACAGCCTGATCAAGCTGGCGGCGAAAGATGACGACGTCACGCGCATCTTCGTCAATCCGGCGATTAAAAAGCAGCTTTGTGCCGATGCCGGTAGCGATCGTGCGTGGCTCAACAAAGTGCGGCCGTGGTTTGCCCATCGGGCACACATGCACGTGCGCCTGCGCTGTCCGCCGGGCAGCCTGGAGTGTGAAGATCAGGCGCCACCACCGCCGGGCGATGGCTGCGGCGCAGAGCTGGAGAGCTGGTTCCTGCCGAAGAAGCCGGGCACTACGCCGCCGGTGAAGAAGTCGCCGCCGCCGTTGCCGCCTTCCTGCCAGGCATTACTTGATAAGCATCTACTGTAGGAACCTGAGATGGATCTGTTTGTTGTCAGCCCGGTGGTGCTTGGCGTGCTGTTTCTGGTCGCGGTGCTGGCGGCCTTTATTGATTCCATCGCTGGCGGTGGCGGTCTCCTGACCGTGCCGTCGCTGCTGGCGGCCGGTCTTTCGCCGGCGCAGGCGCTGGCGACCAACAAGCTGCAATCGGTCGGCGGCTCCTTCTCGGCCAGCCTCTATTTTGTGCGGCGCGGCGCGGTGAAACTGCGCGAGCAGCGGCTGAATATCGCCATGACCTTTCTCGGCGCGATTGGCGGAACGCTGCTGATTCAGCATATTCAGGCTGAGATACTGCGCCAGATACTGCCGCTGCTGCTGATCAGCATCGGGCTGTGGTTCCTGCTGATGCCACGTCTTGGCGAGGCCGATCGCGAGCAGCGTCTGCACGGCCTGGCGTTTGCGCTGGTGGGCGGCGGCTGCGTTGGCTTTTACGATGGCTTCTTCGGCCCGGGTGCAGGCTCGTTCTATGCGCTGGCCTTCGTCACGCTTTGCGGCTTCAATCTGGCGAAAGCCACCGCCCACGCCAAAATCCTAAATTTCACCTCCAACTTCGCCAGTCTGCTGTTCTTTATGTTCGGCGGCAAGGTGGTGTGGGGCACCGGCGTGATTATGCTGCTGGGGGCGTTTATTGGCGCACGCCTCGGCGCCAGGCTGGTGCTGAGCCGCGGTCAGAAGCTGATTCGCCCGATGGTGGTGACGGTGTCTGCTGTCATGAGCGCTAAGCTGTTGTGGGACAGCCACGGCAGTGTCATTCTCGCCTGGTTTGCCGCACTGTAATCCGCACTCGTCAAAACCGGCCGCCAGTGCGACAATGGCGGCGGTTTGTTTAAAGATTAAAATATTATGAGTAAAGAGCACCATTATCAGCAGCTGGTGGAGATTTTTGACAGCTGCTTTGCTGACGATTTTCAGACGCGTCTAATTAAAGGCGATGATGAACCTATTTATCTTCCAGCGGATGACACCTCACCGTGGCACCGCGTGGTGTTTGCCCATGGCTTTTACGCCAGCGCGCTACACGAAATTTCGCACTGGTGCATTGCCGGTGAAGCGCGGCGCAAGCTGGTGGATTTTGGTTACTGGTACTGCCCGGACGGGCGCGATGCGCAAACGCAGGGCCAGTTTGAAGCGGTGGAGATTAAGCCGCAGGCGCTGGAGTGGCTGTTCTGTGTGGCAGCCGGCTTTCCCTTCAACGTCAGCTGTGACAATCTCGACGGCGATTGTGAACCGGATCGCATCGCGTTTCAGCGCAAGGTGCATACGCAGGTGATGCATTATCTGCAGCATGGCATTCCGGCGCGTCCGGCGCGCTTTATTGATGCGTTAGCCAGCTATTATGGTACGCCTGCACTGACGGCGGCACAGTTTCCGTGGCCGGAAGATCTGTGAGCCGCACTCCGATAAATGAAGGATGATGAGAAGATGATCGTAGAATTCGAGTCCCGCATTCTGGCGCTGATTGACGATATGGTCGAACACGCCAGCGACGACGAACTGTTTGCCAGCGGTTATCTGCGTGGCCATCTGACGCTGGCAGTAGCGGAAATTGAGCAGAGCGGCGAACACACGCCGGAAGCGCTGCAAATTCAGGTCACCAACAGCCTGCAAAACGCCATCGCCGCCGGTGAGCTGTCGCCGCGCGACCAGGCGCTGGTGGTGGGCATGTGGGATAACCTGTTTACCCAGGCGCGCCTCACTGCCTGACTGGCCGGGGCGATCGCTCGCCCCGCGCTTTAGCGTCCTGCCTTTTTCCCTTTAAGCAATTTGCGCACCCAGTAACGGTTGGGATGCAGCGCCGCCAGCGTGCTGCTGTCCAGCGGCTGCGGCTCGCCACTCATTTGTGCCGCCAGCACTTCTGCCGCCAGCGGCGCGCTGCACAGTCCGCGCGAACCCAGCGCGCCGAGCACGAACAGGCCGGGATGCACCGGCGCTTCCGCAATATGCTCGCCGCGCGCGCGCTGCGCCGGTAAATCCGCATACTCACTGAGCGTTGCCGCGTAATCCGGCACGCTGCCGCTCATCGGCAGGTGATCGCGCGTGGCGCAGCGCACGCCGCTGCGCGCTTCATCAGCGCTGACGTCAACCTGCGTCGGCCAGCTGACCTGCGGCAGACAGTTAATCAGCCGCTGGCGATTCTCCTGCTGATCGTCGGCGCGGAAAGCGGTTACCGTCTCACCGCGATGGTAGCTGGCACCGATGCAGTGCGTGGCAAAGTTCGGGCTGACCGGGGTGAGATAGCCGTCGTAACACAGCACGGTGCGCAGCGGGTTCAGCGCCGCGTTGGTCGGCACATGGCTGACCTGACCGGCCACCGCATACACCGGCAAATCGCGGCTTTGCCCGATCGCCTGCAGCGCATGGCCGTTGGCCAGCACCACCTGCTGATGGCTTACCGCAGGCTGTTGGGCGAACTGCAGCGTCCAGCCTGCCTGCTGGCGGACCAGCTGCGTCACGCGATGCAGCCAGTGCATGCGCAGCCCCTGAGTCTGGGCATACTCCAGCAGATTGCTGGTGAGCTGTGACGGCGACAGCCAGCCGCCCTGTGGATAGAAAATGCCGCCGCAGTCGAGATCGACGCCGGCCAGCTGCTGCGCCTGCTGCGGGCTGACGCCGTGCGCCAGCTCGTGCGGCAGATCCATGCTCAGCATCTGCGCGATCTTCTCTGCGCTTTTGGCATCCCAGCCGAGCTGCAGCACGCCGCTCCACTGATGTTCGAACATCACCGGCAGCGCATCGTACAGGCGGCGGGCAAAGCTGAATGCCGCCGGGAAAAAAGTGGCGAGCGCCGGATCGTGCTGGTTAAGCAGCGGATAGAGCGCGCCCTGACGGTTACCCGATGCGCCGAGCGCTGGGGCGGCATCGGCGCAGTACAGCGTAACCTGCCAGCCACGCCGCAGCAGCGCCAGCGCCAGCACCGCGCTGGCCACGCCGCCGCCAATCAGCGCCACCTCGCGGCTGGTGGCCTGCGGACGCGCATACCACGGCTGAGCCGGTTGCTGCCCGGGGGCGCTGTCCAACACGCCGGTCAGCATTTCACGCTTGTGGCCGAAGCCTTTGCGCTTCGCCACGCTGAACCCGGTCTGCTGTAAGCCCCGCCGCACAAAGCCCGCCGAGGTAAAGGTGGCGAAGGTGCCGCCGGGACGCGCCAGCCGCGCCATGGCGGCGAACAGTGCCGGTGTCCACATCTCCGGGTTTTTCGCCGGCGCGAAGCCATCTAAAAACCACGCGTCGACCTGGCCGTTGAGGCTGTCATCAAAAGTATTAATCAGCGCGTTAATATCACCCAGCCACAGATCCAGCGTCACCTCGCCGCCATTGAACAGCAGGCGCTGACAGCCGGGCAGGGCCAGCGGCCACTGCTGCTGTAACTGTCCGGCCCACGGGGCCAGTTCCGGCCAGTGCGCGTGCGCGCTCACCAGATCGGCGTGGGTCAGCGGGTATTTTTCGCAGCTGATGAAGTGCAGGCGGCGCAAGCCGGCTTGCGGATGGGCGGCGCGGAAGCGATCGAACGCCTGCCACAGGGTAAGAAAGTTGAGTCCGGTGCCAAAACCGCTCTCGGCAACGATGAACAGATCGCGCGGATGGGCGGCAAATCGCTGTGGAAGATGGTTACCGTCGAGGAACACATAGCGCGTCTCCTCCAGTCCGTTGTCGTTGGAGAAATAGACGTCGTCGAACGCTCGGGAAACAGGTGTACCCTGATCGTTCCAGTTTAATTGCGCGTGTTCAACCGGGGATAACTTCACGGGAAAGGCTCATTTTTCAGGCAGTGGCGCGATTTTAGCGAGTGGCGTCACATGACGCAAATTTACAAAAGGAAATGGCTGATCGGACTTGTTCGGCGTACAACTGTAAGCTAGAGTGCACGTCAATCCAAAAGAAGTGGAATGAGGACTATTGAATGAAACGTGCAGTGATTACTGGCCTGGGTATCGTTTCCAGTATTGGTAATAACCAGCAGGAAGTGCTGGCTTCCCTGCGTGAAGGCCGTTCCGGAATCACTTTCTCCGAAGAGATGAAAGATGCCGGCATGCGCAGCCATGTATGGGGTAACGTCAAACTGGACACTAACGGGCTCATCGATCGCAAAATCGTGCGTTTCATGAGTGATGCCTCAATCTATGCCTATCTGTCGATGGCAGAAGCAATCAAAGATTCCGGCCTGACGGATGAGCAGTACCAGAACAATCCGCGCGTCGGTCTGATTGCCGGTTCCGGTGGCGGTTCCCCGCGTTATCAGGTGTTCGGTGCCGACGCAATGCGTGGCCCGCGCGGCTTGAAAGGCGTTGGCCCGTACGTGGTGACCAAAGCGATGGCGTCCGGCGTCTCTGCCTGCCTGGCCACGCCGTTCAAAATCCACGGCGTTAACTACTCCATCAGCTCGGCGTGCGCGACGTCAGCACACTGCATCGGTAACGCGGTGGAGCAGATTCAGCTGGGCAAACAGGATGTGGTATTTGCTGGCGGCGGCGAAGAGCTGAGCTGGGAAATGGCCTGTGAGTTCGACGCCATGGGCGCGCTCTCGACTAAATACAACGAAACCCCGGAAAAAGCGTCGCGTACTTACGATGCCAGCCGTGACGGTTTCGTGATCGCCGGCGGCGGCGGTATGGTGGTAGTGGAAGAGCTGGAGCATGCGCTGGCGCGTGGTGCCCACATCTACGCTGAGATCGTCGGCTACGGCGCAACCTCTGACGGCGCTGACATGGTGGCACCGTCAGGCGAAGGCGCGGTGCGTTGCATGAAGATGGCGATGCAGGGTCTGGATACGCCAATCGACTACCTCAACACTCACGGCACGTCAACGCCAGTCGGCGACGTGAAAGAGCTGGGCGCGATTCGCGAAGTGTTTGGCGACAACACGCCATACATCTCTGCGACCAAAGCCATGACCGGTCACTCGCTGGGTGCGGCAGGTGTGCAGGAAGCGATTTACACTCTGCTGATGCTGGAGCACAGCTTCATCGCGCCAAGCATTAACGTGGAACAGCTGGATGACGCAGCGAAGGGCATGAACATTGTGACGCAGCCAACCGAAAAAGCGCTGACCACGGTGATGTCCAACAGCTTCGGCTTCGGTGGCACCAACGCCACGCTGACCCTGCGTAAATACCAGGCGTAACGCTTACGCTAATGCTCAAAGGCCGGTTAATCCGGCCTTTGTTGTTTTTGTCGCTGACGGATTCAGGTTGCCAGCAGCCTTACCAGCTTCGCGCAGGCGCGGTCAATTTCGCCGGGCGTCAACGCCGCAAAGCCAAGTATCCAGCCCTGCTGTGGCGATGCGCCGGCGTAAAGGGGCGAAAGCCGCGGCAGCAGCAGACCGTCGGCCTGCGCCTGCTGCGTGAGCCGCGCCTCATCTCCCTGTAATAACTCAACCGTCAATTGTAACCCGCCTGTCGCCGGCATCGGCCGCAGCCACGGCTGCAGATGCTGTTCGATCTGTGTCAGCAGCCGATCGCGCCGGCTATGATAGAGCTGACGCATCAGCCGCAGGTGGCTGGCGAAATAGCCTTGCTGGATAAATTCGGCGGTGATCGCCTGCGGCAGCAGGGCGCTGTGGCCGTCCAGTACGCTGCGTGCGCGACCCAGCGCCGTCACCAGCGCCGCGGGCACCACCATCCACGCCAGCCGCAGCGATGGAAACAGGGTTTTGGAAAAAGTCCCCAGGCTGATGACCCGGCTATCGGCTTCCATGCCCTGCAGCGCCGGCGCCGGGCGACCGTCATAATGAAATTCACTGTCGTAGTCATCCTCGATCAGCCAGCTATCGTGCTGACGTGCCCACGCCAGCCACTGCAGCCGCCGCGCGAGGCTCATCGGTGTGCCGGTCGGATACTGGTGGCCGGGCGTCAGATACACCAGTTGCGCCCGGCCGCTGAGTGGTAGCGCGCCCTGATCGTCCAGCGGCATGGCGCGGCAGCGGGCACCGGCGGCGAGAAAGGCGTTCCGCGCGCCACGGTAGCCCGGCTCCTCCAGCCACACTTCATCCTCTGCATCCAGAAACATCAGCGCCAGCAGCTGCAGCGCCTGCTGTGAACTGGTGAGCATGATGACCTGCTCAGCCGTACAGCGCACGCCGCGCGACAGCGCCAGATAATCCGCCACCGCCTGGCGCAGCGGCGCATAACCGAGCGGATCGCCATAGCCCATCACCTGACTGCCCAGCGCGCGCTGTACGCTGTGGCTCAGCCGCTGCCACTGGCGGTGCGGAAACGCGCGCAGTTCCGGTGATCCGGCGGCAAAGGCAAGGGGAAAAGGGGGATCCTGGCAGCCACCGGTCGCCAGCACCTGCGTGCCGCGCTGCGAAAAGCGCGGTGCGCGCTGCGCTGTCGCCTTTTCCGCCGGTGGCGGCAGGGCGATAGCGACGAAGGTGCCGCGTCCGCTGTGCCGCTGCACGTAGCCTTCGCTCTCCAGCTGGCTGTAAGCGGCTTCAACCGTCACGCGTGACAGCGCCAGATCGGCAGCCAGCTGGCGGCTCGAAGGCAGCTTCTGCCCGAAGCGCAAATGGCCGCTGACAATGGCCTGGCGCAGCGTGGCGCACAGCCGCTGACGTAAGCCGCCCTGCGTCTGATGGCGAAACAGCGGCAAAAAGGCGTGGTGCATAATGGTCTTATTGTTCCGGTCAATGTGGTATCAGGATGCAGACCACTTTGCCGTACACTGCAGGGACATCACAACAGGAGAATGCCATGTCAGCCGTTTTGTTTTATCCGCCCGCCAGCCCGCAGCACAGCGTGGCTTATTTGCAGCACAAACTCAGCTATTACACCGATGCCTGGGATCTGGCGGCGGATTTGGCGCAGGGCGTCACGCAGATTGTGGTGATTGATGCCCGCAGCCGCGACGCGTATCAGGCCGGACATATCTGCGGTGCGCTGTCGTTGCCGCATCGCGAGATGGATGCAGCCAGCACCGCGCGGCTCGATCGTCACCGCGTCTACGTGACTTACTGCGACGGCATCGGCTGCAACGGTTCGACCAAAGCGGCGCTAAAGCTGGCTGAGCTGGGGTTTCAGGTTAAAGAGCTGATTGGCGGGCTGGATTTCTGGAAGCGCGACGGCCACCCGATGGCGTGGGGCGCGGCGGCAGGCGAGTGGCCCGCCGCGGCACCCGCGGCGGAGTGCGGCTGCTGAGTGCGATGGCTTAACTACAGCAGCAGCCAGAGCAAAAAGAAGAACAGCGCCAGGCCGAGCACCAGCGTCAGCGCCGGGCGCTGCGCCAGTGGACGCGGCAGAATTTCGACAAACGGTGCCCAGATTGGCTGCGGACGCAGCTCGCTGTCGGCCAGCGGCGTTTCGCTGTTGCGCTCGGCGCGGCGGCTGAACAGCAGCATCAGCAGATCCTGGCTCTGCGCCGGCGTCAGCAACGTCTGCGGCGTGGCCTGGAAGCGCTGCAGGCTGTAATCCTCCAGCATGCGCTGCTCGTCGTGGCTCAGCGGCTGTTTGAGCGAGCTTTCCAGCAGCTGCAGCGTCGGCGCGCTGTGCTGGCTCAGCGTCTGGCGCACCTGTAAAAACTGCGTCAGCAGCGGGAAGTGGCGTGACGGAACCGGGTCGCCGCTCTTCAGATTGACCAGTTTCAGCGTGTCGGCCAGCACTTTTACCGGCGATTCCCCGGTCGCGGCGGCAAGGCGCGTGACCTGCTGGTTGAGCGCCTGCTGTTCGGCCGGTAACAGGGTGCGATCGGTAGTGCGCGTCTGCTGCGGCTGCGGGATTGCCATCTGACCGTTCTGCAGCATGGTCAGCACCTGACGCAGCTGATCCTGGCTCAGCGCGCTCAATACCGTCTGATTAAACTGCTGACGGATAAAGTCGCTCACCGCCTGACGATTGTTGCCCTGCGGCAGTTTTTCCAGCAGCTGCTGCAACAGCTGGCGCGTGGCGTGGCTGTTCTGCACCTGGGTCAGACGGCTGTTAAGATGCTGCTCGGCCGCCGGAAAGTGGCGCGACTGCAGTTCGGCGTCATTTTTTACGCCCACTTCATGACGGATGCCAGCCCACAGTTCGGGCGCTTTCAGCGTGCTGAGTGACATGATACGGACGATCAGGCGTTCCAGCGTGGTGCGCTGGGCCGGGGAGAGCGGCTGTTCACCTGCCGCAGCGCCGGGGCGGCCTGCGCCGTTAGCCGGGTTAACAGATGAACGATCGCCCGCGGGCACACCGGGACCGCTGAGAGGTTGCATGGCGGAATCCTTGAAAACGAGTCAGATCCGGGTGCGCCGGAAAAACGATGGCACATGATAGCAAAAGCCCCCGGGAAATCCACGGGGGCGGCAGGGAGAAAAACAATAAGACACGGATTTATTCGGCGGCGGCCAGCTTCATGCGCTTGCGACGCCAGCGCTTCCACAGCGGCGGCACCACCAGCACGGCGACAGCCAGCACCAGCAGCACTTTACAGATCAGGCTTTCCCACAGAATCGGCAGGTTGCCGTTGCTGATTGACAGCGCGCGGCGCAGGTTCTGCTCCAGCATTTCGCCCAGCACAAAGCCGAGAATCAGCGGCGACATCGGGAAATCCATCTTACGCAGGATATAGCCGAAAATGCCCAGCCCGACCATCAGCAGCAGGTCAAACGTAGTGCTGTGCACCGCATACACGCCCACCGCCGAAATCGCGGCAATTGCCGGTACCAGGAACCACAGCGGAATGGTCAGCATGCGCGCAAAGATGTTGATCATCGGGATGTTCATGATCAGCAGCATCACGTTACCGATCAGCAGCGCGGCGATCAGGCCCCAGACGATGTCCGGCTGCTCGGTAAACATCGCCGGACCGGGCGTGATGTTGTACAGCGTCAGCGCGCCGACCATCACCGCCGTGGTGCCGGAGCCGGGAATGCCCAGCGTTAGCATCGGGATAAACGATCCGCAGGCTGAGGCGTTGTTCGCCGCTTCCGGCGCTGCCACGCCGCGAATGTCGCCCTTGCCAAACTGATCGCTGCCGCTGATTTTCTTCTCACTCATATAGGCAATGGCGCTGGCGATGGTGGCACCGGCACCTGGCAGCACGCCGACAAAGAAACCAATGAACGAGGAGCGCAGCGTTGCGCCGGTAGCCTGCGCCGCCTCTTTCATATTGAACAGCATGCGGCCGCTGGCGCGCACCATTTTCTGGCCGCTGCTGGTGGATTCCAGCATCAGCAGAATTTCGCTCACCGAGAACAGGCCGATGACCACCACCACAAACTGAATGCCGTCCGAGAGATGCACGCTGTCGAAGGTAAAGCGATAGACGCCGGTGTTGGCATCAACGCCCACCGTCGCCATGCCGAGGCCGATCAGCGCAGCAAGAAACGACTTCAGGGGGTTGTGGCTCATCATGCTGCCGAGACAGGCAATCGCGAACACCATCAGCGCGAAGTACTCTGCCGGACCAAACGCCAGCGACCAGTTAGCGAGGATTGGCGCAAACAGAATGATGCCGATGATGGCGATGGTTGAGCCGATGAATGAGCTGACCGCCGAGATCGACAGCGCCACGCCGGCTTTGCCCTGCTGCGCCATCGGATAGCCATCCAGCGCGGTCATGATCGCGCCGGCATCCCCCGGCACGTTAAGCAGAATCGACGAGATGCGCCCGCCATATTCGCAGCCGATGTACACCGTTGCCAGCAGGATCAGCGCGGATTCCGCCGGTAAGTGCAGCGCAAACGCCAGCGGCATCAGGATCGCGACGCCGTTAATCGGCCCAAGCCCCGGCAGCAGGCCGACGATGGTGCCGATAAAGCAGCCAATCAGGGCGATCATCAGGTTTTCCGGCGTCATGGCGACGGCGAAACCCTGCATCAGAAAAGACCAGGTATCCATAATTGACTCCTGTTAACTGAACCAGCTGCCGACCGGCAGCGTAACGTCCAGCAGACGATCGAAGGCGTAAAACAGCGCCACACCCATTACCACACCGGAGAGGACGGCTGCCCACCAGCGTGCGCCAAACAGCATGCCGATGCCGAAGGTCAGCAGCGTGGTACACAGGGCAAAACCCAGCTTCTCAAACAGCCAGCCGTACACCATCAGCATCACGCACAACGCCAGCAGCTTTTTCAGCGTTGCCGCCACCGGCCACTGTACGGCGTCCGGCTTGCGCAGCAGCATCATCACCGCGCAGATCGCCATCAGACCGAGCAGCAGCAGCGGGAAAGGGCGCGGGCCAACCGGCTCGTAGCTGTACTCGCTTTGAATCTGCCAGGCGATAACCATCCCGACGATGCAGAGCACCAGCCACACCGCCGCAAAGATACGATCGCTCATCTGTGCCTCCGTTATTTCGCCAGGCCGAACGATTTCGCCTGTTCACGGTAATCTGCCACCTGTTTCTTGACGTAGGCGTCCAGCTCGCTACCGAACAGGTTGAACTCAAACAGGCCGCGCAGATCGCGCTGCTGCTGAAACTCTTTGGTGGTCACCAGTTTTTTAAACGTCTGTTCCCACCACTGATAATCGGCATCGCTGACTTTGGGGCCGAGGTAATAGCCGCGAATGATTGGCCACTCGACGTTGAAGCCCTGCTCTTTGGCGGTCGGGATGTCAGCCAGTTCGCCCGGCAGACGTTTATCGCTCATTACCGCCAGCACGCGCATCTTGCCACCCTGCAGGTGCGGCACCATTTCACTCATGTCGCCTGATACCACCTGGATGTGGTTGCCGAGCAGCGCGGTAACCGGTTCGCCGCCGCCTTCAAACGCCACATAGCGCATTTTGCGCGGATCGATACCGGCTTCCCGCGCCAGTAGCGCGGTTTTCATCCAGTCCTGGCTGCCGATCGACGCGCCGGCGCCGACCACCACTTTGGTCGGATCCTGTTTCATCGCCTCCAGCAGTTCGCCCAGCGTTTTCCACGGCGCATCAGCGCGCACGGCGACCATGCCGTAGTCCGTGCCAATGGCCGCCAGCCACTTCACGTCATCCACTGAGTAACGACCAAACTTGCCCTGTGACAGGTTCAGCAGCGACCCGCCGGAGAAGGCCACCAGCGTGCCTGCTTCGGCGGGCCGCTGCGCAATGATGGCGTTATATGCCACGGCACCGACGCCGCCGGGCATGTAGGTCACGCGCATCGGCGTGGTGATCTGCCCGGTTTCCTGCAGGGAAACCTGGATCAGTTTACAGGTCAGATCAAAACCGCCGCCGGGTTTGGCCGGGGCGATACATTCGGTCCGCTCGGGTGCCGCAGCCTGTGCCGCAGAAAGAGAGAAAGCCAGCAGGGTCGTGGCGAAGGCGGTGCGCATTGTTTTTTTCATCTGTCGCTCCATTGTTTCTTCCAGAGTGTGATTGCCACCGAACATTCGGGGTTGCTGAATTGTTAAAACAGCAACCTTTCATTTACCTTTCAGCCATCGGCAAAACTAACAGGATGTGATATGCGTCTCTTACTGGTGGAAGATACCGTCGAGCTGGCCAACTGGCTGCAGAAAGCGCTGACGCAAAAAGGCTTCGCCGTGGACTGGGTAGCCGACGGCGTGGCGGCGGATCATGTGCTGCAAAGCGAAGACTATGCGCTGGTGGTGCTGGATGTGTCGCTGCCGCGGCTCGATGGCCTGGCGGTGCTGGCGCGCCTGCGCAAGCGCGGGCAACGCGTGCCGGTGCTGCTGCTCACCGCACAGAGCGCGCTGCAACAGCGCGTGCAGGGGCTGAATGCCGGCGCCGATGATTACCTCACCAAGCCGTTTGAGCTGGACGAGCTGGACGCGCGGCTGCGCGCGCTGCTGCGCCGCAGTCAGGGCCAGGCCACGCAGACGCAAAGCCTCGGCCAGCTGGAGCGCGATGCGGAAGGCTATTTCCTGCTGAATCACAAACCGCTGCCGCTGACGCCGCGCGAGGCCAGCGTGCTATCGACGCTGATGCAGCGTCCGGGGCGGCCGGTGTCGCGCCAGCATCTGTACGAGCAGACCTTCACGCTGGCGGATGAGGCCAGCCCGGAGAGCATCGAGCTGTATGTGCATCGGGTACGCAAAAAGCTGGCGGGCAGCGACGTGGCGATCATCACGCTGCGCGGCCTCGGTTATAGCCTGGAGTGCCAGCCGTGCGACTGATTCACTCGCTGCGCGGCGAATTGCTGGCATGGCTGGGGGTGCCGCTGCTGCTGCTGTGGGGATTATCGGTCTACACCCACTATCAGAGCGCGTTGCAGGCGGCAAATCAGGCCTACGATCGCTCGCTGCTGGCCTCGACGCGCACCGTGGCCGAGCGGCTGGTGGTACGTCATCAGCGGCTGGAGGTAGATGTGCCATGGGTGGTGCTGGACAGCTTTGAGCGCAACATGAACGATCAGCTGTTCTACCAGGTGATTTCGCCTGAAGGGCACACGCTGTCCGGCTACCCTGATTTACCGCTGGTGCCGGGCAACGCGCCGCTGTCCGATGTCTATCCGGCGCTGGTGCATTTCTACGATGCGCACTACCGCAAGCAGCCGATTCGCGTGGCCGCGCTGTGGCAGCCGGTGAACGAGGAAGGCGTGCAGGGCATGGCGCTGGTACTGGTGGCGGAAACGCTTAACTCACGCCACGCCTTTGCCGACAGTCTGCTGCGCACCGCGCTGATCAGCCAGAGTTTTCTGGTGCTGATCACGCTGCTGCTGGCCGGGCTGCTGCTGCGGAAAGTGCTGCGCCCGCTGCGCCGGCTGTCACGCATGATGCTGCGCCGCGCGCCGGACGAACTGACGCCGCTGCCGTCGCTGCTGCCGTGGTCCGAACTGCAGCCGCTGATCGTCGCCTTCAACCGCCATCTGGAGCGGCTGCGCGGGCTGCTGGCGCGGCAGGAACGCTTTAGCGCCGATGTATCGCACCAGCTGCGCACGCCGCTCACCATTCTGAAAACCCAGGTGGGCGTCGCGCTCAGCAGCGACGATCCGCAGCAGTGGCGCGAAAGCCTGCAGGGCATGCGCCACACGCTGGACGACACCGTCCAGCTCACCGATCGCCTGCTGCAGCTGGCGCAAATCAAGGCGCGCCACGGCGAAGACAAGCCTTTCAGTGAGGTTAACCTGAGCGACATCGTGCAGCAGGCCTGTTTCAGTGGTTATGCGGCGGCGCGGCGTAAACAGATCGACCTGGGGTTTGAAGAGCAGACGGCGAGCCAGGTGCAGGGCGATGCGCTGCTGCTGGCCGAGCTGTGCGCCAATCTGCTGGACAACGCTATCAAATACACGCCACACGGCGGCACGGTGACCGCGCGGCTGCGGCAAAAGGTGCTGGAGATTGAAGACAGCGGGCCGGGCATCGCGGCGGATCAGCAGCGGCAGGCGCTGCAGCCGTTTGGCCGGCTCGATCACGCCAGCCAGCCCGGGGCGGGCATTGGACTGGCGCTGGTGCAGGATATCTGCGCCTGGCACGGCGCGCAGCTGCAGCTGGACCGCAGCCCGCAGCTGGGCGGCCTGCGGGTGACGGTTAGCTTTCGCTGATCGGCGGAGTCATCGCGCGCGCTTTACGCAGCGGGGTTTTCAGCCGCTGCGCCAGAATCACCCCGACCAGCGTCAGACCGCCGCCAATCCAGTGATAAGCATGCAACTGTTCGTGCAGGAACAGCACGGCAATGATGGCGGTAAACACCGGCACGAAGTTCATGAAAATACTGGTGGTGCTGGCGCCGAGGCGCTGCACGCCAAGGATCCACAGGAACGGCGCCACAATCGAGGCAAACAGCCCGGCGAACAGCACCAGCGGAATATTGTCGGCGTTCAGCGCCACCTCCGGCGCGTGCCAGAAGCCGGGCAGCAGCAACAGCACGCCGAAGAAGATTTGCACGTACAGGCTTTGCCATGTCGGCAGCGGGATTGCCCAGCGCTTCGTCAGTACGCCGTACAGCGCGTAGGAGGTTGAGGCTGCCAGCATCATCAGCTCGCCGTTGCCGAGGCGCTGACTCAGCAGCTGCGCCGGGTTGCCGGCGCTCACCAGCCACACCAGCCCGGCAAACGACAGCAGGCCGCCAATCAGAATGCCGCGCGTCGGCGCAAGGCGCAATACCACCAGGCTGAGCAGGATGGTCAGCAGCGGAATGGTGGCGCCGAGAATCCCCATCATCACCGCCGAAACGCTGTGTGCCGCATAATAGGCGAGGCTCTGGTACAGCACCATGCCGAGCAGGCCCAGCACCAGCAAGCGCCACAGCTGGGTTTTGATGGTGTGACGATGGCGCCATACACCCGACAGGCAGAACGGCGTGAGCACCAGCAGCGCCAGCAGCCAGCGGTAAAAAGAGATGGCAGCAGGATCGATACTGCCGGCAGACAGCTTGCTGACGATGGTGTTGATCGACCAGATCAGCACTGCCACCAGCGGTAACAATAAGTTCATAGTACGGCTCCAAATGTAAATCGCGACTAGCTTACGTTTGACCGGTTTAAAGCAGATAGTTAAAATCGGACAAAATTCGTTAGTGACCGGACAGAATGAATCTTCAGGTTGAGTATCAGCCACCGCGCGACGCGCCGCTGCTGCGTTTTTTCATGCGCTATGAGCAAACCAACGCCAAAACCGAATACCTGCCGCACCAGCACGACTGGGGCCAGGCGATATTTGTCACCAGCCACGTGCTGGAGATGGAAGTGGAGGGCGAGCGGCTGCTGACGCCGGCCGAGATGCCGATCTGGATCCCGCCCGGCCAGCGCCACAGCAGCTACAACCACTGTCAGGCGCAGTTTCGCACCTTCAACCTTGCCGCTGATTTATGCGCCGGCATGCCGGAGAAAGCCTGCCTGCTGAGCGTGGACGCCATCGTGCACGCCATCATGAATGATTTTGCCCGCCGCGCGCTGGAGCAGCCGCACAGCGACGCCGACTGGCGGCTGTGCGAAGTGCTGATTGATCGGCTGCGTCTTGCACCGGTGAACACCAGCTATCTGCCGATGTCCGACGATAAATTCCTCGCGCCGATTCTGCGCGCGCTGGAAGAGAACCCGGGTGATAACACCACGCTGGCACAATGGGCGAAGCGCGTGTTTACCACCGAGCGTACGCTGGCGCGGCGCTGTCAGCAGCAGCTGCAGATGTCATTCAGCGAGTGGCGCCAGCGTTTACGCTTTTTGCGCGCGATTGCGCTGCTGGAGCAGGGCTGCAGCGTGCAGGGCATCGCCCACGAGCTGGGTTACAGCTCCGCCTCTGCGCTGATCGTGATGTTTCAGCAGCAGGCGGGCACCACGCCGGATCGCTATCGCAGTCGGTTAGGTTAATCCCCGGCTTTGTGCCATGATATGCCCCGTTTATTTCAAGCAGACAGGACCGCCGCCGTGAAAATTCTCGTCGATGAAAATATGCCCTACGCCCGTGAACTGTTCAGCCGCACCGGAGAGGTGGTGGCGGTGCCGGGCCGCCCGCTGCCGGCAGCCGAACTGCAGGATGCCAGCGCGCTGATGGTGCGCTCCGTCACCAAAGTGGATGCCGCGCTGCTGGCCGGCACGCCGGTGAAGTTTGTCGGCACCGCCACTGCTGGCACCGATCATGTCGATGATGCCTCGCTGGCGGCGGCCGGTATCGGCTTCTCGGCCGCGCCGGGCTGTAACGCGATTGCGGTGGTGGAATATGTGTTCTCCGCGCTGCTGCTGCTGGCCGAACGCGACGGCTTTGATCTGCGCGATCGCACCGTTGGTATCGTCGGCGTCGGTAACGTGGGCGGACGGCTGGCTAAACGCCTCGCCGCGTGGGGAGTAAAAACCCTGCTGTGCGATCCGCCGCGCGCCGATCGCGGCGATGATGAAGATTTCCACTCGCTCGACGCGCTGGTGGCCCAGGCCGATATCCTGACCTTTCACACGCCGCTGTTTAAGGACGGCCGCTACAAAAGCTGGCATCTGGCGGATGCCGCGCTGCTGATGGCGCTGCGCCCCAACACCATTCTGATCAATGCCTGCCGGGGTCCGGTGGTGGATAACGCCGCGCTGCTGGAGGTGCTCCGGCTGCGTAACGATCTCAGCGTGGTGCTGGACGTCTGGGAACCGGAGCCGGATCTCAACCTCGATCTGCTGGATAAGGTCGATATCGCCACCGCGCATATCGCCGGTTATACCCTTGAAGGGAAAGCGCGCGGCACCACCCAGGTGTTTGAGGCGTGGAGCAAATTTATTGGTCAGCCGCAGCAGGTGGCGCTGGACACGCTGCTGCCGCGCCCCGAGTTTGGCACCCTTACGCTGCACGGCAAGCTCGATCAGCCGACGCTGAAACGCCTGGTACATCTGGTGTATGATGTGCGCCGCGACGATGCGCCGCTGCGCAAAGTGGCCGCGCAGCCGGGCGAATTTGATCGCCTGCGCAAGCAGTATGTCGAGCGCCGCGAGTGGTCTTCGCTGCAGGTGATCTGTGATGAGGCGGAGAGTGCGGCGCTGCTCAATCAGCTTGGCTTCAGCGCCACGCTGCAGGCGAATCACTAATCTCTGATTTTTCTGAATTAATGGGCGATGCATGTCATCGCCTCTCTTTTTTATGTCATTGTCTGGAGTAAACCAACATGTCTGACGGCTGGAATATTGCGCTACTGGGCGCGACAGGCGCAGTAGGGAACGCTGTACTGGAACTGCTGGCGGAACGCCAGTTCCCGGTTGGTGAGTTGTATCTGCTGGCGAGTGAAAACAGCGCCGGCGAAAGCGTGCGCTTTGACGGCCGCTCGCTGCGCGTGCAGGACGCGGCGGAATTTGACTGGTCGCAGGCGCAGTTGGCGTTCTTTACCGCCGGTCGCGAGGCGTCGGCGCGTTATGCCGAAGAAGCCGCCAGCCAGGGTTGCCTGGTAATCGACAGCAGCGACCTGTTCGCGCTGGAGCCGGACGTGCCGCTGGTGGTGCCGGATGTCAATCCACAGGTGCTGGCGGATTACCGCAATCGCAACATCATTACCGTGGCCGATGCGCTGGTGAGCCAGCTGTTAAGCGCCATCAAACCGCTGGTGGATACCGCTGGTTTAGGCCGTCTGCAGGTGACCAACCTGGTGTCGGTCTCCAGCCACGGCAAAGCGGCGGTAGACGGCCTGGCCGGTGAGAGCGCGCGGCTGCTGAACGGCGTACCGGCCGATGAGCACTATTTTGGCCGCCAGCTGGCGTTCAACCTGCTGCCGCAGCAGGCGGACAGTGCCGGCAGCGTGGCGAGCGAGCGCCGGCTGGTCGATCAGGTGCGTAAAGTGCTGCAGGACGAAGGATTACCGATTGCGGTGAGCAGCGTGCAGGCGCCGGTGTTCTACGGCAACGCGCAGATCGTCTATATCGAAAACCTGCGGCCGCTGTCGGCGGAGGAAGCGCGTGACGAACTGGCGCGCGCCGACGATATCAGCCTGAGCGACGACGGTGATTACCCGACGCCGGTCAGCGACGCCTCCGGCAGTGAAGCACTGAGCATCGGCAGCGTGCGCAACGACTACGGCATCCCGGAGCTGCTGCAGTTCTGGTCGGTGGCCGACAACATCCGCTTCGGCGGCGCGCTGATGGCGGTGAAAACTGCAGAGAAGCTGGTGCAGGAGTATCTGTATTAATGCTGGAAGACGCGACCCCGTTTAAGCTGGCGCTCGGCATTGAGTATGACGGCAGCCGTTACTACGGCTGGCAGCGCCAGAATGAAGTACGCAGCGTGCAGGAAAAGCTGGAAAAAGCGCTGGCCAAAGTGGCCAATCACCCGGTGAACGTGTTCTGCGCCGGACGCACCGACGCGGGCGTGCACGGCACCGGCCAGGTGGTGCATTTTGAGACCACCTCCTCGCGTGCCGACAGCGCCTGGACGCTGGGCGTGAACGCTAACCTGCCGGACGATATTGCGGTGCGCTGGGTGAAAGCGGTGCCGGAAAGCTTTCATGCGCGCTTCAGCGCCACCGCGCGCCGTTATCGCTACGTGATCTACAACCAGCGGCTGCGCCCGGCGATTCTCGGCAACGGCATTACCCATTTTTACCATCCGCTGGATGCGGAAAAGATGCACCGCGCCGCCCAGGCTTTACTGGGCGAGAACGATTTTACTTCGTTCCGTGCGGTGCAGTGCCAGTCGCGCACGCCGTGGCGCAACGTGATGCATCTCAACGTCACGCGCCTGGGGCCGTACGTGATTGTGGATATCAAAGCCAACGCCTTCGTGCATCACATGGTGCGCAATATCGTCGGCAGTCTGCTGGAGATTGGCTGCGGCAATCAGCCGGAAACGTGGATGGCCACGCTGCTGGCGGCAAAAGATCGCACGCTGGCGGCGGCAACGGCGAAAGCCGAAGGGCTGTATCTGGTGGCGGTGGATTACCCTGCTCAGTTTGCGTTACCTCAGCCTGCGCTGGGACCGTTGTTCCTCGCGGATTCATTTTAATCGGAAAGTGTCAGGGAGTTAGCTGTTATGGAGTTTATCCACTTTATCGTCGATTTCATTCTGCACATTGACGTGCATCTGGCCGAGCTGGTGGCGCAGTACGGCATCTGGATTTACGCCATTTTGTTCCTGATTCTGTTCTGTGAAACCGGGCTGGTGGTCACGCCGTTCCTGCCGGGTGATTCGCTGCTGTTTGTCGCCGGTGCGCTGGCGGCGCTGCCGGGCAACGACCTCAACGTGCACCTGATGGTGACGCTGCTGGTGATTGCCGCGATCCTCGGCGACGCGGTTAACTACACCATTGGCCGGCTGTTTGGCGAGAAGCTGTTCAGCAACCCGAACTCGAAAATTTTCCGCCGCAGCTACCTCGACAAAACCCACGCGTTTTACGATCGCCACGGCGGCAAAACCATTATACTTGCGCGCTTTGTGCCAATCGTGCGAACCTTTGCCCCCTTTGTGGCGGGAATGGGACACATGTCTTATCGCCACTTCGCGCTCTTTAACGTGACAGGCGCGCTGCTGTGGGTCCTGCTATTCTCCTATGCCGGTTACCTGTTTGGTGACCTGCCGGTGGTGCAGGAAAACCTTAAGTTGCTGATTGTCGGCATCATCATTGTCTCGGTACTGCCAGGCGTGATTGAAGTGTGGCGTCACCGCCGCCAGGCGCGTCAGCACAAGTCGCAGTAAGCCTGTTACCAGATTTTTATCCACAGCGTGAACGGGTTGTGGTTTAATGAGCGACATTTACGGCCTGCTGAAGGTGATTTCAGCAGTAACGACAAGACTGGACCAGGTCAGCATTAAACAGAAAGGTCATCAATGAGCTGGATTGAACGCATACTGAATAAAAGCACTACCACGCCTTCGCGCAAAGCCAGCATCCCGGAAGGGGTGTGGACCAAATGCGATAGCTGTGGTCAGGTGCTGTACCGCGCCGAGCTGGAGCGCAACCTTGAAGTCTGCCCGAAGTGCGACCACCACATGCGTATGCACGCGCGCGAGCGTCTGCATAGCCTGATGGATGAAGGTTCGATGACAGAGCTGGGTAGCGAGCTGGAACCGAAAGACCTGCTCAAGTTCCGCGACTCGAAGAAGTACAAAGATCGTCTGGTTGCGGCACAGAAAGAGACCGGCGAGAAAGATGCGCTGGTGGTAATGAAAGGCCAGCTGCACGGTATGCCGGTGGTGGCTGCCGCGTTTGAGTTCTCCTTTATGGGCGGCTCAATGGGCTCGGTGGTCGGCGCCCGTTTCGTGCGTGCGGTTGAGCAGGCGCTGGAAGACAACTGCCCGCTGATCTGCTTCTCCGCCTCTGGCGGTGCGCGTATGCAGGAAGCGCTGCAGTCGCTGATGCAGATGGCGAAAACCAGTGCGGCGCTGGCAAAAATGCAGGAGCGCGGTCTGCCGTATATTTCGGTACTGACCGACCCGACCATGGGTGGCGTCTCCGCCAGCTTCGCGATGCTGGGCGATTTGAACGTCGCTGAGCCAAAAGCGCTGATCGGCTTTGCCGGCCCACGCGTAATTGAACAGACGGTACGTGAAAAGCTGCCGCCGGGCTTCCAGCGCAGTGAGTTCCTGATCGAAAAAGGCGCGATCGACATGATCATCCGTCGTCCGGAAATGCGCTTTAAGCTGGCCAGCCTGCTGGCGAAAATGATGAACCTGCCGGCACCGCTGCAGGATGGTGATCGCCCGACTGCGGCTGAGCCGGAGAGCAACGAAGCCTGACAGGCAACCGAAAGGCGCATATCAATGCGCCTTTTTATTCACGCACCACATCGTAAAGAGCTAACAGGGCACATGGACACTCTTCACCTCCCGCAAGCCACGTCGCCTCTGGCCACGTGGCTTCATTATCTTGAGCATCTGCATTCTCAGGCTATCGATCTGGGCCTGGACCGTATTCAGCGCGTCGCCGCACGCCTCGACCTGCTTAAACCCGCTCCGTTTGTCTTCACCGTCGCCGGCACCAACGGCAAAGGCACCACCTGCCGTACGCTGGAAACCCTGCTGATGGCCGCAGGCTATCGTGTTGGCGTCTACAGCTCGCCGCATCTGGTGCGTTACACCGAACGCGTGCGCGTGCAGGGCGCTGAGCTGGATGAAGCCCGGCACAGCGCCAGCTTTGCCGCCATCGAGGCCGGACGCGGCGATATTTCGCTCACCTACTTTGAGTTTGGCACGCTGTCCGCGCTCAATCTGTTCCGTGAAGCGCAGCTGGATGTCGTGATTCTGGAAGTGGGGCTGGGCGGCCGGCTGGATGCGACGAACATTGTCGACGCCGACGTGGCGGTGATCACCAGCATTGCGCTGGACCACACCGACTGGCTGGGGCCGGATCGCGCCAGCATCGGCCGCGAGAAGGCCGGCGTATTTCGCGGCGGTAAACCGGCGGTGGTCGGCGAGGCCGATATGCCCGACACCATTGCCCAGGTGGCCGCGGAGAAGGGTGCGCAGCTGTTACAAATTAACCGCGACTGGCAGTGGCAGCGCGAGGGCGACACTTGGACGCTGCAGGATGCCCAGGGTGAACTGCGCGATCTGCCGCTGCCCCAGGTGCCGCTCCCTAACGCGGCCACCGCGATTGCGGCGCTGCGCGCTTCCGGCCTGACGGTGAGCGAGGCGCTGATTCATCAGCATCTGCCGCTGGCGATTCTGCCGGGACGTTTCCAGACGGTCAGCACCGCGCCGCGCGTGATCCTTGATGTGGCACACAATCCGCATGCGGCTTATTATCTGGCTTCACGTCTCGCTGAGCTGCCGGCACACGGCACGGTGCATGCGGTGGTTGGCATGCTGCACGACAAGGATATCGCCGGGACGCTGGCTGCGCTGGCACCGCAGGTCAAACGCTGGTACTGCGCGCCGCTCGACGGCCCGCGCGGCGCGTCCGCTGATGAGCTGATGGCGCATCTGCAGGGCGGCAGCGCCTGGCAGAGCGTTGAAGCCGCGTGGCAGGCGGCGCGGCAGCAGGCTCAGCCCGACGATGTGATTCTGGTGTGCGGCTCGTTCCACACCGTGGCGCAGGTAATGCAATCGATGGCAGCGGAGAACGGCAGTGGCAAGTAAGTTTCAGAATCGTTTAGTGGGTACGGTGATTCTGGTGGCGATTGGCGTCATCGTGTTACCGGGTCTGCTGGACGGTAAGAAAAAGCATTATAAAGAGGAGTTCGCGGCGATTCCGCTGGTGCCAAAGCCTGACGATCAGCAGGACAGCGAAATGGTGCCGCCAGTGACGCAGCCGCTGCCGTCGCAGCCGCCGGAAGGTGCGAGCGCGGCGCAGCAGGCGCCCGCCAGCAGCGCAACGCAAAACAGTGCCGCCAGCGGCAGCACGCAGCCAGCGCAAAACAGCCAGCCCAGCGTCGTGACGCCGCCGCCGGTGCACCAGCAGCAGAAACCGGCAGAGCAGGTGAAGCCGAAGCCGGTCGAGCAGCCGAAGCCTAAACCGGTGGAGCAGCCGAAACCGAAGCCGGCAGAACAACCGAAAGCGACAGAACAGCCCAAAGCCACAGAGCAGCCCAAAGCGGCGGAAACGCCGAAGCAGAGCGAGCCGGTCGCACCAGCAGGACAGGCGTATGTGGTGCAGCTTGGTGCCCTGAAGAACGCCGCCAAAGTGAATGAGATCGTGGCGCAGCTGCGGCTCTCCGGCTATCGTGCCTTTACCGTGCCGTCGACGCCGGTGCAGGGGCAGATCACCCGCATTTACGTCGGGCCGGATGCGTCCAAAGCGAAACTGCAGGGCGCACTCGGCGAGCTGAAAGGCATCTCCGGCCTCGGCGGTGTTGTGAAGCCGTACAGCACACGCTGATCAACTGATAAGCCGCGCCGATAGCAGAAACAGGCGCGGCTTTTGGCGTATTTTTTAGCGAAGCGTTTCTTAAAATTTATGGAATATCAGCAGGTTAAATGGCTGACATCAATAAGGGCGAGGAAAGTTTTTTTCATCGCCCTTTTTCTCGGGACAGAACCGGAAAACCCTACGCAAACGTTTTCTTTTTCTGTTAGAATGCGCCCCGAACTGGATGCAGGGGTGCAAATGCACTGTACTGGAAGCGTTCATGATCTGGATTGATTACGTCATTATTGCGGTAGTTGGTTTTTCGGCTCTGGTCAGCCTGATTCGCGGGTTTGTCCGGGAAGCCTTATCTCTTGTTACCTGGGGATGCGCGTTTTTTGTCGCCAGTCATTACTACGCCTACCTTGCAGTCTGGTTTACAGGTTTTGACGACGAACTGGTTCGCAACGGCATCGCCATCGCGGTGTTATTCGTTGCCACCCTGATTGTGGGTGCCATCGTGAACTATGTGATCGGCTCGCTGGTTGAGAAAACCGGCTTGTCGGGAACCGACAGGGTGTTGGGGGTCTGTTTCGGGGCGTTGCGTGGCGTGCTGATTGTATCCGCCATTCTTTTCTTCCTTGATACATTCACCGGCTTTTCAAAAAGTCCGGACTGGCAACAGTCTCAACTCATTCCCCAGTTCAGTTACATCATCAGGTGGTTTTTCGATTACCTGAAAAGCACGTCGAGTTTTTTACCCCGGTAACACCGGGAGTGCGGCTAATGAGGAAATGACAACATGTGCGGTATTGTTGGTATCACCGGTTTTATGCCAGTAAACCAGTCGATCTATGACGCGTTAACGGTGCTGCAGCACCGCGGGCAGGATGCCGCCGGCATTTGTACCATCGATGCGCTGAACTGCTTCCGTCTGCGTAAGGCCAATGGCCTGGTCAGCGACGTATTTGAAGCGCGCCACATGCAGCGTTTGCAGGGAAATATGGGTATCGGCCACGTGCGTTATCCGACTGCCGGCAGCTCCAGCGCCTCTGAAGCGCAGCCCTTCTACGTGAACTCGCCGTACGGCATCACGCTGGCTCACAACGGTAACCTGACCAACGCCCATGAACTGCGCAAGCAGCTGTTCGAAGTCGGTCGCCGTCATGTGAATACCACCTCAGACTCCGAAATCCTGCTCAACATCTTTGCTCAGGAGCTGGATCGTTTTCAGCACTATCCGCTGGAAGCTGACAACATTTTTGCTGCCGTGGCGGCGGTGCATCAGCAGGTGCGCGGTGCTTACGCCGTGGTGGCGATGATTATCGGTCACGGCATGGTTGCGTTCCGCGATCCTAACGGTATCCGTCCGCTGGTACTGGGCAAGCGTGAGCTGGCCGATGGCCGCACCGAATACATGGTGGCCTCAGAGAGCGTGGCGCTGGATACGCTCGGCTTCGAGTTTATTCGTGACGTTGCGCCAGGCGAAGCGGTGTACATCACCGAGCAGGGTCAGCTCTCGACGCGCCAGTGCGCAGAGAACCCGAAAAGCAATCCGTGCCTGTTCGAGTACGTTTACTTTGCGCGTCCGGACTCGTTCCTCGACAAGATCTCCGTCTACAGCGCACGCGTGCGCATGGGCACCAAGCTGGGCGAGAAAATTGCCCGCGAGTGGGAAGATCTCGATATTGACGTGGTGATCCCGATTCCGGAAACCTCGACCGATACTGCGCTGGAGATCGCCCGTATTCTTGATAAGCCGTACCGCCAGGGTTTTGTGAAAAACCGCTACGTGGGCCGTACCTTTATTATGCCGGGCCAGCAGCTGCGCCGCAGTGCGGTGCGCCGTAAGCTCAACGCTAACCGCGCTGAGTTCCGCGATAAAAACGTGCTGCTGGTGGATGACTCGATTGTGCGCGGCACCACCTCTGAACAGATTATCGAGATGGCGCGTGAAGCGGGCGCGAAGCGCGTCTATCTGGCGTCGGCGGCACCGGAAATTCGCTTCCCTAACGTCTACGGCATCGATATGCCGAGCGCTACCGAGCTGATTGCGCACGGCCGTGAAGTGGAAGAGATTCGTCAGCTGATTAAAGCCGATGCGCTGATTTTCCAGGATCTGCAGGATCTGATCGACGCGGTGCGTGAAGAGAACCCGGATATTGCCCAGTTCGAATGCTCGGTGTTCAACGGCATCTACGTCACCAAAGACGTTGACCTGCAGTATCTGGAATATCTGCAGTCGCTGCGTAACGACGATGCTAAAGCGATTGCGCGTCAGAACGAAGTGGAGAACCTGGAACTGCATAACGAAGGTTAAGGTCAGTCTCAGGCAGACGAAACAGGGCGGGCGCAATCCCGCCCTGTTTGTTTTTGTATTTATGGCGGCGGAGCGGCTATTATTGGCGCACTCTTTTGCAGCAAGGCAGAATTATGAAACGACTCATCATTGGTATTTCCGGCGCCAGCGGCGCGATCTACGGCGTGCGTATGCTGCAGGTGCTGCAACCGTTAGCCGAAGTGGAAACCCATCTGGTGATGAGCCCGGCGGCGCGGCAAACGCTGGCGCTGGAGACCGATTACAGCCTGCGTGACGTGCAGGCGCTGGCCGATGTGGTGCACGATGTGCGCGATATCGCCGCCAGCATCTCGTCCGGCTCGTTCAAAACGCTGGGTATGGCAATTCTGCCATGTTCCATGAAAACCCTGTCGGGCATTGTGCACAGCTACAGCGACAGTCTGCTGACGCGCGCCGCCGACGTGGTGCTGAAAGAGCAGCGCCGGCTGGTGCTGTGCGTGCGGGAAACCCCGCTGCATCTCGGTCATCTGCGCATGATGACCACCGCTGCCGAACTCGGCGCGCTGATTATGCCGCCGGTGCCGGCGTTTTATCACCGCCCGCAGCACATCGACGATTTGATTGATCAGACGGTCAACCGCGTGCTGGATCAGTTTGATATCGAGCTGCCGGAAGATCTGTTTACCCGCTGGCAGGGTGCATGATGGTGCAATAATGCACTGAATGCGTGCAAAAGCGCGGGGCCGATCACTGTTCGTGCATCTTGTGCACCAAAAGTTAACAATCTCACTTTTTCTTCCTCACACCGCTGTTATATTTCCCTCACAAACTAAGTGCTTGCGTCCCAGATGGACGCGGTATTTAGTGCGCCTGCGCACAGTTTCGCCGATTTGCACAACTGGCATGAAACCTGCAAAACATTCAGCGCAAACACATCACGCACCACATAACAATAAGCACTTCACTTGAGGGTTACCTATGAAAAAGCGAGTTCTGGCTCTTTCTCTGATGCTGGCTATGTCCGGCGCTGCGAGCGTGTTCGCAGCGGTACCGCAGTCGCTGCGCATCGGGACCGATCCAACTTACCCGCCGTTTGAGTCCAAGAACGCGCAGGGCCAGCTGGTTGGCTTTGATATCGACCTGGCCAACGAGATCTGTAAGCGTATCAAGACCAAATGTACTTATGTGGAAAGTGATTTCGATGCGCTGATCCCGTCGCTGAAAGCGAAGAAGATCGACGCCATCATCTCTTCACTCTCAATCACCGAGAAACGTCAGGAAGAGATCGCCTTCTCGGAAAAACTGTATGCAGCGAACGCGCGTTTAGTGGCGCCGAAGGGGTCTAAACTGCAGCCGACCATCGAGTCGCTGAAGGGCAAAAACATCGGCCTGCTGCAGGGCACCACACAGGAAACCTACGCCAATGAATACTGGCGTCCAAAAGGGGTGACCGTCACGCCGTATGCCAACCAGGATCTGGTGTATCAGGACCTGAACGCTGGTCGTATTGATGCGGCGTTCCAGGATGAAGTGCAGGCGAGTGAAGGCTTCCTTAAGCAGCCGGTCGGGAAAAACTACGCGTTCGCCGGTCCGGCGGTGAAAGATGACAAAATCTTTGGCGTCGGCACCGGTATGGGCCTGCGTAAAGATGACGCCGATCTGAAAGCTGCTATCGACAAAGCCTTTAATGACATGCGCAAAGACGGTACCTACGACAAGATTGCGAAGAAGTACTTTGATTTCAACGTTTACGGCGATTAAGACTCCTGTTCCTGAACGGGTGTATTGAGTCACGCTAACGTGGGTCATAACTATTCACTCCGGGCGCTTACTTATGTAAACTCCCGGAGTTCATACGCTTGCCACCATCCTTCCGTGATTCACATCCTGGTCAGGACTGTCCGTGTGTTGTTGGACAGCGTTTGTTTATTTCCCTCACGACAGGATCGAACCCATGTTGTATGGCTATTCTGAAGTAATTCTCAAAGGCACGCTGGTGACCCTTGAGCTGGCGCTCAGCTCGGTGGTGCTGGCCGTGGTGCTGGGCCTGATAGGGGCCGGCGCCAAACTCTCCCGCAATCGCCCGCTGGCGATGATTTTTGAAGGCTACACCACGCTAATCCGTGGCGTGCCCGACCTGGTGCTGATGCTGCTGATCTTTTACGGTCTGCAGATTGCCCTCAACGCCGTGACCGATGCGCTCGGCATGGCGCAGTTTGATATCGACCCGATGGTGGCCGGTATTATTACGCTCGGCTTCATCTACGGTGCTTATTTCACTGAAACCTTCCGTGGCGCGTTTCTCGCGGTGCCGAAAGGGCAGATTGAAGCCGCCACCGCCTTCGGCTTTACCGGTTCGCAAACTTTCCGTCGCATTCTGTTCCCGGCGATGATGCGCTTTGCGCTGCCCGGCATCGGCAACAACTGGCAGGTGATCCTCAAAGCCACCGCGCTGGTGTCGCTGCTCGGCCTTGAAGATGTGGTTAAAGCCACGCAGCTGGCCGGCAAAAGTACCTGGCAACCGTTCTACTTCGCGATTGTTGCCGGGGTGATTTATCTGGTGTTTACCACGCTGTCCAACGGCGTGCTGTGGTGGCTTGAACGCCGCTACTCGGTAGGGGTGAAAAGGGCTGAGTTATGATCGAGATTATTCAGGAGTACTGGAAACAACTGCTCTGGACCGACGGTTACCGTTTTACCGGCGTGGCCATCACGCTGTGGCTGCTGATTTTGTCCGTGGTGATTGGCGGCAGCCTTGCGGTGCTGCTGGCCATCGCGCGCGTCTCACCCAATCGCTATATCTCCACGCCGGTGTGGCTGTTTACCTATGTGTTTCGCGGCACGCCGCTGTATGTGCAGCTGCTGGTGTTCTATTCCGGCATGTACACGCTGGAGGTGGTGAAAGGCTCCGAGCTGCTGAACGCCTTCTTCCGCAGCGGCCTGAACTGTACGCTGCTGGCATTTACCCTGAACACCTGTGCTTATACCACCGAGATTTTTGCCGGTGCCATTCGCGCCGTGCCACACGGTGAAATCGAAGCCGCGCGCGCCTATGGTTTCTCGCCGTTTAAACTTTACCGCTGCATCATTCTGCCGTCGGCGCTGCGCACCGCGCTGCCCGCCTACAGCAATGAAGTGATTCTGATGCTGCACTCCACCGCGCTGGCGTTCACCGCCACCGTGCCGGATTTGCTAAAAATCGCGCGCGATATCAACTCGGCGACCTATCAGCCGTTCACCGCGTTCGGCATCGCTGCGGTGCTGTACCTGATTATCTCTTACGTGCTGATTAGCCTGTTCCGCCTCGCGGAGCGCCGCTTCCTCGCGCATGTGAAACCCTCTTCGTCGCACTGAGTATGACTATGGCTGAAAATAAATTAAGCGTTACCGAACTGCATAAGCGTTACGGTGAACATGAAGTTCTGAAGGGCGTGTCGCTGCAGGCCAACGCCGGCGATGTGATCAGCATTATTGGCTCGTCCGGTTCCGGGAAAAGTACCTTTTTACGCTGCATCAACTTCCTCGAAAAGCCGAGTGAAGGCACCATCGCGGTTAACAACGAGGCGATAAACCTGGTGCGCGACACCGATGGCCAGCTGAAAGTGGCCAACAAGGAGCAGCTGCGTTCGCTGCGTACCCGGCTGACCATGGTGTTCCAGCACTTCAATTTGTGGAGCCACATGACGGTGCTGGATAACGTCACTGAAGCACCGATTCAGGTGCTGGGGCTGAGCAAAGCCGAAGCGCGCGAGCGGGCAATTAAATACCTCGATAAAGTCGGTATTGATGCACGCGCGCGTGCCAAATACCCGGTGCATCTGTCAGGCGGCCAGCAGCAGCGTGTCTCGATTGCCCGCGCGCTGGCGATGGAGCCGGAAGTGTTGCTGTTTGACGAACCCACCTCGGCGCTCGATCCGGAGCTGGTAGGCGAAGTGCTGCGCATCATGCAGAAGCTGGCCGAAGAGGGCAAAACCATGGTGGTAGTGACGCACGAGATGGAGTTCGCCCGTCACGTATCCAGCCACGTGATTTTCCTGCATCAGGGCAAAATCGAAGAGCAGGGCGCGCCAGACGAACTGTTCGGCAACCCGAAAAGCCCGCGCCTGCAGCAGTTTTTGAAGGGATCGTTGAAATAGGTTTCTGAACCGTAGCGGCGCAATGTACTGCGCGTTTCCCGGCGATGCGGCGGACAAATCCACGCGATACATCGCGCCGCGACGAATCACAGAAATATTTAATTAATCATGCAGCAGTTTCAGCGCGGTGTCTTCATCCGTCACCAGCCCGGAAATCCAGCCGCCGTGCAGCGCGGCGTTAATCGCTGCGTATTTTCGCGCGCTGCCGGCAAAGCCGATGATATTGCGCTGCGTCTGGCTCTCCAGCAGCACGCTGGTCAGCAGCTCGTCGGTTTCGCCGTACACCCGCTCTCCCTGCTGATTGAAAAAATGCCCCAGCATTTCACCCACCACGCCGCGCGCGTTGAGCGCTTCTACCTGCGCATCGGTGATAAAGCCTTCGGCATTGAGCGGGCAGCCCGGCATCACTTCGCCAATGCCGACAAACGCCACGTTCGCCTGCAGCGCACGCTGGGTGACGCGCTGATAGACCTGATGCTGCACCCACATCGTCTTATCCTGCGGCGTGTCAGCATACAGCGGCGCCGGAATGAAGAAATATTTGCCCTGCATCTTCTCCGCCATTTTCAGCGGTACGTCGTAGCGGGTACCGGAATCGTCACGCGCAATCGCGCCGATCATCGACACACACTGATGCTGTGGCCGTTCAACCCACGGCAGCGCATCAATCATTGAGCGCAGCGTTTTGCCGGAACCGATGCCAAACACCTGCGGCGTCTCTTCGTTGATAAACTGCGCCATCACCGCCGCACCTTCAACCGCCAGCATTTGCTGAATCGCCTCATCATCCAGCCCGGCTGACGGCACCACGCGGCACAGCGTCAGGCCAAACTTTTGTTCGATCTCGCGCGCCAGATGCAGGCAGTGCGTGACCGGATGGTCGATCTTCACGCTGACCATGCCCATTTCACGCGCGCTGGAGACCAGCCGCTGCGCCACCTGCCGCGATAAGCCCAGCGCGCGCGCAATCTCCTGCTGCGTGACGCCTGCCACGTAATACATCCACGCTGCCCGCGCTGCCAGCTCCTGCTTCTTCTCGTCTCTGCTCATCGCCTTGTTCCGTCAAATTCCGATGCGCCAGTTTATCGCGTCTTGCCCCTGAAGCGTTAACTGAGCAAAAGCCCTAAAAAAGAGCAAATGTATTAAATGTGATGGATCTCGCAGAACGATCGCCCCGGCGGCGACTATGCTACGCCTCATCGGGCAAATGCCCTAAATTGTGGCAAATGTTTATTTCGAGGCGACTATGACGACGAAATCAGTGTGGATGCATATCGGCGCAGGTTCTTTTCACCGCGCGCATCAGGCGTGGTATCTGCACCAGCTGCACCAGCAGGGCGATGACAGCTGGAGCATCGCGCTCGGCAACATCCGCGGCGATGCGGTAGCGCTGCTCAACCAGCTGCAGGCGCAAAACGGCGAGTACGTACTGGAAACCGTGACGCCGGAGGGCGAGCGCGCGTATGAAACCATTACTTCGCTGCGCACCATCCTGCCGTGGGACGCGGAGATCAGCGCGCTGGTGGCACAGGGCGCCAGCGCTGAGACAAAAGTGATCGGTTTTACCGTGACCGAAGCGGGTTACTACCTGACGCCGGCGCATGAACTCGATCTCAGCCAGGCGGATATTCAGGCCGATCTCCGTGGTGAGGCGCTCACTATTTACGGCGCGCTGACCCGCATTCTGCGCCAGCGCGTGGCCAGCGGCGGTGCGCCGGTCACGCTGCTCAACTGCGACAACCTGCGTCACAACGGCGAACGTTTCCGTCACGGCATGCTGGCGTTTCTTGCTGCGCAGGGCGACCACGCGCTGGCCAGCTGGGTGCGCGATAACACCACTTCGCCAAACACCATGGTGGATCGCATCACGCCGCGCCCCACGCCGGATGTCGCCGAACGCGTCAAAGCGGCCACCGGCAAAGACGATGGCGCGGCGGTGATGGCGGAATCATTTATCCAGTGGGTGATTGAAGATGATTTCATCGCCGGACGCCCGGCGCTGGAAAAGGTGGGCGTGGAGCTGGTGGCGTCGGTGCTGCCGTGGGAAGAGGCGAAAATCCGCATCCTCAACGCCACGCACGCGGCGATTGCCTGGGCCGGCACGCTCACCGGCCGTGACTACATTGATGACAGCACGCGTCAGCCCGCGATCTATCAGCTGGCGTACGACTACATCACGCAGGACGTGATCCCATCACTGTCGCCCAGCCCGCTCGATCTGGCGGATTACCGCGACGTGGTGCTGGCGCGCTTTAGCAATCCCTATATCAAAGATACCAACCAGCGCGTTGGTGCCGATGGGCTATCGAAAATCCCCGGCATGGTGACGCCAACGCTGCGCGAATGCTATCAGCGCGGCGCAGAACCGACCGCTACCGCCGTGCTGCCGGCGCTGTTCTACCTGTTCCTGCAACGCTGGGCCAGCAACCAGCTGCCGTATGCGTATCAGGATGGCGTGCTCAATGCTGACGCGCTGCGCCAGCAGCTGAGCGGCGAGAATGCGCTACAAACCTTCCTCAGCGACCGCGCGCTGTTTGCCGAACTGGCCGATGACCGCGCTTTTCATGCGCTGGTGACGCGCAGCGTAGACGCCATTGAGCAGCAACTGCTGCAGCCGGCGACGGTGTAAGGAGCGCACAGCATGTATCTCGGCATTGATATTGGCACCTCTGAACTCAAAGCGCTGATCGTTAACCCGCAGGGCGAAATTGTGGCGTCGAATCACGCCACGCTCAGCGTGCAGCGCCCGCATCCGCACTGGGCGGAGCAGGATCCCGAGCGCTGGTGGCAGGCGTGTGGTCAGGCGATCGCCGGGCTGCGCCAGCAGGCACCGGACGCGTGGGCCGCGATCCGCGCCATCGGTCTCTCCGGTCAGATGCACGGCGCCGTGCTGCTGGATGCCGCCGGTGAGGTGCTGCGGCCGTGCATATTGTGGAACGACACGCGCAGCGCGGCGCAGTGTGATGCGCTGCGCCAGCAGCATCCGCAGATGATGGAAATCGCCGCCAACCTGATTATGCCCGGCTTTACCGCGCCGAAACTGCACTGGGTGGCGGAACATGAGCCCGAAATCTTCCGCCGCATCGACAAGGTGCTGCTGCCGAAGGACTACCTGCGCTGGCGTCTGACCGGGCGCTTTGTCAGCGAGCCGTCGGACGCCGCCGGTACGCTGTGGCTCGACGTGGCGCAGCGCGACTGGTCTGACGCACTGCTGGCAATTAGCGGGCTGACGCGCGCACAGATGCCCGAACTGGTTGAGGGCAGCGCGGTCAGCGCCACGCTGCGCGCCGATCTGGCCAGCGAATGGGGCTTAGCCGCCACGGTGAGCGTGGCCGGCGGCGGCGGTGATAATGCCGCGTCGGCGGTGGGCGTCGGTGCGGTTAATGCGGGCGATGCCTTTATCTCGCTCGGCACGTCAGGCGTGATTTTTGTGGTTAACGATCGGCTGCGTGCCGATCCGCAATCCGGCGTGCACGCTTTCTGCCATGCGCTGCCGGGACGCTGGCACCAGATGAGCGTGATGCTCAGCGCCGCCAGCTGTCTGCGCTGGCTGTGCAATCTGCTGTCGGTCACCGAAAGCCAGCTGATGGACGAGATGGCACAGCTCAGCGCGGAACAGCTGCGTCAGGCACCGCTGTTTCTGCCGTATCTCTCCGGCGAACGCACGCCGCATAACGATCCGCAGGCGACCGGGGCATTTTTCCATTTACGCCACGAAACGCCGCGCGCGCTGCTCGGCTATGCGGTGATTGAGGGCGTAGCGTTTGGCCTGGCGGATGGTCTGGCGGTGCTGGGCGATACGCAGCAGCAGATTCAGCAGTGCAGCCTGACCGGCGGCGGTGCGCGCAGCACGCTGTGGGCGCAGCTGATTGCCGACGTGCTGCAACTGCCGATAGTGACCCATCCGGCCAGCGCCTCCGGCGCGCTGGGTGCGGCGCGACTGGCGTGGCTGGCCGACGGCGGCAGTGAAGCCGACGTGTGCCTGAAGCCGCCGGTGCAGGCGCGCTATCTGCCCGATGCGGCGCGCGGGGCCGTGCTGCAGCAGCGGCTGCGCCTGTTCCGTGAACTCTATGTACAACAACAGCAGGCGCGCGCGTTGCTGCCTGCCTGATCGGATTAGCGAACGGAAGGAAGATTGTCATGCAATCGAACGCATACTGGTTTGGCTTACCGAAAAAGATGTTCTGGGGCTTTCTGGCCATCGCCATTTTCATGGCCGGCGACGGCTTCGAAATGGCGTTTCTCTCGCGCCACATCACTGACATGGGCTTTTCGCCGGCCCAGTCGGCGGTGGTGTTTACGTTTTACGGCCTGGCCGCCGCGCTGGCGGCGTGGGCCTCCGGCGTGGTGGCGGAGCTGATTACGCCGCAGCGCGCCATGATGATTGGCTTTGTGCTGTGGATCGTCATGCATGCGCTGTTTATGTCGCTGGGGCTTGGGCTGCGTAACTATCCGCTGATGGTGCTGTTTTACGGCATTCGCGGCCTGGCCTATCCGCTGTTTATCTACTCGTTCATGATGATGCTGGTGCAGGTGCTGCCGCGTGACAAGCTGGCCGCCGCCACCGGCTGGTTCTGGGCGATGTACTCCGTAGGGATTGGCGTGGTGGGCAGCTACCTGCCGAGCCTGACCATCCCGATGCTGGGCGAAACCGGCACCTTATGGCTGGCAATTGTCTGGGTGGCGTGCGGCGGCGTGCTGGCCTACTTCAGCCTGCGCAACGTGCCGGTGGATCGTTCCCGCGTTAATCTGCCGCTGCGCGATAAGATGACGGAGATGTCGCGTGCCGTGACCATTCTGTTCACCAACCAGCATGTGTTTTATGCCTGCCTGATTCGCATCATTAATACGCTGTCGCTGTTTGGTTTTGTTATTATCATGCCGCTGCTGTTTGTCGATCGGCTCGGCTTTACCATCTCCGAATGGCTGCAGATTTGGGCGGTGTTCTTCTTCGTCACCATCTTTACCAATATTTTCTGGGGCATTACCGGTGAGAAGCTGGGCTGGATCCGTCAGGTGCGCTGGTTCGGCTGTCTCGGTATGGCGATCTCCAGCCTGGCGTTTTACTACCTGCCGCTGTATGCCGGGCATAATTTCTGGGTGGCGCTGATTCCGGCGATCATGCTGGGGATCTTTGTCGCTGCCTTTGTGCCAATGACCGCGGTGTTCCCGACGCTGGAACCGCATCATAAGGGCGCAGCGGTATCGATTTACAATCTGTCGGCCGGGCTGAGTAACTTTGTTGCCCCGGCGATTGCTTCACTGCTGCTGCCGTTCTTCGATATCGTCGGGGTGGTGTGGGCCTATACCGCGCTCTACCTTTTCGCCGGCGTGCTGACCTTTATCATTCGCGTGCCGCAGCCGGGACACACGCGGGAAGCGTCAGCGGTGAAGTCGTCGGTGGTGCAGCAGCGCAGCTAACGCTGAGCCTGTCGCACCGGCAGCCGCCGCTGCCGGTGCTGACACGGCCCTATTCCAGCTTCTGTTTCACTTTCTTCACGTCGTCAGCGCTGACCGGTGCGGCGGCATTTCCCCAGCTGTTGCGGATGTAGCTCACCACTGCGGCGATCTCCTCATCACCCAGCGTGCCGGCAAAGGCCGGCATTGCCGGTGCCGTCGGGCGGGCATCGGTATCGACACCGCGACTGCCGGCGGCGACCACCCGAATCAGCGAGGTGGCATCCTCCTGATTGAGCAACGGATTGTCCGCCAGCTGCGGGAAGATATTCTTCTCACCGCGGCCGCCCGGGCTGTGGCAGGCTGAACACTTCGCCGCATAGATTTGCGCGCCCAGCTTCATGCGATCGTCCGTCGCGGCAAGTGCGGCGGGCGCTTGCTCATCACGCGATTCACCGCTTTTCAGGTACACCGCCACCGCCTGCAGATCTTCATCGCGCCAGTGCTGCGTGGAGTGACGCACCGCGTCGGCCATCGGACCGGAAGCGATATCGAAACGGTTCACGCCGGTACGCAGGTAGCTGACGATATCCTGCTGGCTCCACTTGCCCAGCCCGCTGTGCGGGTTCGCGGTGATGTCCGGCGCCATCCAGCCTTCGACCACTTCACCACGCAGGAACGCGCCGTTTTTATCGCCGCCGAGCAGATTTTTTGGCGTGTGGCAGGTGCCGCAGTGGCCCGCGCCCTGCACCAGATACGCACCGCGATTCCACTCAGCGGATTGACTGGCGTCCGGCTGGAACGCGCCACGGTCAAAGTTGATCCAGTTCCACACCATCAGGCTGGTGCGGATATTGAAAGGAAAGGGCAGCTGATTGGTCTCGACCGGGTGGTGTATCGGCTGCAGCGTCTGCATCCATGCCCACAAATCCTGCAGATCCTTATCCGACATTTTGGTGTACGCGGTGAACGGCATCGCGCCGTACAGCCGCTTGCCGCCGTGGCCGATGCCCTCGGTCATGGCGCGGCGGAAATCTTCATAGCGCCAGTTGCCGATGCCGGTTTCGCGATCCGGCGTGATGTTAGCGCCGACCAGCGTACCAAACGGCGTCTGCATCCTGACGCCCCCGGCAAACGGCTGCTGCGGATCGGCGGTGTGGCAGGCGGTGCAGTCCGCCAGCGTGGCTATATAGCTGCCGCGCGCGTACTGATCGTATTCCGGCTGGGCGTGAGACACAAAGCTGGTGAGCAGCAGCGCGGCAGCGCACAGAGAGAGGCGTGTTTTCATGCGGTAATCATCTCCCCGGGACGTTGCAGATAGTAGTGACGAATCGCATGCGCCGCTTTGAATGCCAGCGCGCCGACGGTGCCGGTCGGGTTATAGCCCGGGTTTTGCGGAAAGGCTGATGCGCCCACCACGAACAGGTTCGGTACATCCCACACCTGCAGATGTTTATTGACCGAGCTGGTTGAGGGATCGCTGCCCATGATAAAGCCGCCAACCACGTGCGACGACTGATACGGCACGCTGCTCCAGTGGCCGGTCATCGGTTTGACAATCATCTCGCGCGGGTTCATCGACTTAGCGATTTCCGCCACTTTACCCGTGCAGTACTGCGCCATTTTCAGATCGTTCGCCGCAAAGTCGAAAGTGATGCGTAGCAGCGGTCGGCCGTGCGGATCTTTGTAGTTGGGATCGAGCGACAGATAGTTGGTGCGCGTGGTGTAGCTGCTGGCCTCGCAGCCAATTGACATGGTGCTGAGGTAGTTGTCTTTCAGCGCGCGCTTCCACTTCGAGCCCCATTTGGGCGTGTTGGGCGGCAGCGGCCGGTAGCCAATCGGTGCCGAGCCGATGGGCGTCACGCGGATGCTGCCGCCGCCGAAGAAGCCCAGACCGCTGTGGTCAAAATTATCGTTATTGAATTCATCAATGCCCATGCCCACCGCGCCGGCACCGATAAACGGGTTAAAGTTTTTGTTGTCAAAAAACAGCGTGACGCCGTTGGCGGTCTGATAGGCGTAATTGCGGCCGGTGGTGCCTTTGTTGGTGACCGGATCATAGGCCTGGCCAATGCCGGAGAGCAGCATCAGGCGCACGTTTTCAAAGGTAAAGGCGGCGACGATTACCAGATCGGCCGGCTGTTCCCACTTATCGCCGGAGGAGTCAATGTAGGTGACGCCGGTGGCCTGTTTGCCGCTGGCATCGGTCAGCACTTCCAGCACTTCGCAGTTGGTGTACGCGGTAAAGTTCTCTTTGCGCATCAGCGCCGGCAGCACGGTGGTGATGGCGCTGGCTTTCGAGTAGTTGGCGCAGCCGTAGTTGGTGCAGAAGCCGCAGAAGGTGCAGGGACCCATGGTGACGCCATAGGGATTGGTGTACGCCTCGGAGACCAGCGAGGAGGGCACCGGAAACGGCTGGTAGCCGAGATTTTTTGCTGCTTCGGCAAACAGCGTCGGACCATAGGGCTGGCGCAGCGGCGGCGTCGGATAGTCGGCCGAACGGGCACCTTCGAACGGATTGCCGCCCGCCCGTTTCTCTCCCTGAATATTGCCGGCGTAACCCGAAGTGCCGGCCACGCGCTCAAACTGCATGTAGTGCGGCTCCATCTCTTCCCAGCTGGTGCCCCAGTCCTGCAGCACCAGCTCATCCGGAATGGCACTGGCACCGTAGCGTTCGGTCAGGTGGCTTTTCAGGCGAAACTCTTCCGGCTGAAAGCGAAAGGTAATGCCGGCCCAGTGGTTGCCCGCGCCGCCGGTGCCGTTGCCCGGATGGAACGAGCCCCAGGTACGCATCGGCAGGGCGGTTTGCGACGGATTGTTGCGCATGGTGCAGGTGTTCTGCCGCGTGCGTAGCATCAGCTCTTCGCGCATCACGTAGCGCAGCTCGTCGGTGACGGTGCCAATATTGAAGTCGCGCGCGGTGTCGCGCCACGGGCCGCGCTCAATGCCGATCACTTCCAGGCCTTCGTCGGCCAGTTCATTGGCGATAATCGATCCGGCCCAGCCGAGACCAATCACCACCACATCGGTTTTCGGTAATTTCTTCATCATCTATCCCCGTGCTTTCCATTGCGCAATGCTGATCGGCTCTAAGCCCAGATTTTCGTTGTGGCGCTCAACGTATTCGCGATAGTCGTAGCGCGCGCCGGGAAAGCCCAGCATCTTCCACGACACCATGTCTTTGTTGCCGCCGTAGATCGGATCGGCAAAGAAGCCTTCCATGGTGTTGTTCAGCACCTCAAGAAACAGCGACTGCGCATCAAAGCCGCTGAAATGCACCTTTCCGGCTTCCATGTCTGCCAGCAGCGCGTCCTGCTGCGCTGGCGTCAGATCGACAAAGTTCTTTTGCGAAGTTTGCTGCACGTAGCGGTTGAGCGCCGCCAGCCCCTGGCGATAGCGCTGTTGCGGCACCAGCGGCGACTGGTCGCCCTGCTCGGTGGTGCCCTGCTGAAACGGGCCCTGCATGTAGAGGCGTTCAAAGGTGCCATAAAAGCCGTGCAGCTGGCGGTCGATAAAGACAGCGCAGCCGGCTTCTTTGCCGCCCACGCTCAGCTCGTCCGCCGGAATAATGCGGTCAACCATGGCTTCCACGGTGCGCGCTTCTTCCTCGGTGAAGAACAGCCAGCCCTGAGCCTGGAACTGTTCCGGTGGGTTATCGGCGAAGGGGGTCCAGCCGGGAGCGCCCTTAAGGGAGACGGCATCGGCGGCGCGGGTGACGCCAGCGGCAACGCCCAGCGTCGACCAGGTCAGTACCTGGCGTCGTGTGACACCGGGCAGGGTTTTGGCTCGTTTTTTCATCATCGCTTCCAGACAGAGTAACAAGATAAGGCGTAACCGGCCGGCGTGCGCAGCGGCACAACGGGCCGGAATCTTCAGTTTTTGTAAATTTTTATCGCGAATGTTAACTGTAGACGGGCTGCGTGGTGGCGACCAATAACCGTACAAAAAAGTGCACTATTTGATAATCCGCCGGTTTTTTTCTGAACTAAGCGCCACGTTAAATCTGCAGGCTTCGCTTGAACTCAGCGCGCTGGCTGCCAGGCTTAACCGTTTCAACCACGAAATAACCAGGAGGAAATATGTCGCGCTTTGCAGAGAAAGTGGTGGTTATTACCGGAGCCGGATCCGGCATTGGTGCCGCAGCGGCGCAGCGTTTCGCCAGTGAAGGCGCTCAGGTGGTGCTGGTGGGCAGAACCCGCGACAAGCTGGAACAGGTGCTGAGCACGCTGAGCGGCGAGAAGCATCTGGTGGCACCCTGCGACGTCGGCGATGCGGATCAGGTTAAACAGCTGGCAGAGCAGGTGCAGCAGCAGTATGGGCGCGTGGATGTACTGGTGAATAACGCCGGCAGCATTGTGCAGGGCAAAATTCACGAAGTGTCGATAGCGGACTGGAAGTCGCTGATGAGCACTGACCTCGACGGTGTATTTTACTGCACCCACTTCTTTATGCCCGCGCTGCTCAACAGTAAAGGCAACGTAGTGAATACCTCGTCGGTATCCGGACTGGGCGGCGACTGGGGCATGAGTGTCTACAACGCCGCCAAGGGCGCGGTGACCAATTTCACCCGCGCGCTGGCGATGGATTATGGCACCGACGGCGTGCGCGTTAACGCCGTATGCCCGGGTTTTACCTTTACCGATCTCACCGAAGAGATGAAAAACGATGAGGCGCTGCTTGCACGCTTCTATGACCGTATTCCGCTGGGCCGCGCCGGTGAACCGGAAGATATCGCCAGCGCGATTGCTTTCATCGCCAGCGACGACGCGCGTTACATCACCGGCGTTAACCTGCCGGTCGATGGCGGTCTGACGGCGTCGAACGGCCAGCCGAAACAGGCGTAAGTGATAACAGGCGGAGGGTCAGGTGTACTGTCACCGCCAATCCGCCTGTTAGTCGGTCATGGCTCACTCGCTTCGCCATCGTCACTTGCTGACATATAGCTGGCCGTATAACCGCCGTTCGCTAACGCCACGACTCTGGCAAAGCCAGACGCGCCAAAATGCATACCGGCAATCACCGTATTTTCCGCTGCCACCTGCTGCAAAATACGCCGGCGCGTCTCTCTGGCCATGACGGGATCGATATCGAAGGCGATGGAAACCTGCGGGCAGGCCAGCTGAACAGGCGGGTAATGCACAATATCACCCCAAATCAATAAACGCTCGCCGTCTGAATCAATGCGAAACCCGCAATGCCCCGGGGTATGACCGGGCAACGCCAGCGCACGGATTCCCGGGCTGATCTCCTCATCCGCCATTAGCTGCAGCCGCGGGCCATAAGCCTGCAGGGTGCGCCGCACCAGCGCCGCGTTTAACTGCGCGCGTTCACTCAGCTGGCTGATCGCCGCATCATCCTGCCAGAAGGCGGCTTCGCTGTGGCTGAGGCAGAGCCGGGCATGGCGAAAGACCGGCTGACCCGCGCTGTCCAGCAAGCCGCCAATATGATCGGGGTGCGCATGGGTTAATAACAGGGTATCGATGTCGTCCGGCGTTACCCCGGCCAGCTGCAGATGAGGCAGTAATTTGCCGCTCTGCGCATCGCGTTTTCCCATGCCGGTATCCACCAGAATCACGCGTCCCTGACCGCGAATCAGATAACAAAACACATGGATGTCGCCCGGCTGTGCTATGCCTGCCTGACGTTGCAGATCGACCGCATCGTCGTGGTGAATATCCGTTAATAAACTCAGACTGGCTTGCATAGTGCCGTCGCTGATGGCGCTGACCTGATATTTCCCTGTGGTGTATGAAAATATTGCCTGGCTCATAATGATCTCTGTGCGCTAATTTATTCGTTCACGTTAAACAAAATAACGCGGCAATTTTCGCGGCGGATTAGCGCGATGATAATGCTGCGTCAGTGGCTGTTAGCGCGATAATGACGCTAACACCGTTAAGGTGACCAGTGTCATTTTTGACAGAGTTGAGACCCGGATTGTCATGGACATAAAAATTTTGCGCGCCTTTGCCACTGTCGCGGCGCTGGAGCATATTGGTCAGGCTGCGGAACGGTTACATATTTCGCCGTCTCCGCTTAGCCGGCAAATTCAGCAGCTGGAAAGCGAACTGGGCATGGTGCTGTTTCACCGTGAAAAGAAACGTCTGCGCCTGACGGACGAGGGTAAGCGCTTTCTCACCGAGGTGACGCCCTTTTTGCAGCATCACGAACGGCTAAAAGAGTATGCGCAGCATCTGCAGCAGGGTGACGTTGGGCGGCTGGATATTGGATATGTGGAGGCGGCTATTCACTCGCGCCTGCTGCCCGCGGCGCTGGCGCGGCTGGCACCGGGGGCGGGCATTGATGTCCGGCTGCATGCGTTACGTTCTGCACAGCAAATTGCCCGGTTAGAGGCGGGGGCGATCGATATTGCCATTGTGCATACGCTGCCGCACGATGACGCGGATTTTGTGCATAAGAAGATCGCGACCGAACCGGTGCTGCTGGCGATGCCGGCATCCAGTGCGCTGACCGCGCCCGTGGCGGCTGATTTGCACGGCCGGGCGTGGATTGCCGACCAGGAAAATCTCAATCCTGCCGCGCGGGCGCGATTGCTGGCAGCCTGCCAGCGCGCCGGCTTCCAGCCGGATATTCGTTTTGAAGTGAATGGTCCGCTGGCCGCGCTTGCCTGTGTCGAAGCCGGGCTGGGTTTCACCCTGATCCAGCATAGCCTGGCGCGCATCGTACCGGATAACGTTGTGCTGATGCCGCTACCCGATCTGGCGCTGGAGATCGTGCTGTATGCCGTCTGGCGCAGGCAGGATACCCGACCGTTAACGGCGCGTTTTCTGCAGCAGCTTTGCCACACGCCCGCCGTGGCGCCGCGGTAAGCCTGAGCGGAGATGCGTCAGCCGGCGACATCCTGCAGCGCTTCCTGCAAATCGTACCAGCGGAAACCAAAGCCGGACTCCTCCAGCCGCTTCGGCAGCACGTGCTGCCCGCCCAGCACCAGCACGGCGGATTCTCCCATCATCAGTTTGATGGCGCTGGCCGGGGTGCGCATAAAGGCCGGACGATGCATCACCTGGCCCAGCGTGGCGGCGAACTGCTCGTTGCGCACCGCGTAAGGCGCCACCATGTTGAACGGGCCCTGCAACTGATCGTTATCGATCAACCACAGGATGGCGTTGACCAGATCGTCCACGTGGATCCACGGCAGATACTGTTTGCCGCTGCCAATCGGTCCGCCGACGCCAAGTTTGAACGGCAGCTTCATTTTGCTCAGCGCGCCACCTTCGCGCGCCAGCACCACGCCGGTGCGCAGCAGGCACACGCGGGTGTGCTCGCTTTGCGCCTTCAGCGCCAGCTGCTCCCAGCGGGCGCACAGGGTGTGAGTAAACTCCTCGTGGCCCGGATCGTCCTCGGTCACCACCACATCGCCGGTATCACCGTAAAAGCCGGTGGCCGAGCCGGAAATCAACAGGCGCGGCGGATTGCTGCTGGCGTGGATCAGCGAGACGATCTGTTCAGTGATTTGCCAGCGGCTTTCGCACAGGCGCTGCTTCTGCTGCTCGGTCCAGCGCTTGTCGGCAATCGGTTCTCCCGCCAGATTGATGACGCCGTCAATAGCATTGAGATCGGACTGCTGGTTAATGCCCGACCACAGCATCACGCGCGCATCGAGTTTTTCCCGCGCGGCCGCCACGTCACGCGTTACCACATTCACCTGATGGCCGAGCTGCAGCAGGCGCGGAATTAAATGGCGACCTATCAAGCCGGTACCACCGGTAATAAGCAGGTGCATGTTTAGTCTCCCTGTCATTAATTATCTGCTCTGAATTGAGCATAGAAGAGAAGTGCCGCTGCGGCGTGACAGCGCTTACGCTTATGATGAAAAACCGCCAGTTTGCCGTGGTCCTGCGGCAAAACATCGGACCAGCGCGCCATTGCCTTAGCCGGCAAAAATCGGTAAACATGATGCACACCTGACGCTTAGCCGAGGCAGCTGATGAACTATCCCGCCATTACCTTGTGGTCCGATTCCTGTTTTTTTAGCCCGTATGCCATGTCAGTTTATGTTGCGCTTACCGAGAAGGGCATTCCCTTTACCGTCAGGCGCGTTGACCTGTCGCGCAATGCACAGCTTGACGAGGAATACCGCGGCCTGTCGCTGACCTGCCGTGTGCCCACGCTGCAAATTGATGATGTCAGCCTGAATGAATCCTCGGCCATCGCCGAATATCTCGAAGAGCGTTTTCCGGCGCCGGAGTTTGAGCGCCTCTATCCGCGCGATCGCGAAAAACGTGCTCACGCGCGCGAAGTGCAGGCGTGGCTGCGCAGCGATTTACTGGCGCTGCGCACGGAGCGACCCACTGAAGTGCTGTTTGCTGCTGAACGCTTTGCTCCGCTCACGCCCGCTGGCGAACAGGCCGCCAGTAAACTGATTGCCGCGGTGCAGCGCCTGCTGCCGGACGGCCAGCAGAACCTGTTTGGCGAGTGGTCGATTGCCGACACCGACCTGGCGGTGATGATTAACCGGCTGGCGCTGCACGGCGATCCGCTGCCGGTGAAGCTGCAGCACTATGCAGAATTCCAGTGGCAGCGCGCCTCAGTGCAGCTGTGGCTGGCCGAGTCGGGTAAAGCACGCTAAAACCTTGCGGCGGCGAAAAGAACGCTTTACCTTAGCGCTCATTCTAATAAAGCATCGCAAACAGGCGCGTGCTGGGCACGCCGAAAACAGAGAAAGGGTTACCGGATGGTGGATCAAACGGCAGGTGACGGTATCGAGTGGGTGGATATCGTTAGCGAAGAAAACGAAGTGATTGCGCAGGCCAGCCGTGCGCAGATGCGTGCGCAATGTCTGCGCCATCGCGCTACCTATATTGTGGTGCACGACGGCATGGGCAAGATTCTGGTGCAACGCCGTACCGAGAGCAAAGATTTCATGCCGGGTATGCTGGATGCCACTGCGGGCGGCGTGGTGCAAAGCGGTGAAGACCTGCTGGAATCCGCCCGTCGTGAAGCGGAAGAGGAGCTCGGCATCGCCGATGTCCCGTTCGCCGAGCACGGCAAATTCTACTTCGAAGATCAGCACTGCCGCGTATGGGGTGGACTGTTCAGCTGCGTGTCGCACGGTCCGTTTGCCATGCAGGAAGAGGAAGTGGATGAAGTGTTCTGGATGACGCCGGAAGAGATCACCGCCCGCTGTGATGAATTCACCGATGATTCACTCAAAGCCCTGTCGCTGTGGCTGAGCCGCAACAGTGACGCGGTGCGCAGTAAGCAAAGCAGCGAAGCCTGATTCCTGCGCTTCCGCATTAAGGCACCCTAAGGGTGCCTTTTGTGTTTAATGCTGGCTGAGAATACGGGTGAGAATATTCAGCGCTGTGCTGAACTGGGCGTCCGGAATGGTTAGCGGATAAAGAAAGCGGATCACGTTGCTGTGCACGCCGCAGGTCAGCAGAATCAATCCTTCGGCCAGCGCCTGCTGCTGAATCGCTTTGGCGATTTCCGCCGAGGGCCGGCCGCTGGCGTCATGAAACTCCGCCGCCATCATTGAGCCATAGCCGCGTACCTCGGCCAGCGCACGGCAGCCGGCGCCGTTCAACGCTTCCGCCAGCTGCGTACCGAGCCATTGCGCACGCTCGCACAAGTTTTCCTCACTGATAATATCCAGCACCGCATGCGCGGCGGCAATTGCCGGCGGATGGCCAGCATAAGTGCCGCCCAGACCGCCCGGCTCCGGTGCATCCATCACCGCGGCCCGGCCGCTCACCGCCGACAGCAGAAACCCGCCTGCCAGACTTTTCGCCAGTGTGATCAGATCCGGCTGCACCTCATAATATTCGCTGGCAAACAGCCTGCCGGTGCGCGCAAAACCGCTCTGTACTTCATCGGCGATCAGCAGGATGCCGTGGCGATCGCACAGCTGGCGCAGCGCCGTCACAAACTCTGGGGGCGCGACATAGAATCCGCCTTCGCCCTGAACCGGTTCAAAGATGATGGCCGCCACCTGCTGTGGCGCAATATCGCTGCGGAAAATCATCTCCAGACTGTCGAGGGCATCGTGCACGCTGACGTTATGCAGCGCATTGGGGTAACGCGCATGAAACACCGGGCTGGCAAACGGGCCGAAGCCGGTTTTGTAAGGCAGAACTTTGCCGGTCAGCGCCATGGTCATATTGGTGCGACCGTGGAACGCGCCGCTGAAGGCGATAATCCCCGGGCGGCCGGTGGCTGCGCGCGCGATTTTCACCGCGTTCTCGACCGCCTCGGCGCCGGTAGAGAAGAAGGTGGTTTTCACGGCGCCTTCAATCGGCACCAGCGCATTCAGACGCTCCGCAAGGTGAATGTAGTTCTCATACGGCACGATTTGAAACGCGGTATGGGTGAAGCACGTCAGCTGCTGCTGTACTGCCGCCAGCACTTTGGGATGCCGGTGGCCGGTATTGAGCACCGCAATGCCGGCGGCGAAATCAATATATTCGCGCCCCTGCTGGTCCCACAGCGTGGCGTTTTCGGCTTTCGCCGCAAAGAAATCACACATCACGCCCACGCCACGCGGCGTGGCCTGTAACCGACGGCTGTGCACATCACTGTTGCTCATTGCTGACCTCGTAAGTCGCGGGAGAGTGTAATCAGTGTTAGCGCGCAGGCGGGATTTTGCCAGTGCGTTTATACGGGCAGGGTTGTGGCGCAGGATAAAAAAAAGCACGCCCGGGCGGGCGTGCTGATGCGGAGCGGGGAAGGGGATTAGCCTTCAGCCTGCTGCGACTGAATCGCCGTCAGCGCAATGGTGTAGACAATATCATCGACCAGCGCACCGCGTGACAGGTCGTTAACCGGTTTGCGCATGCCCTGCAGCATCGGCCCGATGGAGATCAGGTCGGCAGAACGCTGCACCGCTTTGTAAGTGGTGTTACCGGTGTTGAGATCCGGGAAGATAAATACCGTCGCACGTCCGGCCACCGCTGAGTTCGGTGCTTTAGACTTGGCGACGTCTTCCATGATTGCGGCGTCGTACTGCAGCGGGCCATCAATCACCAGATCCGGGCGTTTTTCCTGCGCAATGCGCGTTGCTTCACGCACTTTCTCTACGTCACTACCGGCACCGGAGTTACCGGTAGAGTAGGAGATCATCGCTACGCGTGGATCGATGCCGAAGGCTTTGGCGGAGTCGGCGGACTGAATCGCGATCTCGGCCAGCTGTTCCGGATTAGGATCCGGGTTGATGGCGCAGTCGCCGTACACCAGCACCTGTTCTGGCAGCAGCATGAAGAACACCGAGGAGACCAGCGAGCTGTTCGGCGCGGTTTTGATCAGCTGCAACGGCGGACGAATGGTGTTGGCGGTGGTGTGAACCGCGCCCGAGACCAGACCGTCAACTTCGCCGCTTTCCAGCATCATGGTGCCCAGCACCACGTTATCTTCCAGCTGCTCCTGCGCGACCACTTCGGTCATGCCTTTGCTCTTACGCAGCTCAACCAGGCGCGGCACGTAGTTGTCACGCACCACCTGCGGATCGACAATTTCAATGCCTTTACCGAGCTCAACGCCCTGCGCTGCGGCCACGCGCTGAATCTCATCCGGATTGCCCAGCAGCACACAGGTGGCGATGCCGCGCTCGGCACAAATCGCCGCCGCTTTAACGGTACGCGGTTCGTCGCCTTCCGGCAGGACGATGCGCTTGCCGGCTTTACGCGCCAGTTCGGTGAGCTGATAGCGGAATGCCGGCGGTGACAGACGACGGCTGCGTTCGGATGTGGCGGTCAGTGATTCAACCCAGTCAGCATTGATAAAGCCGGCCACATACTCCTGCACTTTTTCGATGCGCTGCGTGTCGTCAGCCGGCACTTCCAGGTTAAAGCTCTGCAGGCTGAGCGAGGTTTGCCAGGTGTTGGTTTTTACCATGAACACCGGCAGGCCGGTCTGGAAGGCGCGTTCGCACAGACGGGCGATCGGCGCTTCAATCTGATAGCCGCCGGTCAGCAGCACCGCACCAATTTCGATGCCATTCATCGCCGCCAGACAGGCCGCCACCAGCACGTCAGGACGGTCGGCTGAGGTCACCAGTAGCGAGCCCGGACGGAAGTGCTCCAGCATATGCGGGATGCTGCGCGCGCAGAAGGTGACGGATTTGACGCGACGCGTGTGGATTTCACCTTCGTTGATGATCTCCGCGTTGAGATGGCGGCACATATCAATGGCGCGCGTCGCGATCAGATCAAAGCTCCACGGCACGCAGCCCAGCACCGGCAGCGGGCTGTTGGCGAACAGTTGCTTAGGATCGATGTTGGCGATGCTGGCTTTCGAGGAGTCGTCGAAAATTTCTGACAGATCCGGACGGGTACGGCCCTGCTCATCTACTGGCGCGTTGAGTTTGTTGATGATGACGCCGGTGATGTTTTTGTTTTTGCTGCCGCCGAAGCTGCTCTGCGTCAGTTCGATGCGCTCTTTCAGCTGTGCCGGTGAGTCGTTACCCAGCGACATGACAAAGACGATCTCCGCGTTCAGCGTTTTGGCAATTTCATAGTTCAGCGCCGAGGCAAACTGATGTTTGCGCGTCGGAACCAGGCCTTCCACCAGCACCACTTCCGCATCTTTGGCGTTGGCGTGGTAGTTGGCGATGATCTCTTCCATCAGCACATCCTGCTGGTTAGAACCCAGCAGCGACTCAACGCGAGACATTGGCAGCGGAACCGCGGCCGGAATAGCGGAGTTTTTGCGAATGATGGTGGTGGTCTGGTCTGGCGCATCGCCGCCAGCGCGCGGCTGGGCGATCGGTTTGAACACGCTCAGGCGCACGCCTTTGCGCTCCATGGCACGAATCACGCCAAGGCTGACGCTGGTCAGGCCGACGCTGGTGCCGGTAGGAATAAGCATAATTGTACGTGACACTATAGAAACCTCGCGGTGTTACAGGGTGTCAAAAACAACACCGTCAGCCGAAGCTGACGGAGAGAAACATTACGCGGTGAGGCGCGCGGCGTCCTGGGCGATGACCCACTCTTCATTGGTTGGAATCACCACTGCCGGGCGGGTACCCTCTTTATTGATGAAGCCGGATTTGCCGAAGCGTGCAGCCAGGTTGCGCTCGTGGTCAACCTCGAAGCCAAGCAGACCCAGTTTGTCCAGCGCCAGCTCACGTACCATCGCCGCGTTTTCACCGATACCGCCGGTAAACACCACCGCATCCAGACGGCCTTCCATCAGCGCGGTATAGCTGCCGATATACTTCGCCAGGCGGTGACAGAACACATCCATCGCGCGTTTGGCATCGTCTTTGGTGGCGTAGTTGTCTTCTACGTAACGGCAATCGCTGGTGACTTCGGTCAGGCCGAGCAGGCCGGACTCTTTGGTCAGCAGTTTGTTGATCGCATCCACGCTCATGCCCAGCGTATCGTGCAGGAAGAAGACGATAGCCGGATCGATGTCACCGCTGCGGGTGCCCATCACCAGACCTTCCAGCGGCGTCAGACCCATTGAGGTATCTACGCACTGGCCGTTACGGATGGCCGCCACAGAACCACCGTTGCCGAGATGGCAGGTGATGATGTTCAGCTCGCTGACCGGCTTGTTCAGCATTTTGGCGGCTTCCTGCGTCACATAGTAGTGACTGGTGCCGTGCGCGCCGTAGCGGCGCACGCCGTGCTCTTTATACAGGTTGTACGGCAGGGCATAGAGATAGGACTCTTCCGGCATAGTCTGATGGAAGGCGGTGTCGAAAACGGCGACATTTTTATCCGACAGGTGCGGGAAGTTTTTCATGGCTTCGTCGATGCCGATCAGGTGCGCCGGATTGTGCAGTGGCGCGAAGGACGACGCATCTTTGATGCCCTGAATAACGGACTCGTCAATCACCACCGATTGCGTCAGCTGCTCGCCGCCGTGAACGATACGATGGCCGATTGCAGCGATTTGTGCCGAAAGCTCTGGTTTTTGTGCCAGAATAGTTTTAACGATGAAGTTCAGCGCTTCGCTGTGCGCTGCGCCCGCGCCGAGCGGGGCTTCCTGTTTGCTGCCGTCCAGTTTCCACTTGATGCGCGCTTCCGGCAGGTGGAAACACTCCGCCAGACCGGAAAGGTATTCGTCACCGCTGGCTGGATTGAGAATGGCAAACTTAAGAGAGGAGCTGCCGCAGTTGAGGACCAGTACTAACTTCGTCGACATGGAAGTACCTATTTTGTTAAATAGTGGCTAAAAATAACGCAATCAGACTAACAGCGTAGCCTATGAAAGCTGGTAGATTAATGATTAACATCATGCGCTAGTCAAAAAAGAAACGACACGCAAAAAATTTCGGTAATTTTACGCAGATTTTTGAAATCCACGAAGCGAAACATGGCTCCAGCGCGCTCTTTTATTGAGCTGCGGCTTCCGGTAATGTTGCAAAAACGGCGTCAGAATACCCACTGTGACCCGCAAAGACAAAATCTTTTGAAGGATGTCACGTAAAGTTGTGTAGTTATAAAATTTTTTTAAATGTTGCAGTAATAGTTGAGGTCTACCATGGCGAATGACGCAGGCAATCCAGGCTGGTTCGGCTTATTTCAGCGCGGCCAGCACTACATGAAAACCTGGCCCGCCGACAAACGTCTGGCGCCGGTGTTTCCTGAGAACCGTGTGGTGACGGCAACCCGCTTTGCGATTCGCTTTATGCCACCGCTGGCCATTTTTACGCTGACGTGGCAAATCGCGCTCGGCGGGCAGCTCGGTCCAGCCATTGCCACCGCGCTGTTTGCCTGTAGCCTGCCGATGCAGGGATTATGGTGGCTGGGTAAACGTTCCGTCACGCCGCTGCCGCCAACGCTGCTGCACTGGTTCCACGAAGTGCGCGCCAAACTGGAAGAGGCCGGACAGGCCATCGCCCCCGTCGACGGCAAGCCGACTTACCAGGCGCTGGCGGATGTGCTCAAGCGTGCTTTTAAGCAGCTCGACCGTACTTTCCTCGACGATCTTTGATCAATTGGCGCTTTTCTCTGCCAGAGAATTTGCGCCCAATCCCGGTTCAAATCAAAGAATAGTGATGCGGACATACACGCATCGCTTTCGTTGTGTAATCATTTCTGCATTGTTTAAATCTTAAGCGGCCCTGCGGCCCGGGAGTAAACCATGGAAATGACCCATGCACAGCGACTGATTCTTTCTAATCAATACCAGATGATGGCGATGCTTGAGCCGGATAACGCCGAGCGCTATCGCCGCTATCAGACCATTATTGAACGCGGCTATGGACTGCAATTGCGCGAGCTGGACAAAGAGTTTGGCGAGCTGAGCGAGGCGACCTGCCGTACGCTGATCGACATTATGGAAATGCATCATGCGCTGCATGTTTCCTGGTCCAATCACAAAGCGCCCTGCAACATTGAAGAGCGTCGCCTGGCGTTTCTCGGCTTCGACGCGGCCACCGAAGCGCGTTACCTCGGCTATGTGCGCTTTATGGTTAACGTGGAAGGGCGCTATACCCATTTCGATTCCGGCACCCACGGCTTCAATGCGCAAACCCCGATGTGGGAAAAATACCAACGCATGCTGGCGGTGTGGCACACTTGTCCGCGTCAGTATCACCTCAGCGAGAATGAGATCGCGCAAATCCTCAATGCCTGAATAAGGAGCAACGTGTGAAGTACAGGGGTTTTCTGTTTGATTTAGACGGGACGCTGGTGGATTCACTGCCGGCCGTGAATCGCGCCTGGTCAAGCTGGGGCGCGCGCCATGGCCTGGCCGCGCAGCAGGTGCTGGACTACATTCACGGCAAACCGGCGATCAACTCGCTGCGCCACTTTATGGCGGGCCAGTCTGAAGCGGCGATCCAGGCCGAATTTCGCTGGCTGGAGCAGCTGGAAGCAGAAGACACGGCAGGCGTGCAGGCGATTGCTGGTGCCCACGCGTTGCTGGCTACCCTGAACGCACTCGACATTCCCTGGGCGATTGTGACCTCGGGATCGATCCCGGTGGCGCACGCCCGCCACAAAGCGGCCGGCTTACCGCTGCCGGAGGTGTTTATTACCGCCGAGGACATTAAATTCGGTAAGCCCAATCCTGAACCTTATTTGCTGGGTGCTGAGCGGCTCGGGCTTTCTGCGCCAGAATGCGTGGTGGTGGAAGATGCACCGGCGGGCATTATCGCCGGGCTGGAAGCGGGCAGCGCCGTGGTGGCGGTCAATCCGCCGGCCGATGCGCCGCGCCTGAGCGAAGTGGCGCTGCAGGTGGAAAATCTGCAGCCGCTGCACATCAGTAAACAGCCGGACGGTTATTTCAGCGTGACGCTCCGCGCCTGAAACAGCCCACGCTGAGCGGCGCAGATTACAGCGGCGTATCCTGGGAAATTTCATCCAGCGACAGGCTGAAGCTGGGGATGAAGACTTCAACGAAGTAATCCATCTCCGGCGATCGCCGCTGCGCCAGCGTCTTCTCCAGACGGGCTTTGGCCAGCAGAAACTCGTTGTTGCCGGCCGACAGTTCTTCAAGGCACTTAAGGTAGGCGCACAGCGCATCAGCCTGTTTCACCACCGCCTGCTCGCTCTCGCTATGCAGGTGCTCATCCAGCAGCGGACGATACGCGTCCTGCAACTCAGGTGGCAGCATCTCAATCAGCTTGTGCTGCGCAATCTTTTCGATCTTCTTGTATTCATGGGCAATCTGCGCGTTGTAGTACTTCACCGGCGTGGGCAGATCGCCGGTCAGAACTTCGCTGGCATCGTGATACAGCGCCAGCATGGCGATGCGATCGGCATTCAGATTGCCGTTAAATTTTTTGTTTTTAATGATGGCCAGCGCGTGCGCCACCATGGCGACCTGCAGACTGTGCTCGGAGACATTTTCCGTGCGCACATTGCGCATCAGCGGCCAGCGGTTGATGAGTTTCAGGCGGGAGAGGTGGGCGAAAAAGTGGCTACGGGTCATGGACGGTTCCTGTTGCACGGCGGGGAGCTTGTGCGGCTCCCCGAAAGTCAAACAGTATACGCGTCACAGATTACTGGCGATAGCCTTGCAGGAAGCGACCAAACTTGTTGATGGCCATCTCGAGGTCGTCCACGCGCGGCAGGGTAACGATGCGCACGTGATCCGGCCACGGCCAGTTAAAGGCGGTGCCCTGCACCAGCAGCACTTTTTCCTGCAGCAGGAAATCCAGCACCATTTTCTGGTCGTCCATGATGTTGAATTTCTTCGCATCGATGCGCGGGAACATATAGAGCGCGCCCTGCGGCTTCACGCAGCTGACGCCGGGAATATCGTTAATCAGTTCCCAGGCGCGCTGGCGCTGCTCGAACAGCCGTCCACCCGGCGCGATAAACTCGCTGATGCTTTGATAGCCGCCCAGCGCAGTCTGAATGGCATGCTGCGCTGGCACGTTAGCGCACAGACGCATCGAGGCCAGCATCTCCAGACCTTCGATATAGCCTTTGGCGTGCTTCTTCGGTCCGTTCAGTACCATCCAGCCCTGGCGGAAACCGGCCACGCGGTAGGTTTTGGACAGCCCGTTGAAGGTCACGGTCAGCAGATCCGGTGCCAGCGCGGCAATCGAATGATGCTGGGCTTCGTCATACAGAATCTTGTCGTAGATCTCGTCGGCGAAGATGATCAGGTTATGCTGGCGGGCGATCTCCACGATCTCCAGCAGCAGCTCTTTGCTGTACACCGCACCGGTCGGGTTGTTGGGGTTGATGATCACGATCCCGCGGGTACGCGGTGTGATTTTGCTGCGGATATCATCCAGATCCGGGAACCAGCCCGCGGATTCGTCGCACAGATAGTGCACCGCTTTGCCGCTCGACAGCGAAACCGCCGCCGTCCACAGCGGATAATCTGGCGCGGGCACCAGCATCTCATCGCCGCTGTTCAGCAACGCCTGCATCGCCTGCACGATCAGTTCAGACACACCGTTGCCAATATAGATATCTTCTACCGTAACGTCGCGCATGTCGCGCGCCTGGTAGTGCTGCATGATGGCTTTACGTGCTGAATAGAGACCTTTCGAGTCGCAATAGCCTTGCGCGCTCGGCAGGTTACGAATCACGTCTACCAGGATTTCATCAGGGGCTTCAAAACCAAACGGGGCAGGGTTGCCGATGTTGAGTTTGAGAACTTTGTTGCCTTCTTCTTCGAGACGTTTAGCTTCTTTCAGTACCGGGCCACGAATGTCGTAACAGACATTTTCCAGCTTGCCGGATTTATCAATTTGAAAATTCATCGTTACCGCCTTAATGGGCAGAGTCCTTTTAACCTGCCACTAAAATCAAACCTGCTCAATTTACTCCTCTCACCGTAACAAAAGAAGGGCAGCGCTGGGTTTTGGCGCGATAGCCAGGCTTTGCCGGATTCAGTGGCGCGAAACGCATTTTTAACTATTAAAACTGGTTTAATTATCTATTAAAATGGCAGGAGTCAACATTAAATGCTTGCGCTGATCGGGTCGCCTGTAAACCGGGATATCCAGCCGCGCGCCGCGCCATTCAGCAATTTTTCATTTAACTACGGTCTGAGGAATGGTTAGCGACTTGATGAAATAGTTAAAGGAATCTTGTTAGATGCCGAAAAAATGTGCAGCAATGATTAAGCACTATCTGGCATGAGGCGATGACGATGGTTATTTGCTTTGCGAAGCGGTTGAAACCAGGCCCCGTCAGCCGGGGATAAAACCGCGTGGCAGCGGCTTAAATAGCATTTACGCTGTCACTTTAACGCTTATCATTCAGTTTAAGAACCAGGCGGGTTAAAAAATCAGCAGCGTTGTGGCAGGATGTGCCGGAAATGGCTTTTGGTCAAAAATTACGATGTTTTGAACAAAAACATTTCCATTTATAGCGTAAAAATGATTAAGTATAATTTATTATTTGATGCACTTTATCGCTTCGCATCAGCATAACAAGATGTTATTCCTTTTTGCCCCGCAGGACAGTTTGGCGGGAAACCAGGCAACTACACAGCTTCCAGCAACGTTCTACTGACGTCCCTGGCCCAGGAAGTTGTTCTGACTTTTACGACGCCATTGCCCGTTTTGCGGTGATGTGTTCGTCGGCATCCGCCTGACTCGATTTTTTCATGAGCGCCTTCACACAGGGCGATCATTAAGCACCATTACCACTTATCTCTTTGATAAGTATGGTAATACACCAGGGTAGTAGTTTCAAAAAATCTTATAAGTGAAGAAATAACATGACTAATGCAAATCGTCCGATACTGAATCTCGACCTCGATCTGCTGCGTACTTTTGTCGCCGTTGCTGACCTGAATACCTTTGCAGCCGCCGCTGCAGCAGTATGCAGAACGCAATCAGCCGTAAGCCAGCAGATGCAACGTCTGGAACAATTGGTAGGTAAAGAGCTGTTTGCCAGACATGGACGTAACAAATTGCTGACTGAGCATGGCATTCAGCTGCTTGGATACGCCAGGAAGATCCTGCGTTTCAACGATGAAGCCTGCACTTCTTTAATGTACAGCAATATCCAGGGCGTGCTGACGATTGGCGCGTCTGACGATACCTCTGATACCATTCTGCCGTTTCTGCTTAACCGCGTAACGTCAGTGTATCCGAAACTGGCAATCGATGTCCGCGTGAAGCGTAATCCGTTTATGATGGAGATGCTGAACCAGGGCGAAGTGGATCTGGTGGTGACCACCTCCAGTCCGGGTAACTTCACCTACCAGGTGCTGCGCACCTCGCCAACGCTGTGGTACTGCGCGGCAGACTATATTTTCCAGCGTGGTGAAGCCATTCCGCTGGTGCTGCTGGATGAGCCAAGCCCGTACCGTGACATGGCGATCGATCATCTCAACGAAGCGGGTATCCCGTGGCGTATCTCCTACGTGGCTTCCACGTTGGCGGCGGTACGCGCGGCGGTAAAAGCGGGGCTGGGTGTTACCGCGCGTCCGGTTGAAATGATGAGCCCGGAACTGCGCGTGATGGGGGCGGCAGAAGGCCTGCCGGTGCTGCCGGATACGCAATATCTGCTGTGCCGTAATCCGGACAGCGATAATGAGCTGGCGCTGGCCATCTTCAACGCGATGCAGTCCACTAACGATCCTTACAATCTGAGCGCGAATCCGGACGGTACGCTGTTGCTGGATGATGAAGAGTAAGGTTGACCGTTACTGGTAATCCTGCACAACCGGCATGCCAGATAATTGTTAAAAGTTAGAGAAAAAAGCCTTAGCCTGATGAAAATCAGCTAAGGCTTTTTTTATGGCGGTTATTTCCGCTTTTTTAGCACGATTTGCACCTGATAATTTCACTAACTTCCTGAAAAGTGAAATGTGTTTCATTTTCATCCTGCGCGGAATTTATTTATCATTTCGTGCCAACTTTATCTCCGTCTTTCGTCAGACCGCCTGCCGGTTTTTCCAGCAAAAAACGTCAATATGTGTTCTGGATCAAAAAAATACCCCCGATAAGGGGGGGGAAATCCGCGCAAGACCTGTCAAACTATGATTGTTAAACGCACGATCCATGCATGTGAATACCCGCTACACTGAAATTAACCGTACAAACTGAAGCGATTTAGCTGGCGCTCAGGGGTGCATATGTTAATAATATGATGCGGGTGTAAATTAATGTTTGGATACTTTTGTCAAAGTTGACAAAAGGTTATAGAAAGGAGTAAAAAACCCCATAAAATTGCTGCTTAATTGATAAAGACAGCAAAGTTTATAAGGTTTTTTATCCTTCCCTTGAATCGATGTGGTGTGTTTGCTGCGACAGTGCAGGATGCCATCGCCACTTTTGATGAGTAAGCAAAGAGTATGTCAACAACCACAGAAGTCATCGCTCATCACTGGGCGTTTATTGTTTTCATTGTTATCGCGTTTGGCCTGTGTGCCTTTATGTTAACCGGTGGCTGGTTGTTAGGTGGACGTGCACGCGCGCGTCATAAAGACACGCCGTTTGAATCCGGTATCGAATCCGTCGGTGATACCCATATCCGCCTCTCGGCAAAATTCTATCTGGTTGCGATGTTTTTCGTCATTTTCGACGTCGAAGCCCTCTATCTATACGCATGGTCGACCTCCATTCGCGAAAGCGGCTGGGTCGGCTTTGTCGAAGCCGCAATTTTCATTTTGGTGCTCCTGGCAGGCCTGGTTTATCTGGTGCGCATCGGTGCGCTGGATTGGGCGCCTGCGCGTCGTCGCGTAGTCGTCAAATCGAGCCCGGTCAGCCACAGTCACACCAACCCTCATAAGCAGTAAAAGCGAGGCAATAAGATGGACTACACGCTGACACGCGTAGACCCGAACGGGGGCGATAACGACCGTTATCCCCTGCAGAAACAGGAGATTGTTACCGATCCTCTGGAGCAGCACGTTCATCGCAGCGTCTATATGGGCAAGCTCGAGCACGCCCTGCATGACATGGTGAACTGGGGTCGTAAAAACTCTCTCTGGCCGTATAACTTCGGCCTTTCCTGTTGCTACGTGGAAATGACCACGTCATTCACCGCAGTACATGATGTGGCGCGTTTCGGTGCGGAAGTAATGCGCGCCTCGCCACGTCAGGCTGACTTTATGGTGATCGCCGGTACGCCGTTTACCAAAATGGCGCCGGTGATTCAGCGTTTGTATGACCAGATGCTGGAACCAAAATGGGTGATTTCGATGGGGGCCTGCGCCAATTCCGGCGGCATGTATGACATCTATTCGGTGGTGCAGGGTGTGGATAAATTCCTGCCGGTTGATGTGTATATCCCGGGTTGTCCGCCACGTCCGGAAGCTTACATGCAGGCGCTGCTGCTGCTGCGTGAGTCCATCGGCAAAGAACGTCGTCCGCTCTCGTGGGTGGTTGGCGATCAGGGCGTGTATCGCGCCAATATGCAGTCTGAGCGTGAAAGAAAGCGTGGTGAGCGTATTGCCGTCACCAACCTGAGAACCCCAGACGAAGTTTAAGCACCCCGTACACGGATGGAGCCACGGCCGCAGCAGATAATGACAACGTAGTGTGTGCCGCCATCCTGACGCCTTCTTTTGAGTGCCTGATTACAGGCCGGAATGGTGAGTAACGTATGACAGATTTAACCACGCAAGATCTCGCTCAGCCTGCATGGCAAACCCGGGATCACCTGGATGATCCGGTGATCGGCGAGCTGCGTAACCGTTTTGGGCCGGATGCCTTTACCGTTCAGGCCACCCGCACCGGCATTCCGGTCGTTTGGGTGAAGCGTGAACAGCTACTGGAAATCATTGAATTCCTGCGTAAGCTGCCGAAGCCGTACGTCATGCTCTATGACCTGCACGGTTTCGATGAGCGTTTACGTACTCACCGCGCCGGTCTGCCCGCCGCGGATTTTTCCGTTTTCTATCACTTGCTGTCGATTGAACGCAACCGCGACATCATGCTCAAGGTGGCGCTGTCTGAAAACGATCTGAATGTGCCCACCATCACCAAAATTTTCGCCAACGCCAACTGGTACGAGCGCGAAACCTGGGAGATGTTTGGTATCACCTTCAACGGCCACCCACACCTGACGCGCATCATGATGCCGCAGACCTGGGAAGGGCACCCGCTGCGTAAAGACTACCCGGCGCGCGCCACCGAGTTCGATCCTTTCACGCTGACTAAGCAGAAAGAAGATCTGGAGATGGAGTCACTGACCTTCAAGCCGGAAGACTGGGGCATGAAGCGTGGCACCACCAATGAGGACTTCATGTTCCTCAACCTCGGTCCGAACCACCCTTCAGCGCACGGTGCGTTCCGCATCATTCTGCAGCTGGATGGCGAAGAGATCGTCGACTGCGTGCCGGACGTGGGTTACCACCATCGCGGCGCGGAGAAGATGGGCGAGCGTCAGTCGTGGCACAGCTATATTCCATATACCGACCGTATCGAGTACCTCGGCGGTTGCGTAAACGAAATGCCGTACGTACTGGCGGTGGAAAAGCTGGCGGGCATCACCGTGCCGGATCGCGTGAATGTGATTCGCGTGATGCTGTCAGAGCTGTTCCGTATCAACAGCCACCTGCTGTACATCTCCACCTTTATTCAGGACGTCGGTGCCATGACGCCGGTGTTCTTTGCCTTTACCGACCGTCAGAAAATCTATGACGTAGTGGAAGCGATCACCGGTTTCCGTATGCACCCGGCGTGGTTCCGCATCGGCGGTGTGGCGCACGATCTGCCGAAAGGCTGGGAACGTCTGCTGCGCGAGTTCCTCGACTGGATGCCGAAGCGTCTGAAAGAGTACGACAAAGCTGCGCTGCGCAACACCGTACTGATGGGCCGTTCGCAGGGCGTGGCCGCTTATAACATGGACGAAGCGCTGGCGTGGGGCACCACCGGTGCCGGTCTGCGCGCCACCGGTCTGGATTTCGACGTGCGTAAATGGCGTCCCTATTCCGGCTATGAAAACTTCGACTTCGAGGTGCCGGTCGGCGCCGGCATCAGCGACGCTTACACCCGCGTGCAGCTGAAGATGGAAGAGATGTGGCAGTCGCTGCGTATCCTTGAGCAGTGTCTGAAAAACATGCCGGAAGGGCCGTTTAAGGCCGATCATCCGCTGACCACGCCGCCACCGAAAGAGCGCACGCTGCAGCACATTGAAACCCTGATCACGCACTTCCTGCAGGTTTCGTGGGGCCCGGTAATGCCGGCCAACGAATCGTTCCAGATGATTGAAGCGACGAAGGGGATTAACAGCTACTACCTGACCAGCGATGGCAGCACCATGAGCTACCGCACCCGCGTGCGTACGCCGAGCTTCCCGCATCTGCAGCAGATCCCTTCGGTGATCCGCGGCAGCCTGGTATCCGACCTGATCGTGTACCTCGGTAGTATCGATTTTGTTATGTCAGACGTGGACCGCTAATTATGCACGATCAAAAAATTGCCATTCAAACCATCGACCCGACTGAGGTCTTTGTGCTGAGCGAGGCCGAGCACCACGCTATTGAGCATGAAAAACATCACTACGAAGATGCGCGCGCGGCGTCGATTGAAGCGCTGAAGATCGTGCAGAAGCAGCGCGGCTGGGTGCCGGACGGTGCCATCAACGCGATTGCTGAGGTACTGGGCATTCCGGCCAGCGACGTAGAAGGTGTGGCGACGTTTTACAGCCAGATCTACCGTACGCCGGTTGGCCGCCACGTGATTCGCTACTGCGACAGCGTGGTGTGCCACATCACCGGTTACCAGGGCATTCAGGCGGCGCTGGAGCAGAACCTGAACATTAAGCCGGGACAAACCACGCCGGATGGCCGCTTTACGCTGCTGCCAACCTGCTGCCTCGGCAACTGTGACAAAGGCCCGACCATGATGGTGGATGAAGATACCCACGTTCACCTGACGCCGGAAGGCATCGCCAACCTGCTGGAGCAGTATCAATGACCATTAAACAGATCATTCGTACTGCGGAAACCCATCCGCTGACCTGGCGTCTGCGTGACGACAAACAGCCGGTATGGTTCGATGAATACCGCAGTAAAAACGGCTACGTTGGTGCCGATAAAGCGCTGAAGGGCATGAGCCAGGACGAGATCGTCGCCGCGGTGAAGGACTCCGGTCTGAAAGGGCGCGGCGGTGCGGGCTTCAGCACCGGTCTGAAGTGGAGCCTGATGCCCAAAGATGAATCCATGAACATCCGTTACCTGCTGTGTAACGCTGATGAGATGGAACCAGGCACTTATAAAGACCGCCTGCTGATGGAGCAGTTGCCGCACCAGCTGGTGGAAGGCATGCTGATCAGTGCGTTTGCGCTGAAAGCCTACCGTGGCTACATCTTCCTGCGCGGTGAATACATCGAAGCCGCGGAAAATCTGCGTCGTGCCATCGCCGAAGCCACTGCCGCGGGCTATCTCGGTAAAAACATTCTTGGTACCGGCTTCGATTTCGAGCTGTTTGTTCACACCGGTGCGGGCCGCTATATCTGCGGCGAAGAGACCGCGCTGATCAACTCGCTGGAAGGGCGCCGCGCTAACCCGCGTTCCAAGCCGCCGTTCCCGGCCAGTGCTGGCGTCTGGGGCAAACCGACCTGCGTTAACAACGTTGAGACGCTGTCCAACGTCCCGGCGATCTTCCTGAATGGCGTGGAGTGGTACAAAAACATCTCCAGCAGCGAAGACACTGGCACCAAGATGATGGGCTTCTCCGGTCGGGTGAAAAATCCGGGCGTGTGGGAGCTGCCGTTTGGTACCACCGCGCGTGAAATCCTCGAGGATTATGCCGGCGGAATGCGCGATGGCCTGAAGTTCAAAGCCTGGCAGCCGGGCGGAGCCGGTACCGACTTTCTGACCGAGCAGCACCTCGACCTGCCGATGGAATTTGCCAGCATCGGCAAAGCCGGCAGCCGTCTGGGTACCGCGCTGGCGATGGCGGTCGACCACGAAATCAATATGGTGTCGCTGGTACGCAACCTCGAAGAGTTCTTTGCGCGCGAGTCGTGCGGCTGGTGTACGCCGTGCCGTGACGGTCTGCCGTGGAGCGTGAAGATCCTGCGTGCGCTGGAGCAGAAAAAAGGCCAGCCGGGGGATATCGAAACCCTGCTGCAACTGTGCCGCCAGCTCGGTCCGGGCAAGACGTTCTGCGCCCACGCACCGGGTGCCGTTGAGCCACTGCAGAGCGCGATTAAATATTTCCGTGATGAGTTTGAAGCTGGCATTGCGCCGCAGGTGTTTGGCAATACCCGCGCCATTGGCGGGATTCAGCCTAACCTGCTGAAAGCGCGCTGGTAAGCCGCCGTCGTGCACGGAATCGCCCGGGCCTGAGGCTGCGGGGCAGGAATTAGATGTTTAACGCTCGTCTGCGGACGAGCCTTACGGAAGCATGTTCACTATGGCTACAATCCATGTAGACGGTAAAGAATATGATGTGAACGGAGCGGACAACCTGCTGCAGGCGTGTCTGTCTCTGGGCCTTGATATTCCTTATTTTTGCTGGCATCCGGCGCTGGGAAGCGTGGGAGCCTGCCGCCAGTGCGCGGTGAAGCAATTCCAGAATGCCGAAGATACCCGTGGTCGCCTCGTCATGTCCTGCATGACGCCTGCGTCTGACGGCACCTTTATCTCCATCGACGATGGCGAAGCGAAAGAGTTTCGTGAAAGCGTGGTGGAGTGGCTGATGACCAACCACCCGCACGACTGTCCGGTGTGCGAAGAGGGCGGTAACTGTCACCTGCAGGATATGACGGTAATGACGGGACACAGCTTCCGTCGCTACCGTTTTACCAAGCGTACCCATCAGAATCAGGATCTCGGGCCGTTTATCTCGCATGAGATGAACCGCTGTATCGCCTGTTACCGCTGCGTGCGCTACTACAAAGATTACGCCGATGGCAAAGATCTCGGCGTGTACGGCGCGCATGACAACGTCTACTTTGGCCGTCCGGAAGATGGCACGCTGGAGAGCGAATTCTCCGGTAACCTGGTAGAAATCTGCCCGACCGGCGTGTTCACCGATAAAACCCACTCTGAACGCTATAACCGTAAGTGGGATATGCAGTTTGCGCCGAGCATCTGCCAGCAGTGCAGCGTGGGTTGTAACACCAGCCCGGGCGAGCGCTATGGCGAGCTGCGTCGCATCGAAAACCGCTACAACGGATCGGTGAACCACTACTTCCTGTGCGACCGTGGCCGTTTCGGCTATGGCTACGTAAACCGTAAAGATCGTCCGCGTCATCCGGAACAGCTGCGTGGCAGCGACCGGATCACGCTGAACGCAGAACAGGCGGTTAATGCCGCCGCGGATATCCTGCGTCAGGCGAAGAAGGTGATCGGTATCGGTTCGCCACGCGCCAGTATCGAAAGCAACTTCGCGCTGCGCGAACTGGTGGGCGCAGAAAACTTCTCAACCGGTATGCCGGCAGTTGAGCAGGCGCGGGTTGAGCTGATGCTGAAAGTGTTGCAGCAGGGCGGCATCTACACGCCATCGCTGCGTGAAATTGAAAGCTATGACGCCGTGCTGGTGCTGGGTGAAGACCTGACTCAGGTCGGTGCCCGCGTGGCGCTGTCGGTGCGTCAGGCCGTTAAAGGCAAAGCTCGCGAAATGGCCGCCGCTCAGAAAGTTGCGGACTGGCAGATCGCCGCCATCCTCAACATTGGTCAGCACGCCAAACATCCGCTGTTTGTCACTAACGTTGATGAAACCCGTCTCGATGATATTGCCGCGTGGAGCTATCGCGCACCGGTGGAAGATCAGGCACGCCTGGGCTTCGCCATCGCGCACGCGCTGGATGACAGCGCACCGGCGGTTAGCGACTTTGACAGCAGCCTGAACGGCAAGCTGGACGTGGTGGTACAGGCGCTGGCCGGCGCGAAAAAACCGCTGATCATTTCCGGTACCCACTCGGGCAGCACGGCAATGATTGAAGCGGCAGCCAACGTGGCTAAAGCGCTGAAAGCGCGCGGTGCCGACGTCGGTATCACCTTCCTCGCCGGCGCGGCCAACAGCTTTGGTCTCGGCCTGATGGGCGGCCAGTCGCTGGACAGCGCGCTGGAGCAGCTGGATAAAGGCGAAGCGGAAGCGCTGGTGGTGCTGGAGAACGATCTCTACCGTCACGCGCCGAAAGCCACCGTCGATGCGGCACTGCACAACACCGCGCACGTGATTGTGGTTGACCATCAACGTACCGCCACGCTGGAGAAAGCCGGTCTGGTGCTCTCCACCGCCAGCTTTGCCGAGAGCGACGGCACCTCCATCAACCATGAAGGTCGCGCCCAGCGCTTCTTCCAGGTTTACGATCCGGCCTATTACGACGATAGCGTGGTGATGCTGGAGAGCTGGCGCTGGCTGCATTCGCTGCACAGCGCTGTAGAGAGCCGCCAGATTGACTGGACGCAGCTCGATCACGTGATTGATGCCGCGATTGTGGCGCTGCCGCAGCTGAAAGGGATTAAGGACGCGGCGCCGGACGCCAGCTTCCGCATCCGTGGTCAGAAACTGGCGCGTTCACCGCATCGTGCCAGTGGCCGTACCGCCGCGCGCGCCAACATCAGCGTGCACGAACCGCGTCAGCCGCAGGATAAAGACACTATGTTTGCCTTCTCCATGGAAGGTAACAACCAGCCGTCGGCACCGCGTTCGCAGATTCCTTTTGCCTGGGCACCAGGCTGGAACTCACCGCAGGCGTGGAACAAGTTCCAGGCGGAAGTGGGCGGTAAACTGCGTCATGGCGATCCGGGCGTGCGTCTGTTTGAAGCCAGCGAAAGTGCACTGGACTGGTTCAGCCAGGTTCCGGCACGCTTCGTGGGCGGCAGTCAGTATCGCGTGGCACCTTACTATCAGCTGTTTGGTAGTGAAGAGATGACTCAGCGTTCGCCAACCTTCCAGAAACGCATGGCAGCGGCCACGCTGGTGATCAACCCGGCAGATGCTGAGAAGCTGGGCGTTAATAACGGTGCGTCCGTGGAGCTGGTTTGCGCCGGTGAAACGCTGCGTCTGCCGGTGCGCTTCTCTGCGGCACTGCAGGCGGGGCAGGTGGGTCTGCCGCTCGGCATGCCGGGTGTACCGCCGTTCCTCGCGGGTGCGCAAATTGACAAACTGCAGGAGGCAGCGCAATGAGCTGGCTGACACCGGACGTTATTGACATCATCCTGCAGGTGGTGAAAGCCATTGTGATCCTGTTGGTGGTGGTGGCCTGTGGTGCCTTCATGAGCTTTGCCGAGCGTCGTCTGCTCGGCCTGTGGCAGAACCGTTATGGACCGAACCGCGTAGGCTGGGGCGGCTCGCTGCAGCTGGCAGCGGACATGATCAAAATGTTCTTTAAAGAGGACTGGGTTCCGCCGTTTACCGATCGCTTCATCTTTACCCTGGCACCGGTCATCGCCTTCGTTTCGCTGCTGCTGGCGTTTGCGATTGTGCCGGTTTCGCCGAGCTGGATGGTCACCGATCTGAACATCGGTCTGCTGTTCTTCCTGATGATGGCGGGTCTGGCGGTATACGCCGTACTGTTCGCGGGCTGGTCGAGTAACAACAAATACTCGCTGCTCGGTGCAATGCGTGCCTCCGCGCAGACCCTGAGCTACGAAGTTTTCCTCGGCCTGTCACTGATGGGCGTGGTGGCGCAGGCGGGTTCCTTTAACCTGAACGCCATCGTTGAGAGCCAGACGCACCTGTGGAACATCATCCCGCAGTTCTTTGGCTTCGTGACCTTCTGTATTGCCGGTGTCGCGGTATGCCACCGTCATCCGTTTGACCAGCCGGAAGCGGAGCAGGAACTGGCCGACGGTTACCACATCGAATATGCCGGGATGAAGTTCGGCCTGTTCTTTGTCGGTGAGTACGTGGCCATTACTACCGTATCGGCGCTGATCGTCACCCTGTTCTTCGGTGGCTGGCACGGTCCGTTCCTGCCGCCGTTCATCTGGTTCGCCCTGAAAACGGCGTTCTTTATGGTGATGTTTATCCTGATTCGTGCTGCGCTGCCGCGTCCACGCTATGACCAGGTGCTGTCGTTCGGCTGGAAAGTATGTCTGCCGTTGACGTTATTGAACCTGCTGGCCACTGCCGCAGTGATTCTGTACAACGCGCAGTAAGGGGTTTTGAGATGACTTTAAAAGATATTGTCGTTGGCTTCGGCACGACAGTGCGCAGTATCTGGATGATTGGCATGCATGCCTTCGCCAAGCGCGAAACCCAGATGTATCCGGAAGAGCCGGTTTATCTGCCGCCGCGCTACCGTGGCCGTATCGTGCTGACGCGCGATCCGGACGGCGAAGAGCGCTGCGTGGCCTGTAACCTGTGCGCCGTTGCCTGCCCGGTCGGCTGTATTTCGCTGCAGAAAGCGGAGATGCAGGATGGCCGCTGGTATCCGGAATTTTTCCGCATCAACTTCTCGCGCTGCATCTTCTGTGGTTTATGTGAAGAAGCGTGCCCGACCACCGCGATTCAGCTGACGCCGGACTTCGAACTCGGTGAGTTCAAGCGTCAGGATCTGGTGTATGAGAAGGAAGACCTGCTGATTTCCGGCCCGGGTAAATATCCGGAGTACAACTTCTACCGCATGGCAGGTATGGCGATCGACGGTAAAGACAAAGGCGACGCGGAAAACGAAGCCAAACCGATCGACGTTAAAGGCTTATTACCTTAAGGAGCCAGGTATGGAATTTGCGTTTTATCTTTGCGGACTGGTGGCGGTGCTGACGACATTGCGCGTCATCACCCACACCAATCCGGTACATGCGCTGCTGTACCTGATTGTTTCGCTGCTGTCGATTGCCGGCGTGTTCTTCTCCATGGGTGCCTATTTTGCCGGTGCGCTGGAGATCATCGTCTATGCCGGTGCCATCATGGTGCTGTTTGTGTTCGTGGTGATGATGCTCAACCTGGGTAAAACCCAGCAGGATCAGGAGCGCGAATGGCTGAAGCCGTCGCTGTGGATCGGTCCGGGCATTGTCTCGCTGCTGCTGCTGGTGGTGATGATCTACGCCATCCTGACCGCAACCGACCAGGGTATTGATGGCACCGTCATCGATGCCAAAGCGGTGGGCATCAGTCTGTTTGGCCCGTATGTTCTGGCGGTTGAGCTGGCGTCAATGCTGCTGCTGGCCGGTCTGGTGGTGGCGTTCCATATCGGACGTGAAGATCGTCAGGGCGAAGTGCTGAGCAACCGCGTGTCAGACGCGGCGGCCAATAAGGAGGAGCACGCATGATCCCGTTACAACACGGCCTGATTCTGGCTGCTGTGCTGTTTGTTCTCGGCCTGACCTCGCTGGTACTGCGCCGCAACCTGCTGTTTATGCTGATCGGTCTGGAGATCATGATCAACGCCGCGGCGCTGGCGCTGGTGGTGGCAGGCAGCTACTGGGGACAAGCCGACGGCCAGGTGATGTACATCCTGGCAATCAGCCTCGCGGCGGCGGAAGCCAGTATTGGTCTGGCGCTGCTGCTCCAGCTCTATCGTCGTCGTCAGACGCTGAACATTGACACAGTGAGCGAGATGCGCGGATGAATCTTCTCTATTTAACCGTATTATTTCCGCTGATTGGCTTCCTGCTATTAGCGTTTTCCCGTGGTCGCTGGTCGGAGAACCTGTCGGCTGCGGTGGGGATGGGTTCAGTGGGCCTTGCGGCGCTGACCACCGTATTTGTGGGTGTGGACTTCTTCAGTCACGGCCAGCAGCCATTTACCCAGGCGCTGTGGACCTGGATGCACGTGGGTAACTTTGACATCAAAGTGAACCTGGTGCTGGACGGTCTGTCGCTGACCATGCTGTCGGTGGTTACCGGCGTCGGCTTTTTCATCCACATGTTCGCTTCCTGGTACATGCGCGGTGAAGAGGGCTATTCACGCTTCTTCGCCTACACCAACCTGTTCATCGCGAGCATGGTGGTGCTGGTGCTGGCCGATAACCTGATGCTGATGTACCTTGGCTGGGAAGGGGTAGGGCTGTGTTCCTACCTGCTGATTGGCTTCTACTACAGCAATCCGGAAAACGGCAAAGCGGCGATGAAAGCCTTCATCATCACCCGTGTCGGTGACGTGTTCCTCGCCTTTGCGTTGTTCATTCTCTACAACGAGCTGGGTACGCTGAACTTCCGCGAGCTGATGGAGCTGGCCCCGGCGCACTTCGCGGCGGACAACCACATGCTGCAGTGGGCGACGCTGATGCTGCTGGGCGGTGCCGTGGGTAAATCGGCTCAGCTGCCGCTGCAGACGTGGCTGGCCGATGCGATGGCCGGTCCGACGCCGGTCTCCGCGCTGATCCACGCTGCCACCATGGTAACCGCAGGCGTCTATCTGATTGCCCGCACCCACGGTCTGTTCCTGCTGACGCCGGAAGTGCTGCATCTGGTGGGTATCGTTGGTGCGATTACGCTGGTGCTGGCGGGCTTCGCCGCGCTGGTGCAGACCGACATCAAACGCGTGCTGGCTTACTCCACCATGAGTCAGATCGGCTACATGTTCCTGGCGCTGGGCGTACAGGCGTGGGACGCCGCGATTTTCCACCTGATGACCCATGCGTTCTTCAAGGCGCTGCTGTTCCTCTCTTCCGGTTCCGTGATTCTGGCCTGTCATCACGAGCAGAACATTTTCAAAATGGGCGGTCTGCGTAAGAGCATCCCGCTGGTGTATGTCTGCTTCCTGGTGGGCGGTGCCGCGCTGGCCGCGCTGCCGCTGATTACCGCCGGCTTCTACAGTAAGGACGAGATTCTGTTCGGTGCGCTGGCTAACGGTCACATCAATCTGATGGTCGCCGGTCTGGTGGGTGCATTCCTTACCTCAATCTACACCTTCCGCATGATCTTCATCGTGTTCCACGGCGAAGAGAAAATTCATGCGCATGCCGGTAAAGGCATTACGCATCATCTGCCGCTGATTGTGCTGCTGGTACTCTCGACCTTCGTTGGCGCGCTGATTACGCCTCCGCTGGCGGGCGTGCTGCCACAGAACGAGTTTGGTGAAACCGGCAAAGTGGCGCTGGAAATCACCTCGGGTGCCGTGGCGATTATCGGAATCCTGATTGCCGCCGCGCTGTGGCTGGGCAAACGTCAGCTGGTCACCCGCATCGCCAACAGCGCGCCGGGCCGTTTCTTCGGCACCTGGTGGTTTGCGGCCTGGGGCTTCGACTGGCTGTACGACAAGGTATTTGTTAAACCGTACCTTGGCATTGCCTGGCTGCTGCAGCGCGATCCGCTCAATTCACTGATGAACCTGCCGGCGCTGCTGTCGCGCATCGGTAATAAAGGTCTGGTGGTGAGTGAGAACGGCTATCTGCGCTGGTATATCGCGTCGATGAGCGTCGGTGCCGTGGTGGTGCTGGCGCTGATGCTGGTGATTTAACGATTGATGAGCGGGGCGCGCGATGGTTTAGCGCCCCACGTAAGAATGTTCAAAATTGTCTGATGCACGGGTGAGATCAACGCAGTCAGTTTGGTGTTCGTCAGCGCAGCAACCGGCGCGTAGTAATACGTGAACGTTGCCCGCGCGGGCGAGGCGAAACAGGCGCGTCCGATAGCCTGAACGAAGACGAAAATAGGGAATGTACGCCGTGTTATTACCTTGGCTAATAATTATACCCTTTGTTGGGGGCTTGCTTTGCTGGCTGGCTGAGCGCCTTGGCGCGAAGGTGCCGCGCTGGATTGCCCTGATCACCATGGGGCTGACGCTGGCGCTGGGCCTGCAGCTGTGGCTGCAGGGCGGCTATTCGCTGACGCAGGCTGCGGGCCTGCCGCAGTGGCAGTCGACTTTCCTGGTGTCGTGGATCCCACGCTTTGGCATTAATTTCCATCTGGCGCTGGATGGCCTGTCGCTGCTGATGGTGGTGCTGACCGGCCTGCTGGGTCTGATGGCGGTTCTCTGCTCGTGGAATGAAATCGAAAAGTATCAGGGCTTCTTCCACCTCAACCTGATGTGGATTCTCGGCGGCGTGATCGGCGTGTTCCTCGCCATCGACATGTTCCTGTTCTTCTTCTTCTGGGAAATGATGCTGGTGCCGATGTACTTCCTCATCGCGCTCTGGGGTCACAAAGCGTCTGACGGGAAAACCCGTATCAGCGCGGCAACCAAATTCTTCATCTATACCCAGGCGTCAGGTCTGGTGATGCTGATTGCCATTCTGGCGCTGGTGTTTGTGCACTACAACGCCACTGGCGTCTGGACGTTCAGCTATGAAGAGCTGCTGAAAACGCCAATGTCACACACCGTTGAGTATCTGCTGATGCTCGGCTTCTTCATCGCCTTTGCGGTGAAAATGCCGGTGGTGCCGCTGCACGGCTGGCTGCCGGATGCCCACAGCCAGGCACCGACCGCTGGTTCGGTTGACCTTGCCGGTATCCTGCTGAAAACTGCGGCTTACGGCCTGCTGCGTTTTAGCCTGCCGCTGTTCCCGAATGCGTCGGCGGAGTTCGCGCCGATCGCCATGTGGCTCGGCATCATCGGTATCTTCTACGGCGCGTGGATGGCGTTCTCGCAGACCGATATCAAACGCCTGATCGCCTACACCTCGATTTCGCACATGGGCTTCGTGCTGATTGCCATCTACACCGGCAGCCAGCTGGCGTTCCAGGGCGCGGTGGTGCAGATGATTGCGCACGGCCTGTCGGCCGCGGCGCTGTTCATCCTGTGCGGTCAGCTGTATGAGCGTCTGCATACCCGTGACATGCGCCAGATGGGCGGCCTGTGGTCGCGCATCAAGTGGATTCCGGGCCTGTCGCTGTTCTTTGCCGTGGCCAACCTCGGTATGCCGGGCACCGGTAACTTTGTGGGTGAGTTCATGATTCTGACCGGCAGCTATCAGGTGGTGCCGTTGATTATCGTGATTGCCACCTTCGGCCTGGTATTTGCCTCGGTGTACTCGCTGATCATGATGCAGCGCGCTTACTACGGCGAAGCCAAATCAAAAGAGCCGCTGGCTGGAATGTCGCCGCGCGAATTCCTGACCATCGGTGTACTGGTCGTGCTGCTGGTGCTGCTGGGCGTTTATCCGCAGCCAATCCTCGACACGTCCCATGCTGCGATGAGCAATATTCAGCAGTGGTTTACCGCTTCAATTTCAACTACAAGGCCGTAATTCGCCATGACAATAACTCCTCAACAATTGATCGCGTTGCTACCGCTGTTAATCGTCGGATTGACGGTGGTGGTTGTGATGCTGTCCATTGCGTGGCGACGCAACCACTTTGTTAATGCCACGCTGACGGTCATCGGTCTTAACCTCGCGCTGCTGTCGCTGTGGTTTGTGGGCCACGTGGGCGCCATGGATGTCACGCCGCTGCTGCGCGTGGATGGCTACTCGATGTTCTATACCGCGCTGGTGATGCTGGCGAGTCTGGCAACCTGCACCTTTGCTTATCCGTGGCTGGCCGGTTTCCCGGACAACAAAGATGAGTTCTATCTGCTGGTGCTGATTGCGGCGCTGGGCGGGATCGTGCTGGCCAGCGCCAACCATCTGGCGGCGCTGTTCATCGGTATCGAACTGCTGTCGCTGCCGCTGTTTGGTCTCATCGGCTACGCCTTCCGTCAGAAGCGCTCGCTGGAAGCGGCGCTGAAGTACATGATTCTGTCGGCTGCGGCCTCCTCGTTCCTGATCTTCGGTATTGCGCTGGTCTACGCCGATTCCGGCAGCCTGAGCTTTGTGCAGCTCGGCAAGAGTCTGAATGACAGCATGATTCAGCAGCCGCTGCTGCTGGTCGGGCTGGGCATGATGATCATCGGTCTTGGCTTTAAGCTGTCGCTGGTGCCGTTCCATCTGTGGACGCCAGACGTTTATCAGGGCGCGCCGGCTCCGGTCTCGACCTTCCTCGCCACCGCCAGCAAAATCGCTATCTTTGCGGTCATCATGCGTCTGTTCATGTACGCACCGGTAACCGACAGTGAAGCGGTGCGCACCGTGCTGGGTGTGATTGCCTTCGTCTCGATTCTGTTCGGTAACCTGATGGCGATTTCGCAGAGCAACATCAAGCGTCTGCTCGGCTATTCATCTATCGCGCATCTTGGCTATCTGCTGGTGGCGCTGATTGCGGTGAAAACCCATCAGCTGTCACTGGAAACCGCCGGTGTCTATCTGGCCGGTTACCTGTTCAGCAGCCTCGGCGCCTTCGGTGTGGTCAGCCTGATGTCGAGCCCGTACCGTGGTCCGGATGCGGATACGCTTTACTCGTATCGTGGTCTGTTCTGGCATCGTCCGATTCTCTCCGCCGTGATGACGGTGATGATGCTGTCGCTGGCCGGTATCCCAATGACGCTGGGCTTTATCGGTAAGTTTTACGTCATCGCGTCCGGTGTTAACGCGCATCTGTGGTGGCTGACCGCGGCGGTTGTCGCCGGTAGCGCCATTGGTCTGTATTACTACCTGCGCGTTACGGTGAGCCTGTACCTCAGCCCGCCGGAACTGCACACTCGTGATACTCCAGCCAACTGGGCGTTCACCGCCGGTGGTGTGGTGGTGCTGATCTCCGCCATCCTCGTGTTGCTGCTCGGTGTTTATCCGCAGCCGCTCATCACGCTGGTGCAGCTGGCTCAGCCGCTGATGTAAACAGTGCGTCATCTTCATAATCAGGCCTGCGGGCCTGATTTTTTTGCCTTCAATTTGAGAGTTTGATCACATTGCTTCGCGTGTCCGCCCCTGTTACGTGCTGCCCACTGCGTTTAGCGCATGCGCTGTGATAGGCTGTGAAGATCACTTTTTTCGCTCAGACAAGGAAGCACGATGGATATGCAATGGCTTGATTGCCACCACAGTGAACTGACCGCGCAGCAGCTGTATACCGTGCTGGCGCTGCGCAATCAGGTGTTTATCGTCGAACAGGCCTGTCCGTATCAGGATATAGATGGCCAGGATTTGACGGCTGATAATCGCCATCTGCTGGGCTTTCTTGATGGCAAACTGCTGGCCTATGCGCGTCTGCTGACGCCCGCGCTGGCTTCCTCGCCGGTGACCATTGGTCGGGTGATTGTGTCGGAAGAGGCGCGCGGCCTGAAACTGGGCTATCGGCTGATGGAGCAGGCGCTGAACAGCTGCGAACAGCACTGGCCGCAGCGGGCGGTATATCTGTCCGCGCAGGCGCATCTGGAAGGCTTTTATGGTCGCCTGGGCTTCCGGGCGGTCACGGACGTTTATCTGGAAGATAATATTCCGCACGTCGGCATGCAGAAAAACTAACGGCGAGGTGTTGGCCTCGCCGTGCAGGTTAGCCCGGCGTCATCTGCCGGTCGTCGGTGTACTTGCGCTGATCGGGCGGTGGCGGGAAGTACTGATACAGCCAGGTTTCGCTCAGCGTCTCATCTTTGGTGCGCAGGAACAGGCGCATATCCACCGGTTTGGTTGAGTCGCTGTTCGGATACCAGTCAAACAGGATACGGTACCCTTTCAGCGGTTCGACGTAGAGAATCTCCACCTGTTTGAAGGTGCCGGACGACACGGTGATTACCGGTTCGATGCCTTTCGGCGCGGCCGCCTGCAGGTCGCCGCCAATGAAATCGATAGCAAAGCGGCGGCACCACTGGTCCGGGAAGTGTTCGCCCGGTGCCCAGCCTTCCGGGAAGCCACCAATACCGGTGCGCGTGGCATCAACGCGGGCCAGACCACTGCGTACCGGCGGCAGCTGGCTCCAGTAGAGTTTGTACTGGAAATTAAATTCGCTGCCAGCTTTGACCGGCTCGGCCGGCTGCCAGAAGCAAACGATGTTATCCAGCGTTTCCCCGGTCGTCGGGATCTCCATCAGGTTGATGGCGCCTTTACCCCATTTACCGATCGGCTCCACCCACAGGCTGGGGCGTTTGTCATACCAGCCAATCACATCCTGATAATCTTTGAAATCATGATTCAGCTGCAGCAGACCGAAGCCGCGCGGGTTTTCATCCTGATAGGCATTGAACTGCAGGCGCTGTGGGTTATTCAGCGGACGGGCAATCCACTCGCCGCTACCGCTCCACATTGCCAGTCGATCGGAGTCATGAATCTGCGGATGATAGGTATTGCACATGCGGCGCTCGTTGGTACCGCAGCTGAACATGCTGGTCATTGGCGCAATACCGAGCTGACGAATCTCGTTGCGCGCAAACAGGTGGTTTTCCACCTCCATCACTACGCGTTTTTCTTCGCAGTGGATGGTGAACTTGTAGGCACCGGTGACGCTGGCCCCGTCCAGCAGTGCATACACCACAAAGGTGGTGTCTTCAGCTTTGGGTGTTTCGAACCAGAAGGCAGTGAAGTCGGGAAACTCTTCCTGGCCATTGCTGAAGGTGTTAACCGCGACGCCACGGGCTGACAGGCCATATTGGTAGGTTTCATCTACCGCGCGGAAGTAGCTGGCACCGAGGAAAGAAACGATGTCGCGTCGCGCCAGCTCCGGCTTTTTAAAGGCGCGGAAACCGGCAAAGCCCAGGTCGGTTTTACCCACCAACTGCTGGGTATCCACGTTGGCGTTGTGATAATTAAACAGTTCCGGACGGAAGTGGATTTCCCGCGCCTCGCGGCTGGCGGCGTCCACGGAGAACATGCGAATGCGGCGCTTAAAGCCCATGCCAACGTGGAAGAACTGCACATCCAGCTCGCGGTCGGCGATGTTGTTCCACAGTGAGTGGTTAGCGTCGTACTGAATTTCGTTATACGCCTGCGGTGTCAGATTGGCCAGGGTCGCGGGCAGGGGGCCGGGCGCGCCGCCCCAGGGCTGTTTGGCCAGCGCCGCGGCTTTCTTTTTCAGCACATCGAAATCGAAGCGCACGGCGGTTCCGTCGGCGATGCCATCATCGGCCCAGGCGGACTGCGCAAACAGCGAGGAGAGCCCGGTCATGCCGCTAACGGCAGAGAGGGCCATGGACGCTTTCATAAATTTTCTACGATTCATGCCGGAAATCTTTTCCTTAGCTGCTCGGGTGTATTGAGGCTGTCGCAAGACATTTAGCGTCAGGCTACAGGGGGTTACGACAGTGGCGAAAATAAAAAATTCAGTCCGCTGAAAATTTATCAGATTAATCAAATAAACGAAGCACAATTCCGCGTGCAACGCCCCGGATGACATAACTTTGCGTTCAGCGCGGCAAAAAGCGTAGTGAGCGGATGACGGCGCGGCGCAAAAACGCAATTTATGACTATAGTTAATCGACACCGCATTTAAACATGGAGGATTGTGAACATGTCATCTACCGATCAATTTGAAACCCGTCTTGATGACGATCTGGCGCTGCTGACGGAAACGCTGGAAGAAGTGCTGCGCTCCTCGGGCGATCCGGCGGACCAGAAATATATCGAACTGAAGCAGAAAGCCGAGCAGGCGCTGGAAGACGTGAAGAATCGCGTGAGCCAGGCGTCCGACAGCTATTACTATCGTGCCAAACAGGCAGCGTATCGTGCCGACGATTACGTGCATGAAAAACCGTGGCAGGGCATTGGTATCGGTGCGGCTGCCGGTCTGTTTGTTGGCCTGCTGCTGGCGCGCCGTTAATCCCCGTGGGCGCGATGTCCGTCGCGCCCGATTCCTGCTTTGCCGCTGTTTCCTTTCCGCATCGCGATTAACCCGCTATTTCGCACCGGCGGCGATTGTGTTTCGCCTGCGCGCTCCCTACAGTGAAAGCCACAGGGATAAGGAGAAGAGATCGTGATACGTGTCGAAATGCTCTCAACGGGCGATGAAGTGTTACATGGGCAGATTGTCGATACCAACGCCGCGTGGCTGGCCGATATGCTGTTTCAGCACGGCCTGCCGATGACCAGTCGCAGCACGGTCGGCGATGCAATGAGCTCGCTGGTTGAAGCGCTACAGAGCCGCAGTCAGATTGCCGACGTGCTGATCGTGAACGGCGGTCTCGGGCCGACCAGCGACGATCTCAGCGCGCAGGCAGCGGCCACCGCCAGCGGCAGCGAACTGGTGCTGCAACAGGCGTGGCTGGAGAAGATGGAAGCCTGGTTTGCCAGCCGCGGGCGGCTCATGGCACCCAGTAATCGCAAGCAGGCGGAGATTCCGGCCAATGCCGAGTTGATCGATAACCCGGTCGGCACCGCCTGTGGGTTTGCCCTGCAGCTTAATCGCTGCTGGATTTTCTTTACGCCCGGCGTGCCGTCAGAATTCAAAGTGATGGTTGAGCAGCAGATTATTCCGCGTCTTAAGGCGCGTTTTACGTTGCCAGAACCCCCGCTGTGCCTGCGTCTGACCACCTTTGGCCGCGGCGAGAGCGATATCGCCGCCGAGCTTGAACCGCTGCCGCTGCCGGAAGGCGTGGTGATGGGCTACCGTTCGTCGATGCCCATCATTGAGATTAAACTGACCGGCCCGGCCAGCCAGCGCGTGGCGATGGAGCAGGTGTGGCAGCAGGTTAAGTTACTGCTGGCCGAGTGCACCATTTTTGAAGGCTTTGAAGGATTGCCGGCCGTGCTGGCGCGGGAACTGTACGATCGCGGCTTCCGCCTTGCTCTGAGCGAACAATACACGGCCGGGTTGCTGCACTGGCAGCTGGCCGCCGCGCAGGTGCCGCTTAGCGCCGCTGAGCTGCTGCCGGCACGTGAGGAGTCGCTGGAAGCGCAGGTTACGCGCACGCGTCAGTTAGCCGCTCAGCAGGGTACAGTGCTGGCCTTGTCGGTTGGCGATCTGCAGGAAGGGGAAGTGTCGATTGCGCTGCACACACCGGAAGCCAGCTGGGGCCAGCGGGTGAAATTTACCCACGGGCGACACAATCTGGAAACCCGGCAGAAAGTGGTAGCGATGATGGCGATGAATATGCTGCGCCGCTGGCTGCACGGCAGTGAAGTCAGTACCGGTCACGGCTGGATTGATGTCCTGGAGACGGTGAAGAGCTAACCCGATTGTGCTGGCGGTCATCATCAGCAAGGTCAGAGGGGAAGTTGAGCACGCCCGGAACGGCAAAACCCGCTCCCTGCGGGCCTCGACACGCGGCATCCTTGCCGCGTGACGTCCGGCTTAGCTCAACATCCCCTCTTCCCGTTAGCATTGGTGTCGCTGTAGGGTGACGTTCTGTTACCGCAATGAAGAAGCCTGATAGGGCGTGGGGGAGGTTGCCGCTTGCAGCAGCCTCCGCGCCAGGACGGCGCGGCGGCAGGCTCCAGGGATGGATTTACGCCGGTGCAGCAAGCGGCAACCTCTCTGACGACCTGTATGGATGTTGCAGCATTAAAGGACTTTTGGGTTTGGTGTAGCGGCAGGTTACAGCTCGATCTCAATCTCCCCTCTGGCCTTACAACAGCAGGGCAGAATCTCGCCCTGCTGAATAAACGCCAGTGGGGTTTCCGCATAATCCACTTCGCCTTTCAGCAGACGCATGCGGCAGGAGCCGCAGTAGCCTTCGCGACACTGAAACTCGACGCACACATTATGTGCTTCCAGCGTCGTCAGCAGATTAGGGTGTTCGTCTGCGCACTCCAGCCGGGAGCCGGAGCTGCGCAGGATTACCACGGAACGGCTCATGCTTACAACTGGAAATCGTTGAAGTCGTCTTCGCCTACTTCGGAGTCGATCTGACCCACCAGATAGGAGCTCACTTCAACTTCCTGCGGCGCCACCTGCACGTTATCTGACACCAGCCACGAGTTAATCCATGGAATCGGGTTAGAACGCGTCTGGAACGGCAGATCAAGGCCCACCGCCTGCATGCGGATATTGGTGATGTACTCAATGTACTGGCACAGAATGTCCTTGTTCAGACCAATCATTGAGCCGCCGCTGAACAGATACTCAGCCCACTCTTTTTCCTGCTCGGCCGCTTTCTTAAACAGGTCGAAGCACTCGTCGCGGCACTCAGCGGCGATCTCTTTCATTTCAGGATCGTCTTCACCGGTACGCATCAGATTCAGCATATGCTGAGTGCCGGTCAGGTGCAGCGCTTCGTCACGGGCGATCAGACGAATAATCTTGGCATTGCCTTCCATCAGTTCGCGCTCGGCGAAGGCGAAGGAGCAGGCAAAGCTGACGTAGAAGCGAATCGCTTCCAGAGCATTAACGCTCATCAGGCAGATATACAGCTGCTTCTTCAGCGCACGCAGATTCACGGTCACGCTCTTGCCCGCCACCTGATGCGTGCCTTCACCCAGCAGATGCCAGTAGTTAGTCATCTCGATCAGATCATCGTAATACTTCGAGATATCCTGCGCGCGCGCCAGAATCTGCTCGTTAGTCACGATGTCATCAAACACCAGTGACGGATCGTTGACGATATTACGGATGATGTGGGTGTACGAGCGTGAGTGGATGGTCTCGGAGAACGCCCAGGTTTCTACCCAGGTTTCCAGCTCGGGAATCGAGATCAGCGGCAGCAGCGCCACGTTCGGGCTGCGGCCCTGAATGGAATCCAGCAGCGTCTGATACTTCAGGTTACTGATAAAGATGTGCTTCTCGTGCTCCGGCAGCGCCTGATAGTCGATTCGATCGCGCGAGACGTCAACCTCTTCCGGACGCCAGAAGAAAGAGAGCTGCTTTTCGATCAGCTTTTCAAAGATGTCGTATTTCTGCTGGTCGAAACGGGCAACGTTCACTGACTGGCCGAAGAACATCGGCTCTTTCAGCTGGTCATTTTTGTTCTGTGAGAAAGTAGTGTAAGCCATGACTAAGTCCAAAAGTGAAACGGGCCAGCCGCTGCTGGCCCAGACACGATAAGGCGCCCGCAGGCGCCTTTCGATCAAATTTTACAGGCGCCGCTTTCGCAGCCATCGTCCTGAATAGACGGCGCCAGATCGTCCTGCGCATCCTCGGCACCGTCACGGGTGTTTTGGTAGTACAGGGTCTTCACGCCAAATTTGTATGCGGTCAGCAGATCTTTCAGCAGCTGTTTCATCGGCACTTTGCCATTGGCGAAACGGCCTGGATCGTAGTTGGTGTTCGATGAAATCGCCTGATCGATAAACTTCTGCATCACGCCCACCAGCTGCAGATAGCCATCGTTTGATGGCATCTCCCACAGCAGTTCGTACTGATCTTTCAGACGCTCATACTCCGGTACCACCTGGCGCAGAATCCCGTCTTTCGACGCTTTGATACTGATGTGACCGCGCGGCGGCTCGATACCGTTGGTGGCGTTCGAAATCTGCGAAGAGGTCTCAGACGGCATCAGTGCAGACAGTGTAGAGTTGCGCAGGCCGTGGGTTTTAATCGACTCACGCAGCGCTTCCCAGTCAAGGTGCAGCGGCTCATTGCATACGCTGTCGAGATCCTTTTTGTAGGTATCGATCGGCAGAATGCCCTGCGAATAAGTGGTCTCTTTAAACCACGGGCAGGCACCTTGCTCTTTCGCCAGCTCGTTGGAGGCTTTCAGCAGCCAGTACTGAATGGCTTCAAAGGTTTTGTGCGTCAGGTTGTTGGCGCTGCCGTCGGAGTAGCGCACACCGTGTTTCGCCAGGTAATAGGCGTAGTTGATCACGCCAATACCCAGGGTACGACGGCCCATCGCACCGCGTTTTGCCGCCGGAATCGGGTAGTCCTGGTAATCGAGCAGGGCATCCAGCGCGCGTACTGCCAGCGTCGCCAGCTCTTCCAGATCGTCCAGGCTTTCAATCGCGCCGAGGTTAAAGGCGGACAGGGTGCACAGCGCGATCTCGCCGCTTTCGTCGTTGACGTCTTCCAGCGGTTTGGTCGGCAGCGCAATTTCCAGGCACAGGTTAGACTGACGCACTGGCGCAATGGCCGGATCGAACGGGCTGTGGGTGTTGCAGTGGTCAACGTTCTGCACGTAGATACGGCCGGTTGAAGCACGTTCCTGCATCATCAGCGAGAACAGGTCGACGGCTTTCACGCGCTGCTTGCGAATGCTGTCGTCCTTCTCATATTTGGTATACAGACGCTCAAACTCATCCTGATCGGCGAAGAACGCGTCATACAGGCCTGGCACGTCGGACGGGCTGAACAGAGTGATGTCTTCGCCTTTCAGCAGGCGGGTGTACATCAGCTTGTTGATCTGCACGCCGTAATCCATATGACGTACGCGGTTGCCTTCGACGCCGCGGTTGTTTTTCAACACCAGCAGGCTTTCCACTTCCAGATGCCACATCGGGTAGAACAGCGTTGCCGCACCGCCGCGCACGCCGCCCTGCGAGCAGGATTTCACCGCCGTCTGGAAGTGCTTATAGAACGGGATACAGCCGGTGTGGAACGCTTCACCACCGCGGATCGGGCTGCCGAGCGCACGAATGCGACCCGCGTTGATACCGATGCCGGCACGCTGTGACACATATTTCACAATAGCGCTGGAGGTGGCGTTAATGGAATCCAGGCTGTCGCCGCATTCGATCAGTACGCAGGAGCTGAACTGACGGGTCGGAGTGCGCACGCCGGACATGATAGGTGTAGGCAGCGAGATCTTGAACGTGGAGATCGCATCGTAGAAACGCTTGATGTAATCCATGCGCGTATCGCGCGGATAGCCGGAGAACAGGCAGGCGGCGACCAGAATATACAGGAACTGGGCGCTCTCGTAGATTTCACCGCTGACGCGGTTCTGCACCAGATATTTGCCTTCCAGCTGCTTCACTGCCGCGTAGGAGAAGTTCATGTCGCGCCAGTGGTCGATGAAGCCGTCCATCTGCTCGAACTCTTCGGTGCTGTAGTCTTCCAGCAGATGGCGATCGTATTTACCCATCTCGACCATTTTTACTACCTGGTCGTACAGCTTCGGTGGCTCAAACTGACCGTACGCTTTTTTACGCAGGTGGAAGATCGCCAGACGCGCGGCCAGGTACTGGTAATCAGGCGCGTCACGGGAGATCAAATCGGCAGCCGCTTTGATGATGGTCTCGTGAATGTCCGAGGTTTTGATGCCATCGTAAAACTGGATGTGCGAACGCAACTCAACCTGCGAGACGGAGACATTGTTCAGCCCTTCAGCTGCCCAGTCCAGCACCCGGTGAATCTTATCGAGGTCGATGCGCTCCTGGCGGCCATCGCGTTTCGTAACGAGCAGACTTTGGTTCATGTCGCGTGTTTACCTGTCCATGAAATACAAAATTATCCCCCGTCTATTCACAGGCGGCTCATTGTGAGTAAGCCTGTGGATAAACACTATATATAGGGGGTGCGGAAAGTTTGAACAACAATATGGTGAGTATTCTAGTCAGCAATCGGATCATCACAAGAGTTGATTTTCACAAAATTTTACGCCCTGGGGGGTGGCGAAAATCCTGGATCCCCACGCCACAAGGCCTGCACCTGGTGTCAACGGATAACAGGTTTTTTTTCAATTTTTGATCGAGCGCGTGTTTATTGCTCAACCGCTGCGATTCGGGAAATTTCCCAGGCGAAAAAAGCCCGCGCCGCTCCGTCAGCAGCGAACTTATCTGCGTTTGCTTATGAATTTTTTATGACCTTTTCACCTTACAAAAAGCGCATCGCAGCGTCTAAAAGGAAATTGATCTGGATAGGGCCAGCGCGTGATAAAACGGGTGCGGTCGGAAGTGAAAGGAGGACTGGCAGTTTGTAGAGCGTTATGCCGTTCAGTTGGGTAAATTGCTGGTCGTAGATTCCATAGCGGCGCGATTTTTCGCGTAATACATCGCGCCGCTACCACAGCGCTGCCCACGGGCAGGCAGGCGAAACAGGTCGTTTACGCCTGACGGTGGGTGTGCACCATATAATTGACGTCCACCCCGCGGCCAAGGCGGAACTGGTTAGTCAGCGGATTGTAGTGCAGGCCAGTCATATTGCGTTCACGCAGGGCGGTCTCATCCACCCAGTTCAGCAGCTCGGCGGGACGAATGAATTTTTTCACGTCATGGGTACCGCGCGGCACCATGCGCAGCACGTATTCAGCACCAAACACCGCCAGCAGCCAGGCTTTGGGGTTACGGTTGATGGTGGAGAAGAACACCTCGCCGCCCGGTTTCACCAGCTGCGCGCAGGCCAGCACCACGGAACGCGGATCCGGCACGTGTTCCAGCATCTCCATACAGGTCACCACGTCGTACTGACCGGCATGGCTGGCCGCATGCGCTTCAACCGTCTGCTGCACGTAATTGACGCTCACGCCGCTCTCCAGCGCGTGCAGACGCGCGATCTCCAGCGGCTCGGCGCCCATATCCAGGCCGGTGACTTCCGCCCCTTCACGCGCCATGCTCTCGGCGAGAATGCCGCCGCCGCAGCCGACATCCAGCACTTTCTTACCGAACAGCCCATGGCTGTGCTGGGCAATCCAGCCAAGACGCAGGGGATTAATGCGGTGCAACGGCTTAAACTCACCCTCTAAATCCCACCAGCGTGATGCAACCGCCTCAAACTTAGCAATTTCGGCGTGGTCGACGTTCTGGCGGCTTTCCTGCGGTTGTTCATTCATTGAATCATGACTCCTGACAAAATATGCCACCAGTATAAACGCATAAACCCTGCGAGGCATCTCTCAGCGCAAAGGAAAAGCGCCACAAAACCCTGCTTTACGTTCACCGCACGCAAGCGATGTGATATACTTTCGCACCTTTAAAATCCGGGATTATGTAGAGGGATAGCGGCTCCATGAGCGACCTTGCGAGAGAAATTACACCGGTCAATATCGAAGAAGAGTTGAAAAACTCCTACCTCGATTACGCCATGTCGGTCATCGTTGGCCGAGCCTTACCCGATGTACGTGATGGCCTGAAGCCGGTGCATCGCCGTGTGCTTTTTGCCATGAGCGAACTGGGTAACGACTGGAACAAACCCTATAAAAAATCTGCCCGTGTGGTCGGTGACGTTATCGGTAAATATCACCCACACGGTGACTCCGCCGTGTACGAAAGTATCGTGCGCATGGCCCAGCCGTTCTCCCTGCGCTACATGCTGGTCGACGGTCAGGGTAACTTCGGTTCGGTCGACGGCGACTCCGCCGCAGCGATGCGTTATACCGAAGTGCGCATGGCGAAGATCTCCTCTGAACTGCTGGCTGACCTGGAAAAAGAGACGGTCGACTTTGTGCCGAACTATGACGGCACCGAGCAGATCCCAGAAGTCCTGCCGACCAAAATTCCTAACCTGCTGATCAACGGCTCCTCCGGTATTGCCGTCGGCATGGCGACCAACATTCCGCCTCACAACCTGACGGAAGTGATCAACGGCTGCCTGGCGTTCATCGAAGATGAAAACATCAGCGTCGAAGGGCTGATGGAGCACATTACCGGGCCGGATTTCCCGACCGCCGCCTTTATCAACGGTCGTCGTGGCATTGAAGAAGCCTACCGCACCGGGCGTGGTAAAATTTACATCCGCGCGCGCGGCGAGATCGAAACCGACGCCAAAACCGGTCGTGAAACCATCATCGTCAATGAAATCCCGTATCAGGTGAACAAAGCGCGCCTGATCGAGAAAATTGCCGAGCTGGTGAAAGAGAAGCGCGTTGAGGGCATCAGCGGCCTGCGTGACGAATCTGACAAAGACGGCATGCGTATCGTCATTGAAGTGAAACGCGATGCGGTCGGCGAAGTGGTGCTCAACAACCTCTACTCGCTGACGCAGCTGCAGGTCTCTTTCGGCATCAACATGGTTGCCCTGCATCAGGGCCAGCCGAAGATCATGACGCTGAAGGAGATCATTGAAGCCTTCGTTCGCCACCGCCGTGAAGTGGTGACGCGTCGTACCATCTTCGAACTGCGTAAAGCGCGCGATCGTGCGCACATCCTTGAAGGTCTGGCAATTGCGCTGGCCAACATCGATCCGATTATCGAGCTGATTCGTCGGGCTCCGACGCCAGCCGAAGCGAAAAGCGGCCTGCTGGCGCAGTCGTGGGATCTCGGCAACGTCGCCGCCATGCTGGAACGTGCCGGTGACGACGCCGCGCGTCCGGAGTGGCTGGAAGCGGAGTTTGGTATTCGCGATGGTCGCTACTACCTGACTGAGCAGCAGGCACAGGCCATTCTTGATCTGCGTCTGCAGAAACTGACCGGCCTTGAGCATGAAAAACTGCTCGACGAGTACAAAGAGCTGCTGGACCAGATCGCCGAACTGATTCACATCCTGCAGAGCGCCGAGCGCCTGATGGAAGTGATCCGTGAAGAGCTGGTGGCGATGCGCGATCAGTTTGGCGATGCGCGCCGTACGGAAATCACCGCTAACAGCGCTGACATCAACATCGAAGACCTGATCAACCAGGAAGATGTGGTGGTCACCCTGTCGCATCAGGGCTACGTCAAGTACCAGCCGCTGTCAGACTATGAAGCCCAGCGTCGCGGCGGTAAGGGCAAATCGGCGGCGCGCATTAAAGAAGAAGACTTTATCGATCGTCTGCTGGTGGCCAACACCCACGACACCATTCTGTGCTTCTCCAGCCGTGGCCGCCTCTACTGGATGAAGGTCTATCAGCTGCCGGAAGCCAGCCGTGGCGCGCGCGGTCGTCCAATCGTCAACCTGCTGCCGCTGGAAGCCAACGAGCGTATCACCGCGATTCTGCCAGTGCGCGAATACACCGAAGGCTTCAACATCTTCATGGCGACCGCAGACGGTACTGTGAAGAAAACGGCGCTGCAGGAGTTCAGCCGTCCGCGTAGTGCCGGCATCATTGCCATCAACCTGCGTGAAGACGATGAGCTGATTGGCGTGGCGCTGACCAACGGTAACGACGAAGCGATGCTGTTCTCTGCCGCCGGTAAAGTGGTGCGCTTCGCGGAGAGCGCGGTGCGCGCCATGGGCCGTTCGGCTTCGGGCGTACGCGGCATCAGGCTGGCCGAAGGCGACAAAGTGGTGTCGCTGATTGTGCCACGTGAAGAGGGCGCGATTCTCACCGTAACGCAGAACGGCTACGGCAAGCGTACTGCCAACAGCGAGTATCCGACCAAATCGCGCGCCACGCAGGGCGTGATCTCGATTAAAGTCACCGAGCGTAACGGGCCAGTGGTTGGCGCGGTACAGGTGGTGGATAGCGATCAGATCATGATGATCACCGATGCCGGTACGCTGGTGCGTACCCGCGTGTCGGAAGTCAGCGTGGTGGGCCGTAATACGCAGGGCGTGATCCTGATTCGTACCGCAGAAGATGAAAACGTGGTCGGCCTGCAGCGCGTCGCTGAACCGGTGGAAGAGGAAGAACTCGACGCCATCGACGGCAGCGTGGCAGAAGGCGAAGACGATATCGCGCCGGAAGTCGACAGCGACGACGACGCACCGGAAACAGACGACGAAGAGTAACCGTTCGTTGTCTGTCACAAGCGGCAGGTCAGGGCAACCGACCTGCCGTTTTTTTTGTCTGACTTTCACTCCCAAAGTCGCGTGCCAACTGGCTTTTTCGCCCTGATAAAGCTAGTGTATGAGAACTTTTCAACGTCCCGATAACCCTTGCCGCCAGTGAGTCTCTTTTGAAATATCTCGTCTCCTTTCGCACCACGCTTCGCATCTCGCGCTACCTGTTTCGTGCGCTGGCACTGCTGCTCTGGTCGCTGGGTGCACTGTTGACCACTTTCTACATCATCAATGTGCTGCACGAGAAAGAGAACGCGGTGCGCCAGGAGTTTGCCACCAATTATGGTCAGGCCGAATGGTATGTGCGCCACTCCGCGGATGTGATGCGCGAGCTGAAGTACATCACTGAGAATCGCCTGAGCAGCAGCGTCAACGGGCTGGATATGCTCAACGGCATGCCGGGCGGCAAAAGCACGCTGCCGCAGTTTACGCCGCTGTTTACCGACGGTGACTGCACGTCAATGAGCAACACCTGGCGTAACTCGCTCGATTCCCTGAGCTATTTCATTAACTACTGGAAAAGCAATTTTGCCTCAGCCTATGAACTCAATCGGGTGTTCTTTATCGGCGGCGAAAATCAGTGCCTGGCAGACTTCACCATCGGTAACAATAATCCGGTCGATCGCGAACGCAGCCTGAAGGCGCTGCGCGAAAACGTGCTGCACTACCGCAGCGGCAACGAGGAAGAGCGGCGTAATCCGATGTACTGGATTACCAACAGCAGCCAGCCAGGCATCGGCAACTTCTACATGGTGGTGCCGGTTTACGTCGCCAACAAACTGCAGGCGCTGCTCGGCGTGGAACAGAACATTCGCCTGGATGAATTTATTCAGCCCGGCGGGCTGCCGCTGGTGGCCACCATCACCGATGAAAACTATCGCCCGCTGATCAGCTCACGACGCGGCGGACCCGGTTATTCGCTGGACGATCTGCCGGATAACAGCACCTGGTTTGGTTATCTTGACGGCTATCGTCAGCTGGTGCTGAAAAAGCCGCTGCCGCCGTCCAGCCTCAATGTGGTGTGGTCGCTGTCGACCGATGTGCTAATGGATCAGCTCAAGCTGATGCTGATCAACGCGTTGCTGCTCAATATCCTCAGCGCGCTGATTCTGTTTACCCTGGCGTGGGTGTTTGAACGCCGCATGTTCCTGCCGGCGGAAGACAACGCCCACCGGCTGGAGGAGCACGAGCAGTTCAACCGCAAGATTGTCGCGTCAGCGCCGGTCGGCATCTGTATTTTGCGTACCAGCGATGGCACCAACATCCTCAGTAATGAACTGGCGCATAACTATCTGACGCTGCTGACGCAGGAAGATCGCCTGCGGCTGAACGAAATCATCGGCGGCCAGCAGGTTAATTTTGTCGATATGCTGACCGGCAGTAACACTAACCTGCAAATCAGCTTTGTGCATTCGCGCTACCGCAACGAGAACGTGGCGATTTGCGTGCTGGTCGACGTCTCGGCGCGCGTGCGCATGGAGCAGTCGCTGCAGGAGATGGCGCACGCCGCCGAGCAGGCCAGCCAGTCCAAGTCGATGTTTCTTGCCACCGTCAGTCATGAACTGCGGACGCCGCTGTACGGCATTATCGGTAACCTCGATCTGCTGCAGACCAAATCGCTGCCGAAGGGCGTGGATTCGCTGGTCACGGCGATGAACAACTCATCCAGCCTGTTGCTGAAAATCATCAGCGATATTCTCGACTTCTCGAAGATCGAGTCCGAGCAGCTGAAGATTGAGCCGCGTCCCTTCTCGCCGCGTGAGGTGGTCAACCATATTGCCAGCAACTACCTGTCGCTGGTGGTGCGCAAGCGCCTGACGCTGTATGTGTTTATCGAGAACGATGTGCCGCTGGCGCTGGATGGCGATCCGCTGCGCCTGCAGCAGGTGATCTCCAACCTGCTGAACAACGCCATCAAGTTCACCCACACCGGCTGCATTATCCTGCACGCCTATGTCAAAGAGGGGTATCTGGCGTTTCGCGTGCGCGACACCGGCGTGGGAATCCCGGCAAAAGAGATCACGCGCCTGTTCGACCCGTTCTTCCAGGTCGGCTCCGGCGTGCAGCGTAATTTCCAGGGCACCGGGCTGGGACTGGCGATCTGTGAAAAGCTCATCAACATGATGGATGGCGACATCGAAGTCGACTCTGAACCGGGCATGGGCAGCCAGTTCGTGGTGCGTATTCCGATCTACGCCGGACAGCAACCCGCGCCGCCGCTGCTGGATGGTCTGCAGGAAAAAGCCATCTGGCTCGACCTGCGCAACGACTATCTGGCGGCCTTCCTGCTGCGTCTGCTCCAGCAGCAGGGCATCCAGGTTGCGCACTATCAGGGGCGGGCTGGGGCAGACGATGTGATGATCTGCGATCACCACGACGCGCCAGCGCAGACGGTACGCGCGCGCATCCGTATCTGCGGTGAACACATCGATATGCCGCAGGAAACGACGCCGGGACAGTGGGTGCACAGCAGCGCGACGCTGCACGATCTGCCGCTGCTACTGGGCCGGATTTATCGCATTGCCATCGACAGCGAAACGGCGACCACGCTGGAACTGCCGGTGCCGCAGCAGGCCTCCAGCTATGAAGACATCATGGTGCTGATTGTTGATGACCATCCGATTAACCGCATGTTGCTGTCTGAACAGCTTGGCACGCTGGGCTATCAGACCAAAACGGCGCAGGACGGCGTGGATGCGCTCAACGTGCTCAGCCGTAACCATATCGATATCGTACTGAGCGACGTCAACATGCCAAACATGGACGGCTACCGGCTGACGCAGCGTCTGCGCCAGCTGGGGCATGCTTTCCCGGTGATTGGGGTGACCGCTAACGCACTGGCGGAAGAGAAACAGCGCTGTATGGATGCCGGCATGGATAACTGCCTGTCAAAACCGGTGACGCTGGATGTACTGAAAACCACGCTGGCGCTGTATGCCGAACGTGTTCGCAAAAGCCGGGAAGGATAAGCAGGGCAGAGGAGAGGCGGTGCCGAAGCACCGCCGCAGGGATTACTCTTTGTCGACCTGAGTGGCGCTGACGGAAGAGAGGTAGTTCAGCAGTGCGATATCGTTATCCACGCCCAGCTTCATCATTGCTGATTTCTTCTGGCTACTGATGGTTTTGATACTGCGGTTCAGCTTCTTGGCGATCTCAGTAACGAGGAAACCTTCGGCGAACAGACGCAGCACTTCGCTCTCTTTCGGTGACAGACGTTTGTCGCCGTAGCCGCCGGCGCTGATTTTCTCCAGCAGTTTGGCCACGCTTTCTGGCGTGTACTTTTTCCCTTTCTGCAGGGCTGCCAGCGCTTTTGGCAGGTCAGTTGGTGCACCCTGCTTCAGCACGATGCCTTCGATATCCAGATCCAGTACCGCGCTCAGGATCGCCGGGTTATTGTTCATGGTCAGAACAATAATGGAGAGATCCGGATAGTGACGCTTGATGTACTTGATCAGCGTGATGCCGTCGCCGTATTTTTCGCCCGGCATCGACAGATCGGTAATCAGGACGTTGGCATCCAGTTTGGACAAGCTATTGATCAGTGCTGTTGAGTCTTCAAACTCACCTACCACATTCACCCATTCGATCTGTTCCAGAGATTTACGGATACCGAACAGAACGATTGGATGGTCATCGGCAATAATTACATTCAGGTTATTCATCTTATTGGTTACCTTGCTGCAGCAGTTGGTTGACGTACGCGTCAATTTCACTGGTGGTATTTTTAATGGTTAAATCGTCGCACAGTTTAATGTGCTGTTCTAACTCTTCACAAAGCTGTTTACCCGGCAGTAAATTGAGCATGGCAAACACGCCTTTCAGGCGATGCGCTGTCTGAGCAAGCGAGGGATAGTCCTTCTCCGCCGACTCAGTATACAGTCTCTTCACATCTGGCGGTACTGTCTCCGTAAACAGCTGGAAATAGCCGCCGCTCAGCAGCGGCGTGGCAGCCTCATCGTCGTCGCTCTCCTCTATCGAATCGTGAGCCAGTTGCTTCTCAATCAGGGCCAGCAGCGCATCAAGCAGCGCATTGCTGAGATTGAAATTGACCCGGAATTGCTGGTCGTTGAGGGCGTGATGCCCCATTTCGTCGCCCGCCAGCAACAGCGCCCAGCCGTGCAGGCGCGCCGGATCGTCCGTCACCAGCACATCATGCTCCTGCCCGGACAAGCGTTCGTCCGAGGTCAGGCAGTTTGCCCCCCAGTTCTCGAGGTGGCGGCAGACAATTTTGTGTACGTCTTCAACCGCGATATCCACCAGCGCCGTCACGCCTTCCAGCAGTTTCTCTTCCTGCTCGCTCTGCTGTTCCAGCGCCAGCGGCAGCTGAATGTTGTAGCGCGTGCCGATATCCGGTTTGGCGATAATCTCCAGCTGGCCGCCCATCTGTTTGCACAGCTGCTTACACAGGAAAAACGCCATGCCGGACGCCTGACCGTAACGGTCCTGCGTGGTTTCGCCAAGGTAAGGGAAATCAACGTTGGCCAGCTCGTCGCCGGTCAGGCCTGAGCCGGTATCCACCAGCTGAAACAGCACGCTGTTGGCTTTGCTGTCGCTGGCTTTGATATCAAGGGAAATCTTGCCCCACTGCGTGGTGGTGAGCGCGTAGTGCATCAGCGTGGTCAGGACTTTACGCAGCGCGCGGCGATCGCCAAAACGCATCTCGTCGTTGGCCAGCTGATTGTTGACCACCAGCGTCAGCCCTTTGCGCCGCAGCAGCGGCAGGCTCTCCAGCGCAATCTCATCGAGCAGATCCTGCAGGTTAAACACGCCCGCATCCGGCGACCAGTCGTGGGCTTCCAGCCGGTTGAGCAGGACGATATCGTCCACCAGCCGCGCCAGACCCTGGCTCTCATCCAGCAGATCCAGCACGCTCTCGTCGTCATCGCGCTGGCTGAGCTGCACCAGCTGCGTCACCATGCTCTGCAGCGGACGATTAAGCGCATGGCCAAGATTCTGCATCAGCTGCTGGCGCATCTGGTGGTTGCGATCCAGCACCTGCTGCGCTTTTTGCAGCTTCTTATTCACCAGCAGCTCGCGATCCTGATCGCGCATCATAAACAGCTGGGTGTGCGGCGACAGCATGCTGCGCGCGTGGCGAATCTCATAGACTTCATTATTGATGGTGGCCTGCAGCACGCCCTGATGCTGATCGGACATATTGATGATCTTCTGCAGATTGAGATGCGGCAGCAGATGCTCAGCGATTTTGTTGCTCAACAGGGTGCGATTGGTACCAAAGTCATACACCAGCAGCCCGACCGGCAGGCTGGCGACGATCTCCTCATTCAGCATACGCAGCGAATCGAGCTCGGCGCTCTGGTTCTCATTCGGTCGCAGCGACTGCTGGCGCAGCAGCGTAATGCCGGCAATAGACAGCAGGAACAGCAACAGATTGATCAGCAGCGGCCACATCAGGTTGTGCAGGGTATCCATCGCCAGGCTGGCGAGCGGCACCCGGTACACCAGCTGGAGCGAGGTGCTGGGCAGCGTGGCGGCAATCTCCAGGTTCGGGTTAACCAGCGTCACCGCGGTGCTTTCGCTGCTGGCGTCATCGCTGGTGGCGCTGCCGGGCTGGCTGGCATCCTGGCGCAGCTGGAAGTTCTCCAGCGGCATACTGCGCGGTATCAAGTCGTTAACCGGCAGATCGAACGCCACCACCGTGGCTAAATGACCTGGCTGGTTAAACGTGGTGCGCAGCGTGAAGTAGTGATCGTTCTGCCAGGCAAAGTGGCGCAGCGGCGAGAAGCTTTCGCGTTCGTCGAGCGCATTGGCCTGCTGCAGCATTTCGGCGCGGCGGCTGTCCACCAGCGTATTGATCGCGCTCTCTTTATAGCGCGTCGCCATATCCTTGAGCGGCAGGGTCGAGATCATGATCAGGCTGTTGTCCTGACCATTGAGGAAGTACATCGACCACGCCGGATTTTCAGCGCCCCACAGCGTATCGAGATAATTGGACATGCGCAGCGTCATATCCAGCGTGCTGCTGTCGTGCGAGCCGAAAATCAGCGCTTCGGTCTTGCGGCGGGTTTTCTCCAGATAGTAAACATCCGGGCGCAGGCGCGTCTCCTGCAGGCTACTGCTCGGCGTCGAGCCCGCGGCGCTGGTGGCGAGATTTTCATAGATTTGCCAGGTGGCAAAGCGGTAAGCATCAATGCGTTTTTGCATCGCGCGCGCCAGGTCGGTCATGGCGTAGCGCTTTTCCATGATCCACGCATTCACACTGTTATGCACCATGGCGCCGAGCGCGAGAAATAGCACCAGGTTAAACACCACGAAAAAGCGCGTTACGTTGCCGGAGGTCAGCGGAAATTTATAAGGCAGCATAGGTGTCTCAGGATCCTGCAATTAACGCGCGACCAGCCGGGCGCTGGCGGCAACCGCCAGCAGCAGCAGGGCGATAAGTAAAAACGCGCCGCTCAGGCTGAGCCACTGGGAAATAAAGCCGATTAAAGCCGGGCCTGAAAGAATACCCGCATAGCCGAGCGTTGTCATGGCGGAAATCGCCAGATTGGCCGGCATATCCTGTTGATTACCGGCGGCATTAAACAGCATCGGCACGGTATTGGCCAGGCCAAAGCCCACCAGCAAAAAGGCCAGCAGCGCCGCCTGCGGCCACGGCAGCAGCACCGCCAGCGTCATGCCGGCTGCCGCCGCCAGCGCACCGGTCAGCATCACCGGATAGCGGCCAAAGCGCTGAATCACTTTATCGCCCGTCAGACGACCTATGGTCATGGCGATGGAGAAGATGGCGTACCCCAGACCGGCGTGCGCCACGCTCATGCCCGGGCTCTGCAGCAGCAGCAGGGCGCTCCAGTCGAGTACCGCGCCTTCCGCAAGGAACAGAATAAAGCACAGGCAACCGAGGAAGGCGACCCAGCCGCGCGGGATCACCAGCCAGGGTTGATCGGGCTGATGCAGGCGCTCTGTCATCAGCGTCGGCAGGCTGCACAGCAACAGCAGCACCATCAGCAGCATGATAACGCCGACTGCCTGCAGCGGTGTCAGACCCGCGCCAAGTAACAGGCTGACCGCGCCGGCGCCGAGAATACCGCCAAGGCTGAAGAAACCGTGGAAACCGGACATCATCGGCTTCGCCGCCGCTTTCTCAACCTCAACCGCCTGCACATTCATGGCCACATCCAGCATGCCGAGCCCGGCACCGAACACCATCAGCGTAGCGGCCATCAGCCACATCACATCCAGCGTCGCCAGCAGCGGCAGTACTGCCAGCACCACCAGCGTGGAGCACAGCATAACGCGGCGGCAGCCAAAGCGTGCCACCAGCGCACCGGTCACCGGCATTGCCGCCAGTGAACCAATGCCGAGACACAGCAGCAGGCCGCCCAGCGACGCGCCCGTCAGCTGGAGACGCTGGCTGGCAAACGGCACCAGCGGTGCCCACGCAGACATGCTTAAACCGGCGATGAGAAAAACGAGGCGTGTTCCCAGATTGACACGCTGATGCAATTTGTTGGGCTGTGCGGCGTCCAGTGCTGTCATAAAGGTGTCGTTGTCATAAGTCGTTCGAGCGACGAAGTTTAGCATTAAAGCTGGCGCGGCACCGCTCAATGAAGGCGAAGAGCAGGGCAAAAATGGTCGCCAGAAACGAGCATATTACCTATCTTTTGCCAGGCGCTGCGCTTTTCCAGACATTTCCTGGACTTCATAAGCTCTCTGGCTCTTAGTAAACCGACAGATTCAGTGAAAATTTGGCTTAAGTTGGGGTGAAAATCGATTACTGCGGCAACGCTAACTGACTGAATAGTGGTAAAGAATATTCCGCAAACGGTTGGGGAAACGCATCGGCTATATTCCTGTTCAACTTTATTACGCCCGGAAATTAACATTGTGCAATCATGGCTAAGTAATGAACAAAAAGTGCGAAAACGAACAAATAATGGCGTCCTGAGTGGCGGTTAATTTAACCTCAGTAAACAGGTTTACATAAAATTACACAGCGGAAGAAAAATGGCAGGCAAAAAAATGCCGGACAATCATGTCCGGCGGGAATTAGGGTAAATCTCTCATTCGGGGTGAATGAAGGTAATAATGAAATAAATGATGATAGCGGGAGTAATTGTATGCGCTGAGTGGCGTTAAGTTTTATCATTCAGTGCGGCAGCTTATCTCATCTTATCTCTATGTATTTAAATGAATAAAATTCGGTTTATCAATTAGTGCGATATTTTTTGCCGATGTGTGCTGATTATTAGTTCCGCGAAATTTACATTTAGAAATAACTATTTAATACAATGAAACACTTTCGGAAATTTAGTATCATTTTCGTGATAGATTATTGCTCTCCATAAAATAACAATGGCTTGCCGGCTGATTTTTTAAGCATTCAGTTAGCAGTGGCACATATAAAAGGCACATTACAGAGGGTAATAAAATGAAACGTCGCGTTCTCTCCCTGATGATTCCTGCATTGCTGGTGGCAGGCTCAGCAAGCGCAGCTGAAATTTATAACAAAGATGGCAACAAATTAGACCTCTACGGCAAAGTAGACGGCCTGCACTATTTCTCGGACAACGATGGCCAGGACGGTGACCAGTCTTACCTGCGTTTTGGTTTTAAAGGTGAAACTCAGGTGACCGACCAGCTGACCGGCTACGGTCAGTGGGAGTACCAGGCTGCGCTGAACACCGCAGAATCGCAGGGTACCGCTAACAGCTACACCCGTGTCGGCTTCGCCGGTCTGAAATTCGGTGATGCGGGCTCGTTCGACTACGGCCGTAACTACGGCGTACTGTATGACATCGGCGCCTGGACTGACGTGCTGCCGGAGTTTGGTGGTGACACCTACGGCGCGGACAACTTCATGTTCCAGCGCAGCAACGGCCTGGCGACTTACCGCAACAGCAACTTCTTCGGCCTGGTGGATGGCTGGAACTTTGCCGTGCAGTATCAGGGCAAAAACGACAACCCAACCGAATCCTCTTCCGGTCGTGATGTCCTGGGTGAGAACGGCGACGGCTGGGGGCTGAGCACCACCTACGATCTGGGCTCCGGCTTCGGTCTGGGTGCGGCGATGTTCCAGTCTGACCGGACCAACAATCAGAACGGCAACGCGCCAGGCATTCTTGGTCGCGGTGATAAAGCCGAAGCCTACACCGGCGGTCTGAAATATGACGCTAACAACGTGTATCTGGCGGCGATGTATACCCGTTCTTACAACGCAACCCGCTTCGGCGCGGTGAATTCCGCTGCGTACGGCTATGCCAACAAAGCGGACAACTGGGAACTGGTGGCACAGTATCAGTTTGACTTCGGTCTGCGTCCGTCGCTGGCCTTCGTCTCCTCACGCGGCAGCGATATCGAAGGTTACGGCAGCCAGAACCTGAAAAAATATGTCGACGTGGGTGCGACCTATTACTTCAACAAAAACATGTCGACCTATGTTGATTACCAGATCAACCTGCTGGACGACAACAACTTCACCGATGCGGCCGGTATCAACACCGACGACATCGTTGCCCTGGGCCTGGTTTACCAGTTCTAAGCCGGAGAGCGTGGCCTGCGGGTCACGCTCTGCTCTCCAGCAGCGCGTTCAGCGCCGCCTGCAGCGTTGCCGTCACCTGCTGCGCCGCTTCCCCCATCTGAACCTGCACGATTGCACCATCCACCAGCAACACGATCTGCCCGGTTTTTTCCTGCTGCGCCGCGCTGAGTCTTTCGGCAATGGCGGCCGCCATCTCCCGCTTGTGCTGGCGAATCAGTGCGCTCGCTTCCGGCAGAGTATCAGCCAGTTCTGCCGCGCTATTAATAAACGCACAGCCGCGGAAATCCTCCTCCTGAAACCAGCTCAGTAACGCAGCCGGCAGCGCCACGTTGATGGCAGGCTGCTGCGCCAGCGCGCTGCGAAAGCCGCTCATCCAGCGCTGATGGCGCTGCTGCAGAAACGCCAGAATTAAGTCATTTTTGGCTGGAAAGTGGCGGTAGAAGGTCACTTTGGTCACGCCAGCCGCGGCAATCACTTTATCGATGCCGGTAGCACGGATGCCTTGCGCATAAAACAGCTGTTGCGCGCTGAGCAGGATGCGATCGCGCGCGCTGGCGCTGGCATCAAACAGCAGGGGGGCGAGCATAAGAAAAAATTCCTGTTTTCGGGGGTAGACAGAATTGTCTACATACGGCAGGATGAATCAAGTAGACAGACCTGTCTACATCATCAGGAGATAAAAAATGCTCATCCCCCCGTTCGATCATCAAAGTGCCTTAGAAAAAGTGCGTATGGCGGAAGATGCCTGGAACAGCTGCGATCCGCAGCGCGTGTCGCAGGTTTACAGTGAAGATACCCGCTGGCGCAATCGCAGCGAATTCGTTAACGGCCGCGCGGACGTCGTGACCTTTCTGCAGCGCAAATGGGCCCGCGAGCTGGATTATCGGTTGATTAAAGAGTTATGGGCGTGGCACCACGATAAGCTGGCGGTGCGTTTTGCCTATGAGTGGCGCGATGACAGCGGCAACTGGTTCCGCAGCTACGGCAATGAAAACTGGCACTTTGGTGCCGATGGTCTGATGATTCAGCGCTTCGCCTGCATCAACGATTTGCCGATTAGCGCTGAAGCGCGGCTGTTTCACTGGCCGGCTGGCAGACGCCCGGACGATCATCCGGGCCTGAGCGAGCTGGGTCTGTAATTTACGGCGCGTTGCGCCAGCGTCTGGCCTTTGCCGCCTGCTGCGGGGAAGTAGTAGCAGGCGGCAGGCTGCCTTCCAGCGCCACGCCCGCCAGCGTGAAGGCGGAAAAGCTCAGCCAGCGCTGCCATTTATCCTGTTGTTCTGTTGCCTTACTCATCTTGCACCTCGCTGATGTTCAACCCACCATCAACGCTGCACAATTCATGCCATGCCACCGCTCTCAGCGCCACGCGCCCCGTGGCCGCTTTGCTACACTGCGCCAGCGCTGAAGCGGTGCAGGATGCACGACGCTGGTGCAATGCCTTAACGTCGGCGCGACGGATAGTGCTGAATCAGGCGGTGGCGATAGTGCTGCCAGCAACGGAAGCTTCCGTAAGCAAATAACCCGGCGGTAATAGCAAGAATCATATAAATCATCTGTCGCTCCTGTAAGGATTCTCGTGCAGGAACGCAGTATGCTGTGCCAGCCAGCGATCAACTTCAAGCAGCTTTAGACGGTTTTACAAGCGAGTTATGCTTTGTAATAGGCTGTAGTAATGAGTTACAGACGAGGAATTGATGAATTTTCAGAACATTCTGCTGACAGGCATGGTAGCACTGCTGCTGAGCGGGTGCGAGCAAAAACCGGCGCAGCAGGCGCTGGTGCTGGAAGGCAAAACCATGGGCACGGTGTGGCGCGTGAGTCTGGCGGGCGTGGATTCTCAGCGTAAAGCCGCGCTGCAGCAGGCGATTCAGCAGCAGCTCGATCGCGACGATGGCGAACTCTCCACCTGGAAAGAGGACTCGGTGCTGTCGCGCTTCAACCAGTATCAGGGACAGGATCCCCAGCCGGTCAGTGCCGATATGGCCGATATCGTCACCCGCGCGCTGCGCATCGGCCAGCTGACCGGCGGCGCGATGGACATTACCGTCGGACCGCTGGTGAATCTGTGGGGCTTTGGCCCGGCGCAGCAGCCGGCGCATACGCCATCGGATGCCGCCATCGCTGCCGCCAAAGCGCAGACCGGCCTGCAGCACCTGCGCGTGATTGAAACGGTGAACGGCCAGTGGCTGCAGAAAGATCTGCCTGGCCTGTATGTCGATCTCTCCACCATGGGCGAAGGCTACGCCACCGATCACCTGGCGCGGCTGATGGAGCAGCAGGGCATCACTAATTATCTGGTGTCGGTGGGCGGGGCAGTGCTGAGTCGCGGCCTGAATGCCAGCCAGCAGCCGTGGCGGGTCGCCATCCAGAAACCGACCGATCGCGAGAACGCGGTGGAGGCACGCGTCGATCTGCAGGGGCACGGAATCAGCACCTCTGGCAGCTATCGCAACTATTATGAACTGGATGGCAAACGCATCTCGCACGTGATCGATCCGGCCAGCGGCCGACCCATCGATCACCGGCTGGTCTCAGCCACGGTGATTGCCACCACCGCGCTGGAAGCCGACGGCTGGGACACCGGGCTGATGGTGCTCGGCACCGAGCGTGCCAAAGCGCTGGCGCTGAAACAGCATCTGGCGGTGTATCTGATTACGAAGCAGGGCGACGGTTTCAGCCACTGGATGTCGCCACAGTTCAAATCGTTTCTTATCGATCAGCCCTGACCTGACAGGAGGTAACTGTGCTGGATCTATTTAGTGAAGACGCGCCATGGCAGGAGCCGCTGGCCGAGGGCGCGGTGATTCTGCGTCGCCGGGCGCGCGAGCAGGCCGATGCGCTGCTGGCGGCAATTCATGACGTCGCGGCCCTTAACCCGTTTGCCCATCGCATCACGCCGGGTGGACATCGCATGTCAGTCGCCATGACCAACTGCGGCGATTTCGGCTGGTCGACCGATTCGCGCGGTTACCAGTACACCGAACAGGATGTCAGCAGCGGCCGTAAATGGCCGCCGATGCCCGCGCTGTTCCGCGCGCTGGCGCAGCAGACCGCGCAGGAGGCCGGCTTTGCCGGTTTCAATCCGGACGCCTGCCTGATTAACCGCTATGAGCCCGGTGCCAAACTGACGCTGCATCAGGATAAGGATGAGAAAGACTTACGCCAGCCGATTGTCTCGGTATCGCTTGGCCTGCCGGCCGTTTTTCAGTTTGGCGGTTTTGAGCGCGGCGATGCGACGCAGCGCGTGCTGCTGGAGCACGGCGATATCGTGGTGTGGGGCGGTCCGTCGCGCCTGCGCTATCACGGCATTTTGCCGCTAAAAGCGGGCATCCATCCGCAGGCTGGCGCGTTCCGTTACAACCTGACCTTCCGCCGCGCCCAGTAACCGTAAAAACGGATGAGAATTATTCTTGCCTTCACCCGAAGCGCCATTAAACTGCAGGCTGCCTGGTTGACCTCTGGATAATTTTTAATGGCATTGCTTCAGGTTGTTTTTCGCCAGTACCGCTGGCCGTTTATTGGCGTGATTGTGCTGACGCTGCTCAGCGCCGCGCTGGGTATCGGGCTAATCGCCTACATCAATAATGAACTGATCGTAGCAGTCAATACCTCGCTCACCGTGCTGCCGGGCTTTCTCGCCCAGCTGTTTCTGCTGATGGCGGTTACGCTGGCGTCGCAGCTGGCGCTGACTCAGCTCGGCCACCATTTTGTCTGGCGGCTGCGCGGTGAGTTTATCAAACGTATTCTGGATACCCGGGTTGAACGCATTGAGCAGATTGGTAACGCTCAGCTGCTGGCCGGCCTGACCAGCGACGTGCGTGCCATCACTATCGCGTTTGTGCGCCTGCCGGAGCTGATTCAGGGCATCATTATTACGCTGGGTTCTGCGATCTATCTGGCGTGGCTGTCACCGCAAATGCTGTTGATCACCACGCTATGGCTGGTGGTGACGCTGATCGGCGGCTGGCTGCTGGTGTCGCGCGTCTATCAGCACATGGCGAAGCTGCGCGACATCGAGGACGAGCTGTACCGCGATTTTCAGACCATCATTGAAGGGCGCAAAGAGCTGCAGCTTAACCGCGAGCGCGCCCGGCTGATTTACGACACCGTGTATCAGGAAAATGCCACGGACTATCGTCGTCACATTGTGCGCGCCGATACCTTCCATCTCAGCGCGGTGAACTGGTCGAACATTATGATGCTCGGCGCGATTGGTATTGTGTTCTTCATGGCCAACGGTCTGGGCTGGGCCAATACCGCTGTCGCCGCGACCTATTCGCTGACGCTGCTGTTCCTGCGCACGCCGCTGCTGGCGGCAGTTGGCGCGCTGCCGACGCTGCTCAGCGCACAGGTGGCATTGCGGAAAATTAATACCTTCGATCTGGCCCCCTATAGCGCCGGTTTCAAAGCGCTGCCGACGGTGAGCGACTGGCAGACGCTGGAGCTGCGCGACGTCTGTTTCCATTATGGCGAGCACGGTTTTGCCGTCGGGCCGATCAACCTGACGCTGCGCCGCGGTGAACTGGTGTTTCTGATTGGCGGTAACGGCAGCGGTAAATCCACGCTGGCGATGCTGCTGACCGGCCTGTATCAGCCGCACTCAGGCCGCCTGCTGCTGGACGGTAAAGAGGTGGACTGGCATAACCTTGATGCCTATCGCCAGCTCTTCTCGGCGGTGTTCACTGACGTGCACCTGTTTGATCGCCTGATTCGTCGCGGTGGTGAGCCGGCTAATCCGGCGCTGGTGCAGCAGTGGCTGGAGCGGCTGAAAATGCAGGACAAGCTGAAGCTGGAAGGCAACCGGGTACTCAACCTGCAGCTGTCGAAAGGGCAGAGCAAGCGGCTTGCTCTGCTGCTGGCGGCGGCAGAGGAGCGCGATATCCTGCTGCTCGATGAGTGGGCGGCCGATCAGGACCCGCACTTCCGCCGCATCTTCTACCGCGAGCTGCTGCCGTGGCTTCAGGCATCCGGCAAAACCGTGTTCGCCATCAGCCATGACGATCACTACTTTATTCATGCCGACCGGCTGCTGGAAATGCGCGATGGGCAGTTAAGCGAGCTGACCGGCCGCGAGCGCGAAATGGCCACGCTGGATGCCGTCAAACGCACCGATACCGGCCATTGACGGCTGGCGGCAAAGCTTAGCAAAAACCCTTATTGGGCAAGACGTTGTCAGCGGGATACAGTGAATGGCAGCAGAGATCCTCGTCTCTGCCTCCCTGGAACACTTCTGTCGTCTTGTGTTGTCACCGGCCCGGGCTCATTCCGCGCCGGTTTTTTATTGCGTGCAGGCCGGGTGAGTGAGCAGTGTGACCACGCGCGCCGGTTGCAGCCAGAAGCGTGCGTCCAGCACGGTGCTGCGGGTAAATTCCGCGCTGAAATCCTGACACAGCTGCAGCCTGGCGCGCTGCTGCGGCAGGTCGAGCTCGATCAGCTCAGCCTGATGAAACGCCATGGGCTGATGCAGCCGCGGCCATAACGCCTTATAAAGACTCTCTTTCAGCGAAAACAGCAGCGTTGCCGTCTGCGCAAAGGGCAGCGGCTGGCTCTCAAGCAGCGCGCGCTCCTGCGCGTTCATCAGCAGTTCCGCCGTGTCCTGCGCGGTTTCCTCTGCCATCACCTGCTCAACATCAATGCCCACATACAATGCCTCACGCGTCGCGGCCAGCACCACGCAGTCATGGCTGTGCGACAGTGAAGCACGGATGCCTGCCGGCCAGCACGGTGAGCGATCCGGCGCGTTGTGCAGCACAAAATCAGTGATTCCCAGCTGCGCCAGCTGTTGCCGCACCAGCCAGCGGCTGGCGAGATATTCAATTTTGCGTTTGCTGGCTGCCTGCTGTAGCGCGGACGGCAGCGGCAGTTGCCACTGCGCAGGTAAAGCGGCGTGCCACTGTTGCCGATCAAAGCGGCACCACGCCAGCGATAGCGATTCAGCGGTGTGGCCAGCGGCGGTGATAAAACCACAAGCGGGCAGCGGCAGGGGCGTTTCGGCTGAGAACATAACGAGTAACGGCTGATGGAAAAGCGTGTTTTACCAGTCAGCCGCGGGCAGAGCAAGCCGAAAAGGCTGCTGCGGGTTAGCGATTTGGCGGGATAGCGAAGCTCTTCATCTGCACCACAAAATGGTGGTGGCCTTTGGTAATGCGTGCACCACGGTCACACCAGTGGCTCGCCAGGCGGAAGAAATCATCGCTGCCAATATCATACGCCAGCTCCACTTTGCTGATGCCTGAGTGCAGGAGTTCTTCCGCATCCTGCAGGTTTTTTGCTTTGATGACCATAACGAGATTCCATCAAATAAACGGGAGCTTTAGGGTAGGGGAAATCTGTGACAGTTTTGTTTCACTTTAATGAATTGCTGTCACAAATCAGTAAAAACGTGATCCCGGTCGGCTTTGCTGACTTCAGTTAAGTGCCTGATTCGCAGCATGAATGAAGTGTGATGCAAGATTATACTGCAGGATTTTGCACCCTAAACAGTAAGGTCAGGGTCTGTCGCAGTGGTGACGAATAGCCGCGTCTGGCGCGGTAATGGCGCCGTCATTTTCCATCTCTATCCTTCCTGTGGTGGCTGTATTATGAAGCCCATCACACATCGATAGCCGCTTCGTTTAAGCGGGATAAAGCGTGGGCGTAACATGCTGGTGGCTGACGAAGAGGCTAAGGAGCGAACGATGCAAAAACTGGCTGGCATAATGTTACTGGGTTGCATGAGCGTAGGCGCTGCACAGGCAGCAGATCTCAGCTTCCAGAATGCGCAGGGCAATATTGAAGTAGTGCCCGGCAAACCCACCTTTGTGCATAAACTGCACTACCGTAAACTCTATGATGAAAAGCCGTTCCCGGATGCGGTGATTTATTACTACAGCAACGGGGTGTATAAGATCCTGTCGCAGGGCGAAAATCATTATGGCCTCTACGTGATGCAGGGCAGCGTTGAGGACCAGAGTTACACCATCCGCTATATTTCAACGCCGTCAAAAGACTGGGGCAACAAAACCGCCTTCCATCAGCTCACCTTTGTGAATGGCGCGCAGGCAAAGGTATTTATTCAAAACGCGATTACCGATACCGGTGAGCAGATCGCCCAGCAAAACGGCGAGTTTTTGCTGCAGGATCACGATCCCGCGCACGCGGCGGCAGACCGCTGGGATGATGATTTAAAAATCAAACGCTGACGGTTTAGCCGTTCATCTGTGCCGCGATCGTCGCGCGTTTGGTTGCGGCACCCGATGCGTTATCCACAGCAAAGATTTTCCCTATCCCAGCGAGAATTGTTTCCGGCTGGCAACGCAGCGGAAACTCGATAATTATCAGGGCATGACTAAATATCGTGTAAGAGTGGGTTTTCACAACCCCTCAGCCCTGACCTTCAGGCAGCTGGATGAAATACTGGAACCGCAACGCTTCTGGCGCAGTGACACGCGCAGCGGTACGTTTCGCTACTTCATGGAGTATGAATATGAGTCGGACGTACGCGATATCTGCGAAGTGTGCGAGCTGGCTTATTCGCAGGCGTGTAAGGTGAAGAAATGCCCACTGATTCTGGTGCAACCCTGCGAGGCTGAGGTTTCACTCAGCGTCAACGATTGAGATTCGCCGCAGCGAATCTCAATCCGGCTGGCATCATGCCGCCATTTTACGGCACTCTTCTGCACAGCGCTGACAGGCCTGAGCGCATTGCTGGCAGTGCTGGTGTTGATGCTGCTGGCACGCCTGCGCGCACTGCTGGCAGATGTCGGCGCAGAACTGACAGAGCTGCTGCACCGATGCACTGTTTAGCGCCATGAACTGCGCCGTGAGGCGACAGGTATTGGCGCACTGCATATCCAGCCTGATGCATTCGCGCATCATCTCCACATTTTCCTCATCCAGACAGGATGTTGCGCAGTGGTCGCACGCGGCTGCGCACAGATAACAAGCCTCCACGCAGCGTTTATATTCATCAAGCATGTTTCCTCCTTGCATTGGTGATTAACCGTTTAAGCCTGGAAAGGATTGGTCATTATGCAATGAAGGAAAGCGTTAGGATTTATTACCGCGCTGTGCTTAACACCGCGATTTTACAGCAGAAAATAAAAAAGCAGCCATAAAGGCTGCTTTCTTTGGGATTTTGGTCGGCACGAGATCACTGGAGCTAGTTTCAATAAATCAATGATTTATATCAGAAAATGCAAATTTTGATTTTCTGACGCTAGGCCCATTACTTGGCCTTAAGATCGGACATGCATTTTTCCTCGCCTCAGACATAGGGTCGGCTGCAATCTTAATACCTTTGTTCTTTCCACATACGTCTCAGAAGGGCTACGAAGTCTTCAACGTAAGTATTCCGATCTGACGACAAAGCAAATGACTGTCTGACAATGTGTGCAGGACTTAAAAGCACAGGTTCCTTGCTTTGACCCATACCGAAAGACTGCATTGAGTTTGGACTAGCCTGGTGTTCAGCAATGGCGCGCCAGCCAGCGGAGGAAGCTCCTGCTATGCTCACGGCGGGAACAACATGAGTCAGCCGTTGCGTTTTATCTATCTCTGCCAGAAGCCATGAGGCGTAGTCAAAGCCCTTTAACAAGATTTCGTGTACGGTTTCCTCGAGTATTACCGGCAAACCACCTGATTGCATTGGCATGGAAAGGATCAGAAGTATGTCCCCTGAGGGGGAAAGCTTGACCAAGTTGTGCACGTCGCGATTTTGACTCTGGCTGATACATAACGAGTCGCTATCTAAACTATCGTTAACTCCAGACTGCCTGTCGAAAATTGGTCCGATTCCCGAATTGTTTCCAAAAAGAGCTTCCTGCGACATGATGTCGATCAGTGCTTTGGAACCCATTTGAGCTGGACGGATAATTGTCGTGTCAGGGCCTGCTGCTATGGAGATTTGGAGTCTGACTGAGCTATGGAAATAGTTCTGATTTTCCTTAGGTAAATTCGTTATGGCTCGCTTTTTCAACCCTTCTGGGTCAACTGGTGATTGTGCATGAGCAAGCTGTAACTGACTAATGGCCTTAAGGGATTTCTCAAACAGATCCTCTGCGGAACTGAATTCCTCTCGGAATAGTCCTTTTTCCCAGGTACTCACTTCATTTAGCAAATTTTCTTGTTCGGGCTCAGGATGAATATTTGCTTCGAGAAATATAATCAGTGGCTTAGTGGTGCGAGCTTCTAGTACTTCTTCATGAGTAGCAGACAAACCTTTTTGCTGTGGTGCTCCATAGCGAGAGCCGAGTATCAAGATTACAGCGTCTGCTTCTCGGACTCCTCTGAGGCAAGTGACTTGGGGAGAGTCAGAACGCGCACCGAAATCCTCGGCCATGATAGGCTTATGACCAAGAATCGAAATGGCTCGTTTAACTGCAATTCGATTTTCTTCAAACCCAGATATCAGTGAACTAATGAAGATGTTCATAGGCTTCCCTACTTATAAAAGTTTAATGAAAAGTTTGAGGGACAAAGCAACTATAAGTTTAGTACAAAAAGCACACAAAGAAATTTGACTTAAATATAGCTATGATAAAAATCGAATGGTCGATGTAAAATTTTTTTTCGGTTGAAAAATAAAACGTAAATAATAGCATTTTAAGTATGTTGAAATTTACATATTTTCAAAATGCAAGAAAAGAATCCTTTATTCTCAAGGGGTTTAAAGATATTTATGGTATTTACTCAGGAGAAGTGATATTTATCTGAGTGAATAATGAAACGTAAAATTAGACTTGAAAAAAGCAATGAGAATGCAATTCGAGATAATTTAATAAGAAAAAAATTTGCAAAGTTAAAAATAATAAAATATAGATTCCCGGAGTTAATTAAAACGTAAACCGGGAGGTTGAAATGAATAAGTATGTAATTAAAAGTTTTATAATGAATGACGGTACGAGATCATGCCAAATAATACACAGTAGTTTAAAGCCTGTAGTTTATCCTAATTTGTATCTGGTAAGTGAAATAGTAAATGACAAATACACCGCTTCTACAAGACTAGCAGTAGCAAAAGTCATAATAATGTTATTAGATTTTTTTGAAAAAAAGAATATCGATCTTGAAAAGGTAATCAACGACAAGTGTTTTCTGGCAAGAGAAGACATAAAAGACATTATTACTTATATGTCTAAAAGAAAAACTAAAGGTAATATATACGAGTTTAATCACAGAGAGGTAGGTTCAGGGACTAAATGCTATAGAGTAAAAGTAGCATTTAAATATATCAAATGGTTATGTGAGTATTTAATAGGAAGCGAAGCTCACAATGACAGTCAGGCAAGACTATTTCTAAAAATGTTGAATGGATATACACCCAGAAAGAAGATCGCAGATACCTATTATATGGACGATGGAAAAGCAATTGACAGTACTCAGAAAAAAGTTTTATTCAGATATGTTGGCGCTAATTCTTCAAGCAATATTTATAGTGAAAACGTCAGGAAAAGAAATGAGCTTATTATCATTTTGCTTTATTCACTCGGTATGAGAAAAGGTGAGTTGCTGAATTTAAGAATTAGCGATATTAATTTTGATAAAAGCACCATTTCAATTATGAGAAGGCATGGGGATATATTTGATACTAGGGTTAATCAGCCCGTAGTTAAAACATTGAGTAGAAAAATGAAGGTGAATGAATGGGTCATTGGAAAAGTTATTGAGTACATACAAACAGAGAGAAGAAATTATATTGGCAAGAAACCGCATGATTTTTTAATTATAAGTCACAAGGGTGGAAAACAAGCGGGATTGCCTATGTCCGTTAGTTCGTATGAAAAAACTATTCAAAAAATCAGAGAGCATGACCCTATCTTGAAAGAATTTTCAGGTCATTCGCTTAGACACACCTGGAACTATGAGTTTTCAGTGAAAATCGAAAAATTAAACTTCTCGTTGAATGGTCTCAGTACAGAGTTAATTAGATCTTATGCAATGGGCTGGACCCCTTATTCACAAATGTCGAATGTTTATAATGCTACATACGTTCGAGAACAAGCCAACAGAATTTTATCGTTAGTTCAAGATAGAATTCAAAATGAATTAAAGGAGCTTGTAAATGAATAAGTTAAAAGGAAAAATGGAACTGTCTAAAGACGATAATAAAAATAACGAAGCGATTACAGAACAAATCAGTTATTTGAGCAATTATCTTAAGAGGGACGTGACAAGCTTGCTTGAAAAAGTGCATTTTGATTTGCAGGCAGGAATGATTGAAACTTTGATTTTTTATGCGGAAAATTATTCTTTGGTATACCTAAAAAGTATTTTTCAAAGCTTACTCTATGTTTTTAAATTTTTTTCTCCAAAAGAAATTAACAAAGAATTTGCATGGGATTTAAAAGCAAATCTTAACATTAAAAACTATAGATATACAGTAAATACGAAAATTTTCATGATCAAATGGTTCGATCTTGGATTAGCTGGTGTAAATGATGAAGCATATACCTTCTTCAAGGAAATGAAATCAAAAGGGAAACCACCTGGTCAAGTAGTTGGATCTATGGATCCTGAAAGAGGACCATTTACAGATAAGGAGATAAGGCAAATATCTCTTATTTCCAAAAAAGCACGGAGGGAAAAAAGTATAGATAACGAATGTTATCTAATAATTCAGTTGCTATTAACTACCGGCAGAAGAATATCACAAGTACTTAACCTCAGAATGAAAGATATATCTAAAAAAGGTGGAGTGAGAATTCTAAGTATACAGAGGGCGAAACAGAGACCAGGTTCAAGAGAGTTGTACAGGACAGTCAAAGTATCAAAAAAACTTTGTAATCAACTTAACAGGCATGTAAGAGATAATCTTGATTTCTTAAAGAAGCATGGATTCAAGGATATTCCTTTAAGTGAACTTGGAAAGGCCCCGTTGTTTTTAAATAAAAAATTACTAATGAATAATTCTTTAAAACACTCGTTCAATCAGTTGACGATTGGGCAGTCAAACTTGATTTATAAATTAAACAAATTTGCAAGTGTTCATAATGTAATTTCAGAAAGAACAAATAAAATTATTAAACTGAACTCTAATAGATTTAGATATACATTGGGTACCAAAATGGCTAGGAATAGGGCTAGTGTTCAAGAAATAGCAGTTGCATTAGACCATACCTCAACAGCATGTGCAGCAATATATGTTAAAAATGAGCCTGGGAATGCTGAAGTGATTGATAAAGCAGTTACTCCTTATCTTAAAGATATAGCGGAGGTCTTTATGGGGATTAGGCCTTTTAGTGGCGACGTTTTAATGAATGCTCTAAAGCCTGATTCTCTTAAAAATATCAAAAGCGAGAAGGTTTCTAACCCTTGCCATGGCTGTAAAAGGTTTAATCCATGGAGGCTAGAATGAAAAATAATTTTGATGTCGTTGATAAAAATCGCAACCCATTAGAAAGGTTGGACAATTATATTACTGACGCCAAGAAAATATTTGAGCGTTTCAAATTCCCATTCCATTGGGAAGAAAACAAATGGAATGGATTCTGTACTTTTAAATCGTTAAAAGATGAAGATTCAAAACCCAATAAATTGACATATATGAATGAAAAATTTTGTGACTTTAGTAAAGCAATTATTATTCACAAGCACATTTTAAATCCCTCCAAGAGCTATACAGCTTTGATAGCTGCTCTAAGGCTTTTAGAATTCTCTCTAAATAAGAAATGCAATTGTGCAGACGTTTGCTTGATTAACGAGGATGTGTTCGATTATGCTTATCAAAGAGCAAAGAAGTTATATAAAAGGAATACTGTATTTCAGATATCAGTTAATCTGGAAAAGATTTCTGAAATTATCTTTCAAAAGGGATTTCTAAATAAACACTACTTTTGCTGGAAGAATAAAACCAGACAACCTTCACCTGAACTGTATGAAAGTTTTGAGTGTCTGATAAGTCCCGAAGGGAAATTGTCTGGTTTGAAATCAATAGAGGCTTTAGCTGCAATCTTTGCAAAAGACGATTGCCTTTTAAGTGAGCAAGATTTATTTACAAGTTCAGTGTTTGCTTTACTCATGTGTGCACCTTCACGTATAACAGAGATACTGTCATTGCCTTTTGATTGTGAACTCTGTTCAGAGGATCACAATGGGGTAATGAGATATGGACTTCGGTTGTTCTCACTAAAAGGATATGGAGCAAATATAAAATGGATACCGACCATTATGGTTCCAATAGCTAAGAAAGCTATAATGCGTTTAAAAAAACTATCTGAGAATGCACGTAAGCTGGCAAAAGAGTTAGAATGTAATAACTTCGAAAACAAAAGCTCTGCCATTAAATATGGACTGGCGAAAGGATTTAAACCTGAGCAATTTAATGCGTTATGCTTACAGCACAAGTATTGTTTTAGTTCTAAGAGAAAAACAGACTATTTTTCTCTTAGAGTTGCAAATGCAGTTGAGTTTAATAATGATATTTCATGTTATAACAAAAATAATATATTTGCTAGGCACAAATACTATGATTCAGAAAATAAAAGTTTATTTGTTAATTCTCACCAGGCTCGTCATTTATTAAACACAATTGCATATTTAGGTGGAATGACAGATTTTGATATAGCTCGCTGGTCTGGAAGGAAAAATGTTTCTCAAAATAATAGTTATAACCATGTTTCACAAGAACACGCTATGGATTTCATGGAGAATATACCAGAGGGGCTTTCTGAGAATGACACTCTATTAGACTTAAAAAATAATAAAGAGGAGTGTGTGAAAGAACCGGACCTAGATTTTGATCAGAGTCACGGGGCTTTTATGATTATGGACAATGGTTATTGTGAGCATGATTATGCAATGGCTCCATGTGGAAAGTATCCGGGGTTTGATAAAAATAATAAATTTTTGAAAGAAAAATTTGAATATTTAATAAAAACATCAGATAAAGATAGTAGTTCTGGTGTCTACGGTGCGGATAAGTGGGCGAATGAGGAATTAATATTTAAAACTTGTAAATTATAGGCGGCTTACATGGCAAGAAGACTTACAAACAATGATAAAAGAAAAATAATTGATTCTATAAATTCCTGGTCTTTATCAGATAAAATAACTTGGGAAGGATTGTGCGATAGTGTAACCAAGAAGATTGGCAGACGTCCAACTCGACAAGCACTATATATGCATAAAGACATCGTAGGTGCATTTGAAGTTAAGAAAGATGTTATCAAATCAAAGTTAAAGTGCCAGGTGCGTCCAGGAAATCTCCAGGTTGCTGCTGAGCGGATTGAACGGCTTGAAAAGAAACTCGAAGACAGTGCTAAAACTATAGATGCTCAAAGAGAATATATAAATAAGCTACTGTTTTTTTGTGGCAAACACAATATACGTGAGAGCGATGTAAAACAAAGATGATATTAAACTAATCTTGATAGATTTCACCTATTGACTAGTTAAAGTTTTATGTTACTTTTTAATCGTCAGGACGACGATTATTGCAAGGATGCAACTATGAAAAATTATAATACTCTTACAAAAGAAGAGAAATTGCTTCTTCTTTTACAACTATATGTTGAAAAATTAAAACAGTCTGGCTTTGATCACAGTAGAATTGTGCGTTACATGTGGCTCTTCTGCGTAGGCTATTATATCAAATACTATCTTCCCGATCAGATGAACAGCACAATTGATCGCTTTACTATAATATCAATGCTTTCAAATGCACTGAAATGTAGCTCAAAGCGTATCATTGATACCTTAGGGTTTGAGCATGAGCTAACATACTTCTTTAGGTATCTCATTCACTATGCGATTGAAAACGAGCAGGAGGCTGAGGGAATCTATCAGGCAGAAAGGGTTAAATACGAAAAATCGATGTTGTCAAATTTGCCATCTGGAACTCGTAGAAAGAGAAGGGGTAAGAGGCTTTGATGTAAAAGCAACTGTTCTGAATTTTGCAAAATAAAAAACTAAATTAAGATAAATGAATTAATTATAATCATGTTAATTTTTTAATTTTTAGTGAAATGCTTTGAATCATTACTCATGCTAAATATTTCAATTGACCATATATTTATTTTTGAGACAAGGTAAGTATTGTTTTCAATAGCGGAGTATAGCTCATGAGTAAGTTTGTAAGAGACCTGAATATAAAAGATGTTGGCAATCGAAATGAAAATAATACTTATCAAGCTAATAGTGGCGGCTACAATGTTGTAGATAATAGCACTACCAATAATCACTCTGTAACTAATAAGCATGTACACCACAATTCTGGCCCAGAGCAGGGAAACGATGCTGCCGTAATTCTGATACCTATATTTTTCGGCTTAGTATTTATCATTTGGCTTTTTTTTAATAATTTCGACTTGGTCACGAGAGTTGTTAATATAGGATCTTATACTTCGCCGCTCTTAGCAGTGGTAAGTGTGATTATTCTATTTGCTAACAATCAGTTTGAAACGACGGACCTAAGAAATTTAATATTTAGTATAGCATTAGGTCTATTGGTTCTTCTATTGAATGAGAATGCATATTATACTGCGCCATTAGATGTAGTAGATTTATCTAAACAATATTCAAGTATTATTGATTTTTGGAATGTTTTATCTGAAGATCAGCATAATAGAGCTATCATAACATTTTGCTCTTATGCTTTGATATTTGTATCAGGGTTTCTTAACCATTTAATCTCTTTCAGACAATTATGTTATTCTTTAGCGGATAAACACAAAATCGGGTTTTGGTATCTGTTATTTACAAAAACTGATTCTTTTAGATTTAGATATTCTGGTGTGATCATTATTTTATTCTCAGTGTTTGCTTTTTTGATTCTAAAAGGATACTTATTTCACGCTTGAGCATAATTGATGAAATAAAAATGCCCTCGTATTGAGGGCTTTAGTATCAGATTTCTAATCAGAACCCATTATGAACTGAATCATTGTTCTCACTGAAAGACCAGTTTTCGACTTTGTCTCCTTCGAACGTGACTGTTAATGCCTTACTTTTCATGTCGGTTCCGTTCGAGAATAGCCCTACAATTGGAATATAAGACATTGCTGACATATTCGAGTTCATGATTGAGTAAAACCACATTTCTTCATTAGTATCAACGGTGGTCTTACGTGTTGGGTCACCAAATTCTCTTGAAATGTCCTGCTTAGTAGTTCGACCTTTAATAATCTTTGACGCAATACTCTGCTGCGTCTCATTTTTAATTGATTGATTCCCTGCTGTTGACGCACAACCTGATAAAACGATAAGAGTTAATAAAGCTCCTGCAACCTTAGTTTTCATTGTTTATTCCTTATTAATAGTTTGAGATAAAACTCTTAACCACCGCGTAATCTGCATTTTGACATCGTTATACCCTGTGTCCTGGTGAAATTTGCCTTTCTGCGGGTAAAACTTCACCTGCCACACGGGAAACATGACGTCCTTAACTTCAATGAAAAGACCTGAGTTGTTGAGATTTTGCTGTCTGATAGCGCCGGTTCCAAAGCCGCCGTCATATCCGCCTGAGTCGAGATTGAAATGCCAACCGATTACCGAACTAAAAGGGTAGGTTTTTTCATTCTTACCATTTTTGATCGTAATAGTTTGTTGCTTCTCATTAAGCAGTAGCTTTGAGTCGTTGAATTCATGGCTCCAGAAGCCGTCATTGCTTTCGTTGAAGTAATCGACTGTAGAAGCATTGTCTTTCTTGTGTTTGTAGCTAATTCCTGCGGTTACAAGAAGGAAAAATGCAGGAATGCACCAGAGGAGAAGCATACCGAGAACGTCAGTGTGCTTCGCTTTGAAAACGATGAGAAGAGCTACACCAATAGTGAATAAGACTCTAATCGAGCGAAAATATGAAGGTTTACGAATACTCATGCTGTTCATGTTGAATTCCTTTTAAAACCAATAGCTGAGGAATAAGAGGTTTGTAACTAACTGATTGGTCACTGCTTTTACTGGGCATTTTTGAGCAAGCTCAAAACTTAAGCAAATCACTTGTACCGATCGATAGATCTTATTTGATAGGCATAAACTATCATTAATCTAGTAATTGATCTGTAAAAACGATCAATTGTTTTGTGATTTGAAGCGCTTAGACAGGAAAGATAATGTTCTTCAGAAGGTTGGCTAGTTAGGCGTGTATGAGCTTTTTAAGAAGTCATGAGGTATTTCGTTTGAAGTTTTGAGGTCAGGCTCGGCTGATCTGACCGTGCTGATAACGGAAAATGAGGATTTTCTGTGGAGAAACGTTTTACCGGCCTTTTTAAGCAACTCTGTGAACGCTGTGAGGTAGGGAATGCTCAGTAGCCACTTTATGACTGCTGTCATGAGGTAGTCTTTGTTGCTGACTGGTTCCATTGCTGCTAGTACGCTGCTGGGAGGTGTATGTGCTTCGCAGGTTTCCGCTGTCTCAACTCTATGTTCGCGCTGTGGAGGAGGTGCAGTAACCTCTTCTGTCATGGCTGCCGTCAATAACGGCGTAGTATCCTCTTTCGTAGCCTCTGTTACTAACTCACTTGCCTCAGTCCTTCCTATAGCCGAAGCTTTCAAATCAAAAAGCAGGGGATTGTCACGTTGAGGTTCGTAGCGAAGCTTCTCTTGCAGCGTTGCCCACGAATACGCCTTTCCGAGTTGCGAAGCTTTGAAAGCTATACCTGAGTATTCGAAGGAGAAACCATTCATGCGGCCAGAACTGGCAATATTGGGAACGGGCGTTATACCGTACTCACAAAGTGCTTCAACGAAGCTCGGAATGTCATTGTGAGTACAGAGGAGTGTATCAATTGTGTTCTGCAGGAACGTCTTGGGGCTTGGCTGACCTTCGCGCTTCTCTTTCTGTTCCTCACCACGTGATAGCCTCTTATGCTTACTAGAGGGGGAAGGGCCTAGTAAAGGGGAAGGACCCTTGGTTCTGGTCAGGTCATGGGCTGACTCGAGTTCCTGGATTACCCGTGTACTAATCAGATTTTCATTTCTGCCCAAGTAGAGCTTCCCTCCTACCAGGTCGACTCTACTGGCAATGATATGAATATGTTGACCTGGCCCGTCGTCATGTATGACATAGCAGCGCAGGTGCGTATCGCTAAATCCCATACACGACATGTAGTCGTCAGCAAATGACACCCATTGCTTTGTCGTGAGTGATTCACCCTGTGGAAGGCGAAGCGAGTTGTGCCACACCGGTTTGACAACGTCTGCCCGAAGTGAAGCAGAAGCGTTGAACTCAGTAATCAGTTCAGGTGCTGAAGCGCCCAGCATGTTCCCCCCTATGACCACCGGATCAGTTTTATGGTGAACGCCCGGCTTTAACGCGTATAGAACAACTCCAGCGAAGCTCTTACCGCGTTTGATCTTCTGCATGCCCTTCATGAGAGGGGATACTCCAAAGATCGGTTGTAATGAGACGTGAGCGAAGATCAGTGATTTGACGCTTAACAGCGAAGAGTTCTGTCTTGGTCAGAGGGCTGCATGATTGCTTAGCATTCAGGTGATTAACAATCTCGTTGAGCCTATGATTTATCTCACCGAACATTTCCCAGGTTGCTCTGTTGATCTCAGGAACGACAACAGGTTGATTTTTCATGAAGCACATGCGAAGCCATTCGCCTTTGGCGTATTGTTTGCGTTCATGATCCAAAGTATTCAACTCAGCGTTATTCAGTCTAACGCTGACGCAATGAATACGTAGATTCTCTGCAAGGGGAGGGTGATAGGTGGTATCCATAGAAGCTCCTTTTCTATTTTAGATATAAGCATGTTCCATATGCTTTTGATATCTATATCAAAGTGTTCGGGATTGTCAATATGCTTTCTATAGAATATAGATAAACAAAAACCCCCACGAGGGGGGTCTAATTAGGTAGGTTTTATTAAACTTTAGTGATAACGTTCATAATTATATTCCTCATAACGATGAAACAACCTTTTTAGGTGTTATTACCAACATATAACCTTGTCCGGGTAATGTCAAGTCTTCGGGAGAAGAAAGAGGCACCCTATAAAATCCACTACTATCTTTGTAAATATTTTTTTCGTCAATCATATTATTGTAACCTATCTTATAAATATGTACCTTACACTTTTTAGTTTTGTATTTGATATTAATACCCTGTACAAATCTGACATATTCTTGTGTAAAAATAGGATCTTGAGCTATGTTTTGACGATGTAGATAAGTCCTTTCAACCAAGATTTCTTTTTTTACAGATGTATCAATCTCTATTTTTATTGTTGTAACATTCTTTTCTTTACTAGGTTCTGTGGCTTTTTCATACGGTGAGCCATTAATTAATATCTCCCTAACTTTAAAGCCATTGTCATGATCTTGATAGGAAGAAAAAATCTGCTCCATAGTTATTTTATCACAAGTTTTATTAGCAACTATTTTATTTTTTATTGTTTGAGTAATTTCTACTATATCGTCCTCTTTTAATTCGATGTTGAAAGTTATTTCAACATCTGAGTAATGATAGTCTGTCTTTATATCAAGATATCTTGTAAATATTTCATTAGTACCATTATCATGAAACTTTTCCGCTACATTTTTAAGTATAGCTTTGGTGAGTACTTTCCATTTTTCGGTAAGTTCATTGGGCTTGTTGTTCTCAGATGGATTATAAAATACATTGAAAATAACTCGTTGGAAAAATTCCGTATAAAATTTTGTTCTTGTTAGACCAGTGAATATACCTAATCCAAAAATCACAGGCCCGATTTTCATTAATAAATCTGAAATTTTAGGGAAGATCGAGCTAATTGAAAATGCAATTGCAATAATGAGAATGAATACAAAAAATATTACTTTAACTAAGTTTTCTGAAAAGTAACTCTTAATTGCATTTATAATTTCTGACATAACACGTCCTCTTAATTTTTTTGCTTTCTAACCTTTATGACCGAAGAGAAAAAAGGCAAGGCATGAATAGAACGCGTAGCTTCTATGAGTTAGCCCTTGCTAGACTAAAAAACTACGTAAAATTACAGGAAGTAAGATTTGAACACATTAATTGTTCCTTAGTAAAATAAAGAATTCTCTGCTAGGAAATGATCACTTTTCTAATGATGAAGCCTTGTAATCAAAACTTAAAATCATAAATAGAAGCATATCTTATTAATATGTGGTAAAAAGTAAAGGGGGGAGCGTGAACTATTTTATTTTATTCATTTATATCAATATCTTGTAGGTTTTGCTAGTTACCACCCTTTGTGTGTCATATAAAAAAATTTAACTTAAGGATGTATCATATGGATAGCTATCAGTTGAAAGACACATTGGTGAACATTTTCAACCAAAGAAGTGCAGGGCCTTTTCTTTTCATAGGTTCAGGATTTTCACGAAGATATATAGGCCTGCCTGACTGGAGGACATTACTATCATTTTTTTGCACCCAAAAAAAACCATTTGAGTATTATCTCTCTAGTGGTAATAGTACATATCCCACCGCTGCTCGTCTTATAGCGGAAGATTTTAATAATGAATGGTGGACCGATGATTTGTATTCTTCAAGTCGTGAAAAATTCAGTAAGAGAGTTATAGACAATACTTCCGCTATGCGTTTTGAAATATGTGACATATTGACTAAGGCTATTCAAAAGCCATTAAGTGATAGCCAATACACAAAGGAGATAAACTTACTATCCAATCTCAATGTTGATGGTCTTATCACTACAAACTGGGACTGTTTTCTTGAGCAGCTTTTTCCAGACTATAAAGTTTATACTGGGCAAAATGAATTGCTTTTCTCAAACCCACAATCAATTGCCGAAATATACAAAATTCATGGAAGCGCCCATAAGCCAAAGTCTCTGGTTTTAACTGACTATGACTATGCAGATTTTAATTTAAAGAATCCTTATCTTGCAGCAAAGCTCATAACCATTTTCGTTGAGCACCCTGTTGTTTTTCTAGGTTACTCACTATCTGATAAAAATATTAGTGATTTACTTAGTGCAATTTCTGTATGTATTGGCAGCGAGAACCTACATCAACTTCGAAATAATTTAATATTTGTTCAGCGAGAAGAAGGTATCGAGGAACCAACAGTCTCTGAAACTTATACTGCGATTGATGGCGTACAGATCCCCATTACGTTAATCCGAACTGATGATTTTTTACCAATTTATGAGGCTATAGACGAAAATAAAAGAAAAATACCTGCAAGAATATTAAGGTACTGTAAGGAAGAGCTTTATAATTTAGTTCAATCTAATGAGCCTGAGAAAAAGATCTATGTAGTAGATATTGATGAGGTCGAAAAACATGAAGATGTTGAATTTGTTGTTGGTGTGGGAGTAGCAGCCGCAAAGAAAAAAGAAGACGAAGTAGGCATGATCGGGTACACACAAATACGAAATTTGGACTTATTTGAAGATTTGCTAAAATGTAATAAAAAATATCATGCCAATAGTATTTTAGATAGTGTAATTCCTAATGCTGGAAAGCATTCGCCTAACATACCTGTTTTCAAATATTTAAAGGAAATAGGTATCGAGAGTTACGACGACTACAAAAAGTCTTCTCTTAATCTAGATAAGTGGGTTCTCCGCCAAGATAAAAGCTACCAATGTTCTACTTATTTACGGTCTTACGTAAGAAAATTTAAAGGTAAGGATGCTAAATATATAATTGAACATTGTACTCCTGAGTCAGCTGCGATCTATATTCCATTCCTTTGGGATAAAATTGATCTTGATGTTACTCGAGATTTTCTTATTGCAAGTATTGATAAAATTAACCCTGATAATTCAAGTTATGCAACTTACTTTAAAAAATTAGCTTGTTTGTATGATAAACTAAAATACGGCTGGGTGTGAAGAGTTTATATGCAAATTATTAGCCCCTGTATTTTTAATGTCAGGGGTTAATACTGAGTATCTCATCTATTAGGCTTTAAGCATTTAATAGCATGTATGAATGAGATGTCTTCTAAGTCGTTTTCCTTTTTTAAATAAAAGCATGTTGTGCCATGTGAAGCTTTACCTGTGAAAATTCCCTCAAATCCACCTCGACTCTTTTCTTCCCATTCGCTATGATTTTTAAATAAACTTAATAAAAAATCATAATCTTCTCCTTTTACAGCATTTCCTATTGTGTCTTTATTAAGGATGCGCTGAGCCTCTTTCTTGATTAATTCCTTTGTAAGAAAGCTCTTTCCTGCCACAGTGTATTTCATTTCCTGTCCTCATGAAATTGCTGAAAGTGACCGCAATGCGGTCACCAATTATTAAGCATACTGGGTTAGCTTCCAGGTAACCGACTTTCCATTATAGGGTGGGAATCGATTATTTTTTGCAATCGGCGCAGTCGTTGAAGGAGTTCCAACAACAGTCCATACTCCACTTTCAGGACATGTTCCGCCAGTAGTGCCAGTGGTTCCGAGTGGTACTTTTGACATATATCAATCTCCAGAGGTTTTGTTTTAATCGTTAACACGCATTTTTCTAACGCAGATTGACATTACCATGTTTAAAAGTGCTGTTAACTCAGTTTGAGTTAATCAATTAAAAAATTGATAGCTGGAGCGATTAAGCTTCTATAATTTGAGTTAAGTAGAAATTGCAATTCACTCTGCTTTTTATCGAAAGCTAAAATTTTTTTTGTTTAAATCTTAACTGATAGTCAGCTATAATGATCTTTTCTCCAATGGCACTTTTTTGTCGTTTTTATATTTATTTTTTTATGCTTGCGCAATATGTTGCTAAGAGTAGATTGTAATAGAGAAAAATGTGAAAATACACTTGAGAATTTACTGCTGGCTGAGCGTGCGCTATTAAAAAAAAGCCCCGAAAGGCTTTTATGCGTTTAAATTTACAATAATCATTTTTTTGAAGATTTACTAGGCTTCAGATCTGGAGTATTTCCAGGCGTGTTTTTGTTATCACGCTGGCGCTGATCAGGTTTGCCAGTTGATTCAGCAATGCGTTTTGGTCCTGTTTTAAGTGACATGATTGGTATCCTATATGTTCGAGAGGGAAATCTCTCAAGAAAAGATATATACTTACTTGCAGGTATTATCAAGTCTAATGACGGAATTATTTTTTCTTTAATAAAAGAATTATTATTAATAATTGACTGCTTTTTTTATGAGAGGATTTATGGAATGGATCTTTGGTGGGGTCATTTTATTGGCAATTATAGGCGCGATTCTGAAACCACGAAGATGTGATATATGTGGAATATTGTTTAAAAGAAACTACTACACTTGGACAATTGAAGGTCGTAAACAACATTTATGTCCTAATTGCAACAATAAAATGAGCCGGAGAGTCAGTAATAAAAGATTTACAGCCAGATTCGGATAATTAAATTATTGTAGATACTCTGTGCGGGTCTTTATTTGTTATTTTCTAAAGGTCAGGGTGGCGTAGTATCAGGATTGTATGTCCAAGATTACTAGATAACCACCCTTAATTACTTTTCCAATTTTGCACTTAGGCAGTAAAAGTTGTGCTAATTCTTTAAATGTCTTGTTTAACATCAACTCTATTAGTTTCGTGAAAACTATAGTTATTCGATTATTCGATTATTCGATTATTTGAAGTCTTCTATTATTTTTTGGTTGTAATCTTCTAGGTATTTCTGTAATTCATTTCTGTCAATCAAACGTACTTTTGCTGATTCAGCAAGTTCTTTGGCCGAATTGGTGAAATATGAATTTGTTATAACCATTGCTTCGTCACATGAGTAAAATGCCTTAGCGGAGATAGCTTGTTGTACTGCTGAATTACCAACTGAGCCAGAATAATTTTTTGCCTGAATAACAATATTTTTATCGAAACGAGTGACAAATAGATCTGCACCTTGATCTTGAGTTCTCTTAGTTTCTTTAACATCGTATCCAAGAGTTTGGAATATCTTGACTAAGAAGTCTTCAAATTCAAAACCATTCATTGAATCAACTGAGTACATATTAACATATTTATCGGGATTGAAATGTTCAAGGCGTATAGCCAATCTTTCTACCAGTATGTCAAAATATATAGTTTCACAGATTGATATATACTTTCTAACATTATCAATTGAGATCAATGGCTTGCCCGGAGTGTTTTGTGCGTTCTCATTGAATTCTAATGCAGAGAAGGCTATGTTATTGCTCCAGACAAAGTATAGAAACAATGATAGATCAGATCTAAATGTCGTTCCTGCTTCTTCAATCCATGATTTTAAAGATTCTGTTAATGTAGGTTTGATATGTCTTTTGATCTCTTTCGCAAACCCGTTATATACAGCGTTAAATGATGTAGTAAGTAAAAGCTTGTCCAAAAGCATTGGCAGCTCTTCCAATTCATTAAACCCCTTTCGAACAAGTACTTCACGAAATAATACAAAATCAGAATAAGTGCTTTTGTCTTCCGATAAATCACTTTCTGATCGCTTATCATGTGAAAACTTTGTTGTGTAAATGAAATTAGTGAAATAAGGATCCTTAAACGTTGCATATTTATCTAAAACATTCTGCAAGAGACTATTGAGTTGGGACTGCTCTTTCTTTTTCCCGAACAAGTCTTTGATAATTCCTTTTGACTGATACTGAAATTCTGGATAAAAAGAGGGATTCAGAGGGATCATTTGTTCTGAGGTAATAGGGGTGGGCGTTTTTGTGCCCCATGAATTCGTTGCAGTTGGTACTCCGCCAGAACACCAGGGACAAATAATTTCGAAAGATGTCTTGCTGCATGAGTAACACTGATAAATCATTAGGCTATTTCCTTATATAATTATTAGGCTTAGTCATGATCTTTGGATCATAAAGTTGAGTTGCTATTCTTGTAGTAGAGTACAATGTTAAATGCAAATAATTATCATACTTTTAAATCATGGTAATGATTTAATGAATCATTTTCCAATCCTGATGAAAAGCTGTAGTTGCCACTTGCTGAAAGTTCAACATGCCTTCCCCACCACGCCATCATATCTCTTCGTTGCTCTAGATATTGAGAACGGTTGTAAGCTCTTCTGACCTCATTAGTATCAATGTGTGCCAGTGCTGCTTCAATCACGTCAGGCTGAAACCCTTTCTCATTGAGAACAGTTGAGGCTATGGATCTCATACCATGCGCAACAAGGATATCTTTGAAGCCCATACGTTTCAGCGCCATGTTTGCCGTCTGACTGTTCATTGGTTCCAGTGGGTTACGGTAGCCCGGGAAAACGTGTGGTCTATGTTTACTGATAGCCTTCATGATTTCTAATACGGCAAGTGCCTGGTCAGACAACGGAACAATATGCATACGTTTCATTTTCATGCGCCCGGCAGGAATGCGCCATTCCTTTGTCTCAAAATTGATCTCGTCCCACCGGGTCATTGCTGCTTCGGCTGGCCGCGTCATAGTAAGAAGCTGCCATTCAATCAGGCAACGCGTCTGTCTGCCAATACTCGCAAATGCGAGAGCCTTCATAAGTAGGGGGAGTTGTTCGGGTGCAAGGGCAGGGCGGTGCTTTACTGTCGGCTTATGGAAGGTTCTACTGATTCTCGCAGCAGGATTGAAAGTCACTAATCCTGAATTGAGGGCGTAGTCCATGACTTCATTGATACGCTGCGTAAGACGTTTAACTGTTTCCAGCCTTCCGGCTGAGTGAGTTGGTTCAAGCGCCCCAATGAATTGCTGAGCGGTGATTTTTGCGATAGGCAATGAGCCAATGTGTGGAAACACATACTTACTTAGAGAGCGCCAGATGTCGTTTAGCGTGTGCTGGGTTAGTCCGGCAGCTTCTTTAGTCTTGAACCATAATGCAGCAACCTTTTCGAATGTGTTTTCTGTTGCTTCTCTTTGTTGAAGTCTTTGCGCCTTCCTGTGCTCTTGCGGATCAATGTCCTGCTGCAGAAGTTTTCGGAAGTCTGTACGGAACTGGCGAGCTTCTAAGAGAGAGATTTCTGGGTAGGAACCGAAGCTGAGGATAGTGCGTTTGCTTGTAAAAGGTCTGTAGTAACGGAAGCGCCAGAGTTTTGAACCGGCTGGATTGATCTGAATTTCTAGTCCGTCTCCGTCATAGAGGACGATGGCACGTTCCGAACACTTAGCGTTTTTGATTTCAGTATTTGTAAGAGGTTTAGTCTGCCTTGCCACAAAAGCTCTCCATTTCAGTCCTTAGCAGTGATAGGCATATCGCTTTTCAAGCCAATGTATGACTAAGCCTAGAGATAGGCCTATCAATCGTGGATTTCAATGTAAGACTATGGACGTCACTAGACAATAAAAAGTACAGCGGATCATGTTAACCCACTGTACTTTCTATATTTATAGTCTTGTCTGGACTTAGCTGGACAAAACTTTGAAGAGGTTGATGGTCGGCACGAGAGGATTTGAACCTCCGACCCCTGACACCCCATGACAGTGCGCTACCAGGCTGCGCTACGTGCCGAACGTGGAGGGTTATACTACTGGTTCCGTTGGCGATTGCAATATGCCGGCAGCTTAACTGCCTCATAATTAATCAGTTTGCCGTGAACCGTTTCTCTTCCGTCAGCACCTGCAACAGCAGCGCCAGCTGAGGTTTATGATCTTTCAGCTCTTTGCCCTGGGCATCGTACGCGCTGTAGTTACCGTTGTTGCTGAGCACCAGCGTCACCGTTGGCGTAGTCACCACCAGTTTGCCATCTTCACTGCTGGCGACCCAGTTATGGCTGCGCTGCGCGGCAAACAGATCTTCACCCTGTGAATAGTTAACCGGATTGGTGCGCACGTGCAGCAGGCGCTGCATCAGCGTGGTCATCACATCCTGCTGATCGGTCAGGCGATCGATGCTCTGCGCCGGGGTATTCGGCCAGTGCACCACCAGTGGTACCTGCAGCGTCGCGCGGTTGCCCGGGTTATCGCTGTTGTCGAAAGTGATGGCGCGCTGCGCCGTGATCACCACCACGGTATTCTTCAGCGCATCATTCTGCTGCAGCGTATGCAGCACCGTCGCGATTTGTTCATCCACGCCTGTCGCCTGGCGCATATAACTGCGCTGGCGCGCTTTGGTGCTGTCGCCGGTTATCGTCACGCCGTTGAGCGCGATCCACGAGAACCAGGGCGCGCCGCCTTTCTGACCATTGAGCCAGTTCTGCCACTGTGTCACCGTGGTGCTGTTAGGCTGGGTATCGGCCTGCGGCAGGCTGTAATCCGCCAGCAGCGCCTGACGGTACAGCGGCTGGCTAAAGCCATCGGAAGAGAACAGGCCGAACTGATAACCCTGGCTGTTCAGCGCGCCGAGCAGGGCAGAGGGCATGCGCGCCGCCAGCACGCCGTCCATGTAGCTGGATGAGATACCGTAGAACAGGCCGAACAGGCCTTTTTCCGGCTGCAGTCCGGCGCTGTAATGCTGGGTAAAGCGCACATTTTCACTGGCGAACTGGTTAAGCGACGGCAGCGCTTTATCCACCGTGGCATTGTTCAGGCCGTCCACCGTCAGAATCAGCAGGTTGTGGCGCGTTCCGCCATCGCGGAACGTAATATCGCTGAGCGGATACTGCACCGACAGCGCTTCCGGATCGCCCTGTTGCACCAGACGGCGCTGATACTCCTGCGCATCCAGCAGGCCGTGTCGCTCCAGAAAGCGCCGTGCGGTCATCGGATAGGAGAGCGGCAGGTTGGCACGCTGCATGGTAATCGGCCGGTAGAAGTTGGCGTCGGCCCAGATATACAGCAGATGACTGGCAAAGAAGGCGCTGATAAACAGCGCGGCCAGCGGCTTGCCAAACGAACGCCGGTTAAGGCTGCGCAGCTTTTGCCAGCTCCAGGTGGCAAATAGCATCTCAACGAGGAAAATCAGCGGTACGCTGATAAACATCAGCTGCCAGTCGCGCGCCATCTCGCTTTGATCGGGGTTGACCACCAGTTCCCACACCACCGGATTGAGGTGCAGATGGAAACGGTTGAACACCGCGCTGTCGACCATAATCAGCGTCAGCCCGGCCGTGGCGACCACGGCGGAGAGCACGCGCAGCAACCGCTGCGACATGGCGACAAACGTCAGCGGGAAGATAATCAGCAGATAAGCGGCAAACACGATAAAGCTGAAATGGCCAATCCAGCTGGTAAACGCATAAATACGGCCGGCGAGGGAAGAGGGCCAGTCGGCGACCAACAGGTAGCGGCTGCCTAAAATAAGCGCAAACAGAATATTAAACAGGGCAAACCAGTGCCCCCAGCTGATCATCTGGGAGACTTTTTCACGGTAGCGCTGCCGGTTGGTTACCATATTTATGAGGTCAAATCTGCAATTTAGTGGGCGTTGTCATCGCGCACGGAAGACTGCAGCGCTTCCGCAAACGAGCGGGCGAGGCTGCGGCGCTGGGCCGGTGCGATGTCGGTGTTGATCAAATTGGTCACCATGTTCCCCAACACCATCAGGGAAAGATCGGTTGGCGCTTTGTCTTTTTCAAGAACCTGCGCCAGCTGCGCGAGAAGCTGTTCGACGCGCGCGTCGCTGTAACGGGATGATTGTGGCATATCGTCGACTAATCAAGTGTGAAAACGCGGTATATTACCGTAACAACGCACTTTTTTCCGCAATTTTATCGCAAGCAGAACGATCAGTTTGTGCGCGCAGTTGAAAGCGGCTGCGGGCGGTGTTTGAATACGCGCCTGAGCCAAAAGGAGAGTCTACCATGAGTCTGGATATCGACCAGATTGCCCTGCATCAGTTAGTCAAACGTGATGAAAACCAGCTGGAACTGGTGCTGCGCGATACTCTGTTACCTGCCACGCAGGCGGTAGAAGAGATGGCGGAAGAGTTACACCGCGTCTATAGCGCCAAAAGCAAGGCTTACGGCCTGTTTAATGAAGACAGCGAGCTGGCGGAAGCGCTGCGCAACTGCCGTAAAGGGCAGGATGACTTCCTGGCGTTCAGCCGTGCGGCTACCGGACGCCTGCGCGACGAGCTGAGCAAATACCCGTTCGCCGAAGGCGGCGTGGTGCTGTTTCTGCACTATCGCTATCTGGCGGTGGAGTATCTGCTGGTGGCGGTGCTGAACAGCCAGTCGAGCATGCGCGTTAATGAGCAGCTCGACATCAGCAGCACGCACTATCTGGATATCAACCATGCCGATATCGTGGCGCGTATCGATCTCACCGAGTGGGAAACCAACCCGGAATCCACGCGCTACCTGACCTTCCTGCGCGGACGCGTGGGGCGCAAAGTGGCCGATTTCTTCATGGATTTCCTCGGCGCCAGCGTCGGTCTGGATACCAAAGCACAGAACCGCGGGCTGCTGCAGGCGGTAGATGATTACTGTGCCGAGTCCAGCCTGGATAAAAATGAGCGCCAGAACTATCGCCAACAGGTCTACAGCTACTGCAATGAACAGCTGCAGGCGGGCGAGGAGATTGCGCTGGAAGATCTCTCCAGCGAGCTGCCGCCACTGGGCGAAAAAACCTTTCAGGCGTTTACCCAGGAACAGGGTTATGAGCTGGAGGAACATTTCCCGGCCGACCGCAGCACCCTGCGTCAGCTGACGAAATTTGCCGGTAGCGGCGGGGGATTAACGCTTAACTTTGATGCCATGCTGCTGGGCGAGCGCATTTTCTGGGATCCGGCCACCGATACGCTGACCATCAAAGGCACGCCGCCGAATCTGCGCGATCAGCTGCAGCGTCGCACCGGCGGTCAGTGATCGCCGGATTTGCGCCATAAAAAAACGCCGCAGATGCGGCGTTTTTTCGTCAACCCGTTAGCGATTAAGCGCGAACGAAGTCGATGTGGTGCAGTTTTGGCTTGAACGGGTGACGCTGAACAGCCTGAACTTTAACTTTGGTTTCTTTACCGTCAACAACCAGAGTCAGCACGTCGCTGTAGAACTCAGGCTTAGCCTGCATGTTCATCACAGCGTCGTGGTCCAGTTCGATAGAAACCGCAGCGTCTTTACCGCCATAGATGATGGCCGGGAATTTGTTCGCTGCGCGCAGGCGGCGGCTCGCACCCTTACCCTGCTCTTTACGTACTTCTGCATTAATAGTGAACATCTTAAGATCTCTTCTATAGTTCCTGCTACAGGCGACCCAGCAACAGGACGGTTATTCAATACGCTTTTACGGATGCAAAAGCGGGCGGCATTATAGCCGGATTGCCACAGCGGGGCAAATGATTCCGCCGCTTAGCGCAGCTCGTTAGCACGGCGATAGCGTCCCTGATAATCGAACATTTTTTCCCGCACCTGCCAGAAGTGGCCTTTGGCGCGCGCCACCACAAAATCGGGATGGCGCAGCAGCGGCTGCAACGCCACCACATCGGCGGCGGTCTGCCAGCCGAGCTCCACGCCGGGCGCACGCTGATGTGGCCGCATAAACAGCTGCTCAAAGGCGGTGCGCTGCGCCGGAGTGCGCAGGCGAAAGCGCTCGCTGACGCTGGTGCCATCCTCATCAAAATAGGTGGCTTGCAGCCATTCGCCTTTATCATCGCGTCCGTGCGCCAGCGTCATACCACTGCAGCGCAGTACGCGCGCGTCTTTCAGCTTCAGCGCCGCTTTCAGCATATCATCGGGGTCGACCAGCACCTTGTCGCACTGCTGGCAGCGGCGCGCGGCGATATCATTTTCTGCACCGCAGTCCGGGCAGCTTTTGAAGCGGAAACGGTAGTCGCACTGCGCGCGATTGCCCTCGTCATCGTCGAGCACGCCCTGACAGCGGCGGCCAAAGTGCTCAATGACGTGGCCATCTTCGGTCGCCTTGCCCCAGAAGGTATTCGCAAAGCCGCAGGCCGGACAAAACACCTGCACCGGCTGGTTATCGCTGGCGCCTTTCGGTGCGCCGACTTCGGGCGTAAAGAGATCGTGCGGGTTTCCGGCGTAATCAAGGATCAGGCAGTCGGTTTTGCCCGGTGCCAGCCGCAATCCGCGACCGACAATTTGCTGATACAGGCTGACCGATTCGGTCGGGCGCAGAATGGCGATCAAATCGACGTGCGGCGCGTCAAAGCCGGTGGTCAGCACCGCCACGTTAACCAGAAACTTAAGCTGCTGCGCTTTGAACTGCTGAATCAGCCGGTCACGCTCTTTCACCGGGGTTTCCGCCGACACCAGCGCACTGTTTTCCGGCAGCAGGCTGAGAATTTCCCGCGCGTGTTCAACGGTCGCGGCAAACACCATCACGCCGCGGCGCGTCTCAGCGAACTCGATGATCTGTCGCATGATCTGCGGCGTGACGCGCTGCTGCTGTTTCAGTTCACGGTTAAGATCGGCCTCACTGAACAGGCCATTATTCTGCGGGATCAGCCGACTGAAATCGTACTGCACCACCGGCATATCCAGCCGCTCAGGTGGCACCAGAAAGCCATGTTTGATCATATAGCGCAGCGGCAATTCGTAGATGCAGTCGCGGAACAGCGCATTATCATCGCCGCGCACCATGCCGTGATAGTGGTACTGGTAAATCCAGCCTTTGCCCAGGCGGAATGGCGTGGCGGTCAGCCCCAGCAGACGCAGCTGCGGATTGTGCTGGCGCAGATGGGCGAACAGCTGCTGATACTGGCTCTCCTCGTTGTCGCTGATGCGATGGCACTCATCGACGATCACCAGCGAAAAGGCGCTGTCAAAACTGGCCAGATTGCGCGCCACTGATTGCACGCTGCCGAATACCACTTTACCGTCGCTCTGCTTGCGCTGCAGGCCCGCGGCGAAGATGTCCGCCTGCAGGCCATACGCCTGATATTTACTGTGGTTCTGCTCCACCAGTTCTTTGACGTGAGCCAGCACCAGCACGCGACCGCGCGCCAGCCGCGCCAGTTCGGCGATCACCAGGCTTTTGCCGGCGCCGGTCGGCAGCACAATCACCGCTGGCGTGGCGTGGCGGCGAAAATGGGCAACGGTGGCATCAACGGCTTCTTGCTGATAGGGGCGCAGGGTAAACGACATGGGAACCGGCTTATTCTGGAACGGACGCGCATTATGCCATGAAAGTGGCTGAAACGCAGGATCGGCACTATTAGCAGGCGAAGGTTCAGGCTATACTGCCCACACTTTTTCAACGGTTAACCCTGCTCTCAATTATGCCGTGGCCGCCGCGCTACGCTGTAAATGATTTACCGGGCAAACGCCGTTTCAGTTCCCCTCCGCAGTAACAGGCAAAAAAGCGAATTCATGCGACTCGACAAATTCATATCTCAGCAACTGGAAGTTAGCCGTGCCATCGCCGGCCGTGAAATACGTGGCAGAAAGATCACCATCAATGGCGAAGTGGTGCGCGACACCGCGTATAAAGTCCTGCCGGACGATGCCGTAGAGTACGACGGCAATCCGCTGACGGTGCAGCAGGGCCCGCGCTATTTCATGCTGAATAAACCGCAGGGTTATGTCTGCTCCACCGACGATCCGGATCATCCCACTATTCTCTATTTCATTGAGGAGCCGGCGGCGTTCAAACTGCACGCGGCAGGGCGGCTGGATATTGATACCACCGGGCTGGTGCTGCTGACCGATGATGGTCAGTGGTCGCATCGCATTACCTCTCCGCGCCATCACCTGGAGAAAACCTACCTGGTGGAGCTGGAGCAGCCGCTTGACGCGGGGCTGATCGAAAAATTTGCTGCCGGCATTCAGTTGCACAACGAGAAAGATCTGACCAAACCGGCGCAGCTGGAAATCCTTGATGAGAAAGCCGCACGTCTCACCCTCAGTGAAGGGCGCTATCACCAGGTGAAACGCATGTTTGCGGCGATGGGCAACCACGTCACGGCGCTGCATCGCGAAAGCATCGGTGAGATTGTGCTGGATGAGGAGCTCGGTGAAGGCGAATACCGTGAACTGACCGAGGCGGAAATCAACAGCATCGGCCTGCCGGACGAACTGAAACAGCGCAAATAGCGGGAGACAGTGGTGCGTAAGGAAAAAAATTCACCGGTGGGATTAGTGGTGATTCTGGGATTGCTGGCGATGCTGATGCCGCTCTCCATTGATATGTATCTGTCGGCAATGCCGCAAATCGCCCGTGAATTCGCGGTGTCGGCCGGCAGCGTACAGATGACGCTGAATCTCTACATCCTCGGCTTCGCCATTGGTCAGCTGGTGTATGGCCCGCTGGCGGACAGCTACGGACGTAAACCGGTGATTGTGCTTGGCACGCTGATTTTTGCCTGCGCGGCGGCAGCCTGTGCGCTGTCGCAATCCATTGACCAGCTGATTCTGATGCGTTTCCTGCACGGGCTCTCCGCCGCCGCGGCCAGCGTGGTAATTAACGCCCTGATGCGCGACAGTTATTCGAAAGAAGATTTCTCGCGCATGATGTCGTTTGTCATGCTGATCACCACCATTGCGCCGCTGCTGGCCCCGATCATCGGCGGCTGGCTGCTGCTGCTGTGGAACTGGCACGCCATCTTCTGGACGCTGGCATTGGCCGCACTGATTACCACCGTGCTGGTGGTAACGCAGATCCGCGAAACGCTTAAGCCCGAGCAGCGGCAGCGTTTTCACCTGCGCACCACGCTGAGCAATTTTGTCGCGCTGGTGCGGCACAAACGCGCCTTCAGCTATATGCTGGCAAGCGGCTTCTCGTTTGCCGGGCTGTTTACCTTTCTTAACGCCGGGCCGTTTGTTTACATTGAAGTGAACCATGTGTCGCCGCAGAATTTCGGCTACTACTTTGGCCTCAACGTGGTGTTTCTGTTTGTCATGACGCTGATTAACAGCCGCGCGGTGCGCCGTTTCGGACCGCTGGCGATGTTCCGCCTCGGTCTGCTGATTCAGTTTGCCATGGGCATCTGGCTGCTGATTGTCAGCGCGCTCAACCTCGGTTTCCTGCCGCTGGTGTTTGGCGTGGCAATGTTCATTGGCTGCGTATCGACCGTCTCCTCCAATGCGATGGCGGTGATCCTCGACGAATTTCCCCATATGGCCGGCACCGCATCCTCGCTGGCCGGTACGCTGCGCTTCGGCGTCGGTGCGCTGGTTGGCGCGCTACTGTCGCTGGTCAGCGTCAACAGCGCCTGGCCGATGGTCGCCACTATCGCGCTGTGCGCTACTGTATCAATCGTGCTGTTCAGCTACGCCGCCCGTCCGCGCCACACCGCGTGATGGCGGCGGGTCTATGCTAAGCCCGCTGTTATTTCACCTCCTGATTTGCCCCTCTCCGCACTCTCGCTCTGCTTAATGTTTCCATATTGTGAAAATTAATTGATAAAAAAGTAACGACATTGCGTCTAAAATGATTGTTAAGCGCCGCGTAACGCGGTAAACATAGGCATAAATGCGAGAAAGCTCGCAAATAATAAAGTTGCGTCACGCTTTGTGCTTAAAACGAGAAGGCTATCCTTGACGTCCGTATGCTGAGCTTGCCAGGTGGGGATTCACCGCGATGAAGCCGTCCGTTGTGAATAACGTTACTGTCTCTGGGAACCGAAACACTATGCTGCAACTCTCGGTTGTGCATCGTTTACCACAACTTTACCGCTGGTCGCTGGAACATGCCGGCGCCATTGAACGCCAGGAAGCAGCGAACGGCGCGCATGACGGGGATCTGGTCGCGCTGCGCCTGCTGAGCCATGATGGCCATCCGGCGCTGGAGATCCTGCAGCAGCTACAGGAAACGCTGGCGCAGATTCAGGTCGAGTGCAAAATTGCCGAATGTGAAGGGCAGCCGTGTTTGCTGATTCAGCGCGGTGACGAGAGCGCCACTAACTGCTGTCTGAAAAATCAGGGCGTGGCGATCGCCGAAACCTTTGACGGTCACTGAGGCCCGATCTCGCCCTGCGCGGAGGCCAGCAGCTGACGCGTATACTCTGCTGCGGGCGCGTTGAACAGCGCTTCGCATTCACCCTGTTCCACCACTTCACCCTGGCGCAACACTACCAGCTGATGACACAGCGCGCGCACCACCTGCAAATCGTGACTGATAAACAGATACGCCAGCTGATGCTGCTGCTGTAAACGGCGCAGCAGGGTGAGGATCTGCTTTTGCACCGAGCGGTCCAGCGACGAGGTGGGTTCATCCAGCACAATCAGCTGCGGCTGCAGGATCAGCGCGCGGGCAATGGCGATGCGCTGGCGCTGACCGCCAGAGAATTCCGCCGGGTAGCGGCTGCGGCTCGCTGCCTCCAGACCAACCTCTTCCATCACCGCAATGACTCTGGCTTCCTGTTCGGCAGCACTAAGCTGCGGCTGGTGCACCGCCAGCCCTTCGGCAATCACCTGCTGTACCGTCATGCGCGGATTGAGTGAAGAGTTGGCATCCTGAAACACCACCTGAATGCGCTGGCGCAGCGGCAGTAGCTGCTTCGCGCTCAGCTGATGCAGCGGCTGGCCGTCGAACCAGATCTCGCCGCGCGCAGCAATCAGGCGCAGCAGCGCCAGGCCGGTGGTGCTTTTGCCTGACCCGGATTCGCCGACTAACCCGAGGCTTTCGCCGCGCCGCAGGGTAAAACTGAGATTGTGTAGCGCGGTTTTTTCCGCCACGGTGCGCTTCAGCAGTCCACGGCGAATCGGGAAACCCACCTGCAAATTAGTTACCTGCAACAGCGGCGGCGCGTCGATCAGCGGCACCGGTGCGCCGTCCGGCTCGGCGGCCAGCAGCTCGCGGGTATAAGGCTGCTGTGGCTGGCGAAACAGTGCGTCACAGCGGTTGTGTTCCACCTCGCGCCCGTTGCGCATCACCGTCACGCTGTGGGCCAGCTGACGCACAATGTTCAGGTTGTGGGTAATGAACAGCATGCCCATGTTCAGTTCACGCTGCAGTTCGCGCAGCAGCTGTAAAATCTGTGCCTGCACCGTGACGTCCAGCGCCGTAGTAGGCTCATCGGCAATCAGCAGTTTGGGCTGCGTCAGCAAGGCCATGGCGATCATCACGCGCTGGCGCTCACCGCCGGACAGCTGGTGCGGAAAATCATGCAGGCGCGTCGCGGCCTGGCGGATGCCCACGCGATCGAGGCAGCTGAGAATTTCAGCGCGCGCCGCTTCACGCCGCATGCCACGGTGCAGCGACAGCACTTCATACAGCTGCTTTTCCACGCTGTGCAGCGGATTGAGTGACACCATCGGCTCCTGAAAAATCATCGCCATCTGGTTGCCGCGCAGCCCGCGCATTTCACGTTCGCTGGCCTGTAACACATCGCGCCCGTCAAACAGGATCTCGCCCTGCGGATAACTCACCGGCGGATGCGGCAGCAGACGCATAATCGACAGCGCCGTCACGCTCTTGCCCGATCCCGATTCGCCCACCAGCGCCAGCGTTTCGCCGGCGTCGATACGCAGCGAGATATCTTCCACCACGCGGCGCGGCCCGAACGCCACCGCCAGATGATTCACCGTTAACAAACTCATTTAGCGCCCCCGGCTCGGATCAAAGGCATCGCGCACCGCTTCGCCGATAAAAATCAGCAGCGACAGCAGCAGGGCGAGGGCGAAGAAGCCAGAAAGGCCAAGCCACGGTGCCTGTAAATTGTTTTTTCCCTGCAGCAGCAGTTCGCCCAGCGACGGCGAGCCCACCGGCAGGCCGAAGCCGAGAAAATCCAGTGAGGTCAACGTGGTGATCGAACCGCACAGGATAAACGGCAGAAAGGTGAGCGTGGCAACCATGGCGTTGGGCAACATGTGGCGCAGCATGATGCGGCTATCGCTCACGCCCAGCGCGCGTGCGGCGCGGATATAGTCAAAGTTACGCGTGCGCAGGAACTCGGCGCGCACGACGCTCACCAGGCTCATCCAGCCGAAGATCACTGTCAGCAGTAACAGCCACCAGAAGTTGGGCTGAATCACGCTGGAGAGCAGAATCAGCATGAACAGCGTCGGCATGCCGGACCACACTTCAATCAATCGCTGACCGATGAGGTCAACGCGGCCGCCAAAGTAACCCTGCAGGGCACCCACCACAATACCAATCACGCTGGAGAACAGCGTTAACAGCAAACCGAACAGCAGCGAGATGCGCGTGCCGTACAGCAGACGTGCCAGTACATCGCCGCCGTTAGCATCGGTGCCCAGCCAGTTTTGCGCGGACGGCGGTGACGGGAAGGGCACGTCGGTGGCGAAATGAATGGTGCTGTCGCTGAAGCGGATGGGAGCCCACAGCGCCCAACCCTGCTGATCAATACGTTGTTTCAGCCACGGATCCTGATAATCCGCCGCCGTGGCAAACTGGCCGCCTAAATCGCTCTCGCTGTAGTTAAACAGCAGTGGTGCGTACCAGCGCTGCTGATAGTGCACCAGCAGCGGTTTGTCATTGGCTAATAATTCCGCGCCCAGCGACATCACAAAGATGAGCAGAAACAGCCACAGCGACCAGTAGCCGCGCCGGTTGTGACGAAAGCGCTGCCAGCGCTGCTGGTTAACGGGAGATAAACGCATCATCGGCCCTCAAAATCAATGCGTGGATCGACCAGCGTATAGGTCAGATCGCTGAGAATATTCATCAGCAGGCCAATCAGCGTAAAGATATACAGCGTGCCGAACATCACCGGATAGTCGCGCTGAATGGTGGCATCATAGCCGAGCAGCCCCATGCCGTTGAGTGAGAACATCACTTCGATCAGCACCGAGCTGGTGAAAAACATACTGATAAAGGTGGCGGGAAACCCGGCGATCACCAGCAGCATGGCGTTGCGGAACACGTGGCCGTACAGGATGCGCTTCTCATCCAGGCCCTTGGCGCGCGCCGTGACGACGTACTGTTTGCGCACCTCATCAAGGAACGAATTTTTCGTCAGCATGGTCAGGGTGGCAAAGCCGCCAATTACCGTAGCCAGCACCGGCAGGGTGATATGCCACAGATAATCGCTGATTTTGCTGTACCACGGCAGCGTATCAAACTGCGGCGAAGTGAGGCCGCGGAGCGGGAACCAGTCGAGATAGCTGCCGCCGGCAAACAGCACAATCAGCATGATGGCAAACAAAAACGCCGGAATTGAGTAGCCGATGATGATAAAGATGCTGCTCCAGATATCAAACGCGCTGCCGTTGCGCACCGCTTTTTTGATGCCCAGCGGAATCGACACCAGATAGATGATCAGCGTGCTCCACAACCCGAGGCTGATCGACACCGGCAGGCTCTCTTTAATCAGCTGCAGCACCGAGGCGTTACGAAACAGGCTGTCGCCAAAGTCAAAACGCAGGTAATTCCACAGCATTTCGCCATAGCGCTGCAGCAGTGGCTTATCGAAGCCGTAGCGATGAGTTATTTCTGCCACCACCTCCGGATCCAGCCCGCGCGCGCCGCGGTACTGGCTGTCGCCGGGATTGTCGCGCACCAGCGCACCGCGCGCGCCGCTGTCACTGCCGCCGCCGCCAGGCAGACCGGTGCTATGACCAAACTGGATGTTGGCCAGCGCCTGATCGACCGGACCGCCCGGCGCAATCTGTACGATAAAGAAATTCAGGGTGATGATGGCCCACAGCGTGGGAATAATCAGCAACAGCCTGCGCAGGAAATAAGCACCCAAACCGCTCTCCTCAGCGTCGATCGGCCGGTAAACGACCGGCTTTGTTCACATCGTACCACCAGTTTTCCAGCCCGGTGGCAAACGCCGGTTTAATCTGCGGATGGGAAAACTTGTCCCACCAGGCCAGCCGCTGTTCGGCGTTGTACCACATCGGAATCATGTAGGCGTTCCACAGCAGCAGGCGATCCAGCGCCTGACCGAGCGGCAGCAGCGCTTTTTCATCGCCCTGATGCGCCACGATCTGCTGCACGAAATGGTCGACCAGCGGATCTTTTACCCGCGCGGTGTTCCATGAGGAGCTGATGTAATCCGACTGCCAGACATATTGCAGGCTGGTGGAGGGCCACGGCATCGCCTGATAAAGCGACGGAATCATGTCGTAATCGCCTTCGCGCAGCCGGCGCAGATATTGCGAACTGTCCACCTGACGCAGCGTCATCGTAATGCCAAGCCGTGCCAGGCTGTGCTGGAACGGCAGCGCCCAGTCGTTCTGAGAACCGCTGCGCAGCAACAGTTCAAACTGAAACGGCTGGCCGGTTTTCACGTTCACCAGCTGCTGATTTTTGATCTGCCAGCCGGCCTGCTTCAGCAGCGCCATCGCCCGCAGCAGATTGTTGCGGTCAAAGCCGCTGCCGTCAGAGTGCGGCGGCGCGTAGGCGTTGTTAAAGACCTCGGCAGGCAGCTGCGCCTTGTAGGGCGCGAGCAGGACCAGCTGAGCGGCGTCAGGATAGCCTTTGGCGGCATAAGCGGTGTTCTGGAAGTAGCTGTCGGTCCGCTTGTAAGCGCCGTAGAACAGCGCTTTGTTCATCCACTCAAAATCAAACGCCAGCGTCAGCGCCTCGCGCACGCGGCGGTCGGCAAACAATGCTTTTTCGTTATTGAACGCCAGCCAGCGCGTGTCGGTGGCGACGTCATTCGGCGTGGTGGCTTTCACAATGGCGTGGCTGGTGAAGTTGCGCCCGCGATATTGTGTGGCCCATTTCTTCGCCGAATTCTCCTCGCGCAGGTCATAGGCACCGGCCTTAAACGCTTCAAAAGCCACGTTGTCATCAAGATAGTAGTCGTAGCGCAGGGTATCAAAATTAAAGCGACCGCGATTCACCGGCAGATCGGCCGCCCAGTAGTTCTTCACCCGACTATATTGAATGAACTGGCCGGATTTGTACGAAGTGACGCGGTAAGGCCCGCTGGCGAGCGGCGGATAGCCAATCGGCTCATTGAATTTTTTGTTCTGCCAGAATTTTTCCGGCAGCACCGGCAGCGTGATCCAACTCAGCACCAGGTCTTTATCTGGTTTGGGCATCTCAATGCGCACCGTCAGCCGGTTCAGCGCTTTCACCTGCACGCCACGAAACGCCACGCGAAACTGCGGCACGCCTTCGGTCATGAATTTGCCGAAGGTGAAGGCGACATCCTGCGCGGTGATCGGTGTACCGTCCTGAAACTGCGCGTGCGGATTGATCGACACCTCCATCCAGTGATAATCGCTGGGATAGCGTGCTGATTCGGCGATCAGCGGATAGTAGCTGCCGGGCTCATCGTCTGAGGTGGTAAACAGGCCGTCGTACAGCGTGTCAGTGCCGATACCGGGATTGCCGCGCGACGCATAGCGGTTGAAGTTGTCGTAAGTGCCCACCACGGCGAGAGTGATCTTGCCACCTTTTGGCGCCGCCGGATTGGCGTAATCATAATGGCTGAAGTTAACCGCGTATTTCGGTTCGCCCAGCTTCGCAAAGGCATAGCTTTCATGGATAGTGACCGCGTGCACCGGCGCAATGGCGCTGCACATCAGTAGGGCTGTGGCAAGACGAAGCAGCATAAGTGGGGCGCTCTCCTGTGGTAATCCGCACTGTATGGTAGCAGTTTCATGCGCGGTACGTGACGTTAACCCAAACTGGCCTGGCTCTGATAGTAGCTGATCAGCTTTTCCGGGCGCAGCGGGCGGCTAAACAGATACCCCTGCAGATGCGTGACGCCCCGATTAACCAGCCAGGCCGCCTGGTCGCCGGTTTCAACGCCTTCCGCCACAGTTTTCAGGTTGAGTTTCTTTGCCAGCAGCAACACGGTGTCAAGCACCGGCGAAGTTACGGTTTCGGTGCCGATACTCTGCACAAAGCCGCGATCGATTTTCAGGTAGTCGAACGGATATTTTTCCAGGTAGATCAGCGCGCTATGGCCAGTGCCGAAATCATCGATGGCAATCTTGAAATTGTGTTCATGCAGCCAGGCGAAGATTTCGCCGGCGTTCTTCTCCCGCACCATGGTGCGCTCGGTGATTTCAAAGACATAGTTAAAATGATCGGCGGGCATACTGGCGATCCACGCCTGGACGTCGCGGCGAAAACTGGCCGATGCCAGATGCTGCGGTGACATATTCAGACTGAGACGGGTGCCGCGCGGCAGTTGCTGACAGAGAAAACGCGCGTCGCGCGCTACCAGGCTGAACAGATGTTGGGTAAGAGGAATAATCAGGTTTTGCGCTTCGGCGTGGCTGATAAATACATCGGGTGGGATCATGCCTTCAACCGGGTGGGTCCAGCGCAGCAGCGCTTCAACGCCATAGGGTTTGCCGTTGTGTGCCGTTACCAGCGGCTGATACTCAACGTGAAACTGACCGCGCCGGATGCCGAGCAGGATTTCACGTCCCGGTCGCTGATGCAGCGACAGCAGCAGCCAGCTGATTGCGGCAACCAGCAGCGCCAGCAGCAGGCCGGTCAGCAAAGCCAGCGTGTAATCGCGTGAGGCCAGCGTGCTGCCGTAAAGCACAAAGCGCATGCTGCCGTCATCAAGCGTCAGGTCGGTGAGGGCGGGCGGCAAATCGCGGCTGCGCACCACCTGGCTGGTGCCGCTGAGCAGCGCGCTGTCGCCTGCCACCAGCGCCATGCGCGTGATTTCGGGATGGTAAGAGGCCAGCAGCTGGTAAGGCGTCATGCTGAGGTTCATGGTGGCGAGGATGCCGGTTTCGTTCGCTCCCGGACTTTTCAGCCACAGCGCCAGCGCTGGTTTGGCGGGCTGCAGCGGCGTGCCGGGCAGCAGGCGGACATCACGGTCGCGCTCCAGCTCTGAATCGGGTGAAATGGCGCTGGCGGCCAGCAGAAATGCGCCGGTAGCCGAGGAGCAGTAAGCGTTGCCGTCGCGTACCAGTAATATCGCGCGAATGTTGCCGGCAAAGGCGGCGCGAGAGGTCAGCTCACGGTTGACGCTGTTGCAGCTGAGTTGAGTGTATTGCTGCAGTGGATAAAGGCTCTCGACCAGGGTTGACATCACCTGTTGCAGATCGTCACGGCTGTGAGCCAGCAGCTGCTGGTGTTGCTGGACGCGTTTTTGCCAGGTCAGCGTGAGCAGGACGGTGACAAACAGGATAAAAAACGCGACCCCAATAATTACGCTACTCCAGGCGATGCGCCGCGAGTAGCTGGCATGACGATTTAACGTCCCCGACAGTGGCATGGAGTTGGTTCCCCTGATCTTGCCCTTTTTATTATAAAAACGCATACAACTGTGCTGGTTCAAGGCAACGAGAATATAACGAGGCTGCGCGAAAAGTCTCGTTATATTTTTGATTCACAATTACTTTTTCCGCCATGGATTTGGCTTAAGCAACCGCAGACGAAAAAAACGCTGCCGGGGCAGCGTTTTCAGATTCTCTGGCTGAGAACATCAGGAAGGAAGGGGGTTAACTGGGGTTTTTTGCCAGTACCCGACGCGCTTCGCGGTAGCGGTTTTTCCAGTAACTGTCGTTAAGGCTGGAAATCATCACGCCGCTGCTGGTAGACGCGTGTACAAAATTGTCGTTGCCGAGATAGATGCCGACATGACGACCGGTGGAGCCGGCGCGGAACAGCACTAAATCACCCGGACGCAGTTTACTGCGTGAAATCTCTTTACCGCTGTCCTGCTGTTCCGAGGTGGAACGCGGCAGCTCTAAACCAAACTGTTCGCGAAAGGTGCGCTGAACAAAAGCAGAACAGTCAATGCCGCGTTTGGTGTCGCCGCCTAAGCGATAACGCACACCTTTCCAGTCACTGTACTGCTCCATGATGCGGGACTTAACGTCCACGTTCTGCACCATTTGTTCAAATTCGTCCTGAGACGCCTGAAGTAAAAAACCATTCTGGTTGTTAACTTCATGATTCTCGTTATTCGCGTTCTGACCGTTATGGGTACTGCTACATGCCGATAAGAGGGTTGCTAATGCTACTGCGGGAATAATCCGCCTGAGGTATCTCAGAATTGGTTGAGACTTGACCATTGTACGTGTTTTCCTTCGATGTCCTTACGACAGAATGTCGCCAGCCAGATGACAAAACGGGTTGAGATTAATAAGTGCGACCCTCTAAGACAATTCCTTAATTACTAAAATGTGTTAATGCACACATTTTTGTTGCTTAAGGTACCGAATTTTATGCTGCACGGTAGTAATCGGAGTTGAGGTTAACCGATTACAGACCGCGTGGCGAGTGCTTTTATATAAATTTTTATAGGTTTTTTTGATGTGAAATCAATCTGTAACACAACGGTTACTTTATCAACAACTGGTAGCGATTTAAGCGTCAATTAACGGCAGGAACAGCGGCTAATTCTGGCGCTAAGGGAGATTTTAAGAGGGTTCTGACTGGACAGGCCAGGAATAACGCCATTGTCAGACGATTTGACGCATAGGTTTTTCTTTTATCAGAAAACGCTTAGTTAGCTAATAATTTATTGCAGGATTAAATAAGCGCAGGCGATCTTAAAAACAGGAAATAATCGCCCGCGCTAAACAATTACGCCTGGGGTTTATATTTTCCGGGCAGCGAACGATAGAGCCAGTTCACCAGTTTGTCGCTGGCCGGTGTTAATAACCACCAGCTCAGGCCCACCAGCACCACCGACAGCGAACCGACCGCGATATCGGTAAACCAGTGCGCGCCTGCCATTACGCGCGGCAGGGAAAAGAGCACCACAATCAGCAGGCCCATCAGGAAGGCGCGGAAGCCGAAATAGCGCCACATAAAGCAGGCGAAGATAATCAGCATCATGCCGTGGTCGCCGGGGAAGCTGTCTCTGGACGCATCTTTTGCCGGAATACCGGTCAGTTCGCTGACGCGATGCACGTTATCAAAGAACAGCGTCGGGCTGGCATGCTTAACCGGCAGCAGGTGGCCCAGCTGGTTAAGAATCACCGCCGTCAGCAGCATGGTGATACCAATCGCCAGCATACGACGTCGGCCCTGCGGCGTTTCGCGGCGCCAGAACCACAGATAGAGCAGGCCCATCGCCAGCAGCGACACCGCATCAAAACCGCGGAAATTGGTGATCGCCACAAGCAGCGCAAAGCCGTGATGGTCGACCATCTGGTCGTTAAAGCCAAAAAAGATGCCTTTGTCGAGAGCGAACCAGAACCCGTGCTCTGGCGGCAGATACCACGACATAAATAGCATCACACCCAGTGCATTCAGCAGCAGGATGGTGATCAAACGAGTAGTGCGCATAAAAGTAACTCAAAAAGAAAAAAATAACGGGCAAACCTACCGCAGCTAATTTAAACGAATCTTCAACAGGGCAGTCTGCAAGGCATTCCAGTCGGCGGCCTGATGGTGGATCAATTCGATACGGCTATCCGGCGGCGTGACCGGGCGCGTTTCGATGAACAGGTCTTCGCCCTGACGGTTAATGCTGACCAGACCGTCAGCGGTACGCAGCACGCCTTTCACGCGATCCACCGGCGCAAGCCGCGCCCACTCTAAAGCCGGAATGGTATCGAACACCGTGTCACCATCGAAAATCCAGCCACAGGAAGCATAGCCCTGACCTTCATTTAACGCACGACGCCAGCGCGCTTCGCCTTCCAGTTTCAGCGCCGCCAGCCCCTGCGGGCGTGGCGAATGATGATGATGCGCGGCATCGGGTACCGCACGATCCGCCAATGCCGGCTGACTCAGCAACGCCGGATCAATGTTGCCCCAGCTGGCTTCCACCAGTTGACGGTCGCCCAAATGCTGCTGCTGCCAGCTCGCCAGCCGCTGACGATCTTCCGCATCCCATTTGTCGCTCTTGTTGGCGATGATGATGTCTGCGGCGATCAGCTGGTCGCGAAAGTTTTCATTCTCCGTGACGCGCGTATCGGCTAACTGACGCGGATCGAGCAGCGTCAGCGTGGCGTCCACGCGGATCCACGGCTGATAGACCGCCGCACGCAGCATATTCAGTAACTGTTTGGGATGGCCAAGGCCGGTGGGTTCGATAATCAGGCGGTCCGGCTGAGTCTGCTTCAGCAGCATATTCAGCCCAACCTGCAGCGGCAGGCCGTTAACACAGCACATGCAGCCGCCGGGGATCTCTTTCAGCGTGGCGCCGCGGTCGGCGAGCAGGGCGCCGTCAATGCCGATCTCGCCAAACTCGTTGACCAGAATGGCCCACTTTTCATTGGCCGGTTTGTGCGCCAGCAGATGTAACAGGGTGGTGGTTTTACCGCTACCGAGAAAACCGGTAATCAGGTTCACGCGCGTCATGATTTACTCCGTTAAAATAGCCGCGCCGGACAACCGCATCCGGCGCGCAGGCTGTTGTTATACTATAACAATCAACCGCCGCCGGAGAAAATCGTGCGCTTAATCGGCGCGTCCCATATAACGACGCTCGGCAATATGGATACGGATGCGATCGCCATTGCTCAGGTACTCCGGCACCTGAATCGACAGCCCGGTGCTCATGCCCGCCGGTTTGGTGCGCGCACTGGCGGATGCCCCTTTGATGCCAGGTGAGGTATCAACAATCTCCATGTCTACCGTCTGCGGCAGTTCCAGCGCCAGCACCTGACCATCCATGGTGAGCACCTGGATACCGGGAATGCCGCCTTCCGGAATAAAAAGCAGCTCTTCTTCGATCTGATCTTTTTTAAAGCTGTACGGCGTGTAATCTTCGTCATCCATAAACACGTATTCGTCGCCGTCGATGTATGAGAAGGTCACCGCGCGGCGGCTGAGCTGGATGGCATCAATAATGTCGTCACCCTTGAAGCGCTCTTCAACTTTCAGGCCGGTGCGTACATCGGTGAAACGCATCTTGTACAGCGTGGCGGCACCGCGCGCGCTCGGGCTCTGGACATCGATATCCTTCACCAGCAACAGTTTACCGTTCCAGGTGACGGCCATTCCTTTTTTGATTTCGTTTGCCTTTGGCATAATGCTTGACTCGCTATAACCAGGTAGATGCGCGCCAACTTACTCGCGCGGTGAAAAACAGGCAAGTGAGGCCGGTGAAAATTGTTGGTCGCGCATAGAATTCCGCGGTGCAGACTGCTATTGTCGGCCGCTAATCTTTGCAGGAGCGCATGATGTTATGTCGAGACCAGTGCGGTGCCTGCTGCACAGCCCCCTCCATCTCTTCCCCCATTCCGGGTATGCCTGACGGCAAACCGGCCAATACCCGCTGCGTTCAGCTCGACGAACAGCAGCGCTGCAAAATTTTTGGCTCGCCGCTGCGTCCGGCGGTGTGTGCCGGTTTACAGCCACAGGTGGAGATGTGCGGCAACAGCCGCGCCGATGCCATGATCTACCTGCTGCAGCTGGAAGCCGATACCGCGCCCTGAGTTTAAGCTGACGCGAGCTGAACAGCACGCTCGTCACAGGTACCGCGTTACAGCAACGCGTCAGCGCGCCCGCTGTGAAAAATCCTAAATCCGCCGCGAAGTGTGCGGAGCATCAAAAATCTGCTACGCCGATTGCGCATTTTCTTGCCTGTAATCGGGTGCTGTACCATATTCCCTGAAACGTTTCAGCGTTGTCCTCCCGGCTAAGTCCGTGTCGCACAGCGTATTTTTTCGCCATCAGGCTGAAACGATTCACTTTCAGCAAGCGAGGAGAAATATGTTCCAGCTCGAAGTTCAGGCCATTCACACCGGCGCCAGCGCGTCCGATAAAGAACAGGCCATTCGTCAGGTTGCCGCTGCGCTTACCGCGGCCGGAAATGTGGCCGAAGGCTACGTCGACGGCATGCTGGCGCGCGAACAGCAAACCACCACTTTTCTCGGCAACGGCATCGCCATTCCGCACGGCACCACCGATACCCGCGATCTGGTGCTGAAAACCGGCGTGCAGGTTTATCAGTTCCCGCAGGGCGTGGACTGGGGTGATGGCCAGACAGCGTACGTCGCCATCGGCATTGCCGCCAAATCTGACGAGCACCTCGCGCTGCTGCGCCAGCTGACCCACGTATTAAGCGATGACAGCATCGCGGAGCAGCTGAAATCTGCCTCTGCTGAAGAGCTGCGCGCGCTGCTGATGGGTGAAAAGCAGGCCGCTGAATTCCAGTTCGATACGTCGCTGATCGCCACTGACGTGGCCGCCAGCGATCTGATGACGCTGCAGGCGCTGAACGCCGGTCGTCTGCAGGCGGCCGGTGCCGTTGACGCCAGCTTTGTCGCGGACGTTGTCTCGCACGCGCCGCTCAGCCTCGGTCAGGGCATCTGGCTGAGCGACAGCACGCACGGCAACCTCAACAGCGCGGTGGCAGTGAGCCGCAGCGCGACGCCGCTGACACATCAGGGCGAACCGGTAGCGCTGCTGCTGACGGTCGCCGCCACCGATCAGCGCCCGCTTGAGGTGCTGGGCTACCTCAGCAATCTGCTGCTGAACAAGCAGGCTGAACGCCTGCTGAAGGCGGACGCGGCAGGTATTCTCGCGCTGCTGACCAGCGAAGTTGATGAAGCTGCGGACGTCTTAACCGCAGAATTCACCATCCGCAACGAGCACGGTCTGCATGCGCGTCCGGGCACCGCGCTGGTGAGCGTGATCAAGCAGTTCAACAGCGATATCACCGTGACCAATCTCGACGGCAGCGGTAAACCGGCTAACGGGCGCAGCCTGATGAAGGTGGTCGCGCTGGGCGTGAAGAAAGGCCATCGTCTGCGTTTCACCGCCAGCGGTGACGATGCGCAGCAGGCACTGCACGCTATCGAAGAAGCCATTAATAGCGGTCTGGGCGAGGGGGCAGCATGAGTCGTCGCGTTGCCACTATCACCCTGAACCCGGCGTACGATCTGGTCGGCTACACGCCGGAGATCGAGCGCGGCGAAGTTAACCTGGTCAAAACCACCGGGCTGCACGCTGCGGGTAAAGGCATCAATGTCGCCAAAGTGCTGAAAGATCTCGGCATCGACGTCACCGTTGGCGGCTTCCTCGGCAAAGAGAATCAGGACGGCTTTCAGCAGCTGTTCAGCGAACTCGGTATCGCTAACCGTTTTCAGGTGGTGCAGGGTCGTACCCGCATTAACGTTAAGCTGACGGAAAAAGACGGCGACGTCACCGACCTCAACTTCTCGGGCTTTGACGTCACGCCACAGGACTGGGACCGCTTCACCGCCGACTCGCTGACCTGGCTGGGCCAGTTCGATATGGTGTGCGTCAGCGGTAGCCTGCCAGCGGGCGTTGCGCCGGACGCGTTCACCAAATGGATGAGCGATCTGCGCACCCACTGCCCATGCATCATTTTTGACAGCAGCCGTGAAGCGCTGGTGGCCGGTCTGAAAGCGGCTCCGTGGCTGGTAAAACCCAATCGCCGCGAGCTGGAGATCTGGGCCGGCCGCAAGCTGCCGACGCTGCAGGATGTGATTGACGCCGCGCACCAGCTGCGCGAGCAGGGCATTGCCCACGTGGTGATCTCCCTCGGTGCGGAAGGCGCGCTGTGGGTCAATGCCTCTGGCGAATGGATCGCCAAACCGCCTGCGTGTGAAGTGGTCAGCACCGTAGGCGCCGGAGATTCGATGGTTGGCGGCCTGATTTATGGCCTGCTGATGCGGGAATCCAGTGAACACACGCTGCGTCTGGCGACGGCGGTGGCGGCCATGGCCGTCAGCCAGAGCAACGTCGGCGTGACCGATCGTACCCAGTTGGCCGCGATGATGGCGCGCGTCGACTTACAACCCGTTAACTAACAGCAGGAGAGCGATAATGAAAACGCTGCTGATAAAAGATTCGTCACTCGGCCTGGCATCAGGCCATTTAGCCTCGGAACGTCTGCAGGCGGCGGCAGGGCAGGCGGGACTGACGCTGGTCGACAGCGCCGCGGACGCCGAACTGGTGCTGGTGATTGGCCAGCAGGTTACCGACAACGCGCAGCTCGCCGGCAAGTCCGTTGCCCTCGTGGACGTGCAGCAGGCGCTGCGCGATCCGCAGGCGGCGCTGGCGCTGGCTAAAGATGCGGCGCAACCGTGGCAGCCGGCTGCGGCAACCCCGGCGGCAAGTGCACCGGCGCAGAGCGCCGGGCAGAAACGTATTGTGGCCGTCACCGCCTGTCCGACCGGCGTGGCGCACACCTTCATGGCAGCCGAGGCGATTGAGGCGGAAGCCAGCAAGCGCGGCTGGTGGGTAAAAGTGGAAACCCGCGGCTCAGTCGGCGCTGGCAACCCGATCACCCCGGAAGAAGTGGCGGCGGCCGATCTGGTGATCGTTGCGGCGGATATCGACGTTGACCTGGCGAAATTTGCCGGCAAGCCGATGTACCGTACCTCCACCAGTCTGGCGCTGAAGAAAACCGCACAGGAGCTGGATAAAGCGCAGGCGGAAGCCAAAGTCTGGCAGCCTTCCGGCAACCAGGCGGCAGCCAGCCAGAGCGACAGCAAAGAGAAAGCCGGTGCCTATCGGCATCTGCTGACCGGCGTATCTTATATGCTGCCGATGGTGGTCGCCGGCGGTCTGAGCATTGCGCTGTCATTCGCCTTTGGGATTACCGCGTTTAAAGAGCAGGGCACCTTAGCCGCGGCGCTGATGCAGATCGGTGGCGGCAGCGCCTTTGCGCTGATGGTGCCGGTGCTGGCGGGCTTTATCGCCTTCTCGATTGCTGACCGTCCGGGCCTGACGCCAGGTCTGATTGGCGGCATGATCGCCACCAGCATCAACGCCGGTTTCCTTGGCGGCATCATCGCCGGTTTCATCGCCGGTTACGCCGCGAAACTGCTGAGCAGCAAAGTGAAGCTGCCGCAAAGTATGGAAGCGCTGAAGCCGATTCTGATCATTCCGCTGGTGGCCAGTCTGATTACCGGCCTGCTGATGATTTACGTGGTAGGCAAACCGGTTGCCGGCATCATGAGCGGCCTGACCAGCTGGCTGGCGAACATGGGCACTGCTAACGCGGTCCTGCTGGGCGCGATTCTGGGCGGCATGATGTGTACCGACATGGGCGGTCCGGTGAACAAAGTGGCTTACGCGTTTGGTGTCGGTCTGCTGAGTTCGCAAACCTACGCGCCGATGGCCGCGATCATGGCGGCCGGTATGGTGCCACCGCTGGCGATGGGGCTGGCAACGCTGGTGGCGCGTCGTAAGTTCAATAAAGGTCAGCAGGAGGGCGGTAAAGCCGCGCTGGTATTGGGCCTGTGCTTTATCTCCGAAGGTGCCATTCCGTTTGCGGCGCGTGATCCGATGCGCGTGCTGCCATGCTGTATCGTGGGTGGCGCAGTGACCGGTGCGATCTCCATGGCGATGGGGGCCAAACTGATGGCGCCGCACGGCGGGCTGTTCGTCCTGCTGATTCCAGGCGCCATTACCCCGGTGCTGGGTTACCTGCTGGCGATTGTGATTGGTACGCTGATTGCGGGTCTGGGCTATGCGATTCTGAAACGTCCGGAAGAAGAACTGGCCAAAGCCGCGTAACGGCAGCCAGGAACAACAAAGGGAGCCGCGGCTCCCTTTTTTATTGGCGACAGGCCCCGGTGAAACCCGTTACGCCTGCTGCTCTGCTTTCAGCCAGGCAATTTCATCCTTCCAGATATCCGGATTGATGGTTTCGAGAATCATCGGGATACCGTCAAAACGCGCATCCTTCATCAGCCAGCTAAACGCGGTCTTGCCAATGTTGCCCTCGCCGAGGCTGTGATGGCGATCCACGCGGCTGCCGAGCGTGCTTTTGGCATCGTTAAGGTGCATACCGCGCAGATACTGAAAGCCCACCACGCGCTCAAACTCGGCAAAGGTGGCTTCACAGGCAGCTTCGCTGCGTAAATCATATCCGCCAGCGAAGGCATGGCAGGTGTCGATGCATACGCCGACGCGCGACTTATCCTCGACGTGGTCAATAATCGCCGCGAGGTGTTCAAAGCGGAAACCGAGGTTGCTGCCCTGGCCGGCGGTATTCTCAATCACCGCTACCACGTTGTGGGTTTTATCCAGCGCAATGTTGATCGACTCGGCGATGCGCTTCAGGCAGGCATCTTCATCAATCTGCTGCAGGTGGCTGCCGGGATGGAAGTTGAGCAGCGTCAGACCAAGCTGTTCGGCGCGCTGCATCTCATCGATAAACGCCTCGCGCGATTTCTCCAGCGCGTCCATCACCGGGTGACCGAGGTTAATCAGATAGCTGTCGTGCGGCAGGATTTGCGCGGCGCTAAAGTTGTATTGATCGCAGGCGGTTTTAAAAGCGTCGATCACCTGCGCAGAGAGCGGCGCGGCTTTCCACTGGCGCTGATTTTTAGTGAACAGCGCAAAGGCTGTGGCTTCGATTTCATGGGCCCGGATCACTGCCTGGTCTACGCCGCCGGATGCGCTTACGTGTGCGCCGATATATTTCATGCCGCTCTCCTGAATGGGCGATTGCTGATGCAAAACGCCCATGATAGCGGATGCGCTTACGCCATGAAATGTTGCACCAGCACATTCAGTGCGCCGCCGCCGAGAATCAGCCAGATAAACATCAGCAGACCAAGCAGCAGCGGTTTGACGCCCGCCTGCTTCAGCGCGCCGAAACGGGTGGTTAAGCCCAGCGCCGCCATCGCCATCGCCAGCAGCAGATTCGCCAGCTGATTCAGTCCCGCTACCACCGGCGGTGGCAGCAGATGGAGCGAGTTAAACAGCGCCACCACAATAAACAATAGGGCAAACCACGGAAAGCGGATCGGCTGCTGTGCCTGACGCTGGTGGCTGGGCTGGCGCTGCAGCCAGCTGCCGAGGATCAGCAGAAACGGTGCCAGCATCATCACCCGCAGCATCTTGGCGATCACCGCCGTGTTCTCCGTTTCCGCGCCCATTGCATGGCCAGCCGCCACCACCTGCGCCACTTCGTGTAGCGTCGAGCCGGTAAAGACGCCAAAGTGCTGCGCGCTGACCTGCGGCAGCAGCGTCCAGAGAAACGGGTACAGCACAATGCCGACGGTGCCAAACAGCACCACGGTGGCCACCGCGACCGCCACTTTCGACGGTGCGGCTTTGATCACCGGTTCACTTGCCAGCACCGCTGCCGCACCGCAGATGCTGCTGCCGGCACCAATCAGCCACACGGTTTCGCGATCCATTTTCAGTAAACGGATGCCGATCAGGCAGGTGATCAGAAAGGTTGAGCTCAGCACCAGCACATCAATCAGCACGCCGCTGACGCCGACATCGGCGATCTGCTGCACGGTGATGCGGAAGCCGTAAAGAATGATGCCGAGTCGCAGCAGTCGCTGTTTGGCCAGCATCACCCCACTGTCACACGGTGTCGCAACGCGGGGATACAGGCTATTACCCAGCACGATGCCGATAATGATGGCCAGCGTCAGCGCGCCGAATCCCGCGCCCGCCAGCCACGGCTGACTGGCCAGCCACGCGGCGCCTGCGGCGATGGCGGCGGTCAGCAGCAGTCCCGGCAGCCAGCGATGAACATGAAAAGGGGTTTTGTTGACGCTTAGTTCAGCCATAATACGCTTCTCCTCAGTGAGGCTTTAGCGTGCGCCTGGCTGGCTTAAAAGTGAAATTGATAATATATTTATAATCAACCGGAATAAGTGATAAGGAAGGGCAACAATGTTCATGCGCTTGCGCCGCTGGGCGAAGCTCATCAAACGGGACGTGCTGACGCTGTGGTTTGCCTGTCGCGATCCGCGTACGCCGTGGTGGTTTAAGCTGCTGGCGTTTGGCATCGTCGCTTATGCGCTCAGCCCCATCGATCTGATTCCGGACTTCATCCCGATTATTGGCCTGCTGGATGACGCGATTATCATCCCGCTCGGCGTGATGATCCTGCTGCGTCTGCTGCCGCGCGACGTGCGCATCAGCAGCGCCGAACGCGCCGAGGTGCAGCGGGCGCGCGGCAAAAAGATCGTCAGCTGGAGCGGCCTGATTCTGATGCTGCTGATCTGGCTGGCGGTGGTGATCTATCTGGTGAAGCGGTACGCCATGTAAGGAGCACGCATGCACATTACGCTGCGTCAGATTGAAGTGTTTACCGAGGTGCTGAAAAGCGGCTCCACCACTCAGGCCTCACAGGTGCTGGCGCTGTCGCAGTCGGCGGTCAGTGCGGCCCTGGCCGATCTGGAAAGTCAGCTCGGCGTACAGCTGTTTGACCGCGTCGGCAAACGGCTGGTGCTCAACGAGCACGGCCGGCTGCTCTATCCGCGTGCGGTCGGGCTGCTGGAGCAGGCGATTGAGATCGAACAGCTGTTTAAAGAGGACAACGGAGCGATTCGCCTGTTTGCCAGCAGCACCATCGGCAACTATCTGCTGCCGGGGATGATCGCCGCGTATCGCCGTGATTTTCCCACGCTGCCGCTGGAGCTGAGCGTTGGCAACAGCCAGGACGCCATCAATGCGGTGGCCGATTTTCGCGTCGACATTGGCCTGATTGAAGGGCCGTGCCATGAGCCGGATATCATCAGCGAACCGTGGCTGGAAGATGAACTGGTGGTGTTCGCCGCGCCGGATGCGCCGCTGTTACAGCAGCCGGTGACGCTGGAGACGCTGGCCGCTGCGCCGTGGATCCTGCGCGAGCGCGGTTCCGGTACGCGTGAGATTGTCGATTACCTGCTGCTGTCGCACCTGCCGCAGTTTCAGCTGGGGATGGAGTTAGGCAATTCGGAGGCAATTAAACACGCGGTGCGCCACGGCATGGGCATCAGCTGCTTATCGCGCCGGGTGATTACGGATCTGCTGGAGGCGGGCACGCTGACGGAAGTGCCGGTGCCCCTGCCGCGCCTGACGCGTACCCTGTATCGCATCCATCACCGGCAGAAACATCTGTCGAAAGCGCTGAGCCGCTTCCTCGCCTATTGCCGGGAATAGCCGCGGTCTGCCCTGTGCTGTGGCTAATAATTCCCGGCCGATTATGAAGGTAACTAATAACCCGAGGCGAATGCTATACAGTGCAGGCTTTGCTGCTACAATCGCGCCTTATTTTTATCCAGCATAGCGTTTACACATGCATAATGACTCAAAAACAACACAACAACCTGGGCTGCGCCGTGAATTAAAAGCGCGCCATCTCACCATGATCGCCATTGGCGGTTCTATCGGCACCGGCCTGTTTGTCGCCTCGGGTGCCACTATCTCTCAGGCGGGTCCTGGCGGTGCGTTACTCTCCTACGCGCTGATCGGCCTGATGGTCTACTTCCTGATGACCAGCCTCGGCGAACTGGCGGCGTTTATGCCGGTCTCCGGTTCCTTTGCCACCTACGGCGCCAAATATGTCGAAGAGGGCTTCGGCTTCGCGCTGGGCTGGAACTACTGGTACAACTGGGCGGTGACCATCGCCGTTGACCTCGTCGCCTCACAGCTGGTGATGAACTACTGGTTCCCGGACACGCCAGGCTGGATCTGGAGCGCGCTGTTCCTCGGTCTGATGTTCCTGCTCAACTACATTTCGGTCAAAGGCTTCGGCGAGGCGGAATACTGGTTCTCACTGATCAAAGTCGCCACCGTCATCATCTTTATTGTGGTCGGTGTGCTGATGATTACCGGCATCCTGCGCGGCGCGGAAAATGCTGGCTGGCACAACTGGACGGTGGGAGATGCGCCGTTTGCGGGCGGGTTTGCGGCGATGATTGGCGTGGCGATGATTGTCGGCTTCTCCTTCCAGGGCACCGAACTGATCGGGATTGCCGCCGGTGAATCAGAAGACCCGGCGAAGAATATCCCGCGCGCGGTGCGCCAGGTGTTCTGGCGCATTCTGCTGTTCTATGTGTTCGCGATCCTGATCATCAGCCTGATTCTGCCGTATACCGATCCGCAACTGCTGCATAACGATGTCACCGATATCAGCGTCAGCCCGTTCACGCTGGTGTTCCAGAATGCCGGTCTGCTGTCCGCAGCGGCGGTGATGAACGCGGTGATCCTGACGGCGGTGCTGTCGGCGGGTAACTCCGGCATGTACGCCTCAACGCGTATGCTGTTTAACCTGGCGCAGGAAGGCAAGGCACCGCGCATTTTTGCGAAACTGTCGAAAGGTGGCGTACCGCGCAATGCCCTGCTGGCGACCACGGTGGTGGCAGCGCTGTGCTTCCTGACCTCGAAATTTGGCAATCAGGAAGTGTACCTGTGGCTGCTGAATACGTCAGGGATGACCGGCTTTATCGCCTGGCTCGGTATTGCTATCAGCCATTATCGCTTCCGCCGCGGCTATGTGGCACAGGGGCTGAATCTGGCCGATCTGCCTTACCGCTCCGGCTTCTTCCCGCTGGGTCCGATGTTTGCGTTCGCGCTGTGTCTGATCATTACGCTGGGGCAGAATTATCAGGCATTCCTCGCCGATCGCATCGACTGGTACGGCGTAGCCGCAACCTATATCGGCATTCCGCTGTTCCTGGTGATCTGGCTGGGCTATAAGCTGACGCGCGGCACCCGCTTCGTGAAATACAGCGAGATGGAATTCCCCTCCTTTAAGCAGTAATGCCTGACAACGCGGCCACGGCCGCGTTTTTTTTGCGATCTATTACGCTATGCAAACCTGGCGCAAACCATTCGGGCTTTGTTACAGAGACAGCATTGATAATTATTATCACCTGCTCTATTGTGGCAGCCGTTATAAGGCGACAGGAAACAGGTAGAACAATGCGTAGTACGGACTCCGCGCTGGTGGCGGAACATGGCACCGAAGCCGATACCCTGACCCGTTATCGTCAGGTTCTGCGTCAGCGACTGCTGCTGATTGGTGTGCTGGTGCTGGCGATCCTCGCTTCAGTTATCCTCGATTTCACCCTTGGCCCGGCCGGCCTGACTCTCGACACGCTGTGGCAAACGCTGCTCCATCCCGCAGCGGTGGACGCCGGCACGCGCGTGATCGTCTGGGACATCCGTCTGCCGTATGCGCTGATGGCGGTGGTGGTCGGCTTCTCACTCGGCCTCGCCGGTGCTGAAATGCAGACCATCCTTAATAACCCGCTGGCCAGCCCGTTTACGCTCGGCGTCTCGTCGGCAGCGGCGTTTGGTGCCGCGCTGGCAATCATTCTCGGCATCGGTATTCCCGGCGTGCCGGATCAGTGGCTGATCTCCGCCAATGCCTTTGTCTTCGCCTTGTTTGCCGCGCTAATGCTGGATGGCATCACGCGCTGGACCAAAGTCTCAACCTCCGGCGTGGTGCTGTTTGGCATCGCGCTGGTGTTCACCTTTAACGCCCTGGTTTCGATGATGCAGTTCATCGCCAGCGAAGATACGCTGCAGGGCCTGGTGTTCTGGACCATGGGCAGTCTGGCGCGTGCCTCATGGGAAAAACTGGGCGTGCTGAGCGCCGCCTTTGCCATCCTGCTGCCGTTCTCGATGCTCAGCAGCTGGAAACTCACGGCGCTGCGCCTTGGTGAAGATCGCGCGGTGAGTTTCGGCATTGACGTGCGGCGGCTGCGGCTGGCGACGCTGCTGCGCATCAGCATTCTCTCGGCGCTGGCGGTGGCATTCGTCGGCCCGATCGGCTTTATCGGCCTGGTCGCGCCGCACATTGCGCGCATGATGTTTGGTGAAGATCACCGCTACTATCTGCCGGCCAGTGCGCTGATCGGCGCGCTGGTGCTGTCGCTGGCGTCGGTGGCCTCGAAAAACCTCATTCCCGGCGTCATCATTCCGGTCGGCATCGTCACCTCGCTGGTGGGCGTGCCGTTCTTTCTCAGCATTATTCTGCGGCATCGGGGGACAGTGTGATGGAGCAGGGCTTACGCGTCAGCCACTTTTACGCCGGTTACCCGAAGCGGAACGTCATCGACGATCTCAATGTCACGCAGCTGCCACGCGGCAAAATCACCGTGCTGCTGGGGCCCAACGGCTGCGGCAAATCGACGCTGCTGCGCGCGCTGGCCGGTCTGAGCAAAGGGCAGGGCGAGCTGTGGCTCAACGGTGAAGAGCTGATGAGCCAGCCGTTTGCCCGGCGCGCGCAGCGCGTGGTCTATCTGCCGCAGACGCTGCCAGCCGGTGTGCATCTGCACGTGCTGGAGTCGATCATCGTGGCGCAGCGTGCCTCCGGTGGATTACACAGCGCCGCCAGTGAAGCGGAAATCATGCACCTGCTGGAGCAGCTGGGCATTGCCCATCTGGCGATGCGCTACCTCGATCAGCTGTCCGGTGGCCAGAAGCAGCTGGTCGGACTGGCGCAGTCGCTGATTCGCCGTCCGGAACTGCTGCTGCTGGATGAACCGCTCAGCGCGCTGGATTTGAATTATCAGTTCCACGTGATGGATTTGGTGCGGCGCGAAACCCGGCTGCGCAACATGGTGACGGTGGTGGTGGTGCATGACATCAATATCGCGCTGCGTCATGCCGATCACGCGCTGATGCTGAAGCAGGGGCAACTGCTAGCCGACGGCGTGCCGTCGCAGGTGATTACGCCGGAGACGCTGGCGCAGGTGTATGGCGTGCGCGGCCGCATTGAGCACTGCTCACAGGGCATGCCGCAGGTAATGATTGATGGGCTGGTGGCGGAATCACTGGCCTGACGCCAGACACGTTCTGCCCCTCAGCATCAGAGGGGCAGAGAAGTGCACTACGCCAGTAAATGCTGCGCGTGGAACCGCAGATGGTCCTCCACAAAGCTGGCGATAAAGAAGTAGCTGTGGTCATAACCCGGCTGGATACGCAGCTCCAGCGGGAAGTTCTGCTCGCGCGCCACTGCTTCCAGCCGCTCCGGGCGTAGCTGATCGGCGAGGAACTGATCGCTATCGCCCTGATCGATCAGCACCGGCAGGCGATGTTCAGCGTTCTGCATCAGCAGGCAGCTATCCCACTCGCGCCACGTCTGGCGATCGTCGCCCAGATAGGCGGCAAAGGCTTTCTGTCCCCACGGCACTTCGCTCGGGTTGACGATTGGTGCAAACGCGGACGCCGACGCAAAGCGCCCGCCGAGGCGCAGCGCCAGCACCAGCGCGCCGTGGCCGCCCATCGAATGCCCCATTACCGACTGGCGATCGCTCAGCTTGAAGTTATCCGCCACCAGTGCCGGCAGCTCCTCGCTGAGATAATCGAACATGCGATAATGTGCCGCCCACGGTTGCTGCGTGGCGTTGAGATAAAACCCGGCACCCTGGCCCAGATCGTACCCGCTATCATTGGCCACTGCATCGCCGCGCGGGCTGGTGTCCGGCATAATCAGCACCAGACCGAGTTCGGCCGCCACGCGCTGCGCACCGGCTTTGGTGGTGAAGTTCTCATCGTTGCAGGTCAGCCCGGCGAGAAACCACACCACCGGCGGTGGCGCGTCGTCGCGCGGCGGTGGCAGAAAAATGCTGAACGTCATCGGGCAGTTGAGCACGCCGGACTGATGACGCCAGCGCTGCTGCCAGCCGCCAAAAATACGGTGTTCTTCCAGCAGCTCCAGAGTGGATGCCATGTCGCCTCCTGCTTATTTATTAAAATGCACCACGGAACGGATCGATTTGCCTTCATGCATCAGCTCAAATGCCTCGTTGATCTCTTCCAGCGGCATGGTGTGGGTGATGAAATCATTCAGCGCAAACTTACCGTCGAGGTAATCCTGCACGATGCCCGGCAGCTGAGTGCGTCCTTTCACGCCGCCAAACGCCGACCCGCGCCATACGCGACCGGTAACCAGCTGGAATGGTCGGGTAGATATCTCTTCGCCGGCACCGGCAACGCCAATAATCACTGATTCGCCCCAGCCTTTATGGCAGCACTCCAGCGCGGAACGCATCACGTTGACGTTACCGATACACTCAAACGAGAAGTCCACGCCGCCGTCGGTCATCTCGACGATAACCTCCTGAATTGGCTTAGCAAAATCTTTCGGATTAACCAGGTCGGTTGCGCCCAGTTTGCGCGCCAGGTCAAACTTGCTGGTATTGATATCAATACCGATGATGCGACCGGCCTTGGCCATTTTCGCCCCAATGATTGCCGACAGGCCAATACCGCCGAGGCCGAAAATCGCCACGGTGTCGCCTTCTTTCACTTTGGCGGTGTTCATCACCGCGCCCATGCCGGTGGTCACGCCACAGCCGAGCAGGCACACTTCTTCCAGCGGCGCTTCTTTGCTGATTTTCGCCAGGGAGATTTCCGGTACGACGGTGTACTCAGAGAAGGTCGAGGTGCCCATGTAATGGAAGATTGGCTTGCCGTCTTTGAAGAAGCGGGTGGTGCCGTCGGGCATCAGCCCTTTGCCCTGCGTGGTGCGGATTGCCTGACACAGGTTGGTTTTGCCGGAGAGACAGAATTTACACTTGCCGCACTCTGGCGTGTACAGCGGGATCACGTGATCGCCGACCGCCACGCTGGTAACGCCTTCGCCCACCGCTTCAACCACGCCGCCACCTTCGTGACCGAGGATCGCCGGGAATACGCCTTCCGGATCTTTACCGGACAGGGTGTAAGCATCGGTATGGCACACGCCGGTGGCAACGATGCGCACCAGCACTTCCCCTTTCTGTGGCGGCATCAGATCCACTTCTTCAATCTTCAGCGGTTCGCCAGCAGCCCAGGCCACGGCCGCGCGGGTTTTAATCATGTTCATGCAATCCCTCTTCCTGTGATGTCGTGATTGGATAAAAAATAACGCTTACTCAGCGGCCTGCAGCGGATGCAGCAGTTCATCGTTGAGCGGGCGGTCATCAAACATTTCAATAATCAGATACTTCAGCGCCTCAACGTTGGGCGTAAAGGCGTCGCGGCGCCACATCAGCCAGGTGGCCGTGTCGCGCCAGGTCGGCGGCAGGCTGTGCTGCTGCACGCGCGCGCGGGCCGGCATCTGCGCCAGCACCGAGGCGGGAATCATTGCCACGCCGCCGCCACCGGCTACGCAGGCGACCATGGCGTGATAAGACTGAATCTCCATAACGCTGTGCGGTGCGCTCTGGCTGTCGCGATACCAGGACTCCAGCCGGGTGCGGTACGAGCAGCTGTTGCCAAAGGCAAACAGCGTATCGCCCTGCGTATCGCGGGCGCTGTGAATCGGCGCGTGTTCGAGGCTGGTGATTAGCACCATCTCTTCACGAAAGGCAATGCAGCCATTCAGATCGTCATGACTGGCCGGACCGTCCACCAGCGCCGCCGCCAGCGTGCCGGCACGCACTTTATCGATGATATCGCCTGAGGTGCCGGTCACCAGCGACAGCGCGACGTTGGGGAAGCGCTGATGATAGGCGGCCAGTAATCCCGGCAGGCGGGTGGCGGCGGTGCTCTCCATCGAACCGAAGGCAAAGTTACCACCGGGTTCACCGGCGCGCGCCATGTTCAGCGCCTCGTCGCTCAACGCCAGAATACGCTGCGCATAATTGAGGAAATTGTGGCCCATCGGCGACAAACGAATGCGCTGCTTCTCACGAATAAACAGATCGACGCCGATTTCTTCTTCCAGCTGTCGCAGTCGCGTGGTGAGATTAGACGGCACGCGATGCAGCATTTCGGCAGCGCGCGCCAGTGAGCCGGTTTCGGCCACGGAACAGAACATGCGGAGCTGTACTAAATCCATATTCTCTTCTCGTAAACAACTTGGTTAATATTATTCACTTTTCGTGAGTCTAAACGTCATGCATGCTGCTGACAAGTGATAATCCAATCGATCCGGAGTCAGAATGGCGTGGCGAGTTGCGCTTAGCGCGTTTTTAAGTTTAGTGGTTGCAATGGGGATTGGGCGATTTGCGTTTACCCCGCAGGTGCCGCTGATGATTCACGACGGTCAGCTCACGCTCGCCAGCGCCAGCCTGGTCGCGGCGCTGAACTATCTCGGTTATCTGGCCGGATCGTTTGACGCGATGCGCGCGCAGCGGCGCGTGGAGTGGCGGCTGCAGCTGGGCGTCTGGGGTGCCGTCGCGCTGACGTTGCTGTCCGCCTGTATCAGCGGGCCGTGGCTGCATGCGGTGGTGCGTTTCCTGATCGGCGTCGCCAGCGGCTGGGCAATGGTGCTGGTGGCAGCATGGAGCAATGAGCAACTGCTGCATCACAGCCGGCCGGGCCTGTCGGCAGCGGTGTTTGCCGGTCCCGGCACCGGCATCTTCATCAGCGGCATGCTGGCGGTAATGCTGCACGCCAGCGGCGTGAGCGCGGCGTTTGCCTGGGCGGCGTACGGTGTGCTGGCGCTGCTGCTGATTGCCGCGATTGCGCGCTTCCTGCCGCGCAGCGGACAGCTGCATCGTCCGCAACAGGCCGCCGCACCGCTGCTGCTGACGCGTGACCTGAAGCGCCTGATCCTCAGCTACAGCCTCGCCGGCTTTGGCTATATTCTGCCCGCCACCTTCCTGTCGCAAATGGCGGCGGCGCGCTTCCCTGATAGCGCTTTTGCGCAGTTTGTCTGGCCGGTGTTTGGCGGTGCGGCGGTGATCGGCATCGTGCTGGGGATCGTGACGCGCCACTGGGGCAGCAGCCATCGGCGGCTGGCGCTGGTGCTGTGGGCGCAGGCGCTGGGCGTGATTGCCGCCATCGTACTACCGGGCATTAACGGTCTGCTGCTGGCGGCGCTGCTGATTGGCGGCGGCTTTCTCTGCGTAGTGCAGCTGTCGCTGCAGTACAGCCGGGAGCTGGCGCCGCACCATGCGCGCTATCTCGCCGGCCTGCTCACGACCGGTTATGCCATCGGACAGCTCGGTGGGCCGCTGCTGTCCTGGATTTCCAGCCTGCTGTGGCACCGGCTCGATCCGGCGCTGTGGGTGGCCGGAGGCGGGTTGCTGCTGGCGGGGGCGCTGGTGATGCGGCGATCGCCCACCTGAAACGCTTTCATCTCCAATCGGATTGATTGCTGGATTAAGCGCGCGTTGTGTTTCACAATACGCGCTCAGAATTTCCCCCGCAGGCGCAGACCTGCGGGCGCATCACCTGCCGGAGAAGAGTACGATGAGCACCTTAAGTCAGGAAGCCGCCCTGGTTCACGAAGCACTGCTGGCGCGTGGCCTGGAAACGCCATTACGCGCCCCGGTGCGCGACATGGACGACGCGTCACGCAAGCGCGAGATCGCCGGCCACATGACCCAGATTATGCAGCTGCTGAATCTGGACCTGGAAGACGACAGCCTGATGGAGACGCCGCACCGCATCGCCAAGATGTACGTCGACGAAATCTTTTCAGGTCTGGATTACGCCAACTTCCCGAAAATCACCGTCATCGAAAACAAGATGAAGGTGGACGAAATGGTCACCGTGCGTGATATCACCCTGACCAGCACCTGTGAACACCACTTCGTGATCATCGACGGCAAAGCCACCGTGGCCTATATCCCTAAAGACAAGGTAATTGGCCTGTCGAAGATCAACCGTATCGTACAGTTCTTCGCCCAGCGTCCGCAGGTGCAGGAGCGTTTAACCCAGCAGGTGCTGGTGGCGCTGCAAACCCTGCTGGGCACCAATAACGTGGCGGTGTCGATCGATGCGGTGCACTACTGCGTGAAAGCGCGCGGCGTCAAAGATGCGACCAGCGCGACCACCACCACTTCACTCGGCGGATTGTTCAAATCGAGCCAGAACACGCGTCAGGAGTTTCTGCGCGCAGTACGCCACAGCTAAGCAGCGCGGGCGGCGTCGTTGTCGCCCGTGTTCCTCTCACCGTCAGGGCACTCGATGCAACGCTATCTCGCGCTGGATTTCATTCGTGGTTGCGCCATTCTCGGCATATTGCTGCTGAATATCGTCGGCTTTGGTCTGCCCTCGGCGGCCTATCTCAATCCGGCCTGGCAGGGTGAAGCCTTCGTTTCTGATGCCTGGACCTGGGCAATCATGGATGGCCTGGCGCAGCTAAAATTCCTGACGCTGTTTGCGCTGCTGTTTGGTGCCGGACTGGCACTGCAGGTGCCGCGCGGCAGCCGCTGGATCTCCTCACGCTTAACGCTGCTGGTCTTCATCGGGTTCATCCACGCGGTGTTCCTGTGGGAAGGCGACATCCTGCTGGATTATGGCCTGATTGGGTTGATTGTCTGGCGCATGCTGCGTGACGTGCCGTCGGAGCGGGCGCTATTACATACCGGCGTGCTGCTCTATCTGGTGGGCTGTGCCGTGCTGCTGGTGTTTGGCGTCATCTCCAGTCCGCAGCCGACGCGTTCGTGGCTGCCGGGCGCGGCAGATCTGGAGTATGAGAGCTACTGGAAACTGGTCGGTGGCTGGGAAGCGGTGCAGAATCGCCTCGAACACCTGTCATCCGGCCTGATGGCGCTGGCTTCGCAGTATGGCTGGCAGCTGGCCGGGCTGATGCTGATCGGTGCCGCGCTGATGCGCAGCGGCTGGCTGAGCGGCCAGTTTAGTCTGCAACACTACCGACGCGCGGCGGCGCTGTTACTGACCATCGGCTGGCTGATTGCCATACCCGGCGTGCTGGCGCAGTGGCTGCTACAGTGGGAATTTCGCTGGAGCGGCTTTTTCCTGCAGGTGCCACGCGATCTTGCCAGTCCGTTTATCAGCCTTGGCTACGCTGCACTCTGTCTCGGTTACTGGCCGGCCATCGCCGCCACGCGGATCAGTTACGCCATTCAGTGCGTCGGACGCATGGCGCTGAGCAATTATCTGCTGCAGACGCTGATCTGCACCACGCTGTTCTACCGCTTCGATCTGTTCCTCAAATTTGACCGCCTGCAGCTACTGGCTTTTGTACCGGCCATCTGGCTGATCAATATTCTGTTCTCCGTGCTGTGGCTGCGCGTCTTCTCGCAGGGACCGATGGAGTGGCTCTGGCGCCGGCTGACGCAGCTCGCCGCCGGAAAAGCGGATAACGCGTCCGCCGGCAGATAATGATGTTCATCACAAAGGTTGCATAATTGTATGTAACCGTTTTCATCCGTGTGACGTAATTCACGCAGCTGTTTCCGATGCCCTGACAGAATAGCGCCGTTACGCGCCAGTCGCGCCTTTTCTCCTCTGTGGAACAACTGCATGATAACGATTCGTGATGTCGCCCGTCAGGCCGGGGTTTCCGTTGCCACCGTGTCGCGGGTGCTCAATAACAGCAGTGCAGTCACCTCTGATACCCGCGAAGCCGTGCTGCAGGCGGTTGAATCGCTCGGCTACCGGCCGAATGCCAACGCGCAGGCGCTGGCGACCCAGGTGAGCGATACCATCGGCGTGGTGGTCATGGACGTTTCCGATCCCTTCTTTGGTGCGCTGGTTAAAGCGGTGGATACCGTGGCGCAGCGCATGCACAAGCATGTGCTCATCAGCAATTCGTGGCATCAGGAAGAGAAAGAACGCCATGCCATTGAGGTGCTGATCCGCCAGCGCTGTAACGCGCTGGTGGTGCACGCGAAAACGCTTACAGACGCGGAGCTGGCGCAGTTTATGGATCAGGTTCCCGGTATGGTACTGATTAATCGTACTATTCCCGGTTACGAGCACCGCTGCGTCTGCCTTGATAATGTCACTGGTGCGCAGGTAGCGACGCGCATGCTGTTACAGCAGGGCCATCAGCGCATTGGTTACCTCAGCTCCAGCCATCCGATTGAGGACGTGGCGCAGCGCCGCGACGGCTGGCTGCAGGCGCTGGCGGAGCAGGGCATCCGCCCGCCGGAGGGCTGGATTGCGCATGCCGAACCGGACATGCAGGGCGGTGAAGCCGCGATGGTGGAGCTGCTGGGGCGCAATCTGCACCTCACTGCGGTGTTCTCCTATAACGATGGCATGGCGGCCGGTGCGCTCACCGCGCTGAAAGATAACGGTATTCAGGTGCCGCAGCATTTCTCTGTCATCGGCTTCGATGACATCCCCATTTCCCGTTACACCGACCCGCAACTGACCACGGTGCGCTATCCCATTGTTTCTATGGCGAAACTGGCGACTGAGCTGGCCCTGCAGGGCGCAGCAGGCACGCTCGATCCGCACGCCGCGCACTGCTTCATGCCTACGCTGGTGCGGCGCCATTCGGTGGCGCAGCGGCAAATTGTGGAGTCGGTCACTAATTCAGGCGATAGCGCCGTGTAACCGTTTCCAATCTGTGATTGTATTCACAGTTAATTAACATGGCGCTCACTATGATGGCAGCGTCTTACCGGACTGAAACATTATGTAACGCCGGGCTTTCCTTCCCCGGTCTGGTTTCAGTAGCCGATTGAAATGGTTCACAACACACTTTAGGAAGCGTTTACCTACAGGGAAGTCAGGATAGCGATGGTGGTCCGGCTTGGTAGCAGCGCCTGCCCCATAAAAAATAGCGTTTCAACCGACTGCGCTGTCTGCCCGCAGGCAATACGGCGCGATGAAATACCCTGCATAAAAAAACCGGAGATACCATGAATAAGAAGGTTTTCACGCTCACAGCACTGGTTGCCAGCATGATGTTTGGTGCAACTGCGCACGCCGCCGATACCCGCATTGGCGTGACAATTTATAAATATGACGACAACTTCATGTCGATGGTGCGCAAGGACATCGAAAAAGAGGCGAAAGCCGTTGGCGGCATTCAGCTGCTGATGAACGACTCACAGAACGACCAATCCAAACAGAACGACCAGATTGACGTGCTGATGGCGAAAGGCGTGAAAGCGCTGGCTATCAACCTGGTGGATCCGGCTGCTGCGGCAGTGGTGATCGATAAAGCGCGCGCGAACGACGTGCCGGTGGTGTTCTTCAACAAAGAGCCTAACGCGAAAGTGCTGGCCAGCTACGACAAAGCTTACTATGTCGGTACCGACTCCAAAGAGTCCGGCATCAAGCAGGGTGAGCTGATCGAGAAACACTGGAAAGCCACGCCAGCCTGGGATCTGAACAAAGACGGTCAGATTCAGTTCGTGCTGCTGAAAGGTGAACCGGGCCATCCGGACGCTGAAGCGCGTACCAAATACGTTATCGAAACCCTGAACAAAGACGGCATCAAAACCCAGCAGCTGGCGATGGATACCGCAATGTGGGATACCGCGCAGGCGAAAGACAAAGTGGACGCCTGGCTGTCTGGCCCGAACGCCAACAAAATTGAAGTGATCATCGCGAACAACGATGCGATGGCGATGGGTGCGGTTGAAGCGCTGAAGGCGCACAACAAAACCAGCATTCCGGTATTTGGTGTTGACGCCCTGCCAGAAGCGCTGGCACTGGTGAAATCCGGTGCGATGGCCGGTACCGTGCTGAACGATGCGGAAAACCAGGCGAAAGCCACGCTGGACATTGCTAACAACCTGGCCAATGGCAAAGAGCCAACCGCAGGTACCAACTTCAAGATGGATGGCAAAGTAGTACGCGTACCGTACGTACCGGTTGATAAAGAAAACCTGTCGCAGTTTGTGAAGTAATTCGTCCCGGGCGCGGCTTTTCTGCCGCGCCTTATTGCATCTGACCAACGCTTTTTTTAGCCAGGTAAATTATGGCCAGTGAGAATCCGACCACACAGCGAGAATATCTGCTGGAGATGACGAATGTCTCGAAATCATTTCCAGGGGTGAAAGCCTTAGATAATGTGAATTTAAAAGTGCGGCCGCACTCCGTCCATGCCTTAATGGGTGAAAACGGCGCCGGTAAATCCACTTTATTAAAATGCCTGTTTGGGATTTATAAAAAGGATACGGGGAGCATCCTGTTTCAGGGTGAGGAAATAGATTACAAATCCTCCAAAGAGGCGCTGGAAAATGGCGTTTCAATGGTGCATCAGGAATTAAATCTGGTGCTGCAGCGCAACGTGATGGACAACATGTGGCTGGGGCGCTATCCGCGCAAAGGTCCGTTTGTCGATCAGGATAAAATGTATCGTGATACCAAAGCGATCTTTGATGAATTAGATATTGATATCGATCCGCGTGATAAAGTCGCGACGCTTTCGGTATCGCAAATGCAGATGATTGAAATCGCCAAGGCGTTTTCCTATGACGCGAAAATCGTCATTATGGATGAGCCCACGTCATCGCTGACCGAAAAAGAAGTTAACCACCTGTTCACCATTATCCGTAAGCTGAAAGATCGCGGCTGCGGTATTGTTTATATTTCGCATAAAATGGAAGAGATTTTCCAGCTGTGCGATGAGATCACCATTCTGCGTGACGGCCAGTGGATTGCTACTCAGCCGCTGGAAGGGCTGGACATGGACAAGATCATCGCCATGATGGTCGGCCGTTCACTCAACCAGCGCTTCCCGGACAAAACTAACGTGCCGGGTGAAGTGATTCTGGAGGTGCGCAATCTGACCTCGCTGCGCCAGCCATCGATCCGTGATATCTCGTTTGACCTGCACAAAGGCGAGATTCTCGGGATTGCCGGCCTGGTGGGCGCCAAGCGTACTGACATTGTGGAAACCTTATTTGGTATCCGTGAGAAGTCGGGCGGCACCATTAAACTGCACGGTAAAGCGATTAATAACCACAGCGCCAACGAAGCCATCAACCATGGTTTTGCGCTGGTGACGGAAGAGCGGCGTTCCACCGGGATTTATGCCTACCTGGATATTGGTTTTAACTCGCTCATTTCTAATATCAAGAAATATAAATCCAGTATGGGTCTGCTGGATAATAAACGCATGAAAAGCGATACCCAGTGGGTCATTGATGCCATGCGGGTGAAAACGCCCGGCCATCATACCCAAATTGGATCGCTCTCCGGCGGTAACCAGCAAAAAGTCATTATTGGTCGCTGGTTATTGACGCAGCCGGAAATACTGATGCTTGATGAACCGACGCGCGGTATTGACGTCGGCGCTAAATTCGAGATTTATCAGCTGATCTCGGAGCTGGCGAAAAAAGAAAAGGGCATCATTATTATCTCTTCTGAAATGCCAGAGCTGCTGGGCATTACCGACCGTATTTTAGTAATGAGTAATGGTCAGGTAGCGGGCATTGTCGATACTAAAACGACCTCGCAGAATGAAATCCTGCGTTTAGCGTCATTACACCTTTAATGAAGCAAGGGCTTTAACATGAAATCGACTACTAAAAAGAATGCGCTAACCTGGTTAAAAGAGGGCGGCATTTATGTTGTCCTGTTGGTACTACTGGCGATTATTATTTTCCAGGATCCGACCTTTTTAAGCCTGATGAACCTGAGTAACATTCTGACTCAGTCATCGGTCCGTATTATTATCGCACTCGGCGTAGCCGGTCTGATCGTGACCCAGGGCACCGACCTGTCGGCAGGGCGCCAGGTGGGTCTGGCGGCGGTGGTGGCGGCAACGCTGCTGCAGTCGATGGATAACGCCAACAAGGTGTTCCCGCATCTGGAAACCGTGCCGATTCCGCTGGTGATTCTGACCGTGTGCATCATCGGTGGCGTAATTGGCCTGGTTAACGGCGTGATCATCGCTTACCTGAAGGTGACGCCGTTTATCACCACGCTGGGCACCATGATCATCGTTTACGGCATCAACTCGCTTTACTACGACTTCGTGGGCGCTTCACCGATTGCCGGTTTTGACGCTGGCTTCTCGAAGTTTGCCCAGGGCTTCCTGCGCTTCGGCGACTTCAAGCTGTCGTTCATCACCTTCTATGCGATTATCGCCATCGTGTTCGTCTGGATCCTGTGGAACAAAACCCGCTTCGGCAAAAACATCTTTGCTATCGGCGGTAACCCGGAAGCGGCGAAAGTCTCTGGTGTTAACGTTCCGCTTAACCTGATCCTGGTGTATGCGCTGTCCGGCGTGTTCTATGCCTTCGGCGGGATGCTGGAAGCGGGCCGTATCGGCAGCGCCACTAACAACCTCGGCTTTATGTATGAGCTGGATGCGATTGCGGCCTGCGTGGTGGGCGGCGTGTCGTTCGCTGGCGGGGTAGGTACCGTCGCGGGTGTGGTGACCGGTGTGATCATCTTCACCGTCATCAACTACGGTCTGACCTACATCGGCGTGAACCCGTACTGGCAGTACATCATCAAGGGCGGCATCATCATCTTCGCCGTGGCGCTTGATTCGCTGAAATACGCGCGTAAGAAATAGCAGAGAACAAGGTCAACCATCAGGGCTGCGGCAACGCGGCCCTTGTTGTTTTTATTGCACAATAAGGATAGCGGTGAGAATTGCAGGGGATGGCCGGTATTTTGTAGGGTGCGCATTGATGCGCACCGGCAGCATCGGCGCGATCCTGCTTAACTCGCCAACGTCAGATCCGGCTGCTGGCCTCTTGCCGATTATTTCCGCAGCTTCTCTTCCAGCTCGAGCAACTGTTCCGGTGTAACTGCCGGGTAGCTCTGCGCATCTTCCGGCACTTCATGCACCGCCGGAATCGGCACCAGCGGGCCAAGGAAACGCGGCTCGCGCTTCATCAGATAGAGATCCGCCAGCGCACCGAGGCGCGCACCCACCTCGCGGAACCGCACCGACAGCATATTCTTGGGTGACGGCACCGCGTAGCACTGCGCCTGAATGCCCAGATGCTGGGCGATATACAGCGCGCGTTCACAGTGGAAGCGCTGGGTAATAATGATAAAGTCGTTGGTGTCGAAGACTTTACGCGTGCGCACAATCGAATCCAGCGTACGGAAACCGGCATAATCCAGCACGATGTCTGAGGGATCGACGCCGGCTTTGATTAAATCGCGTCGCATGGTCATCGGCTCGTTGTAGCTCTGCAGCGCATTATCGCCGCTCAGCAGCAGATAATTCACCTTGCCGCTGTTGTAAGCGTTGAGCGCGCCCTGAATGCGATACAGGTAATACTGATTGATGACGCCGGTGCGGTAATACTTGGCGGTGCCCAGCACCACGCCGACCTGGCGATGCGGCAGCGAAGCGACATCTTCATAAATAAACGGCGCGGTTCGCCAGCTAATCCAGCGATCGAGGCCGAGCGCGGTCGCCATCACCAGTAAGATGATGATAAACAGACCAAAGAAAACGCGTTTAAGTATGCGCACGGGCACTCGGTTGACGAAAATTCAGATGGGTCAAGGCTACTTGAGGCGGCACGGCTAAGCAAGTTCGCGCCGGTCGGCTGGCGTTTTTTTAAGCGCTGCCGCACCTGAAGCGTGCGGCAGCGTCGGTCTGCAATTAAATCGAGGTACGGCGATAGTGACGATACTGCGGCAGCCAGAAGTTGTTGTTGATGGCTTTCGACAGTACGTCCTCGGAGGTGACCACCGCTACGCCCGCCAGCTGCGCCGCTTTGCCCACTTCCATGGCGATCACTTTGGAGACGCCCTGGATGTCCTTAATCTCTGGCAGCACCGGACCTTCACCGTCGTTAACCAGCGGTGAGCAGTCAGCCAGCGCGCGGCTGGCGGTCATCAGCATCGAATCCGTTACGCGGGTGGCACCGGCAGCGATCACGCCGAGACCGATACCCGGGAAGATATAGGAGTTGTTGCACTGGGCAATCGGGTAGGTTTTGCCTTTCCAGGTGACCGGTGCAAACGGGCTGCCGGTGGCGACCAGCGCGTCACCGTCGGTCCAGGCGATGATATCAGCCGGGGTCGCTTCCACGCGTGAGGTCGGGTTCGAGAGCGGCATCACGATCGGGCGTTTGCAGTGCTTGTGCATCTCGCGAATGATCTCTTCGGTGAACAGTCCCGGCTGGCCGGAAACGCCGATCAGGATATCCGGCCGGGCATTGCGTACCACGTCGAGCAGTGAAATCGAATCGCTGGTGACGTCCCAGTCTTTCAGATTGTCGCTCTTCTGCACCAGCTTGCTCTGGAAATCGAGCAGGTTAGGCAATTTGTCAGTGAGCAGGCCGAAACGGTCTACCATCATCACGCGCGCGCGCGCTTCATCATCGCTCAGGCCTTCAGATTTCATCTGTGCGACGATCTGCTCGGCGATACCGCAGCCGGCGGAACCGGCACCGAGGAACACCACTTTCTGCTCGCACAGACGGCTGCCTGCAGCGCGGCTGGCGGCGATCAGCGTGCCCACCGTGACAGCGGCCGTGCCCTGAATATCATCATTGAAGCAGCAGATCTCATCGCGGTAACGCTCCAGCAGCGGCATGGCGTTTTTCTGCGCGAAATCTTCAAACTGCAGCAGCACGTTTGGCCAGCGGCGCTTCACCGCCTGAATGAATTCATCAACGAAGGCTTCATACTCTTCGCCGGTGATGCGCGGATGGCGCCAGCCCATGTAGAGCGGATCGTTCAGCAGTTGCTGATTATTGGTGCCGACATCCAGCACTACCGGCAGGGTGTAGGCCGGGCTGATGCCACCGCACGCGGTATACAGCGACAGCTTGCCGATAGGAATGCCCATGCCGCCGATGCCCAGGTCGCCGAGGCCGAGAATACGCTCGCCGTCGGTGACCACGATGACTTTGACATTCTGCTTGGTGGCGTTTTGCAGCATGTCTTCAATGCGGTCGCGGTTGTTGTAGGAGATAAACACCCCGCGCGCGCGACGGTAAATTTCAGAGAAGTGCTCGCACGCCGCGCCAACCGTTGGGGTGTAGATGATCGGCATCATCTCTTCCAGATGGTTATCCAGCAGGCGATAGAATAGCGTTTCGTTGGTGTCCTGGATGTTGCGCAGGTAGACGTGCTTGTCGTTATTGTTTTTGAAGTCCAGGAACTGACGCCAGGCGCGCTCGGCCTGCTCTTCGATGGTTTCTACGGCGTCTGGCAGCAGGCCATTGAGGTTAAATTCGTTACGTTCTTCCAGCGAGAAAGCGCTGCCTTTGTTCAACAGCGGAAATTCCAGCAGGATCGGACCCGCGTAAGGAATATACAGCGGACGTTTACTTTCGTACTCGAGTTCCATGCAGTGTTTGCTCCGGTTGCAGTGTTTTCTGACGTGTCGCCAGCAAGAAGGTAACGCCAGACCCGTTTATTGTGAAGTTCTGGCGCCCGATCCTATGAAAATTCCTGCAGATGTACAGCTTTTGTTAATAGAAGGTCACAAAAGCGGTAAAAGGATCACTAAACTGTTGGTTTCGAAACTAAAGTAACTGAGAAATTGCTGCAGCCGAGCGCGGCGAGGGTGGTGCGGGTGGCATCAAACTGGCTCAGCGTGGCGTCGGCGCTTTCTGCCAGCACCGCCTGCTGAATCTCCTCCATCGCTTCGTTGTGCATATTCATCAGAATCAACGCGGCCTGTAATGGCGGCAGGCTCGGATTAAAGGCGGCATTTTCGGCATAGCGCCCAGGGTAAATCTGGCCGCTGCGGCTCTGCAACGCCACGCCGCTATAACTCTGGCTGTAAGGTGCATGGCTGCGGCTGGCAGCATCAATCGCGGCCTGCTGCAGCGCATCGCCCTGCGGCAGGAAACCGTGGTCGACGGGGGTCAGCAACCGTTCGCTGATATTGAGATCGGCCGGGCCAAAGGCGTCCGGTAAATAGTCGGCCAGCGTGCTGACCGCGCGGCCCGGCAGGCTGATGCGAATCGCCGTACCGCTATTGAGTTCATTCATAAACTGGCGGCAGTGTCCGCACGGCGTGTAGTTGACGGTAATGGTCGCCAGCTGCGCTTCGCCCCGCAGCCAGGCATGCGTGACTGCGCTCTGCTCGGCGTGGACCGTTTGCTGCAGCGGCGCATGTAAAAACTCCATGTTGGCACCGAAGTACCAGTGGCCACTGATGCCGCGTGCAATAGCGCCCACGTTAAAGTGTGAAACCGGTGCCACGGCACAACAGGCGGCAATCGGCAGCAGTGCGAGTGCCAGCGCATCATCATCCAGACCGGTTGCCTGTTGCAGCTGAGTCACCTCCTGCGGTCGCAGCACGCCGTGAAAATCAGCGGCGTCCAGCAGCGGCTGAAGCGCGCTCTGCAGCGCAGCGGGCAGGGCAGAGAAAGCGGAAGTGAATCGTGCATGCATGATGTTATGGCCTCATTAACTCGTCAGCGGCGAAGCGCCGCCTCAAGGTTTATATGTGATCCATGTCGCTATGACAATGCAAGCTGATTGGCTTGTTTCAACTTTGCGAGATCTCTCGCAAGTTTTACCCCAGTAAGCGCATCAGCAAAGGAAAAATGAAAGGCGCCAGTAACGAGGTGATGATGCCGCAGATTACCAGCGCCAGTGAACTGAAGGCGCCTTCCTGATAGTCAATCTCCGCGGCGCGCGCGGTGCCGAGCGCATGAGACGCGTTGCCAATCGCCAGCCCGCGTGATGACTTGCTGCGTACTTTAAACAGATTCAGCAGCATGTGACCAAACACCGCGCCCAGCACGCCAGCAATCAACACGCAAATGGCGCTGATGGCCGGAATACCGTGTAGCGAGCCCGATACTGCCATGGCGATGGGCGTGGTCACCGACTTCGGCAGGATGGTGGCCGCGATTTCCGGCGTCGCTCCCATCCACAGCGCGATCGCCGTGCCGGACACCATGGCGGTAATGCTGCCGATAAAACAGACGCTGATGATGGTTTTCCAGCGCGCGCGAATCTGGTGCATCTGCTCATACAGCGGCAGCGCCAGCGCCACCACGGCGGGCTGCAGCAGCTGATTAAGCAGCGCGCTGCCGGCGAAATAGCGCGCGTAGGGCAGGTGCGTCAGCAGCAGCAGTGGAATAATGATCGCCATGGCCACCAGCAGCGGGTTGACGATGGAGAGGTTGATTCTGGCTGCCAGACGGCGTGCCAGCAGATACGCCACCACGGTAAGCGGCAGTGACCACCAGGCGTCACTCATGGCCGGACTCCTTCGGACGCTGCAGGCGCTCGGCGCTCAGGCCGACAATCAGCAACACCAGCAGGGTGCTGACCATACAGGAGACGACAATCGGGCCAAACTGTGCGCTGAGGATATCGGTGTAGCCCATCACGCCAACGCTGATCGGCACAAACAGCAGCGCCATGTAGCGGATCAATAGCTGACAGCCGGGTTTCACCCACGTTACCGGGATAATCTGCAGCGCCAGCAGGGCAAACAGCAACAGCATGCCAAGGATGCTGCCAGGAATGGTAAATGGCAGCAGGGCGGCAAGGCCGTTGCCGGCATACAGCGCAGCATAGACGATGGCAAAGGCGCGCAGATAGCGCCAGCAGGCAGATAGCACGGTGGGCATGTCAGGCTCCTGTTTTCGTGGCGCTTCATCATACGCATTAAGCGCTTAGCGTGCTAGCGATCACACTGGAATGCAGATTCAGGATTTCAACACCTTTGCTTTGAAGCTGCGCAAAGCGGCGTAAGCTGGTGGGCAGAGCGAAGGAGCAGCGATGAACCACACCGTGCAACCGCAGCCCGCGCTGCGAAAGGCGATGCCGCAAGCGGAGCAAAAACTATGGCGCTATTTACGCAACCGAAATGTGTGTGGCGCGAAGTTTCGCCGCCAGCATCCTGTTGGAGGGTATATCGTTGATTTTGCCTGCGTTGAGCGATCGCTGATCGTGGAACTGGATGGTGGACAGCACAATACGCCTGAAGATCAGGCTTACGATGCCCGGCGCACGGCGTATTTACAGCGCTGCGGCTGGCGCGTAATTCGCTTCTGGAATCATCAGGTGTTTAATGAATTTGAGGCGGTGACGGCGGAGATTTATCGCTGTTTGATGTTGGCGCGATAAGCGCAGTGCGGTTTTCCCCTCACCCCGGCCCTCTCCCGCAGGCGGGAGAGGGGGTAGTCTTGTGCGGGGTTTTGCTATGTGCAGGTCTGGCTCTGAACTCAAACTCCGCACTCAGCAGTTCACTCTCCCGCAGGCGGGAGAGGGGGTAGCCTTGTGCAGTGTTTTGCCAAGTGCAGGCCTGGCTCTAAACCCAGACCCCGCACTCAGCGGTTCCCTCTCCCGTAAGCGGGAGAGGGTTAGGGTGAGGGCCAGCGCGCACCACCCCTTACTTCACCGGCATACCCGGCTGGGCACCGCTATCCACTGACAGCACAAACAGATCTTTGCCGCCAGGGCCGGCAGACAGTACCATGCCTTCGGACACGCCGAAACGCATTTTGCGCGGCGCCAGATTGGCGACGATGATAGTCATCTTGCCCACCAGCACCGACGGATCCGGATAAGCGGCGCGAATGCCGGAGAAAATCTGGCGCTTCTCGCCACCCAGATCCAGCTGCAGACGCAGTAGCTTATCGGAACCTTCTACCAGCTCAGCCTGCTCGATCAGCGCCACGCGCATGTCGACTTTGGCGAAGTCATCAATGGTGATGGTCTCGCCAATTGGTGCATCGGCCAGTGGACCGCTTGCCGCCGGCTGGTTCGCCGCCGCTGCGTCCTCTTTTGAAGCCGCAATCAGCGCCTCCACTTTTGCCATCTCAATACGACCATACAGCGCTTTAAACGGCGCTACGCTGTGGTTGAGCAGCGGCTGCGCAATGCCATCCCAGCTCAGTTCGCTTTGCAGGAAGGCTTCTGCGCGCTCGCTCAGCGACGGCAGCACCGGCTTCAGCCAGGTCATCAGCACGCGGAACAGGTTGATACCCATCGAGCAAATCGCCTGCAGGTCGGCATCGCGGCCTTCCTGTTTCGCCACCACCCACGGTGCCTGCTCGTCAACGTAGCGGTTGGCCAGGTCGGCCAGCGCCATGATCTCGCGGATCGCACGGTTGTGTTCGCGGCTGGCCCAGGCTTCACCGATCTTCTCTGACGCATCAACAAAGGTCTGATACAGCGCCGGATCCGCCAGTTCGCTTGCCAGCTGGCCGTTAAAGCGTTTGGTGATAAAGCCGGCGTTGCGCGAGGCGAGGTTCACCACCTTATTAACGATGTCAGCGTTCACACGCTGAACGAAATCTTCCAGATTAAGGTCAATATCGTCGATGCGCGAAGAGAGCTTGGCCGCGTAATAGTAGCGCAGGCTGTCGGCATCAAGGTGCTGCAGCCAGGTGCTGGCTTTGATGAAGGTACCGCGCGATTTCGACATCTTCGCGCCGTTCACCGTGACATAACCATGCACAAACAGGTTGGTCGGCTTGCGGAAATTGCTGCCTTCCAGCATCGCTGGCCAGAACAGGCTGTGGAAATAGACGATGTCTTTGCCGATGAAGTGATACAGCTCGGTGCTGGAATCTTTCTTCCAGAACTCGTCGAAATCGATGTCGCCGCGTTTGTCGCACAGGTTCTTGAACGACCCCATATAGCCGATTGGCGCATCCAGCCAGACGTAGAAGTATTTGCCCGGCGCGCCAGGGATCTCGAAGCCGAAGTACGGCGCATCGCGGGAGATATCCCACTGTTGCAAACCGGCTTCAAACCACTCCTGCATCTTGTTCGCCACCTGCTCCTGCAGTGCGCCGGAGCGCGTCCACGCCTGCAGCATCGCGCTGAAGGATGGCAGATCGAAGAAGAAGTGTTCAGAATCGCGCATCACCGGCGTCGCACCTGACACCACCGATTTCGGCTCAATCAGCTCGGTCGGGCTGTAAGTCGCGCCGCACACTTCGCAGTTATCGCCGTACTGATCGGGCGATTTACATTTCGGACAGGTGCCTTTGACGAAGCGGTCAGGCAGGAACATGCCTTTTTCCGGATCGTACAGCTGCGAAATGGTGCGGTTTTTAATGAAACCGTTCTCTTTCAGGCGCGTGTAAATCAGCTCAGACAGCTGGCGGTTTTCGTCGCCGTGCGTGGAGTGATAATTGTCATAGCTGATGTTGAAACCCGCGAAATCGGTCTCATGCTCCTGCTTCATTTCCGCAATCATCTGCTCCGGCGCGATACCCAGCTGCTGGGCTTTCAGCATGATCGGCGTGCCGTGGGCGTCGTCCGCACAGATGAAGAACACCTGATTGCCACGCATTCGCTGGTAACGGACCCACACGTCAGCCTGAATGTGTTCAAGCATGTGACCTAAGTGGATAGAGCCGTTTGCGTACGGCAGGGCGCACGTTACCAGTAGTTTTTTAGCGACTTGAGTCATAATTTGCGTAGCATTCCGTGAATAAAAAATCGGGCTTAGATGTTAACCGAAGCACCCTCTGGCGTAAACACAGCAGCTCGGCCACGTCACTTTTAGCGCCTATCTGATATGATTGATGGCACACCGCCATCGTCTGGCGTCATGACTAAATAAGGAGTTGGGATGACCGCACAATCCCGGGACCATCATTCACCTGAAGCGTTGCGCGCCGTGGTTATCGGCGTGCTGAGCGAGTTTGAGCATCCGACGCTGCAACACAATCTGACTACCCTCAAAGCGCTGCGTCACGTGGCGCTGCTCGACGACAAGCTGCACATTGAACTGGTGATGCCATTTGCCTGGGCCAGCGCGTTTGAGGCGCTGAAAGCCCAGACCAGCGCGGAACTGCTGCGCCTGACCAACACGCGCGCCATCGACTGGCGGCTGCGTCATGACATCGCCACCCTGAAACGCGTGAAAAATCAGCCGGGCGTCAACGGGGTGAAAAACATCGTCGCCGTCAGCTCCGGTAAAGGTGGCGTGGGCAAATCCAGCACCGCTGTGAATATGGCGCTGGCGCTGGCGGCCGAAGGCGCGCGCGTCGGTATTCTTGATGCGGATATTTACGGCCCGTCGATCCCGGACATGCTCGGCACCGAAAAGCAGCGCCCCACCTCGCCGGATGGCACGCACATGGCGCCGATCATGGCGCACGGCCTGGCAACCAACTCTATCGGCTATCTGGTGACCGACGATAACGCCATGGTGTGGCGCGGACCGATGGCCAGCAAGGCGCTGATGCAGCTGCTGAACGAAACGCTGTGGCCGGATCTCGATTACCTGATTCTGGATATGCCGCCGGGCACCGGTGACATTCAGCTGACGCTGGCGCAGAACGTGCCGGTGACCGGCGCGCTGGTGGTGACCACGCCGCAGGACATTGCGCTGATTGATGCGCGCAAGGGCATGGTGATGTTCGAAAAAGTCAGCGTGCCGGTGCTGGGCGTGGTGGAAAATATGAGCATGCACATCTGCAGCGAATGCGGGCATCATGAGCCAATATTTGGTACCGGCGGTGCGCAGAAGCTGGCTGAGGATTATCACACCCGCCTGCTGGCTCAGCTGCCGCTGCACATTAATCTGCGCGAAGATCTCGACGATGGTGAACCGACCGTGATTCGCCGTCCGGAGAGTGAATTCACCGCGCTGTATCGTGAACTTGCGGGCCGGGTTGCCGCCCAGCTTTACTGGCAGGGTGAGGTGATTCCGGGCGACATCGCCTTCCGCGCGGTTTAAGCCTTAGCTGCCGCTGGTGCGTGTCGCCAGCGGCAGGTGCATCAATACGTACTGGCCCTGTTCGCTCTCTCCCAGCGCTTCGCGCTGCCAGCCGTGCTGCTGATAAAACTGCAGCGCCGCTTCGTTCTGTAGCAGACATTTCAGCGCGCCGGTGGAGGTAAAACGCTGCTGCACCGCGTTCAGCAGCGCACTGCCGACGCCCTGGCCCTGAAAGGCCGGATCGACATACAAACTGTGCAAAAAATTATCGTTATCCATCACGCCGGCAAACCCTGCGCGGTGGCCGTCGATCTCCGCTACCAGTACCGTTTCACCGGGAATAATCGCGTCGAAATCTTCAAGCTGCCAGTCGTCACCGGCCAGCCATGTCCAGTTATGACGGCGCGCCGCGAGATACAGCGTGCGTAAAAAAGGGCGGTCGGCTTCTTCAAAAAGACGAATTTTCACTTCCAGACTCCATGACGAGTAAGCGGGCACGTTTTGTAGCGGCGTTGTGCACGCAGTTGAATCGTGCAGCAAAGATGATTGAATGTTTATAAAAAAATAGCAGTTGCCGCGCGTAAAGATAAAGCCTGTTAACTCTGCAGCTTTTCTGTGTAGAATGCCGCGGCAAGCCGCATCAAATCTGGCGTCGGCACTTTGATAGCTTTTGATTATCTGATTGATAACGTCTGCATATTAGAAGTTGGCCCGAAAATTATGTAGCCTGCATCACATCTTTTTAACGGAGGTCACCCATGTCTATCATCAATACCAAAATCAAACCGTTCAAAAACGCTGCATTCAAAAACGGCGAATTCATCGACGTAACCGAGAAAGACGTTGAAGGTAAATGGAGTGTTTTCTTCTTCTACCCGGCTGACTTCACCTTTGTATGCCCGACTGAACTGGGTGACGTGGCAGACCACTACGAAGAGTTCCAGAAACTGGGCGTAGACATCTACTCCGTTTCAACTGACACGCACTTTACCCACAAAGCCTGGCACGGTTCTTCAGACACCATCGCGAAAATCCAGTACGCGATGATCGGCGACCCGACCGGTGCTCTGACCCGTAACTTCGAAATCATGCGTGAAGCAGAAGGTCTGGCTGACCGCGGTACCTTCATCGTTGACCCGGAAGGCATCATCCAGGCCATCGAAATCACTGCAGAAGGCATCGGCCGTGACGCATCTGACCTGCTGCGTAAAGTGAAAGCGGCTCAGTACGTGGCTTCTCACCCAGGTGAAGTTTGCCCGGCTAAATGGAAAGAAGGCGACGCAACGCTGGCTCCATCACTGGACCTGGTTGGCAAAATCTAAGTCACCTCCGCCCTTTGATCTTTCTTCCATCGGGTGCTGCGGCACCCGATTTTCTTCACAGGAACTCACTATGCTCGACACCAATTTAAAAACCCAGCTCAAGGCCTACCTTGAGAAACTAACGAAACCGGTTGAGTTGATTGCCACACTGGACGATGGCGCAAAATCCGCAGAGATCCGTACTCTGCTGACCGATATCGCGAGTCTGTCTGATAAAGTCAGCTTCCGTGAAGAGAACGATCAACCGGTACGTAAGCCATCATTCCTGATTACTAACCCAGGCAGCCACAGCGGTCCGCGCTTTGCCGGTTCGCCAATGGGCCACGAATTTACCTCACTGGTGCTGGCACTGCTGCAGACCGGTGGACATCCGTCGAAAGAGGCGCAGAGCCTGCTGGATCAGGTTGTTGCGCTGGACAGCGACCTGCATTTCGAAACCTATTACTCTCTGTCGTGCCACAACTGTCCGGACGTGGTACAGGCGCTGAACCTGATGGCGGTGCTCAACCCGCGCATCCGTCATACCGCCATCGACGGTGGCATGTTCCAGAACGAGATCACCGAACGCAACGTCATGGGCGTGCCGGCGGTTTACCTCAACGGTAAAGAGTTCGGTCAGGGTCGCATGAGCCTGGCAGAAATCGTCGGTAAGGTAGACACCAACGCGGATAAGCGTGCGGCTGAAGAGCTGAACAAGCGTGACGCCTATGAAGTGCTGATCGTCGGCAGCGGCCCGGCGGGCGCTGCGGCGGCCATCTACTCGGCGCGTAAAGGTATTCGTACCGGCCTGATGGGCGAGCGCTTTGGCGGCCAGGTGCTGGACACCGTTGACATTGAAAACTACATCTCCGTGCCGAAAACCGAAGGGGCGAAGCTCGCCGGTTCCCTGCGTGCGCACGTTGATGACTATGACGTTGACGTGATCGACACCCAGAGCGCCATCAAGCTGATTCCGGCAGCGAAAGAGGGCGGTCTGCACGCCATCGAAACCGCTTCCGGCGCAGTGCTGAAATCACGCAGCATCATCATTGCTACCGGCGCACGCTGGCGCAACATGGACGTTCCGGGCGAAGAGCAGTATCGCACCAAAGGTGTAACCTACTGCCCGCACTGTGACGGCCCGCTGTTTAAAGGCAAACGCACGGCGGTGATCGGCGGCGGTAACTCCGGCGTTGAAGCGGCCATCGACCTGGCCGGTATTGTCGAGCACGTTACGCTGCTGGAGTTCGCCAGCGAAATGCGCGCCGATAAAGTGCTGCAGGATAAACTGCGCAGCCTGAAAAACGTCGATGTGATCCTCAACGCGCAGACTACCGAAGTGAAAGGCGACGGCAGTAAAGTTACCGGTCTGACCTACATTGACCGCAATAACCAGACCAGCCACGAACTGGCGCTGAGCGGTATTTTCGTACAGATCGGTCTGCTGCCCAACACCAACTGGCTGGAAGGCGCGGTAGAGCGCAACCGCATGGGCGAGATCCTGATCGACGCCAAAGGCGAAACCAGCCTGAAAGGCGTATTTGCCGCCGGCGACTGCACCACGGTGCCGTACAAGCAGATCATCATTGCCAGCGGGGAAGGGGCCAAAGCGTCACTGAGCGCGTTTGATTACCTGATCCGCACCAAACCGGCTGAATAAGTTTTGCGATAGCCACGCAAGCGCCCTGCAACCTGTGTTGCGGGGCTTTTTTTTATCCCAGCCAGCGACGCGCCTGTTCATCGCTGATATCGCGATAATAAATTTTATGGATGCGCTCGCCGCAGCGTTTGCATTCGGCTTCGAGGTACGTGGAGTACCGGTAACGGCCGCCGGGTGCAACGGCGCCTTGACGGGAAATGGTGATATTGTGCCAGTGATGCGCGTGCGGAAGAAAACTGAATAAAGTCATTAGCGATTCCGGGTGAAGGTGAAACAGCGGTCTTCAAATCCGGAAGGGAATTAGGCCGTGTTACGCCGCCGGCCGGTTTGATATTAATCAAGTTGCGCGCTTTCTTCTGTTTATTTCCCGCATACTGCCCCGGCAGATTAAATTAACTATCCTGATGAATTTTAGGGCTTTTGGGAAAATTGATCTCCGTCGAATTGTTTATATTTTCCTGATGATCAAAAAATTATGAAAATTGATGGCGCACGTATTTTTGCTTATCGTTGTCCGGCAAAAAAAGTGCCCCTGCCGCAGGATTTACAACTTTAAGCTGACCCTTTATGCTGTGAAGGCACGTCTGACACGGACGTGCATGACTCGGGGTGCCCTTCTTTGTGAAGGCTGAGAAATACCCGTAATACCTGATCTGGATAATGCCAGCGTAGGGAAGTCAGATGCCTGACCGCATTCGCCTTCCTGATTGCCGGTTGGGAGCCTTATGACACAGCCTGACCCTCTTTCCCCGGCGCAACTCGCGCACTCTCTGCAACTGCTGCGGCAGCAGGCACCGCTGGTGCACTGTATGACTAACGACGTGGTGCAAACTTTTACTGCCAACGTGCTGCTGGCACTGCAGGCTTCGCCCGCGATGGTGATTGATGGCGATGAAGCGGCGCAGTTTGCCGGTTTTGCCGATGCACTGCTGATTAACGTTGGCACCTTAACCCGCGAGCGTCGTGATGCGATGCTGGCGGCGGTACAGGCCGCTAACCAGGCCGGCACACCGTGGACGCTCGATCCGGTGGCGGTAGGCGCGCTAACCCTGCGTACGGAATTCTGTCAGCAGCTGCTGAGCCTGCGACCGGCGGCCATTCGCGGCAACGCTTCAGAGATTCTCGCCTTAGCCCACCAGGCCACGGGCGGACGCGGCGTGGATAGCGTGCATCAGGCCGATGCCGCACTGAACGCCGCGCAGCAGCTGGCGCAACGCTGCAAGACTATCGTCGCGGTAACCGGCGAAGTCGATTACGTCACCGATGGCCGCCAGACGCTGGCAATTCCCGGCGGCAGCCCGCTGATGACGCGCGTGGTCGGCACCGGTTGTGCGCTATCCGCCGTCGTCGCGGCGTGCAGCAGCCTGCCGGGCGAGCGCATCCAGCACGTGGCAGCGGCCTGCCGCGTAATGTCACTGGCGGGAGACCAGGCCGCGCGCAGCGTGGCAGGGCCGGGCAGCTTCGTCGCCGCTTTTCTCGATGCGCTGTGGACGCTGGAGGTGGCGGCATGAAACGCATTAATGCCCTGACTATTGCCGGCACCGATCCCAGCGGCGGCGCAGGTATCCAGGCCGATCTGAAAGCGTTTTCCGCGCTCGGCGCGTACGGCACCAGCGTGATTACCGCGCTGGTGGCACAGAACACCCGCGGCGTGCAGTCGGTGTATCGCATCGAACCGGCATTTGTTGCGGCGCAGCTCGACTCGGTGCTGAACGACGTGCGCATTGACGCCGCGAAAATCGGTATGCTGGCGGAGACGGCGATCGTCGAGGTGGTGGCAGAGAAGCTGAAACGCGCCAGCCTGCCGTTTGTGGTGCTGGATACGGTGATGATTGCCAAAAGCGGCGATGCGCTGCTGTCGCCCGATGCGGTAGCCAGCATTCGTGAACGGCTGCTGCCGCAGGTATCGCTGATCACACCCAATCTGCCGGAAGCCGCGGCGCTGCTGGGTTGCCGCATGGCGCAGGACGAGGCGACTATGCTGCAGCAGGGCGATGCGCTGCTGGAGCTGGGCTGTGAAGCGGTGCTGATGAAGGGCGGTCATCTCAGCGATGCGGAAAGCCCGGACTGGCTGATCACCCGCGCCGGCCGCCAGCGCTTTACCGCGCCGCGCGTTAACACCCGTCATACGCACGGCACCGGCTGCACGTTGTCGGCGGCGCTGGCGGCATTGCGACCGCGCCATGCGGACTGGGCGGGCACCGTAGCGGAGGCCAAGGCCTGGCTGCAGCAGGCGCTGCTGCACGCCGATTCGCTGGAGGTCGGCCACGGCATTGGGCCGGTGCATCATTTCCATCAGTGGTGGTAGGGCGTAACGCCAGATTGCCGTTTTTTCACTGCGTATCCGTCTGAAAAATGGAGTCAGCAATTTGCCAGCCTGGCGCGTTTCGGTCCAGGCTGTGGGGGCGAATCGGCAGGTGCCGGTTCTTTTCCAGCCATTTATCAGGAGCGAACATGACGGACATCGTACAGTTATTGGGTAAAGAGGCGGATACGCTTCTTCAACATCGCTGCATGACCATTCCAGCGGACAGCCTTTATTTGCCGGGCGCGGATTATGTCGATCGCGTGATGATTGATAACAATCGTTCTCCTGCGGTACTGCGCAATATGCAGACGCTCTACAACACCGGCCGTCTGGCGGGTACCGGCTATCTGTCGATTCTGCCGGTGGATCAGGGCGTGGAACACTCTGCTGGCGCCTCGTTCGCTGCCAATCCGGCCTATTTCGACCCGAAGAATATCGTCGAGCTGGCGATTGAAGCCGGCTGTAACTGTGTGGCATCAACCTATGGCGTGCTGGCCTCCGTGTCACGTCGCTACGCACACCGTATCCCGTTTATGGTCAAGCTGAACCATAACGAAACCCTGAGCTATCCCACGCAGTATGACCAGACGCTGTACGCCAGCGTTGAACAGGCGTTCAACATGGGCGCGGTTGCGGTCGGCGCCACCATCTATTTTGGTTCTGAGCAGTCGCGCCGGCAGATCGAGGAAATTGCAGCGGCCTTCGAGCGCGCGCACGAGTTGGGCATGGTGACGGTGCTGTGGGCTTATCTGCGCAACAACGATTTCAAGAAGGATGGGGTGGATTATCACGCCAGCGCCGATTTAACCGGTCAGGCTAACCATCTGGCGGCCACCATTGGTGCCGACATTGTGAAGCAGAAAATGGCGGAGAATAACGGCGGCTATAACGCGGTGAAGTTTGGCCACACCGATGAGCGCGTGTACAGCAAGCTGACCAGTGAGAATCCGATTGATCTGGTGCGCTACCAGCTGGCCAACTGCTATATGGGTCGCGCCGGGCTGATCAACTCCGGCGGTGCTTCAGCCGGTGCGACCGATGTGGCGGAGTCGGTGCGTACGGCGGTGATCAATAAACGCGCCGGCGGCATGGGGCTGATTCTCGGGCGCAAGGCGTTTAAGAAGTCGCTGAAAGAGGGCGTGGCGCTGATTAATGCGGTGCAGGATGTGTATCTGGCGAAAGATGTGACGATTGCCTGATGGTGTGAGGGGCGTTTTTGCCCTCACCCTAACCCTCTCCCGCGAGCGGGAGAGGGGACTGTTTTGTGCGGTTTTTTAATGCGTTAATTTTCTGACAGCTTACTGGAACAGCTCCCTCTCCCGGTGGGAGAGGGCCGGGGTGAGGGCATCACACCGCACCGTATCAAACCGCACCGTATCGCACCACACCACAAGCTCAAAGCCCCCAAAACACTACGGCCCTTCAAACCATTCGCTGTTGCGCTCGGCAATCGGCGTGATGGTCAGAATCATCTCCTGCAGATGTCGCCGCATCGCCTTCTCAGCCGCATCGGCATTCTTCGCTTTCAGCGCGGCAAAAATCTCTTCGTGCTGCTGAATCAGGCTCTCCGGCGGCGACACTTCGCTCAGCGTCAGAAAGCGCACGCGGTCCATCGTCGCTTTAATGTTCTCCACCGTCTCCCACGCCAGCAGGCAGTCAATGCCTTCGGCAATCAACCGGTGAAACTCATCGTCGAGCGCCAGAAACGCCTGGCTGTCGTGGCGTTCCGCTGCCAGACGCTGCAGCTGCAGATTGTGTTCCAGCGCCATCAGTCCGGTGGCAGCGATCTCCAGCGCGGCGCGACGAACCACGGCGATCTCCACCGCTTCACGGATGAAACGGCCGTCGGCGACGCGCTGGGCGGAGATTTTGCGCACGAAGGTGCCGCGCTGCGGCAGAACCTGCACCAGGCCGGCTTCCGCCAGTTTGATAAAGGCTTCCCGCACCGGCTGCCGCGACACGTTGAAGCGCGCCGACACTTCTTTCTCCGACAGCAACGAGCCCGGATGGATCACGCAGGTCACGATATCCTTCCGCAGATAGCGATAAATTTGCTGATTTACCGGTTCGCTGGTGGTTATGGTATAGGCAATCGACATGCAGCAATATCCGTATTACGGCTGGCCGCCGCCAGCCCGATGAGAAAGCGTCAGTCTAATCAGCACGCTGCGTCTGCGCTACACATTTGTGCAGGCGGCTTAGCCTTCTGTGACCAGCGCCTGCACCGTGGCGCGTGCACCGGTAAGCCGCAGCTGCTGATACAGCTCGGTAAGCCGCGTAACAAACACCGAGTGATAACGTAAGTCGTCGCCGAACACTGCCTGCAGGCGCAGTAAGGCCTCAACGCGCTGCGGGCCATCCTCGCTATTGGTAACAATGCTGGCCAGCTGCGCGCTGAGCGGATCGCGAACCTCAATCGCCGCGCCCTGCTCATCGACGCCGCTGATATAGCGCATCCAGCCTGCTACGCCCAGCAGCAGATAATCACAGGCCGTCCCGTTACGCAGATGCCAGCGCACGCTATCCAGCAGGCGCTGTGGCAGCTTCTGTGTACCGTCGGTGGCGATTTGATAAGTGCGATGTTTAATCGCCCGGTTTTCGTAACGGGCGATCAGCGAGTCGGCATAGGCGACCAAATCGACATCCTGCGTGCGCAGCGTGGGTGCCTGATCCTGCAGCATCAGCGCGCGCGCCGCCTGACGAAAATTGGCGTTGGCCATGCAATCGCTGATGTGCTGATACCCGGCCAGGTAGCCGAGATAAGCCAGGAAGGAGTGGCTGCCGTTGAGCATGCGCAGCTTCATCTCTTCGTACGGCAGCACATCACGCACCAGCTCCGCACCGGCCTGTTCCCACGCCGGGCGGCCGCTGACGAAGTTATCTTCAATCACCCACTGGAAAAAAGGTTCGGCTTCCACCGCCACCGGATCGCGACTGCCCAGCCGCGCTTCCAGCGTCGCGAAAGCCTCATCGGTCATCGCCGGTACGATGCGATCCACCATGGTTGAGGGAAAGGTGAGGTGGGTCTGAATATAATCCGCCAGCGCCGGGCTGCGACGCTGCGCCAGCTGGGTTATCACATTGCGCGTAACGTGGCCGTTCTCCGGCATGTTGTCACACGACATCACGCTGAACGGCGGCAGATCGCGCTGGCGACGGCGTTCAATCGCCGCCAGGATCACGCCGGGCAGCGAGCGCGGCGCGTCAGGGTGCGCCACATCGTGCACGATGTCCGGATGCGTCAGGTCGAGCTGGCCGCTTGACGGCAGCGAACAGTAGCCTTTTTCCGTGACCGTCATCGACACGATGGCGATTTCTGGCTGGCTCATCGCTTCAATCACCGCCTCTATACCGTCACTTTTCGCGTACAGCGCCTGGGTAATTACGCCAACAATGCGCGTGTGCAGGCTGTCGTCGGCCATTTCGGTCACGCTGTACAGCAAATCCTGCTGGCGCAGAGCGGCGATCAGCGCGCCGCTGTTGAGATTCACTTCGCAGTAGCCCCAGTCGCTGCCGTACTGCGCCAGTTGGTCAGTGGCCAGCGCCTGATGCGCGCGGTGAAAGGCACCAAAACCGATGTGCACCATGCGGGTTTTCAGCTGGCTGCGGTCGTAACGGGGGCGCTGTACGTCAGCGGGAAGGCGATCGGGTTGTAACATGCATAATCCTTGTGGCAAACGGGGCGCGCGGCGCCCCGGCAGAGTCATTCGATTAAACGGAAACCGGTTTGTCGCTGGCTTTCGGGCTGCGAATCACAAACAGCACCAGCAGCGCGCCAAGAGCCGCCACCACGCCCGCCAGCACAAAGGCGCTGTCAAATTTGCCGGTGTGCTGCACGATGAAGCCGGTAACGATCGGGCCGATAATGCCGGACAGGCTGCCAATCAGGTGAATAAAGCCGCTGATGCTGCCGACGCGGCTTTTGTGCACCACATCCTGAATAATCGCCCAGTAAATGGCACCGGTGATGTAGAGGAAGAAGATGGAGATCGACATCATGATCACCGCCGAATTCACCTCTTTGATGGTGCCCGCCAGCGCCACACATATCGCTGCCGCCAGCAGCGATACTACCAGCACAATCTTGCGTGATAGCAGCAGCTTACCGGTAATATTAAAGATTTTATCGGAAATCCAGCCGCCCAGCGCCAGGCCAACGAAGCCGACAATCCACGGGATCATGGTAGTGATGCTCATGGCTTTGATATCCAGCCCGTGCGCCTGCACCAGATAGGCCGGGAACCAGCTCAGGAAGAAGAACAGAATGTAGTTGTAGCAGAAGAAGGCGAACGCGGTAACGAGGATAATCGGCTGACGCAGATAGTAGCCCATGCCGTGCGCTTTGCCGTCCGCGTCGATGATATCTGCCGGCTCTTCCGCTTTCAGTTTCTCTACCAGCGCGCGCTCCTGCGCAGAGACGCGCTTACTGCGCGCCGGATTATCGGCGGCGAAGAAGAACCACAGCGCCATCCACACCAGACCAATCAGGCAGATCACCACAAACGCCGGACGCCAGCCGAAGGAGAGCGCCAGGTAGCCGACAATCGGCCCGGCGACCGCGCCGCCGAGCGGGGAACCGGCACTCAGCAGACCCATGGCGGTGGCGGCCTGCTTTTTCGGGAACCAGCCGTTGATGGCTTTGTTGGCCGAGGCGCAAATCGGACCTTCCGCCATGCCGAACAGCACGCGCAGAATCATCATCGACCAGAAACCGGTCGCCAGCGCGGTCATACCGCAGAACAGCGACCACAAGCCGACGGCGGTGCCGAGCACAATCGTCGGGCCGAATTTATCGGTGGCTAAACCGCCAATAAAGTTGAACAGCGCGTAGCCGAAGAAGAAGCTGCCGAAGATCAGGCCGAACTGCTCGGCATTGATCATCAGATCTTTTTCCACCAGCGGCACGGTGAGCGACAGGGCAATACGATCGAGGTAGTTGATCATATAAACCAGGAACAGCAGCAGTACGAGGGTCCAGCGTAGATTCTTCAGCATAGAAACTCCGTTTCCCTGTTCTTCTTCAGACTGCAGCGTCACGGGGAGATGACCTTGATGACCGCGGCGCTGCGCCTGATTTATGCAGGGGATTATTGTTGTGGCCGGCGGGTACGCACCGGCATCAGGGACATCTGGTGTGGCGCATCACTCAATCCATTTGCAGGATCACTTTGCAGCAGGTGCGCGGGTCTTGTTCAAACAGTGTCATGGCGCGCTCGATCTGCGCCAGCGGGAAATAGTGGGTAACCAGTTTTTCCGGCTGGATCAGTCCCTGTTCCAGCCACGCAATCACCTGCGGGAAGCGGTTGCTGTTCAGGCGCGAGGTAAACAGCGACAGCTCTTTGCTGGTCAACGCCTGCTGCGTCAGGCTGCACGGCTCAGCAGAAAACCCGAGCAGGCCAATGCGCGCTGCCGGCGAGGCCAGCGCCGCCGCTTCGGCGAGGATCGCCGGATGGCAGGCGGCGTCAATAATCAGCGTCGGCTGAACGCCTTCCAGCTGCGCCGCCAGCGGGATCTCGCTGTTGTTATACAGGCGATCGGCACCGTTTTGCTGCGCCAGCGCCAGCCGCTCTGGCAGGCGGTCCACCACCAGCACCTGCTGTACGCCGTACACGCCTTTCAGCACCTGAATGGCGGTCAGCCCCATCGGACCGGCACCGTAAATCAGCGCCACATCCTGTGGCTGCGGTTTGAGGAACGCCGTGATATTCGCGGCAATGGTGAAGGGCTCAACCAGGCTGGCGAGTTGGTCGGGAATGCTCGCCGGCAGGCGATGGGCATTTTTGGCTGGTGCCACGGCATACTCACTGAAGCCGCCGTCGCGGTGGACGCCAATCACCTGCAGTGACTGACAGACATTAGGACGGCCAACGGAGCAGGGATAGCAGTGGCCGCAGCTCACCACCGGATCGACCGCCACGCGCTCGCCCAGCCGGCTGGCATCAACGTCCTGTCCGACCGCGTCAATCACGCCGAAAAACTCATGGCCGATCACGCGCGGATAGCGGGCAAACGGATTGTGACCGTGCCAGATGTGCACGTCAGAGCCACAGATGCTGGCAAATTTCACTTTTACCCGTACTTCATCAGCGGCGGGCTGCGGCAGCGCGCGCTCGGCCAGCAGCAGTTTACCCGGTTGTTCAATCACCACACTTTTCATCATTCACTCCTGGCGGGTGGCCTGAAGGCGCGGCACACCAGCAATAACGCGACAGTAATGACGAAAAAATACGCGCAATAATACTACCATACAAGTTACTGTTGCAGAGTTGTGAACGCAATCACAGAGCGGATGGGGTAGTTGCAAAGAGAAGTTTAAGAATGGCGTTGCGGTGCGCCTCACTGCACACCCTGTAAAGTCGTTATCTGGTTTACAGGGTCGCCATTCAGGGCGACCGGAATAAACGCTGCAAAATGACAGGCCTGCTGCGATCGACGGCTCGCTCGCCGCGCAACATTACGGCTGCCGTAGCGTTACCGCGCTGAGCGTGCGCCACAATAGCTCTTTATCCTGCGGCGACACGTTGCGCTGCTGAATGTCTCGCATGAATTCGGCTTTTTGCGGTGCCTGCAGCGTCGCGCCCTGTTTCAACTGCGCGGCAAGCTGCGTCAGAATCGCGTCGCTGTAATGACCAATGCTTTTGCGCACCTCGTCCAGCGGACGCGGCTGCCAGTGCGGCTCCGGCGTCGCCAGCCAGTCGGCTCGATAGCGATACTGCACCGCTTTCGCCACATCCATCTGTGCCTGAATAAACGGCTGCACCGTGGCATCGTCCAGACCCAGCTGACGCGCTTCCGCCAGGGCTTTGTCCAGCACCTTGCGCTCCTGACCCAAATCTTCAATCGGCTGATGATGCTGCGCTTTATAGCCCGCCACATCCTTCATATAAGACAAACGCGTGTTAATAAGCTGGCCCGGCGAAGGACTGCTGAGTTCTGCCGCGGCGGCGGAACAGCTGCAAATCAGCAGCGCTAACGTGGCCGATCGTAACTGCATTTCCATACTGATGCTCCCAATGTTCAACCCAGGCGCTGGATCTGCGCGAGGCTCAGGCTAAGACAAAATAATGACATGACAAAGTACAGGGTGAAAAATTATCTTGTTTTTTAATCTACCAACTAGTAGGTTTGTTTTCCAGCGCCTTTTGCCGCAATGTTATTGCGCTTTGGGTTGAATGATTTCTGGCACAGGGCTGCCGCTGAGGCAGCGCTTATCATCAAAAGGAACACTCCATGACGGTCTTATCACATTACAAACGCCTTTCACTGCTGATTGCCGGTTCACTGCTGGCCGGCGTCACGCTGTCGCCGGCGATGGCGGCAGAGATGGCAGGGCAAAAAGTGCAGGTACGTGGCGTTGTTGAATCGGTAAACGGGCAGCAGCTCACTATCAAGTCACGCGAAGGATCGGAGGTCAGCGTGGCCATGAAGCCAGGCGCGATGGTTTCTGCGGTGGCGAAGGCCAGCATCAGCGACATTAAAAAGGGCGATTACGTGGGCATTGCCTCGCTGCCGAAAGCGGGCGGCGGAGATGGCGCGCTCGAAGTGCTGATTTTCCCGGCGCAGCTGAAAGGTGCAGGCGAAGGCAACTTCAGCTGGGATCTGAAGCCGGGCAGCTCAATGACCAACGCCACAGTCGCCAATAGCGTCACCTCGGTGGACAACAGCGAAGTGACGGTGAGCTATCACGGCCATCAGAAAAAAATTGCTATTCCGGCCGGTACGCCGGTGGTGACGCTGGCGGCGGCCACCCCGGATGACCTGAAACCCGGCACCACGGTGTTTGTTCCTGCCGAGAAAGGCGCCGACGGTAAGCTCACCGCAGGCAATGTCATTGTCGGCAAAAACGGCGTAGTGCCGCCGATGTAATCCGGCTCCAGCCAGGCTTCGCCTGGCTGGTAAGGGGCTCGATGATGCAACAGCCTTCACCTTCCCGCAGTAAAACGCTAATCCGTCGTCATTCGCTGCTGGTGCGCGTGACGCACTGGGTCAACGCCCTGTGTTTTGCCGTACTGCTGATGAGCGGACTGCAAATCTTTAATGCGCATCCGCGTCTGTATGTCGGCCTGTATGGCGCGGACCATGAGCAGCCGGTGTTTGAAATCGGCAATCGTCAGCAGCAGGGATTTGTCCGGCTCGGCTCGCTGCAACTGAATACCACCGGCGTGCTCGGTGTCTCGAAGCTGGAGGGCACGCTGACGGCGCGCGCGTTCCCCGGCTGGCTGACGCTGCCGTCGTGGCAGGATTTGGGAGCCGGTCGCCACTGGCACTTCTTTTTTGCCTGGCTGCTGCTGTTCAACGGCGTGATTTATCTGCTGCACGGTTTCTGGCACCGGCACTTTCGCCGCGATCTGTTGCCCGACCGTCAGCAGCTGGGCGCCCGTCATTTGTGGCAGGAGATTTGCGACCACGCCCGGCTGCGCTTCGCCCGCGGTGAAGCGGCGCGGCGCTATAACGCGCTGCAGAAACTCAGCTATCTGCTGGTGATCTTCATACTGCTGCCGCTGATGCTGCTCAGTGGATTAACCCTGTCGCCAGCGCTGGATGCGGCGCTGCCGTTTTTACCCGATCTGTTTGGCGGCCGTCCCACGGCGCGCACGGTGCACTTTATCACCGCCACGCTGCTGGTGCTGTTTGTGCTGGTGCATGTAGTGATGGTGCTGGTGTCAGGCGTGTTCAATAACCTGCGTTCGATGATCACCGGCCGTTACGCGATCGACAAAGAGGATACCCCATCATGAAAATCGAGCTGTCGCGTCGCCGCCTGCTGCTGGGCGCGCTGTCCGGCGCCGGCGCGGCGCTGCTGAGCGGTTGCGATCAACTGACGCAAAACGACACGGTCAGCGGCTGGCTCAATCAGACCGAGCGGCTGACGCGTGCCAGCCAGCGCCTGCTGGGCGGCCAGCGGCTGGCACCGGAGTTCAGCGAGGCCGATATTTCGCCGCTGTTCCGCGCCAACGGCACGCAAATGCCTGACTCCGACGAATATGCGCGTTTGCTGGCGAACGGGTTTGCCGACTGGCGGCTGCGCGTCACCGGGCTGGTGCAACAGCCGCTGAGTTTATCGCTCAGCGATCTGCAGCGGTTCCCCAGTCGCACGCAGATTACCCGGCACGACTGCGTGGAGGGCTGGAGCGCGATTGGCAAATGGCAGGGCGTACCGCTCGGACTGGTGCTGGATGCGGCGCGCCTGCGGCCAGGTGCCCGCTACGTAGTGTTCCTGTGTGCCGACGAACTGGAGCAGACGCTGGACGGCAGCGGGCGCTACTACGAAAGTATCGATCTGCAGGATGCGTGGCATCCGCAAACGCTGCTGGCCTACCGTATGAACGATCAGCCGCTGCCGGTCGCGCACGGTGCGCCGCTGCGTCTCCGGGTCGAGCGCCAGCTCGGTTACAAGCACGCCAAGTATCTGATGGAAATTAAAGTGGTGGATTCGTTTGCCCAGCTGTGGGGCGGACGCGGTGGCTACTGGGAAGATCGCGGTTACGAGTGGTATGGCGGTATCTGAACGTCAGAACGCAGAAAAGCAAAAAGCCTGCTCTAAAAGCAGGCTTTTCTAAATCTGGCTCCTCTGACTGGACTCGAACCAGTGACATACGGATTAACAGTCCGCCGTTCTACCGACTGAACTACAGAGGAATCGTTTGGAACGGGGCGCATATTATCGGGCAGGCTGTGGCTTGTCAAAGCTCTTTTTCACAATTTTTTCTGACTGCTGAATAAAGCGTCAATTGCCCGACGCGGGCCCGCGCGATGGCGCGAATTAGCGCCAGCACTGTGCCTGATTGTGAGAGATGTCACCAATGCTATGCAAAATTACATTCTGATTTGTCGCTTCTGTCAGATACCTCGCATGTATGATCACAGATATTTCATTTCGCCGTTGTCGCCGCCCAAAACGAAACATATATTCCGTGAAACTCATCCCCGTGAACCGCAGGTGCAGCATGAACAAAGTCAGAATCGGTATGATTGGCAGTGGATATATTGGGCGTTGTCACGCGATTGCCTATGCGCAGGCACCCACGGTGTTCGCCCTGAAGGGTGAGATTGTGCGCGAGATGCTGGCAGAGGTGAATCCGGCGCTGGCGGCGCAGCAGGCGGCGACGTTTGGCTTTGCCCGTTCGACGGGCGACTGGCGCGAGCTGGTGCGCGATCCGCACATCGACGTGGTCGATATCTGCGCGCCCAATTTCCTGCACAAAGAGATGGCGCTGGAAGCGATTCGCCACGGCAAGCACGTCTACTCCGAAAAGCCACTGTCGCTCTCGGTGGCCGATGCCGAAGAGATGGTGCAGGCGGCGCAGCAGGCGGGGGTGAAAACCCTGGTGGGCTTCAACTACATGAAAAACCCCACCAGCCAGCTGGCACGGCAGATTATCGCGCGCGGTGAGATCGGCGAAGTGGTGCACTTTTACGGCACCCATAACGAAGATTATCTGGCGCGCGCGGAGACGCCGCTCGACTGGCACTGCCAGAAAGCGCTGGCCGGTCTCGGCGCGCTTGGCGATCTGGCGGCGCATATCGTCAACATGGCGCACTATCTGGTCGGTGATATTGATGAGGTGAGCGGTGACATGATGACGGTGATCAAACAGCGACCAGATCCGAAGGCACCGTCACGCCTGCTGCCGGTGGAAAATGAAGATCAGGCCAGCGCGCTGCTGCGCTTTAAAAATGGCGCGCACGGCGTGATTGAAACCTCGCGCATCGCCTGCGGCAGCAAGATGGGGCTGACTTATGTGGTGACCGGCACCAAAGGCACGCTGCGCTACACGCAGGAGCGCATGGCTGAGCTGGAACTGTATCTGCACGACGATCCGGCCGGCCGCCAGGGCTTTAAAACCATTCTCACCGGTCCGGCGCACCCCGATTACGCCAGCTTCTGCGTCTCGGCCGGCCACGGCATCGGTTTTAACGATCAGAAAACGGTCGAGATTCGCGATCTGATCAACGGCATTGCCGCCGGCGATCGCATGTGGCCGGATTTTGCCGAAGGGCTGCAGGTGCAGAAGGTGCTGGAAGCGGTGGCGATTTCCGCCGTGGAGCGCCGCTGGATGAAGGTGTGATGCAGAGCGTCAGCCGCAGACGCACGTAACCGGTCGCCATGAATGGCGACCCTACACGGTGCGTGCAGGGATGGCGAGCCTCTTAGGGTGCGCATTTATGCGCACCGGGATAATGCAGGAATTTTCCAATGATTACGCCAGCAACGCACACTGCGGCGGCAGGCGGCAGCTCAGCGCGCCGGGCTGCACCTCAATCACAAACTCGCTGCCGGACAGCGGCTCGCCGTCGAGGTTAAAGGTCATCTCATGCGGTGAACGGATGGTCAGCGACGTCAGCTGTGCCGCGACAATGTTCGGGTTTTCATCGTCGCGCGTCAGCGAGTGCAGCAGCGTTGGCAGCAGCTCCTGGGCGGTTACGATGCTGAGATTGAGCTGTCCGTCGTTGATCAGCGCTTCCGGACATAACCGCTGTCCGCCACCGGCCTGACGGCCATTGCCAATGCCAATCACCAGCGCGTCACCCTGCCAGTGAAAGCCCGGTCCGCTGATTTCGCAGCTGTCCGGCTTCAGGGCATCAACGCGCATCAGGCCATGAATAAAATAGGAGACGCCGCCCAGCGCCGATTTCAGTTTCTCCGGCGTTTCCGTAGTGATGCGTGTGCCAAAACCGCCGGTCGCCATGTTGATGAAGTAACGGTCGCCGTTCACCCGCGCCAGATCGATGGCCGTGGCTTTGCCCAGTACCGCCAGCCGCAGTGCCGCTTCCATTTCTGCCGGGATACCGGCGCTGGTGGCAAAATCGTTGGCAGTGCCAAGCGGTAAAATCCCCAGCACCGGCCGCTGCGCTGGCGGCAGGGCGGCCAGCGCGGTGGCAATCTCATTGATGGTGCCATCGCCGCCGCCAGCCACCACGGTTTCCGCCTGCAGCTGCAGCGCTTCCTGCACGTAGCGGTCACCGTCGCCTTTTTCCCAGGTCACGCGCACCGCCAGGTTAAAGCCTTCGTCGCGCAGGGTATTCACGGCGGTACGCAACTCTTCATTGCCTGCGCCTTTTCCATTCAGAATCAGCAAAGTGAGGGGTTTATTTTGCATTATCGCTTCCCTGATGAGTAAGACAGAGCTGTGGTTATAGCATAGCTGCGGCGGGAACTTTATCGGCGAACGATGAAAAAAAGAAAACCCGCACGGGGGAGCCGGGCGGGTGAATGAGGTGGTTCCTGGTACTACCTGCTGTTTGTTGTTACTCGTTAGCAGCAGGCGCGATTCTAAAGCGCGGCGAAGCGGCGGTCTGTGATCCTGTTCTAACTTCGCCGTTTTCTTTTCATTTAGTGCGATTTTTACCGTGCGGATCGTAAGTGCTGTTACCATCGGTAAAATTGCGCAGCAGCAGCGCATAGGCCAGATCGACCCCCTCCGGCACGCTGATCCAGACGCGATGACCATCTCCCGGAGCCACCTCAACCGCGGCACCCTTGTCATTCTGCATCGCCTGCAGCGTGCAGTTGAGATTGCCGTCCGGCGTCATGATCTCTACGCTATCGCCCAGCATGAATTTGTTCTTCACCGCCACCTGCGCCCACGTACCGCGCCGCTCACCGGTAAATTCACCAACAAACTGCTGACGCTCCGAAATGGAAAAACCCTGCTCGTAGTTTTGATAGCTGTCATGGGTGTGGCGACGCAAAAAACCTTCGGTATAGCCGCGGTGCGCCAGCCCTTCCAGCGTCTCCAGCAGTGCCGGATCGAAAGGTTTGCCGGCGGCTGCATCGTCGATTGCGCGGCGGTACACCTGCGCGGTGCGCGCGCAGTAGTAAAACGATTTGGTGCGGCCCTCAATTTTCAGCGAATGCACGCCCATCTGGCTCAGGCGTTCGACGTGCGCCACCGCGCGCAGATCTTTCGAGTTCATGATGTAGGTGCCGTGCTCATCTTCGAACGCGCTCATCACCTCGCCTGGCTTCATCTTCTCTTCCAGCAGGAATACCCGGTCGGTGGGCTGACCGACGCCGAGCGTCGCGGGCTGCACCGCAACCGGCTGATGGAAGCCAACAATGTTGCCGACCTCATCCTGCTGGCCTTCGGCCACGTTATATTCCCAGCGGCAGGCGTTGGTACAGGTGCCCTGATTGGGATCGCGCTTATTCAGATAGCCAGAGAGCAGGCAGCGGCCGGAGTAGGCCATGCACAGCGCGCCGTGGACAAAGATTTCGATCTCCATCTCCGGTACCTGCTGGCGAATTTCGGCGATCTCCTCCAGCGACAGCTCGCGTGACAGAATCACGCGCGTCAGCCCCATCTGCTGCCAGAACTTCACCGTGGCCCAGTTCACCGCGTTAGCCTGCACCGACAGGTGAATCGGCATCTGCGGGAAGGCTTCGCGCACCAGCATGATCAGGCCGGGATCGGACATGATAAGCGCATCCGGCTGCATCTCAACCACCGGCGTCAGATCGCGGATAAAGGTTTTCAGCTTGGCGTTGTGCGGGGCAATGTTCACCACCACGTAAAACTTCTTGCCGAGCGCGTGCGCCTCGCTGATGCCTTTGGCGAGGTTTTCATGGGTGAATTCGTTATTGCGCACGCGCAGGCTGTAGCGCGGCTGGCCGGCATACACCGCGTCGGCGCCGTAGGCAAAGGCGTAACGCATATTTTTCAGCGTGCCTGCCGGCGAAAGCAGTTCGGGTTTAAGCATGGGGAGTTCTCACTGATGTCAGGTCAGCATGCCATCACGGATGGCACGTGCAGCGGCCGCGTCAGGCGGCCCTGCAAAAGGTGGGGAATTGTAGGCAGGGCGACTCCCGATGTAAATTGACCTGGATCAATCTAAGCGGTTACAGCAGGCGGCCAACATCCGCTTCCCAGCGATATCCCATGCCGTACACGGCGCGAATAAACGGCTGTTCGGCATCAAGGTTCTCCAGCTTGCGCCGCAGGTTCTTGATGTGGCTATCAATGGTGCGATCGGTGACCACGCGATAGTCGTCATACAGATGGTTCAAAAGTTGCTCGCGCGAGAACACTTTGCCCGGCTCTAGCGCCAGGGTTTTCAGCAGGCGGAACTCGGCGGGCGTCAGCTCCAGCGGCTGTTCGCGCCAGCTGGCCTGGAAACGCCCTTCGTCGATCAGCAGATGCGAGGCCAGCTGCGCCTCTTCTGGCGAACGTTTCACCCGGCGCAGAATGGTTTTCACCCGTGCCACCACTTCACGCGGGCTGAAGGGTTTGCAGATATAGTCGTCAGCGCCAATCTCCAGCCCGAGCAGGCGATCGATCTCTTCCGTGCGTGCGGTCACCATGATAATCGGCAGCTCGGAGAAGCGGCGGATTTCCCGGCACAGCGTCAGGCCGTCACGGCCCGGCAGCATCAAATCCAGCAGCATCAGGTCCGGCGGGGTTTGCTGCACGTAACTCAGTACCGCGTTGCCATCGGCGAGGTGATGCGTGCGGTAGTTTGACGCCTGCAGATAATCAATCATCAGCTGCGCCAGTTTGGGTTCGTCTTCCACAACAAGAATCAGGGGATCGCTATTTTCCGTGCTCATAAAGGGTGTCTAGTGAGGAACATACGGCAAGTTTAGCGTGATTTTCAGCCCACCTAAATCAGAGTCGGCCGCATTAATGCTGCCGTCATGCGCCTCAACAATATTCTTGCAGATCGCCAGACCGAGCCCGGAGCCGCCGCTGGCGCGATTGCGCGAGCTTTCGGCGCGGAAGAAGCGCTCAAACAGCTGCGTCTGCTGCTGACGCTCGACGCCCGGTGCGCTGTCGGCAAACTGCAGCTGCCACTGCTCGCCGCTGAGCTGCATACTGAGCTGCACCGTGCCGCCGGCATCGGTGTAGCGCAGGCTGTTTTCCAGCAGGTTAGTAAACAGCTGCATCAGCCGGTCCGGATCGCCAAAGCTGCTGGCCTGCGCCGGCAGCAGCAGGCTGAGCGTCAACCCCCGGCTGCGATAGCGTTCGCCAAAACTGCCCGCCACCACCTCCAGCAGACTGACCAGATCCACCGGCTGTTTGCGGTAGGCGAGGGCACCCGCGTCGGAGAGCGACAGCTGGTGCAGGTCTTCCACCAGCTGGGTCAGCAGCGCGACTTCACTCTGCAGCGAACTGATGGCGTCGGGCGTCAGCTTGCGCACGCCATCCTGCATCGCCTCCAGCTCACCGCGTAAAATCGCCAGCGGCGTACGCAGCTCATGGGAAATATCGGCCATAAAGGCGCGCCGGTTGCTCTCGTTTTTCTCCAGCGAGCGCGCCAGCTGGTTGAAGTCGCGCGCCAACTGGCCAATTTCGTCGCTGCTGCCGACCTCCACCCGGGTGGTAAATTTGCCCGCCGCCAGCTGATGGGTGCCGTCCACCAGCCGTTTCACCGGCGCCAGCAGGCCGCGCGCCAGCAGCCAGGTGACCAGCGCGGCCAGCAGCGTGGTGAGGCCGACAATCAGCCAGCTGGTCTGACGTTGCTGATGGTCAAAGTTGATGTCGGTGCTGCGCGTCAGCCGCTCGGCGGGCGACGCAATCACCCAGCCAACAATCTTGCCGTTGCTGGTGGTGATATTACGGCGCGAGCCTTCCGGCGGCACCGGCGAGCGCGGGCCGGACAGTATTTTGTACTGCTGATCGATAATCCAGAACTGGGTGCGCCAGCCGTGCGGCGGCAGCTGAGTGCCGCTGCCGGGATTCTGTTCCAGCGAGCGCAGAATGGTGAAAATCAGCCGGTCGTTGTTACGTAAAAAATCCCAGCTCCCGTGCTGTTCGTATTGATCGGCCAGCGCATCGCTCAGCAGCGTCAGGCGCTGCTCGTTGCCCTTTTTGATGTAATCGACAAAGCCATGCTCAAAGCTGAGGCGCACGCCCCAGTGCATGGTGATGATCACCAGCATGCAGGTGGAAAAAATCGCCATAAATAGTTTGGCGCTGATGCCGAGTTTTACCGGCTGCTTCATCCTTTTCTCCTGCCTCTCAGGTCCACGTTTTTACTCACATCGGCGGGTACGCGCCAGAACACCAGCGCCGGCAGCGCAATCACCAGCGCCATGCACAAATAGGTGTACATAAAGGTTTGATGGGTCGCGGCGCTGTCGCTCACCGCGCCATGGCCGAAAGCGCCGAGCAGCAGACCGGCCACGGTGACGCCGATACTCATCGACAGCTGCATGATCATCGACAGCAAGCTGTTGCCGCTCGAGGCCAGCTCGTCCGGCAGTTCTTTCAGCGTCAGGGTATTCATGGACGAAAAGCGGATGGCATTGACCATGCCCTGCAACAGCAGCACCACGGGCAGCAGCCAGATCCAGCCGAGCAGCGCCACCACGGGAAACAGCAGCACCACCAGCGCCAGCGCCAGCGTGCCGCCCACCAGCGCGTTACGATAGCCAAACAGATTTACGATGCGCACCACCACGCGTTTGATGCCCATGTTGCCCAGCACCATCGGGATCATCATCAGACCGGCGTGGAACGGGCTAAAGCCGAGACCCACCTGCAGAAAAATCGGCGTCATAAACGGCAGCATGCCGCTGCCGATGCGGCCAGTGAAGCTGCCGAGCAGGCCGATGGCGTAAATGCGGTTATCAAACAGCTTCAGGCTAAACAGTGCGTTATCGTTGTTGCGGCCGTGCATCAGGTAGAACAGCAGGGAAAATACCCCCAGCAGAATCAGCAGGCACAGCAGCAGCGGTGAGCCGCCGGCGCTGCGCTGGCCGTCGAGTGCCAGCGTCAGCGTAGCCATGCCCACCGCCAGCAGCACAAAACCAAGGAAGTCAAAGCGTCGCGTCTGCATGGTGTAGTTCGGCATCAGCAGCAGCGTGGCAATGGCACCGATGATGCCGACCGGAATGTTGATCAGGAAGATCCAGTGCCAGCTGGCATACTCCACCAGAATTCCGCCCAGCGCCGGACCGAGCAGCGGGCCAATCTGGCCGGGCAGGGTGACAAAGGTCATGGCCGACATGTACTGCTCACGCGGCACGATCTTCATCACCGTCAGCCGGCCGACCGGCACCATCATCGCGCCGCCAATGCCCTGGACCACGCGCGCCATCACCAGCTGGTCGAGAGACGTGGCGAAGGCACACAGCAGCGAACCGAGGCTAAACAGCACGATGGCGCAGAAGAAGATGTTGCGCACGCCAAAGCGGTCCGCCAGCCAGCCGCTGAGCGGCAGCGTGACCGCCACGGTGAGCACGTAGGAGACAATCACCGAGTGCATATGCAGCGGGCTGACGTTGAGATCGTGGGCCATCGCCGGAATCGCGGTGTTCACAATCGTGGTATCCAGCGTCTGCATAAAAAAGCCGAAGGCCACAATCCACAGTTGCCAGCGGACGGTGGCGGTTTGTGCGTTCATGGTCATCCCGTATTAACAGTTTCATCAGCCGCAGGTCGCGTAGCGGCGCGATTTATCGCGCGTTGAATTGCGCCGCTACGCTTAGTGCAGGTATGGCGTTATGGTTCCGTTATCAACCGCGGCTGCTTTTTCCGACGGCGCAGTTTATCCATCATCAGGTACACCACCGGTGTGGTGTACAGCGTCAGCAGCTGGCTCATAACCAGCCCACCGGCAATGGTGATGCCCAGCGGCTGGCGCAGCTCCGCGCCGTCCCCGCTGGTCAGCACCAGCGGCAGCGCACCAAACAGCGCCGCCAGCGTGGTCATCAGAATCGGGCGGAAACGCAGCTGGCACGCCTGGAAAATGGCGTCGCGCGCCGACAGGTTGCCGTTGCGTTCCGCCTCCAGCGCGAAATCCACCATCATGATGGCGTTCTTTTTCACGATACCGATCAGCAGCAGGATGCCGATCAGCGCAATCAGGCTGAACGGCGTATTAAACAGCTGCAGCGCCAGCAGCGCGCCGACGCCCGCCGAGGGCAGGGTAGAGAGAATCGTCAGAGGATGCACGTAGCTCTCATACAGAATGCCGAGCACGATATACACCGCAGCAATCGCCGCCAGCATCAGCCACAGCTGGTTCGACTGCGAATCCTGAAATACCTGCGCGGTGCCGGCGAAGCTGCCGCGCACGCTGGACGGCACGCCAATCGCCGTGATGGTGCGGTCAATGGCCTCTGACGCCTGCGACAGCGAGACCCCTTCCGGCAGGTTAAACGAGATGGTCGAGGCCGCCGACAGCCCCTGATGGTTGACCGACAGCGGCGCGTTGGCCGGCTGCCATTTGGCAAACCAGCTCAGCGGAATCGCTTTGCCGTCACTGTTGATCACGAACATCTGATCCAGCGCGCTGACATCCTGGGTATAGCGCGGATCCACCTCCATCACCACTTTGTACTGATTCAGCGGCTGGTAGATGGTGGAGATTTGCCGCTGGCCGAAGGCGTTATTCAGCAGCGCATTGGCCGCCGACACGTCGATGCCGAGGCGCGCCATGCTTTCGCGATCGTAAGTCAGCGCCATTTCGCTGCCGTTGTCCTGCTGATCCGAGTTCACATCGGCCAGCTCTGGCAGCGCGGCGAACGCCTGGCGGATTTTCGGCTCCCACTCACGTAAATCGGCGAGGTTATCCGACAGCAGGCTGTACTGGTAGCTGGCGTTCGATTCGCGTCCGCCGACGCGAATATCCTGCACCGCATTGAGGTACAGGTTGGCACCCGGTTCTTTCGCCAGCTTCACGCGCAGGCGGGCGATCACTTCCTGCGCGCTTTCGCTGCGTTCTGACAGCGGCTTGAGTGACACAAACATCGAGCCGCTGTTGGTGCGCGAGCCGCCGGTGAAGCCGGTGACGTTATCGACCGCCGGGTCAGCCTTGATGATGTTCATGAAATCCTGCAGCTTGCCGCGCATCGCCTGAAACGAAATGCTCTGATCGGCGGAGATAAAGCCGTTGAGACGGCCGGTATCCTGCTCGGGCATAAAGGTTTTCGGGATGGCGATAAACAGCCAGATGGTCAGCCCGACGGTGCCGAGCAGCAGCAACAGCACCCAGATCGCGTGGTTCAGCACCCAGCCCAGCGAGCGCGCATAGCCCTGCTGCACCGCCAGCAGCACGCGGCCAAATCCGCGCGTACGCGGCTGGCTGCGCTTCGCCTGCGGTTTCAGCAGATACGCGCACATCATCGGCGTCAGGGTAATGGAGATAAACAGCGAGATGAGAATCGCCACCGACAGCGTGATGGCAAACTCCGAGAAGAAGCGGCCAATAATACCGCCAATCATCAACAGCGGCAGGAACACCGCAATCAGCGACAGGCTCATCGACAGCACGGTAAAGCCCACCTCGCGCACCCCGGTCAGTGCCGCCTGCAGCGGCTTCATCCCAGCTTCGACGTGACGCGCGATGTTCTCCAGCACCACAATGGCGTCATCCACCACAAAGCCGGTGGCGATGGTCAGCGCCATCAGCGACAGGTTATTCAGGCTGAAACCGCACAGGTACATGGCGGCGAAGGTACCAATCAGCGATACCGGTACCGCCGCCGCCGGAATCAGCGTGGCGCGGCCGTCGCGCAGGAAGAAAAACACCACCAGAATCACCAGCGCCACGGCGATCACCAGCGACTGCTCCACTTCATGCAGCGAGGCGCGGATGGTGGGCGAACGGTCCTGGGCGATTTGCAGGTCGATAGCTGCCGGGATCACCTCATGCAGCTCCGGCATTTCTGCCCGGATGCGGTCGACGGTATCAATGATGTTGGCGTCCGGCGACTTGCGCACCACCAGCAGCACCGCTGGTTTACCGTTGGTCATCCCGGCGTTGCGCACGTCCTGTACCGAATCCTGCACGTTCGCCACATCGCTCAGCCGTACCGCCGCGCCGTTGTTGTAGTGCACCACCAGCGGCTGGTAGACGCTGGCGGTTTGCAGCTCATCGTTGGTCCGTACCTGCCAGCGCTGCTGGGTATCGTCGATGGCGCCCTGCGGACGGCGCTGGTTGGCGTTGCTGATGGCGGTGCGCACCGCATCCAGCGACACGCCCTGATTAAACAGCGCCTGCGGATTGAGGTCGACGCGCACCGCCGGCAGCGAACTGCCGCCTACCGTGACATCACCGACGCCATCAATCTGCGACAGCTTCTGTGCCAGTTGCGTCGACGCGTAATCATACAGCTGACCGGGATTATAAATGTCCGAGGTCATGGTGAGGATCATGATCGGCGCATCAGACGGGTTGGCTTTGCGGTAGGTTGGACGATTGGGCATGCCGGTCGGTAGCAGGCTCTGGGCGGCATTGATCGCCGCCTGCACGTCGCGCGCCGCGCCGTTGATGTCGCGGTCGAAATCAAACACCAGGATGATGCGCGTGCTGCCCAGCGAGCTGGTGGAGGTCATTTCACTGACGCCGGCAATGCGCCCCAGCGAGCGCTCCAGCGGCGTGGCGACCGAGGCTGCCATGGTTTCCGGCGACGCGCCGGGCAGCGAGGCCGAGATCAGAATCACCGGGAAATCCAGCTGCGGCAGCGGCGCCACCGGCAGCAGACGGAAGCCGAGAATGCCCGCCAGCGCAATCGCCAGCGTCAGCAGTGTGGTGGCAACCGGCCGATGGATAAACAGGGCGAAAAACTTCACGACTGCGCCTCCGTGCCTTTCAGACGCCGGCGCGTGGCATGAGCAAGGCGATCAAACAGCAGATAGATCACCGGAGTGGTAAACAGCGTCAGCACCTGGCTCAATACCAGGCCACCGACCATGGCGATGCCGAGCGGACGACGCAGCTCCGCGCCGACGCCGGTGCTGAGCATCAGCGGCAGCGCGCCAAGCAGCGCCGCCAGCGTGGTCATCAGAATCGGCCGGAAGCGCAGCAGACAGGCCTGATAGATCGCCTCACGCGGTGCCATGCCCTGTTCACGCTCGGCGGCCAGCGCGAAGTCGATCATCATGATGGCGTTCTTCTTCACGATGCCGATCAGCAAAATGATGCCGATGATGGCGATGATATCCAGCTCGTTGCCGCTCAGCATCAGCGCCAGCAGCGCGCCAACGCCGGCGGTGGGCAGCGTCGACAGAATGGTAATCGGGTGGATGAAGCTCTCATACAACACGCCGAGCACGATATACATCGCCACTACCGCCGCGACGATCAGCCAGATGGTGCTGGTCAGCGCCGCTTCAAACGCCAGCGTGCTGCCCTGGAACTGCGTCATCATCTCTGCCGGCATGCCGACCTGATCTTCCGCCGTGGTGATCGCCTGCAGCGCATCGCCGAGCGAGTAGCCGTGCGCTACGTCAAACGAGAAGGTGGCCGACGGGAACTGGTCGAGATGATTAATGCTCAGCGCAGCGTGGCGCTCTTCGACTTGCGCGATGGCGCTGAGCGGCACGCTGCCGCCGTCGCTGCTGTTCAGGCGAATCGCGTCGAGGCTGGCGAGACCGGGGGTTTGCGTGTTGTCCTGCTCCAGCACCACGCGATACTGGTTGGCCTGGGTGTAAATCGTTGAGATCAGGCGCTGGCCAAAGGCGTTGTACAGCGCGTTATCAATGTCCGCCATGCTGATGCCGAGCCGGCTGGCGCTGTCGCGATCGATGCGCACAAAGGCTTCCAGCCCCTGATCCTGCCAGTCGCTGCTGACATTGCGCAGCTGTGGCAAGGTATCGAGCTGTGCCAGCAGTTTCGGCACCCAGCTGCCCAGCGACTCCAGCGAACCTGACTGCAGGGTAAACTGGTACGGCGTGCGGCTCGCCTGGGTATCAATGGTCAGGTCCTGTACCGGCTGCAGCCACAGCGACACGCCGGGCAGGCGATCAATCGCCTGCTGCAGCCGCTGCTGCACTGCCGGAATACGATCATCACGCTGGTCCAGCGGTTTCAGGTTGATTTGCAGCCGCGCGCTGTTAAGCGCCGCGTTGGTGCCATCCACGCCTACGAACGAGGTCAGGCTCTGCACCGCCGGATCTTTCATAATGATCGACGCCACGTCGCGGGTGCGCTGCGCCATACTGGCGTAAGAGACCGACTGCGGCGCCTGCAGCGTGCCCTGAATGATGCCGTTGTCCTGCTGCGGGAAGAAGCCCTTCGGAATCACCACCCACAGCAGCACCGTCAGCAGCAGCGTGCCAAGCGCCACCGACAGCGTCAGCCACGGATGGCGCAGCACGCGCGTCAGCCAGCGGCCATAGCCGGCAATCACCTTATCGAACATCGCCTCGCTGGCGCGGGAGAAACGGTTCTGCCTGCGCAGCGATTCGGCGCTCAGCATGCGCGCGCACATCATCGGCGTCAGCGTCAGCGAGACCACCGCCGAGATCAGAATCGCCACCGCCAGCGTCACGGCGAACTCGCGGAACAAACGGCCAATCACGTCGCCCATGAACAGCAGCGGAATCAGCACCGCGATCAGCGAGAAGGTAAGGGAGATAATGGTGAAGCCAATCTCACCGGCACCTTTCAGCGCGGCGGTCATCGGCTTTTCGCCTTTTTCGATGTAGCGCGAGATGTTCTCGATTACCACGATGGCGTCATCGACCACAAAGCCGGTGGCGATGGTCAGCGCCATCAGCGTCAGGTTATTGATCGAAAAGCCAAGGAAATACATGGCGGCAAAGGTGCCGACCAGCGACAGCGGCACCGCGACCGCCGGAATAATGGTGGCCGGGACATTCCGCAGAAACAGATAGATGATCATCACCACCAGCCCGATGGCCAGCATCAGCTCATGCTGAGTATCCGCTACTGAGGCGCGAATGTTGGTAGTGCGATCGGTGAGCAGTTTGACGTCAACCGACTTCGGCAGCGTGGCGGTCAGCGACGGCAGCAGCGCGCGGATGCTGTCAGCGGTAGCGATAATATTGGCGCCCGGCTGGCGCTGCACGTTCAGCACAATCGCCGGCTGACGGTTGGCCCAGGCGCCCAGCCAGCTGTTTTCTGCGCCCTGTTCAACCGTGGCGACGTCGCCCAGCCGCACCGGCGCGCCGTTGCTGTAGCTGACGATCAGCTTGCGGTAATCCTCCGCGGAGGTCATCTGGTCATTGGCCGACAGCGTGATGGAGCGCGTTGGGCCATCAAGACTGCCTTTCGCCGAGTTGACGTTGGCGTTGCTGATGGCGGTACGCACCGTCTCGCTGGTGAGGCCGAGGGCCGCCAGCGCCTGTGCGTTCATCTTCACCCGCACCGCCGGACGCTGGCCGCCGGAGAGCGTGACCAGACCGACGCCGGAGACCTGGGAAATCTTCTGCGCCACCCGCGTCTCCACCATGTCCTGCACCTGCGTCAGCGGCATGCTGGTAGTGGTAACGGCCAGCGTCATGATTGGCGGATCGGCCGGATTGACTTTGCTGTACACCGGCGGATTCGGCAGATCGTTAGGCAGCAGGTTAGTGGCAGAGTTGATCGCCGCCTGCACTTCCTGTTCGGCAACGTCGAGCGCCAGCGTCAGCTGGAACTGCAGCGTAATCACCGAGGCACCGCCGGAGCTTTGCGACGCCATTTGCTTCAGACCGGACATCTGCCCGAACTGGCGCTCAAGCGGCGCGGTAATCGACGAGGTCACCACATCCGGGCTGGCGCCGGGATAGAGCGTGACGACCTGAATGGTCGGGTAATCGACTTCCGGCAGCGCGGAAACTGGCAGGAAGCGATAGCCCAGCACGCCGGCCAGCAAAATCGCGATCATCAGCAGCGTGGTGGCCACCGGGCGCAGAATAAACTGGCGTGACGGGCCGCCGCTGGCGTCGGGAGGCATCACCTGCATTATTGACGTTCTCCGCGAGCCGGTTGCGCCGCGCGCGTGCTGTGCGTGGCGGTACTCTGTGCGGCGACAATTTCCACCGTGGCGCCTTCGGTCAGGCGGTCGAGACCGTCGGTGACCACGCGCTGACCGGCCTGCAGCCCGGCATCAATCACCACTTTCTGGCTATCCTGCAGCCCGGCGGTGACGCGTTTCTTGCTCACTTTGTTATCGCTGTTCACCACCCAGACAAAGTGGCCGTCGTTGCTCATCTGCAGCGCGGCAGTCGGGATCACCACCGCGTTTTGCAGCGTATCCACCTTCAGCCGGGCATTAACAAACTGATTGGGAAACAGGGCGTCGTCCTGATTGCTGAAGCGCGCCTTGAGTTTAATGGTGCCGGTGGTGACATCGATCTGGTTATCAATGCTCAGCAGCGCACCCGTGGTCAGCAGGGTTTTATTGCTGCGATCCCAGGCTTCAACCGGCAGCGGCTGGCCGCTTTTCTGGGCTTTCAGGATCTGGCTGATGTTGTTCTCGGCAACGCTGAACACCACGTCAATCGGGTGCGTCTGGGTGATCACCACCAGACCATTGGTATCGCCGGCGGTAATGTAGTTGCCGACATCCACCTGCTTCAGCCCGACGCGTCCGGCAATCGGCGCGGTGATGCGGCTGTAGGTCAGATTGAGCTGCGCGCTGGCAACATTGCCTTCGTCGGCTTTGATGGTGCCGAGGGTTTCACTGACCAGCGAGCGCTGGGTATCCAGCTCCTGCTGCGACACCAGCGAGGTTTTCGCCAGCTTTTCATAACGGCTGAGGTCGCGGCGCGCGTTAGCCAGCGTCGCCTGATCTTTGGCCAGCTGGCCCTGCGCCTGGGTGAGCGCTACCTGCCATGGGCGGGGATCGATTTCTGCCAGCAGCGCGCCGGCCTCCACCTGCTGACCTTCCGTGAAGTGCAGCGCCATCAGCTGGCCATCGACCCGGCTGCGCACCGTAACGGTGTTGGCCGCGGTGACGGTGCCGAGTCCGCTGAGGTAATAGGGCACGCTTTCGGTGGTCGCGGTTGCGGCCTGCACCGGTGCCAGCGGACGGCGTCCGCCGCTGTTGTTGCCACCGCGTCCGTGATGCGGCTGGCCATCAGCCTGGTTAGCCTGTGCTGGCTCGGCCGGATGCTGCCACCAGTAGTAAGCGCCCGCCAGCGCAGCCAGTACCACCACGCTAATCAGGCCTGTTTTTAATCGTTTATTCATTGCTCTGTGTGCTCTCCGGCGGTTTCGTTTTCCCCACATGCGCGCGCAAACGAACCGCGGCGCAAACGAAATGATTGTAGTCGCCCGGGCCGGGCAAAAATTGAAGGAATTAAGAATATCGCCCCGGGCACGCTAAGTATTCATATTCAGTAAATATTTTGGCAGCAATACGCATAAGCGTGACTTTTTCCTTTGCTAAGCTGAATGACAGACCAGTCTCGTTTCACTAAGGAGGATCACATGCGTCAACACAAAACCCGTCAGCTGGGCGACAGCGGTATCAGCGTGCCGCTGCTGACGTTTGGCGGCAACGTTTTTGGCTGGACCGTCGATGAAAAAACCTCGTTTTCACTGCTCGACGCGCTGGTGGAAAAGGGGCTGTTCTTCATTGATACCGCAGACGTTTACTCACGCTGGGCGCCGGGCAACGCCGGCGGTGAATCGGAAACCATCATCGGTAAATGGCTGAAAAAAAGCGGTAAGCGCGACAGTATCGTGCTCGCCACCAAGGTAGGCATGGAGCTGACGCCGGAGAAAACCGGGCTGAAACCGGCCTATATCCGCCAGGCCGTGGAAGATTCGCTGCGCCGCCTGCGGACGGATGTCATCGATCTCTACCAGGCGCACCGTGATGACGACAGCACGCCGCTGGTGGAGACGCTGAAAGCCTTCGACTCGCTGATCAAAGAGGGGAAAGTGCGGGCAATCGGTGCGTCCAACTACAGCGCGCAGCGCCTGCAGGAAGCGCTCGACATCAGTAAGCAGGAGGGACTGGCGCGCTATGAAACCCTGCAGCCGGAGTACAACCTGTACGATCGCCAGGAGTATGAAAGCGGACTGGAGCAGGTGGCGGTGAAAAACGGTCTCGGCGTGATTAACTACTACTCGCTGGCCAGCGGTTTCCTGAGCGGGAAATACAAAAAGCCGGAAGACGCCAGCAAAAGCGCGCGCGGCCAGGGCATTGTAGAAAAATACCTCAACGATCGCGGTAAGCGCATCATTGAAGCGCTGGAAGATGTCGCGGCCTCGCACGACGCCTCTGCTACCCAGGTGGCGCTGGCGTGGCAGATTGCGCGACCGAGCATCACGGCACCGATTGTCAGTGCCACCTCGCTGCAGCAGCTGGATGAGCTGGTGAAAGCTACCGAGCTGGAGCTCAGCAAGCAGGAGATTGAAGAACTGGCCAGCGCCAGCAAGCCGTAACGCGAAGCGGGACGCTGCGGCGTCCCGTCACGTAATAATTTTTTCGCCACGCAAAAAATGCCTTTTTCCTCCAGAACATATCCATTCATCGATCGCTGTCACAATTGCGTTAAGTCACTGTCACCTTTGCACTCACTGCGCACAGATTTGCAAAAACTGACATAACCTCAGCATTATTCTCTGCCCGTTCCTCTCCGGAAATTCACAGAAGAATAATCATCATGAACAGAAAAAAAGCAGTGCAGCATATGCCTCGCCTGGCAGCGGGCACCCTGATGTTTGCCATGTTGAGTGCGTCGGCGGTGGCAGCCGATGCGTTCAGCTACGATTCCCCCTACATGTTTGGCGACTGGGGCGGTAACCGAACGCAGCTGGAAAACGACGGCGTGAAGTTCGACGTTAACTACACCATGGAGAGTGCCTCGAACCTGGGCGGCGGTGCCGATACCAACACCTCGATGCGCTACAGCGATCAGTGGGCGTTTGGCCTGAATCTTGACCTGCAAAAACTGCTCGACTGGCAGGATGCGCAGTTCCAGATGACCATTACCGACCGTAACGGTCGCAATATCTCCGATCAGGTGGCAGACCGCCGTACCGGCATGCTGTCATCGGTGCAGGAAGTGTACGGACGTGGCCAGACCTGGCGTCTGACGCAGTTCTGGCTCAGCAAAGGACTGTTTGATAACACCGTCAACCTGAAAGCCGGTCGCGTCACCGTCGGGGAAGATTTCGACAACTTCGACAGCAAGTTCCAGAACCTCGCATTCGGCAGCGGCCAGGCGGGTAACTGGCGCGGCGACCGCTGGTTTAACTGGCCGGTTTCCCAGTGGGGCGGCCGCGTGAAGGTTAACTTCACGCCGGAAGTGTTCTTCCAGGTGGGCTTCTACAACCAGAACAGTGCCAACTACGATCGCGGTGACGGTTTCCGTCTGGATACCAGCAACTCCGAAGGCAACCTGGTGCCGGTGGAACTGGGCTGGAAACCGACCTTCGGGCCGGCCAACCTGCCGGGTAACTACCGCATTGGTTACTACTACTCGTCGGCCAACGGCGATAACTACGGCAGCTGGCGCGATGGCGCTTATCAGAGCAAGGACCACGCCTACGGCGGCTACGTGCTGTTACAGCAGCAGCTGACCGCACAGGGCGGCGATGCCAGCCGGGGTCTGGGCGTGACGGTGCAGGCGGTGATGAACGATCACAAAACCTCGAAAACCGACAACTATCAGTCGATCAGCTTTACCTGGAAAGGGCCGTTTGATGCGCGTCCGCAGGATGAGATTGGCGTCGGCGCGGCGCGTATTCACGTCAACAGCGCGTATACCCGTTCGCTGCGTCAGCAAAACGATGCCAACGGCGAAACTGATTTCGACAGCCCAACTTATCTGCCGATTCAGGATGGTTCCGAGTACAACTACGAGGTTTATTACAATGCGCAGCTGACCAAATGGCTGCAGCTGCGTCCAAACCTGCAATACGTGGTGGCACCGGGTGCGGTGAGCGAAGTGAAAGATGCGTTTGTGGGTGGGATCAGTGCGAACGTGAATTTCTAATCTGGCAGAATGTGTGACTTTTCCCTCTCCCTTTGGGAGAGGGCTGGGTGAGGGGAAAATCGCACGGAGCTGTCTGGCCCTCACCCTAACCCTCTCCCGCAAGCGGGAGAGGGAATTATCTGAACATCACTTCCGCCCAGCGCGCCAGGCCGGCGGTGACCGAACCGAAATCATCGCCGCTGGCGATGGGCGTGTCGGGCAGCGCCTGCTGCAGCGCGGCGCGCAGGATCGGCGAACGGGCACTGCCGCCGGTGAGGTAAATCACCTCCGGACGGGTGTCACAACTGGCCAGCGCCAGCTGCACCTGCTCAAGAATGCGCGCCAGCGGCTGGTTAATCGCTTCTTCCAGCTGCGCGGCGCTGATCTCCGCCTGCAGCGTTTGCGCAATAAACGCCAGCGAGGCTGCGGTCTCGCGCTCCTCGGAGAGCGCAATCTTGCTCTCTTCCGCCGCGCGCACCAGCCGGTAGCTCAGCTTCTGCTGCCAAACTTTCAGCAGATGCGCGACTTTATCGCCCTGTTCGGCATCACGCACCAGATCGCGCAGCAACTTACCGCTGGCGGCTGAGTAGAAGTCGCTTTGTGCCGGCACATCGTTAATTGCCACCGCGTTCCACCACGGCAGGGCGGGCAGGGCAGTGCCCTTCAGCGTGTTACCGCCCAGACCCAGCAGCGGCATCAGCGTTTTGAACGCCAGCATAATATCGAGATCGTTACCGCCGACGCGGCAGCCGCTGTGGCCAAGCAGGCTGGCACGGCGATCGGACTGATTACGCCACTGCGGCCCCATCAGCAGCATGGAGCAGTCGGTGGTTCCGCCACCGATATCCACCACCAGCACGCGTGTCTCCTGCTGCAGCGTGGCTTCAAACTCCAGACCGGCGGCAACCGGCTCGAACTGAAACTCGACGTCGCGGAACCCGGCACGCTGTGCGGCACGCAGCAGAATGCCCTGCGCCTGCTGGTTGGCGTCGTCACCGCCCAGCCCCTGGAAATTGATTGGCCGGCCAATCACCGCCTGGTCAATCGGTTGATCGAGCTGGGTTTCGCCCTGCTGGCGAATGTGCAGCATCATGGCGCACACCAGATCTTCAAAGAAGGCGATCTGCTGGGGTTTCAGGCCGCTGGCACCGAGGAACGACTTCGGTGATTTGACGAACCACACCTCTTCCGGATCGACCATATAGTGCTGCAGCGCGGTCAGACCAAACTGCACGCTGGCAGGCGTTACCTCGATATCCTCTTCGCGGTTATAACGCAACGCGCGCTGCAGCAGCGCGGTGCTTTCGCTGTCTGGCGTGGGGATTTGATGGTGGCGGTGCAGCCATTCACTGATGGCTTCGCGCGTGGGCGCGCAAATCATGGAGGGAAGCAGGCGCTGACCGTTTTCCAGTGTCAGTAACCGCGGTGTGCCGCTATCCGTTACCGCGATGGAACAGTTAGCCGTGCCGTAGTCGAATCCGATAAACATTATATCCCCCATGCCAGAAAAAAGGGGGCGACTTTAGCGCAGCCAACGCGGGCTGGCAATGGGCAGCGCCGCAGTTTATCCCTGAACTTCCTGGTAAACCTGATACTGGCCGCGCCCGGCGTGTTTGGCGCTGTAACAGGCGACATCGGCCTGCGACATCACCACATTGCTGATGCAGTTATGCTGATCGATTTGCGTGATACCGGCGCTGGCACCGACGTGATACGGCCGGTCCTGCCAGATAAAGGTAAAGTCATGCACCGCGCTGACGATGCCCTGCACTACCTCGCGCACCTGGTCAACATTGCTGTAGGGCAGCAGCAGGCCAAATTCGTCACCGCCGAGGCGCGCCAGCACATCGCTATTGCGCAGGTGCTGCTGCATGAGATCGGCCAGTGCGCGCAGCAGCGCATCGCCAGCGGCATGGCCGGCGGTATCGTTGACCGCTTTAAACTTATCCAGATCGATAAACACCAGCACGTGCTCACTGTGATGCGCGGCGGCGTCATTTACCAGTCGCTTCAGCTGCTGTTCAAAGCTGTGACGGTTCGGCAGGCGCGTCAGCATATCGTGGGAGGCGCTGTAGCTCAGGCGTTTCATCATGCGGCGCGACTCGCTGACGTCATGAATGACCATTACGGCACCAATGTCGCTGCCGGTCAGGGTTTTCAGCGGCGTGATGCTGTAGTGAATCTCGACCTGGGCACCATCCGGGGTATGCAACACCAGCTCCTCTTCCAGGTCCGGTGTGGTTTTGCTGGCGGGCAGGCTGCATAGCAACAGATTCTCCACGCGCGGCCCCTGCGCGCCACGCGTAATCGTCAGCAGTTCGCTCAGCGCCACGCCAGCCGCTTTCGCCTGCGGCCAGCCGCTCAGCGTCTCGGCCACCGGATTCATGAAGGTCACCCGCATCTCATCGTCAGTACAAATCACCGCTTCACCGATCGAGTCGAGGGTGATGGCCATGCGTTCCTTCTCCTGGAACAGCGCTTCATTCAGCGTGCGCAGCGAAGTAATGTCCTGGCAAATGCCGAGCATGCGTTCGATCTGCCCGTCCTTACTGATGATGCTATTGGCCTCGGAGCGCACGTAGCGCACGCCCTGCGGCAGATTGATGCGGTACTCCAGCTGGAAGGCGCTGCGGCGCTCAATCGCCTGCTGAATGATGAGCGCGGCCGCTTCGCGTTCCTGAACATCGACCAGATGCAGCCACAGGTCGTAGCTCGGCACCCGGTGCGGCTCCAGCGCAAATAACTCGTACATGCGCTTGTCCCATAACATCTCGCCGTTTAGCAGGTTCCACTCCCACACGCCGATGCCGCCCGCTTCGTTGGCCAGCGTGATGCGCTCCATCAGCCGCTGGTTGACCTGCTCGCTCTGCTTCAGCTCGGAGATATCCACAATCTGCGCGATAAAGTAGAGCGGTTGCAGCCGCGCATCACGCACCATCGAGACCGTGAGGCGCGCCCAGACGATCTCGCCATCTTTGCGGAAATAGCGCTTTTCCAGGGTATAGGTCAGGATCTCACCGGCGATCAGCCGCTCCAGCTGCTGCAGGTCGCTGTTGAGATCGTCCGGATGGGTGATCTGCTGGAAGGTGAGTTTTTTCAGCTCTTCCGCCGCGAAGCCCAGCGTGCGGCACAGCGACTGGTTGACCTGCTGCCAGCCGCCTTCCGGTGATACCAGCGCCATGCCGATGGCGGAATACTCCATGGCGTTACGGAAGCGGGTTTCGCTTTCGCTGATGTGGTGCTTTTCACGCTGGAAGGCATCCATCACCAGCGACATTACGTGGCTCGGCAGCAGCACCAGCAGAAACGGCAGCCAGGTGCTGACCTGGCCGAGCAGCAGATCGTTGCGCGCCAGGTTGACCCAGTCGAGCGCCAGCAGCAGCGAGATAAAGCTGGCGTTGAGGAAAAACAGCAGAAAGGCTTCGAATTTGGGCAGGCGCACCGCGCACCAGAACAGAATCACCACGATAAAGGTAAACGGCCACGGCAGGAAGCGCAGCGCCAGATAGCTGGCCAGCAGCGTGACGATCAGCGTGAGCAGCGTCTCCAGCTGACGTTCCGGCGTGATCAGCTGGCGCAGCGGTTTATCAGGCCACAGCAGCAGCACCGGACCGAAGGCCAGCACGCCAATCACTTCAGAGATCACCCAGGTGGAGAAAAACGGCAGCGAGGCGTGGCCGTCGACGTGCAGCATCCATAGCGCCACCACGCCGCCCAGCAGCGGCGCGATCAGGCCCGCAGCCAGCGCAAAGCGTATCCAGTCGGCCAGTGAGTTGAGCGGGGCTTTGCGGTCGAGCAGTGCGCGCAGCATCAGCCCGCCGAGGATGGCCTGCACCATATTAAGGATGGCGAATTTGACATTGCTCAGGGCCGGGCCGATCACCAGCAGATTGGCCAGCGCCGTGCCGAGCACGCAGCTGGCCAGCAGCAGCGGTACCTGTCGCGAGGGTGCGCGGAACACCACGACGGTCATTAACGCGGTGGAGTACCAGAGCGGGGAAATGCGGCCGCTGACGACAATCAGTTCCAGACAGAACAGCGTCAGTAAAAATGCCAGCGCGCAAAGCAGCAGGGCGCTGAGCCACTTTTTTTGCGGATTATCCTGCGAGGTTACTATCTCAAGAGTCATGCACGAATCCAGCAGCGCGCATTGATTACTCGAAGAAAAATGCGCCAGTCAATCTCTTAATCCATGCTAGCACATCTGTCAGATATCTTTGTGCGGAAATGTTTTTTTGCGGCCTGCATCCAGGTGCGCATGAATGCGCACCCGACAAAAACGGTGAAATCTGCTGGCAGTATCGCGGCTGCTGGATCTGCAGCGATTCAGGTAAGGACACGACAAATTGCACAATTTTGTAGCGGCGCGATTTATCGCGCAATAAATTGCGCCGCTACCGTATGTGCAATCATTTATGAAACGTGTTCAAAACGTAATGGACAGACCTTACACCCTTTACCGCGCAACGCACTCAGCGGAACAAATCGGCGCGGGTGAAGGGCTTTTCCAGTCCGGCGAGGTCAGCGGAAAAACGCTCGAGGAACTGCTGGGTGGTGGCGACGCGGCCGTGGCCCATCAGCAACAGCGGAATCAGAAATGCCACCGCCACCTGCACCACGCTAAAACCCTTCAGCGCGGTGCGACGCTGGCTCAGCAGGAACGCGCTGCTCAGGGTAAAGCCCAGCATCAGTCCGGCCAGCACTTCACTCACCGAGTGCGCGTGGATCACCAGGCGCGATAATCCCACCATTAACGGAATCAGATAGCCGATACCGATAGTCAGGGCGCGCCAGAACGTGGGCCAGCGGCCGGATATCAGCCACATCATCACCGGCCACAGCGTCGCTGACATCGCGCTATGGCCGCTGAACCCGGTGAAGTTGTAGCGCGCGCTGCCAATGCCGAAGCCGAGAAACATAATTTTCGAGATGCTGACCAGCAGGCCCGCCAGGCCAAACGCCAGCAGCCAGTACCAGACGGTGCGACGGTTGTCGCTTTTCCATGGCAGCACCAGTGCGATGATCACCGCAGTGGGGATCAGCAACATACTGTCGCCAAAATAGGTCAGGGTTCTCCAGCTCATACTTTTCCTTGCAACGACTATCGGGCTCCCGCCAGTCACACGGCGGGCAGAGAAACAGTGTATCGATTAAGCCGCTGGCTGCAAAACGGGATAGTCTGAAAAGGCGGCGCGCCGGTTTTCACTGGCATCAACCCGGTGAAATCCCTATAATTGCCGCCAACTAACCCTCTCAATCGGCCTGTTTTTGTGCAGACAGAAACCGGCTCCAGTTATCAGGTCTTAAAAAAGTATGACTGACAAGTCTCATCAGTGCGTGATCGTTGGCATTGCAGGTGCATCCGCATCCGGAAAAAGTCTTATTGCCAGCACGCTCTATCGTGAAATCCGTGACCAGGTCGGTGACGAGCATATCGGTGTGATCCCCGAAGATGCCTACTATAAAGATCAAAGCCACCTCACCATGGAAGAGAGGGTGAAAACCAACTACGACCATCCGAGCGCGATGGACCACGATTTGCTGCTGCAGCATCTGCGCGCACTGAAGGCCGGCGAAGATATCGACCTGCCGGTTTACAGCTACGTTGAGCACACCCGCACCGACGAGTGTATTCATCTGAAGCCGAAGAAAGTGATTATTCTGGAAGGGATTCTGCTGCTGACCGATGCACGGCTGCGCCAGGAGCTTAACTTCTCGATCTTCGTTGATACCCCGCTGGATATCTGCCTGATGCGCCGTATGAAGCGCGACGTCAACGAGCGCGGGCGCTCGATGGACTCGGTGATGAGCCAGTACCAAAAGACCGTGCGCCCGATGTTCCTGCAGTTCATTGAGCCTTCCAAGCAGTATGCCGACATCATTGTGCCGCGCGGTGGTAAAAACCGCATCGCCATTGATATCCTCAAGGCCAAAATTAACCAGTATCTTTGACGACGCCCGTCCGGTTCAGCGGGACCGGAACGGGACACCGTGCGTCCGGATGGACGTGACGCGAGCGGTTTGTCACAACCTGACCACCTTTCGCTACACTTAATCATGGAGTTGCTGCGATGAGATTATGCGATCGCGATATTGAAAGCTGGCTGGACAGCGGCAAGCTGGCCATCGATCCCCGTCCGCCGGTTGAGCGCATCAACGGTGCTACCGTGGATGTGCGCCTCGGTAACCAGTTCCGTACGTTTAGCGGCCACACCGCACCGTTTATAGATTTGAGTGGTCCAAAGCATGAAGTGAGCGCGGCGCTGGATCGCGTGATGAGCGATGAGATTGTGCTGCCGGAAGGCGAAGCATTCTTTCTGCATCCGGGTGAACTGGCGCTGGCGGTGACGCTGGAATCCGTCACCATCCCCGACGATCTGGTGGGCTGGCTGGATGGCCGTTCGTCACTGGCGCGCCTCGGGCTGATGGTGCACGTTACCGCGCACCGCATCGATCCAGGCTGGCAGGGCCGTATCGTGCTGGAGTTTTACAACTCCGGTAAGCTGCCGCTGGCGCTGCGTCCCGGCATGCTGATTGGCGCACTGAGCTTTGAACCGCTGTCCGGGCCGGCGGCGCGTCCTTACAATCGCCGCGAAGACGCCAAATATCGCGGGCAGCAGGGCGCTGACGCCAGCCGTATTGATAAAGACTAACGTTTCTCCTGGAGTGATTTCGCGCCAGCGGCCTGAAATCTGACGGTGATGAGGATGCAATGAGAAGACTGATAACCACGCTGGCCATCCTGTTAGTGGTGGTCGTAGCGGGCATGACGGCACTGGTGTTGCTGGTCAATCCCAACGACTTTCGTACCTATATGGTACAGCAGGTAAAACAGCGCAGTGGTTATCAGCTTGAAGTGAGCGGCGACCTGCGCTGGCACGTCTGGCCGCAGCTCAGCATTCTGGCGGGCCGCATGAGCCTGACCGCGCCCGGCGCCAGCCAGCCGATGGTGACCGCCGATAATATGCGCCTGGACGTCAATCTGTGGCCGCTGCTGTCGCATCAGTTGAGCGTCAGCCAGGTGATGCTGAAAAACGCGATTATTCGCGCTACGCCGGACAGCGCGGTGCAGAAACCGCAGGGCGCGCCGATTGAGCCGGGCGATAGTGAACCGGCCATCGCCGCCAGCAATGGCTGGACCTTTAACATCAGTAAACTGCGCATCGCCGATAGCCTGCTCATCTGGCAGCAGCCGGGCGGTGACGAGTACAACTTCCGCGATCTCAACCTCAATCTGAATCAGGACGATAACCGGCAGGCCAGCGTTGAGCTGGCGACACGCGTGTCGCGCAATCAGCGCAATCTCAGCCTGAACCTGAAAGGGCAGATGGACGTGGCGCACTATCCGCACCGTATCAGCGGCCAGCTGGATGAGCTGGATTACACGCTGGACGGCGCGAACCTGCCGCCGCAGGGCATTAAAGGGACGCTGAGCGGGCAGGCGCAGTGGGATGGCGACCAGCAGCAGTTTGCGCTGAACAAGCTGCAGTTAACCGCGAACGACAGCGCCCTCGACGGCAGCGCTGAGGGCCGGCTGGCCCTGCCGCAGCAGCTCAATCTCGCGCTGCACGCGACCTCGCTCAATCTGGATAACCTGATGGCCAGCGCGCCCGCCAGCGATAACAGCACCACGCAGCAGGCTAACGTGATGCGCACGCCGGTGATCGCTGAGCCGCGCGCGCACAATAATGCCGACTCGCCGCTCAACAGCATGGATTTACAGCTGACGCTCGACGCTGACAGCAGCGTGTGGCGCGGTCTGACGCTCAGCAATCTGCAAATTGACGCCCGCAATCAGCGCGGGCTGCTGACGCTCAACAAGCTGCAGGGCAAATTTGGTGACGGCCACTTTTCCATTCCCGGCTCGGTGGATATCCGTCAGCCGGTCACGCAGGTGGCGTTTCAGCCGGAGCTGAGCAGCATTGCCATTGCGCCGCTGCTTAAAGCGCTGGAACTGCCGGCTTCGCTGCAGGGCACGGTCTCGCTCAAGGGCGACATCAGCGGTGCCGGGCTGAGCGTGGCGGAGGCGAAACAGAACTGGCAGGGCAATGCAGAACTGGAAGCAACTAATCTGCAACTGGCGCAGCTGAATCTGCAGCAGATGGTGCGCCGCGCCGTGGCGCGCGTCAGCAATCGCGTCAGTAACGATCAGCCGGATGATCAGGGAATTGAACAGTTAAGCGGGCGCATCAGCCTGAAGCAGGGCAACGTCACGCTGCCGGATCTGCAGGGCGGCAGTAGCCGGCTGGCGCTGCAAACCCACGGCAACGTGGATGTGGTCAAGCAGCAGCTGGATGTCACCATTAATATGATTCTGCGCGGCTGGCAGGGCGACGACCGGCTGGCGAAAGTACTCAACGGCCAGCCGATTCCGCTGCGCATTTACGGCAGCTGGGGCAATCTGCAGTATTCACTGCCGGTGGACGACGTGGTGCGCCAGCAGTTACAGGGCGAAGCCAAAACGCGCCTCAATCAGTGGCTGGATAGCCAGAAGTCTGCACCGCGGCAATAAAAGGACCAGAGCGACGTTATCGGATTGTTCATCGCGCGATGATTCGCGCCGCGACACCGCGTTGCACTGACGGGTAGCGGCGCAATTTATTGCGCAATGTACAACGGTGCGGATGTCAGGCATGCGCGATAAATCGCGCCGCTACAAATCGCAACACAGGTGGCCGGACACGCATAATAAATCACGCCCCGGCACCTGGTTAAATAAACGGTGCGGGCGCGACCGGCACTATCTCGACTTTTTGCACCCGATGGTTCTCCACCTGCAGGGTGCGCAGCAGATAATCCCCGACGCGCAACTCCTCACCTTCGGCCGGCACGTGCTGCAGGCTATCCATCAGCAATCCCGCCAGCGTATGGTAATTGCGCCTCTCGTCGAGCGGCAGTGCCACATACAGCGCTAAATCTTCCAGCGGCATATGGCCGTTGGCGATCCAGCCGCCATGCTCTGCGGGCTGAATATCGTAACGGGCATCAATCTCTTCCCCTTCATTGGGCAGATTGCCGGCGATGGTCTCCATCACGTCGCTCAGCGTTACCACGCCTTCCACCGAACCAAACTCATCCACCACAAAGGCAAAATGGGTGCGCGCATGGCGAAACTGCTCCAGCGCCTGCAGCAGGGTGACGCGCTCGGGAAACACCAGCGGCTGGCGAATCAGCGCACGCAAATCCAGCGATTTACTGTGCAGCGACTGATGCAGCAGATCGATCACATGCACCACGCCCAGCGGCTCGCGTCCCTGTTCGGTGATCAGCAGGCGCGTATGCTGGTTGCGGTCGAGTTTATCCATGATCGACTGCGGGTCTTCGCTCAGATCGATGTGCTCGACGTCATGGCGTGACGTCATGATGCTGTTGATCTGGCGCTGACCCAGACCCAGCACGCGCATTATCATGCGCCGCTCCTGACGATTAAACAGCGCTGCGCCCTGGTTATCGCTCAGTAGCGATGCCGTGTCGGCATCCAGATCGGCGCGCTGTGCTTCACCGCGCAGAATGCGCAGCACGGCTTCGGCGGTGCGCTGGCGCAGCGGTCGTCCGGCGGTAAGAAAACGGCGGCGATTAAACAGCGCCAGCTGGTTAAAGATCTCAATCACAATCGAGAAGCCAATGGCCGCGTACAGATAGCCTTTCGGGATGACGAAGCCGAAACCCTCTGCCACCAGACTAAAGCCGATCATCAGCAGAAAGCTCAGGCAGAGAATCACAATGGTCGGATGGCCGTTAACGAAGCGCGTCAGCGGCTTGCTGGCCAGCAGCATTAACAGGATGGCGATGGTCACGGCGATCATCATCACCGGCAGGTCGTTGACCATACCGACGGCGGTAATGACGGCATCAAGTGAAAAGATGGCGTCCAGCACCACGATTTGCGCCACCACCGGCCAGAATTTAGCACCGCTGTTATTTTGACCCGATTCCTCGTCGCTGCCCTCCAGCCGGGCGTTCAGTTCGGTGGTGGCTTTAAACAACAGGAAGATACCGCCGCCCAGCAGCAGCAGGTCGCGTGCGCTGAAGCTTTGCTGGAAGAGGGTGAACAGCGGTTGGGTCAGCGTAACCAGCCACGACAGCGACGCCAGCAGCACCAGCCGTGATACCAGCGCCAGCAGCAGACCGAACACCCGCGCGCGGTCGCGCAGCGTCGGCGGCAGCTTCTCCACCAGGATGGCAATGAAAACCAGGTTATCAATACCCAGCACCAGCTCAAGAACGATTAGCGTGACTAATCCTGCCCAGAGCGACGGATCGATGATCCACTCCCACATACTTTCATCACCATAATGTCTAAAAATGAGCTTAGTCTGATGATAGTTAATCGTCAGACAGGGTACAAATACGCCCCGGCCGCGCGGATGTCGCGGGCTGGCGGCTTATTAGGATTAATCTTACCTTGCTCAGCCGGGCGATAAGTGAAAAGTATGGATAAACATCCTGTGTGGATGAAGACCACTATTTATTCTTATCCAGCGGCAAAAGCGTACATTTTTAATGCGACTAATCTGAAGACGGGTATCGAATTATTCTGAATTTTGGCGTGAAATTGCCTGGCGGGGCTGGCATCAATACTTATGGCTGGTAGTCTTTTTCCTAAAATAGTGCAGGGAAGACGGGGCCTACTTGTAAACAAGCCAGTAATAACTAGTATAGCAACGTGTTAGTAAATGTCTGCGCCAATGTTGTTAATAGCGCGCTGTTTAGCTTCTTAATGTTGTGAATTGTGATCGTGCACGGGTTAAGGCGGGTATTTCCCGGCGTGGCGACAAAGCGCGGACAAAAAATAGGGTGTTGTAAGCGGTATTGGCAGCGACAGCCAAGGGCGGTAGCGTGCCTGACGTGGTTTTCACAGGTTAAGAATTGTCTGGCCTTGCGGCAAAAGGAAGTCAGACTAATCTGTTGGTATTTATCACAATTTTCTTGCTTAACTGGAAAGAGAATTGGCCTAAATGCCGGGGAGTTCGCCGCAGTTTGTCTCGCTGGTTTAGTTAGTGCATCGCTCATTAATTACTCAGGCTTAGGCGTTAGGGATTAAGGGAAATAAAATAAAAGAGTCAAATATGCGCGATAATGAATTTACATATAAAAGTCTTCTGACAAAAATTTTACTGGCGTGCTCGGATTTAATTTGTTTCAACGCGGCATTGTTTATTGCACTCGCGCTGATTAATTCGTTCGCCGATTCTCCACTGGCAGATATTTCTGAAAAAGACCTCAACTTAAAAATCGCCACCCATGTCTGTCTGTCCTTAATTTGTACAGGCTGGTTCTGGGTTCGCCTGCGTCATTATACCTATCGCAAACCCTTCTGGTTTGAGCTGAAAGAGATCTTTCGTACCATTCTCATTTTCTCTGTCATCGATTTGTCAATTTCAGCATTATCACAATGGCAGATGTCCCGTTTTGTCTGGGTATTAACGTGGATTTTAGCGCTGGTGCTGATTCCGCTGGCGCGCGCTATTTCCAAACGCGTGCTGAATCATTTCGGTATGTGGAAAAAGCAAACCATTATTATTGGCAGCAACCGTAACGCGCAGGAAGCCTGGCAGGCGCTGCAGAGCGAAGAGGTGATGGGCTTTGATGTGATCGCCTTCTTCGACGTCGATGGCAGCTGCCCGCAGGCTAGCATCTCCGGTGTACCGGTGCTGCATAACGAGCAGGAGCTGTGGCAACTGACCAACAGCGAAACCCAGTTTATCGTTGCGGTTGAGTTCGAGCAGAGTCAGCACCGCGACCGCTGGCTGAAAATGCTGGCGATGCATAACTGTCGCTCGGTCTCGGTTATCCCGACGTTGCGCGGCGTACCGCTGTACGGCACCGATATGGCTTACATCTTCAGCCATGAAGTGATGATTCTGCGTGTGAATAACAACCTGGCGAAACGCACCTCGCGTGTCCTGAAGCGGGCATTCGATATCGTCGGCGCGCTCAGCATCATCATCGCGCTGTCACCTGCGCTGCTGGTACTCGGCTTCATGGTTGGCCGTGATGGCGGACCACCGATTTACGGTCACGAACGTGTGGGTCTCAATGGCCGCAAGTTCAAGTGCCTGAAGTTCCGCTCGATGGTAATTAACTCGAAAGAGGTGCTGGAAGAGGTGCTGCGCACCGACCCGGTAGCCCGCGCCGAGTGGGACAAAGATTTCAAACTGAAAAACGATCCACGTATTACCAAAGTCGGTCATTTCATCCGTAAAACCAGCCTGGATGAGCTGCCGCAGCTGTGGAACGTCGTGCGCGGTGACATGAGCCTCGTTGGCCCGCGCCCGGTGATTGAAGATGAACTCTGCCGTTATGCCGGTGATGTTGATTATTACCTGATGGCAAAGCCAGGCATGACGGGATTGTGGCAGGTCAGCGGTCGTAACGACGTTGACTATGAGACGCGCGTCTATTTCGATTCGTGGTATGTCAAAAACTGGTCGCTGTGGAATGACATCGCGATTCTGTTTAAGACGGTCGGCGTGGTACTCAAACGCGACGGCGCTTATTGATAGACAGCAAGGGCAGGGGACGAAATAACGTTCCCGCCTGATAACTGCCGGTGCTGGGAGTGTCTGTAACTGATAACTGCCATTATCGAGCCCGAACAGAGCGGGTTATTAAGCCGCTTAACGATAACCCACTTTAATTGAAGTCGTCTGCAACCAGGATGACAACATAAACCAGGGAGCTAATGATAATGAACCTCAGTTTCAGTGTTTAATTCCTTGCCTTTATTTTTGTTAGACGCTTACACAGCGGCGTTTTCGCCTCTATCAATCATTAACTGATAGCGAAGAACCAGATGATAATGAAAACTAAATTGATACCGTTACTGGTATCCGCGACTTTCCTCTCCGGGTGCACCATCGAACCAGGTTCGCACCTTTCCACTAGCGGAAAAGATGTCATTGAGCAACAGGATAGCAATTTTGACATCGACAAATACGTTAACGTCTTCCCTCTGACGCCGCGTCTGGTTGAACAGATGCGTCCGAAGCCGCTGGTTGCTCAGGCTAACCCGCTGCTGCAGAACGAGATTCAGAGCTATCAATACCGCGTTGGCATCGGCGACGTACTGAACGTCACCGTATGGGATCACCCTGAGCTGACCACGCCGGCCGGTCAGTACCGCAGCGCCAGCGACACCGGTAACTGGGTACAGGCAGACGGTACCATCTTCTATCCGTACATCGGTAAAGTGCGCGTTGCAGGCCGCACCGTGACGGAAATCCGCAGTGAAATCGCGCGTCGTCTGGCGCAGTTCATTGAAAGTCCGCAGGTGGATGTCAATGTGGCCGCGTTCCGTTCGCAGAAAGCCTACGTGACCGGTTCGGTCACCACGTCCGGCCAGCAGCCGATCACCAACGTGCCGCTGACCGTGCTGGATGCGGTGAACGCCGCGGGTGGCCTTGCTGCCGACGCCGACTGGCGCAACGTGGTGCTGACGCACAATGGCCGCGAGCAGCGCATTTCGCTGCAGGCGCTGATGCAAAACGGCGACCTGAGCCAGAACCATCTGCTCTATCCGGGCGATATCCTTTACGTACCGCGTAACGACGATCTGAAGATCTTCGTAATGGGCGAAGTGAAACAGCAGACCACGCTGAAGATGGACCGCAGCGGCATGACGCTGGCTGAAGCGCTGGGTAACGCACAGGGCATGGATCAAACCACCTCTGACGCCACCGGCGTATTCGTCATTCGTCCGATTCGCGGTGCTAACCGCACCAAGATCGCCAACATCTATCAGCTGAACACCAAAGATGCGGCGTCGATGGTGATGGGCACCGAATTCCAACTGGAGCCGTACGACATTGTCTACGTCACCGCAACACCAATCACCCGCTGGAACCGCGTGATTTCCGGACTGCTGCCGACCATCGTGGGTATCGACGATGCAAGCTCCGCAGCGCTGCGTTTCCGCAACTGGTCGGACTAAGGTTTTACCATGATTAAGTCAGTGTTAGTCGTCTGCGTCGGCAACATTTGCCGCTCCCCCACCGGGGAGCGTCTGTTTAAACGCGCACTTCCGCATACCCGTATCGCTTCTGCCGGTCTTGGCGCCCTGAAGGGCCACCCGGCGGATAAGACGGCCAGCGCCGTCGCCGCTGAACATGGCGTCTCGCTGGACGGTCATGAGGCTCAGCAGTTAACGGCCAGCATGTGCCGTGACTTTGACCTGATTCTGGTAATGGAGAAGCGCCACGTTGAGCAGGTGAACCGCATCGATCCGGCCGCGCGGGGGAAGACCATGCTGCTGGGCCACTGGCTTAACCAACAGGAAATTGCGGATCCGTACAAAAAAAGCCGTGAGGCCTTTGAAGAGGTTTACGGGTTACTGGAAAACGCTACCCAGAAATGGGTTAACGTACTAAGCCGATAGTTGGGAATATCCATGAATATCAAAAACAAGGTTATGACTGCGCCAAAAGAAGATTCGAATGGATGGGATCTGGCGCATCTTGTGGGGCAGCTGATCGATCATCGCTGGATCATCGTGGCGGTCACCGCTTTCTTTATGCTGATGGCAACGCTCTACACACTGTTTGCTACGCCAATCTATAGCGCGGACGCTATGGTGCAGGTGGAGCAGAAAAACACCGCCTCGGTGCTGAACGAATTACAGGATGTGATTCCGACCACGCCAGCATCAGACACCGAGATTCAGATCATCGAATCCCGCATGGTGATTGGTAAAACCGTTAACGACCTTGGTCTGGACACGGTCATTCAGCAAAACTACTTCCCGGTGATCGGTAAAGGTCTGTCGCGCCTGATGGGCAACAAGCCGGCGCAGATTGCCATTTCACGCCTGGAAATTCCGCGCAGCATCGACAAACGTACCGTTGAGCTGGAAGTCACCGGTCCGCAGACCTATACCGTGAGCAAAGACGGCGACGAGCTGTTCAAAGGCCGCGTCGGTCAGCTGGAGCAGCACGGCGACGTCACCATGCTGGTTAGCGGCATTCAGGCTGACGAAGGCACCAGCTTCAGCGTCACCAAGCTGAGCGACCTGCAGGCGATTAAAACCGTACTGGGCGCGCTGACCGTCGCCGATAAAGGCAAAACCACCGGCGTGCTGGGCCTGGAGTTCCAGGATGAAGATCAGGAGCAGGCGAGCCGCGTGCTGAACCAGATCGTCAACAACTATCTGCTGCAGAACGTTGAGCGTAAGTCTGAGCAGGCGGAAAAGAGCCTCGAATTCCTGCGCACCCAGCTGCCTAACGTGCGTGCCAAGCTGGACGATGCGGAAGACAAGCTGAACACCTTCCGTCGTCAGAACGAGTCGGTCGACATGTCGCTGGAAGCCAAATCGGCGCTCGACTCTTCCGTTAGCGTCCAGAGCCAGCTGAACGAGCTGACCTTCCGTGAAGCCGAAGTTTCCCAGCTGTTCACCAAAGACCACCCAACGTACCGCGCGCTGCTGGAAAAACGCAAAACGCTGGAAGCGGAACAGGCACAGCTGAACAAGAAAATCTCGGCCATGCCGCAGACCCAGCAGGAGATTCTGCGTCTGACGCGTGACGTGCAGGCCGGTCAGGAAATCTACATGCAGCTGCTGAACCGTCAGCAGGAACTGGGCATTAGCAAGGCCAGCACCGTGGGTGATGTGCGCATCATCGACCGTGCTGAAACCAGCACCAGCCCGGTAGCACCGAAGAAGCTGCTGATTATTGTCGCGGGTCTGATTGTGGGTCTGATGCTGTCGGTTGGTCTGGTGCTGCTGAAAGCGCTGTTCCACCACGGGATCGACAACCCGGAGCAGCTGGAAGAGCTGGGCATGAACGTCTATGCCAGCGTACCGCTCTCCGAGTGGCAGCGTAAGAAAGACACCGAAGCGCTGGCGCGACGCGGCAGCAAAGAGAAGTCGGATCCGCACAACACGCTGCTGGCGCTGGGTAACCCGACTGACCTCTCCATCGAAGCGATTCGCAGCCTGCGTACCAGCCTGCACTTCGCCATGATGGAAGCGAAAAACAACATCCTGATGATCACCGGTGCCAGCCCGGGTATTGGTAAAACCTTTATCTGTGCCAACCTGGCGACGCTGGTATCCAAAGCAGGTCAGCGCGTGCTGTTCATCGATGGTGATATGCGTCGCGGCTATACCCACGAGCTGCTGGGTGCGGATAACAAGACCGGCCTGTCTAACGTACTGTCAGGCAAGAGCGAGTTCTCGCCGGCGATGATTCAGAAGGGCGTGTACGGTTTTGACTTCCTGCCGCGCGGTCAGGTGCCACCGAACCCGTCTGAGCTGCTGATGCATCGTCGCATGCAGGAGCTGCTGGACTGGGCGAGCAAGAACTATGACCTGGTGCTGATCGATACGCCGCCGATTCTGGCTGTGACCGATGCCTCCATCATCGGTAAGCTGGCTGGTACCTCGCTGATGGTGGCGCGTTTCGAAACCAACACCACCAAAGAGCTGGATGTTAGCTACAAGCGCTTCGCCCAGAACGGTATCGAGATTAAAGGCGTCATCCTCAACGCCGTGGTCCGTAAAGCGTCGAATGCCTATGGTTATGGCTACGACTATTACAACTACGAATACGGCAAAGAGAGCAAAAGCTAAGCAACATCGGGGGCGGATTTTCCGCCCCTTTTTATGACTAAAATGCGTTAGCGAGGTGCGCATAAATGCGCACCCTACGTGGACGGTGCAGGAGAATTGACCTGTTTGCCGGTCCGCATAAATGCGCACCCTACGTGGACGGTACAGGAGAATTGACCTCTTTGCTGGTGCGCAAAAATGCACACCCTACGTGGACGGTGCAGGGGAATTGACCTCTTTGCTGGTGCGCATAAATGCACTGACGGTCAGAACCGTGCCCGACGCTGTAGGGTCGCCATTCATGGCGACCGGAAAACCGCTCTGTCGGATATAACGCCATTCATGGCGACCGGCAAACCGCCTGGCCGGACACAACGCCATACATGGCGACTAAATTTTTCGGTGCGTTTTGCACCATCCAACATACACACAGCACAATCTTAGGTATTTCCGTGACGGTACGAAAAGTCTTATTGAAAAAGAATACTAACGGCATGATTTTTCAGAACAAAGCCGATTCCTTTCTACAGGCCGCTCGCGTTACCGTTGAATCTGGAACAGCTGTTTAAGAGGTGCTGGCAATGCAGGACATCCGCTTCTCAATTGTAATTCCCGCTTATAACGCGTCGAAATCGATTGTCACGACGCTGGATTGCGTCAAAGCGCAAACCTATCGCAACTTTGAAGTCATCATCGTGGATGACAAATCCGCAGATGCCGCGGAACTGGCGCAGGTGGTACGCGACGAGCGGTATCAGGATCTGGACATCAAACTGGAGCTGTCTGAGGTCAAACTCAACGGTGCCGGCGCGCGCAACAAAGGTATTGAACTGGCGCAGGGCGACTTCATCAGCTTCCTCGACGCCGACGACGAGTGGCACGCGGACAAGCTGCTGGAAGTGTGCGATACCATCCGCAAGCTGGAAGCGCAGGGTAAATCGCGCTATGTCATCTTCAGCCAGGTCAATATTCATCAGGACGGCAGCTTCCTCAAAGTGATGCCGATGCAGCCGCCGGGTAAGAACGAGACCGTGGCGGAGTACCTGTTTGGCTGTTACGGCTTTATCCAGACCAGTACCATCGTGCTGAAACGCGAAGATGCCGCCAGAATCCAGTTTGATGCGCGCTATATTCGCCATCAGGATTATGACTTCTGCATCCGCGCCGACCGCATGGGCTACGAATTTGTGATGATCGCCAAACCGCTGGCGACCTACCATCTGGTGACCAAATTTGGTTCCAAACACAAAGGCGAGTCGGTGAAGTACTCCTTCTTCTGGCTCGACACCATGAGGCCGCATCTGACGGCGCGCGATATCCATACCTACAAAGCGTTCAAGCTGCCGCTGCGCTACAAAATGGATGGCAATTCGCTGCTGGCCAGCGTCAGTTTTGCGCGCTACTTCTTCCTCACCAACCGTGATAACCGCGCCTACTTCATCAATCGCCTGGTCGATAAGCTGAAGTCGCGCTTCACGGGGCGAAGAGCGGTTTCCTGATCGATTTATGACTTTCACTTGCTCCCGCAGCGGGAGCATTTTTTCGGTTCCTGACACTCCGGGTATACAAATGACAAATCATGTTGGCACCATCGGTATCGTGATGCCGATGTACAACGCGCGCAACACCGTGCTGCGTGCGGTTGAGTCGATCGTGAATCAGACCTACAGCGACTGGCATCTCTACCTGGTCAATGATAAATCCACCGATGATTCACTCGCTTTTGTGCGCGAGCACTGCCAGGACGCGCGCATCACTATCCTCAGCAACGAGGTCAACCTCGGCGCGGCGGAAACGCGCAACGTGGGCCTGCGCGCGGCCAAAGAGGAGATCATTGCGTTTCTCGACAGCGATGACGAATGGCACGCGGAGAAACTGGCCGAGCAGGCCGCGGCGCTGGCCGCCGGTGACGACTTCGTCATCACCCATTATCACTACAAAACCAAAACCGCCGATCACGACATCAACTACAACAAACCTTATCTGCAGCAGGAAAACTTCGTGAAGAAGCAGTATCGCGTCTGCTTCTCCTCGGTGTGTTTCCGCCGTCCGCCACAGGGCATCTTCTTCCAGCGTAAAGGCCATGAAGACTTCCTGTTCCTCTATGAGCTGTTCCTCCGCTACAAACAAGCCCGGGTGATCCAGAAGACGCTGGTCAACTACTACGAGCTGGGCGATTCGCTGTCGCGTAACAAAAATAAAGCGGCGAAATGGCACCTCGAATTATTAAGAATTATCTATAAAAACAATCCTTTAAAAATCTATTACTATTACGGCTGGTATATGGTGAATGGGGTTCTTTTCACCCTTAAACATCGCTAAGACCCTGTGTCCTTCGCGCTGCCGCTACGTTGGCTGCGCACGTCCATCCCGGTCACTTACTTGAGTAAGCTCCCGGGAATGAACGCACTTGCCGCCTTGCGGCAACGCAAATGACTTGGGTCTGGATTTGAGCAATTTGAGGTGAAAAGTATCAGATGAAAAAGATTGTTTTGGTTATTAAGGATGCCTACTCCTACGCAGGCACGGAGAATATCTGCAACTTCATGTCGGAGTGCCTCGGTGAAGAGCATGCCGTCACCATTTACTCGCTGGAAGGGCACGGCAAAACCTTTTACCCGTTTGAGCGGGTGAAAGAGATTGTCAGCTTCGAAGGCCACAGCAACCCGATTAAAAGTGCCGTGGCGCGCATCCATCAGGAGGGCTTCGACAGCGTATTCCTGATCAGTATGGGGCGCCTGAGCGTGATGTTTGCCTTCTGGAACCTGATGGCAATGAAGAAAAAAACCTTCAAAGCCTACGCCTGCGAGCACATCGCCATCAACTCGTTCAGCAAGCCGATCAAACTGCTGAAGTGGCTGCTGCTGCGCTACTACGACCAGGTGATCGTGCTGACTGACAAAGACCATCAGGTCTTTACCCGCTGGCATATCCCCAGCCAGCAAATTCCTAATCCGGTGGTGTACAAATCCTGGCAGCGCGAGACGCGCAGCCGTCAGGCGCTGGCGGTAGGCCGCCTCGATAACCAGAAGGGCTTTGACCTGCTGCTGGATATCTGGGCCGACTTCAGCAAAAAACACCCGGAGTGGAAGCTGGTGATCGCCGGTGACGGCGAACTGCGCCAGCAGCTGCACGATCAGGCCGCGGCGCTGGGCATCACCGGCAGCGTTAACTTTGTCGGCAAAGTCAGCAATATCAATGACTACTACCGCGACAGCGACATGGCGCTGATGACCTCACGTTATGAAGGACTGCCGCTGGTACTGCTGGAAGCCAAATCCTGGTCGCTGCCGGTGGTGGCCTATGACTGTCCGACCGGACCGCAGGAGATCATCAATCACGGCGAAGATGGCTTCCTGGTTCCAATGAACGACAAAGCCACTTTCCTGGCGCGCATGGAGCAGCTGGCCAGCGACGATCGCCTGTTCTTTGCCATGAGCGAAAAGACCAAAGAGACGGCGCTGAAGTTTGACGGTAATCAGATCAAACAGAGCTGGCTGGCGCTGGTGTAACCACTTTTATCGTGCCTCGGGGATACCTTTTCGGCCGCCATGCGGCCCCATGACCACGGGATTGTTAGCATGAAAAGAAGAGAAGTCTTGCAAACTGCAGCCTCCTCCATTGTTGCCGCGCTGTCGGTGAGCGCGTTTTCCAGTTACGCCGCCAAAAGTGGTCAGCCGGCGCTGAAAGCGGTTGATGCCTCCAGCGTCCCGCCGGGCGATGTGCCGATTCTGACGCCGGAAAACGTCTATACCATGCCACCGCAGTTCTGGCAGAATTTTGAGGGCAAACTGTGGATTGGCGCAGCAGGCAAAGATGCCAGCCAGGCCGGCAACCAGATTCCGGTGTATCTGCGCGACGCCAGCGGCAAGGTTTCCCAGGTGAGCCAGCCAATTGCGCTCAATAAAGGCAACTTTGCCCAGTTTATTCACGATAACGCCGCGTTAATCGCCAATCCTGCACACTCGATGGTGGTGGAAGATAACCAGGGCAATACGCTGTTTTCCATCAGCGACGTGTCGCGCCCGAACGCCAGCAACTTCAGCCAGCGCCTGGCGCAGCCGAACGGCTATCAGCTGATCGGCGAAATTCCGTCGGTGGAAGAGCTGCGTAAAACCCGACCGCTGTTTGCCGGGGCGAAAATCAAGCTGAAAAGCTGGCACGAAGGGCTGGAAGTGGGCGGCGGCGAGTTCGTCGGCGTGTATGGCGAAGGCGAAGATGATGGCGGCGTGATTTTCAGCGGCAACGGGTTCTACTGGCGCCGCGTGGTGGAAGATTTCAACCGTCTGACGCTGTTTGACTTCGGCGCCATCGCCGATGGCAAAACCGATACGGCGCCGGCGATCAAAGCCATGTATCAGTGGTCGCTCAAGGCTAACCAGCAGATCTGCGTGCAGTTTCCGGCAGGCACCTTCTTTGTGACCGGCTGTGACTTTGGCGATCAGCAGCAGCGCTTCTTCCGCATTTCCGGCGCGATGGTTAACTTCGGCTATTTCCCGGCGACCACGCTGGTTTCTGACGGTCGTTCCGAATTCCTGTTCCAGGTGAATGCGCGCTGGACCGAAATCTCCAACCTGATCTTCAACGGTCAGAACGACAAGCGGCCAAACAAACAGGGGCTGTTCTGCAACACCTGTCCGGGCGGCCAGTTCTTCCGCGGCGCCTGCCTGCGCTTCAACCGCGTCGGCGGCACCTCGATCAGCCTGCTGGATACGCTGGATTGCAAAATCGACCAGTGGTACGCCGACACCTGTACCGGTGACGTGATCAAAGCCAGCTGGTCCGGACAGAAGCAGGGTGCGTGGGACCACAGTACGGCGATTGAACTGTCGAACTTCAACGCCCAGCGCTGTACCGGCGGCATGGTGCTCAACCTGCCGCGCTGCAGCCAGTCGATCATTCATAACGGCTGGATTGAGCACAGCGAGCACCCCGGCGACATCTCGAACGGCCAGTGGATTATTGATGCGCTGAGCCTGGAAGATTGCAAAAACCCGCTGAACGCGCGCAATTCCCGCCTCAACATGCGCCAGACCAATCTGCAGTCTGGCAGCTGGATCGATAACTCGCTGGAAGGCGAACGCTGGCTGAATATCTGGGAGATGGGCTCAACGCGGGTGGAGTCTTACGGCGTGGCCATCGACGGCAGCCTGAAATACAACTACATCACGTCGCGTTTCCGTCTGACCAACAACACCAATCAGGCCACCTGGTTCGAGCTGGGTAATTTTTACTCGCCAACCGTGGGTGACAGCTGGGAGATCGAGCTGTTTGGTCAGTCGCAGTTCAGCAATGGCAGCGATAAACAGCCGCTGCTCGACGTGATGGGCGGTAAACAGACCGGCGGTCGCGCGGTGATTCATCTGCAGCGCAAAACCAGCAAGGCGGAAGCCAGCTGGTCCGCGGAAGGCAGTTCGCCGGTGCTGGAGGTGCGCGTCGATGCGCGCAGCGATACCGATAGCAAAGTGTTCGTCAAACTGGCGGGCTGGACGCCGACGGCGGTGGTGCTGATTAAGAGCACCGCCAAAGACCGTTTCCTCACCGGCCGCTGTGCGCGCGTTGACGCCACCATGGCGCAGGGCAGTCCGACCAGCGGCAGCCAGCCGGCCCCGCAGCGGTTTAGCCTGCACAACGGTAAAGCCGGCATCGGCGGCAACGAGCAGGGCGATTTGCTGCTGGCGTCGCGCGCGCTGAAGCCCGAAGAGGTGGATACGCGCCAGCCGAAGGGGTTTGTTTCAGTGGTGATCAACGGCGAGCAGGTGGCGCTGCCGTATTTTGCGCTGAAGTCGTGAGGATTTAACGCAGGTAACGGTGCAATTTATCGCGGAGGCCACAACAGCACCGAGCGAGGACGGGCAAAGCGCAATAAATTGCGCCGCTACGGTTTGTGCAGAGGTGATTTCTGCACTGACCCTTTGCACAGTCTGTAGCGGCGCGATTTATCGCGCATGTAACACCTGTCGCAGGTATCAATTACGTCACAACAGGCAGTCGTTAATTTCGGGCCGCTGGCCCATTAGCAGTTTTTTCTTACAGAGTTCACTTAGCCAGTATGGAACTGGCGGCTTGTAAAAAATTACAAAAATTTATCTGGAGTTTTTATGAAGATTTTATTGGTGGGTAACCATACCTGTGGAAATCGTGGGGATGGCGCGATTTTACGTGGACTGATTGATTCATTGCAGGCCGCGCGTGGGGATCTGGATATCGATGTCATCAGCCGCTATCCAACCAGCTCCGGATATTTACTGCAGCAGCACATCCAGCAGGATTCGCTGTTTCTGCATAACAGTAAGGCGCCAAAAGGGCTGGTCAGCAGCCTGAAGCGCAAAGTCGCCAACCGTCTGATGCCGGACATCATGATGGCGCACCTCGGCAAAGGTGGCGTGTATAAATCCTTCTCGGTGCCGCCGCATCTGGCGGAATTCACCCGCAGCCTGGCGAAATATGACGCCATCATTCAGGTCGGCGGCTCGTTCTTCGTCGATCTGTACGGTGTTACCCAGTTTGATCACGCGCTGTGCGCGCTGATGGCGAAGAAGCCGCTGCACATGATCGGTCACTCGGTGGGCCCGTTCGAAAACCCGCGCGTCAATGCGCTGGCAAACTTTGTTTTTGACCGCGTCGACAGCCTGGTGCTGCGCGAAGAGGTCAGCCTCGATCGCCTGAAGCAGGATGGCGTGACCACCAGCCGGGTGAAGAAGGGCGTGGACACCGCGTTCCTGGTGCAGGCGCGCGAGGTGGAAAATCCGAGCCACAACCTGCTGCACTGGCAGAACATCATTCAGTCGCGCAAAACCATCGCTATCACCGTGCGTGAGCTGGCACCGTTCGACAAACGTCTTGGCGTCACGCAGAAAGAGTACGAAGCCGCGTTTGGCCGGGTGATCAACGCCATGATCGCCGAAGGTTATCAGGTGGTGGCGTTCTCCACCTGTACCGGCATCGACAGCTATGCCAAAGATGACCGCATGGTGGCGCTGACGCTGCGCGACCACGTTGAGCAGCCGGAGCACTACCATGTGATCATGGACGAGTTCAACGACCTGGAACTCGGCATCCTGCTCAGCCACTGCCATCTCACCATCGGCACGCGCCTGCACTCGGCAATCATCTCCATGAACTTCGGGACGCCAGCCGTGGCCATCAACTACGAGCACAAATCACTCGGCGTGATGAACCAGCTGGGGCTGCCGCAGATGGCCACCGACGTGCAGAGCCTGATGGACGGCTCGCTGATCGACAAAGTGCAGACGGTGCTGGCGGACTACGACAACGTGAAGCAAAAAGTGAACACCGCGGTGGCGCAGGAGCGTGAAATCGGCAACCGCATCACCGAAGAAATTCTCAACGTCCTGGGGTAAGTGATGAAGCTAACCTTTTTCACCATGCGTTTTCCGGTTGCCTCTGAGACGTTTGTCCTCAATCAGGTGACGCATTTCATCGATGCCGGCTATGACGTCGAGATCATCTCGGTGTTTCCGGGCGACATGATCAACCGTCATGCCGCGTTCGATGAGTACAATCTGGCGGCGAAAACCCACTATCTGCTGCCGGAAGAGAAGGTATCAAACCTCGACAAACTGACCCAGCGCATCGGGCTGATGCTGCCGAAAATCGCCAAACCGGCGCTGCTGAAGTCGCTTAACGTTGGCCGCTACGGTGCGCAGGCGAAAAAACTGCTGCTGCCGGCCATTGTCGCCAATGCCCGGCAGACCTTTACCGCCGATGTGTTCCTGGTGCACTTCGGCTATGCCGGTGCGCTGGCGAATAAACTGCGCGAGCTGGGAGTGCTGAAGGGCAAGCAGGCGACGGTGTTCCACGGCGCGGACATCTCGCGTCGTCACATTCTTGAAGAGCACAAACAGGATTACATCAACCTGTTCAGACAGAGCGAACTGATGCTGCCGATCAGCCATCTGTGGGAGAACAAGCTGATTGAGATGGGCTGTCCGCGCGAGAAAGTGCACGTCACGCGTATGGGCATCGAGCCGGAGAAGTTTAACTTCCAGCCGCGTGAAGCATTCCACAAACCGCTGCGCATCGTTTCGGTGGCGCGCCTGACCGAGAAAAAAGGGCTGGACGTGGCGGTCAAAGCCAGTGAAATCCTGCGTGATAACGGTGGCCAGTTCCAGTTCACCATCATCGGTAACGGCGAGCAGGACGGCATGATGCGCGAGCACATCGCACGTGCCGGCCTGGAAGACATGGTGACCATGCCGGGCTTCAAGCCGCAGGAGGAGATTCGTCAGGCGCTGAGCGAGGCCGACATCTTCCTGCTACCGTCGAAAACCGCCTCCGATGGCGATATGGAGGGCATTCCGGTGGCGCTGATGGAAGCGATGGCGGTCGGCTTACCGGTGGTGTCCACCTACCACAGCGGCATCCCGGAGCTGATTCAGAATAACGTCAGCGGCTGGCTGGTATCGGAAAATGATGCCGACGAGCTGGCGGACACGCTGCTGCGCCTGTCGCGCGGCGACGTTGACGTTGCACCGGTGGTGGCCGCAGCGCGCCATAAAGTGGAAACCGAGTTCAATCAGCACATCGCTTACGGTGAGCTGGCGAAAATTCTGGAGCGCATGGTGTGAGTGGATTAAAAAAACAGGCGGTGTGGCTGTTTGGCAGCACCTGCTTTGCCGCGCTGCTGCAGGTGCTGCAGCTGGCGGTGCTGGCGCGCAAGCTGGAAGCGCACGAGCTGGGTTTGCTGGCTATCATCAACGCCATTCTGGCGGTGGCTACCGTGCTGCAGGACATGGGCATGAGCAGCTACATCGTGCATCGTCAGGAGATTACACGTCGTGAGCAGAGCACCATTTACTGGGTTAACGTCTCGCTGAGCTTCTGTACCGGTCTGATCATGCTGGCCATCGCCTGGCCGGTGGCGTGGTTCTACCATCTGCCGGAGCTGACGGCGCTGATTATGCTCACCAGCCTCAACTTCCTCGTGCTCGGTCACCTGTCGCAGTATCAGGCGCACTATGTGAAAACCAAACGCATGGTGACGCTGGCGAAGATTGAGATGGGCACTAAGCTGTTTGCCTTCCTGTGTACGGTGGCGATGCTCTATTTCACCTCGCTGACGGTGGCGGCGGCGATTCTCGGGCTGTTCATCAACGCCTTCACGCGCATTCTCTGCATGATCTACTTTGGCGAGAAGTCGTGGCGGCCAACCTGGGAGTTCGACGGCAAAACCTTTGTCAGCGCGGTGCGTTACGGTATCTATCAGTTGGGTTCGCAGACCATTAACCAGCTGCGTACTCAGGCCGATGCGCTGATCGTCGGTAAAGTGATGGGTGCCGAAATGCTGGGGATTTACTCACTGGCGAAAGAGCTGATTCTGCAGCCGCTGAAACTGGTGTCGCCGGTGATTAACCGCCTGGCGCTGCCGCGCTTTGCCGAGAAGCAGCACGATCCCGAGCAGCTGAAAAAACTGTTCCTCAAGGGCACCTTCGTCATCATGCTGTTCAGCAGTGCGATGTACCTGGCGATTGGTATTCTCTCTCCGGTGATTGTGCGTGTGCTGTATGGCGCCTCGCACGAGCAGGTGTATCACCTGATCCCACTGATGCTGCTGTTCGGTATGCTGCGCCCGATGGGCGGCCTGACCGGCGCGATCTCCCAGGCGAACGGACGCACCAACGTCGAGTTCTACTGGAATATCGTCGCCAGCCTGGTGGTGGTGGTGGTGCTGGCCACTACGTGGATCTGGCCGAACGTGATTTACGTGGCGCTGACGCTGTCGATTTCACAGGTGCTGATCTCCGCCTTCGCGCATCCGTTCTTCATCAAACCGGTGATTGGCATCCGCTTTATGCCGTATGCGCGCCAGTGGGTGTCGGTGTCGGTGGTGTTTGTCGGCCTGATGCTGCTGGTGAATCATTTCAACCTGTTCGTGATGCCCGAGTGGTTTGAGGGCTGGCTGTAAGCGGTGATGACGGGGGCGGTCGTCGGCAACGGCGACCGCCCGCCATCATCAAATGTGATCGGTGACTGACGTGTAGCTGCCGGTGCGCATTAATGCGCACCCTACAAAAACCTGCCGTGATCCCGTAGGGGCGCCATTCATGGCGACCTTTAAAATCAGATGTGATCGGTGACTGATGTGCAGCTGCCGGTGCGCATCAATGCGCACCCTACAAAAACTTGCTGTGATCTCGTAGGGGCGCCATTCATGGCGACCTTTCAAAAATACGCTTCCATCTTCGCCCCAATGATGTTTCCGCAACGCCGGTCTGAACGCTCAACAATCACTGGCCTCACCGGTCATCGCTCATCTCTCTGCCTTCCACTGTTTTTCAGCCATTTAGCCACTTTTTTTTCCCGCCTGATTACCGGGTGGTAGATGGACTTTTTGACGATTTTTTATGTGTTGACAGAGAGTTAGTGCCGGTTTTTCAGATAAAGATTATACTTGCTCAACCGGCCGATCCTGCATAATCGACCCACGTATTCACTTCATGAAATGGAATAAATATGACCAAGCTTAAAGCAGTAATCCCGGTTGCGGGTCTCGGTATGCATATGCTCCCTGCGACTAAAGCCATTCCGAAAGAGATGCTGCCTATCGTCGATAAACCAATGATTCAGTACATTGTCGACGAGTGCGTGGCGGCGGGCATCAAGGAGATTGTGCTGGTCACCCATGCTTCCAAAAATGCAGTGGAAAACCACTTCGATACCACCTACGAGCTGGAAGCGTTGCTAGAAGCGCGCGTGAAACGCCAGCTGCTGAGCGAAGTGCAGTCAATCTGCCCGCCGGGCGTGACTATCATGAACGTGCGTCAGGCGAACCCGCTGGGTCTTGGCCACTCGGTACTGTGTGCCCGTCCGATGATTGGCGACAACCCATTTGTGGTGGTCCTGCCAGACGTGCTGCTGGATGACTCTACCGCTGACCACCTGCGTTACAACCTTGCCGCGATGGTGGCACGCTTCGAAGAGACCGGCCGCAGCCAGGTTCTGGCGAAACATATGCCGGGCGAAGACCTGTCTGAGTATGGCGTGCTGACCACCGAGCAGCCGCTGGATAACCCGGGCGATATCAGCACCATCACCAACTTCGTAGAAAAACCTGAGCATCCGTCCGAGCTGAACTCAGACCTGACCGCCGTGGGCCGTTACGTGCTTTCTGCGGATATCTGGGGTGAACTGGAGCGCACTGAGCCAGGTGCCTGGGGCCGTATCCAGCTGACCGATGCCATCGCCTCCCTGAGCCAGAAAAAACCGGTTGATGCTCAGCTGCTGACCGGCACCAGCTTCGACTGCGGCCGTAAACTCGGCTACATGCAGGCCTTCGTCTCTTACGGTCTGCGCAACAACACCCAGGGCCGCGATTTCCGCGAAGCAATCCAAAAAATTCTGGCAAAATAATCTCTTTCCCCGCCGCGCAGGTTGCGCGGTTTTAAAGGAGTACACATGGCTATTTTGGTAACGGGCGGAGCAGGGTACATCGGCTCCCATACGGTGCTGGCGCTGTTAGAGCGCGGCGACGACGTTGTAGTCCTGGATAACCTTTGCAATGCCTCGCGCGAAGCAATCAATCGCGTTGAGAAGCTGGCCGGTAAGAAAGCGGTATTCGTTGAAGGCGACATCCGCGACCGCGCCTGCCTGCGCGATCTGTTTGCCAGCAATGACATCTCGGCCGTCATCCACTTCGCCGCGCTGAAAGCGGTAGGCGAATCCACGCGCATGCCGCTGGAATATTACGAGAACAATGTCGCCGGGACCGTGGTGCTGCTGGAAGAGATGCGCGCCGCCGGCGTGTGGAACTTTATCTTCAGCTCATCCGCCACCGTGTATGGCGCTGACGCACCGGTTCCGTACGTCGAAACGACGCCGATTGGTGGCACCACCAGTCCGTACGGCACCTCCAAGCTGATGATTGAGTTCGTGATGCGCGACTTCGCCAAAGCCGAGCCGAACTTCAAAGCCATCGCGCTGCGCTACTTTAACCCGGTCGGCGCGCACGAATCCGGCGAGATTGGCGAAGACCCAACCGGTATTCCGAACAACCTGCTGCCGTACATTGCGCAGGTGGCGATTGGGCGTCTGGACAAGCTGGGCGTGTTTGGCGATGACTACGCGACGCCAGATGGCACCTGCCAGCGCGACTACATTCACGTCGTCGACCTGGCGGAAGGGCACCTTAAAGCGCTGGATCACCTGCCAAAAGTTGAAGGTTACAAAGCTTACAACCTCGGCGGCGGCAAAGGCTTCTCAGTGCTGGAGATGATCAAGGCGTTTGAGCAGGCGTCCGGTAAACAGATTCCGTTCGAGTTCAAACCGCGTCGCGACGGCGATCTGCCGGCGTTCTGGGCGGATGCCAGCCTGGCGAACAAAGAGCTCGACTGGCGCGTCACGCGCGGTATTGATGCGATGATGCGCGATACCTGGAACTGGCAGTCGAAGAACCCGAATGGATTCAAATAATTAGTTTCAAACTAATAATAAGCCTGTCTGCGGACAGGCTTTTTTGCTTTTCAAAGCGGCAGTTATTTTAATTATTGAATCAGAAATGGTAAGCTCGGGCGTCGATTTAATGGCGCAAACAGCACCAGTTAAAGGTTCGTTATTTAAACAAGGCTTTTCAAATTTGCTTATAGAATGTTCTGCTCTCTGGTAGCGTAAAAGCCAGGGGCGGTAGCGTGTCAAATCTATTTTGTTGAGTATAAATTAACCACTAGCGCAAGCTTGAGACTAGAGCGAAACGTATGAAGTTAAGTTTGGGATATCTGATTGACTTAATAACAGTCATAACAGAAAAAGAACTAAAGGTTCGTTATAAGAGTAGTTTCCTTGGGTATCTTTGGTCTATTGCCAATCCCTTATTATTTGCAATGATTTATTATTTTATTTTTAAACTAATAATGAGAGTGCAAATACCCAACTATACCATTTTCATAATTACTGGATTATTTCCTTGGCAATGGTTTGCGAGTTCGACAACAAATTCACTTTTCTCCTTTATTGCGAATGCTCAGATAATAAAGAAAACAGTCTTTCCCCGTTCCGTCATACCGTTTAGTAACGTTATGATGGAATGCTTGCATTTCTTATGCACAATTCCAGTCATTATTATATTTCTATTAATTTATAATATGACACCTCACTGGAACTGGTTATGGGGAATACCAATTATTTTATTGGGGCAGCTTATTTTCTCCTATGGTATATCTCTAATCTTATCTACATTGAATTTGTTTTTTAGAGATCTAGAGAGGTTTATCACTTTAGGGATTATGTTGTTATTTTATTGCACCCCCATTCTATATGCTGGGGATATGATACCACAACAGTATCAATGGCTAATAAATTACAATCCGCTGGCTGATATGGTATTAAGTTGGCGGTCTTTATTTATGGATGGATATATTGATTACGAAAAGATCCTGACATTATATTTGGTTGGGTTTGTCGTTCTGGCATTAGGGTCATGGGTATTTAATAAGTTAAAATATCGCTTTGCGGAGATTTTATAATGGACATAGCAATTGAATTTAACTCCGTTACGAAAAAATATCCGCTGTACCATCATATTGGTTCAGGTATAAAAGAACTCATTTTTAACCCAAAGAGAGCCTTATCTCTACTATCTGGTAGAAGTTATCTAGCTATCGAAAATATATCGTTTCATGTAGAAAAAGGTCAGTCGGTTGCGCTAATTGGCAGGAATGGAGCAGGAAAAAGTACTTCATTAGGGCTCGTAGCTGGAGTTATAAAACCATCTTCAGGAAGCGTTGTAACTCGCGGCAGGGTGGCTTCAATGCTTGAGTTAGGAGGCGGTTTTCATCCTGAGTTAACAGGAAGAGAAAATATCCGTTTAAACGCAACCCTATTAGGGCTTAGAAGAAAACAACTCAATGAAAGAATCAATAAAATCATAGAATTCTCTGAGTTGGGTGAGTTTATTGATGAGCCTATTCGAGTTTATTCAAGCGGGATGTTGGCGAAGCTGGGTTTCTCGGTAATAACACAAGTTGATCCTGATATTTTGATTATTGACGAAGTGCTCGCGGTTGGTGATTATGCGTTCCAGAAAAAATGCATTGATACAATTAACCAATTCAAAGCTAAGGGCGTAACTATTCTCTTTGTGAGTCATAATCTCTCAGACATCGAAAAAATATGCGATCGCGTGATTTGGATAGAAAATCATCGTCTGAAAGCAACCGGCAGCGCTACAGATATACTCGAACAATATCGCTCTTCAATGTAAGGAATGCAAATGGAAGTCAAAAATCCCTCAATATCAATATATACAAGCCATCACAAACCTAGCGCATTTTTGTCTGATCCTATAATAAAGCCGCTTCATGTCGGCAAAGAAAATAGCTTAAATGACATATGTTGCGCAGGAGATGACACCGGTGATCATATCTCATATAAAAATCCTTTCTATTGTGAATTGACTGCACAATATTGGGTATGGAAGAATACTGAACTTTCCGATTATATTGGCTTCATGCATTATCGTAGACATTTAAACTTTTCGGAAAATCAGGATTTCGAAGAAGATGTATGGGGTGTAATAAATGAAGATATCATCGATAAGAATTATGAAAAAAAATATGGTTTAAATAAAAGCGATATTTTAAAAGCAATCGATGGATTTGATGTATTATTACCTAAAATATGGAATGTAAAACAGGCGGGAAGTAAGAATAACTACGAACACTATAAAGTTTCTCGTTACTTACATATTGAAGATTATCAAAGTGCTATTGATAGCCTGATTTATTTATATCCTGAATATGCTGCTGCAGTCAAAACCTTCAACTCGTCCTCTGAAGGTTATTACACAAATATGTTTGTGATGAAAAAGGAACTTTTTGAAGAATATTCAGAGTGGCTCTTTAATATTTTAAGCAATCTAGAAGATAATTTTTCTTTGAAAAATTACAATGCACAAGAAAAGAGAGTTATTGGGCATATATCAGAACGACTGTTCAATATATTCATTATCCATAAATGTAATTCATCTACACTTAAAATAAAAGAGTTACAGCGAACATTTGTAACTAATGAAACTTTTAATGGAAAAATAAAACCTGCTTTCGATGAGCGAGCTATACCAGTCGTTATATGTTTTGATGAAAATTATGCTCATAGCGGCGGTGCGTTGATTAATTCAATCATAAAAAACTCAAATCAGCACCATAACTATGACATAGTGGTACTTGAGAATAATGTTTCGAGTAGAAATAAATCCAGGATTCTGACGTTAGTAAATAATAATAAAAATATCTCTATCAGATTCTTCGATGTTAATGCTTTTAGTGAAATGAAAGCTGTTTATACACGAGCTCATTTCAGTGCTGCAACATATGCGCGTTTGTTTATTCCATCATTGTTTAGTAGTTTTAAAAAAGTATTGTTTATAGATGCCGATACTGTTGTTGAGAGTGACGTTTCCGAATTGATGTCTTTAGAGCTTGGCAATAATCTCATTGCTGCTGTAAAAGATATTGTAATGGAAGGATTCGTAAAGTTTGGTGCTATTGCTCACGTCGATGACTTGAAAAACGTTACTGCGCAGGAATACTTGCGTGATGTTTTAAAAATGGAAGATACAGAAAAGTATTTTCAGGCAGGCATCATAGTATTTAACATTGCTCAAATGAATGACGAAAATACCTATGAAAAATTAATATCCACAATGAAGTCAAGAAACTTTTGGTTTTTAGATCAAGATATAATGAACAAGGTTTTCTATAATAGAACTTATTATTTACCGTATGAGTGGAATGTTTATCATGGGAATGGCAACACTGATGACTTTTTCCCTAACTTACGATTTAGTACTTATATGAGTTTTCTGAAGTCAAGAAAAGCACCAAAGATGATTCATTACGCAGGTGAAAATAAACCTTGGGATACACCTGCTGTTGACTTTTTCGACAACTTTATAAGTTATATTAATAATACGCCATGGCAAAAAGAAGTATACGAACGGCTAAATAAACATTCTCAACCTATCGTAGTTAATAAAGAAGAAACCATTCTTTTCCAAACTAAAATTAAAAGAAGACTAATGCCTTGGTTAAATAAGTTTGCACCAATTGGTAGTTCACGTAGGCAGTTAATAGCAAAAAATTATTACAGAATTCGTAGGGTAATATTAGGATAGACACATGAATAAAAATATTCTTATCGTCGGTGCTGGTTTTTCGGGAGCTGTTATTGCCCGTGAATTAGCTGAGGAAAATTATAAAGTTAAGGTTATTGATTCTAGAAGCCACATTGCAGGTAACTGTTATAGTGAAAGAGATGAACAAACCAAGGTAATGGTCCATACATATGGCCCCCATATCTTTCACACCGATAATCAGCAAGTATGGGAATTTATTTGTAACCATTGTGAAATGATGCCTTATACAAATCGTGTAAAAGCAACTGTAGCGGGGCAGGTTTTTTCATTACCAATCAATTTGCATACGATAAACCAATTCTTTAAAAAGACTTGTTCGCCAGATGAAGCAAAAAAGTTAATAGAATCAAAGGGTGATGTTAGTATTATTGACCCTAAGACTTTTGAGGAGCAGGCCCTTCGCTTCGTTGGGAAAGAGCTATATGAGGCTTTCTTTAAAGGATACACTATAAAGCAATGGGGGATGAATCCAAGCGAGCTTCCAGCCTCTATTCTTAAACGTTTGCCAGTGCGATTTAACTATGATGACAATTACTTTAATCATAAATATCAGGGCATGCCGAGAGAAGGTTATACTCCAATTGTTGCCTCAATCCTGAATCATAAAAATATTAGCGTTGAACTAGATACAGAATATGATCCTAGTTCTAAAAATAACTATGAGCATATCTTTTTTAGTGGCCCTCTCGATGGTTATTTCAATTATGATTTAGGGCGACTGGGGTATCGCACTCTTGACTTCGAAAAGTTTACTTATAATGGCGATTACCAAGGCTGTGCGGTCATGAACTATTGTGAGCTAGAGATTCCGTATACTAGGATAACAGAGCATAAATATTTTTCGCCATGGGAAAAGCATGATTCGTCAGTATGTTACCGTGAATATAGTCGCCTATGTTCTGAAAAGGACACCCCCTATTATCCGATTCGGCAAATGGGTGAGATGTCGTTACTGGAAAAATATTTAAATAAAGCAGAAATGGAAGAAGATATAACATTCATTGGCCGCTTGGGGACTTATCGTTACCTGGATATGGATGTTACTATTTTAGAAGCGTTAAATACTGCTGAAATGTTCATTAATAATAAGAAAGAAGGTAAAAAAATGCCTTCTTTTGCGGTCGATGCAAGATGAGTGTTACAGCTCTTATCGTAACTTATAACCGATTAGAAAAACTTAAAAAAACTTTAGGAGCAACATTGTTGCTCCCTTTCAAATCAATAGTTATTGTTAATAACGCTTCAAATGATGGCACGACAGAATGGCTAGCTAAATTAACAGATGACAGAATTGTCGTTATAAATAGTGATGTAAATGATGGCGGTGCCGGTGGTTTTTTTCGAGGTGCAGAGTGGCTATCAAAATATTGTAATGCAGAATGGATCCTTTTTTATGATGATGATGCTTATCCAGAAAGTAATCTACTTGAAAAATTTATATTAGTTGATAATGACAAGATTGATGTCATCACTACGAATGTGGTGAGTACCGATCATTTGCGCTGTAAAATGAATATCCCATGGGTGAAAATACCTTCGACTGTTTTTGAAGTTTTTTCTTCATTAATTAACAACGAAAAATTTATTGCACAAGATACATATAACGAAAGAATTGTCACTTTTTCTTTTGTTGGAACGTTTATTAGAACACAAGTCGTTAAAGAAAGTTTCTATAAAATACGAAAGGATTTATTTATATATTTTGACGACGTGTATTATGCTTGGTCGCTTCATCTTATGAAAAGGATAATGTGGCATTATCCATCGTTAACATTTTACCATGATGTTCCTCACACTAATGTCGTAATGCCACCTTGGAAAGTTTATTATTTAACAAGGAACTTATTGTGGGGGAGGAAATATTTCAAAACAAAACCACCATTCAGTAATTTATCAATAATTTTGCGACTAATTAAATATTCTTCTTTGGTGTTTAAGAGTGATAATAAACGCGAATATATGAAAAATATAATGAGAGGGATTTGCGACGGTTTATTTAATTAATGCGGGGGGAGGGAGATTAAGGTAATTAAAATTATGCAAAAAGTATGTTATTTTATCAATTCTGATTGGTACTTCGATCTACACTGGAAAGAGCGCGCGCTTGCTGCCTTAAGTGAAGGTTATGAAGTTCATATTGTTTGCAATTTCGAAAGTACATCCATTAGGAATGAACTTAATGGTATGGGATTTATTACTCACAATTCAAATATGGCCGAGCAATCACTTGGGATTTGTCGGTCACTATTGGATTCCTATAAAGCCTTTCGAATTTTGCTAAATATAAATCCACATTTAATTCATTGTATAACTATCAAATCATGCCTGATTGGTGGTATTTACGCTAAATTTTTTAATAAAGCATTAGTATTAAGTTTTGTCGGCTTGGGACGTGTTTTTTCTCACAATAGCAAAAAATACAAATTTTTAAGATTTTTTGTTAAAAAATGCTATAGCTGGATAGTAGCTAAAAAAAATGTTTTCCTCATTTTCGAACATGAAAATGATCGTAAGGTGATTATTGGATTAACTAATGTTGACTCTGCTAAGACTGAAGTAATAGACGGTGCTGGCGTCAACATAAATGAATTTAAATATGAATTAGAAAAACAAGGGTCGCGATCATCAGTTTTATATGCAAGTAGATTAATTTGGAGCAAAGGGTTAGGAGATTTAGTAGAAGTAAAGAAAATATTACTCAAGCGAGGAGTTGATTTTGAATTAAAAGTTGCTGGCATTGTTGTTAAAGATGATCCGGATTCTATTCCCATTGAAACAATTCAACAATGGCATGAGCAGTGTTTAATTACATGGCTTGGCAGGTCTTATGATGTCAATTCACTAATCCAAAATTCTAGCTTAATTGCGTTACCTTCAACTTATGCGGAGGGGGTTCCTCGTATATTGATTGAGGCATCTGCAGTAGGCAGGCCAAGCATTGCATATGACAATGGCGGCTGTAGCAGTATCATAAAACATGCTATCACTGGTTATTTAGTTGAGAAAAAGAACCTAGAGGACTTGACCCAAAAAATCGAATGTTTACTAAAGAATTATGAATTGCGTAAAACTTTTGGTTTGAGAGCCAGAGCATTGGTAATTGCTAATTTTTCATCAGATAATGTTATTAACAGGACACTCAGCATCTATAAAAATTTGAACTAATGAAGGAGCAATCCATGATTAATAAAATTGTCGTCGAGATGCCTATATCCTGGATAAAAAATCCTGTGGATGGGTATAAACATGAACATTTAATTTCAAAACTCATAATTACTTTAGCTCAAAGGAAAATTCCCTTATATTTTAGGGAGGTACCGTTTGGGGCCGATGAAGCACCTAGAAAACCGGCTAAAGGAGAGCTAATCTTTTCATATCATTCATGGAGTAATGAAAAAAATGTTATTCATATCAAAGAGGCACCGGTCACGCCACTTTTTACTTTTGATCGTAGGGGTTATTCAGGATGGGCTGATATTTGCGTCAACCCTGAATTCTACGAAAGAAGCATAAAATCACAAGATATCGCTATTGCTAATTCCGTGCTGGAGAAGTGGCGTGGCATTTTTGAAAAAACCAACGATTCAAAATATCCTCAGTCTGATGAACCTCTTCCTTCGGACATTCATGACTTTGTTTTTTATCCTATGCAAGTCCAGAATGATCCCGTTTCGATTCATAGTCATTTTGATGGCGTTCAGCTCCTTGTTGATGCAGCAAATATAGCACAACGAACAAAAACTCATCTTGTCGTCAAACGACATCCGTTTTGTAATTCTACTGCTGTAGAAGAGACATTAAAAAAATTATCAACATCTAATCCATGGGTTATACAAAGCAATAGCAATATTCACCATTTAATTAGAAAAGCCAAATCAGTTATTACTATTAATTCAGGTGTTGGTATTGAAGCTCTTATTGATGGCACTACAGTTTATTGTTCAGGAAAATGTGAATGGCAGTTTTCTTGTCAAGAATTGATTGATCTTAAGGACTTGGAAAATGCATTTATTTTAGACGCCATTCCTATGAACGAAAATCAAGTGAAATACCTTGCATATTTGCTTGAAAAGTACTGGATTAATCCTTCCAATTCAGAGTCTCTTGAAGCTGCTATTGATGATGCATTCAAGGGGTTCGATAATGAATATGGAGTAGAAGCTGATAAAATATCTTCTCCAGATGTTTTGTTGCCAGTTATACTCGATCTACAAGGTAGATTAGAATATGAAATTCGGAAGTCAAAATTAGCTGAATTTGATTCTTCATCCATAATTAAGTTATATAAGGCTTTAAAAGAAGAACATTCAAATACATTAAGTCAGTTTAAATATTACATTGAGAAAATTAGAGCCTACGAAAGCCAAGTTGAGCAATTAGAGAAGAAAATTATCGCCTTAGAAAATAGAAGTGATTAGCAATTTAAGTTATCTTTTAAGAATTTAATTAAACACTTCATTTTCAGTAGCTGTTATAATTTTTTTTTGATATAACTTTAAAGTTACGTTGGTATCTCGTTACCAACTTTACTTGTGATAGGAGTAGATAATGTCCAAGCAACAAATCGGCGTTGTAGGTATGGCAGTCATGGGTCGCAATTTGGCTCTTAACATTGAGAGCCGCGGTTACACTGTTTCTATCTTCAACCGTTCACGCGAGAAAACAGATGAAGTCATAGCGGATAACTCAGGCAAAAAACTTGCCCCTTATTACTCCGTGGAAGAGTTTGTTGAGTCGTTAGAAAAACCCCGCCGCATCCTTCTGATGGTACAGGCAGGCGAAGCGACAGATAAAACCATCGCTTCACTGACGCCACACCTTGATAAGGGCGACATCCTGATTGATGGTGGTAACACCTTCTATAAAGACACTATCCGTCGTAATAAAGAACTGTCTGATCAGGGCTTCAACTTCATCGGTACCGGTGTCTCCGGCGGCGAAGAGGGCGCACTGAAAGGCCCATCGATCATGCCTGGCGGTCAGAAAGAAGCGTATGAACTGGTAGCGCCAATTCTGGATAAAATTGCTGCGCGTGCAGAAGACGGTGAAGCCTGCGTTACTTACATCGGTCCGGACGGTGCTGGTCACTATGTGAAGATGGTACACAACGGTATCGAGTATGGCGATATGCAGCTGATTGCAGAAGCATACGCTTTACTGAAAGGCGCACTCGGTCTGAACAATGAAGAGCTGGCTAAAACCTTCACTGACTGGAATAACGGTGAGCTGAGCAGCTACCTGATCGACATCACCAAAGATATCTTCACCAAGAAAGATGAAGACGGTAAATACCTGGTTGATGTGATTCTGGATGAGGCAGCCAACAAAGGTACCGGTAAATGGACCAGCCAGAGCTCCCTGGACCTTGGCGAGCCACTTTCTCTGATTACTGAGTCAGTATTTGCTCGTTACCTCTCTTCACTCAAGTCACAGCGTGTTGCAGCTTCTAAAGTGCTGAGCGGCCCTCAGGCGCAAGCCTTCACCGGTGACAAAGCTGAGTTCATTGAGAAAGTGCGCCGTGCACTGTATCTGGGTAAGATCGTTTCTTATGCTCAGGGCTTCTCTCAGCTGCGTGCGGCTTCAGAAGAGAACAACTGGGATCTGCATTACGGTGAAATCGCGAAGATCTTCCGTGCTGGCTGCATCATCCGTGCACAGTTCCTGCAGAAAATTACTGATGCTTATGCGACCGATGCTAACATCGCAAACCTGCTGCTTGATCCCTACTTCAAAAACATCGCTGATGAATATCAGCAGGCGCTGCGTGATGTTGTCTCTTATGCCATTCAGAACGGTATTCCAACACCAACCTTCTCAGCGGCAATTGCATACTACGATAGCTATCGCTCAGAAGTGCTGCCTGCCAACCTGATTCAGGCGCAGCGCGACTACTTTGGTGCGCACACCTACAAGCGTATTGATAAAGACGGTGTATTCCATACTGAGTGGTTAGCTGATTAAAATAATCTTTGTTGATAAACTAATCCTATTTATCCGCTAGTTTTCAAAGCCATAGTTCGTAATCAACGAGCTATGGCTTTTTTATTAATTGTTAGAATAATCTTTTCAGATACACTAAACGGAAAAATAATCGGCATTTTTTAAAGTATTTTAATGCCGTTTTTCTGCTAGCTGTTTGGATTTTTTTGAGTAAAATGTGTCTGTTATTTTCTTGGTGTTCTTATAAATAGGCATCTCGAACCAATTATAAATAAAGTGCGAAATGATTATTAAAACACTGAGGAATACTATCGTCTGGCTTTGTAAGCTCAGGCTTCTATAATAATTGATTTGATCTAACAAAAGCATTAAAGGAGTATGAGTAAGGTAAATTGCAAAGCTTATTTTTCCGAAGTAGACCAGTAATGAATTTGAAAATAAAGTATTCCAAAATGTATCAAAGTTAATCAGGCTATAAAATATATAGGTAAAACAAACTATAGTTATTATATCGTAGGAAGTAACATCATCTTTCGTATAAATAAAGTATGCCACATAGGCTATTGCAAGAGTCTGTAATATAAGTACAATTGAATTGTTTTCGGTGCGTTTTAAATCATTTGTCACTTCCGAACAGTTTATTATTGCTATTCCTAATGCCAAACCAGCTACACATTTCAAAAATCCAGAGGATAGTATATTGAAATAAACGTCTGTGGCTGCTTCTAAATTGTGATGTCTTCCTATAACGATGCCGTATAATATTACAGATAGTGAAATTAAGAGATGCGTATTGCGAATTTTTAGCAGCAATGGGAACGCTAAAACTGATGCGTAAAATTCAACTGATATAGACCAGCTTGGATCATTCCAATTCCATGAATTAGCTAACCCCATCCCATGTAGCAAAAATAAATTATAGATGCCAGTTGCAAATGGTTCATTGAAAGGTATCTTTTCAAAAAATGTAAAATAAATGTAGATTGACACTAAGAAAGTTAGCAAGTGTAAGGGATATAAACGTTCAAATCTGTGTGCTGCAAACTTATAATATTCTTTGCTACCGTGTAATAACTTTTCTTTATAAATATAAGTTAAAACAATTCCTGATAGGATAAAGAAACCATCAACTGAAATGTAAGAATGAGAAAAATGGACGTTGCCCCATCCAAGTCTACTCCCCAACCAATGTCCAGCAACGACTGTCCAGCACAGTAAACCCCGGCATCCATCTAACTCTAACAGCCTGCGCTTCATAAAGCTCCGATTCATCAAGATAGTGTAAATTTATCGAAAAGAATTTTTAAGCTAATTTACGCTAGCGAGCAAGCATTGTTTAAGTTTTTTTACTAAGCCATGTCCAGATTTCCCTGTGTACTCACTTTTGATGATTTTCGGGTTTATCAAACCACCAGCAACTCCCCCTTACGTCCCGCATTTTCCCCCGCCAGCCTCACCACCAGCATCCCGGCCGTGACAAACTTGGTTAGGTTTCGTGCATACAGCACGCCGCCAAACTCAGCGACCAGCGGTGTCACGTAGTCATTGATCGGGTCGACAACCTCCGCCACTACTTCGCCCGCTTTAATCCATTCGCCTAGCTTCCTGCGGTTCAGCAGCAGTCCGGAGTGAGGCGCGTGGATGTACTCACAGCCCGCCAGTTGCGTTGGTGCATGTATCAGGGCAGGGGAGTCTCCGGTTTCTCCGGCAATATATCCCCCTTCAATTAGCGCATTGATAATCGCATCCGCATCTTTCTCCGCCTGTTCCGGCGATACATCGGCTACGCCGCGCAGTTCCAGCGTCACCGGCAGCAGGCCGCGCGGCATCGGGTAGTCCTTGCCAAAACGTTCAGCCAGCGTCAGCCAGGGTTCGCAGCAGGCCTCATCAAACGGCTCTCCACCGGAGATCTGCGCCAGTAGCTGCACTTCACTGCCAAGCCAGCGCGCCAGCGGCTCAATCTCCGGCCAGGCGTGCGGTGTGGTGTAAAGATGCGGCAAGGCATCCCAGTCGCAGTGCAGGTCAATCATCAGGTCTGCCTGGCTGGCCATGCGCATCAGGGTGAATCGCTGGGCCTCCAGTTCGCTTTTGGCGATGCGGTCGCGGTAGTGACGATCGATGGCGTCGCGAATCAGTCGTTTGTTTTCATATTCACTCTGTGTCAGCGATCCCGCCAGTTCTGCCGCCAGCGTATCGCCCAGCGCCGGGAAGCGACGGTTAAAATCCTGACCAGAAAGAGTATGAAAACGTCCGAGGTGAGTGCCGTGCCAGTGTTGACCCAGCGCGAGCGGATTCGCGACCGGCACCAAAGTGACTTTGGCTTTCAGCTTGCCCGCCGACTCCAGCGCCAGCAGCTTCTGCTTGAGATACCACGCCACCGCCATGCCCGGCAGCTCATCGCCGTGCAGCGCCGCCTGAATATACACCCGCTGCTGTGAGTCGGTGCCGAAGTGGAAGCTGACAATTTCCCGCTGGGTGCCCAGCGTCGCGCTTAACAAAGGATGATGTTGTTGTTGCATAACGCAGTCGATGTCCTGTGTCTGGGGCACGCTCGTGGCCGCGCCGCATGAAATTGATGAAGGGAATTATAGTTCTGCTGGAAAAAGGGCGGCAAATGCGCCGCCCCATCGATCACGGCTTAATAGAGATATCCGTCGCAAAATACTTCTTCTGCAAGGTATCAAAGGTACCGTTCTTTTTGATCTCTGCGAAGGCATTGTCCAGCGCGGTTTTTAATTCGGTGTCGCCTTTGCGCAGTCCGATGGCGGTGCCGGGGCCGATAATCGGATCCTGCACAATCGGGCCAGCCAGCTCGAAATCTTTGCCCTGCGGATGCTTCAGGAAGCCATTTGCGGCCTGTGCGGCATCGGTGAACACCACGTCAAGGCGTCCGGAAATCAGGTCGCTCTCAACCTGGGCCTGATCGCCATACGGCACCACGTTCACGCCGTGCGGCTGCCATTTCGCCAGCGCGTAGCGCTCCTGCACGGTGCCCTGTTCCACGCCCACGGTTTTGCCTTTCAGCGATTCCGCGGTGGGCAGCAGGCCGGAGCCTTTACGCGCAATCAGCTGGGTGTGGGTGTCATACAGCGGCACGGTGAAGTCGATCTGCTTCAGACGCTCTTCGGTGATACCCATATCCGACAGGATGGCGTCAAACTTACGCGCCTTCAGCGCCGGGATCATGCCGTCGAACTGGCTCTCGACCCACACGCATTTGGCCTGCATCTGCGCGCACAGCGCATTGCCGAGGTCGATGTCAAACCCGACCAGCTTGCCCTGCGGCGTTTTGGATTCAAAAGGGGGATAGGTAGGATCAACGGCGAAACGCACCTGATCGATTTTTGCCTGAGCGCCGAACGCGCAGCCTGCCAGCACAGCCAGTGCCAGCGTCTGGCGCAGACGGGCGGTAAAACGGGAACTTGCCATAGTTGCGGTCTTCTTTTGTCGTGATGATAAGACATCGAGAGTACCGCTCAGCGTGGTGTATGGCAATTAGAGTATTATTTTCATCACGTTACCATTATGCAGTGCGCGGTAATCCTCCACCTGCAGTACCACCGACTTCTCCAGCAGCCCGGCGTTAAAGGCAATTTCGTCGTAGCGCTCGAACAGCAGCGGGTCGACCACCAGCTGTAAATCCGCATGAAAGCTAAACGGCGGAATCGCGCCAAATACGCAGCCGGTCAGCGCATCCACCTCAGCCGGCGAGGCCAGCGAGGCGCGACGGCCACCCACGGCGGCTGCCACTTTACTCAGGTCGGCCTGCTGGTCGGCCGGTAGCACCGCCAGCACATGCTGTTTGATGCCGTTGCCCTTGACGTGACACACCAGCGCTTTGGCACCTTGTCCCACTTCCGTGCCACGAATCGCGGCCACAGCTTCACACTTTCCGGTCGCTTCATGCTCCATGAGTCGGTAACGGGCGTTGTGCTGATCGAGCAGGGCGAGCAGTTTTTCATGCGTGGTCATGGGGGTTTCCATTCTGATGAAGCGCAATTGATCGCACTCTTTTGCGAAGTATGCTGCTCAAAATCGAGACAGAAAGCCCGTTTTGAGCAGCATGGCGCACAAGCGTTACTTATGGCGTGCGCGCAGGTTGTTGATGATGGTGCTGAGATCCAGCTCCTGATCCTGCAGCAGCACCAGCAGATGGTACAGCAGGTCGGAGGCTTCGTTAGTCAGTTCGTGGCGGTCATTGACGGTAGCGGCCAGCGCGGTCTCAACACCTTCTTCTCCCACCTTCTGTGCAATGCGCTTGGTGCCGCTGGCGTACAGCTTCGCCGTATAGGAGCTGGCCGGATCGGCACTTTTACGCGAGGCCAGCAGCTGCTCCAGCTGATACAGGAACGTCCAGTCCGGTGCAGCAAGCGAAAAGCAGCTTGAGGTACCGAGATGGCAGGTGGGGCCAATCGGATTGGCCAGCACCAGCAGCGTGTCGTTATCGCAATCCGGCGTGATGCTGACCACTTTGAGGAAGTGGCCCGACGTTTCGCCTTTGGTCCATAAACGGTTTTTGGTGCGGGAGAAGAAGGTGACGTTGCCGTCGGCCAGCGTCTTGTGCAGCGCGTCCTCGTTCATATAACCGTGCATCAGCACTTCGCCGGAGACGTTGTGCTGGACGATGACGGGCATCATGCCCGCGGTTTTGGCCCAGTCCAGTCTGGCCAGTTGTTCTGCAGTTAACACGCGCGAATCTCCACACCGTTGTCGATCAGGAAGTTTTTCAACTCGCCGATATTGATAATTTGTTTGTGAAACACCGAAGCCGCCAGCGCGCCGTCGACGTTTGCCTGCTCAAAGGCTTCGAGGAAGTGCGCCATGGTTCCTGCGCCGCCGGAAGCGATCAGCGGCACCTTACACACGTCACGCACCTTCTTCAGCTGCACCAGGTCGTAGCCGTTACGCACGCCGTCCTGGTTCATCATATTCAGTACGATCTCACCAGCGCCCAGCTTCTGCACTTCCTCTACCCAGTCCAGCGTTTCCCACTGGGTAACGCGGGTGCGCGCTTCGTCGCCGGTATACTGATTGACGTGATACTTGCCGCTGGCTTCATCAAACCAGGTATCGATGCCCACCACGATGCACTGCACGCCGAAGCGGTCCGCCAGCCGGGTAATCAGCGTCGGATCGGCCAGCGCGGGCGAGTTGATGGAGATCTTATCTGCGCCAAACTGCAGAATGCGCGCCGCATCTTCCGGGGTTTTAATGCCCCCGGCGACGCAGAACGGAATATCGATCACTTCCGCCACGCGCGATACCCAGCTTTTATCTACCACGCGGCCGTCGGAAGAGGCGGTGATATCGTAAAACACCAGTTCGTCAGCGCCTTCCTGGGCATAGCGCTGCGCCAGCGGAACGATGTCGCCAATGATTTCGTGGTTGCGGAACTGCACGCCTTTCACTACTTGCCCGTCACGCACGTCCAGACAGGGGATTATCCGTTTTGCCAGCATGCAATTGCCTCCGCTACCGTAAATTTTTCTTCCAGCAGGGCGCGACCGACAATCACCCCCTGTGCACCGCTGCCGCGCAGGGCAGCGATATCGTCCAGTGAACCGATGCCGCCGGAAGACTGGAACGCGATGTCCGGAAACGCCTGGGACACTTCCTGATACAGCGCCACGTTGGAACCGCTCAGCGTGCCGTCGCGCGAAATATCAGTGCACAGCACATGTTTCAGGCCCACCGGCTGATACCAGCCAATCACCTCTTCCAGCGTCACGCCTGCCGCTTCCTGCCAGCCGCTGATCGCCACTTCTTTGCGATTGCTGGCGTCAATGCGCACGTCAAGCGCCAGCACAATGGCGTCGGCACCAAATTCGCTGAACCAGCCTTTCACTTCTTCCGGCTGCTTGACTGCGGTGGAGCCAACCACCACGCGCGTGGCGCCGGCTGCCAGCAGGGCGGCCACATCGTCACGATGACGAATACCGCCGCCAACCTGCACCGGCACGCTGACGCCGCGTAAAAGCGTGGTCAGCAGCGGGATCTGGCGCTTTGCCGGATCTTTCGCCCCGGTCAAATCCACCAGATGTAACACTTCCGCGCCCTGGCGTTCATAATCCTGCAGGCGCGGCAGGGGATCGTTGCCGTAATCGCGCTGCTGGCTGTAGTCGCCCTGATGCAGGCGCACCACTTTGCCGTCAATCAAATCTAATGCGGGGATAATCATCACATCTCCAGGAAGTTTTTCAGCAGCTGCGCGCCGGCTTTACCCGAGCGCTCCGGGTGGAACTGCACGCCGAAGAAGTTATCTTTCTGCAGGGCGGCGGTGAACGGCAGGCCATAGTCGCACTGGGCGATGGTGGCGGCATTCACCGGCATGGCGTAGCTGTGCACAAAGTAGAAGTAGCTGCCGTCCGGAATGTTGCGGAACAGGTGATTGCCGGCCTGCGCGGTGATCTGGTTCCAGCCCATGTGCGGCAGCGGTAAACCCCGGGTATCCATCAGCGATACCGGCTCATCAACGATGCCCAGCGTGCTGACGCCGCCGTTCTCATCGCTGCCGCGTCCGAGCAGCTGCATGCCGAGACAGATGCCGAGCACCGGCTGGGTGCAGGCTTTTACCAGCTCGATCAGCTCGCGCTCCTGCAGCTGGTCCATCGCCGCCCGCGCAGTACCGACGCCGGGCAGAAACAGTTTGTCGGCGCGCAGCACCACGTCCGGATCGCGGCTCACCGCGGGCGTGTAGCCGAGGCGCTCAATCGCCCACTTAACCGAAGAGAGGTTGGCGCAGCCGGTATCAAGAATCACCACGTTCATTACAGCACTCCTTTCGAGCTCGGCAGGGTGTTGCCCTCAACGCGAATCGCCTGACGCAGCGTGCGGCCAAAGGCTTTGAACAGGCTTTCTACGCGGTGATGATCGTTGCGGCCTTTGGTTTTCAGGTGCAGCGTGCTCATCATGGCGTACGACAGCGAGCGGAAGAAGTGCTCGACCATTTCTGTGCTCAGGTCGCCAACGCGCTGATAGCTGAACTCGGCTTTGTATTCGAGGTGCGGACGGCCGGAGATATCCAGCGCGCAGCGTGCCAGGCACTCATCCATTGGCAGCACGAAGCCGAAGCGGCCGATGCCGCGCTTGTCGCCCAGCGCCTTCAGCAGCGCTTCGCCCAGCGCCAGGCCGGTGTCTTCTACCGTGTGGTGATCGTCAATATACAGGTCGCCTTTCACCTCGATGTTCATGCGGAAGCCGCCGTGCACGGCGATCTGATCCAGCATGTGATCAAAGAAGCCGACGCCGGTGTTAATTTTGCTGCCGCCTTCGCGATCCAGCCACACTTCCACTTTGATCTGCGTCTCTTTGGTGTTGCGGTTCACCAGCGCGTGACGGTCGCGTTTGGTCAGGCGCGCCTGAATCGCGTCCCAGTCTTCGCCTTCCGCACCGTAGCGCAGGCCCTGAATGCCCATGTTCTGCGCCAGCTGGATGTCGGTCAGACGGTCGCCAATCACATAGCTGTTGGCGGTATCGAGCGCGCCGTCGGCCAGCCAGGCTTCAACCATTTTGGTCTTTGGCTTGCGGCAGTCGCAGTTCTCTTCCGGCAGATGCGGGCAGATCAGGATGTCGCTGAAGTTCACGCCCTGTGAGCGCAGGATCTGCATCATCAGGTTGTGCGGGCCGTCAAAATCGGCCTGCGGGAAACGTTCAGTGCCCAGGCCGTCCTGGTTGGTGATCATCACCAGCTGATAACCCGCCTCCTGCAGCGCCAGCAGGGCCGGGATGGCGTTCTTCTCAAACGCCAGCTTCTCCATACGATCCACCTGAAAATCTGTCGGCGGCTCAGAGATGAGGGTGCCATCGCGGTCGATAAAAAGGATCTTCTGACTCATGCTTGCTCCACAGATAAGGCTTGCAGCGCGGCGATCAGGCGCTCGCACTCTTCACGGGTGCCGATGGAGATGCGCAGACATCCCGCCAGGCCAGGGTTTTTGTTTTGGTCGCGCAGAATAATGCCCTGATCCCACAGCGTTTTAAACACTTTTGGCGAGTCGGTGAAGCGCGCCAGAATATAGTTGGTTTCGCTCGGGAAGACCTGCTGCACTACGCTCAGCTGCGGCAGCTGTTCGCACAGCCAGGCGCGGTTGTCGTTAAGCTGCTGCGCGTGCTGACGCATCAGCGCGATGCCTTGCTCGCTCAGCGCCTGCGCCGCCACGTCGGCCACCGGCGTCGCCAGCGGGTAAGGTGCAATCACCTTCAGCAGCAGATCGATCACCGGCTTGTTGGCCAGCGTAAAGCCGCAGCGCAGGCCCGCCAGCGCAAAGGCTTTTGACAGCGTGCGCAGAATCACCAGGTGCGGGAATTCCTGCAGCCAGCCGGCCAGCGTTGCTTGCGGGCAGAACTCGATATAGGCTTCGTCGGCCACCACCAGCGCTTTGCCGGCGGTCATCGCCAGCAGCTGGCGGATGTCATCCTGATCAATCAGATTGCCGGTCGGGTTGTTCGGGCTGCACATGTACACCACTTTCACGCCGTCCAGCTGGTCCGCGATGGCGGGCAGGTTGAGCTGCCAGTTGTCCAGTGCCGGCACGGTGCGGTACTCAATACCGATGGTTTCGGCGCTGACGCTGTACATGCCGTAGGTCGGCGGGCAGAACAGAATGGCGTCTTTGCCCGGCTCGCAGAAGGCGCGCATCAACAGCTCAATCCCTTCATCCGCCCCGCGGCTCACCAGCACCTGCTCCGGCTGGACGCCGGCATAGGCGGCGTAGCGCGAAATGACTAATTTGGGCTGGCACTCCGGATAGCGGTTCAACGTCTGCTGCGACAGTTCAAACGGCACCGGCAGCGGAAATTCGTTCGCATTCAGCCATACGTCACCGTTGCCACCGAGGCGACGAGCAGACTGATACGGCGTCAGCGCGCGCACGTTGGCGCGGGCTAAATCTTCAACGTTGTTGCTCATGCTTGCTCCTTCAGGGCGGCGACGCGCAGGGTCACGGCATTTTTGTGCGCGTCCAGCTGTTCCGCGGCGGCGAGGGTTTCAATGGTGGCGGCGAGGTTGAGGAAGCCCTGTGGCGTCAGCTCCTGTACCGTCATGCGTTTCTGGAAATCGGCCAGCCCAAGGCTGGAGCAGGTCGCGGTGTAGCCGTAGGTCGGCAGCACGTGATTGGTGCCGGAGGCATAATCACCGGCGGATTCCGGCGACCAGTCGCCGAGGAACACCGAACCGGCGCTGGTAATTTCCTCAACCAGCGCGCGCGGCTGGCGCGTCTGGATAATCAGGTGCTCCGGGCCGTACTGATTGGAGATTTCCACGCACTGCGCCAGATCCTGCGCTACGATCAGGCGGCTGCTCTCCAGCGCCTGACGTGCCGTAGCGGCACGCGGCAGCTGCGCCAGCTGTTGTTCAACCGCCAGCGCCACGCCTTCGGCCAGCTGTAGTGAAGGCGTCAGCAGGATCACCTGGGAATCCGGACCGTGTTCGGCCTGCGACAGCAAATCTGAAGCGACAAATGCCGGCGTCGCGCCTTCGTCGGCAATCACCAGCACTTCAGACGGACCGGCAGGCATGTCGATCGCTGCGCCGTCGAGACGCTGGCTGACCTGACGTTTCGCTTCGGTCACGTACGCGTTGCCCGGGCCAAAAATCTTGTCTACTTTCGGTACGCTTTCTGTGCCGAAGGCGAGGGCGGCAATCGCCTGCGCGCCGCCGACCTGAAACACTTCCTGCACGCCGCACAGCTGCGCCGCATACAGAATTTCATCGGCAATCGGCGGCGGCGAGCACAGCACCACGCGGCCACAGCCGGCGATGCGCGCTGGCGTTGCCAGCATCAGCACGGTGGAGAACAGCGGCGCCGAGCCGCCGGGAATGTACAGCCCGACCGACTTCACCGGACGGGTGATCTGCTGGCAGCGCACGCCCGGCTGGGTTTCCACGTCCACCGGCGGCAGAATCTGCGCGTTGTGGAAGGTTTCGATATTCGCCATGGCGTCTGCCATCGCCTGTTTTAAGCTGTCGCTCAGCCGCTCGCCGGCCGCCTGCATCTCAGCGGCGGACACGCGCAGATTCTCCACCTGGGCTTTGTCGAAGCGCGCGCTAAACGCCCGCAGCGCCGCGTCGCCCTGCTGTTTTACCTGCACCAGCACGTCCTGCACGGTGGCGCTGATGCTGGCCGATGCCGAGATTGCCGGACGCTGCAGCAGCGCCTGCTGCTGTTCGGCACTGCACGCCTGCCAGTCGATAGGTTGCATGATTGCGCTCATCGGTTACTCCAGCATTTTTTCAATTGGCAGCACGAGGATCGAACTGGCGCCCAGCGCCTTTAGTTTTTCCATGGTTTCCCAGAACAGCGTTTCGCTGCTCACCATGTGCATCGCCACGCGGCTCACTTCACCGGCCAGCGGCAGCACGGTAGGGCGCTCGGCACCCGGCAGCAGGGCGATAACTTCTTCCAGCCGCTCGCTCGGCGCGTGCAGCATGATGTATTTGGATTCACGCGCTTTAATCACGCCCTGGATACGCGTCATCAGCGTGTCCACCAGCTGCTGTTTCGCCGCTGGCAGTTCGCCATCGCGCTGAATCAGCACCGCTTTGGAGCGGTAAATCACCTCAACTTCACGCAGGCCGTTGGCTTCCAGCGTGGCGCCGGTGGACACCAGGTCGCAAATGGCATCGGCCAGACCGGCGCGCGGTGCCACTTCAACAGAGCCGTTCAGCAGGCAGGATTTGAACGCGATGCCTTGTTTATCGAGGTATTTCTTCAGCAGGTGCGGGTAAGAGGTGGCGATACGGGCATTATTCAGGCATTGCGGACCGGTGTACTCGGCATCGACTGGCATTGCCAGTGACAGGCGGCAACCGCCGAAATCGAGGCGGCGCAGCGTAAAGTAGCGCGGGTCTTCGCCCTGCGCGCGGCGCGTCAGCAGCTCCTCTTCCAGCACGTTTTCGCCAACGATACCGAGGTCGACCACGCCATCCATCACCAGGCCAGGAATATCGTCATCGCGCACGCGCAGGATGTCGATCGGCATGTTCTCCGCAAACGCAATCAGACGCTGCTGCTGAAGGTTAATTTTAATACCGCAGCGTGCCAGCAGTTCGCGTGATTCATCACTTAAACGGCCAGATTTCTGCATAGCTATGCGTAAACGGGTGTTATCTAACATGGTTCCTGTCCTCTTATTCAATCCTGTCTGAAGCGTTTTGGGTTGCGTTCGCCCATAAAAAAACCCCCGGAAGATGATCTTCCGGGGGCTCTCTTTGCGCTCGCACCACTGGAAGATCCTAAACGTCTTCCAGCACACATCGCCTGAAAGACTAGTCAGGGTGATGGTGATGATGGTGGTTGAACTGAACGCGTGTCATAAAAAATTCCGTTGCTGAATGAGTATTCATTTGCGTGCTGATTAACCTAACGAAGATGGCGGCGCTTGGCAACCCTTTTTTAACGTCAGTTTTCGCAACCTTCGGCAACAGTTTGCGCTGGTCTGGCTGACGCGCCGGCACTAAGATGGGGTATCTTAGCGCGGGAGAGCAGGAGTCGATATGAAAAAGGTGGCGATTGTAGGTCTGGGATGGCTGGGAATGCCGCTGGCGATGGCGTTGTCAGCGCGCGGCTGGCAGGTGACCGGCAGCAAAACCTCACCGGACGGCGTCGATGCGGCGCGCCGCTGTGGGATTGATGCGTTTCAGCTGGTGCTGTCACCGGAGCTGGAGTGTGAAGCAGACGATTTGGCCGCGCTGATGGCGGTGGATGCGCTGGTGGTGACGCTGCCCGCCAGCCGCACCGTGCAGGGCGGCGAAGATTACATGCAGGCGGTGCAGAATGTGGTTGATACCGCGCTGGCGAATAAAGTGCCGCGCATCATCTTTACCAGCTCTACCTCGGTGTACGGCAGCGGCGACGGCGTGAGAAAAGAGAGCAGTGCGCTGCAGCCGGAGACGGTAGCGGGCAAAACGCTGGTGGAGCTGGAAAACTGGCTGCATGACCTGCCGGGCACCAGCGTGGATATCGTGCGTCTCGCCGGACTGGTCGGCCCGAACCGTCATCCGGGCCGTTTCCTCGCCGGCAAAACCAACCTGGAAAACGGCGCGCACGCGGTGAACCTGGTGCATCTTGATGATGTGGTCGACGCGATTGTGCTGCTGCTGCAAACGCCGAAGGGCGGGCACGTTTACAACCTGTGCGCCCCGAAACATCCGTCACGCGACAGCTTTTACCCGAGCGTGTCGAAGCAGTTAGGCCTGGTGCCACCGACGTTTGTTGCCGAGCCGGTGCGCGCCAGCGGCAAGGTGATTGACGGTTCGAAGATTTGTCACGAGCTGGGGTTTGAGTACAGCTACGATGACCCGATGAAGATGCCGCTGGAGTAGGGGCGGTGCGGGGTTGCCCTCACCCTCACCCTAACCCTCTCCCGCCCGCGGGAGAGGGAACCGGCCGAGCGCACATTCCTGGTACTGCTCCCGGCTTAAATAAAGATACCGTTATTCTCCCTCTCACTGCAGATGAACGCACCATCATTCTCCCTCTCCCCGTGGGAGAGGGCCGGGGTGAAAGCAGCAAACCGCACCCACCTAAACCCCCAGCCGATCCCTTAACGCATACCAGGCCGCACCCATCGCCGTCAGTGGCACCTTAAATCGTCTTCCGCCGGGAAACGGCAGGTGCGGCAGCTTCGCAAATGCATCAAACCGCTCTGCATGGCCGCGCAGCACTTCGGCGATCAGCTTGCCGGAGAGGTGCGTGCAGGTCACGCCATGTCCGCTATCGCCCTGCATAAAGAACACATTCTTCTCCAGCTGACCAAACTGCGGCATGCGCGACAGCGTGAGCAGGAAGTTACCGCTCCAGCGATGGCTGATCTTCACGTCGCGCAACTGCGGAAAGGTGCGCAGCAGCTTGGGCCGGATCAACGCCTCGATGTCTTCCGGTTCGCGCGCCCCATACACCACGCCGCCGCCGTACAGCAGGCGGTTGTCGGCAGTCAGGCGGAAGTAATCCAGCAGATAGTTACAATCTTCCACACAGTGGTTATTGGGCATCAGCCCCAGCGCCTGATCGCGGCTCAGCGGCTCGGTGGTGACGATCTGTGAGCCGCACGGCATGCTTTTGCGCCCCAGCCGCGGTTCCAGTTGCGACGGCAGATAGGCGTTGCCGGCAAAAATCACAAAGGTGGCGCTGACTTCACCCTGCGCGGTTTTGACCCGGTTGGGTGCGCCGTAAGTCACTGCCAGCGCCGCCGACTGCTCATATATACGGCCGCCGTGCCGGCGAATCGCTTCGGCTTCACCCAACGCCAGATTGAGCGGGTGCAGATGGCCGCCACGCCGGTCCAGCAGGCCGCCGACGTAACGGTCGGTGGCCACTTCACGGCGGATGCCGCGCTCGTCCAGCAGCTCCAGATCGCTATTGCCGTAGCGTGCCCAGCTGGCCTGCTGGCTGCGCAGATGCCCCATCTGGCGCTGATTGAGGGCTGCGAAAATGCCGCCGGGACGATAGTCGCAGGCGATGGCGTAACGATCGATGCGGTCGCGGATAATCTCCGCCCCTTCGAACATCATGCTGCCCAGCATCTGCGCAGTCTGTTTGCCGTAGCGCTGCTCAATCACATCGACATCGCGGCTGTAAGAATTCACCACCTGGCCGCCGTTGCGGCCGCTGGCGCCGAAGCCGACGCGGGCCGCTTCCAGCACCACCACATCGTAACCGGCTTCGGTGAGAAACAGCGCGGAAGAGAGCCCGGTAAACCCACCGCCGATGATGCAGACGTCACACTGAATGCTCTCCTGCAGCTGCGGCCACGGCGCGTGCGCATTGGCGGTCGCAGCGTAATAACTTTGCACGTGGTGCATCATAACCTCCTGTAGCGCGTGAACTCAGAAATTGGCGGGCGTATGCGCGCTGACAATGCGACACGGCTGATCTGACGTATTGGTAAAACTGTGCGGCAAACCGGTGTCAATCACGTAGCTTTCGCCGCGGTTAAGGTGATAACTCTGACCGTTCACCACCAGGGTGATTTCCCCCTCCAGCACCGTGCCGGTCTCTTCCCCCGGATGGCGCAGCTTTTCACCGGTGCTGGCCCCCGGCTCGTAGCGCTCCAGCAGCATCGCCAGCGCACGCTTCGCCGCACCGTTATCAATCAGCTGTAAAGAAACACCGAGACTGCCGATCTCAACGCAATCATCCGGGCGTACGATGATGCGCGGCGTGGCATTCTCTTTCGGCTCCGAGAAAAACTCCGACAGCGACAGCCCATACACTTTGAGTAGCTTTTGTAATGTGCTGACCGCCGGACTGACTTTATCCTGCTCAATAGTGCTGATAGCGCTGTGTGTTAAACCTGACAACTCAGCGACGCGACGCTGAGACAATCCCAACTCCTGCCGGATTTGCGATAAGCGTCGTCCGGGCGCCAGAGTGGCATCATTCATGGCTGCTTTTCCTTGTGATAACGTGCTGCGGCGTGGATAAAGGCCTCGAATAAACGGCGCGAGACCGGATCGCGATCGGATTGCCACTCCGGATGCCACTGCACCGCCAGCGCAAACGGATGCTGGCGCAGGCTGACGGCTTCGATCAGGCCATCCGGCGCGCGGGCTTCAATGCGTAACTGCGGACCCGGCTCGCGGATGCCCTGGCCGTGCAGCGAATTGACCGCGAACGCGGCAGCGCTGCCGAGCAGCTGGCTCAGCAGGCCATCGGGTTCGGGCTGCACCAGATGCGCCGGCGCGTACTGCTGTTCCAGCGGCTGGCTGTCATCTTCGCGGTGCTCCTGAAACAGATGCGTCTGATGCAGCTGGCGATGCAGCGCGCCGCCGTTGGCGACCACCAGCTCCTGCAAACCGCGGCAGATGCCCAGCATCGGCATCTTTTTCCCGCTGGCGTGGGTGATAAGCGCAAAGGATAAGCGGTCACGCGACGGATCAGCATGCGCCTCATGACCCTCTTCACCGTAATGCCAGGGTTCAATATTGCTTGGGCTGCCGGTGAGCAAAATGCCGTCCAGCAGCGTCATACTGTTTTCTAATAGCTGCGGCGCGTGCATCAGCTGATGCGGTAACGGCAGCGGCACGCCACCAGCCAGCACCACGGCGTCGAGGTATTTGTTATGCACGGTCTGCCCAACGTGGTTGCCGATGGGGTTCTGGCACATCACTACGCCAATCAAAGGCTTGTCAAAAATAATGCCCATTACGTCTCCACGCTGCTGTTCAATATTTTCGCCGGTTTTGCGCGCTAAGTAGAAAAAGTGTGCAATATATTGTCAATCTAGCAACCGTCTGGTTGTTCTTCAAACAGAATTGTTACATTTGCACACCATTTGCGTTAGAGCTATGTTAGAGGTGTGGCTGTTATTTTGAGCATGTGCAAACCATCTTAAACGGTATAGGGCGGGTGGGAAGATGACGAACCTCGTGGAAGTAGAAGACTTCACGCGACACAGTGAAGAAAAACGAACCAGCGCGTTCCAGCTGGAGGTGAAAACCTGGCTGGAACGCCATCCGGAAACGCAGTATGTCGATATTCTGTTAAACGATCTCAACGGGGTATTTCGCGGTAAACGCATTCCCGTCTCCGCGTTAGCCAAGCTGGAAAAAGGGTGTTACTTTCCGGCCTCGGTTTTCGCCATGGACATTCTCGGCAACACCGTCGAGGAAGCCGGCCTCGGACAGGCGCTCGGCGAACCTGATAACCTCTGCATACCGGTCCCTGGGACCTTAATTCCTTCCGCCTCTGACCCGCAACGCATCGCCCAGCTGCTGCTGACCATGTGCGACCAAGATGGCACTCCCTTTGACGTTGAACCCCGAAACGTGCTGAACCAGCTGTGGCAACAGCTGCGCAATCGCGGTCTGTTTCCGGTGGTAGCGGTAGAGCTGGAGTTCTATCTGGTGGACAAAAAGCGCGATGCCGAAGGCTATATTCAGCCGCCGTGTGCGCCGGGTAGTGAAGAGCGCAATATGCAGAGTCAGGTCTATTCGCTGGATAATCTCGACCATTTCGCCGACGTACTGCGCGATATCGACGCGCTGGCGAAACTGCAGAATATCCCCGCCGACGGCGCGCTGGCGGAAGCCTCGCCGGGCCAGTTCGAAATTAACCTGCACCATACGCGCGATATCCTCAAAGCCTGCGACGACGCCATTCTGCTGAAGCGGCTGGTGCGTCAGGTGGCAGAAAATCACGGCATGACCGCCACGTTTATGGCCAAGCCGTATGAGGAGTATGCGGGCAGCGGCATGCACGTACACATCAGTATGCTGGATGCCGCCGACCACAACGCCTTTGCGCTGGATGATGGCAGCGATTCGCCGCTGCTGAAGCGGGCGCTGGCTGGCATGATCGATCTGATGCCGGCATCAATGGCGCTGCTGGCACCTAACGTCAACGCGTTTCGTCGCTTCCTGCCGGAGGCGTTTGTGCCGCTGCAGGCGTCATGGGGACATAATAACCGCACGGTGGCGCTGCGCATTCCCTGCGGCGATGTAGAAAACCATCGCGTCGAGTACCGTGTGGCGGGTGCCGATGCCAATCCGTATCTGGTGGTGTCAGCAATTATTGCCGGTATCTTGCACGGTCTGGATAATCAGCTACCCTTACCGCATCCGGTGAAGGGCAATGGCCACGAGGCAGAAGGGCTGGAACTGCCGATTCGCCAGAGCGATGCGCTGTACGAGTTTGAAAACAGCTATCCGCTGCAAAAGCTGCTCGGCGAGCGTTTCAGCGGCGTGTGGCACAGCTGCAAACAGTATGAGCTGCGCGAGTTTGAACGGCTGATCACCGCCACGGAAATTGACTGGATGTTAAAGAACGCCTGACCGACAGAAGAATTGATCCAACATCTTGTGTCGATGGCCTAAGTTGGGGCAAAATACGCGCCCTGCAAAAGACAAAACATAACCGACGCTTATTACGTCGGTTATTTTTTTGCATGGTGCTTTCACTACATGAACGAGGCCGGACACGCATCCGGATAGATAGACACTGAAACACGCTTGTGCGTGAGATTTGAGGAACAAAGATGGGACTGTTTACAATTGCACCAGCGCAGGCTGGTTCTCGCTTCCGTGATGATTATGGCGCGGCGACAATCGCAAACACTAATATCACTTCTCACTGCAGCACATTGCGCAGTATCCCTGTGGTACAACTGAACTCAGTTGTTGCTGTAGGGGGCCTGAACAATGTCGCTTAATACCTCTGCCGCACCACAGCGTGCACATCTGAAAAAATCTCTGACTCTGATCCCGGTCGTCATGATGGGCCTGGCGTATATGCAGCCAATGACCCTGTTTGATACCTTCGGCATCGTGTCAGGCCTCACCGACGGTCACGTCGCCACCGCTTATGCTTTCGCGCTGATCGCGATACTGTTTACTGCCGTGAGCTACGGCAAGCTGGTACGCCGCTTCCCATCTGCGGGCTCCGCTTACACCTATGCTCAGAAGGCTATCAGTCCGCACGTCGGCTTTATGGTGGGCTGGTCATCACTGCTGGACTATCTGTTCATGCCGATGATCAACATCCTGCTGGCGAAAAGCTACTTTGAGTCGCTGGTGCCGGGCATTCCGTCGTGGATTTTCGTGGTGCTGCTGGTGGCGTTTATGACCATCTCCAACCTGCGTGGGATTAAAACCGTGGCCAACTTCAACAGCGTCATTGTGGTGCTGCAGGTAGTGGTGATGGCAGTGATCACCGGTATGGTGGTGTATGGTGTGGCACACGGTATTGGCGCCGGTACGCTGACCAGTACGAAGCCGTTCTGGTCTGAAAATGCGCAGGTGGTGCCGATGATTACCGGTGCGACCATTCTGTGCTTCTCGTTCCTTGGCTTTGACGGTATCAGCTCGCTGTCGGAAGAGACCAAAGATGCCGAGCGCACCATTCCACGCGCGATTTTCCTGACCGCGCTGATTGGTGGGGTGATCTTTATTGGCGTCTCGTACTTCCTGCAGCTGTACTTCCCGGATATCTCGCGTTTCCAGAATCCGGACTCTTCACAGCCGGAAATCATGCTGTTCGTGGCGGGTAAAGCTCTGCAGATCGGCATTCTGATTTTCTCGGTGGTGACGGTGCTGGCCAGCGGCATGGCGGCACACGCCGGCGTTTCGCGTCTGATGTACGTGATGGGCCGTGACGGTGTGTTCCCGCAGCGTTTCTTTGGCTTCGTGCATCCGAAATTCCGCACGCCGTCGCTGAACGTGCTGCTGGTTGGTGCGGTAGCGCTGCTGGCGATCAACTTCGACCTGGTTACTGCGACCGCGCTGATCAACTTCGGTGCGCTGGTGGCGTTCACCTTTGTGAACCTGTCGGTGATTGCCCAGTTCTGGATTCGTGAGAAGCGTAACAAGACGCTGAAAGACCACCTCAACTATCTGGTGCTGCCCATTATGGGTGCACTGACGGTGGGTGCGCTGTGGATCAACCTGGAAGAGACCTCGATGGTGCTCGGCCTGGTGTGGGCGGCGATTGGTATTGTTTACCTGGCGTTTGTGACCCGCACGTTCCGCAATCCAGTACCGCAGTTTAGCGAAGAGGTGTAAGGCTTTTCCCTCACCCTAACCCTCTCCCGCCCGCGGGAGAGGGAACCGCCCGAGCGTGTGTCAGGTATCAGCCCAGTAGCTGTACCAGAACGCACTATACCTCTCCCTCTCCCCGTGGGAGAGGGCCGGGGTGAGGGCATCAGCCCGCACGAAACCCTGCTACGACACCAGCTCCTGCGCATACAAATACAGCGCTTTCAGCTGCGCCATCTTCTCTGCATCGCCCTCATGTAAACTGGCCAGCGACTCCAGCTCCAGCAAAAACGCCTGTACCCGCTCCGCATTAAGCTGCTCGCGGCGATGCTGCAGCCAGCGCTGCTGCTCTTTATCATCCAGCGTGCCAGGGAAGTTGCGGGCGCGATAGCGGAACAGCAGCTTCGCGATACGTTTATCCTCAAAGGTCAAATCGAGCGCCGGCAGGTTCTGCGGCGGCGTCTGGCGCAGGATGTTCATGCCGGCGCGATCGGCGTCGCTGAAGAAGCCGTCATACAGCTGCGCATCGACATCCTCCGATGGCGTGAACGGCTCCGCTTCGGCAAACAGCGTCACCACATTTTCCCGCACTTCGGCATGCTGGCGCAGCAGGGCCAGATTCGCCAGACAGTGCTGACGATCGATACCCAGCCGTTCGGCATCTTCCGGGCGCAATGTATTGGCCGGAGCCAGAACCGGGCACTTATTGATGTGCACCAGCTTGATCGGCACCGCCGGCAAATCGCCCAGATCGCTGTGTCGCGTATACAGCCGCTCGCGCAACTCATCCGGCGACAGCGTCAGCAGCGGCGTCATGTCGCCGGCCAGATCGGCCACGATCAGCGCGTTTTTGTTATCCGGATGCCATGCCAGCGGCACAATCCAGCTGGTATTACCGCGCGCTGCGCCGAACATGCCGGAAACGTGCACCAGCGGCTTCATCTGCGGAATATCAATCAGCGTCATCAGTTTCTGCTTGTTGCGATGGGTAAACAGAAACTCAAACAGCTTCGGCTGCTTCTCCTGCACCAGCTTTGCCATCGCCAGCGTGGCGTACACATCGGACATCGCATCGTGCGACTGTTCGTGTGCCACGCCGTTAGCCTGGGTGAGATGCTCCAGCTTAAAGCTCGGGAAACCGTCGTCGTTCTCCGGCCAGACGATGCCTTCCGGGCGCAGCGCATAGCAGGCGCGCATCACGTCGAGCAGATCCCAGCGCGAATTGCCGTTCTGCCAGCTCCAGCCATACGGGTCGATAAAGTTGCGGTAGAAGATATTGCGCGTCACTTCGTCATCGAAGCGCACGTTGTTGTAACCGATCACACAGGTCTGCGGTTCGCTGAACAGCGCGTGAATGCGCTGAGCAAACTCCACTTCCGGCACGCCGCGCGCGTTGGCCACCTGCGGCGTGATACCGGTGATCATTACCGCTTCCGGCTGCGGCAGGTAATCGTCCGCGAGCTGGCAGTAAAACACCTGCGGTTCGCCTACGGCGTTAAAGGCTTTGTCGGTGCGCAGGCCTGCAAATTGCGCCGGACGATCCAGCGACGGGCTTTTGCCGAAGGTTTCATAATCGTGGAACAGAAAAGTGAACTCAGAGGCGGGCACGGCGTTATCCTGGCTATGGAAAATCAACGCACAGAATAGTCGTCAGCCCGGTACAGCACAACCTCGATCGCCATCGCTGCGAGCGGGCGCGCAGCATTTGTCCGCGGTTCATACTTTTTTTCAATTTATTCAGATATCAAAGCGCTATTTGCCGTAAAACGTGCGGCGGTAAATTCATTTATTTGATGTTGAGGAAGAAGTGTTGAAAAGGCGTCTGTTGGTAACTGTATCTGGAATGATTGTTTGGGCATCGCTGGCGCACGCGGATGACAGCATGCCGTTTCCCCTGACGCCGCCGGCCATTGATGCCGCGTCCTGGGTGCTGATGGACGCCACCACCGGGCAGATCCTCACCGCAGGCAACCCGGACGCGGAGCGCAACCCGGCCAGCCTGACCAAACTGATGACCGGTTATGTCGTCGACCGCGCGGTCGATCAGAAGAAAATCACCCGCGACGATGTGGTCACGGTGGGTAAAGACGCGTGGGCCGCCGGCAATCCGGTGTTTAAAGGCTCGTCGCTGATGTTTCTTAAGCCGGGCGATAAAGTCACCGTGCGCGATCTGATGCGCGGCGTGATCATCGATTCCGGCAACGACGCCTGCGTGGCGCTGGCCGACTATGTGGCCGGCAGTCAGGAGAGCTTCGTCAACATGATGAACAGCTACGTGCAGAAGCTCGGTCTGACGCACACCCACTTCGAAACCGTGCACGGTCTTGATGCGCCGGGGCAGCACACCACCGCGCGCGATCTGGCGGTGCTGTCGCGCGCTATCATCAACGGTGAGCAGGATTTCTACGCCATGTACAGCGAGAAAACCCTCAGCTTCAATGGCATTACCCAGAACAACCGTAACGGCCTGCTGTGGGATCAGAATCTGCACGTCGACGGCATGAAAACCGGTCACACCGAGAGCGCCGGGTTCAACATCGTCGCCTCGAACATTGTCGGTCACCATCGTCTGATTGCGGTGATCATGGGCGGGAAAAGTTCGAAGGGACGTGAAGAGCAGGCGCGTAAACTGCTGGTGTGGGGACAGAACAACTTCGACACCGTGCAGCTGTTCCACGCCGGGAAAAAGATCGGCAGCGAAAACGTCTGGTACGGCAACCCGCACAAAGTGGACGTCGGTACCACCGAAGATATCTATCTGTCACTGCCGCGCAGCGAAGTGTCGAACGTGATGGCGAAGTATGTGATCAATCGTAAAGACCTCGAAGCGCCACTCAAAGCCGGCGAGCAGGTGGGCGAAATTGAGGTGCTGGATAAAGACAAGCAGCTGGCCAGCTATCCGCTGTACGCGCTGCAGTCGGTCGATGAAGCAGGCATCATCACGCGCATCAGCGATTACGTGAAACAGAAACTGTAAGCCGTCGGGCGATAAGCAAACGCTGCGTTACATCCTTGTGAGCACTGAGAAAACAAGATGTAGCGCAGTTGTATTATTGCGCAAAAAGTTGCGCCAGCCCCTCAATGTTCGTGCTGCGCCAGGGTAACATAGCGCGCAAATTTTTATCGCACCCGGACCACCATGTTACGCGCTGATAAGCCCATCTCTCCGATTGAGTTCTGGTTTTACCGCCACTACCGCGCCGTGCACGGCGTACGCATCGCTATCGCCTTTGTGCTGTGCTTCCTGTTTGTCCGTCTGACCGATATTCCGGAAGGCACCTGGCCGCTGATTACGCTGGTGGTGGTGATGGGACCGATCTCCACCTGGGGCAATGTTTTGCCGCGCGTGGTGCAGCGTATCAGCGGTACCTTTGCCGGGCTGATATCAGGGCTGATCGCGCTGAAGCTGGAGCTGCTGTCACTGCCGCTGATGCTGGTGTGGTGCTTTATCGTGATGATCGTCTGCGGCTATCTGACGCTGGGCAAACACCCGTATATGGCACTGCTGATCGGCATCACGCTCGGCGTCGTGGTCGGCGCGCCGGCCGGCGATTTCACCGTGGCGCTGTGGCGCGGCGGCGATGTGATTCTCGGCTCGCTGATGGCCCTGCTGTTCAGCGCGATCTGGGCGCAGCGCGCCTATACTCACTGGCGCATTCAGCTGTCGGACGCCTTTATCAACATGGCGAAGATTCATCACGCTGGCTTTTCCGCCAACCTGGTGGAGAAGCCGCGCCTCAATCCGCGCTTCCAGAAGCTGCTTACCAGCGTGATCAAAATGCGCGCGCTGCTGGAGCCAGCGAGCAAAGAGACGCGCATCCCTAAATCGGTGTTTGAAGCCATTCAGACCATTAACCGTAATATGGTTAACACCATGCAGATGCAGATTGAAGCCTGGTGGGCGTCGCGCGAAAGCCATCTGATTTTGCTTAACGCGCCGACACTGCGCCGCACGCAGCAGATGACCGAGAACACCCTGAACGCGCTGGCGGCGCTGATGGTAAAAGGCGAGACCGAACAGGTGATTGCCAACAGCCACGAGCTGGAAGCCATCACCCAGGAGCTGGAAGCGCTGATCGCCAACGGCAGCGCGCGGCTGGAGACCACCGCGATTTACGGTTACGTCTGGCTGAGTCTGGAGCAGGCGCGTCAGCTGGAGCGCATGACCGACCTGGTGCGTCTGGCGCTGCGCAAATAGTTTTCTCAGGCAATGACTTAGTGCGAATTGCCCTTTCTTTGCGCTAAGATAAGTGCCAGTCCGAATTTAGCGGTGAAAATTGCGAACCCGGCTTATAAGCCGCTAAGCTAAATGTCTTCCCGGTTTATGACTATTTTGCCTGCCGCGGCAGGCCACAAGAAAGGTGCCAACATGGAAAATGCCAAGCAATCATTTCAGGACGTACTGGAGTTTGTGCGTATGTTTCGTCGTAAAAACAAACTGCAGCGCGAAATTACGGACAACGAAAAGAAAATCCGTGATAACCAGAAACGTGTGTTGCTGCTGGACAACCTGAGCGAGTACATCAAACCTGGTATGAGCGTGGAAGCGATTCAGGAAATCATCGCCAGCATGCGCGTAGATTATGAAGATCGCGTAGATGAGTACATCATCAAAAACGCCGATCTGTCGAAAGAGCGCCGCGAGCTGTCGAAAAAGCTCAAAGCGATGGGCGAACCGAAAGGGCAGTAAGCTTCACGGGCTCGATAGCCGCGTTTTGTTCCAGGGTCGCCCTTTACGGCGACCTTTTTAATGCCCGCGCCAGCTGCTGTAACTGCTGCGCAATCTCCGCCACATCCACCTGCCGCTGCAACGGCGCCGCCGTGGTGGCGCGCAGGACCAGCTCGGTCTCCAGCGGCTGACTGTCCGGCATCTCTCCCTCCAGCTGCGCCAGCAGACGATCGACGCTCATCGTGCCTAACTGCTGTAAATCCTGGCGCACCGTGGTCAGCGGTGGCTGATACCACGCGCTCTCCGCTGTATCGTCGTAACCGATGATCGACATCTCCGCCGGAATTCGTACGCCATGCTGATGCAGCGCGCGCATCGCCCCCAGCGCCATTTGATCGTTAGCCACCAGCAGCGCCTGCGGCAGCTGGTCGGGCAGCCGGGTCAGCAGCGCCTGATAGCCGGACGCTGCGCTCCAGTCGCCGCTCAGTACGCAGTCCGGCACCAGCTGATGACGCGCCAGCGCCTGTTGCCAGGCGCTAAATCGCGCCCGCGCTGACGCGGAGCTGGCAGGCCCGTTCAGCACGCCAATCTGCCGGTGGCCGAGCGCCACCAGATGATCCACCGCCTGCTGCGCACCGCTGGTGCTCCGGTACTGACACTGCGCCACGGCCGCGCTGCGCTCCACATCCAGAAACAGCGTCGGTTTGCTGCCGCACTGCTGCTGAATCTGCGCCGCCTGCGCGGCATCCAGCGGCAGGTTGATCAGCAGAGCATCGACGCGCTGCGCCAGCAATTCATGCACCGTGTCCTGCGCGTGGCTGGTGGCATTGGCCATGGCGATCACCAGATGATAGCCCTGCGCCGCCGCGCGCTGCTGAATCGCCGAAGCAATCTGCGCCGGCGCCATCAGCGCCAGATCGCTGGTCGCCAGCCCGAGCGTGCGCGTGGCCTTGCCGGCCAGCTGCTGCGCGACCCGGTTTGGCACGTAGCTGAGCTGCTGCATCGCGGCTTCCACCCGCGCGCGGGTGCGGGGTGACACCTGCGCCGAATGGTTCAGCACCCGGGAAACCGTTTGATAGGAGACGCCAGCCAGCCGGGCGACATCGTCAAGCGTTACGGAACGCGCTGTCATTGATCCCTCCTGATGAGAATGCGGCGAGTGTAGCAAATTTTTCCCTGCCGTCGCGGTATTAAGGCGTTACACTGCCAGTGATAACGCAAGGAGAAAGTGATGCAGCTCAATGACCATCAAATTCAGGATATCAACACCATTGCCGCCTGGCTGGCGCTCGATCAGCTGCCAAAGGACGGTACGCTGGAGGTCGATTTAGCCATACTTGCCGGACATGCGGTGCTGCCGAACGTCGAAGCGGTGATTGCGCTGGCGAAGAAATATCAGCTGCCGTTGCTGATCAGCGGCGGCATCGGTCACTCAACCGCGCTGCTGGCCGCGATGATTGCCAGCCATCCGCTCTATCGCCAGATCGACACCGCCGGCAAGGGCGAAGCACAGCTGCTGGGCGAGATGGCGCGCGTGTTCGCTGAGCTGCCTGACGATCAGCTGCTGCTGGAAACCGCCTCGCGCAACTGTGGCGAAAACGCCGCCTTAAGCCAGCGCCTGCTGGATGAGCAGCAGTGGCAGCCGCAGCGCGTGCTGCTGGTGCAGGATCCGTTGATGCAGCGCCGCAGCTGGGAAACTTTCCGCTGGCAGTGGCGCGATCGTGAGCATGCGCCGGAATTCATCAGCTGGCCGGTGTTTGTGCCGCAGGTGATGATGGATGCGGGCATGCTGCGCATCGTTGGCGCGCCGCCGCAGGGGTTGTGGTCAGTGGAGCGTTTTCTGTCGCTGCTGATGGGCGAGGTGCAGCGCCTGCGTGACGACGCCAGCGGCTATGGCCCGAACGGCAAGGGGTTCTTCGGTCACGTTGATGTACCCGACGCGGTCGAAGCAGCCTGGCAGCGCCTGATGCAGCTGCCCGGCGTGCAGTCGCGGTTGGGTTAAGCCGTCACCAAAAGCATATGTGATTGAGTAAAATAATATTTTGCACTATCCGTAGCGGCGCAATTTATTGCGCAACCGGCCGCGGTGCGGAAATGCACATTGCGCGATAAATCGCGCCGCTACGGTTTGTGCGACTGGCTGGTGCCGCAATGACATGTCGCACAAATAACAGGGGGCGCATTCATGCGCACCTGGCACGCCACGCACCGGACCGATCACCGCGTCTGCAAATACACCTGCAAGTTCACATACACCGCGTTCAGCAACGGCGTCGCCACCGCATGGCGCGCGCCGCGCACCAGCAAATCGCCGATGATCTGATCGGCTTCGATATCATAGCCCTGGGTTAAATCGCGGTACATGGATGAGGTCATCGCCGCATCAGGATTGTTCAGCGTCTCATAAATCTTCGCCGTCACGGCCGGACGCTGTTGGTAGCCATCAGCGGTGATCACCGCCAGCACCTCGGCGAAAATGCCCTGTAGCAGCGCTTCACCACCGGCTGAACGCAGGATGTGCTGCGTATTGCCGCGCGCCACACAACACACCGCACCCAGCGTGCTCAGCAGCAGCCACTTCTCCCACAGCTCACTGATAATGTTATCGGCGAACACGCTGTCAAACTGCGCGTCACGCAGCGCGGCATCCACGCGCGCCAGACGGGCATCGTTGTTGCCGTCCAGCGCGCCGTAGTAAAGCACGTGCAGCGGCGACAGCTGCATCACTTCGCCGTGCTCGCCCAGCGTGGCGTGAATCTTACACAGCCCGCCAATCACCTTGTCACCGAAACGTGCGCGCAGCGTATCAATGTGACGCATACCATTGAGGATCGGCATGATCAGCGTTTGCGGCCCGACCGCCGGGGCGATGTCTTCAATCGCCTGTTCCAGCGCAAAGCTTTTCACCGTCAGGATAATCAGATCGTAATCACCAGTCAGCGTCGAGGCCAGCGCCAGCTGCGGCTGCAGCACCGTGCTGCCTTCCGGTGTTTGCAGCACCAGTCCGGTCTGTTGCAACTGCTGCTGGCGGCGCTCGCGCACCAGAAAGGTCACATCACGGCCGGCCTGCGCCAGGCGCGCGCCAAAGTACCCGCCGGTGGCACCGGCTCCCACAATCAGAATACGCATGGACTGTTTTCCCGTTAAGCATGAAAGCCTTACCTTAAAGCGCTGCGCGTCACTGCGCCACACCGCAAATGCGGAAAACCGTGACAATCTCAGCGATGAGCAAAAAAAGCTCAAACTGTTCGTATTCATTCGTACAATGGGTTTATGCTGGGGCACAGCGGCGGGCAATGGTGCCTGCCGGTTTTTTCGTCAACAGACTAAGGACGCATCATGCCCCGACCCCTCCCCATCGAACGTTATCGCAACATCGGCATCTCCGCGCACATTGATGCCGGTAAAACCACCACCACTGAGCGCATCCTGTTTTACACCGGAATGAGCCACAAGCTGGGTGAAGTGCACGATGGCGCGGCAACCACCGACTGGATGGCGCAGGAGCAGGAGCGCGGCATTACCATCACCTCGGCGGCGGTCAGCTGCTACTGGCCGGGCATGGACGGCAGTTTTACGCCGCACCGTATCAACATCATTGATACTCCCGGACACGTTGACTTCACCATTGAAGTGGAGCGCTCAATGCGCGTGCTGGATGGTGCCGTGATGGTGTACGACGCGGTCGGTGGCGTTCAGCCGCAGTCAGAAACCGTCTGGCGGCAGGCGAATAAATACCACGTACCGCGCATTGCGTTCGTCAACAAGATGGACCGCCAGGGCGCGGACTTTTTCCGCGTGGTGCAGATGATGAAAGATCGCCTGCAGGCGCATCCGGTGCCGATTGTCATTCCTGTTGGCGCTGAAGAGCAGTTCAGCGGGGTCATCGATCTCAACAAAATGCGCGCCATCTACTGGGACGACGCCAGCCAGGGCATGAGCTTTAGCTATGCGCCGATTCCGGACGCGCTGCAGGCGCAGGCGGCGGAGTGGCGGGAAAACATGGTGGCAGCAGCGGCAGAAGCCAGCGAAACGCTGATGGACCGCTATCTGGAGCAGGGCGATCTCAGTGAAGACGAGGTGATTGCCGGGCTGCGGCAGCGCACGCTGGCGGGCGAAATCCAGCCGATGCTGTGCGGCAGCGCGTTTAAAAACAAAGGGGTGCAGCGCATGCTTGATGCGGTCATCGAACTGATGCCTTCACCGCTCGACGTGCCACCGGTCGCCGGCATCAACGAGCGCGGCGAACACGACGAACGCCATGCTGACGATGAGGAACCTTTCTCGGCGCTGGCGTTCAAGCTGATGAGCGATCCTTACGTCGGTCAGCTGACCTTTGTGCGCGTCTATTCTGGCGTACTGCGCAAGGGTGACAGCGTGTGGAACGCGGTGAAAGGGCGTAAAGAGCGCATTGGCCGCATCGTTCAGATGCAGGCTAACGATCGCATCGAAATTGATGAGATCCGCGCCGGCGATATTGCCGCCTGCGTCGGGCTGAAAGAGGTCACCACCGGCGAAACGCTGTGCGATCCTGATGCGGTAATCACGCTGGAGCGCATGGAATTTCCCGATCCGGTGATTTCGCTGTCGATTGAGCCAAAGACCAAAGGCGATCAGGAAAAAATGGGGCTGGCGCTGCAGCGGCTGGCGGCAGAGGATCCGTCGTTCCGGCTGCACACCGATGAGGAGTCCGGTCAGACCATCATCTCCGGCATGGGTGAACTGCATCTGGAGATCATCGTCGACCGTCTGAAACGCGAGTTTGGCGTGGAAGCCAACATTGGCCGGCCGCAGGTAACTTACCGCGAGACCATCCGCAAAACGGTGCGCGAGGTGGAAGGGAAATTTGTGCGTCAGTCGGGCGGTAAGGGCCAGTATGGTCACGTGGTGCTGACGCTGGAGCCGCAGGCGGCCGGAAGCGGTTTCGCCTTTGAAGACGCGACCAAAGGCGGCGTGGTGCCGCGCGAATTTATTCCTTCAGTGGAGAAGGGCATTCGCGAAGCGCTCAACAGCGGCGTGCTGGCCGGTTATCCGGTGGTCGACATCAAAGCCACGCTGACGTTTGGCTCTTATCACGACGTTGACTCGTCCGAGATGGCGTTCCGCATGGCGGCGATCTTTGGCTTCAAAGCGGCAGCGAAGCAGGCCGATCCGGTGATACTGGAGCCGGTGATGCAGGTGGAAGTGGAGACGCCGGAAGAGTATGCCGGCAGCGTGATGGGCGATTTGTCGTCACGTCGCGGCACGCTACAGGGCATGGACGAGCGTTTCGGCGCGCGCATTATCCGTGCTGAAGTGCCGCTGGCCGAAATGTTTGGCTACGCCACCACGCTACGTTCGATGTCTCAGGGCCGCGCCACGTACAGCATGGAGTTTGCCCACTACGCCGAAGCACCGCGTAATGTCGCGGAGACGATTATTGCGGCACGCGCGCAGTAAGTCCGCTGGCGGCAGGGACGCCGCCGGTTCGTGCTTTATTATAGCGCCGTCACGCCCAGCGCGGCGGCGTCATCCTCCCAGCGTTTAACCTCATCAAACCAGTCGCGCTGCGGCACCGAAAAGCCCGCCAGCAGATTGGCCTGCATCACATCCTTGTAGTCGTCCACATTGGCCAGTTCAAACAGTGCGCTGCGCAGTTTTTCCAGCAGCAGGCTGTCGGTTTTCGCCGAGGTAATCAGCGGCAGCGCGGCACACAGCGGGGTTTCACCGATAATGGCTAAGCCCTGCAGCTCCTGCGGCCGGTATTTACGCAGCAGCGCCCAGGTGATGCAATCAATGGCGGCGAGGTCGGCCTGTCCGGCGCGCAGCGCGGCCAGCGACTGGCGGTGGCTGCCGCTGAACCGGGTGGTGGCGAAGAATTTGCCGTTCTGCGCCAGCGGCGCGACTACGTAGCGCAGCGCATTATATCCGGAGTGCGAGTCATCGCTGTTACACACTGCGCGGCGGCCGCGGAAATCGGCGAGGCTCAGGTTCTCATCCTCAAGGCGCGCCACCAGCCAGCTGCGATAGCGCAGGTCATGACAGCCTGCCGCATTGGACTGAAAGGTGCCGACCAGCTGCACATCAGGCAGCAGCGCCACCAGCGGATAACCGCAGGTCTGACTCAGCAGCAGCTTGTCATCACGCCAGTGTGGCAGCAGGTCGTCGTGCCACTGCACCTCAGCCTGCACGCCGCGCTTCGCCAGCAGCCGCGTCAGCACTGAGGTCATTGCCAGCGTGCTCGGGTGGTCGATGTCGTACATCGGTAAAGAGATGATGTGCATTCTGTGCGTCCTTGTGGTGTCCCGGGTGGGCGTTAACGTCGATCGGCTGACGCCAGAAGCGCTTCATCCATTGGCCGTAACCGGCAACGCGAAAACCCTGATTACGCTGATAGTAGCCGTCGCGGTAGAGCAAATAGACTTTGCGCAGACCGTACCAGGGTAAACCGGGCAGATCGTGATGTACAGAATGATAGTTGAGATTCAGGAACAGCAGGCGCCACGGCCAGGCCGCTTCGTTATTCACCGAGCGCGCCAGTGGCGCCTCATCGGCACGATGTTCGTAAAATGAGCGCACCTTGGTCAGCATCAGCGCCGGATAGCTCACCGCCAGCACCAGCCACAGCGGGGAAAAGCCGTGCAGGCTGAGCCAGTAAAACAGTCCGGCCAGCAGTAGCAAATGCACCAGCCACATCATCATCTCCGGCACGTCGCGCTGCACCATGCTTTGCGTCAGCGCGCGCAGCGTGGCGAGGATATCCAGCAGCGGTCCCAGCAGCAGACGTCCCGGAAAGGTGTTGCGCAGATGGATAACGCGCTGCTGCCAGGGGTTGAGCCGTGCCCAGTGCGCCGGCGACAGATAATAGGTTTCCGGATCATCATGCGGATCGGTCAGGGTGTGGTTGCGGTGATGCGCCAGATGCGAATCCCGGTACAGACCATACGGATACCACACCGCCAGCGGCAGCGTGCCAAACAGCTGATTAAGGCGCGGCAGGCGCGTCGGATGGCCATGAATCAGCTCATGCTGCAGCGACATATACCAGGTGGTGAACAGGATCAGCAGCAGCGTGGCGAGGGGCAGGCCCAGCGTTTGCCAGTACAGCACGCTGGCGAACCAGCCGCTATAAACGGTAATGATTAACAGCCAGGTCGGCAATTCGCTGCGCCATAGCCAGCTGCGCGCCAGCTGGTGCACCACTTCGCGCTGTTGGGTACTGAGGTAGGCGGAGGTTCCTTTGACCATGTTCATGAATTCAGTCAGCGAGACGGGAAAAGATGCGCTCACGATGCGCGATACGCGTGATAAACACAAAGACGGAAAATTGCTTTGTTATGCAAAAAAGTTGAAGAAGCGCGCGAAAACTATTGGCTATCAGTCCTCTTCGCACAGGCGTAACCTTACCTCATCGAATTCTGATTGATGACGCCGGCGCCGTTCTGGCCCGCGAGGAGCATTTAGCATGAAAAAAATTGGCTTTTTATCTTTCGGTCACTGGACCCCGTCACCACACTCGGCCACCCGTTCGGCGCAGGATGTGCTGCTGCAGTCGATTGACCTGGCCGTCGCCGCCGAAGAACTGGGTGCCGACGGTGCCTATTTCCGCGTACACCACTTTGCCCGCCAGCTGAGTTCACCGTTTCCGCTGCTGGCGGCGGTCGGTGCCAAAACCAGCCGCATCGAGATTGGTACCGGTGTGATCGACATGCGTTACGAAAATCCGCTGTATATGGCGGAGGACGCCGGAGCAGCGGACCTGATCGCCAACGGCCGTTTGCAGCTCGGCCTGAGCCGTGGCTCGCCGGAGCAGGTGATTGAAGGCTACCGTTACTTTGGCTTTAATCCGCGTGAAGGAGAAACCGATGCGGATATGGGACGTCGTCACACCGAAGAGCTGCTGGAAGTGCTGCGCGGCGAAGGGTTTGCCAAACCCAATCCGCAGCCGATGTTCCCGAATCCACCGGGACTGCTGCGCCTCGAGCCGTATTCCGAAGGCCTGCGTGAGCGTATCTGGTGGGGCTCCGGCTCGAACGCCACATCGATCTGGGCAGCCCAGCTGGGGATGAATTTGCAGAGCTCGACGCTCAAGGATGACGAGACCGGCGAACCATTCCATGTGCAGCAGGCGAAGCAGATTCGCGCCTATAAAGAAGCCTGGCAGGCTGCAGGGCATCAGCGTGCGCCGCGCGTGTCGGTCAGCCGCAGTATTTTTGCCCTGATGAACGACACCGACCGCGCTTACTTCGGTCGCGGCGGACAGGAGCAGGATTCCGTCGGGTTCCTCGATGAGAAAACCCGCGCCATCTTTGGGCGTAGCTATGCTGCAGAGCCGGAGCAACTGATCAAACAGCTGGCACAGGATGAAGCGATTGCGGAAGCCGATACCCTGTTGCTGACCATCCCTAATCAGCTTGGCGTGGATTATTGTGCGCACGTGATCGACAGCATTCTGACCCACGTCGCGCCAGAGCTCGGCTGGCGTTAAGCCACAGTGCGCAGGGAAGCGCACAATTATTGAAATTTAATAACCCCAATAACTCTGACTGTTGCATTTCAGGGTTATTGGGGTTATTTTATTGCTTTCAGGACGTAGCAGGACACGCGCATGGATAGCCGATCGCTAATGGCCGAAATCAGAGCCGACGGCTGGGAGCTGATACGAATTAACGGTAGCCACCATCATTTTGTCCATCCGACGAAAAAAGGCCTGGTCACGATACCGCATCCCAAAAAGGATTTGCCGATTAAAACGGTAAAAAGTATCAGAAAACAGGCCGGATTGACCGTCCATTAATTTGCAAGAGGCACACTTATGTTTTACCCCATCGCAATCGAAGCGGGAGATGAAACCACCGCGTACGGCGTTACGGTGCCGGATTTACCCGGCTGCTTTTCCGCGGGAGATACGCTGGAGGAGGCCGTAAAAAACGCCAAAGAGGCGATTATCGGTCATCTGGAGTTAATGGTTGAACTCGGCCAGGATATTCCGGCGGTCTCCGACCTTAAATCGCTGATGAAATCGGCGGAGTTTGCTGGTTACGTGTGGGTGCTGGTGGATGTTGATGTGACCCGAATTCTGGGCGGCTCGGAAAAAATCAATGTCACTCTGCCGAAGTTACTGATTGATCGCATCGACCGTTGCGTGGCGACGCATCCGGAATTTAAAACCCGTTCAGGATTTCTGGCGCAGGTTGCGCTGGAGCGCATTGCAAAAACGCGCTGAAGCAGGAAGGGCGAAACGATGGCAGTTTTTGCGGCGGACAACCATTGCCCGATTAAGCGCGCCGCTACCAGGTGCGCATAAATGCGCACCCTACGAAATTCAGCGAAGGCTTTGACCCGTTTTAGATTCTGTAGGGTCGCCATTTATGGCGACCAACCATTGCGCGATAAATCGCGCCGCGACCAGGTGCGCATAAATGCGCACCCTACGAAATTCAGCAAAGGCTTTAACCCGTTTTAGATTCTGTAGGGTCGCCATTTATGGCGACCAACTATTGCCCGACAAATCGCGCCGCGACCAGCCATTAATCCGCGCCCAATTCCCACCACAGCTTATCCAGCGCGTAATAACGATCGCGCTGCGCCTCTGGCTGGTTCAGATCGCGTTTCCACGGTTTGGCGAGAATGTAGTGCAGATTCTTCACCTCATCGTCATGCCATAAGCCGGCATGCTGGAACGGCAGGGTTTTCAGCGCGTTATAAATGTACGGCAGCGGCAGCCAGCGTCCGGCAAACACTTCATTGAGCAAATCCTGTTCGGAGAACGGATAGCGGCGCAGGTCGTCAATCTCAGCCACTTTCTGCTGCAGCCAGTCGAAAACCGCCTGATCCGGTTGCAGCACCAGAAAGCCGCCGTTGAGATAGTTATCAAGATCGGCGGGCGGTGTCTCACCGCGCGCCTGCCAGGTGTAGTGACAATGCTCCGGCTGCCAGCTGTCGGGATAGCTGGCGATTTGATTCGGGTTGCAGCGGCAGGCGTGACAGGCCGCCAGCGCATGCTTGCCGAGGTCAAGGGTAAACAGCTCATCCATGTTGCGCAGCACCAGCATATCGGCATCAAGAAACACCACGCGCTCGCAGCCGGTCAGCTCCCAGGCGCGCAGCTTGCTCCACACTTCACCAAACTGTGCCGAGGCATAATGCTGCTCCAGCGCAGCGTCCGGCATCAGCGGCTGGACCGGATGGATCACGCAGCCCAGCGCCTGCAATGCTTCGCGCATGCTCAGATCGATGGCATCGGTGACCATCACAATCAGCGGCCAGCGCGTTTCGCTGCGTTTGAGTGAGCGATGCAGCGCTTTCACCCCGACATAATATTCCGGCTGCGTTAACAGCGTTACCCAGGCGTACATAAATTCTCCCCATCAAACTCAATCAATCGAACAAAGCCGTGACATAGTCATTGCTAAAGCGGTGCGTCGGATCCAGCTGTTCACGCACTGCACGAAACGCATCCCACTGCGGATAGATGGCGCGCCACTGATAGCGCTGCGGATCGTAATATTTACCCCAGTGCGGACGTCCGCCTTCTGCCGCCAGCAGTTTTTCCACTTCGGTGAGGAAATGCAGTCCGTCCTGCGACAGTGAGCCGTCATCCGCGTAATACACCACGAAACCAAAAAAGCAGGTTGGTTGCTGATGCGCCGGGCTCATCCACGCCTGTGAAGCGCCGGTGCAGCGCAGGATGATGGGATAGTGCATGTGCGGACGATTCTGTGCGTACCAGGCTTTGATCTTGCTGATAATTTCCGGCGTTTTGGCCAGCGGCACGCCAATCTCAACGTTGATCTGCGGTACGGCGATGCCACGACAAAACAGCTGGTAGATATCGCCGCTGATGTCGGTGAAATCACGGAAGCGGGTGACGGTACGGAACTGTTTGCCGCCTTTGCCGTGAATCTGCGTGTCGCGATGCATGTGTTCCAGCGTCTGATCGATGGTGTCGTTGAGGCTGCTGTCGGCCTGATCGCCATGCTCAATCACCTCGCGCTGATGGTCGTGCCACGCCTGGCTGTCTTCCGCACTGGCGACATCGGCGTTCCAGACATGCATAAGGTTGTCATCGACAAACCACCAGGCTTTGCTGAGTTCGTGCTGCTCATTCCACGTCAGCAAATCCTGTTCCAGTGAATCGGCAGACGCCGCGAATTTATGGCAGGTAAACAGGCGAAATGGCTGAGTACGCAACGTAATGGCGGTGACGATGCCGAGCGCGCCAAGTGACACCATCGCCGCCGGGAAATCGGCGTCACCGCGCTGAAACTCGCGCACGCTGCCATCGGCCAGCACCATGCGGATATGCAGCGCTTCGTCCGCCAGCGAACTCTGTGCCAGGCCCTGACCGTGGGTGCCGGTTGCCAGCGCGCCTGCCAGCGTCTGTACCGCAATCACGCCGGGCGAGGAGGCCAGCATGCGATCCATCTTTGTCAGGCTGTCATACACCTGCTGCAGCGGCGTGCCCGCGGCAAACGTTACGCTCTCTTCATCCTGAGCGAGGATGCCGCGCAGCGCACTGAGATCCAGCAGTACGTCCTGCGGCTGTACGCACAGCATGCGACCGGGCGACAAACGGCTGCCGAGCACGCGCACTTTGCCGTGCGAGTCGCGCAACAGCTGTTGCAGCTCGGCTTCACTGCGCGGCTGATGCAACTGCTGGCGCTGGCCAACTACCGAATTCTGCGCCCAGTTCCAGAGCGCAGGCGTGTCATCGGTGTGTTGCGTGTTGCGTAACGGATAGAGGAGAGCATCTTTCTTCACTACAGCGTTCCTTAATCTGAGGTCTGTCACGGTCCCGTTTATTTGATCAAGCGTAGACCATCACAGCGAACCCGCAGATTACGGGGCTTTGCGGATATAGCGCAGCGTGGCCGTTACCGCCAGCTGACGGTTGCGGCGAATACTGTCCTCTTCACTGTCGTGGGGGGTAAACAGCGTGTGGAAGGTGTAGCGGTTGGAGACGTGATGCACACAAATACTGCTGAGCAGGCGGTGTACGTCCACGGTATCCAGGCCGTCGATAAAGATGCCCTGACGCTGGCCGCGGGACAGGATGTCATCCAGCAAATCGAGGGTACTTTTGTTCATCGCTTTGATGCGATCCGACTGCATGATGTAACGCCCGCGCAGCAGGTTTTCTGTACACACCAGGCGCATAAAATCGGGATGCGTGACGTGATAGTCAAAACTGGCTTCCACCAGTTTGATCATCGCCTCTTCCGGCTCCAGCGTAGTAAGATTCAGGCCGGTTTCATGCTGGCGGATCGCCTGATACACCTGCTCCAGCACCTCAATATACAGCTTCTCTTTGTTGATGAAGTGATACACCACCATGCGCTTGGTGGTCTGTGCCAGTTCAGCAATCTGCTCCATTCGCGCGCCCTGCATACCGTATTCGGCGAAGGTTTGCAGCGCACCGGCGAGGATGCGTTTTTTCAACCCTTCCGGGTCATTTTTACGTTTGGGTGTGGTATCCGACATAGCGCTCAATAACGGTCAATCAAACAGGCATGGTAGCACAGCCGCCCGGGGCCTTTTGGCGCGATGAGCGGCGGCATGGCTTTATTCATTTCAGGAATAGCATTCCCGGATAAATCATAATGCTGGAATAAGCAACTGCGTATACTGCGCGTATCTGTCGATCACGGCAGCTTATTTTGACTCGCGTAATAATAACACTCAGGAAATAATTTATGCACACACGCTTCGCATCAGCCCAAAAGAAATTGTTGTTAACCGTCGGCGCGTTACTGGTTGCCGGCAGCGTGGTCGCGCCGTTTTCTGTGGCGCAGGCGGCGGATAAAACCGCGGTGAAGGTCGGTATCATGAGCGGCGAGGACGAAGACGTCTGGCGTGAAGTGATCAAGCAGGCCGCCGCGAAAGGGCTGACGGTGAAGACCGTGATTTTCAATGATTATAATCAGCCCAACGAAGCGTTACAGAATGGTGAAGTGGATGCCAATGCCTTCCAGCATCAACCGTTCCTGAATAATCAAATCAAGGTCAATCATTACGATATCGTGCGCGTCGGCGATACCGCCGTCTGGCCGATCGGTCTCTATTCGAAGAAAGTGAAAAGCGCCGACGCTCTGAAAGACGGAGCGGTAATTGGCGTGCCTAATGATCCGTCGAACGAGGCGCGCGGTCTGGTGCTGCTGCAGCAGCAAGGGCTGATCAAACTCAAACCGGGCGTCGGCATTGCCGCCACCACGGCCGACATCACAGACAATCCCCATCACCTGAAAATCAAAGAGCTGGATTCCGGCATCATTGGTCGCTCGGTGCCGGATCTTGATGCAGCAGTGGTCAATACCGACTGGGCGCTGAAAAGCGGCCTGACCGCAGCGGATCGTATCGCGCAGGAGCCGGTGAAAGACAACCCGTACAACAACTTTATCGCGGTGAAAAAAGAGAACGCCAGCGCCCCATGGGTGAAAACCCTGGTGGCATCGTACCAGAACGATGCCGTCAAAACGGTGTTTGACAAGGTCTACAAAGGCACGGGCGAAACCGCCTGGTAAGGAACCCATCCATGACGCTATTTTCCGAGGCCACCGTGCCCCTGACCGCCGTAGCGCGCGGCGTGATCGAAGAGGCAACAGTACGCGATCGCGTGGCGCAGCACAGCAACGTGGTGCGTTTGCAAGGCGTGTCGCGCCGTTTCGGCCAGACACAGGCGCTGCGCAATGTCTCACTGACGGTGCAAAAAGGCGAAATCCTTGGCCTGATTGGGCGCAGCGGCGCCGGAAAATCGACGCTGATTCGCTGTCTCAACGGGCTGGAGCAGCCCGACGAAGGCGTAATCGAGATTGAAGGGCGGGGTATTACCGGTCTGTCGGAACAGCAGCTGCAGGCGGTGCGCAGTCGCGTCGGCATGGTGTTTCAGCACTTCAATCTGCTGTCGGCAAAAACCGTGGCGCAGAATGTGGCGCTGCCGCTGAAAATAGCTGGCATGGAAAAGGCACAGCGCAACCAGCGCGTAGCGGAACTGCTAGCGCTGGTGGGGTTGAGCGACAAGGCCGGACACTATCCGGCGGCGCTCTCCGGTGGACAAAAACAGCGCGTCGGCATTGCCCGCGCGCTGGCCGCCAGCCCGGCGCTGCTGCTGTGTGACGAAGCCACGTCGGCGCTCGATCCGGAAACCACCCGCTCGATTCTCGCGCTGCTGAAATCGCTCAATCAGCAGCTTGGTATCACCATTCTGTTGATCACGCATGAGATGGAGGTGATCAAATCCGTGGCGCATCGCGTGGCCGTTATCGATGCCGGGGAGATTGTCGAGCAGGGCCCGGTGTGGCAGGTGTTTGCCCATCCGCAATCCGCGCTGACGCGCACGTTGCTGCGCGGGCTGCTGCCGCAGCTGCCGGAAAATCTCGCAGCGCGGCTCAGCGAACAGCGTGAAGGTGAGGCGATCTATAGCGTTCACTTTGCTGGTGTGGCGGCGCAGGGGGATTTGCTGACGCAGTTTGCCAGCGCTCTGCCGGGTAAATTTCGCCTGCTGCAGGGGGGCATCGACCACATTCAGCACTACGCGGTAGTGCGTTTCTTTATTGCGCTCCCGGCCGCCAACGCTGCCGATGAGTATCAGGTTCTCAGCTGGCTGCGTGCGCAGCAGGCACAGGTGGAGTTGGTCGGTTATGTCGCCAGTGATGATTGATTTACTGCTCAATGCGTTGGGTGAAACACTGCTGATGACGGCGGTGGCCGGCCTGTTTTCGCTGCTGGCCGGATTACCGCTGGGACTGATTCTGGTGACCACCAGCCCCGGCGGCATTGCTGAAAACCGGAGCATCAATCGTCTGCTGGGCGTAGTGATCAACGGCTTTCGCTCGCTGCCGTTCATTATTCTGCTGGTGGCGCTGATTCCCTTTACCCGTCTGCTGGTCGGCACCTCTCTGGGCACCTGGGCCGCAATTGTACCGTTATCGATCACCGCCACGCCGTATTTTGCCCGGGTAGCGGAAGTTTCACTGCGCGATGTCGATCGCGGGCTGATTGATGCGGTGCGTGCCATGGGTGCCAGCAAATTACGTATTGTCTGGGAGGTGCTGATTCCTGAAGCGCTGCCGGGCATTCTTTCTGGTTTTGTCGTCACGCTGGTGGCGCTGATCGGCGCCTCGGCAATGGCGGGTGCCATCGGGGCGGGCGGCCTGGGCGATCTGGCGATTCGCTACGGTTATCAGCGTTTTGACACTGCGGTGATGGTGGCGGTGATCGCCGTACTGATCGTGCTGGTGTGCGGTATCCAGTGGCTCGGCGATCGGCTGGTGCAGCGCATTGACAGGCGGCACTGAGAAAAACGTCTGCGCCAGTACGCTCTCCTGCAGACAAATGCTTCGCATCAGGCGCTGGCGGTGAATATTGTACAAAAACTCAACAGGCCCCTGTTAAAGGGGCCTATGGGTTAATCAGCAATTCATCCATCCTGGGCAGCAGGTAAAGACAGTTAATTCTGATGGAATGAATGATTAAAAGTCGTATTGCAAACTCAAACGATTCTGCCAGAAATGTGAATCGTACAGAGGCGATGTCTGCACGCCGGCAAAATCGGTCACGCTTAATCCTTTTAATACACCGCTGAACGCCCAGGTGAAATACACCAGATATTCCGACTGATTAATGCTGGCAGACTGTGCCGAGGGTTTTAAATCCATAAACGAATATTGTGTACCCAGAGAAAGATGCTCATTAAGCACGTAGTTCAGGTTGGTCATATATGCATTGCCACTGCCAAGATCCTGGGTACTGGTGAAAAACGGCTGGGCGAAATAGGGACCCGATGAACTGTTGTGGGCATAAGGCACCACCAGTGAACCGTTACCCCAGCTATTGGGGCTGGCAGCAATATGGTCGTAGCCCAATTTCCAGTTCAGTGCAGGAGTGAAACTCAGCGCGAGCTGAGCACCGTAAGAGGTGCTATTGACCTCTCCGGCCAGCGCTTTCCCTAAGCTGGTACCGCGAATAAACTGCAGAGCCACATCCGGCTGCAACAATGTATCCTGCCACTGCATATGACTTTCGCCATAGACAACGCGGGAATAATCAGCATATTCCTGATACCACACTTGTCCGGTAAGTTTTTTGTTATCCCACTGGGTGCCCTGTCCGCCACCAATCGCCCACATGCCGTTAGTGCGCTCATCGATATCCGAATAGGCCGTGGTATCCAGGAACTGATCGTCGCCCCAGGGCTTGTAGCGCCAGACTTTGGTAGCATGCAAATACTGGGTGCTGTCGCCATAATTGGCATCAACGCCCCTGAAGAGTATCGGTGTAATACGCCAGTCATAGTCACCGACGAAGGGAATGTTAATGCGTTGATCGCCGGCAGTAATTTTAAAATCATCCTGTTGCCAGCTTAAATAAGCTTCCCCGATATTGGTCTGATTATCACCAATGTCGCTGATGGTATGCGCTTCATCCGGGTGATCAATCCCCCGCAAAAAGATGGCGCTCACGCCAGCGCGAAAACCATACGCGGGAGCCGTTTCATATTTCACACTGCCGCCGTAACTGGTGGTGTCCTGATTAAAGCCTTTGGAAAAATAGGCATTGTGTGTGGAGTAGTAGAGCGTACGTAAACTGCCGCTAACGGTACCGCAGGTGAATATATCGCTGAAGCTGTCTACACCGCTGGCATCGTAATGACAGTCGCTGATATTACTTTGTGTCGCAGCCAGTGTTGCTGGCGCGAAGGGGAAAAACAGCGCAAGTAAACCGACACGTTTTAGTGCTCTCATTGCATGATCCCTGAATAAACACACCCGTTGAGGAAAGCGTAACTATGCCAGCCGGGTGAGAGGATCACCCGGCGGTGAGTTATGCCGTAAATAAAAAGTGATGATCAATTAACGCCGGGAATATGTACCGCCGGCAAGGTTTCACGTACTTCCCAGCCACGTAGCTTGCCGGGGTTTAATAAGTTGTAAGGATCGCAGGCGGATTTTAGGGCAACCACATCAGGCCGCACCATACCTTGTTTGCCATCCTCAATATGAATGACATGCGGATTATTTATTTTCACATTATGGCTACGATAAATATCCATAATGGCGTTGAGCCGTTCCGGGCTGCTGTAACGGATTAATGGCAGGCCGCTACAGGTGAGCGCACCGTTCATGTCGCGCAGAAATTCAATATGTGACATCACCTCATCCGATAATTCAGCTTCCATTGCCAGCACCTGTTGATGGTAATTATCCACGGCATAAGCGGTTTGCAGGTAAGTCAGGGTTTTATCAACCTTCAATGCCTGCAGGGTGGTGTGGTTCCAGCAATATTCAATCAGGGAATGGCCGCTATTTTCCCCTTCGGCAAAGTGCAATGCATTACGGCCGTTGTGTTGTGCGAGGATGGCGGGCAGCAGGCCATCACTCTCGCTTCCCGTCACTGAAATGACACCGTGTTGAGCCCGAATCTGCGCCTCCGCTAAATCGCTGAAATAATCCAGCACCGGTGCGGCAAATACCGCGATTTGACGTTTAACAATGCCAGGTGAACGCGCCAGCGCATCGGCATAAGCCATCGCGGAGGGGAAATCGGCGAAGGTATCCAGGCGCTCTATCCAGTCGTGGCAGGGTGCCAGTGCCAACTCGATCTCCAGCACGATGCCATTGCTGCCGTAAGCATGATGCAACAGCAGGGCATCCGGTGCCTGCAACGTAATGATGCGCGGTGTCTCTTCCATCGTCATCATACGAATTGACAGCACGTTGCCTGGCGCGGCCAGCGGACCGTAGTTAATCGATCCTACTCCGCCAAAACCGCCGCCAAACAAACCACCCAGCGTGGCAAGTTTCCAGGTTGAGGGCATGCAACGCAGCTCCCAGCCATGCGGGCGGGTATGTGCTTCGAGATCGCCCAGACGAATGCCAGCCTGCGCGCGCACCGTACCGGTACCCATGGCGGTGACGCTGTTCAGGCGTGTCATGTCGACCATGACACCGCCCTCCAGCGGAATCAGCTGGCCGTAGTTGCCGGTGCCGCCCCCCCGGAGATTCAGTGGGATACGCGCTTTGGCACAGGCTGCCACAACGGCAAGCAGTTCGTTCTCATCGCGTGGACGAACAGCCAGCTCGGCGAACTTCTCTTCCAGCTGGTGTTTAAGCACCGGGCTAAACCAGTGAAAGTCACGTGACAGACGTTTTACTTTCGGCGCTTCTTTAATCCAGTCAAATTCCGGCAACGCCGCGACCAGCGCCGCCAGTGCAAACTGGCGATCGGGTTCAGACATGTATAGCTCCTGTCAGTCGAAGAGGTGATGGGCGGTTGATGATCCGCCCGTGTTGCATTAACTCGGGCTCAATTCGCTCTCATGCCATGCTGCCAGTACGCGGCGCGTGAGCCATGACATCAGTGCAAAGAGCAGGAAGCCGGCCAGGGAAATCAGTAACAATGCGGCAAACATCAACGGAATATTGAGTTGATAGCCAGCCTGCAGGATCTGATAGGCCAGCCCGGTATCCGTGCCGCCGGTGCCTGCAACAAATTCCGCGACCACTGCGCCAATCAGCGACAAGCCACTGGAGATGCGCAACGCACCAAAGAAATAGGGCAACGCCGATGGAATGCGCAGGCGTATTAAAATTTGCAGGCGCGATGCATGGTTGAGCCTGAAATAGCTCAGTAGCCCCGGAGACACGCTACGTAAACCTTGTGTGGTGTTTGAAATGATCGGGAACACTGCCATCAGAGTGGCGCACACCACCAGGGACAACGTGGTGTCTTTCACCCAAATAATGATCAGCGGCGCAATGGCGACAATCGGCGTTACCTGCAGAAAGACAATATAAGGAAATAACGCCGTCTCGATAAACCGATTCTGCACCAGTAAAAACGCAATGATGGAGCCAATAACCGTCGCCAGCACAAACGAGATCACCGTGATTTTCAGCGTGTAAAGTAAGGACATAAACAACGCCGGAAAGTTTTGCGCCAGGCTTTGCGCCACGACGAGTGGAGAAGGGACCAGAAAGGCGGGCACCTTAAACGCGGTGACCAGAAACTGCCACAGTAACAGCATGGCAATGGCGACCACCGCCGGAAACAGCCATTGTTGAAATTTACGGTTTGCTGCAAGCGGTTTCATGCTTTGCTCTCCTGACTGGCTGCGAGCAGGCCGCGCTGCAACAGCTGCGCATAATGGGTAAACGGCTGACTGACACGAAACGCATCATCACGCGGCAGGCTGGTTTCAATGCGAATATCATCAACAACGCGACCCGGTCGCGCGGCCATCATAATCACACGCTGCGACAGGAATACGGCTTCCTGAATCGAGTGGGTCACAAAAACTACTGTAAGCTTTTGCTCCTGCCACAAATCGAGCAGGTCGCTGTCCAGTTTGTTGCGGGTGATTTCGTCCAGCGCGCCAAAGGGCTCATCCATTAACAGCACCCGGGGACGCGTCACTAAACCACGGGCAATTGACACCCGCATTTGCATGCCACCGGAAAGCTCGCGTGGCAGTACATGACCAAACTGACCCAGGCCAACCAGTGCCAGAATCTCCCGCACCCGGGTGTCGGCTTCACCGCGTGGTACCCCCGCCAGATCCAACGGCAGGCGTACATTATTATGCACGCTGCTCCACGGCATCAGGGTGGCTTCCTGAAACACAAAGGAAAGCGGCAGATCGCGTTGATTCTCCCGACGATCGCGACGAAATAGCATCAGTTTGCCATCACTGGGTTCAATTAAGCCGGCAATCATTTTCAGTAAGGTACTTTTGCCACAGCCGGAAGGGCCGAGCAGTGAAACAAACTCCCCCTGCCGCACGGTCAGTTCCACCGGCAGCAGTGCCCGCGTCCCGTTGGGATAGATTTTCTCCGCGGAGAGCACCTCAATCGCCGGCGGCGCTGCAGGCCGTGGCTGGCTGTCCGGATTGATCGGCGTTATGTTGCTGGCGGTGTTCATGGCATGACCTTAACGTCTTTGATGAACTGCAGCGTGTAGCTACCCGCAAACGGCACTTTGGCCGGATCGATTAGCTTGTTATCCACCAGCAGCTGCCATGTCTGTTTTAGCCGTGGCTCGGTAATAATACCGATACCCGCCGTTTGCGCGTCGCCGCCCGTCACCATCAGGTATTTCTTCATCTGGGCGATACCGAAGGCGATCTGCTCCTCGCTCATCTGTGGATTCTCTTTCCTGATGAGCACGTTGCCAGCGCTCGGATCCTGCAGATAGTTTTTCCAGCCCTGCATTGAGGCTTTAACGAATGCGGCTACCGCCTGCGGACGTTTTTCAATGGTTGATTTCATGCACACAATGCTGTTGCCGTAGGGCGGGTAACCCCATTCGCTGATCGGGTAGACATTGGCTTGCGCATGGGCTTTCTGCACAGCAAAAGGTTCCGAGGTGATATAACCCTGCTGCACCAGCGTTTTGTCTGCGAGGAATGGCTGGATGCTGAACGTGTACGGGCGCACGCGCGCATTCTTCAGGCTGAGCGCACTCTGCGCCCACGGCCAGTAGGAGGTATAAGCTTCCGCCGCCAGCAGGAAGGTTTTACCCTGCAGATCCGCTTTATCTTTAACATCAGGATGGGTGAGAAAAGCAATTGCCGAGTGCTGGAACGTAGTGGCAACGGGCACGGCTTCAACACCCTGCTGCCAGGATTCAAGCGCCTGCATGTTATCGCTGATGATGCAGTCTGCCTGACCCGCCGCCATCAGCTGCATGGTGTGAACCTGGGGACCACCCATTTTAATGGTGACGTCCAGCCCGGCATCTTTATACAGGTTCTGCGCCAGTGCCTGATAAAAACCGCCATGCTCTGCTTGCGCATACCAGTTGGTCATAAAGGTGAATTTCTCCGCCGCCATGCTCTGGGCCGACAGCGCCAGCGACAGTGCGGCAATCATGCTTAATTTTTTATTCATCGTGATCCCCCGGTTAGCGCGATGTTAAGAGTGATGCAGCGTCGTTGTGGTCTAATACTTTGCCCTGCCAGTGGCCTGTGCCCCATGCCGGTTCAGCGCGGGTTACCCAGCTCATTTGATGCATTTCGGTGATCACCTGTGCCCAACTTTCCGCCAGCGAATCCAGAATCGCCGCGCCTTGTTCGGGCGTCGACGGCAGTGGATCGCCAATCACGCCGCTGGGGCCGAAATCATAAGAAGCCCATGCCGCCATGGGTTTACTGGTCGAGAGTGTCGGGCAGGGGAAGGCAGGCGGATAATTCGCCACGGCTTTGCTCATCTGCACGGTGTCGGGGGCGAGTGCCAGCATCAGTGCGGTTTCCGCATGACCGGCATGCATCGCCATTTGACGCTCTTTGTCGTCCATAAAACTTTCGGCACAGTTGGGCACTTTGAAGGTGTCTTGCATGATGATGATCATGTCACCGTGTCGCAGACGGAGTTCGCGTGCGGCCATCTGCAGCGGCTGTGGCTGCCCGCCATGGCCATTCACCATTAAAAACTTGCGGAAACCGGCGCGATAAAGGGATTCACCAATCTCCAGAATGGTATGTAACAAGGTTTCCCCGGTCAGCGTCAGCGTGCCGGGAAAGTGCAGGTGCTCATCGGATTTGCCATAGGTGATCGGCGGAATGGCATAAGCCGGGATATCCGCGGGTAAACGTGCCAGGGCATGCCCGACCACGCCCGATGAAATGACGCTGTCGACGGCACACGGCAGATGGGGACCGTGCTGTTCGATGGCGCCGGTCGGTAACACAATCACCGTGTTGGCTTTATTATCCAGTGTGGCGATGTCGGTCCAGCTCAGGTACGGCAAAAAACGGTTTGCCGGGATATAACCATGCAACATACTGTTTCCTCGCGTTATTGTGGCAACCACGCCGTGGCTTCAACTTCAATTAGTACGTCCGGACTCGGCAGCATTTCACTGACCTGCACCACCGTTGACACCGGCGGTTCATCCGGGAAGAACTGCTTGCGCACCCGGCTGTAGTGCGGGAAATGGTCCAGATTGCGAAAGTACTGCACCAGTTTGAAAACATCACTCATCTGCCCCCCGGCGCTTTCAAGGGTGGTGCGGATGCTCTCCAGCACATACCAGCTTTGTGCCAGGATTGGACCTTCTTTGAAATCGGTAGAAAATTCACCACTGCGTCCCAGCAGCCGTTGCGCTGCTTCGGGGATATCGCTGTAACCGCGCACGATCGTCGCGGTTTGCGGATTCACCGGAATAATGCCGGAGAGAAAAATAAAGTCGCCGACGCGTCGCCATGCCGCATATTTCGCCAGCGGCTTACCCGCCCCTTCATCTAGCGTCATCAGTTTCTTCTCCATAACGCACGCCTTGTTTAAGCCGATAGCGCTGGCGCTGGCGTAGCGGCCAGCTTGCTGTATCGGCATGCGGAAAAATCACCATATCGTTGTGACGGAAAGCATCGGGCTGGCAGATGAGCTGAGAGGCTTCATCAAAGGCAGCTCCCAACTGCAGGCTCAATACCCCACTGAACAGGGTATCGAGGGGGTCGTAACTGCCTAGGGGGCAGAAGGCGTCCTGCACGTTATCAGCGCCCAGCAGCAGTGAAATTCCACGCGCCTGCGCTTCTTTCACCAGCGTTAATCCACGCTGACGCGGTGTGCGATGGGGCACGGCGTCCTGTAACAGCAGGTTGGTCAGGGGCAGAGCGATCAGCGTCACCCGGTGCAGGGCCAGCCGATCAAGAATCTGCAGCGCATCTTCCTGTTGCGACAGCGCGCAGCTGTGGCTGCAGGTAATATGACCACTGAACGGATGTTGTTGCAGGTAGTTCGCCAGCCAGCGCATGCCCTGGGCATCAGCATTCAACTCTTCATCAATGTGCAGGTCGATATCGAGCTGCCACTGTTCGGCAGCTTGCAGAAGATGTGAGAAGGCTTGCGCATCCCAGTTGCTGCTGTGAATGAAACCACCCAGAAGTGCGCCCGGACCGCTGATGGCCACCTGAGCGGCAATGTGCTGCGCATCATCCGCGCTGGCGAAAAAACTCAGCGGGGCGAGGGCCACGCGTTCGATGCGACATAAAGGATGCTGTAACTCACCAATAACCTGCCACGCCAGCGGCGCCTGCGCGCTGAACCAATCGACGTGGGTGCGCAATAAACCCACGCCACTCTCCACCGCCCATTGCAACGCCTGATGCGCGCGCTGATGCAGGTCTGCACGGCTCCAGTGCACGCGATCCTGGTGCATCGCGGTAATCGCAGCCAGCAAACCGGGCTGGCGTGCCGGGCTGCGCTCGAAGGTGAACGTTTTGTCCAGATGCGCATGCGGTTCGATCAGGGCAGGAAGCACCAGAGAGCCATTGAGGGGCAAATAATCAGCATACGCTCCTTCACAGGGCGCGAACTGCAGCCCGTCAGCGTGAAAATGTAACGTCGCCAGCTGCGGCTGATTGTCCTGCTGTGGCCAGCTATCTGGCAGGAGCCAGCGGGGTAAACGTGCGCCGGTTGCGCCTGGATAGATGTTCATAAGTCCAGTACCAGAAGCGGAGAGCGTGCGCGTGAGCAGCACAGGACGATGCAGTCATTCGCGGCACGCTCTTTTGGGCTTAACACCTCGTCACGGTGATCGGGTTCACCCGACAAAACACCCGTAATGCAGGCACCACACATGCCTTGCTCACAGGAGAGTTCAATCTCGATACCCGCCGCTTCCAGCACCCCGGCAATGCTTTGAGCCTGTCCAACGGTATAACGCGCGCCGGAAGAGGCAATCTCCACGTCGAAGCTGTCGCCTGCGGTAATCAGGGAGGCTGCAGGATTGAAACGTTCGCTGTGCCATTGATCCGGCTGCCAGCCGCGTTCCAGCGCTTGCTGCTGCAGGTGGTGCATGAAGCCAGCTGGTCCGCAGGCAACCAGCGCGCTGTTGGCTGATGTTTCCAGATCGTCAGGTGTCCGGGTGCGCAGGCTGTCGCCTTCGCTACTGTAGTGAATGACGACACGCTCACCGAGCTGCGCCAGACGTGTCGCAAACGCCAGTTCATCATGATGTTTGAGGTAGATATGCAGCATGAATTCAGCCTGCCGCCCGGCCAGCGCTTCTGCCATGACCAGCAGTGGCGTCAGGCCAATACCGGCAGCAAATAATAAGGTGCGCGGTGCATCCGGTAGCGGAAAGTGGTTACGCGGTGCCGACAGAGTTAACGCATCGCCGACATTCAGCTGTTGATGCAGCCAGCGGGAACCGCCTGTCGAGGCGGGATCAAGACGCACGCAGATTTCATAGCCAGCGGCACTGGCTGGCGAACACAGTGAGTATTGACGCACCCCTCCCGCCGGCAGGTGGACATCAATGTGCGCGCCCGGTGTAAAAGGCGGCAGCGGTTGGTCGCTGGCACTTTCCAGCGTCAGTAACAGATTGCCAGCACCGTTGGACTGCTTTGCGATGACGGTGACAGCCAGGTGTGTTGATTTCATAATCAGCCTGTCTTTGCAGGGCTGTCATCAGCGTTAGCGCCGCGCAAACCCTTGTCTTTATCATGGATGCGATTATTATTTTGCCGTTGTGTAAGCGTCCATCTGTTTAATTCGCATGATGCGTTGCAAAAAAGAGAGCACCCACTATGTTTGCCTTCTCACGTTTTCTGATTTATTTCACCGAAGTGGCACGCCAGGGTTCGCTACGTAAGGCTTCCGAGGTGTTGCACGTCTCTGCCTCCTCTATCGACCGGCAGATTTTGCGCGTGGAGGAACAGCTGGATATGCCGTTGTTTGAACGCCATCCATCAGGTTTATGTATGACTGCCGCTGGCGAAATCCTGTTTAATGCGGCCAAAAACTGGCAACGTGATTTTGGTCGTGTTTGTACCCAATTAGAGGATCTGCGTGGCTTGCGACATGGTCATGTACATATCGCCACCATTGATGCCATTAACCGCGGTTTTTTCTCCTCAATCCTGCAGCGTATCCGTGAAGACTATCCGGGCATTTCGTTTACCCTCACCACCATGAGCAATATCCATATCGCGAATGCGCTGACCGCCGGTGATGCGGATTTTGGCATCATGCTCAACCCACAAAGCTCGCGTGAACTGCTGGTGAAATCCTTTGCCGATCTGCGTCTGGGGATTGTGGTTAGCCGACATCATCCCCTGGCAGCGCTGGAATCTATTCGCTTCAGTCATTGCGAACCCTGGCCATTTATTGTGCCCGCCGCGCCATTAATGCTGGCCGATCCGCTGGAAGCGCTAATTAACAGTTCTGGCATTCGCCTGAAGGAAGTGGGGCGCACCAATAACATTCATATGCTGCGATCGTTAGTGCGTGATGATGTTGGCATCAGCCTGATGTGCTGGCTGGATATTGTTGATGAATATCGCCGGGGAGAACTGAAATTCATTCCGCTGATCGACACGGTATTAAAACCCTTTACTCTGTCACTGTGCGTGGCACCACAACGCCAGTTATCGGTGGCCGCGTCGATGATGCTCGGGCAGCTCGAGTTATTCTTTGCAATGATAGAGAGTGAAGAAGCGCTGGCAGGCAAGGAAGAGAAGCATATCGGGTAAACGCCGGACTTGCCCGCCAGATGTTGCAGCGGGTGGTGATGAACAACACCTATTGTAGATGTAAGGTCAGTCTGGTAGCGGCACAGCAACCTCCTTTAATACAGGTATCACGATGGTGAAGATTGAACACGCAGACCCGCGCTCGGCGGAATCACAGTGGCTGATTGAAAAACTCTCCGCAGAGCTTGCGGCTATCACTGGCGATGGCGGAAACAGCCGCGCCAGCGTTGACACCTTTCAGGGTGAAGGCGCGTTGTGGGTGATCGCGAGAGACGCGCAGGGCACGGCCGTCGGCTGCGGCGCGTTACGGCCGGTGGCTGCCGGGATCGCTGAACTGAAAAGGATGTTCTCCGACCGCAGTTTGCCGGGCATCGGCTGCGCCTTGCTCTGCGCTCTGGAAGCCGCGGCAAAAACCCTGGGATATCGTGAACTGTGTCTGGAAACCCGGCATGTTAATCAGCGCGCCGTGGATTTTTATATCAGGCAGGGTTACCGGCAGAGAGAAAATTACGGACCCTACCGCGGCCGGGAAGAGGCCATTTGCCTGGGCAAAACGTTATAAAATAAAAGGGTGGCTGACATCAGTCCGGCGGGTTTGATTTAGCGGCCCGTATCATCTTCCATCGCCCAGCAAACTCACCACAACAAAAAGCCCGCTCAGGTTTCCCTGAGCGGGCTTCTTTAAATCTGGCTCCTCTGACTGGACTCGAACCAGTGACATACGGATTAACAGTCCGCCGTTCTACCGACTGAACTACAGAGGAATCGTTGGAACGAGGCGAATATTAGCGATGCCGATCCCCGTTGTCAAAGCCCGATCGCACACTTCTGGTTTAAGTGCGCGTTAAAGCAGCGGATTGCTGCTTTTCTGCCTTGAATGGGCAGATTTCAAACTGCCAGCAAGATCTCACTTTAAACGCATTTCCTTTGAGATGTTAGATGCGTGTCAAAGTTTTGTTATTTGCCGATTTTAAAACAATCATTTCAGTGCTTTTATGATGAAAATTTCAAAAGAAGAAAGGATGAAACAAATGAACTGCTTATCATCACGCCCGAAACGAGTTTTGTCCGCTCAACGCTTCTTTCGAAAGTAACATATTGATAAGGAAGATGTTGAAAAAAGGAGCAGCACGGTACCGATAGCGTCAGACCAGAAGCCTTACCTCTACGAACAGAAAAAAAACGCCAGCGACGTTGAGTGAATGTAAAAGATATTTTTCATTCGCGGACTCAGCCAACCTGAGCACGTTAACAAATAAGAAGGGTTACCTATGAAATTCAAAAAAGCGTTAGTGACTTCCCTGTTAGCTTGCATGTTACCTGCCGCTGTGATGGCAAAAGATATCCAGGTGGGCGTTTCTATGGCGCTGTTTGATGACAACTTCCTCACCATCCTGCGCACAGCCATGCAAAAAGAGATGCAAAAAGACAACGTGAAAGGCCAGGTGGAAGATGCCAAAGGCGACGTCTCTCAGCAGCTGCAGCAGGTACAAAACTTCATCGGCCAGGGCGTCGACGCCATCGTCGTTAACCCGGTCGATACTAACGCGGTGAAGCCGATCATGGATGCCGCGACCAAAGCCGGTATTCCACTGGTATTCGTCAACCGCAAACCGGCGGGTCAGCTGACCGACAAGATGGCGTACGTCGGCTCCGACTCTGAACTGGCGGGCCGTCTGCAGATGGAAGCACTGGCCAAAGCGATGAACGGCAAAGGCAACGTGGCGATCCTGATGGGCGACCTGGCGAACGAATCAACCCGTGACCGTACTAAAGGCGTCGAAGCGGTGGTCGCCAAATATCCGGGCATTAAGGTGGTACAGAAGCAAACCGCCAAGTTTACGCGTAACGATGCGGTAGACGTGGTGAGCAACTGGATGACCGCCGGTGACGATATCCAGGCCATTGCCTCAAACAACGATGAAATGGCGATTGGTGCGCTGCAGGCGCTGGGTAAAAACCCGAACCACATCCTGATTGCCGGCGTGGACGGTACGCCTGATGCGCTGCAAATGCTGAAGAATGGCAAAATGGTTGCCACCGTATTCCAGGATGCGAAAGGTCAGGGCGAAGGTGCCGTACAGACTGCGGTGAAACTGGCGAACGGCGAAAAAGTGGAAAAAATCATCAACATCCCTTACCAGCTGATCACCAAAGACAACATGGCGCAGTTCGAAAACCGTAACCAGAAATAATCGCTCCCCCTTAAGCCGTACGGAGGTGATGTATGACCGCTTTTGCGCTTGAAGCCGAAGGCATCAGCAAGTTCTTCCCCGGAGTGAAGGCACTCGACAATGTCTCACTGCGTATTAAGCCGGGGTCGGTACATGCCCTGATGGGTGAAAATGGCGCGGGCAAATCCACTTTAATGAAATGCCTTATCGGGATGTATCGTCCCGATAAGGGCACCATCCGCATTAAAGGGGAGCCAGTGCAGTTTCAGGACACCATGGACGCGCTGCGTTCCGGCATTTCCATGATTCACCAGGAGCTGAATCTGGTGCCTTACATGACCGTGGCGGAGAATATCTGGCTCGGTCGTGAACCGATGAAATACGGCTTTGTCGATCACGGCAAGCTCAATCAGCAGACGCAGGAACTGCTTAACAAGCTGAATATCCGTCTGAAAGCCGATCGGCTGGTCGGCGAACTCAGCATTGCGTCCCAGCAGATGGTGGAAATTGCTAAAGCGGTGTCGTGGAACTCCGACATCGTAATTATGGATGAACCGACCTCGGCGCTGACGGAAACCGAAGTGGCGCATCTGTTCACCATCATCCGCGACCTGCGTGCCCAGGGCAAAGCCATCATCTATATCAGCCATAAAATGGATGAAATTTTCGCCATCACCGATGAGATCAGCATCTTCCGCGACGGCACCTGGGTCGGCAGCAACAGCACCACCGCCTTTACCCGTCAGTCGCTGATCACCCAGATGGTGGGACGCGAACTGACGCAGCTATTCCCTAAATTCAACAGTGCCATCGGCGAAGAAGTGCTGACGGTGCGCAACCTGACCTGCAAAGACCGCTTTACCGATGTCAGCTTCAACGTGCGCAAAGGCGAGATCCTCGGCGTGGCCGGGCTGGTGGGTGCCGGACGCAGCGAGGTGATGGAGAGCCTGTTCGGCATGGAAAGCTTCGACAGCGGTGAAGTGCTGATTGATGGTGTGCCGGTGAAAATCGATTCGCCGTCAACGGCGATTGAGAAGGGCATGGCGTTCCTCACCGAAGATCGCAAAAAGTCCGGGCTGTTTCTGGTGTTGTCGGTGCTGGAGAACATGAGCATCGTCAATATGCCCGATTACATCGGCAAAAGCGGTTTCGTTAGCCACATGAAGATGGCGCAGGACTGCATGGAGCAGATCCGCAAACTCAATATTAAAACGCCGACCATGGATCAGATCATCAATAACCTCAGTGGCGGTAACCAGCAGAAGGTGCTGATTGCGCGCTGGCTGCTGGCGCAACCGAAGATTCTGATCCTCGATGAACCAACCCGCGGTATTGATGTTGGCGCCAAAGCCGAAATCTACCGCCTGATCAGTGAACTGGCTAACCGTGGCGTGGCCATCATCATGGTTTCCTCTGAGCTGCCGGAGATTCTCGGCATGAGCGACCGGGTGATGGTGATGCACGGCGGACGTATAACCGGCATCCTCGATAAAGAAGAGGCCGACCAGGAAACCATTTTGTCGTTGGCATCCGAGTGAGGCACGAGACCCCTATGAGTAACGTAAAAATAACGGCCCCGCAGGCCACCGAACAGAGTTCTTTCTTCGGCAATCTGCGTCATAAACTGCCAAAAGACACCGGCATCTTTGTCGTGATGTTAGGCATTGCGCTGATTTTTGAAATAGCCGGCTGGTACGTGCGCGACCAGTCATTTCTGCTCAACACCAACCGTTTAGTGCTGATTGTGCTGCAGGTGGCGATCATCGGTATCATCGCTGTCGGCGTCACCCAGGTCATTATTACTACCGGCATCGACCTGTCGTCCGGTTCGGTTATCGCCCTGACGGCGGTGGTTGCCGCCAGCCTGGCGCAGACGTCTGACAGCCTGTCGCCGATGTATCCGTCGCTGGTCAATCTGCCTGCCGCCATCCCGATCGTCGCCGGCATCGGCGTCGGCCTGCTGTGCGGCGTGGTCAACGGCGTATTGATCACCAAAACCGGTATTCCACCGTTTATCGCCACGCTCGGTATGATGGTGTCGGCGCGTGGTCTGGCTCAGTATTACACCCAGGGCAACCCGATCAGCTTCCTGTCGGACGGTTTCACCTCCATCGGTCAGGGTGCGATGCCGGTGATTATCTTCCTGGTGGTCGCCTTCCTGTTCCACATCGCACTCAAACACACCCGCTACGGCAAATATGTCTATGCGATTGGCGGCAACATGACCTCCGCCAAAGTGTCGGGCATCAACGTTAATAAATACCTGATCATCGTGTATACCATCGCCGGGGCGCTCTCGGGTCTGGCGGGAGTGGTGCTGGCGGCGCGCGTCAGCAGCGGCCAGTCGAGCATGGGCATGGCGTATGAACTCGACGCCATCGCCGCCGCAGTTATCGGTGGCAGCAGCCTGATGGGCGGCGTCGGGCGGATTACCGGCACGCTGATCGGCGCAGTGATCCTCGGTTTAATCAAAAGTGGCTTTACCTTTGTTGGCGTCGATGCTTACGTGCAGGACATCATTAAAGGGATGATCATCGTCGCGGCGGTTTCAATCGATATGCACCGCAACCGCAAAAAACGCTAACCCGTTCTGCTCCTCTCTTCCGGGAGAGGAGCAGGGTAAAGGCGGTAATTGCACGCTGCCGGGTTGCCGGCATCGTCAGACACAATAAGTTTTCCCACTGATAGCCACCGCGCAATTTCTCTTTATTCTCCTTTCTGCCCCCGCAATCCGTGCATTTTCTGCCCGTTTTGCACCACAGCAGCACGCGCAGTCATCACTTTTTTGCACATCTGCCTCGCAAATGCTGCACCATCAGGGTGCGTCATCGCCAGCGGATAAACGTTATGGGTCATGTGCGGCACTTATTAACCCATTCGGGGTAATCAGAAACGCTTATTTTCCTGTTCGTTAGGAAAATTCTGGTCAGTGCCCGCCGGGTAAAGATCAAACCTGGCCTGCATATTGCAATTTCTTTGTCACAAGCCAGCAGGCTGAGAACTCATCATTTGGGCATTCGGGGATCCGTGACGGAGGCAATATGAACTTAAGACGACTGAAATACTTTGTAAAAATCGTCGATATCGGCAGCCTGACGCAGGCAGCAGAAGTCCTGCATATCGCACAACCTGCACTCAGCCAACAGGTGGCGACGCTGGAGAACGAACTCGACCAGCAGTTGCTGATCCGCACCAAGCGCGGCGTAACGCCAACCGAAGCCGGTAAAATTCTTTATGCTCACGCACGCACCATCCTGCGCCAGTGTGAACAGGCGCAGACAGCGGTAATCAACGCTGGCCAGGCGCTCAATGGTCAGGTATCGATTGGCCTCGCGCCGGGCACGGCGGCCTCTTCGCTCACCATGCCGCTGCTGCAAACGGTGCGCGAGCAATATCCTGATGTGCTGGTCTATCTGCACGAGAACAGCGGCACTTCACTCAATGAGAAAGTGATGAATGGCCAGCTGGATATGGCCGTGCTGTACGATCGCGCGCCGACTGCCGGTATCAACAGCATTCCGCTGATGAAAGAGGAGCTGTATCTGGTAGGGGCGACGGCCTGTCCGGGTGCTACGGTGGATCTGGCTGACGTGGCGCAGATGAACCTGTTCCTGCCGCGTGACTACAGCGCAGTGCGCAAACGCGTGGACGAAGCGTTCTCGCTGCGTCGTCTGAGCGCGAAAATCATCGGTGAAATTGAGTCGATCTCAACCTTAACCGCGGCGGTGTCGAGCGGCATGGGCGTTACCGTACTGCCGGAATCGGCGGCACGCGCGCTGGTGAGTTCAACGCATGCGTGGATGGCACGCATTAACAGTCCGTCGCTGAATCTGCCGCTGTCGCTGAACGTCTCAGCGCGCCTGCCGCTGTCGCCATCGGCGCAGGCGGTCAAAAATATTCTGCTGTCGCTGCTGAATAAGCCGATGGTGGAGGAGCGCGAACTGATGTTAGTGGGGTGATAGAGAGGTTTTTTCCCTCACCCTAACCCTCTCCCGCCTGCGGGAGAGGGAACCGTCTGGCGCGGCCATCCATCCCGGCACGCCATCTCAATATCGCGCGATCCACTCCCTCTCCCCATGGGAGAGGGCCGGGGTGAGGGCGGCAAATCGCACCCATCCCCAACCCCACGCTTATTACTATTCCGCATAACACACCGTTTTTTATTATTTGTTGCAATCACACCAACTTCATAACATGGACGAAACAGGGGCAGGAAACAGGAGAAAAGGGTGTGAATTTCCAGCAACTTAAAATTATACGCGAAGCGGCCCGTTGCGAATTCAACCTGACAGAAGTCGCCAATACGTTGTTTACCTCACAATCGGGGGTGAGCCGGCATATTCGCGATCTGGAAGATGAACTGGGCGTGGAAATCTTCATTCGTCGTGGCAAGCGGCTGTTAGGCATGACCGAACCGGGAAAAGCGCTGCTGACCATTGCTGAACGCATCCTCGATGAGGCCGGCAAAGTGCGCCGGCTGGCGGATGTGTTTACCAATGAAACCAGCGGCGTGCTGACCATCGCCACCACGCACACCCAGGCGCGCTATAGCCTGCCGCGCGTCATCAAAGCGTTTCGCCAGCTCTATCCCAACGTGCGGCTGGAACTCAATCAGGGTTCACCGCAGGAAATCGTCGCCATGCTGCTGGCCGGTGAGGCCGATGTCGGCATCGCCTCGGAGCAGCTGGTGAATAACACCAGCCTGGCGGCATTCCCGTGGTTCAGCTGGCACCACTCGCTGCTGGTGCCGCACGATCACGAGCTGCTGGCGAATCAGCCGGTCACGCTCGCCAGCCTCAGCCGCCATCCGCTGATCACCTATCGTCAGGGGATCACCGGTCGCTCGCGCGTGGACCGTGCATTCCAGGCTGCTGGCCTTCGCCCGGATATCGTGCTCAGCGCGCAGGATTCTGACGTGGTGAAAACCTATGTCGAACTCGGGCTGGGCGTCGGTATCCTCGCCGATCAGGCATGCGATATTTACGATGGCGAAGACCTGGTGAAGATCGATGCTCACCATCTGTTTGATGCCAACACCGTGTGGCTCGGACTGAAGCGCGGCCAGCTCCAGCGCAACTACGTCTGGCAGTTCCTTGAACTGTGTAACGCTAACCTGTCACTGGAAGAGATCAAACGGCAGGCGCTCTCTTACGAAACCGACGACGAACCCGCCATCGATTTCCAAATCTGAGTTTCCTCTCTGGCCCGGTGCGGGCCTTTTTTATTTGCTTCCGCAAACGGACGTGGCAAGCTGGCGGGCAGAACGCCTCTCAGGGAGAACAGAATGAATTCGATATTGCGCGCCATGACCCTCGCGGACGCCGAAGCGGGTTATCGCCTGACTCAGCAACTGGGCTGGGCGCACCGCCGTGAAGACTGGCAGCAGCTCATCGCCCTGGGTGAAGGCGTGGTGGTTGAGGCGCAGGGCGACTATCTCGGCGGGGCGATTGGCTGGCGCTGGGGGCCGGACGCCGCCACTATCGGTCTGGTGATTGTGAGCGAACAGGCGCGCGGACGCGGTATTGGCCGCCAGGTGATGCAGGCAATGCTGGAAAAATTCTCCGGCTGCAACGTGCGGCTGCACGCCACCGATATGGGGCAGGTGCTGTATGAGAAGCTCGGCTTCCAGGCCTGCGATCGCGTGGCGCAGCACCAGACGCGCGCGCTGGCGCAGCAGCCTGCGGTAATGGTACCGGATGGCGTGACGCTGCGGCCGGCCGTTGAAGCGGATGCCGCCGCCATCGACGCACTGGATTATCAGGCGAACGGGCTGCGGCGAACGCGTCTGCACCAGCAGCTGCTGGCGCAAAGCGTGGTGCTGCAGGATACACAGGGCACGCTGCAGGGGTTTGCCAGTCGCCGCCGCTTTGGACACGGCTGGACCATCGGCCCGGTGATCGCTGACGATGTTGCGGCGGCGCAGGCGCTGGTGTCGCAGCTGATGCAGGATCTGACGCAGCAGTTTGTCCGGCTGGACACGCCCGATGCCCGGCTCGGCGCGTGGCTGCTCAACCTTGGGCTGGCGCAGGTCGATGCGCCTTATGCGATGGTACACGGCACACCGTGGCGGGCGGCACCGAACGGGCCGCAGACTTTCGCGCTGGTCTCGCCTGCGCTGGGTTAACTAAGCGTAACGGCGGTGATTTCTAAGCCAGACGCGGCGAACGTCGCCGAACAGGCGTTATCTATCACATTCCATTTCGTCGGCTACCCTTAACGTTTATTGCAAACGTCTAAGGGAGAGCCCGTCATGAGCAAGAAAACCAGCGATTTCTTTGTTGAACGCCTGCAGGCATGGGGCGTCACGCGCATTTATGGCTATCCGGGCGATGGCATCAACGGCGTGCTGGGCGCTATCCAGCGGGCCAATAAAGCCGGTGCAGGCATCGAATTTATTCAGGTGCGACATGAAGAGATGGCGGCCTTTATGGCTGCCGGTCACGCCAAATTTACCGGTGAGCTCGGCGTCTGTCTGTCGACCGGCGGCCCCGGTGCCACCCATCTGCTCACCGGCCTGTATGATGCCAAAATGGATCACGCGCCGGTGCTGGCGATTGCCGGCCAGGCGGAAACCACCGCGCGCGGTGCCAGCTACCAGCAGGAGATGAATTTAGACCGCATCTTCGCCGATGTGGCGAACTTCGTGCAGGAAGCGGCAGCGCCGGCGCAGGTCCAGCATCTGGTCGATCGCGGCGTGCGCATTGCCAAAGCACAGAACGGCGTCGCGGTGATCATCCTGCCGAAAGATCTGCAGGATGAGAACTGGCAGCCACCGCAGCATGCGCACGGATTTACCCATTCCGGCCCGGGCTATCAGCGGCCAAAGATTGTGCCCTACGACGAGGATTTGCGCCGCGCCGCAGAAGTGCTTAACGCCGGCAAAAAAGTCGCGGTACTGATCGGTGCCGGTGCGCGCGGTGCTGCGGTTGAAGTGGTGCAGATTGCTAATGTGCTCGGCGCGGGCGTGGCCAAAGCGCTGCTGGGCAAAGACGTGCTGCCGGACGATGCACCTTTTGTCACCGGTTCGATCGGCCTGCTCGGCACCAAACCGTCATGGGAGCTGATGCAGAATTGCGACACTTTACTGATGATTGGCAGCGGTTTTCCATGGACCGAATTTCTGCCGCCGGAAGGTAAAGTGCGCGCGGTACAAATCGATATCGATCCGGCGATGCTGGGGCTGCGCTATCCGTGCGAGGTCAACCTGCACGGCGACGCGGCAGAGACCTTGCGCGCGCTATTGCCGTTACTGACGCATAAAGCGGATCGCCACTGGCAGGAGGCGATCGCGGTGCAGGTGCGCGACTGGTGGGCGTTGATGGAACAGCGCGCTATGGCGCCCGCCAACCCGGTCAATCCGCAGCGTGTGGTGTGGGAGATGTCCCCTCAGCTGCCGGAAGATGCAATTGTCACCTCGGACTCGGGCTCCTGCGCCAACTGGTTTGCGCGCGATTATCGGGTGAAGCAGGGCCAGCGCGCCACGCTGTCGGGTGGGCTGGCTTGCATGGGCGCTGCCGTCCCGTTTGCTATCGCCGCGAAATTTGCCTTTCCCACTCAGCCAGTGGTGGCGCTGGTGGGCGACGGAGCGATGCAGATGAACAACCTGGCCGAGCTGATCACCATTCAGAAATACTGGCAGCAGTGGGCCGATCCGCGCCTGATTGTCTGCGTGTTCAATAATCAGGATCTCAATCAGGTCACCTGGGAACAGCGGGTGATGGAAGGCAATCCACGCTTTGAAGCTTCGCAGCAGCTGCCGGACGTGCAATATGCGCGCTTTGCCGATAGCCTCGGTTTGCAGGGCATCTATGTCGACCGGCCCGAAGACCTGGCGGCGGCGTGGCAGCAGGCGCTCAGCGCCACCCGACCGGTAGTGCTGGAGGTGAAAACCGATCCGGAAGTGGCCCCGCTGCCGCCGCATATCACACTTAAGCAGGCCAAAGCTTTCATGTCGTCAATGGCGAAGGGCGACCGCGGCATGGCGCAGGTGATTAGCGACACCGCCAGCCAGTTGCTGCACAGCAAGGGTTAGCGCGCCGTCCTGTTTATGCCCGGGATAACGCCGGGCTACATATTTACTGTTTCACTGTAGGGTGCGCATTAATGCGCACCTGGAATATACAATCGATCTGATTCCCACCGTTTTGCATTATCCATAATATATTTTCGTATATGCAGTAATTCGTTTTCATTGCGGATAACGCGATCGTAGAAGCTGCGTTGCCAGATTTTATATCCTGCCTGGCGCGTGACGCCGCCTTTAAACAAATTAATTATTTGATTGATGGAGCGTTCATTACGTTCCTGTAACCACAGGATGGCATGGAAGTGATTGGGCATCAGCGCAAATGTATCAAGCGTGGCGAAACGCGTCCGGCGCGGAACCTCGTTCCAGGCGGAGATAACGATATTCCCTAAAGGCGAGGCTATCATTATGCCATGATGTATATCGCCAAATAAGGAGCGACGCTGATGACACACCAGCGTTAAAAAATAGGCGCCTGCCGAACGATAATTATAATGCTTCAGGCGGGGATATTTGCGATTTTTCATTATGACCTCCTTGTGCAAAAAGAATGTGCTCCTTTTATTTGCGGAAAGCCATTAGAAGAGGGGAACGTTGGGAGTTGCATTCCAGATATTCAGAGCACGATGAATGGGTTATTTTTAGATGAGTGCGGGGTTTTACCAGGTCGCCATAAATGGCGACCCTACAGGGTAGGGATTGTGTTTGGTCGCCGTAATTGGCAAAACCACAGGACGGTACAAGGTTTTGTAGGGTGCGCATTTATGCGCACCAGGATAATTTTAGATGAGTGCGGGTTTTTACCAGGTCGTCATAAATGGCGCCCCTACAGGGTTGGGATTGTGTTTGTTTGCCGTAAATGGCAGACCCACAGGACGGTTCAAGGTTTTGTAGGGTGCGCATTTATGCGCACCAGGACAAAAACAAACGAATTAAACGCCGTTCTCCCCTCACACCATCCGCTCAATCTCGCTCAACGGCACTGCCCGGCTGAACAAATATCCCTGCAGCTCATTACACCCGGCATCGGCCAGCGCGTTTTTCTGGCCCTCGGTTTCGACGCCTTCGGCGGTGACGGTCAGGCCCATGGCGTGGCCGAGGCGCACCACGGATTCAACAATCGCGGTGGAGTTCTCCGCCACGCCCAGCGACTGGGTAAACGACCGGTCGATTTTAATCTTGTCGACCGGGAACGTGCTGAGATAATTCAGGCTCGAATAACCGGTGCCGAAATCATCCAGCGCGATACGGAACCCGGCGTCGCGCAGCGCGATGATACTGTTGCGCGCTTCGTGTTCATCCTCAATCAACACGCCTTCGGTGATTTCCAGCTCCAGCCGCTGCGGATCGGCTCCTTCCGACTGCACAATCTCAATCATGCGTTCGACAAACCCGCTGGCGCGGAACTGCACCGGCGAAACGTTCACCGCCACAATCACCTGCGGTAACTTCAGGGCGGTTTTGCAGGCCTCGCGCAGCACCCATTCGCCCAGCGGAATAATCATGCCGGTCTCTTCGGCGATGGCGATAAAGTCCGCAGGCGAAACATCGCCGCGCTGCGGATGATGCCAGCGCAGCAGCGCTTCCAGTCCGACAATCTGCTGGCCGCTGATCTCCATCAGTGGCTGATACCACACCGCCAGACCGTCGTACGTGACCAGCGCCTGACGCAGATCCGCCGCTATCTGCTGCCGCGTGCGCAGCGATTCATCCATCACCTTTTCAAACTGACGATACTGACCGCGTCCGCCATTTTTCGCCTCGTACAGCGCTATGTCGGCTTTGCGCATCAGCTCCAGCCGGTCAATGCCATCGCGGGGTGCCAGCGCCAGGCCAATGCTGACGCCTACCCACAGCTCGTTGCCCACCAGCTGATACGGCTCGCCCAGCGCGGCGATGATGCGCTGCGCCAGCGCCTGCACCTGACCGATATTCTCTACCTCCGGCATCACGATGATAAATTCATCGCCGCCAATACGCCCGACGGTATCGCTGGCGCGCACCAGGTGACTCAGGCGGCGCGCCACCTCGATAATCAGGTCATCGCCGGCGTGATGGCCCCAGGTATCGTTAATGATTTTGAAGCGATCCAGATCCAGCAGCAGCAACGCCACGCGCTGGTCGTGACGGGTCGCGGCGGCCAGTGCCTGAGTCAGCCGATCTTCCACCAGCGCCCGGTTCGGCAGTCCGGTCAGCACATCGTGAAACGCCAGATGCTGCGCCTGCGCCTCGCTGGCCCCGAGCTTCAGCAGCGACTGCGATAAATCGAGCGAGGAAGTCCAGATGCGCCGCACCATAAACAGACACAGCAGGGTGATCAGCAGCACCGAAATCAGCGTGGAAGGGCCGAGGGTACGCAACATCTGCGCGCCCGGCTTGTCCGGATCCCAGCTGAGGTAGCCGACGATATCGCCCTGACGCGAGGTCAGCGGATAGCGCGCTTTGTGTTCGTTCTGCGGTACGCCATCGCTAAAGAAGAGCTGCCGCAGCTGACTGCGTTCAGACAGGTTGCGCAGATAGCCATCATCAAGAAACTTAATACTCACCAGCCGGTAGCGCCCGGCCTCGCGCGTGCTGCTGATATCGCCCACCGCCAGCGCTGCCGCACGCTGGCCGATGCGCACAAAATCCGCGCGGTCGGCCGGACCGGGTACCTCATCACTGCTTTGCACCAGTGGCGTCTGCAACAGATCGCGCAGGTACGGCCCGATGCGCAGATCCGCCACCGGCTGGCCGTTGCGCCACACGGCGGTCGGCTGATTGGTGCGGTCAAGCAGCACAATCAGCTGATGATCAAACATATCGTACAGCCAGCTACCGACGTTTTGATTCAGCCATTCGCTGTCCGGCTGCGGCTGCGCCAGTTGATCGGCGAGCGGGGACCAGCGCGTCAGGCTGCGCAGCTGGCGCAGATGTTCACTCAGGCTCTGATTGAACGAGGCGGCGATCATCCGCTGCTGCTGCTCGCGCGCCTCATGGTTGGTGGCCGAGGTGCTCCAGAACAGGCCGAAACCGGCACCGAGAAAAGTCAGCAGCAAAATCGCCACCAGCGGCAGGATCACTTCGCGCAAAAAATTGCGGCGAAAACCGTGCGAAAGTTTGAAGGTGTTTATCATTTTAAGGTTTCGCGCTCCGGGCAGGGCTTACTGAATAAATTAGCAGAATTTACGCAGCCTGCATCTGGTAAGGGAAGCGTTAAAGGCGTGAAACTGCACGCAGTTTTTTTGCGCATAGTCACAAAGGTAACAGTTAAGTGGATTTTATTGAATTGGCAGCCGTCTGGCTGCCATCCTGCTGCCTTAAAGCAAATTCATCCGCACGTCACTGAGCCGTCACGGCACTGTCATCTGTCTCCCGCACTGTAGTCGCCATTCCGCAGCCTCTTCCGCTGCGCCCCTCAACCTGAAACGAATGAGGTATTGAGCGTGATGGAGATATCCAGACATCCGACCACTGTCTATCAGGCGGTTGCCGCCCAGCTGGAGCAGGCGCTGCAGGAACGCTATCGCTGCGGCGATTATCTGCCGTCTGAACAGCAGCTGGCCGATCACTATGCCGTCAATCGCCACACGCTGCGCCGGGCGGTAGATGAGCTGGTGAACAAAGGCCTGCTGCAGCGGCGCCATGGCGTCGGCATCCTGGTGCTGATGCGCCCGTACGAATACCCGCTGCATGCCCAGGCGCGCTTTAGCCAGAACCTGCTGGAGCAGGGCAGTCATCCCACCAGCGAACGGCTGCTGGCGGTACTGCGTCCAGCCAGCAGTGACGTGGCCGCCGCGCTGGGCAGTGACGAGGGTGCCAGCGTCATTCACTTACGCACTCTGCGCCGCGTCAACGGCGTGCCGGTGTGCGTGATCAATCACTATCTGGCCGACCTGCGCTGGTGGCCGGCGCTGCAGACGTTCCAGCACGGTTCCCTGCACGACTTCATGCAGCAGCAGCTCGGCCTGCAGCTGAGTCGCAGTCAGACCCGCATCAGTACCCGCCGCGCACAGGCCAAAGAGTGCAAACAGCTGGAGATTACGCTGCACGCGCCGCTGCTGTGCGTGCGCACCCTGAACACACAGCCGGACGGTCAGGTGGCGGAGTACTCCGTCAGCCTGACGCGTGGCGACATGATTGAACTCACCCTGGAGCACCAATGAAACAGCAAACCGCCCGTCAGCACTGGCTTTCGGTGCTGGCGCACAGTGAAGCCAGCGTGCTGGCCAGCCACTGGCAGTCGCTACAGCTTACACCCGCCTTCGAGCGCCTGCGCCCGGCGGAAACCGGTTTAACCCGTTTGCAGGCGCGCATGGGCGGCAGCGGGAAACGCTTCGTCATGGGCGATGCCACCGTCACCCGCGCGGTGATCAGACTGCACGACGGCACGCTGGGTTTTAGCTATGTGCTGGGGCGCGATAAGGCGCATGCCGAACGCTGCGCGCTGATTGATGCGCTGCTGCAACAGCCGGAAACCCAGGCGCTGCTGCAGGAAAAAATTATTGCCCCGCTGGCGGCACTGCGTGAAGAGCAGCGCCAGCTGCGCGCGCGGGAGATCGCCAGCTCCAAAGTGGATTTCTTTACGCTGGTTCGCGGAGATAACGAATGACATTACTGGCAAGTTTTAACCATCCGGTTGCCGACGCCCAGCGCGCCTTCCGCCGCATTCTCAAAGCGATGAGCGAGCCGGGCGTGATGGTCTCGCTGCCGCTGGCGCAGGGCTGGGGCGATCTCTCCCCGGCCGCAACGGCGGTGCTGCTGACGCTGGTCGATCAGGAGAGCGCGCTGTGGCTGGATCGCCGTGTGGACAGCGATATCCTGCGCAGCAACCTGCGCTTTCACACCGGCGTACCGATTGTCGATGAGCGCGATGCCCCGTTTGCGCTGACCCACGCGGCGGCCAATCCCGATCCCGCCTGCTTCGCTGCCGGTGACAATCTGTCCCCTGAGAAGAGCACCACGCTGATTGTCGAAGTGCCGTCGCTCAACGGTGGGCTGACGCTGCGCCTCTCCGGGCCCGGCCTGCGTGAGCCGCGCGCCATCGCGCCGCAACTGCCGGCCGCCATTCTGACCTATCTGCGTGAGCGCCCGCATCCGTTCCCGCAGGGGGTGGATCTGATTTTCACCTGCGGTGAAGCGATGATGGCGCTGCCACGCACCACCGATGTGGAGGTGTGCTGATGTATGTAGCCGTGAAAGGGGGCGAAAAGGCGATTGCCAGCGCCCATCAGCTGCAGGCCGATCTGCGCCGTGGCGATCGCAGCGTGGCGGAGCTGGGCTGCGATCAGGTGGCGCAACAGATGGGGCTGGCGGTGGACCGGGTGATGACCGAAGGCGGCATCTTTGACACACAGCTGGCGGCCTTAGCCATCAAACAGGCCAGTGGTGATTTGGTCGAGGCGATTTTCCTGCTGCGCGCCTACCGCACCACGCTGCCGCGCCTTGCGGACAGCCTGGCGCTGGAAACCGCGGAAATGCGCATCGAGCGCCGCATCTCGGCAGTTTACAAAGATCTGCCCGGTGGCCAGGTGCTGGGCCCGACCTATGACTATAGCCACCGCCTGCTGGATTTTACCCTGCTGGCCAACGGCGAAACGCCGGCCGCCGCGCGTGACGATCAGGCGCTGGCGCAGCGTTGCCCGCATGTGTTCAGCATGATGACGCGTGAAGGGCTGGCAGCGCGTGAAGAGGATGACGGCAGCGAGCCGTGCGACATCACGCGCCAGCCGCCCGATTATCCGGCGTCACGCGCTGCCCGCTTACAGCAGCTGGTGCGCGGCGACGAGGGTTTTCTGCTGGCGCTTGGCTATTCGACCCAGCGCGGCTATGGCCGCAACCATCCGTTTGCCGGTGAAATCCGCACCGGCTATCTCAGCGTGTCGATCTGCCCCGAAGAGCTGGGTTTTGAGATTGAAATCGGCGAGATCCTGCTGACCGAATGCGAAATGGTCAACGGCTTCACCACCCAGGGCGACAGCGCGCCGCACTTTACCCGCGGCTATGGTCTGGTGTTCGGACGCGCAGAGCGTAAGGCGATGGCGATGGCGCTGGTGGACCGTGCGCTGCAGGCACCCGAGTATCAGGAGCGCATTGCCGGGCCGGCGCAGGACGAAGAGTTCGTACTGTCGCACGCCGATAACGTCGAAGCCGCCGGCTTTGTCTCGCACCTGAAACTGCCGCACTACGTGGATTTCCAGGCGGAGCTGGAGCTGCTGCAGCGGCTGCGCCAACAGCATCAGGAGCAGAATGATGAGTGAGTTAACCGGCTACAACAACGGCTACCTGGATGAGCAGACCAAACGCACCATCCGCCGCGCCATTCTGAAAGCGGTCGCGATCCCTGGCTATCAGGTGCCGTTTGCCGGCCGCGAAATGCCGATGCCGTATGGCTGGGGCACTGGCGGCATCCAGATCACCGCCAGCATTATAGGCGACAGCGACGTGCTGAAAGTGATCGATCAGGGCGCGGATGACACCACCAACGCGGTCTCTATCCGGCGCTTCTTCCAGCGCGTCAGCGGGGCGGCAACCACCGAAGCCACCAAAGACGCCACGCTGATCCAGACGCGGCACCGCATTCCGGAGACGCCGCTTGAAGAGGATCAGGTGCTGATTTTCCAGGTGCCGATCCCGGAGCCGCTGCGCTTTATTGAGCCGCGTGAGACGGAAACCCGCACCATGCACGCGCTGGAGGAGTACGGCATCATGCAGGTCAAGCTGTATGAAGATATTGCCCGCTACGGCCATATCGCCACCACCTATGCCTATCCGGTGAAGGTTAACGATCGCTACGTGATGGATCCGTCGCCGATTCCCAAATTCGACAACCCGAAGATGCACATGATGCCGGCACTGCAGCTGTTTGGTGCCGGACGTGAAAAACGCATTTATGCGCTGCCGCCCTACACCAAAGTGGAAAGTCTTGATTTCGACGATCACCCGTTCAGCGTGCAGAGCTGGGAACAACCCTGTGCGCTGTGCGGTTCGCGCCACAGCTATCTCGACGAAGTGGTGATGGATGATGCCGGTACGCGCATGTTTGTCTGCTCCGATACCGATTTTTGCCACCAGCAGCAGGAACAACAGCATGCACAGTGAACAGCCGCTGCTCGCGGTCAATAACCTGACGCACCTCTACGCGCCGGGCAAAGGTTTTGAAGACGTCAGTTTTGCGCTCTATCCCGGCGAGGTGCTGGGGATTGTCGGTGAATCCGGCTCGGGAAAAACCACGCTGCTGCGCAGCCTGTCGGCGCGTCTGGCGCCACAGCAGGGCAACATTCTTTACCACGGCCGCGATCTGTATCAGCTCAGCGAGAGCGAGCGCCGGCGGTTACTGCGCACCGAGTGGGGCGTGGTGCATCAGCATCCGCTGGATGGCCTGCGTCCGCAGGTGACGGCGGGCGGCAATATTGGTGAGCGTCTGATGGCGATTGGACAGCGCCATTACGGCGACATCCGTAACGAGGCGCTGCGCTGGCTGCGGGACGTCGAAATTCCGGCCAACCGCATCGACGATCTGCCCACCACCTTTTCCGGCGGCATGCAGCAGCGTTTGCAGATTGCGCGCAACCTGGTGACGCAGCCGACGCTAGTGTTTATGGATGAGCCGACCGGCGGGCTGGATGTTTCGGTACAGGCGCGCCTGCTGGATCTGCTGCGCACGCTGGTACGCGAACTGAATCTGGCGGTGATTATCGTCACCCACGATCTCGGCGTCGCGCGTCTGCTGGCGCACCGCCTGCTGGTGATGAAGCAGGGCAAAGTGGTGGAGAGCGGGCTCACCGACCGGGTGCTCGACGATCCGCACCATCCGTACACCCAGCTGCTGGTTTCATCGGTGCTGGCATAGAACACGCTGGCGGTGCGCATTAATGCGCACCCTACAGGGCTGTCACCCGCGTGGCGACCGTGCGGCGCTGGTGGTGCGCATTAATGCGCACCCTACAGGTCTGCCACCCGCGTGGCGACCGTGCGGCGCTGGCGGTGGGCATTAATGCGCACCACAGGGCTGTCACCCGCATGGCGACCGTGCGGCGCTGGCGGTGCGCATTAATGCGCACCCTACAGGTCTGCCACCCGTATGGCGAACGTGCGGCGCTGGCGGTGCGCATTAATGCGCACCCTACACGCCTGTCACCCGTATGGCGTGTAGGGTCGCCATTAATGGCGACCGTGCTGCGGGGATCAGTGGTCAAAACATTCAGGACATCAACATGCAACCCATTTTGCGCGTAGAGAATCTCAGCAAAACCTTTGTGCTGCACAACCAGAACAGCGCCGAGCTGCCGGTGCTGCAGCACGCCAGCCTTGAGGTGGCAGCCAGCGAATGCGTGGTGCTGCACGGGCGCTCCGGCAGCGGTAAATCCACGCTGCTGCGTGCGCTGTACGGTAACTATCAGGCCAACAGCGGCCACATCTGGCTGCAGCATCACGGCCAGTGGGTCGATCTGGCACAGGCACCGGCGCGTCAGATGCTGGCGATCCGCCGTGACACCGTCGGCTGGGTCAGCCAGTTTCTGCGCGTGATTCCGCGCGTACCGACGCTGGAGATCGTCATGCAGCCGCTGCTGGAGCGCGGCGTCGAACGCGCCCGCTGTGAACAGCGCGCCCGCGAACTGCTGACGCGTCTTAATGTGCCGCAGCGCCTGTGGTCGCTGGCCCCCTCGACCTTCTCCGGCGGGGAACAGCAGCGCGTCAACATCGCACGCGGCTTTATCGCTGACTATCCGGTGCTGCTGCTGGATGAACCCACGGCGTCACTCGACAGCGCTAACAGCGCGGCGGTGGTGGAGCTGATTGAACAGGCGCGCGCCCGCGGCGCCGCTATCGTAGGTATTTTCCATGACGAAGCGGTGCGCGCCCGGGTGGCCGACCGCCTGCACGTCATGCAGCCGCTGCACACAGGAGAACAGGCATGATCGTGAATAATGTCCGGCTGGTGCTGGAAAATGAGGTCGTCAGCGGATCGCTGGAGATGCGCGGTGGCCGGATCGCCAGCTTCAGCGACAGCGGCAGTCAGCAGCCGGGCGCGCTGGACGGCGGGAACGCGTTTTTGCTGCCGGGGCTGGTCGAGCTGCATACCGACAACCTCGATAAATTCTTCACGCCACGGCCCAAAGTCGACTGGCCGGCGCATTCGGCGATGAGTAGCCACGATGCACTGATGGTCGCCAGCGGCATCACCACGGTACTGGACGCCATCGGCGTCGGTGACGTGCGCGACGGCGGTCATCGCCTTGAAAACCTGAGCAAAATGATTACGGCGATTCAGGACAGCAACCGCAAGGGCATTAACCGCGCCGACCACCAGCTGCACCTGCGCTGTGAGCTGCCGCACCACACCACGCTGCCGCTGTTTGAAGCGCTGATGAGCACCCCGGAGCTGTCGCTGGTGTCGCTGATGGATCATTCACCCGGCCAGCGCCAGTATGCGTCGCTGGAGATGTATCGCACCTACTATCAGGGCAAATATCAGCTCAACGATGAGCAGATGGATCAGTTTGAGCGCGAACAGCTGGCGCTGGCTGACGAATTCTCCACGCCGAACCGCAACGCCATCGCTGGCCTGTGCCAGGCGCGCGGTATTCCGGTTGCCAGCCACGATGATGCCACGGCGGCGCAAGTCGCGGAGTCACACGCGGTGGGCAGCGCCATTGCCGAGTTCCCCACCACGCTGGAAGCGGCTCGCGCCTCGCGCGACTGCGGCATGCGGGTGCTGATGGGCGCGCCCAACATTGTGCGCGGCGGCTCGCACTCCGGCAATGTCGCGGCGTGGCAGCTGGCCAGCCACGGCCTGCTGGACATCCTCTCGTCGGATTACTATCCGGCCAGCCTGCTGGATGCGGTATTCCGCCTGGTGGCCGACGAGCGTAATACGCTGACGCTACCGCAGGCGGCGGCGCTGGTCACGCGTAACCCGGCACAGGCGATTGGCCTGCACGATCGCGGCACGATTGCGGAAGGGCTGCGCGCCGATCTGGTGCTGGCACACACCGATCATGGTCATGTGCACATTCGCCACGTCTGGTCACAGGGCAGGCTGGTGTTCTGATGGCGCGCCTCATCTGGCTGACCGGGCCCTCGGGCTCGGGTAAAGACAGCCTGCTGAACGCGCTGCGCGAGGCGCCGCCGGATAAGCTGGTGATCGCCCATCGCTATATCACGCGGCCGGCCGATGCCGGTGGTGAAAACCACGTGGCGCTGAGCGAAGCCGAATTCCGCCGGCGGGAAGCGCTCGGCCTGTTCGCCATCAGCTGGCGCGCACACGGCCTGAGCTACGCGCTCGGCGAGGAGATTGACCACTGGCTGGCGCGCGGTCTCAACGTGCTGGTCAACGGTTCACGTCTGCATCTGCCAGTCGTGCGTCAGCACTACGGCGAGCAGTTGCTGCCGCTGGTACTGCAGGTCTCGCCGGCCGTGCTGGCGGCACGGCTGCGCCAGCGCGGGCGCGAAAGTGAAGCTGACATTCAGCGACGGCTGGCGCGTGCGGCAGAACCGCTGCCTGACCAGTGCCACGCGCTCAACAACGACGGCGCGCTGATCGACACGCTCCATCAGCTGCGCCAGTTACTGGAGCATCCGCCATGAATCTGACCTTTCTCGGTACGGGCGGCGTGCAGGCCGCGCCGCTGTTCGGCTGCGACTGTCGCGCCTGTGAACGCGCCCGGCAGCAGCCACGCTATGCGCGTCACGCCACCAGCGCGCTGATCGACACCGGTCGCGAGCGCATCCTGCTCGATGCCGGTCTGCCCGATCTGCATCAGCGCTTCCAGCCCGGTGAGCTGAGCCGCATTCTGCTGACGCATTTCCACATGGATCACGTGGCCGGCCTGTTCAGTCTGCGCTGGGGCCGCGGCGCGCCGATTCCGGTGTGGGCGCCACCGGATGAAAAGGGCTGCGACGATCTGTTTAAGCATCCCGGCCTGCTGGCGTTTCGCCCGGCGCTGACGCCTTTTGTCGCGCACAGCTTCGGCAGCCTGCAGGTGACGGCGCTGCCACTGCAGCATTCGCGGCTGACTTACGGCTACCTGTTCGACTGGCATGGCACGCGGCTGGCGTGGCTGTGCGACACCTGTGGTTTGCCACCGGACACCGCCGATTTCCTGCAGGGCCAGCCACTCGATCAGCTGGTGATCGACTGCAACGATGCGCCGCGCGCCGCGGTGGGTAATCACAACGACGTCACCCGCGCACTGGACATCGTGGCCCGGCTGGCTCCGCGCCAGGCATGGCTGGTGCACCTGTCACATGAGATGGATAACTGGTTGCTGGACAATGGGTTACCGGAAAATGTCAGCGTACCGTTCGATGGCCAGCAGATTGCTGTCGGTTTGCGCGACGCTGTCACCGTTTAATCATGGTTCTGTCATCAGACCTTCATCGCCAGTGTCCGTAATAACGGGCAATCAACACCTCAGAAGAGATGGAGCGCAACATGGCACAGGCACTACTCAAAACCGTCGTCGACAATGCACATCCTGCCCAGCGCCATGGCGACAAGGTGCTGTCGGTGCAGGGGCTGTGCAAAGCCTTCGGTGATAACCGCGTGCTGGATGATGTCAGTTTCGATCTGCATGCGGGCGAGCTGGTGGCGGTAATCGGCCGCTCGGGCGCAGGCAAATCGACCCTGCTGCATATGCTGAACGGCACCATAGCCAGCAGCGAAGGCGCGATTCTCAGCATGCGTCACGGCGAGGCGGACCGCGATGTGGTGACGCTCAACAGCCGGCAGATGCGCGAATGGCGCAGCGAGTGCGGCATGATCTTTCAGGACTTCTGCCTGGTGCCGCGCCTCGACGTGCTGACCAACGTGCTGCTGGGCCGGCTCAGCCAGACCTCAACGCTGAAATCCTTTTTCAAAATCTTCTCCGACACCGACCGTGCGCAGGCGATTGAACTGCTGCAGTGGATGAACATGCTGCCGCAGGCGCTGCAGCGGGCGGAGAATCTGTCCGGCGGCCAGATGCAGCGCGTCGCCATCTGCCGCGCGCTGATGCAGCGCCCGAAAATCCTGCTGGCCGACGAGCCGGTGGCCTCGCTCGATCCCAAAAATACCAAACGCATCATGGATGTGCTGCGCCAGGTGAGCGAGCAGGGCATCAGCGTGATGGTCAACCTGCACTCGATTGAACTGGTGCAGCAGTATTGCACCCGGGTGATCGGCATCCAGCGCGGCAAAGTGCTGTTTGACGGCCATCCCGCTCAGTTGACCGACAGCCTGCTGCATGCGCTGTACGGCGACGAAATTAACCAGCTCCACTAACTCCCACGGCAAGAGAAAATCTCACAATGAAACTGACTGCTTTAGCTTTACTGACAGGCGCTCTGATGGCTTTTGGCGTTAACGCAGCGGATGCACCGAAACAGCTGAACCTGGGAATTCTGGGCGGGCAGAACGCCACCCAGCAGATTGGCGATAACCAGTGTGTGAAAACCTTCTTCGATAAAGAGCTGGGCGTGGATACGCAGCTGCGCAACTCGTCTGACTATGCCGGCGTGATTCAGGGGCTGCTGGGCAATAAGATCGATATGGTGCTGAGCATGTCGCCGGCCTCTTATGCCTCGGTCTATCTGCAAAACCCGAAGGCCGTGGATATCGTCGGTATCGTGGTGGACGACAAAGATGGCTCGAAAGGCTACCACTCGGTGGTGATCGTCAAAGCCGACAGCCCGTATAAGAAGCTGGAAGATCTGAAAGGTAAATCGTTTGGCATGGCCGATCCGGATTCCACCTCCGGCTTCCTGATGCCCAATCAGGCCTTTAAGAAAGAGTTTGGCGGTACGGTGGATGATAAGTACAACAATACCTTCTCCAGCGTGACGTTTTCCGGTGGCCACGAGCAGGACATCCTCGGCGTGCTGAATGGCCAGTTCGACGGCGCGGTGACCTGGACGTCGCTGATTGGCGATTACAACAGTGGTTATACCTCGGGGGCCTTTGGTCGTCTGATTCGTATGGATCACCCGGATCTGATGAAGCAGATCCGCATCATCTGGCAGTCGCCGCTGATTCCTAACGGCCCGATTCTGGTGAGTAATAACCTGCCCGCTGACTTCAAAGCGAAAGTGGTGGCCGCGATCAAAAAGCTGGATAAAGAAGATCACAGCTGCTTTGTTAAAGCGGTGGGCGGTGCCCAGCACATCGGCGCCGCCAGCGTCGCGGATTACCAGAATATCATCGATATGAAGCGCGACCTGATGAAGGGTGCACGCGGGTAACGAGCGGGTGGTTCCGTGCGGTATTTCCCTCACCCCAGCCCTCTCCCGGGGGGAGAGGGGGCCGCACGTGCTACCGGACAATTCCCTCGCCGCTGGCGGGAGAGGGGGCCGCACGAGCCTGCATCATTCTGCCGGACAATTCCCTCTCCCGCTGGCGGGAGAGGGTTAGGGTGAGGGCAATCCCTCGCCATCAACAAAGGATCTCTCCCTTGACCGATTTCGAACACTACTACCAACGTATTCGCCGCCAGCAAAAGCGCGACACGCTGCTGTGGTCGCTGCTGCTGGTGGCGCTCTATCTCGCAGCCGGCAACGTGGCGGAATTCAACCTGGTCACGGTCTGGCAATCGCTGCCTCACTTCTTTGACTACATCAGCGCGACGCTGCCGGTGCTGCACCTGCCGCTGCTGTTCGCGGACGTTAAAACCGAAGGTTCGCTGGCTTACTGGGGCTATCGTCTGCACTTTCAGCTGCCGCTGATCTGGGAAACCCTGCAGCTGGCGCTGTCCTCCACCCTGATTGCAGTGCTGATCGCCGCCGTGCTGGCGTTTTTCGCCGCTGATAACACCCAGACGCCGCGCAGCCTGCGCATGGCGATTCGCGCCTTTGTTGCCTTCCTGCGCACCATGCCGGAACTGGCGTGGGCGGTAATGTTCGTGATGGCGTTCGGCATCGGCGCTATCCCCGGCTTTCTGGCGCTGGCACTGCACACCATCGGCAGCCTGACCAAACTGTTCTACGAATCAATTGAGAGCGCCTCCGACAAACCGGTGCGCGGTCTCGCCGCCTGTGGTGCCAGCAAGCTGCAGCGTATGCGCTTCGCCTTCTGGCCGCAGGTGAAACCGACCTTTCTCTCCTACAGCTTTATGCGGCTGGAAATTAATTTCCGCTCCTCCACCATCCTCGGGCTGGTGGGCGCCGGCGGCATCGGTCAGGAGCTGATGACCAACATCAAACTGGATCGCTACGATCAGGTCAGCATGACGCTGCTGCTGATCATCGTGGTGGTGTCGCTGCTGGATACGCTATCCGGCTGGCTGCGCCGCCGTGTGGTTGAAGGAGACGTAAAATGATCGCCTTAGCGCCCGACGTGGCGAAACTGAAACAGCAGCACGCTGCACTGTTTGCCGCGCAAAACCGTTATCTGCGCCGCATCGCGCTGATTGCGCTGGCGCTGGTGCTCTACTATCTGTTCTTCTTCAGCGTGTTCGGCATCGACTGGCAGCGCTTTGTCATCGGCTGCCAGCAGCTTGGACGCTATTTCCTGCGCATGTTCGTCTGGCAGGATTTCGTCAACTGGCCGTTTGGCTACTATTTCTCGCAGGTCGGCATCACGCTGGCTATCGTGTTTGCCGGCACGCTCACCGCCACCGTCATCGCGCTGCCGGTCTCCTTTCTGGCGGCGCGCAATGTGATGCACGATCCGCTGACGCGGCCGATATCGCTGCTGGTGCGCCGGCTGCTGGATGTGCTGCGCGGCATCGACATGGCCATCTGGGGATTGATCTTCGTGCGGGCGGTAGGCATGGGGCCGCTGGCCGGGGTGCTGGCGATTGTGATGCAGGACATCGGCCTGCTGGGCAAGCTGTATGCCGAAGGGCATGAAGCGGTTGAACGCTCACCCAGTCGCGGCCTGAGCGCAGTGGGGGCCAACAGCCTGCAAAAACACCGTTACGGCATTTTTACCCAATCGTTTCCCACCTTTCTCGCGCTGAGTCTGTATCAGATTGAGTCCAACACCCGCTCGGCCGCGGTGCTGGGCTTTGTCGGCGCCGGTGGCGTCGGGCTGGTCTACGCCGAAAACATGCGCCTGTGGAACTGGGATGTGGTGATGTTCCTGACCGTGATTCTGGTGGTAGTGGTGATGGTGATGGACGCCATCTCCAGCCGGCTGCGTAAACGCTACATCACCGGGAAAGGGGTGCCGCTGTGGCAGCCTGCCGCGCGCGACTGAGCCGTTCACTGCGCTGCCAGGCGCGCTCCAGCGCCTGCACCAGCTGCGCCTGCTGCCAGGGTTTCGCCAGCCGTTCACACAGCGGCAGCGTCACCGGCGTCTGGCGCAGATCCTGACCGCTGATCAGCAGGGTGGCCAGCTGTGGCCACTGCTGCTGCGCCTGACGAATCACATCCGCACCGTTCAGGGCACCCGGCAGCATCAGGTCACTGATAAGCAAATCGATATCCGGCGTCTGGCGCAGCAGCGTCAGCGCACTCTCGCCGTCAGCACACTCCAGCGTCAGGTAACCCAGCTGATGCAGATGTTCGCACAGCGTCTGGCGCACCGCCGGCTCGTCATCCAGCACCAGTATCAGGCGATCGCGGCTGGCACGCGGCGTCAGCACCGGCGCGCTCACCAGCGGCTGCGCGGCTTCCGGCGCGCGAGGCAGCAGCAGACGCACCGTGGTGCCCTGGCCCGGCGCGGTCTCCAGTTCGATCTGTCCGCCGGACTGGCGCACAAATCCGTACACCATCGACAGCCCCAGCCCGCTGCCGCTGCCGGTGGCTTTGGTGGTAAAGAAGGGTTCAAACACCTGTTCCCGCACCTCGGCGGACATGCCGCAGCCGTGGTCAATCACTTCAATGGTGACGCGGTCGCGCTTGCCATCGGCCTCCTGAATTCGTTGATTCCAGATGCGCAGGCGGATCTCGCCGCTCTGGCGCTCCATGGCGTCGCGCGCGTTCACCACCAGATTCATCAGGGCGTTCTCCAGCTGGCCGGCATCAATCCACGCCGGCCAGCCTGGGCGCTGCGCATCCACCACCAGATGCTGGCCGGGCAGCAGGGAGTGCTGCAGCAGCGACTGCAGATTTTCCACCAGTTCCACCACCGCAACGGCACGCGGATAAAGTGCCTGTTTGCGTGAGAAGGCCAGCAGACGCTGCGTCAGCTGTGCGGCGCGATCGGCGGCCAGCCGCGCGCGCTCAATGCGGCTGGCCAGCGTGCCGGGCGGCAACTGATCGACGGTCAGCGCCAGGCTGCCGATGATCACCGCCAGCAAATTATTGAAATCGTGCGCCAGGCCGCCGGTCAGCTGACCGACCGCTTTCATCTTCTGGCTGTGCAGCAGTGCCGCTTCCAGCGCCTTACGCGAGGTGCGCTCCAGCACCGTGTTGACCATGCCGCGCCGCGGCACCGGGCTGAAGCGCAGTTCCAGCGTGCGGCCATCCGGTAACCTCACTTCCTGCGCGTCGTGCAGGCTGCTGAGCTGCACGTCGACGCGATCGAGCAAACGCTGATAGTGCATGCCGCGATGCAGCTCGCGCGGCGCGAAGCCCAGCAGTTCGGCGTACTGCGCGTTCCACACCACCAGCTGACCGCTGTTATCAAACAGCGCGAAGCCGTCGCGCATGGCGAGGAAGGTCGATTCCAGCTGGTTGCTTTTCTCTTTCAGCAGCTGCGAGGTGTGGGCCAGCGAAGCGGTGTTGCGCGCGAACACGTTAAAGGCGCGCGCCAGATCGCCCAGCTCATCGCGCCGTGCCAGGCCGGGCACGCTGACGCTTTTCTCCCCCTGCGCCAGCCGCGTCATGGCGTGCGCGATGGCGGTAAGGCTGGAGCCGAGATTGCGGTAGATGTAGTAACCGGCGTAACCGGTAATCAGCAACGCCAGCAGCATAAACAGACCGATGAAACCGATGATTGAATCCAGTTCCTGATGGGCGGCGGCGCTGCGCGCATCGCTCTGCTGCGCTACCAGCTGAACGTAGTGGGTAATGTCTTCGTTGAGCATCGCCACCAGCGCCTTGATGCGATACGTGGCGTAGGCGATGGCGATATCACTCTGCTCCAGCTGATCGGCCACCGGCAGCAACTGCTGGCTGGTGCTGACCAGCCGCGCGCGCTGTATCGCCAGCACGCCCTGCAGCGGCAGCGCAGACCAGATCGGCAGCACGCTGTTGAGCTGTTGCACTGCGGCCTGCGGCGTGGCGGACTGAATTGCCACGGTTAACAGCGCGGCGGTCTGCTGGCGCAGCGGCAGAAACGCGCCGTCGCTGGCCAGCAGGTCGATACGGTTGAGCAGCAGCTGCGCCTGCCACAGGCCGCTGAGCATCACGTTACGCTGTAAATGGCGCTGATGCCCCTCCAGCAGCAGCTGGCTGATGCTTTGCTCCAGCATCTGGCTGCGCTCGCGGATGCGTGCCAGCAGCGCCGGCTGCTGTGCGGCCAGCGGCGCGCTGGCCAGCTGACTCAGCGACTGCTGCAGCGCCTGCTGGGTCTGTTGCAGACGCGCCGACTCGCTCTGGTATTCGAGCGCGCCCACCACCTGCGCCAGCCGCACCGCGGCGATAGCGACATTGGCCGTATCACGCGCCAGCGCCAGGCTGCCGTTCATATCGGCCAGCGTTTGTGCCTGTGCCTGCTCCTGAATGTGACCGGCGTGGCGAAAACCAAAAATAGCCACCAGGCTCACCGCCAGCGTAACGCTCACCACCAACAGGTTAAACATCAGCAGGCGCCCGCGCGCGCCGGCGTGCCAGTGCAGACTGTGACTCATTGCTGCCGCTCCTTACCGCTCAACTCCGGCGAGTATAGAAGCGCGGCCGGAGCGCAATATGACAAATATGAACGGCGTCTGACATTTTCCATTTATCTGGCGTTGCTTAACTCGCGGCTATCCACTGGCAGCAGGAGCCTGAAGATGGCGGCGACACCGATATTAGAAATGCGGGCAATTACCCGGCGCTTCGGCAGCTTCTATGCGCTGAAAGGCGTCGACCTGACCGTCTGGCCGGGTGAAGTGCACGCGCTGATGGGCGAAAACGGTGCCGGTAAAAGTACCTTAATGAAGATTCTGGCCGGCGCGTATACCGCCAGCAGCGGGGAAATTCTTATCGATGGTCAACCCTACGCGATCAGGGGCCCGAAAGAGGCGCTGGCGGCAGGGATCACCCTGATTTATCAGGAAATCAACCTGGCGCCGAATCTGACGGTGGCAGAGAACATCTTTCTCGGCAGTGAAATTTCCCGCGGCGGGCTGGTGAAGCGTCGCCAGATGGCGGAAGAAGCGCAGCAGGTGATTAACCGCCTTGGCGCGCAGTTCAGCGCCACCGATCTGGTGAGCCGCCTGAGCATCGCCGAACAGCAGCAGGTGGAAATTGCCCGCGCGCTGCATCGCAACAGCCGCATCCTGGTGATGGACGAACCCACCGCTGCGCTCTCGAATCGCGAAACCGAACAGCTGTTTGCGCTGATCAAACGCCTGCGCAGCGAAGGCATGGCGATCATCTACATCAGCCACCGCATGGCAGAAGTGTATGAACTCTCCGATCGCGTCAGCGTGCTGCGCGACGGCCAGTACGTCGGCAGCCTGACGCGCGAACAGCTGAACGCCAGCGAACTGGTGCGCATGATGGTCGGCCGTCCGCTCAGCGATCTGTTCAACAAAGATCGCGCCATTACCTTCGGCGAAATCCGCCTGGCGGTAAATCATCTGACCGACAACCGCAAAGTGCATCCCAGCAGCCTCGCGGTGCGCGCCGGGGAGATCGTCGGACTGGCCGGACTGGTCGGTGCCGGCCGCAGCGAGCTGGCGCAGCTGATTTTTGGTGTGCATCAGCCAGCCGGCGGGGAAATCTGGATCGACGGTGAAAAAGTGCAGATTCACTCGCCGCGAGACGCCATTGCGCGCGGCATCGGTTTCCTGACCGAAAACCGCAAAGAGCAGGGGCTGTTTCTGGAACTGGCGGCGCAGGAAAACATCGTGATGGCCACACTTGAGCGCGATGCCAGCTACGGCCTGCTTAACCGGCGCAAAGGGCAGAAAATCGCCAGCGAGGCGATTCAATCACTGAATATCCGCGTGCCGCACGCCCAGGTGCGCGCTGGCGGTTTATCCGGCGGCAACCAGCAGAAGCTGCTGATTTCGCGCTGGGTATCGATAGCGCCGCGCATCCTGATTCTGGATGAGCCGACGCGCGGCGTGGATGTCGGCGCTAAGAGTGAAATCTACCGCATGATGAACCAGATGGCGCAGCAGGGCGTGGCGATTTTGATGATCTCCAGCGAGCTGCCGGAAGTGGTGGGCATGAGCGACCGCGTGTACGTGATGCGCGAAGGCACCATCGCCGGCGAGCTGAGCGGCGAGCAGATTAGCCAGGAAAACATAATGACACTGGCCACCGGCGCGCAGCCGGTCCAGGCCTGAGGAGACGGGAATGACCAGTGAAACCGCACGCGTAAAAAGTCCAACGCTAAAACGTGCGTTGATGAGTGACCTGCTGCAAACCGTGGGTATCTTGCCGATTCTGATCCTGATCGTGGCGGTATTTGGCTTTGTCGCCCCGAACTTTTTTACCGAAGCTAACCTGCTGAATATCACGCGTCAGGCCTCCATCAACATTGTGCTGGCGGCGGGCATGACGTTTGTCATTCTCACCGGCGGCATTGACCTGTCGGTTGGCTCAATGCTGGGTACCACGGCGGTGGTGGCGATGGTGGTGTCGCTCGATCCGGCGTTTGCCGGGCTGACCATCCCGGCCGCGCTGGGAGCCGGGCTGATCATGGGGCTGTTCAACGGCATTCTGGTCGCCTGGGCGGGCCTGCCGCCGTTTATCGTCACGCTGGGCACCTATACCGCGCTGCGCGGGGCGGCCTATCTGCTGGCTAACGGCACCACGGTGATCAATTCGGATATCAACTTTGAGTGGATAGGCAACGGTTATCTCGGACCGATCCCGTGGCTGATTATCATTGCCTTTGCGGTGATTGCGCTGTGCTGGTTTATTTTGCGCCGCACCACGCTTGGCGTGCACATCTATGCGGTGGGCGGCAACATGCAGGCAGCGCGCCTGACCGGTATTAAAGTGGGTGCGGTACTGGTGTTCGTCTACGCCATGAGCGGCCTGTTGTCCGGGCTGGGTGGCCTGATGAGCGCATCGCGCTTGTACAGCGCTAACGGCAACCTCGGCGTGGGCTATGAGCTGGACGCGATCGCCGCGGTGATTCTGGGCGGGACCAGCTTTGTCGGCGGCATTGGCACCATTACCGGCACGCTGATTGGCGCGCTGATTATCGCCACGCTGAACAACGGCATGACGCTGATGGGCGTGTCGTACTTCTGGCAGCTGGTGATTAAGGGCGGGGTGATCATTATTGCGGTGCTGATCGATAAGTACCGTACGCGGCATCACGTGGGGTGAGGGGGGGCGCTGGCTTTGGCCCTCACCCCAACCCTCTCCCGCTCGCGGGAGAGGGGGCAGCCCGGAGCGAAGAGGTAACTAACGTGCTTCACCTGAACACCATGCAGAACGGTTCCCTCTCTCGCTTGCGGGAGAGGGGGCTGTCCGGAGAGAAGATTTAGAAACAAGTGCTTCACCTGAACACCATGCAGAACGGTTCCCTCTCCCGCTTGCGGGAGAGGGGGCTGTCCGGAGAGAAGATTTAGAAACAAGTGCTTCACCTGAACACCATGCAGAACGGTTCCCTCTCTCGCTTGCGGGAGAGGGGGCTGTCCGGAGAGAAGATTTAGAAACAAGTGCTTCACCTGAACACCACGCAGAACGGTTCCCTCTCCCGCTTGCGGGAGAGGGCCAGGGTGAGGGCAAAGGCAATCAGGGCATAAAACCAAAAAAGCAGGAGAACATCGACTATGCGTTTTAATCCGATTATCACCGGACTGCTGGCCGCGACGCTGTTCAGTGCGCCATTTGTGCAGGCCAAAGAACTGAAATCCATCGGCGTGACGGTGGGCGATCTGGCTAACCCGTTCTTCGTCCAGATCACCAAAGGGGCGGAGCTCAAGGCGCGTCAGCTGGCGGGCGATAAGGTCAACGTGACGCTGGTCTCCAGCGGCTATGATCTTGGCCAGCAGGTAGCGCAGATTGACAACTTCATCGCCGCTAAAGTGGACATGATCATCCTCAACGCTGCCGACTCCAAAGGCATCGCGCCGGCGGTGAAGCGTGCGCGTGATGCCGGCATCGTGGTAGTGGCGGTGGACGTGGCCGCGGACGGTGCCAATGCCACCATCACCTCTGACAACACCCAGGCCGGGGCCATGGCCTGTAAATACATCTCCGACCGCCTGAAAGCCAAAGGCAACGTGGTCATCATCAACGGACCACCGGTGTCAGCGGTGCAGAACCGCGTGGAAGGCTGCATGAATGAGCTGAAAACCCACCCGGATATCAAACTGCTCTCTTACAACCAGAACGCCAAAGGCAGTCGCGAAGGCGGACTGGAAGTGATGACCGGCCTGCTGTCGGCCAATCCGAAGATTGATGCCGTGTTCGCCATCAACGATCCTACCGCTATCGGTGCCGATCTGGCGGCGAAACAGGCGCAGCGTAGCGAATTCTTTATCGTCGGCGTCGATGGATCGCCAGACGGCGAAGAGGCGCTGAAGCGCAAAGGCTCGCTGTTTGTCGCGACGCCAGCCCAGGATCCGCAGGTGATGGCGGCCAAAGCAGTTGAGATTGGCTATGACATCCTGCAGGGCAAGCCAGCGCCGGATAAGCCGGTGCTGATTCCGGTAACGCTAATCGATCGTAACAATGTCAGCAGCTACAAAGGCTGGACGGTGAAATAAGCCACACGGGCGTCGCGGTGCACACTGCGCGCCGCGACGCCCGCCGGAGACGCAGCTATGCAACGTTCCGAAGTTAACGCTATTTTGCAACTGACCCGTGAATTCTTTCTGCGGCAGGATGTGCATCTGCCGCCGTGGGCCGATTACGGTCTCAGCCAGTGGCGCGCGCTGGACACCTCAGCCGCTGCCGAACTGCTGGCGCTGCACCTCGGCTGGGATGTCACCAGTTTTGGTGCCGATGATTTCAGCCAGACCGGCCTGACGCTGTTTACCCTGCGCAACGGTTCACGCGGCGGACAACCGTGGGGCAAACCGTATGCGGAGAAGATCATGCACGTGCGCGAAGGGCAGGTGACGCCGATGCATTATCATCCGCAAAAAATGGAAGACATTATCAACCGCGGCGGTGGCAACCTGATTGTCACGCTACACAATCGCGACGGCGATCGGCTGGCGGATTCGCCGGTACAGGTCACGCTGGATGGCATCTGCCAGACCCATGCCGCCGGTTCCCAGCTGCGGCTGTCACCCGGCGAGAGCGTCACGTTACTGCCCGGTGTCTGGCACAGCTTCTGGGGCGAAACCGGCTACGGCGATGTGCTGGTGGGCGAAGTCTCCATGCCCAATGACGATGAGCACGACAACGTCTTTCTTACCCCGCTGGCGCGCTTTAATCCGATTGATGAGGATGAAGCGCCGCGCTGGCTGCTGTGTAACGAATATCACCGCTGGCTGGCATAACAGGAGTGTTCCATGGCACTGATCTCTCTGGCGCAGGGCCTCGCCCATGCGCAGCAGCACGGTTACGCGCTCGGCGCGTTCAACGTTCTCGATACCCACTTTCTGCGCGCGCTGTTCCATGCGGCGGAGCAGCAGCGTTCGCCGTTTATCATCAACATTGCCGAGGTGCATTTTAAATACGTCAGCCTGGAACCGTTGATCGCCGCTATCCGTGCCGAAGCGGCGCTGCACGCCATCCCGGTGGTGCTCAACCTCGATCACGGCCTGCATTTTGATGCGGTGATGCAGGCGATTCGCCTCGGCTTCACCTCGGTAATGTTCGATGGTTCAACCCTGAGCTATGACGAGAACATTCGCCAGACGCGGGAAGTGGTGAAGATGTGCCACGCGCTGGGCATTTCGATCGAGGCTGAGCTGGGCGCCGTGGGCGGCGATGAGGGTGGCGCGCTGTTTGGCGAAGCGGACAGCAATAAATTCACCGACCCGGCGCTGGCGGCGGAATTTGTCCAGGCAACCGGCATCGACTGCCTCGCAGTGGCCATCGGCAACGCGCACGGCAAATACAAAGGCGAGCCAAAGCTTGATTTTGACCGTCTGGCGGCGATTCGCGCAGCGGCCGGCATTCCGCTGGTACTGCACGGCGGTTCCGGCATCAGCGACGCTGATTTCCGCCGCGCCATCAGCCTCGGCATCCACAAAATCAACTTCTACACCGGTATGTCGCAGGCGGCGCTCGGGGCGATTGAAACGCAAATCACCCAGCGCGACGCGCGCTACGACTCGTTCGCCGAACTGTTAATGGCGGTTGAACGCGACATCGCCAGCGTTGTGGCCCAGCAGATGCAGGTGTTTGGCAGCGCCGGGAGGGCCTGACATGGCAGCACGCAACGGCATTCTGGCGGCGGGTAATATGCTGGTGGATCACGTGCAGCGCATCAGCCACTGGCCAGAACAGGGCTGGCTGGCGGAGATTAGCCACAGCGAGAAATGCAGCGGCGGTGCAGCGCTGAATGTGCTGTTTACCCTGGCGCGCATGCAGGTCGGTCTGCCGCTGGCCGCCGTGGGGATGCTGGGCGAGGACAGCGACGGCGATTATCTGCTGCAGCTGCTGGATGAACATCATGTGGATCGTCAGCACGTGCAGCGCATCGGTGCGTCAGCCACGGCGATGACGCAGGTGATGACCGCGCCGGACGGTCAGCGCACCTTTTTTCATGCGCGCGGGGCCAATGCGCAGCTCGATGTGGCGCACTTCGCTCACCTTGCCACCGCGCACCGCATCTTCCACCTCGGCTATCTGTTGTTACTGGATAAGCTCGACCAGCCCGATGCGCAGTACGGTACCCGCAGTGCCCGGCTGCTGGCGGAGATGCAGCAGCGCGGCTATCTCACTTCGCTCGATCTGGTCTCACGCGCCGGCGAGTATCAGACGCTGGTGAAGCCGGCGCTACGCTGGCTCGATTATCTGGTGATTAACGAACTGGAAGCGCAGGCGCTCACCGGCATCGAGCTGCGCAGCAGTGGCACGCTGGCGTCACCGGCGGCGTTTGCTGCGGCGGCACGCTGGCTGCTGGCGCAGGGTGTGCGCCAGCGCGTGGTGATTCATGCCCCGGAAGGCGCCTGGGGCCAGCAGCCAGCGGGCGACGGTCTGTGGCAGCCCGCCTGGTGCTTAGCGGCAGAGGAGATTGTCGGCAGCGTCGGGGCGGGCGATGCCTTCTGCGCCGGCGTGCTGTACGCCAGCCATCAGAACTACAGCCTGCAGCAGACGTTAAAGCTGGCCCATACCTGCGCCAGCTTTAATCTGCATGCGGCCAACGCGCTGGACGGCATCCGGCCACTGAGCGAGATGCAGCGCTGGATGGATCAGGCGATTTGCGTCTCGCGCGCCGCGGCGGACGGGCGCATCACATCGGCGGAAAAAACATAGCCCAGTCCGCGAATGGTGCGGATCAGGATCGGCTGATGCGGATTAGCCTCGATTTTGCGTCTGAGGCGCATGATCAGCACATCAATGGTGCGATCGAACACGTCGAGGCTCTCGCTGTGGGTCAGCTCCAGCAGCTGGTCGCGCGTCAGGACCTTACGCGCGTGGCCGACCAGCGCGCGCAGCAGACTGTATTCGCCCTGAGTGAGCGGCACGCTTTCACGCTGCGGATTGAACAGCTGACAACGCACATCATCCAGCCGCCAGCCATTAAACTGCCAGCCGTCATCAATCACCGTTTCCGGCTGCGCCAGTCGCCCGCAGCGGCGCAGCGCCGCACGGGCCCGCGCCACCACCACGCGGGGATTAAAGGGTTTGGCGATATAGTCGTCGGCACCCATCTCCAGTCCAACCACCATATCGGCTTCCGATCCCATGCCGGTCAGCATGATCACCAGCAGTTCAGGGCGCTGACGCTGCATCTGCTGTAATACCAGCAGGCCGTTGGTATCGGGCAGCATCATATCCAGCATCACCAGGGAGATTTCCGGATGCTGCGCCAGCAGCGCCAGGGCGTCGCGCCCCTGATGACAGCTATAAACGGTAAACACATGTTCGCTCAGCACATCGTGCAGCAATTCGCAGATGGCACGATCATCATCAACGACCAGAATCGCGGGCTTCATTGCACTGCCTCTTTTGTTGCGAAAGGGTTAAACGCAGTGTAACCCGGCGTTTTTAAGCTGCTGAAACGCGCAGCAGAAACGTGAGCGCCATCGCCTGGCAGAGTGTGAAAGCGTGCGTTACCGCAATATTTCATCCCCTGCTGCGCACGGCGGGAAAACGTTTGCGCGCAGGTGGTGCAATGCACCATAATCGCGCCTCGTTCTGGTTCAGAATTTTCTTAGCCGCAACGGCACGCTGAAACGGAAACGATTGCGTCAGGGAGTGGCATAGCAATTGCTATGTGGACAGGGGATAGCACACGACGTTCTGCTGCCAGCGGTGGCAAAACGCCGGCATAAAAAAATAATTTTCCTCACTTTTTCCGCGTCAGCTTAGCCACCACGCGCGGAATAGCGGGAAAACGCCTTGGCAAGAGAGAGCAGGCCTGCGGGCCGTCTCCGCTGATGAGAGATGATGATGTTAGAAAAACTTTTTAAGTTAAAAGCTCACCACACCACGGTGCGCACCGAAATCATTGCCGGTATCACGACCTTTCTGGCAATGGCCTACATCCTGTTTGTGAACCCCAGCATCCTCGGGGCGACCGGTATGGATAAAGGCTCGGTATTTGTTGCCACCTGTCTGGCCGCGGCCATCGGTTCGATTCTGATGGGCCTGATCGCTAACTATCCGATCGCGCTGGCACCGGGCATGGGCCTGAACGCCTTTTTCACCTACACCGTGGTGCTGCATATGGGCTACACTTGGCAGATCGCGCTGGGTGCGGTGTTCCTCTCGGCGGTGATCTTCTTTGCACTGTCGATTTTTAAAATTCGCGAATGGATTATTGCCAGCATTCCGCTGCCGCTGCGTGCCGGGATTGCGGCAGGCATTGGCCTGTTCCTCGCACTGATTGCGCTGGAAGGGGCGGGCATCGTGGTGGATAACCCGGCTACGCTGGTCGGTCTGGGCGACCTCACCAAACCGGGTCCGCTGCTGGCGCTGCTTGGCTTCTTTATCATTGTGGTGCTGGAAGCGCGTCGCGTCACCGGAGCCGTACTGATCGGCATTCTGGTTGTTACTTTTATCTCGATGGGCATTGGCCTGACGCCGTTCGCGGGCGTGTTCTCTGCGCCGCCGTCGATTGCGCCGACCTTTATGCAGCTGGATATCGCCGGCGCGTTCAACGTAGGCCTGGTGAGCGTGATCTTTGCGTTCCTGTTTGTCGACGTGTTTGATAACACCGGCACGCTGCTGGGCGTGACGAAACGCGCCGGTCTGGCCGATGAGCAGGGCAACGTGCCGAAAATGGGCCGTGCGCTGATCGCCGATAGCGCCGCTGCGCTGTTCGGTTCACTGCTGGGTACCTCAACCACCACCAGCTATGTGGAGTCCGCTGCGGGCGTCAGCGCCGGCGGCCGTACCGGTCTGACGGCGATTGTGGTCGCTATTCTGTTCCTGCTCAGCCTGTTCTTCTCGCCACTGGCGGGTAGCGTGCCGGTCTACGCCACGGCGCCAGCGCTGCTGTTCGTCGCGGTGCTGATGGCTTCCGGTCTGGCAGAAATTGACTGGAAAGATGTCACCACGGCGGCACCGGTCACCGTGACCGCGCTGACCATGCCGCTGACTTACTCGATCGCCAACGGTATCGCCTTTGGTTTTATTACCTGGACGGTGGTGAAACTGCTGAGTGGCCGCACCAAAGAGGTCAATGCGGCGCTGGTGATTCTGTCGATTCTGTTTGTGATTAAACTCGGCTGGCTGAGTGCCTGATGCTGTGTAACGGAAGCCCGCCCGGGCTTCCGTGTAAGTTGTTACATGCGCGCAATGATTGTTTGCGTGATGTCTCGCAATTCCTGCCCGTCGCCACTTTTCTCTTTCAGGCCTGTTGTTTACTGTCTTTCCGTAAATTCTGCCATGCGCAAATTTTTTGCCTGCAGTGGCGGGATCGTTGAATGTTTAATTGCTGCCGCTCTGCTTAAATAGCGGTGGAGTGAGGCGATGACACAAGGTTGCTGAAGAAGGACAAGATAATGGATTATCCCGTTTGCACGCTGCCGCATCGGTTGCCGCCTCGCCTTCTGGCGTTAAGAAATCAGGGAGCACCGCTAATGGTACGATTAACCCAACACGTGGAACAGCTGGCGAACACCACTCAGCTGTTACAGCAGGATGTCGCGGTCCTGACCGCGCGTTTTGAAAATTTTGCCACCAGAGCGGACGTGGAACGCGTGCGTACCGAACAGGGGCTGATGTGCAATCAACTGATGAATGAGATCGGTCAGGTGGAGAAGCGTATCGATAAAAAGTTCGAACGGTTAAATGACAGACTGATCTGGACCCTCATGTTGCCGGCTATCCTCGCCGTACTGGCATGGTTAGTAAAAGTGGCGGTGCTGAAAATTTAAGGTTGTCAGCAGAAATCCGGCCCGTCCATGGGCCGGAACAGCGGGTTTAGCGGAAGGGCGGTTCGTTGAAGGTGCGTAGTTTCCTGGAGTGCAGTTTGTCACCCTCGGCGCGCAGCAGCTCAACGGCGCAGATGCCAATCTGCAGATGTTCCGAGATGGCGCCCTCATAGAAACGGTTGGCCTGGCCGGGCAGTTTGATTTCACCGTGCAGCGGTTTATCCGAGACGCACAGCAGGGTGCCGTACGGTACGCGGAAACGATAGCCCTGTGCAGCAATGGTGGCGCTCTCCATATCCACCGCCACCGCGCGGCTCAGGTTGAAGCGTAACGCAGATGCGGAGTAGCGCAGCTCCCAGTTGCGGTCGTCTGTAGTGACGACCGTACCGGTACGCAGGCGCTGCTTCACCTCTTCGCCGGGCATACCGCTGACTGCTTTGGTGGCGTCGTACAGGGCACGCTGCACCTCCGCAATGCTCGGGATCGGGATATCCGGTGGTAATACGCTGTCCAGCACGTGGTCGTCACGCAGATAGGCGTGCGCCAGCACGTAATCGCCGATGCTCTGGCTTTCACGCAGGCCACCGCAGTGACCAATCATCAGCCACGCATGTGGGCGCACCACCGCGAGGTGGTCGCAGATGGTTTTGGCGTTCGACGGACCGACGCCAATATTTACCAGCGTGATGCCGCGACGATTGGGCGAGGTTAAATGCCAGGCGGGCATCTGATGCTTCTTCCACGCCAGATCCGACATCATCGCCGTTGGGTCCTGCGTTTCCGCCGTGATCACCACATCGCCGGCGCAGGCGAGACTGTCGTAAGGCGTGCTGGGGTCCTGCACCTGCTCAATCGCCCAGCGCACGAACTCATCGACGTAGCGCGTGTAGTTAGTGAACAGTACAAACGGCTGGAAGTGTTCTACCGCGGTGCCGGTGTAGTGACGCAGGCGCGCCAGGGAGAAATCGGTGCGCAGCGCGTCGAAATGCGACAGCGGGAACAGCGCGTCGGCGTTGAACAGACCATCAGCGGTTTCATCACCAATCTGCGACAGCTCGGTCGTCGGGAAATGGCGCGCAATACTGGCGCTCATGGAGCGGTCCAGTGACAGGTCGGAGCCATCAATCACATAGGGATAAGGGATTTCCTGCTCTGACGGGCCCACCTCAATCAGCACGTCGTACTCTTTTTCGATCATCTGCAGCTGTTCGCTGAGATAGTGACGCAGCAGCGCCGGGCGCGTGATGGTGGTGCTGTAGCGGCCGGTGTGGGTAAAACGTCCCCAGGCGCGGGTGCGATTTTGCTGCGGGCCTTCACCCTGCCAGGTGATGCGCAGCTCCGGATAGACAAACAGCCCCTGCTGGCGCAGTCCGGCGTCCGGCAGTGTGCCGCTGGCAGTGAACGTGCGAATGGCGTTGCGCAGCGCTTCAACCGCGTCGTCATACAGACGCTCCAGTTGATCCAGCGCCTGCTCAGTGGTCAATCCGTTCCGTTGCGTATTCATAGATTCTCCTTCAGCAATTTGGACCGATTTGACCAGAGCATAGCGGATAAACCTCTCATCACGATGAAGAATCTGTGATCGACCGCATTCTGCACCATCACGGTGCTGGTAGGCGGCAAAAGGCTGGCTATGTTTATCAGGTGCAGGGAGGCCACATCGCACGTTTTCCGCCCGGCTGCGATGCCGCTGCAAAAAAATTGTCACCGATTGTCTTCTCTGGCGAGCTTTTTGCTTAAATTTCAACCGTGGTCGCACAGACCACACTGCTCTCGAAGTGTTTCAGATTGATTTCTCCCAGGCCGTGGTATGGCTCCGTTCCTGACCCGTTGAGGATTGAAAGCATGTCTTTGAAATTCATAAAACACCCATTGAAGGTGGTGATGGCAGGTTGTTTAAGCATGGCGTTCTACGCGCAGGCTGACATAAAGATTGGCGTGGCCGGTCCGTTTACCGGACCGAATGCTACGTACGGTACACAATACTGGAAGGGCGCCAGCCAGGCTGCGGCGGACATTAACGCGGCGGGCGGCATAAACGGTGAAAAAATTGTGCTGGTGCAGGGCGATGACGCCTGCGAACCCAAGCAGGCGGTGGCCGTTGCCAACCGGCTGGTGGATCAGGACAAAGTGATGGCGGTGGTGGGCCATTTCTGCTCGTCCTCGACCATGCCAGCCTCAGAGGTGTATGACGAGGCGGGCGTACTGGCGATTACGCCCGGTTCAACTAATCCACAAATCACCGAGCGCGGCATGAAAACCCTGTTCCGAATGTGCGGGCGTGATGACCAGCAGGGGACAATTGCCGCTAACTATATTCTCGATACGCTGAAAGCGAAGAAAGTGGCGGTGATCCACGATAAAGATACTTACGGTCAGGGGCTGGCGGATGCCACCAAAGCGGCGCTGGAGAAACGCGGCGTGAAAGAAGTGCTGTATGAGGGGCTGTCGCGCGGTGAAAAAGACTTTAACGCGCTGGTCACCAAAATCGGCGCGGTGAAACCGGATGTGGTCTATTTCGGTGGCTGTCATCCGGAGGCGGGTCCGCTGGTGCGTCAGATGCGTGAGCAGGGCGTCAATGCGGCTTTCTTCTCCGGCGACTGCATCGTGACGGAAGAACTGGTGACTGCTGCCGGCGGTCCGCAGTTCACTAAAGGCGTGTACATGACCTTCGGCAATGACCCGCGCACCATCGCGGATGGCAAAGCGGTGATTGAAAAATTCCGCGCCAGCGGTTTTGAGCCGGAAGGGTATACGCTGTACGCCTACGCCTCCATTCAGGCTCTGGCCGCCGCCTACAAAGCAGCAGGTAAAGACAATGCCAAAGCCAGCGACTGGCTGAAGGCCAACAGCGTTGACACCGTGATGGGCAAGAAGGCATGGGACGAAAAAGGCGACCTGAAAGTCTCGGATTACGTGGTCTATCAGTGGGATGACAAAGGCAAATATCACCAGCTGTAATTCGCTCTGCGGCCCCGCGCGCAGCGGGGCCGTTCGCATCTGAGCGTGACCTGTGCACGCCTTCCACCTGCGAGAGACAATATGGACGCCTTCTTTATACAGCAGCTGATTAACGGCCTGACGCTGGGCGCGGTCTACGGGCTGATCGCCATCGGCTACACCATGGTTTACGGCATTATCGGCATGATCAACTTCGCCCACGGCGAGGTGTACATGATCTCTGCTTATCTGTGTGCGATCGGGCTGGCGCTGCTCAGTTACTTTGGCATTCACTCCTTTCCACTGCTGATCTTTGGCACGCTGTTGTTCACCATCGTGGTCACCGCCGCTTACGGCTGGGCCATTGAGCGCATTGCCTATCGTCCGCTGCGCAATTCCACCCGGCTGGCACCGCTGATCTCTGCCATTGGTATGTCGCTGATTCTGCAAAACTATGTGCAGCTCAGTCAGGGACCGAATCAGCAGGGCATTCCTACTCTGCTCAGCGGTGTGCTGCGTATGGAGATTGACGGCGGCGTGGTGCAAATCACCTGGACAAAAGTGTTTATCCTGGTGGCGGCGCTGTGCGGGATGGCGCTGCTGACCTGGATTATCCAGTACACCAAACTGGGCCGTATCTGCCGTGCGGTCCAGCAGGATCGGCGCATGGCGTCGATTCTCGGTATCAATACCGACCGGGTGATTTCGCTGGTGTTTGTCATCGGCGCGGCGATGGCCGGGCTGGCCGGGGTGCTGGTTACCATGAACTACGGCACGTTTGATTTCTACGCCGGCTTCATTATCGGCATCAAAGCCTTCACCGCGGCGGTGCTGGGGGGCATCGGTTCGCTGCCCGGTGCGATGCTGGGCGGTTTGCTACTGGGCGTGGCCGAGGCGCAGTTCGCCGGGCTGGTGAACTCTGATTACAAAGATGTGTTCTCGTTTTCGCTGCTGGTGGTGATTTTAATCTTCCGTCCGCAGGGACTGCTGGGCCGGCCGCTGGTCGCCAAAGTGTGAGGAAGCCAGAATGAATGCAATGACGCAAACCAGCGGCATCCGTCAGGTGCTGCTCGACACGCTGCTGGCCGGTGCTGTCGCGCTGGTGGTGTTCGGCCCGGTAGTGGGCGTGGTGCTCAGCGGCTACAGTTTTACGCTGTCGCCGCTGCGCGTGGCGCTGCTGGTGGCAGTGGTGATGGCAGGACGTTTGCTGCTGGGGCTGTTTCTGCATACCGCCGTGGGGCGCCGTTTTCTGCGCAAGTTTGAGGGCAACGATGACGGCGTATACGTGCGTGAACCCGGTTACCGCTCGCGCCTGCGCTGGATAATACCGCTGCTGCTGGTTGTGGCTCTGGCGTTTCCGTTTCTCTCCAGCAAGTATCTGCTGACGGTGGCGATTCTCGGGCTAATCTACGTGCTGCTGGGACTCGGGCTCAATATCGTGGTCGGCCTCGCCGGGCTGCTCGATCTGGGCTACGTGGCATTTTACGCCATTGGTGCCTACGGGCTGGCGCTGGGCTATCAGTATCTCGGGCTGGGTTTCTGGAGCATGATCCCCATCGCTGCGCTGCTGGCGGCATTGGCCGGTGCGCTGCTCGGCTTTCCGGTGCTGCGCATGCACGGTGACTATCTGGCTATCGTCACGCTCGGCTTCGGTGAAATTATCCGGCTGGTGCTGAATAACTGGCTGTCGTTCACCGGGGGCCCGAACGGCGTCTCGGTGCCGTCACCGACCTTTCTCGGCCTTGAATTCGCCCGCCGGGCAAAAGAGGGCGGCATACCGTACCACCAGTTTTTGCATCTCGATTACAACCCCAACATGAAGTTCATCTTTATTTACGTGGTGCTGGTGCTGGTAGTGCTGCTGGTGCTGTTTATCAAGCACCGGCTGACGCGCATGCCGATTGGCCGGGCGTGGGAAGCGTTGCGTGAAGATGAAATCGCCTGTCGCGCCATGGGGCTGAATCACGTGCTGGTGAAGCTGTCGGCCTTTATGCTCGGAGCCTCAACCGCCGGTATTGCCGGGGTATTTTTCGCCAGCTATCAGGGGTTCGTTAATCCCACCTCGTTTACCTTTTTTGAGTCCGCGCTGATTCTGGCCATCGTGGTGCTGGGCGGGATGGGCTCGACGCTCGGCGTGGTGCTGGCCGCGTTTGTGCTGACGGTGGCGCCCGAGCTGCTGCGCAGCTTTGCCGAGTACCGCGTGCTGCTGTTTGGCATGTTGATGGTGCTGATGATGATCTGGCGTCCGCGCGGCCTGGTGCGCACCGCACGCGTCGGTGTGCCGCTGAGAAAAGGAGTACGCCATGAGTGATGCCATCCTGCAGGTTGATAACCTGATGATGCGCTTTGGCGGCATCAAAGCGCTGAATGATGTCAGCCTGCGCGTGGAGCGCGGCTCGGTCACCGCGCTGATTGGCCCCAACGGCGCGGGCAAAACCACGGTATTTAACTGCCTGACGGGATTTTATCGCGCCAGCGGCGGGCGCATTGTGCTCAATGCCCATCAGCGCAGCACCGATGTGATCCAGGTGCTGGGCCAGAAGATTCAGCCGGGTGACTGGCTGCGGCCGGCGCGGCTGGGCTCGCGTATCTGGTACAAGATGTTTGGCGGCGCACATCTGGTCAACCGCGCCGGTCTGGCGCGCACCTTTCAGAACATCCGCCTGTTTCGCGAGATGTCGGTGGTGGAGAACCTGCTGGTGGCGCAGCATATGCAGGTCAACCGTCAGCTGCTGGCCGGCATTCTCAATACCCGCGGCTATCGGGCAGCGGAGAGTCGCGCGCTCGATCGCGCTTTTTACTGGCTGGAGCGCGTTGATCTGGTCAGCAGCGCCAACCGGCTGGCCGGTACGCTCTCTTACGGCCAGCAGCGCCGGCTGGAGATTGCGCGCGCCATGTGCACCCGGCCGGAACTGATCTGCCTGGATGAGCCCGCAGCGGGACTCAATCCGGTCGAAACCGAGGCGCTGAGCCAGATTCTGCATCAGCTGCGCGCCGATCACCGCATCAGCGTGCTGTTGATTGAACACGATATGCCGATGGTGATGCGCATTTCCGATCACATCGTCGTACTGGATCACGGTGACGTGATCGCCCAGGGCACGCCGCAGCAGATTCGACACGATGCGAAGGTGATCGCCGCTTATCTCGGCGCGGAAGAGGAGAGCGAGCATGGCTGAAGCAATGCTGGCGTTTGAACAGGTGGATGTGTTTTACGGCCCGGTGCAGGCGCTGAAGCAGGTGTCGCTGACCGTGGCGGAAGGGGAAACCGTGGCGCTGATTGGGGCCAACGGTGCGGGAAAATCCACGCTGCTGATGTCGATTTTTGGTCAGCCGCGCATTGCCAGCGGTGAAATTCGCCTTCGCGGAGAAGCCATCAGCCAGCGGTCGACCCATTTTATCGCCGCCAGCGGTATTGCCCAGGCGCCGGAAGGACGGCGCATCTTTCCGGATATGACGGTGGAAGAGAATCTGCTGATGGGCACCATCGCCATCGGCGAGCGCCACATGAAGCAGGATAAAGAACGCATGTATACGCTGTTTCCACGCCTGCTGGAGCGGCGGAAACAGCGGGCAATGACGCTCTCCGGCGGCGAGCAGCAAATGCTGGCGATCGCCCGCGCGCTGATGAGCCGGCCGCGTCTGCTGCTGCTGGATGAACCCAGCCTCGGGCTGGCCCCGCTGGTGGTAAAGCAGATTTTCAGCATCCTGCGCGAGCTGACGCAGCAGGGCATGACGCTGTTTCTGGTGGAGCAGAACGCGCGCCACGCGCTGCAACTGGCGGATCGCGGTTATGTAATGGTCAATGGCGAAATTCGTCTGAGCGGCAGCGGCAGCGAACTGTTGCACAACGAAGAGGTGCGCAGCGCCTATCTGGGCGGCAGCGTCGGCGCGGGCGGGGAGTCAGCAAAAAGTTTGTAATAATGATTAAATGGTGACGGGAAACACTTTGCATAATCGTTAGCAGCCTATCATCATTATTACTCTACTTCTTAACCAAAGTGATTTGGTACTCCCTTGCAAAATCCTGGCGTAGCAGTAATGCGGGCGATCAGAAACACGGCGTGGTATCCCAAACGCCGTGCTTATCGCACGCTGTTGTGGCGTGAAATCACCCCACTGGCGGTGCCCATCTTTATTGAGAACCTGTGCGTGATGCTGATGGGGGTTCTCAGTACTTTTCTGGTGAGCTGGCTGGGCAAAGAGGCGATGGCAGGCGTTGGGCTGGCCGACAGCTTCAACATGGTGATCATTTCCTTTTTTGCCGCCATCGATCTCGGTACCACGGTGGTGGTGGCGTTCAGCCTGGCCAAACGCAACGGCAAGCGTGCGCGTGCGGCGACGCGGCAGTCGCTGGGATTGATGACGGTGCTGGCGTTTGTGCTGGTCATCGCCATCGAGTTCTGGGGACATCTGATCGTGGATGTGATCGCCGGTAACGCCGAGCCGCAGGTCAAAGAGCTGGCGCTCAGCTATCTGCAAACCTCCGCGTGGAGCTACCCGGCAGCGGCGATTGCGCTGATAGGCAGCGGCGCGTTGCGTGGTGCCGGCAACACTAAAATTCCGATGCTGATCAACGGCGGCATGAATATCCTGAATATCATCATCAGTAGCGTGCTGATCTACGGTGCGCTCGGCTGGGAAGGGATGGGATTTGTCGGTGCCGGGCTGGGATTAACCATTTCACGCTATATCGGCGCGGCGGCGGCCATTTACGTGCTGTATCGCGGCATCAGTCCGGCGCTGAAAATCACGCTGGCCAGCTATTTCCGCCGCTGGGATCGCAACATCCTGATGGAAGTGCTGGGGATTGGCGTACCGGCCAGTATCGAATCGGTGTTGTTTAACGGCGGTAAACTGCTGACGCAGATTTTTGTCGCTGGCATGGGCACCAATGAAATCGCCGGTAATTTTATTGCCTTCTCCATCGCCACGCTAATCAACCTGCCGGGCAACGCGCTGGGGTCGGCGTCGACCATTATCACCGGCAGGCGCTTAGGGAAAAATCAGGTGATGCAGGCGGAGCGGCAGATCAAGCACGTATTCTGGCTGGCGATGATTGGGCTATGTACGCTGGCGTTTATCACCGTGCCGCTGGCGGGCACGCTGGCGCGATTCTACACCCGCGATCCGCAGGTGATTGAGGTAACCAAACACCTGATCTGGCTGAATGCCGCCTTTATGCCTATCTGGACCGCCTCCTGGGTGCTGCCGGCCGGGCTAAAAGGCGCGCGCGACGCACGGTACACCATGTATGTATCGATGTTCAGTATGTGGGGCGCGCGCGTGGTGGCCGGTTATCTGCTCGGCATTGTGCTGGGCATGGGGGTGATTGGCGTCTGGCTCGGCATGTTCCTCGACTGGACGGTGCGCGGTATCTGTTTCTGGTGGCGTTTGACCAGCGGCAAATGGCTGAACAATTACCGCAAAATGCTCGCGAAGAGCAGTGGCCCACAGGGCTGAGGAATCACCACAAAAAGACAGGCACAGGGTTTTGTGATCGGGTTATTGCGCCAGCAAAATAAGATCGCACCCTATGCCTGCCATACCCGGCCCTGCCTCAATCCGCACGGCTATTTTCGGACTGACCGCTGCCTTTCCGCTGGCAACCTAACTCAGCGCTTTCGTGAATTCGAACGTGATGCGACAACTGTGCACTTTGCCACGCATACGCAGGCGGGCCGGGCAATACAGTACACAAAGCTTGCCTTCGTCGTGGCGGTTATACATCCAGCTACGATGATTCAGCGCGAGTGAAACGATCGATGGCTGTAACGCTGGCGCAGCCCGAACAAGCTGCCGGCACCGGCTCGTTACCCTGCTGATCCCTTGCCAGTAAACCTAAAAAATTTTTTTATTTTCCTTAAGAATCGTCTTTATTGCGCCGTCCTGAAAATGAGAGCTTTCTTAGTGCGATGGGTGTAGAGATGATGGCAGTCAACTGGCAGACGATAGATAAGGTTGTATACATCAACCTGAACAAACGCAAGGATCGCAGGGTACGTATCGCTCGTCAATTAAAAGCAATTGGCGTACCACGTGAAAAGATTGTCCGTTTTGAGGCTATTGAAGAAGCGCCAGGCTATATCGGCTGTATTAAATCACATATTCTCGTGCTGCAAATGGCTCAGCAAAACGGCTGGAAAAATGTATTGATTCTGGAAGACGATATGGTTTTCCATGATGATATTCAGACCAAACAGCGAATTGATCTATTTCTCTCCTCTTTACAGCAGATCAACTGGCATGTCGCGCTGCTCGCTGCCAACTATGATAACGTCGTGCCGTTAAAAAGTGTGGATTATATTGTTAAGCCGCAATATGCATGGTGCGCTTGCGCTTACATTGTGAACGGTGATTACTACTCCACTCTCATTGATAATTATGCAGAAAGCTTGCAGGGGTTACTGGCGGGTGGCGTTCCTCAGTGCTGGGCTTTAGATGTACGCTGGAATAGTTTGATAAAACGTGACCGCTGGTTGGGTATCTTTCCCAATGCGGGCTATCAGGCCGCTGATAAAAGTGATATCGAAAACCAACCTGTTGATTATCGAGCGCATTTCGCTAAAAAATTAGAAGAAATAGTGTGGCCAGCCTATCAACCTGGCGAAGAAAAGATAAAAGTGGATATCTTTTTCCAGTGGGCCCCCGGCTGGACTAACTTTGAGTCGGTATATCGCGCTATGCAGGCCAAACCGCATTTCGATTGCCAGATTATCCTTGCGCCCTATTTCAGTCGGGGCGCAAAAGCACCGGATTACACTGCACAGCGTGATTTATTAAATGATAAGGGTATCCGGTATACCGAGTATCACGAGTATGAGATTACGGCGCGTAAGCCGCATGTGGTTTTTTTACAAAATCCTTATGATGATGCACGTCCCAATGAACTGCAAAGTTTGACGCTTAATCGACGCAATATTTCTATCGCCTATATTCCTTATGGGTTAGATATGGGTGATGGCGAGAGAAACCGTGTTTATCAGTACAATCTTCCCTGTCAAAATGTTGCCAGGTGGGTATTCGTTCGCTCTCAGCGGCATAAAGATGAGTTTGCTAAATATTGCGGAAATGGCAATCAACACGTCTATGTTAGCGGACATCCAAAGCTTGATAACTATACATCACGCTTTGGCGCCCAGGCGGATGGAAAAGTTAATAAAGACAAGCCAACGCTATTATGGGCACCGCATTTCGTCATGCCTGATGATGAAAAGATGTGGTCTACATTTAATTTATATACACAGGCAATGCTCGATATCATCAAACGTGATGACGTTAATTTGATTATTCGGCCACATCCGCTTTTTAAACAATTTCTGGATATTCGTATAGAGCGCGGAACACACAGCGAAACTGCTCACAACTGGCAAATGCTGCGCGAATACTCTCATCTCAAATCACATGTGGAGTGGGATTTTTCTGCAGATTATCGCTACGCCTTTTCACAATCAGATGCGCTGATGGCAGATGCAGGATCGTTTTTGCTGGAGTATTTACCTTCGCGTAAGCCAATCCTTTTCCTGACTCATAAAAACTGCCTCGGTATTAACAGTAGCGCTGAATTTATTTATGACGCTTATGACGTTGCGAATGAATCCGCAGATATTAAAACTTTCGTTGATAATCTTGTTTCAGGCAAGGATCCCATGCGTGATAAGCGACTGCAGGTTTTACGTGATGAACTTCATATGCCAGAGCAGGGCGCAGGCAGTGAGATTGTAAAAATCATTGAAAAAACCCTTATGCCCGCTGGAGTTCATCACAATGTCTTCTAAACGCGCCGCAATATTACTGGTTGCTGGTCAGGGAACGAGAATGGGGCATCTGACCCTGAATTACCCTAAATGCTTGCTGCCGGTCGGTGAAATCACCGTGCTGGATACGTTGCTGACTGAGCTGTTAAAATGCGGCGAGCGTGAAATTGTACTGGTTACCGGTCATCAGTCATCAGTTGTAGAACGCTGGATTAAAGATAATTATGCTGATGCTAATATTAAGTTAGCGCACAATGATAATTATAAAAATGATGTCAACATATTATCCGTTGAAAAAGGTGTCAGCGCGCTTAATCATCCTGAATATGGCTATACAATTATTGAAACGGATGTTCTGCTGGATCCACGTGTATGGCCGCGGTTAATGCAAGCTGAAATGGGCAGTGACAGTTTTTGGCTCACCCATGGTTATTACAACGCTTGCCTTACTGGCGGTATTGTCGAAGCCAGTAAAGCTGAACCTGCTATAAAGAAAATTGCCTATGTGCCCGATTACGACTCCGCGTTTGATGGCTGGATGAAAATGGTCGGCTTGCTAAGTGTCTCTCCGGAACAGGTGGAAAACGATCGACGCCTGCGGCAGACGTTTTTACAGCAAAGCACCCAGCAATATTACATGGCCCCCTGGATTGTACACCGCTCTTGCTTACCCTGCCGTGCTGTAGATATTACGGATTTGTTTGCAAGATCTTTCAACGAAGAAGTCGATTACCGGCAGGCGGTTGCGGATTATCATTTATTATTAGAAAATTTTGAGGCACTAAAATGAATGTAGAGTTTTTTGAACCACAAAAATTGCGTCATATTGAAAAATTCAGTTCACGTCGCGTTGAATGGTTGCGTAATAAAATTATTCAGGAAGGCGTATGGGTAAAACCTCTGGCGCTTGATCTACACCATAATCTGGTACTGGACGGCCAGCACCGTATGGAAGTCGCGCTCAGTCTGGGACTAAAAAGAGTGCCGGTCGTACGATTTGATTACGCCTCGGTGCCCTTAAGATCGTTGCGCGAAAATCATCAATTTGACTGGCAGGAAGTGGCGAGGCGTGCATTAATCAATGACATCTACCCTTATAAAACGGTAAAGCATGATTTCGTTGTACCCATGCCGGTATGTCAATTTTCGCTGCAGGAGTTAGGCTATCATGGTTGAAAATGCCATCATTCTGGCCGCCGGCAGAAGCCTGCAACTGGACGGTAAAAATAAAGTTTTAATTCGCCATCCCAAAACGCGGAAAACGATTCTCGACTATGCTATTGATGCCTTTCATGGGAAAAAAATCACCGTAGTGATTGGCTTTGGTGCGTTACAGATTATGGAGTCCTACCCCGATCTGAATTACGTTATCAATGACAACTGGGCAACGACTAATAATGCAATGAGTCTGGGATTGGCCCTGAATCAGATTAATAGCCCCACGTACGTTGTCTCGGGAGATATGTTTTTTTCTCCTCAGCTTATCAATGAAATGGATCACGCTGAGGGAAATCTCGTTTTGACTCACCAGCGGCATAATCGCATGCTGACCTCCATTCATTGTGACGTTAATCGCCAGGGCATCGTGGAGGAGACGTATCTGGGACCGATACGCGCCGCAGAGCACCCTGAGGCTATGGGTCTGTTTAAAGTCAGTGATATGGCACTCCTGAGTCAGTGGCATAAGCAATGCCTGCGTTATGGTAATTTGTATGCCGCCCAAACGTTACCGTGTCAGAAAACGACAGCACTCTACGCTCACGACCTGGGGGAGCATGCATTTAATGAAATTAATACGCTGGCAGATTACTGGCGTCTGATGCAGGAGGATCACGGTTAATGATACGAGCTATTACGCTGGGCTTGCCTTACTCCGCTATTTCCGACGGGCATTCTGAGTCACGTTTACATCACTTTCGCACGTTAGTGATTGATAAACTCCAGTCTCGTCGCTGGCCACTGCGAACATTACGTTTAACCCTGCCACCATTGAATGATCGTGATGAAGATGAGATTTATACCCTGCCAGCACGAATAAATTCAATCAATGCGTTGGCTGAAAGACTTGATATTCGTTGGTTTTGCTTACCGCTGGACTTAACGCATGGCGATAATTACCGCGGACGGTTAGATGCCGCGTTTGCTTTACTCTTCAGGCAACCGCGTATGTTTCTGAATCTGATGGTAGCCGATGAGCAGGGTATAAATATTCGAGCCAGCCATGACGTTGCCCGTTTCATGTTGCAGGTAGCACATCGCAGTAATAATGGCTTTGATAATTTCCGCCTCGGTGCCTCATTGCGTTGTCCGCCAAATGCCCCGTTTTTTCCGTTTTCCCGGCATGAAGGTGAGACACTGAAGTTTAGTTTTGCCCTCGAAACTACCGATATTGCTTTGGAATTGAGTGAGCAGGTGCGGGAAGGCAACATGCTGCTGGCGGACTTTGCTGACCAGTTTATTCTTCGACTCTGCGCACGCTTACGCAAAATTGATGCATTCGGTCATGAGCTGGCGTCTGATTCAGGGCTTGAGTATGCCGGTCTGGATGCCTCGCTGGCGCCTTTTCCGGATGGCAGTATTTCTGTCGGCAGGTTAGTTGAAAATCTTGGTGCGCGTCCTGGTGGCGTTCAGGGATCACTCTTTATAACCAGTATTCTGACGAATGCGATTAAAAGCGCAGTCGCAATCAGTGGTGCTCGCGCAACGGGTTTCAATGGCGTCATGTTCTCAGTACTGGAAGATGATGCCCTGGCGAGTACCAATAATCGTCGTGCATTAAGCATTGATACGCTTAATGCATGGTCAACTGTTTGTGGTTGTGGATTAGATATGCTCCCGGTGCCAGGTTCGACACTGCCTGAAGATATTGCCGCGATTATTCTTGATACGGCTGCACTCGCGGTGCGGTTAACGAAACCGCTCGGTGTACGTTTATTACCTATTCCTGGCGGAGAGGTAAATGAATTTACACGCTTTAATTATGACTTTCTCTGCAATAGCCGCATTATGAATGTCGCGAAAAGTGATGTTGATTTTTCTGCTGATAATGAACGCTGGACGTATCGCTAAAATCAGGCTTAATGAAATGTTAGATGCAAAAAAAGTGAAGGATTTTTGGGATCGCCGACCCGATAATTACAATAAGTTATCGTTTGAAAGTTTAGCAAATCTGGAAAACGATCCAAAATTTCTCGATATTAAAATTCGCACAGAGATGGAAAAAGTTTTTGCCTGGTTGCCTGACCTGACAGGGAAAACGCTACTTGATCTCGGCGCCGGGGTCGGGCAGTGGGCTTTTCGCTTTCAGCATAAGGGCGCAAAAAAAATCACCGCTGTAGAGTTTTCAGCTGCAATGATTGAAGTGGGTAAGCTTGAAGCCAGAAAACGCAATATTGAAAATATCGATTTCATTCTTTCATCTGCCGAGAGTTATTGTAGCTCAGAGCAGTACGATGTCATTTTCATATCTGGCCTGATGATCTACCTTAATGATGAGCAAGCTGAAAAATTGTTAAGTAATCTGCGTACTTACAGTAAATCAGAAAGCACTATATTATTGCGTGATGGTACGGGGGTCGGTGAAAGGTTCGAAATCAATAACCGCTATTCTGCGAATCTGCAAGCAGAGTATTCGGCTACATATCGAACTGCTGAGCAATACGAAGACCTATTTGCGCGGCATGGTTTCAGCTTAAGCAGGAGTGAAAATATGTTCCCTGAAGGTCATATGCTTAATAAGTATCCTGAAACCCGATTACGTCTTTATCACTTTGAGCAAAAAAATGGTTAATATCTCACCTCTCTATGACGATGTTAGCTGGCCGGCAGATGAAGGTGTTTTAGGCGTCGTAGGCGTAGCCCCCTGGGCAACACTGGATTTTTGCCAGCAGCTGTATGGCCTGGTTCAGGCAGATAAAGAGTGGCAATATCCGCGACTTATTATTGATAATAATAGTAAAATTCCCAGCCGCGGGCGTCATTTGCAACTGGGTGAACGTGATCCTTCTCCGTGGATCCACGCAACTATTACAGAACTCGCTGCTGCGGGTGCGACGGTTGCCGTTGTGCCTTGTAATACCGCTCATCTCCTTTGGTCGCGCTGGAGCAAGGACGCAGCTATTCCGGTTATTAATATTATTGATGCCACACTTGAGCATATTGCGCCTCAGGGCAAGCGGGTCGTTGTGCTCGGTTCGCAAATGTTGTACCAGAGCAGGCTGTATCAGGATGCGCTTACGCAACAGCACGCCGAGATCGTCAATGTCGCTGCATCCACCCAACAGCTTTTGACACGCTGCATTAACGAGATAAAAGCCACAAAAAGCGTGTCTGAACTATCAATGCGGCAGTTAGCGGACGCCGTAAATAGCTGGAAGCAACAGGGCGCTACGCACATTATTCTGGCTTGCACAGAGTTGAGTTTGTTAAAACACAGCGCGATCTGGCAGGAAATGACGTTAATTGATTCGAGCGAAGCTCTCGCGCGTGCCGCTTTGCGCGCCATATCATTTCGCCGCCTGCGTAATTAAGGCGGACGAATTATTTCAACGTCGAAGGGCCGCTTAACTCATTAATTTTCCCGCCCCCGGGCGGGGTAAACATCAATTTGTATCACACTGTATCTCCCGCCACACAGCACACACGCCGTTGCATAACCCGCCAGTCTGTACATATCCGCTATACATCGCCGTGGTCTTCTGTACGCATCAACTGAATGCATGGAGATACCACGATGTTAACCCGACTGTTTATTTCAATGTTACTGATGGGCGCCTCTGCGACCTGCGCCTGGGCGGAGCGACTGAGCGCTGCTGACGTGCTCGGCCCGGCGGCCGTGGCGTCACTGGATCATCCCCAGCCGCCTGCGCGATTAATTGTCGATGCGCCGCTGGCCGGACCGCTGCGCAAGGGCGCGGTGTTTATCCAGTACCGGGCAGAAAACCTGCGCATCGAGCCCGTGTTTGGCCAGGAAGCGCTGAAAATCACGCCGCGCATCGGCCACATTCACGTCATCGTGGATGACAACCCGTGGCACTGGGCGGACACCAGCGGTGAGCCGGTGATTCTGGTCGGTCTGCCTGTCGGGCCGCACAAGGTCACCCTTATTCTTGCCGATCCCACGCATAAACCGATCGACAGCAAAACCATCACCTTTAACGTGCCCGTACAGATTGCACCGCACTGATGACCCGGAGATAAATCATGAAAACACTGTTACGTCAGACTCTGTTGGCAACGCTGGTTCTCACGGCGGCAGGCACCGCGTTTGCCGCCACCCCGGCCTCACACGATTACGCCGCTGACTTCAGCCACGTTCAGCAGATCAATGCGGGCGTGCTGAATACAGGCTATGTGGACATCGGTCCGCGTGATGGTCAGGCGGTGATCCTGCTGCACGGCTGGCCGTACGATATCCAGAGCTATGCTCAGGTGGCACCGGCGCTGGCGGCAAAAGGGTATCGGGTGATCGTGCCGTATCTGCGCGGCTTCGGCAGCACGCGCTTCCTGTCGGATAAAACGCCGCGTAACGGCCAGCCTTCGGCAATGGCAGCGGACGTCGTGGCGCTGATGGATGCGCTCAATATCAAACAGGCCGTGCTGGGCGGCTTTGACTGGGGCGCACGTACGGCGGACATCGTCGCGGCGCTATGGCCGGAACGGGTAAAATCGCTGGTGTCGGTCAGCGGCTATCTGATCAGTAGCCAGCAGCTGGGTAAAAAACCGCTGCCGCCACAGGCCGAACAGCAGTGGTGGTATCAGTTCTATTTCGCCACTGATCGCGGTCAGCAGGGGTATGCCGCCCATACCCATGACTTTGCGAAACTGATCTGGCAGCAGGCATCGCCCGGCTGGAAATTCAGCGATGCCACCTTTAACCAGAGCGCCAAAGCGCTGGATAATCCGGATCAGGTGGCGATCACTATCAGCAACTACCGCTGGCGCCTGGGCCTGGAAAAAGGCGAGCAAAAATATGCCGCTTATGAGAAAACATTAGCCACATTACCGGCAATTCGCGTCCCCACCATCACCATCGAAGGGGATAATAACGGGGCGCCGCACCCGGCACCGGAGACGTACCGTACCAGGTTCAGCGCCAGGTACCAGCATCGCACCTTCACGGGCAATATCGGACACAATCCGCCAGCGGAAGCCCCGCAGGCGTTTGTGCAAGCCGTTGAGGATGCGGCCGCACTGTAGCGGAGTAATTCACGACCCGGACCGGCCATCGCGTGCCGGTCTTTTTTGCATAAGTGGCTGACAGGAGGCTGTTTTGGAGCACGTTGATCACATTCTGGTGGTGGATGATGACCGGGATATCCGCGAACTGATAACCGACTATCTGATTAAGTCCGGTTACCGCGCCACCGGTGCGGCCAATGGCCGCGAAATGCGCGCCGTGCTGAGCAGCAGCCTGGTGGATCTGGTGGTGCTGGATATCATGATGCCGGGTGACGATGGCCTGACGCTGTGCCGTCAGCTGCGCAGCGATCCCCGGCAGAACCTGCCGGTACTGATGCTTACTGCCCGCAGCGAAGAGACCGATCGCATTCTCGGGCTGGAGATGGGGGCGGATGATTACCTGATCAAACCCTTTGTGGCACGTGAGCTGCTGGCGCGCATCAAAGCGATCCTGCGCCGTACCCGGGCGCTGCCGCCGAATTTACATATTACCGGGGCCGGCCGCATCATTGCCTTTGGCGAGTGGCAGCTGGATACCTCCGCGCGCCATCTGCTGGACAGCGACGGCGTGATTGTGGCGCTGAGTGGCGCAGAGTACCGCCTGCTGCGCGTGTTTCTCGACCATCCGCAGCGCGTGCTGAATCGCGATCAGCTGCTCAACCTGACGCAGGGCCGCGACGCGGAGCTGTTTGAGCGCTCGATCGATCTGCTGGTTAGCCGGCTGCGCCAGCGGTTACGCGAAGATGCCCGTGAACCGGCCTACATCAAAACGGTACGCAGCGAAGGTTACGTACTGGCGAGCACGGTGGTGATCAAAGAGGCGCATCAATGAGGCTATGGCCGCGATCGCTGCTGTCACGCCTGCTGATTATCGTGTTGGGCGGGCTGCTGCTGGCAAATACTCTCACGCTGGCAAGCCTGCTGATTGAACGCATGAGCAGCGCTAAAAGCGTGATGCTGGGCAACCTGGAGTACGATGTGGCGACCAGCGTGGCAATCCTCGATCGTCTGCCGGCGGACGAGCGTCCGGGCTGGCTGGCGAAGCTGGCGCGCGGCAACTATCGCTACAGTCTGTCGCCGGGCGAAGCGGGGCCGTATCCCTCCAGCTGGCGCACGCGCGACGCGGTACGCTCACTGCAGGAGACACTTGGCGGGCGCTATCAGATGAGCATTCATGCGATTCCGGGGCCGCGGGAGCATATTCAGGTGCATCTGACACTGCATGACGGCGCGCCGCTCACGCTCGATCTCTGGCCGCGCATGCCGGCGATTGCGCGCTGGCTGCCGCTGGTGCTGATGGGGCAGCTCCTGCTGCTGCTGTGCTGCGCGTGGCTGGCGGTGCGGCAGGTGGTGCGACCGTTTGTGCGCTTTACCCAGGCGGTTGATGCGCTCAAACCGGCCGCCAGCCACGCACAGCTGATGGCAGAGAACGGCCCGGATGAAGTGCAGCAGGCGGCGCGTGCGTTTAACGCTATGCAGCTGCGGATTCAGGATCACCTCAAAGCGCGTGCGCAAATCCTCGCGGCCATCTCCCACGATCTGCAAACCCCGATCACGCGCATGAAGCTGCGGGTGGAGATGGCGGAGCAGCCTGAGCTGCGCGACAAACTGCTGAGCGATCTCGATAACATGAGCCGCCTGGTGCGCGAGGGCATCGCCTATGCACGCTCATCGGAAGTGCTGGAGGAGAAGCGCCAGAGCGTCAGCCTCAACGCGCTGCTGGATAGCGTAGTCTGTGACTATCAGGATGTCGGTAAAGCGGTGAACTTTGTGCCGTGCACAGGCCATGACACCTTCGCCGTGCGGCCTCAGGCACTCCGGCGCATCATGACCAACCTGATCGACAATGCGCTCAAGTTTGGCGGCGAAGCGGAGGTTGAACTCTGTTCGCCCCAGGGTGACAGCGTGGAGATTCGGGTGCGTGATAACGGGCCTGGCATCCCGGAGGAGGCGTTACAGGCGGTGCTGGAGCCCTTCTACCGCGTGGAGAGTTCACGCAATCGCCACACCGGCGGGACCGGGCTCGGCCTGGCGATCGCCACCCAGCTGGTGAGCCAGATGGCGGGCAGCCTGCAATTGCGTAACCGGGCAGCTGGCGGGCTGGAAGCGTGCATCATCCTGCAGCAGCAGGATGTGTAACCTGATGTATCTGCCTGCCCGCTACACACATAACCCGACAAAACGGCGTTCCCGCGACACAGCCTGAACACATGCGGTGGATGTAATAGACGTACTGCCGGACGCGCAGACGTTTATCCACCGTATGAGGTTCTTTATGACACTGCTTATCGCTTTTCTTGCCGGGATGCTGACGCTGCTCAGCCCCTGTACCTTACCGATTATTCCTTTTGTATTTGCCAGCGTACGCGGCCGTCGCGGACAGCTGCTGGCGCTGCTGAGTGGCATGGTCCTGATGTTCACGCTGGTGGCGCTGCTGGTATCGCTTACCAGCCACTGGGTCAGTCAGGTCACCAGCATTGGTCGCGACCTGGCGCTGTTGTTCCTGGCGATAGTCGCACTGACGTTAATCTCCACGCGCATCGCCCAACGCGTTACCCGGCCGTTTGTCGCGCTGGGTAATCGCCTCAACGATGCCAGCCAGCGGCGAAGCGGGGTGCTCGCCGCGCTGCTGGCGGGCCTGGCAACCGGTCTGCTGTGGTCGCCCTGTGCCGGACCGGTGCTGGGCGCGATCCTCAGCCTGGCCGTCGTGGGCGATCATCCCCTGTCGGTTGGCGTGTTGCTGCTGGCGTATGGCAGCGGTGCCGCGCTGATGCTGGCGCTGCTCTATTTCGCCGGACGATCGCTGGTGGCGCGACTGCGTCCGGGGCTGGCGATGAGTGCGCGGCTGCGTCAGGCGGCGGGCGTGCTGATGCTCGCCTCGGTGGGCGTGATTGTTACCGGCTCACAGAGCCAGCTGCAGGCAGCGCCCGCTTTTGCCCTGAACCTGGAGCAGCAGCTGAGCCAGTGGCTGACCACGCCGGCACCCAAAGTACGCCTGGAGCCGGTTAGCCAGCCGCAAACCAGCAGCGCGTTGCCGTCGCTGGAGGGGGGCACAGCGTGGCTGAACGGGGCGCCGGTGACGCCTGCCACGTTAAAGGGCAAAGTGGTACTGGTCGATTTCTGGACCTGGGATTGCATTAACTGCCAGCATACGCTGCCATACGTGCGCGACTGGGCCAGTAAGTACCAACGTGACGGGCTGGTCGTTGTGGGGGTGCACACGCCGGAGTACCCGTGGGAGCGGGATGAAAAGGCGCTGAAGCGCGCGATTACGCGCTGGCAGCTGCCCTACACCGTAGTGGCGGATAACCACTACAGCATCTGGAACCGTTTTGGTAATCAGTACTGGCCCGCGCACTACATCTTTGATGCACACGGACAGCTGCGCTACACCGCGTTTGGTGAAGGCAACTATGAAGAGCAGGAGAGGGTGATTCAGCAGTTGCTGAAAGAGGCGCGTGCATGACAGCTCAGGCGGTCCGCCCGGGCCGCCACTGCTTCTCATTTAGGTTGTGGTTCGCGGGGGATGACGTTGAAAGCCGGGGGTTTCACAGGGACTATCAGGTAAACAGCGTGCGGCATTGCCGGGGACCTCCCAGCCCGTAAGGTCACCCTGCAGAGTGACCGTCATGGCGCAGCCACCCTTATCACCCCGATATGCAAAATGCAGTAATCCTACGCATAACTTGTCGTTTGGTTCCGCGTCCAGGCTGGGGTTTACTGTCAGCGTTAACCTTTTTTGGAGAAGCTGACAATGAAGAAGATCCTGCAGCAGTGGCTGGCGCGTCTGGCAGCCAGCAAAGCCGCCACCCCTGACGGGCGCGAATTCGACCCCGGTGAGCATATCGATCTGCTGATCCCGATCAGCCAGCTGTACGGCGTGGAGTTTCATCCTTCCGTGTATCGCTACTATGAACGATAACCGCCGCCACCAGCGCATGCGCTATTGCTACTGGAATGAACTGTGCACGCCAGACTAAAAACCCGCTCACGCCGAGCGGGTTTTTTTATGCTGTTTACCCGCCTGATGAAAAAATTGCCGTAACCTCCCGCCGGTTTGTTCAATTGTATTGATTTCGTAATTTTAACGTAAAGAAAAGTATTCCCAAGCGGCAGCGCGCGTGTAAGAATATAAAGGTAAATGATAACCATTGGCGTTATCATTTAGGTGTTGTCTGGGAAAACCGTGTTGATTCAGTGCTATGCCTGAATGGCTGGTGCGGTTAAGACAATAAGTGCGTTAATAACGATAAGAAACTCACCTTTTAACATGGATAAAAATCGCCAGCTGCCGTTTGGTAGCTTCAATTCGCTGACCCTGTTCACCGGGCTTTGTATTGGTATTTCGCCGGCTGCGGCGCTGGGGGCCGATAACTCCGGCAAAAAATCTGATGATACGCTGGTGGTTGAAGCGCGCACGCCGTCGCTGTACGCGCCAAATGCCTCGGCCGATCCCAAATTTACCCGTCCGCTGGCGGATACCACCCGCACCTTGACGGTGATTCCGGATCAGGTCATTAAAGATCAGGGCGTCACCAATCTGACCGACGCGCTGAAAAACGTGCCGGGCGTCGGGGCGTTTTATGCCGGGGAAAACGGCAGCTCAACCACCGGCGATGCGGTGTACATGCGCGGTGTCGATACCTCCAACAGCATTTACGTGGATGGTATTCGCGACATCGCCAGCGTCACGCGTGACACCTTCAACACGCAGCAGGTGGAAGTGATCAAAGGGCCTTCCGGCACCGATTATGGTCGCAGCGCGCCATCCGGCTCGATCAATATGATCAGCAAACAACCGCGGCTGGATACCGGGCTTGACGCGTCAGTCAGCGCCGGCAGCGCGTGGATGCGCCGCGGCACGCTCGATTACAACCAGGCAATCAACGACAATGCGGCGTTTCGCCTTAACCTGATGGGTGAGAAAACCCATGATGCGGCGCGTGACCACATCCAGAACGAGCGTTATGGCGTCGCGCCTTCGCTGGCGCTGGGGCTGGACACCGCAACGCGGCTGTACGTCAACTATTTACACGTCCACCAGAACAACACACCGGACGGCGGTATTCCGACCGTTGGCCTGCCCGGCTATTCGGCACCGTCTGCCGCGTATGCTGCGCTGAACAATTCCGGCAAGGTCGCCACCAGCAACTACTACGGCACCGATTCTGATTTCGACAAATCGACTACCGACAGTGCCACGCTGCGCTTTGAACACGATTTGAGCGATAACACCACGCTGCGCAACACCACGCGCTGGTCGCGGGTGAAGCAGGAGTATCTGCTGACGGCGGTGATGGGCGGAGCCAGTAACATTACTGCACCCAACCCGAACGATGTTGGCAGCTGGCGCTGGTCGCGCCTGGCAAACACCAAAGATATCAGCAACCGTATTCTCACCAACCAGACCAATATCACCTCGAGATTTGCCACCGGTTCCGTCGGGCATGATGTGAGTGCGGGCGTAGAGTTCACGCGTGAAAACCAGACCACCTATGGCGTTAACGCGCTGACCCCACCTGCGGTGAATATCTACCATCCCATCAGCAGCATTTCGATTGGCGGTCTGGACCGCAACGGTGCGAACGCTAACGGGCAGACTGACACGTTTGGCATCTATGCATTTGATACGCTGGCGATTACCCCTGACTTTGAGCTGAACGGCGGCATTCGTCTCGACAACTATCACACCGAGTACGACAGCGCGACGGCCTGTGGCGGCACCGGACGCGGCGCGCTGGCTTGTCCGGCGGGTGTGGCGCGCAATACGCCGGTGACCACGGTGGATACGGCAAAATCCGGCAATCTGGTGAACTGGAAAGCGGGGGCGCTCTATCGTCTGACCGAACAGGGCAACCTGTATGTGAACTACGCCATCTCCCAGCAGCCGCCGGGTGGCAGCAGCTTCGCGCTGGCGGCGGGTGGCAGCGGCAACAGCGCCAACCGTACCGATTTTAAACCGCAGAAGGCCAAATCCAGCGAGGTAGGGACAAAGTGGCAGGTGCTGGACAAGCGGCTGCTGCTGAACGCCGCACTGTTCCGCACCGACATCGAAAATGAGGTCGATGCCAACGATGACGGCACTTACTCGCAAACCGGCAAGAAGCGCGTGGAAGGCTATGAACTCTCAGCAACCGGCAACATAACGCCAGACTGGGAAATCATTGCCGGTTACACCATGCAGCACGCGTCGGTGCGTGAAGGCGCAAGCGTGGCGCAGGATGGCTCATCTGCGCTGGCCTATACGCCGAAGCACGCCTTCACGTTGTGGACCAACTATCAGGCTACTGATGCATTGTCGGTGGGCGCGGGCGCACGTTACGTTGGCAGCCTGCGTCGCGGCAGCGATGGGGCCGTGGGCACGCCGGATCACACCGAAGGCTACTGGGTGGCTGACGCGAAGCTCGGGTATAAGGTCAACAACAACCTCGACCTGCAGCTCAACGTGTATAACCTGTTTGATACCAACTATGTGGCATCGATCAACAAGAGTGGTTATCGCTATCATCCGGGCGAGCCGCGTACCTTCCTGTTGACGGCTAACGTGCATTTCTGATGGTCAACCGTGGGGCGTTCGCGCTCCACGCTTAATGGCGAGAACTCCGCAATGATGTATCACATTCCTGCCGTGCTTAACGCTGAACAGCTGGCGCACTTTACCGCACAGCTGCAGCAGGCTGACTGGGTTGACGGACGGGCGACGGTCGGCAGCCAGGGCGCGACCGTAAAAAATAACCAGCAGATTGACACCAGCACGCCACTTTACGATCGGCTGCAGGCTGCAGTGCTTCAGGCACTGAATAGCCATCCGCTCTTCTTTGCCGCCGCGCTGCCGCGCACGCTTTCTGCGCCGCTGTTCAACCGTTATCAGCAGGGGGAAACCTACGGTTTTCACGTGGATGGTGCGGTACGCCACAATGGCGCGGCCGGCTGGATGCGTACCGATCTCTCCGCCACGCTGTTTCTGTGTGAACCCGACAGCTATGAGGGCGGGGAACTGGTGATCGAGGATACTTACGGTCAGCACCGCGTAAAACTGCCGGCGGGCGACCTGGTGCTTTATCCCTCCAGCAGCCTGCACTGCGTCACGCCGGTCACGCGCGGCGCGCGGGTCGCCTCGTTTTTATGGATTCAGTCGATGGTGCGCGATGATAAGCAACGCGCGATGCTGTTTGAACTGGACCGCAACATTCAAAGCCTGAAAGCGCGCCACGGTGACAGCGAAGAACTGCTGTCGCTGCTGAATATGTACCACAACCTGCTGCGCGGCTGGACGGAGGTTTAGCCGTCACGCAATAACAAAAAGCCCGCTCAGGTTTCCCTGAGCGGGCTTCTTTAAATCTGGCTCCTCTGACTGGACTCGAACCAGTGACATACGGATTAACAGTCCGCCGTTCTACCGACTGAACTACAGAGGAATCGTTGGAACGAGGCGAATATTAATGGCAGCCCCTGTGGGTGTCAACCGCTAAAAACACATTTGTATTCAACTGGCTAGCAAAGCGGCAAAGCGATCGTGATTTAAGCAGATTCCGATGCCTGCTGCGCCAGACGCGCCAGCGGATCCTGATGGTAAAACTGCTGCAGGTGGCGATACATGGCCGGAAAACGGCTGGCGAGCAGGTCCGGGGCGCTGAAAAAGTACTCCGACAGCACGGCAAAACATTCCGCCGGATCGCTGGCGGCATAAGGATCGAGGGTCGCGGCCTGTTCACCCACCAGATCCACTTCCGCTTCAATCTCGGCCATCGCCTGCAGTAAATCTTTCTCCCAGCTGGCCACATCGCGCAGCGCGATGGCCGGGATGCCGCTGGTGTAACCGCTGCCGCGCGCGTCGAGCTTGTGCGCTACTTCGTGGATCACCAGGTTGTAACCAGAGAGATCGTACGAGTCCTGGATGTCCAGCGCGTTCAGCACCACCGGTCCCTGCGTCCAGCTCTGGCCGGCATGCACGGCCGGCGCGTGGTGCACCAGGCCGCTGTCGTCCTCCCAGCGATCGTCAACGCTGAACGGCTCCGGGTAGATCAGCACTTCGTGGAAGCCGTCGAGCCATTCCAGACCCAGCTTTAATACCGGCAGGCAAAACAGCAACGACAGGCGAGCCAGACGCAGTTCGCTGAGTTCCAGACCCTGCAGCGGAGTGATTTTTTTCTGCAGCAGGAAGCGTTGCGCCAGCGCTACCAGCGCCTGCTGTTCGTCGCTGTTCAGCAGAGAAAAGATCGGCTGCCCCAGCGCCTGTTGCCAGGGCAGGGCAGTCACGGCAGCATCTTTTTGTGCACGCCACGGCCATTTGATCATTGCGTCACTCACTCTGCAGGGCGGAAATCATATCCTGACGCGGCAGACGATAAATTGCCAGCGTGGAATCAAAGCCGCTTATTCAACCTGTTAGCGGCGGATTTGTCTGTGACAGGGATTGCAAACTGGCAAGGTGGGAAAGGGGCGCGCTGTGCCGCCGGCGAGGGGGCAAGGGCTGATGATTCACTGAATCGCGCAAAAGATGACGCCCTCTTCTGTGCGGAAGAGGGCAAACGGTTAGCCTTCACGCTCCACACGCTGGAATGCGATGACCCAGACCCAGGGATTCACCTCCCAGCTGGTGGCGCCGTACTGCTTCTGCCACGCCTTGCGGTAAGCTTCTTTCGGCGATTCGGAATTCATGTTCATAGTGAAGAAATTATTGAGGAAGTGCGAATCGGTCTGCACGCCTTCCGCCATGATGTCGTCTTCGCTGATGTCCTGAATTTTCTCCGCGCGTACCGCCGTGATTTCCAGATCGATGCGGCTGGCCCAGCGCGGCATATGGATGGCGGTCTGCCAGCCAAACTGCTCGGCGACCTGCTGATTTTCTTCCTGTTGTCCAAGTTCATGGCTGTCGGCGCGATACTGGCAAAATGCCGGATTGCGGAACGGCAGCGGATCGCGCTCGTATTCCGCCAGCTGCGCCTCAGGCACAATCGGACCCCGCCAGGTTTCACGCACCCACAGGCGATCGCCGACCTGGCCAAACGGGCACTGGGCGCCAATGTCCGCCATCGACATCAGCTTGTAGCCATGCAGATGATTAGCGCTGACATCAAACGCGTGCACGCCTTCATGATGATCCTGTCCCGGGCCAAACGCCTGAGTTTTCATAATGCGCCGGGTCTGAGTTTGCTGGCCAACCAGCAGGGCGCGCACCCGCTGTTCGGAAAAAAGAATCGGCCGTTCTTTCATTATGTACCTCATGTTGTATCACGTACCCGGAGAACTTCGACGAAACATCCGTATCCTCGGATGAGAGCATTAGCATAATGGGTTTGAATCAATTTGCTTAATAATTTGTCGCCTTATTATCGGGCAATAACTGCCGCTTCCGGTATTAAAAATGGCTCATAAGCAAACAGTGTGCTGACGAAGGCTCCGGGTACAGGTGAGAGCCGTAAATTTCCCCTATACAGTACGTTATAACGGTCGCAATGGGAATCTTTTCAGATTATGTCGCTATGCAAAGGGGCGTTTTAATGCTGGGGTTGCGACAGGCTAAACTGGACCTTTGGCGATGCTGAAAATTCACCCAGCGGGAAATGCATCACCGAAATTAAACAGAGTGGCTTAACTAAAACAGGTTAAGGAAATACTGAAAACGGTATCGCGGCTGGGCAAGCGGCTTTAACAGCGCTATAACATGATCGGGATCGCATTTTTTTGCGCTGGACATCCGGGAAGGGTGTAAAGAAAGTGTCATCACCGGGCCGCTATGATGAGACGCAAGCCGTACCCGGTGCGAAATAATAGCAATAACAGGAGAAGCACGATGTCACTGACCCATTGGCAACACCGTTACGAAAGCTGGCTGCAGCTGAACTGGCTGCACGATGATAAAGCCCATGATATCGCGCACCTGCGCCGCGTCTGGATGAGCGCGGCCCGCATCATGCAAAACACCAATGCCGATCCGCTGGTGGTGCTGACTGCCTGCTATTTCCACGATGTGGTGAACCTGCCGAAAAACCATCCGGAACGCCATCTGGCTTCGACTTACGCGGCGGAAGAGACGCGCCGCATTCTGCAACAGGATTTTCCGGACTTCCCCTCAGCGCTGCTGGACAGCGTGGCGCATGCGGTGCAGGCCCACAGTTTCAGCGCCCGCATTACGCCAAAAACGTTAGAAGCGAAGATCGTTCAGGATGCCGATCGTCTCGAATCATTAGGCGCGATTGGCCTTGCGCGCGTTTTCTATACCGCAGGTGCGCTGGGACGGCCGTTGTTCGACAGCGATGATCCGCTGGGTAAAGATCGTGAACTGGATGACGTAAAGTGGACGCTGGATCATTTCCAGAAGAAACTGCTGAGCCTGCCGCAGACCATGCAGACGGAAACCGGCCGTCTGCTGGCGGAACATAACGCTGATTTTCTCGTCCGCTATATGGCGAAGCTGTGCGCCGAACTGCAGGGCAATCTGACCGATATTGATGAGTCCGTGTTACGCGATTTCAGTCCCATTCCGGCACAATATTAAATTTTTATGACAGTCTGTTAACTTTCATCTGCTTCCGCTACGTTGTTGTAAATCAAGAGGGAGTGTGAAGATGACCGAGACCGTTAACTTAACCATTAAAATTGACCCGGCGCTGAAAGAGCACATTAAACAGTTAGCCGCTGATAACCAAATCTCCATGAGTCAGGAGATCGTTAACCGCCTGCAGGCCAGTTTAGATGCCGTTGAGCCACCGGCCGTCGACAGCCTGCATACCGAAGAGGCGGGCGATCAACTGAGCGCCGCCGAGCTGAAGCAGGTGCGTGCACTGCTGAAGAAAAGTAAGAAAAAGAAATAACACCAAAACCCGTCGCTGACGGGTTTTTTCTTTCTGCACCTTAGCTAACGCGGAACTGCTGCGCGCGCTGCGTCAGTCGTGCTGACAGTTCACTCAGCTGCGCCGCTGCCTGCACCTGCTGATCAGTCAGGGCTTCGTTTTGCTGGAGCTGAAGACTCATTTCCACCACTTCCTGGGCAATTTTGCTCACGCGATGGCTCTGCGCCGTACTGTTATCCTGCAGCTCATTCAGCTGGCTGACCACGCCCGATACCGCCTGGCCAATCCGCGCAAACAGCACTTCCAGCGCCTGCACCTTCGCAAAGCCATCCTGCACGTGCTGCTGCGTGTGCTGGATTAAACCGTCGATCTGCCGCGTGGATGCGCCGCTCTGCTGCGACAGCAATCCCATCTCTTTGGCGACGACCGAAAAACTGCGCCCGTAAGCGCCAGCATGCGCAGATTCTATCGCCGCATTAAGCGACAGCAGACGCGTCTGCATCGACAGGCTGTCCAGCATGCCGACGATGCCAGCGATATCGCCAGCTGCCGCGACGATCTGCTGCATCTGGTGATCCATATTGTCGACTTCATGGGCGCAGTGACGCATCAGCGCATCCGCGGACTGCGCGTCGTGAGTCGCCTGTTGCGAGAAGTGTGCACCTTTTTCCACCTCTTCTGACACGCGATGCAGCCGCTGCGACAGATGATGGAAGCTGGCATTTTGCGCCTGATGCTGCTGCATCACCTGCTGATTATGCTGCTGCATCTCGTCAGCGCCGGCCGCCACACGGGTTGCTACCGCCGTAATGTCGCTGACGATCTGCTGCAAACCCTGACGCATGGTATCGATGGACAGGAGCAGCTGGCGCGTTTCCAGCGACTGACGACGCGTCGGCGCCGGGCTGGCGACCAGATCGCCCGTCGCGATTTGTGCCAGCTGGGCGTTGGCGTGACGCAGCGGCAGCAACACGCCGCGCATCAGCAGCGCGGCGGCCAGCAGCAGCAGCGCCATCAATAACGCGGCGATCGCCAGCGCCAGATTGCGGCTCTGCTTGAGCGTGCTGAGCGAATGCTGGTTGACGCTGCCGAGCTGCTGATTGGCCTGTTCGATTTCGCTAAACCAGGCATCGTTGAACTGCTGCTGGAAAGCCTGCATCGGCACCATAAAAAATGCGTTGATATCATTGGCTGCCAGCCCTTTCAGCTGCTCCTGCAGCCCGCCGGCCAGTAGCACGAAGCCCTGTGCCAGCGGGCTATCGCTTTTCGCCTGATAGGCAGCAAACAGCTGCTGCGCCTGCTGCAATGAGGTAGTAGCTGCCGCCGCCAGGCTTTTCCAGCTGTCGACCGAACCGCTCTGCTGGTCCTGCATCAGATAAATACCGGCACGATGGCTGTTGTCGCTGGCGGTGAGTAACTCAATGCGTGCTTTATCCAGCAGGGCCAGCCGTTCGCGCAGCTGGCTGGCCTGCTGCAATGAGTGTTGCGTCTGATTCACGTGCTGGTTGAGCAACAGCACCCCGGCAAACTGCAGCAGACAAAACAGCAAAATAAACAGCATGAACTGGCTGCGCAGGCTGGAGAGCCAGACGGGCAGACGCAGGGTAAAACGAGGTCGCAGCCGCAGCGGCAGGGAGATTACAGACAGGAGAGACATCAAACAGCTCCGCAAAAAATAAAACGCAGTATTGGTTTGATGCGTGACAGTCCGGTGACAGTGCGCGCGATGTGCGGCAAAACAGCACATCGCGCGTTACTAAAGCAAATTGCGGGGCGGAAAACCGGGGCGTGAAGCGCGGCTGCGTTTTCAGCGGCGCTGACGCGCGTGCTGCTCAATCAGCGGCAGCAGCAGTTTCGCTACGGCGGCGAACACCGGTACCACCACCGAGTTACCAAACTGTTTGTAGGCTTGTGTGTCGGAGACCGGAATGCGGAAGCGCGCTTCGCCCGGCGCTTCAAAGCCCATCAGGCGGGCACATTCACGCGGCGTCAGGCGGCGCGGGCGGCGCGCTATGTTCGCGGCCTGCTGAAAATCCTGCTCGCCCAGCGCGTGATCCCAGCCGCGATCGATCAGGATTTCCGACCCGTCTTTATAGTAGCGTGCTGACAGCGTGCGCACGCAGCAGTGCGGATTGCGCGGATCGTTGAGGCCAAAGCCAAAACCGTTGCCTTTGGCTTTATGCTTCTTCGCATACTGGTACAGATAGTGCCACAGCGTGGGCGACAGGGTATATTTTGCCGCCGGCTGCGGCTCCAGCAGGCTGTGCAGCGGCGGAACTTCAGGCGGATAGAGCGCCGCCAGCGCGCGCAGCGAAAAACCCTCGCTCAGGCCGGTATCGCGCCGGATCCCCACCAGCACGATGCGCTCGCGGTGCTGTGGCAGGAAGTGACGCGCATCGACCACTTTGGCATCCGGCGATGAGTCGTCAGCCGCGTCAGCGACGTCGTAACCCAGCTCATCCAGCGTGGCCATAATAATGGCAAAGGTGCGGCCTTTATCATGGCTCTTGAGGTTCTTCACATTCTCCAGCACGAAAAACGGCGGTTTTTTGGCGGCGAGGATGCGCGCCACATCAAAAAACAGCGTGCCCTGGGCTTCACATTCAAAACCGTGGGCGCGACCCAGCGCATTCTTCTTGCTGACGCCGGCCAGCGAAAAGGGCTGACAGGGAAAGCCGGCCAGCAGCACCTGATGGTCGGGAATCGTCTTATCGATATGCTGATAAATCGCCTGCTCATCCGGCAAACCGGCCGGCTGGGTAATCAGCCGGATATCACTGTTGAACTGATGCCGGGCGGGATCGCTGTAGTGATTGGCTTTATAGGTGCGCACCGCTTCTTTATTCCACTCGCTGGTGAATACGCACTGGCCACCAATCTGCTCAAAGCCGCGGCGAATACCCCCGATGCCGGCAAACAGATCGATAAACTGAAAGCGGGGATTGTCATAATGCGCCGGTCGCGACGGCAGCAGCGCCTGCAGACGGGCGACCTCCGCCGCTGACAGCGCGGGCGCGGCACTTTTTCCCGCGCGAATACGGTTAAGCTGCGTGATACTCCAGTCGCGGCCGCCGGCCTCGCTCAGGATGACCACCAGATCGCGGGCCGCGTAGATATCCAGTACCTGCAGCAGTAACGCGGTGGCGTCATCATCAGCGGAGTGCGGGGAGGGCGAAGCCGTCGCGGCGGGATCGAGTGCAAGCATGCGTTTTTCCTTAACAGTGAAGCGGCTATGCTACCACTCCTGGCGCGGCGTGGAAATTAACGATGGCTGCGCAGCGTCTCGCAATCTGCTCTGCACAAACTTTCGCTTTCGCCTCAACGCGCTAAAGTTGAAGAAGCCCGGAAAAAAGGAGACGCCATGGCAGACGTCCACTCGCATGATATTCGCAGCAAAAATATGCGCGCCATTCGCAATCAGGATACGGCGATTGAGCAGCGTATTGCGCTGCTGCTGAAAGATCGCGGCTTTAGCTTTCGTGTACAGGATAAAGCGCTGCCGGGCCGGCCGGATTTTGTGCTGCCGCAGCACAAAGCCATTATCTTTGTGCACGGCTGTTTCTGGCATCGTCACCACTGTTATCTGTTCAAAATGCCGGCCACGCGTACCGAATTCTGGAGCGGCAAAATCAACAGTAACGTGGAGCGTGACCGGCGCTATGTGCAGCAGCTGCAGGAAAGCGGCTGGAAGGTGCTGATCGTCTGGGAATGCGCGCTGCGCGGCAAACTGCGGCTGGAAGATGAAGCGCTGGTGGAGCGGCTGGAAGAGTGGTTGCTGGCTGCCATGCACAGCAGCGAGATCGATCATCAGGGATTGCATCACTATCGGGCGGATTAAGGCAGGGTGATTGCTTTTACCTGCCATAACAGTTTAGATCAGCGTTTTCTCTGGGACGCGGAACACCAGCATGAGCAGCATCAAACTGACGGTCAGACGCCTGTATCAACTGCGCGACGAGCGCATGGTCAATGCCCATGCCACGGCGCGCATTTATCTGGACGATACGCTGGTGGCCACCGAGGAGATAAGCGGCATGACAGAAAGTCCGGTGAGCAAGTATCTGCACGCCGACGATCTGCACGGGAAAACGTTACGCGTCGAATGGGACTGTGCGGGCATCGCCGATATGACGGTGACGGCGATTGAGCGGTGCCCCTGTTGTCAGGATCACGAACCGGAATAAGGAATGACATTTTGGCAGGAACCAGCTTACTGACTCTTCTGGATGATATTGCCACGCTGCTCGACGACATTTCCGTCATGGGCAAAGTGGCGGCAAAAAAGACCGCCGGCGTGCTGGGCGATGACCTGTCGCTCAATGCACAGCAGGTGACGGGCGTGAAGGCCAATCGTGAGCTCCCGGTGGTGTGGGGCGTGGCGAAAGGCTCGTTTATCAACAAACTGATCCTGGTGCCGCTGGCGCTGCTGATTTCCGCATTTGCGCCCTGGCTGATTACGCCGCTGCTGATGATTGGCGGCGCCTATCTGTGCTTTGAAGGGGTGGAAAAAGTGCTGCACAGCCTGCACCACGACAAAGCGGAGAAGAGCCCGGAAGCGCGGCAAAAGCGGCTGGATAATCTGGCGCAGCAGGACCCGCGCCAGTTCGAAAAAGATAAGGTGAAAGGCGCAGTGCGCACCGACTTCATTCTGTCGGCCGAAATTGTGGCGATTACCCTGGGCATTGTTTCGGATGCGCCGCTGCTCAATCAGGTGTTAATCCTCGCCGGTATTGCCATTCTGGTGACCATCGGCGTGTACGGTATTGTGGCGATGATCGTTAAGATTGACGATCTCGGCTACTGGCTGCGTGAGAAGTCTTCCACGCTGGCGCAGGCCACCGGCGGCGCGCTGCTGGCGCTGGCACCGTGGCTGATGAAAATCCTGTCGGTGGTTGGCACCGTCGCGATGTTCCTGGTGGGCGGCGGCATTATCGTGCACGGTATCGCGCCGCTGCATCATGCTATTGAAGAGTACAGCAGCGGCTTCCCGGGTGTGGTTTCCATGCTGCTGAGCAACGGCGCGAATCTGGTGCTGGGCTTTATTGTTGGGTCGATTGTGCTGTTAGTGGTAAATCTGGTTGCGAAGCTGCGCGGTAAATCGGTATAAAGCGCAGGAAATTTCTAATCACGGGTCAGGAGAACGATGATGAACGACGATATGTTTGAATTTGATATCGATGCACAGCTGGAGCAGGCGGAAGCCAAAGCGGCAGAAAAAGCCAGTGAAGTGCCGGCAGATATCAGCGACGAAGCCGACTGCGAAGGTTGCAAAATCTGATTTTCCACCCGGGAAAATCGTTCAAAGCCGATAATAACTTTTATCGGCTTTGTTTATTTACGGCATTTTTCACTGCTTATTCCGAATTTGTCACAGTAATAGCAATATCCTATAGGCAAAAAACGCGCACAGCTGCTATACCTTAATCCGTTCAATCAACGGTGAGAAGGGAGGGCGCGGTATGACCTTTGCAATCAGTGACGAAGTTCAGTACAAACAGGGCGGACCCACCATGGTGGTGACCGGCTATGCCAGCGGAATGGTAGAGTGTCGTTGGTATGATGGCTACAGTGTACGCCGCGAAGCGTTCCGCAGTGATGAGCTGACGCATCTGTCGGCCGCGCGCCAGCTGGCCAGCTGAGCCCCTCGGGACGGTCAGCGCGCCGTCCCGATGTCATTGTCACTTTTCACGTTTTTCCTGATCTCTGCCTGTACGCCGTTTTCCCGCCTGACTACACTTCTTCAATTCGTTGTTATCCGGAGCCTGGCTACTGATGCCAATCTCGCCACTGTCATCACGCCGCATGACGCCTGCGCTGCGCGTGCATCTCTGTTTTCTGGCGGTCTTTCTCTTTTCACTTTTTCTCACCGTCCATGAAGCGCTGGAATTAAAAAATAACTATCAGCAGCGGCAGCGCGCCCAGCTGTCCGAGATCCAGCGCAGCCTCGATAGCCGCTTTCAGGAGAGTCTGGACGAGCTTAATTACTATCAGCGGATGCTCAGCTACGCGCTGACGCACCCGCTGAATGCCGATTATGGTCAGCACGCCCTGCAGCGTTTTCAGCAGTTGCGCCATCAGCCGGTGTGGCAGTTGCAGATCGCTAACCTGCGCAGTATGCCGATTAACGGCGTCAGCGACGAATGGCTGCAGCGTGATGCGCTGCTGCAGCGCGATGATACTTATCTGCTGCCCGAGCTGCGCGCTGCGCTGGAGTTCAGCTTTATCATGCAGTTCAGCGATGAGGCGCAGGACTTTCATTCACGCTTCTGGTACACCTCGCGCGCGGGCTATTACATCAGCTCACGTCCGCCGCGCGACGCGCAGGAGCTGGCACAAAGTTACGCCACCATGACGCAGCGACCCTATTTTCGCGACCAGCAGCCGGGCCGGGCGCCGCAGACGCGATGGCACTGGACCGAAGCCTATCAGGGGGAGTTCAACGAAGGGTTGATGCTGACGGTGAGCGCACCGGTGATCGCCCATCAGCACTGGTACGGCGTGTTGTCGATGGACTTCACCCAGCAGCGAATAAATGCATTGCTGCACCAGTCGCGTCACAGCGTGCTGCAGGGCAAGCTGGTGCTCGAAGATCGCGCACTCAACGAGATCACCCGGCTGCCGGCACCGCACGATGTGGCATTGACCCCCGCGCAGCGCGGCCAGCTGATGCAGGCGATTCACCTGCAGCCGGCCGGAACACTGTGGCTGGGCAGTCAGCTGGCCAGCTGGGTTAAGTTAAAAAATGTCGATGCCTGGCTAATCAACGTGCAGAGCTTGCGCCAGGGGCTGGCGCAGGAGCTGGGGCGGGTAGCGCTGTTTCTGTTGGGCATGTGGCTGCTGTTCGTGCTGTTACTGGCGCTGGCGCATCAGGTGATTTTCCGCCTGGTGAGGCGACTGGAAGATCTCTCGGCGCGACTGGCCTGGCGCGCTAATTATGACGGCCTGACGCGCCTGCTTAATCGCAGCGCCTTTTTCGACCAGTTTATCGCGCTGGCGCGGCGCTGCGAACAGCAGCAACAGCCGCTGGCGGTGATCCAGCTCGATATCGATCATTTTAAAAAGGTCAATGATAGCTGGGGCCATCACGCGGGTGATCAGGCGCTGATGCGCGTGGCCGGCGTCATCAAACATACGCTGCGCCCTTACGACGTGGCCGGACGCATCGGCGGCGAGGAGTTTTGTATCGTGCTGCCGCACACCACGCTGGCTGAGGCGCAGGGCGTGGCAGAGCGTATCCGCAGCCGGCTGGCGGCCAAAACCATTCTGGTCAACGCCAGCACCACCTTTAGCGTTACGTTGTCGGCAGGTGTCAGCTGCAGTACTGAGCAGGGCAGTTACCATGCAGAAAGTCTGCAGGCGGTAGCGGACCACCGCCTGTATCTGGCGAAAAGCGGCGGTCGCAATCGGGTGTGCGCGGCTGGTTAGACTTTGCCCTCGTTATCCTCTTCTACCGCCTGGTAGATGCGCTGCAGGATATCGGGGAACGCCGACTGCACGCGGCTCCAGCTGGGGATAAACGGTTTCTCGTTTGGCCGCTCGATGAAAGACTGGCCGGCGTCGAGAATCGCCTGAGTGAACATCTCGACCGCCGCTTCTTCAATGTGCTGATCAAACTTCAGTCCGTTCATGGTGGCTTCGTGGTTGTAGATCTCCATCATGTCCAGCGCGTTGCGATAATAGGTGGCCTTAAGCACGCGGAACGAGTCGCTGGTGAGCGGCACGCCCATTGTCGCCAGCTTACGCAGTAGCGACTGCACGATATCGTTACTCATGCGTTTCAGGCCACCGGTGCCATCCTCTTCCGCCAGCGGCTGATGCTTATGGTCATAGTTGTCCGCGATTTCAACCTGGCAGGTCTGCCGCGTGGTGTAATTGCGATAAATCTCTGACAGCACGCCAATCTCCAGCCCCCAGTCGCCAGGGATTTTGATGCCGTTCAGCACGTGGGTGCGCATGGCAAACTCGCCGGACAGCGGATAGCGGAAACTGGTGAGATAGTCGAGATACTCCGAATGGCCGTAGACTTTCTGCAGCGAGCGCAGCAGCGGGCCCACCAGCAGACGCCCGACGCGGCCATTAAGCTTACCGTCCGCAACGCGCGCATAGAAACCTTTGCAGAATTCATACTGAAACGCCGGGTTGGCCAGCGGGTAGAGCAGACGTGCCAGCATGCCGCGCTCATAGGTCACGATGTCGCAGTCATGCAGCGCCACGCACTGCGAGCGGTCGGAGGCCAGTGTGTAGCCGGTGCAGAACCACACGTTGCGCCCCTTGCCGGGCTGGCTGGGCGACAGGCCCTCTTTATCCAGCTCGGCGTCCAGCGCTTTCAGCCGCGGGCCATCGTTCCACAAAATGCGGTGGCGCTGCGGCAGGCGAGAAAAAAACTCGCGCGCGAAAAGAAACTGATCGCGATCGGCACGATCGAGGCCAATCACAATCTCCTCCAGATAGGGCACTTTCGCCAGTTCGTTGACGATATTATCCAGCGCCGGGCCTTCCAGCTCGGAAAACAGCGAGGGCAGAATCAGCCCCATTTTGCGCTTGCGCGCAAAGCGCACCATCTCTTTTTCCAGCGACTCCACGCTGCGGTGGGTGAGATTATGAAAGTTGGTAATTACGCCGTTCTGGTAAAAATCACTCATCGTCTCATCCTTCTGGTCAGCTGCCGTTATTCAGGTTGGGCAAGAAAGTAATCCAGACCTTCGCGCCAGCCCTCAGGGCCAACGTGTGCGGTGTGGTAAACGTTATGATGATCGCTGCGTTGCAGCACCACCGGGGTTTTACTGAAACCTTTAATCACCACGGCATAATCGACGCGCTCCAGCATCGGCGCATCATTAGGGCCATCACCCAGACCAATCGTGGTGCGCTTCATGCCTTCCTGCTGCTGCAACTGCTGCAATAACTGTTCCAGCGCCACGCCTTTACCGCTGCCCGCCGGCATCACGTGCCAGAAACGTCCGCCCTGCGTCAGGGCCAGCTGATGCCCGGCCAGCGCCGCGCGGAAGGCGTCGAGCCGCGTTTCATCATCGCGCCATACGATGACTTCAGACGCATCGCGCAGTCGGCTCTGGCTGGCCTCCGTCAACGTCAGGCCGGTGAAACGGGCCACTTCTGCGTCGCTAAAGTCATGAAAGCCGGTGAAGCGAAAATCCGCCTGCAGGGTGCTGAGCGTGGCACAGAGCGCAAGATAATCGGCACCGGGCTCTTCGGCGATCTGCGCTTCCCCGGCAAAGGCGACGCGGGCACCGTTTTCCGCGATAAAGGGCGCACCGGCGATGCCCAGCCGCTTCTGCAGCGGAATAATTTCGGCTGCGGTTTTACTCGAACAAATCACCAGCGGAATCTGTTGCTGCTTAAGACGCGCCAGCCACTCGCTGGCGGCCTGCCAGTTATAGTCATGATGATCGAGCAGCGAACCATCGAGATCGGTCACGATCAGCAGGGAGGAATCTAACGGGATCATCAATACACTCCTTACGCCCAAAGGCATCCGTAAAGCGACGTGTAATCAGTATAATAGCGTAATCACGATCACACTTTTCCTTGCCGCCGGCGCGGCCACTATCCAGGATAATTCTTAAAACACCGCCCGGATACCGAAGCGGCTGCACGTTTTGTGCATGCAGAATGTCAGCCGTAGCGCGATGTTTTCGGTAACAGCAGTGCATGATTATGCAGATTTGTTCGAATTGCGTGCAGAATTGAGACTTGTCTTACTTCAGCTAAGGCGTACTCTGAAGCGGTGTTAAGATTTTCCTGGTGTAACGAATTTATTGTTTTTTCAACCCGGCCAGCGTGCCGGGTCTTTTTTTGAAATCGATTTCAGCGGTTCACTTCGGTGATGGTGAAATCACGAATATCAAGTTCAAACGCCTCGGCCAGTTCGGTGTAAGAGTCAAACGCTTCGCCATTCACCTTCACACGATGCGCATCTTCAGCCTGCATAAACTCCTGCACTTCACCTGACGTTTTTTTCTGAATCGCTTCCAGCAGCGCGTCCACGTCGATGTTCACTTCGCGCTGCACGTTATCGCTGTACTCTTTTGCTGTAGCCATGACAGCCTCCCGGAGGCAAACGAATTCCTGACAAGTATAGACGGTGACAGCGGGCGAGGGACGTGGACGGGAAACGGGCAAAAAAAAGCCCGCGCTGCGCGGGCAAAAATCCTTGTTACTTTTAGGTTGACTGCCCCTTTGGGGTTGGTGCAGTGCTGACAAGTGTACGAGGGTGCCGCGTCAAAAGTCTTTCCGGGAAACGTTAAGAAAGTGAAAAGCCCGGCTTTGACACTTCTTTACCCGCTGCATTCCCCATTCTGGCGTAAAGCAGCTATGCTTACAGCTGGTTGATTATTATGGTTATCAGGGAGTTAGTATGGATTTAATTCGGATTATTATTGCCATTCTGTTGCCACCGCTGGGCGTATTTTTACAGGTCGGCTTCGGCGGCGCCTTCTGGCTCAACATTCTGCTGACGCTGTGTGGTTACATCCCCGGCATCGTGCATGCGGTGTGGGTAATCGCCCGACGCTGATCGCGATCAGGCAGCGCTGACTATCTTCCGTTACACTATGCGCAGGACTGTTTCTGGAGAGAAATCAATGAAGGTCAATGACCGGGTAACGGTAAAAACCGACGGCGGCCCACGTCGCGTCGGTACTGTGCTGGCTGTGGAAGGCTTTAATGAGGGCACCATGTATCTGGTGGCGCTGGAGGATTACCCGCTGGGGATCTGGTTCTTTAATGAGAGCGATCACGCCGAAGGCGTGTTTGTCGAGCCGTATGCGGGGGAAGGGTAGTCTGGTTTTGCGATTAGATTGCTCTCAGGTTGCCCTCACCCTAACCCTCTCCCGCACGCGGGAGAGGGAACCGTTCAGCGCTCCTGCTCGTGGGAGAGTGAACCGTTCAGTGCGGATGATTAAAATAGATTGTTTGCAGGGCGTTAAGTGAAGACGATATTTAATCGCCGCACGGACGGCCCCCTCTCCCGCAAGCGGGAGAGGGATGGGGTGAGGGAAAAATACCGCACCCCACCTCACTCCTCTTAAAACGTCTCCCAGTTATCATTGCCCGCTGCAGCCAGCGTCGGACGTGGAGCGAGCGCTGGCGCTTTCAGCGCCGACTGCGGCGCAGCAGCCACCAGCGAAGCCGGCGTATCATTCAGGCGGAACACCGCCACCGCCTGCGTCAGTTTACCGGCCTGATCTTCCAGCGAAGCCGCGGCTGAAGAGGCTTCCTCCACCAGCGAGGCGTTCTGCTGCGTCACGTTATCCATCTCGGTCACCGCCAGGCTGACCTGCTGAATGCCACGGCTCTGCTCATCAGACGCTGCCGCAATCTCGGCCATAATGTCGGTAACGCGGCGCACCGCTTCGACAATCTCGCCCATGGTGCTGCCGGCTTCGCCGACCTGATGCGAGCCATTGCTGATCAAATCCACCGACTCGGCAATCAGCGACTCAATCTCTTTCGCTGCCTGCGCACTGCGCTGCGCCAGATTGCGCACTTCACTGGCGACCACGGCGAAGCCACGGCCCTGTTCCCCGGCGCGCGCGGCTTCTACCGCGGCGTTCAGCGCCAGGATATTGGTCTGGAAGGCGATACTGTTAATAACATTGGTAATCTCGGCAATTTTCTTCGAGCTGCCGGAGATGTTATTCATGGTTTTCACCACGCCGCTCACCAGTTCACCACCGCTGCGCGCTTTGCCAGACGCATCGGCGGCCAGCTGGCTGGCGTGATGGGCGTTTTCGGCGTTCTGCTTCACCGTGGCGGTGAGCTGCTCCATGCTGGCGGCAGTCTGCTCCAGCGCGGAAGCCTGCTGCTCGGTGCGTGATGACAGATCGGTGTTACCTGCGGAGATCTCACTGGAGCCCTGATAAATCGCCACCGCGCCTTCACGGACAGTGCCAACGGTGCGCACCAGCGACGCCTGCATCAGCTGCAGGTTGTGCAGCAGGCTGCCAATTTCGTTGCGACCATAGGCCTGCTCGGGGGCGGTGAGATCGCCCTGCGCGATGCGCTCAATGCGACCCACCGACAGGCGCAGCGGATTGATCACCACGCGGCGCAGGAACACGAAGGTGAGCAGCACCAGCAGCAGCGCGGCGGCAAAAGCCGCAGCCATCGCGATAAAACCGACGCGCGACTGATGCGCCGCTTCGGCGTTAATCGCTTCGGCGCGCTCGGTGCGGATCTTAATCGCCTTCAGCAGCACGGCATTATAGGCATCATCCAGCTTGCGCGTGACATCGGTCTCCTGCGCGACAATCCCTTCAAAGCTGCCCTGTTTCGCCGACTCGATCATCGGCTTCAGGCCTTTATCAATATAGGCATTGAAGCTGGTGGTGAGCGGACCGTCGAGCGCCAGGTCAGCCGGCGTCTTCATTTTGCGATCCATATAAATTTTGAAGCCCTCGCGCGCCTGCTTAATGCGCGTTTCGGTGCGCGCCAGATCGGCACGATAGCCATCCATTTCACCGATGCGCGCCGCCGCGCCCGACTGCAGTACATTAAGGCGTGCGGTTCGCAGATGGTTTGAGCTGTTAGAAATGCCCATGCGCACCTGAATCTCATCGGTGGCGTCATTGAGGGAATTATTGCTCTGAATCAGAAAGTAGCTGGCGAGTCCAATGCATAGGGCAAAAAGCAGCAGAATGCCACCAAAGATCATGCTGAACAGAGGCATCAGGCGTAGGTTTTGCCAGATGCTGAGCTTATGTTGCTCATCTATCGATGCTGTTTTCATTTCCTTGCTCTCATAGTGGTAAGGGGTTCTGAAAACAAGCATCGGCAGCAGGGGATAAAGGCTTAGCGGGGAAGTGGGATCGCGCTCGCAAAACGCTCAAAAATAATCAAGGCCAGTCGCGGGGACTGGCCTTGACCACAAAGCGTATTATCGTAAGGTGAAATTATCGCACGTTGACATAAATGCCCGAGGTAACATTATCTGTCAGGCGCACCACATGATAAATAACCTGTTTATTGTGCGTTTTAATTTTGCGTTTAATATTGCCTTTATGTGACGAAACAGTTTTCGCTTTGATTTGCATCTTATCCGAAATCTGAATGGTGTCATGACCTGACATCCACATTTTCAGCATATTCGATTCAGTCTGGCTCAATGTCAGTGGATGAATATCCAGCCCGGCAGAAATGCGCGGTGAGGCATTGAGTTTCTTTTGCAGGTAGGTGCCCAGCAGGGAGTCCAGTGTCGATGTTTTTATCGATTTTGACGTAATAATCAGGTTCTTACGAACGTAGAGGTATTCCTCAAAATGGATATTCGAGATCGCCATAAAAATAAAGAATAGCGTATCCGGATGCTGCATGATAATAGAACGAATGCGATCGCTGGAATCGGATTCGTGAATAAAGCATTCTTCGTTAATAAATACTACGCCCGGTTTTAATTGCTCACACCGTTGTTGCAATTGTTCGATGTCAGACACGGAAGTAATATTTTTCTTTTTGACTCCTTTTGCCGACATATAGTCTGACAAACCCAGGCGTGTGTAGTTACATGAATCCATAATAATCGTTGGCATTATAGCGACCCTCACCAATTTGTTATCCGTTTAAATCAACGATGAATACGCGTTTGCGGTACGAGAGAGATTTCCAAAGACACTTTTTTATTCTGCTCGGCAGACTGGCGTAATGCATTCCTGCGCCATCTTGACTCGTCCCTGACCCGTTCTGCGAAGTTTATTGTGTTACTTCCACGTCACTCTTGTCCCCGCGATAGTGGGAATCGCCGGGAATTTGGTTTATGTGTTTCTTTCGCTCTGTTTTGAGAGCCCTGTCACTATCGCGCAAGTCACAGACAAATCTGATAGGACAATTCTTAAAAACATTTGAATCGCGAAAGTGTGACGTTTCAGCGAGTGTTGACAATGCCGGAAAAAAGGGATTTAGACAAGAAAAATCGCTGTAATATTTTTTTTGTTTAAAAACAGCCCTTTGAGCATTTTATCAACCGATTCACCGGCTTAACCGGCTTAGGAATCGTCTGACTAAAATACGCGAAGCGCCGTTTAATAAGAATAATTTTCACCATAAATGCGCATTTATCAGAATATCCTCAGTTGATTTCTGAAAAATATGGTTCGAAAAATGCACAGAATGTTTTTGATTACTTAACTATCGTATAAGAAGGTTAACAGTATCGTTAATCAACGGGCAGGGGAAAGTTCTGATACAAACTGCGCGAGTAAATCAAAGACTTCACCGAACAGATGTTCACAGAAAGGTGCAAGCAACGGCATCATCATACCCAGACTCAGGATCCCTACCGTTAAGGTGATTGGGAAGCCGATGGCGAAAACCGACAGCTGAGGTGAAACGCGGTTTAACAAACCTAGTGCCAGGTTTAGCGTGAGGAGCAGAATTATTAAGGGTAGCGCTAACATCATGCCATTAAGGAAAATTAAGCTGGCGGCTTTGGTCAGCGCCATGAAGGCGTTGGCGTTGAGTGGCTGATCGTTAATCGGCAATGTGTGAAAACTGTCCACCAGTAACGAGATCAACCACAGGTGACCGTTGAAGGTCAGGAACAGCAGCATCGCCAGCATGTCGAGAAAACGGGCCAGCAGCGGCATGTTGATCCGGCTGTTCGGGTCGAGCAGGGTGGCAAAAGAGAGACCCATCTGCAGACCAATCATCTCACCGGCCAGCCGCACGGCAGAAAAAGCCAGCTGCATGGTCAGACCAATCCCGACGCCAATCAGCAGCTGCTGCACCAGCATCCAGAAACCGGCCGGAGTAAACAGCGTCACTTCGACCGGCGGCAGCAGCGGCATCAGAATCCAGGTGGTGACTACCGCCAGTCCAATTTTGACCCGTTTTGGAATCGAACGTTCATTCAGCAGCGGAGCGCTGGCAAACAGCGCCAGCAAACGCACCATCGGCCAGAAGAATTGCGCCACCCAGTGCACCAGCTGGCTGCTGTCGAGGGTGACCATTAGCCGATGATGTAAGGCAGGTTGCTGAACAGGGTACGGATGTAGTCCAGCATCAGGTTGAGCATCCACGGTCCGGCCACCACAGCAGTGGCCGCCACGGCAAGAATTTTCGGTATAAACGACAGTGTCTGTTCGTTAATCTGCGTTGCCGCCTGCAGAATACTGATCAGCAAACCGCTCACCATCGCCACCAGCAGCAGCGGAGCGGCCATCATCAGGGCGATACGCATCGCTTCCTGGCCCATTACCATTACCGATTCCGGTGTCATGTTGCGCTCCTGTCGAGAGAAAGGTGAGGGCGGAAAGCCACTCAGGAGTAAAAACTTTGCGCCAGCGATCCCACCAGCAGCTGCCAGCCATCCACCAGCACGAACAGCATCAGCTTAAACGGCAGCGAAATCGTGGCCGGCGGCACCATCATCATCCCCAGCGCCATCAGTACGCTGGCGACCACCAGGTCGATGATCAGAAACGGAATAAAGACGGTAAAACCAATCTGGAAAGCGGTTTTCAGCTCGCTGGTGACGTAGGCGGGCAGCAGAATGCGCATCGGCACCGCTTCCGGACCCTGAATCGGCGCGCTGTTGGCGAGACGGGCGAACAGGGCCAGGTCGGCTTCGCGCGTCTGGCGCAGCATGAACTCACGCAGCGGCTGGGCACCTTTGTCGATCGCCACGTCCATACTGATTTTGTCCTGGCTGAACGGCAGATAGGCATCGGTGTAAATCTTGTCGAAGGTCGGCGCCATGATAAAGAAGGTCAGGAACAGCGCGAGACCCAGCATCACCTGATTCGGCGGCGCGGACGGCGTACCCAGGGCGTTACGCAGCAGACCAAACACAATAATGATGCGGGTGAAACTGGTCATCATCAGCAACACCGCCGGAATAAAGGTCAGCGAGGTAATGAAGACCAGCGTTTGCACCGGCAGCGACCAGCTCTGGCCGCCATTGGCCAGCGGCTGGCTGATCAAACCCGGCAGCTGCGCATGGGCAGCCGGTGCCAGCAGCATCAGCAGCGGCAGAAGAGGGAGCAATCGACGCATCATTGGGGTTTTCCGGGACGTTTAACCAGGTTCTGAAACAGCTGACGAAAATCCTGCGGCGCCGCGCTGACAGGTAGAGACGCTTCCGGTGGCAGCGGCGGCAGCGAGTGCAGATGGGTGATCTGCTGAGCGGTGACGCCCAGCACTAAACGCGCATCGGCGGTATCAACAATTACCACCCGCTCCTGACGGCCAACCTGCACGCTGGCGCTGACTTTCAGCGCCTGGCCGCTCACCGCTTTCGGCGCAAAGCCGAGGCGTTTTGCCAGCCAGCCGCAGGCCAGAATCAGCAGCACGATCACCGCCAGCACGCTGCTGACTTGCCCAACGACCGAACTGGTAGACACCACCGGCTGGGCGTGAGCGGGCTGAACGGTTTGCGCGTTTTTTAACATGATTAGCGGCTCAGACGACGCATACGTTCGGACGGGGTAATAATGTCGGTGATGCGCACGCCATATTTGTCGTTCACCACCACCACTTCACCCTGCGCGATCAGATAGCCGTTGATCAGGATGTCCAGCGGCTCGCCGGCCAGGCCGTCAAGCGCCACCACCGAACCCTGCGTCAGGCGCAGCAGCTCTTTGATGGTCATCTTGGTACGGCCCAGTTCCACGGTCAGTTTGACCGGGATATCCATGATCAGATCGATGTCCTGCAGCGAGCCGCTGGCGGCGCTGGCCTCAAGCGACTTGAATACGTTATCGCCTGGCTCCGCTGCACTGCTGGTCGCCGCCTGCTCGTTCATCGCTTCAGCCCACAGATCGTCCGCAGAGATATCATCGGACGGTTTTTTGCTGTCACTCATTGGGCTGTTCCTCATTCAGCGAATTCAAAATCGGGTTAATCAGATGTTCTACACGCAGCGCATACTGGCCGTTGAGCGTGCCATACTGGCTCGTCAGTACCGGTACGCCGTCGACGTGGGCAATGATGCGGTCCGGCTTCTCAATGGGCAGGACGTCACCAGGTTTCAGTTGCAAAATACGTGACAGACGCAGCGACGTTTCAGCGAAGTGGGCAATCAGCTCCAGCTCCGAGTGCTGCACCTGTTTCACCAGATTGTCGCGCCAGTGGTTATCTTCCTGACGCGAGTTCTCCAGCGGTGGATTGACCAGCAGCTCGCGCAGCGGCTCAATCATCGAAAACGGAATACAGATATTGAACTCACCCACCAGGTTGCCAATCTCCACCTGGAACGGTGTGTTGACCACGATATCGTTCGGTGAGGTGGTGATGTTGGTGAACTTCACCTGCATTTCAGAACGCACGTATTCCACTTCCAGCGGATAAATGGCTTTCCATGCGTCGCTGTAGCCTTCCAGCGCCAGCTTGAGCATGCGGCGAATCACGCGCTGCTCGGTGTGGGTGAACTCACGGCCTTCCACTTTGGTCGGAAAACGACCGTCGCCGCCAAACAGGTTATCCACGGCGATAAACACCAGGCTCGGCGAGAACACCACCAGCGCAGTCCCCCGCAGCGGCTGCAGGTGAATCAGGTTCAGGTTGGTTGGCACCGGCAGGTTGCGGGCAAACTCATGGTACGGCTGAATCTTGATTGCCCCAACGCTGATATCCGGGCTGCGGCGCAGCAGGTTGAACAGCGCCATACGGAAATGACGGGCAAAACGCTCATTGATGATCTCCAGCGCCTGCAGACGCTCGCGCACCACGCGACGCTGGGTATTGGGATCATAGGGGCGGATATCGCCATCGGCCCCTTTGGAACTGTTCTCTACTTCCGCACTGTCACTGTCGCCATTGAGCAGCGCGTCAATCTCAGCCTGGGAGAGAATGCTATCGCCCATTAAGTCACCTCAAAATGAAGGCGGTAAACAGCACGTCACTGACTACCTGCGCAGGTTGACCTTTTACCAGCGGTGGCGCCAGCACCTGTTTGATCTGTTCAACCAGGGCCTGTTTGCCTTGCTCGGTTGCCAGCGCGCTGGCGCTCTGACGTGAAAGCAGCAGCAGCAAACGGCTGCGCACCTCAGGCAGGTAGTCATTCAGCCGACGACGGGTATCCTCATCCGGCAGACGCAGGGTAAAGCCTACGTACAGCACGCGATCGGGATCGTTATCGGGATTGACCAGGTTAACCGTAAACGTATCCATTGCAAAAAATACCGGGGCGGGCGGCGGCTCCACTTTGGCAGCCTCCGGCTTGTCACCCTCGTGTTTATTCATCATTCGCCAGACTGCATAGCCTGCCACGCTGCAAGCGGCCAGCGTTACAATCAGTAACACCGGAATTAGTAATGAACGTTTGCGGCCTTTAGCTTTCGCGTTATCAGACATGTTTGCAGTTACTTCCTGTGAATTATGGGCAAGCCTCTCGGCTTACCTGGACAGATTATCCCGCGTCTTAAGTCAAACAATGGGAAGAAAAGACGCGGGTTTTACGCTTACCTTCAGCGTTTAGTCGCTGTCAGGCAAAGATATCGACAGCGCCGTTGCCGGTCGCGCGCGCCTGGAGGGCTGCCGGGACGGCAATAGGCGTTATCTCGTTGTCACTGTCCTGGGAGAGGGTAAAGCTGCCGTACTGGCCGTCGCGACGTCCTTCCTGCTGGCCCTGATAACTCTGGCCCTGTGCGAAGGCGTCGCTGTTGACGTTACTCTGTCCCAGGTTAATGCCGCTCTCCGCCAGCGCCGTACGCAGCTGTGGGAGCGCCGCTTCCAGCGCGGCCCTCACATGGCTGTGGCTGGAAACCATTGTTAACTGTGCCTGATCTTTATCCAGCGTCAGGCTGATCTGTATCGCGCCGAGGTCTTCCGGATGCAGACGTAATTCGGCGTTCTGCTGGCCGTTACGGCTGAACATCACAATCTGCTGGCTCAGCGCCTGCTGCCACTCGTTGCTGCCCAGCTCCGCATTCAGCATCGGCGTGGAAGGCGCGCTGCTGGTGCTGGCCGTGGTGCTGACCAGCGGACTGGTACTGCTCAGCGGGCTGCTGATGGCCGGCGCGCTGCTGTCATGGCTGCTGAGCATCTCGCGCCGCTCTTCCGGTTTGCTCAGCGTGCTCAGCACCTGCTGAAAACTCTCATCCAGCGTCATACCGCTGTTGCTGGCCGACGTGCCGCTGGCGGCCGCGCTCTGCACCGGGCTATGGCTGACACCGGTCTGGCTGGTCAGCACATCGCTGCCTTTAGATGGCTGGCTATCCGGCTTCGCCTGTTCCTCTTTCAGCGCACTTTGCAGCGAACTGTTAAGTAACGCAGCGTTTAAGCTGGTGCGCGCCTCACCCCGGGTTTCCAGCGCGGTGCTGTTATCCGCTGGCGGGTTGCTGCGGTTTTCGACCACCGCTGGCAACATGGCAAACAGCGCCTGCACATTCTGTAAGTCGCTGGCAGTTAACGAACTTGCTGCGCGCTTGTCATTATCATCGGCTGATTTCAGTCCGGCTTTAGTGTTTTCCGGCTGTAAAAGTGCGTTTAACGCCTCTGGTTTGTCCAGTGCCTGCAGCAGGGCGCTTAATGACGCTTTTGTGACGTTTTTCGCGTCAATTTCTGCCGCCAGATCAGCGGATTGTGCGCCATTTCCCTGCTGCTTAACCAGCGTCAGCAGGCGGTTGCCCAGCTCGGTGATAAATCCCTGCGGCAGGGTGTCAGCAGCGGACAGATTGTCCACTGCCGCTGAAGGTTGCGCTTTGCCGGTTTTGGCAAGCTGTGTCAGCAGTGTTGGCAGCGTGTTCATTCGCCTTTCCTCAATGCGGCCCGTTGGGCAAATTCATCCATCCGTTTCTGATCGAGACGGCTTTCCTGTCGTAATGCGTTCTCTTCCGCGCGGGTAATCAGCGTCTGATAGGCATTCAGCTTCTTATGCTTTTCACGCCAGTTGCTCAGCGCCTGTTCCAGCCGCTGGTTCCACTGATTAAGCTGCTGGCGATGCTGTTCGATGGCTTTTTCCAGCGTCTGAATAAACTGGTGATAATTGCTCCAGCGCGTGCTGGCGATGCCGCCGGACATATCCTGATTGAGCTTATTACGGTACTCATCCTGGTAATCGAGCAGCATGCTGAGCTGCTGATCGGCCTGCTGCTGACCGCGACGCATGTCGCCGAGGTGGATCACCGCCTGTTCCAGATCCTGCTCCGCCAGGTCGCGCAGCGTATCAATCGCATTGGCTGTCTTCATCGCGTTACCTCAAGTCGGGCGGCGTTAGCCGAACATCGCCTGCAGGTGCAGACAGGCATCGTCATAATCGCTGCGTTCAAAAATGCCCTGCTGCAGGAAAGCTTCCATCTGCGGATAGAGCTTAATGGCCCGGTCCAGCATCGGATCGCTGCCTGCGGCATAAGCGCCGACGCTCACCAGATCGCGGTTACGCTGAAAGCTGGAGAGCAACTGCTTGAACTGGCGCACGCGCGCATAGTGGGTTTCATCAATCAGCGAGGTCATGGCACGGCTGATCGACGCTTCAATATCAATGGCCGGATAGTGACCGGCCTCCGCCAGGCGACGCGATAGCACGATGTGGCCGTCGAGAATGGCGCGCGCCGAGTCGGCAATCGGGTCCTGCTGGTCGTCGCCTTCGGTCAGTACGGTATAGAACGCGGTGATTGAACCGCCGCCGTGAATGCCGTTGCCGGCGCGTTCTACCAGCGCCGGCAGCTTCGCGAACACCGAAGGCGGATAGCCTTTGGTGGCCGGCGGCTCGCCGATCGCCAGCGCGATCTCACGCTGCGCCATGGCGTAGCGGGTGAGGGAGTCCATAATCAGCAGCACGTGCTGACCGCGATCGCGGAAATCTTCGGCGATGCGCGTGGCATAAGCGGCTCCCTGCATACGCAACAGCGGCGAAACGTCGGCCGGCGCGGCGATCACCACCGAGCGCGCGCGCCCTTCGGCGCCAAGAATGTTCTCGATAAACTCTTTAACTTCGCGGCCACGTTCACCAATCAGGCCCACCACGATGACGTCGGCTTTGGTGTAACGCGCCATCATGCCGAGCAGCACTGATTTCCCCACGCCGGAGCCGGCAAACAGACCCATACGCTGGCCGCGGCCCACGGTGAGCAGGGCGTTGATCGCCCGCACGCCGGTATCCAGCACATCGTGGATCGGCGTACGCTGCAGCGGGTTGAACGGCGCGGTGATCAGCGGCGCGCGGTAGCCGGTTTCCGGCGCGGGCAGGCCATCCAGCGGCTTGCCGCTGCCGTCCAGCACGCGGCCGAGTAGCTCCGGCCCCAGCAGCAGCTGTTTACCGCTGTGATCGCCGTGCACGCGGGCATATACACGCGCGCCGGGCAGAATGCCATCGACCTCTTCCAGCGGCATCAGAAACAGTTTCTGGCCGTTGAAGCCGACCACTTCGCTTTCCACTTCGGTAATCGTGCCGTTGTCGTGGCGCTCAATAATGCAGGTGGCGCCCAGCGGCAGCTGCAGGCCAGTGGCTTCCAGCACCAGACCGGTGGCACGCGTCAGGCGGCCATAGCGGCGCACCGTCTGCACCTGACTGATGCGGTCTTCAAAACTGTCGAGCGCGCCCAGCCAGCGCGAAAGGCGTGACGTCATCAGAATGCTCCCGGTGCCGCCAGACGGCACAGCTCCTGCCAGCGCGTGGCGACGCTGGCATCCAGATCGCCGTCTTCGGCGCTGAGTTTACAGCCGCCGGGATGCAGCGAACTGTCGGCCAGCAAACGCCAGCCATGTAAATCGAGCGTTGGGCCCAGCGTCTGCTCAACGCGCTGCAGATCGTCCGGGTGCACGCGCAGCTGCGGTTTGCCGCTGAACATCGGCTCCTGCTGAATCAGCTGCTGGATCTGGCGCAGCAGGGCGCTGCCATCCACCTGCGTTGCCTGGCCAATCACCGTGCGCGCCGCTTCCAGCGCCAGCTGCATCAGGCGCGACGCAATCACGCTATCCAGCGCTTCCAGCGTGTGATGGAACTCGGTGACCAGCTGCTGCATACGCGCCTGCAGCGGAGCCTGCTGCTGCTGGGCATCGGCCAGTCCCTGCTGGAACCCGGCGTCATAGCCGTTTTGCTGCGCTTCGGCGAAGCCTTTCTGATAACCTTCGCTGTAGCCCTGCGTCTGCGCATCTTTACGCATCTGCTGCTGCAGACGTTCCAGCTGCTGCTGCTGTTCATCTTCCTCGCTCAGCACGAGGTCGCTGTCCGGCTCGTCCGCCAGCAGCAGTTCAGGTTCGGGCGGCTGCGGTGCGCCTAAATCATCAGGCTGCCAGCGCTGCCATGCACGGGCGGAAAAGGCATCAGACATAGGTTTCCTCGCCACCACCAATTACCATCTCGCCTGCTTCCGCCAGACGGCGCACGATAAGCAGGATTGCTTTCTGTTCGTTCTCCACCGCAGACATACGCACCGGGCCACGGTTGGCGAGGTCGTCGCGCAGGATATCGGCGGCGCGCGCCGACATGTTTTTGAGGAATTTCTCGCGCAGCGGCTGCTCGGCGCCTTTCAGGGCAATCAGCAGCTGCTCGGACTCCACTTCCTGCAACAGACGCTGGATGCTGCGGTCGTCCACTTCCACCAGGTTTTCGAACAGGAACATCTCGTCGATGATCTTCTGCGCCAGCTCGCCATCGAAGTCGCGTACTGCTTCGATAACCGCTTCTTCCTGCTGGGTTTTCATCAGGTTGATGATTTCCGCTGCGGTTCTCACGCCGCCCATCTTCGCACGCTTGAGGTTGGTGCCATCCAGCAGGCCGTTGAGCACTTCGGTCAGCTCCGCCAGCGCCGCCGGCTGTACGCCGCCGAAGGTGGCGATACGCAGCATCACATCGTGGCGCAGACGCTCGTCGAACAGCGCCAGAATATCCGCCGCCTGGCCGCGCTTCAGGTGCACCAGAATGGTGGCGATAATCTGCGGGTGCTCGTCGCGGATCAGATCCGCCGCCGCCTGCGGTTCCATAAAGTTGAGGGTTTCCATGCCGCTGGTGGTTTCGCGCGTTTCGAGGATGTCCTCCAGCAGGCTGGAGGCGCGCTCTTCGCCCAGCGCCTTGATCAACACCGAACGCAGGTAGTCGTTGGAGTTGAGGCTCAGCGCAGCAAACTGTTCGGCATCGGTTTCGAACTCGCGCAGCACTTCAGTCAGCTGCTTATGCGAAATCTGTTTCATGCTGGCCATCGCGGCGCTGAGGTGCTGCACCTCACGCTGGTTGAGGTGTTTGAACACCTCTGCCGCACGCTCTTCGCCAATGGTCATCATCAGAATGGCGCTCTTTTCAGTACCGGTCAGACTCATAGTTCGTTACTCATCCATTCGCGGATAACCAGCGCCACAACGCGCGGATCGTTTTCAGACATATCGCGGATGCGCTGGCTCATCACCTCGGCGCTCATGCGGTTGTTAGATTTGCGCTCCTGGTCCAGCTCGTCTTTGTTGATCTGGACGCTGTAAGCGGCTTCTTCCTCACGGGCGGCAGCACGGGCAGCGGCGGCTTCGGCGGCGGCTTTCTCGGCTTCACGTTTACGCAGCAGTTGCGGACGCACCATTTTGCGATAGAGGATGAAGGCAACCAGTGCCACCAGCAGCCAGCGACCGGCGGTCATCAGCTGATCAAAGAACGACTGCTGCTGCCAGAAGGGCAGGTCGCCGCCGGTTGGCTCGGTAGTGTTGAACTGCGAGTTCACCACGTTGACGCTGTCGCCACGCGTTTGCGAATAGCCCATCGCTTCGCGGGTCAGATCTTCAATCTGCTTGATCTGCTGATCGTTCAGCGCCACCGCTTTGCCTTTGCCGTCATCGCGGTAGTTGACCACCACGGCGACCGACAGGCGCTGCACGTCACCGACGTTGAGTTTGGTGTGACGAATGGTGCGATCCAGCTCGTAGTTCACCGTGTCGTTGCGGCTGGAGCTGCTCGGGCCGCTGCTCTGCGCGGTGCTGGTCGAGGTGCCGGCATTCTGCGCGTTGTTGTTCTGCTGGCCGTTAGCGTTGTTATTGTTCTGCTGCTGCGGGTTGGTGACCGGCGCGGTATTGGCCGGCGCAGGCTGATTCGACAGCGCACCCGGTACGCCGCCCGGATACGGGCTGCCGTTCTGATCGCTGGTGCTGGTCTGGCGTGAGCGAATCGCCGTGTTATTCGGGTTCGCGTTTGGCTGATACTTCTCGTCCGTCTGCTCGCTGCGGTCAAAGTTAATCTGCGCGGTCACCTGCGCATGCACATTACCCTGACCGAGAATCGGATTCAGAATGGCTTCAATGCGCTGCTGATAGCGTGCTTCCACTTCGGAGGCATATTTCAGCTGGGCATCATTAAGATCGCGGCCTTCGCTGTCGGAGCGCGTCAGCAGGCGACCCGCCTGATCGACCACTGTCACATTGCCTGGTGGCAGACCGGCCACGCTGCTGGAGACCATGTGCTGAATCGCCTGAATCTGGCCTTCATCCAGCGCACGGCCCGGTTGCAGGTTCAGCGTTACTGAGGCAGACGGGGATTTTTGCTCGCGCACGAACAGCGTCGGTTTTGGCATCGCCAGATGCACGCGCGCGCTCTTCACCGGTCCGAGCGTTTCGATGGTGCGCGCCAGCTCACCTTCCAGCGCACGCTGGTAGTTAATCTGCTCACTGAACTGGCTGATACCAAACTTCTCTTTATCCATCAGCTCAAAGCCTACCGAACCTCCTTTCGGCAGTCCCTGCTGGGCAAGGCGCAGACGCAGCTCATGCACTTTATCGGCGGGCACCATCAGGGCGCCGCCGTTTTCAGCGAACTGGTAAGGGATGTTCATCTGGGTGAGCTGGGTAACAATCGCGCCGCCATCCTCATCAGAGAGGTTGTTATAGAGAACGCGATAGTCGGGCGCTTTGGCCCACAGCACCAGCGCCAGAACCACGGCGATAGCGGCCGCGGCAGCAACGATTAATGGAATACGCGGATTTGCGCGCAGGCGGGCGAGAAGGTCATTAAAGCCTTTCTTTGCTGTATCCTGTGTGGCGGCTGCACTCGCATTCATGACCAATTCCTGCCTGACATAATTGACCGGGTGTATGTAGGTGACAAAACTGACTCCCTGATACGCATCCCCGCCCGTTGATGCCGTGTAGCTGGCCGACGGGGTAGGGGAAAAAATGAAATTCCAATCTAATGCCTGGCATTATTTGATGAATCGTGTCACTTCGATGGCTGGATAAGCCGGGTTTTTTGCAGTCATTTAGCGCCTTTGTCCTATTGACAGTGTGTTAACTTTTCCTCCGTGAAAAAAAGAACCCTTCATCTATGAGGTACAGGCAATGTCAATTCAGGCAATAGATGGCGTACTGCAGCAGCTGCAGCTGACGTCACTGCAGGCCAGTGGCAAACCGACCGAGTCCGCCAGTCAGCTCGATTTTGGTGCCACCATGAAAGCCGCGCTGGATAAAATCAGCGCCACCCAGACCGCTGCGCGCAGTCAGGCGCAGGATTTTGAGCTGGGTAAACCGGGCATCCAGTTGAATGATGTGATGGTCGATCTGCAGAAATCGTCAATTTCGATGCAGATGGGGATTCAGGTGCGTAACAAGCTGGTGAATGCCTACAGCGAGATCATGAGCATGCAGGTCTAGCGGCGCGCAATAAAAAACCGCCTGAGAGAGGCGGTTTCGTCAGGGTCAGGGCAGTGACAGTTTTTCGCTGATCGTCCTGTAGCCCTGTTCAGCGAAGCGTTGCTTGCTGATGGCATCGTTTTTGGTGGGTTCAAACCAGGCACCTTCTCCACTGGTTGAGAAAAACCAGACTTCTGGCTGTTCTGCGCCGCGCTGCACCCAATAAAATCCTTCCTGCATTATCATGTCCTCCTCACAGGAATATAGTTCAGCTACGCTGCGCTTAACAGCGTAACTGACAATATTCTCACCTGCAGACGAAAACCTAAGCAGATTGCACCTCTTCCGGTGGCATCAGTTTGCCACTGAGAAGTTTAAAACCGGCAGATTTAAAACGAGGCAGAGAAAGCGGTATCGGCTCCATCGGGCGATAAAAACCGCGTCCAGCATCCCAGTACCATACCTCAGGCTCAGTTGTGCTGCTGCCTACCCAGTAAAAACCCGTATCCATCAGTGCTCTCCAGAAATGAATGAAGGCACGCCTTCTCTAATTTCCGCAAAATAATGTCTTAATTAAACTCAATGATCAATCTCGGTTGCCGCTTCGCTTATTAACGCCAGCAGTCAGCGGCCACGAAAATAACATCCGGTGGGTCGGTCCAGATATCATCGAAGGTATTTTACTGATCCTGATAAGGATCTTTTTTGTCATCCTGACTGTCATCGCGTGTACGCGGGATTTCGCCGTGCTCACGAGCATCATCATGGGCTGGATGATCATCTTCCTCATAAGCATTACCTGCATGCGGCGCGGCTTCCGGTAAACCCTTGTGTACCTCGCCCTCGTTTTTACGCTCCTTGTTGGTTTCGTGTTGTTTCATCTTTCTCTCCAGCAGGGGTTTTGTTGTGATGAATTTTAGCTGATCGCTGGCCGTTTCTGGCGGCCGTAATCGTTTTCACACTCTACACGCAGAACGGCTAAATTGTACAGTTTTGCAAAGTTGTACAAGTTTATGGGGGCTGTATAGAAGTGCACGCGTCAGCAAGGAGTAAAAATAATTTTGTTGAGCAGAAAGAGAGGCTTAGCACAGCGCCTGATATTTTATTCAGGTTAACTGCATGATTTTTCCTGCGAAAATGGTGATTTATTGTTGAAGAGAATGGCAAAATTATTGTGCAAATCTCCTCTGACCACACGAAATGCTAACTAAATTGTTGTACAAGTTTTCCATCTTTGTATAACTTCTCGCTTGTGGCAGTCAGTCACACGTAACGAATGATGCTTTGCATCGCCTCTGAAGGTGTTGTGGATTTCCACTTTCAGAGGCTGCTTTTTTACCTGTGCTGATTCAAAAATTTAACCTGAGTAACCGATTAATCACTGCAGTTTGCACTGCAGCTTACCCGATGAGGCTTGTTATGAAACAGAATGCATCGACGTCAGCAGAGTCTCAATTGTCAGAATATTTCCAGCACGCGGGTTCAGAATATGCCAGTGAAAAAGAGATCATCGCGCTGATTTACAAACAGCTGGCGGCGGTGAAACTGCGCGTGAGCAATAAAGATATTATTCTGGCGCTGCTGGAGCGATTAGAGTCTGAACATGACGTGGTTCAGCTGGATATTTATCGCCAGGCACTGGAACTTATTGTTCAGCGCACGCCTGACGATATCGCTTCCTGAAACCTGTGTCTGTCGTACTCCACTCCATTGCCGAAACACGGACGTTTAGTTGCCTGTTTGTTTCGCCCCTTAGCTTAGGGGCATTTATTCTCTTCGCGTCTCGTTTCCTGCCTGAATAAGCCCAGCGTGAAATGCACAATTGCCTCTATTCTCTGCTACAGTATTTAGCTGGAGTAAGCTTTCATGCAAGCAGGGTTACTCATTACGCCAGAGGGCGTATCACTTTATCGGGCACGCATGAATGTCTGATTCGCGGCTCAGGCCGCTGGGCAAACCTATGAATGATGGTTATTACTGGATTAAAGATGGCGAGCGCTATCCGGAAGTGTGGCTGTACCAGAAGCAGTTTGGCTGGTTTCGCCCGTGCAGCGCGGTGCCAATGACGCAGCGTACCTTTGAGATGATGAAGTACGTAGTGCTGAGTGAACGGCTGGAAGAACCGGCGCGTGAGACTGAGTGTTAAGCCTGTGACCGCCGTTACGGCGGTCAGCTTTGCCGGTTACTTAATCTCCGGCCAGGCTACTGCCGGGAAACCATTAAACTGTGGGCGGGCAAACAGATAGCCCTGGAATTGACTGACACCGACCGCTTCCAGCCACATCCACTCCTCGGCTTTCTCCACGCCTTCAGCAATCACCGCGATCTCCAGCGAAGCGCAGCACTTAATAATGGCATGCACAATCGCCTGTTTTGGGCCGCTTTTGTGCACGTCACTGATGATTTCCCGGTCGATTTTGATCTTATCCGGCTGGAATTTAGACAGCAGCGACAACCCCGCAAACCCGGCACCAAAGTCATCCAGCGCCAGGCTGATACCCGCCGCCTTAAGTTTTCTTACTTCTGCCGTAAATTCTTCAGCACGCGAGATGATTTCATTCTCCGTCACTTCCACCACGATCTGCTCCGGTACCAGACCGTTGGCCGCGATTTCCTGTAGCAGGAAATCCACCGCATTCGGGACGGTGACCAGCGACATCGGCAGCAGATTGATGGTCAGCGTCTGCTCGCCGAGGCCGAGATTTTTCGCCAGGTTGAAGGCCAGACTCTTGGACTGAATATCGGCGTGGTAAATCGCATCACCGCCAAACGCAGAGAAGTATTCCTGAGGTGAACCGCCGTCCGGCGTGCGAATCAGTGCTTCATAGGCCGTAATACGCCGCGAGAAGGGATCGACAATCGGCTGAAACGCAAACCGGCAATCCTGTACATAGTGCTGCAGACTCTCCAGCTGACGCTGGCTTTCCGCATCAGTAATAAATTCCCAGGTATTCGCCGGCGGGATCTCGAAATAGTTCTCTTTTTCCCGCGCCTCAACGAAGGTACGCAGGAACTGCAGTGCACGGTCGTCATAGGTGAGCTGGTAACGCGAAGTGCCTTTATCCAGCACCGCCTGCAGCACGCTGGATTTGTCGTGCTCGCGCAGGTCAAACAGCTCCATTCCGACGTTACCAAAGCGCCGGGCTGGCGCGAAGTCATGCATCAGCTCCACCAGATTGTGATGGCGGGCGTCGCGGCAGATACGGTCGTAAATGCCCTGAACGGCCTGATCGGGCCCTTCAAGCAGCTGGAAGAAATGTCGTCCATCAAACAACAGAATGCCGGTGACATCTGAAACTTCGTTTTTCTTATTGGCTTTGCCAACCATATCCTCCAGCGTTTTGATGGGAACGTGATCATAGAGGTGGCTGCGGTAAAGGATGGTAGTCAGCATGAGATTGTCCGGCGCTATCGTTATTTTGCCTTACATTAACAGCCAGACGGCAGGATCTGTCCAGCGCTGAGACGCGTGATCGTTAACTATTTTATAAAATTCCACTTAACCGAAGCGGCTGGCGGCTCACGGCAGGGGGAATTTTTACTCAACAGCGGGTCAGCGAGGTTAACGATAAATAAATTCGATTGAAAGGATAAATGAAAAGCGTATCGTTAGCCGGGTTAACCGGAGGTGATAAAGATGTTGCGTGATTATTTGAAGATTGATGAAAGCGATCGTTTAGTTGAGCAGAGCTTGTTACGCCTGCATAACCGTGGACAGGAAGATGTCACCGAATGGCACATTGTCGGTGCCAACGGTGAGCAAAAGGGCAGCGTGGCGCTGTTCGATAAACTGAGTAACCGTCGCTCTTATCGCGTTAGTTACCGTATAACGCAAACCGATCCCGAGGGAAGGGTGATCGTCGATCATCTCACCGACACGTTGTGATTTTTGCCGTAGTCTTTTGTTGGATTTGACCCGCCGCGTGGCGGGTTTTTTGCTGCTTCAGCGGCTGCCGCGCCGCCGCATTTCTACCAGCGTGCCAATCAGTTCCAGCGTACTTTTCTGACTCTGCTGCACGGGAAAATCTTCGTTCAGCGGCCGTAACGAGAAAATTTGCTCGTCGTGCATCCGAATAATTCGCACCATCGCGGCGTCATCTACCCGCGCCAGCACCACATCACCCGGCTGGGGCACGCGTTGCGGATCAAAGATCAACCGGTCGCCGGCGCGATACGCCGGGTTCATGGCGTCATCTTCCAGCGTTACCGCCAGCGCACTGTCGCTCAGTGCTTCGTCACTGTAAAGAAAGCGGACGGCCTGCTGCTGCCACTGCAGTCGCTGCTCATCCAGCCAGTCCGCGGCCTGCACCAGCGTGACCAGCGGCACGGCAGTGAGAGCGGGGGAAGCGTGCGTACTGGCAAACGGCTGGCCGTCGCCATCAATAATCCACGCCGCGCTACACTGCAGCAACTCCGCCAGCCGCAGCAGATGCTCACCACGCGGCACCGTCTCTTCTTTCTCCCACTGCGAAACCGCAACGTGCGACACGCCAATGCCATTGGCCAGCGCCTGCTGCGTTAATTTCAGTGCCTTACGGCGCTGGCGAATGCGCTCACCACCAGATTCTTTTTTCATCATCTTGACAACTCCTCCAGGCTTGACTTAAGTATACTTAAAATCATTATTTAAAGTAAACTTAAATATGCCGCTGGCCGTGATACTGGCGAGGGAGGTCAGCGGGGTGTCCGGCTAACCCTCGCCAGGTGAGAGAGGTAGGGCATGGAGAGTAGTTTGGTCACCAGCGTAGGCGCACTGCTGCTTGGCGGTGGCGCGGCAGCGGTGTTCTGGAAACCCCTGATGGCGGGGATCGCGTCAATCGTCACCAGCAATCGCGCGGGCGGCGAGATCATCACCAGCTACAAAGAGCAGGTGCTGCTTCTCAAGGAGAGCCATGCGCTGATGCGCCAGGAAAACGATGAACTGCGTATCCGTCACGACAAAAACCTGCGGCGTATCTCATCGCTGGAGACCGATCTGCGTTTGATCAAGAACGCACTCGGTATCCTGCTGGCGACCACCGAAGCCGAGCACAGCGATAAGTTTCGCAGCCAGATTAATCAATTGATCACCACTCTGGAGGAGAACCGCGATGGTGCAGATAAACAGTGAACTGCTGGTGCGAAGCCACCGCCGTCATTTGATGCTGGGTGGCCTGCTGATGCTGTTATCGCTGCTGTGTGTGGCGATGACCATTCTGTTTCTTTACGTCAATAACGACGCCAACCGGCGCGTGGAGGAGATTCGCCAGCAGTACCGGGCGATCTCTGATCGACGCGAAGCAAAGGTCGCCGAACTGACCAGCCAGCTGGTTGAGCTGCAGAAAAAGCTGGATGCCCAGCCGCCGCGCAGCACCAGCCACACCTCAACGCCCTCCACGCCGCCGGCCGGTCAGCAAACCGCGCCACAGCCGCGGCGCTAAGGAGGACCTGATGCGTATTACTGAGCGGATCGCAGTCCGTTTGCAGCAACTGCGGTCTTTATTTAGCAATAAGGAGAAAATTATGAGCGATCAAACTGTCATCAACCCAACCAGCGCTGCGGCGCAACAGGAATTGTCACCGCTGGAGAGTTTTGCCAACGAAACGGCCAGCGCGCCGGCTGCCGCTGACAGCGCAGCTGACAGCGTTGCCCAGCCAGCGACGCCGCCGGCAGCCGCAACGCCGGTAGTCGCAACGCCAGCTGCGCAACCGGCAGCGCCCGCCAGCGCTGAGCAACCGTTTCATGCGGATGCTCCGGTCGATCTCGATCAGCAGCTGGCAACGCAGGATACGCTGGCGAACGGCTCGGCCAGCGCAGGCGCCTCGGCGGCCGCCACGCCTGGTGTGCGCAACGCGCAGGCCACCGCACCGGTTGTTGCCCCCGACACGCCGGCTGCTGCGATCGCCGCCAGCGATGCGGTGGCGCAGGATATCAGCGCCGGGGTGAAGGACTTTGTCCAGGCCTTCAGCTTTGTTGAACAGGGCGTGCTGAAGCTGGGCAGCGCCGCAAAGGATGAACTTATTGCGCTGGCGAAGAAGTATCTGTAATTCAGACGGGCAGGGATGCCCTGATCACCTGTTCGGTCGCGTGATCTGCTTTTCCAGTTCCAGCGGGTTTCGCTGCCGGCTGTTAATCTTTTTAGCGGGCGAGCCGAAGTAGATCGACCACGCTTCGGTATCGCGCGTTATCAGTGAATTTGCGCCTACCGCCGTTCCCTCTGCCAGCGTAAGGCCTGGCATAATAATGGATTGCGAACCGACGATAACATGTCGGCCCAGCACCACTTTCCCCGAGGTGACGCCGGTCAGGTGGGCAGGCACGGTGGGATTGGTCATGAATTCCCCACTGTAGTCATCACTTTTCGAGTAGATTTTTACGCCCTGCGAAAGCCCCGAGAAATCCTCCATTTCCACACCGGCACCTGCCAGTATGGCGCAGTAACCGCCAATATGAATGTAGGAGCCAAGCGTCAGATACCCATCGCCGGCAGCCACGAGGGTCGAGAATCCGTCGATGCGCACGTGATCGCCAAGAGTGATATTGTGCAGGCCAATAATGGTGCAATTTTTGGCCACCATGACCTGCCTGCCGACGTGTTTGAAGCCGAAACTATTCAGCTCATGTTCGGTGTAATAACCAGGATTGAAAGGTTCAGTCGACACAGTGCATTCTCCGGATGATCGGGGCTGGTGTGCCATTATAGGTGTGAAGGCAACAGTCTGTAGCGGAAGAAAAGCGCTAAATCTGACTTCAATTCATCGCAATCAGCCACGAATGGAGACTAAGTTAAGATAATTCTGCAGGCGGCTTCGCTATTATCTGCTAACTTTAATTGCTCAGGCGTTATTTTAACTGGCTTTATCAGCAAAAAGGAAAATAGCATGAGTGATACAGAGGCAATCAAAACCAAAACTGACTACCTGCGTGATGTCACCTCACAGCTAAAAGAGATGCGTCACTATGCGCAGACCAACACTGAGACGCTTTCCAGCCACTGGCTGGCCTTTGATGCCGGGGAGTATAAGGATAAAGAGTACGCCACGCGTTTTGATACGCTGATCAACAAGCAGGGACAGCTGCTGGATGATATCGATCAGGCGATTCAGGATCTGGAAATCGCCATCAATCACAGCGAGCAGGAAAGCTAAGCGCGGCAACTGGTGGCCTAATCGGCCACCAGCCACATCTCGGCTTCATCGAACATCTCTTCAACAATACGCGCAATTGTCGCCTTGTCGTTTTTACTCATATCGGTTTCGATGGCGTTACGCTCCATCGGCTTAACTCGCACTTCCAGATCCGGAAACACGCGCTGCACGCGTTTCTCCAGCTCCTGCAAAATCATTTCGCGCGCGCCCGGTAAACCGGCTACGTTGCGCTTGTCGTAAATCAGCTCCACAAACATCAGGGCATTCCAGTAATCAAAGTGGGAGCGTCATATTACTGTAAATAAAACCAGTGACAAGCGGCAGGGCGGCAATTATTTTCATGGGGGTGAAACAGCGCGGAGTAAAGTTGCAACGACAGGGGAACAAAGCGGGCAAAAGCAGAGGGTGCACGCAAAAAATCGAACCTCTGGAGGTGGAAATCCAGCAACACCTCCAGAGGCGGTGCAATAGCACCTTTCGTTCAAGGACAATCGACGACAGTCGTCGTGAGTATTAAGTTATACAACTTTTCCCATCTTGTACAACTTTTTCCCCGGAAATTTCTCTCCGATCGCCTTTTTATCAGTGCATTGCTTATAACTCGTTCTTAATACAGAACTCTTCCCACGTCATACCCAGCGCTTCCGCGTGAGATTTCAGATAGGTTTCAATCGCTTGTGCAGCAACTGCTTTATCCGGTTCCGCCAGCTGGATGGAGAACAGCATGCCGTCGAGCTTCTTCTGACGCAGAAACGCGGCATAGATGCGCTCGGCGTGCCACGCGCGCAGTTCACGCAGGGACATATTGGCGGCGCGCGCATCACTCTCACTCAGTTCATCCAGCGCGGACTGAAAATCAGGGTGGGCGGTGAAAAACAGGCTGCGGGCCTGGGCGTAATACTCTTCAGGGGTTTTCATTCGGGGTTCCTGCCGGTCAAATTGCGCGTTAGTGTAACCCGCACACGGCGACTTGTCAGGAACCCCGAATGTTTACTGCTGTGCGGCCTGCAGGCGCGTCACGTCCTGCTGATTTTTTTCCAGCGTTTGGTCCACCGTCAGCTTGCCCTGCAGCAGCGCCGCCAGATTCTGCCCGACGGCGTTACCCATCTGATCAAAGCCAGCAATACTGACGTACTGCACACCGGTGTAAGGTACGGTGTTCAATGTCGGTTGATCGACGGTGGCGGATTCAATCGCGCTGCGCACCTGAGCGGCGTAAGGCGCCAGGCGCTGGTAGTTTGGCTGCTGGTAGGTGGAGTTGCGGCTGCCGGGTGGCACCGCTCCCCAGCCGACGGTATCCGCGACCTGCTGAATATACTGCCGCGAGGTCGCCCAGCTGATGAAGTCCACGGCGGCGGCGCGCTGCGGTGAGTTAGCCGGTACCGCCAGCGCCCACGACCACAGCCAGTGCGAGCCGTTGCGCGTAATGCCGCCCGGCGCCGGCGCAAACGCCAGCTTGTCCGCTACCAGCGAGATCTGCGGGTTAATCAGCAGCCCGGCGGCGACGGTACTGTCGATCCACATCGCGCATTTTCCCTGTGCGGTAAGACGCAGGATCTGGCCAAAGCTATTGCTGGCCGTATCCGGCGGACCGTCCTGTTTCACCATCGCCAGATAATCGGTCAATACCTCACGCCACTCTGGCGAATTCAGCGTCGGCTGCCAGCGATCGTCAAACCACTGCGCACCATAGGCGTTGGCCATGGTGGTGAGCAGGGCCACGTTATCGCCCCAGCCGGGCTGGCCGCGCAGGCACAGGCCATAGATACCGTGCTGAGGATCGGTGAGTTTCGCCGCAAAATTTTTGATGTCGGTCCAGTCGGGATCGTCTGGCATGGTCAGCCCTTTCGCCGCAAACAGATCTTTGCGGTAATAGGTCATGCTGCTTTCCCCGTAAAACGGTAGCGCGTACAGCGTTTGCTGCCAGGATAGTGCTTTGCGCACCGGCGTCAGCAGATCGTCGCTGTCATACTCTGGCGGCAGGTTATTGAGCGGCGCCAGCCAGCCTTTTTTACCCCACAGCGGCGCTTCATAGGTACCCACGGTAATCACATCAAATTTTGCGTCACCGCTGTTCATGGCTGCCAGCACCGCCTGGCGCAGGGCGCCATCATCCATCACGTGCCATTGAAGTTTCACGTCCGGATGCTGCTGTTCGTAACGGCTCGACAGCTGCTGCATGATAGTCATGTCACCATTGGCAATGGTGGCGATATTGAGCGTGGTGGCGGCCTGGCTGAGCAGCGGCAGCGCGGCCAGCAGCGCGATTATGGTACGCTTCATGGCGGCTCCTTATGGCTGCTGCAGGCGGAAGAATGCCATTTTTTCCACCAGCAAACCGGCATGCTGGCTCACCGTCTGGCTGGCCGCGCTGGCCTGCTGCACCAGCGATGCATTCTGCTGGGTGGCGCCGTCCATCTGGATTACCGCGGTGTTCACCTGCTCAATGCCGCTGGATTGCTGGCGGCTGGCCACAGCGATCTCGCCAACGATATCCACCATGCGCGCCACGCCGTGGTTGATGTCGTTAAGCATCTCGCCAGAGCGCTGCACCAGCGCGCTGCCGGCTTCGACTTTACCTACGCTGGCATCGATCAGCGCCTTGATCTCCTGTGCGGCACCGGCCGAACGCTGCGCCAGCTGTCGCACCTCTGACGCCACCACCGCGAAGCCGCGTCCCTGTTCCCCGGCGCGCGCCGCTTCTACCGCCGCATTCAGTGCCAGCAGGTTGGTCTGGAAGGCGATTTCATCAATCACGCGGTTGATATCCGCGATGCGCTTGCTGGAGGATTCTATCTCCTCCATCGCACTCACCGCGTCGCGCAGTACACCGCTGCCGCGCTCGGCCTGATGGCGCACATCGCTTGCCAGCTCGTTGGCCTGCGCGGCGTTGTCCGCGTTGTGTTTCACCGTGGCGGTCATCTGCTCCATACTGGCCGCAGTCTGCTCCAGCGAACTGGCCTGCGCATGGGTGCGCTCCGACAGATCGTCGTTGCCATCCGCCATCTGGCGTGCCGCATCGCTCAGTGCATGGGCACTTTCGCCCACCTCGCGCACGATCTCCGCCAGCCGCACATCCATGCGCAGCAGCGCCTGCATCAGTTCCCCCATCTCATCGCGCGTTACCGTACCGATACGGTGATTGAGCTCGCCGCCGGCAATGGCATCCGCCAGCTCGCGCGCCTGGGCGATGGAACGGTTAATCGAGCGGATCAGCAGCCAGCCGGAGACCAGCGCCAGGCTCAGACCCAACAGCAGGATGGCGAACAGGCTATTGCGTGCCAGCAGGTAGTCGCGGTTGCCTTGTTGCCAGGCCGTCTGCGCATGCTGGCGCATCAGCGTATCCAGCTGATCGATATCCTGCTGCAGCAACTGGCTGCCGCTGCGCAGGCGGGTTTCGATCACCACCAGTGCGGCGGACGGGTTACCGCCTTTCAGCAGCTCACCGGCTTCGTGCAGCGCACCCTGCCAGCCGTCGAGATGGGTCAGGAAGCGCTGGCTCAGCGGTTTGGTCTGCGCATCAAACGCCAGCTGCTGCCAGGTATGGCGATCGGCGTTGATTTGCTGACCGTACTGCGCAATGCGTGCCAGGCGTTTTTCCACTTCACTGCTGTCGGTCCAGTAGCGCAGCGCATCGAACAGGGTAGCGGATTGCTCCTGCACCATGCGGTACAGGCGTGAAGAGTATTGCAGCGGGAGCAGCTCGTTCTGATAGGCATTTTGCGCGCGCTGATCGGCAGCGCGCAGGCCGATAATTCCCCAGACGGCAGCAATAATCAGTAACAGGCACAGCAGGCTGACAATCGCAGCCAGACGTGCGCGAAGGGTCAATCGCATAACAGCGTTCTCCGAAACCAGGGTGAGTAAGTCGTCAATATTGTTATGGGTGCAGGTGCTTTAGACTTCACATCAGGTTATCGGCGAAGAGTTGAACAGCTTGAGGGCGCCGGAGAAAGAGAAGGGGGAATCCACCGCAGATACCTTGCGTCACGCCGGGAAAACATTATAACGTAGCCGCCATTGATGCGAGTGTAGGGACCGAAGATGAAAAAGTGGATGGTACTGGCCGCGCTGGCGCTGAGCGGCTGTGCGCAAATCAACAGTTATGACGAAGCGGTAAAAACCCCGGCACCGCTGGAGCTGCAGGGTAACTGGCAGACGATGGGACCGCAGAGCAAGCTGATCAGCAGCGAGGCTATGGCCAGCCTGATCGTCAGCGCTGATGGCACTACCCTTGACTGCCGCCAGTGGCAGCGGGTGATTGCCAAACCGGGCAAGCTGACGCGCCTGGATGATGACTGGGTTAATGTTAACCGTCAGGCGCGTGTGATGCCGCTCTCGCTGGAGAACGGTGAGCTGCACTACGATGGCCTGACGCTGCGTAAAGTGGATCGCCCAACCGTCGAGTGCCAGCAGGCGCTGGACGAAGTGGCAAAGCGTCCTGGCGATGCGGTGATTCAGGATATTGAGCCGCAGATTCTCAGGCCGGTCACGGCAGAGAAATAAAGGACAGAGCTGAAATGCTTTTCTTCCTCTCCCGGCTGCGGGAGAGGACATTTCATCAGGCTGGAACGGTTATCGCTTCTGCAATAAATAGCTGTTTTCAAAGCCGGGCAAACTGCCAATCACATCGAACCCATTAAAATAGCCACCCGCGCGTAATAAATCCACAGCAGGACCGACCTGCGGTGAATACTGGTGATCGCGATAATCGTCAAAGACGATAAAGCCGCCTTGCACCAGGGTGGGCGAATATAACAGGAAATCGAGCAATACATGGCGGCCTTCGTGTCCGCCGTCAATATGCAGTAATACGGTACGCGGATTAAGGGCCTGCACCCGCTCAATACTTAATTCAGAGTAGCCACGGATGAGATTAACCTGGGGAAACAGCTTTTCGTGATAAAAGCGCAGCTCACTTTCCTGATTTGCCAGCTCCATGGGATCGATGCTGATAATGCGACGTTTATGCTGGCAAATTTCATTCATGAAAGCCGTCGATTTCCCTTTCCACACGCCGATTTCAATGATGTCACCCGCCACATTATTATGCTCGAGTAACCAGCAAAGATAACCCAGGCATTTTACATGGCTATGGAAAGAGAGTTCACGGCGCGCCATGGCCAGCTCTGCCGGTAATTCTGCCTGCGCCTGTGCCAGAGCATCACCGACCTTATCCCAGGTGTCATCGATGAGCTGCTGTATTTCAGGCTCCTGAAAAAAAACTTTTAAATCCGCGATATCGAGCATGTTGTTGCCTTATAAAGAGAGAATGCAGCCGGCAAGGCTGAAAAGGTCTGCGTTAAATGTGCCACAGTTGCCATCATTCAAGGCGGTAATAAGGCTCAGTTTAAGGGGGTAATTAAACGCTTAGCATGGCGGGGCGGTAAGAATCCAGGGAGAACAGCGTCTCCCTGACAGAGAGGATTATAAATCGCTGGGGTAAAGCACCTGACTGGAAAAACGACCATACGCGTTGGTGACTTTCTGTTGCTGCGTGGTTTGCTGGACCAGCGAACGCAGTTCTTCCATGCGGGTCGCCATCAACTGCTTAATCTCAAGCTCATTGTCCATCACCTGCTTCAGCATGGGCCGTAACTGGACACGCAGCGCAGCAGGCAGGGCGGAGGTATCGCGGTCGCGCGCTACGTGCGTAACGCTGCTCACGTAAACTGCCTCATTGGCCACTAAATCATCCCAGTGCCCCTGGCGCGCCTGTTTCAACATCTGATTACTCAGGCTGAGCAAACGCTGATACCCCTGCAGCAGGTCGTTATCTGAAGTCATGGTTACGCTTCCTGAACGGCGTGAGGACCAATTTGTTTCCACGCGTCGGCAATGTTGCTCAGCAAGCGCTCGACTTCCGCAATCGCTGCCGGATCGTTGTGCAGGTTGGCTTCCAGCAGACGGCGGGTCATGTACTCGTAAAGATTATCCAGATTGGCAGAAATCTCTCCACCGGCTTCATGGTTCAGCCCGGCGCGTAAGCCATTAGTAATGATATTAATGGCTTTCGACAGCGCCTGGCCTTTACCGGGAATGTCGCCCTGATCCATCAGAATGGTGGCTTTCTTCATGGCGCTGAGCGCGCCATCAAACAGTAAAACCACCAGCTGATGTGGGCTGGCGCTTAACACGGCACTTTCCAGACCGACCTGTGCGTAGGCCTGCGTTCCCGATTTAGCGTACATATTTAACTCCTGTTAACTGCTCATGTTCGCGAACTGCTGCGTCAGATAGTTCTGAGTCTGGGTCATGGATGAGACCAGCGTATTGAGGTTCGTGAACTGGGTCTTGTAGCGCGCCATAGTGGCGGTAATCTGTGCGTTTACCCGATCGTAATCGTCAGACAGTTTTTTCAGCGTTTTATTGATGCCGTCAGTGGCATTCTGTACAGAGCCATTGCTGCCTAAAATCTGATCCAGATAGTTACTGGTTTGCGTCGCAAAGCCGGTGGTTTTGCCGTCACCGGACAGGAAACTGACCACATCCGCCGATTTTTCATCCAGCGCTTTGTTCAGTTTGGTGCTGTCGACGGTCAGCTTGCCATTTACATCCTGGGTAATGCCAATCTGTGACAGCAGGGAAATGCTGCCGCCGCTCTGGGCACTGGTGGACAGCTTGGAGCGCAGGCTGGTCTGAATGTTACGCAGCGTGCCATCACCTAACAGATCGCCATTGCTGGAGTCCTGCGAGGTACTGCCCTGATCCACGGCAGTGTATTTGGTCTGGTTACTGATGGTGGTCTGCAGCGAGTTGTACGCGTCAACGTAAGCCTGCACCGCGGCGATCATCGGCGCATTATCCTTGGTGACGGATAAGGTTTCCGGGCTGCCGGTGTTGGTTTTGGTCAGATTCAGCGTGACGCCTTCCGGCGCATCAGTAATGGTGTTGCTGCTGCGGGTGATGGCGACGCCGTTGATGCTCAGTTTGGCGTCGGCAGCGGTTACCTGCTCTGTCATGCCATTGCTGCTGCCACCTTTGGTAAAACCAATATACTGCGCCAGGGCGCTGTCATCGGTAGAAACCGTCATCTCGTTGGTGGTGCCGGTATCACGCGAGGTCAGGGCCAGATAATAGGTATTGTCATCGGATTTGATGATACTGGCGGTAACGCTGCCCTGCTGTTTGTTAATCGCATCTTTAATGTCCGTCAGGCTGGTTTGATCTTTGCTCAGCGTGATGGTCATTGGGTCTTTCTGACCCGGTTGCGTAATGGTGATGGTGCGCGAGGCGAGGCTGGAATCGCCTAAATCGCCATCTTTACTGGTCGCGCTTTTCGACAGCAGCGACTGCGCTTTAGCCAGTTGGGTGACTTCAACCGAAAAGTTACCGGCCGCCGCATCATTGGCCAGCGTGGCGGTGAACGCAGTATTGGTGCTACTGACTTTTGTTGAGGCAATTGCAGACGTGTCTTTGAGCGCAGCGGCAGCTGTCTGGACTTTCGCCAGTGCCGTTTGCACGACGCCCCATGCTGTCAGCTTGGCTTTATAAGAGGTTTGCTGATTTGTAATTGGCGTCAGGTTGGCTTTTTCTGCCGTTTCAAGCTGGTCATACAGATCGCTCAAACCCAGGCTATTACCAGCATTGAGGTTACTTACACTTGCCATGTTGTAATCCTTTATAGGTGGATAATCACTGAGGAGGGTATCGGCAGTGAGCGGAAAAATATTAGACAAAATATAAAAAAACAATGAGGCAAATAAAGAAGGGATAAGGGCCTGTTTTCGGGGTTTAAAAAAATAGCTAAGGTTTTCTCAGGCACCGACGATAACCAAAGCAAGCTGAATGGCCTCGGGCCAAAAGCCCGATAGAATCTCAACTCATTGACTCAAGGAATTTATCATGGCCGTTATCAATACCAACACATTGTCGCTGACCACGCAAAACAACCTGTCCAAGTCACAGGCTTCTCTGGGTACCGCTATTGAGCGTCTCTCTTCTGGTCTGCGTATTAACAGCGCCAAAGATGATGCTGCAGGTCAGGCGATTGCTAACCGCTTCACCTCCAACATCAACGGCCTGACCGTTGCTGCCCGTAACGCCAACGACGGTATCTCACTGGCTCAGACCGCTGAAGGCGCGCTGTCCGAGATCAACAACAACCTGCAGCGTGTGCGTGACCTGACCGTGCAGGCGCAGAACAGCTCCAACTCGGCTTCAGACATCGACTCCATCCAGGCTGAAGTTAACCAGCGTATGGAAGAGATCAACCGCGTAACGTCGCAGACCGACTTCAACGGCATCAAAGTGCTGAACACCGGTTCCGGCTCAACCGACTACAGCTTCCAGGTGGGTTCAAAAGACGGCGAAACCATCGCTATCACCATCAGCGCCAGCGATGGTTACAACCTGGCGAAAGCCGGCACCAGCGGTACGGATCTGAACACCCGTGCAATGGCTTCCGGCGATACCGTTAACGGTACCACGCGTTCAACTGAAGCTGTTGGCTTTGACGTACTCAAAGGTAAAGTGACCGGTGGTGCATCTGGTGCAGCTTCTGGTACCACGCCACTGGCAGACATCGATGCGGCCATCAAATCTGTTGACTCACAGCGCAGCCTGCTGGGTGCCTCACAGAACCGCTTTGAGTCCACCATCACCAACCTGAACAACACCGTGAACAACCTGTCAGCTGCGCGCAGCCGTATTCAGGATTCTGACTACGCGACAGAAGTGTCGAACATGTCGCGCGCGCAGATCCTGCAGCAGGCAGGTTCTTCTGTGCTGGCACAGGCCAACCAGGTGCCACAGACTATGCTGTCTCTGCTGCGTTAATTCTCTCGCGCACAGACCGGGCCCCGCATGGGGCCCTTTTTTATTTCTGCTGCTGAGATTTTCTTCGATCGTTACTTACCGCTTAATTTTAATGAAATCATCATTAAAGCTTACGCAGCGGCTGCCGATAAATTTTGGCGACGGCGAGAACGCCACGGGTTTTCGACCTGAATTCATCATCAGTTAAGGAATAAACATCATGGCAGTCATTAACACTAACACCTTGTCGCTGACCACGCAGAACAACCTGTCCAAGTCACAGGCTTCTCTGGGTACCGCTATTGAGCGTCTCTCTTCTGGTCTGCGTATTAACAGCGCCAAAGATGATGCTGCAGGTCAGGCGATTGCTAACCGCTTCACCTCTAACATCAACGGCCTGACCGTTGCTGCCCGTAACGCCAACGACGGTATCTCACTGGCTCAGACCGCTGAAGGCGCGCTGTCCGAGATCAACAACAACCTGCAGCGTGTGCGTGACCTGACCGTACAGGCGCAGAACAGCTCGAACTCTGCCTCAGACATCGACTCCATCCAGGCTGAAGTTAACCAGCGTATGGAAGAGATCAACCGCGTAACGTCGCAGACCGACTTCAACGGCATCAAAGTGCTGAACACCGGTTCCGGCTCTACCGACTACAGCTTCCAGGTAGGTGCGAAAGATGGCGAAACCATCGCCATCACCCTGAGCTCAAGCGACAAATTCAACCTGGCGAAAGCCGGCACCAGCGGTACGGATCTGAACACCCGTGCGATGACCTCAGGCGATACCGTTAACGGTACCGCGCGCTCTACTGAAGCCGTTGGTTTTGACGTGCTGAAAGGCGCAGTCACCGGCGGCGCGTCTGGTGCAGCGTCCGGTAGCACGCCTCTGGCAGACATCGACTCCGCTATCAAAGCCGTCGATTCACAGCGCAGCCTGCTGGGTGCCTCACAGAACCGCTTTGAGTCAACCATCACCAACCTGAACAACACCGTGAACAACCTGTCAGCTGCACGCAGCCGTATTCAGGATTCTGACTACGCGACAGAAGTGTCGAACATGTCGCGCGCGCAGATCCTGCAGCAGGCAGGTTCTTCTGTGCTGGCGCAGGCCAACCAGGTGCCACAGACCATGCTGTCTCTGCTGCGTTAATCGCAAACACGCAGCCTTCAACGGAGCCAGCTGGCTCCGTTTTTTTTTATTTCCGGAAGAGAGTAGCCACAGCCTCGTTGCTAATTTTCTGATTATTAACATCTATTTTTTGTCTGCAAAGACGACAAAATCAATATTAAAAAGAGTGAAGTTTTTGCGCAGCCTGTCGATAACTTTAATACGGTGTTGAACCGCAGGCCTGAAGGGCTGAATTATCTCTCTTAATAAAGGAAACTTGCTATGGCAGTGATTAATACCAACACATTGTCGCTGACGACTCAGAACAACCTGTCAAAGTCTCAGGCTTCTCTGGGTACCGCTATTGAGCGTCTCTCTTCTGGTCTGCGTATTAACAGCGCAAAAGATGACGCTGCAGGTCAGGCGATTGCTAACCGCTTCACCTCTAACATCAACGGCCTGACCGTTGCTGCCCGTAACGCCAACGACGGTATCTCACTGGCTCAGACCGCTGAAGGCGCGCTGTCCGAGATCAACAACAACCTGCAGCGTGTACGTGACCTGACCGTACAGGCGCAGAACAGCTCCAACTCGGCCTCAGACATCGACTCCATCCAGGCTGAAGTTAACCAGCGTATGGAAGAGATCAACCGCGTAACGTCGCAGACCGACTTTAACGGCATCAAAGTGCTGAACACCGGTTCCGGCTCTACCGACTACAGCTTCCAGGTGGGTTCAAAAGATGGCGAAACCATCGCTATCACCATTAGCTCCAGCGATGGTTACAACCTGGCGAAAGCCGGCACCAGCGGCACCGCGCTGAACACCCGTGCGATGACCTCAGGCGATACCGTTAACGGTACCGCGCGCTCTACTGAAGCCGTTGGTTTTGACGTGCTGAAAGGCGCAGTTACCGGCGGCGCGTCTGGCGCAGCGTCCGGCACCACGCCACTGGCAGACATCGATGCGGCCATCAAATCTGTTGACTCACAGCGCAGCCTGCTGGGTGCTTCACAGAACCGCTTTGAGTCAACCATCACCAACCTGAACAACACCGTGAACAACCTGTCAGCTGCGCGCAGCCGTATTCAGGACTCTGACTACGCGACAGAAGTGTCGAACATGTCGCGCGCGCAGATCCTGCAGCAGGCGGGTTCTTCGGTGCTGGCGCAGGCCAACCAGGTGCCACAGACCATGCTGTCTCTGCTGCGTTAATTCTTTCTTACGCAGATCAGGCCCCCAACTGGGGGCCTTTTTTATGGGCGGGATTAACCGCTTTTTTACTGGATAATGGCGCGATTGTTTCCAGGCGCGCCGCGTATTCTGAGCTGAAAGAGACGTCACACAGACGTGAGTTATCGCCGAGGCTGAGGATACAACCGACAATGAACGCGAACGCACTGGTAAGCATAATCATTCCTGCTTATAAAGCCACCTGGTTTGAACTGGCGCTGAAAAGTGCATTAGCACAGGATTACCCTCATTGTGAAATCATCATTGGCGATGATTGCCCTGATGCAAAAATCGAGGATATTGTTAGTGCGTATCAGGTAAACAGTAAATTTCCCATCTATTACCAGCATCATCATCCCGCATTAGGCGAAATCGCCAACCTCAGTCAGGCAATACGTCGCGCCAAAGGCGAATACGTAAAATTCCTTTATGATGATGATGTACTTCTGCCGCAGGCCGTGTCGCAATTAGTCGCGGCGCTGTCGCAGGTGCCGCAAGCGGTGATGGCGACAGCCAGACGTAATCGCATTGATTCCGTCGGTAAAGCGATGGCAGACGAGATTTACAGCGTATCGCCGGTATTAGAAGACACGATTTTTCATGGTCAGGATATGGCCCGCTGGCAGGCTGATTTCCTGAACAACTTTATCGGTGAACCCAGTGCCGTTTTAGTGCGCAGCGCGGCGCTGCGCAAGCTGGTGGACGAACCGCGCGAGCTGCATGCGTTGATCGATGAAGGGCTACCGTTCATTGCCGATCTGGTGATTTACCTGCGCTTGCTACGTCATGGTCATCTGGTCTATTTACCGCAGGTGCTGGCGCAGATTCGTATCTCGCGTGAGCAAACCAGTCAGGAAGCGCGCCTCGATGGCAATATAGCCAGTCAGTCTCACCAGCGCTTTCCGGAAGAGATCAAAAAACTGGGCTGGTATGATGAGCAGCTGCCGCAGGGCTGGATCCGTCACGCCACGCTGCGCAGCCAGCAGGACTTCCAGCCGTTTGACCTGACAACGGCGCTGCAGAATGCGCGGGTAGAGAGCCATTTTGCCGAGTGGTTCCGTCAACGCACACTGCGGTCCATCGAACAACAGCTGATTGCACAGCATCTTGCCAGTCAGCCGGTCGCACGTATTGCCGTGGTGATTGATGTTCGCGACGCGACTGAGACCGAGTGGCTGCTGACACAGGCCAGCCTGGATGTCTCTGTGGCCGGCCTGAGCCTGCAGCCGGTGGTGCTGGCGGCACCGTATCAATCGTTTATTCCGGCCTCTGTGCAGCGTATTGATGTGCGCGACAATCAGGTAGTTGCTGCGCTCAACACGCTGACCGATGAGGGACATTTCGACTGGCTGATAGTATTACGGGCCGGCAGTCAGCTGTATACCTCAGGTTTGCAGGCGCTGGGAACGGTGCTGCCGGAGGTCGGTCATTGCCAGTTGATTTATGCCGATGAGGTGTATCCGGTCAATGGCCGTCCGGTTGGCGCATCCTTCCGCCCTGACTTTAATCTTGACCTGCTGCTCAGTAACCCATCGAGAATGGCCTGCCACTGGCTGTTCCGCCGCGAATTTTTGCAACAGACTGGCGGGTTTGCCACGCACTGGCCGGGCTGTTTTGAACTGGACGTGATTCTGCGCACCATCGAAAGCCAGCCTTTTAATGTGATTGGGCATCTGGCTGAGCCGTTAGTGCAGACCGCCTCATTACGACAGCCGGTGGATGAAGAGCGCGCCCTCATCCGCACCCACCTGCAGCACCGCGGCTACGCACAGGCCGATGTCAGCCTGAGCCCACATAATGTTTATCAGCTGCATTATGGTCACCCGCAGTCGGCCCCGGTTTCCATCATCGTTCTGGTGAGTAATCACCTCCCGAACCTGGTGAGTTGCGTCACCTCACTGATGGAAAAAACCGCCTCACAGAATTATGAATTGCTCCTGGTTTCTGCTCAGGGCGGAAGTGCCGCCCAGGACGAATGGCTGCGCGGTATCGCTGAGATCGACCCGGCACGCATTCGCACATTGCAGATTGAGGGCGGTTTTCATCGCGCCAGAATGGTCAATGCCGCCGCCGCTGTGGCCAGAGGCGATTACCTGCTGCTGCTGAGTAGCGATTTGGCCATGCTTGATAACAGCTGGCTGGAAAATCTGCTTAACCATGCCCAACGTCCGGAAGTCGCTATTGTTGGCGCCCGGCAAATCTACGCAAATGGCCAGGTACGCCACGCCGGTTATGTGCTGGGGATTAACGGCCTGGTAGGTGAGCCGTTCTATGGTGAGAGCCATGAAACCGCGGGACACATGGCGCGTTTGCAAGCCGACCAGAACTACAGCGCGGTGTCAGGCGATCTGATGATGGTGCGTACCGAGGTGTTTCGCGCCGTTGAGGGTCTGGATGAGACGCTGCAGCATTTCGACGATGTCGACTTCTGTCTGCGCGTGCGCGAAGCCGGGTTGATGACGGTCTGGACACCGTACGTGCGTATGCTGCGGCAGGTTAATCCTGAACTGACGATCGACACGCAGAGTCGAAGCCAGGAGGAAGATCGTCAGCTGCAGAAATGGCAGGCCATCGTGACCCAGGATCCGGCGTATAACCCCAACCTGACGCTCAATAACATCAACTTTAGCGTGTCCTCCGACAGCGAACTGACATGGCGTCCGCTTTCGTGGCGGCCATTGCCGGTGGTTATGCCTTTCATGGCTGATTTTGCCGGTTGTGGTTACTATCGCATCATCAAGCCCTATGAGGCGATGCGCGATGCCGGCCTGGTGGATGGCAAACTATCCTCCACGCTGATAAATGTTGCCGAGCTCAATCGCTTCGCGCCCGATAGCCTGATTTTCCAGCGTCGGATTGACGCCGAGTTCCATGAATGGCTGGAGAAAGTCAGTAAGCATACGCAGGCGTTCAAAATTTATGAGCTCGACGACTACCTGCCCAATATTCCGCTCAAAAATCATCATCGCTCACAGTTTGGCAACGATGTTAAAAAATTGATGCGGCGCAGCCTGAGTTATATGGATCGCTTTGTCGTATCCACCGAACCCCTAGCCGAAGCGTTCGCGGATATGCACCACGATATTGTGGTGCGTAAAAACCGTCTTTCGCATGACTGGTGGGGCAAGCTGCAGTCGCTGCGCAATCAGGGAAAAAAACCACGCGTTGGCTGGGCCGGGGGCTCCAGTCATACCGGCGATCTGGAAATGATTGTCGATGTAGTGCGCCATTTTGCTAATGACGTTGAATGGGTGTTTTTTGGCATGTGCCCGCCAAAGCTGCGGCCTTTTATTCATGAATATCACCACGGCGTAGAAATTGAGCGTTATCCGGCCAAACTGGCTTCGCTTAATCTCGACCTGGCGTTAGCGCCTGTCGAAGATAACTTTTTCAACACCTGTAAAAGTAATCTGCGCCTGATGGAATATGGTGCCTGCGGCATTCCGGTGATTTGCAGTGATGTGGCGTGTTATCGCGGTGATTTAACCGTCACGCGCGTGAAGAACCGCCACAAAGACTGGGTGGACGCCATCAATATGCATCTGCTGGACCCCGCAGCGAGTGCCCAAATGGGCGCCAGGCTGCAGCAGGAAATTCGCCAGGACTGGATGCTGGAAGGCGAGAACCTGCAAAGCTGGTCACAAGCCTGGACGCTGAAGCGTTAATTTTTGACCTGCTGCACCGCAGCGGGTCAATGCAGTTTCAATCTATCTGGATAACACCACACTCTGCGGTCATTCACCGCCTCATCACTGGCTGAGGCGAATACCTGTTCTGCAGGGAATGACCCGGCTGATAACCTTCAAGAGTGGGTTGGTGTGAAAAGGCACTCTGCTGAGGTGAACGATTATGAATAATAAACCTGTGTATGTAACCAGCCCGCTTATGCCACCGCTGGAAGAGTTCATGCCTTACCTTGAACAGATCTGGCAGAATAAAGTCCTGACCAACGGCGGGCCCTTCCATCAGCAACTTGAACAGGAGCTGGCACGCTATTTAGGTGTTGAGCATCTCTGCTTATTTACCAATGGCACGCTGGCGTTGCTGACGGCACTGCAGGCGTTGCGTATTACCGGTGAAGTCATCACCACACCTTATTCTTTTGTCGCCACCTCGCATTCTCTGTTGTGGAATGGGTTAACCCCGGTGTTTGTCGATATCGACCCGATAAGCTGTAATATCGATGCCTCCAAAATAGAGCAGGCCATTACACCGCAAACCACAGCCATTATGCCGGTGCACTGCTACGGCAATCCGTGCGACGTGGAGAATATTCAGCGCATCGCTGACCTGTACGGGCTGAAAGTCATTTACGATGCGGCTCACGCCTTTGGCGTCCGTAAAAACGGCAACAGCATATTGAATTATGGTGACTTGTCGATTTTAAGTTTTCACGCAACGAAGGTTTTCAATACCATTGAAGGTGGCGCAATTATTTGCCCGGATGCTAAAACCAAAAAGCGCATCGATTACCTGAAGAATTTTGGCTTTGCAGATGAAACCACCATTGTGGCGACCGGCATTAACGGCAAGATGAACGAGGTGCAATCGGCCTTTGGCCTGCTGCAGTTAAAGCACATCGACCAGGCATTAGCGGAGCGGGCGCGTATTCAGGCGCACTACTATGATTTGCTCGCGGAAATCGATGGCATTACGCTGCCGCATATTCCGGCTGATGTTGAATGGAACTACTCTTATCTGCCGGTGATGGTAACCGAAGATTTTCCGCTGAGTCGTGATGAGCTTTATGCCCATCTGCGTGAGCACAACATTATTGCCCGCCGTTATTTCTATCCGCTGATCACCAGTTTCCCAATGTATCGTGGATTACCTAGCGCTGATGAAGCGGCCTTACCGATTGCACAACAAATGTCTCAGCGCGTGTTATGTTTGCCGGTCTATCCTGGCTTAGCATTGGCCGAAGTTGACAATATTGTGCAAATCATTCACCGCCTGGCTGAGCAAAAGCTAACAAGCCGCGCGTTACCTCTGGTGGGATAATAACAAGGCGTCTGAGACGCCTTGTTTTATATTTATTGCAGGGCGGTGATGTCAGGAACGGGCTGAACGATGGCTGAATCACCGGCTAAGCAGGCGGATTGCACGCGGTTTTGCCAGTCCGATGCTTCAACCCCCAGCGCCGCTATCCGCACGGTATTCAGTACGCTATTTACCGGCCTTGCCGCTGCCATCGGATATTGCGCACTGCCAATCCCTTTCACCAGCACATCCCGCTGCGCGGCCACAAAAATCGCCTGGGCGAATTCGCACCAGCTGACCGCCACATCGCCACAGTAGTGATAAACGCCGGCGGCTTCCGCGCGGGATGCCAGGGTGATAATCGCCTGTGCCAGATCGCCGGCATAGGTCGGGCAGCCGCACTGATCGTTCACCACGCTGATTTCGCTGCGGGTTTCTGCCAGCCGCAGCATGGTTTTGACAAAGTTTGCACCGTACTCACTGAACACCCACGAGGTGCGAATCACTACGGCGTCCGGCAGCACTGAGAATACGCGTTTCTCACCCTCCCATTTGCTCAGGCCGTAGAAATTAATCGGGCAGGGCAGATCGCTTTCGGTATAAGGCGTTTTTTTACTGCCATCAAACACGTAATCGGTGGAGAGATGAATCAAGCGGGCGCCCTGCTGGTGAGCGGCGATGGCGAGATTTTCCGGGCCGATGGCGTTGACCTTCATGGCGCGGATACGGTCGGTTTCAGCCTTATCGACCGCGGTATATGCGGCGGCATTGATGATCACATCGGGACGGAATTTCTTCACCACCCGTTCCACCGCCGGGCGGTCGGTAATATCTAACTCGGCAGAGCCACAGGCTAGCAGCACCCACTCTGCCGGCACCCGATCCAGTAAACAACGGCCAAGCTGGCCATAAGCACCGGTTAACAAAACGCGCATTGCACTAACTCCTGCAGGGAGAGTCCTTGTTGATCTTTTACCGATAGCAGAGGCGTCGCTACCGGCCATTGCACCGCAATTTCAGCGTCATTCCACATCAGGCAGGCTTCATCCTGTGGGTTGTAGTAATCAGTACATTTATATTCGAAGTCAGCGACCTCGGAGAGCACCACAAAACCGTGTGCCAGACCCGGCGGGATCCACAACTGGGTTTTGTTCTCTTCAGACAGCTCCAGCCCGGTCCATTGGCCAAAGGTGGGCGAATCCGCACGGATATCGACGGCAACGTCAAACACCGCGCCGCGTACCACGCGCACCAGTTTGCCTTGCGGCTGGGTTTTCTGAAAATGCAGCCCGCGCAACACGTTACGCGCCGAACGGGAGTAGTTGTCCTGCACAAAATCCAGGTCGATATCCAGCAGTTGCTGATAACGCCGCTTCTCAAAGGTTTCGAGGAAGAAGCCGCGGGCATCGCCAAACACTTTAGGCTGGATAATTTTGACATCAGCAATTTTCGTGGTGATGACCTCCATCTCACTCCTCCACCAGCATCTTCAGATAGTGACCATACTGCGTTTTGCCGAGATAGGCGGCGCGCTGCAGCAGCGACTCGCTGCCGATCCAGCACTTGCGCCAGGCGATCTCTTCCAGACAGGCAATTTTGAAGCCCTGGCGCTTTTCAATGGTATGAATGAAGTGTGACGCTTCGAGTAAGCTCTCATGGGTACCGGTGTCGAGCCAGGCAAAGCCACGTCCCAGCACTTCGACGTTGAGCAACCCATCGTCGAGATACATCTGATTGAGGGTGGTAATTTCCAGCTCGCCGCGGGGAGAAGGGCGAACTTCCCGCGCCATGGCGCAGACGTTTTTATCGTAAAAATAGAGGCCGGTGACGGCATAGTTCGATTTTGGCTGTGGCGGTTTTTCTTCAATGGAAAGCGCGCGGAACTGCTTATCAAACTCCACCACGCCGAAGCGCTCGGGGTCCATCACCTGATAGCCAAATACCGTAGCGCCCTGAGGGCGCGCAACCACGTCTTCGAGCTTTTTACCAAAGCTTTGCCCAAAGAAAATGTTATCGCCCAGCACTAATGCGCAGCGCTCACCGGCAATAAAAGACTCACCGATGATAAACGCCTGCGCCAGGCCATCGGGCGATGGCTGCACCGCGAACTGCAGATTGACGCCGAAATGGCTGCCGTCGCCCAGCAAACGCTGGAATCCCGCCAGATCTTCAGCGGTAGTAATCACCAGGATGTCACGAATGCCTGCCAGCATCAGCACCGAAAGTGGATAGTAAATCATCGGTTTGTCATAAACCGGTAACAGCTGCTTCGATACGCCGCAGGTTACGGGATGCAGGCGGGAACCTGTCCCGCCCGCCAGCACTATACCTTTCATCATTGCCTTCCTTATTACGCGTCTCTGCTCTCCACAGAGTCATGCTGTGAGCATACGAGCGCGCAGGAATAATTGATGGCGCGAATAACCGATAAAAAAGCGGGCATTGCCGGGGATAAGCGGAAGGAGAGAAAAGCAGCGCGTGGGCATTCCTGCTGAGCTAAATCAAATTGGGCTGTTGCGCGGCAGACGATTTCCCCTTGCGCATCATAACCTCAAAAAAGTAACCATCCTGTTACAGCCTGGGTCAGAACTGCCGATAACCCTCTTCAGAATCATTCCAATTTTTACGCTCTATTTTTCCTGTTTCTGGGGTGTCTATGCGCTTCAATTATGACTTGTTACCGGGTGAGCAACTGACCTTCGATGAGATCGCGCTGCGCTATGCGCAGCAGCATCCTGATGAGAAGGAGCTCACCGCCCGCGGGTTGCTCAGCCCGTCAACCAGCTACCGCAACCTGGTGATCCGCGCACTGTTTGCGCAGGAGGAGCTGAACAGTCCGCTGGAGGATCTGCTGTTCGTCTCCGACGATAACGAGCGCAAAAACTACCTGCGCCGCTTCGAGCATTACCTTAAAAACCAGCAGGCGTTTCTCTATTTTCGTCGTAACGATGAAGCGCGTAAAAGCGGACGCTGGAAAGTGATCGGCGAAACCCGGGTGTACGCGATGCTCGATCCCCGCTCGGCGGAAGCGCAAAACCTGCTCAACAGCCGCGGTTTCAAGCTGGTGCTGATGCGTCAGACCGAAGAGGATGAGTACTGGCAGCTGTTCGATCCGCAGGCGCATCCCTGTTTCCCGCTGTCGCGCAAGATCCAGTTTTTAGTGGTGCTCAGCACGCCGCAGCAGAAAATGCCCAGCGCGGTGATGCCGGGTACCGAAGTGGGGCGGCGCGTCAAGGCGAAAGTGTTCCAGCGCGCCAGCCAGGCGGAGTTCAGCGCGGCGGTGAAAGCGCGCTATGGTGCCTGCATTATTACCGGCACGCGCTTAACCGAGCGCCACAGCTGGCCGTGGGTGGAAGCCTGCCATATCGACACCCAGGAGAATGAAGAGGGCTTTCTGGCGGATAACAGCGTCGACAACGGCCTGTTCCTGCGCAGCGACCTGCAGCGGCTGTTTATCAATAAAATGATTAGCATTGACGCAGAAACCGGTCAGGTGCTGTTTAATTCCGCGCTGGAATGCGACGAGTCCATTAGCCCTTTTTATCAGGCGCTTGAGGGCAAAACCTGTGCGCTGTGGGACGCCGTCCCGCCTGGCACAAGGCAGCGGCTGCGTAATCTGCGCTGAACCTGCGCACAATGGCGGTGCGATCCACCGCCATCCATAACAAATTTGAAATAACCTCGCTTTTGCCTGCCTATTCTGCCAATCGAAACCGCTACAGAATTGGATAATCATGCCGATAACTTTATTAACGCAGGGTAGTCAACGTGAACGATCTCTATACCGCCGATGGCGTGATGGATAAACATTCGCTCTGGCAGCGCTACGTTCCTCTGGTGCGGCATGAAGCGCTGCGCCTGCAGGTGCGTTTGCCAGCCAGCGTTGAGCTTGACGATCTGCTGCAGGCCGGTGGTATTGGCTTACTGAATGCCGTGGAGCGCTATGACGCGCTGCAGGGCACCGCCTTTACCACCTACGCCGTGCAGCGTATCCGGGGCGCAATGCTGGATGAGCTGCGCAGCCGCGACTGGGCACCACGCAGCGTACGTCGTAATGCGCGCGAGGTGGCCGGCGCTATGCATCAGGTAGAGCAAGCGTTGGGGCGCGCGGCTACCGAGCAGGAAGTGGCTGAGCGGTTGAATGTTTCGCTGGAAGAGTACCGGCAGATTCTGCTGGATACCAATAACAGCCAGCTTTTCTCGTACGACGAGTATCGGGAAGAACACGGCGACAGTGCGGAACTGGTCACGGAGGGGCATGAGGAAGCCAACCCGTTGCATCAGTTAATGGAAGGAAACCTGCGTGAACGCGTGATTGAAGCGATTGAGGCGTTGCCTGAACGCGAAAAATTGGTGCTCACACTGTACTACCAGGAAGAACTGAACCTGAAAGAGATTGGCGCGGTGCTGGAAGTGGGGGAATCCCGCGTCAGCCAGTTGCACAGTCAGGCGATCAAACGCCTGCGGGCCCGTTTGACGGGAGCGCGCTAACAGACTCAGTTCCTGGGGAACCAAAAATAAAAAAACCGGGGACTCAGCAATGGGAGCCAAAGTTAAAGCCAGACCGTTAAGTCGCTACCTTAAAGACTACAAACACAGCCAAAGCAACTGTTCACACTGTGGCAAAGTTTTAGACCGTATGGCGTTAGTGTTCCGCGGCCAGATCATCAACAAAGAGGCCATCGCACGCATGGACCAGATGATTGACGATCAGGTATGGATGAAACTCCAGCCGGAACTGACGGCGCTGTGCCGTTTCTGCAGTGATATTTTTTGTAATACCCATCCGAATTACTTCGATATCATGGCGTTCAAACAATATCTGTTTGAGCAGACCGAGATGAGTCACAGTACCATTCGTGAATATGTGGTGCGTCTGCGTCGTCTTGATGACATGCTGAAAGCGAAAAATTTCCCGGCAGAAAGGTTACGGGGCAACAGCTGGCATGAGTGTCTGCAAAACGATCTGCCCGATGCGGGCAACAATAACTACCGTATTGCACTGCGCAAATATGACCAGTTCTTAGGCTGGCAGCGCGGCTAAGGGTGATTCAGCCCCGGTTACTGGTGAGCATGCCAGCAACCGGGGCGCGTCGCGATCAATTCCGGATGCGACTTTTCTCATCTTCTGCAACACTGTAGGGATAACTGCACATTGCCCGAATGGAGGCTGCATTGTCCTTACATCTTCTGCACCAGTTTCCCCGTCTTGAACTGCTTGGCGCACCGACGCCGTTAGAGCATTTGCCACGCCTGTCTGATTACCTCGGACGCGATATCTTTATTAAACGTGATGACGTCACGCCGGTGGCGCTGGGCGGTAACAAGCTGCGTAAACTGGAGTTTCTCGCTGCCGATGCGCTGCGTGAAGGCGCCGATGTGCTGCTGACCGCCGGCGCGATCCAGTCCAACCACGTGCGCCAGACGGCAGCCGTGGCGGCGCGTCTGGGCCTGAAGTGCGTGGCGCTGCTGGAGAACCCGATTGGCACCGACGCCGCCAACTATCTGAGCAACGGCAACCGCCTGCTGCTGGACCTGATGGATGTCGAGGTTGTGATGGTTGATGCGCTGCACAATCCGCCGCAACAGCTGGCAGAGCAGGCAGAACGGCTGGAAGCGCAGGGCTTCCGGCCTTACATTGTGCCGGTGGGCGGCTCGAATGCGCTTGGCGCGCTCGGCTACGTCGAATGCGCGCAGGAGATTGCCCATCAAAGCGAAGGCGTGGTGGATTTCGCTGCGGTGGTGGTGGCGTCGGGCAGTGCCGGGACGCATGCCGGGCTGGCGGTCGGTCTGGAACAGCTGCTGCCGAATAGCGAGCTGGTGGGCGTGACGGTGTCGCGCAAGGTCGAGGCGCAGCTGCCGATGGTGGAGCGCATTCGCAGCGCGCTGGCACAGCAGCTGGAGCTGGAAGCGCGTGCGCCGGTAACACTGTGGGATGACTATTTTGCGCCACGCTACGGCGAACCCAATGACGAAGGCATGGAAGCGGTGCGCCTGCTGGCGCGGCTGGAGGGCATTATGCTCGACCCGGTCTACACCGGCAAAGCGATGGCGGGTCTGATTGATGGCATCAGCCAGAACCGTTTCCGCCGGGAAGGGCCGCTGCTGTTTGTGCATACCGGCGGCGCACCAGCGTTATTTGCTTATCATCCTTCGGTATGAGACAGCAGCAAAAAAAGGTTTATAATCCAGCGGTTATTACAAAGAGCACATGCCGGAGCGGCACCCTTTATTGCGAGATAAAGCACGCCGCGCCCAAAATGAGCGTTAATTAACCATAAGCACACAACACATCACAATAATGGGGTAAACATGGCTTTCTCTCCGATTCGTCGCCAGCTGGTGATGGGAATGATGGCGGTCGCACTGGTGGCGGGCGTGAACGTAAAAAGCTTTGCGGCAGAAGATTTGCTGGCGCAGGTCAAGAGCAAAGGTGAGCTGCGCGTCGGGCTGGAAGGCACCTATCCGCCGTTCAGCTTCCAGGATGAAAACGGCAAGCTGACCGGTTTTGAAGTCGAGTTTGCCCAGGAGCTGGCAAAACACCTCGGCGTGAAAGCGGATCTCAAACCGACCAAATGGGACGGTATGCTGGCCTCGCTGGATTCCAAACGTATCGACGTGGTGATCAACCAGGTGACCATCTCCGACGAGCGCAAGAAGAAGTATGACTTCTCCACGCCGTACACCATCTCTGGCGTGCAGGCGCTGACGCTGAAGAAGAACGCGGGCTCGATCACCAAACCGGAAGATCTGTCCGGCAAGAAAGTTGGCGTGGGTCTCGGTTCTAACTATGAGCAGTGGCTGCGCGACAACGTCAAAGGCGTCGATATCCGCACCTATGATGATGACCCAACCAAATATCAGGATCTGCGTTCAGGCCGCGTTGATGCCATTCTGGTTGACCGCTTAGCCGCGCTGGATCTGGTGAAGAAAACCGGCAATACCATGGCGGTGGCTGGCCCGGCGTTCTCCCGTCTGGAAGCGGGCGTGGCGCTGCGCAAAGGCAATGAATCGCTGCTGAAAGCGATTGATGGTGCGATTGCCGACATGCAGAAGGATGGCTCGCTGAGCAAGCTGTCTGAGAAGTGGTTCGGCGCGGACGTCACGAAATAATGCAGGAAAGTTTACAGCTGGTGCTGGATTCAGCACCTTTTCTGCTGAAGGGCGCGCTGTTCACGCTGCAGCTGAGTATCGGCGGGATGTTCTTCGGCCTGATACTCGGCTTCGTGCTGGCGCTGATGCGCCTGTCACGCTTCTGGCCGGTTAACTGGCTGGCGCGTTTCTATGTGTCTATCTTTCGCGGCACGCCGCTGATTGCCCAGCTGTTTATGATCTACTACGGTCTGCCGCAGTTTGGCATTGAGCTCGACCCGATTCCATCGGCGATGATTGGTTTGTCGCTCAACACCGCGGCCTATGCCTCGGAATCGCTGCGTGGCGCGATTGCGGCTATTGAGCGCGGTCAGTGGGAAGCGGCCGCCAGTATCGGCATGACGCCGTGGCAGACGCTGCGTCGCGTTATTCTGCCGCAGGCGGCGCGCACCGCACTGCCGCCGCTCGGTAACAGCTTTATCAGCCTGGTGAAAGATACCTCGCTGGCGGCCACCATTCAGGTGCCGGAGCTGTTCCGGCAGGCGCAGCTGATCACCTCGCGCACGCTGGAAGTGTTCACCATGTATCTGGCGGCTTCGCTGATTTACTGGGTGATGGCTACGGTGCTGTCGGCGCTGCAAAACCGGCTGGAAGCGCACGTCAATCGTCAGGATCGGGAGGCAAGATGAGTGCAATTGAAGTCCGTCAGCTGGTGAAACAGTTTCACGGCCAGACGGTGCTGCATGGCATCGACCTCGATGTCGCGCCCGGCGAAGTGGTGGCGATCATCGGTCCGAGCGGCTCGGGCAAAACCACGCTGCTGCGCAGTATTAATCTGCTGGAAGTGCCGGAAAGCGGCCTGGTCAAAGTCGGTGACATCAGCATCGACGCCAGCCTCGGCCTGCATAAGCAGAAGGATAAAGTGCGGCAGCTGCGCCAGCAGGTCGGCTTTGTGTTCCAGAACTTCAATCTGTTCCCGCACCGTTCGGTGCTGGAGAACATCATTGAAGGGCCGGTGATCGTCAAAGGCGAAGCGAAGGCGGAAGCCATTGCGCGCGCGCGCGCGCTGCTGGAGAAGGTCGGTCTGCACGGTAAGGAAGAGAGTTTCCCGCGCCGTCTTTCCGGCGGTCAGCAGCAGCGCGTCGCAATTGCCCGGGCGCTGGCGATGCGTCCGCAGGTGATTCTGTTCGATGAGCCAACCTCGGCGCTGGATCCTGAACTGGTGGGCGAGGTGCTCAGCACCATCCGCGCGCTGGCGCAGGAGAAACGCACTATGGTGATCGTTACGCATGAGATGAGCTTCGCGCGTGACGTCGCCGATCGCGCCATCTTTATGGATCAGGGGCGTATTGTGGAGCAGGGCCCGGCTAAAGCGCTGTTCAGCAATCCGCAACAGGCACGCACCCGGCAATTTCTCGACAAGTTTCTCAATCAATAATCTCTCCGGGCCGGTTCGCTGGCCCGAATTATTTTTCCTCTAGCAAAATATTAAATACCGCGCTTACCTTTTTGACGCATTAATAAATTTATTTCCCGGCGATATAATTAATGCTGGTTTACTCCGCTGCGGAATGTTCTTAATTTCCACGCGGCATTACGTGCGCGGCGCACCGTCAATTTATGCCATGAAGGCTTAAATAACAGCTATTCACGGCTAACCCGCCGGGCGGTCAATTTATCTCTGGTACTGTAAAGTATTGTTATATCAGGACCAGCGAAAAAGTTTTAGGAGTTTCGCTAGAGTCAGCCCCTGCTGCTTGTTGAATAATCGTTGAATAACCATAAAGGCTTCACTGCCTGTTTCTTCATTCTTCTCCTTTAAGACCTACACCGCAGCAGGAGTCAAAAATATGAATAACGCCAGGAAAGAAGATATTGCATGGGTGAATACCCTGAAAGGGGTGTGCATATTGCTGGTGGTGCTGTATCACACCGTATTACCCGGCTTTGAAGGCACGGTTAAATATCTTAGCGCCGGCTGGATCCCGGCGGAAATATGGGTGCAGTTTAATACGGTGTTATCACCGTTGCGTATGCCCGCCTTTTTCTTCGTCTCCGGCCTGCTTGCCACCAACGGCATTCTCAACCGACCGTGGAAACAGGTATTTACCAGCCGCATTACCAATCTGTTCTATCTCTATGTGCTGTGGGGCTTTATTCAGTGGTGGTCGATTGTCGGCATTTCGACTGAAATCACCGGCCAGCGTATCTCGCAGAACCTCAACGCGGCTTACGCCGGTTCGCTGCTGGAGTTCCTTAAGCTGACCTTCCTGGCGATGAGCACCTCGTGGTACCTGTACGGTCTGGCGATCTACTTCCTGTGCGCCAAAATCTTCCGTCAGCACAAAGTGGCGCTGCTGGCGGCGGCGGTGGTGCTGAATTATCTGGCGGTGGAGAAGATCATTCCCTACTGGGGACCGCAGAGCGTGGCGCAGTATTTCCTGTTCTTCCTGCTGGGCGCGTTCTGGAGCCCGCTGATGTTGCGCCTGAGTCAGCTGCGCCGCGAGAACCTTCTGCCGTGGGCCGCGCTGGCGGCGCTGTCCGGTCTGCACGTGATTTTTGGCCTCGATAAGAGCCTGTTCATGTGCATCATCGCGGTGCTGGTGAGCGTGGCGGCGTGCCGCTGGCTCAACGCGCACTTCAGCATGCGTTACTTCAACTGGATTGGCCGCAACACGCTGCAGATCTACGTTATCCACCGCATTTTTATTGAGTTCTTCGGCATGTCGGCGATTCTGTTTGCGCAGCGCCATCATCTGTTTGAGCAGGCGTGGTTTGCACTGCTGTGGGCGTGCTTCTATCCGCTGGCAATTGTCGGCATCTGTTCGCTGTGTTCGGTGGCGGTGTGGTCGCTGACCAACCGTGGGCTGGGGCAGTCGCTGTTTGTGTTCCCGACGCTGATTGGTTTGAAACGCAGTAAGTCGGTGGCGTGATGTGCGCTGGTAAGGTTTAAAGTGGTACAAAAACGACGGAACGTTTCGTAGCGGCGCGATTCATCGCACAATGAATGGCGCCGCTACGGCCTTGTTACAACTTGCGGTGTCCTTCACCGATCTCCATTACGCCATCCATGGCGATCCTGCTTTATTTAACCAATGGTCATCAGGCTGGCGTTGCCGCCGGCGGCCGCGGTATTGACGCTCAGCGAGCGCTCAATCAGCAGACGTTCCAGCAGCAGATTGGTCTCGCCGCGGGCAAAGCCCTGCACTGACACAATCGCGCCTTCGCGGGCGGCAATCTGTTCGCACAGGCTGCGCAGCTGATCGGCATCGCCGTGATAGATCACCGCATCAGACTCCGCCGCCAGCACATCTTTCGCCAGCGTGATGCGCGCCTGCACCGCAGCCGGCAGCGACTGGCGCAGCGTCCGGTGCAGCTCGTCATCCTGCCACAGTGCCTGGCTACCGACGCTGGTGACCGCCGCCAGCTGAATCAGCGCATCCTGCTGGTTATCTGCGATACACAGCACCCGATCGCGCGGCAGCAGCGTAAAGGTGTTGCGCTCACCGGTCGGGCCTGGCAGCAGTCGCACGGTTCCGGCCTGGCTCAGCGCATCGTAACGCTGACATAGCGCCAGCAGTTCCGGCTTATCCTGTGCCCAGCTCTGCAATGCCTGATGCGCGCTCAGCAGCGTAGTGCGCACGCTGCTGTCCACCGGCCGTTCGGCATCCTGACGATCAAAGGTGATGCGCAGAGCACCGTCCGGACGATGTGCCAGCAGGCGGTAGAGATAGAGCGGACCGCCGGCTTTCGGACCGGTGCCCGACAGGCCTTCGCCGCCGAACGGCTGCACGCCGACCACCGCGCCCACCATGTTACGGTTAACGTACAGGTTGCCGACTTTCGCCCCGGCCGTCACCTGCGCAATGGTTTCGTCGATACGGGTATGCACGCCGAGCGTCAGGCCATATCCCGAGGCATTAATCTGCTCAATCAGCTGCGGCAGGTTGTTGCGCGCAAAGCGCACCACGTGCAGCACCGGACCGAACACCTCTTTATCCAGATCGCTGACCTGATCGAGCTCAATCAGCGTCGGTTTGATAAAGGTGCCGCTGTGCCACTCTTTGCTGTCCTGCGGATGCTCCTGCACCGCCTGATACACGGTAAAGCCTTTATTGCGCATCGCCTGGATATGACGCTCGATGTTGGCTTTGGCTTCAGCGTCGATCACCGGACCGACGTCGGTCGACAGACGCTCCGGATTGCCCATGCGGCATTCGGCCATGGCACCACGCAGCATCTTCAGCGTGTGGTCAGCCACATCGTCCTGGATGCACAGCAGACGCAGCGCCGAGCAGCGCTGACCGGCGCTGTCAAACGCGGACGCCACGATATCCACCACCACCTGTTCGGTCAGCGCCGAAGAGTCGACGATCATGGCGTTCATGCCGCCGGTTTCGGCGATCAGCGGCGTCGGACGACCCTGCGGATCGAGGCGGCCAGCGAGGTTGCGCTGCAGCAGGGTGGCGACCGCCGTTGAGCCGGTGAACATCACGCCGCGCACCCGCTCGTCGCCGGTCAGCTGAGCACCCACCGTTTCGCCCTGACCGGGCAGCAGTTGCAGCACGCCAGCCGGTACGCCGGCATCCAGCATGATCTGCACTGCCTGCGCGGCAATCAGCGGCGTCTGCTCGGCGGGTTTCGCCAGCACGCTGTTGCCAGCCGCCAGGGCGGCGGCAATCTGGCCGGTGAAGATCGCCAGCGGGAAGTTCCACGGGCTGATGCACACTACCGGACCGAGCGGGCGATGGGTTTCGTTATCGAAATCGTCACGCACCATGCCGGCGTAGTAGTAGAGGAAGTCTACCGCTTCGCGCACTTCGGCAATGGCGTTGTTGTAGGTTTTACCCGCCTCACGCACCAGCAAACCAATCAGCTGCTGCATCTGGTCTTCCATTGTCTGTGCGGCACGTTCGAGGATCGCGGCGCGCTCCTGCGGCGGCGTGGCGAACCAGATCGGTCCGGCATTCACCGCGCCATCCAGCGCACAGGAGACCTCTTCAGGGGTGGCTTCCCGCACGCTACCGACGATATCCGCCGGCGTGGCCGGGTTGATCACCGCGCGGCTGCTGCCGCTACCCAGCTCGCCATCAATGATCGGCTGAGCCTGCCACGGCTGGCTGGCGCTGGAGAGCAGGGCGCTGGAGAGCGACGCCAGGCGGTGTTCGTTGGCCAGATCCAGACCGGCAGAGTTAACACGCTTGTCGCCATACAGATCGCGCGGTAGCGGAATCTTCGGATGCGGCAGGCCAATGGCGCCTTCTGCGACACCCATTTTCTCCACCGCAGCCACCGGGTCGGCCACCAGCTCGTCAATCGGCAGCGTGTTGTCAGCGATGCGGTTGACGAACGAGGTATTGGCGCCGTTTTCCAGCAGGCGACGCACCAGGTAGGCCAGCAGCGTTTCGTGGGTACCGACCGGCGCATAAATCCGGCACGGCCGGTTCAGCTTGCCGTCGGCCACTTTGCCCACCACCTGCTCGTACAGCGGTTCGCCCATGCCGTGCAGGCACTGGAATTCGTACTGGCCAGGATAGTAGTTGTTGCCCGCCAGCTGGTAGATCGCCGCCAGCGTGTGGGCGTTGTGGGTGGCAAACTGCGGATAAATCAGGTTAGGCACCGCCAGCAGTTTACGCGCACAGGCGAGGTAGGAGATGTCGGTGTATACCTTGCGGGTGTAAACCGGATAGCCTTCAAGGCCTTCCATCTGCGCGCGCTTGATTTCGCTATCCCAGTAAGCGCCTTTCACCAGACGGATCATCAGACGACGGCGGCTGCGCTGGGCCAGATCCACCAGCGCATCAATCACAAACGGGCAGCGCTTCTGATAAGCCTGAATCACGAAACCGATGCCGTTCCAGCCTTCCAGCTCCGGCTCAAAACAGAGTTTTTCCAGCAGATCGAGCGACAGCTCCAGGCGATCGGCTTCTTCGGCATCGATGTTGATGCCGATGTCATACGAGCGCGCCAGCAGCGTCAGCGATTTCAGGATCGGATAAAGCTCTTCCATCACCCGCTCATACTGCGCGCGGCTGTAGCGCGGATGCAGTGCCGACAGCTTGATGGAAATGCCCGGACCTTCATAAATGCCGCGTCCGTTGGAGGCTTTACCAATGGCATGAATCGCCTGCTGATAGGAGATCAGATAGGCTTTGGCATCGCTGGCGGTGAGTGCCGCTTCGCCCAGCATGTCATACGAGTAGCGAAAGCCTTTCTCTTCCAGCTTGCGCGCGTTGGCCAGCGCCTCGGCGATGGTTTCGCCGGTGACGAACTGTTCACCCATCAGGCGCATCGCCATATCCACGCCTTTGCGGATCAGCGGTTCGCCACTCTTGCCGATGATGCGGTTCAGCGATTTAGACAGGTTGGCTTCATTGTGCGTGGAGACCAGACGCCCGGTAAACAGCAGGCCCCAGGTGGCGGCGTTGACGAACATCGACGGGCTGCGGCCCAGGTGTGACTGCCAGTTGCCGTTGCTGATTTTATCGCGGATCAGCGCATCGCGGGTGGGCTTGTCAGGAATACGCAGCAACGCTTCCGCCAGACACATCAGCGCTACGCCTTCCTGAGACGAGAGCGAGAACTCCTGCAGCAGGCTTTGCACCATGCCGGCGCGTCCGGTTGCCCCTTTTTGGTGCCGTAGCTTGTCCGCCAGGCTGTATGCCAGCTGGTGGGTTTTCTCTGCCAGCGGGGCAGGGAGACGCGCCTGCTCCAGTAGCATCGGCACCGCATCGGTCTCCGGACGACGCCACGCGGCGGTGATGGCCGAGCGGCTGACCGACTGCGGCAAAATGTGTTCGGCGAAGTCGAGGAAAGGCTGGAAACTCTCTTCCGGCACGCGCTCATCGTCTACGGCATCATTCAGCTGCAGCGGGATCTCCGCCAGCGTTTCTCCCGCTTCCAGCTGGCCGAGATAGTTAAAAATTGCCTGCTTGATCAGCCAGTGCGGCGTGCGGTCAATCTTTTGCGCCGCCAGTTTAATGCGATCGCGGGTGGCTTCATCCAGCTTCACCCCCATGGTGGTGGTTCCCATGATTTCCTCGTCCTCAAAGTGTGAATCAACTTCAGCGTGGGCTGCACTATTACTCATGTTGCAACTTTGTGCAACCGTGTTAAATGTGACCTCGGTTGCACGTTTTTAACCGGCTTTTTTGTTAACGCAGCAAAAGCGGCACAGAACTTGCTGCAAGAATCTCGCCAGAGTTGCAACCCACCGCAACATCACGCCTCCTGGCTGACATCAGGTGCAACTTAAAATGTGAACAGGCGCAACCTGTGAGCATGAAAAATGCAAAGTCAGGTGAAACCCAGGTAACAGCTGTGTTAAATGCATTGTGCGCGTCGCACCTTTGCGGCAGGATACCGCGCCTTATGAGAAATCGCTTTCTCTGGATGCGGTAAAGCCCTGACGTTATCCCGTTCCGGTAACGCAGGAAAAAGATTTCTCTTAAGAGATCAAATAATAAGTGGAGAGACAGATGACAGTAAGTACACCGATGCTGGTGACATTTATCATTTACATCCTCGGGATGGTGTTGATTGGTTTTATCGCGTACCGCTCAACCAAAAACTTTGACGACTATATTCTGGGCGGTCGCAGCCTGGGCAGCGTGGTGACCGCGCTGTCAGCCGGGGCCTCGGACATGAGCGGCTGGCTGCTGATGGGACTGCCGGGCGCGATTTTTCTCTCCGGGATCTCTGAGAGCTGGATTGCCATCGGCCTGACGATTGGCGCGTGGCTGAACTGGAAAATTGTTGCGGGTCGCCTGCGCGTGCAGACCGAGCATCACAATAACGCCTTAACCCTGCCAGACTTTTTCACCAGCCGCTTCGAAGACCACAGCAAAATTCTGCGTGTCATCTCGGCACTGGTAATCCTGATCTTCTTCACTATTTACTGTGCCTCGGGCGTCGTTGCCGGCGCGCGCCTGTTTGAAAGCACCTTCGGCATGAGTTATGAAACCGCGCTGTGGGCCGGCGCGGCAGCAACCATTCTTTATACCCTGGTGGGCGGCTTCCTTGCGGTGAGCTGGACCGATACCGTGCAGGCCAGCCTGATGATTTTTGCGCTGATCCTGACGCCGGTGATTGTGATTATCGCTGTCGGCGGACTGGATGATTCGCTGGCGGTGATTGAAGCGAAAAGCCTGGAAAACCTCGATATGCTGAAGGGCCTCAACTTCGTGGCGGTGATTTCACTGCTCGGCTGGGGGCTCGGCTACTTCGGCCAGCCGCATATTCTGGCGCGCTTCATGGCGGCAGACTCGCACCGTTCTATTCGTACCGCACGCCGCATCGGCATGGCCTGGATGATCCTGTGCCTGGCCGGCGCCGTCGCGGTGGGCTTCTTCGGCATCGCCTATTTCCAGAACCATCCGGATCAGGCGGCGGGCGTGAGCGAAAACGGCGAGCGCGTGTTTATCGAACTGGCACGTATTCTGTTCAATCCGTGGATCGCCGGTATTCTGCTCTCAGCCATTCTGGCGGCGGTGATGTCGACCCTGAGCTGTCAGCTGCTGGTGTGCTCGAGCGCGCTGACCGAAGACCTGTATAAAGGTTTCCTGCGTAAAAATGCCAGCCAGAAAGAGCTGGTATGGGTTGGCCGTTTGATGGTGCTGGTGATTGCGCTGGTGTCGATTGCGCTGGCCTCTAACCCGGAGAACCGCGTGCTCGGCCTGGTGAGCTACGCCTGGGCAGGCTTTGGTGCTGCATTCGGTCCGGTGGTGCTGTTCGGCGTGTGCTGGAAGCGCATGACGCGCAACGGCGCGCTGGCTGGCATGATTATCGGTGCCGCCACGGTGCTGATCTGGAAGCAGTACGCCTGGCTCAATCTGTATGAAATCATCCCGGGCTTCCTGTTTGCCAGCATCGCGATTGTCGTGGTGAGCCTGGCCGGTCGCGAACCGTCGGCTGAAGCGCAGCAGCGTTTTATTGCTGCCGAAGCGGAATACAACACCAAATAACGGTGATGGCCTGAGTAAAGCGGGGAGCGCGAGTGCCGTGCTCCCCGCACTGTTAGTGTCACGTCCTCTGCGCACGATTCATAGCCTAATTTGTCACTCCACCCTGACTTTCCCGCATCGCACTCTGACCCGCAAAAGCAAAATTAATTTCGCGCGGTGACTTGTATTTTTATCCGCGATAATGATAATCGATATCGTTCGCACTTTACGTATTTTTACCTAAGGTTTACCCTCCTTAACATTCAAGAGGTTGGTGATGTTCGTTCCCTTTCTCATTATGCTGCGCGAAGGTCTCGAGGCAGCACTCATCGTCAGCCTGATTGCCAGCTATCTCAAACGCACCCAGCGCAGCCAGTGGTTCCCCGCGATGTGGGCCGGCGTGTTTATCGCTGCGGTGTTGTGCCTCGCGCTCGGTATTTTCATCAACGAAACCACCGGTGAGTTCCCGCAGAAACAGCAGGAGCTGTTCGAGGGCATCGTGGCGGTCATTGCCGTGGTGATCCTCACCTCGATGGTGTTCTGGATGCGCAAGGTGTCGCGCAATATCAAAGCCACGCTGGAAAAATCCGTCGATCAGGCGCTGCAGAAGCCGGGCGGCAGCGGGTTGCCGCTGGTGCTGATGGTGTTTCTCGCCGTGGCGCGTGAAGGGCTGGAGTCGGTGTTCTTTCTGCTGGCGGCCTTCACCCAGGATGTCGGTTATGCGCCGCCGATTGGCGCGGTGCTGGGTCTGGCGACCGCCATCGTGCTCGGCATGCTGATTTACTACGGCGGCGTGCGGCTTAACATGGCGCACTTCTTCCGCTGGACCAGCCTGTTCATCCTGATGGTGGCGGCAGGTCTGGCGGCGGGGGCGATCCGCGCCTTCCATGAGGCGGGACTGTGGAACCACTTCCAGGCGACCGCGTTTGACTTCAGCAACACGCTCTCGACCCATTCGATCTTTGGCACGCTGCTGGAAGGCATTCTGGGTTATCAGGAAGCGCCGAGCGTCAGCGAAGTCGCGGTATGGCTGATTTACCTGATCCCGGCGCTGCTGCTGTTTTTCTTCCCGGCGCGTCCGGCACCCAGCGCCGCACGGTCGGTGCGCTAACTTTTCGCAGGCGCGCGTGCGCCTGTACCTTCATGTAACAGGGATATGACTATGACGATTCGCTTCCGCCGTAAGGCGCTGTTGCTCTCCATGCTGGCGCTGTCCGGTGCCGCTTCTGCCGCTGCCGTACCGCAGGTCACGGTGACGGTCACTGACAAGCAGTGCGAGCCGATGTCGCTCAACGTGCAGGCCGGTAAAACCCAGTTCATTATCAAAAACAACAGCCAGAAAGCGCTGGAGTGGGAAATCCTCAAAGGCGTGATGGTGGTGGAAGAGCGCGAAAACATCGCGCCCGGCTTCAGCCAGAAGCTCACCGCCAACCTGGAAGCGGGTGAATATGACATGACCTGCGGTCTGCTCACTAATCCGAAAGGCAAGCTGGTGGTCAGCGGTGACAGCAAAACCGCCAGCAGCGGCAAGCCAGATGTGCTGCAGCTGGTCGGGCCGATTGCCGATTACAAAGTCTACGTGATGGCAGAAGTGAGCGCGCTGGTGGCCGGCACCAAAGCCTTTACCGACGCGGTAAAAGCCGGTGACGTGGAAAAAGCCAAAGCGCTGTATGCGCCGACGCGTGTGCATTATGAGCGCATCGAGCCGATTGCCGAACTGTTCTCTGACCTCGACGGCAGTATTGACGCGCGTGAAGATGACTTCGAGAAAAAAGCGGAAGATCCGAAATTTACCGGCTTCCACCGGCTGGAAAAACTGCTGTTCGCCGACAACACCACCAAAGGCGCGGACGCGTTCGCTGACCAGCTGTATAAGGATGTGCAGGATCTGCAAACCCGCGTCAGCGAGCTGGCCTTCCCGCCGGCGAAAGTGGTCGGTGGCGCGGCAGGCCTGATTGAAGAGGTAGCGTCCAGCAAAATCTCCGGTGAGGAAGATCGCTACAGCCGTACCGATCTGTCCGATTTTCAGGCCAACATCGACGGCGCACAGAAAATCGTTGATCTGCTGCGTCCTCTGCTGCAAAAAGCCAATCCGCAGCTGCTGGCGAAAGTGGACGCGAACTTTAAGAAGGTGGATGGCATTCTCAGCAAATACCGCACCAAAGACGGTTTTGCTTCCTATGAAAAGCTGACCACCAGCGACCGTAATGCGCTGAAAGGGCCCATCACCACGCTGGCGGAAGATCTCTCCCTGCTGCGCGGCACTTTAGGTCTTGATTAATCATGAGTAAAAAAAATGACGCGGCGCAACCGTCGCGTCGTCGTCTGTTACAGGGATTGGGCATGCTGGGTGGCGCGGCGGCACTGGGCGGCGGCTGTCCGTTCCATGCCGCCAGCGCGGCAGAGAGTTTCTCACCCGGTACGGTAGCACCCGACGCGCGCCAGCAGGCGCAACCGTTTTACGGCGCTCATCAGGCCGGCATCCTGACGCCGCAGCAGGCATCTATGATGCTGGTGGCGTTTGATGTGCTGGCCGGTGATAAAGCCGAACTGGAACGCCTGCTGCGGCTGCTGACGCAGCGCTTTGCCTTTCTCACCCAGGGCGGACCGGCGCCGGCGGTGCCCAATCCGCAGCTGCCGCCGCTCGACTCCGGCATCCTGGGTGCGGACATCGCGCCCGATAACCTGACCCTGACGCTGTCGGTGGGGCATTCACTGTTCGACGAGCGCTTCGGGCTGGCCGCGCATAAACCCAGCCAGCTGCAGACGATGACACGCTTTCCCAACGATTCGCTCGACGCCGCCCAGTGTCATGGCGACCTGCTGATTCAGATCTGCGCCAATACCCAGGATACGGTGATTCACGCGCTGCGCGATATCATCAAGCACACGCCGGATCTGCTGGCGGTGCGCTGGCGGCGCGACGGCTTTATCGCCGATCACGCTGCACGCAGCAAAGGGCGCGAAACGCCGATCAACCTGCTGGGTTTCAAGGATGGCACCGCCAATCCGGATACCCACAATACTCAGTTGATGGACCAACTGCTGTGGGTGACACCAGAACAGCAGGAACCGGCGTGGACGCACGGCGGCAGCTATCAGGCGGTACGCATCATCCGTTTTCACGTTGAAATGTGGGACCGTACGCCGCTGGGCGAGCAGCAAACCATTTTTGGTCGTGAGAAGTTGTCCGGCGCGCCGCTGGGGATGCAGCACGAGCACGACGTGCCGGATTACGCCCGCGATCCGGACGGCGAGATTATCGCACTGGATGCGCATATCCGGCTCGCCAATCCGCGCACGCCGCAAACCGACAGCAGCCTGATGCTGCGGCGCGGCTACAGCTATTCCTCGGGGATTACCGGGGCAGGGCAGCTGGATATGGGGCTGCTGTTCGTCTGTTATCAGCACGATTTAAGCAAAGGCTTTATTACCGTGCAGAAACGACTCAACGGCGAAGCGCTGGAAGAATATATTCGTCCCATCGGCGGCGGATACTTTTTTGTTTTGCCCGGCGTGGCGGACAAAAATCATTATCTGGGGCAGCCGTTGCTCGAAGCCTGATTAATTAATGTACAGCGCTTGTCCGCCGTTCGCGGTGCCAGGCGCTGCTGTTAAGCCCGTCTTAAATTTCTCCTGTCTCGCTGTGATGTCCGAATTTTCTGAAACAGTTTGTTAAGTGCTGAATTACCTATCCTGCTGAATATTAATATTAATTTAATTTAAGCGCACCGGGCTGATGCAGCGCCACGCGGGTTTTCTTTGCCGTAAAGTAAAAATAGTGTTGCAAATCGGCGGAAATATGATGAACTTTAGTCATAGCGTCGTCAGTTGTGTGGCTAAGTCCACTGGAGTTCGCGCATGGCCCGGTCCTTATACGGACAGTTAAATACACTTCAGCTAGCGCAGTACGCTGCGGGGGATTGCCTCCCGCGTGAGAATCCTCTTCACTTTTCTTTTATCGCCTTCGAATTCTTTTCCGATGTTTACCGGTGCGCGGCAGCGTTTCGGCGTTGTTGCACACTTTTCTCACTGGCTCGATACGGCTTACAAGGAAGCCAACAAAACCTCTAAAGCGTTCAAATCATCGCCGCGGGTGATCCGCCGCGATAAATGAAACCAACTGTAAGGTGCCACTATGGGAAGACAGAAAGCAGTGATCAAAGCGCGTCGTGAAGCCCGCCGAGTGCTTCGCAGTGACTCTCGCAGTCATCGTCAGCGTGAAGAAGAATCGGTCACTTCGCTGGTGCAGATGGGTGGGCTGGATGCAATTGGCATGGCGCGCGATGTGCGTGACCGGTCACCAATTGAGGCCAGAAACGATGCTCAGGCGCACTATCTTAACGCCATAGAAACGAAACAGCTGATATTCGCGACCGGTGAAGCCGGCTGCGGTAAAACCTGGATCAGCGCTGCGAAAGCAGCCGAGGCCCTGATCAATAAGGACATCGAAAGGATCATTGTGACGCGCCCGGTTTTACAGGCGGATGAAGATCTCGGTTTCCTGCCAGGAGACATCTCCGAGAAATTCGCCCCCTATTTCCGACCGGTTTACGACGTTCTGGTTAAACGTCTCGGCGCTTCCTTTATGCAGTACTGCCTGCGACCCGAAATCGCCAAGGTAGAGATCGCGCCCTTCGCGTATATGCGCGGACGTACCTTTGAGAATGCGGTGGTGATTCTGGATGAGGCGCAAAACGTCACCGCTGCGCAGATGAAGATGTTCCTGACCCGCCTGGGCGAAAACGTCACCGTGATTGTCAACGGGGATATCACCCAGTGCGACCTGCCCGCCAGCGTCAAATCTGGCCTTGCCGATGCGCTGGCGCGCTTCGAAGAGGATGAGATGATTGGCGTGGTGCGTTTCGGTAAAGACGACTGCGTTCGCTCGGCACTGTGCCAGCGCACGCTGCATGCTTACAGTTAACCTTGAAAAAATAGCTAATCTCAACCCGGCTGCGGCCGGGTTTTTCATTGCTATGCTTACGGGAAGAAAAAGGGCGGAAACGATGAGCGGAGAAAGTCATGCACTCTCTTGATGTGCAGGTGGTAAGGATGGCGCAGCAGTGGGCGGAAGCGCAGCCGGTGTGGCTGTGTACCGTGCTCAGCACGTACGGCTCATCGCCGCGCCCGCCGGGCGCGATGATGGTGATTCGCGCCGATGGGCGCTATAGCGGTTCCCTTTCCGGCGGCTGCGTCGAGGAGAATTTTATCACCCGCGTTCAGCAGCAGGCGTTCTCTGCCGCCAGTCAACTGGTGCGTTACGGTGAGGGGGGCGACACGCCTGACCGCGCGCTGCCGTGCGGCGGCGTACTGGATATTCTGGTCGAATGGTTGCCTGCAGGTGCCGCCACGCTGCGCTACTTACAGCAGCTGGAGGATGCGCTGACCGGCGCGCGTGCCATCACCAAACGCCTGACGCTGCCGCAGCCGTGTCACGCGCTCGAACCTGCGCCTTATACCCACCGCACCCGCACCCAGGTCACTGACGGTGAAATCGTTCTGACCCTGAGTGCCGCGCCGCGCCTGATCCTTGCCGGACTCTCCAGCGTCGCCGTTTACTGTGCCAACTTCGCGCTGGCGCTGGGATTCGAAACCATCGTCTGTGAACACCGTGAAGAGGTGCTGAGCAATATGGCGGCCGAACTGGCACCGGACGTCAAACTGGTGCAGCAGTTTCCCGCGGTGTATCTGGAACGCGAGGGCTGTCATGCCGCCACGGCGATTCTCTCGCTGACGCATGATGCGCGTATTGACGATCTCACCATGATGGAAGCGGTCAATCTGCCAGCATTTTATCTCGGTGCGATGGGCTCGCAGCGCAACAGCGCAAAACGCAAAGCGCGCCTGAGCGCGATTGCGGAGCTGACGCCGGCGCAGTTGCAGCGCATTCACGCACCGGTTGGGCTGGATATCGGCAGCAAAACCCCGGCGGAGATCGCGCTGGCAATCATGGCAGATATTGTGCGTCACAAAAATGGGTTAGCGGCAACGGATGCGCTCAGCCCGGTGCACGCAGCGTCTGAAGGATAACATCACTCACCCCACGAAAAACCCGGATGCACCAGAATGCCAGCAGACGGGCAAACGGCTATGCCAAATTTTCGCGCCGCAAATAATCAATAAGCTGTGCTTTATGTTTCATGATGTGATCAACGCTTGCGCTTTACCGGTAACATCTTATCTTCAGAGAAGCGTGTACAAACACCTGAACTGAGAAGGGGTATTTATGGCTAAGCGTCATTGGATTAAATCAATTGAAATTACGGCAATTATTGTCTTCGCGCTGGTGATCGCCTGGCTGGCCGTCACAGGCATCCTGTCATCAACCGGCCTCGATCATGCGTGGCCTTATCCACATCAATAACTGACTCCGGCACCAGGGAAATCAATTACGCTTAAATATAAACAGAATAAATTATCTAACCTGCACACCCGTATCAACGGCGACACCGTGTCAGCACACAGGGTTTTGGTGTCAGATTTGCCGCGTATAAATCAGCGACGTTCGTGAAACGCGTTATTCTGTTATTCAAAGTCCGCATGGCGGCTGAACATGCTCTCGCTGGTTTCACCGCACTGATGCATGATTTCAAGCACCATGGCGTCACAGGTAATGAAGCAGAGTTGCTCAAAGGCCGAGCCCATTGGCTGCGAGAATCGTCCGGCGCTGCGTGCGTTATCGGTTTTAACGTTGCCGGGTAATACCAACACGCATTTGGCCAGTCTGCCGATGCCCGAATCTGCTTTCAGGGTAATCAGCGCCACATCGACACCGCGCTCAACGGCGTTCAGCGCCAGCGCTTTCAGGCTCGCGGTTTCGCCACTGCCAGAACCAATAATCAATAAATCGCCAGGTCTGGAGTGGGGTGACGAGATTTCACCGACCAGGCTGACCGAGAAACCCAGATGCAACAGACGGTTAGCGAACGCGCGGATAGCAATGCCGCTGCGCCCGGCGCCCTGCAGGAAAATGTGTTTCGCGCTGCGAATTTGTGCGATCAATGCCTGCGCCTGGCTCTCGTCTATCTGCCGGGCGTTGTGCGCGAGTTCGGTAAGAATATGGGATACGTTTGACTGAACGGCCATGTTAATGCACTCCCGTCAGGCAATGGTTCGTCCGTCTCATTAAACAGTGAGAAGAGTGGTCGGAACAGGGCCGGTACTTTTTCAGTCTGGTCATAGCGCATTCCCTCTTAATTCAAAGACCTCATCAGTGGATGAAAAGGATACCCTGCAGAATTTCCGGTAAGAGTACACGGTCCGCTGCCCACGCGATATTGCAGCGAAAGGGGATCTTTCGATTATGCGTCCTGTGGCACAAAAGCGTTCGGAGAACAGACAAATAAAAATGCCCAGCTGTTAACCGGGCACCTATATATAAATGATGGCGGTGAGGGGGATTGATGTCACCCGGCACATCCCCGTGCCTCGCCCTCCGGGTGGCTTGCAGCCATGCAAAACGGCTATCCTGCCGTTTTGTCGCTTCGCTCACCCTGCGGGCAGCGTCGCAGGCTCCGCTGTCCAACTGGCATGCGCCAGTTGTCGAACCCCCCAACGGGGATTCTCATCCCCCCAGGTCGGGAGAATATACAAATAAAAATGCCCAGCTATTAACTGGGCACTTTTATATAAATGATGGCGGTGAGGGGGGGATTGATGTCACTCGGCACATCCCTGTGCCTCGCCCTTCGGGGGGCTTGCAGCCATGCAAAACGGCTATCCTGCCGTTTTGTCACTTCGCTCACCCTGCGGGCAGCGTCGCAGGCTCCGCTGTCCAACTGGCATGCGCCAGTTGTCGAACCCCCATCGGGGATTCTCATCCCCCCACGCGTGGAGAATATAAATGAAAAAAGCCCGTACTTGCGTACAGGCTCTTCTCTAAATGATGGCGGTGAGGGGGGGATTCGAACCCCCGATACGTTGCCGTATACACACTTTCCAGGCGTGCTCCTTCAGCCACTCGGACACCTCACCACATTTTGTTTGCTGACCGCACTGGGTCAACGGGGCGCTACTATAGGGAGTTCAGCGATAAGGGTCAAGGGCTATTTTCTCCTTTTTTTCTATTCGCTTAACCTCTGCGCAGATTGCCTTAAGCCTCTCCACTTTGCCGGCTTTGTCATCAAAATATTCCTTAACTGACACAAAAGTGTCACCGCACTGTCGCAGACTTGTCGGCGGAAACATTTGGTTATATCTACGGATAAGGATGCTGATAAATGAAACGCTTACCTCTTTTCACGCTCTCTCTGCTGGCTTCACTCACCACCACGTCCGCGCTGGCAGAGAGCGCCAGCTATCAACGCGCCGCCACCGGCGATATCACCCAGCACGGCGGCGCGCGTCGCCTGAGCGGCGACCAGACCGAGGCGCTGAAAGCCTCATTGAGCAATAGCACGGCGAAAAATGTCATCCTGCTGATTGGCGATGGCATGGGCGATTCCGAAATCACCGCGGCACGCAATCAGGCAATGGGGGCCGGCGGTTTCTTTCCCGGTATTGATGCGCTGCCGCTCACAGGCCAGTACACCCATTACTCGCTGGACAAGAAAACGCATAAGCCAAACTACGTAACGGATTCTGCCGCGTCGGCCACCGCCTGGGCCACCGGCACGAAGACCTATAACGGCGCGATTGGCGTCGATGTCAACGGCACAGATCAGGTCACGCTGCTTGAGCTGGCCAAAGCAGCAGGCAAAGCCACCGGCAACGTCTCCACCGCAGAACTGCAGGATGCCACGCCGGCCGCGCTGATGGCGCACGTTACCTCGCGCAAATGCTACGGCCCGGAAAAAACCAGCGAGCTGTGTCCGGGTAACGCGCTGGAGCAGGGCGGGAAAGGATCGATCAGCGAGCAGCTGCTGCAAACCCGTCCCGACGTCACGCTGGGCGGCGGTGCCAAATCTTTCGCTGAGCGGGCTAAAGCGGGCGACTATCAGGGCAAAACCCTGCGCGAGCAGGCCGAAATACGGGGGTTCCAGCTGGTCGATAATCTTGCCGCGCTGAATGCGGTACAGCAGGCGAATCAACAGACGCCACTGCTGGGGCTGTTCTCGGAGGGCAACATGCCGGTGCGCTGGCAGGGGCCGAAAGCCAGCTATCACGGTAATCTGGATAAACCGGTGGTGACCTGTGAGGTCAACAAAGATCGTCCGGCATCAATGCCAACCCTGGCGCAGATGACGCAAAAAGCCATCGACCTGCTCAGCCACAACGACAACGGCTTCTTCCTGCAGGTGGAGGGCGCGTCGATTGATAAGCAGGATCACGCCGCCAACCCGTGCGGTCAGATTGGTGAAACCGTCGATTTAGATGAGGCGGTGCAGGTGGCGCTGGCGTATGCGCGCGAGCATGGCGATACGCTGGTGGTGGTCACCGCCGATCACGCGCACAGCAGCCAGATCGTCGAAAACGGCACTAAAGCGCCGGGTCTGACTCAGGCGCTCAACACCAAAGATGGCGCAGTGATGACCATCAGCTACGGTAACTCGGAAGAGGATTCCCAGGAGCACACCGGCACCCAGCTGCGCATCGCGGCCTACGGTCCGCACGCGGCGAATGTGGTCGGCCTGACCGATCAGACCGACCTGTTCTTCACGCTAAAGCAGGCGATGGCATTGAAGTAAGCGCGTCAGTGCGGGCGGATGCGCAGCACCAGCAGTCCGCCCAGCACCAGTCCGCCAGCGGCCAGCAGCAGCGCGGGGTGCAGGGAAGCAAAAATCTGCACGCTGGCGGCGGAGATCAGCGGCCCGATTAGCTGGCCAGTGGCATAGCCTGACGTCAATATCGCCACGGTTTTTGCCACGCTGATATTGGAGACGGCGTGCGCCAGCTGCATCGACAGCTGCATAATCGAAAGAAACCCCAGCCCGACCATCACCGTTGAGATCAGCAGCCCGCTCACGCCCGGGATGAGCACGCCGCTGGCCACGCCCAACCCCTGCAGGAACATAACCCACGCCAGGCTGAGGCGCGTATTCAGGCGCGCTGAAAACAGCATAATCAGCACCACACCAGCCACTGCGCAAAGTCCAAACAGCGGCCAGAAAAGCGCTGCCAGCTGACCCTGAGCAAACAGGCTGTGCGCCATTTGTGACAGAAACGTCGCGGGCAAAATGTAGCCGAAACCGGCCAGCGTATAGGCCAGCCATAGCCGTTTAACCGCGCTACCCGGAGCCGCCGACGCACTTTCCCGCTGCCGTGCGGGGAGCGACGCGGGCAGCGCGCGCCACAGCAGCAGCACGCCAGCCAGCGCGACCACACCGTAGAGTTGCCAGGCGCGATCGTCATTCAGGTGTAACCGGGTGATAAGCCACGCCAGCACGCCGCTCAGGGTGATGCCAGCTCCCGGGCCGGCAAATACCGCGGCGGACATGCGCGGAGCCTGCTGCTGTGCCAGCACCATCTGCGTCCAGGAGGTGACGATAATCAGGGCCCAGGCACCACCGATACCCGCCACCACACGGAACAGGCACTGCAGCACCCAGGCATGACTAAAGCCGGAGAGCAGAGTCACCAGCGCGGTGGCCAGCAAACCGGCCTTCAGGTAGCGCGCGTGATGGGCGGTGATCCGGCTCACGTGCAGTGCACCCAGCAGGTAGCCGATGTAATTCATCGCCGCCAGCACACCAGCGCTGGAGAGGGTCAGGTGACCGTTGGCGATCATCAGCGGGATCTGCGGCGTGAGTGAAAAGCGGCCGATACCCATTACCACAATCAGGGTCACCATGCCGGTGAGCATGGTGATCAGGCTCACCCGGGTGTGCCGGACTGCTTGCCGTCCGGCGGAAACTGAATCTGCTGACATACTTTGCTTTACTCCGCTGAGATACCTTACTCTGTCCGGTGATAGTAAATGTCAATCAGTCAGTGAAAAATGGGGTGGTTTATCCTATGACTACAGGTCATACCCAGGCCGTAAAATCGCGTGGTGAAGATGTGAAAAACTTCCTTACCCGCCAGCGCGCGCGTATTGATCCACAGATCTATGGCTTCAGCCGGCAAAACCGGCGCGTCAGCGGACTACGGCGCGAAGAAGTGGCACAGCTGGCGGCGGTTAGCGTCAGCTGGTACACCTGGCTCGAGCAGGGTCGCGACATCAGTATTTCGCCCGCTGCGCTGCAGCGCATCGGCAAAGTGCTACAGCTCTCGGTCACCGAGCAGGAGTATCTTGAAGCGCTGGTGTTTGGTAACGCACATTCGCAACCTTTCAGTCATGAATTGCCGCCTGAGGTGAGGGCGATGGTGGATGCGCTGGACCCACATCCGGCGTTTGTGCGCCGCGCCAACATGGATATTGTCTACTGGAATCCGGCGGCGCAGTCGCTGATTGTCGACTGGGCGGCCCTGCCACCGGCGGATCGCAACTCGCTCAAGCTGATGTTCATCAGTGAAGCCTACCAGCAGCGCATTCATGGCTGGGAAGAGGCGGCGCGCCATACGCTGTCGGCGTTTCGCGCCGGTTATGCCGCCAGCAATCAGGCGCAGGAATTCGAAGTGGTGATCGAGGATTTGCTGGCGCGCAGCGCCGGGTTTCGCACGCTGTGGAATGACCATGATGTGGGGAAAATCGGCGCGGGCAATAAAACCCTGATTGATGTCGAAGGCAGGATGCAGACATATACCTTTACCTCACTGCAAATTGAGCAGGCACCGGGAATGCATCTGATCTTCTATCTGGCGCATTAGCGCGGCGTGCGCGGGTCGGGCGCACGCCGCCGGGGAGATTACAGACCGCGCTGTGCCATCAGGCGTGCGAGGTCAACCAGACGGTTGGAGAAGCCCCATTCGTTATCGTACCAGGCAAGGATCTTCACCAGGTTGCCACCAATCACCAGCGTCGATAAGCCGTCGATGATCGATGAGCGCGCATCGCCCTGATAATCGCTGGAGACCAGCGGCTCATCGCTGTAGCCGAGGATACCCTGCAGCGGACCGGCAGCAGCAGCGGCTTTAAAGGCGTCATTCACCTCTTCGGCCGTCACGTCGCGTTTCAGCGTCACCGTCAGATCCACCACCGAGACCACCGGCACCGGCACGCGTAGCGAGTAACCAGTTAAGCGGCCTTCCAGTTCCGGAATTACCCGGCCAAGCGCTTTAGCCGCGCCGCTGGAGTAGGGCACAATCGACAGCGCCGCCGCACGCGCGCCGCGCAGATCTTTCTCTGGCTGGTCGTGCAGCGCCTGACTGTTGGTGTAGGCATGGGTGGTGTTCATCAGACCGTGCTCAATACCAAACGCCTGATGCAGCACCTGCGCGGCGGGCGCCAGGCCGTTAGTGGTACAGCTGCCGTTGCTCACTACAAAGTGCAGTTGCGGATCGTAGCGCTGGTCGTTGACGCCCATCACAATCGTCAAATCATCATTTTTGCCCGGCGCAGAGATGATCACGCGTTTGGCGCCGCCGTGCGTGATATGCACCGCGGCCTTGTCACGCTCGGTAAAAAAGCCGGTGGCTTCGATGACGATATCCACGCCCACTTCACGCCAGCGAATATTGGCCGGATCGCGCTCGCTGAACACCCGCACTGGTTTGCCATCAATGCGCAGCTCGCCGTCGCCAGCGCTGACTTCTGCCGGCAGCCGACCCAGCAGGGAGTCGTGCTTCAGCAGATGCGCCAGCGTTTTGCTGTCGGTGAGATCGTTAATCGCCACAATATCGATGTCGCTGCTGCCCAGCGCGGCGCGGAATACGTTACGTCCGATACGGCCAAAACCGTTAATGCCTACCTTGATCATGACTGACTCCTTAGTGAAGTTACTGCAGTCACTTTAGGCCGGAGGCGCGCTGGCGTAAACGACAAAAAAGGATCACTTTACGCCATTTTGCGGCTGTGAAAGCGCTGGCGATATTCGTTGGGCGTGAGATGCAGCTGGCGCTCGAAGCTGCGCCGCAGGTTAATGCTGCTGCCAAAGCCGGTGGCGATGGCGATGCGTTCCAGCGTCTCGCGCGTCTGCTCCAGCCGTTCGCGCGCCGCCGCCAGCCGCGCTTCAGCCACATAGCGCGCCGGTGAAACGCCGGTTTCGCGGCTGAACACGCGGGTAAAGTTACGCGGGCTCATCGCCACCTGGGCCGCCAGTTTCTCCACCGACAGGTCTTCCGCCAGATGGGCGGCGATCCAGCTCTGCAACTGAGCAATCGGCCCCGACTCGCTGACGGACTGCAGGTGAAAGCGGCTGAACTGCATCTGGCCGCCGGGACGACGCAGATACATCACCATATCCTGTGCGATGTCGCGCGCCACGCTGAAACCAAAATCTTCCTCTACCAGCGCCAGCGTCAGATCGAAGCCGGAGCTGACGCCGCCAGAGGTCCAGATTGGGCCATCCTGGATATACAGCGGGCCGCCTTCAACCTGCACGCGTGGATAGCTGGCCTGCAGCGTGTCCAGCAGACGCCAGTGGCTGGTGGCGCGCCGGCCATCCAGCAATCCCGCCTCCGCCAGCAGCATTGCCGCCCCGCAAATCGACACCACGCGGCGCGCCTGCGGGGCAGCCAGCTTAATCCAGTCCACCACCATGTTGCGTTCTTCGGGGTTATCACCGCGGCCGGTAATCATGATGGTGTCCCAGCGTTCGCGCGGATCGAGTTCAGCCAGTTTGAGGTCGGCGAGCAGATTGAGGCCGGACTGGCCGTGGATCACCTGGTGCGGCTGCGTGGTTGCAATGCTGATACGATAGCGTGCGCCAGCCACGCCCACCGGCAGGTGCAGGTTGGCGTGCATGAGGATGTCGGCGATACCCGCCGCTTCGAACAGCATGCCGCCGTCCGGGACAATAATCAGAAAGGTTTTCATGGCGTAAAATGTACCTGCGCCACGAAAGAAGTCAATGTAGCAAGGGCTATCAGGCGCGCGAGCTGAATACCCGGCCGCGGCCATCAGACTGGGCATTTCCGGCGGCACCGTACAGGCGCTGATCGGCTCGGGCCTGTTGGTTCAGGCGCTATATTTATATAAAATCATGATGTCGCAAATGATGCTTATTTCCCTCATCGTGCAGTTAAAAATATCTGCAGACTGAAGCGTTGGATGCCAGATTAATCAGGTGCCTGTTATTTTGGAAGTGAAATGCCAGGATAGGTTAAGAGAAACACTGTTTTATAAAGCATTCCTTTGCCATGCAGTGATAATGACTACGATAATGAGCAGCTGAGTAAATCAGGCTTAAAACCATCAATTATATTCTACCTGCAGAAAAGTCAAACCACGCTCACGGATAATGCGCGCGGTGCCCAGCGCGTAAGGTAATTCACGCGCGGCACCATTAACCTGCAGGGTTTCGCTCTTTTTAATCCCTTCGCGCGTGCAGTTCAGCGAGACGCTGCGCGTCACGGCATAATCACAGGAGGGTTCAACGATCGCGCCGACGAACGTGATTTGACCGTCGGCGGCAAGGGTAGCGTGGCTGGTAAGTAAAGCTATCATCGGTAACAGCAATCTTTTCATCACAGAGGCCCTTTGAGAAGTCGGGAATTACCCGGTTAATGTCGTCTTAATGACTAATAGCGCGCCACAGTTGAATATTGCTTAAACCGCGGCGTTTCCGTGTTAAGGCATATTATTACGATGGCTTAGCCAGTGCGTCGTCATGTTTTACGCAATCGCCTCAGCAATAAACGCTTATGCCTGCATTAAGCGCAGCTATTATATTAGTAAGCAACCAGGATTAATCGGGTGAGCAGGGCGGTGAAATAAGCGTATTAAACCGGATAGATTTATTAGCGCGATAACGTCAGGACAGAAAACGGGCAGATAGCGTGTTGGTGTAAGCCGCTGAGGGAGAGAAAAGCGGGCTGTGGTGAAGTTAAGCAGGCGCACCCGACATCGGTGCGCTCTTGCTTTTATCAGCTGCGGGAAATCTGCGCCAGCGTCACGTCGGCTGACGCAGCGCCTGCGGCGACACCATCGATAAACAGCGCACGCTGTTCACCGGCGGGCAGGGCAATCTGCAACGTTTGCCATGCCGGCTCATAATCACCCTTGCGCCGCAACGTAAGGTGAATGGCTGTGGCTTCGCAGCGCATTTCCCACTGCAGCCACAGCGCATTGCCGTGCTGATAACCCCAGGATTCGCCATCATCTTCGAACAGTTCGCCGTGGCTAACGCCTTTGCCCTGCAACGGGTAGAGCTGCAGCGTGCGACGATCGTCTGCGGCGGCGTCGACGTGAGCAATACGCTCGCTGAGTGGCAGTGCCGCACCCGCGCGCACCAGCAGCGGCTGCGTTTCCAGGGGCGCAGGCAAGGTGATCCACTGACCCCCGCTGTACCACTGCTGCGTGGCGAAATCATACCAGCCGGTCTGGTTGTCGGGCAGCCACAGGCGGCGTTCACGCAGGCCAGGTTCCACTACGCTGGCGACCAGCAGATCGCGGCCGAGCAGGAATTCATCACACTCAGCAAAGGTCTGGGCATCGTGTTCATGATCGAGGAACGTCGGGCGCAGCATCGGTTCATCGTCCGCATGCGCCTGCCACAGCAGCGTGTAGAGATACGGCAGCAGGCGATAGCGCAGCGCAATGGCCGCCCGAATCGCGGGTGTGACCGAAGGATACATCCACGGCTCATTCACGGTGTGATCGTCATTCCACGAATGAATGGTGAAGCGCGGATGCATGACGCCATTCTGCACCCAGCGCACAAACAGCTCTGCGTCGGGTTTATCCCCCGAGAAGCCGCCGACGTCGTGACCGACGTTATACAAGCCGGACAGGCTCATGCCGAGGCCCATGCGAATGTTGTAGCGCAGCGAGGTCCAGTTGGTGCGGTTATCGCCGCTCCAGGTTTGCACGTAGCGCTGCATCCCGGCGCAGCCGGAGCGCGAAATCAGGAACGGTCGCTGTTCGGGGGCAAAGCGCTGTTGCGCCTCCATCGAGGCGCGCATCATCAGCAGCGGCATCACCGGGCGAATATGCTTGATGGCAATCGGCGTACCGAAGCCGTGGCAGCGCGCTTCGCCGTCCCAGACTTCATACTCGTTGTTATCATTCCAGGTGGCGTCGATGCCTTTTTCCAGCAGCTGACGGGTGACGTTCTCCTGCCACCAGGCCACCGTTTGCGGATGGGTGAAATCGAGGTGCGATCCTTCATCATCCCAGAACACCGAGCGCTCTGGCACATCTTCTTCCGAATCGCGGATAAACAGTCCCTGAGCCGCGACTTCTTCATAGCGCGGGTGATCCTGCAGCAGGCAGGGTTTGATGTTGGCCGCCAGGCGCAGCCCGGCATCGTGAAATGCCTCGCTCATCGCTTCCGGCTGCGGCACTTTGTCGTAGTTCCAGTTGAACACATAACGCTTGTTATTGATCGAGGTATAACCCGAAGAGATCTGGAAGGAGTCGCACGGAATAGCGTGCTCCTCACACAGGCGGATGAAGTTCATCAGCTGGTTTTGCGCGTCCGGCGCATCGGTGTAGTGCATGGTCGAGCCGCTGTAGCCCAGACTCCATTTGGGGCCGAACAGCGTTTTGCCGGTCAGGCGCACGAAGGTTTTGGTGATATCCAGCACCCGCTTACCGACAAACAGGTAGTAATCGATATCGCCACTCTCCGCCTGCCAGCGGCGATACGGCTGGTGATAGTTATCCAGCTCGTTACCCAGATCGAACCAGCTGGTGCTGAGGTTATCGTAGAACAGGCCAAAGCTGACGTCGTTACGCCGCGTGAGGGTGAAGGGCACATGTTTGTACAGCGGATCGGTGGAGGAGGCGTTGTAACCCATAGCATCCAGATTACGCATCTCAAAGCGTTTGTCGTTGCGTTGCAGATCGCCAGTTTTTTCGCCCAGACCGTAGTAGCGGTCGTCCGCCATGCGGCGCTGATAGTGCGCCACGCCGTCGCCGTGTGCGTTGATCTGATAGGCGCTGGTGGGGCGATCGCCGGTCAGCAGTTGCCAGTCGCCTGCGGCATCACGGTACCGCCACTCCAGCGCCAGCGGCTGACGCACTATCACGCGCAGCGTGTCGGTACTGATGGTCAGACAATTGGCTTCTTCCTCCAGCGTAAAACCGGGCAGGCTAAACCCGGCCAGGCTGTCGCGCGGACGCCCTTCCCATGGAACATCCTGTTCCGGTGCAATGCTCCAGGTGCGGTCCAGACTGTAGTTGCCGTGGCGCTTGATCACCACGCGGAACAGACCTTTTTCCAGCACGTACAGGCACAGATGGTGTTTGCCATCGACGTTAAGCACCACATGGTGATGATCAGAATGGGCTAAAGACCAGTTTTTTAAGGTTTTCATCGTTACCTACTTCATTGGGTCGCTGAACGACGCTCAGCAATAAACGCAATCAGGAAGACTGCACCGATCAGGTCAAAGAAGCCCATGGCGACAAACAGCGGGTTAAAGCCGATTTTGTCAGCCGTCACGCCAATCACCAGCGAAAACAGGAAGCTGGAGATCCAGGCAAACGAGCCGCGCATGCCATTCACCGTGGCCATCTGGCCCTTATCAAATTTTTCCACCACCAGCGCACTCAACATGCAGGAGATGATCTGATGACCAAAACCGCCAATCGAGATCAGAGCAATCGCGACATAGGGGTCTTTGGTCATCGCCACCAGCGCCAGCGACAGCATCAGAAAGGCGCCGGTGACCGAGCTGGCGACAACGGAATTCACCTGCCTGAAGCCAAACAGCCGGGTATAGATGCGCGTCAGGTAGCCGCTGGCTGCACTGCCGAGATCCGCCGCGAGGAACGGCAGCCAGGCGAACATGGCAATCTGTTTCAGGTCCATTCCCAGGTCTTTTGCCAGATAGAGCGGCACCCAGAAACTCAACACGCCCCATGCCGGTTCAGCCATAAAAGCGGGAATGGCGATACCGTAAAAACGCTTGTTTCTGGAGACGGTTTTCAGGGCTTTGAAAAAGGGCAGTTTGACCGCCGGTGGCTCATTATCCTGACGAATAAAGGCCAGCTCATCGCTGCTGAGATTCGGGTTACGTTCCGGATCGCGATACAACAGCCACCACAGCACCACCCAGCCCAGAGCCAGACAGCCGGTAAACAGGAATGCGCCCTGCCAGCCGAACGAGGCGTGGGCAAAGTAGATGATGGGAGGTGCCAGCATAGCGCCAATCGAGAAGCCGACGCCGGCCCAGCCGGCCGCAATCGGACGCTCTTTTTTCGGGAACCATTCACCAATCACTTTGGCGTTAGCTGGCGTGGCGGCCGCTTCAGCTCCGCCCATGACAAAGCGCAAGATGGCCAGGTGCAACCAGCTGGCGGCGCCGGCATGGAACAGACAGGCCAGCGCCCAGATGGTGGCGCAGATGAAGAAGCCGAGTTTGAGGCCAATGACGTCAATCAGCCAGCCGCAGATTGGTTGAAAGAAGGTATAAGCCAGCTGAAAAGCGCCGACTATCCATGAATATTGTTCTGTGGTGATGCCGAGACTGGTTTTCAGCTCGGGGGCCAGAATGCCTAACGAGTTACGGGTAATGTAGTTGACGGTGACACCGGCGAGAAACAGCACCAGCACCCACCAGCGCAGATGACGGATGACGCGTTTCGTGCCGGTTGCGGCAATCCCTGGGTTCAAACTGCGGTTCATCGGATTCTCCATTCATTATTAACAGCATGTGTGAGCAACGTCTGTGACTGCCTGGCCGGAGGTGGAGTCCATACCGGCCAGCGCATAACCCTGGCCCTTGATTGCCGGGCGTGGCGTGATGCGTCCTGTTTTAACTATCCGCCGGGAGTGAACCACAGTTAGGCCAGGTGGTCGCCAGCCTGATGCGGTATTTGTGATCTGGTTAACCAAAATCATTTATCAGGTTGACTTCCGCCGGTGAAAAGCCGAATTTGACGCTGCGCAGGCGCTTTTTATGACTCATAAAGCGCTTCGCTTGTAAAATTGGTCAACCAAAATGGAAGGGCTTTGAGGATGATGCTCAGGCCCGCAGGAGAGAACGACATGAAGCAGACCTGGCGCTGGTATGGCCCTGACGATCCCGTTTCACTCGCCGATGCCCGACAGGCGGGCGCTACCGGCATTGTGACTGCCCTGCATCACATCCCTAACGGCGAGGTGTGGCCGGTTGAGGAGATTTTGCAGCGCAAAGCGATGATTGAGGCGGCCGGGCTGGTCTGGTCGGTGGTGGAGAGTGTGCCGATCCATGAGGAGATCAAAACCGGCAGCGGGGAGTGCCAAAAGTGGATCAGCAACTATCAGCAGTCGCTGCGCAATCTGGCGCAGTGCGGCATCCACACCGTATGCTACAACTTCATGCCGATTCTGGACTGGACGCGCACCGATCTGGCGTTCGAGCTGCCGGATGGCGCGAAAGCGCTGCGCTTCGATCAGATTGAATTTGCGGTATTTGAGCTGCATATCCTGCAGCGTCAGGGCGCAGAAAATGATTACAGCGCTGACGAGATAGCCCAGGCTGCTGCGCGCTTCGCCAGCATGAGCGAAGAGCACAAGCTGCGGCTGACGCGTAACATCATCGCCGGATTACCCGGCGCGGAAGAGGGCTATACGCTGGCGCAGTTCCGTGCTCAGCTGGCGCGCTATGACGGCATCGACAAAGCCCGGCTGCGCGAGCACTTTGCCACGTTCTTGCGCGGCATTATCCCGGTCGCTGAAGAGGTCGGTATTCGCATGGCGGTACATCCTGACGATCCGCCGCGCCCGATCCTCGGCCTGCCGCGTATCGTTTCCAATGCCGACGACCTGCAGTGGATGATCGACACCATCGACAGCCCGGCCAACGGCTTCACGATGTGTACCGGCTCCTACGGCGTACTGGCGGAAAATGATTTAGCCGGCATGGTGAAACGTTTTGGGCCGCGCATCTATTTTGCCCATCTGCGCTCAACCCGGCGTGAAGCCAACCCCAAAACCTTTCACGAAGCCGCGCACCTTGGCGGCGATGTCGATATGTTTGCGGTGATCAAAGCGATTGCCGAAGAGGAGCAGCGCCGTCGTAATGCGGGGCAGGAAGACCTGATCCCGATGCGGCCCGACCACGGGCATCAGATGCTGGACGATCTGCATAAGAAAACTAACCCGGGTTATTCCGCGATTGGCCGGCTGAAAGGTCTGGCTGAGATTCGTGGCGTTGAGCTGGCGATACACCGCGCCTTTTTCTGACGCCGGTCGCCCTGTACCGCTTGCCCGGCGGACGCGCAGTCGCGCCGGACACTGAGGAGTTCACATGCAACACAACCTTGCCGACGCCAGCATTAAGGTGGCGCGGCCCGCATGGCAGCAGCAGCGGCTGGTGCCGCGCATCGTGCACATCGGCTGCGGTGCGTTTCATCGCGCGCATCAGGCGCTCTATCAGCACCATCTGCTCGAGATGAGCGACAGCGACTGGGGCATTTGCGAGGTCAACCTGATGTCGGCCAGCGGCAGACAGCTGGTGGAACAATTGCGCGCGCAGAATTTGCTCTACAGCGTCACCGAGCAAGGCGCGACGCGTCATGACGTCAAAATCATTGGTTCCGTACACTCCGCGCTGCACCCGGCGCTGGACGGTTGTGACGGCATTCTCAACGCGCTTGCCCGCGCGGAAACCGCCATCGTCTCGCTGACGGTAACCGAAAAAGGCTATTGCACTCATGGCGCAACCGGCGAACTGGACAGTACTCATCCGCTGATCGTGCACGATCTGGCCCATCCGCGGCAGCCGAAATCCGCCATTGGCTTTATCGTTGAGGCGCTGCGCTTGCGGCGTGAAGCCGGGTTAGCGCCTTTTACCGTGCTGTCATGCGACAATCTGCGTGATAACGGCCACGTCGCGCGGGCTGCGGTCATCAGTCTGGCACAACGGCAGGATGCGGCGCTGGCGGCATGGATTGACCAACAGGTTACATTTCCCTGCACCATGGTTGACCGCATCGTGCCGGCCGTGACGGAAGAGACGCAGCGCGAGATTACCGGGCTGCTGGGCATCGCCGATCCCTGTGGTGTCGCCTGCGAACCGTTTCGTCAGTGGGTGATCGAAGATAACTTCGTGGCGGGACGTCCCGACTGGCAGCGCGTTGGTGCGCAATTTGTTCCGGATGTCGCCCCTTACGAGTTGATGAAACTGCGTCTGCTGAATGGTACGCACTCGTTTCTGGCGTATCTCGGCTACCTCGGCAGTTGTGAAACTATCGCTGATACCATGCAGCTGCCCGCTTACCGTCAGGCCGCGCTGTCGCTGATGCTGACTGAACAGCGTGCCACGCTGACGATGCCGGCAGGCAGCGATCTGAACGCGTATGCGCATCAACTGCTTGAGCGCTTCAGTAATCCGTCGCTGCGCCATCGCACGGCGCAAATTGCCAGCGATGGCAGTCAGAAACTTCCACAGCGCATGCTGGATTCGCTGCGCTATCATCTGCACCACGGCAGTGACTGCCGGCATCTGCTGCTCGGCATCGCGGGCTGGATGCGATATATCCTCGGCGAAGACGAAAAGGGCGAGCGCTACCCGGTGGCTGATCCGCTGGTGGCTAAGTTTGAGCGGATTAATCAGCAGTTCCCTTCAGGTCCCGCGCGCGTGCAGGCGCTGCTGGGCATTAACGAGATCTTCGCGGACGACTTACCCGCCAATCCGGCCTTTGTTGCCGCCCTGCAACACACCTATGACCGCCTGTGCCAGCAGGGTGCCAGAGCCGCGGTTGCATCCCTCAATCCGGAGGCCAAATGAAGCGTTTTATGGATGACGATTTTCTGTTGCACAGCGAGGTGGCGCGTCGCCTGTATCACGACGTGGCGGCGCAGATGCCGATCTATGATTACCACTGCCACCTCAATCCGCAGGAGATTGCAGAAGACCGGCAGTTTGCCAACCTCGGGCAAATCTGGCTTGAGGGCGATCACTACAAATGGCGCGCACTGCGCGCGGCGGGCGTAGAGGAATCACTGATCACCGGTAACACCACCAGCGATTACGATAAATATCTCGCCTGGGCGCAGACCGTGCCAAAAACGCTCGGCAATCCGCTCTATCACTGGACGCATCTGGAGCTGCGCCGGCCGTTTGGTATCACAGACACGCTGTTTGGACCAGAAACCGCACCACGCATCTGGCATGAGTGTGCGGAGAAGCTGGCCACGCCTGAATTTTCCGCGCGCGGCATCATGCGCCAGATGAACGTGCGTATGGTGGGCACCACTGACGATCCGATCGACTCCCTGCAGTACCATCGTCAGATAGCTGAAGACAGCAGCTTTGATATTGAGGTGGCACCGAGCTGGCGTCCGGACCGGGTGTTCAAGATTGAACTGGAAGGATTCACCGATTACCTGACCCGGCTGGAAGCCGCCGCAGATGTCAGTATCGACAGCTTTGATGCGCTGCGTGTGGCGTTACTGCGCCGACTGGACCACTTTTCCGCCCATGGCTGCCGTGCCGCCGACCACGGCATTGAAACGCTGCGCTATGCTGCGGTGCCAGCCGACAGCGTGCTGGATGGCATTCTCGCCAGACGCCGCAGCAATGCGGCGCTGAGCGAGCTGGAGATTGCGCAGTTCAGTACCGCTGTGCTGGTGTGGCTGGGCGCGGAGTATGCCCGCCGTGGCTGGGCGATGCAGTTACATATCGGTGCGATCCGCAATAACAGCACGCGCATGTTCCGTCAGCTCGGCCCGGACAGCGGTTTCGACTCCATCGGCGACCATCCTGTTGCCTGGCCGCTGGCGCGCCTGCTGGACGCGATGGACACCAATGACCAGCTGCCAAAAACCATTCTTTACTGCCTCAATCCGCGTGACAACGAAGTGCTGGCTACCATGGCGGGTAACTTTCAGGGCGCAGGGATGGCGGGCAAGATGCAGTTCGGCTCTGGCTGGTGGTTCAACGATCAGCGTGACGGCATGCTGCGGCAACTGGAGCAGCTGGCGCAGATGGGGCTGCTAAGCCAGTTCGTTGGCATGCTGACCGATTCGCGCAGTTTTCTCTCTTATACGCGGCACGAATACTTCCGCCGCATTCTGTGCAACCTGTTTGGCGAGTGGGTGCGTGACGGTATTGTGCCGCACGATGAAGCTGCGCTGGGCGCGATGTTGCAGGATATCTGCTTCCATAACGCCCGACGCTACTTCACCCTTAACCCACGGTGAAAATCACGCCCTGTGTTATAGTGCAGGGTAGAAAATTTGGCGGCCTAATGTCTGAACCAGCAGAAAAGAGCGTTATGAAACCACAAGCTTCAGCACAGCGACCCTATCAGGAAGTGGGCGAGATGCTTCGCAACATGATTACGCAGAAACAGTACGCGATTGGTGAGCGCTTGCCGCCGGAACGTGAACTGGCGATGCTGCTGAACGTCACGCGCACGCTGGTGCGTGAGGCGCTGATTATGCTGGAGCTGGAAGGGTTGATTGAAGTGCGGCGTGGCGCAGGCATTTATGTGATCAACGACACGCCGGCACCGCGTGCCGCTGCGCAAACCGCCTGCAATGCGGCCGGTCCGTTTGAGATGCTACAGGCCCGCCAGCTGCTGGAAAGTAATATCGCCGAATTCGCTGCGTTACAGGCGACGCGCGAGGACATCATCAAAATGCGCCAGGCGCTGGCGCTGGAAGAGCGCGAACTGGCGTCAGGCGCAGTGAACGACAGCGAAAACGGGGATCGTAATTTCCATCTGGCGATTGCCGAAGCCACGCATAACAGCATGCTGGTGGAGCTGTTCAAACAATCCTGGCAGTGGCGTGAAGACAATGTGATGTGGAGCCAGCTGCACCGGCATCTGATCAACACCAACTACCGCAAAAAGTGGCTCGACGATCATAAAAAGATCCTCGCCGCCTTAATCAAGAAAGACGCCCGCGCCGCGAAACAGGCGATGTGGCAGCACCTGGAAAACGTCAAGCAGCTGCTGCTGGAGTTCTCCGATGTGGACGACATTGATTTCGACGGCTACCTGTTTGAGTCATGGCCGCTGTATGCCACTAACGGATCGGATAATTAGCCTGGCGTAGCTGCTTCAGTAATCATTCGCGCGGCCGCGTTGCTGCCATTCAGTCAATGAAACCGCAATTCGCACAATAGCCGTAGCGGCGCGATTCATCGCCTTGCGTGGGGTTTATTTACCGGGCTCATGAGATTGTTTGAAGCCTGATGGGACATCAGCTTGCCGAGCCAGAAGGGAACGTGATGTTGGTTCAAAGCTTTGATATACTCTTGAGGCTATGGTGTCTTACGCAACTGCACTGATGTAGAGAGGGCTTAATGACCAACAACAGAAAAAAAGCGCACTCAGGTTATGCTAAACCTTCTCGCTCCGATATCATTCGTTCAGTAGCAACGTCAACGGCTGTTGAAACCGGCCAGTCCTCAGCTAGCGTCGAGGCCTCACTTGAAGCCGCGCGCAAAAAATTCGCGCATCTTCGACTGGCTTAGTGTCTTCTCAGTGCCCGACTGACCCAGTATTTCATTGGCGCGTAGTCCATTGACATACCAGCATGAATAGCCGAAATATACTGGGTTTTATTCTGCTCCCAGCTTTGATAATCCAGCGGTTTGTATCCTCCCTGAACCGCCATGACATCCGCTAACAGCCGCGACAAACGTCCGTTTCCTTCTCTGAAGGGATGTATAAGTATCAGCTCGACATGGGTAACGGCGATAGCAATGATGAGTTCTTCTTCTTCCATGACGTTACAGGGCGTGTAATGCGCAAGATACTTGTTGTATTCGTTCAGCAGTTTTGGCAATTGTGCTGAAGGCGCAAACATAAAACCACTCTTGCTAATATTGACCGTTCTCTCTTGTCCAGCCCATTCGTAGATGTTACCCAGCCAGCGGCGATGCCAGCTTTTTAGTAGCGCGACGTTAAGTTTCCCTTCGGGAAAGTTTTCTTCAAAAACTGACTGGTAGAGTTGTTCTAACAGAACAAGTTCTGCCTCGTTCATCTCAGTGGAATCGGTGAGCCCCAGCTTATTGGCCATGACCTGCTCGCCTGAGTCTTTTTCAAACTTACCTTCACTGCCAGTAACATGGTATCGGCTCATGAGTGCGCTCTGTAATAATGACAAACGAAGCGTAAGTATATTTAGGTCCATCAGGTTTATCAGCCAATCCTGCCTCGAAACCTTTCGTTCATCAGGATAAGTTAAATTGCTGTATATCCAGGGAGTACCGTTGGTTGCAGCCAGGCTGTACCTCAATAGCATCAGCCCGGTTGCCCGTTTCGATCAAACAGGTAATGTGGTTCGGTAAGGGGAGCTATAAGTAGCGCTGCAGCCGAGATTTTGACCAGCCGCCGTAAAGAGTGCGATGTGACTGGCGCTGGCAATTTATCCCCGCCCGTAAAAAGCATGTAATAAAAAATCCACGCAATTGCGTGGATTTTATAGTTATTGCGCTCTCTATGAGGCTCGGTGAAACCTCATGAGACGGCACATTTTATTTAAACGTTAAACAGGAAGTTCATCACATCGCCATCTTTCACGATGTACTCTTTACCTTCTGAACGCATTTTGCCGGCTTCTTTCGCGCCCTGTTCACCTTTGTATGTGATGAAATCTTCGAAGGCGATAGTCTGAGCACGGATAAAGCCTTTCTCGAAGTCGGTGTGGATTTTACCGGCTGCCTGCGGTGCGGTGGCGCCAACCGGGATGGTCCAGGCACGCACTTCTTTCACGCCTGCGGTGAAGTAAGTCTGCAGGTTGAGCAGGGCGTAACCAGCGCGGATCACGCGGTTGAGGCCCGGCTCTTCCAGGCCCAGTTCGGCCATGAATTCGTCGCGCTCTTCATCTTCCAGCTCGGCGATATCCGATTCCACTGCCGCACAGACCGGCACCACCACTGAGCCTTCGGCTTCAGCAATCGCGCGCACCTGGTCGAGATACGGGTTGTTCTCGAAACCGTCTTCATTGACGTTGGCGATGTACATGGTCGGCTTCAGCGTCAGGAAGCTGAGATAACGGATCGCCGCTTTCTCATCGGCGTCCAGCGCCAGCGAGCGCAGCATACCGGCGTTTTCCAGATGCGGCAGGCACTTCTCCAGCGCGGCCAGTTCGGCTTTAGCATCTTTGTCGCCGCCTTTGGCTTTCTTCTGGCAGCGCTGTATGGCACGTTCGCAGGTGTCGAGATCCGACAGCGCCAGCTCGGTGTTGATGACATCAATATCTTCTGCCGGGTTTACTTTACCGGAGACGTGGATGATGTTGTCGTTTTCAAAGCAGCGCACTACGTGGCCGATGGCTTCAGTTTCGCGGATGTTGGTCAGGAACTGGTTGCCCAGGCCTTCACCTTTCGACGCACCTTTTACCAGACCGGCGATGTCCACGAACTCCATGGTGGTTGGCACCACGCGCTGTGGCTTAACAATTTCGCTCAGCTGATCGAGGCGCAGGTCAGGCATCGGCACAACGCCGGTGTTGGGTTCGATGGTGCAGAACGGAAAGTTGGCTGCTTCGATACCCGCTTTGGTCAGCGCGTTGAACAGGGTGGATTTACCGACGTTCGGCAGGCCCACAATACCGCATTTAAATCCCATGATCTTACCTTTCTCACTGAGTGTGCAGCGCTGGCAGACAGCGCCGACTGATTCAAAAATTTTCGCGCATTATACACAGAATTCCCTGCGGCGGCGCGGGAATTGGCTTAGCTGGCTTTGAAGGCGTGCAGGCGGTTCATCGCCTTGATCTTGTCCTCTTTCAGCCACAGCTCGGTGCAGCGCACCGCTTCGTCGATCGCCTCGTCAATCAGTTTCTGCTCGCTGGCCGGTGCCTTGCCGAGCACAAATCCGGTGACCTTGTTACGATCGCCCGGATGGCCGATACCGACGCGCAGGCGATGAAAATTGTTGTTATTACCGAGCTTGCTGATGATGTCTTTCAGGCCGTTATGACCGCCATGGCCGCCGCCCTGTTTGAATTTAGCCACGCCTGGCGGCAGGTCCATTTCATCGTGTGCCACCAGAATCTCTTCCGGCGTAATGCGATAGAACGTTGCCATCGCCGCCACCGCTTTGCCGCTCAGGTTCATAAAGGTGGTGGGCACCAGCAGGCGCACATCCTCGCCGGCCAGCGACAGGCGCGCGGTGTAGCCGAAAAATTTCGGCTCCTCTTTGAGGGACTGATTATGGCGCGAGCAAAGTAAATCCACATACCAGGCGCCAGCGTTATGGCGCGTTGCCGCGTATTCAGCGCCGGGATTGGCCAGCCCCACAATCAGTTTAATGCTGCTCACGATGTTTATCCTGTCTCGCTGCGAAAGGGCGATAGTTTACTGCCTGCCGGCAGGGATGACAAAGGGCGCAATGACAGATTAATGACCTAAGGTGACTAATCAATTTCTATCGAAATCAAGGCGCTGGCGGTAAAGTTTTGTCAGACATTGTGAAGGATGTGTGATCCTGTACGCATCTTAACCGCCAGCCATTGCCTAAACTTATGGCCAGTTAACCAAACGTGCTGTTTTCTGCGTTGCTGAAAAGGATGGAGGTAAATCATGAAACGTCAACACTGCCGCACTGTCGGTAATGGTTTGATGTGTCTCGGCTTGTTAACCATGGTGCTAGGGGTGGGTTATTCCATCATTAACCAGCTACCGTCGGTCAACCTGCCACAGTTCCTCGCGCATGGAGCGATGTTCAGTATTTTTGTGGGTGCGCTACTGTGGCTGGTCGGCGCACGCGTCAGCGGACGGGAGAGGGTGGAAGACCGCTATTACTGGCTGCGTCACTACGGTGACAAACGCTGCCGTCGCGATCACCACTCAACGCACTAACCGGCTTCCGCCATTGCCGCCTGCGGCGTCTGATAACCTTCGACGCGGTTACGTCCGGCGGCTTTAGCGCGATACAAGGCTTCATCAGCCAGCGCCAGCAGGTCGGGAAACGCCTGATGCCGCTGGCTGGCAGTGGCAAAGCCAATGCTCACCGTATAACCGATGTCGTTGGGTAGCGACAGCTGTGTCGCCAGCCGGATACGCTCACATATGCGCTGCGCCTGCTCACTGTCGCCAGGAAGCAACGCGGCAAACTCCTCACCGCCCAGCCGGGCAAACTGACCCTCAACCGGCATTAACGCTTTTACCACCTGACAAAAATCCACCAGCACCCGATCCCCCTGCTGATGGCCATAGCGATCGTTGATGCTTTTGAAATGATCTAGGTCGAATAGCACAGCACTGTAAATATAAGGCTGCGGCAAACGTGCGTGGCGCAGCAGCAGTTTTTCTGCGGCTTCAAACAGTGCGCGCCGGTTCCAGACGCCGGTAAGCGGATCGTGCAGCGACGCCAGCTTATGGGCGATCTGCGTACGCTCATTGACCATCGCCAGGATAGTGAATGTCAGGCCGATGACGAAGAGGATCGACTCCAGAATCACATACACCGAAAAGCCGGACCCGCCAATGGCGCCCGGTACGGGGGTGGCTACCGCATCGTCAAGGAAAATGCGCGCCAGATGGAACAGTAAGTGGATCCACAGCAGTATCTGCGCGGGCCAGAAAGTGACGGTCAGCGTGGCGCGTGCCTGCCACAGCAGACGAATCAGCGCGGCGGTAAAGATGATGCACAGCAGGCACATGACCAGCACGCGTTTCGGCTGGCCGTGATAGAACTGCGGAAAGGCACAAAGCAGGGCCCACAGTAGCGCACCAGTGATCCAGCAAAAACCAAGCGGAAAGCGGCAAAAAGTACGAAAGGCGTTGAGCAGGGTGCCGTAAGCCAGCAGCATGATGACATTCCCGACCGCCACCGGCAAAAAGTGCAAACCGGCGCTGCGCAGGCTGCTGAGCAGCACGGCGGCAAGCGTCAGTATTAGCGTCAGCGTGGTAAAACCCAGCACCCGGTCGTACTGCGCCCCGACCCAGGCAAAAATCAAAATAATGCTCAGAAACCCCAGCACGTAGAGCTCGCAAATAAACAACGTATAAATGTCGAGTGGCATGGTGGTCGGAGTTCTTAGCAAAAGTGTGGTGAAAAATATCACTAATCACTGGACCGCTAAAGCCCGGATGCGCTTGTCTGATAAAAAGAGTGGAAGGCGGGGAGATTGGCGGATTTTGAGGCCATTTATCGCGCAAATAGTGGCAGCGGAAGCGGCTTTATCGGGATATTACTCCGCGCTCAGGCAATAAAAAACCGGGCAGGGTGCCCGGTTTTTCGCGAACAATTAATGTTCGAACATCGCCGAAATCGATTCTTCGTTGCTGATACGACGAATGGCTTCGGCCAGCATGCCAGACAGCGTCAGTGTACGCACATTTGGCAGCGACTTCATCTCTTCCGACAGCGGAATAGTGTCGCAAACAATCACCTGATCAATCACTGATTTGCGCAGATTTTCCACCGCGTTGCCAGAGAAGATTGGGTGGGTGGCGTAAGCGAACACGCGTTTCGCGCCGCGCTCTTTCAGTGCTTCAGCCGCTTTGCACAGCGTACCGCCGGTGTCGATCATATCGTCGACCAGTACGCAGTCACGACCAGCAACGTCACCGATGATGTGCATCACCTGCGACACGTTCGCACGCGGGCGACGTTTGTCGATGATGGCCATGTCGGTGTCGTTGAGCAGTTTGGCGATAGCGCGAGCGCGCACCACGCCACCGATGTCCGGAGAAACCACAATCGGGTTTTCCAGACCAATCTGCAGCATATCTTCCAGCAGAATCGGGCTACCGAACACGTTATCCACCGGGACATCAAAGAAGCCCTGGATCTGTTCAGCGTGCAGGTCAACCGTCAGTACACGGTCCACGCCGACGCTGGAGAGGAAATCAGCCACAACTTTGGCGGTAATTGGCACGCGGGCAGAACGCACGCGGCGGTCCTGACGGGCATAGCCAAAGTAAGGGATTACAGCAGTAATACGACCAGCAGAAGCCCGACGCAGTGCGTCGACCATCACAACCAGCTCCATCAAGTTATCATTGGTGGGGGCACAGGTGGACTGGATGATGAAAATATCACCACCGCGTACATTTTCATTAATCTGTACACTTACTTCGCCATCGCTGAAACGGCCGACAGCGGCGTCTCCAAGGCTGGTGTAAAGGCGGTTGGCAATACGTTGTGCTAGTTCCGGGGTGGCGTTACCAGCAAATAGCTTCATATCAGGCACGAGAAGAACCTCAGGCTTGGCGTCCAGAGAATGAACCGCTCAAAAATAACCGGCGAATACATTTGAGCCTGTTCATACGGGTGTGTTAATGCGTCACGTGCAGTGTCTGGAACAGGGTGACACTGTCACGTTTACGCTTAGAGCCCGGAAAGGGTACGCTGTAACGGCGAGAGATTAAGCCCACGCGCCACAAATCCGCACATCCATTTCGGGGCAAGCTCCAGCACCTGACGAGCAGCGGACTCGGTGTCAAATTCAGCAAACACACAAGCGCCGGTCCCTGTCAGGCGCGACGGCGCGTATTCTAGCAGCCAGGAAAGCAGCGCATCAACCTCACGAAAACGTTTTCTTGCTACCGCTTCACAATCATTGTGAAAAGGACGCTGCAACAGTTCATCTAATGTGCGTATTGGTGAATCGCGCGTCAGTTCAGGATCGCGAAACAGATCCGGGGTGGCGATGCTGACGCCAGGATGCGCCACCAGATACCATTTTTCCGCAGGATTTGCGGGCTGCAATTGCTCGCCCACCCCCTCCGCAAACGCCGCGTGGCCGCGCACGAATACCGGTACATCGGCACCGAGACGCACGCCAAGCGTAGCCAGCTCATCCACGCTGAGCTGGGTGCGCCACAAATGGTTCAGCGCCACCAGCACCGTCGCTGCATCAGACGAACCACCGCCCAGACCACCGCCCATCGGCAGGCGCTTCTCAAGCGCGATCCGGGCACCGGCCTGCGGCGGCAGCGTGCCTTTGTCCGCCGCTGCGGCGCGCAGCGCCAGCGCCGCGCGCACGATCAGGTTGTCTTCATCGGCCACACCGTCGAGCGGCGTCAGCAGGGTGATACTGCCGCTGTTATCCGGGGTAATCTCCAGGGTGTCGCCAACGTCGAGAAACTGAAACAGCGTCTGCAAATTGTGGTAGCCGTCTGCACGACGGCCGGTAATGTAGAGAAACAGGTTGAGCTTTGCCGGCGCGGGCCAGGTGGTGATCATTGTGTGGTCCAGCTATCCATGCGCAGTTTGATGCGCTGACCGCCTTCGGTCAGTTCGAGGTTGGCCGGCAGCGGCGGGTTCACCTTGCTGTCGTAATCGCTGATATTCACCTTCCACTGCTGGCCGTTGCGGCTGTAGGTCAGGCTTTGCAGCTGATAATTGTTGTTCAGCTGGTAGTCGCTGGCGTCGCCTGGCAGCCCCATCATCCACTGACGCAGGTTCGCCAGCGGAATATCCATGCCGGTGAGCTGGGAAATCATCTTCTCCGCGTCGTTGCTGACGTAGCGTTTGCCTTTGTTATCAACAATCTGCACCACCGAACCCTGCGCGTCGAGCTGCAGTTCCGTGCTGCCGAGCGGGTTAGTCAGCAGCAGACGGTAGCGGTCTGCGGCTGTTTGCTGCCAGTTGAAGCGGGCATAAACCTTCTGCTTATCCGACAGATAGGCAAACGCGCCGCGCGTCTGGTACTGGGTAATTTTCGCTACCGCCTGCTGGTGTTGCTGCCACTGCGGCGCTGTCGTGCTGGGACCGGGACCTTGCTGGGGTTTATTGATGCTACAGGCAGCCAGCAACACGCTGGCAAGGGGCAAAAGGCGCAATAGCTGGCGCGGGGGCAAATGCATCACGTGGTCGTCTCCTCAGACACGTTTTTACGTCGTAACCGGTAACGCTAACCATCCGTCTCTGTGCCGTCAATGGCGATGTCAGGATAATTGCGCACGATCAGTTTAATCTTATTACAGTCATAGGCTTTGTATGGCTTTTCTTGATCTGTTGCATCTTGTAGAATGCGCAGCACAAAACCTGACAATTATTGGGACTTCCCAACCCGAATCACCATGACGCTGCTTGCTCTCGGAATCAACCACAAAACCGCACCTGTTGCGCTGCGTGAACGTGTTTCGTTCACGCCAGACACGCTGGACCAGGCGCTGAACAGCTTGCTGTCTCAGCCGATGGTGCAGAGCGGGGTGGTGCTTTCTACCTGTAACCGGACGGAACTCTACCTCAGCGTAGAGCAGCAGACCGATCTGCAGGAGCAGCTGGTGCGCTGGTTGTGCGAGTATCACGACTTACGTGAAGAGGACGTGCGCAACAGCCTGTACTGGCATCAGGATAATGCGGCGGTCAGCCACCTGATGCGCGTGGCCAGCGGACTCGACTCGCTGGTGCTGGGCGAGCCACAGATTCTCGGTCAGGTCAAAAAAGCCCATGCTGACTCCTCGCGCGACCATGCGCTGAGCAGCGAGCTGGAACGCATGTTCCAGAAAACCTTCTCGGTGGCCAAGCGTGTGCGCACCGAAACCGAAATCGGCGCCAGCGCCGTCTCGGTTGCCTTTGCTGCCTGCTCCTTAGCCCGTCAGATTTTCGAATCACTCAGCAGCGTTAACGTGCTGCTGGTCGGTGCCGGTGAAACCATCGAACTGGTGGCGCGTCACCTGCGCGAACACAGCGTGCGCAAACTGATGATCGCCAACCGCACGCGTGAACGCGCACAGCTGCTGGCGGACGAAGTGGGTGCCGAAGTGATTGGCCTTGCCGATATCGAAACCCGCCTGGCCGATGCCGATATCATTATCTCCTCCACCGCCAGTCCGCTGCCGATTATTGGCAAAGGCATGGTGGAACGGGCGCTGAAGGCGCGCCGCAATCAGCCTATGCTGCTGGTGGATATCGCCGTGCCGCGCGATGTTGAGCCGGAAGTGGGTAAGCTGGCTAACGCCTATCTGTACAGCGTGGATGATCTGCAGGCGATTATCGAGCAGAACATGGCGCAGCGCAAAGCGGCGGCGGTGCAGGCGGAAAGCATTGTGGTGCAGGAGAGCGGTGAATTCATGGCCTGGCTGCGCGCGCAAAGCGCCGGTGAGACCATCCGCGAATACCGCGCGCAGGCCGACGACGTGCGCGCCGAGCTGCAGGATCGCGCGCTGGCGGCGTTGCGTCAGGGTGCTGATGCCGAAAAAGTCTTGCAGGAGCTGGCACACAAGCTCACCAACCGTTTAATTCATGCACCAACCAAATCACTGCAGCAGGCCGCGCGCGACGGCGACAGCGAACGCCTGCAGATCTTACGTGACAGCCTCGGTTTAGAGTAATCTGGTCTGTCACGACCTATCACTGGGATACCCTCTATTAGATGAAGAGCTCGATTGTTGCCAAGCTGGAAGCGCTGCAGGAACGCCATGAAGAAGTTGAAGCGTTACTGGGCGATGCCGGCGTAATTGGCGATCAGGACCGTTTCCGCGCGTTATCACGTGAATATGCCCAGCTGAGCGACGTCACCCGTTGTTTCCGCGAATGGCAGCAGGTGCAGGAAGATGTCGAAACGGCTGAAATGCTGCTCGATGATGCGGAAATGCGCGACATGGCGCAGGAAGAGTTGAAACTATCGCGCGAAAAGCGCGAGGTGCTGGAACAGCAGCTTCAGGTGCTGCTGCTGCCGAAAGATCCCGACGATGAACGTCCGTGCTTTATCGAAGTGCGTGCCGGTACCGGTGGCGACGAAGCGGCGATTTTCGCCGGCGATCTGTTCCGCATGTACAGCCGCTATGCCGAAGCGCGCCGCTGGCAGGTGGAGATCATGAGCGCCAACGACGGCGAGCATGGCGGCTACAAAGAAGTCATTGCGCGTATTACCGGTGATGGCGCCTATGGCCGCATGAAGTTTGAATCCGGCGGCCATCGCGTGCAGCGCGTGCCGGAAACCGAATCGCAGGGGCGCATTCACACCTCCGCCTGTACCGTGGCGGTGATGCCGGAGCTGCCGGAAGCCGAGCTGCCGGACATCAATCCGGGCGATCTGAAAATCGACACTTTCCGCTCTTCCGGCGCGGGCGGTCAGCACGTTAACACCACCGATTCGGCGATCCGTATCACCCACCTGCCAACCGGCATCGTGGTGGAGTGCCAGGATGAGCGCTCGCAGCACAAAAACAAAGCCAAAGCGCTGGCGGTGCTGGGTGCACGCATTCACGCGGCGGAAATGGCGAAGCGCCAGGCGGCGGAAGCCTCAACGCGGCGTAACCTGCTGGGCAGCGGCGACCGTTCCGACCGAATCCGTACCTATAACTTCCCGCAGGGGCGCGTCACCGATCACCGTATCAACCTGACGCTCTACCGCCTCGACGAAACCATGGAAGGCAAGCTGGATACGCTGATCGAGCCGATTGTGCAGGAGTATCAGGCTGACCAGCTGGCCGCACTGGCCGGGCAGGAGTGATGAACGTCCGGCGCTGGCTGCAGCAGGCGCAGGCTGCGTTGTGCGGAGGCGATAGCCCGAAGCGCGACGCGGAGATTCTGCTGGGTTTTGTCACCGGCAAGTCGCGCAGCTGGTTGATAGCGTTTGATGACAGCCCGCTCGATGATGCGCAACTGGCACAGCTGGAGACGTTACTGGCACGCCGCGTGCGCGGTGAGCCGATTGCGCATCTGGTGGGCGAACGCGAGTTCTGGTCGCTGCCGCTGCGCGTCAGTGATGCCACGCTGATTCCGCGTCCGGATACCGAAGTGCTGGTGGAGCAGGCGCTGCTGCGGCTGCCCGCGACGCCCTCCGCGGTGCTCGATCTCGGTACCGGCACCGGCGCCATTGCGCTGGCGCTGGCCAGCGAGCGGCCAGATTGTCAGATTACCGGCTGCGACCGCATCGCCGCTGCGGTTGCGCTGGCGCAGGACAACGCCCAGCGCCTGCACCTCACCAACGCCGGATTTGTGCTCAGCCACTGGTTCGACGATCTGCCCGCCCAACGTTTCGATCTGATTGTCAGCAATCCGCCTTACATTGATGCCGCCGATGAACATCTGCAGCAGGGCGACGTGCGTTTTGAGCCGCTCAGCGCGCTGGTGGCGGAGGAGGCCGGGCTGGCCGATTTACGATTAATCATTGAACGCGCGCCGCACTGGTTGCAGTCGCAGGGTTGGCTGCTGCTGGAACACGGCTGGCAGCAGGGCGAGGCTGTACGCGCGCTGCTAACCCGTAATGGCTTTCAGGCGGTTACTACCGTTGAGGATTACGGCGGCAATCCGCGCGTCACGCTTGGACAACTTACTTAAGGAAGCACTATGGCCAGCTGGTATCCGCTGATTAAAAATTTCCATCTGCTGACGGTCGCGATCACCATCACACTGTTTCTGCTGCGTTTTTACTGGCTGACCACCGGATCTGCCCTGCTGCAGCGCCGCTGGGTGCGCATTGCGCCGCACATCAACGATACATTCCTGCTGCTCAGCGGTGCACTGCTGGTGCTTATTACCCACTTTTATCCGTTTACCCCACAAGGAAGCTGGCTGACGGAGAAGCTGTTAGCGGTTATCATCTACATCGCCTTAGGTTCCGTGGCATTGAGTCGTCGCCCGCGCAGCATGGCGACCCGCTGGGTCGCCTGTTTAGTCGCCGTGGTCGCATTATTACTGGTGATTAAACTGGCGATGACCAAAATGCCGTTATTGGGGATAGTATGACCTCGCCAGTGCAACTTGATTACAGTGAAACACCGTTAAGTGAAGCGGTGATTGGCGCGACCTGCGCCATACGCAATGATTTTTCCGCGCCTTCCGTCCAGCAGCAGCTGGCTGACCTGGTTGAAGAGGCGCGGCGCTATGTCAGTAGCGAACAGGATGCGGATCTGCAGCTGGAGAAGCTGCTCGATCTGTTTTACCAGCAGTGGGGCTTTGGCGGTGCCAGCGGCGTCTACAATCTGTCAGACGCGCTGTGGATCGATAAAGTGCTGAAGAGCCGGCAGGGAACGGCGGTATCACTCGGCGTGATTCTGCTGCACATTGCGGATGAGCTAGAGCTGCCGCTGATGCCGGTGATTTTCCCGACGCAGCTTATTCTGCGTGCCGACTGGCTCGACGGTGAAATGTGGCTGATCAATCCGTTTAACGGTGAAACGCTCGACACCCATACGCTGGAAGTGTGGCTGAAGGGCAACATCAGCCCGACGGCAAAGCTCTACTCTGACGACCTCGACGAAGCAAAAACCGTCAGCGTGATGCGCAAAATGCTCGACACGCTGAAAGCGGCGCTGATGGATGAGAAGCAGATGGAGCTGGCGCTCAACGTCAGCCAGGTGCTGCTGCAAATCGACCCGGACGATCCCTATGAGATTCGCGACCGCGGTTTGATTTACGCCCAGCTGGAGTGCGAGCATATCGCACTGACCGATTTGACCTATTTCGTTGAACAGTGTCCTGAAGACCCGGTCAGCGAGATGATTAAAGTGCAGATCCACGCAATTGAACAGAAACAGGTGACGCTGCACTAAGCGTCCCCCGACATTTAAGGAAAGGGCATGACACAGAAAGTAGTGAGTATCGGCGATATCAAGGTCGCAAACGATCTGCCATTTGTTCTCTTCGGCGGCATGAACGTGCTGGAATCCCAGGATCTCGCCATGCGCATCTGCGAACATTACGTGAAGGTAACCGACAAGCTCGGCATTCCGTATGTGTTCAAAGCCTCTTTTGACAAAGCCAACCGCTCTTCTATCAAGTCTTACCGTGGCCCTGGCCTCGACGAAGGCATGAAAATTTTCCAGGCGCTGAAGCAGGCGTTCGGCGTGAAAATTATCACTGACGTGCACGAAAGCTGGCAGGCGCAGCCGGTCGCCGACGTGGTGGATGTGATTCAGCTGCCGGCCTTCCTGGCGCGTCAGACCGACCTGGTGGAAGCGATGGCGAAAACCGGTGCCGTGATCAACGTGAAGAAGCCGCAGTTCGTCAGCCCGGGCCAGATGGGCAATATCGTCGATAAGTTTGCCGAAGGCGGCAACGACAAGGTGATTCTGTGCGATCGCGGCAGCAACTTCGGGTATGACAACCTGGTGGTTGATATGCTCGGTTTCAACGTGATGAAGAAAGTCACTAACAACAGCCCGGTGATTTTTGACGTCACCCATGCGCTGCAGACGCGCGATCCGTTTGGCGCGGCCTCTGGCGGTCGTCGTGCGCAGGTTGCCGAACTGGCGCGTGCGGGCATGGCGGTAGGCATCGCCGGTCTGTTCATCGAAGCGCACCCGGAGCCGAATAGCGCCAAATGCGACGGCCCGTCCGCGCTGCCGCTCGATAAGCTGGAACCGTTCCTGGCGCAGATGAAAGCGATTGACGATCTGGTTAAAAGTTTTCCGGAGCTGGATACCAGTAACTGATTGTTATTAATCAGTAAGATGACGTTGAAACCATCCCCCGTCATTGAGCCGTTAGGATATCTCTATCCAGGTGCGCATAAATGCGCACCCTACATTGTACGGTCGCCGCTCATGGCGACCGGTTCATCTGATGCACATGAATGCACGCCCAGCGTTGTTGGGTCGCCATTTATGGCGACCGTTTCACCTGATGCACATTAATGCGCACCCTGCGCTGTAGGGTCGCCATTTATGGCGACCACTTCATTCCACGTTACAGCATAATCGTCAGCAGATAGCCGGCAAACAGGGCCAGATGCGCTGCGCCGTTGAGCACGTTGGTGCGGCCAGTGGAGAACGAGATGTGGCACAAAATCAGCACCGCGCTCATCACCACCATATGCGGCGGCTCAAGGCCGAAAATCAATTGCTGACCGGTCAGGGTGGCGATAATGGTCACCGTCGGCACCGTCAATGAAATGGTGGCCAGCACCGAACCGAAAAACAGGTTCATCGCGCGCTGCACCTGATTCATCAGCACCGCCTTGATTGCGCCCAGACCTTCCGGCGACAGAATCAGCAGCGCGACGAGGAAACCTGTAAACTGCTCCGGCGCGTTCATTTCAGTGAGCAGCATTTCCAGCGAGTTGGCGTTCATCTTGGTCACGCTGATCACCGCAATCAGATGCACAATCAGCCACGCGGTGTGCCACAGCGAGCTGTGCGCGGAAGGCTTACCGTGATGCGGGTCGCCATCATCGCTCTCGTCTTCATGCTCGTAAACAAACAGGCTCTGGTGGGTTTTGGTCTGAATCAGCAGGAACACGCCGTACATCGCCGCAGAGATCGCCGCAATAATCAGCGCCTGCGCGGTGGTGAAATTGCCGCCGGGCAGGGCATTGGGAAACACCAGCACCAGAATCGCCAGCGGGAAAATGGCGATCATGTACTGCTTCACGCCAGCCAGGTTAACGTACTGGGTGGCAAATTTACGTCCGCCAAGCAGCAGGGCACAGCCCACCAGTCCGGCGGTAACGATCATGATGATGGAGTAGAGCGTATCGCGCATCAGCGCGGGCGCTGCATCGCCAGTCGCCATCAGCGCCGAAATCAGGCTCACTTCCAGAATTACCACGGACAGGCTGAGGATCAGCGAGCCGTAGGGTTCACCTAACCGGTGCGCCAGAACGTCGGCGTGACGTACTACGCTGAAGGCGCTGCTTAAAATCGCCACCAGCGCCAGCAGATTGATGCCGATTACCGGCAGAAGCGCTGTCTGGCCGCCAAAAAAGCTCAGCACCGCCAGCGCCAGAATCGGGAAAATCAGCGAATACTCGCTGTGTCGGGTCTTCTCATGTCCAGCCATGCGCCATCCTCTTCGGCAAAAAGAACAAAAACAGGCAATTGCTGCCTGATAAATATAGTGACTCATCTGACGAAGCGCAGTGTAACTTTTCACCACTGCTCACGCAGATTTTTTACGCGTTTTTACTTTTTGTCATTTTTCTCTGAACGAAGAGAAATTCGCGTTAATCAGCAAATTAGCCCTTTTCATCAGCAGGTTAATAGTGCGTGTTTCTCATCTATCCTGCGTGAAAGGAGGAAGAACAGAACTGAATCATCTGGCCTTATCCTCACTACCCGCCTTTTTTGCTGGCAGAAGTATGAAATAGCAGGTTTGCGTTTTTGCCGTTCTCTTCCAGACTTATACAGGGAACCTGAAACAGGAGGAACTATGCCTTATTCATCGAACCGGGAACTGCCGGACAGCGTGCGCCACGTGCTGCCGGGCCATGCGCAAACCATCTACCAAAAGGCGTTTAACAGCGCCTGGGATCAGTATAAAGATGAAGACGATCGTCGCGGTGATGAATCGCGCGAGCAGGTGGCACACAAAGTCGCCTGGGCGGCGGTCAAAAAAGAGTACGCCAAAGGCGAGGACGACAAGTGGCATCCTAAACACTAGCTCCCGCGCGGGCCACTGCGGCCCGCTTCACACTTCTCCGCGCTTCGTTCAAGAATCCTGCCAGGCAGCCGATGCTATTTACAGATAATTTCCCCTTTGTGATCGGGGTCAATCTTGAAACGTTTATGGCAAATGCATTACTGTCTTGTCTTAAGTCGACGCCGCGGGCGCCGCCTGTAAAATCGCAGATTCAGGGAGCTATAACGACAGGAAGGTCAGCGCAGTAGAGGAGATCGCAGTGTTAACCCGGGAATTCTTACTAAAAGCGGATTGCAAAACTTCATTTGGTGATATTGACGAAGCGCTGCTGTGGAGCTGTGAGAAGCGCGCCGCGTCGCTCTGCGCCACGCTTGCCTGTCGTCCCGATCAAAGCCCGGTATGGATCTTCGGCTACGGTTCCCTGATGTGGAACCCGGTCTTTGAAGCGGAAGAGGTGGCGACCGGACGGCTCGAGGGCTGGCATCGTGCCTTTTGCCTGCGGCTGACCGCCGGACGCGGCACCGTGGCCGCACCAGGACGGATGCTGGCGCTGAAAGAGGGCGGTTCTACCAGCGGTCTGGCGTTTCGCCTGCCGGAAGCGCGCCTGCATGAAGAGCTTGAGCTGCTGTGGAAACGGGAAATGATCACCGGCTGCTATCTGCCCACCTGGTGTGAACTGACGCTGGAGGATGGCCGCACGGTTACGGCGCTGGTGTTTATCATGGATCCGCGTCATCCGCTGTATGAAGCCGACTCCTGCCGCAGCACCATTGCTCCGCTGATCGCTCAGGCCAGCGGTCCGCTCGGCAGCAACGCGCAGTATCTCTTCTCGCTGGAACAGGAACTGGGCAAACGCGGCATGCAGGAAGAGGCGTTAACGCGCCTTGCGGCCGAAGTGCGCGCGCTGCAGCAGAGCGCCGCGCGCGGCTAACCTCAATTACCCGGATTAATCAGCCAGGTACCCGGCTGGTTAATCGTCAGCATCTGGCTGCGCACCTGGCTGCCGTGATGCACTTCAATACGATAGCTGCCTGCCGCCAGATTCAGCGAGGCGAAACCGCTGCTGGCGGGTTTCACATCCTTCGCTTCGCCGTTCAGCACGATATTTTCCCCTGCCTGCAACTGCAGGTAAACCGTCGCCATGGTTGGCGCGCTGCTGGCGGGCGCGCTGCCCGCTGATGGGGTCGCTGCCGGGGCGCTGCTGGCCGCCACCGGCGGTGCGTCGCTCGGGCGATTGGCTTTCCACACTACGACCACCACGGCAAGCAACGCCACGGCAGCGGCGGCGAGCAGGGCAGGCGACAAACGGCGCACATTGCGCGGCGTCACCGGTTCAATCGCGGCGGCGGCATGATTAACCGCCATTACCTGCGGTTCCGGCACGGCCGCTACCGGCTCCGGCACGGGCTGGCTCTCCGCGGTCACCGGGAAGGTCGTCACCAGCGCTTCGACATCGCTCACCGGCAGATCGATCAGCCGGGCAAAAGCATCAATACTCTGCGGACGGTCTTCCGGCTTCATCGCCAGCGCGCAGTCGATCGCGTGCAGCAGCGGCAGCGAATACCCCTCAGGCTTGCGCTCCACCAGCGGCTGGTAGTTATCTTCAATGCAGCGCACCACGCTGACCGGCGGCGCGTGGCCGGTGATCAGCGTATGCAGCACCGCGCCCAGCGCGTAAATATCGGTCCACGGTCCCTGTTCGACTTCTCCCTCTTCGCTGTACTGCTCAATTGGCGCGAAGCCCGGCTTGAGCATGATCTCGGTTTCATCTGACAGGTTGCCAATCTCTTTGCGCGCCGAGCCAAAGTCGAGCAGCACCGGCAGCTGGTTTTCCTGAATCTGAATGTTATCGAGCGAAATATCACGATGCAGGTAACCGGCGGTGTGAATGGTGTTGATGGCACCAAACAGCGGCGGTAACAGACGGCGAATCCACGCTTCGTCAATGCTGTCCGGGCTGGTGAGCTGCCACTCTTTCAGCGTCATGCCGCTGTAGTAGAGCGTGCCCATGTAAGCCGTGCCGTTCTCTTCCCAGAAGCGCAGGACGTGCAGCAGACCGGGATGATTGAAGCGCGCCAGCAGCCGTGCCTCCTGAATAAAGCTGTTGCGTCCGGCATTAAACAGTTTCTGGAAGCGCTCGCCGCGCAGTTCCAGCGCCAGATCCGCACCGCGTACCGCCAGTGACACCGGCATGTACTCTTTGATGGCGATAGTGCGTTCCAGCTGATGATCCCAGGCGCGATAGACAATGCCAAAGCCGCCGCCGCCGATCACTTCCTTGATTTCAAACTCGTTAAACCGGTAGCCCGCAGGCAGGGCATTGGGGGTATGATTTTCGTTTGCCGACATAGTGAGCTCTCTGAACACGTCCTGTAGCGCCCCGTCACGCCGGTGACGGCGGGCAACAACCGCTAATTAATTAATGTTACGCCAGGCACCAATTGCCGGATCGGCCAGATCGGCGTGCAGGGTGTCAATCAGTAACACAGTCACTTTTTGCTGTGGCATAAACTGCGGCGACCAGATGCCGCGTAAGCTATCAACCCGCGATTTCACCGCTTCGCTATCCGTGCCGGTGTTTTTATCCATTTTAATCAGCAGCGTACCGCTGAAGCGCCAGACGTGCTGCTGAGCATCAAACGGCAGCACCAGCCAGCTATCGCTGGCATCGGGCCGCGTGACAATCATGCGCTGTTTGTTCACCGCCACCACCTCCAGCGGCGTGCGGGTCAGCGTGAGATCGGCGATGGGATAACCCTGCAGGAACGTCACCGTCTGGCTGCGCGTTTTGCCGTCACTCAGCAGCGTCATCGCCGCCGGACCTTCCAGCCAGCCCTCGGTTGAGCAATGCTGCTGCGGGTTCTCAGGGATAAACAGCGAACCGCCGTTTTCATCCCACCAGGTACGGAAATGGCAGCCGCCGGGCAGGGCGAAGTGCTGCAGCGGCGTGCTGTCGGCCGGACGCGATAAATCCAGCGGCGCCGCGGTATTTGCACTGGCGCTGGCGGTCGCGTCGTTGAGGATGATCGGCCGCCAGTTCTGCAGTTTTGCCGCGCTGCCGTTAGCCAGCACGCTGCCCTCTTTGCTGGTCATCTGCCAGGGGATCTCATCCAGCAGGCCGCACTGGTTCGCCAGCAGCGTGCCGACGCGCGGCAGGAAGCTGGTAAGAATGCTGGTGTCGCTACTTTTGCCGGACACGATGCGCAGCGGCAGCGTCTCTTTACACCAGTCGTCGGGCGCATTACTGGCAACGTTATCGATATAGACTTCCAGCGACAGGCTGGGCGAGTAGACCACCCGGTAATCTTCCGCCTGCGCATTCAGGGCCAGTAACAGGGCGGCAACGCCCGGCAACCACAGTTTCATAATGATCCTTGCAATCAATAACGTGACGGCAGAAAACGTGCCGCATCAGCCTGGGAATAAAGCAGCGTCGCGTCCTGCGGTTCGCCAATCCAGATTGCCAGAGCGCTGAGATTGTCGCTTTTAACACTGCGGTTTACGGCCTGTTCCATCAATGCCAGCCACTCTTCGCAGGCGTTTACCATGCGCAGTGCCTGTTCCATTTCGTCGGTGGTGAGGTTGAGCCAGAAACCGTCGGTACAGACCAGAAATGCGTCACCATCGGTCAGCTCAATCACCTCGCTGAAGGTGGCCGGTCGGGCCGGCTCAATACCCAGCGCATTATAAAGTAAATTACTGTTAATGCCGGTATTTTCATAGCCGGCTTCGCGCAGCTGCTGCGCCAGACTGTGGTCACGCGTCACCTGATGCAGCACCCCGTGGCGGAAGTGATAAACCCGGCTATCACCGGCGTGCGCCCACCATGCGCGCTGCGTTGTGCGGTCAATAAACAGGGCGGCAAGGGTGGTGCTCATGCGCGAAAAATTCGGATTGTTCCCCTGGGCGCTGACCAGCGTTTGCTGACACTTTTCTATCGCCGCGCGCGTACTCTCCGGCGTGAACGTGTCGCTTTGCTGCAGCTGCGTCAGCAGGGTATCGCGCACCAGCTGGGCCGCATAATCGCCGCCGGGCAGACCGGCCACGCCGTCGCACACCAGAAAACAGGCTTTGTGTTCATCGACTTCGGCACCGGTGCGATCCTGGTTTTCGTCACGCATACCCTGCTGGCAGCGGCTGGCAAACTTCATTTTCATGCGTCTTCGGTCCGCGTCTGGGAATCTTTGTACTGATTCACTTCCATGTCGTAGGCATGCAGAAAGGCTTCACCAAACAGGGTGTGGAAGTCATCTTCAATCTCGCCTGCGGTGCGCTGATAGTGACGGAGAAAATAGTCCCACAGCGCCGCTTTGCGTCCGCCGCTGAACGGCATCTTAGGCAGCACGCCGTCTTTGCGCGCTTCCTCTTCCAGACGCTGCGGATTAAACGACTGCAGCATGGCGGCGATGATGGCGCGAATACCGGCAATCATTCCCAGCTGATGCGCCTGTAAATCCACCAGCGCATCGCGCACCGCTGCTTCCGGCGGCATAAAGCCAGGCATCTGGCTCTGGTACATCTGCATCAGCACGGTTTTGCCGGAGGGCAGAATTTTAAACGGGTTGTTGGCTTCGTTAAGGATCATCGTCATGTCGGCTTTAACGCCGCGCTTGAGGATGGAGCGCGAAGAGAGCAGGGCAACCGTACCCTGCGAAAACAGGCTGAGCATGCGGCCAGTGACGCGCATCTGCTCTTCGGTGATCGGCGTCTGGTGACCATTATTCAGGCCCATGCCTTCCAGCAGCGCGGCGATCAGTTTGTCCTGATCGGCGCCCGCCAGCACGGCTGGCATCACGGGCGCATCGCTTTGCGGATCGATCGCCAGGCGCGCGTCCGGGCGGCGTTCGTGACGCGGACTGTCACTCTGTGGCAGCACTTCCGGTTCCGGCACGCTTTCGTCCTGCTGCATACCCAGCGGATCGGCGGCGCTGTTAGCAAAAAACGCCAGCGGATCGTCCTGCGGTGCGTTCTGACACGCCGGGTCACGCACTTCCAGGCCATATTCGCCAATCTGCAGCGTATCGCCGTGGCGCAGCCGCACCTGCGAGCCGCGCTGCAGCGCCACGCCGTTCAGCACCACTGAAGTGACGCTGCCCTGGTTGGTCAGGCGGCACTCGCCGTCTGGCGACAGGTGCACCAGTGCCTGCAGGCGCGAGATAGCGCGCGATTCGTCGGGCAGCACCAGGTCGTTATCCTGGCTGCGGCCAATGGTCCCGCCAGGCGGGCTAAACGCGACGGTTTTGGCGGGCACATCCGTATTGCACTGCACAATGGTAAATTGCATGAGTCATCCCGTTAACAAGGCAAGCGCACTGGCCTATTCAAACATCGGTGGATAGAGGCCATTACGTCCCGGCTGGGCACCCGCCGCCGGGTTAAACAATAACGAAAAAAGTTGCGCGGTGAGCGGGCCACTGTGTTTATGCGTGGCGTGGGCAAAGCCGTCACTGCGATTACTCCACCAGTAGCTAATGTGCTGTTGGGGATCAAAACGGTCGGCCACTTCACGCCAGCTCAGGGTGCAGGGCAAATCGTCAAAACCAATCACATCCATGATGTCGCTGCGCTGCTTATCCGGCAGCAGCAGCGGAGCCAGCTGCTGAATCTGCGTCTCCAGCGCGTCCGGGCTGAGGCGATCGCGCACCGCCTGCCACAGCAGCGCGCCGAGTTCCTGATACCAGTCGCCGGAGATCGCCAGTTGTGAAGCATGCCACGCGCTGAGCGGAATGCTGTGCAGCGCCAGCAGCGGCCACGCACGGCCGACGCGATCGCACGAGGGCAGCAGACAGCCCAGCTGCACCTGCTGGCGCAGCGGCGATAGCGGCAGGACAAAATTCCATACCGGCGCGCGTAAAAACTGTTGCGTGCTGGCCTCTTCCTGCTGATGCCAGTGGATTAAGCCTTGTTGAAACCAGTGGCTCCACGGCGTCACCGTGGCTTCACTGAGCCGCTGGCGCAGAAAATCACCGGTGGCCGGTAATTTGCCATACCAGCCCGGCGCGGTGTAACTCGCCATGGTTACCTCACCATTACTCACTGTGTCCGGTCAATCGCTGCGATACGGTGTGTGGCGCAACCGCCAGCATACGGCCATTCTGACCGGCATTTTTCAGATTTTCCGCAAGCTTACGCATCATCAGCGCATTGTCGCGCGCATAAGGCGACGACTGAATCTGCTGATCGAGCAGCTGGCTAAGGTGCCAGTCAAGCTGCTGCAGATCGCGCGCGCTGACGTTGTCCGGCAGCGTGCGCTGCAGATTTTGCATCAGCCAGCCGCGCAGAAATTCGCCGTCATAGTTACGCGGCTGATACAACATCTGATAAGCGCGCAGCGCATTGCGGCTGTAGTCATTGTCGGTGCCGGGATCGTCACGCAGCAGGTTGGTAATTTGCTGGGCCACACGCGGCAGCAGTAAAGACTTAAGCGCATTTTGATAAAGCACCCATGCGGCATCGCTCACCTGGTTACCGCGATACAGTCCAGCGCGCATGGTAAGCGGTGGATTGTCGAGAGAAAAATGCGCCGACAGCGGCAGTTTCACCAGGTTATTTAAGAAGGGTAGCAGATCAAAAATATTATCGGCTGGCTGATGAATAACCTGCTGACTTTGCGCGGTAATCGGCCCGATACGCGCCGCGACCTGATCGAGATAACGCTGATTCTGCACGTAGCTGGTGAGCCACAAACCGGAGAGCAGCACCAGCGCGCCGGTGAGCGCGCCGTAACCGATCCAGTGCAGCAGCCGGTTACGATACTCCCAGTGACGGTTGCTGCCGGCAAGGCCGCTTTCGCGGAACACCAGGTCGCTTAACAGGTCGCGAATAAAGAAGCTCTGGCCTTTGGTACCCGGAATCGGATTGCTGCGGTTAACGCTGTCCCACGCGGCAAGGCTCGACTCGCCGGTGTGTGGCAGCTGTAGCTTACGGTTGAGTTCACCCATGATGCGGTCAAACGGCAGGCCTTCCTGGGTACCGCTGGTGAAGAACAGGCCGCGCGCCGACCAGGCAATCTCATCCTCATGGCGGGAAAACACCACGTCGAGATATTCGTTGAGTAACGGACGCAGCGAACTGAACTCCTGCGGGAACAGGAAGCTGTCGGCGCGCTGGGTGAGATCGCGCTCGCCGGCCATCACGTCGGCCAGCTGCTGCTGCAGACGCTGCTCCAGCTGCTGAAAGCGCTCGCTAAAGCTGCGGTGCCAGTCATCTTTATGCGGCTTGCCCGGTTCCCACGGGAAGGTGAAGCCCCAGATGGCATCGCGCTGCGGCTTACTCAGGTTGCCGTAAAAGCTCATAAACCCTTTCAGCAGGTCGGTTTTGGTGACCATCACATACACCGGGAAATGAATGCCGGTTTGCTGATGCAGCTCGACCATGCGGCTGCGCAGCGCGCTGGCCTGGGCGTGACGTGCCTCGGCGGAGTCGGTCAGCAGGTCAGCCACGCTGATGGTCATGATCACGCCGTTGATCGGCTGGCGCGTGCGGTAGCGCTTTAGCAGTTTAATGAAGTTATGCCACTCGGCACCGTCGCGCGCGCGCTGGCTCTCCTGCAGTGCGTAACGGCCCGCGGTGTCGATTAAGACTGCGCTGTCGGTGAACCACCAGTCGCAGTGACGCGTGCCGCCGACGCCGCGTACCGCCTCTTTGCCGAGGCTGTCAGTTAACGGAAACTCCAGACCAGCATTCAGCAGCGCGGTGGTTTTACCGGCGCCGGGCGCGCCTATCATCACGTACCACGGCAGCTGATACAGATAGTGACTCTGAAAACGCGCCAGCCAGCTTTTCTGATGCCGGCGACCAAACTGAGTGCGTTTCAGCCGCAGCGCCGCTTCACTGAAGCGCTGGGTCAGCAGCGTCTCGGTCGCCTGGCGATCGGACGCTTCTTCGTGACTCATCTCCTGCAGGCGATTGAGCAGCTTGCTGTTAAACCAGCCGCGCCAGATGGCGGGAATAAACTGGAACAGCACCCAGCAGAAATAGAGCAGACCGACCGCCAGCTGGCGCGGGAATACCGGCTCCAGTGGACGGGTATCTCCCCAGCTCCACAGCGGACCGAGCATCCACAGCACGCAGCTCAGCGCCGTGACGCCAATCAGGCCCCACAGCAGGCGATGGGTTAACAGATGTTGGAGTGATGCGCGCATCACTGGCCTCCCTGATGGTTGCCGAGGGTTTCCGGTGCCGCAAACAGGGTGATCTCCACCCGGCGATTGCGGGCGCGGTTTTCATTGCTGTCATTGGGTAAGAGCGGATTGCTGTCACCGCGGCCTTCGGCTTTAACGCTGTGACCGTCCGCCAGCTGCGTATTCAGCAGTTGCGTAACGGCACGGGCACGGGCGAAGGAGAACTCATAGCTGGAGGCGAAACGGCCATCCACCGGACGATTATCGGTATAGACCGATACCAGCACCGTGCCTTTTACCGTCTTCATCGCGCTGGCCACGTGCGCCAGCAGCGCGCGGCCAACCTGGTTTACCACCGTACCGTCCGGCGCAAACAGCTTGTCCGCAGGGATGATCACTTTGCTGCCAAAGGCACCATCGCTCACTTCCAGCTGGCCTGCGGCAATCACGTCGTTAAGACGCTGATGCAGATCGAGCAGCGCCTGCGGTGAGGTGGGGCGGCGGCCCGGCATGATTTGCGGCAGCGGGGTTTGATAGATGGCGCGCAGCAGCGGTTCGGCCGCATTGCCCAACCGCCAGTTGAGCCCGCTGTAGATCAGACAGGCAATCAGCGTAGCCAGCGTGACGCAGGCCCACAGTGGCACCATTGGTCGCGTCAGGGTGCTGACCAGCGGATGCACTTCCACCAGCGGCGCGCGCGGTGGTGGTGCCGGGCGGGTTTCCGCAATCAGCTGCGCCAGCCGTTTACGAATGCCTTCACACTGTGCGCGTCCGCTGTCGCTGCCGCGATAGCGCCCTTCGTAGCCCAGCAGCAGGCAGTAGTGAATCACTTCCAGCAGCCATAAATGCTGCTGCGGGCTTTGCGACACGCGCGACAGTAGCTGGAACACTTTTTCGCCGCCCCAGCTTTCGTTATGAAAGGTCACCAGCATGCCATTGCCGGACCAGACGCCGCGCGTGCCCCAGGGGGTTTGCGCCGCCGCTTCGTCCAGCACGCTACACAGGCAGTAGCGTGCACCAATGATCATCTCAAATGGCAAACCCGCCTGCTTGCAGCGTTGCTCGAACTGGCGGATCTCTTCAATCAGCAGCTGACGCAGGCCGGCGGGATCGTCGTGCGTCGCCGCCTGCCGTATACGCACGACGGCATTCAGAATCGGGGCTGCGGCATTCAGCAAAAGGTTATCGTTGCCCGCGACAATGCCATCGCGGGCAAGGGAGTCCTGAGTCATTAAATCTCAATTATCCTGGCAATAACGGAACGGTTAGCCCGCAAAGCAGCGGTGTGCTGCGGGCAATATGCGCCGGATTGCATCATCAGTCTAAGATCCAGGTCGCGGTATCATTGGTGCGGCATGCTTTACTGGCGCCCCCCACGGCCACGCAGACCTGTTTAGTACGACGGGGACGCGGCCGGTCGCTGCGCAGCGTGGCATCATAGCGGCTGCTCTCCACGCCAGCTTTGGGGGGCACGTAGCCAATCAGCTGACCGCTGGGTTCTTCTGCAATCGCCAGCCAGTTGTGCTCGACGCGACCCAGCACCTCAAAGGTTTGGGCGTTATCCAGATAACGGACCACTTTGCCGCCGTAATCCGGCAGGGTCATCACAGAGGCGGCATACAGCGCGCGAAAGCTCTCATTCACCGGGGTAAATTCACCGGGTGCTGCCACTGCATGACGATGAACCAGTTTTACGCCGTTCACTTCGCTGGTGACCAGGGTGTCATCCGTCACGGGCGGTGGAGGCGCTTTACATCCCGCCAGCGTTAAAGCCGCCAGCAGCGTTAGCAAGAGACTCTTATTCACCATGATCCTCAAATTTTCATCAGTATCGCTGCAGAGTTGTATCCGGCACGCACTCAGCGGGCGGGCAGATTATGCAGTGAGAAGGCCACTAAAAAACAGTCAAATTACAGAAAGATAGTGCTGACTTAAGTCTACCTAAGACTTTTGAGAATTCAAACCATTGCACCGCGGCAAATCCCGTGCTACCGGGCGAAAAAACGCCTTAACGGCACGCCGCGATCGTTCTGGCTGGGACGATAGATAAGCTGCATTAATTTATTTGCGTAAGCAAGCGCGGCTGGTGTGCGGCGCGACATTTGCCCCCTGATGGTGCTTAGGGGGATTGGTAAATAAGATTTATCTATTTTTTCAGATAAAAAAAGATTGCGCGGCGAAACAATTTTATGATTTTCGGAATTTCCGGGCGCAGCCGTGTCAGTAACCCAGCCAGTCCGGCACGGCTTTTGCTTGCTCCACCACTTAACCGTATTGCGCAGCAAAGGTCGCGGAACCGTTCGCTGGTGATTGGCCCGTGCCAGGTTAGCGCAGGTCCTGATTTCACTTATGGCTAAATAAACCCATCTTTTTCTCGCTTAATCCGCGCTTTAGACCCGAAGGGTTTTGGCATCCTATGCTCAGAATTCCTGCCAGCTGAGGTATGTCGTGGCTGAAGAGAGCAACGAGGACAAAACAGAATCGCCCACCCCCCACCGACTTGAGAAAGCACGGCAGGAGGGGCAGATTCCGCGTTCGCGCGAGCTGACTTCGGTACTGATGCTGCTGGCCGGGCTGCTGATCATCTGGCTGGGCGGCCACAATATGGCGCAACGGCTGGCCAGCATGGTGGCCACCGGCTTCCGCTTCGACCACGGCATGGTCAACGACGATAAAATTATCGTCTCGCACATCGGCAACCTGGTGATGCAGGCGGTGATCGCGCTGCTGCCGCTGATGGCCGGGCTGGTGATCGTGGCCATCGCCGCGCCGATGATTCTGGGGGGAATCAACATCAGCGGAAAATCCATCAAATTCGATTTTAAAAAGCTCAACCCGTTACCGGGCATTGCGCGCATGTTCTCCGGTCAGACGTGGGCGGAACTGGTGAAGGCGATCCTCAAAGCGGTGCTGGTGGCGCTGGTGGCTGGCTGGTATTTGTGGAGTCACTGGCAGGAGATGCTGCGTCTGATGAGCGAATCGCCGGTGAATGCGCTGCAGCATGGCCTGTCGATGACCGCCATCAGCTGTGCGCTGGTGATGCTGGGACTGATCCCGATGGTTGGCTTTGATGTGTTCTGGCAGCTCTACAGCTACTTCAAAAAGCTGCGCATGACGCGCCAGGAAATTCGCGATGAACACAAGCAGAACGAAGGCGACCCGCACGTTAAAGGGCGTATCCGCCAGGCGATGCGTGCCGCCGCCCGCCGCCGCATGATGGCCGACGTGCCGAAGGCGGACGTCATCGTGACTAACCCGACGCACTACTCGGTGGCGCTGCAGTATCAGGAAGGCAAGATGAGCGCGCCGAAAGTGATTGCCAAAGGCGCCGGTGACATTGCTCTGCGCATTCGTGAAATCGCAAAAGAGCACCGCGTACCGATTCTGGAAGCGCCGCCGCTGGCGCGTGCGCTCTATCGTCATACGGAAATTGGCCAGTTTATTCCGGGCGCGCTCTATGCCGCCGTGGCAGAAGTGCTGGCGTGGGTCTGGCAGCTGCGACGCTGGAAGCGTGAAGGCGGCCTGATTCCAGACAAACCAAAACATCTGCCGGTCCCGGCAGATATGGACTTTGCAGGAGAGAACACCAACCATGGCTAATCTGGCCGAAAAGCTGCGTTTACCGGGCAATTTTAAAGACACGCAATGGCAGGTGCTGGCTGGTCCGGTGCTGATCATGCTGATCCTGTCGATGATGGTATTGCCGCTGCCGGCGTTCATCCTTGACCTGCTGTTTACCTTCAACATTGCGCTGTCCATCATGGTGCTGCTGGTGGCGATGTTCACCCAGCGCACGCTGGAATTCGCTGCCTTCCCGACCATTTTGCTGTTCTCAACGCTGCTGCGTCTGGCGCTGAACGTCGCCTCAACGCGTATCATCCTGCTGGAAGGGCATACGGGTGCTGATGCCGCCGGGCGCGTGGTTGAAGCCTTTGGTCACTTCCTCGTCGGCGGTAATTTCGCCATTGGTATCGTGGTGTTCATCATCCTCGTGATCATCAACTTCATGGTCATCACCAAAGGTGCCGGACGTATCGCCGAAGTGGGCGCGCGTTTCGTGCTGGATGGTATGCCCGGCAAGCAGATGGCGATCGATGCCGATTTGAACGCTGGCCTGATTGGTGAAGACGAAGCCAAACGCCGGCGCGCCGAGGTGACCCAGGAAGCGGATTTCTACGGCTCGATGGACGGTGCCAGTAAGTTTGTGCGCGGCGACGCCATCGCCGGCATCCTGATCATGGTGATCAACGTGATCGGTGGTCTGCTGGTGGGCGTGGTGCAGCACGGTATGGATCTCGGCCACGCCGGGGAAACCTATACGCTGCTGACCATCGGTGACGGCCTGGTGGCGCAGATCCCGGCGCTGGTGATCTCTACCGCTGCCGGTGTCATCGTTACCCGCGTCAGCACCGATCAGGACGTCGGCGAACAGATGGTGGGCCAGCTGTTTAACAATCCGCGCGTGCTGATGCTGAGCGCCGGCGTGATTGGCCTGCTGGGCCTTGTGCCCGGCATGCCGAACTTTGTGTTCCTGCTGTTCACCGCGGCGCTGCTCGGCCTGGCCTGGTGGCTGCGCGGCCGCGAAATGCAGCCGAAGAAACAAAGTGAAGCCTCCAGCGTGGTGAAAACGCAGGAGACGCCGGCCACGGTCGAAGCCTCGTGGACCGACGTCCAGCTGGAAGATTCGCTTGGCATGGAAGTGGGCTATCGCCTGATTCCGATGGTCGATCATCTGCAAAACGGCGAGCTGCTCGGGCGTATCCGCAGTATCCGTAAAAAGGTGGCGCAGGAGGTCGGCTTCCTGCCACCGGTGGTGCACATTCGTGACAACATGGAGCTGCCGCCGGCGCGCTATCGCATCCTGATGAAGGGCGTGGAGATTGGCAGCGGCGATGCTTATCCGGGACGCTGGATGGCGATCAACCCGGGCACGGCGGCGGGCACGCTGCCGGGTGAAGCGACGGTTGACCCGGCGTTTGGCCTCGCGGCCATCTGGATCGACAGCGCGCTGAAAGAGCAGGCACAGATTCAGGGCTACACCGTAGTGGAAGCCAGTACCGTGGTAGCTACTCACCTTAATCACCTGATCGGCCAGTACGCCAGCGAGCTGTTTGGGCGTCAGGAAGCGCAGCAGCTGCTGGACCGCGTCACCCAGGAGATGCCAAAGCTGACGGAAGATCTGGTGCCGGGCGTGATTACCCTGACCACGCTGCATAAAGTGTTGCAAAATCTGCTGACCGAACGCGTTTCGATTCGCGACATGCGCACCATTATCGAAACGCTGGCCGAACATGCGCCGGTGCAGAACGATCCGCAGGAACTGACCAGCGTGGTACGCGTCGCGCTGGGCCGCGCGATTACCCAGCAGTGGTTCCCGGGCAACGGCGAAGTGCAGGTGATTGGACTGGATGCCACGCTGGAACGTCTGCTGCTGCAGGCGCTGCAGGGCGGTGGCGGTCTGGAACCGGGTCTTGCCGATCGGCTGCTGATGCAGGCGCAGGCCGCGCTGCAGCAGCAGGAGATGACCGGTGCGCCTCCGGTGCTGCTGGTTAACCATCCGCTGCGGGCGCTGCTGGCGCGCTTCCTGCGCCGCAACCTGCCGCAGCTGGTGGTGCTGTCCAATATGGAGCTGACCGATAACCGGCAGATCCGCATGACTGCTACCATAGGCGGCAAATAATGCGCGGCGTGACGCTCTCATGGCTGCTGGCGGCGCTGCTGGCGCTGCCGCTAACGGGCAAAGCCGCCAGCGGTGCGTGGCAGGCCAGCGCCAGCGGCCCGAGCCTGGGCGTGCGCGGCAACTGGCTGCTGTCGCCGGCGCTCAAAGCGCCTTCAGCGGCTGCAGGGACTATTTCGCTGGTAAACTGGCGCTACACGCTGAGCCGACCGGCGCCATCCGGTCTGCTGGTGCGGCTGTGCGCCAGTCAGCGCTGCGTGGAGCTGGACGGCGCCAGTGGCAGCACGCGCGGGCTCGCCAACGTGGCAGCCGATGAAACGCTGCATCTGGCTTTCGGCTTTCAGGGGCAGGGAGCGTTGCCGCCCGGTCTGCGGGTGGTGAGCAGTGAAGTGATGGTCAATTACCAATAGCAAATAGCCAATAGCCAATAAAAAACCCGCCGCAGCGGGTTTTTTTAGGCTTACATTCGCTCGACGGTTTTGATGCCCAGCGTATCCAGCCCCTGCTTCAGGGTTTTCGCCGTCAGCGCCGCCAGCTGCAGGCGGCTGTTGCGTACGTTTTCCTCTTCGGCGGAGAGAATCGGGCAGTGCTCATAGAAGCCCGAGAACAGACCGGCCAGATCGTACAGATAAGCACACATCACGTGCGGGGTGCCATCGCGCGCGACCTGGGTGATGGTCTCTTCAAACTGCAGCAGACGGGTCGCCAGCAGCGCTTCGCGCTCGTCAGTCAGGATGATATCGCCGTGCAGGCTGTCTGCCTCAATGCCCGCTTTACGGAATACCGAGAGCACACGCGTGTAGGCGTACTGCATGTACGGCGCGGTGTTGCCTTCAAACGCCAGCATGTTGTCCCAGTCGAAGATGTAATCGGTGGTGCGGCTTTTCGACAGGTCGGCGTATTTCACCGCGCCGATGCCGACCACTTCCGCCAGCTCTTTCAGCTCTGCCGCGCTCATCTCCGGATTTTTCTCGCTGACCAGCGCATGGGCGCGCTCAACGGCTTCATCCAGCAGATCGGAGAGTTTGATGGTGCCACCGCTGCGCGTCTTGAACGGACGGCCATCTTTGCCCAGCATCATGCCGAACGCATGGTGCTCCAGCGGCACTGACTCCGGCACGTAGCCCGCTTTGCGCACGATGGTCCACGCCTGCTGCAGATGCTGATGCTGGCGGGAATCGATGTAGTACAGCACGCGATCGGCATGCAGCGTTTCATAGCGATATTTGGCGCAGGCGATATCGGTGGTGGTGTAGAGATAGCCGCCATCCTTCTTCTGGATGATCACGCCCATCGGTTCACCTTCCTTGTTTTTGAACTCATCAAGGAAGACCACGGTGGCGCCTTCGCTGGTCACTGCCAGCCCTTTTTCGCGCAGATCGGCGACGATGCCCGGCAGCATGTCGTTATACAGGCTTTCACCCATCACATCCTTACGCGTCAGGGTAACGTTGAGGCGGTCATACACCTGCTGGTTCTGACTCATGGTGATATCCACCAGCTTTTTCCACATGGCGCGGCAATATTCGTCGCCACCCTGCAGTTTCACCACGTAGCCGCGGGCGCGCTCGGCGAAGGCTTCGTCTTCGTCATAGGTGCGTTTCGCTTCGCGGTAGAAGGCTTCAAGGTCAGCCAGCGCGATATCTTCATGGTGCTCGTTCTGCTGCTTCTCCAGATAGGCGATCAGCATGCCAAACTGTGTGCCCCAGTCACCGACGTGGTTAGCGCGGATGACGTGATGACCGAGAAACTCCTGGGTGCGCACTGCGGCATCACCGATGATGGTGGATCGCACGTGACCGACGTGCATCTCTTTCGCCACGTTGGGCGCCGAGTAGTCAATCACGATAGTCTGAGGTGTCACTTCGCTGACGCCCAGGCGTGGCAGCTGCAGCGCCTGCGCGGCCTGCTGTGCCAGCCACTGGCGGTCGAGGAAGATGTTGATAAAGCCGGGACCGGCGATGTCGACTTTGCTGGCGATGCCAGCCAGATCCAGATGCTGAACTACCTGCTCAGCCAGCTGGCGCGGCACCTGACCGAGCTTTTTCGCCACGGCCATGATACCGTTCGCCTGGTAATCGCCGAACTGCACTTTTGCAGACTGACGAACCTGCGGTTCGCAATCGGCCGGTGCGCCTGCCGCCACCATCGCCTGACTGACTTTATCGGAAAGAAGAGCCTGAATATTCACCGCGTTACCTTCATATGCTGAAAAGGCCCGCCAGCTGAGGGCGAGCCGATGTCGTCATCCCGCGTGCGTGTCGGGACGGAAAAAATAAGAGGGGAAGTATACGTGAAATGTTGGGGTGCGTCAGCAATCGGTTATGGCTGCCGGTGGACGCAGGCCCGCGCGCCGGTTAACGGCGGCGCGGGTGGCGACGGGGATTTTTAACGCTTTTGTCTTCACGCACCTTCCAGTGGCGGGAAATTGCAAATCCCATCAAGGCTATCAGGACCGCGACAACAATGAGCATAGACATAGGGCCATTCCTTGTAGTTGTGAAACCCAAATTTATAAGAAAGGGTCAGCTACTGCAATTGATTGACGGGTAAATAAGAGTTATCTCATTGTATTAACTATTGTTAATAATAACAGTTGGTTAAGGCGCTTTTATAAAGTAACGTGTGGACCTGATTACGCGATTAATCCGAAAGAGAGGGGAGATTTATGCGGTTTTTGAAGGTTTTTGGCGTGAAATCGGATGAATCCGAGCATTTTGTCAAGCGAAAGCTGCGGCAGCCCTGTTTTTTTATTGATTAAAAGATCTGAACTGAGTTTGAGGTATTTAACGTATGAATCTGGATTTTCCTTCAGAACTGAGTGACTTAAAACAAGACCTGTCCCGATTTGAACAGGCTTTGCAACATTTTGCGTCACGCCTCGGCCTTGACCTCACGCAGCATGAGGCGGACCACGTGGCGGTGCGCTGTCACCAGTTCGCCACGGCAGAGCGCTGGAAAGCCGGGTTACTGCAAATCGGCGATCAGTTTTCCGAAGCGATGATCAACGGACGGCCGATCTGCCTGTTTAAGCTGCATGAGCCGCTGCGGATAGCGGGCTGGCAGGTGGATGTGATCGAGCTGCCGTGGCCTGGTGAGAAGCTGTATCGCCATGAAGGCTGGGAGCATGTGGAAATTGTGTTGCGCGGCGAGCCGGAAACGCTGGGCATGCGTGCGATGGCGTTGCTGGCAGATGAGGCGCTGACGCAGCCGGGCATCGCGTTTAAAACCAGCACGCCGCAGGGCGAAAACGAACGTCTGCCCAATCCGACCTTAGCGGTGACGGACGGGCAAACTACCATCAAGTTTCATCCGTGGCGGCTGGAGGAGATCGTTGCCAGCGAACAGGCTTAGCGCCGCGCTGCCACCGCCTGCTGCAGGCGCGATACCGCCTGCTGCAGGGTGGCGTGCGTGCAGCCAAAGTTGAAGCGCACGAAGCGATCGTCGCCGAAATCACGGCCCGGCGAGAAACCGAGACCGTGTTTTTCGAAATACAGCGCCGGGCTGGCGACATCCAGCTGGCTGGCGTCAATCCAGCCGAGGTAGCTGGCCTCTGGCGCGACCATGCTGAGTTCCGGCAGCGCATTCACCTGCTGCATCAGCCAGTCACGATTGGCGCGCAGGTAAGCCAGCTGGTCTGCCAGCCACGCATCACCGCCGCGCCATGCGGCTTCCGCCGCTACCAGCGCCAGAATATCCACGCCCGGTACGATGCCTTCACGCACCTGCTTAAAGCGTTTCCGCAGTTCGGGATGAGGGATAATGGCCATGGACGCACCCAGCCCTGCGATGTTGAAGGTTTTAGACGGCGAAATCAGGGTAATGCTGCGCTGGGCGGCGTCTTCGCTCAGCGAGGCAAACGGAATGTGCTGTACGCCGGGCGTTAACAGCAGGTCACAATGGATTTCATCGGAGCACACCAGCAAATCGTGGCGTTGGGCAAAGGCCAGCTGCGCTTCCAGCTCATCACGGCGGTAAACGGTGCCGCCCGGATTCTGCGGATTGCACAGCATGAGCAGGCGCTCGTTGCCCTGCATCTGGCTGTCATCCAGCTGCATAACCCAGCGATCCTGCTGTAACTGCAATGGCAGATTGACCTGAGCGCGCTGCGCCAGCCGCGCCGCCGCGCGAAACGGCGGATAAATCGGCGTCGGTGCCACGGTGCTCTGCGACGACTCGGTAAATGCCCGGACCGATAAATTCAGTCCGCTCACCACGCCCGGCAGCAACACAATCCATTCCGGCTCAATCTGCCAGCCATAGCGCTGGGCTAAGCGGGAAATAGTGATATCAATCAAACCGTGCGGCGTCGCGCCATAGCCGAAAACACCGTGGTCGGCACGCTGTTTAATGGCCTCAATGATGCACGGCGGCGAGCGAAAATCGGTGTCGGCAACCCACAAAGGCAGCACATCGCGATCACCATATTTGTGCCATTTCAAACTATCGCTGTGACGACGGTCTATCCCTTGATCAAAATCGAATGCCATAGTGCGCTTTCCACGTAAACTGTCTGAATGAGCAGACTAACTGATGCACTCCTCCCGAGCCAGCAGTCATGAAAAGGAGCAAGGTATGACGAAACTGGAAATTTGTTGCTATGGCATCGACTGCGCAATGACTGCGCAGGCGTCCGGTGCCGATCGCGTGGAGCTGTGCAGTGCTCCGCGTGAAGGCGGACTGACACCTTCGGCGGGTATGCTGGAAGCCGCACAACGTGAACTGACCATTCCGGTCCACCCGATCGTGCGGCCGCGCGGCGGCGATTTTTGTTACACCGCACGCGAATTTGAGGTGATGAAATCGGACGTGGCGCGCATTCGCGAGCTGGGTTTTCCTGGCCTGGTGATTGGCATGCTGGACGAAGATGCGCACGTCGACACGGTACGCATGCAGCAGATTATGGCGCTGTGCGACGGCATGGCTGTGACCTTCCATCGCGCCTTTGATTTGTGCCACAGCCCGAAGCGTTCGCTGGAGGTGCTGACTGATTTAGGGATCGCCCGCGTTCTGACTTCCGGTCAGCAGCAGAGCGCTGAAACCGGAATTGCATTATTACGGGAACTAAATGAATACAGCACCGGTCCAATCATTATGGCAGGGGCAGGCGTGCGCCTCAGCAATCTGCAAAAGTTCCTCGACAGCGGATTGCAGGAAGTCCACAGCTCCGCCAGCCGTGCCGTCGCGTCACCGATGCGCTACCGTAAAGCCGGTGTCTCGATGTGTTCTGAAGCGGAAACCGATGAATTCAGCCGCTCCTGTGTCGATGGCGATGTCGTCGAAGCCATGAAGAGCATGATGCAGATGAGCGTTGATCGGGTCGCCTGACCCGTACCAATTTTGCCGCGCAGCACGCCGAAAACCTGACGTGATGTTTGCAAGTACCAAACCCCAGTTCCTTGCTGGGGTTCTTTTTGTCTGCCGCTTCGCCATGAATAGCGCATTGGTGAAAAAGATGCTTTGATTACTCTATGGCTTAACGCGCGGATAACGCTGATGAAATCCCTCCCTTATGCTGTTGTGATTCTGCTGTTCCCCGTTGCCGGCGCGGCGCTGGCCGCCAGCAGCACCTGCCCGCCGCTGAGCAAAAATATCACCAGCAGCAACAACTGGATTATGCTGGGCGGCGACGCCAAAGGCGCGGTGCGCCAGGTGGTGGCCGGGGAGTTTGGTAAAGACGTCAACTCGCAGAAGCGCGTGCTCGGGCAGTTTGACCAGTGCGGCGATCTGATGGTGGCTGATATCACCTATGACAAAAGCGAAGGCAACGTGGTGCTGAGCATGGAGCAGCATATCGCGCGCGTGCAGCGCGGTTGGGTGGCTGACTATGCTTATCTGGTTAAAGTGACCCGCGCGGGCAAAGAGGAAGTGGTGGATAACCGGCAGGGCACCATCAGCTGGCAGATGGGGCAACACGGCAACATCATCAGCGCCTCGGACAAATTTACCAGCATGGGGAAAGAGGGCTTTACCGATACCACTTACCGCTACGATAAACACTTCCGGCTGGAAAAAAGTATCGCGCGCGGCAGTGATGCGCTGACCAACGGCGAGAATACCTGGCGCTGGAATCCACAGGGGCTGGTGGTGGCATCCACCAGCGCGCGCAGCAAAGAGACCTACAGCTACGATAATCAGTGGCGCGAACTGCGATTGCACGGCACCTCGACCACGCCGGTCAGCACTTTGCGATCGGTGGATGAGTGCCAGTTGTGGGACGAGGTGGGCAATTGCACGCTGAGCTATTTGCATGAGACCGAAGTGTTTGCCAAAGGCACCATTGAGCGGCATCTGAGTTCGGCCTACAAATATCAGTACTGGGATCGTCCGGCGACGGACAATTGATGCGCCGTCGCGTATGCTGTTCTGTGCACAACCCGGGAGCCCATCATGACACTGGTTATTTCATTCCTTTTCGCCATTACCCTGCTTACGTTGACGCCCGGCTTCGATACCGCGCTGGTGCTGCGTTCAGCGGCTGCGCAGGGCTGGCAGCGTGCCTCAGCGACGGCATTGGGCGTTACGCTCGGCTGTCTGGTGTGGGGCGTGGCGGTCGGACTGGGCTTAGGCGCGCTGCTGCTGGCTTCGGAAATGGCTTATAACCTGCTGAAAGGCATCGGTGCCGTGTACCTGCTGTATCTCGGCGTCAGACTGCTGCTTAACCCGCGCAGCACGGTGGCCAGCGGGCAGGAGGGGCAAAAGCGGGAAGAGCGCTATCTGACCTGCTTCGCGCGTGGCCTGACCGGTAACCTGCTCAATCCCAAAGTCGGGGTTTTTTACGTCACTTTTCTGCCGCAGTTTATCCCGGCCGGCGGATCGGTGGCGCTGTGGTGCACACTGATGGCGCTCACCCACATGGTGATTGGCTTAGTGTGGAACGCGGTATTGATTAGCGGCAGCCAGTACTTTGCTGGTCATCTGCGCCGTCCGGCAGTGTTAAAAGTGATGGATCGCCTGACCGGCTGCGTGTTTATTGGTTTCGCCGCGAAGCTGGCGCTGTCGCGGCGTTAAGCGTTACGGTTTGCGCGCCACCAGCACGGCACGCAGCGGGGCGGGATAGCCTTCAATCGTTTTGCTGCTGTCGTGCGGATCGAGGAACTCCGCCAGCGATTCGCTGGTCATCCAGTCGGTGCGACGCTGCTCTTCCACCGAGGTGATGGCGTAATCGGCGATGCGCACATCGACAAAACCGCACTTCTCCAGCCAGTTTTTCAGCGCCGCCGCAGACGGAATAAAGTAAACGTTGCGCATCTGCGCATAGCGTTCACCCGGTACCAGCACCGCGTTTTCATCGCCTTCAATCACCAGCGTCTCCAGCACCAGTTCGCCGTCGCTGACCAGCTGATTTTTCAGCTGCAGCAGATGGTCGAGCGGCGAACGCCGGTGATAGAGCACGCCCATGGAGAACACGGTATCGAACGCCTGCAGCGCCGGCAGCTGCTCAATGCCCAGTGGCAGCAGATGCGCACGGCGATCGTCACCCAGCAGCTTACGCACCGCTTCGAACTGGCACAGGAACAGCTGCATCGGATCGATACCGACCACCAGCTGCGCGCCGGCACCAATCATGCGCCACATGTGATAACCGCTGCCGCAGCCCACATCCAGCACGGTTCGACCCGCCAGCGAAGAGATATGCGGCAGCACGCGGTCCCACTTCCAGTCGGAGCGCCATTCGGTGTCGATGTCGCAGCCGTAGAGCGAAAACGGCCCTTTGCGCCACGGCATCAGGTTACGCAGCAGCTTTTCGATGCCTGCACGCTGGCGAGCGGTTAACGCGTCATGCTGCGCGCTGACGCTGTGCAGCAGATCGAGCTGCTGCGGCACCAGCAGCGGCAGATTGTCGACCGACTTCTCCCAGTTGCGAAAATGTCCGTGCAGGTTTTCACGCTGCCAGGCGGCGACCTGCGCTGGTAACACTTCCAGCCAGCTGGCGAGCGGACCGGTGGCGATTTGCTGATAAAAACGGCCAAAATCAATCATTTCAACGCCACCAGTGAGCCAAAGTTAAAGCACTGGAACCACAGCTCGGCGTGGGCAAAGCCAGCGCTTTTCAGACGGGCTTTATGCGTTTCCACGCTGTCCGTCAGCATCACGTTCTCCAGCATGCTGCGCTTCTGGCTGATCTCCAGCTCGCTGTAGCCGTTGGCGCGCTTAAAGTCGTGGTGCATGTTGAACAGCAGTTCGCCGACGTCGGCATCCTCAAAGCTGAACTTTTCCGACAGCACCAGCGCACCGCCCGGATTGAGGCCGGCGGCGATTTTCTGCAGTAGCGTCAGGCGCGCGTCCGGCTCAAGGAACTGCAGGGTAAAGTTGAGCACTACCAGTGAGGCGTTTTCGATGTGGATATCGCGGATATCCGCTTCCAGCACCTGCACCGGCGTAGCGGCGCGGAAGGCGTCGATGTGACGGCGGCAGCGTTCCACCATCGCCGGCGAATTATCGACGGCAATAATCTGGCAACCCGGTGCCTGAATATTGCGGCGCACCGCCAGCGTGGCCGCGCCCAGCGAGCAGCCGAGATCGTAAACCTGGCTGTTGGGCTGCACAAAGCGTTCTGCCAGCATGCCAATCATCGAAATGATGTTGGAGTAACCCGGCACCGAGCGCTGAATCATATCGGGAAAGACTTCAGCCACGCGCTCGTCAAAGGTCCAGTCGCCCAGTTTATCGATGGGCGCGGAGAATAGCGTATCGCGGTCAGACATAATGAATTATCCGGAGAGAAAACGGAAAGGGCGCTATTCTGGCAGAAACTGCCGCAGGCTGCACCCGTTTCCCTGCGTTTAGAACAGGCTGGATTGCTGTGGCCAGGCGGGGAGCGGGCGCAGCGTCGGCTCCAGCTGTTGCAGCTGCGGCCACAGCGCCTGCAGCAGCGGAAACACCGCGCCCATATCCGGCGTGTGGATGAACAGCAGCGGGTCGCTGTCGTGCTGCCAGTCCGCCAGTTTTTGCTGCCAGACATCAAACAGTGGCAGGCTCTCCTCCACGCTGTCGCTGCCGATAAAGCGCACCATCGGCTGACCGGCAGTGCGCACCGCGTGCGTCGGCACGCGCGGCTTTTGCGCGCGCGCATGCACGGCGGCCGGGCTAAGCGAGGCAGAGGCGTGCACCGGACGGCTGTCGAGAATCACCCGATTAACCCCGCGCTGATGCAGGCCGCGATTCAGCGCGCGCTCGGCCTCGCCTTTAGCAAAAAAGGCCGCATGGCGCACTTCCACGCCATAGTGAAAGCTGCGCGGCAGGCGATCGAGAAACGCCCATAAATCTGTCAGCTGCGCCGGTGAAAAGGCGGCGGGCAGCTGCAGCCAGTACTGGCCGATGCGCTGGCTGAGCGGATCCAGCAGGCGCAGAAATTCATTCACCAGCTCATCGCAGTTCTTCAGCGCCGCTTTGTGACTGATGGTGTCAGGAAATTTAAAGCAGAAGCGAAAGGCGTCGTCAGTCATGTCATACCAGCGCTGCACCACTTCGGGTTTGGGCAGCGCGTAAAGCGTGGTGTTGCCTTCGACGCAGCCGAACAGCCGGGCGTAATCCGCCAGGGTTTCGATACCCAATACTTTCCAGTTGGCGTGCTGCCATTGCGGTAATCCAATACGAAGTGTCAAAACTGCTCCTGCCTGCTGTGGCGCGGAAAATGCGCCGTACGTTACCTGGTTTTGCCACGGTCAGGAACCGATCGCGCGGCAAACGCTGACGATTTGTCCGCTTTGCGCGGGATCTGCTTATCCTGCCTGCCATTTTCCATTATAATAGCCGCCTTTTTTGCGGCAGCATCTCAGAAGGTTACGCGGCCTGATGCTGTCTGGCAGCAGCGGCGAAGTTAAAAGGATACGTTATGCGTACAGAATATTGCGGACAGCTCAATCTGTCTCATGTGGGTCAGCAAGTTACTCTCTGCGGCTGGGTCAATCGCCGTCGCGATCTCGGCAGCCTGATTTTTATCGATATGCGTGACCGCGAAGGCATCGCGCAGGTGTTTTTCGATGCCGATCATCAGCAGGCTTTCCAGCTGGCGTCTGAACTGCGTAATGAATTCTGTATCCAGATCACCGGTACTGTGCGTGCGCGTGAAGAGAAAAACCGCAACAGCGACATGGCCACCGGTGACATCGAAGTGTTCGCCCATGAGCTGAACATCATCAACCGCGCAGAACCGCTGCCGCTGGACTCTAACCAGACCAACAGCGAAGAAGCGCGTCTGACCTATCGCTACCTCGACCTGCGTCGTCCGGAAATGGCGCAGCGTCTGAAAACCCGTGCCAGAATTACCAGCTTCGTGCGCCGCTTTATGGACGGTGAAGGCTTCCTCGACATCGAAACCCCGATGCTGACCAAAGCCACGCCGGAAGGCGCGCGTGACTACCTGGTGCCGAGCCGGGTGCACAAAGGTAAATTCTACGCGCTGCCGCAGTCACCGCAGCTGTTCAAACAGCTGCTGATGATGTCTGGTTTTGACCGCTACTATCAGATCGTCAAATGCTTCCGTGACGAAGACCTGCGTGCAGACCGTCAGCCTGAGTTCACCCAGATCGACGTGGAAACCTCGTTCATGAGCGCTGAGCAGGTGCGCAGCGTGATGGAGCAGATGATCCGTGAACTGTGGCTGGACATCAAAGGCGTCGACCTCGGTGACTTCCCGCAGATGACCTTCGCCGAAGCGATGAACCGTTACGGCTCCGATAAGCCAGACCTGCGTAACCCGATGGAGCTGGTGGACGTTGCTGACCTGCTGAAAAGCGTTGAATTCCAGGTGTTCGCCGGCCCGGCAAACGACCCGAAAGGTCGCGTCGCGGCGCTGCGCGTGCCGGGCGGTGCCGCGCTGACGCGTAAGCAAATCGACGAATACGGCAGCTTTGTCGGCATTTACGGTGCCAAAGGTCTGGCGTGGATGAAGATCAATGCGCGCGCCAGCGGTTTCGACGGTGTGCAGAGCCCGGTGGCCAAATTCCTGACGCCAGAGATCGTTGAAGCTATTCTGCAGCGTACCGACGCGCAGGACGGCGACCTGATCTTCTTCGGCGCCGATCGTGCCAAAGTGGTGGCGGATGCGCTGGGTGCACTGCGCCTGAAAGTGGGCCGTGACCTGCAAATCACCAATGATAAAGCCTGGGCCCCGCTGTGGGTGGTCGACTTCCCAATGTTCGAAGAGGACGACGAGGGCGGCCTGGCGGCGATGCACCATCCGTTCACCTCGCCAAAAGCGCTGACGGCGGAACAGCTGGCGGCCGATCCAACGCAGGCGGTGGCTAACGCCTACGATATGGTGATCAACGGTTATGAAGTGGGCGGCGGTTCGGTGCGTATCCACAGCGGCAATATGCAGCAGACGGTGTTTAGCATTCTGGGCATCAGCGAAGAAGAGCAGCGTGAGAAGTTTGGCTTCCTGCTGGATGCGCTGAAGTTCGGTACCCCGCCGCACGCAGGTCTGGCATTCGGTCTTGACCGTCTGACCATGCTGCTGACCGGCACCGACAATATCCGCGATGTGATTGCGTTCCCGAAAACCACCGCGGCGGCCTGTCTGATGACCGAAGCACCGAGCGAAGCCAATCCGGCGGCGCTGGCGGACCTCGGTATCCAGATCGCGCCGAAGAAAGTCGCTCCAGAGACGAAATAATGGGCTATAAACACCCGGTATCGGTGCTGGTGGTGATTTTTGCGCAAGATACCGGCCGGGTGTTAATGCTGCAGCGGCGCGATGACCCCAGCTTCTGGCAGTCGGTTACCGGCAGCCTGGAGCCGGGCGAAACGCCGGCGCAAACGGCGCAGCGCGAAGTGGCTGAAGAGCTGGCGATTGATATCGCCGCAGAGGGGCTGGTGCTGGAAGATTGCCACAAACAGATTGAGTTTGAGATCTTTCCGCACTATCGCCATCGCTATGCGCCGGGCATCACGCATAACCGGGAACACTGGTTCCGGCTGGCGCTGCCCGCCGAACGCCAGCCACTGCTGAGCGAGCACCTCGCCGCACAGTGGCTGACACCGGCCGCCGCCGCCGCACTAACCCGCTCGTGGAGTAATCGTCAGGCAATCGACGAATTTATCTGAATGCCCGCCACCGCGCGTTTTTCCGGTGGTTTTATCGTTAAATTACAGACATACGGTGTAAGTCGAAAGATTTGCACCGCTAAAATAGAACAGTCAGGCGTCATCGGCGCAGCAAGGTTGTTCACCGCCAGCGCACAGCAACCGGAGCGTACATGAGTACGTGAGGATTGCGCGCACTGCCGGGGAACAAGATTGCCAGCAAGATAGCCTGCACCCTGTTAAAGATCGGAGAATATGTAAGATGGCTGGACATAGTAAATGGGCGAATACGAAGCACCGCAAAGCGGCTCAGGACGCCAAGCGCGGTAAAATCTTCACCAAAATCATTCGCGAGCTGGTGACAGCGGCCAAGCTGGGCGGTGGCGATGCCGGCTCCAACCCGCGTTTGCGCGCAGCGATGGACAAAGCACTGTCCAACAACATGACGCGTGACACCATGAACCGTGCTATCGCGCGCGGCGTCGGCGGTGAAGATGACAGCAACATGGAAACCATCATCTATGAAGGTTACGGTCCGGGCGGCTCTGCGGTCATGGTGGAGTGTTTGAGTGATAACCGTAACCGTACCGTGGGCGAAGTGCGTCACGCCTTCAGCAAAACCGGCGGTAACCTCGGCACCGACGGTTCGGTCTCTTACCTGTTCAGCAAGAAAGGCGTGATCTCCTTCGCACCAGGCCAGGACGAAGATGCCGTGATGGAAGCGGCGCTGGAAGCCGGTGCAGAAGACGTCGTGAGCTATGATGATGGCGCGATTGACGTCTTCACCGCGTGGGAAGAGCTGGGCAGCGTGCGCGATGCACTGGAAGCCACCGGTCTGAAAGCCGACAGTGCTGAAGTGTCGATGATTCCATCAACCAAAGCGGAACTGGATGCCGAGACGGCACCTAAACTGCTGCGTCTGATCGATATGCTGGAAGATTGTGATGATGTGCAGGAAGTTTACCATAACGGTGAAATTTCTGATGAGGTAGCGGAAACGCTGTAATGGCGTTACGCACCCCCCTGCAATACGGAGACGCGCTATGGCGATAATACTCGGGATTGACCCCGGCTCGCGCGTCACCGGCTACGGTGTCATCCGCCAGACCGGCCGCCAGCTCAGCTATCTGGGCAGCGGCTGTATCCGCACTAACGTCACCGATCTGCCTTCCCGCCTCAAACTGATTTACGCTGGCGTCAGCGAAATCATCACCCAGTTCGCGCCGGATTACTTCGCCATTGAGCAGGTGTTTATGGCGAAGAACGCGGATTCGGCGCTCAAGCTGGGGCAGGCGCGTGGCGCGGCGATTGTCGCAGCAGTCAACCTTGATCTGCCGGTGTTTGAGTATGCGGCCCGTCAGGTGAAGCAGACGGTAACCGGCATCGGTAGCGCGGAAAAAAGCCAGGTGCAGCACATGGTGCGCACGCTGCTCAAACTGCCGGCCAATCCGCAGGCGGATGCCGCCGATGCGCTTGCCATCGCCATCACCCATTGCCACGTCAGCCAGAATGCGGCGCGCATGAGCGACAGCAAACTGGTACTGACGCGCGGACGTTTGCGATCCGGTTAGCAAAAGCGTGGCCATTCAATAGGCTGGATATGCATCCAGCCTTTTTTATGATATACATAGCCGACATTTTACCTCCAGCAGGCGCGCGGTTGAGCGCGGTGTGGCAGGAGGCCGATGATTCAGACGCTTACACATACACTAAGGAATTGCTCAGGTGATTGGTCGTTTACGAGGCATTATTCTGGAAAAACAGCCGCCGCTGGTGCTGATTGAGGCGCACGGTGTGGGTTACGAAGTGCACCTGCCAATGACCTGCTTTTACGAGCTGCCGGACATCAACCAGGAAGCAATTATCTTCACCCAGTTTGTGGTGCGGGAAGATGCGCAGCTGCTGTTCGGGTTTAAAAGTAAGCAGGAGCGGGCGCTGTTCCGTGAGCTGATCAAAGTCAACGGCGTCGGGCCCAAACTGGCGCTGGCGATTCTTTCCGGCATGTCAGCGCAGCAGTTTGTCACGGCGGTGGAGCGCGAAGAGATCGCCTCGCTGGTGAAGCTGCCGGGCGTGGGCAAGAAAACCGCTGAGCGTCTGGTGGTTGAGATGAAAGATCGCTTCAAAGGCATGCACGGCGACCTGTTTGGCGGCGACTCGGCGTTTACCCTGACCACGCCGTCGGCACAGCAGGATAACAACGACGCCGAGGCTGAAGCAGTTGCGGCGCTTGTAGCGCTGGGTTATAAACCGCAGGAAGCCAGCCGTATGGTCAGCAAGGTTGGCAAACCAGATGCGGATTGTGAAACCCTGATTCGCGAAGCCCTGCGCGCTGCTATTTGAGGTAATGCATGATTGAAGCCGACCGCCTGGTCTCGGGCAGTTCATTCACTGAGGAAGAGAGCCTCGACCGCGCGATTCGCCCCAAACTGCTGACGGAGTATGTCGGGCAGCCGCAGGTGCGAGAGCAGATGGAGATTTTCATCCAGGCCGCCAAACTGCGCGGCGATGCGCTGGACCACCTGCTGATCTTTGGTCCGCCCGGGCTGGGCAAAACCACGCTGGCCAATATCGTAGCTAATGAGATGGGCGTCAATCTGCGCACCACATCCGGTCCTGTGCTGGAAAAGGCCGGTGACCTGGCGGCGATGCTCACCAACCTTGAACCGCACGACGTCTTGTTTATCGATGAAATTCATCGCCTGTCGCCGGTAGTGGAAGAGGTGCTGTATCCGGCGATGGAAGATTATCAGCTGGATATCATGATCGGTGACGGACCTGCAGCGCGCTCGATCAAACTGGATTTGCCGCCGTTTACCCTGATTGGTGCCACCACCCGCGCAGGCTCGCTCACCTCACCGCTGCGCGATCGCTTTGGGATTGTGCAGCGCCTGGAGTTCTACAATGTGCCGGATCTGCAGCACATCGTCGGACGCAGTGCCGCCTGCCTGGGGCTAACGCTGAGCGAAGAGGGCGCGCTGGAAGTGGCGCGCCGTGCGCGCGGTACGCCGCGTATCGCCAACCGCCTGCTGCGCCGTGTACGTGACTTCGCCGAAGTGCGCGCCAGTGGCAACATGAGTGGCGAAGTCGCCGCCAGCGCACTGGATATGCTCAATGTGGACAATCAGGGCTTCGACTATATGGACCGCAAGCTACTGCTGGCGATTATCGACAAGTTCATGGGCGGTCCGGTGGGGCTGGATAATCTGGCGGCGGCGATTGGTGAGGAGCGTGAAACCATTGAGGACGTTATCGAACCCTTCCTGATCCAGCAGGGCTTTATTCAGCGCACGCCGCGCGGCCGGATGGCCACGCAGCACGCCTATAAGCATTTCGGCATCAGCCGCGAAGAGTAACCGGCGTCACGCCGCCGGTTTTTTTGCCATGCTGATAATGAACAGTACCGCAGCACACAGCACCACCGACGGACCGGCCGGGGTGTCGTAGCTGGCAGAGAAAGTCAGGCCACCGGTGACGGCAATGATGCCGATGAGCACCGCAAAGCCGGCCATCTGTTCTGGCGAACGCGAGAAGCGTCGCGCCGTGGCGGCCGGAATGATCAGCAGTGAAGTAATGATCAGCGCGCCAACAAATTTCATCGCCACACCAATGGTCAGCGCGGTTACCAGCATCAGCATCAGGCGGGTACGCTGAATGTTTACGCCGTCCACCTGCGCCAGCTCCGGACTGATGGTCATCGACAGCAGCGAACGCCATTGCCACGCCATCACCACCAGCACGATTGCCACGCCGCCCGCCATCAGCGACAAATCATCCGGGGTGATCGCCAGCAAATCGCCAAACAGATAGGCCATCAAATCAACGCGCACGCCCTGCATCAGACTGACCACCACCAGACCCAGCGACAGCGCGCTGTGCGCCATAATCCCTAACAGCGTATCGATCGCCAGATGCGGGCGTCGCTCCAGCCACACCAGCCCGAGCGCCAGGCACACTGTCACCAGAATCACCGCATAATAGGGGTTCACGTTGAGCAGCAGACCAAACGCCACGCCGAGCAGAGAGGCGTGGGCGAGGGTATCACCGAAATAGGACATGCGGCGCCAGACGACAAAAGAGCCGAGCGGACCGGCCGCCAGGGCCAGCAATACGCCGCCCAGCCAGCCGGGTAATAACAGTTCAATCATGACGGGCCGTTTCCTTTGCGCAGAACAATGCGTCCCTGTAAATCGTGACGGTGATTATGGTGATGGCGGTAGATCGCCAGCTGCTGTGCGCCGCGCGGGCCAAACATGGCGATAAATTCCGGATGCTGCGAGACGGCTTCCGGCGTGCCGGAACAGCAGATGTGATGGTTGAGGCACAGCACTTCGTCGGTCTTTGCCATCACCAGATGCAGGTCGTGCGACACCATCAGCACGCCGCAGTTGAGCTCGCGTCGCAGTTGATCGATCAAATCGTAGAGCGCCACCTGGCCGTTAACATCCACGCCCTGCGTCGGTTCGTCCAGCACCAGCAGCTGCGGCTGGTTGAGCAGGGCGCGCGCCAGCAGCACGCGCTGCGTTTCACCACCAGACAGTTTTTGCAGCGGTGACTGCAGCAGATGGCCGGCCTGCACCCGCTTCAGCGCCGGCAAAATATCATCACGGCGACTGCCGCGCGTCAGACGCATAAAGCGCTCAACGCTGATCGGCAGCGTCGGATCGATGTGCAGCTTTTGCGGCACATAGCCAATACGCAGCCCCGGCGCGCGGCGGACGCTGCCGCTGTCTGGCGTGAGCAGGCCGAGTACCGTGCGCACCAGCGTGGACTTGCCGGCTCCGTTGGGACCCAGCAGGGTGAGAATTTTGCCCGGCTGCAGCGACAGGCTGATGCCTGCCAGCACCGCACGCTGGCCAAACTTCACCGAAATGTTTTCGAGTGTAACAAGTGACGACATGATATTTACGGGTTGCATTGAATTTCGAATGTTATAATATCACATTCCATCACCTGGTCACGATGGAATGACGCATTATGTTACACAATAAAAAGCGCCTGGCTTTTACCCTTTCTGCGGCGACGTTAAGCCTCGCCACCACGTTTTCCGCGCAGTCTGCGGTGGTGGCTTCAATCAAGCCTCTCGGATTTATCGCAGCCGCCATTGCCGATGGCATTACGCCGGTTGAAGTATTGCTGCCGGACGGTGCCTCAGAGCACGATTATGCCTTACGGCCATCCGATGTAAAACGTATTAAAAACGCTGACTTAGTAGTATGGACCGGTCCGGAGATGGAAGCCTTTCTGACGAAGTCCGCCGGAGAGTTACCAGCCAGTAAAAACCTTGAAATTGCCGCCTTGCCTGGCGTAAAACCGCTATTGATTAGCGGTGGTGAAGATGAGGACGAACATGAGCACGGTCACGATCACGACCATGACTCAGACAATTCTGAGAACCAGGACCCGTCTCATACTCATCATCACCACGGCGAGTTTAATATGCACCTGTGGATGTCGCCGGAGATTGCGAAACAATCTGCTGTTGCAATCCACGGAAAATTATTGGAACTTATGCCGCAAAGCAAAGCCAAACTTGACGCCAACCTGCAGCAGTTTGAGGCACAATTGGCGGACACAGACAAACGGATTGGCGCACAACTCGCGCCGGTACGGAACAAGGGTTATTTCGTTTTTCACGACGCTTACAGCTACTTTGAGAAACATTACGGTTTATCACCATTAGGTCATTTTACCGTCAATCCTGAGATCCAGCCGGGCGCCCAGCGTTTACATCAAATACGAACACAGTTGGTTGAGCAGAAAGCAGTCTGCGTTTTTGCTGAACCACAATTCAGGCCGGCGGTCATCGATGCCGTGTCTCGCGGAACCAGCGTGCGTAAAGGCACCCTCGACCCGTTAGGCATGGGAATCAGCTTAACCAAAGACAGCTACGTGAAATTCCTCTCACAGCTGTCAAGCCAGTATGCGAGCTGCCTGAATGGAGCATAGAGGAATAGGTAAAAGTGCAGCAGATAGCCCGCTCTGTCGCCCTCGCATTTAATAATTTGCCGCGCCCCCACCGCGTTATGCTGGGGTCACTCACCGTTGTTACACTGGCCGTCGCTGTCTGGCGGCCTTACGTCTATCATCCCCGCGATGTTGCGCCCATCGTGAAAGACATCACGCTGGACAAAAACGAGCTGCGCACGCTGCTGCCGGAAGCCAGTGAACCGATCGATCAAACCACGGCGGAACCGGAAGACGAGATCCCGTCGGATGACATTGATAAAGACGTGCCTGTCAATCCCGATCAGCATGATTACACCGTTTCCTCAGGCGATACGCTGAGCAGCGCGCTTAATCAGTACGGTATCGATCTCGGTGACATTAATGCGCTGGTCAGCAGCGACAAGAGTTTGCGTAATCTGCGCGTGGGGCAGCAGCTGAGCTGGACGCTGGATGCCGATGGCGCGCTGCAGGATTTCACCTGGGAGATCGATCGGCGTGAAACCCGCACCTATGCGCGTCAGCCGAACGGCAGCTTTAAGATGCAGCAGGAGATGCAGAAGGGTGAATGGCAGAACAGCGTGCTGAAAGGCGAAGTGCGCGGCAGTTTCGCCGCCAGCGCCCAGCGCGCCGGCCTGACCAGCGCCGAAACCAGCAGCGTGATTAAAGCCATGCAGTGGCAGATGGATTTCCGCAAACTGCGCGCCGGTGACGACTTTAGCGTACTGATGTCGCGCGAGATGCTGGACGGTAAGAGTGCGCAGAGTCAGCTGCTCGGCGTGCGCCTGCGCACCGGCGGTAAAGATTACTACGCGTTCCGCGCGGAAGACGGCAAGTTCTACGACCGCAACGGCTCCGGTCTTGCGCGTGGCTTCATGCGCTTCCCGACGGTGAAACAGTACCGCGTCTCGTCAAACTTCAATCCGCGCCGTCTCAATCCGGTAACCGGCCGCATCGCGCCGCATAAAGGCGTCGATTTTGCGCTGCCGATTGGTACGCCGGTGCTGGCCGTCGGCGATGGCGAAGTGGTGATCGCGAAGAACGGCGGAGCCGCCGGTAACTACGTCGCGATCCGTCACGGTCGTCAGTACATGACCCGCTACATGCATCTGAGCAAAGCGCTGGTGAAACCGGGACAGAAAGTGAAACGCGGCGATCGCATCGCGCTTTCCGGTAACACCGGTCGCTCCACCGGACCGCATCTGCATTATGAAGTGTGGATCAACAACCAGGCGGTCAACCCGCTGACGGCGAAATTGCCGCGCATGGAAGGGCTGACCGGTAAAGATCGCAGCACCTATCTGGCGCAGGTGAAGAGTTATCTGCCACAGCTGACGCTGAAATAACGTTAATTTCCGGGCAAACGCGCAAAAACCGACGGATTCTTCGTCGGTTTTTTGCTATCTGGCCTGTGAAGATTGCAAAATTACCTGCCGTCACTATTATTGAGCCGTCATTGTCAGAGGCGAGTGCATGGAAACCCGAAAAAAAAATAACAGTGAGTTTATTCCCGTTTTTCAACGTTCTTTTTTAAAGCCGAAATACTGGGGCAGCTGGCTGGCGATTGGTGCGCTGGCCGGTATGGCGATGCTGCCGGCCAAGGTGCGTGATCCGGTGCTGGGCGGGCTGGGTAAGTTTGCCGGCAAGCTGGCGAAAAGTGCGCGCCGCCGTGCGCTGATCAATCTCTACTATTGCCTGCCGGAGCTCAGCGAAGCACAGCGCGAAGAGATTGCTGATCGTATGTTTGCCACCGCGCCGCAGGCGATGGTGATGATGGCCGAGCTGGGGATGCGTAATCCTGAACGCGTGCGCCAGCGCGTTGAGTGGCACGGCCGCGAGATCATCACGGCGCTGCAGGAGAATCATGAGAACGTGATTTTCCTCGTGCCACACGGCTGGGGCGTGGATATTCCGGCGATGCTGCTGGCCTCGGAAGGTCAGATGATGGCGGCGATGTTCCACAATCAAAGCGATCCGCTGATGGATTATATCTGGAACACCGTCCGTCGCCGTTTTGGCGGCCGCATGCACGCGCGCAACGACGGCATCAAACCGTTTATCGCCTCGGTGCGTCAGGGCTATTACGGCTACTATCTGCCGGACCAGGACCACGGTGCAGAGCACAGCGAGTTTGTCGATTTCTTTGCTACCTATAAAGCGACATTGCCGGCGGTCGGGCGTCTGATGAAAGTGTGCCGCGCGCGCGTAGTGCCGCTGTTCCCGGTGTATAACAGCGCGACGCACAAGCTGGAGATTTATGTGCGCCCGCCGATGGACGATCTGCTGGATGCCGATGACACCACGCTGGCGCGGCGCATGAACGAAGAGGTGGAAATCTTCGTGCGTCCGCATCCGGAGCAGTACACATGGATTCTCAAACTGCTGAAGACGCGTAAAGAAGGGGATATTGAGCCTTACGCGCGAAAGGATTTATACCCGCGTAAATAGCTAACGCGTGCTGAACCGTGCCGCCCGGCACGGTTCATCATCACTTATTCTACGCTCGTCAGGCGACTGCGCCGCTTGCGCTCGCGCAGGAACAGCGTCACCAGGCCAAACCACAACACGCCGGCGACGAAGTTGATCGCGCTGAACCACGGCGTACCGCCGCTGAAATAACCGCTTTTTGCCACTTCAATCCCTGCCGCCAGCGTCAGAATGCTGATCATCCCCAGCATCGCGGCGATGCTGCCTTTACCTTCGCTGCTGGAATAGAGCGTCAGCCGGTACAGCCCGGCGTTGACCATCCCGGCACCAAACGCATACAGGCTAAGGCCGGCGGTGAGCAGCAGGTAACTGTGGCTGTTGAGCAGGTTCGCCACCAGTGCGATGCTCAGGCCGAGCAGAATCGGCCAGGCGGCAAATTTAACCGGTTGCTCGATGGCCACGCGTCCCGCCAGTTTGCCCAGCGTCAGGTTACCGGCGATCATCGCCAGAAACACCGGTAATTGCAGCAATGCATACTGCAGGCGGGATAAGCCCTCTTCATGCATCAGAATCACCGGCGACAGCGCCACCCAGGTAAGAATCGGGATGAACACCAGGCCGATAGCGAAGGAGCCGTACATCACCTGCTTATCGCGCGCCAGCCGTCCGTAGCCGCGCGCCAGGTTCGGTAACGCAATGGAGTGGCTGCGATCGCCGGCGGTTTCCGGCATGATGCGCCACAGCACCACAAACGCCAGCAGGCTGCAAACCGCAAACAGCCAGAACATACTGCGCCATTCGCCCACCGTGAGCCAGGCGGCACCGGCCAGCGGACCCGCCAGCGGTGCCAGCAGCGCCACGTTAGCCATCAGCGCCATCATGCGCACAGCTAACGCCTCGTCAAACGCCTCCTGCACTGCGGCATAGCTTACTGCGCCAATGAAGCACAGGCTGATGCCCTGGATAAAACGCAGCGTAACGAACTGCTCGATGTTGCTCACCCAGGTGGTGAGAACACAGGCGGCTGCAAAGAACAGAATGCCGAACAGCAACACCGGACGCCGGCCATATTTATCCGACAGCGGACCGAGCAGCCACTGCAGCACCACGCCGCCCATCAGATAGGCAGTGAGTGAGGTGGATACCCATTCCGGGCCGACGTTAAACTCGGCGGTGACCAGCAGCATGCCGGGCTGAATCATGTCATGGGCGATGTAGGTCGCAAACTCAAACAGCACCAGCGCGAGCGGAAACAGCAGCACGCGCCCGGTGAGTTGACTGATGGGTTGATAGCGGGCCATCTGGCCTCCTTGTCAGTGAAAAATAAAACGCGACTGCCAGGCAGTCGCGTTTGTCCATGTTGTTACAGCCGCTGTAAGGAGGTGCGTAAAACTCAGTCTACGCGCAGGACACGGCTGGTGTTGGTGGTCCCGGTGGTCGCCATCACGTCGCCCTGGGTGACAATCACCAGGTCGCCAGAGACGAGGAACCCTTTGTCGCGCAGCAGATTAACCGCATCGTGCGCGGCGGCGACACCATCGTTGTTGCTGTCAAAAAACACCGGCGTCACGCCACGGTACAGCGCGGTCAGGTTCAGGGTACGTTCATGACGTGACATTGCGAAGATCGGCAGACCCGAAGTGATGCGCGACGTCATCAGTGCGGTACGGCCAGATTCGGTCATGGTAATGATGGCCGACACGCCCTGCAAATGGTTAGCGGCGTACATCGCCGACATGGCAATCGCTTCTTCGATATTGTCGAACTGCACGTCCAGGCGGTGTTTGGATACGTTCACGCTTGGAATTTTTTCCGCGCCAAGACACACCTTCGCCATCGCTGACACGGTTTCCGCCGGATACTGACCGGCCGCCGTTTCCGCCGACAGCATCACCGCATCGGTGCCGTCCAGCACGGCGTTTGCTACATCCATCACTTCCGCGCGGGTCGGCATCGGATTAGTGATCATCGACTCCATCATCTGGGTAGCAGTAATGATGGTGCGGTTCAGCTGACGCGCACGACGAATCAATGCTTTCTGAATGCCCACCAGCTCCGGATCGCCAATTTCCACGCCGAGATCGCCACGCGCCACCATCACCACGTCGGAGGCGAGGATGATGTCGTCCATCGCTTCCTGCGTTGCCACCGCTTCAGCACGCTCCACTTTCGCCACCAGTTTGGCGTCGCAGCCGGCATCGCGTGCCAGACGGCGCGCGTAGTTCATGTCTTCGCCGTTACGCGGGAAGGAGACCGCCAGATAGTCGACGCCAATTTTCGCCGCGGTAATGATATCCAGCTTATCTTTTTCGGTCAGCGCTTCAGCCGACAGGCCGCCGCCGAGCTTGTTGATGCCTTTATTGTTGGAGAGCGGGCCGCCGACAGTCACTTCGGTGAAGACTTTCACCCCCTGAACTTCCAGCACCTTCAGCTGCACACGGCCGTCGTCCAGCAGCAGGATATCGCCCGGCACCACATCTTCCGGCAGGCCTTTATAGTCGATACCGACTTTCTCTTTGTCGCCTTCGCCTTTGCTCAGGTTGGCATCCAGCAGAAAGCGGTCACCGACATTGAGGAAAACTTTGCCTTCTTTAAAGGTTGATACGCGAATTTTAGGGCCTTGCAGATCGCCAAGAATGGCGACGTGGCGACCGAGTTTGGCCGCAATCTGCCGCACTTTATCGGCGCGCAGTTGATGATCTTCCGGGGTGCCGTGGGAGAAATTGAGTCGCACAACGTTAGCGCCCGCCGCGATGATTTTTTCGAGGTTGTTGTCGCGATCGGTGGCGGGGCCGAGGGTTGTAACGATCTTGGTTCTTCTGAGACGTCTGGACATGAAGGACTCCGTTGACAAAGTATCGTGTCGATCACAAGTGACACGCAATGGTCACTCATTCTATATGATCGAGGGGCTGTGATTCGACTCACATTGTGAATGTGATGTTAATTATTTTGCTGTGCGCGTGATTCCGTCGCCGGCTTTTCGAGGCGCGACGCTTTCAGCGCCTCTTTTACCCGCTTCAGATTCTCACGGAAAGCCGTACCGCGCTCCAGGGTAAAACCGGTTGCCAGCACGTCAACCACGGTGAGCTGCGCCAGGCGGGAAACCATCGGCAGATAGATGTCGGTATCTTCCGGTACATCCAGCGTCAGCGCCAGCGTGGCTTCATCTGCCAGCGGCGATCCGGGCGAGGTGATAGCCAGCACGGTGGAAGCGTTTACACGCGCCAGGCGAGCCAGTTCTATCATATTTTTGGTGCGGCCAGTATGCGATATCAGAACAAACACGTCATTTGGTCCACTATTTATGCAACTCATGCGCTGGATCACAATATCCTCGGACCAGATGACCGGCAGATTAAAACGCAGAAACTTGTTGGTGGCATCATGCGCCACCACCGCTGAAGCACCGAGACCGAAGAAGGCAATTTTGTGCGCCTTCGACAGCGCCTGCACCGCCTGATCGATCACCTGCATATCCAGTTGCTGACGCACGCGGCTGAGTCCCGCCAGCGCGGAATCAAAAATCTTGTGACTGTAGCGTTCTACACTGTCATTTTCTTCGACATCGCGACTGACCCAGCTCTGTCCTTTGGCCAGACTCTGTGCCAGCTGCAGCTTGAAATCGGGAAAGCCGCGCGTGCCCATGCGGTGACAGAAGCGGTTCACCGTCGGTTCGCTGACCTGCGCCGCCTGTGCCAGCGTGGCAATGCTCGAGTGCATCGCCTGCTGCGGCGCGGCCAGAATCTGTTCTGCCACTTTGCGTTCTGATTTGCTCAGCGCGGCCAGCTGCGCCTGTATTTGATCCAGCATGTTGTTAACCCGATGACCATCAATCACTTTTTTGCGTTCACCCGTGCGTGAAATCGCTGCCAATTATGCGGAATATACCGTGTAATAGCCTGACGTACGCAGCGGCGGACAAATGTAACCGCGCTTTTTTTGTCATACTTTGATCGCTGCCGGGTTTTCGCCCGACAAACATCGAAACAGAAAAAGGCGCGTTAGCGCACTTCGCAACACGTTAAATGCGCCCCGGCGGTGCAGGATAATCACCTGTAACCGACCGCAGCCGGGTTGTCCTGGAGCGGTGAAAAAAGTACATTGTGCTGTAAGAAAATTACAATAAGGACCCGGCAGGATGAGGACGCTCAGGCCGGGTATATCCTGCAACGAGGAGAGGAAAATGGCGGTAACACAAACAGCCCAGGCATGCGATCTGGTGATTTTCGGTGCCAAAGGCGATCTTGCACGCCGGAAACTGTTGCCTTCACTGTATCAGCTGGAGAAAGCCGGTCAGATTCACGATACCACGCGCATTATTGGCGTGGGTCGCGCGGAGTGGGACAAAGAGGCCTACACCAAAGTGGTGCGTGAAGCGCTGGAAACCTTCATGAAGGAGAAGATTGACGAAGCGCTGTGGGACAAACTCAGCGGCCGTCTCGACTTCTGCAACCTCGACGTTAACGACACCTCGCACTTCTCGAAACTGGGCAAGATGCTGGATCAGAAAAACCGCGTCACCATCAATTACTTTGCCATGCCGCCGAGCACCTTTGGCGCCATCTGTGAAGGCCTGGGCGCCGCTAAACTCAACGCCAAACCGGCGCGCGTGGTGATGGAGAAGCCGCTTGGCACCTCGCTGGAGACCTCGCAGGAGATTAACGACAGCGTCGGTAAATTCTTTGATGAAAGCCAGGTGTTCCGTATCGACCATTATCTTGGTAAAGAGACGGTGCTCAACCTGCTGGCGCTGCGTTTTGCCAACTCGATTTTCGTCAATAACTGGGACAACCGCACCATCGACCACGTGCAGATCACCGTGGCGGAAGAGGTAGGTATCGAAGGCCGCTGGGGTTACTTCGACAAAGCCGGCCAGATGCGTGACATGATCCAGAACCACCTGCTGCAGATCCTGACCATGATCGCCATGTCGCCGCCGTCCGATCTCAGTGCTGACGCGATTCGTGATGAGAAGGTGAAAGTGCTGCGCTCGCTGCGCCGCATCGACCAGACCAACGTGCGCGAGAAAACCGTACGCGGTCAGTACACTGCCGGTTTTGTGCAGGGCAAAAAAGTGCCGGGCTACCTGGAAGAAGAGGGCGCCAACAAGCAGAGCAGCACCGAAACCTTCGTCGCCATCCGCGTGGATATCGATAACTGGCGCTGGGCGGGCGTGCCTTTCTACCTGCGCACCGGTAAGCGTCTGCCGACCAAGTGCTCAGAAGTGGTGGTGTACTTCAAAAACCCGGAAATGAACCTGTTTAAGGACTCTTACGCCGAACTGCCGCAGAACAAGCTGACGATTCGTCTGCAGCCGGACGAGGGCGTGGATATTGAAATCCTCAACAAGGTGCCGGGTCTTGATCACAAGCACAAGCTGCAGACCACCAAGCTGGATCTGAGCTACTCCGAAACCTTCAATCAGTCGCATCTGGCGGATGCCTATGAGCGTCTGCTGCTGGAAACCATGCGCGGCATTCAGGCACTGTTTGTGCGCCGCGATGAGGTCGAAGCGGCGTGGACTTATGTCGATTCGATTATTGAAGCGTGGAATGCGGATGGCGACGCCTCCAAACCGTATCAGGCCGGCACATGGGGCCCGGTCGCCTCGGTGGCGATGATCACCCGCGACGGCCGTTCGTGGAACGAGTTTGAATAACCGCTCCTGCATCGCTGACTGAGAAGTTTATATTTACGCCCCTGCGCTGTTCGCCAGGGGCGTTTTGTTTTCAGTCAGCAGGGTTTATCCTGGTCGCCATTAATGGCGACTCTGCAGACCGATGCGAAATGATGCGCACCAGGCAATCATTCAAAAATGAACCGCGGTTTCAAAAATTGATGATATCCAATAGACGTCCGTCCGGCCGATCTTGTATGGTAGGGCTCTCTTTCTGACAGCCGGACCGCGCGTTGGGCTGTCTCTCCTGAGGAAACGTAATGAAGAACTGGAAAACGAGTGCGGAACAGATTCTGACTACCGGCCCGGTTGTGCCGGTGATTGTCGTCAACAAGCTGGAACATGCGGTGCCGATGGCCAAAGCGCTGGTCGCAGGTGGCGTACGCGTGCTGGAAGTGACGCTGCGCACGCCGGTGGCGATGGATGCGCTGCGGGCAATGATCAAAGAAGTCCCGGAAGCGATTGTGGGTGCCGGCACGGTGATCAATACCCAGCAGCTGAAAGAAGTGACCGACGCCGGTGCGCAGTTTGTCATTAGCCCGGGGCTCACTGAGCCACTGCTCAAGGCGGCGGTGGAAGGCCCGGTGCCGCTGATTCCAGGCATCAGCACCGTGTCGGAACTGATGGTCGGCATGGATTATGGTTTGCGCGAGTTCAAGTTCTTCCCGGCAGAGGCTAACGGTGGCGTCAAAGCGCTGGCGGCGATTGGTGGTCCATTCCCGCAGGTGCGTTTCTGCCCGACCGGCGGTATTTCCCCGGCCAACTATCATGACTATCTGGCGCTGAAAAGCGTGCTGTGTATTGGCGGTTCGTGGCTGGTGCCAAACGATGCGCTGGAGAGCGGCGACTGGGATCGCATCACGCAGCTGGCGCGTGAGGCTGTGGCAGGTGCGGCTTCACCCCGCTGATCGCGAATAGCGCTGCCGCGCAACTGCTACGCGGCAGCGGTCAATTTTTGCGGGTGGTGATGGCGCTGCGTCACCACCCGGTCAATCAGCCCTGAACCTGCACGGCTGCGGCGCTGGCAATGGCGCGGGCCACGGCATCATCGGTGCTGTCACCGGTCGCCAGCGCGACACCCAGACGGCGCTGCCCCGCAATTTCCGGCTTACCAAACAGGCGCAGCTGCAGACCCGCACCGAGTGCGGCTTCCACATTCACAAACTGCACGTTGTGGCTATCGAGCTGTGGCAGGATCACCGCCGAAGCAGCCGGTCCATACTGGCGAATGCCGCCAATCGGCAGGCCGAGGAAGGCGCGCACGTGCAGCGCGAACTCAGAGAGATCCTGCGAAATCAGCGTCACCATACCGGTATCGTGCGGACGTGGAGAGACTTCGCTAAACACCACCTCGTCGCCGCACACAAACAGCTCCACGCCAAACAGGCCGTAACCGCCGAGCGCTTTCACCACGTTAGCGGCGATATCCTGCGCGCGCTGCAGGGCCAGTTCGCTCATCTGCTGCGGCTGCCAGGATTCCCGGTAATCGCCATCTTCCTGACGATGGCCAATTGGCGCGCAGAAATGGATGCCGTCCACCGCGCTGATGGTCAGCAGGGTGATTTCAAAATCGAACTTCACGACGCCCTCGACAATCACCCGGCCCGCGCCCGCGCGTCCACCTTGCTGCGCATAATCCCAGGCGTGATCCAGCTGGCTGGCTTCGCGAATGAAGCTCTGGCCTTTACCGGAGGAGCTCATTACCGGTTTCACGATGCAGGGAAAACCGATCTCGTGCGCGGCCGCGACGAAACGCGCTTTGCTATCCGCAAACTGATAGGTTGAAGTCGGTAACGCCAGCTCTTCAGCCGCCAGACGGCGAATGCCTTCGCGGTTCATGGTCAGACGTGCAGCACGGGCCGTCGGCACCACTTTTTGCCCCTGCGCTTCCAGCTCCAGCAGTTTTTCGGTGGCGATGGCTTCGATTTCCGGCACCACAAAGTGGGGCTGCTCCTGCGCAATCAGCGCCGCCAGTGCGTCACCGTCCAGCATGTTAATGACGTGGCTGCGATGCGCAACGTGCATCGCCGGGGCATCGGCATAGCGATCGACAGCGATCACTTCCACCCCGAGACGCTGACACTCCAGCGCTACCTCTTTGCCTAATTCACCTGAACCTAACAGCATGACACGCGTTGCGGCAGGACGCAGCGCGGTTCCGAGAGTCGTCATAATTTCACCTTAGCAGTCAAAATGCGCGCGCAGTATAAACGAAAACGTTTGCGTACTCACGCATTGTGCACGTCCGGCTTTGCCATACTTTGCCGGCTCTGACGTTAACTGACACAGCGTGCGGCAGCATAGTGAGCGGAAACTTAAACAGGAGTTAAACGATGAGTAACTGGCTGCAGCAAATTCAATCGGTTCTGGCAAAGAAGGGCGGTGACGGCAAATCAGGCGGCCTGAGCGATATGCTGGCACCCGGCGCGCTGGGTGGCCTGGCGGGTTTACTGATTGCCAGCAAATCGTCGCGCAAGCTGTTAACCAAATACGGCGGCACCGCGCTGCTGGTCGGCGGCGGGGCGGCGGCAGGCGCGGTGCTGTGGAATAAATACAAGCAGCGCGTGCGTGAAACCCATCAGGATGAGCCTGCGTTTGGCCAGCTGCAGACGCCGCTCGACCAGCGCGCGGAGCGACTGGTAACTGCGCTGGTGTTTGCTGCGAAAAGCGACGGGCACATTGACGATCGCGAGCGCACGGCCATCGAGCAGAATATCCATCAGGCCGGTTACGGGGCGCAGGCGGAAGCGCTGATTCAGCAGGCAATGAACCGTCCGCTCGATCCGCAGTGGCTGGCCGCCGACGTGAAAAATGAAGAGGAAGCGCTGGAACTCTATTTCCTTAGCTGTGCGGCGATCGATGTCGATCATTTCATGGAACGCAGTTACCTCTCTGCGCTCGGCGATGCGCTAAAAATTCCGCAGGACGTGCGCGACGGTATTCAGCGCGACATCGCGGCGGAAAAAGCGGCCTGAGTCACGCCGGAGGCGGTTGCGGCGGCCTCCGGTTACACTTCGCGTGCGTTTCCGGCTTGGCTTCCTCTGCCAGAAGTGCCACGCTTGCAGGATGTCGTCTTTCAGGGAGAAACTCTGTAATGAATCAGCCGCAAGCGAAAAAAATCCCCCACCACATGACGTTACACGGCGAAACGCGCACCGATAACTATTTCTGGCTGCGTGATGATGACCGGCAAAACCCCGAGGTACTGGCTTATCTGGAGGCGGAAAACCGCTACGGTAAAGCGATGATGGCCTCGCAGGATGCGCTGCAGGATCGGGTACTGAAAGAGATCATCGATCGGCTACCGGCGCAGGACCACTCGGTACCGTACGTTAAACGCGGCTATCGCTACCAGAGCCGTTACGAAGCCGGCAATGAGTACGCGGCCTATTTCCGCCAGCCGGTGGATGCGCCCGCCGACCAGCCGTGGCAACTGCTGCTGGATGGCAACCAGCGCGCCGCGCACAGTGACTTTTACACCATGGGCACGCTGGATATCAGCCCGGATAACCAGGTGATGGCGCTGGCGGAAGATTTTTTATCGCGCCGCCAGTACGGCATCCGCTTTCGTAACCTCAACAGCGGCAGCTGGTATCCGGAGGTGCTGCGCGACGCGTCCTCCAGCGTGGCGTGGGCCAACGACTCACGCACCCTCTACTACGTACGCAAGCATTCGAAAACGCTGCTGGCTTATCAGGTGTGGCGTCACGAACTGGGGCATCCGCAGTCGGAAGATCAGCTGGTGTATGAAGAGCAGGATGAGTCTTTCCACCTCAGCGTGCATAAAACCACCTCGGAACACTTCATCCTGATCGCGCTGTTCAGCACAACTACCAGTGAAATTCTGCTGATTGACGCGGAATATCCGGACGCACAGCCGCAGGTGTTTTGTCCGCGGCGGCGCGATCATGAATACAGCATCGATCACTACGATCACCAATTCTTCATTCGCTCCAACCGCGACGGCAAAAATTTCGGCCTGTACCGCAGCGCGTGGCTGGCTGAAGATCGCTGGCAAACCCTGATTCCGCCGCGCGACCACGTGGTGATGGAAGATTTCCAGCTGTTTCGTAACTGGCTGGTAGTCGAAGAGCGCCAGCGCGGGGTAAATACCCTGCGCCAGATTAACTGGGCCAGCGGTGAGAGCTACGGTATTGCCTTTGACGATCCGGCCTATGTCACCTGGCTGGCCTACAACCCCACGCCGGAAAGTGACACGCTGCGCTACGGCTACTCGTCGATGACGACGCCGACCACGCTGTTCGAACTGAACATGGAGACCGGCGAGCGGCGCATTCTCAAGCAAACCCCGGTGCCGGGTTTTGACTCTGCCGACTACAAAAGTGAACACCTGTGGATCACGGTGCGCGACGGCACGGAAGTGCCGGTCTCACTGGTTTATCACCGCAAACACTTTCAGCGCGGCGCCAATCCGCTGCTGGCGTACGGCTACGGCGCCTATGGCAGCAGCATGGAGGCCAGTTTTGGCACCAGCCGCATCAGTTTGCTGGAGCGCGGTTTCATCTACGCGATTATCCACGTGCGCGGCGGCGGCGAGCTGGGCCAGCAGTGGTATGACGATGGCCGGCTGCAACATAAAATGAACAGCTTCACCGACTTCATTGATGTGACTGAAGCGCTGGTGGCGAAAGGCTACGGCAACCCGCAGCAGCTGTACGCCATGGGCGGCAGTGCCGGAGGCTTACTGATGGGCGGCGTGCTGAATATGGCACCGCAGCTGTTTCACGGCGTGATCGCTCAGGTGCCGTTTGTCGATGTGGTCACGACCATGCTCGATCCGTCGATTCCGCTGACCACCGGTGAATATGATGAGTGGGGCAATCCGGAGCAGGCGGAATTCTATCGCTACATCCGCCAGTACAGCCCGTATGACAACGTGACGGCGCAGGCGTATCCGCACCTGCTGGTGACCACCGGGCTGCACGATTCGCAGGTACAGTACTGGGAACCGGCGAAGTGGGTGGCAAAGCTGCGTGAGCTGCGCACCAACGATGCGCTGCTGTTACTCTGCACCGATATGGATTCCGGCCACGGCGGCAAATCAGGACGTTATAAATCCTATGAAGGCGTGGCGCAGGAGTTCACTTTCCTGATCGCCCTGGCGCAGGGCACGCTGCCGCCGCGCAGCGATTACTGAGTGTCCTTAACGTATTTGCGCAGCGTCTGCCGCAGCGGCGCGCGCAAATCACGTACGTTTTCCAGTACCCAGCGCAGATAGCCCGGATCTTTACGCGCGATGCTGCCGATGCTCTGACCACGATACTTACCAAACGGGAACACCTCGTCGCTGACCGGCGCCGGCTGGCAGCGACTCACCATCTCGCTGGCGCTCCAGCCGGAGGTTTCCATAATGCGGATCAGCAGCGCGGCGGTGACGTAGCAATCGTACAGCGCGCGGTGCGCGTGCAGATCATCCGGCGGCGACACCTCGAGTTTGAGGCTGTGACGCAGCGCCTGATTACCGTATTTAATGCCCGGCCACAGCTGGCGAGCCAGCGTCATGGTGCAGATCCATTCGCCCGGCATCGTCGGCAGCATGCGCCGGTCAAAGCTGGCGTTATGCGCCACATAGTGCGGGCTACCGTGATAGCGGCCAATCGCCTCTTCGATGGTCGGCTTGCCCACCACCATGGCTTCAGTGATGCGGTGCACCGCCATCGCCTGACGACTGATGGGCCGATCCGGGCAGATCAGATCGCTCATCGGATTGACGATCTGGCCGTCAATGACATCCACTGACGCCACTTCCACCACGCCGCCCTGCAGGCCACAGGTTTCCGTATCGATTACGCGTAACATAAATTATTTCTGCTTAGGTTCGTAGGGCAGGCGGGAGAGGCTAAGCGATGCCTGGCGATAGGTCATCAGGCGCTGACGGAACCAGTCGCGCAGCGCTTCCGGCTGCTCGCGCTCCACCATCTCGGCGATCACCGGCATGTTGTAGCGCTCTTTAAACGCCACGCCAGCGGCGGCGAGATCGACGTTTACTTTGTCTTTCTCTTCCTGCGACAGCAGGGCAAGGTTTTGGCTCATGCTTTTCTCCTGATAAACAGGGGCAAAAATAATGGTTTCGCCCTGCTGGATCAAGGGAATTGGATCGCACCGCAAGTCTCGACAGCCTAAAAGCAGCGGCGTATCCTGCTGCCACATTTGCGGCGCAGTGCCGCAGTTAAAAGGGAAGACGTGATGATGAAAACTGCATCCAGGCGCGTTATCGCGCTACTGCTGGCGGGCGCGACGCTGGGCTTCAGCCAGCTGGCTCTGGCACATGCCCACCTCAAAGCCCCGGTGCCGGCGGATAACGCCATGGTGGAGCGCGCGCCGCAGCAACTCACCCTGACATTCACCGAAGATATTGAACCGGCATTCAGCGGCGTGGAAATGACCAACGCGCAGCAGCAGCCGGTGGCGCTGGAGAAAGCCCAGCTGAATCCGCAGCAGCACGATCAGCTGATTGTGCCGATCGCCCAGCCGCTGGCGTCGGGCCAGTATCAGGTCAACTGGCACGTGCTGTCAGTGGACGGCCACAAAACCAAAGGTAGCTACAGCTTCAGCGTGAAGTAATGAGTCTTAGCGCGTTCTGGATCGGCCTGCGGGCGCTGCATTTTCTGGCGCTGTTTCTGCTGACCGGCAGTGCATTTTATACCGCGCTGCTGGCGCCGGCGCGCTACCGACCGGTGCTGGCACAGCGCTGGCGGCGGCTGATGGGATACAGCGCCGTGCTGAGTTTACTCAGTGCGCTGTTGATGCTGGCGGCGCAGACCGGGCTGATGAGCGGCGACTGGCGCAGTATCGCCAGCATCGACGTTTGGCTGGCGGTGCTGGGTACGCGCTTCGGCGCGGTTTGGCGCTGGGTTATCCTGTTTGCCCTGCTCAGCACGCTGGCGCTGCGCCTGCGTGGTAATCTGCGCCAGCAGGCGTTACTGGCGACTGCGCTGTTGCAGCTGGTGGCACTGGCGGGTGTCGGCCATGCGGCGATGCGCGACGGCATGCCGGGACTGCTGCAGCAGGGGAATCATGCGCTGCACCTGATCGCGGCCGCCTACTGGGCCGGTGGCCTGCTGCCGCTGCTGCTATTAATGCGCGAGGCGCGTAACATCGCCTGGCGCACCGATGCCATTCGCAGCATGATGCGCTTTTCACGCTATGGTCATCTGGCCGTGGCGCTGGCGATTGTTACCGGCACGGTCAACAGCCTGCTAATTGCCGGTACGCCGCTCAACTGGACCGCCACGCTGTGGAGCGAGCTGCTGGTGAGCAAAGCGTTGCTGGTGGCACTGATGGTGCTGATTGCGCTGCTTAATCGCTATCTGCTGGTGCCGCGTTTTCGCCTGGCCGCCAGCCGGGCACCGAAACTTTTTACCCGTCTGACGCAGCTCGAGCTGCTGCTGGCGTTGATTGTTATCGGGCTGGTGAGCGTGTTTGCCACGCTGTCGCCGGCCTGAATCTGTTAAAAGATGAGATGAGGTCGAGATTTTGCTGAAGAAACTGATTCCAGCTGGGTTACTGATGGCGTTGTGCAGCCGGGCGTTCGCCGGGCAGATTATCACCGTCAGCCGTTTTGAAATGGGCAAAGATAAGTGGCCGTTCACCCGCGAAGAGGTGATGCTGACCTGCGAGAAAGATGGCGCGCTGTTTGCCATTAACCCCAGCACGCTGCTGCAGTATCCGCTCAATGATAAAGCGCTGGCGCGCGGCAATGCCGGGCAGGGCACATTGCAATCCATCGATACAATCCTTGCCGCCGATAAAGCGCATCCCGGACAAAAGATGAGCCTGCAGCCGATCGTCGATCGCGCCCAGCAGCTGTGCGGTAAATAATCCCTGCATTATCAGGCGTAGCGCACATTTTTGCCGCTGCGCCTGCCAGCCGTTAGTGCCAGCCCGATCACAGAGTTGGCAGCTTTTGCCGGCGGCGAAGCCCGCTGGCTGGAAAATCACCGATGCTGGTCTACCTTTAAAAGGCAAGGCGTCCTCGCCTGCAAAAATGCCAACTTTTAGCGCACGGCTCTCAACGAGCCATTTCCCTGGACCCGATACAGGAATCGTATTGGGTCTTTTTTTGGTTGGCATTTAAGAACAACATCTTAGATTAGAATCAAAGAGTTAAACGCCACTCTGTTGCCTTTTGTTCTACTGTGCTGGACTCTGTGCCGCCACTTTGTCGCCATTTTTCTTCGTCATCAATGCCAGCGGATTGCAGCGAATTGCATCTTCAAGATGGTCGGGCGCGAAGTGCGCATAACGCATAGTCACCCTGATGTCGGAATGCCCGAGAATACGCTGCAGCACGATGATATTTCCCCCGGCCATCATAAAGTGGCTGGCAAAGCTATGGCGAAGTACATGGCTCATCTGGCCTTCTGGTAATACAATGCCGGCCAGGCGAATGACCCGATAAAACTGGCGATAGCACTCTCCAAAAAAACGGCCTTCTTTGTCTTTTAATTCGTTATAGAGGGCATTGTCGATGGGTACCGAGCGGTTCTTTTTGCCTTTGGTATTAATGAACGTGATTTTGTTTGGAGACAATTGTGAGGCTTTAAGATTCGCTGCTTCACTCCAGCGGCACCCGGTTGAAAGGCAAATTTTGATAATCAGCGTCAGATCAGGGTTATCGTGAACTTTGCAGGCGGCAAAAAGCTTTTGTATCTGGGTTTCAGTCAACCATGCCATTTCTTTCTCTGGCTGATCAAACTCCCGTATATTTTTAAGTGGGTTGGGGTAGCTGATTTCGCCAAGCCGTTCCAGCTCATTAAAAAGAGCGCGAAGGAATGCATGTTCACAGTTAATGGTACCCGGTGAGACCTTTAACGATTTATCACTGGTTTTGTATCCATTCTGTATGAGGCTCTGTAAACGCCTGTCCCGATAATGTGCCCAATCCTTTGAAGTGATAGAAGCAGCAACGGGATTACCCATGCCATTACAAATAATATTGAGTTTACCAAGTCGGCCCTTTCTATCACTTAGCGAGCACCCGTGCAGCTTGTACCATAGCTCGATAAGTTCGCTCAGCTTGCGGTTATCTTCTTTGTCGGCAAGCCAGGGTTTAGCCTTAATTTCGTCTTGAGTGTATTGCTCAAAGGCAATAGCTTCAGCTCGCGTCTTGAATTGTTGTCTTACCCGTTTACCATCCCTCCCGTTGAGATAGCACTCGCAGAGCCATTTACCCGTGCTGAGCTTCCTAATCGCCATAATATTTCTCCATCAAATAACAGTAAGATGCTGTATATAAAAACAGTATTTAATGTTTGTTTTTTTGAATTCCAACACTAAGTTTTATGTGATTTTTGCCGATTATGATAAATATATCGGCGGCGTATTTTCACTAGTTACGCTTTAAGTATTATTTTTTATTTTAAGGATAATTACTGTGTCAACTTTTAGAAATCCTCTTGTACACTTTAGCTTAGTGATAATTTTTTTTACATTTGCACACTGGTTTTTTTGGAAAGTTAATCCTGATTCTTTTGTTAAAAATGATTACTTAAATTCCACTCCTATCGAAAACGCCTCAAGGATCGCTTATGGTTTGAATCCAGAAATAAATGACGGGCGATATTTTTCTCAGTCAGACCTTTATGCTAGAAGCAATCAATTAGTCTCTGAACACAATGAGATTGTTTTAAATGGCCTTAAGTTAAATAATGATCTAAATAAGACTTACTCAGAAGAAGGGGTTTTAATTAAGCGAAATGAAGCTATATTAGATGTTAATTATAATCAATATGTTAACGATTCTGTTAAAGATTTGAAAGCTGAGTTAGTGGCTTTATTAACTACTAAGACAGAAAATAGCGCAGATAATGTCGCTGTTGCAGAGTTAAAATTGAATATTGCCAAAAAAATAAAAGAAGCAAATGATTATGCGTTTGAACATAGGGCTGAATTCAATGACAAGAAAACGTGGAGTGAAATTCAAGATAAAAACTTACAGAAAGATAGGATTAGGAAAGAAATAGATGAGAATGAAAAGAGAAGGCTTGAACTGCAAAAAAAAGCAGAATCTTTTTTGATTAATAGAGATAGGCCTGGAATGACTATGTTGGATTTTTTTTATTACAGCGTCGGTATTTCAACTACTACTACTTTTGGGGATATCATGGCAAGTTCCCCGGGTGCCAGAGGGATGGTAACTTTTCAGTTGCTGGTTTCAATTTTTATCTTAGCATTCGCGACAAGCAAAGTGGTTACTAAACTACAAAAAAATGATTAGCAAAGTAGGTAAATTTACATGATGCTATGAATAACGCCCGCGTAAGCGGGCTAGATCAGTGGAGTAAGGACGGTTGCTGCTGGCTAGTATACATCGGCACCTTATTGATTTGCCCAGGCGATACAATCATTCCTGTCACGGTCTCTTGTGTTTTGAATGTGCAGCTGCAATTAATATTCTGGCACTGGTGATAACGTTCTTTTGTTTCTTTTGAAACATAGCGGCTGCTTTTTGCGTGGGCTGCTGTCTGGCATAAAGGGCAGTGCATCATCATCGATATCCTCAAAAGGGCAGGGGAGAGCCACTTAGTTTGAATATGCAAATTGTGTTTTGCAAATTACACCCGAATTAAGCAGTTTCCGTTTCACCCTCTGTTTCTGACTGATATTCAATACCTGAAAGCAGCACTTCAAACTCAAGCGTGGTCGTGTATCCGCTGCCGCTAAGGCTATGTGTGACCTTGCTGATAATCCACGGCTGCGCATCGATCACTGATTTAAAGCCGCTCACCCTGACCGGTGTTTCCGGGTACAGGTCGGCGCGCCCCATTGCAAGCGTGAGCGAGAACTCAGCGACGCCGCGCTGCAGCTTATCCCACTTTGCTTTTGCAGCCCGCATCGCTGCTGCTTTCGATGCATACACGGTCGTCAGGGTAAAGATGTTGTTTTCTGTACCCGCCAGATAATCACCCTCTTTGGCCTCCGGTGTTTTGGTCGCGGTCGTCTTTTTCTTTTTAGCCGCCGGGTGCTCCAGCGCGCGCAGATGCTTTTCTTTCGGCTTGCGCTTTACCTTAACTTTCTTAGGCTTAGGGTCTTTAGTATGCAGCCAGCTTGCCGAGACGCCAGTGTATGCGCCACGGTCGGCAATGCTGAAGCTGTGCCGGTCACCATCCTGCCGCGTGATCGTCATCTGCGGGATTGGCTTTCCGCTGGCGGTGACGCCGTTACCGGGCTTTATAAACAGAAGCCGCCCGGCCTTCACTGCCGCAACCGCACCATAAAGCGTGGCGAGTCGCGTCAGGAATTTAGCGTCTGTTTCCTGCGTCTGGTCAATGTGGGCCACGGCAATTCCGGCGAACCCATCAGCCAGCATGGGCTTTAAGTTATTGCGAGCGGCTATCTGCGTGACGACTTCCCCCAGGGTAGTGTCGTGATAGGACACCTCCCGGCGGGAATTGAGCGAGCCACGGAAATCAGCACTGCGGGCGCGGATTGTCATGGTGTCCGGCGCACCGTGGTGCTCAACCTCATCAACGGTGAAATTGCCTTTCCCGAAAAGCGTCTGTCCTTTCCAACCGAGAAACAGCGTTATCACTGCGCCGCGTACCGGCATCGCCAGCTGCCCGTCGGCGTCGTCCAGCTCAATATCCAGCTGGTCAGCTTCAAAGCCGCGGTTATCGGTCAGCGTCATCGAGATAAGGCGATCCCGGATGTTGGTTGTGACGTCATTAGAATTAACCTTCAGCATGAAATCCGGCGTCAGCTGCGCCCCGGCCTGCACCGGCAGGCTGCTTATCCCGATCATCCGAGCAGTCCCCTGCAGTTGAAATCAGGCTACCGGCCGCCGACTTCACGCCGTCGATTGCTGACGTAAATTGACCTAGCAGACTGGCGGAGCCGCTGATAAGCCCGTCAGCCTGCTTTTTCAAATCGCCAAACATGGAGGTGAGCGACTCATCAACGCGTTCCAGGCTCAGCGTAAACATGATTTTGCTGGCCGTGCCGTTGGGGTATAACTCACTGAAAGTTTTAGAAATACTCTCGATCACGTACATGCCATAAATCATGCCGCTGCCGCCAATCAGCGGCCATGCCATGCCCTCGTCGGCCATCAGGCGGATTGTCATCAGCGACATCGAGCCGCCCGTGATTTCCGGGCGCAGCTCCCCGGATAGCGTGATTTTTTCATCGCCCGGCCCGATAAACTGCGCCGACGGGCGCTGCCCGAACCGGCTGTTAGTGGGCCAGCGGTAATCAATATTCTGCTGCATATCCCCGTAAGGCAGGGTCTGCCGCATAAATGGCATCATGCCGTAAATCATCATCATCGGTTAATCCTCCCAGCCCATCTTGCTGCGGTTCTGTGCCTGACGGTTGCGCTGCTCTCTGGCCTGGTGCTGCGCCATCAACGCCATTGCGTCGTCTTTGGTCATGCCCTCGTGCATATTGATTTCATACTGATAGGTATTCTGGCTGCGGTCTGTAAATCCGCCGCCTGCTGACGGCGCTGAAACCGGACGGTACGCCGCGCCACCATAGGCGAGGTTGTATTCCAGCCCGCCGGTATCTGCGCCCGCGCCGCCGGTTGCTATTGGATCGGGCGACGGCACTTTGTCTTTCAGCTCGTCGGATTTCGTGTCGATAATGCCGAGCTTATCCAGCACTCAGTTGATGCCACCCATAAGCTGATCGAGCGCATGCCCCGGAATTTTCAGTGCCTCGGCCAGCATGTTGCCGAACTGCTTGCCCATGTCTCCGGCGGCGGCAAGTTCGGCCTGCGTGGATTTGACCGGCTCCAGCAGTTTGCCGAACCAGTCCCAAAGCTCTTTAACCTTACCGCCTACCCACTCAAAAACGGGCTTCAGCGAGCCGAAGGAATCACTGATCGGTCCCATCGCAGCGGTGAAGCCTTCGGCCATGCCCGCGATAAAGGCGCTGATGGGTTCCCAGTATTTGCGCACCAGTAGCGCCCCGGCCACGATTGCCGCCGCGACGGCCAGAACCGGCAGCGTGATAGCACCGAGCGCCGCCGTAATCGCTCCGCCCGCGATGCTGAATGCCGTGCCGAGGAAGCCCACTCCGGCAATCAGGGTATTAACGCCTGCAATCACCGGCCAGGCTACCAGCCCGATAGCGCCCAGCGCCCCGGCTAACATCAACCCGCCCATTACCACCTTAGCAATACCGCCTGCCAGCTCAGGATTAGCTTTAATCCAGCCGTCAACCTTGAGCAGCAGCGCCGCTGTATCTTGGGTGAGTGTTCGCAGAGTGCCATCGTTCTGGTCAAAATGTCGGTGCCGATAGCCTCATACGCAGACTGCAGCTCTTTCAGATCGCCGCCGAGGTTATCCTGCATGACCTGGACCAGCTCGGCGGTTTTACCATCAGAGGCTTTAAACGTGGCGGTCAGCTGATCGAGCTTGCCGGTTGAGGCGGCTGTCATCAGCACGGCCGCTGAGGAGCTGGCCTCCTCGCCAAAAATAGTTTTCATGTACTCGGCACGCTGGCCCGATCCCAGCTTGTTACGATCAAAGCTCGCCTGCATTTCTTTCAGAATGGCGAAGATCGGCCGGGTATTTCCTTTGCCGTCTGCGGTTTTAATCCCCAGTTCTTTGATAGCCTTGAATGATTCACCGGTAGGAGCCTGCAGCCTGCTCAGCACAGCGCGGCTTCCCGTACCGGCCATCGAGCCGGTTATTTTGGCATCGTGTAAAGCGCCGACCATCGCTGCCGCCTGTGGGATGCTGACGCCCGCATTTTTCGCCACCGGGGCGACGTAGGTCAGCGCGTCGCTAAGCCCGTCAAAGTCAGCGGCCGTTTTATTCATGGTCATCGACAGCACGTCGCCGATGTGTGCAACCTTATCGTTTGAAAGCTGGAAGGCTGATTTCATACCCATCAGCAGCCCGGCGTTTTCCTCCATCATGCGCTTGTTCGCCAGCGCCATGTTGAGTGTGACAGGCGTAACGGCCTGAACGGCTGCGGCATCGCCGCCACCTTTGGCGATAACGATCTGTGCACCTACCGCATCATCGGCAGACGCGGCCGTTGTATCGCCGAGCTGACGCGCCTGCGCACGCAGTGCGGTCATCTCCTTAGAATCTTTTGCCACGCCGAGCACGGCCTGCAGCTCGGAGTTCTTCTGTGCGAAATCAAAGCCCGGCATCAGCAGCGAGGTTGCCGCCATGCCGCCGACCGTTGCAGCCCCGATACCAGCCGCACCCATATTGCGCACCTTGCCCGACAGCTCCTGGCCTTTGCGGTAGCGCTCACTGGTCTGGTTCAGCCGCTCCTGCTGTGCATTCAGCCGCTGCAGCTCCATTTTCTGACGGCCCAGGCTGACGGTTGCCTGCGCTGATGAGGTTCGCAGGCGCTGCTGCTCGCTGCTCAGGCTTTTGGTGGAAATCCCCGCCGCGTTAAGCGCCTCGCGCTGCTGCTGCACCGACAGGCGCAGGCTGTTGGTTTTCGTCTGCAGCTCTGCCGCTGCCTGCCGGGCCTTTTCCAGTGCACGGGCCTGTTGAGTAGTTGGCCGTTCCGTGTTTTTAAACTGCACGGCCATCGTCGCGCTGGTAAGAGCCGGTAAAGGCGCAGGGGAATATCGGAGGCTCCCCACTGCGTGAGTACCAGCTCATCAATGCCGCCGATACTCCATTCCATATCAAGCGCATCATCTTCCAGACCGTTATCAATGAAGGCCGCGCCGCTCATGCCGCCCGCGCGGAACGGGTCGAGCTTGCGCGCCAGCTTCGGCAGGGTAACGGCGGTGACGACGCCCTGATAGCTGTTGGCGTTGTTGAAAAGGTTCATGCCCTTCAGTTTGCGTGGGAGTGCCATTTATCCGGCTCCTCAGCTGTTTACGGATGCGGCGAAGTTCGCCAGATATTTATCGGTGATGCGCTGGCGCAGGGTCAGGTCTTCCAGCGGCGGACACGGCGTGTAGTCGTAGTCGAGAAAGAGCTTGCCCGCTTTCAGTGTGTCTTTGTCGTTGGCGCTTTCGTCATACCAGGCGGATGCACCCAGCAGATAACCGGCAGTGACCAGCTCGCGAAATTTCGCGTTGATGGCTGTCATAGTTTCTGTAGAGGTTGCGCCAGCGGCTAACTGGCCTACTTCTGCGGTGGCTTTCATGACATACAGGGGAAATTTTTCATCTGCGACTTCATTTACCGGCACACAGGGGAGGCACTGGATTTGCGCAAGCAGGCCATCAACTAATGTTGCATCCTCAGTGACATCGGTAAGAGCTAAAACTTCTAAGACGGTAAGTTGATGCGGCTGGTCTGGATTCAGCTTATTACGCAGAGTTTGCGCGCGCATCCCGGACTGCTTAGCGACGTCTTCCATGTTGTGAGCTAACGCGAATTTGCGACAGGGATCGTCGTAATGGGTATGGGTAGAAACCTTGAAATCAAACATGCTCAGATCCTTCTCAACTTGCAAAATCAAGTTATGGTTTGATGTAGCGGCATTTGATTGCCTGCTGGCGGTTCTTTTCACGCCACGCAGCAACATTGATAAGCGGATTGCCATGTTTGGTCATAGTGGTTTCTACCACTTCGCCAGTCTTACGATTAGTGCGGTTCTGCGTGTAGGTGAAAGATGGGGTAGGGGCGAGCAGCACAACCCCGTTAGCAATCCATTTTTCCAGCACTGACAGGCTAATGCGGTTGGCTGCAGCAAAATCCTGCTTAGACATTGTTGGGGATGTAGCCAGCGTTATGGCTTTGTTTACGGCGTCGTTAACCGCTTCGCTGATGGCTGGCATTAAAATCGCTGCGACATTGGCAATAAAATCTTGAGATTGCACTAAGTCAAATGCGTTCTGGCTGATTGCATTTTCAGTATGCATAACGCAGTATCTCCTTTGGTCCGTTTTGTTCTATCGTGTTTCATGTGGTGTGAATGCACTTTAGATCTTAAAAGCGATTTGATAAATTATTATTTATCACTTTTTGGTGTTTTTATGATTGTAGGGAAAGGCGGTAGCGCTCAGATTCTCGAAAGATTGATGTCTTCTTATGGTGTTAGCACGCAGAAAGACCTGGCAGCAGCCCTTGAAATTCCAGCAAACAACATTAGTGGCTGGACGCAGCGTGATAGTGTTCCAGGAAACTCAATAATCAAGTGTGCGTTGGACACTGGCGCCAATTTGCAATGGCTAGTAACAGGTGAACTTGCAAAAGCAAAATTTGAAAATGAACCTCATGCTCCAAACGGTGAGGCTCTTTATAGTGAGATAACTTCGAACGGCGGCAAGCCTGTACTACGTCGGATCATGGATGCTTATGGCTTTACGCTTCAGAAGCAACTCTGCGAGCTGCTTGGTATTTCATCCGGCACAGTCAGTACATGGGTGCGCAGAAATTATTTTCCTGGAGATGTAGTAGTGACGTGTGCGATTGATACCGGCGTGTCTCTGTTATGGTTGGCTACGGGGAAGGGTTCGCATGAAGGCAAAAGCGCCAAACAAAGCACAGCCATGGCGGTCCCACGCAAGAGTCTAATTACAGGCGTGCTACATGATGCTGGAAGCTGGGCGGTCGATTTAAGCTTTATCCCATACGCTCTCAACGAGCCGGTTTTTATTTCAAGTAATACTGGGGCATGGATCGTTGATACGACTATCTTCGAAATCAGCAATGGTCGTTGGTTGCTCGGTATTGATAATAAATACGATATCTATGATATTACCCTATTGCCAGGACGTAGGATTAGTGTGATGAGTAAAGGAACTAACTTCACTTGTGGCGCTGATGAAGTGAAAATTGCAGGAAAAGTAGTTTTAACTATGACTAATAATTTATAAATTGGCGACATCGAATGACGTTTTAGTGAGCGTGGTGAAGTTGAGTTTATAAAATAAGGTGATAATGTGTCCATGGATGATGTCAAAGATGTTCTATTAATTATAAACACCTCAATATCTTTATTTATGATTATAATTCATCTTAAAAATAGTAAGTTGCAGCGTAAAAGTTATTTATTGAACTCTAATAATTTAAGGGTGAATACAACTAATCTTAATTTTATTGAGTGTAAACAATGCGATGATAATTTTGTTATAAAACTGGCATTCTACAACCCGAGCTCGACTGCAGCTATCATTAAGTCATTGACAGTGACTAAGAGTATTCCTCATCCCAATTTCTTGCTTCGAAAACTTGGCTTTTTGAAAGAAATAGAAGTTGATTATAACTGGAGTCCTGCTTTGGATGAGAAGAAATACGAGGTGTCCTACTTGCGAGATGCATATCATTTGTTGCATGTGAAGACAGTGGCAACTTTACATGTCTCAGTGAAAGGATATATCGATAGACCTCGCTATCATTTTGAGATAAAAACCAACCACGATTACCACAAGCTTAGTTGCCATATCGATGGGTTCAACCATAGATTTCCCAAAAATTTCCAAGAATGGCATAAGGACTGATAGCTACAGACTTTTAGCATGTAGCGCTAATTCTCCTATAGCCATTTTTCAGGCACGCTTGTTTTTAATTTATTAATTTGAATGGTTTAAATCGAAATCTTTCTTTTAGTAAATATCATAGTGTGAATAAAACGATAAAACAGTAACTTTCTGATTTGTAGAGGTTTATGCGATGAGCAAACAACTAGAGTTTTTTGAAAAACTCAAGAAAAAAACTGGAGTTTTAATCGATAATATAATAGAGGGAGATACTAATAGGCAATTATCTTTTTTTATGGTTTTTGCTTTTGTTGCATTTATTTTTCTCGTCTTAATAGACTTGTTTGCTCTACTCTTTAAATGGGATAAACTGGGTACATTTGGTGATTTTTTAGGAGGGGTGGCGAATCCTATTTTTTCATTTATAACGTTTCTTTGTTTAGTAATGACAATTGTAATGCAAAGAAAGGAGTTAAAACTCTCTCGAGATGAGTTGGAACTAACTAGGAGAGAATACAGTGAAACAAAAAACGTAATCAGAAAACAAAGCATCGAGAGTACATTTTATAGTGGAATTAATTTGCATCACGAAATCGTTAAAAATCTTCAGTTAGATTTAGGTAATTTCAAAATACAGAACAGCTGGTTAAGTGAAAGAGATAGAATTAATTTAAACGAAACCAGCACAGGGCGAGAGTGTTTTTCAACATTGATTAATATTTTGAGCTATCACGATCCAGATGAAGATGAGTTAATTAGAAGATATAAGATTATCAACAACGAGAAAAACGAATGGTTCGGACACTATTTCAGAAATCTCTACAGGATCATGAAGATAATTGATGATTTGCCTGAACCATTTTCTCTTTCTGAAAAAAAAGAGTATTGCCATACCTTGAGAGCGCAGCTTTCTGCAAATGAGTTGGCTGTTTTAATGCTAAACAGTTATAAAGGGGTATGTGATCGTGGTGAATTTCAGGGATTACTTAGCAGATATGAAATGCTCGAGCATTTACCCTTATCGAGACCAAAAAGCGATAATACAGTTAAAGTTGTTGGTGTGTTTTATGTGTCATTTTTCTTTTTGGGAAAATACTTAGTGAGTGACCAAGAGATTGTCCAAAACTCAAAAAAATTAGATTTGCGTCGGCATCCTGGGGGAGCGTTTGGCAAAAATTCATATATTGATTTCCCAAAGCGATTTTATCGATTGAAAAAAAATTAACAATACATTGATGGCTATGTTATACCTGATGTATTGTTATTACATAGTAATCGTATAATTATTATTTTTATGTAGTTTTTATTCAAAATACATTGCGCTAAAAATAATCACAAGCTGTCTTTAATGATTTTTTCATCACTGGAAAGTAAAATAATGGTTTCATTTTGGGGTAGATTTTGCTGATGCACATCTGCCCCAAAGAAACAAATCTGCTCAGTTGGTGTTGTTTGAAAGGAGAATGAAAGGTTTTTACCAGTAAGAATGGTTATCCCACTATTAATAAAAACAGCAGCAAATTTAATTTTTTTCATTAAAGGGAGTTTGTCACTCAAGATGAATAATTTCATTGAATCAATCCATTGCCGTGCAAGATGGAATATTATAGACGAGATTAAGGATGAACTCGATAAGTTAGGGCAAAAAAATGAGAGGGGACCTTTATGCTTTTCTGCTGGTAATATTGAGTACATAAATATTTTGTTGCCAATAACAACTGCTCTTATCGGCGGAGTGGCAGGCATAATAGTAGCTTTTGTTAATCGTGGTAAGAAAGTGCGGATTGTTTATGATGGAGATAAAATAAAAGAAATCGATGCATCAAACTGTAATCCTGATGAGATTGTTGCCACAATTCAAAAGATCAAATCTATAGATATTTTAGAATAGAAAGTGCTCCAAACATTGAATAGCCATTTCATCGCCATTGTCGGTAGTAACTACTTGAAAATTAAGACCGAAAATAGTATTCGGTCTTTTTTTATATTTTTGTTTTACAATGATTAATTCCCGTCAGTACGAAAATGTCCGAAATTTGTCCGAAATCCTTATATCCAAATCAAATCATCAGATCCGCCTGAGCGCGTGAATCCCGATACTTTTTGGTCATGAATATGTTCTTATTGCCCAGCAGTCTTTGCGCAAATTCACCTCCATTCTGGGCTGAATATAGGCGGCTTGCATGCCATTGACACTGCGCTCTAAAACACTACTTATCGCTCCTGAATGCCAACCATTCTGCCCAGCAATTTTCAGGGTCTATATCCCGGTAGCCACGGCTCTTCATCATCGCCAAAGCAGTTTCACTATCCAGACTGATAGCTGTCGCATCGTCTCTGATGTTATTTACTTCATCCTCAGTCAGTGGGCTGCCTTTCTCACTCTCCCTGTTAAGCAGAAGCGTGATAAGCGGGGGAACAAAAATTATACTCATTTATCCGCATCCTTATGATAAATCGGGTTGGTGTGCAGACTCTGTGTTTTTCTTAGCTTCATAATTTCGTCGTATATTTATCATCCTGATGTAAAAGTCGTACAGCTCCCTACGTGTCTTCTGCTTCATTTCTTCAGGCAACGGTTCCTGCAACTTCATCCACTCATCCAGTTCAGGCTTGCAGATAACATAAGCCTCATCGACGATTTTTTTTGCCTAAATATCGGACTCAATGAAGGAGATAGTGTGGTCATTCAGGCATTTAATTTCTGGCGTTTCAAATGATCTATCATCCGCCATGGCTGTCATGGACAGCAATATTCCTGATAATAAAATCCATTTCACCGCTTATGTTTCCTCACTATGATAAATAGGGTTGGTGCCGTGTGGGCGCTGCAGCTCGACATTTCTGTAATGCTCCGGGAAAAGCATGGCATGAACGGTTGCATTTAAGTAAGTTTTTTATTGCCTCAAGCTACATTATTTCTGCGCTAAGCGATTGTTGCAATTCATAATTGCTTTCAGGCAAGCGGTGAAACGCGACGTTGCCGGTCGCTATATCATCAGCAGCTTCAACCTCATCAAAGAACTTGACCGCCTGAGCTGGCATTAAACACTGCGGGCGGCCAATCAGTGGATCGAGATGCACACCACGGTGCTCCGAGACATCATCACCACAGCAAAACTCTAAACGCCATGGACATCTACTCTTTATCAGACAAAATGGCAGTCGTGGCCGCAGTAAAATAATTATTTTAAATGCCTGAGGCTTTCAGAGATTAAAATAGTGACTGAATCTATCCACTTAAAACTTTAAACGCGGAGCGTTCACCGTTTCGTTACGCCTTTAATTGGCCATTAAATTTTATTAGCCCTTGTGTTTACCCGCCAGACGTGCGTTAATGCATCTCCGGTCTGATAAGCAGACAGTCCCATAGTTAGTTCGTTTTGTATCTCTCATCTGTGTTAGTGCCTTTCCTGTGCCTTTCTCTTTGAGTTTTATCTCAGGTTCTGATGTGTCGCTGCGGTTCAGCCTCTAATGCCATATGGCTCATTATCAAGGTATAAACATGTCAAATAAAATGCTCGGTACAGTAAAATGGTTCAACGCTGAGAAAGGTTTCGGCTTCATTTCTCCGGAAGACGGCAGCAAAGACGTTTTCGTCCATTTCTCTGCTATTCAGGGAACTGACTTCCGCTCACTCGATGACGGTCAGAAAGTTGAATTCTCTGTAGAAAACGGCCCTAAAGGTCCGTCAGCTGTTAACGTTACAGGTCTCTGATTATTACAGTAATTAATGCTATGAGATGCCCACAATGTCAGGGCTCTCAATATCGCCAGTCCATTTTTGACAGGAACAGGCAAAATCCACTCGGCGCAAAATGTATTTTTTGTAAGTCGATTATGATTGCCATCGCCTCGTCGTTGTATGTGATGAAAGAAGCGAATTAATTCAGTTGTGTTATTCATGTGGCGAAATAAATTAATAACCACACATGATGACTAACGCAGCGAGTACCCTATTATTGGTCACCTTCGGGTGGCCTTTTTTATGGTTACTAGCTGAAGCCTGGCGATAAGCAAAGCGTAAATCGCTGACTAATTTACTTCTTACGCTTAATTCACAGATGCGTGATAAACCCGCCGGGCTGAAGGATAACGCAACTAAAATAGTTATTACCCAATGTGGGGTATGGAGGTGCTTATGTCAGAACGACCCGATGATGTCACTCCGCTGCCTGATGATGCGCAGGTGCCCGGCGAAGAGCCGCTGGATGACGATGATGATACCGGCACCGGATTGCCTGAAGACGATGGGCAAAAACCGATCTAATCGATAAACCTCCCGCGGGAGGTTTTTTTATCATGTGGGTATTGGCTGTGGTGGAATCAATAGCTTCCCCAATCATCCACATTTCAATTCAGCACGGTGGTTTATGCTGTTCACGTTGAGGCGTTTTTCTTCGCGCGCTGGGTACGCAGATATTCTTCCAGATAAGGCAGCAGTTCAAACACCACGATTGCGCACAGTACGCCAATAATATAACCCTGCGGCAGCGGATCGGCACGTAGCGTTAGAGTAAATCGGGGCGCTTCATTGCCGGCCCCAAACAGCGCGAGAAATTGCGGCCAGTGACGGGAGATCACCAGTAGCAGCGCCATCAGCGGCACCATTTCGAGAAAACTGTGGATGTGTTGTTCGACCGGCGTCACTTTTCTGCTTTTCACCGCATAGCTGACGTCCCATAACGCAGTGGCTTCATGACAAAAAAACAGCACGATCATTAGCGCAATAATCAGCGCATTCACCTCAAAAAATAATGCCAGCAGCAGCGGAATGCCCATCTCCAGAAACATTAAAATATGTATCCACGTCTCTTTAACGCCGGAGGTGTGCTCTATTTCGGTTGCGCGATGGCAAAGCCAGTCGGCAAAGCCAGCAATAAGCCAAACCGGTAAGACAAAATAGAGTAACAGCAACATTTGTGGATCAAGACTGTGCATCAGCATATCCTTTATTTCAGCGTAATAACCAAGCATAGCTATGAAAAATTAATCAGGATAATGGCGGTGAACTTTAATTAAGCCAGACGTAAAAATGCCGCCGGGAATAAAACCCGGCGGCGATAAGGACGATAAATTTTCAGGGCAGGGCGTGATAAGTGCTGATGCCGCTAACAGTCAGGCCTGCGGCTGACCTACCGGCCCCTTACTCATTGGACTGCCGGGCACCGGTTGTTCTGCAGGGACATTAGGGCGTCCGTCCGGGCCAATTGGCCGTTCAGGTTGCTGACAGCCAGCCAGCGCGGTCAGGGTGGAGAGGATTAACAGACTGGCAAACAGGCTCTTCATGCGATGATTTCCTGCGAAGGGAAAGATAACGTCCGCCGCACACGCGACGGCGGACCGGACAATAATGCATTAAGGTTCTTCAATACGTGCAACATCGACGCGGGTATTTTCGCCCCGGCCATACACTTTGCCGCTCACCCGGACCTGATCCTCGGCGTTATAGGTTTTGCCTTTGAAGGTATCGGCTGCAGCCTTAATGGTCACGGTGCCGGTGCTGTCGCGGAATTGATAATTATCACCGCTTAGCTTTTTAACGATATAACCTTCCAGCGTGACATAGCCGCCCTGACGAAAATCCCGAATTTGTTCGATATGCGTCTGACCGGTGTCTTCAGAACCTTTATAACCGGCGTCCTGTTGTTTCTGCGGTGGCGGGGTTTTACCGCCCTCAAAGCCGCCCTGTTCAGCGATAGCGCCCAGACTAAACACCATCAGCAGTGACGCCAGTACCGTTTTCTTCATCATAATCATTCCCTCTTGATTGCAACATTCCACAATGATTTAAGCCTGGCACAGGATCGCGCATCGCGGGAGCCGTTACGCTGAATCGTTATTGAGCACGCTGGCCGGAATATCGATGCGATCGCCCAGCGACCAGCGTTTCTGCCCCAGCACGCGCTGCGGCGTGGTGTCCGGTACGTTGAAATAGTAACCGGCGGCGCCGTTATCGTCGGGCTGCGCTTCGAACAGCGTGTCCGGACGGATGCCCATCTCATTGAGGTCCTCGTCGCTTAACGCAAGGTAGGTGGCTAATGCAGACTGGCTCATGGCTTTCCTCCTGTCTTATGGGTACGTATTCAGTTAAGCATCGATTGGTATTTATGCCATCGGCTGCGCTTAATGCAGGCGGTGATGATTTGACGTACGCCAGATGCTGTTCTTGACTGAGTCGTACAGGCATTAAATTGAGGTCGCTACCATGACTGAGCTATTCCATATTATTTCCGTCGGTACCCTTGTTGCCGGACTTTATTTGCTCAATTAGCGCATTTATTAGGCGCAATAACATTGCGTGAGATAATACGCAAGTGACGTTGTCACCTATGTGGTGCGTTGTCATGTTGAGCACAACGCAGCGGATATTTACAGCAGCCAGCCACAGCGAAAAATGGTATAACAGGGCGCATTGATTGATGGCCGCTTAACAGGATTTCGCATGGCAGCAAATACACACTATCTTCTCTGGGTGATGATTGGCACGCTCACCATTCTGAGCATTTTTATCGGCGCGATTGTCGGTCAGGCCAAAACGCCGCGCACCGGATTGCTGACCTTTGCCGGTTTGTTTATCGGTTTTATGCTGGCGATCTTTTTAATCACGCGTTAGGCATAGATTGGCCATAGCAGTAGTGTGATTGTGATATGCACCGTTGACTCAGCCAGACAGCATGCCAGATCAATAGTTGAGAATGATAGTTAATATCATTTAACTTGTTCGGAATAATCTTAAGCGTTACAGTTGGTGCCGTCCCTTACAGAGCTAACACCTTGATTGAGTGCCGGAGATAAGCGCCGGGGGGAATTTTCACAGGGCTGCAGGATGCAGCCACTGCTGAAAACCTTACAGCGGCCTGCGCGCCGCCAGCAAAAACAGCATCGGACGCTCGCGCTCCTCGTCCAGCGCCGGATTCTCCGCTACCTGCTGTACATCCGGACCCCACTCATCCAGCCGTTCAATCACCAGACCGGCGGCAATCAGCGCATTGATCCACGTTGCCAGCTTGCGGTGCTGCTTCTTCACGCCAGCGGCAAACCAGTTGCTGACCCGTTCACCTTCCTGCTGATACTGATTGACTGGCCAGCTGCGCTGCCCGGCATCATCAATGAACCACTCCTGCTGACGCGGAGCGGTATAAATCGGATGCTCGCATGAAAACACCAGCGCGCCGCCGGGACGTAACGCATGAAAAATTGTGGCAAACAGGGCGTCGATATGGCTGAGATAGTGCAGCGCCAGCGAACTGTACACCACATCAAAGGTGCTGCTGAGCTGCAGGGTTTCGAGGTCAGCGCGCTGGTAAGTGATGCCAGGCCGATCGGTCATGGCAGCGGCCTGCGCCAGCATTTTTTCTGACACATCCAGCCCCACAACTTCACGCGCGCCTTGCTGTTGCGCGTAACGACAAAACCAGCCGTAGCCGCAGCCCAAATCCAGCACGCGCTGGTCACGCAGTTCAGGCAGCATTGCCCGCAGCGCGGGCCACTCGGGCGCGCCGTCCAGTCCGTTGACCGACCGCGGCAGGGTGGCATAGCCAGCAAAAAATTCGGGGTTATCGTAGATATTCTGACTCATGGAGACTCCTTTCAGTAAGACGCAAAGGAGTGTAAGCGTTTAGCGCGGCATGAAACACCGCTCAGCCAACAAAAAGCAGATGCACCAGGCGCGCGAGCGACTCCAGCAGCAGCAGGCTGCCAATAAAAATCATCACGAGGATGCCAACAAACTGTTTCCGACTGCTCACGCTGATGCCTCCGCGGCTACCCCTCACCGGACTATACTTTATGCCGGGTTTACTAAACTTCCAGTCAACCGGGGCAGATTACATGTTTTATCAGACGCTGCGTGCAAATAACTGGCGCAATATTTGGGTGGTCGGTGATTTGCACGGCTGCCGCGTGCAGCTTGATGCGCAGCTGCTGCGGCAGGGCTTTGATCGGCAACAGGATCTGCTGCTATCGGTCGGGGATTTAATCGACCGCGGGCCGGACAGCCTTGGCTGTCTGCAACTGCTGGAAGAGCCGTGGTTCCGCTGCGTGCGCGGTAATCACGAGCAGATGGCACTCGATGCGCTGCAGGGCGACGATCCGATGCTGTGGATGATGAACGGCGGGGACTGGTTCTGGCAGCTGAGCGGTGCGCGGCTGATTGCCGCGCGTCATGCGCTGAAGCGCTGTGCCGAACTGCCGCTGATTTTACATCTGCAATTCGAGGAGCACGTCATCGTCATTGCTCATGCTGACTATCCTGCCAGTGCCTATGCACTGGGACAGGATGTCGACTGGCATCAGGTCGTCTGGAGCCGCGACCGGCTCGCTCGCCATCAGCGCGGTCGTTCGCAGCCGATCGCCGGTGCCAGTGCGTTCTACTTTGGCCATACGCCGCTGGAGCAGCCGCTTAACGCCGCGAATCAGCATTACATTGATACCGGCGCGGTATTTGGCAACCGGCTGACGCTGGTGCAGTTGCAGTAATGCGTGTTAGCGGAACAGCCGCCCGTCGCGCACCAGTTCACGCGGATAGCTGTTTTTGATGCGGCTTCCAACGCGTTTCGCCAGGCCCAGCGGCTGCTGCTGGTAGGTGACAATCACTTCATCACGCGCGGGCGGCGTGTCGGGATGGATATCCTGTCCGCGATACCAGCTTTCCGCCTGCGCTTCGTCCAGTTCGAACGCCAGCGCGCTGTCCGGTTGCGCCAGCGCCACCACCGCTTCATGCTGCCAGCGAAAGCCTTTCGGGAAGGTTTCTGCCAGTTTGAGACCGATACGCGAGAAACGCACTTTGCTGAGCCAGCTCTCCAGCGCCGCCGGGAACAGCCACAGCTCTTTGTCGCGCTGCCACAGTGTCAGGCTCTCATCCCAGTGCAGTCCCACCTTGTGCGCGGCCTGCGCCACCTCCGCCACCAGCTTGCGGCTGGCGGGCGAGAAGGGCAGCTTGCCGAGTTTGTAGGTCGGCGCCGGCAATGGCGGCACGCTGGCAGTTTTGCGCAGCCGCGCGACGAAAAAGCCTTCGCTGTCGAAGATATGCGGAAACACGTGCAGGAACCCTTCCGGCGTCAGCGCGCGTTCGGCACCAGCGAACAGATCGTTGAGCGGCACAATTTCCAGCGCCTGCGGATAGCGCTGCTGCAGCCAGGCAATCACCTGCTGGTTTTCGATAGTATTAAGCGTACAGGTCGAGTAAATCAGCGTGCCGCCCGGTTGCAGCGCGTGAAAAGCGCTGTCGAGTAAATCGCGCTGGGTGGCGGCGATGGCCTCGGTGCTGGCCAGCGTCCAGTTGCGCAGCGCGTCAGCATCTTTGCGCACCACGCCTTCGCCGGAGCAGGGCGCATCCAGCAGTACGGCATCGAACTGTTCCGGCAGCGCGGCACCAAAGACGCGCCCGTCAAAATGGGTCAGCGCCACATTGCTGACGCCGCAGCGGCTGATATTGGCATGCAGCACTTTCACCCGGCTGGCGGAGTATTCATTGGCGAGGATCGCGCCCTGATTGCACATCAGCGCGGCCATTTGCGTGGTTTTAGAGCCCGGCGCAGCGGCCACGTCCATCACCTGGCGGGCATCCGGCGCGGCGTCAAACAGCGCGGTGACCGGCAGCATTGAGCTGGCTTCCTGAATATAGAACAGACCGCTGAGGTGTTCCGCGACGCTGCCGAGCGGCAGCGATTCGTCATCACGCGCAATCCAGAAGCCTTCCCGACACCACGGAATCGGCGTCAGCTGCCAGCCGTAGCCCGCCACGCGCGTGAGAAAATCCTCCACGCTGATTTTCAGCGTATTGACGCGCAGACTGCGGCGCAGCGGCTGCTGACTGATGGCGAGAAAGCGTTCGAGTTCGGCCTCGTCGGCCAGGCTGGCGCGCATCAGCGCGAGAAAATCTTCAGGAAAACGATCGGACACGGATATCTACCGGACTAACAAAGTGAGGGCGAAGTGTAACGCCGAGCCCGGCTCAGGTACAGCCGTGCGCAATATCCCTGGCGCAAATAAGTCGGGCAGCCTGCAGGCTGCCCGTTGTCTCAGTTTGGCGACGGAATCGCCGTGCCCCAGTTGCGCCACTCTTTTGGCGCTTCATCCTGCAGCAGGAAGTGCTTGTCGGCACCGGCCTGCGGCGCCAGCGGCACCGTTGGTGGTGTGGCAAACTGGATGCCGCCGCGAATGAACTGCTGGAAGGTGCCGGTTTTCACCACGCCGCCAATCAGGCCAAAGTCGAGGTTATAACCGGAGGCCAGCCAGAACACCGAATTGTTACGCACCAGATGCTGATACTTCTTGCTGATGCGCAGCGCGATTTGCACGCGGTCGGCCATGTTACCCAGTGAAGTGCCGGTTACCGTGCCGACTTCTACACCGCGGAACAGCACCGGCGTGCCAATCGACAGCGATCCGGCTTCGGTGGTATCCACATAGATGTTCAGCCCGTTAAGGTAACGCGAGTCGGTAATGGTGCTCTCCTGCAGCTCAAAGCTGCGCGCCAGCGCGCCTTTGCCCGGGTCCACGTTCACATACGGCTGCAGCAGCGTTTCCAGGTGATTGACGCCGGCGGGCGAAATCTCCGGCGAGACAACAGAGAAGCGGCTGCCGATGCGCGCAAAGTCCTGCACATACTCCGGATAGAGCACCGCTTTCGCCACCACCTGGTTGTTATCCTGGCTCAGCGCCAGCGACTCCACCTGACCGACGTTGATGCCGAGGTAGCGGATTGGCATGCCGGCCGACAGTTTGCTGGCATCAAAGGTGTGCAGGGTAATCTGGCTGCCGACTGCACGCGCGGCGGTCTCTGAAGGATAGAGCACGCGCTTAACGCCTTTTGCCGCCTGCGCGCCCGTCAGGTTATCAAAGCTGATTGCGCCTTTCAGCGCGCGGTTCAGCGGCGAAGCCTGCACGGTCAGACCGCTGCCGTTGAGCTGGACTTTGGCGCCGCCTTCAGCCCAGAACACGCTCTCGCTGGTCAGCAGCTTGCGATACTGCGGCTGGATATGGACCGAAATCTCAAACGCATCGGCGCGCGGCACCACATCCACCACTTCACCGACCTGGAACTTGCGGTACAGCACCACCGAGCCGGCCTGCACATCCGGCAGGCTGTTGGCGGTCAGTTTGAGCGTGGTCGGCGGCTGATCGCCGGTAATGCCTTCCGCCGCGCGCTCTGAGTCGGCGTACAGCGGATAGCGGCTGGACGGCTGACCTTTCGCACCCGGCACCAGCCGGATACCGCCGTCGACCCATTCGCGCGCGCTGGCGCCCAGCACCTGCATGCCGTCGAGGCCAAATTTAACGTCGAGACGGCTGTTAACGATGAACTTACTGTCGGCGTGCACCAGCTGGCGGTGCTCTGGATTGATGGCCGCCACAAAGCTGATGCCATTTTCATCCAGCCGGCGCGAAATCACCTGACCGATCTTCACGCCATACAGCATCACCGGCTGTCCGGCGTCGATACCGTAGGTTTCCGGCGCACTGAGCTGAACGGTGAGCACATCCGGCTTCTGCAACAGCGTTTCGCTGGCCGGCAGCACGCTGAAGTGATCCTGCGGCTCACCTTCGCCCGGGACCAGTTCCAGCGTATTGCCGGTCAGCAGGCTGCTCAGGCTGGTGTCGGTCAGGCTGAGTTTCGGCGCGCGCATCTCAATCCGCGTGCCGCTGCGCATCAGGCCGGTGACGGAGGGATCAATCGTCAGCTCGCCGGACACTTTGCCGCCCGGCAGCAGCGTCAGTTTGGTCAGGGTGCCCACTTCCAGCCCCTGATACATCAGCGGCGTGCTGTCGGCTTTCAGGTTGTCGCCGTTGGGCAGATCGAGCGAAATCAGCACGCCGCGCTGGCTGTGCGCCAGGTCCGAATAGAGCTGATAGTTTTGATCGCTGTTGGCCTGTTCGCCGCTGTCCGGCGAGTCAAAGGCAATCGCGCCATTCACCAGCGCGGCCAGGCTCTCCAGCTTCACTTTGGCACCGCTCAGGCTGACATCGGCGTCAACGCCCGACACATTCCAGAAGCGGCTCTGTTTTTTCACCAGGTTGGTGAAGCGCCGCTCAATCAGCACGTCGATGGTCACGCCATCGGTATTACCGTTGATGCTGTAGTCATAGACGCGGCCGACCGGAATTTTACGGTAATAGACCAGCGAACCGGTGTTGAGCGAGCCGAGATCGGGCGCGTGCAGGTGAATCAGCAGTTCGCCGGTGTTTACCCGGTATTTCGGCTGGGTATCCAATGCGGTAAAGTGATCGCGCTCTTTGCCGTCGCCGGGCATCATGCCGATGTAGTTACCGCCCACCAGCGCATCCAGCCCGGAGACGCCCGCCAGCGAGGCTTTTGGCGTCACCAGCCAGAACTGGGTGTTCTCCCGTAGCGCATCGCGCATGTCGCTCTTGATGCTGGCTTTGATCTGAATGCTGCGGTAGTCATCGCTCAGCACAATGCCCTGCACGGTGCCCACTTCCACGCCCTGATAGCGAATCGGCGTGCGGCCCGGCACGATGCCGTCCGCGGTCTGGAAGTTGATGGTGATGGTGGTGCCGCGCTCCTGATAATTGGTCCATAACAGCCAGCCGGCAATCAGCAGGGCGATAATGGGCAAAAGCCAGAACGGCGAAATCTTGCGTTTATTACGCAGATTAGCGCTAGTCGGTGTAGTCGGCGTTTCCTGTTGCATGTGCATCCCAGATCAGGCGGCTATCGAGCCACTCAACGGCCATAATGGTCAGGATGACTGCCGCGCCAAAGTAGAAGGCGGCAGGTCCCATGGTAAAAGCCAGCAGCTGGTCACGATTGACCAGCGACATGGTTAAAGCAATGACGAACAGATCCAGCATCGACCAGCGGCCCACCCAGGTGACGGCCCGCAGCAGACGGATGCGGGTTTTCAAACCCTGTTCACACTTAAAATGGATGCTAAGCAACAGCGTCAGCATCACTAACACCTTGGTAAACGGCACCAGAATACTGGCGATAAACACCACTGCCGCCACCGGCACATTACCGGAGGCGAGGCCAAGAATCCCGGAGAAAATGGTGTCTTCGCGCCGCGCACCGTTGACGTACACCACCGAAATCGGCAGCAGGTTAGCCGGGATCAGCAGCACAATCGAGGCGATCAGCGCCGCCCAGGATTTTTGCAGGCTGTGGCGGCGGCGAAAATCGAGCGGCGTATGGCAGCGCGTGCAGCGTCCGCGTTCATCGGGCATACCGGTATGGTGGCAGTTCAGGCAAACCTGCCACCGCTCGGGCGGTTCGTGCGGCACCGACTGCGGGTAATAATGTTCCCACAGCTCCTCCACGTTGAGATGAATCAGCGTCAGCAGGCTCATGATGGTCAGCGCGATATAGGCGACCAGCCCGTAGCCGACTTCCAGCGCGGCATAATCCTGCACCTTAATCGATGCCACCGCCACGCCGACCAGATAGATATCCAGCATGACCCACTCTTTGAGTTTCTCCAGCATCAGCAGGACCGGGCGCAGGTTCATGCCGAGCGCGTGGCCAATCCACAAATAGCAAATGCCAGCCACCAGCGTCACCGGCGCGCCAATCGTGCAAAACGCCACCATGGCGGCTGTCAGCACGTTGCCCTGTTGCGCCATCTGCAGCACGCCCTCCAGCAGGCTGGCGTTGATGCGCATGCCAAGCAGGCGGATATCCACCAGCGGCAGGCTGAAGGCGAACGGCATCAGTACGACCATCGTGACGGCCATGGCAGTGAGCCGCGTCATTGACCAGTCGCGACCGTTCTGAATACGGGCATGACAGCGCGGGCAATAAGCCGACTGATGCGATTTCACATCCGGTAAGGAAAAAAGGGTATCGCATTGCGGGCAACGCTGATAACGTGCGTGGGGCAACGTCTGGCTGATGGCGTGAATTTTCATAAATGACGCAAGGGGCCCATTGTTCGTTACAGTTACCGGCATGCGGAGCAGAGCTCGTCTGTCTGCATCAATCTATGGTACGAGAATAGTCTCAAGCATAGCGTGCTAAGGGTATAGTAACTAACACAATGATTCACCTTGTGGGGTTGGATTATTAGTGCTTATTTTAACAACTGAGTGACAACAAGGTCACGCCAGTGATGAGTTATGGTTAAACAATGAACAAAAAAGCCTTTTACGAGGATTTAAATCGCGATGTCCGCGCACTGTTAGCGGGCGAAACTTCTTTCCTGGCGGCGCTGGGCAACTGCAGTGCGCTGCTGTTTGAACGCCTGGAAGGGGTTAACTGGGCAGGCTTCTATCTGCTGACCGAGCCGGAGACGCTGGTGCTGGGTCCGTTCCAGGGCAAAATCGCCTGCGTACGCATTCCGGTGGGTAAAGGCGTATGTGGCACCGCGGTTGCGGAGGATAGCGTGCAGCGGGTTGAAGACGTACACGCTTTCCCGGGGCACATTGCCTGCGACGCCGCCAGCAACGCGGAAATCGTGATTCCTCTGAAAGTGAATGGCACGATGGTCGGTGTTCTCGACATCGACAGTACGGTTTATTCTCGCTTCGATAGCGAGGATGAAGCGGGGCTGGTAGCCCTTACCGACGGGCTTTGTGCAGTGCTGGCGAACAGCGACATTGAAAAATTTCTTCAGCTGACGCGCAGCTAATCGACTGGATCACATAGCATTTGGCGATGTTGTCATTATAATGTCGCCTGTTCATGCCTGCTCTGGTCGGCAAACCCGTTGTAATCAGGAAATTTCATGGAAAATCAACCTAAGTTGAACAGCAGTAAAGAAGTCATCGCCTTTCTGGCGCAGCGTTTTCCGCACTGCTTTAGCGCCGAAGGTGAAGCGCGTCCGCTCAAAATCGGTATCTTTCAGGATCTGGTGGAGCGCGTTCAGGGCGAAAACAGCCTGAGCAAGACGCAACTGCGTTCGGCCTTACGCCTTTATACCTCAAGCTGGCGTTATCTTTACGGCATTAAAGCCGGTGCCACCCGTGTCGATCTCGACGGCAACGCCTGTGGCGTGCTGGATGAGCAGCACGTAGAACATGCGCGCAAGCAGCTGGAAGAAGCCAAAGCGCGCGTGCAGGCGCAGCGCGAGCAGCAAAAAGCGAAAAAACGTGAAGCCGGTGAAGAGACCGCTGAGCGTCGTCCGCGCAAGCCTGCTGCCCGTAAAGCGGCGGAGGGTGACGCACCGCGTAAGCCACGTCCACAGGCACCGCGTGCTGCGGCCGGTGAGCGTCAGGCTGCTCCGCGTCCACCGCGGGCAAAACCCGTCACTGACACTTCAACGTTGCAAGCGGGTCAAAACATCAAAGTCAAAGCAGGCAAAAGTGCAATGGACGCTACCATCCTGGAAATTACTAAAGATGGCGTCCGGGTCCAGCTCGCTTCCGGCCTGGCAATGATTGTGCGCGCAGAACACTTGCAGTTCTGAAACGGAGGCCCGACCCTGGCATGAACAGCATTTTTAAGATCGGTATGATCGCGGGCCTGCTGCTGGCAGGCCCCACCTTTGGCGCGGACAACATTACCCGCGCCGACCAGATTCCCCAGTTACACGAAGAAGCACAGCATCCCACCGTCAGTGAACGCGTCACCTCGCGTTTCACCCGCTCTCACTATCGTCAGTTCGATCTGAATCAGGATTTTTCGGCGAAAATTTTTGACCGCTACCTGAATCTGCTCGACTACAGCCATAACGTGCTGCTGGCGTCGGACGTGGCACAATTCGCCGACAAGAAAACCACGCTCGGTGATGAGTTGCGCAGCGGCAAGCTGGATGTGTTTTACGATCTCTATAATCTGGCGCAGAAGCGCCGCTTCGAGCGCTATCAGTATGCGCTCAGCGTGCTGAACCGCCCGATGAACTTCACCGGCAATGACACCATCGATATCGATCGTGCCAAAGCACCGTGGCCGAAAAGCACGGATGAGCTAAACGCGCTGTGGGATGCCAAGGTGAAGTATGACGAGCTGAGCCTGAAGCTGGCCGGGAAAGATGACAAAGAGATTCGCGAGACGCTGACCAAGCGCTACAACTTTGCCATCCGTCGTCTGGCACAAAGCAACAGCGAAGATGTGTTCCAGCTGGCGATGACCGCGTTCGCGCATGAAATCGACCCGCATACGAACTATCTGTCACCGCGCAACACCGAGCAGTTCAACACCGAAATGAGCCTGTCGCTGGAAGGTATCGGTGCCGTGCTGCAGATGGATGATGACTACACGGTGATCAACTCGATGGTCGCCGGTGGTCCGGCGGCCAAGAGCAAATCCATCAGCGTGGGCGACCGCATTGTGGGCGTCGGCCAGCCGGGCAAGCCAATGGAAGATGTGATTGGCTGGCGTCTGGATGACGTGGTGTCCAAAATTAAAGGGCCGAAGGGCAGCAAAGTGCGCCTCGAGATCCTGCCAGCCGGCAAGGGCACCAAAACCCGTACCGTGACGCTGACGCGTGAGAAAATCCGTCTGGAAGATCGTGCGGTGAAGGGCACTGTGCACAACGTCGGCAAAGAGAAAGTCGGCGTGCTGGATATCCCGGGCTTCTACGTTGGCCTGACCGATGATGTGAAAGTGCAGCTGCAGAAACTGCAGAAGCAGAACGTCGACAGCATCGTCATCGATCTGCGTACCAACGGCGGCGGCGCGCTGACCGAAGCGGTATCGCTCTCCGGCCTGTTTATTCCGAGTGGCCCGGTGGTGCAGGTGCGTGATAATAATGGTCGCGTGCGTGAGGACAGCGACAACGACGGCATCGTTTACTACAAAGGTCCGCTGGTGGTGCTGGTCGATCGCTTCAGCGCCTCGGCGTCGGAAATCTTTGCCGCGGCGATGCAGGATTACGGCCGCGCGCTGATTGTCGGCGAACCGACCTTCGGTAAGGGCACGGTGCAGCAGTATCGCTCACTCAACCGCATCTACGATCAGATGCTGCGTCCGGAATGGCCAGCGCTGGGCTCAGTCCAGTACACCATTCAGAAGTTCTACCGCATCAACGGCGGCAGTACTCAGCGGAAAGGCGTCACGCCAGACCTGCTGATGCCGACCGGTGTGGAAGCAGCAGAGACCGGCGAGAAGTTTGAGGATAACGCGCTGCCGTGGGACAGCATCAACGCGGCGACCTACACCAAAACCGGCGATATCACGCCGCTGGTGCCGCAGCTGACCAAAGAGCACGCCGATCGCATCGCCAAAGATCGCGAGTTCCAGTACATCATGAAAGACATCGCGCGTTTCAACGCGATGAAGGATAAGCGTAACATCGTGTCGCTCAATCTGGCCCAGCGCGAGAAAGAGAACCACGAAGAAGATGCGCTGCGTCTGGAACGTATCAATGCGCGCTACCAGGCGGAAGGCAAAGCGCCGCTGAAGAGCCTGGACGATCTGCCGAAAGACTACAAAGAGCCGGATCCATATCTGGATGAAACGGTGAAAATCGCTAACGATTTGGCCCAGCTGGAAAAAGACCAGCCAGCGCCGGCGGCAGCGAAGTAACCCTTCGGCCTGAAATCACAGCACCGCTGCGGCGGTGCTTTTTTTTGCCTGCAACTCGCCGCCCGGCAGGCTGCAGCCGCTACCATTACCAAATGTAAAGTTATGTCTTTTTAGGCACTTAAAGATTAAGGTCGCTTGAAAAGCGCCACAATGGACATAGGATGTATATCCGCGCATGAGCGCGAGCACAACTGAGGAAGATTAACGTTTATGATGCGTATTGCGCTTTTCCTGGTCACCAACCTGGCGGTGATGTTGGTATTCGGACTGATTCTGAGTCTGACAGGAATCCAGTCAAGCAGTGTTCAGGGTCTGATGATTATGGCAGGTCTGTTTGGCTTTGGCGGTGCGTTTGTTTCACTGCTGATGTCCAAATGGATGGCGTTACGCTCGGTCGGCGGTGAAGTGATTGAACAACCCCGTAACGAGACGGAACGCTGGCTGATGGAAACCGTCGGCCGCCAGGCTCAGCAGGTCGGCATTGCGATGCCGCAGGTGGCGATTTACCACGCGCCCGATATCAACGCCTTTGCCACCGGCGCACGCCGTGACGCCTCGCTGGTAGCGGTCTCCACCGGTTTGCTGCAGAACATGAGCCGCGATGAAGCGGAGGCGGTGCTGGCGCACGAGATCGCCCACATCGCGAACGGTGACATGGTCACCATGACGCTGATTCAGGGTATCGTGAACACCTTCGTGATCTTCATTTCGCGTATCATTGCGCAGGTGGCGTCTGGCTTCCTGTCCGGCAACCGCGACGGTGAAGAGAGCAGCAACGGCAATCCGCTGGTCTATTTTGCCGTGGCGACAGTGCTGGAACTGGTGTTTGGTATTCTCGCCAGCATCATCACCATGTGGTTCTCGCGCCATCGCGAATTCCACGCCGACGCCGGCTCTGCGAAGCTGGTGGGGCGTGAAAAGATGATTGCCGCGCTGCAGCGCCTGAAAACCAGCTACGAACCGCAGGAACCCAGCAGCATGATGGCGTTCTGTATTAACGGTAAAGGTAAGTCGCTGAGCGAGCTGTTTATGTCGCACCCGCCGCTCGACAAGCGTATCGAAGCGCTGCGCAGCGGTGCCTACCTTAAGTAAGCCATATAGAAAATGAACAGGGCGCCTGCGGGCGCCCTTTTTTTTATGACTCTGCCGGCTGACGGCTTTGCGTCATGCGCAGCATACTGACGATCGCCGCCACGCTGGCAAAGGTCCCGGCCAGCAGCAGCGAGGCATCCGTGCCGCTGTCGTTGAACAGGTTAAACATCAGCGCCACCAGCGCGGCGCCGGTGCTTTGCCCGACCAGTCGCGCGGTGCCGAGCATGCCGCTGGCACCGCCACTGCGCTGGCGCGGAGCCGACGAGATGATGGTGTGATTGTTGGGTGACTGGAACAGCCCGAAGCCGGCACCGCACAGCATCATGCGCCAGATAATATCGGCATCCGTGGGCTGTGCAGGCAGCAGCGCCAGCAGAAACAGCCCGGCGGCAAACAGCGCCAGCCCCAGCCCACCCAGCAGCCCGGCATGAAACTTCTCGATCAGACGGCCGGCAATCGGTGCCATCACCATGGTAGCCAGCGGCCACGGCGTCAGCAGCAGACCGGTCGCGACTTCATCCCGGCCCAGTACGTTTTGCAGGAAAAACGGCAGCGACACCATCGCCAGCATTTGTGCACAGAACGAACAGATCGAGGTGCCGATCGACAACGAAAACACCGGAATGCGCAGCAAATCTACTGGCAGCAGCGGCACCGGCATCGCCAGCTGACGCCGCACAAACACCACGCCGATCAGCAGCAGCGCCAGCAGCATACCCGCAATCAGCCAGCCATTTTCTCCCTGCGCGAAGCCGGTCAGCGCTGAAATCAGCAGGCCGAAAAACAGCGCATTCATGATGGCGCTCGGCACATCAAATTTCTGCTGCTTCGCTTTCTGCGTGTTATCCGGCAGGAAGCGCAGCGCCAGCCACAGCGCCACCACACCGAGTGGCACGTTGATCAGGAACAGCCATTTCCAGCTGGCGATGGAGAGAATCGCGGCCGCCACCGTGGGACCGGCGGCGCTGGAAACGGCCACGATCAGCGAGTTGATGGCCATGCCGCGTCCCAGGAAGCGCTGCGGGTAAATAATACGGATTAGCGCAGTGTTGACGCTCATCAGCGCCGCACCGCCGAAGCCCTGCAGCACGCGCGCCACGGTGAGCATATTCAGCGAAGAGGAAAGGGCGCAGAACAGCGAGGTGAATACAAACAGCACCAGCCCGACCTGATAGACGCGCCGGTAGCCGAACATATCGCCAAGAAACGACAGCGACAGCAGCGAAATCACGATAGCGATTTGATAGGCGTTGACGATCCAGATCGATTCCGCCGGGCTGGCGTTCAGCTCACGCGCAATGGTCGGCAGCGCCACGTTGGCAATCGCGCCGTCCAGCACCGCCATCATGATGCCAAGCGCAATGGTAATTATTGCGCCGTAGCGCTGTGGAACGGGTAATCCATCCTGAGACACGGTAGGAGACATAAACAGGGAGAAGTGAAGTAAGTGAATATCATCATGCTAATCAATTTTCTGCCTGAAATCACCGCATTAATGGACAAAAATTACAAGTGGATGTGTCGTTGCCGCCGTCCGGCTGTAACCTCTATACTGGCGTTTTTTGCAAAAGCGTTAAGGAAGTCCCGCATGGCGAGCCGCGATAACGATAAACAGCCGGATGCCGTATCATCGGTGATGAAAGTGTTTGGCATTCTGCAGGCGCTGGGCGAAGAGCGCGATCACGGCATTACCGAGCTTTCGCAGCGGGTTATGATGTCGAAAAGCACGGTCTACCGCTTTCTGCAGACCATGAAATCGCTCGGCTATGTGGCGCAGGAGGGCGAGAGCGAAAAATATTCGCTGACGCTCAAGCTGTTTGAACTTGGCGCGCACGCGCTGCAGAACGTGGATTTGATTCGCAGCGCCGATGTGGAGATGCGCGAACTGTCGCGCCAGACCAAAGAGACCATTCATCTCGGCGCGCTGGAAGAAGACAGCATCGTCTATATCCACAAGATTGACTCGCTGTATAACCTGCGCATGTATTCACGCATCGGCCGGCGTAATCCGCTGCACAGTACCGCCATCGGCAAAGTGCTGCTGGCGTGGCGTGAGCGCGCGGAGGTGAACGACATTCTGCGTGAAGTGGAATTTCGTCGCAGCACCGCTAACACTATCGTCAGCGCGCAGGCGCTACTGCCGGTGCTGGAGCAGGTCAGGCAACAGGGCTTTGGTGAGGATAATGAAGAGCAGGAAGCGGGAATTCGCTGTCTGGCGGTACCGGTGTTTGATCGCTTCGGCGTGGTGATTGCCGGCATGAGCCTCTCGTTCCCGACGGTGCGCTTCTCCGAACCGGCAAAAAAAGAGTATGTGGCGATGCTGCACCGTGCCGCGTGTAAGGTGTCGGAGCAAATGGGTTATTACGACTATCCGTTCTGAATTCTGCCGGGCTGACGCGCAGCCCGGCAGGCGGCTTAACTCAGTTGTCGACCACTTCGCCGCTTTTCTTCAGCAGCGGACAATCGGTAACGCCAACAATGCCGCTGTCGGTGTGCAGATACTGTGCGGTAATCATGCCGCGCGCGGTCAGGTAGCTACACTGTAAGCCCAGCCCGGCTGCGTTTTTATTGCTGCCGGTTAACACGCCGTAGCCGGTAAACAGCATCGCCAGCCACAAGACAGCCAGCACCATCACCGCACGAATCAGTAGTTTCATTTTTATCTCCTTGTGTTACATAACGCAGCTGTTCCCGCGTTGCTGCGAACTCTATAGTAGCAGCATGCCTCGCTTTTCTCGCCGGATCGATCAGAGATAACTGAAAGCGGCACGCAGGCGGGATAATCTGCTTTATCTCCGCCACCGTATCTTTTCCGCACGCAACGAGTAGAATCAGCGGCGATGTACCTGAATGATGTTTGAGGATTGATGCAGTTATGAACGAATTAGCCGCCAGTACCGGTCCGCTGTTTAACTATGGCGTGCTGGCCATCATTGTGGTTGTGGCCTTTATTGCCTGGTTTTTTGTTAACCGGGCCAGCGTGCGCGCCAGTGAACAGCTTCAGCTGCTGGAAGCGCTGCTGGAAGAGCAAAAGAAACAGAACGCGCTGCTGCGCCGTATCGCTGAGGCGCAGCCGGTGGCCGAAAAAGCGCAGGATGAGCAGGATACCGGGGACAAGCGCGACTTTATTCGCCTGATCCCGGAACGTTAAGCCCACAACGGAGAGGCCATGGCCTGGCAAAATCCCTGGTATGACGCTTCGCTGGCCCATCATACGCCGCACGGCTTTCGTAACCCGGAAGAGGAGTTGCGTCAGCCTGGCGATCTACAGCGCTGGCGGCGCGAGCGTAAGCAGCAGAATCTGCCGCTGCCACCGCAGTCCGGCTATGCGGCCTTTACCGCCAGCTGGTGCCAGCAGGCCGACCTGAGCGGTGAAGATGACTGTGTCTGGTGGCTGGGCCATGCCGCGCTCCTGCTGCGTCTCAATCAGCGTTATATTTTGATCGACCCGGCGCTGTCGGCACGCGCCTCGCCGTTGCCGTTTGCCGGGCCGCAGCGTAAAACCCCGGCGCCGCTCAGCGTGGCGCAGCTGCCGCATCTTGATTATGTGCTGATCTCGCATAACCATTACGACCACCTTGATCGGCCTACGGTGAAACGCATCGCCCGCCGCTTTCCTGCCGCGCACTTTCTGGTACCGCTGGGGATGGCCGACTGGTGTCGCCGCCGTGGCGTGCGCACCGTCACCGAACTGGACTGGTGGCAGCAGGTGCAACTGGACGACATCAGCTTCACAGCCGTTCCCGCGCGCCACTGGAGCATGCGCACCTACTGGGATCGCAACCGGTCGCTGTGGTGCGGCTGGGTAGTGCGTAATGCGCAGCTCAATTTCTGGTTCTCCGGCGATAGCGGCTACAGCGATAATCTCTCTGCCATCGCGCAGCGTCTGGGGCCGTTTAATCTGGCTGCGTTACCGATAGGTGCCTATGCACCAAAATGGTTCATGCGCGGCCAGCACATGGACCCGGATCAGGCGGTACAGCTCTGGCAGCAGATAGGGCGACCGCTGGCGATTCCCATTCACTGGGGCGTATTTGAGCTGGCGGACGAATCGCTTGACGATCCGCCGATGGTGCTGGCGCAAGCATTGCTGCAGGCGGGCGAGGTCGATGCGCCTTTTGCCCCATGGCGAATTGGCGAGAGCCGCAGCCTGATGAATTACGATTAAGATTTATCCTAAGCCCTTTTTGTTAAATGCCAGCGGCTTCCGCGCTTTTTAACATTTAATTGTTGGGTGTTTAGAAAAAAATGAGATAAATGCCAGCGTGCAGTCTGCCTATATTTGGGGCAACGGCGATTATATTTTCCTGATTTTGGTGCAAAACTATTTTTAACTTGTACTGCCAGCAATTTATTGTACAAGATTTGAGCGCTGCGCAGTTTATGTTGCTCATTGCACAACGGCCAGTGAAATAGCTTATCTGTGCCATATTAATGCAATATTTTTTGCCTAAACTTATTTGGTTTAAATGTGAAAAGGCAGCGTTTACCGCTGCGCTTGACGAAACGCGAGTCTGGCGCTAACTATACTGACGCATAGACTTTTTTTGCACACGCTGAGGCGTTGCTGTCAATAACGTTATCCACCTTTCGCTGCCGGTTTCAGGCAATTATGTGCGGCATGTCGATCACTGTTTAAAAATGGCTTGCCATTAATTAGCGGATATGTGATAACGAATCGTGGGTCAAACGAGGTACAGTTCTGTTTATGTATGGCATCTTCAGTAAAGAAGTTACGAGTAAAGACGTTGACGTTGAATACCGCTTCCTTGCCGAACCTTAAATTAGTGCCTCATTCAGTAATGTCTCTGGTTTCTCTGTAAGACTGCCTGCGGGCAATATAAACACTCTAAGGAATTTGCAAAAATGGCAAAGATTAAAGGTCAGGTTAAGTGGTTCAACGAGTCTAAAGGTTTTGGTTTTATTACTCCTGCTGACGGCAGCAAAGACGTGTTCGTTCACTTCTCTGCTATCCAGGGCAACGGTTTTAAAACCCTGGCCGAAGGTCAACAAGTTGAGTTTGAAATTCAGGACGGCCAGAAAGGCCCGGCAGCAGTTAACGTTACTGCTATCTGATTTCGCACTCAGGCTCGGTGTCATGCACCGCTGAATCGAATCTTAAAAGCCCTGCTCAATGAGCGGGGCTTTTCTTTATCCTTTCTGTTACCGGATGATCAGGGTAAACTGCGCCGCGAATCGCTAACCCGGAGTTATCTATGTCGTTGATTTGCCCACTTTGCCACCTCGCTTTGCACCTGCACGCCAGCAGTTATCGCTGTGCGTCCGGTCATCAGTTCGATCGGGCAAAAGAGGGGTACGTCAACCTGCTGCCGGTGCAGCACAAAGGTTCACGGGAACCGGGCGACAGCGCAGAGATGCTTCAGGCGCGTCGGGCCTTTCTGGATGCCGGACACTATCAGCCGCTGCGCGATCGGGTGGCGCAACGTCTGGCTCAGCCGCTCACGAACCGGCCCGCGCAGCTGCTGGATATCGGCTGTGGCGAAGGCTATTACACCGCCGCCCTGGCTGCCGCGTTGCCCGACAGCCAGCTGTACGGTCTGGATGTGGCCAAAGCCGCGGTGCGCATGGCGGCAAAGCGCTATCGCGCGGTTAACTTTTGTGTCGCCTCCAGCCAGCGCCTGCCGTTTGCCGATGGTTCACTGGACGCCATCGTGCGCATTTACGCGCCCTGTAACGAGCAGGAGCTGAGCCGCGTCATCAGGCCTGGCGGCTATTTGCTGACGGTGACGCCGGGGCCGCACCATCTGCAGCAGTTTAAGGCGTTGATCTATCGCGAAGTGCAGTTGCATACGGCGGAAGAGAAAAACTATGCGGGATTTGAACAGATCGATCAGCAAAACCTTCACTACTCGATGACACTGAACGGGGCGGAAGCGGTGAGCCTGCTGCAGATGACCCCCTTTGCCTGGCGTGCGCGTGAAGCGGTGTGGCAGCAGCTGGCCTCCAGCGCCACCTTCAGCTGTGACGCGGATTTCACCCTGACGCTGTGGCAGCGCGTTTAACGCGCCTCCACCAGCGTATGATAGATTTTCTCCAGGTCGTCGAGCTGTTTCACCGCAATCAGCAGGCGACGCTGCTCCAGCTGCATCACCAGAATGCCATCCTCTGACAGGTTCATACTCTGAATACGCCGGTAATCGATCCACACGCTGGCAAAAAACAGGCCGTCATTTTTCATCAGCAGCCGCGGGCTGCGGATCCAGAACAGCCAGATAGCCATAAAGCACAGCACCATCAGCAGGGTAGTGGTGAGCTGCGGGCCATGATGGCTGACGTTGTTCCACAGCAGAATCAGTAGCAGCACGATAAAGATGCCGCTGTCGATTTTATGGCGGCGGCGCAGGGTGACGCGCAGTCGGGTCGGTCCATTGCGGCGGGACAGGATGACATCGTCGTAAATCGCAAACAGGGCGAGAGCGGCGATCAGCAGGGCAATCAGGGCGTCAGTCAGTGACATACAGGCTTCTTCCTCAACCGAAGTGACCTCAGCGTTGGCGCTCAGGTCACGCCGTTCAAAAAACGCCGGGAGTCTGACTCCCGGCGGTGAGATTACAGACCGAGCAGGCCGATCCAGTAACCAAAGATACCGATGGCAAAGAAGCCAACGATGATCCACAGCGCGTTAACTTTACGGCGCAGCAGCCACATACAGCCAAAGGTCAGCAGCAGTGGAATCAGGCCGGGCATCAGCTGGTCGAGAATCGACTGCACGGTGGTGACCGTGGTTTTGCCGGTCTGGTCGGTGATGCGGGATACCACCAGCGGCACGTTGACGTGCGTCCATTTGTTGACCAGCGCCCCCATGACAAACAGGCCGAGTATCGATGCCCCCTCGGTAAGTTTTTGCAGGAAGCCGCCGCCCATATCGCTGACGATATCCACCCCTTTGCGATAGCCATAAGCCACGCCGTAATAGCGGGTCAGCATACGCGCAATGTTAAACAGGAAGAAGAACAGCAGCGGACCAAGCAGGCTGCCGCTCATCGCGATACCGGCACCCAGTGCGGCGAACACCGGACGCACGGTCCCCCAGAAAATCGGGTCGCCCACGCCAGCCAGCGGCCCCATCAGGCCCACTTTGATGCCGTTAATGGCACCGTCATCGATCGCTGCCCCGTTGGCGCGCTGCTCTTCCATTGCCATGGTCACGCCGAGCACTGGCGCGGCCACGTAAGGATGGGTGTTGAAGAACTCAAGGTGACGCTTAATCGCCTGCTTGCGCTCGTCGTTGTTTTCCGGATACAGGCGACGGATCACCGGCACCATTGAGAAGCAGAAGCCCAGCGCCTGCATGCGTTCAAAGTTCCACGAACCCTGAAACAGGTTAGAGCGCAGGAACACACCGCGCACGTCACCGGGGGTGAGTTTCTTTGGAGTATTGGTTGTATCTACCATGATGTCACCTGTTCCTAGTCGAGTTCGTTGTCGAGGTCGTTGTTAGCCGGGCCCGCCGAGGCAGCGCCTGCGACGCGGTTGTATTTTGGCGCCAGCTGGATGTACAGCACCGCCATTACCACGCCAATCACGCCCAGCGCCACCAGGTTAAAGTTGGTGAACGCGGCGGTGACAAAGCCAAGATAGAAGAACGGCATCAGATAACCGGCACGCATCATGTTGATGACCATCGCGTAACCGACCACCACGATCATGCCGCCGGCGATGTTCAGACCATTGGTGACCACTTCCGGAATTGAACTCAGCAGGCTGTGCACTGCGCTGGTACCGACCGAGACCGCCACAATCAGCGCCGGGATAGCAATACGCATCGCCTGCAGCAGCAGGGCAGAGACGTGGATCCACGAAATCGCCGTCAGGTTGCCTTTCTCCGCAGCTTTATCCGCAGCGTGCTGGAAGGCGACAGTGATGGTTCGCACGATGATGGTCAGCACCTGACCGGCTGCGGCCAGCGGGATGGCCAGCGCAATACCGGCACCGACGCTTTGACCGCCGGCAATGACCAGAATGGTAGAGATGATGGAAGCCAGCGCCGCATCCGGTGCCACTGCCGCACCGATGTTCATCCAGCCCAGCGCGATCATCTCCAGCGTACCGCCGATGATGATGCCGGTTTTCATATCACCCAGTACTGCACCAATCAGGGTACAGGCCACCAGCGGCCGGTGGAACTGGAACTCATCGAGAATCGATCCCATCCCGGCAATACAGGCCACAATAAATATCAACACTATTTGTAGCGAGGTTATTTCCATTGCATTTTTCCTCAGCAAGATCAGAACTTTTTGCCCACGCGCGCAGGCACAGGCGAATCAGGCATTGACCTTCGCAATCAGGTCCATCATTTTCAGTTTCGGGTCGTTGGAGACTTTACGCACTTCCAGTTCGATACCGCGCTCATTCAGCTTGCGGAAGGCAGCGATGTCCTTCTCATCCACCGACACCGCGTTATTAACCTGCGTTTTCCCCTGACGGAAGGCCATGCCGCCGATATTCACCGACTTGATATCCACGCCTTGCTCCACCACGCGCTCAACATCGGTCGGATTGGTAAACAGCAGCATCACGCGATCGGAACCGTACTTCGGGTTGTTCCACACGCGGATCATCTTGGCGATATCCACCACGTGGGCGGTTACGCCCGGCGGCGCCACCTGAGTCAGCAGGGTTTTGCGTACGTGATCGTTGGCCACTTCATCACTGACGACGATGATGCGCGTCACGTTGGTCTCTTTGGTCCAGCGCGTGGCCACCTGGCCGTGGATCAGACGGTCATCGATACGGGCCAGGCCAATTTTCATGTGCTCGCCCGGCGCCAGCGGTTTCTGCGGCTGGGCAGGGGCTTTCGGGGCGGGCGCTGCCGCTGCCGGCGCGGCGGATTCGGTTTTGAGCGCTTTCACCCCCTCGCGGCCGGCCTCGACGGCGATATGGATCAGCTCTTCCAGCGATGGGTCGTCATCGCGCCCCATCAGGGTTTCCACCAGCATGGGAATGTTGACCCCGGCAATAACGTCATAGCCCGGTTTATCCACCACGATGCGGCTGGCGGCGTTAAACGGGCTGCCGCCCCAGGTGTCCACCAGAAACAGCACGCCTTTCGACGTGTCGAGTCGGGCGAGCTGCGCCTGATATTTTTCGATTAGCGTTTCTGCATTTTCGCCGGGAACGAAATCAATCCATCCGACATTTTCCTGCTCGCCCAACAGCATTTCTGCTGTTTTCAGCAGCTGTTCTGCCGCCCAGCCATGTGTACCAATTACAAGCGCAATGGTCACTTGCTACCTCCGTTCGCATGAGAGTTCCCGACCATGGCCGGGAATCATTGAGAATTACCGTTGTTATTTTCTGTGGATCGCCCGGGACTAAATTGAAGAAAGTCATCAGGAAAAGGCCCAAAACATTCCGCGATACATCAGTAAGGTCGCGATTTATTTTAGTGAGCGAAAAAATAAAATTTGTGACGTTGCTCTGCTATTCAGAGCGTACCGGCGGCAACGGGCATTTTTATGGCAGTTTCTTGCGCTGGCGCAGTTATTTGTAAATGTAAGAAAATTTTTTGACGTTGTTGATGTAACTGATACATTAGCTTTCTGTTTATTACTCAGGAGTACCGGGCTTTAGCTCACCTATATGGACCGTCACCGACGTCGCTTCACTTGTTCCCCGCGCTGCTCAGCGCGCACCCTGACACCTGCCGGTGTTGCCTCATCCGTTAACGCTCTCTCGTCTCGCCTTCCGGCGCAGGCTCAGTCGCGTTCGCCCTTACGTTTAGCAAGGAGTCATTGATGGAATTTCTCTTCGACCCCTCAATCTGGGCGGGTTTACTGACGCTGATCGTGCTGGAGATTGTGCTCGGCATCGACAACCTGGTGTTTATCGCCATTCTTGCCGACAAGCTGCCACCGAAACAGCGTGATAAAGCGCGCCTGATTGGTCTGTCGCTGGCGCTGGTGATGCGCCTCGGCCTGCTGTCACTGATCTCCTGGATGGTGACGCTGACGCGACCCCTATTCAGCGTAGGCGATTTCAGCTTTTCCGGACGAGATTTAATTCTGTTGATTGGTGGTTTGTTCCTGTTGTTTAAGGCCACCATGGAACTGCACGAGCGGCTGGAAAACCGCGGCATGGAGCATCAGGGCAACAAAGCCTATGCCAGCTTCTGGGCGGTCGTGACGCAGATTGTGGTGCTGGACGCGGTGTTCTCCCTGGATGCGGTGATTACCGCCGTCGGTATGGTGAACCATCTGCCGGTGATGATGACGGCAGTGGTGATTGCCATGGGCGTGATGCTGCTGGCCTCAAAACCGCTGACCCGCTTCGTCAACGCGCACCCAACGGTGGTGGTGCTGTGTCTGAGCTTCCTGCTGATGATCGGTCTGTCGCTGGTGGCGGAAGGCTTTGGTTTCCATATTCCGAAAGGTTATCTGTACGCGGCAATTGGCTTCTCGATTCTGATCGAGCTGTTTAACCAGATTGCGCGCCGGAACTTTATCCGTCATCAGGCGCACCGTCCGATGCGTGAACGTACCGCCGAAGCGATTCTGCGTCTGATGGGCGGGCGCCAGCGTAACCAGCCGGCGCATACCGAAGAAGCGTCACTGACGGAAGCGATGCCGCAGGAAGCGTTTAAAGACGAAGAGCGTTACATGATTAACGGCGTGCTGACGCTGTCACAGCGTTCGATTCGCAGCATCATGACGCCGCGCGGCGATATCTCGTGGGTTGACGTCTCGCGTCCGCTGGATGAGATCCGCATTCAACTGCTGGATACGCCACACAGTCTGTTCCCGGTGTGTCGTGGCGAGCTGGATGAGATCATCGGTGTGGTGCGCGCGAAAGAGCTGCTGGTGGCGCTGGAGCACGGTATGGATGTCGCGACCTTCGCGGCCAACACGCCGCCGATTGTGGTGCCGGAAACACTGGATCCGATCAACCTGCTGGGCGTATTGCGTCGCGCTAAAGGGAGCTTCGTCATCGTTACCAACGAATTTGGTGTGGTGCAGGGCCTGATTACGCCGCTGGACGTGCTGGAAGCGATTGCCGGTGAGTTCCCGGACGAAGACGAAACGCCGGATGTGGTGGCGGATGGCGACGGCTGGCTGGTGAAGGGCGGTACCGATCTGCACTCGCTGCAGCAGCTGCTCGACCACCATGAGCTGGTCGATCCGGATGAAGATCACGCGTCGCTGGCCGGCCTGTTGATTGAGCAGAAGGGGCAGCTGCCGCTGCCGGGCGAGATTATCGATTTGCCACCGCTGCACTTCCAGATTATCGAAGCCACGGATTACCGTATCGATCTGGTGCGCGTCACTAAAGACAAGCCGCACCATGACGAGGAAGAGGGCGACGCCTGATGTCGTCCGGCATCAGGCGCCCAGCTGCGCCTGATGCTGCGCCAGCCATTGCGGGAAGTCCTCAATCGGCATCGGGCGCGCATAGTAGTAACCCTGCAGATGATCCACGCCGCGCTCGCGCAGATAATGCGCCTGCTCGGCGGTTTCCACGCCCTCCGCGACCAGCGCGATATTCAGCCGCTGCGCCAGTGAAATCACCATATCGGTCACCGTGGCGTTGATCGCGTCAGTACCAATCGCGGCGGTAAAAATTTTATCGATTTTCAGTACGTCCGGCTTCAGGTCCTTCAGATAGGCCAGCGAACTGTGGCCGGTGCCGAAATCGTCAATCGCCAGCCGCACGCCAATTTCATGCAGCTGCGCCACGACCGTCTGGTCGATAACTGGCAGCGCATCGCGCTCGGTCAGCTCCACCACCAGTTTCGGCAGGGGATTGGCGGGCCACCAGTAGCGCTGTAAATCCTCAACAATCAGGCGATCGCGGAAGTGGCTGGCCGCGACGTTAATCGCGATATGAAATGCCGGGCACTGTGGCAGATTAGGCAACTCCGCGACGACTCTGGCAATCACAAAGCGCGTCAGCGGTGCAATCAGGTTCTGGCGTTCGGCCAGCGGAATAAATACGTCCGGGGCAATCCAGCCCTGACGCGGATTGTGCCAGCGCAGCAGCAGTTCGATACCATCGCAGTCGCCGCTGCGGGCATTAATCAGCGGCTGGCAGTAGACCATAAATTCGTTGGCGGTAATGCCATAGCTGATTTGCCAGCTCAGGCTCATGCGATTGGCGGTGGCCAGCCAGACGATATAGCCCAGCAGCAGGCTCAGCAGTACCGCCAGCGGCAGCTGAGACGGCAGAGTGTTGAGCGCCAGTCGCGCCGGAGAGGGGCCGTACAGCGTAATGCTGTAGGGATAACGCAGCGAGGCCTGATCGTACGCCACTTCGTCATCGGACGGCACGGTATGCTCGATAAGCGGATTACCGTATTCGAGGCTCTGTCCGCCTACGTTAAAGATCGCGCGCTCCACCCACGGCAGCTGCGGCTCCAGCAGATAATTGGTCATCAGTTCAATGTTGATGATCTGCAGCAGGCCGTCCTGGTTATCCAGCGACTTTGGCGTCCACAGCAGCAGCACCGGCGAACCTTTTAGCAGGTAGTCGTCGGTGGACAGCATCATGCGCTGGTTGTTGATCGCCAGCTCGGGATAAGTCTGGCTGAACGAGATGTGGCGCGGGCCATAAATACTCGAACAGTAGATGGTATCGTCCTGCACCAGCAGCACGGTACGCACGGTTTGCAGCGCGGCGATCTTCTCAATCAGCGGATAGCGCACCTGCGTGCAGGGTACGCCCACCAGCCCCAGCGTGTTGTTGGCGGAGACGTCCAGCGGCGAAAACATGCGGTCAAAGCGCTCAATCGCGCGAGTGGCAAAGTTAAGGGACTGCTGCTCAATGCGTGACTTCTCTTCGATGTAGCGAAAAGTCAGCGTAAGAATGAGAACCAGCGACGCGATCACCAACGCAATAAGCAGGCGCTTACGGCGAAATTGACCCACAAATTGCTGGGGAAGGAGCATCAGTAACCACCTTGCTAAGACAAAGAATGAGGCCAAATTAACGTGAAGGTTATCGGCATGGCGGCGGCCAAATTTAGCGCGGCTGGAGAAAAAAAGCGGCACTAAAAAATCGCGCGACCGGTAGAGGTCGCGCGCAAAAATAATGTATCTGGTTTGATAACGCGGAGGTAGAGGCCATTGCAGAAATAATGGCCGATCGCTGCAATTGTCAGCAGCGAAACGCGACGTTGCCGGTCAGTCGCACTGCACCTTGATCGCCAGACCGCCGCGCGAGGTCTCACGATATTTAGCATTCATGTCTTTGCCGGTCTCGTACATCGTCTCGATCACCTTATCCAGCGATACACGCGGCTCGCTGGTGCGGCGCAGCGCCATTCGCGCGGCGTTGATCGCTTTCACCGAAGCAATGGCGTTACGCTCAATGCACGGCACCTGTACCTGACCGGCGACCGGATCGCAGGTCAGTCCAAGGTTGTGTTCCATGCCGATTTCAGCGGCAACGCACACCTGCTCCGGGCTGGCTCCCAGCAGTTCCGCAAGGCCGGCGGCGGCCATTGAGCAGGCCACGCCCACTTCACCCTGGCAGCCGACTTCGGCACCGGAAATCGAGGCGTTCATTTTATACAACACGCCAATCGCGCCCGAGGCGAGGAAGTAGCGGATAAAGATATCCGGCGTGACCGTTTCGATGAAGTGATCGTAATACGCCAGCACCGCCGGCACGATACCGCAGGCACCGTTGGTCGGTGCAGTGACCACACGACCACCGGCCGCATTCTCTTCATTCACCGCCAGCGCAAACATATTGACCCAGTCGATGACGTTCATCGGATCGTTAGAATGTTTGGTTGAGGAGACCAGCAGACGTCGCAGCGACGCCGCCCGACGCGGCACGCGCAGCGGGCCCGGCAAAACGCCTTCGGTATTCAGGCCACGGTCGATACACGCCTGCATGGTTTGCCAGATGTTACCAAAATAGGCGTAAATCTCGTCACGGCTGTGCAGCGCCAGTTCGTTTTTCATCACCAGCCCGGAAAGCGACATGCCGGTATCGCGGCAATGACTGAGCAACTCTTTGGCTGAATGGAACGGGTAGGGCACGGCGACCTCATCCAGCACTGACTGACCAAAATGCGCTTCGTCGACAATAAAGCCGCCGCCAATTGAGTAATAGGTTTTGCGCTCAAGTAGCCGATCGCCGGCAAAAGCGTACAGGGTCATGCCGTTTTCATGCAGCGACAGGTTTTCGCTGCGGAATACCATGCCGCCGTCACGCGGGAAGTCGACCTCGCGCGCGCCCTGTGCCAGCAGCAGGCGCTCACGCGTTTCGACATCTTTGATAAACGCCGGAATGCTGTCGATGTCGACGCTGGCAGGCTCAAAGCCGGCCAGACCCATGATGATGGCAATGTCGGTGTGGTGTCCTTTCCCGGTGAGCGACAGTGAGCCGTAGACATCCACCGCCACGCGCGTCACGTCCTGCAGCTTGCCCTGTTCGATCAGCAGGTCAACAAACTGTTTGCCCGCTTTCATCGGGCCAACGGTATGCGAACTGGACGGGCCAATACCCACTTTGAACATGTCAAAAACACTTATCACCGGTGACGCTCCTCACAAATCTTCTTTTCTACGGCGCAGGCCGTTAATGCGGCTAATAGTAATCGCCAGCGGGCGGCAGCGAGCAGCTTTTCGCATGAAATAAACTAATTATAAACCACAGAAATAGTTATCCGTATCCCCGGATGTGAACGGGATCAATTTTTCGGGCAGGGTGAAACGGGACGGGGGATCAGGGCAGGGCGATCTGCTGGCCGAGCGCGCGCAGGATACCGGCGGTCATGCCCCAGATAAAATAATCTTCATACCATGACAGCCACACCTGGTGCTGGCGATGACCGCGGCGCAGCGTCAGTCCGCTGTAGCGCCCCAGCCGCAGCGCCTCTGCGAGCGGCATGGAAAAGGCGCTTTCAACTTCATCCGGGTTGAGCTGCAGCGGCAGGTGCGGCGGGATGATACCGACCACGGGCGTGACGGCGAAACCGGTACTGCTGGTGACCGGCGGTAGCACGCCGACCACCCGCACCTGCTGCGGTGCGATGCCCACTTCTTCCTGCGCTTCACGCAGCGCGGTGGCGATCAGCGAATCGTCAGTGGCATCCATCATGCCGCCGGGGAACGCCACCTGCCCGGCATGTTTGCGCAGCAGCGCGGAGCGGCGGGTCAGCAGCAGTTCGGGCTGGTCGCCATCAATCACCGGTACCAGCACCGCGGCACGGCGTCCGCTGATCACGCTGTGCGCGCTCGCCAGCGGCGGCTGCAGCACAAAGCGACTGAGAAACTGCGCCAGCGTCAGCTCCATATCACGCCTCATCACGCAGACAGGGCAGAATACGGTTGAGCTTGTGCAGCGTCTCCTGATATTCCGCCTCAGCCTCGCTGTCAGCCACCAGACCGCCACCCGCCGCGCAGTACAACTGCTGATTTTCGGCAATCAGCGTGCGGATGGTAATGCTGCTGTCCATACGCCCGCACAGGCTGATGTAGCCGATACTGCCGCACCACGCATTGCGCCGCTGCGGTTCGAGTTCTTCGATAATCTCCATGGCACGGATCTTGGGCGCGCCGGTAATGGAGCCGCCGGGGAAACAGGCGCGCAACAAATCGGTAGCGGAGAGCGCGTCTGGCAGCCTGGCCCGCACCGTGCTCACCAGGTGATGCACCGCCGGGAACGGCTCCACCACAAACAGCTCCGGCACGCTGACGCTGCCCGGCTCGGCGACGCGGCCAATATCATTACGCAGCAGGTCCACAATCATCAGGTTTTCCGCCCGATCTTTTTCGGCGCTGGCCAGTTTCTCCGCCTGCAACCGATCGGCCTGCGGATCGGCCAGACGCGGCAGCGTGCCTTTAATCGGGCGGGTTTCAATCTGCTGCTGCTGCAGCGAGAGAAAACGCTCCGGTGACAGGCTCAGCACGGCACTGTGCGGCAGACGAAGGAAGGCGCTGAACGGCGCGCGGTTGGCGCGGTTGAGACGTAAAAACGCCTGCCACTCATCGCCGCGATAGCTGGCCTGAAAACGCTGCGCCAGATTAACCTGGTAGCAGTCGCCCGCCTGAATGTAGGCCTGCACTGCCTGGAAACGCGCGGCGTACTGCGCATAGCTCATATTGGCCTGCCAGTCGCTGGTCAGGGCAAAAGGTTTGGGCTGCGGCACCGCCAGCGCCTGTAGCCACTGCCAGCGCTGCTCCGCGTCGTGCAGGGCAATCAGCGTCAGCGTCTGGCGATGATGATCGGCAATCAGCGCCCAGTCATAAATGCCGACCGCCATATCCGGCGTGTGTAAATCCTGCTGCGCCCGCTGCGGCAGCGTTTCGAAACGGCGACCGAGGTCATAACCAAACAGACCCAGCGCGCCGCCCTGAAACGGCAGATTTGCATCAAACGCCGGCCGGGTGCCCAGCGCGTCCAGCTGCTGCTGCACCAACTGCAGCGGATCCGCGTTAGAGTGGCTGATGCCGGTGCCGTCGTCGATGGCGGTGCTGTCACCGCGCGTCGTCAGGGTCACCCGCGGGTCGGCGGTGAGAATATCGAAACGGTTATCCGCGTGCTCGGCGTGACCAGAGGTCAGCAGCATCGCCCACGGGCGGTGCGCCAGCGTGGAAAAACGGTGTAAAAGTGTATCGGGCGTATACTGTAGCGAGAGGGTTTTCACGTTCGTTTGGCTAAATCAGTTCAGCAGGCAGGCGCGTAGCCTGGCATATTTTTTTGCTGCTGGCACCTGTTTGTTCAGCGTGGAATAATGCGTCCCCCCATTACAGGAGTGCATCATGTTTTCAGGTCTTCCGGCTTTATCGCACGAACAGCAGCAGCAGGCAGTGGAACGTATTCAGGAACTGATGGCCGGCGGCATGTCCAGCGGGCAGGCGATTGCGCAGGTGGCGCAGGAAATTCGCCAGAACCATCAGGGCGAAGCGATTCGGGCGCGCTTCGAAGAGGACGAAGACGACGAATAGCGCCCGGCGAGCGTTATAGCGCGGCGATGATTTTGATTTCCACTTTATAGCGCGGATTCATCAGGCCGGCCTGCACCGTGCAGCGTACCGGCGCATTACCCGGCGAGACCCACGCATCCCAGGCGCGGTTCATCGCGGCAAAGTCCTCTTTGTCTACCAGGAAAATGGTAGCGTCGAGAATTTTGCTTTTATCCGAACCCACGCGCGTCAGGATGCGGTCAATCACCGCCAGCGCGTTGGCGGTCTGCGCTTCCGCATCGTCATCCAGATTCTCCGGCACGCTGGTGTAATACACGGTCTGGTCATGTACAACCGCTTCGGACATGCGGTGCTCGGCATCAATACGCGTAATGGTCATGCTGTTCTCCTTTATTTTTGCTGCGTTAGCCTGCCATATCCCATGGCCGGCTGTCATCTGTTGTGGTCGCCTGCGGTGAATCCTGACATAATTACAGGTGTTTTAAGAGCAATCGGTGAGGATGTGTGGCAGACGATTTTGCAGCGGATGGCGCGTTAGCGCAGGCGATTCCCGGCTTTAAGCCGCGCGCGGCACAGCGCGAAATGGCGCAGGCAGTGAGCGAAGCGGTGCAGCAGGCGGGCGAGCTGGTGGTCGAGGCCGGCACCGGCACCGGTAAAACTTATGCTTATCTGGCACCGGCGTTGCGGGCGAAGAAAAAAGTCATCGTGTCGACCGGTTCCAAAGCGTTGCAGGATCAGCTCTACAACCGCGATCTGCCGACCATTGCCCGCGCCCTGGCGTTCAGCGGCAAAACTGCGCTGCTGAAAGGGCGATCCAACTATCTGTGCCTGGAACGGCTGGAGCAGCAAAATCAGACCGGCGGCGATCTCAGCGTGCAGGCGCTCGGCGATCTGATTAACGTGCGCAGCTGGTCTTCGGAGACCGTTGATGGCGACGTCAGCAGCTGCGCCGGCGTCGCGGAAGACAGCCCGATCTGGCCTTACGTTACCAGCACCAACGATAATTGCCTTGGCAGCGATTGCCCGCTGTATAAAGATTGCTTCGTGGTGAAGGCGCGCAAAAAAGCGATGGATGCGGATGTGGTGGTGGTGAACCATCACCTGTTTCTCGCTGACCTGGTGGTCAAAGAGGGGGGATTTGGCGAGCTGATCCCGGAAGCCGACGTGATGATCTTCGATGAAGCGCACCAGCTGCCGGATATTGCCAGCCAGTATTTTGGTCAGCAGCTGTCGAGCCGGCAACTGCAGGATCTCGCCAAAGACATTATCCTTGCCTACCGCACCGAGGTGCGCGATGTGCAGCAGCTGCAGAAATCCGCCGACCGGCTGGCGCAGTGCGCACAGGATTTCCGCCTGACGCTGGGCGAGCCCGGTTTTCGCGGTAATCTGCGTGACCTGCTGAGCGACAACAACATCATGCGCATGTTTACGCTGCTGGATGATGCGCTCGAGCTGTGTTACGACGTGATTAAGCTGTCGCTGGGCCGTTCCGCGCTGCTGGACGCCGCCTTCGAGCGTGCCGCGCTGTATCGCACCCGGCTCAAGCGTTTACGTGCGATTGATGAACCGGGCTTCAGCTACTGGTACGAATGCAGCAGCCGGCACTTTACGCTGGCGCTGACGCCGCTGTCGGTTGCGGAGCGCTTCCGCGAAGTGATGGACGGACGCAAAGCGGCGTGGGTATTTACCTCGGCGACGCTGGCGGTCAACGAACAGATGAGCCACTTCGCCAGCCGGCTCGGCGTGGATAATGCCCGCACCCTGATCCTCGAAAGTCCGTTTGATTATGCGCAGCAGGCCTTGCTGTGCGTGCCGCGCAACATGCCGGAACCCAACTATCCTGGCGGTGCGCGTCAGCTGGCACGCATGATGAAACCGCTGATTGAAGCCAACAAAGGGCGCTGTTTCTTCCTGTGCACCTCGCACAAAATGATGCGCGAGCTGGCGGCGGAATTCCGCGCCTCCATGACCTTACCAGTGCTGTTGCAGGGCGAAACCAGCAAAGGGCAGCTGCTCAAACAGTTTCTTGATGCTGGCAACGCACTGCTGGTGGCCACCAGCAGCTTCTGGGAAGGCGTTGACGTGCGCGGTGATGCGCTGTCGCTGGTGATCATCGACAAGCTGCCGTTTACCTCGCCGGAAGATCCGCTGCTGAAGGCGCGCATGGAGGATTGCCGTCTGCGCGGCGGCGATCCATTCAACGATGTGCAGCTGCCGGACGCGGTGATCACCCTCAAGCAGGGCGTGGGCCGTCTGATTCGCGATACCGACGATCGCGGCGTGCTGGTGATTTGTGACCAGCGGCTGGTGTCGCGTCCGTATGGCGGTCTGTTCCTTAATAGCCTGCCGCCGACACCGCGCACCCGCGATTTACAGCGTGCGATTGACTTTGTGCGTCCGCCAGAGCAGCACTAATTTGTGCCCGGCTGTGGTAAGATGCGCGCCATTTTGATTCTCTGAGGTTGTTATGTCCGCCCGAATTTTAGCCCTGGACACCGCGACAGAAGCCTGCTCTGCCGCGCTGCTGAATCAGCAGCAGATCGATGCCCGCTTCGAAATCGCGCCCCGCGATCATACTCAACGTATTCTGCCGCTGGTGCAGGAATTGCTGCAGGCGCAGTCGCTGGCGCTGAGCGCGCTGGACGCGCTGGCGTTTGGCCGCGGGCCCGGCAGTTTTACCGGCGTGCGCATCGGCATTGGCATCGCGCAGGGCCTGGCGCTGGGCGCAAATCTGCCGATGATTGGCGTATCCTCGCTGGCAACCATGGCGCAGGGCGCCTGGCGTTTGACCGGGGCAACGCGCGTGCTGGCGGCGATTGATGCGCGCATGGGTGAAGTCTACTGGGCAGAGTATCAGCGTGATGAGCAGGGCGAGTGGCAGGGCGCTGAGAGCGAAGCCGTACTCAAGCCGGAAGCGGCACAGGCGCGCATCGCGCAGCTGAGCGGCGAGTGGGCCACCGTCGGCACCGGCTGGCAGGCTTATCCGCAGCTGCTGGCTGGCGCGACCGGGGCACAACTGCTGACCACCACGGTCACGCTGCCTGCCGCAGAAGATATGCTGCCGCTGGCGCTCAGCGCCTGGCAGCGCGGCGACAGCGTGGCAGTGGAAAATGCTGAGCCGGTTTATCTGCGCAATGAAGTGGCATGGAAAAAATTGCCGGGACGCTAGGCGCCCACGCAACTTATTTTTGCGCCTTCAGTCTAACGGAGAAATAACAGGAGAAGTGCTATGCCAATTAGTCGTAAAGGGATGTCTGGCGCTCTGTTAGCCTGTGCGCTGTTGCTCAGCGGCTGCGTGTCAGTGCCGGATGCCATTAAAGGGAGTTCTCAGCTTCCACAGCAGGATTTATTACGCGTGATGAATGCGCCGCAGCTGTATGTCGGCCAGGAGTCGCGCTTCGGCGGCAAAGTCGTGAAGGTAACTAACCTCAACGGCCTGACCCGGCTGGAAATTGCCACTCAGCCGCTGGATGACAGCGCGCGACCGCGCCTCGGTGCTGCCTCAATTGGCCGCATTTATGCGGACATTCATGGTTTTGTTGATCCGATCGACGTCAATAATCAGTACGTCACGGTGCTGGGCAACATCAAAGGCACCGAGAAAGGGGAAATTGGCAAAGCCAGTTACAACTTTGTGGTGATTGATGTGCGCGGTTATCAGCGCTGGCATTTGACTCAGCAGGTGATGACGCCGCCGCAGCCGATCGATCCGTGGATTTGGTACGGGCCGACGCGTCGCCATCCCGGCTATTGGGGGCCTAACCCCTACTGGGGCATGAATACCGGCGGTCCGGCGCAGGTCGAGACCATTCTTACCGAATAGCGCTAAACAGGTTTTTTTACGGCCCGGTCGCGGTGCTCGCGAACGGGCCTTTTTATTGGGCGCGCAACCGATGCGCGAAATTTAGTGATGCGCCTCGCAACCTGAAAATGCCGGAACAGGCAAACTGGTACAATCAGTTAAAATATTGTTAACAACACTGATTGCAGAGGCGGCGATGGCTACGCAACAAGAATATCGGGGTGAATCTTTGAACAAGGTTTGGCTGAAACGCTATCCGCCAGATGTACCAGCGGAAATTAACGCAGACCGTTATCCCTCTTTGGTCGATCTTTTCGAACACGCAGCGCAACGTTATGCCGATCAGGTGGCTTTCATTAACATGGGCCAGCCAATGACTTACCGCCAGCTGGAGCAGCAGAGCCGTGCTTTTGCGGCCTGGCTGCAACAGGGATTAGGCTTACAGCAGGGCGATCGCGTCGCGCTGATGATGCCGAATCTGCTGCAGTATCCGGTGGCGCTGTTTGGTGTGCTGCGTGCCGGTATGGTGGTGGTGAATGTTAACCCGTTGTACACGCCGCGCGAGCTGAAGCACCAGCTTAATGACAGCGGTGCCAATGCAATTGTCATTGTCTCCAACTTCGCCCATACGCTGGAAAAAGTGGTCGCGGAAACCCCGGTTAAGCACGTGATGCTGACGCGCATGGGCGATCAGCTGGCGCCGGTAAAAGCCACGCTGGTGAACTTCGTCGTTAAATATGTGAAAAAGCTGGTACCGAAATACCATCTGCCAGGGGCGGTACCGTTCCGTCATGCGCTGCAGCAGGGCGAGCAGATGAGCTATCATCGTCCTGTGATCAATAATCAGGATCTGGCATTTCTGCAGTACACCGGTGGCACTACCGGCGTGGCGAAAGGCGCCATGCTGACCCACGGCAACATGCAGGCTAATCTGGAGCAGACCAAAGCCACCTACGGTAAACTGCTGCGCGCCGGTCAGGAGCAGGTGGTGACCGCGCTGCCGCTTTATCACATCTTTGCCCTGACGGTGAACTGTCTGCTGTTCCTCGACCTGGGCGGCACCAACCTGCTGATTACCAACCCGCGCGATATTCCCGGCTTCGTTAAAGAGCTGAGCAAATTTCCCTTTACCGCCATCACCGGTGTTAATACGTTGTTCAACGCCCTGCTGAACGATGCCAATTTTAACCAGCTGGATTTCTCCACGCTGCGTCTGTCTGCCGGCGGCGGTATGGCGGTGCAGAAAGCGGTGGCCGAGCGCTGGGAGAAACTCACCGGACACTATCTGCTGGAGGGCTACGGACTCACCGAATGCTCACCGCTGGTGTCGGTTAATCCTTATGATATTACCTGCCACACCGGCAGCATCGGTTTGCCGGTTCCGTCCACCGACGTGCGTATTGTCGATGATGAAGATCGCGACGTGCCGCCGGGCGAACCGGGCGAACTGTGCATTCGCGGGCCACAGGTCATGATTGGCTACTGGCAGCGGCCGGATGCCAGCGAGGAAGTGCTGAAAAATGGCTGGCTGCACACCGGTGATATTGTTACCGTGGACGCTGAAGGTTTTATCCGCATCGTCGATCGTAAAAAAGACATGATTCTGGTGTCCGGCTTTAACGTGTATCCTAACGAAATCGAAGATGTGCTGATGCAGCACGCCAAGGTGCGCGAAGCGGCGGCGATTGGCGTGCCGAGCGATCTCTCCGGCGAAGCGGTGAAAGTGTGCATCGTGAAAAAAGATCCATCCCTGACGAAAGAGGAAGTGCTGGATCATTGTCGTCGTCAGCTCACCGGCTATAAAGTGCCGAAGATTATTGAGTTTCGTGATGAGCTGCCGAAGACCAACGTCGGTAAAATTTTACGTCGCGAATTGCGCGACGAGGCGAAGCGCGAAGCGTAGTACTGGCTTCCGCTGAATGCTCAGGTTAACGCCGGCACCGTCCGGCGTTTTTATTGCTTTTAACATGGAGCGCTGTGCGAGGTTTGTCGCAGCGAGAAAGACAACGTGAATTACACCCTGATCGACCACAATGACCAGCTGGCCGCGGTATGCCAGCAGGCCCGTCAGCATCGCGCCGTGGCGCTGGATACCGAATTCGTGCGCACCCGCACGTACTATCCGCAGCTTGGCCTGATCCAGCTCTTCGATGGCGAGCAACTGGTTCTGATCGATCCGTTAACCATCAGCGACTGGGCACCGTTTATTGCGCTGCTGCAGGATCGTCAGCTGACCAAGTTCCTGCACGCCGGCGGGGAAGACCTCGAAGTCTTCCTGCATCGTTTCGGCTGTCTGCCGGAGCCGATGATCGATACGCAGATTCTGGCCGCTTTCGCCGGGCAGCCGCTGTCGTGGGGCTTTGCCGCGATGGTCAATCATTTCAACCAGATTGAGCTGGATAAGAGCGAAGCGCGCACCGACTGGCTGGCGCGTCCGCTTACCGAGCGGCAATGCCAGTACGCTGCGGCCGATGTGGCTTATCTGCTGCCGATCGCCCATCAGCTGGTGGCGCAAACCGAAGCGGCAGGCAACATGGCGGCGGCGCTGAGTGAATGCGCTACGCTGTGTCAGCGCCGTCTTGACGTACTGCAGCCGGAAGAGGCGTGGCGCGATATCACCAACGCGTGGCAGCTGCGTCCGCGCCAGCTGGCGGTGCTGCAGCGCCTGGCCGCGTGGCGTCTCAACCTCGCCCGGCAGAAAGACATGGCGGTGAATTTTGTGGTGCGCGAAGAGAACCTGTGGAAAGTCGCGCGCTTTATGCCCGGCAGCCTTGGCGAGCTGGATCATCTCGGCCTGAACGGTCACGAAATTCGCTTCCACGGTAAGGCGCTGGTGGCGATGGTGGCAGAAGCGCAGGCGCTGGATGAGGCCGCATTACCGCCGCCGTTGCCTAATCTGATTGACCACGCGCATTACAAGCAGGCGTTTAAAGCGATTAAAGCGCTGGTACAGCAGGTGAGTGAGCAGACCGGTTACAGTCAGGAGCTGTTAGCATCACGGCGCCAGATTAACCAGGTGCTGAGCGTGCACTGGGGACTGAAGAGCGCCACGCGTCCGCCGGAACTGCTGGCAGGCTGGCGGGGTGAGGTGTTGAAAGCCGGTATCGACGAGATTTTACACACGCTGTAAGCGGAACGTTTTCCCCTGCGCAACCACGCAGGGGAAAATCAGGAACCCGCTACAATCATTTAGGAACGTCTTCCGTCTCCGGCAGCGTCACGTTGAGCTCGAGGATAGAGATGTCATCCCCTTTCTGATCCAGCTGCACCGTGACCATGTCCGGGTCAATTTTCACGTATTTACAGATCACTTCCAGGATATCGCGCTTGAGCTGCGGCAGATAGTGGGGCTCACTGTCGCCCCTTCTGCGTTCGGCCACGATAATCTGCAGCCTCTCCTTGGCTATGTTGGCTGTGTTCTTCTTACGGGATAAAAAGAAATCAAGTAATGCCATTGGTTATCCCCCGAACAGGCGTTTCAGGAAACCCTTCTTCTCTTCTTCGATAAAGCGGAAGGGGCGTTCTTCGCCAAGCAGGCGATCTACGGTATCAGCGTAAGCTTTACCGGCGTCAGAGTTTGCATCGAGGATCACGGGCTCACCCTGGTTAGACGCGCGCAGCACCGACTGATCTTCCGGAATCACGCCGACCAGAGGAATGCGCAGGATTTCCAGCACGTCTTCCATGCTCAGCATGTCGCCACGCGTTACGCGTCCCGGGTTATAGCGGGTCAGTAACAGGTGCTCTTTTACCGGCTCTTCGCTGTTTTCAGCGCGACGTGATTTCGACGAGATGATGCCGAGAATACGGTCTGAGTCACGCACGGAAGAGACTTCCGGGTTGGTGGTAATGATTGCTTCATCCGCGAAGTACAGCGCCATCAGCGCACCGGTTTCGATACCGGCCGGCGAGTCGCAGACGATAAAATCGAAGTCCATTGCCGCCAGGTCGTTCAGCACTTTTTCCACGCCTTCGCGGGTCAGGGCATCTTTATCACGGGTTTGTGAGGCGGGCAGAATATAAAGCTGCTCGGTGCGCTTGTCGCGAATCAGTGCCTGATTCAGCGTCGCATCGCCCTGAATAACGTTGACAAAGTCATACACCACGCGGCGTTCACAGCCCATGATCAGGTCGAGGTTACGCAGACCGATATCGAAATCGATCACCACGGTTTTTTTGCCTTTCTGCGCTAACCCTGTGGCGATGGCCGCGCTTGACGTGGTCTTGCCAACGCCCCCTTTACCCGATGTAACTACAATGATGCGTGCCATAAATGTTGATTTCCTTAACGAAAGAAAAGGGGCCTAATTAAGTGTCTGGATGGTGAGCGCGCCCTCTTTAAGGCACAGGCGCGCAGCTTTACCAAAGAATTCCGCCGGGATCTGGTCCATGATCCAGTATTCGCCGGCAATGGAGACCAACTCTGCTGACAGGTTGGTGCAAAAAATCTGGCAGTCGCGATCGCCGCTGGCACCGGCCAGCGCGCGGCCGCGCATCATGCCGTAAATATGAATGTTGCCGTCTGCCACCAGTTCGGCACCGGCGCTGACGCTGCTGGTGACGATCAAATCGGCGTTGCGCGCGTAAATCTGCTGACCGGAACGCACTGGCGTATTGATGATACGCGTTTTGCTGGCCGGTTCGCTGACCGGTGGCGCGACCGCTTCCGGCTCCGGCGCGGGCGCATCAGCGCGTTTGCGGTTCTCTTTACCCTCTGACAGCACCGGCAGGCCAGCGCGGGCAATCATCTTTTTCAGGGCTTCATCTTTACAGCCGCTCACGCCCACAATGCGTAAGCCGGTGGCGCTGACGGCCTGCTGCATCTGCTTCCAGTTGATGTCACCGTTCAGGGCTGACACGTTCAGCACCACCGGCGCGTTGTGCAGAAAAGCCGGGGCCTGGTCGATCTTGTCCTGCAGCGCCTGACGAATCACCTCGGGTTGCGAATGGTGCAGATGAACAACTGACAGGGTAAAACTGCTGCCCTTGAATTCGATTGGCGATTGCGACATCTGTCCTGACTCAGTCCTGTTTTACGACCCTGAAGTAAACGCCGATAAAATCGTCATTAACACCCGCGGGTCAATATTCGAAGTTCTGCAAGCATGTTATAGTTACTGCTATATTCAGGCAAGTGACGCCCTTAGTTAATTCGAGTAAAAAATATGTTTTGTGTGATCTATAGAAGCCCGCAACGCGACCAGACTTATCTGTATGTAGAAAAAAAAGACGATTTTTCGCGCGTCCCGGAAGAACTGCTGCGCGGCTTTGGCAAACCGCAGCTGGCGATGGTGCTGTCGCTCGACCAGCGCGACAGGCTGGCCAACGCTGACATCAATAAAGTGAAGCAGGGTTTAAGCGAACAAGGTTATTATTTGCAGATCCCACCACCGGTTGAAAGTCTGCTCAACATTCATCTTGAACAGGGTAAAAAAGTTTAATTCAGATTCATCTGTAAAAATATATCCTGTAAATATAATCAGTGCTTCGGCATTAATTTAATTGCTCACCTTAACCCATTATTGTGGGCAATAATCGTTGTCTTAAGCGGCGGACCTGATGAACTGGGGAACGGCTTTTGCCGCTTTCCGTCACGTGCGCCGCGACAAACCCGCTAATATAGTGCTCAGCAGCCTGCCACGTTCCGGCGGCTGATGAGACATCTTCGCCAGCGCGGCTGGCACCAAACACAACTCAAGCAGGGGATTAGCATGTATCAGCATCGTAACTGGCAGGGCGCGCTGTTGGATTATCCGGTCAGCAAAGTGGTGTGCGTCGGCAGCAACTATGCAAAGCATATTAAAGAGATGGGCAGCGCCACCCCAAGTGAGCCGGTGGTGTTTATCAAACCGGAAACCGCGGTGTGTGATTTGCGGCAGCCACTGTCGATCCCGGCCAGCTTTGGTGAGGTGCATCATGAAGTGGAGCTGGCAGTGCTGATTGGCGCTACCCTGAAGCAGGCCAGTGAAGAGCACGTGGCGAAAGCGATCGCCGGTTATGGCGTCGCGCTGGATTTAACGCTGCGCGATCTGCAGGCCGGGTTTAAGAAAGCCGGTCAGCCATGGGAGCGCGCCAAGAGTTTCGATAACTCCTGTCCGCTGTCCGGGTTTATTCCGGCGGCTGAATTCAGCGTCGATCCGCAGGACGCCGAACTGAAGCTTGTGATCAACGGCGAGGTGCGTCAGCACGGCACCACGGCAGACATGATCCACAAAATTCTGCCGCTGATTGCTTACATGAGCCAGTACTTCACGCTGCGCGCCGGTGACGTGGTGCTGACCGGTACGCCTGAAGGCGTGGGCCCGCTGCGCTCCGGCGATAAGCTGGAAGTGTCGCTGGCCGGTCACGGTATCAGCACCCGCGTACTGTAATACTTGCATCACCGCACCTGAAGCTTTATAAGGTGCGGTCTTGTTGCTCAACCCGGACCGCTATCATGACCGATCAACCTTTCTGGCAGACCAAACGCCTGGACCAAATGAACGACGCAGAGTGGGAATCGCTGTGCGACGGGTGTGGACAGTGCTGTCTGAATAAGTTGCAGGATGCGGATACCGATGAGATTTACTTCACCAACGTCGCCTGCAATCAGCTCAACATCAAGACCTGTCAGTGCCGCAATTATGAGCGTCGCTTCGAGTACGAAGAAGATTGCATCAAGCTGACGCGCGAGAATCTCACCACATTTAACTGGCTGCCGCGCACCTGCGCTTACCGGCTGTTAGGGGAGGGCAAAACGCTGCCGGCGTGGCACCCGCTGATTGCCGGGTCGAAGAAGGCGATGCATGCTCAGCGTATTTCGGTGCGATACATCGCGGTGCGCGAGAGTGAAGTGCGCGACTGGGAAGAACACATTATTGACCGGCCGGATCGGAACGGCTGATAACGCAACAGGCAGCCGCGGCTGCCTGTTTTGTCTGAGACTTAGTTTGACTGGGACTCAGCGACCAAACAGATCGCGACGTTTTGCTTTGAACGGTTGCGCAATTAATACCAGAATGCCCACCAGCAGATAAGCGGCAAAAATCACGATCATCCACTGCGGCATGCTCCAGGTCAGGAAAGTCCATCCGCGTTCGGCGCAGTCACCGCTGGCGACAAATACCGCCGGCAGCCATTTATCCAGCGGCAGCCAGCTCGGGAAGCGAGCAGCAAAATCGCAGGTCACAAACGGGTTGGGATGCAGCTGAATCATGGTGTGCTCATAAGAGAGGCGTACCCCTTCATAAGCGCTGTAGAGCCAGATGGCGATGGCGGCCCAGCGCAGCGGCGTTTTAGGCGCAATTGCACCCACCAGGCCGGCGCCCATGACGCCAAACAGCGCACAACGCTCATAGATACACATTACGCAGGGTTGCAGTCCCATTACGTGCTGAAAGAACAGCGCAACCAGTTCAAAAACCAGGGCGGTCAGGGCCATTAATAACCAGGCACCGCGTCCGCGTGAGCATTGATTCAAGTATCGCAACATATTGCTTTTCCCGTAGCCGTTAATGCATCGCAGTGTAAACCAAAAGCGTACCCGTGCCAGCCAGGCAGGGGGAAAAAATCATGTATAAAAATGACTTATCCCTGATCCACGCCAAAAAATCGTGGCTTTTAGCACACGGCATCAAAAGCGCCCACGCAAGCGCAGCGTAACCCACGGCTTTTTTCGCTGCGCAGCTGCTGAATTTTGCGCCAGCGCGCGCTTTTAATCCGCTGGCAGGCTATTTCCGCTATGACCCCTCTGGTATGATGAGTGCCATTACGACAAAGAAAGCAATGAGAAATAAATGCTATGGTGATTAAGGCACAGAGCCCTGCAGGATTCGCTGAAGAGTACATAATTGAAAGCATCTGGAACAGCCGTTTTCCGCCGGGATCGATTCTTCCTGCCGAACGTGAGCTTTCTGAACTGATCGGCGTGACCCGCACCACTCTGCGTGAAGTGCTGCAGCGGCTGGCTCGTGATGGCTGGCTGACCATTCAGCATGGTAAACCCACCCGCGTCAATGATTTCTGGGAAACGTCTGGTCTTAATATCCTCGAAACGCTCGCCCGTCTTGACCACGACAGTGTGCCGCAGTTAATTGATAACCTGCTGTCAGTGCGTACCAATATCGCGTCGATCTTTATCAGTCGCGCGCTGCGCCATCATCCGGATAAGGCGCGTGAAGTGCTGGAGAGTGCACTGAGCGAGGAAGATCAGGCTGAAGCTTATACCGAGCTGGATTACCGCGTGTTTCGCGGCCTGGCCTTTGCTTCCGGCAACCCGATTTACGGCCTGATTCTCAACGGTCTGAAAGGGCTGTACACCCGCGTTGGCCGCCATTACTTCTCCAATCCGGAAGCGCGTGAACTGGCGCGTAACTTTTATCGTCAGCTGGCGGATCTGTGTGGCAAACAGCCAACGCAGGATCAGATCGTCGACAGCGTGCGTAACTACGGCCGCCGCAGCGGTGAAATCTGGCACAGTATGCAGAAAAGCATGCCGGATGATTTGAGCAGTAAGCGTTAACAGCGTACAAACGTTTTACGGGTTCCTGTCCCGGACAGCCAGTATCCGCTGCTGACGGGCTGCTCCTCGCGCCGCTTTCGCGGTACCTTCGGCGTTCACGTTGCGCCTGACGGACCGGCCGGTATCGGTCTTCCTGACCGGCCCGGCCTGATTCCCGCCTCCCCGCGGGAATCTCCTGGCGCAACGTAAAAGCCTCAGCGCTGCGAATAGCCCGCCGCATCAGCGGATACTGACTGTCTGTGAAGTTGGTGCAGGATTATCTGTGAGATTAGGGGCTTACAACGCAGGATGATAAATGCTCGTCCCTGAGCATGGAAATTTTGTTTAAAGCGCCGGTCCGCGCGCCGGACAGCGATCCAGCAGCTCCACGCTGCCATCTTCGTTCTGCTGTTCCAGATTGACATCAAAACCCCACAGCCGATGCACATGCTTCAGCACATCGCGACGGCTCTTATCCAGCGGGGCGCGCTGCTGCGGCACATAGCGCAGCGTCAGCGAACGGTCACCGCGCAGGTCAACGTTGTACACCTGAATATTCGGCTCCAGATTGCTCAGATTGTACTGAGCCGACAGCTGCTGACGAATCGCGCGATATCCCGCCTCATCATGAATGGCGGCAATCTCAAGATAGTTATTGCGATCGTCGTCCATCACCGTAAACAGACGGAAATCCCGCATCACTTTCGGCGACAGGAACTGGCTGATGAAGCTCTCGTCTTTAAATTCGCGCATGGCGAAATGCAGCGTCTTCAGCCAGTCGGAGCCGGCGATGTCCGGGAACCAGTAGCGATCTTCCTCGGTTGGCGACTGACAGATGCGCTTGATGTCCTGGAACATGGCAAAGCCCAGCGCATAAGGGTTGATACCGTTATACCACTGGCTGTTATACGGCGGCTGATACACCACGTTGGTATGGCTGTGCAGGAACTCCATCATAAAGCGCTCCGACACTTTGCCCTCATCGTACAGGTGATTCAGGATGGTGTAGTGCCAGAAGGTCGCCCAGCCTTCATTCATCACCTGGGTCTGTTTCTGCGGGTAAAAATACTGGCTGACTTTACGCACAATGCGCAGCACTTCACGCTGCCACGACTCCAGCAGTGGCGCGTTCTTTTCCATAAAGTACAGCAGGTTTTCCTGCGGCTCAGAGGGATAGCGCGCCGCCTCTACCTGAGTAAACTCTTTCTCTTTGCGTGGCAGGGTGCGCCACAGCGTATTGACCTGGCTCTGAAGATACTCTTCCCGGCTTTTCTGCCGCGCTTTCTCTTCCTGCAGCGAAATCTTTTGCGGGCGTTTATAGCGATCGACGCCATAGTTCATCAGCGCATGACAGGAGTCCAGCAGCCGCTCGACCTCTTCCACGCCATAACGCTCTTCGCAATCAGAGATGTAGTTACGCGCGAACAGCAGGTAATCGACAATCGAGCTGGCATCGGTCCAGCTGCGGAACAGGTAGTTGTTTTTGAAGAAAGAGTTGTGGCCGTAGCAGGCATGCGCCATCACCAGCGCCTGCATGGTCATGGTGTTCTCTTCCATCAGGTAAGCGATACAGGGATTCGAGTTAATGACGATCTCGTACGCCAGTCCCTGCTGGCCATGTTTATAGCGCTGCTCGGTTTCGATGAACTTCTTGCCGAACGACCAGTGGGCATAATTGATGGGCATTCCCACGCTGGAGTACGCATCCATCATCTGTTCGGAGGTGATCACTTCGATTTGGTGCGGGTAGGTATCGAGCCCATAGCTTTTGGCCACGCGGTCGATCTCCGCCAGGTAGACATCAAGCAGCTCAAAGGTCCAGTCGGGACCGTCACTGAGTCGTTTGCTGTTGCGGGTTGGCTCGTCAAACATTGTCGTCATAGCGCACCTCTGTTTTGCAAGCGGCAGGCAACAGAGTGTCACCTGTCACGATCGTTTAAGGCTTCATCCTGAGAAAGACAGCCCAAAAAAACTGAGCGAACACTTCAATGATAGTCCACTGTCGCTTATCCGATGCGGGAACTCAATCGAATTCTTTTGGTACAAAATCATCATAATAGGCGTGCTTTGGTAGCTAATAAGGTGATGTGTTATCTGAGTGATAAATTGCAGAATTAAATCCTGTTTATAAGCGCGCGATATGACTGCGGCGCTTTCTCCTGAAAAAAGTGAGATGCTCTGCCTTTCGCATAATAATTCGCTGGTTAACGCTTTTAAGGCACAAAAAACTCTGATTTTGGCGCGACCGCATGATTTCAGTGTGCAGTTAAGTGAAAAACATGTGAAATGAAAGGGTCGAATGTAATATCAGTTCAGCCATCGGGTTATGCTAAACCCGATGGTGATACCAGTTAATTATGCTTTTCGCGATGAGGGGCTTATGCGCGTAGTCATTCTGGGTAGTGGTGTCGTAGGGGTAGCCAGTGCGTGGTATCTGGCGCAGGCGGGGCATGACGTTACCGTAATCGATCGCCAGCCCGGCGCGGCGCTGGAAACCAGTGCCGGCAATGCCGGGCAGATTTCGCCTGGCTATGCGGCACCCTGGGCGGCGCCCGGTGTACCGCTTAAGGCGGTAAAGTGGATGTTTCAGAAACACGCACCGCTGGCGGTGCGACTTGACGGCAGCAAGTTCCAGCTGGAGTGGATGTGGAACATGTTACGCAACTGCGACATGCGTCACTACCAGGAAAACAAGGGCCGTATGGTGCGCATCGCCGAATACAGCCGCGATTGCCTGAAAGCACTGCGCAGCAGCACCGGCATCGCCTATGAAGGGCGCCAGGGCGGCACTTTGCAGCTGTTCCGCACGCAGCAACAGTTTGACAGCGCCAGCAAAGACATCGCGGTGCTGCGTGAAGCGGGTGTGCCTTATGAGCTGCTGGAAGCGCATCAGCTGCACAGTGTGGAGCCGGCGCTGGCGGGTACCGCGCACAAGCTGACCGGCGGCCTGCGCCTGCCGAATGACGAAACCGGTGATTGCCAGCTGTTTACCCAGCGTCTGGCGGCAATGGCAGCCGCAGCCGGTGTCACTTTCCGTTATGACACGTCGGTGGATCAGCTATTGCGCGAAGGCAATCGCATCTATGGCGTGAAGTGCGGCGATGAAGTCATCAAAGCCGATGCTTACGTCGTGGCGTGTGGCTCTTACTCCACGGCGCTGCTGAAAGACATCGTGTCGATTCCGGTCTATCCGCTGAAAGGCTATTCCCTCACTATCCCGATCAAAGATCCGCAGGGCGCGCCGGTCTCCACCATCCTGGATGAGACCTATAAAGTGGCGGTGACACGCTTCGATGACCGCATTCGCGTCGGTGGCATGGCCGAAATCGTTGGTTTTAACACCAAACTGTTGCCGGCACGACGTGAAACGCTGGAGATGGTGGTCCGCGATCTCTATCCTGAGGGCGGGTATGTTGAACAGGCTACGTTCTGGACCGGACTGCGCCCGATGACGCCGGACGGCACGCCGATAGTTGGGCGCACGCCGCTGACCAATCTCTGGCTGAACACCGGGCACGGTACGCTGGGCTGGACGATGGCCTGTGGTTCCGGCCAGCTGCTGGCCGATCTGATTTCGGGGCGTAAACCGGCCATCGCCGCCGACGACTTGTCGGTGCTGCGTTATCTGCCGGGCTTTGCGGCCACGGCATCGCCGCTGCGTAATGCCAGCGCGACGCGCTGATACTTCAGGGAGAGTAAAAACATGTCACGTCCTACGGGTGCCACCATTAATCAACAGGCGCTGCGCCACAATCTGGCGATTGTGCGTCAGGCGGCACCGCACGCGCGCGTCTGGTCGGTGGTGAAGGCCAATGCCTACGGCCACGGCATTGCCCGCGTATGGCAGAGTCTGGCGGAGACCGACGGTTTCGCGCTGCTGAATATGGAAGAGGCGATCCTGCTGCGCGAGCAGGGCTGGAAAAAGCCAATTCTGCTGCTGGAAGGCTTCTTTCACGCCGATGACCTGACGCTGATCGATCGCTATCGCCTGACCACCAGCGTACATAGTAACTGGCAGATTCAGGCGCTGGCGAAGGCGCAGCTGTCGGCGCCAGTCGATGTTTATCTGAAGATCAACAGCGGCATGAACCGTCTCGGTTTTCGTCCGGAACAGGCGCAGGCGGCCTGGCACAAGCTGCGTGCGTTGCCCAACGTGGGGGAAATGACGCTGATGGCGCACTTTGCCGATGCGGAAAACCCGCAGGGGCTGGTGGAACCGATGCAGCGCGTGGAACAGGCGGCGGAAGGGCTGAACTGTCCGCGTTCGCTTGCCAACTCAGCGACCACGCTGTGGCATCCGCAGGCGCATTTTGACTGGGTGCGGCCCGGGATTATTCTCTACGGTGCGTCACCGAGTGGCGACTGGCAGGATATCGCCAGTACCGGTCTGCAGCCGGTAATGACGCTCAGCAGTGAAATTATTGGCATACAGCAGATCGGTGCCGGCGAGGGCGTTGGCTACGGTTATCGCTACCACGCGGCCGCGCCACAGCGTATCGGTATTGTGGCCTGTGGCTATGCTGACGGCTATCCGCGCCATGCGCCGACCGGTACGCCGGTCAGCGTAGACGGCATCCGCACGCAAACGCTCGGGGCGATCTCGATGGACATGATGATGATTGACCTTGAACCCTGCCCGCAGGCGGGTATCGGTTCGCGCGTGGAGCTATGGGGCAACGAGGTGAAAATTGATGAGGTGGCGAAAGCCGCCGGAACGGTAGGCTACGAGCTGATGTGTGCACTCGCGCCGCGCGTCCCGGTCACGCTTAGTTAAGCGCTGTCACTGTACCACGCATGTTCTTACTGCAGCGCCAGGCGATCAGCGCCAGCGCTGCACCCACCAGCATCATCAGCGCTAACGCTGATTTCTCCGCCACCGGCAGCGCCACCATCGCCAGGCTGCCACCTGCACCGCCCGCCATCTGGATAAATCCCTGCAGCGCCGCTGCCACACCCGCCTGCTGCTGATACGGCTCCAGCGCATAGCTGGTGGCCGGCCCGACGGTGAAGGCCAGGCCAGCTACCGAGATCGCCACCGGAATCATGTACAGCGACCAGTGGGTTTGCCAGGCCGCAGGAAACAGCGTCATCCCCGCCACCAGCAGCAGCGCACCGAGCAGCATGGTGACAAACCCCATGGCGAGACAAAACGGGCGGCCCGCCTTGCGAATGGTTTTATTAACAAAGGCGCTGACCAGCATGATCCAGAAACCGTTGGCGCCAAAGGCAAAGGAGAACTGCAGCGGCGTCAGGCCACCTTCGGTCATCAACACGTGCGGTGCCAGCGAAACGTAGGTCAGCACCATGCCGAGCGCGCCCGCGTTGGCAAAGGCGAAAGCGAGAAAGCGCGGCTGCCGGGCGATGGCAGCATACTGCGCCAGCGGCAGTCCTTTGACGCGCAGCGTGTCCGCCGGACGCGTTTCCGGCAGTGCGACCACCACAATAATGGCAATCACCAGCGCATAACCGCACAGGAACCAGAAGGGCGCACGCCAGCCATAGGCTTCCGCCAGAATACCGCCGAGCAGCGGTGCCAGCGCCGGCACGATGTTCAGCGCGCCATTGAGGAAACCATAAGCGCGCGCCGCGGCATCGCCGCTCAGCCGATCGCGCACGCCGCTAAATGCCACCACCGCGCTACAGCATACCGCGCAGCCCTGAATCAGGCGCGCCAGGAAGAACACCGGCCAGACGGTGGCGGTTGCGGCCACTGCGCTGCCGATGATGTAAAGCGCGAGGCCGATCAGCGCGATCGGCTTACGGCCAAAATTATCCACCAGCGGACCGGTGACCAGCTGACCGATACCCATCACCAGCAAAAACAGCGGAATGGTGGTCTGGATCAGACTGACCGGGCTATTAAGACCTGCGGCAATCTGCGGCAGCGTGGGGAGGTAGAGATCGATGCCCAGCGGTGCCAGCAGCACCAGGCTCAAAAGAAGTAGGGTAAACTTTTGCATTACGAACCAGTAACGTCCTGTTAAACAGGCGAGAAGGGTAATGAGTCTGCGGCCAAAAAGAAAGGGCTAAAACGAAAAGGCGATGTCTGCCGGCACAGCGCAGACATCGCGTCGAGGGTATCAGTAAGCACCGTCGCGGCGCAGCACCACGCCAGCCGTTTTGAACAGAATGGCGATGTCAGTCCACAGCGCCCAGTTCTTCACGTACCAGGAGTCAAAATAGACGCGCGTGTCGTAGTCGATATCGTTACGCCCGCTGACCTGCCACAGGCCGGTCATGCCCGGTTTGGCCATCAGATAGTAGTCGACATCGCCCGCGTAGCGTTCCAGCTCAGCTTCAATCACCGGACGCGGTCCCACCAGACTCATTTCGCCACGAATCACGTTCCACAGCTGGGGCAGTTCATCCAGGCTGGTTTTACGCAGGAAGCCACCGATTTTGGTGATGCGCGGATCGTTCTTCAGTTTGAAATCACGATCCCACTCAGCGCGCGCTTCGGCACTGGTGGCCAGCAGATTCTGCAGCACTTCCTGCGAGTTGGTCACCATTGAACGGAACTTCAGGCACTTAAACTTCACGCCATCCTGACCGACGCGCTCGTGGCCATAAATAGCGTTACCGCCATCGCGCTTCACCATCCAGCACAGCAGACCGAACACCGGGGCAAGAAACAGCAGCAGCAGTGAGGCAACCACCACGTCGAAAGTGCGCTTGAGGAAACGCGAGGAGCGTTTCGCCAGGTTATTGCTGACGCGCAGGATCATCACTTCATGGCTGAAGATAAACGACATATCGGTGCCATACAGCGGCACACCGCGCAGCGTAGGGATAACCGAAATCGAGCGGCATTTCATCTTGGACAAAAACTTCAGCCATTTATCGCGCACCACCTGCTGTTCAAATTCGGTGGCGACGATAAATTGCGTGTTGTCACGGTCCATGGTTTGCCAGTTGATGTCTTTCCAGGTAATAACCGGCACACCGTTAACACTTTCCTGGTGAGGCTCATCATCCAGCGAGATAAACGCCTGCACGTTGTAGCCCAGAATCTCCTCGCTCTGCAGCGCTGCGTAGGCTTCCATGGCGTTTTTACCAGAGCCGATGATAATGGTCTCTTTTTGCCACTGACCAGCACGGTTGATAGCACGCTTCACGCCGGCGCGCATTAGCGGCAGCAGCAGCAGGGCATAGGTCCAGCTAAACACCCACACCATGCGCGAGAAGTCCCATTTGGAAAAGGCAATCAGCGCCAGATCCAGCAGCGAAAACACAAACAGCGTTTTGACGATTTCTTTCAGCTCAAACCAGAACGGTTTGCGGTAGGTGTAGTGGCGCATACGCACCCAGAACCAGGCTGTGCACAGCACTGACAGGCCTAACTGTGCGACAAAGCGGTATTCAATTTGCTGCGGCGGAATAAAACTGTCCAGTTCTCCCCAAATACCCTGGACGGTGGCCGCGGATAAAAATAATGCCAGGTTCAGTGCAATTAAATCCGAAAAGCTGAGTGCCACTTTCGCGATGAGATTTTTGCGCAGTCCGCTCCACGAGCGGGTTGCATCGTTCATTACCAATGTACTTGCCATAAAACCTGCTCTCTTTTCTTAAGTAAAAGATGGCCTGACCAGAATCAAGTACGCGCTCAGGAGTCGTCCGCTGAAAGCAGAAATAAAATAATATTCAGCGAGATATGAGTCAGTGCTGCCATAAGCGCTGCATGGAAAGGGCCGTTTGAGACGTGATTTACGTCACGAAAAGCTGCAGCAACGTTTAAGAGTATGCAGGAGTTATTTGACAGAGTTAATATGGAAAGAGTCTGAAAAAACAATATTTGATTAAAGTATAAACTGCCTAATCTGTTGAAAAATAATACTAAAAGTAAAAGGTGCCGAGAAATAACAGACTATTTTAAGACTACTTTTCGGAATGACCGCCAGTCAAAGTGAATGGCGGTGAGGAAAATATCAGGCCGGTTTTTTCAATACCCAGCGGTCTTGCTGCTTGTCATAGTGGCCGATTTGCAGATCAACCGGTTCGCCATCAATCCACGCCGGTACGCTGGTTTCATGATCCCAGCCGTCGAGCTGATAACTCAGGCCGGGGTTGGTATGGCAGGGGATGCCGACGGTATCCAGCTTCTCCGCATCCATTACTGCATCGACGATCTCGTAACGACCAATCTTCACCACGTGTCCCATCATCTTCTCCCGTTTGCTGGGTGGAATAGTGATCATAGACGCTGACACGCAGTTTACGAGCGATACGGCCTCAGATTATTCCTTCTCTTCCCGCACGCGCACCCCGATTTTGACGATTTGGTTATCCTCTTTTTCCGCCACCGTCCACGTCAGCTGGTTCCACTCGACCTGATCTCCCACCACTGGCGTGCTGCCGAGCAGACCCATAATCAACTGGCCGAGCGACTGCTGATCGTTGGTCTCTTCATCGAGCTCCAGGCCGTAGATCTGCGCGACATCGCGCAGGCGCGCCTCGGCATCAAGGATAAAGTCACCAAAGAAGCGCTGATCCAGCGCCACCGGCGGCGTCTGGCTGAACATTTTGCCCAGCGCCGGCAAATCGCGCTCGCGGCCAATAACGCACAGCACGTCACCCTCTTTCAGACGCGTATTGCCGTTGGGGTGCATCAGCGCGTTATCGCGGAACAGGGCGGCAATGCGCGTTTCGCGCGGCATTTGCAAATCGCGCAGCGCGGCGCCAACGCACCATTTGTCGGCGCTGAGCTGATAAACAAACTGCTCCCACGGATTTTCCGGATGGATATCCAGCCCGACGCGGCTGATGGGCGATGCGGTCGGCGGTACCACCACCTTAGCCCGTTTAGCGGCATAGCCCAGCGACGTGCCCTGCAGCATCAGAGATACCAGAACCACGAAGAAGGCGATATTGAAGTAGAGTTTTGAATTCTCCAGCCCGGCCATCATCGGGAACACCGCGAGGATAATCGGCACCGCACCGCGCAGGCCTACCCAGCTGATAAAGATGCGTTCACGTCCGGTAAAGCCTTTAAACGGCAGCAGCCCGACCAGAATCGACAGCGGACGCGCCACCAGAATCAGCCACAGCGAGAGAATCATCGCCGGCAGCGCGATATGCCACAGATCAGACGGCGTCACCAACAGGCCAAGCACGATAAACATACCAATCTGGCTCAGCCAGGCCATGCCGTCGAAAGTTTGCAGAATGCCGTGGCGGTTACGAATCGGGCTGTTGCCCAGCAGGAAACCACACAGATAGACCGCCAGGATGCCGCTGCCTTCCATCACCGTGGTCAGGGCAAACACAATGATGCCGCCGCTCAGCGCCAGCAGCGGATAGAGCCCTTGTGCCAGGCTGATGCGGTTGATCAGTTGCTGCAGCGCCCAGCCACCGCCCAGTCCGAGCACAATGCCCAGGCCGAACTGCTGCACCAGATGCACCACAAACATCCAGCTCAGGCCGCTCTGCCCCTGCTGGATCATATCGATCAGCGTAATGGTAAGAAACACCGCCATTGGATCGTTGCTGCCTGATTCAATCTCCAGCGTGGAACTGACGCGCTCGTTAAGCCCTTTGTCGCCCAGCAGTGAAAACACCGCTGCGGCGTCGGTCGAGCCGATAATGGCGCCAATCAGGAAGCCCTGCATCAGATCGAGCTTAAACAGCCAGGCGGCAGCCAGACCGGTGAGGCCGGCGGTAATCATCACGCCAACGGTGGCCAGCGACAGCGCCGGACCAAGCGCCACCTTGAACGAGCTGGCCTTGGTGCGCATGCCGCCGTCGAGCAGAATAATCGCCAGCGCCAGGTTGGACACCAGATAGGCCACCGGATAGTTATCAAAGGCAATACCGCCGATGCCGTCCACGCCGGTCAGCATCCCCAGCGCCAGGAAGATCACCAGAATCGGGATACCGAGACGCGACGAGAAGGAACTCAGCAGAATACTTGCTGCGACCAGCACGGAACCAATAATGAACAAACTGTAAATCATGCTGGCATTCAACGGCGTTCTCCTGCGGCGGGGCATAAAAAAGCAAATTGCGGGCAATTCACACAGACAAGGTGAAAAGATAATGCCTTATCAATAGCTTGTCAGCGGTTAATTGCACATTTTTTCATTCTGTGGCGTGCTATCCCATAGAAGGTTAAATCCGCACAGAAAAACAGCAGGGTTTTCAGAGGGGTTAAGCCGGGCGGGGTAAAGAAAAAGCCGGTCGGTGACCGGCTGGTAAACTCAGGCTTCAGCGACCTGTTTGTGGAAAAGCTCACGAAATACCGGGTAGATGTCTTCCGGCTCGCGGATGTGCTGAATGGCAAAGTTATCAAACATCGCCTGCAGATGCTCATACTCGCGCCACAGGGTTTGGTGCGCCCGTCGGGTAATCTCAATGTAGCTGTAGTAGCGCACCACCGGCAGAATATGCTTCGCCAGAATTTCATGACACAATGGTGAGTCATCCGCCCAGTTATCGCCGTCCGAGGCCTGCGCCGCATAAATATTCCACTGCGACGGGTCATAACGCTCTTTCACCACTTCGTCCATCAGCTTAAGCGCGCTGGAGACGATAGTGCCGCCGGTCTCCTGCGAGTAGAAGAACTCCTGTTCATCGACTTCTTTCGCCTGAGTATGGTGACGAATATACACTACATCGACGTTTTTGTAAGTCCGGCTGAGGAACAGATAAAGCAGGATATAAAAGCGTTTCGCCATATCCTTGGTCGCCTGGTCCATCGAGCCGGAAACGTCCATTAAGCAGAACATTACCGCCTGGCTGGACGGTTCAGGCCGCTTCTCGAAATTCTTGTAACGCAGGTCAAAGGTGTCGATAAACGGCACACGCTCAATGCGCGCCCGCAGTTCCGCAATCTCTTTACGCAGCCGCTCCTCTTCCAGCAGTTGCGCCGGCTCGCTGTTTTCGACTTCACTCAGTGTGGCTTCCAGTTCGTGCAGCATACGACGTTTGCCTGCGGTCATGGCGGTTCGTCGCGCCAGCGAGTTTTGCAGCGAGCGTACCACGCTGATATTGGCCGGCACGCCATTCGAGGTGAAGCCCGCGCGGTGAGTTTTGTACTCATTGAGCTGGCGATGCTGATTTTTGCGCAGGTTAGGCAGCGCTAAATCCTCAAACAGCAGATCGAGGTACTCATCCTTGGAAATCTGAAACACGAACTCGTCCTGACCTTCTCCGTCCTGGCTGGCATTGCCCTGACCGCTGCCGCCACCACCGCCGCCCTGCGGCCGCTCAATGCGGTCGTTTTGCACAAAGTGGTCGTTCCCCGGATGCACGCGATGACGACTGCCGCCGCGCCCCTGATGGAAAATCGGCTCGTTGATGTCGTCAACAGGAATCGACACCGATTCGCCACTCTCCACGTCGGTGACCGAACGCTTGTTGATGGCCTCGGAGATCGACTGTTTGATTTGCGACTTATAACGGCGCAAAAAGCGCTGCCGGTTGACCGCACTTTTATTCTTGCCGTTAAGACGCCGATCGATGAAATAGGCCATAAATTCCCCCAAACTACGCTGTAAGCCAGGCCGGAACGGGTCCGGCCTCCTCAGGCGGCATGTGGATGCCGCGTAGCTTACCGCTGTCGATTATGACGATTTGCGCACGCGCAGATACCATTCGCACAGCAGACGCACCTGCTTGCGGGTATAGCCTTTTTCCATCATGCGATCGACAAAATCGTCGTGTTTTTTCTGTTCGTCCGTGGATGTTTTGGTGTTGAACGAAATCACCGGCAACAACTCCTCGGTGTTGGAGAACATTTTCTTCTCGATCACCGTGCGCAGTTTTTCGTAGCTGGTCCAGTTTGGATTGCGTCCGTTATTCTGCGCTCGTGCGCGCAGCACAAAGTTGACAATCTCGTTACGGAAATCTTTCGGGTTACTGATCCCGGCAGGTTTCTCGATCTTTTCCAGCTCGGCATTGAGTGATTCACGATCAAACAGCTGGCCGGTATCCGGATCGCGGTACTCCTGATCCTGAATCCAGAAATCCGCGTAAGTGACGTAGCGGTCGAAGATGTTCTGACCATACTCCGAATAGGATTCGAGGTAAGCGGTCTGAATCTCTTTGCCAATGAACTCCGCATATTTCGGAATCAGATAGCCTTTCAGGTGTTCCAGATACTTCTCCGCCTGATCCTGCGGGAACTGCTCGCGCTCGATCTGCTGCTCCAGCACGTAAAACAGGTGTACCGGGTTAGCCGCTACTTCGGCATGGTCGAAGTTAAACACGCGTGACAGAATCTTAAAGGCGAAGCGGGTCGACAGGCCGTTCATGCCTTCATCCACACCGGCGTAATCGTGATACTCCTGCCACGATTTCGCTTTCGGATCGGTGTCTTTAAGGCTTTCACCGTCATAGACGCGCATCTTCGAGTAGATACTGGAGTTTTCCGGCTCTTTCAGGCGCGACAGAATCGAGAAGCGCGCCAGCGTTTCCAGCGTGCCGGGTGCGCAAGGCGCGGTGGTCAGCTCACTGTGGTTGAGCAGTTTTTCATAAATTTTGATCTCCTCGGATACGCGCAGGCAGTAAGGCACCTTCACGATGTATACACGGTCAAGGAAAGCTTCGTTGTTCTTGTTGTTACGGAATGTCACCCATTCTGACTCGTTGGAGTGCGCCAGAATAATGCCGTTAAACGGCAGGGCGGAAATCCCTTCGGTACCGTTATAGTTACCTTCCTGAGTAGCGGTCAGCAGCGGATGCAGCACTTTAATGGGTGCTTTGAACATCTCCACGAATTCCATGATGCCCTGGTTGGCGCGGCACAGCGCACCCGAATAACCGTAGGCATCCGGATCGTTTTGCGCGTGGTTTTCCAGCTTACGGATATCCACTTTACCCACCAGCGCTGAAATATCCTGGTTGTTCTCATCACCCGGTTCGGTTTTGGCGATAGCCAGCTGTTCCAGAATCGACGGCCACACTTTCACCACTTTGAAGCGGGTGATGTCGCCGCCAAAGTCATGCAACCGTTTTGCCGCCCACGGCGACATAATGGTGCCAAGGTAACGCCGCGGCACGCCGTACTCTTTTTCCAGAATATTGGCGTCTTCCTGCGGATTAAACAGGCACAGCGGATGGTCATTGACCGGGCTGCGTTCACCGTCGGCACTCAGCACATAGATTGGCACGCGCTGCATCAGCGCTTTAAGCCGTTCGGCCAGCGAGGATTTACCGCCGCCCACCGGGCCGAGCAGGTACAGAATCTGTTTCTTCTCCTCCAGCCCCTGCGCGGCGTGTTTCAGGTAGGAGACGATCTGCTCAATCGCTTCCTCCATACCGTAAAACTCTTCAAAGGCCGGATAGCGTCCGATGACGCGGTTAGAGAAGATACGGGAAAGGCGAGGCTCCTGGGCAGTATCGACCATCACAGGCTCACCGATGGCCATCAATAGTCGTTCTGCCGCGTTGGCGTATGCACTGCGATCCTGCTTACAGATGGTGAGGAATTCCTGCAGTGTGAACTCTTCGTCCTTGGCAGCTTCATAACGCTGACGATAGTGATCGAATATATTCATAGCGATGCCCGTCCTTTCGTTTTTAGCACAGGTAAAGGAGCGTAATAAGATGCTCTTGCAGCTCCCGGAAGATATTCTTTATTGAGTACAGCAACCCTTATGCCAACCTGACGATTTTTTATCGGGATTCACAATTCTTATGGTTACTCTGCTCGTACAAAAAATTCTCGTCTTACTTTTACTGTAGAAGGCAATCAGAAAAATTGCTCCGTCTTTTCTCCTTATTTAGCGATATATCAATAACAAAGTCTCATAAGCGCTAAGGCCGTCACGCCCTTGCGGCAACAGGTGCACTGCGTCTCAGACGCTTCTGACAGGATAAAAAGGAAATCAACATTAAAAGTTAAACCAGTGGCAAAATTTGGTTAGACTCTGCGTGTGATTGTTATATTAATGGAATGAATAAATTGTGAACCATTTCAAACTTAAAGCGCTTGCTCTGATGTGTCCTTGCTATTTTGCGGCGTTCAGCACTTACGCTGAACCCGTGTCACTTGGGGCTTCGGTTATTTATGCCCAGTCGCCCTATCGCGGCGGCCAGGACCGTTACCTGCCGATCCCGGTCATCAATTATGAGGGAGAAAACTTTTGGTTCCGCAGCCTGCAGGGCGGTTATTACCTGTGGAAAGACCCGCAGAATCAGCTGTCGTTAACGCTGCTGGGCTCGCCGCAGCAGTATGACCCGAAAGATAACGATCTGGGCGATATGAAAGGGCTGGACAAGCGTCGCATGACGCTGATGGCCGGCGCGACTTATCGTCACGTTGCTGACTGGGGAATTGTGCGTACCGCGCTGCTGGGCGATGTGCTGAATAACAGCAACGGCATGATCTGGGACCTGACCTACCTGTACCGCTTTGATTTCGGCGCGTTCAGCCTGACACCGGGCATTGGCGCAATGTGGAACAGTGCCAACCAAAACCGCTATTACTACGGCGTTTCCGGCCACGAAAGCGCGCGTACCGGCATCGATCGCTATCACCCGGACGACAGCTGGTCGCCTTACGTCGAGATGAACGCCAGCTACCAGATAAGCGAGAGCTGGAACGCCAGCCTGTCAGGCCGTTACACCCGTTTCGCCAGCGAAATTAAAGACAGTCCAATGGTAGATAAAGACGGTCAGTTTACGCTGTGGACCGGCGTCAGCTACAGCTTCTGATGACCGCGCGAACGCCTCATAATGAGGCGTTTTTGTTACCCTGCACCAATATTGCGCCCCGTAATGGCGCAACGGGAGGTGAGATGAAGACAATTCAGTTCAATGAGGATACGCCGTTACCGGCTATCGGCCAGGGCACCTGGTATATGGGCGAGAATCCGGCACAGCGGGCGCAGGAAATCGCTGCGCTGCAGGCTGGACTGGACGCCGGACTGAAACTGATCGATACCGCTGAGATGTATGCCGAAGGCGGCGCGGAAGAGGTGGTCGGCGCTGCGCTGCGCGGACGGCGCGATCAAGCCTGGCTGGTATCAAAAGTTTACCCGTGGAACGCCGGTGAGGTCGATGCGATTGACGCCTGTGAGCGCAGTCTGCGCCGTCTGCAGACGGACTATCTCGATCTTTATCTGCTGCACTGGCGCGGTAATGTGCCGCTGGAGGAGACCGTGCGCGCCATGCAAACGCTGCAGCAGCAGGGCAAAATCCGCCACTGGGGCGTCTCCAATTTTGATAGCGACGATCTGCAGGAGCTGTGGAGTGAAGCCGGAGGGATGGGCTGCGCGACTAATCAGGTGCTGTACCATCTGGCTTCACGCGGTATTGAATTCGATTTACTGCCGCTCTGTCAGCAGCACCATACGCCCGTCATGGCTTACTGTCCGCTGGCGCAGGCCGGACGGCTGCGTCAGGCGCTGTTTGACGATGCGACTTTGCAGCAGATTGCACAACAGAAGGGCATCAGCATCGCTCAGTTGCTGTTGAGCTGGGTGATTCGCCAGCCGGGCGTAATGGCCATTCCCAAGGCGGGCAGCGTGGCGCACGTGCAGGAGAATGCGGCGGCCCTGAATATCACCCTGACCAGCGATGAGCTGGCGCTGCTGGATCGCGCCTTTCCGCCGCCGCAGCATAAACTGGCGCTGGATGTGGTGTAAACGGCGCGTGCGCGCCGTTCAGCATTACTTATTGCGGATTCTCAGCGTGACGCCAAGGCGGGCAGGGGTTTCTCCGGCACTTTTCATCGGTTTGCTAATCCGCGCCGTCTCCACGCATACCATGGTTTTATAACCATCATTAGGCATATCGGCCATGCTGCAGGACAGTGCCGGGCCAGGATTCCAGGTGACAACGTCACTTTGATAATGGTGATAGACTTCAATCTGGCGTTTACCGGCGCGATCGTGGATCACGCTGCAGTCTTCCGCTGCGGTATGAATGCGATCAACCCGATCGGGATAGGTTTGTTTCCCGTCCGCTGCGCTGCCGATGGCACTGTCCTGCACCTTATCGATGTAGCTGTTGCCGAGCCCGCTGACTTCAACCTGCGCAATGTCCGCCACCTGAAAATAGCTGTGCAGCGCGGCAGTGGCTTCATAATCGCCCCAGGCTTCCAGCTCAATCTCACAGTGTTCAGCAATGCGGAAGCGCGCCAGCAGTGTGAAGTCGTGCGGCCACAGTTTTTTCGTTTGTGCATTACTTTCCAGCGTGAACGTCAGCATGACCGCATCTTCGTTCTCATCATGCGCCGTCAGCGTCCACGGCTGATTGCGGGCAAAGCCATGCGCAGGTTCACCTGCCGGACCAAACCACGGCCAGCAGACCGGCACGCCGCCGCGAATGGCTTTTCCGCTGACGAATGGCGTCTTGTCGCTGAGCCAGATGGCGGGCTGCTGACCGGCCGGTTGCCATGCCAGTAGGTGCGCACCCTGCAGGGCAATGGCGGCGCGCACTTTCGGATGGCTGATCACCAGAATCGATAATTCACCCATCTGACGCTGCGACAGGTAAGGGGTGATCTGCGTCACCACGGGCAAGTTAAAGAGCGAATTGTGCATTGTCAGACCTTCTCTCATCCAATCGAAAAAAAAGGGGCGACCGAAGTCACCCCTTGTCTGTTTAGCCGGTTAGCTTACTTAGCAGCAACCAGTGCAATCAGATCCAGAACCTTGTTGGAGTAACCGGTTTCGTTATCGTACCAGGAAACCAGTTTCACAAAGTTGTCGTTCAGAGCGATACCGGCTTTCGCGTCGAACACGGAAGTCAGGGTTTCGCCGTTGAAGTCGGTAGAAACCACGTCGTCTTCGATGTAGCCCAGCACGTCTTTCATGTCACCTTCAGCAGCGGCTTTGATGGCTGCACAGATGTCTTTGTAAGACGCTGGTTTTTCCAGACGGACGGTCAGGTCAACCACAGAGACGTTTGGTGTTGGTACGCGGAACGCCATACCGGTCAGTTTACCGTTCAGCTCTGGCAGAACTTTGCCTACTGCTTTTGCTGCGCCGGTAGAAGATGGGATGATGTTCTGCGCTGCACCGCGGCCGCCGCGCCAGTCTTTGTGAGACGGGCCATCAACGGTTTTCTGGGTGGCGGTGGTGGCGTGAACAGTGGTCATCAGACCTTCAACGATACCGAACTTGTCGTTGATCACTTTAGCCAGCGGTGCCAGGCAGTTGGTGGTGCAGGAAGCGTTAGACACGATGTCCTGGCCGGCATATTTGTCGAAGTTGGCACCACGAACGAACATTGGGGTGTCATCTTTAGACGGGCCAGTCAGAACCACTTTCTTCGCGCCGGCAGTGATGTGTTTACGTGCGGTTTCGTCGGTCAGGAAGATACCGGTTGCTTCAGCAACAACGTCAACGCCCACTTCGTCCCATTTCAGGTTAGCCGGGTCTTTCTCAGCGGTAACACGGATTTTTTTACCGTTAACGATCAGCGCGCCATCTTTCACTTCTACGGTGCCGTCGAAACGACCGTGTGTAGAGTCATACTTCAGCATGTAAGCCATGTAATCGGCGTCGAGCAGGTCGTTGATCGCGACGATTTCGATGTCAGAACGCTGCTGAGCAGCACGGAAAACGATGCGACCGATACGGCCAAAACCGTTGATACCTACTTTGATAGTCATATATTCCACCAGCTATTTGTTAGTGAATAAAAGGTTGGCTGTAAAATTACAAAAACCTTACCAGGCGTCAAGCGGAATCGTGTCAATTGTTGCGACAGGTCAATTCCAGCGCCAGGAATAATTGGGTGCGCAAACGCTTGCGCAGCGCCCTTATTGCGCACCTATCTTACGCCGAATGCAGACTAAAAAGGGATGACTGTTGCAAAGAGTGATCGTCATCACAAAATTGCGCAGTGCTGGTCGGGGCAAAAGCATCCGCACGAAAAAAGACCCGGAAGATGTTGTTCGTTTGTTAGAATACTAGACGATTTTTACAGAATGACACTCCGGAACTCAAAATGGCTAAAGACACCGCACCCGAGGCAAAAATTGCCCAGCTGTCGGAAATGCAGCGCTACGTCACTCAGCATCGTGGAACCGAACCGCCTTTCACCGGCGCGCTGTTGCACAACAAGCAGGAGGGTATCTATCACTGCCTGGTCTGCAACGCACCGCTGTTTCTCTCCGAAACCAAGTATGACTCCGGCTGCGGCTGGCCGAGCTTTTACCAGCCGTATAACGATGAAGCTATCCGCTATCTGGAAGATGACTCGCACGGTATGCACCGCGTCGAAATCCGCTGCGGTAACTGCGACGCCCATCTGGGCCACGTCTTCTCGGATGGCCCGCAGCCAACCGGCGAGCGCTATTGTGTCAACTCAGCGTCGCTGAACTTTACTGACGAGCAGGGCAATCAGCACGAGGGCTGAGCATGAAGCAGGAACTGGAAGCAATGCTGGCGGCGATGACGCCGGAAGTCTACGAGCGCCTCGCCAGCGCGGTGGAAACCGGCAAGTGGCCAGACGGCGTGGCGCTGACGCAGGATCAGAAAGATAACTGCCTGCAGCTGGTGATGCTGTGGCAGGCGCGGCACAACGACGAACCGCAGCACATGACCATCGGTAAAGGCGGCGAGATGGTAATGAAGTCGAAAAAACAGCTGAAGGAAGAGTGGGGAATCGAGTCCGACGTGACGCGCATCAACCTGCATTAACTGGCTGCAGGGCTGGAGAGTTCCAGCCCTGATTTTCAGATAATGACCGCACCCTGCGCCTGCATCTGCGCGATCGCGATCTCGCTGTCGTCCGGATTGAGATTGACGCCACGGCAGCCTTCCTGCACCACCTCAACGTGATATCCCAGTTCCAGCGCATCCAGCACGCTGTACTTGACGCAGTAATCGGTCGCCAGGCCCAGCATCACCAGGTGAGTAATGCCGCGCTCGCGCAGCCAGCTGTCGAGCTCGGTTTTGCGGCGGTGCCCGTTATCGAAAAAGGCGCTGTAGCTATCCACATCCACATCGCCGCCTTTATGGAACACCGCATCAATCAGACTGCGATCGAGATCCGGATGGAAATCCGCGCCCTGTGAGTGCTGCACGCCGTGATCCGGCCACCAGATCTGCGCCAGACCATTCAGTTCACCGAGGGTATACACCGGCTCGCCAGAGACCGAGGCAAAGCTGCCGTGATTGGCCGGATGCCAGTCCTGCAATGCCACCACGCATTCACCGCGCGCGCGGAATTCGCGTGCATAGCGATTAGCAACGGCAACCGTCTGGTCACCTTCACGCACGGCCATCGGGCCGCCGGGGCAAAAATCGTTCTGAATATCGATGATTATCAATGCCCGCTTCATGGGATTTTGCTCCGTATCAGTCTTCGGTCAGTTCGCCACGTAAATTCTGCTGCATTTTGGCACGAATTTCAGCGCTGGTGAGGTTCTGGCTTAACAAAAAGTGCAGTTTAGTCAGGGTGGCCTCGACGGTCAGATCAAAACCACTGATCACGCCGGCGTGTTCCAGTGCGTTGCCGGTGGCGTAACCGCCCATGTTGACCTTGCCGGACATGCACTGCGTCAGGTTCACCACCACAATGCCGCGCTCGCTGGCCTGCTGCAGTTCGGCAAGAAACTCGGCGTTTTGTGGCGCGTTGCCCACACCGTAAGAGCGCAGAATCAGCGCCTTCACCGGCTGACGCAGGAAATTGCGCACCACGTCGGCAGAGATGCCTGGATAGATGGTCACCACACCAATCGGCTGAGGCGTGATCGGATGGACGATCAGCTCACCGCTGCCGCGCGGTGCTGGTGGCGTATTGAGACGGCGAATATGGATGCCTGCTTCCAGCAGCGGCGACAGGTTCGGTGACGCAAACGCATTAAAGCCGTCGGCGTGGGCTTTGGTGGTGCGGTTACCGCGGAATAGCGTGTTGTTGAAGAACAGCGCCACTTCATTAATCGGATAGTTAGCCGCGACGTACAGCGAGTTCAGCAGGTTCTGCTGACCGTCTGAGCGCAACTCGGCCAGCGGGATCTGCGACCCGGTGACGATCACCGGCTTGGCCAGGTTCTCCAGCATGAACGACAGCGCCGACGCGGTGAACGCCATGGTATCGGTGCCATGCAGAATGACGAAACCGTCATAGCGATCGTAGTTCAGCTGGATGTCGTCAGCGATTGACTGCCAGTCCTGCGGCGTCATATCCGAGGAGTCAATCAGCGGATGGTATTCGTGGATGGTGAAATCCGGCATTTCCGGACGGTGAAACTCTGGCATCATCGCCAGCTGCTGCTGCAGATGGCCAGAGACCGGAATGTAACCCTGCGCGGAGCGTTGCATACCGATGGTCCCGCCCGTGTAGGCTACATAGATATTTTTCTTTTGCATGAATGGACTCAGACTTGCCGTAAAACGCGCAGTATAAGGGGATTAGCGGGGAAAAGCAGCCCGACCAGCGGCCGGGCTGTAAAGATTAGCGTACGTTGCCGCAGGTCAGGCAGAACGCGTAACGGTTTTGCGGATCGTTGAGATTATTCATCAGGCCCGGCTGCGCCTGCAGCGTTCCCATCACTTCGCTGACCGGTGCCGGCAGCCACACTTTCAGCGCGGCCGGCAGTACGGCCTGCACTGACGCGTTCATCTGGTTCAGCAGCAGGTCGATCATTCCCGGATCGTCCTGATACCAGCTCAGTTCAGGTTTCGCGACCTTCGCCAGCTCGGCGGCTTTGGCCACCGCATCGTCGAAGTCGCCCAGCGCATCCACCAGCCCATTGGCTTTAGCATCGCTACCGGTCCAGACGTGACCCTGCGCAATGGCATCAATCTGCTGTGGCGTTTTATGGCGTGACACCGCCACCAGTCCAACAAAGTTGCGATAACCGTTTTCAATGGTCAGCTGCATCAGCTGCTGCACTTCAGCCGGCAGCGCTTTGGTGGTCGACACATCCGCCAGCGGCGAGGTGGCAACGCCATCGCTGTGCACGCCGATGCTGCTCAGGCTATTCTCCACCGTATTGATCACGCCAAAGATGCCGATCGATCCGGTCAGGGTGCTCGGCGCAGCGACGATGTAGTCGGCCGGCGTGGAGATCCAGTAGCCGCCCGATGCCGCCATGCCGCCCATTGAAACCACCACTGGCTTACCGGCGTCATGCGCCGCCGCCAGCTCTTCGCGGATGGCTTCAGAGGCCGTTACGCTGCCGCCCGGGCTGTTGACGCGCAGCACGATAGCTTTGATTTTGTCGTCGAGGCGGGCGTCGCGGATCTGTGCAGCGGTGGTGTCGCCACCGACGTTGCCGGCGCTCTCTTCGCCGTCCATGATGGCGCCGCTGGCGAGAATTACCGCAATGTTGCCATCCTGCTGCGTCGGTTGTTTGACGTTATAGTCATAGATGCTGACGTTGCGGTAGTCGTTGCTGGCTTTATCCCAGCCAAAGGTTTTTACCAGCTCGCGATCGGCGGCAGCGCGCGAATCCAGCACATCCACCAGTTTGTTATCCAGGGCATATTTAGCGGTATCGCCCTGAACGGCCTGCAGACCGCTGATGATGCCCGCCGCCCCCGGGAACAGCTGCTGCGGCGTGATTTGCCGGTTGGCGGACACCGTGTTGAGGTAGTTCTGCCACAGCTGGCCGACCCAGCGGCCATCAGCATCGCGCGCTTCCGGCGACATATCATCACGCAGGAAAGGTTCAACCGCGGACTTATAGGTGCCGACACGGAACACGTGTGAGCTGACTTTCAGCTTATCCAGCAGGGATTTGTAATACAGGCCGTTGGTGGCGAAACCGTGCAGATCCACCGTGCCCTGCGGCGACAGATAGACCTTCGTGGCGTAGCTGGCGAGATAATATTGCGCCTGGCTATAGCTGTCGCCGAGGGCAAAAATGGGTTTGCCCGCGTCGCGGAATTCGCGCAGTGCCTTACCCACGTACTGCAGCGAAGGCTGATCGCCGCCGGCAAAATCGCGCAGATCCAGCACCATGCCGGTGATATTTTTATCGCTCTTTGCCTGACGAATGGCATCGACCACATCAAACAACGAATTTTCCTGCAAACGATCGCTGCTGGCACCCAGCAGCTGGCGGCTGATGCGGCTCAGACGATTGCTGACCGACGGTTTGTCCACCAGCACGCCGCTCAGATCGACTTTCAGCGCACCCTGCTGCACCGGTTCACTGCTGCTGGCGCTGGATAGCTGCAGCCAGATGCCGACGCCGGCCAGAATTAACACAATCAGGAACAGATTCAGGATAAATTCCCGGATAAAATTCAGCACCCGCCAGCTCCAGCGGAACAGGCCAGCAATAATTCGCCACAATGTGCGCATAAACTCTCCATATTCACGTAGCCAGGGCAGCCGGTGTGCGGTCTGCCCCGATGTCGGGTTCATCCTAAAGAGCAGCGTGCGAAAAGTCAGCAGGAAATCGCGCCAGACTGTTACAAAAGATCGCGCTGTGCCAGGATTAGCCCACGCTTTGTTAATCACGGGAGAATCAAGATGGATGCTCTGGAATTACTGATAAACCGTCGTTCAGCGTCGCGTCTGACCGAGCCGGCACCGGCCGGTGAGGTGCTGCAGAATATTCTGCACGCGGGTATGCGCGCACCGGATCATGGAACGCTGCAGCCGTGGCGCTTCATCATCATTGAAAATGAGGGGCGCGAACGCTTCAGCCATCTGCTGGAGCAGGCCGCACGCGACAGCCAGCTGGATGACAAAGCTATCGAGAAGGCCCGGACGTCACCATTCCGCGCGCCGATGATCATCACCGTTGTCGCGCACTGCGAAGCCTCCGCCAAAGTGCCGCGCTGGGAGCAGGTCGTGTCCGCGGGTTGCGCGGTGATGGCGATGCAAATGGCGGCCGTCGCGCAGGGCTTTAACGGCATCTGGCGCAGCGGGCCGTGGACCGATCATCCGCAGGTACGCGCCTCCTTTGGCTGCCGCGAGCAGGATGCGATTGTGGGTTTCCTCTACCTCGGAACGCCGCAGCTGAAAGCGAATACCACCGTGGTTGCGCCCGATAGCGAGGCTTTTGTCAGTTATTTCTGACAGACAGCAGCGGGTTTCTGCGGCAAGGTGCATGCAACGACACTGATTGCACAGTCGCTGTGCGAAAGATCGCGCTTAGCTGCGACAGCGCTTACCAGCAGCGGGCTGCCAGGCTAACATAGCCCTCTCTGTTCAGCGCACAAGGAACCCGCCATGAGCGAACCGCTTCGTTTGACGCAATACAGCCACGGCGCTGGCTGCGGCTGTAAAATTTCACCTCAGGTGCTTGAGACCATTCTGCACAGCGAACTGGCTGCCTTTCACGATCCGCAACTGCTGGTCGGCAATGAAACCCGTGACGATGCTGCCGTGTACGATCTTGGCAACGGCACGGCGGTGATCAGCACCACTGACTTCTTTATGCCCATCGTTGACGATCCGCACACCTTTGGCCGTATCGCGGCCACCAACGCCATCAGTGATATTTACGCCATGGGCGGCAAACCGATCATGGCCATCGCTATTCTCGGCTGGCCGGTTAATGTGCTGGATGCGAAGGTGGCACAGCAGGTGATTGAAGGCGGTCGCGCGGCCTGCCAGGCGGCCGGCATCGCGCTGGCGGGTGGTCACTCAATTGATGCGCCGGAACCGATTTTTGGCCTTGCCGTTACCGGCATCGTTGACGTAGCGCGCGTGAAAAAGAACAGCGCTGCGCAGGCGGGCTGCGAGCTGTTCCTCACCAAACCGCTCGGCATCGGTATTCTGACTACCGCAGAGAAAAAAGGGCTGCTGCGTGCGGAGCATCAGACGCTGGCGGCGCAGGTGATGTGCCAGCTCAATAGCGCAGGGGCGGAATTTGCTAAACTGCCCGGCGTCAGCGCCATGACCGATGTCACCGGCTTTGGTCTGCTGGGGCATCTGAGTGAAATCTGTCTGGGCTCCGGCCTGCGCGCACATGTGCAGGCCGCACAGGTGCCGCGTCTGCCCGGCGTGGACCAGTACATTGCGGCCGGCGCGGTGCCGGGCGGCACCAGCCGCAACTTCGCCAGCTACGGCGAGCACATTTCTGCCATGGATGAGGCCACGCGCGCACTGCTGTGCGATCCGCAAACTTCCGGCGGGCTGCTGGTGGCGGTACAGCCTGACGCTGTGGCGGCGTTTCACGCGTGCGCCGCGCAGGCTGGCGTTGAGGCCACGGCGATTGGCACACTGCTGCCGGCCGACCGCGCCCATCCACTGATTACTGTAGTCACCTGACGTAAAGGAACGACGCCATTCATGCGTTTGTTTATTGCTGAAAAACCCAGTCTGGCACGCGCCATCGCCGATGTGCTACCCAAACCGCATCGACGTGGCGACGGCTATATTGCCTGTGGTAATGACCAGGTTGTGACCTGGTGTGTCGGGCATCTGCTGGAACAGGCGCAGCCTGACAGCTATGACAGCCGCTATGCGCGCTGGAATCTGGCGGATTTACCCATCATCCCGGACAAATGGCGCCTGCAGCCGCGCCCGTCGGTGGCGAAGCAGCTCAAAGTGATCGAGGGCTTACTGCAGCAGGCCAGCGTGGTGGTGCACGCCGGTGACCCGGATCGCGAAGGACAACTGCTGGTCGACGAAGTGCTCGATTATCTGCAGCTGCCGGCTGAAAAGCGCCAGCAGGTGCAGCGCTGCCTCATTAACGACCTCAACCCTGCGGCGGTCGAGCGCGCAGTGAGCCGTTTGCGCGAGAACCGTGAATTCATTCCGCTGTGCGTTTCGGCGCTGGCCCGGGCGCGCGCTGACTGGCTGTATGGCATCAACATGACGCGCGCCTGGACGCTGTTGGGCCGCAACGCCGGTTACGACGGCGTGCTCTCGGTGGGACGCGTACAGACGCCGGTGCTGGGGCTGGTGGTGAGGCGCGATGAAGAGATCGAAAACTTTGTGCCGAAAGATTACTTCGAAGTTAAAGCGCACATCGTCACCCCGAAAGAGGAGCGCTTCGTTGCCAGCTGGATCCCCAGCGATGCCTGTGAACCGTGGCAGGATGACGAGGGCCGGTTGCTGCATCGTCCACTCGCTGACCACGTGCTTGAACGTATCAACGGCAAACCGGCGTGGGTTACCGGCTACAACGATAAGCGGGAGTCAGAAACGGCGCCGCTGCCATTTTCCCTCTCCAGCCTGCAAATCGAGGCGGCGAAGCGTTTTGGCCTCAGTGCCCAGACGGTACTGGACTGCTGTCAGCGTTTGTATGAAACCCATAAGCTGATTACGTATCCGCGTTCGGACAGCCGCTATCTGCCGGATGAACATTTTGCCGGACGTCATGCGGTGCTGAACGCCATTCAGGCGCATCAGCCGGACGTATCACTGCCAGCGGATTTCAATGCGGATCAGAAAAATCGCTGCTGGGACGATAAAAAAGTGGATGCGCACCATGCCATCATTCCTACGGCGCGCGCCAGCAAGGTGAACCTGAGCGACAATGAAGCCAATATTTACGGTCTGATTGCGCGCCAGTATCTGATGCAGTTTTGTCCCGACGCGGTATTTCGCAAATGCGTCATCGACCTCGATATCGGCGGTGGCAGGTTCGTTGCCAAAGCACGTTTTCTTGCCGAAGCCGGCTGGCGTGCGCTGCTGGGCAGTAAAGAGCGCGATGAAGAGAATGATGGCACGCCGCTGCCGGTGGTGAGTAAAGGCGATGAGCTGTTGTGTGAGCGTGGTGAGGTGCTGGCGAAGCAAACCCAGCCGCCGCGGCCGTTCACCGACGCCACGCTGCTGTCGGCCATGACCGGTATCGCCCGCTTTGTGCAGGATAAAGAATTAAAGAAAGTGCTGCGTGCGACCGATGGTTTAGGAACGGAAGCGACGCGCGCCGGCATCATAGAATTGCTGTTCCGCCGTACATTTCTGGTGAAAAAAGGTCGCTATATTCACTCAACCGAGGCGGGCAGGGCGCTGATTCATGCGTTACCTGAGATGGCCGCGCGGCCGGATATGACGGCGCACTGGGAGTCAACGCTTACCCGCATCAGTGAAAAAGCCTGTCGCTATGATGAGTTTATGCAGCCGCTGGTCAGTACCTTAATCGGACTAATCGGTGAGGCGCGCCAGAGGCCGTCGCTGCAGGCTTTTCGTGGATTAGCCGCGACCGGAGCGAAGACGCGCAGTAAAGGCAAAACGCCCCGGCGCAAAACGAAGGAGACGGAATAATGCGTTACGCAACGCTGTTGCTGAGTGGGCTGCTGCTGTGCAGCCATGCCGCGCTGGCTAATCGCCAGCCGGAGCCCGCGCGAATGGGCAATACCGATGTGGTGGTGGATATGCCGCCGGAAGTGTGGACGCAGGGGCAGAATCGTCAGCAGAACAACTGCCTGCAGTGCTGTATCTATGAAAACCGCAGCTACTCCGAAGGCGCCGTGGTGAAAGCAGAGGGCGTACTGCTGCAGTGTGCGCGTGATGAAAAAGTGCTGGGTACCAATCCGCTGATTTGGAAAATCATTAAATAAGCGAGCGTGGCGCGCAGGCGCCACGCTGTTCAGTTACAGCTTGAAGCTGGACCACACCGGCGCGTGATCGGACGGCTTTTCCATACTGCGAATGTCGTAGTCGATGCCGCTGTCGATGCAGCGTGAAGCCAGCGGTGGGCTGGCCAGCAGCAGATCGATGCGCAGACCGCGGTTGTCATCAAATCCTTTGGAGCGATAGTCGAACCACGAGAAGCGATCTGCGGTTTCCGGGTTTTTCTCACGCCACGTATCGACCAGCCCCCACTGCAGCAAACGGTCCATCCACTCGCGCTCTTCCGGCAGGAAAGAGCATTTGCCGGTGCGCAGCCAGCGCTTGCGGTTCTCTTCACCAATACCAATGTCCAGGTCGGTACTGCTGATGTTCATATCGCCCATGATCAGCACCGGCTTGTCGGCCGCCAGTTGCTGCTCGAGATAGCTTTGCAGGTCGCGATAGAACTTCTCTTTGGCCGGGAACTTGATGGGATGGTCACGGCTTTCCCCCTGCGGGAAGTAACCGTTGATGACAGTGATATCGCCTATCGGGCTGGGAATTTCTGCCATGATCAGACGTCGCTGGGAATCTTCGCCGTCATCGGGAAAACCGCGTCGAACTGCCACCGGCTGCGTCTTCGTCAGCAGCGCCACGCCGTAATGGCCTTTCTGGCCGTGATAAAACACGTTGTAACCGAGTTTGCTGACCTCTTCCAGCGGGAACATGTCATCGTGCACTTTGGTTTCCTGCAGGCCGATGACATCCGGTTGATGCTGTTCAACCAGCGCCGCCAGCTGATGAGGGCGTGCGCGCAAACCGTTGATGTTAAAAGAGACAAATTTCATTTCGCTGCCATTTTTCGTCGCAAAAGGTTGCGGCGATGGTAACCAGGTTTGCGGCAAAAGTCATGGCTTGCGTCATAAGAGCGTGCCGATAAGAGCGAGAGGCAGAACGCAGGTGATTTGTCGTGGGAGACGCAGGATAGCGGGGTAAGACAGGCGATGCCGTTCAGTCTGGGGGCGTTGATGTGAATATCCAGGTGCGCATTAAGGTACAAACCGGCCACATGGGTAACACTTTAGACCGGGCACATGGGTAACAGTTATAAACGGCATAGCAGAGGAGACTCACTATGCCCTGGACTGAGACTGTTACCATGCAACGCCTTGAATTCATCCTCGCCTGCCAGGCAGGCGGGGAATCCATGACGCAGCTGTGTCACCGCCACGGCATCAGCCGCAAAACCGGCTACAAGTGGCTCAGCCGCTTTAACCCCGGCGAGCTCTCCTCGCTTGAAAATCTCTCCCGCGCCCGCCATCTCCAGCCCGATAAAATCGCCCCCGACATCGCCGCGCGCCTTGTTCAGTTCCGCCAGCAGCACCCCGACTGGGGGCCAAAAAAAATCCGCCACTGGTTCCTCAGCAACGGCGCTGACTTCATCGTGCCCGCCGCCAGCACCATCGGCGACCTGCTGAAGGCGGCGGGAATGGTGCAGCCGCGGACGCCGCATAAGCGAACGCCGGGCAACCTGCGCAGTCTCACGACACCCGTGAGGAATAACCACGTCTGGAGCGCTGATTTTAAAGGGCGCTTCCGCCTGAAAGACGGCAGCTGGTGCCGCCCCTTCACGCTCACCGATAACCACAGCCGCTACCTGCTGTCCTGCGAGCCGGGCACGTCGGAGACCACGGTGTTCGTGCGCGGCTGCATGGAAAAGGCCTTCCTGGAAGGCGGGCTGCCCGACGTTATCCGCACCGACAACGGCTCGCCCTTCGTTGCGCCGGGCATCCTCGCGCTGACGCAGCTGAGCGTGTGGCTGATAAAACTGGGGATACAGCCGGAAAGAACCGCGCCGGGCTGTCCGGGGCAGAACGCCCGCCACGAGCGGATGCACCGATCGCTGAAGGTCGCCATGAGCCATCACGACGTCTTTGGCTCGCTGCCGGAGCAGCAGGCGTGGTGCAGCGGATGGCGGAACGAGTTCAATCAGGAAAAGCCGCATGAGGCGCACGGGCAGCAGCCGCCCGCGAAAATATGGACGCCTTCACCGCGGAAATGGAACGGAAAAGTGCCGGAGGTGGGCTATCCGGAGGGGGCGAAGCTGTACAAAGTCGGTGAAAAAGGCGACCTGAGGCTGAACGGGCGGACCTTCCTGAGCGCAGCGTTACGGGGCGAGTACGTGCGGTTCCTGGAAGTGGACGACGGCATTGACGTCATCCTCTTCGACAGGCTCATCCTTGCGTATTATGACCGGGCAGAAAAGCGTATTATCCAGATCGACTGACCACAAAAAGTGTTACCTGTGTGCCCGGTCTGATCTGTTGGTACAAACCGGTCACATGGGTAACACTTAAGTCCGTGTCACTGTAGGGGCGCCATTGATGGCGACCAAGCATTGCCTGAATTCAGATATCAGCAGGAGGAGAAGTGCAAAATGAAATGGTGGCGGGAGAAGGATTATTCGCCGCAAGCGGCTCACCCTGCGGGCCGCGCTGCGCGCGTTGTCTCACTGCGTTCGACCCGAACCTTCGGTCGAAGCTTCTCATCCTTCTCCGGATGTTATTTATTGGTTTTTCTATCGGCTGGAGGAGATGTGCAGCATAAAATGGTGGCGGGAGAAGGATTCGAACCTTCGAAGTCGATGACGGCAGATTTACAGTCTGCTCCCTTTGGCCGCTCGGGAATCCCGCCAGGGATATGAAGCTCAGAAAATTCAGGCACAGAATGGATTCAGATGGTGGCGGGAGAAGGATTCGAACCTTCGAAGTCGATGACGGCAGATTTACAGTCTGCTCCCTTTGGCCGCTCGGGAATCCCGCCACTGGCCTGAATCTTTATGCCTGAAAGCGGGGCGCATCATACCAAATGCGTTCAGTCTGTAAAGCGCCCGCAGTAAAAAACTCAATCGTTTGCCCACTTTTTACGCGTGGCGCTGAAGAGTTGCGCAAATCAGCGCCGCAGTGGTTAAAGAATGATCGTGCGGTTGCCGTAAACAAACACGCGCTGGCCCAGCACTTTATACAGCGCGCGGCTTAGTACATTCTTTTCCACGTCGCGTCCGGCACGCATCATCTCTTCAGCGGTATAGCTGTGATCGACGTTAATCACGTCCTGCATGATGATCGGGCCTTCATCCAGGTTGTCGTTCACGTAGTGCGCGGTGGCACCGATGATCTTCACGCCGCGCTCATAGGCCTGATGATAAGGACGGGCGCCAATAAAGGCTGGCAGGAACGAGTGGTGAATATTGATGATCTGGTTGGGATAACGCTGCACAAACGCCGGCGTCAGCACGCGCATATATTTCGCCAGCACCACGTAATCCGGCTGATAGCGATCGATCTCATCCGCCATGCGGTTATCGTGCTCTTCGCGCGTCAGGCCTTCATGGCTGACCAGTACGAACGGGATGTCAAAACGCTCGACCAGTGAACGCAGCGTTTCATGGTTACCAATGACGGCGGCGATTTCCATGTCCAGACCACCAAAGGCGCTCTTCATCAGCAGATCGCCCAGGCAATGCGCCTCTTTGGTGACCAGAATCACCACGCGGCGACGTCCGGCGCTGTGGAGCTCACGTACCGAACCGGTCGGCAGCGCGCTGTCGAGGTCAGCCAGCAGCGTGTTGTCGTTGAAAATGCCTTCCAGCTCTGTGCGCATGAAAAAGCGCCCGGTACGGTGATCGACGAACTCATTGTTCTGCACAATGTTCAGTTCGTGCTTGTAGCAAATATTGGTGATCTTGGCGATCAGACCTTTGGCATCGGGGCAAATGGTCCGTAAAACTTTTCGTTGCATGGTTTGCGCTTGCATCTCGATCAGAGTCCTGTCAAAGCGATGAATGGTGAAGCTGTTGGGCATCTGTCCAGATTAGCCACAACATTTTTTGTATTTTTTATCGGAGCCACAAGGACAGCGATCGTTACGCCCTAACTCCGGCGTTGTTCCGTCGACATAGTACCAGCGTTGATCCTCGCGAAGAAAGCGTGAACATTCATACAGGCTGCAGGTACGGCCTTTTTCGAGATAACGCGCAAAAAAAGTCACGAAGGCTTCATTCTCATGGCTTCCGTGATTACAACGGGTTACATTCAGGCCAAGCCATTCTGTGGTGGCGAAACTTTCGGATAATAGCGTCTCCAGTCCGGCCACGCGCTGGCTGGGATGCCAGGTTTCTACCAGCCAGGCGGCGTTTTGCTTAACGTAAGCGCTGTAACGCGAGCGCATTAACTGTTCAGCGCGCTGTGGCGTTTGTTGCCCGTTCAGAAAGGGCTGACAACATAGGCTATACTGCTCTCCGCTGCAGCAGGGGCACTTTTCGGACACATCATCTCCTGAGAGTGATTAAAGTTAATGAAAGTGTGCGCTATGTTAGCCGACTGGCCAGCGTGAAGCTACGCATCAGGTTGATCACGAGGTGAGATGAGAAAAGTCAGGATTGGGCTGGCCCTGGGATCGGGCGCTGCCAAAGGCTGGGCGCATATCGGTGTCATTAACGCGCTGGAGCGCGCCGGTATTGAGGTGGATGTCGTCGCCGGCTGTTCCGTCGGCGCACTGGTGGGTTCTGCCTACGTCAACGGCCGTCTGGCGTTGATGGAGAAGTGGGTCAGCGCATTTCGCTACTGGGATGTTATCCGTCTGATGGATCTCTCATGGCAGCGTGGCGGCCTGCTACGCGGCGACCGGGTGTTTAGCCATATCCGTCAGCTAATCCCTAACGAGCTCATCGAAGACGCGGACAAGCGCTTTGGCGTGGTGGCAACCAACCTCAGCACCGGACGCGAGCTGTGGCTGACCGAAGGGGATTTGCACCAGGCGGTGCGTGCATCGTGTAGTATGCCAGGCTTATTGCCTCCGGTTGGCTACAATGGTTATTGGCTGGTGGATGGTGCGGTGGTCAATCCGGTGCCGATTTCGCTAACCCGCGCGCTGGGCGCTGACATTGTGATTGCCGTTGACCTGCAACATGATGCGCACCTGATGCAGCAGGATCTGCTGTCGGTCACGCCGCAGAGCGGTGAAGAGTCGGCAGCGGCAGAAGCACTGAGCTGGGGCAAAAAACTGCGCCAGCGTCTGATGGGGTTGACCCATCGGCGCGCCAGCCAGTCTCCAGGCGCGATGGAAATTATGTCAACGTCAATCCAGGTATTGGAAAATCGCCTGAAACGTAACCGTATGGCAGGCGATCCGCCGGATGTGCTGATTCAGCCTTTTTGTCCGCAGATTTCAACGCTGGACTTTCATCGGGCTGAAGAGGCCATTGCGGCAGGCAAGGCCGCCGTGGAGAAAAAAATGGATGAACTATTACCGCTGGTCCGTAGCAGATAATCAGTTGTTCATTCACGGGGGTTGTGACTTCAGCCAATTCTGAAAGGCGCAACGGCGTTTTATGAACCACTATTGAAATATCTGGTACGCAGGGGGAGAGAATGGAAAAACCGCTAATCGGCAAAAAGATACTCATTGTCGAAGATGAGGTCGTTTTCCGTTCATTGCTGGACACATTGTTAACTGGCCTCGGAGCCAGCACGTTCGAAGCGGGCGATGGACTCGACGGCCTGAATTTACTCGCCGCGCAGTCGGTGGACCTGGTCATTTGCGATCTGGAAATGCCGCGCATGGGCGGTATTGAGTTTGTCGAGCAAATTCGTACACGCGGTAATAGCGTGCCCATCCTGATCATCTCCGCCACGCAGAACATGGCCGACATTGCCCACGTGCTGCGCCTTGGCGTGCAGGACGTGCTGCTCAAGCCGCTAAAAAACCTGGAACGTTTCCGTGAAGCGGTGTTTGAGTGCCTCTATCCTTCGATGTTCACCTCGAAAGTGGAAGAAGATGAACAGCTCTTTCAGGACTGGGATGCCCTGGTGCGCGATCCGCTCGCTGCCGCCAAGCTGCTCAAACAGCTGCAACCGCCAGTCCAGCAAACCATCGCCAGCTGCCGCATAAACTATCGTCAACTCACCATGGCGGAACAGCCGGGGCTGGTGCTGGATATTGCCGCGTTGTCGGACAAAGATCTGGCGTTTTATTGCCTGGACGTGACGCGTGCCGGCGACAACGGCGTGCTGGCAGCATTATTGCTCAGAGCACTGTTTAACGGTTTATTGCAGGAGCAACTGTCCGGGCAAAAGCAGCGTCTGCCGGAACTCAATGGTCTTCTGCGCCAGGTGAATATGCTGTTGCGTCAGGCCAACCTGAACGGTCAGTTCCCGCTGCTGGTGGGCTACTACCATCGTCAGTTGAAAAATCTGATTCTGGTTTCAGCCGGTCTGAATGCCACGCTGCACATCAATACTCAGCAAATCCAGCTCAGTAACGGCGTGCCGCTTGGCACTATGGGCAGCACCCATCTTAATCAAATCAGCCAGCGCGCCGATGCCTGGCAATGTCACGTCTGGGGAGCCGGCGGCCGGCTTCGCCTGATGTTATCGTCCGAAGAATAGCCACTCAGATTTATATTTTCCGCGGGTTAAAGACAGGGCCAAAGCTTAGCTTTACACTTGGGTAATAGTCTTAAATTCCGCGGATTAACTCCATCCAGGATAAATCCGTCTGACACTAACTGATATACTCATTTCGTTTTTAAACCGACATATCAAGTATTAACTTGAACGGCCTATTAAGAGAGGTATTTGATGTCTGCCTATAAGTCTAAAGTAAAAAAAGCGGTAATCCCGGTTGCAGGTCTGGGTACGCGTATGCTGCCTGCCACCAAAGCTATTCCAAAAGAGATGTTACCGCTGGTCGATAAGCCGTTGATCCAGTATGTCGTGAACGAGTGTATTGCTGCGGGTATTAATGAGATCGTGCTGGTTACGCACTCCTCTAAAAACTCCATCGAAAACCATTTTGATACCAGTTTCGAACTGGAAGCGATGCTGGAAAAACGCGTGAAGCGTCAGCTGCTGGATGAAATCCAGTCAATCTGCCCGCCACACGTCACCATCATGCAGGTACGTCAGGGTATCGCCAAGGGCCTCGGTCACGCCGTGATGTGTGCTCATCCGCTGGTCGGTGATGAGCCAGTCGCGGTGATTCTGCCAGACGTGATCATTGATGAGTACGAATCTAACCCAACCAAAGATAACCTGGCAGAAATGCTGACGCGCTTCGAAGAGAGCGGTCGCAGCCAGATCATGGTTGAGCCAGTTGCCGATGTCACCGCTTACGGCGTGGTTGACTGCCAGGGCGCAGAGCTGGCACCGGGCCAGAGTGCACCGATGGTGGGCGTGGTTGAGAAGCCAAAAGCCTCGGAAGCGCCATCTAACCTGGCGGTAGTCGGTCGTTACGTGCTGTCTGCGGACATCTGGCCTCTGCTGGCGAAGACCCCTCCGGGTGCCGGCGGCGAAGTGCAGCTGACCGACTCCATCGCCATGCTGATGGAAAAAGAGACCGTAGAAGCTTACCACCTGACCGGCGTGAGCCACGACTGCGGTAACAAACTGGGTTATATGCAAGCTTTTGTTGAGTATGGCGTGCGTCATCCGGTGCTGGGCAAAGATTTCGCTCAGTGGCTCGACGGCGTTGCAGGCAACAAAAAGTAATTCATTAAGCACAGGATAATTCAATGAAAGTCACTGTATTTGGTATCGGCTATGTCGGTCTGGTTCAGGCTGCGGTGTTGGCCGAAGTCGGACATGACGTTCTCTGTATTGATGTCGACGAAAAGAAAGTCGAAAACCTGAAAAAGGGCATCATCCCAATTTTTGAACCGGGCCTGACGCCGCTGGTTATGTCGAACTATGAAGCGGGGCGCCTGAAATTCAGCACCAACGCAGAAGAGGGCGTAAACCATGGCGTAATGCAGTTTATTGCTGTGGGCACGCCGCCGGATGAGGATGGCTCTGCCGACCTGAAATATGTGACTGCGGTTGCGCGTACTATCGCGCAGCACATGAACGATCACAAAGTCGTCATCGACAAATCTACCGTACCGGTAGGCACCGCTGACCGCGTGCGCGCGGTGATGAGCGAAACGCTGAAGCAGCGTGATGCCAATATCGCGTTCGATGTGGTCTCCAACCCGGAGTTCCTGAAAGAGGGCGCCGCAGTTAACGATTGCATGCGTCCGGAACGTATCGTGGTGGGCACCGACAATGATGAAGTGGTCGAACTGCTGCGTGAACTGTACGAGCCGTTTAACCGTAATCACGATCGCATGATTCTGATGGATATCCGCAGTGCAGAGCTGACCAAATATGCCGCTAACTGCATGCTGGCGACCAAAATCAGCTTCATGAACGAGATTTCCAACCTTGCGGAACGCCTGGGTGCTGACGTGGAAAAAGTACGTCAGGGCATCGGTTCTGATTCACGCATCGGTTATCACTTTATTTATCCGGGCTGTGGTTACGGCGGTTCCTGCTTCCCGAAAGACGTGCAGGCGCTGATTCGCACTGCAGAGTCAATCGGTTACACCCCGCGCCTGTTGCAGGCGGTAGAAGACGTCAACGATTCGCAGAAGAACAAGCTGCCGACGTTTATTAAACGTCATTTTGGCGACGATCTGCGTGGTAAGACGTTTGCGCTGTGGGGTCTGGCGTTCAAACCAAACACCGACGACATGCGTGAAGCCTCAAGCCGCGTGCTGATGGAAGCACTGTGGCAGGCAGGCGCAACGGTGCAGGCGTTTGATCCGGAAGCGATGGAAGAAGCTCAGCGCATCTACGGCCATCGTGACGATCTGAAGCTGTGCGGCACTAAAGAAGCTGCGCTGCAGGGCGCCGATGGTCTGGTGATCTGCACCGAGTGGCAGAACTTCCGTGCTCCGGATTTCGACGTGATTAAATCCTCGTTAAAACAACCCGTGATTTTTGATGGTCGTAACCTGTATGATCCGGAGCGTATCAGCAAACGCGGTTTCGTTTATTATGCAATCGGCCGCGGAGCGTCTATTCAAATTGTGTAATAAATGAGGGATGTATGAATTTTCTGGTCACCGGCGCGGCAGGATTTATTGGTTTTCACGTTAGTCAGCGTTTGCTGGCTGCCGGTCACCAGGTTGTTGGTATCGATAACCTGAATGATTACTACGATGTCAGCCTGAAACAGGCGCGCCTCGACCAGATTACCGCACATCCCGCGTTTACTTTTCTTAAAATGGACCTGGCAGATCGCCAGGCCATTTCTTCCCTGTTTGAACAGTATGCTTTTGCGCGTGTGATCCATTTAGGTGCACAGGCGGGTGTTCGCTATTCCATCGAGAATCCGCACGCCTACGCTGATGCCAACCTGATTGGTCACTTAAATATTCTGGAAGGTTGCCGTCATCATAAGATTGGCCACCTGCTGTATGCTTCATCGAGTTCGGTTTATGGCCTGAACCGTAAAATGCCGTTCTCCACGGATGATTCGGTTGATCATCCGGTATCACTTTATGCTGCGACGAAAAAAGCCAACGAATTAATGTCGCATACCTATTCACACCTTTACCAATTACCCACCACCGGATTGCGCTTCTTTACCGTTTATGGTCCGTGGGGCCGTCCGGATATGGCGCTGTTTAAGTTCACCCGCGCGATGCTGGCCGGTGACGCGATTGATGTGTATAACCGCGGCCAGATGACACGTGACTTTACCTATATTGATGATATTGCCGAAGCGATTGTGCGTTTGCAGGACGTGATTCCGCAGGCAGATGAAAACTGGACGGTGGAAAACGGCTCGCCTGCCACCAGTTCGGCGCCGTATCGCGTGTACAATATTGGCAATAGTCAGCCTACCAGCCTGATGACTTACATTGAGTCGCTGGAAAAAGCGCTGGGGATTGAGGCGAAGAAAAATATGCTGCCGATGCAGCCCGGCGATGTATTAGGCACCAGTGCAGACACCCAGCCGCTGTATGACGCGATAAATTTCCGCCCGCAGACCAGCGTAGAGCAGGGCGTGCAGCGTTTTGTTGACTGGTACCGCGACTTCTATCAGCAATAAGTCGCGATAAAAAAAGGAAGCCAGCGGCTTCCTTTTTTCTTACCCGGTGTAAAACAGAGCACAGCGCCAGGGCTGGCATGCTGCGAAGCACTGGTTCCTTACAGCAGGAAATCGTCCAGTTGTTTACCTTGTTCTTCAATCGCTTTTTTAATCACGGCTGGCGTACGTCCCTGGCCGGTCCAGGTACGGTTCTCACCGTTCTCGTCGACGTAACCATACTTCGCCGGACGTGCCGCACGTTTGGCTTTACCTGGCGCTTTGGTTTCCGCTAATGCCTGCAGCAGTTCGTTTGGATCAATACCGTCTGCCATCAGCATTTCACGATATTGTTCCAGCTTACGGCTGCGCTCGGCATTTTCCGCCTGGGCGAGAGATTCTTCTTCACGACGTTCATTCACCACAACCTCAAGTTTTTCCAGCATCTCTTCCAGTGTTTCCAGAGAGCATTCCCGAGCCTGCGCGCGCAATGTACGGATATTATTAAGAATTTTAAGTGCTTCGCTCATTGTCCTAATCTCAAAATATAATAAATGGAGTTGTTCTGCCGCCTCATAATAGTGGCGGTGAAAAATAACTGCAATAGCCAGATTAAAAAGCAAAACGTAAAGTTAATGTTGTTAAGCTTTTTAAGGCGCTATTTATTATTCTTTTTATAGATTTGATAGCACAGGTTTTGCAGGGATAAATACCGCTGCGCGCCTTTCGCCCGGGCATCAGCGCTATTAATGCTGAATAAAATTACTGCATGATGACGGCTTTGACATAACGTGCGAAATGTTGATAACGATGCTGCTGATCTATGACGATGGCGTTAATTTGAGCAGTTGATAAAAATAATGCATCGCAACAGTGCAGCAGCTTTATGATAGACTCACGCGCAACAGTTTCGGGCAGTGACAAGAGACATTTTATGGCGCAACTCTATTTTTATTACTCAGCGATGAACGCGGGAAAATCCACCGCACTGCTGCAGTCTTCCTACAATTACCATGAGCGCGGCATGCGTACGCTGGTGTATACCGCGGAAATTGACGACCGCTTCGGCGCCGGAAAAGTCAGCTCGCGTATTGGTCTTTCGTCTCCGGCTTTTTTATATAACGCGCAGACCAACCTGGAAAGTGAAATAGCGGAACAGCACGCGAAGCAGACGGTTCACTGTGTACTGGTGGATGAGAGCCAGTTTCTGACGCGTGAGCAGGTGAAAGCCCTGTCGGACGTGGTAGATAATCTGGATATTCCGGTGCTGTGTTATGGTCTGCGTACCGACTTTCGCGGTGAGTTATTTACCGGCAGTCAGTATTTACTGGCCTGGGCCGATAAGCTGGTGGAATTGAAAACCGTGTGTCACTGTGGACGCAAAGCCAGCATGGTGTTACGGCTGGATGCGCAGGGTAAACCGTTCAGCGAAGGGGAGCAGGTGGTGATCGGTGGTAATGAGCGCTATATCTCTGTGTGCCGCAAGCACTATAAACAGGCGATTAATGACGGCTCGCTAAACGCCATTTACGGTTCACAACTGCCTCACGCCTGAATAGCCGCAGCATAAAAAAAACCCGCCGCAGCGGGTTTTTTTGTATCAGGCCAGTCAGGCCTTTTTGGTTTTCTTCTCACTCTTTACGGCTTTAGCTTCACCCTCAGCGGCAACACTGTTATCTGCTTCTGAGAACTCACGGCCATAGAAGGTATCCAGCATGATTTGTTTCAGCTCGGCAATCAGCGGATAGCGTGGGTTAGCACCGGTACACTGGTCATCAAACGCATCATCCGCCAGCTTGTCGACTTTCGCCAGGAAGTCAGCTTCCTGCACGCCCGCTTCGCGGATAGAAGTTGGGATACCCAGCTGAGTTTTCATCTCTTCCAGCCATGCCAGCAGTTTTTCAATTTTCTGCGCGGTACGGTCACCGGCAGCGCTCAGACCGAGATGGTCAGCAATCTCCGCATAGCGGCGGCGTGCCTGCGGACGGTCGTACTGGCTGAAGGCAGTCTGCTTGGTTGGATTGTCATTCGCGTTGTAGCGAATCACGTTACAAATCAGCAGGGCGTTGGCCAGACCGTGTGGAATGTGGAACTCAGAGCCCAGTTTATGCGCCATGGAGTGACACACGCCGAGGAAGGCGTTGGCGAAAGCGATACCGGCAATGGTCGCCGCATTGTGAACGCGCTCACGCGCCACAGGATTTTTCGCGCCATCGCGGTAGCTGGCAGGCAGATTCTCTTTCAGCAGCTTCAGTGCCTGCAGCGCCTGACCGTCAGAGTATTCATTGGCCAGTACCGATACGTAGGCTTCCAGCGCATGAGTGACAGCATCCAGACCCCCAAAGGCGCACAGCGAACGCGGCATCTCCATCACCAGGTTGGCATCGACAATCGCCATATCCGGCGTCAGGGCATAGTCTGCCAGCGGATATTTCTGGCCGGTGGCATCGTCAGTGACTACCGCAAACGGCGTAACTTCTGAACCGGTGCCGGAAGTGGTGGTGATGGCCACCATGCGCGCTTTGACACCCATTTTCGGGAACTTGTAGATACGTTTACGGATGTCCATAAAGCGCAGCGCCAGTTCTTCAAAGTGGGTTTCCGGATGCTCGTACATCACCCACATAATTTTGGCCGCATCCATCGGTGAACCGCCGCCCAGGGCGATGATCACGTCAGGTTTGAAGCTGTTCATCTGCTCGGCACCTTTACGCACAATGCTCAGCGTTGGGTCTGCTTCTACTTCAAAGAACACTTCGGTTTCGATTCCGTGTGATTTCAGCACGCGGGTGACCTGGTCAGCATAACCGTTGTTGAACAGGAAGCGGTCGGTGACGATAAAGGCGCGTTTTGCACCGTCAGTCGCCACTTCTTCCAGCGCAATTGGCAGAGAACCGCGGCGGAAGTAGATAGACTTAGGAAGTTTATGCCACAACATATTTTCAGCTCGCTTGGCCACGGTTTTCTTGTTGATCAGGTGTTTTGGACCCACGTTTTCAGAGATGGAGTTACCACCCCATGAACCGCAGCCCAGCGTGAGTGAAGGGGCCAGCTTGAAGTTATACAGGTCACCGATCCCGCCCTGTGAAGCCGGGGTGTTGATCAGGATGCGCGCGGTTTTCATTTTGTCGCCGAAGAAGTTTACGCGCTCGCGCTGGTTGTCCTGGTCGGTATAAAGACAGGAGGTGTGGCCGATACCGCCCATTGCCACCAGTTTTTCTGCTTTATCCACCGCATCGTAATAATCTTTCGCGCGGTACATGGCCAGCGTTGGCGAGAGCTTCTCATGGGCGAATGGCTCAGACTCATCCACCAGTTTCACTTCACCAATCAGAATTTTGGTGCTCACCGGCACGCTAATCCCTGCCAGTTCAGCAATTTTGTAAGCCGGCTGACCGACAATCGCCGCGTTCAGCGCGCCATTTTTCAGGATGATATCCTGCACCGCTTTCAGCTCTTTGCCCTGCAGCAGGTAGCCACCGTGGCTGGCGAAGCGCTCACGCACGGCATCATAGACAGAATCCACGACAATCACTGACTGTTCAGACGCACAAATCACGCCGTTGTCGAAGGTTTTTGACATCAGGATCGAAGCAACCGCGCGTTTGATATCGGCCGTTTCGTCAATCACCACCGGAGTGTTACCCGCGCCCACACCAATCGCTGGTTTGCCGGAGCTGTAAGCCGCTTTCACCATGCCGGGACCACCGGTGGCGAGAATCAGGTTGATATCCGGGTGATGCATCAGCTGGTTCGAGAGCTCAACCGATGGCGCATCAATCCAGCCAATAATGTCTTTTGGCGCGCCAGCCGCGATAGCAGCCTGCAGTACGATGTCAGCCGCTTTATTGGTGGCATCTTTGGCACGTGGATGAGGAGAGAAGATGATACCGTTACGGGTTTTCAGGCTAATCAGGGCCTTGAAGATGGCGGTAGAGGTCGGGTTGGTGGTGGGCACGATGCCACAAATCAGGCCAATCGGCTCAGCGATGGTGATGGTGCCAAAGGTATCATCGGTGTCCAGCACGCCACAGGTTTTTTCGTCTTTGTAAGCGTTGTAGATATATTCGGAAGCGAAGTGGTTTTTGATGACTTTATCTTCAACGATACCCATGCCGGATTCGGCAACGGCCATTTTGGCGAGAGGGATACGGGCATCGGCAGCGGCGAGGGCGGCCGCACGGAAAATGGTATCAACTTGTTCCTGACTAAAATTGGCGTATTCGCGCTGTGCCTTTTTAACACGTTCTACCAGTGCGTTAAGCTCGGCAACATTAGTAACGGCCATAATACTCTCCTAAGGAAGTTAAACTTTTTTAGTAAACAAGCCTGAATCCAGAAGTATAGTCTCGTTACGCTTATGGATAGCTAAGGATGGCGATGCCCGTGCCGTTGCTTACTAAAAAGGTTTTTCCTCCAGGATGACCTGTGTCACAGGGTTGAGTTCCGATGGGCTAAGATTACCCCTGATGGGGTAGGCAATTTATGATGCAGATCAATTTAACTATCAGCTGACACCTTTCAGCGCTCACTTTTGCAAGTAAAGTTAGCGTCGACGGCTACAGAAGCCGATCTGACCGGCTGCAGGCCGATAACATAGCGCTAACAGTAGCGGAATAAACTGGGATAGTGCTTCAAGTGCAGCATTTATTTCTGCGATAGCCTCTGGTGTTTCGCCAGACTTTTGCACTACATTAAGCGCGATTTTTTTCGCCATCACCTGGAGCCCACCGTGACCCCTGCGCTACTCGATCTTTCTGGCTACATTAAATTTTTTGTAGGTTTGTTCGCGCTGGTTAACCCGGTCGGCATTATTCCGGTATTTATCAGCATGACCAGCTACCAGGCGGTGGCGGAGCGCAATAAAACCAACCTGACCGCGAACCTGGCGGTGGCGATTATCCTCTGGACCTCGCTGTTTCTTGGCGACGGTATCCTGCATCTGTTTGGTATCTCGATTGACTCTTTCCGCATCGCCGGTGGCATTCTGGTGGTCACCATCGCCATGTCGATGATCAGCGGCAAGCTGGGTGAAGACAAACAGAACAAGCAGGAGAAGTCAGAAACGGCGATTCGTGAAAGCATCGGCGTGGTGCCGCTGGCGCTGCCGCTGATGGCAGGGCCGGGCGCGATCAGCTCGACCATTGTCTGGAGCTCGCGTTATCACAGCTGGCCAAATCTGCTGGGCTTTACCCTGGCGATTGCGATATTTGCCTTCTGCTGCTGGTTATTGTTCCGGGCCGCACCGCTGATGGTGCGCGTATTGGGACAAACCGGTATCAACGTCATTACGCGTATCATGGGGCTGCTGCTCATGGCGCTGGGCATTGAATTTGTCGTGACCGGAATGAAAGCCCTGTTTCCAGGATTACTGAATTAACCGCAGTTATTTTTTATCGCTAAGCGCTTTATGAACCAGAATGGTGCAATTAAACGAAATATTGCACCATTATAGTGATTTTATTTGTCGCGCTTAATATCGGCTTAACCTCATCAGTTTTACTACTGGTGTTATCCCGCATATACCCTGAGCTGCAAAATACTGTGATAATCGTCACAGTATATCCGACTACTCTGCAAATCATCCGCAGTGTCATTCTATAGCTTGCGCTGTAAATCCGAATAAATATCCGGGCTTCAGCATTAAAAACAGCAATATTCGTAAATATTATAAAGTTAGTTGATTAACGAATAATTAACGTGCAGATCAGGCTGAAATTCATTATTTATCAGTGGATTAATCGATAATTCTGTTCAAGAATTAACACTTTTCCTGTGCGCAGCAACGTGATAAAAGAGAATCAGCTAACATTTTTGTGGTTTAGCTTTGGCGTGCGGGCAACGCTTCTGATAATTTTCGGCTCACCGCAAAATTTTTTATCTGCTAGCAACAAATGTGTACGCTTCTTGCTTACTGCTATCAGGTTTATGTTGAAGGTTGATATTGGTTGATGAAAAGCATGGTAGCGAAAACGGCAGCGCGCACGTTTCTGGCGCTTTGCCTCTCCAGTGCGCTGGCGCAAAGTCAGGCCGCTGAGATCCCAGCCGGGACGTCATTAGCGGATACGCAACGCATCGTTATTAACAATGGCAGCGAAGTGTCCTCGCTTGATCCACAAAAAGTCGAGGGCGTGCCGGAATCCAATGTGATTCGCAATCTGCTGGAAGGACTGGTTGAGACCGACAACAATGGTCAACTGGTGCCCGGCGTGGCGCAGCAGTGGCAAAATCAGCAGGGCCGCATCTGGACGTTCACGCTGCGTAAAGACGCCCGCTGGAGCAATGGTGAGCCGGTCACCGCGCAGGACTTTGTCTACAGCTGGCAGCGTCTGGCCGATCCGCGCACCGCCTCGCCGTACGCCAGCTATTTGCAGGCTGCGCACATCAGCAACATTGATGCCATTCTGGCTGGTAAAGCTGCGCCTTCCCAGCTGGGCGTGAAAGCGCTGGACGACCATCATTTGCAGGTTACGCTCTCTGAACCGGTACCGTATTTTGTTGATATGCTGGCTCATACTTCGATGAAACCGGTGTATCGTCCGGCGGTAGAGCAGTGGGGCGATGCCTGGACACAGCCGCAGCACTACGTGGGTAATGGCGCTTACACGCTGGCGGACTGGGTGGTGAATGAGCAGATTGTGGTGAAGCGTAATCCGCACTACTGGGACAATGCCCATACCACGCTGGACGAAGGCGTATTTCTGGCACTCACCTCTGAGAATAGCGATATAAACCGCTATCGCAGTGGCGGCACCGACATGACCAACAGCGTGGTGCCGCCCGATATGTTCAAAAAACTGCAGCAGGCGCTGGGAGATGAAGTAAAAGTCAGCCCGCTGCTGTGCACCTTCTATTACGAAATCAATAACAAGAAAGCGCCGTTTGACGACGTTCGCGTACGCAACGCGCTGAAGTTAACGCTCGACCGCGACATCATCGCGCAGAAAATTATGGGGCAGGGACAGATCCCGGCCTACGGCCTGACGCCGCCCTTTATTCACGGTATTGCTCTCAATACGCCAGCGTGGGCGCAGCAGACGCAGGCGCAACGTAACGCGGCAGCGAAGCAGTTGCTGGCGGAAGCTGGCTTCAATGCCCAGCATCCGCTGCGTTTTACCCTGCTGTATAACACCTCAGAACAGAACAAGCGTCAGGCGATCGCGGCTGCCTCGATGTGGCAAAAGAATCTCGGTGCGCAGGTCACGCTGCAAAATCAGGAGTGGAAAACGCTACTGGAGACCCGTCATCAGGCACAGTTTGATGTGGTGCGCGCCACCTGGTGTGCGGATTACAACGAGCCATCCAGCTTCCTCAATCTGCTGCTGAGTGGCTCCTCCATCAACACCGCGTTTTATCACAGCGCCGCATTTGATGCGCTGATGGCGCAAACGCTCAACACCGCTGATGACGCGCAGCGCGCGCAACTCTATCAGCAGGCGGAACAACAGCTGGATCAGGATTCACCGATCATCCCGGTTTACTACCGCGTTAGCGTGCGGCTGGTGAAGCCGTGGGTGGGCGGTTTCAGCGGCAAAGATCCGCAGGATATGCTGGCGCTGAAATACTATTACATAAAGAAACATTGAGTAATGTGACGATCCGGCGCTACAGTCGGGCGTCACGTTGCCGTGGTAACCCTGCAGGGTGGTAGTGATCTTCGCGCAGACAGGCGGAGATCTCCCGGAAACGGGGTACGCCGGGCGGTCAGCCGACCCGGTGACGATAATAAAACTGGAGCGTAATAATGAACAACATCACGAAAAAAAGCCTGATCGCCGCAGGCGTACTGGCGGCCATCGGCGCGCTGGCAGGGAATGCTGCACTGGCGGCCAACGTACCGGCGGGTACCGAATTGGCAGCGAAACAGGAACTGGTGCGCGGCAATGGCGATGAAGTGCAGTCGCTGGATCCGCACAAAATCGAAGGCGTGCCGGAAGATAATATCGCCCGTGACCTGTATGAAGGTCTGATCGTGAGCGACAGCAACGGCAAGCCAGTTCCGGGCGTCGCGGAAAGCTGGGAAAACAAAGACTACAAAGTCTGGACCTTCCATCTGCGTAAAAATGCCAAATGGTCAAACGGCGAGCCGGTCACCGCGCAGGACTTCGTCTACAGCTGGCAGCGTCTGGTCGATCCAAAAACCGCCTCGCCCTATGCGAGCTACCCGCAGTATGGCCACATCCTCAACGTGGATGACATCATCGCCGGTAAAAAACCGACCTCCGATCTTGGCGTGAAAGCACTGGATGACCACACGCTGGAAGTGACGCTGAGCGAGCCGGTACCGTACTTCGATAAGCTGCTGATCAACGCGGTGATGTCACCGGTGTATAAGCCAGCCATTGAGAAGTTTGGCGACCAGTGGACGCAGCCGCAGAACTGGGTCGGCAACGGTGCCTTTAAACTGGAATCTCACGTGATCAACGAACGCGTGACGCTGGTGCGTAACCCGGAATACTGGGACAACGAACATACCGTACTGAATAAAGTCACCTTCCTGCCAATCAACTCCGAAGTCAGCGATGTGAACCGTTATTTCTCTGAAAACGGCAGCGACATCACTTACAACAACATGCCGATCGAGCTGTTTAAAAAACTGCAGCGTGATAACGGTAAAGAGCTGATGGTGAAACCGTATCTGTGCACCTACTACTATGAAATCAACAACCAGAAAGCACCGTTTACCGATGTCCGCGTGCGTACCGCGCTGAAGCTGGGTCTGGATCGCGACATTATGGTGAACAAAGTGCTGGCGCAGGGTCAACAGCCGGCCTACAGCTTCACACCGCCAGCCACTGACGGCATGGAACTGCTGCCGCCGGACTGGTACAAGTGGGATCAGAACAAGCGTAATGAAGAAGCGAAGAAACTGCTGGCCGAAGCCGGTTATACCGCTGACAAACCGCTGACCTTCAACCTGCTGTACAACACCTCCGATCTGCACAAAAAACTGGCGATTGCCGCCTCGTCTATCTGGAAAAAGAACATCGGCGTGAACATCAAGCTGGAAAACCAGGAGTGGAAAACCTTCCTGGATACCCGTCATCAGGGCAATTTCGATGTCTCCCGCGCGGCATGGTGTGCCGACTATAACGAACCGACCTCCTTCCTGAACATCATGCTGTCGGACAGCAGCAGTAACACCTCGCACTATAAGAGCGCGGACTTCGACAAAGTGATTCACGATGCGGTGAAAGCGGCGGATGACAAAGCGCGCGTGGCCGATTATCAGAAAGCAGAGCAGATCCTGGATAAGGACAGCACCATCGTGCCGGTTTACTACTATGTGAACGCGCGTCTGGTGAAACCGTACGTTGGCGGCTACACCGGCAACGATCCGCTGGATAAAACCCTGGATAAGAACCTGTACATCATTAAGCATTAATAGCACTCAGGCTATCGACAGTGGCGGTGCTGCGGCGCCGCCTTTTTGACTTTGTGAAGCAACAGCCTGGTAGGTACGGCAATGTTAAAATTCATCCTGCGTCGGCTCCTTGAAGCCATCCCGACGCTATTCATTCTGATCACCATCTCCTTCTTTATGATGCGACTGGCACCCGGCAGTCCGTTCACCGGCGAGCGTGCGCTGGCGCCGGAAGTCATGGCCAACATTGAGGCCAAATATCACCTCAACGACCCGATCGGCAAACAGTATCTCAGCTACCTGGTGCAGCTGGCACACGGTGATTTCGGGCCGTCGTTTAAATATAAAGACTACTCGGTTAACTACCTGGTCGGTCATGCGTTTCCGGTATCGGCCAAACTGGGGCTGGCAGCCTTCTTCCTTGCGGTGGTGCTGGGCGTCACGGCGGGGGTTATCGCCGCGCTGAAGCAAAACAGTTTGTGGGATTATGCGGTCATGGGGGTGGCGATGACCGGGGTGGTCATTCCCAGCTTCGTGGTGGCACCGCTGCTGGTACTGATCTTTGCCATCACCCTGCGCTGGCTGCCAGGCGGCGGCTGGAATGGCGGCCAGTGGAACTACATGCTACTGCCGATGGTGGCGCTGTCACTGGCTTACATCGCCAGTATCGCCCGTATCACCCGCGGCTCGATGATTGAAGTGATGCACTCCAACTTCATCCGCACCGCGCGTGCGAAAGGTCTGCCGTTGCGCCGTATTGTGCTGCGCCACGCGCTGAAGCCGGCGCTGCTGCCGGTGCTCTCCTATATGGGGCCGGCGTTTGTTGGCATCATCACCGGTTCGATGGTAATCGAATCAATTTACGGTCTGCCGGGCATCGGTCAGCTGTTCGTCAACGGCGCACTAAACCGTGACTACTCGCTGGTGATGAGCCTGACCATTCTAGTCGGCGTGCTGACCATCCTGTTCAACGCGATCGTTGACGTGCTGTACGCCGTTATCGATCCGAAAATTCGTTACTGATGGTGGAGCTCGCTCATGATGTTAAGTAAGAAAAATAGCGAAGCTCTGGACGCGTTCAGCGAAAAGCTGGAAGTGGAAGGGCGCAGCCTGTGGCAGGACGCACGTCGCCGCTTTATTCATAACCGTGCGGCCCTTATCAGCCTGCTGGTGCTGCTGGTGATTGCGCTGTTCGTGGTGTTCGCCCCGATGCTGGCGCAGTTCAAATATGATGATACCGACTGGGCGATGATGTCTGCACCGCCGGACACCACCTCAGGGCACTGGTTTGGCACCGACTCTTCGGGACGTGACCTGCTGGTGCGCGTGGCGATTGGCGGCCGTATCTCACTGATGGTTGGCATCGCTTCAGCGCTGATCGCGGTGCTGGTGGGCACGCTGTACGGTTCGCTGGCCGGCTACCTTGGCGGCAAGATTGACTCGGTGATGATGCGTATCCTGGAAATCCTCAACTCGTTCCCGTTTATGTTCTTCGTCATCCTGCTGGTGACCTTCTTTGGCCGCAATATCCTGCTGATCTTCGTTGCCATTGGCATGGTGTCATGGCTGGATATGGCGCGTATCGTGCGCGGCCAGACGCTGGGACTGAAGCGCAAAGAGTTCATCGAAGCGGCGCAGGTCGGCGGCGTTTCTACCGGCAATATCGTGCTGCGCCACATCGTGCCGAACGTGCTGGGTGTGGTGGTGGTGTATGCCTCGCTGCTGGTGCCAAGCATGATCCTGTTTGAATCCTTCCTGAGTTTCCTTGGCCTCGGCACTCAGGAGCCACTGAGCAGCTGGGGCGCGCTGTTGAGCGACGGTGCCAACTCGATGGAAGTATCACCGTGGCTGCTGATGTTCCCGGCGGGCTTCCTGGTGGTAACGTTGTTCTGTTTCAACTTTATCGGCGATGGCCTGCGTGACGCCCTCGACCCGAAAGATCGTTAAGGAGTTTCCCGATGACCCATCATGATACTCAGCAGCCGCTGGCGGCTGCACCTGCGGGAAACGCTAACCTGCTACTGGACGTTAAAGATCTGCGCGTCACCTTCAGTACTCACGACGGCGACGTGACCGCTGTGAACGACCTCAACTTTTCCCTGCGCGCCGGTGAAACGCTGGGCATTGTCGGTGAATCCGGCTCCGGAAAATCGCAAACCGCGTTTGCGCTGATGGGGCTGCTGGCGAAAAATGGTCGCATTGGCGGCTCGGCGCAGTTCAACGGCAGCGAAATCCTCAATCTGCCGGAAAGTAAGCTGAACAAGCTGCGCGCGGAGCAGATTGCGATGATTTTCCAGGACCCGATGACGTCGCTCAATCCATACATGCGCGTCGGCGAACAGCTGATGGAGGTGCTGAAACTGCACAAAGGCATGAGCAGTGCCCAGGCATTTGAAGAGTCGGTGCGCATGCTGGATGCGGTGAAAATGCCGGAAGCGCGCAAGCGCATGAAGATGTTCCCGCACGAGTTTTCCGGTGGCATGCGTCAGCGCGTAATGATCGCCATGGCGCTGCTGTGCCGGCCAAAGCTGCTGATTGCCGATGAGCCAACCACCGCGTTGGATGTCACCGTGCAGGCGCAGATTATGACGCTGCTGAATGAGCTGAAGCGTGAATTCAACACCGCCATCATTATGATCACTCACGATCTCGGCGTTGTTGCCGGGATCTGTGACAAGGTACTGGTGATGTATGCCGGGCGCACCATGGAATATGGCCGTGCGCGCGATGTGTTCTACCAGCCGGCCCATCCGTACTCGATCGGTTTGCTGAGCGCGGTGCCGCGTCTTGACGCGGAGGGAGAGTCGCTGACCACCATTCCCGGCAACCCGCCCAACCTGTTGCGTCTGCCGCAGGGCTGTCCGTTCCAGCCGCGCTGCGCATATGCCATGGATATTTGTGCCAAATCACCGCCGCTTGAACCGTTTGCCGAAGGGCGCCTGCGCGCCTGCTTCAAACCGGTGGAGGAGTTAGTATGAGCACCGTAATTGAAGAGAAAAAAGTGTTGCTGGAAATCGCCGATCTCAAGGTGCATTTCGATATCAAAGACGGCAAGCAGTGGTTCTGGCAGCCGCCGAAAACCCTGAAAGCGGTGGATGGTGTCAGTCTGCGTCTGTATGAAGGCGAAACCCTCGGCGTGGTCGGTGAGTCCGGTTGCGGCAAATCCACGCTGGCGCGCGCCATTATCGGTCTGGTGAAAGCCACCGACGGGCGCGTGGCGTGGCTGGGGCGCGATCTGCTGGGCCAGAGCCAGGAAGAGTGGCGTCAGGCGCGCAGTGACATTCAGATGATCTTCCAGGACCCACTGGCCTCGCTCAACCCGCGTATGACCATTGGTGACATCATCGCCGAACCGCTGCGCACCTACTATCCAAAGATGCCGCGTCAGGAAGTGAAGGATAAGGTTAAAACCATGATGATGAAGGTCGGTCTGCTGCCGAACCTCATCAACCGCTATCCGCACGAGTTCTCCGGTGGCCAGTGCCAGCGTATCGGTATCGCCCGTGCGCTGATTCTTGAGCCGAAGCTGATTATCTGTGATGAGCCGGTGTCAGCGCTCGACGTGTCGATTCAGGCGCAGGTGGTCAACCTGCTGCAGAAACTGCAGCGTGAAATGGGCCTGTCGCTGATCTTCATCGCGCATGACCTGGCGGTGGTGAAGCACATCTCTGATCGCGTACTGGTGATGTATCTCGGCCACGCGGTTGAGCTGGGTACCTATGATGCGGTGTATAACGATCCACAGCATCCGTACACCAAAGCGCTGATGTCGGCGGTGCCGATTCCTGATCCGGACCTGGAGAAGAATAAGCAGATTCAGCTGCTGGAAGGGGAACTGCCGTCGCCGATCAATCCGCCATCAGGCTGCGTGTTCCGCACCCGCTGCCCGATTGCCGGCCCGGAGTGCGCCAAAACCCGACCGCTACTGGAAGGCAGTTTCCGCCATGCGGTGTCCTGTCTGAAGGTTGATCCGCTATAAGAGCGGTGCCATAAACAACAACGCCGGGCAGTGCCCGGCGTTTTTTTATGCGCTGCGGCTTATTCACGCCACAGAATATGACACAGCTTATGGTCTTTCTCGCGGCACAGCAGGATGCGCGCGAACACATCGGTAATCGGTTCGCCGTCCGCTTCACCGAGGCCGATCACCACTTCTGAGAAGAAGTCAGGGTTGAGATCGAAATCCACATGTTCCTGCCAGTCTTCGGATGGATCAAACAGCTCGGCGCCGCCGCGCTCTTCAAATTGCAGATTGAACAGAATGATGTCTGCCGGATCGAGGTTATCGCCTGCCAGCTCAAGAAAAATATCGTAAGCCTGTTCCAGCGTTTCATCTTCAGTAAGGCGATTATTTAAATCCATGGTCATTCCTGCTTGCCCTGAGGCGGTAATATTTTCGCTCGTTTTACAGTAAAGGGCTAAAGAAGTAAAACAGTCGTTCGACGATGCGCTGCCACCAGGCACGTTTTGCCCAGCGCGCGCCGTCCAGCAGACGCGAACGGGCGATATAATCATCCTGGACGGTGGCGAGATCGCTACCAAAGCCGTCATCATCCACCACCAGCGTGATCTCGAAGTTGAGCCACAGGCTGCGCATATCCAGGTTCACCGTGCCCACCAGGCTGAGCTGACCGTCCACCAGCACACTCTTGGTGTGCAACAGGCCATCTTCAAACTGATAGATTTTCACCCCGGCTTCCAGCAGTTCAGTGAAGAAGGCGCGGCTGGCCCAGCCGACCAGCAGCGAGTCATTGTGGCGCGGTACAACAATGCTCACCTCAACGCCACGCAGCGCGGCGGTACAGATGGCGTGCAGTAAGTCGTCGCTCGGCACGAAGTAGGGCGTGGTCATGATCAGCTGCTCGCGCGCAGAATATACCGCCGTCAGCAGCGCCTGATGAATCATGTCCTCCGGGAAGCCCGGACCTGAGGCGATCACCTGAATGGTGTGACCGCTCTCCTGCTCAAACGGCATCACATTGCCGTCCGGGGCCGGCGGCAGAATACGTTTGCCGGTTTCGATTTCCCAGTCGCAGGCGTAGACGATGCCCATGGTGGTGGCCACCGGGCCCTCCATGCGCGCCATCAGATCAATCCATTGACCCACGCCAGCATCCTGTTTAAAGAAGCGCGGATCCACCAGATTCATGCTGCCGGTATAGGCAATGTAGTTATCGATCAGCACCACTTTGCGGTGCTGACGCAAATCCATGCGGCGCAGGAACACACGCCACAGGCTGACCTGCAATGCCTCGACCACATCAATACCGGCGTTGCGCATCATGCCCACCCACGGACTGCGGAAGAACGCTACGCTGCCGGCGGAGTCCAGCATCAGGCGGCAGTGCACGCCGCGCCGTGAGGCAGCCATCAGTGATTCCGCCACATCATCAGCCAGACCACCCGGCTGCCAGATGTAGAACACCATCTCAATATTATGGCGCGCCAGCTGAATATCGCGGATCAGCGCCTGCATCACGTCATCGGCGCTGGTCAGCAGCTGCAGCTGATTGCCTTTAACGCCGGCAATACCCTGACGATGACGGCACAGCTCGAACAGGGAACGCGCCACGTCGCTGTGTTCAGTCGCGAAAATGTGACGACACTGTTTCAGGTCGTTGAGCCATTTGGCGGTCGAGGGCCACATGGTGCGGGCGCGTTCAGCGCGACGTTTACCTAAATGCAGTTCGCCAAACGACAGATAGGCGATAATACCCACCAGCGGCAGAATGTAGATGATCAGCAGCCAGGCCATCGCTGAGGTCACCGCTCGCCGCTTCATCAGGATGCGCAGCGTAACCCCGGCAATCAGCAGCCAGTAGCCAAACAGCAGCAACCAACTGATAAGGGTATAAAATGTGGTCATAAAGTGGACGTCCCGTTCGCGCTTTGATGGGCAAAGTTTACGTGTTGATCTGCGCCAGCGAAACCTTTAATCGTTGATGACGTTTCGATGAAGGTTTCGATTTGGCATTTTTAGCCAGATCACTATAATGCGTCGCGGGTTTAGCCAGTCAGAGAGGATGTGATGAGACGCAGCAGAAATGAAGTGGCCCGCTGGAGAATGTTACGCCAGGCGCATCGCCGTCGTGCCCGCTGGCTGGAAGGGCAGTCACGTCGTTATAAGCGCATCCATGCGATTCGTCATCAGGTGGCGCAGCAGCAGCGTCGCTCTATCCTGTTTATCACGCAGAATACCTGAGCAATGAACGCGGTCGTCAGTGGCCGCGTAATACCAGTGAAACATTCACTATCTGCAGGGCCGCCGCCAGTACCACCAGCATGACGATGTGCTGGCGCGCCTGACGCCAGCCCTGACGGCGCCACAGCCACAGCGCACGACCAATCAGCAGCAGCACCAGCACTAACAACAGAAGGGGCTGCCACTGCATCAGAACACCCGTTTAAACGGTTTAACCGTGACTTTATCGTACACGCCAGCGGCGATATACGGATCGTCATTGGCCCACGACTGGGCCGTTTCCAGCGATGAGAACTCGGCAACAATCACAGAACCGGTGAAACCAGCCGGGCCCGGCTCATTACTGTCGACGGCAGGCAGAGGACCGGCGACAATCAGACGCCCCTCATCCTGCAGCAGCTGCAGACGCGCCAGGTGTGCCGGGCGCACAGAGTTACGTTTTTCCAGTGAATCTGCGGTATCTTCCGCATAAATGACGTAAAGCACGATGGGATACTCCCGTTAGACTTGCCGAATTTGCGAGACACGTTAAGTGATCGCTAAACAGAGTGCAAACGAAAGATAATGGGCGCGCGCTGCAGCGCAGGCAGGGTTAAAAAGCGCCTTTCTTTTGGCCTTCAGTAGCGTGCTTATTGAAACTGATTGCTATTTGCATTTAAAATCAGCGCTTCACTCAATGAACATGACTGATATGACGACGTTGACTACGCCTTTTCCAACCCGAACGCCTGTGTCCGTGATTTTATCCGTGCTCCTTCACGGTTCGGTAATCGCCGGCATTCTTTATGCTTCATTTCATCAGACCATTGAGGTTCCTAAAGCGTCTCAGCCTATCAGCATTAGCATGGTGGCACCGGAAGTGCAGCCTGAACCGGCACCGGCAGCCGTAACCCCGCCGCCGCCGCCCGAGCCGGAACCCGAGCCGGAAGTCGCGCCAGAGCCACCAAAAGCCGAGCCGGTGCCGATCCCTAAGCCGGAACCTAAACCGAAGCCAAAGCCGAAACCGAAGCCAAAGGTGGAGAAAAAGGCAGAGCCGAAGCCGCGCCAGCAGGTGAAGCCGCAGGAGAATCCGTTTAAACAGGACGCGCCAGCCGCGCAAACTCGCCCCTCGACGGCACCGAAGAATAACCCGGCCCCGACGCAGACGGTGTCGGATGGACCGAAAGCGATGAGCGTCAGCAAGCCGGCGTATCCGGCGCGTGCGTTCGCGCTGCGCGTTGAAGGGCGGGTGCGGGTGAAGTTTGACGTGGACAGCGATGGGCGCGTCGATAACGTCGAGATTTTGTCCGCCGAGCCGCGCAACATGTTTGAGCGCGAAGTAAAGCAGGCGATGAAGAAATGGCGCTATCAGCCAGGGCGGCCGGGCAAAGGGCTGACGATGAACATCGTGTTCCGCATTAACGGTGGCGCGAACATCGAGTAACGTCAGACAGGCAAAGAAAAAGCGGCCATTCCGGGCCGCTTTTTTTATACGCTTAATCGCTCAGATTGGCCCGGCCTTCCGGCAGCGGACGGGATTTCCCGCTGTTATCGACCGCCACGTAAACAAACACCGCTTCGGTGGCGCAGTAAGTCTGGCCGATCGGTTCGGACGACACTTTTTTAATCCACACTTCCACGTTAATGGTCATCGAGCTATTGCCGGTGCGGATGCAGCGCGCGTAGCAGCTCACCACATCGCCGACGGCGACGGGCTTGAGGAAGGTCATACCGTCCACGCGCACCGTTACCACGCGACCTTTGGCAATCTCTTTAGCCAGTATCGCGCCGCCCATATCCATCTGCGACATCAGCCAGCCGCCGAAGATATCACCGTTGGCATTGGTATCTGCCGGCATCGCCAGGGTACGCGAGACCATCTCGCCTTGCGGCAACTTATGTTTTTCGTCCATTGCTCAGTTCTTCTGCAGGTGAAGACAAGCCCGGCGGAGACCGGGCTGCATCGATTATTTTTGTTCTTGTTGCGGCATCTGTCGCCAGATATACAGGCCGCTTAACAGCGTAAACAGCAGGGTAAGGCCGGTAAGACCGAACACCTTAAAGTTAACCCAAAACGCCTGGGATAACCAAAACGCGACATAAATATTCGCCAGGCCGCAGGCCAGGAAGAACAGGGCCCAGGCGATATTCAGCCGACGCCATACCGCACCCGGCAGCTGCAGTTCTTTACCAAGCATGGTCTGGATCAGCGGTTGCTGCATAAACCACTGGCTGTACAGCAGCGCCAGCGCGAACAGCGAGTAAATCACCGTGACTTTCCACTTGATGAATTCATCATTGTGGAACACATAGGTCAGGGTGCCGAACACCGCAACCAGCACAAAGGTGAAAATAGTCATCTTTTCCAGCTTGCGGTACAGCACCCAGCTGACCACCAGCGCGATACCGGTCGCCACCACCAGCGCGCCGGAGGCGACGAAAATGTCGTACAGCTTGTAGAAAATAAAGAAAACTACCAGGGGAAGAAAATCGAGTAACTGCTTCATAGCGTTTCCAGTCAGGGGCAGGAGCGTTGAGTTACGGCGCCGCCGCGGGCGCCGTAACACTTAACGTAACAGCATATACAGCCGGTACAAATAGATAATCAGAATGGCTGATACCAGGTTGCCCAGCGCGTTGAGCACCACCGAAGCGATATTGGCAGGCAGCACGGTCAGCGAGGAGAAGAAGAACATCAGCGCAATTTTCGCCAGCAGCCACAGAATAATCGCCGGGGCGATCACCTTAATGTTCTTCCATGCCAGACGCATACTGGCGCGCATCGCACTGAAAATGCCCATCTTTTCACTTGCCAGCATCACCGGCGCCAGCGACAGCAGAATCGCCAGAATCACACCCGGCACCATCAGTACCATAAAGCCCAGCTGAACCAGCAGGGTGATCAGGAAGGTCTGCACCAGCAGTTTCGGCAGCAGCGGCGCAGAGGCGCCAATCGCGCGCAGCGCGCTGACGCGCTGTCCACTGGATACCATCGGCAGCAGGCACAGCATGCCGCCCAGCAGCAGCGTGTTGCCAATCAGGGCAGCAAAAGTGCCGGCGGCAGAGGCGCGCAGCAGAATGCGTTGCTGATCCGGTGACATGTTCTGGACGATTTCAAACAGCGATGAGGCGCTGCTGTCGGTCTGGCTGAGCAGGGATAACTGATCCTCGCCCGGCGTCAGGGCGTGGCCAACAATCACGGTAATAAACGAGGTCAGCAACGCCATCAGCACGATGGTGACCAGCTGATGGCGCAGAAAATTTCCTGTGTCACGGTATAACGAGCTTGCCGTGATAGACATGTACACTCCTTGAAGGAACCGGGTTAATTAACCCGGCGATTGTACATGTTCTGCAGGCAGGCTGGCACCCGGAATCCCATAACTTTCTGTCATCTCAGGTAAAGAAGGGTGAAAAAGCGCGGGTAAACCATAGCGCGCCCGCGCGCGATCGCAGGCGTCATTCGGCACGCCATTTTCGCCGGACATGGCGAATTCCCGGCACGGTGACGGCCGCTGCGCATAAATCCCACAGGAAACACAGCCGCCAATTTCGCCCTGCAGCGCCACGCAGCGCGGAGCACGATCGTTGGTGCCGCGCATGTTGCGCATCATCAGGCTCAGGGGTTCCGTCAGTTCAACCGGCACCGCGCCACCGCCGTCGTCGGCTTCGGCCCAGTAAAAAGAAACGCGAAAATGGGCGCAGCAGGCGCCACAGGTCATACAGGGGTTAAGTAAATCGCTCATCTGATCGCCCGCCACTCCTGAGGCTTCGAACCAAAATCACAAAAGGGGAATAGCAACATAATCACGCCATGTCATGGCCGCAACAGGATTTTTATGTCCGCTTGTAAAGGCAAAATTGATCTGAATCAATTCATTGTTTTATAAGTGATTAATTTGAATTGATGCTGATGATCTTTTCGCAAAAAAGGGGTAAATCTTGTGCCGCGATTAACCTCAATACCCTGTTTTCCGGCAAAGGAGTGATTATGAAACTGGCTAAATGCGCGCTGCTGCTGGCGCTGGCGATCCCGCAACTGGCACTGGCTCACCAGGCCGGTGATTTTTTTGTGCGCGCCGGTAGCGCGACCGTTCGTCCGACCGAAGGCTCTGATAATGTGCTGGGTATGGGCGGCTTCAGCGTCAGTAATGATACCCAGCTGGGTCTGACGTTTACCTGGATGGCGACCGACAATATCGGCGTTGAGCTGCTGGCGGCCACGCCGTTCCGCCACAAAGTGGGACTTGGCCCGACCGGCAACCTCGCTACCGTGCGTCAGCTGCCGCCCACCCTGATGGCGCAGTACTACTTTTTCGACAGCCAAAGCGCGCTGCGCCCTTACGTTGGCGTCGGGATCAACTACACCACCTTCTACGATGCGAAGTTCAACCAGACCGGGCAGGATGCGCAGCTGAGCGATTTGAGCGTGAAAGACTCCTGGGGCGTGGCGGGTCAGGTCGGGCTGGATTATCAGATCAACCGCGACTGGATGCTCAACGCATCATTGTGGTACATGGACATCGATACCGAAGTGAAATTCAAAGCGGCGGGCGAACAGCAGAATATCAATACCCGCATCGATCCGTGGGTGTTCTTCTTTGGCGCGGGCTACCGTTTCTGATTTTTACACCAGAAAGAAAAAGGGCGACCCGCAGGTCGCCCGTTTAGTTACTTAATCTGCATATTGTTGACGACGGATTTTACCCCCGCCACGTTACGCGTTACCGCAACCGCACGGTTGGCCATCTGCGGCGAGCTGACAAAGCCGCTCAGCTGTACTTTCCCTTTAAAGGTCTCAACGTTAATTTCTGTCGATTTCAGCGCCTCGTCATTCAGCAGCTGTGCCTTCACTTTGGTGGTAATGACCGTGTCATCGATGTAACCGCCGGTCCCTTCCTTTGTTGCTGTTGGTGCACAGGCACTTAAGGTGAGCGCCATCACTGTAGCCACTAAAAAACCCGCAACGACTTTGAACAATTTCATTGGTTATCTCCCTGTCATAGATGGTGGTGCACCGTAACGTGACGGCACGCTTAAGTGTGGGCCGTGCCTCGCATTTCGGCAACTCAGGCGCGATGAAAAAGTTTGTCGCAGGGGAGAAAAAAGGGGTAAGAAGTAAGAAGGGCCCCGCAGCCAGTGCAGGGCCGTGCCAACTTAGCGGGTAGCCGCTTTGAGATCGCTGACGAACGTTTGCAGTTCGCTGAGCAGCGCCGTTGGGTCGTTCTGATTACGCTCGATGATTTTCACGATGGCCGAGCCGGAGATGGCTCCGGCGGCTCCGGCGGCAACGGCCTCTTTCACCTGACCCGGCTCAGAAATGCCGAAGCCCTGCAGCGGCGGCGCAGCATGATATTCGCGCAGCTTCTCGATCAGATGGTGCAGCGGCAGGCTGGCGCGATTTTCCGCACCGGTAACGCCGGCGCGTGACAGCAGATAGGTGTAGCCACGGCCGTGCGAGGCGATTTCGCGCAGCAGATCGTCATCCGCGTTGGGCGGACAGATAAAGATCGGCGCAATGTTGTGACGCATCGCCGCCTGGCGGAACGGGGCCGACTCTTCCACCGGCACGTCAGCCACCAGCACCGAGTCAACGCCCACCGCAGCGCACTGCGCGTAGAAGTTGTCGATACCTCTGCTGAACACCAGGTTGGCGTACATCAGCAGGCCAATCGGCAGATCGGGGTATTTCTGGCGCACGGTGGCGAGCATTTCAAAACACTGCGCTACGGTGGTGCCGGCGGCAAAGGCGCGCAGCGTAGCGCCCTGAATCGTCGGTCCATCGGCCAGCGGATCAGAGAACGGAATGCCCAGCTCCAGCGCATCCGCACCGCCCGCGACCAGCGCATCAATGATTTTCAGCGACAGCGCCGGCGACGGATCGCCAAGGGTGACGAAGGGCACAAACGCGCCTTCCTGTTTCGCGGACAGACGTTGAAACAGCTGATTATAACGCTCCATCAGATCTCTCCCTTAGCTTTCAGAATATCGTGAACGGTAAAGATGTCTTTGTCGCCGCGGCCGGAAAGGTTCACCACCAGCAACTGCTCTTTGTCCGGGTTTTCGCGGATCATTTTCAGCGCATACGCCAGCGCGTGCGATGACTCCAGTGCCGGAATGATGCCTTCTGCACGACACAGCGTCTTAAAGGCCTCCAGCGCTTCATCATCCGTGATTGACACGTAGTCAGCGCGGCCGGTGCTGTTCAGGTGCGCATGCTGCGGACCGACCGACGGGAAATCGAGACCGGCAGAGATGGAGTAGGACTCTTCGATCTGTCCCTCTTCGGTCTGCATCATCGGCGCCTTCATGCCGAAATAGATGCCGACGCGACCGTGCTTGAGCGGCGCACCGTGCTCACCGGTGTCAATACCGTGACCCGCAGGCTCCACGCCGATCAGGCGCACGCTGCTCTCTTCGATGAAATCCGCAAACATGCCGATGGCGTTAGAACCGCCGCCGACGCACGCCAGTACCGCATCCGGCAGGCGACCCTCTTTTTCCAGAATCTGCGCTTTGGTCTCTTCGCCAATCATGCGCTGGAATTCACGCACAATGGTCGGGAATGGATGCGGACCTGCGGCAGTGCCGAGCATGTAGTGCGCGGTTTCGTAGCTGCCGGACCAGTCGCGCAGCGCCTCGTTACAGGCATCTTTCAGCGTGGCCGAGCCGCTGTGTACCGGAATCACCTCTGCGCCCATCAGCCGCATACGGAACACGTTGGGTGACTGACGCTCAACGTCTTTTGCGCCCATGTAAATACGGCATTTCATGCCGAGCAGGGCACACGCCAGCGCCGACGCCACGCCGTGCTGACCGGCACCGGTTTCCGCGATGATCTCGTTTTTGCCCATGCGTTTTGCCAGCAGCGCCTGGCCCAGCACCTGGTTAGTTTTGTGTGCGCCGCCGTGCAGCAGGTCTTCGCGCTTCAGGTACAGGCGGGTTTTGCTGCCTTTGGTCAGGTTGCTGCACAGCGTCAGGGCCGTCGGGCGACCGGCGTAGTTTTTCAGCAGGTCAGTAAATTCAGCCTGAAACGCCGGATCGCGCTGTGCTTCAACAAAGGCCGTTTCCAGCTGACGCAATGCTGGCATCAAAATCTGCGGCACATACTGGCCGCCGAATTCGCCAAAATAGGGATTAAGTAATGTCGTCATCGTGTCCTCTTCCTTATCCGGCCCGCCCGCAGGCGGGCAGACGCAATTAATAGGCGCGCAGCGTGCGGAATACCGCCGCGACTTTGCTGGCATCTTTGATGCCCGGCGCGGACTCCACGCCGGAGTTGAAGTCGAGGCCGGCACAGCCGAGCTGAGCGGCTTCGACGCAGTTATCGGCGCTCAGGCCACCGGCCAGCAGCACATCAGCCAGGTCTTCACCCTGCAGCAGCGACCAGTCAAAGCGCTGACCGCTGCCACCCTGGCCATTATCCAGCACGTAGCGATCAACGTGCGGCCAGTCGCGTGGCGGCAACCGATCTTTAATGCTCAGTGCCTTCCAGATGCGCACGCTGGCTGGCAGCGCCTGGCGCAGTTCCGCAACGTAGGCTCTGTCTTCGTCGCCGTGCAGCTGGACGGCCGCAAGCGATAAACGCGAGGCTGAAGTGACAACGTCACTGATAGCCTGATTGCGGAACACGCCGACATACTTCAGCGGTGCGGCGGCGATCACCGCCTGTGCCTGCGCCTCGTTAACCTGGCGCGGCGAACCGGCGGCAAAGATCACGCCGCCATAAAGCGCGCCAGCCTGATGCGCGGCCTGCGCATCTTCCGGGCGGGTCAGGCCGCACACCTTGTTATCGCCCAGCAGCACGCGGCGCACACCGGCGTCGAGGTCGTGCTCTTCCATCAGCGCCGAGCCAATTAAAAAGCCGTTAGCAAAATGGCTCAGCTCGCGCACCTGGGCGTAATTATGGATGCCGGACTCGCTGATTACGGTGACGCCATGGCTGAGACGCGGGGCCAGCTGACGCGTGCGATCCAGGTCAATCGACAAATCACGCAGATCGCGGTTGTTGATGCCGACCACTTTAGCTTCCAGCGCGATAGCGCGCTCCAGCTCTTCTTCGTTGCTGACTTCGGTCAGCACGCCCATTTTCAGGCTATGCGCCACCGCAGCCAGCTGACGATACTGCTCATCATCCAGTACTGACAGCATCAGCAGAATGGCATCGGCCTGATAATGGCGCGCCAGGTAAATCTGGTAGGGATCAATAATAAAGTCTTTGCACAGCACCGGCTGCGTGATGGCGGCGCTGACCACCGGCAGGAAATCAAAGCTGCCCTGGAAATATTTCTCATCAGTCAGCACTGACACTGCAGAGGCGTAATGGCAATAGATCCCGGCGATAGTCGCGGGATCAAAATCGGCGCGAATCAGCCCTTTCGACGGGGAGGCTTTTTTACACTCCAGAATGAAGACGGTGCGCGTGCCGCGCAGCGCCTCGTAAAAATGACGCTCCGCCGGCTGCAGATCGTTCTGGAAGGAGGCCAGCGGCTGCTGCGATTTACGTGCTTCAACCCACAGGGCTTTATCCTGCACAATTTTCTCTAATACGGTGCCCTTGATACTCATTTCATCCTCTCGCTGCCAGTGCCACAACGCGCTCGTACGCCTGACCGCTGCGAATGGCAGCCATGGCGCGCTCAGCGTTATCGCGCAAATCTTCATTTCCGAATACTTTCAGCAACATTGCGACATTTACCGCAACGGCCTGCTCGTGGGCGGGCTGGCCTTTACCCTGGAGCAAACGCGTCAGAATGTCACGGTTTTCTTCCGGTGTGCCGCCGGCCAGCGCCTCTTTCGGCTGGAAGCTGAAGCCAAAGTCTTCCGGCGTCAACTGGTAACTGGTGATCTCACCGTCACGCAGCTCAGCGACCTGGGTCGCACTGTGCAGCGCTACTTCATCCATGCCGCCACCGTGCACCACGGCAGCACGCTGGTAGCCCAGCACTTTCAGCGTCTGGGCGATGGGCAGCACCAGTTCCGGACTGTAGACGCCAATCACCGCCAGCGGTGGGCGCGCCGGGTTGATCAGCGGACCCAGCACGTTAAACAGCGTGCGGGTTTTCAGCTGCTGGCGCACCGGCATCGCGTGGCGGAAACCGCTGTGATATTGCGGCGCAAACAGGAAACAGACGTTGAGATCGTCCAGCGCCTGCCGTGCCTGCTGCGCCGGCATGTCGAGATTGATACCAAAAGCGGCCAGCAGATCGGAAGATCCGGATTTGCTGGAGACGCTGCGGTTGCCGTGCTTGGCCACTTTCAGCCCGCAGGTGGCGGCGACAAAGGCGCTGGCCGTGGAAATATTAATACTGTTGCTGCCGTCACCGCCGGTGCCAACGATATCGGCAAAGGTATAGTCCGGACGTGGGAACGGTCTGGCATCGGCCAGCAGCGCGGAGGCGGCACCGGCGATCTCTTCCGGGCGCTCGCCACGCACTTTCATGGCGATCAGCGCTGCTGCCAGCTGCGTTGGCTCCAGCTGTCCGGTAATAATCGCGCTGAACAGCTGGTGGCTCTCGGCCTGGCTCAGCGTTTGCGCCTGATACAGTTTTTCCAGAATAGTTTGCATCATCATCTCCCTGTTATTTCGCCAGCGCCCAGGCCAGTGTTTGCTCCAGCAGACGTGCGCCCTGCGTGGTGAGAATCGACTCGGGATGGAACTGGAAGCCGCACACGCGGTCCGTTTCGTGACGCACCGCCATCACCATGCCGTTGTAGCTGGCGTTGACCGTCAGTTCCGCCGGCGTATTGCTGCCCACCAGCGAGTGGTAACGCGCCACCGGCAGCGGGTTGCTGAGGCCGGTAAACATCGCCTCGCCATCATGGGTAATGGCGGAGGCTTTGCCGTGCAGAATTTCGCCCGCCTGGCCGACGTGCCCGCCGTAAGCTTCGACAATGGCCTGATGGCCGAGACAGATACCAATGATCGGCAGCTGACCGCGCAGCGCCTGTAACAGCTGCGGCATGCAGCCCGCATCTTTCGGTGCGCCAGGGCCGGGTGAGAGCATCAGCACCGGGTTTTCCATCTGCTGCAGGCGGTCGATCAGCACTTCTGCCGGGACGTTGTTGCGGTAAATCACCACGTTGTGGCCAAAGGTACGCAGCTGATCAACGAGGTTGTAGGTAAAGGAGTCGATATTATCGAGCAGCAGGATATCAGCCATCAGAAAATCTCCTTGCAGTGATGGGCAGTAGCGATGGCGCGCAATACCGCGCGGGCTTTGTTGCGGCTCTCATCCGCTTCAGCCTGAGGCTGAGAATCCAGCACCACGCCGGCACCGGCCTGCACGGTGGCAACGCCACCTTCCACCCAGGCGGAGCGGATGACGATGCAGGTATCAAGGTCGCCGCTGGCGGTGAAGTAGCCGACCGCGCCGCCGTAGCTGCCGCGCCGCGTGCCTTCTTTTTCCGCAATCAGCTGCATCGCACGCACTTTCGGTGCGCCACTCAGCGTGCCCATGTTCATGCAGGCGCGATAGGCGTGCAGCACATCAAGATCGTTGCGCAGCGTGCCTACCACGCGGGACACCAGATGCATCACAAACGAGTAGCGGTCCACTTTGGTTAAATCCGCCACATAACGGCTGCCGGGCACACAGATACGCGCCAGGTCGTTGCGCGCCAGATCAACCAGCATCAGGTGCTCAGCCAGCTCTTTATGATCGGTGCGCATTTCCAGTTCAATACGGCTGTCCAGGTCGCGATCCAGCGAGCCATCCGCATGGCGACCGCGCGGACGCGTACCGGCAATCGGGTAGATTTCGATCTGGCGCGAGCTGGCGTCATACTTCAGCGAACTCTCCGGCGAAGCGCCGAACAGCGCAAAATCCTGATCCTGCATAAAGAACATGTACGGGCTGGGGTTGCTGTTTTTCAGCGTATCGTAAGCCGCCAGCGGTGACGGGCACGGCAGCGAGAAGCGGCGCGATGGTACCACCTGGAAGATTTCGCCGATGCGAATGGCCTGCTGCAGTTCGCTCACTACATTGCAGTAAGCCTCATCGCTCTGGCTGGTGCTCAGCGTCATCTGCTCGACGCGCTGCACCGGCAGCGCAGGCGCTGGCTGCGTCATCTGACCGTGCAGCTGTTCAATACGGCTCTGCAGACGCTGAAACTCGCTGGTCGACGGCGCAAACAGGCTGGCCTGCAGACGGGCGCTGCGCTGCTGGTGATCGATCACCAGTAACGTTTCGGCGAGGTAGAAACAGTAGTCCGGGCAGCTTTGGTCATTGCGCAGCGGCGGCAAATCTTCAAATCCCGCCACCAGATCGTAGGCAAACAGGCCGCCCAGCAGCATAGCTTCACGTTCTTCGGCCTGGCTGTTCACCAGATGCGGAATCAGACGCAGTGCATCAAACACCGACAGCGCCTTCAGGCGGGAGTCTTCATCGTGCAGACCCTCAACCGGCGTGAAATGCAGCTCACGTCCGTCCGGGCGCACGGCGATGCGCACCTCGGGTGGCAGCGCTTCGTCCAGCAGCGGCAACAGCGCGCGGCCGTTTTCCGACAGCGCCTGCAGGGTAACAACATTGCCCAGGGCGCTGATGCGCAGCGCGCTGTCGACAATCAGCAGGCTTTTCAGGTTCTGCTTGCTGTCGATATCGGCAGATTCAAGCAGCAGAGTTGCCGGACGTGCGCCGCATAATTGATGAAACACTGCGGCCGGATCTTCGCGGTAGGGCGCGGTACCGGTAATCAACTTCAATGTAGGTTTCGCATTAGCCATAATGGATTCTCTGAATTTCGCTCAAAAAAAAAGCCCGCTCGGTGGCGGGCTCAGGTATCTGCACTGCGGTTACGCAAAATGTGCATGACGACGTCGCCCGTGAAAGGGATCATCGCGCCACCAACCATTAACATGCGTACCGATAAGAGCCATGATTAAATACCCGTTACGTGTGAACTTGTGTACTAGTTAACTGGTTCGGGTGAAAAAAGTCAATACCCTTTTTCAGTTACGGGCAAAATCGTTATTATGCCAGCCGGTTTAATGCAGTCGCTGGAGTGACCTTGTCAGATATCGCCCGTTTTCCACTTTATGATTTACACAGCCATACCCAGGCTTCTGACGGTTTGCTGACGCCGACCGCGCTGGTGCAGCGCGCCGTTGAGATGCATGTCGGCGTGCTGGCGATTACCGATCACGACAGCGTGGCGGGCGTTCCTGAAGCGCAGGCGGCGGTGCAGCAGCTTCAGCTACCGCTGCGGGTACTGGCCGGTGTGGAAGCGTCGACGCTGTGGGAAAACCACGAAATTCATATCGTCGGGCTCAACGTTGATACGCAGCATCCGGCGTTAACCGCTTTTCTGGCGCAGCAGCACCAGTGCCGTATGGCACGTGCAGAACTGATTGCCGAACGGCTGGAGCGCGCGCGCATTCCTGACGCACTGGCCGGCGCTCAGCGTCTGGCGCAGGGCGGGGTGATTACCCGCGGGCATTTTGCCCGCTATCTGGTAGAGCTGGGCAAAGCCGATAACATGGCGCAGGTATTTAAAAACTATCTGGCGCGCGGCAAAACCGGCTACGTGCCGCCACAATGGTGTACAATTAAACAAGCCATTGATGCTATTCATCATTCTGGCGGCGTGGCGGTGCTGGCCCATCCTGCGCGCTACGGGCTGTCGGCCAAATGGCTGAAGCGACTGATTGCGCATTTTGCCGCAGAAGGCGGCGATGCGATGGAAGTGGCGCAGTGTCAGCAGGCACCGAATGAACGTACCCAGCTGGCGAGCTATGCGCGCGATAATCAGCTGGCGGCCTCGCAGGGGTCCGATTTTCACCAACCCTGTCCGTGGATTGAACTGGGGCGCAAGCTATGGCTGCCGGGCGGCGTGGAGCCGGTCTGGGAGCGTTTTCCCGCTTTAGCGCCGGTCAGATCGCACGTTGATGGGTGATATGAGGTTTTTATGAGTCAACTTTTTCACATTCATCCGGAAAATCCGCAGCCGCGTCTGGTTAATCAGGCGGTGGATTATCTCAACAAAGGCAGCGTTATTGTCTATCCGACCGATTCCGGCTACGCGCTGGGATGCCGTCTGGAAGAGAAGAATGCCATGGAGCGTATCTGCCGCATCCGTCAGCTCGATGGTAACCATAACTTTACCCTGATGTGCCGCGATCTCTCTGAGTTGTCGACCTATTCGCAGGTGGATAACAGCGCGTTTCGCATTCTGAAAAATAACACGCCAGGCAATTACACCTTCATTCTGAAGGCCACCAAAGAAGTGCCGCGTCGTCTGATGAACGACAAACGTAAAACCATCGGCCTGCGCGTCCCGTCAAACCCGGTGGCGCTGGCGCTGCTGGAACGCCTCAATGAGCCGATGATGTCGACCTCACTGATGCTGCCAGGCAATGATTTCACTGAATCCGATCCGGAAGAGATCCAGCACAGCATCGGCAAGCTGGTGGATTTAATTATCGATGGCGGCACGCTGGGCCAGCAGCCAACCACCGTGATCGATCTCACCAGCGATGCGCCCGTCATCGTGCGTGAAGGGGCAGGCGATACCCGCCCGTTCCTGTGATTACGCCGGGCCGGGCGCTGTTTGTGGCGTCTGGCCGATATTGGCTTCCAGCCAGTGTTTGAAATCGCCGTACGGAATGTACAGCGAGACATCTTTTAAGATGACTTTTTTGCTGCGTACGTTAGCAATTTCATGGCTGTAACCCACAATCACTCCGCTGATTGTCTGGTCGGCATTATAGACAGCTCCACCCGACATCCCCTGAACGACACCGGCATCGGAAGCCATTGCCATGCAGGGCTTTTTATTCCAGCGATTATTAATGGCGGTGCGCGCCAGATTAACGCCGCTCGACTCGACCGGCATCGCGGAAATAAAACTGTAGCCATACATTTTAATTGGCTCGCCCACCGCGCTGCTGCGGAATTTCGCCAGCGTATCCGGACTGTTTTTATGATAAATAATCGCGACGTCGCAATAGGGGTGATAAGCCTTCACGCGCTGCACGGCGGTTTTGGCCACGTGCGCGGCAGTCAGACTGTATTCCGGCGTTAACGGAATGGTTGTACCGAGGATGCCCAAACCGAGTACCGTCGGGATGCCGGTCACGCTCATATCTACGTGCTGCAGCGCCGTACGACTGTACTCAGTATGGCCCACGGAACAGCCGCTCAGTGCCAGCGCTGTAAGCGCCGGCCAAAGCAGGGAGGTTCTCATGATGGCGGTCTTCATTTAATGTCCGTCAGCAAAATCCCTGGTGAAGACTTTCGACAGACAAATTAAATTCAATCCGTGAAACGATTAGCGCGCCATTTCCTGAGCGCGCCGGATTATATTATCAGGCCAGCTGTACCATTATTTGTTAATGGCTTGTTGTTTGAAAGCTTATAAAAAGTAATTAAAATAATTTCTGATACTGCTTAGCCGAATTCAGGATTAAATTTTACACAGTTTTCGCGGCAGAACAATTCATCATATTTAATCTTTATCAAATAAAAACGAAAATACAGACTTAATCCAACCTGCAGCGCCAATCCGCTGTATGGCTAGGGCTGCTGGCTGCAATAAGCTTTACTAACACCACTATTCAGTTCTTTGTGCTGATTTTGGTGTTTTGCGCCGATTTTCTGTTTGCACAACTGCGGCATGGCCGGGAACACTGCGGGTAACGGACTGGTGAGTCTCTTTAATCTATTGCGGCACTAATCGGCGCGTCATTAAATAAATAAACGGTCTCAGGCAAAACGACGTAATTTCAGCGGGTTGCGCCTGCTATCCTGACGCTCGTTACGCAAATCAATCAGAAATCTGAATCAATGACCTTACTGCCCGCTTCAGCCTCCGGATCACAGGCGCTTTATTATCGGCAGAAAAGGAAAAGGTGTTAACGAAACTGTAGCTGGTGTAAAATCTCCGGCCGTCCGCGCTGGCACCTGGCGCGAAGCGGTCACAGATTCTGATGCCGGACCTGGTAACGCCGGTATCTTACCTCTTCATTACCACGACGCCTGGGAAGGCGACAACGAGGCAGCTCCATGAGCGAGAAATTACAAAAAGTATTAGCGCGCGCCGGACACGGTTCGCGCCGTGAAATCGAAGCAATGATTTCAGCCGGACGCATCAGCGTTGATGGCAAACTGGCGACGCTGGGCGATCGCATCGAAAATGACAAAACCCTGAAAATCCGTATTGATGGCCATCTGGTATCGATTGCTGAATCGGCCACCGAGGTGTGTCGCGTACTCGCGTATTACAAACCGGAAGGTGAGCTATGCACGCGCAACGATCCGGAAGGGCGCCCAACAGTATTTGATCGTCTGCCGCGCCTGCGCGGTTCACGCTGGATTGCCGTCGGCCGTCTGGACGTGAACACCTGCGGTCTGATGTTGTTCACCACCGACGGTGAGCTGGCCAACCGCCTGATGCACCCAAGCCGCGAAGTTGAGCGTGAATACGCAGTGCGCGTATTCGGTGAAGTGGATGACGAAAAAGTGCGTCAGCTGAGCAAGGGCGTGCAGCTGGAAGACGGCCCGGCAGCGTTCAAAACCATCAAATTCGCCGGCGGCGAAGGCATTAACCAGTGGTACAACGTCACCCTGACGGAAGGGCGTAACCGTGAGGTGCGTCGTCTGTGGGAAGCGGTTGGCGTGCAGGTTAGCCGTCTGATGCGCGTGCGCTACGGCGATATTCAGCTGCCAAAAGGTCTGCCGCGCGGCGGCTGGATGGAGATGGAACTGCCGGCGGTCAACTACCTGCGTAAGCTGGTGGGACTGCCGGAAGAGACGGTGACCAAAGTGGCGGTCGAGAAAGATCGTCGCCGCACCAAAGCGAACCAAATCCGCCGGGCGGTGAAACGCCATAGCGCGGTAAGCAATAACAGCCCGCGTCGCAACAACACCAAACGCGGTTCCTGATGCTCCCTGACGCCGCGCCTGCGGCGTCAGTTTTACCAGTCGATTCCCTGCTGTGCCTGAATTCCAGCGTCGAACGCGTGTTTGACCGGACGCATCTCGCTGACGGTATCCGCCAGTTCCAGTAGCGTGCGGTGACAGCCGCGCCCGGTAATGATCACACTTTGCTGCGGCGGACGCTGCTTCAATGCAGCAATCAGCTCATCCAGATCGAGATAATCCATACTCACCATGTAGGTGATTTCATCGAGGATCACCAGATCCAGCGACGCGTCTTGCAGCATACGTCTGGCCTGTTGCCACACTTGCTGGCAGGCGGCCGTATCGCCGGCACGGTTTTGCGTCTCCCAGGTAAAACCGGTGGCCATCACCTGAAACTCCACGCCGTGCTGCGCCAGCAGATTGCGTTCGCCGTTAGGCCATTCACCCTTAATAAACTGCACGGCAGCCACGTTTTTACCGTGGCCGCAGGCGCGCAGCGCGGTGCCAAAAGCGGCGGTGGTTTTACCTTTGCCGTTGCCGGTAAACACCATCAGGATGCCGCGCGTTTCGGTGGCGGCGGCGATGCGGGCGTCAACCTGTTCTTTCAGCCGCTGCTGGCGTTGCTGGTGACGATCGCTCATGCGCTGGCCGGTCCCGGCTTGCGCCCCGGTTGTGCATCGTAGCTGATGCCGGTTTTACGGCGGCTGTCATCGCCCATCAGATAGAGGTAGAGCGGCATCAGGTCGGCCGGGGTTTTCAGCAGGCTGGCATTCTCCTCCGGGAAGGCGCTGGCACGCATTTTGGTGCGCGTGCCGCCGGGATTGATGCAGTTCACCCGCAGATGGCGGTTTTTATACTCATCGGCCAGCACCTGCATCATGCCTTCGGTGGCGAATTTCGACACGGCATACGCGCCCCAGCCTGCGCGGCCGGTGCGGCCCACGCTGGAGGTGGTGAACACCAGCGAACCGGCGTCGGATTTCAGCAGCAGCGGCAGCAGCGCCTGCGTTAAATAGAAGGTGGCGTCGAGGTTGATTTGCATCACCTGCTGCCAGACCGCCGGATCGAGTTCCGCCAGCGGCACGATCTCACCGAGAATGCCAGCGTTATGCAGCACGCCATCCAGCCGCGGCACCAGCGCGGCAACCTGTTGTGCCAGCTGCTGGCAGCTTTCTGGTGTGGCGTGCGCCAGATCCAGCAGCAGCGTAGCGGCGGGCTGTTTATTGAGCTGATTAATCGCCTCAGCGGTTTGCTGTAGCGTGGTGGCATTGCGGCCGAGCAGAATCACGCGCGCACCGTAGCGCGCATAGGTCAGGGCGGCTTCGCGGCCGATGCCGTCGGAAGCGCCGGTCACAAGAATGATGCGATTGTCCAGCAGGTCGCTTTTCGGTTGATAATGCACAGCGATGTCCTTTGCAGGTCAGAGGGTTTTTTGGCTTTATGCCTCAATTTGGCGCAAGGTGCAATCGCCGCAACGCGCATTCTGTGCCGCCTGCCGGCATTTCAGGCGACGAACGGCATCAAAGCGGGTAAACTCAGGGTTTGACTGTAATTCACTGTTTAATAAGGCGGCAGAATGGATTTACTCTCCAGCTATGGATTATTTCTGGCCAAGGCCGTCACCGTCGTGGTGGCGATCGCAGCTATTGTACTGATTGTGCTCAATGCCGCGCTGCGTAAACGTCACAGCGGCGGTCAGCTGCGCTTAACCCATCTTGACGAAGTCTATCGCGAGATGAAAGAAGACCTGCTGCTGGCGAAGATGAAGCCGCAGGCGCAAAAAGTGTGGCTGAAGCAGCATAAGAAAGAAGAGAAACAGAAAGCCAAAGCCGAAAAGCGCAATGCCAAAGCCGGTGTAACTGAAGCGGCGAAGCCGACTCTCTATGTGCTGGAGTTCAAAGGCAGTATGGACGCCGGTGAAGTCAGCTCGCTGCGCGAAGAGATCTCCGCTGTGCTGGCGGTGGCGCAGCCGGGTGATGAAGTGCTGCTGCGGCTGGAAAGCCCTGGTGGCGTGGTGCACGGTTATGGCCTGGCCGCGTCGCAGCTACAACGTCTGCGTGATGCGGGGCTGCAGCTGACGGCGGTAGTGGATAAAGTTGCCGCCAGCGGTGGCTACATGATGGCCTGCGTTGCGGATCGCATCGTGGCGGCGCCATTCTCCATCATTGGTTCCATCGGCGTGGTGGCGCAAATCCCCAACTTTAACCGGCTGCTGAAGCGCAACGACATTGATGTGGAGCTGCACACTGCCGGCCAGTACAAGCGTACGCTGACGCTATTTGGTGAGAATACCGAGGAAGGGCGGGAGAAGTTTCAGGAAGACCTGAATGAAACCCATCAGCTGTTTAAAGATTTTGTGCACCAGATGCGTCCGGCGCTGGATCTGGACAAAGTGGCGACGGGCGAACACTGGTATGGCCGTCAGGCGCTGGATCTGGGGCTGATTGATGAGATTGGTACCAGCGATGCGCTGATCATTGCGCACATGGACCGTTTTAGCGTGCTGGGCGTGCACTTCGCGCGCAAGAAAAAGATGATTGATCGCGTGACCCACAGTGCCAGTGTGGCAGCCGAGCGGCTGATTCTGAAAATCTGGCAGCGCGGTGATAAACCGCTGTTGTGAATAAACCCGGCGCAGGCCGGGTTTTTTTATGCCAGGTGATACTGCGTGGAGAGCACCACGGCAAGGTGCTTAAACACGTTAAACACCGCTGTGGTTTTGGCGGTCGGCAACCCTTCATCATCGAGGAACCACGGGCCGCGAAACACCAGAACCTCGCCCTGCTGAATCACCTCAGTGGCTTCCATCCCGGCAAAATATTCATCGTGCTGCTCAATGAGCTGATTAGCGATTTCCAGTAGCGCCTGGTGTGAAATGGATTCCGTTTCTGCTGACATTTTTCACCTCTTTTTTGACAGCGAATTTTCTCCTTCTATATTACTTGCCTGTCGGTGCGTTCAGCAAATCAGCGTTCGGTCAGAAAACTGGCGAGAAATTAAACAGAATGCTAATTAAGTTGCGTAACAGATTTTATCAGGTAGAGTGTGGGCGATTCAGCTTTCAGGGAGATCACACCAGGATGTGTGATACCGTCAGACGGAAAACTCGCTCTTAATCATCAAGTTGCAAATGCCGATGCAATCTGACCAGAGATTGTCCCCGCTGGCTTGAAAAGCAAAAAGTCAGCAGCAATATTGAACCCATTGGGTTTTGGGGCTGCCAATCCTCTCCCGTTTATCAGGACGTTTCAATTAGGTAAAGGTACATATGGGTAAAGCACTCGTCATCGTTGAGTCCCCGGCAAAGGCCAAAACAATCAATAAATACCTCGGTAATGACTACGTGGTGAAATCCAGCGTCGGTCATATCCGTGATTTGCCGACCAGTGGTTCAACGGCCCGTAAAAGTGCCGACGGGGAAAAGGCGAAAACCGGCAAGAAAGTAAAGAAAGATGAAAAGGCCGCGCTGGTTAATCGCATGGGCGTTGACCCGTGGCACGGCTGGGAAGCGGACTATCAGATTCTGCCCGGCAAGGAAAAAGTCGTCTCCGAACTGAAGAACCTGGCTGCCGATGCCGACCACATCTATCTCGCAACCGACCTTGACCGCGAAGGGGAAGCCATTGCCTGGCACCTGCGGGAAGTGATCGGTGGCGATGACAAACGCTTCAGCCGCGTGGTGTTTAACGAAATCACCAAAAATGCGATTCGTCAGGCGTTCGAGAAGCCGGGCGAACTGAATATTGAGCGCGTCAATGCGCAGCAGGCGCGTCGTTTTATGGACCGCGTGGTGGGCTATATGGTCTCACCGCTGCTGTGGAAAAAAATTGCCCGTGGCCTGTCAGCCGGACGCGTGCAGTCGGTTGCCGTGCGCCTGGTGGTGGAGCGCGAGCGCGAAATCAAAGCCTTCGTACCGGAAGAGTACTGGGAAATTGACGCCGATCTGTCGACGCCGAAAGGCGATGCGCTGGCGGTCAGGGTGACGCATCAGGGCGACAAAGCGTTCCGCCCGGTGAACCGCGAGCAAACCGAAGCGGCCGTGGCCATCCTGGAAAAGGCGCGTTACGCCGTTCTGGATCGTGAAGACAAGCCGACCAGCAGCAAACCGTCGGCGCCGTTTATTACCTCGACGCTGCAGCAGGCGGCGAGCACCCGCCTTGGTTTTGGCGTGAAGAAAACCATGATGATGGCACAGCGTCTGTATGAAGCCGGTCACATCACCTATATGCGTACCGATTCCACCAACCTGAGTCAGGATGCGGTGGCGATGGCGCGTGGCTACGTGGAGAAAAAATTCGGTAAGAACTACCTGCCGGATGCGCCCAACACCTACGCCAGCAAAGAGAATTCACAGGAAGCGCACGAAGCGATTCGTCCTTCTGATGTCAACGTTGCCGCCGAGCAGCTGAAGGATATGGAAGCGGATGCGCAGAAGCTGTATCAGCTGATCTGGCGCCAGTTCGTGGCCTGCCAGATGGTGCCCGCGCAATATGATTCCACCACGCTGACCGTCGGCGCGGCAGATTTCAAACTGAAAGCGAAAGGGCGTACGCTGCGTTTCGACGGCTGGACCAAAGTGATGCCGGCGCTGCGTAAAAATGATGAAGATTTGACGCTGCCGCCGGTGAACGTGGGCGACACGCTGGATCTGAAATCCCTGCTGCCGGGCCAGCACTTTACCAAGCCGCCGGCGCGCTTCAGCGAAGCTTCGCTGGTACGCGAGCTGGAGAAGCGTGGCATTGGCCGTCCGTCTACCTATGCTTCGATCATTTCTACCATTCAGGATCGCGGTTACGTGCGGGTGGAAAACCGCCGTTTCTACGCCGAGAAGATGGGTGAGATTGTTACCGATCGTCTGGAAGAGAACTTCCGTGAGCTGATGAATTATGATTTCACCGCGCACATGGAAGACAGTCTCGATCAGGTCGCGAATAACGAAGCGCAATGGAAAGCGGTGCTGGATTCATTCTTCAGTGATTTCAGCCAGCAGCTGGAGCAGGCGGAGAAAGATCCGGAAGAGGGCGGCATGCAGCCGAACCAGATGGTGCTGACCTCCATCGACTGCCCAACCTGCGGACGCAAAATGGGGATTCGCACCGCCAGCACCGGCGTGTTCCTGGGCTGTTCCGGTTATGCACTGCCGCCGAAAGAGCGCTGCAAGCAGACCATTAACCTGATCCCGGAAAACGAAGTGCTTAACGTGCTGGAAGGCGATGATGCCGAAACCAACGCGCTGCGCGCCCGTCGTCGCTGCCAGAAATGCGGCACCGCGATGGACAGCTACCTGATCGATAACGGCCGTAAACTGCACGTCTGTGGTAATAACCCGGAGTGTGACGGTTATGAAATCGAGCAGGGTGAATTCCGTATTAAAGGTTATGACGGTCCGATTGTTGAGTGCGAAAAATGTGGCTCTGAAATGCACCTGAAGATGGGGCGTTTTGGTAAGTACATGGCCTGTACCAACGACGAGTGTAAAAATACCCGTAAGATTCTGCGTAACGGCGAAGTCGCGCCGCCGAAAGAAGATCCGGTACCGCTGCCGGAGCTGCCGTGCGAAAAATCGGATGCGTATTTTGTGCTGCGTGACGGAGCTGCGGGCGTGTTCCTGGCCGCTAACACCTTCCCGAAATCGCGTGAAACCCGTGCGCCGCTGGTGGAAGAGCTGCAGCGCTTTGCTGACCGTCTGCCGGAGAAACTGAAATATCTGGCCGAAGCGCCGGCAGTGGACCCGGAAGGCAATAAAACGCTGGTGCGTTTTAGCCGTAAGACCAAACAGCAGTATGTTGCCTCAGAAAAAGAGGGCAAAGCGACCGGCTGGTCAGTTTTCTATATCGACGGTAAGTGGCAGGAAACGAAGAAGTAATCTCCCTGAAGGCCAGCGTTCGCTGGCCTTTTTCCCATCCTTATAGCTAATCGTTCTACATTCTTACGTTAACTGATATAGTAGTTATAGCTTATTGCATTTTGCTGACTCGCTTTCCCTCATTATTACGCCATCAGGGCGGATACACGCCTGCAGGGAATGCACCTCTGTCGCTATCGGGAAGATATAACTATGAAATTGCAGCAGTTGCGTTACATCGTTGAAGTCGTTAACCACAACCTCAATGTCTCCTCCACGGCAGAGGGGCTGTATACCTCGCAACCGGGCATCAGTAAGCAGGTGCGCATGCTGGAAGATGAGCTGGGCGTGCAGATTTTTGCCCGCAGCGGCAAACATCTGACGCAGGTGACGCCAGCGGGTGAAGAGATTATCCGTATTGCCCGCGAAGTTTTGTCCAAAGTGGATGCGATCAAATCGGTTGCCGGTGAGCACACCTGGCCAGATAAAGGATCGCTGTACGTGGCCACGACCCACACTCAGGCGCGTTATGCACTGCCTGGCGTAATCAAAGGCTTTATCGAACGCTATCCGCGCGTCTCCCTGCATATGCATCAGGGCTCGCCCACACAAATTGCTGAGGCGGTCTCCAAAGGCAATGCCGATTTCGCCATTGCCACCGAAGCGCTGCACCTGTACGACGACTTAATTATGCTGCCGTGCTATCACTGGAACCGTGCCATTGTGGTCACGCCGGATCATCCGCTGGCGGGGAAATCCAATGTGTCGATTGAGGAGCTGGCTGATTTCCCGCTGGTAACTTACACCTTCGGTTTTACCGGCCGCTCAGAACTGGATACTGCGTTTAACCGTGCCGGTTTAACGCCGCGTATTGTTTTTACCGCAACCGATGCCGACGTGATCAAAACCTACGTGCGTTTAGGCCTGGGGGTTGGGGTGATTGCCAGCATGGCGGTGGACCCGGTTTCCGATCCGGATTTGGTGCGCATCGAAGCTTCAGAAATCTTCACCAATAGCACTACCAAGATTGGTTTCCGGCGCAGCACCTTCCTGCGCAGCTATATGTATGATTTCATTCAGCGCTTCGCACCGCATCTGACGCGAGACGTGGTGGACGCCGCTGTGGCGCTGCGCTCAAACGAAGATATCGAAGCGATGTTCCGCGATATCAAGCTTCCTTTCAGGTAATCACCTAACTCATTATTTTTGCGGGATGTCCAGCGACTTCCCGCACACCTCCCGCCGCTTAGCACCAGCAGAACCTCAAAAAATTCCATTATTTTTTTGTAAATGAAACATGCGTCACATGTTTTTTCATTGTTATTTATTAAATGCGAATCAGTACACAATTTTTACTTTGCCGCTTTGCGGACTGCCAGGAATATTCCCATACTCCAGTTAAGAGCTGATGAGAAAGGGCTTTTTAACTGGCTCGTTAAATTAAACTCAAATTTAGAGTGGATCTAATTTTGGTTTAAGCCAAATTTACAATGTAACTATTAAATTAATAGTTTGCAGCGTGCTTAAATTTATCTCATCAATTTTGGCGGTTTTGATAAATAGCGTTAATCGTTGTGCTCAATAAAAATAACTGGATTTTTGGACTTAACAAGTTTAGGATTCGTCCTAAATCTTCATCGTTGTTATCAATCGTTTTATTGAGAGTGATTATCAAAAACTATGACTACGAGATTAACTGTACAACCGGACTTCCGGGCTAAAAGCACCAAGGTAGAGCGTTCAGGTAACATCCGTCGCAAAGCCTGGTTGACTGTCTTCGCTGCTTCAGCACTGTTCTGGGTAGTGGTGGCGTTAATGATTTGGCGTATGTGGGGTTAAGCCATGTGGGCAAATACACTCAGTCGTAAATATCCGGTCGCTGCACGTCAGCCTAAAGCACCGGTGTGCAAAGCCAAAGAAGCGCCTGCTGAACCGCAAGTGGCAATCCCGGCTTCCTGGGAACTGAGTGAGCAGCAGCGCAGCTTTATTGAATCATTCATGGATCCGAAGTCTAAATAACGCAGTCTGCGTCCAATTCTTATTAAGACATACTGTCGCGCATTTTACCGGACTCTCCGGTGGGCACGTTAAAAGCCCGTCCTTTAACACTCAGCATCTAAAAAAACGGTGTCATCAGTACAACGCTGAAGACGATGGCTTTTTGTTGCCCGCGATCCGGGAGGAGTGACAGATGAATACCACAACTTTTTCATGGCTCAGCGTTTATGCCTTCTCAATGGCCTTTTGGGCTGCGGCCGTCTGGGCCGTCCTGTAATTCGCTAATCCTGCCAGTTAACGCTTTCTGAATGCCCTGACATTAGTCAGGGCATTTTTCGTTGCGGTTTTGTGTGTCAATTCGTGTTGTTATCAAAACGTTAACGAAAATGTGGTCTATCTTTAAGCTAAACCTTGCACTCTCTGAGGTTTAGCAGAAGAGCCCATAAAAGGAGGAGTTATGTCGTTAACGTTACGTGAGCAGAGTCAGGATGCGCTGGAAGTAGGGGCAAAAAAATATCATTACTACAGCTTGCCGAAAGCCGCTCAGCAGGTCGGTGACATCGATCGCTTACCAAAATCCCTCAAGGTTCTGCTGGAAAACCTGCTGCGCTGGCAGGATGAAGATTCCGTAACGGCAGCAGATATTCAGGCGCTGGTGGCGTGGCAGCAAACTGCACATGCCGATCGCGAAATTGCTTATCGTCCGGCGCGCGTATTAATGCAGGATTTCACCGGTGTACCGGCCGTGGTTGACCTTGCGGCGATGCGTGAAGCCGTTAAGCGGCTGGGCGGTGATGTGGCGAAAGTTAACCCGCTGTCACCGGTCGATCTGGTGATTGACCACTCGGTCACGGTCGACCATTTTGGCGATGACGATGCATTTGAAGAAAACGTGCGCCTGGAGATGGAACGCAACCACGAACGCTATGTTTTCCTGCGCTGGGGGCAAAAAGCCTTTAACCGTTTCCGCGTCGTGCCGCCGGGCACCGGTATCTGTCATCAGGTCAATCTGGAGTACCTTGGTAAAGCCATCTGGCATGAAACGCTGGACGGCAAAGAAGTGGCTTATCCGGATACGCTGGTCGGCACCGATTCCCATACCACCATGATCAACGCCCTGGGTGTGCTTGGCTGGGGCGTAGGCGGCATTGAAGCTGAAGCCGCCATGCTGGGCCAGCCGGTTTCAATGCTGATTCCCGATGTGGTGGGTTTCAAGCTGACCGGCAAACTGCGCCCCGGTATCACCGCCACCGACCTGGTATTAACTGTGACGCAGATGCTGCGCAAGCACGGAGTGGTCGGTAAGTTTGTCGAATTCTACGGTGATGGACTGGCCGATCTGCCGCTGGCGGATCGCGCAACCATCGCCAACATGGCGCCGGAATATGGTGCAACCTGCGGTTTCTTCCCGATTGATGAAGTAACGCTCAGCTACATGACGCTCACCGGGCGCGATGCGCAGCAGGTTGAGCTGGTGGAAGCCTATGCAAAACAGCAGGGGCTGTGGCGTAAACCGGGCGATGAGCCCATCTTCACCAGCACGCTGGCGCTGGATATGGCCGAGGTCGAATCCAGCCTGGCCGGTCCGAAACGTCCGCAGGACCGCGTATCACTTGGTGATGTGCCGGCGGCGTTTGATGCCAGCAACGAGCTGGAAGTGAATCACGCGCAGAAGCCGCACAAAACCGTCAGCTATCGGGACAGCGAAACCGGCGACTCAATTCAGCTGGATGATGGGGCAGTAGTGATTTCGGCGATTACGTCCTGTACCAACACCTCCAACCCCAGCGTGCTGATGGCGGCTGGCCTGCTGGCGAAAAAAGCCGTTGAGCGTGGATTGATGCGCAAGCCCTGGGTTAAAGCCTCGCTGGCACCAGGATCAAAAGTGGTGTCAGATTATCTCGCCGTGGCGCAGCTGACACCGTACCTCGATGAGCTGGGCTTTAACCTCGTGGGTTACGGCTGTACCACCTGTATCGGTAACTCCGGCCCGCTGCCGGATGAGATCGAAAGCGCCATCAAAGAGGGCGATCTGACGGTGGGTGCCGTATTGTCCGGCAACCGTAACTTTGAAGGGCGCATCCATCCGCTGGTGAAAACCAACTGGCTGGCGTCTCCGCCGCTGGTGGTGGCGTATGCGCTGGCGGGTAACATGAAGATCAACCTGCAGACCGATCCGATCGGTCAGGATCAGCAGGGCAATGATGTCTATCTGCAGGACATCTGGCCATCGCCGGAAGAGATTGCCGCATCGGTGCAGAAAGTCACCAGCGACATGTTCCATAAAGAGTATGCCGAGGTGTTCGACGGTACGCCCGAGTGGCAGCAGATCAAAGTCAGCGAAGCCGCCACCTACGACTGGGATGAAGGCTCCACCTATATCCGGCTGTCCCCGTTCTTTGACGATATGGAAAAAACGCCGCAGCCGGTGCAGGACATCAGTGGCGCGCGCATCCTGGCGATGCTCGGTGATTCGGTGACGACCGACCATATTTCCCCTGCTGGCAGCATTAAAGCGGAGAGTCCGGCGGGGCGTTATCTGCTTGCGCACGGCGTTGAGCGTAACGACTTCAACTCGTATGGCTCACGACGCGGCAACCACGAAGTCATGATGCGCGGTACTTTCGCCAACATCCGTATTCGCAACGAAATGGTGCCTGGCGTCGAGGGCGGTTATACCCGGCACTATCCGAGCCAGGAACAGCTGGCTATCTACGATGCGGCGATGAAGTATCAGGAGGAGGGCGTGCCGCTGGCGGTGATCGCCGGGAAAGAGTACGGCTCCGGCTCCAGCCGCGACTGGGCGGCGAAAGGTCCGCGTCTGCAGGGCGTGCGCGTGGTGATTGCCGAATCGTTCGAGCGTATTCACCGCTCTAACCTGATCGGCATGGGTATTTTACCGCTGGAATTCCCGGCGGGCGTAACGCGTAAGACGCTGCAGCTGACCGGGGAAGAGCGTATCGACGTGGCAAATCTGGCGCAGCTGCAGCCCGGTTGCAGCGTCCCGGTGACGCTGACGCGGGCTGACGGCAGTCAGCAGACGCTGGATACTCGTTGTCGTATCGATACCGGTAATGAGCTGACCTATTACCAGAACGACGGTATCCTGCATTACGTGATACGCAATATGCTCAACTAAAAAACAAAGCCGGGCATGCCCGGCTTTATTATTGACGCAGAAAGTGCATGATGCGAGAGCGCACCGCCGCATTACGATTTCGGTAGCAGATGCCCCATCTTCTCAGCTTTCGTATCGAGATAGTGCGCATTTTTCGGGTTACGGCCAACGATCAGCGGCACGCGCTCGACAATATTGATGCCCGCTTCTGACAAAATCTCCACTTTGCGCGGATTATTGGTCAGCAAACGCACTTCATTAATGCCCAGCAGTTTAAACATGTCGGCGCACAGGGTGAAGTCACGCTCATCGGCGGCAAAGCCCAGCTGATGGTTCGCTTCCACCGTATCGTAGCCTTTGTCCTGCAACGCATAGGCGCGAATTTTGTTGAGCAGCCCGATGTTGCGGCCTTCCTGACGATGGTACAGCAGCACGCCGCGTCCTTCTTCCGCAATGGCGGTCAGCGCTGCCTCCAGCTGGAAGCCGCAGTCGCAGCGCAGGCTGAACAGCGCATCGCCGGTGAGACATTCGGAGTGGACGCGCGCCAGCACCGGATTGTGATCGCTAATATCACCATAAACCAGCGCGACGTGGTCGTGGCCGGTTGCCAGTTCTTCAAAACCAACCATCAGGAAATCTCCCCATGGCGTGGGCAGTTTGGCTTCTGCTACCCGTTTCAGCTGCATGTGACTCTCCAGAACCTTCAGAGGATGCGCTATCATCATGATAACGCACGGGCCCGACTGGCCCGACGAAACTGCCAATATTGTGCCACAACCTGAACCAGGGCCGCTAATCAGTCAGAGTGATTGTAGTGATAAAGCACAATTATCTAAGCCGCAACGGGTATGTTATTCTTTTTTCAACTAAAGTTATGCAATACGCCTGTCAGGTCGGGAAACAATAAAGGGACAAGATGTTAAAAATTGTGCAACGCACCACGCTGGGCGCGTTTTTATTATTGCTGATGCCGCTGGGCGTATGGCTTTCCGGCTGGCAGTGGCAACCGGGGGAGAGCGGGCATCTGTTGCGCGTGCTGTTCTGGATCACCGAAACCGTCACCAGTCCGTGGGGCACGCTGACCAGCCTGATTCTGAGCGGCTGGGTATTGTGGTGCCTGCGCTTTCGCCTCAGGCCGGCCATTCTGTTATTGATTATCATGAACGGCGCGATTCTGGCCGGTCAGTCGACCAAAACCTTTATTAAAGAGCAGGTGCAGGAGCCGCGGCCGTATGTGGTCTGGCTTGAGCACAGCCACGGCGTCAACGAACAGCAGTTTTATCAGCTGAAACGGCAGCAGCGCGGCGAAATGGTGTCCGCCTTGCTCGCCAATGACACAAAGCTGCCCGCCTGGTTAAAAAATCACTGGGCGTTTGAGACGGGCTTTGCTTTTCCGTCTGGCCATACCATGTTTGCCGCCAGCTGGGCGCTGCTGGTGATTGGCCTGTTATGGCCGCGCCGGCATGTTGTTACGGTGGTGGTGCTGTTTGTCTGGGCGACGCTGGTCATGGGCAGCCGGCTGGTACTGGGCATGCACTGGCCGCGCGATCTGGTGGTCGCGACGCTGATCTCGTGGCTGCTGGTGACGCTGGCAACCTGGCTGGCGCAGCGCTTTTGTGGCCCGCTCAGCGTGCCGCCGGAAGAGCAGCGTGAGATTGCCGGGCGCGATGACGGATTGTAATTTCTCCCTTTGCCCCCATATGATTGATTGTACTTGCAGAAAGGGCACTAACTGCTGCGCGGATAAGCAGCAACGGCGGCACTTTTTTGGCATACTCTACCGGATAACCTCACGACAGGACGCATTGTGAAATATTTGCTGATTTTTCTCGTGGTTTTGGTCATTTTCATCATCTCCGTCACGCTCGGAGCGCATAATGACCAGATTGTCACCTTCAACTATCTGCTGGCGCAGGGCGAATTCCGCATTTCAACCTTGCTGGCCTGCCTGTTTGGTGCCGGATTTTTGCTGGGCTGGGCGATCTGTGGCCTGTTCTGGCTGCGCATTCGTGTTTCGCTGGCGCATGCACAGCGCAAACTGAAACGTATGCAGGCGCAAAATGAACAATCTGCTGCGGTAAATAGCACCTCCACTGCAGTGCGTCGGGATTAATGTTCGATGCTTGAATTGCTGTTTCTGCTTCTTCCTGTCGCGGCGGCGTACGGCTGGTATATGGGCCGCCGCAGTGCGCAGCAGGATAAGCAACAGGAAGCTAACCGTCTGTCACGCGAATACGTGGCAGGGGTTAACTTTCTTCTTTCTAATCAGCAGGATAAAGCGGTCGATCTGTTCCTCGATATGTTGAAAGAGGACAGCGGTACCGTTGAAGCCCACCTGACGCTCGGTAACCTGTTCCGTTCGCGCGGCGAAGTCGACCGTGCCATCCGCATCCACCAGTCGTTAATGGAAAGCGCGTCGCTTACCTACGATCAGCGTTTGCTGGCCATCCAGCAGCTGGGACGCGACTACATGGCCGCCGGCTTGTACGATCGCGCCGAAGACATGTTCAGTCAGCTGATCGATGAAACTGATTTTCGCATCAGCGCGCTGCAGCAGCTGCTGCTGATTCATCAGGCGACCAGCGACTGGCAGAAAGCTATCGAAGTGGCGGAACGGCTGGTAAAACTCGGCAAAGATAAGCAAAAGGGCGAAATCGCCCATTTCTACTGCGAGCTGGCGCTGCAGGCGCTGAGCAGTGATGACCTCGATCGTGCCATGAGCCTGTTGAAAAAGGGTGAAGCGGCCGACCACCAAAGCGCGCGCGTTTCCATCATGATGGGACGTATCCTGATGGAGCAGGGCGAATACGCGAAAGCGGCGCAGCGGCTGCAGCGTGTGCTGGAGCAGGACAAAGAACTGGTGAGCGAAACGCTGCCGATGCTGGAAACCTGCTATCTGCGGCTGGAGCAGCCTGACAGCTGGGCGCAGTTCCTGCAACGCTGCGTTGAAGAGAACACCGGTGCCGCGGCGGAACTCTATCTGGCGGACATTCTGGAGCAGCAGCAGGGGCCGGAAGCGGCACAGCTCTACATTAACCGTCAGCTGCAGCGTCATCCCACCATGCGCGTGTTCCATCGTCTGATGGATTTCCACCTGCACGAGGCAGAAGATGGCCGCGCCAAAGAGAGTCTGATGGTGCTGCGTGACATGGTTGGCGAACAGATTCGTACTAAACCGCGCTACCGCTGCCAGAAGTGCGGCTTCACCGCGCATGCGCTTTACTGGCACTGCCCATCGTGCCGTGCCTGGTCTTCCGTTAAACCGATTCGCGGACTCGACGGCCAGTAAGCTGGCCGCGTTCGGTGATTATTCATAACGCATAGTAGTTACAACATACTAATAGAGGGATTATCATCCACGCATCAGCACTGTGCATCCGCTCGTCAAACAGCAAGGCAATCGCCGTCGCAACGTTGTCGTGGCCGGGTTGCACGGGTAGAATGCTTGCCGTTTGTCCATCGCGCCTGCGGGTGCCAGCCTCTGAGGAAACGTTATGCCTGTTACTCACTCACCGATTCTGGTGGCACTCGACTATCATGATCTCAATAGCGCACTGCAGTTCGTTGACCGTATCGATCCGGGCCAGTGCCGTCTGAAAGTGGGTAAAGAGATGTTTACCCTGTTTGGACCGTCGCTGGTGAAGACGTTGCAGGCGCGCGGTTTTGAGGTATTCCTCGATCTCAAATTTCATGACATCCCGAACACGACGGCACATGCGGTCGCGGCGGCAGCGGATCTCGGCGTGTGGATGGTCAACGTGCATGCCAGCGGCGGGGCGCGGATGATGAATGCGGCGCGCGAAGCGCTGCTGCCGTTTGGCAGTGATGCGCCCTTGCTGATTGCGGTAACGGTGCTGACCAGCATGGATGAAGACGATCTCAAAGGTCTTGGCATCACCACATCGCCGGCGCAGCAGGCTGAGCGTCTGGCACGGCTGACGCGCGAGTGTGGTCTTGATGGTGTGGTGTGCTCGGCGCAGGAAGCCGCGCACTTTAAACAGGTTATCGGGCAGGATTTCGCGCTGGTCACGCCGGGTATTCGCCCGGCGGGGAGCGAGGCCGGCGATCAGCGCCGCATCATGACGCCGCAGCAGGCACAACAGGCCGGCGTGGATTACATGGTGATTGGGCGACCGATCACCCAATCTGCCGATCCGGCGCAGACGCTGCAGCAAATCCTGCACAGTTTACAGGAGGGCTAATGGCTCAGGACAATCCGCTGGTTTACTCTACCGAAACCGGTCGTATTACACATAGCGAAGAGAAACCGCAGCGACCGAAAGGCGATGGCATCGTGCGCATTCAGCGCCAGACCAGCGGGCGTAAAGGTAAAGGCGTGTGCCTGATTACCGGCATCGATCTCGATGATGACGCGCTGACAAAGCTGGCGGCCGAGCTTAAGAAGAAGTGCGGCTGCGGCGGGGCGCTGAAAGAGGGCGTGATTGAGATTCAGGGCGATAAGCGCGATTTGCTTAAAACGCTGCTGGAAGCCAAAGGCATGAAGGTTAAACTGGCGGGCGGTTAATAAAAGCGGGCCACGCAAGGTGGCCCGATGTGACGTAGATGCGCTGCGTAGCCTGCTACAATATTATTATTAATCAACCTGATGGCCAATAATGCCGCCCACCGCAGCGCCACCGACGGTACCCAGCGCGCTGCCGTTGGTGAGCACCGATCCACCAATAGCACCGGCACCGGCGCCAATCGCCGTGTTGCGGTCACGTTTTGACCAGTTGGAACAGCCGCTCAGGGCCACCACTAACGCCGTTGCCAGCACGGCAACCGTCACGCGTTTCATTGTTGTAGTCATGGACATCTCCTTGATGGTTTGCTCAGAGGCAACTCGTTAAGTATAGATGTTACGCCCTGAAGTTGTTCGCCCAATGCACTCAGGCGGTGCTTTTCCTTCAGCCTGCACGCTGGCGCGCAGCCCTTAGCGCGCGTTGTTCACGCTGCTGGCAAAGACCATTTTGGTACCGCCGCAGGCTTGAGATAATTCTAGGCGTAAGCGGATGTGTATGCAGAAAGAAAACTCTGAAATCCTGACGTGGTGTCCGCATCCGGATCCCGTATCAAACCCCACACTTTGCCCGCTTTAGCCACTTTCCGCTGCTAATCCAGCCATTCCCTCCATAACGTTTTTACCGGTGGCTCCGCACAATTCAGTGATGACTGTATGGCGGAGAAAACACAATGCTGGAAGCGCTGAAACAGCAGGTTCTGGAGGCCAATCTCGACCTGCCGCGTTACAACCTGGTGACCTTTACGTGGGGCAATGTCAGCGCGGTAGACCGCGAGCGCGGGCTGCTGGTGATCAAACCCTCGGGCGTTAAATATGAGCAGATGCAGCGCGACGACATGGTGGTGGTCGAACTGGAAAGCGGCAATGTCGTCGAGGGCCAGCTGCGGCCATCTTCGGATACCGCAACACACCGCGCACTGTATCTGGCGTGGCCGGATATTGGCGGCATCGTGCACACCCATTCGCGCCACGCCACCATCTGGGCGCAGGCGGGCAGGGACATCCCGGCATGGGGCACCACGCACGCTGACGATTTCTATGGCACCATTCCCTGCACTCGCGCGATGCAACGGGCAGAGATTGAGCAGGAATATGAATGGCACACCGGCCAGGTCATCATTGAAACCTTTGCGCAGCGCGGCATCGAGCCCGGCGCGATTCCTGCTGCGCTGGTGAACTCCCACGGGCCGTTTGCCTGGGGTAAAGACGCACATAGCGCAGTGCACAGTGCGGTGGTGCTGGAAGAGGTGGCCTACATGGCGCTGCACACTGAGCAGCTGCGCGCGGAGCTGCCGCCTATCGCTCAGACCCTGCTTGACCTGCACTATCTGCGCAAGCACGGGAAGAGCGCCTGGTACGGGCAAGGCTGAGCGCGTGATGTTTTCTCAAGGCACCGGCGGGTGCCTTTTTTATTTAAGGGGATTGCGTGCCCGGACGAGACGGGGACTGTTAATGCTGTGATTTATTCACTATGCGTTAAGCGTATTTATGCGCTTGCCGGCTGTTGCGCCGTCATTAAGTAAGCCCGCTAATCTTTCCTCAGGCAGGGGCTCGGGGATCTCTCTGGATTTTACGTTATAAATCAAACTCTCATTTGGTCTGGCCTCACTCTGCATTACGCTGATGTGGCGTTTAACGCATCACATAAATAGAGGATGAGACGATGACAGTAATTAACCAACCAACCTGCCGCCTGTTTACCGAAGTCGGCCAAACCACACAGCTCGCCGCCTATTATGAGGAAGGTCGACACACCATGTGGATGATGCTGCGCGCTCAGCCGCGCCCCAGTTTCAACCACGAATTAATTGAGGAGATCATGAACCTGAGCTACGCAGCCCAGCGTTCCGGTCTGCCGATTGATTTCTGGGTGACCGGATCGCTGGTGCCGCAGATGTTTAACGCCGGGGGCGATTTGCGTTTCTTTGTCGAATGCATTCGCAACAACCGCCGTGAAGCACTGCGCGCCTACGCCCGCGCCTGTGTTGACTGCATCCATTCGGCGGCCCGTGGGTTTGATACCGGCGCAGTGACGCTGGCGATGATTGAGGGCAGTGCCTTAGGCGGCGGTTTTGAAGCAGCGCTGGCGCACCACTTCATTCTGGCGCAGAACAGTGCGCGTATGGGCTTCCCGGAAATTGCCTTCAACCTGTTCCCCGGCATGGGCGGCTACTCGCTGGTCGCGCGCCGCTCCGGGATGAAGCTGGCCGAAGAGCTGATCTGTGAAGGGGAGTCGCACAGCGCAGAGTGGTATGAAACCCGTGGTCTGGTCGACAAAGTGTTCCAGCCCGGTGACAGCTACCGCACCACGCGTACCTTCATCGATACGCTGCGGCCAAAACTGAATGGAGTCCGTGCCATGCTGAAAGCGCGACAGCGCGTGCTGCAGCTGTCACGGGCAGAACTGATGGATATCACTGAGGATTGGGTCGACTATGCTTTCACGCTGGAACCGAAAGATATTGCCTACATGGAACGTCTGGTACAGCTGCAAAATCGTCACAGCGCATCACTGCGTAAAGCCGGTTAGCAGTACGCTAAGACGTTAAACGCGGGCAGGATGCTTAGCCAGCCAATGCCCGAGCTGCTCTGCGGGCATTGGTTTCGCATAATAATAACCCTGACGCCCATCGACACCGTTGGTCAGCACAAACTTCTCTTCGGCTTTGGTTTCGATGCCTTCGGCAATGACCTGTAAATCCAGGGCTTTCGCCACGGCAACGATCGCGCGCACCAGCGACTGCGATACCGGTTGCTTGTTGATATTGCGCACAAAACTTTGATCCAGCTTAATCGCATCGATCGGCACGCGCGCCAGCTGGGAGAGCGAGGAGTAGCCCGTGCCGAAATCATCCAGATGCACCTGTGCGCCTAACTCCTGAAACTGTTTCATCAGCTTCAGCGCACCGGCCTCGTTCTCGATCAGGCAGCTTTCCGTCAGCTCGATGTCTATCGGGCACTCACTGATGCCCGCTTCGCTCAGCGCCTGTTTCAGGTCACTGTAGATGCTCTGGTCGATCAGCTGCTTGGCGGAAACGTTCACTGCGACGCGCAGGTAAATGCCTTCGCTGCGCCATTTAACGATTTGCTGCAGCACGTTCAGCATCACCCAGCGCCCGAGCGGCACAATCAGTCCGGACTCTTCCGCGTAAGAGATGAAATCGCCAGGCGGCACCAGGCCGCGTTCAGGTGAATTCCAGCGCACCAGCGCCTCGGCACTGCGCACTTCACCGTCGCGATCGATCTTCGGCTGATAGTGCACCACCAGATGATCCTGCTCCAGCGCTTTGCGCAGATTAGTATCCAGCCACAGATATTCAAATACGCGCTGGTTCATCTCGCTGGCGAACACGCAGAATTTGCCGCGCCCGTTCTCTTTAGCGTGGTACATCGCGGTATCGGCGTTACGAATCAGACTTTCGCGATCTTCACCATGCAGCGGGGCGAGGGCGATACCAATCGAGCAGCCGCTATAGACTTCGATCAGCCCGATACGGAACGGCTGACGCAGCCGCTCCAGAATGCGTGAGGCCATCGCCTCCAGCGCCGCCTGACTGGTGTGCTCAGCCAGCACCACAAATTCATCACCGCCGAGGCGCGCCAGCGTCTGGTCCTTGCCGAGACAGCTGAGGATCGCCAGCGACACCGCCTGCAGCAGCTGGTCGCCAAACATATGGCCGTAGGCATCGTTTACCTTCTTGAAATTGTCGAGATCGAGGTAAACCACGCCGGTCTGGCTGCCGTTAGCCAGCTCCAGTGCCAGGCTAATTTGCTGATGGATAGCATTGCGATTCGGCAGGCCCGTCACCGTGTCGGTATTGGCCATAACGCGTAAGCGCTCCTGCGCCCGACGCTCTTCTGTGATGTCGGTTCCGGAACAGATGAGGAAAATTTCATTTTTTCCGCTACCGCTGTGGACGAACTTATTACGAAACAGAAACAGTCGCTGACCTTTTCGGGTTTTAACCCAGCGCTCCACTTCGTAGGAGTTGCCGTCGCGAAAGAAGCCGGCGATGTTACGGCGCGACGCCTGCGCTTCCTGCTTGGTCATGAACAGCTGAAACACATTGCGGCCAATCACTTCCTGCTCTTTCAGGCCGGTGTACTCTTCGCTCAGGCGGTTAAAACGCTGAATGTTGCCGCGCTGATCGAGGATGACGATTACCGAATTCGCTTCTGACACCACCTGTTCGGCGAAGGAGAGGCCAAGGGTTAAATCGCGCGCCACCGACGAGGTATCGCCCCAGGCGGATGCGGTACCGGCCCAGGTGGACTGATTCACTTTACGGCCAACAAAGTGCATCGGCACTGGCGAGCCGTGCAGTGAAAGAGTCAGGTTAATGCTGGAGGTAATCACCGTCATGGCACGCAGCAGACTGGCCTGAGCCGGCGTCAGGGGCACCGCCATATTGGTATTGGCATTTTCATCTTCGGCAAAATGTAGCGCATCGCTATCTGAAGTTAAACGCCAATGAGGGCTGGTTGTGCCAAACAAGGTATATAGCAACGTTTGCCCTTGTTCATCGGTCATGGAAACTTCCTCCGGGGGAATGCGCAGCAGGGGTATCTCATTATTTTAGCAACAGTATTCAACCTCCTGCGCCAGCACAAGATGCAAACTGAATATATTTTTGTTTTTATTAAAGAATGGCACGAAAAAGCCCCGAATTCCGGGGCTGAAAGGTTAGCAGGGGCACTTGCCGAGTTTGCCCGCCTGGCTGGGAAAACGCGCCTCCAGGCAGTAACGATGGAAGGCGCGCTCATCCATGGGGGGCTGTTCCGGATGTTTTTCGCGCATATGCTTCAGATAAGTTTGATAGTCGTGCACGCCCACCATTAACCGGAAGCTCTGCTGTAATCCCTGCCACAGACGCTGCCAGCGTGAGCGCGGCACGGCAGGGGCGCGGGCAGCGAGCGGTAAGCACTGCTGAATTTGCCAGCCCGCGTGCGGCTTTTTCCAGCGTAAAATGGCCTCAGACATTTCGCACCTCCTGACGCAGTGACACGTCTGACTCATGAGTGGTCGGCACTGAACTGCGCAGCGCGCGCCGGATCACGAAGAACGCCGCAATCAGCATGGTTACCGCGACCAGCATGAAAAAGCCGCACAGCGCCGCGTTGATCTGGTTGCTGAACACGATGGTTTGCATGTCGGCCACGGTTTTCGCCGGTGCGATAATCACGCCCTCATCGAGACCTTTACGGAACTTACTGGCCTGCGCGAGGAAACCAATTGACGGTTTCTCATGGAAAATTTTCTGCCAGCCGGCGGTCATGGAGGTGATAAACAGCCAGGCGGTAGGCACAATCGTCACCCAGGCGTAACGCTGCTTTTTCATTTTGAACAGCACCACGGTACCGAGGATCAGCGCCATCGACGCCAGCATCTGGTTACCGATGCCAAACAGCGGCCACAGGGTATTGATGCCGCCGAGCGGATCGACCACGCCCTGATACACGAAGAAACCCCAGCCGGCCACCGCCACGGTGGTACCGGCCATGTTTCCGAGCCACGAGCGATTGTTAGCCAGCGAAGGCACCACGGTCCCGACCAGATCCTGCACCATAAAACGGCAGGCGCGGGTACCGGCATCCACGGCGGTGAGGATAAACAGCGCCTCAAACAGAATGGCGAAGTGATACCAGAACGCCATCATCGCGCGGCTGTTAAACACCTCGGTGATGATATGCGCCATCCCGACGGCAAACGTCGGAGCGCCACCGGCGCGGGAGAGAATGGTGCTTTCGCCCACTTCGCCGGCGATACCGCTCAGCATCTCCGGCGTCACCACAAAGCCCCAGCCGTTAATTACCTGCGACGCGTTCTCCACCGTGGTGCCAATCAGCGCCGCCGGTGAGTTCATAGCAAAGTAGACGCCTGGATCGAGCACCGAGGCACAAATCAGCGCCATGATCGCCACAAAGGACTCCATTAGCATGGCGCCATAGCCGATGAAGCGAATATGGCTTTCGCGCTCCACCAGTTTTGGCGTCGTACCGCTCGACACCAGCGCGTGGAAGCCGGAGATCGCGCCGCAGGCAATGGTGATAAACAGGAACGGGAACAGCGCTCCGGAGAACACCGGGCCCGTGCCGTCGATAAAGCGCGTCACCGCCGGCATCTTCAGTTCCGGCATGGCGAACAGAATGCCCACCGCCAGCCCGATGATTACGCCGATTTTCAGGAAGGTGGAGAGGTAATCACGCGGCGCCAGCAGCAGCCACACCGGCAGCGACGAGGCAACAAAACCGTAGATCACCAGCACCCACGTCAGCTCGGTGCCTTTCAGGGTAAAAATCGGTCCCCAGTACGGATCGGCCGCCACGTCACCGCCGTAAATGATCGCCGCCATCATCAGCACAAAGCCGATGATCGACACTTCGGCGATTTTGCCCGGACGCAGAAAGCGCATATACACGCCCATGAACAGGGCAATCGGAATGGTGGCGGCGATGGTAAACAGCCCCCACGGACTGTTAGCCAGCGCTTTCACCACCACCAGCGCCAGCGCGGAGAGAATAATGATCATCACACCGAGCGCACCGAGCATGGTGACCACGCCGGCGAACGAGCCCAGTTCCTGGCGCGCCATCTCACCCAGCGAACGACCGTCGCGGCGCGTGGAGATAAACAGCACCAGAAAATCCTGCACCGCGCCGGCCAGCATCACGCCAACCAGAATCCAGATGGTGCCGGGCAGAAAACCCATCTGCGCCGCCAGGATCGGCCCGACCAGCGGACCGGCACCGGCGATCGCGGCAAAGTGGTGGCCAAACAGCACCCATTTGTTGGTGGGAACATAGTCCAGCCCGTCATTGAAGCGCTCTGCCGGCGTGCGGCGCCGGTCGTCCAGCTCAAAAATGCGCCTGGCGATAAACAGGCTGTAGAAGCGATACGCGATGCTATAGCAGGCGACGGAGGCGATCACCAGCCAGACGGCATTAACGTGCTCGCCGCGACTGAGTGCCAGCATGGCGAACGCAGCCGCACCAATTAACGCCACCGCTAACCAGATCAATCCGGTTCTGACGTTGTTCATGAGTTAACTCCTTGTAGGGACCGGGAAAAAGGCGATCGGAATACAACAAGTTAAAAGTAATGTAATGAATTGTTAACGACAGGGAATCGGATCAGAAGTGTGAAGCGGGAAACAAATTTAACAACTGTTCAGGCGGGCGGGGAAAAATGCGGGATAACGGCTGTTATCCCGCACGATTTCATGCTCAGGCGGCCGGACGGGCCACCACGCTGCGTGTTTCCATGCGCACTTCGGCGATGGTCACATCAATCACATCGGTCACGCGGTAGGCCACTTCACCTTTGATCTGCACGGTCCCGCTCTCCTGCGAGCACACCAGTTCGTCACGCACGGCGTGAATGAACGGGGCAGGGATAAAGGCGACCGCACCGTTCTCCAGCAGGCGCACGCGCATGCCGCCGCGCGAAACGTCGATGATCTCGGCACTGAATTTGCGGTCAGTGCCGGCAAACGGCGCGAGGAAGCGCGCGTACAGCCAGTCACCGACATCGCGCTCGGCCATGCGGTTGAGACGGCGACGGTCACTCATGATCAGGGTCACGTCATCCTGTGGCCGCGCAATGCTTTCGCCGCGCACGATAGCCTTCAGCAGACGATGGTTGATCATATCGCCGAATTTACGAATCGGTGACGTCCAGGTCGCGTAGGCGTCGAGGCCGAGGCCAAAGTGCGGGCCCGGTTCGGTGCTGATTTCGGCGAAACTCTGGAAACGACGAATGCGGCTGTCGAGATACTGGGTTGGCTGCGCATCAAGCTGACGACGCAGCTGACGGAAGCCTTCCAGCGTGGTAATGGCCTGCGGATCAACCGTGATACCATGACCAGCCAGTACCCCAGCCGCCTGTTCCGCGTTCGCCTGGTCGAAACCGGTGTGCAGGTTGTAGATACCGAAGCCAAGCTTCTCCTGCAGCACTTTAGCGGCGCAGACGTTGGCGAGGATCATCGCTTCTTCCACGATGCGGTTAGCGATGCGGCGCGGTTCCGCAATAATATCCAGCACTTCGCCTTTCTCACCGAGCACGAAGCGGTAGTCAGGGCGATCTTTGAACACCAGCGCGTGCGTCTGACGCCACTCGCCACGTGCCAGGCACAGGCGATGCAGCAGGCGAATCTGCTGCGCGATGGTGTCATTTTCCGGCTGCCAGCTGCCGCTGTTCTCCAGCCAGTCCGACACTTCGTCGTACACCAGCTTGGCTTTGGATTCGATCCACGCGGCAAAGAAGTGGGCATCGTCAGCCAGGCTGCCATCCGGCAGCACAGTAACGCGACACACCAGCGCCGGACGCCTGACGTTAGGGCGCAGCGAGCAGACATCATCTGACAGTTCGCGCGGCAGCATCGGGATATTAAAGCCCGGCAGATAATTGGTGAAGGCGCGTCTGGAGGCCATCTGGTCGAGTTCGCTGCCGGCGGCAACGTAGGCGGTCGGGTCGGCAATGGCGATGGTCAGCGCCAGCTTGCCTTCTGCCAGCTCTTCAACATACAGCGCATCGTCCATATCTTCGGTGCTGGCGCTGTCGATGGTGACAAAGTTCAGCGCAGTGAGATCTTCACGCTGCAGCTGTTCGTCCAGCATCTCGCCAAAGCCCACTTCCGGCGCTTCGCGCTCCAGATTGTGGCGCGACAGCGTGACCCACCACGGTGCGAGGTGATCGTCCGCGGTGACAACAAATTCGGTCAGTTCGGCATAGAAACCGCGATCGCCTTTCAGCGGATGGCGGCGCATCTCTGCTACGGCCCAGTCACCGTTCTGGAAATCGTGGGTCAGGCCACGCACCGCACGGCACTGAATCGCGTCTTTCAGCAGCGGATGATCCGGCACGATAGACAGGCGGTCATCTTTTTTCTGCACGCGGCCGACAAAGCGCGTCAGAAACGGCTCAATCAGGGTTTCCGGCTCCGCGCTCTCGCGGTCTTTATCAGTGTGGATCACAGCGGAAATGCGGTCGCCGTGCATCACTTTCTTCATCTGCGGAGGGGGAATGAAGTAGCTTTTCTGAGCGTCAACTTCGAGGAAGCCAAAGCCTTTTTCCGTGCCTTTCACAACACCTTCGGCGCGCGGGGTCTGCGCGTGAAGCTTCTCTTTCAGCTGCGCGAGCAGCGGGTTATCCTGGAACATAATATATTTAGTTTCGTGGCCTAAGAGCGGTGGACAGTTTTACGCGAATCAGGTCCGCGCGGCAAGGCTAAAACAGGCGTAAAAGCCGCTTTACGCGGCTTTTTACTTTCTGGTAACGCACAGAACTCAGGCGATACGCTGGGTGGGCGCGGCGGCGGTCAGCGCCAGCTTCACCGGTACCGATTTGGAGGTGGGCGTGCCGCTGCCGTCACCGTAGCTGGAGAGCGGTACCAGCGGATTGGTCTCCGGATAGTAGGCGGCGAGGTTACCGCGCGGAATATTATACGGCACCAGCTTAAAGCCGCTGACGCGACGCGTCAGACCGTCATTCCACAGGGTTTCAATGTCAACCAGCTGCCCTTCGCTGAAACCGAGTGACGCCATGTCGTCCGGGTGGATAAACACCACTTCACGCTGACCGTACACGCCGCGATAGCGGTCATCCAGTCCATAAATGGTGGTGTTGTACTGGTCATGTGAGCGCAGCGTCTGCAACGTGAACGGCACTTCAACGTCATTGCCCAGCTGCGGGAACAGCGAGGTCGGCAGTGCCGCCGCGCTGAATTCTGCCTGACGCGATGGCGTATTGAAGCGCAGTTCTGCGGCAGCGTTACCGAGGTAAAAGCCGCCGGGAATATCACACTGACGGTTAAAATCAGCGAAGCCGGGGATGGTCGCCGCAATGTGATCGCGAATGATGTTGTAATCAGCGGCCATGCCGAGCCAGTCGATGTGGTCGCTGCCCAACGTTGCGTGCGCGATACCGGCCACAATGGCTGTTTCCGAACGCTGCGTCTCCGCCAGCGGAATACCGACACCTTCTGAGGCATGCACCATGCTGAACGAATCTTCCACGGTGATGAACTGGTTGCCGCTGGCCTGGCGATCGCGCTCGGTACGGCCCAGCGTCGGCAGAATCAGGCCTTCTTGGCCCGGTACCAGATGGCTGCGGTTCAGCTTGGTGCTGATGTGTACCGTCAGACCACAATGCTGCAGCGCTTCTTCGGTAACCGGTGAGTCCGGCGCCGCCGCGGCGAGGTTACCGCCCAGCGCAATCAGCACTTTGACTTCATCACGCAGCATGGCGTTGAGCGCTTCAACCGTGTTATGACCGTGCTCGCGCGGCGGTTCAAAAGCAAAATGTGCGCCCAGTGCATCGAGGAACGCTTTCGACGGTTTCTCGTCGATGCCCATGGTGCGGTTGCCCTGCACGTTACTGTGGCCGCGCACCGGACACAGACCCGCGCCTTGTTTGCCGAGCTGGCCAAACAGCAGCTGCAGGTTAACGATTTCCCGTACCGTATCGACCGAGTGTTTGTGCTGAGTAATGCCCATCGCCCAGGTGATGATCACCCGTTCGGCGCTCTGGTAAATGGCGGCGGCTTCGCGAATCTGCGCTTCGCTCAGGCCCGACTGCTGCACAATCTGCTCCCAGCGGGTGTCGTCCACGGCGGCCAGATACTGCTCAACGCCCTGAGTATTGGCGTCAATAAAGGCCTGATCGAATATGCCTTTTTCACCGGCAGCCAGCCGTTTACGCTGCTCTTCCAGTAGCGCTTTAACCATGCCGCGCACCGCCGCCATATCGCCGCCGAGGTTGGGCTGATAATAGGCAGAACTGATGTTGCCGGCCATCGACGTCACCACTTCCAGCGGCTTCTGCGGATCGGCAAAACGTTCCAGGCCGCGCTCGCGCAGGGTATTGAAGGTCACAATTCTGGCGCCGTGATCGGCGGCGTGACGCAGGCTGTGCAGCATGCGCGGATGGTTGGTGCCGGGATTCTGGCCAAAGACAAAAATCGCATCAGCGTGGTCGAAATCGTCCAGGCGAATGGTGCCTTTACCGACGCCAATGCTGCGTTTCAGTCCGGTGCCGCTGGCTTCATGGCACATGTTGGAGCAGTCAGGGAAATTGTTGGTGCCCAGCACGCGACCAAACAGCTGGTACAGCCACGAGGCTTCATTGCTGGCGCGACCGGAGGTGTACAGCTCCAGCTGATCCGGATGATCCATTGCCTGCAAATGCTGCGCGATCAGCGCAAAGGCGTCATCCCAGCTAATCGGTTCATAGTGATCGGTCGCGCTGTTGTAGCGCATCGGGTGGGTCAGGCGGCCCTGATACTCGAGGAAATAGTCGCTCTGCTGATACAGGGTGCTGACGCTGTGCTGGGCAAAAAATTCTGGCTCGACGACGCGGCGTGTCGCTTCCCAGGTCACGGCTTTCGCGCCGTTTTCGCAGAAGCTGAAGGTGCTCTTGTTATCATCGCCCCAGGCACAGCCCGGGCAGTCAAAGCCGCGCGCTTTGTTCATGCGCATCAGGTTACGCATGTTTTTCAGGGCAGCTTTACTGTCAAGGACAAAACGGGTGGTGGCTTCCAGCGAGCCCCAGCCGCCCGCAGCGGCGCGATAGGGCTGAATCTTACGTTTAAATTTCATGATAGTCGCAGGCTTATTGTTTATGAATTGTTATCAGAATATGACTTCTGTTGGTGAGAAGTGTGCGACTGACGGCAAAAGTTGTCTAATTGATTGACTTAATGGTGCGATAGTTAACGTTTATCGCGCGCCAGGGGTAAAAGCGTGATCGCCATCATAAATTATCGGCTGTCGCGCGCCGGCGGGTAAGTGCGCGGCCAAATAGTGGCTAATAATTGCTCTTTCCGTTAGCAAAAGGGCGCGCTCCATGAAGCAACTTGCCAGTCAGGTTCACGCATTCGGCAAAGCCTTAATGATGCCGATCTCCGTCATTGCTGCCGCCGGTATTTTTCTCGGTCTGGCCGCCGCGTTGCAGAATCCGGCGATCACCGGTGAAGCATTTGCCAGTTTACAGGTGCCGCAGTTGATCATCGGTTTTATTCGTAAAGTGGCGGGCGCGCTGTTTGCCAACCTGCCGGTATTTTTTGCCGTCGCCAGCGCAATTGGGCTGGCCAAAGCGGAGAAACCCACCGCCGCGTTTGCGGCAGTGATTGGCTATATCGCCATGAATGTGGGGATCAGCGCCACGCTGGCGGCGAAAGGGCTGACGGCAGCCACCACCACGCCCGAGGCGCTGCAGCAGGCGGGTATGGACCAGACCAGCGCCATGATGACGTCAGCCGAGTACATCGACATGCTCGGCATTTTTACCTACAACATGAGCGTGCTGGGCGGGGTGATTGCCGGCCTGCTCACTGTGATGCTGCACAACCGCTTCTATACCCAGCAGTTGCCCACGGCGATCAGCTTTTTTGGCGGCCGTCGCTTTGTGCCCATCGTGACGGTGGTGGTGCTGCCGCTGACGGGCGTGCTGCTGGCGCTAATCTGGCCAACCATCGGCCAGGGCATTGCGTGGGTCGGCCAGATGATCGGTAAAAGCGGTCAGTACGGTGCCTTTTTGCTCGGTGCCTGCGAGCGCCTGCTGATTCCGACCGGCCTGCATCACATCCTCAATGAAACCGTGCGCTTTACGCCGATTGGCGGCATGGCGACGGTGGACGGCCAGACCATCGTCGGCGCGCTGAATATTTTTAACACTTCGCTGACCCATCCCGGCGCGATTCCGGACGACACCGTGCGCACCGCCACGCAGTTTCTCGCCCAGGGCAAAATCCCGGTGATGATGTTCGGTCTGCCCGCCGCCGCGCTGGCCATCTATCACACCGCCAAACCTGAACATAAGCAGCGGGTCAAAGCGCTGGTGCTGGCCGGCGCGCTGACCTCGTTTACCACCGGCATCACCGAACCGCTGGAGTTCTGCTTCATCTTCGTCTCGCCGGTGTTGTACGTGATGCACGCGCTGCTGACCGGCCTGTCATTTATGCTGATGTCGATGCTGCACCTGATGATCGGTAATGTGCAGGGCGGCGCGATTGATCTGCTGGTGTTTGGCATTCTCGGCGGCAGCAAAACCCACTGGTGGTGGACGCTGGTGCTGGGCGCCATTTATGCGCCGGTTTATTACTGGGGCTTTCGCCTGGTGATTACCCGGATGCAGGTCGAAACGCCGGGGCGCGAATCCGAAGAGGAAGCCAAACCGTTGCAGGTGGCGGCGGATGAACGCACCCGCGTGATCATCAGCGGGCTGGGCGGAGAGGCCAATATAGAGGACGTCGATTGCTGCTTCACTCGCCTGCGCGTGCGGGTCAAAGAGATGAAAGAAGTGGTGGATCAAACGCTGCTGTCGACCGGTGCCAACGGCGTCAACCGCGTCAGCGAGCACGATGTGCAGGTGATTTACGGGCCGCAGGTCGAGAAGATCGCTAACGAGGTGAAAAGTGCGCTCGGCGTCGCCTGATGCCGGGCGGTACCTTTAATCATGCGGGGCGCGGCCGGTGGCGACCCGCCGCGTCTCAGTACATGCATCACCCGCTATCCGCCTGAGCAATCCTCCTCACAACGCAGAAATTTCTTCGCTGAGTGCGCGTTGGGGCGCGACGAGTTTTGCTACCATAACGCGATAAAAATTCGACGGTGGATAAGAAAATCGACATCAAGCAATTGATTTACCTGTGCAATCTGGAGCGAGAACGCCATTTTGGCCGCGCGGCGGAGGCCAGTTTCGTCAGCCAGCCCACGCTCTCGATGCGGCTTAAAAACCTTGAGCGTGAGCTTGGGCTGTCGCTGATCAATCGCAGCAACAACTTTGACGGCTTCACGCCAGAAGGGGAACGCGTGCTGACGTGGGCGCGCGAAATTGTTTCGGTGTATCAGGGACTGAAGCTGGAAGTGGAGTCGCTCAAACACGGCGTCAACGGCACGCTGCGGCTGGGCGTGATGCCGCAGTGCAGCGTGGCGCTGCCGGCGTTACTGAAAGCGGTGGAAGCGCGCTATCCGCAACTCGACTATCGCGTTTCCGCCATGAGCGCCGATCAACTGCTGGAAGCGCTTAACAGCCACACCGTGGACGGCGGTATCGGCTTTTTTGAGCTGACGTCACTGCGGGAACTGCATTTCCAGACCGCGCTGCTCAACGATCGCGGTGTCGAAGCCATTTTCCATCCTGATCACTTCCCGGCGCTGCTGCAGCATGAGCGGCTGTCGCTGCACACGCTGGCGAGCCAGCCGCTGTGCCTGGCCGAGCCCACGCGCTATTTCCGGCGTTACCTTGACGGACAGCTGCGTGAAACCGGCGTGCTGCCGCGGGTGATTGTGGAAAGCGCCTCGGTGATGCAGCTGATTCAGAGTGCGCAGGTTGGCCTGGGCGTCATGGTGTCGCCCTGCGGCCATCTGCTACCGGAAATGTTGCACCATCTGGCGCGCCGGCCGATTGATATCGCGCCGATGGGACGTCAGGCGGCGCTGGTGATTGCCGAGCCGGGCAGGGCGTCGCCGCTGTCGCAGCACTTCTTTGACGAAGCACGACGCCACCTGGCGGATTAGCGCGCTTCGCCCAGCGCCATCAGCAGTCGATCCTGCCAGCTGGCAAATGCCACCGCCTGCATCAGTGTGAACAGGCGCTCGCTGCCCCAGCCCGCGTTTAACAGCGGCTGCAGATGGGCGGCACTGAAGCGCTCCGGCAGCCGGGTAAGCTGGGCGCTCAGCGCGATCACCTGCTGCGTCAGGCTGTCATCGCTGGCCTGATCCACATCGTGTAGCAAACGCGTGCGCCAGCCGTTCGCCAGCTGCGCGAACTGGCGTCGGCAGCCCAGTACGCGCGCGCTGACTGCCTGCGCCAGCTGTTCCTCTTCCCCACCATAAGCCTCAAGCCGCTGACGCAGCGTCGCCCAGCCATACAGCGCCTGGGCATCGTGCACCAGCAGCCAGACAGCGTCGTCGAGTCCGGCCATACCCTGACAAAAGGTCACCGCCACCAGCTGGTCAGCACTGGCATAACGCAGCTCAACCGGCTTGATGGCGTGCTGCCAGGCAGCAGCCTGACTGAACAGCGCCGCATCGGCGTCGGCGGGCGGCGTGACGCCAGGGATCCAGCGCACCGGCAGGCCCATCATCGCCTGAAGCGCGGCGACCACGCGCGCCTGATAGCTGACGTAGCCGACTAGCTGGTTGAGCGTAACGATATCGGGTTCAGTCAGGCCTACCGCATCCAGCGCGCTGATGCTGCTGGCGGTAATCAGCTCAGGCTGCATCGCCAGCTGGCGCGCATACTGCGTGATTTGCGTCAGGCGATTATTGCTTTCGCGCGAAGAATCCGGTCCCGGCAGCGGATTAAGCCGCGCCGAGTAGTGATTGCACAACCGCTGCACGCCAGCCACCTGCGCCACCGTGAGTGCGGTGCTGAGACGATCGTACAGCGTTAGCGTGTGGGTCAGCGAGGTGCTGACCACATCAGGCAGCAGGGTATGGCTCAGGTCGCGTGCCGCCTGTAGCACTGGCTGAAAGCGCTGCAGCAGCGGCTGCAGTGCGCTGGCTTCCTGCTGCAGGCCGAGCAGAAAACGGTCATCAATATGAGCGGCTTCGGGAACCAGGGGAGCAGCAGCGGACGTATTCGGGCGAGTCTGGCTTTCATAAAACCAGTGGTCATGGCCGGGAGAACGGCGGTGTTCCATGGTCATTCCTTTCGCAAAAAACGGACTGAGTGCACAACGGGCAAATCTGAAAAGCGCATCGCCACTCAAGGGCTAGCTTATCGTCGCTGAACGGCTGTCCACGGCAAAAGAATGATGGGGAATAATTAATAGCGTGTGGCTATAAGGCGGGGGAGAGAAAAGAAAAAGGGCGAGCACCTGGCTCGCCCGCAGAACTTATTTCAGTTCCAGCTCGTTCATTGCGGCAATGCTGAAGCCGCCATCGACGTGCACCACTTCACCGGTAATACCACCCGCCAGGTCTGAGCACAGGAAGGCCGCAGAGTTACCCACGTCTTCGATGGTGACGGTACGGCGAATCGGGGTAACCGCTTCGCAGTGTGCCAGCATCTTACGGAAATCTTTGATGCCTGATGCAGCCAGGGTACGGATTGGACCAGCAGACACGGCGTTAACACGCACGCCTTCCGGACCCATCGCGTTCGCCATGTAACGCACGTTGGCTTCCAGCGACGCTTTCGCCAGACCCATCACGTTGTAGTTCGGAATAGCGCGCTCTGCACCCAGGTAAGAGAGGGTCAGCAGTGCTGCGTTCGGGTTCAGCATCGCGCGGCACTCTTTGGCCATCGCCACAAAGCTGTAGGCGCTGATGTCGTGCGCGATTTTGAAGCCTTCACGGGTAACGGCGTTCACGTAGTCGCCATCCAGCTGGTCGCCCGGGGCGAAGCCGATGGAGTGAACAAAGCCGTCAAATTTCGGCCAGGTTTTTGCCAGTTCAGTGAACAGGGCAGTGATGCTCTCGTCTTCTGCCACATCGCATGGCAGAACAATGTCTGAACCCAGTTCTTTAGCGAACTCTTCCACGCGACCTTTCAGTTTGTCGTTCTGGTAGGTGAAAGCCAGTTCTGCGCCCTGTTTGTGCATCGCCTGCGCAATACCGTAGGCGATGGAAAGTTTACTGGCAACGCCAGTAATCAGAATGCGCTTACCGGAAAGAAAACCCATAGCTGTAATCCTTATGGTCATTGTTGTTGGCGGTCGCGATGATTAAAAATTGTGCGACCGACGTTAATCGACGTGCGGATTCTAGCACGTCTGTATCAAATGGGGTAAATCGCGCCGCGTTTTCCGCTACGGCCGTAGCACTCAACGCTCGCGCCGCCACGCCTCGGCGGTTAACGCTTCGCCAAAATGGCTGGCAATCAGCCGTTTGGTTAAGTCGTGCAGCGGCGAGGCCAGCACGTCAGCGGTGCCGCCGCGCTCCACCACTTCGCCCTGATGCATCACCAGTACCTGATCGCTGATGTGCTTCATCATGCCAAGATGCTGAGTAACATAAATATAGGCGATGCCGTGTTTCTCCTGCAGCTCCAGCATCAGGTTCACCAGCTGCGAACGCATGGTCATGTCCAGCGAGGCGAGGGCTTCATCAGCGACAATCACCTTCGGCTGCAGAATCAGCGCGCGCGCCAGCGCCAGACGTTGCTTCTGTCCGGGGGCCAGCATGTGCGGATAGTAGCCGGCGTGGTCGCGCAGCAGCCCGACCTGACGCAGCGTGGCAATGATGCGCTTTTCGCGTGCTTCATCATCAAGCTCGGTATTCAGCCGCAGCGGAAAATCAAGGATCTGGCTGACGCGCTGGCGCGGATTGAGCGACGTCGACGGATCCTGAAAAATCATGCGAATCCGCTGGCTGCGGTAGCCGTAATCGCCGTAGCTAAGCGGGTGATCGTCAATCAGCATCTCACCTTCGCTTGGCGCCACCATGCCGCTCAGCATCTTCGCCAGCGTGGATTTGCCCGAACCGTTTTCGCCGATAATGGCCAGCGTCTGCTTTTCACGCAGGGTAAAACTGACGTTTTTCACCGCTTCAACATGCTGGCGTCGGAACAGCCCGGTGCGGTAGCGGTAGGTTTTGCTCAGGTTGCGCACTTCCAGCAGGGTTTCCATTATTGGCTCTCCATATTCAGCGGGAAGTGACAGGCGTAAAGATGCGCTTTGCTGCCGCTCAGGCGCGGCGTTTCGATGCATTTACGCTGTGCGTAAGGGCAGCGCGGACCGAGACGGCAGCCAATCGGCAGATGTTCCAGCGACGGTATCGCGCCGGACAGCGTATTCAGGCGGCTTTTATGCGGCAGCGCGCGGCCAAAGTCGGGCATGGCGCGGATCAGCGCCTGCGTATACGGATGGTGCGGCGTTTCCATCAGATCGTCACTCTGCGCGGTTTCCACCGTTTGTCCGCAGTACATCACGTTAATGCGGTCCGCCCACTGACTCATGGTGCGCAGGTCATGGCTGATCAGCAAAATTGTGGTGTTGTTATTCTGATTGAGGCGGCTCAGCAGACGGAAAATCTGTGCCTGGGTGGTGGGCTCCATGGCATTGGTCGGCTCATCGGCAATCAACAGGCGCGGCTGATTGGCCAGCGCGATGGCGATCATCACCTTCTGACATTCGCCCTCGGTCAGCTCATACGGGAAGCTGCGCATAATGTCTTTGTGATCTTTAATGCCGACGCGGTGCAGCAGCTCAATGGCGCGCTCTTTGCGCCAGAACCACAGGCGCTGATACCAGCGGCCTTTAAAGGTCCAGCGTGGAATGGCCTGCATCAGCTGGCGGCCGACACTTTCAGAAGGATCGAGACAGGATTGCGGCTCCTGAAAAATCATCGACACGTTATGGCCAACGATGCGCCGCCGTTCGCGCGGCGACAGGCGCAGCAGGTCGATATCATCGAACACCATACGGTCGGCGGTGACGCGCCAGTTATCTTTGGTCACGCCGCAGATGGCTTTCGCCACCAGACTTTTCCCCGAGCCGGATTCGCCCACCAGGCCACGCACTTCGCCCTCGTTTAGCGTCAGATTGATGCGATCGACCGCTTTCACCGGACCTTCAGCGGTCATGAATTCAATGGTCAGATTTCGGATGTCCAGTAACGGCATTATTCCACTCCCGCAGCGACGGCGCGACGGATGCCATCGCCCAGCAGGTTAACAATCAATACGCTTATCATCAGCGCGGCACCCGGCAGCATCACCGTCCACGGCGCCACGTAAATCAGCTCCAGCGCGTCACCCAGCATCGCACCCCATTCGGGCGAGGGCAGCTGCGCGCCGAGGTCAAGAAAGCCGAGCGCGGCGATGTCGAGGATCGCCATTGACAGCGAGCGGGTAAATTCGCTGACCAGCAGCGGCAGAACGTTTGGCAGCACCGCATTCCACAGAATATTCAGGTTGCGCGCACCATCCAGCCGCAGCGCCACCACATACTCTTTTTCCATCTCGTCATGCACTGCCGTGTAGATTTCGCGCACCAGACGCGGGATCAGCGCCAGCAGTACCGCCAGCATCGCATGCTCCAGCCGCGGGCCAAGAAAGGCCACCACGATAATCGCCAGCAGCAGAGAGGGAATCGACAGCAGCGTATCCAGCACGTGATTCATCACCGCCGAGCGCAAACCGTGGGTAATTCCCGCCAGCACGCCCAGCAGCAGCGCGCAGATTGCTGCCAGCACCGTTACCAGCAACGCAGAGCCAACCGTCGGCGCCACGCCGCTCAGTAAACGGCTTAGCACATCGCGCCCGAGATCGTCAGTGCCGAGAAAGAAGGAGACATCGCCGTAGCGCGACCACGACGGCGGCAACAGCTGATAGCCGAGAAACTGCTGGTCGATACCGTAAGGGGACAGCAGCCCGCCGAACAGGCAGAGAAACAGCAGGATGCCGAAGCCGTACAGGCCAATCATGGCGCTGGTATCGCGATAAAAACGCTGCCAGCTGAGGCGAAATGCACTCGGCAGCCGCTTCTCGGCGTAGATGTTATCTGAGGGCATACGTATCCGTTTTACTAGGGTTTAATTCGCGCAATTTTTATTCAAAAAATTCATATCAGGCGGTTATCTCGATTTCGTTTTTTTCGGTATCGCTGGAGGGCAAGCCCATCCAGCTAACTATAGGGGATTATCCGTCGATACCCCTGTCGCAGGCAAGGGAAGGGCGTCAGCAATATAGACTGTTAATCACCGAGGGGCTAGATCCTCGCCAGCAGGTAGCTCCAGACAGCATAAAAATTGAAAACGACATTGGCTGTCCATCAACAGTGGCTGGTTTTAAAAGTTTGCTTCAGGAAAGCGCTCCCGGTATCAGTTGCAAAGAAAATGATGCTCTGATAATCGATTCCTGTATGTGCTGGCTGAAGCAAATGTGCCCGGATAAAGTTTCAGGTGGCAAACGGGTTTATTGAAGGCTGCCTGGCGATGCTGGATGACAGGCTGAAGATGGATAGCTGGGACTGAGAAAAGGCCCTGAGGTGGGCCTTTAATTATTATGGTAACAGGAGACCGATAATAGCGAAAACGATGAAACATGTCGTAGCTGCAAACCACAGTGCAGAAAAAAGCTTCATCCAGCGGGGTATTTTGATGTTTTTATCATCAAAGAAGGCGTATGCCGGGTCATTAATGTCCATAAGAAATATTTTCTTCCTCTGGCTCAGTTTTATAAAAAACCGTATAACCGGAAATGCACCAAAAAACCCCACCATGTAATAGAAAGAACAAGGGGAGGGGAATTTATATTTCATGCTGTAAGAAGAGATTAATTTATAATAGCCTTTTCTTTTTGCCACATAGACAAGAAATGAAAAAAATATCAGCCCACTACCCAATAAGCCAAAAAATAATGATGTGCTCGCTAATAATTTATCAGTTATCATAGTAGCTCTGTTACTTTATTGACGATCGCTTCTGCACCAGTGCTGCCAAGGTAACCACCTGCTACAGATCCTACAACAGCACATGCCACCCCACATACACCCACGGTAGCAATACCTACAGCAGCACAAACACCGGCCATTGCAGCACCGCCATATGCCCCTCCAACTACCCCTCCGGCAGTGCCAACTATAAATTTTGAGTAGTCCCTTACAGCAATTTTCCCACATTCCCCTTACTGGGGCATCCACCACATCTTTCGTGGTTCCAGCAAAAGAAAGGCCAGCACAACTGCCATGTGATCCTGGATACGCACATCTGTAACACCAACGAAATCGTGTCAACCGGCAAGATGGATGTAAAGGGCATCGGCGCGCTCACCGACATGCCGGATGAAGTGATGTCAGTCTGGAGGTGGACTGATTCTATACTTTGGCTCTTATAGGGACCATTGAAGTATCATGGCAAAAGCAGGCCAAAAATAGCAAATAACACATAACATGCGGTAGCAGTGAACCAAAGAAAAGAATAAAGCCTCATCCACTTACGTATTTTCATTTTTTCGTCATCAAAAAAAGAATAAGCGGGATCGTTTAAGTTAATGTAGCTCATTTTTTTCTTTTTGCTTAATTTTATAAAAAACCTAATGACGGGGAATGCCCCAAAAAATCCAGTCATATAATAGAATGTGCAAGGGGCAGGTAATTTATACCTTTCTTGATAAGAGGATACTAAATTAGTGTAATCCTGTCTTTTAAAGATGTAAACGACAAGTGACACGATTAGAAGGACGCAGCCTAAAGCCCCAAAAAACAGTGATGAGCCAGCCAATATTTTATTAGTTATCATAATGGTCTATTACTTTGTTGAGTATTGTCTCTGCCCCTGTGCTTCCTACATAACCACCGGCGACTGAACCAACAACTGCGCATGCAACCCCTCCAGCACCCGCTGTTACAATTCCTATAGCAGCACAACCAGCTAATGCGGCAGAACTACCCCATACGCCACCCAGCATGCCCCCACCTGTTGTAAACGCAAATTTTGAATAGTCTTTAACCGCAATTTTCCCACATTCACCTTCCCGGCCTTTACTGCAAGCATCCACCACATCATTCGTGGTCCCAGCAAATGAAAATCCAATGCCAATAAAACCTCCCATTTTCATGAATCTGGCGGCTTTAGCTGCATTGCCTACATAGTAGGAATATCCTGGTATAGCGCCTATACCCACCGTCGACCACTCGTGAACTATCGAACGACTGGACAAGTTCAGCGCACGTTTCATACTCTCGTACTGCTGGAATTTTATGGAGTATCGGGCCAGATTTTTGAGTAAGGGCTTATTTACTAATTCCTTTAACTGATTCAGCAACTGATTTCGCTCGACAAAAAACTGCTGCCCAATCAGCGTTCCCTGAGTGCGAAACTGATTCTGATAACTTGCCTCAATTTTCTTTAGCGTCTGCTCAATGGCATTGAAATATTTTTCACCGGCATCTCCGGCGGTTCCGAAAATTTTATCTCCGGCACTGGTTAGCGCCGCAATCATGCCGTAGTGCTTTTGCATAAAACCGGCTTCTTCGACATTAACGCCGATTAATGCGTTATTAGTGCGTGATTTTGCCTGTTTTAATGTTGTGAGTGCCTGCATAGTTAAAGGAGCGGGTGTATCCGGGTCAGCTACAATCAGTATCTGTCCCGGCCTTAACCAGGGCGTATCGGCATTTAGTTGCATAAACATGCTTACGGCTGGGCTGCGAATGTCCCTGAAGATCTCCCTTGCCTGATAATCCAGAGATCCGGCGCGTTCTACTACACAATATCCGGGGGCGATGTTACGTGCCATGATTCCATTCTCCAACTATTGGTGTAAAAAGCTTAAGTGAGGCGCGTCCAATAAAGCTCTCAATAATATAAATAATTCTACTGCGTTACGCAAAAAGAGTTGTAATCTGCTATGTGTCGTCACCACGCACTGAAACATAACATTCGAAATCTCGCAAATCCGCTTCATCCATAATCTGAAGCCTATGATTTGAAAGTTCTACTCCAGCCTGCGGCCTTTAACTTTCCACCAAATATTATACTCTGCACAGCTTATTTTGCAGAGCTGGTTTTTTACCAGGGTGTTAGTCACTCATCGCCGCAGCTGCCAAAGCATAATAATGTATCCATCTCAGAGTGCTTCAATTATGATTTTGCTGAGTCACTTCATGCATTATATTGATATATAATGTTTTTATCTAAAATAAAACTCTATCTGAGGGCATACCACTCCTTGTGTTTCAGCGGATTGAGCGCCGCACCGATAATATCCGACAGTACGCTGACCAGAATCACCAGCCCGCCAACCACCATCACGCCTGCGGAGATCGCCGCGTAATCCTGCTGACGGATGGCGTTAATCAGCCAGCGCCCCAGTCCGGGCCAGTTGAACACCACTTCGGTGATCATCGCCAGCGTCAGCATGGTGGAGAATTGCAGGCCAAGACGCGGGATCACCGGCGGCAGTGCGTTGTGCAACACGTGACGGCGAATCACGGTGAAGCGCGACAAGCCGCGCGTTGCCGCTGCCTTGACGTAATTTTTATCCATCACGTCGCTGGTGCTGTTGCGCAGCAGGCGAATCACTTCGGTGGTCGGTGCCACAGCCAGCACAATCACCGGCAGAATCAGGTGCGTCAGCGCGCTGACCAGCATCTCATGCCGCCACGGTGAAGGGCTAAGCCAGGCGTCAATCAGGGCAAAACCAGTAATGTTCTGCACCGGATAGAGCAGGTCGAAACGGCCGGAAACCGGCAGCCAGCCCAGCGTCAGCGAAAACAGCAGGGTAAACAGCAGCGCCAGCCAGAACACCGGCATCGAGAAGCCGAGCAGCGCCAGCGCGCTGATGGCTTTATCCTGCCATTTATTGCGCATTACGCCGGCGCAGATGCCGAGCGGAATACCAACCAGCAGCGCCAGCATAAAAGCCAGCACGCACAGTTCCAGCGTGGCGGGAAACACCTCGCGCAGCTGTATATCAATTGCCTGACCGTTGGTACTGGAGACGCCAAAATCAAACTGCAGCAGCCCTTTAAACCAGAACCACCAGGCATCGAACAGCGAGGCGCCTTCCAGCGGCGCGTTGGGCGTGAAATAGCTCAGGCTGAAACTCACCAGCGAGAGTAAGAACAGGGTGATGATCAGCAACAGCAGGCGACGCAACAGATAGATGATCATGCTTACTCCTCGCCGTGCTCATCGCGGTAAACCCCGGCGAACGAGGCATTACCGAAGGGACTCAGCACCAGGCCTTTAATATCGTGCCGGTAAGCCTGCAGACGCAGCGACGACGCCAGCGGCAGGACCGGCAGCGCCTGCGCCAGCATCTGCTGGGCGCGATCGTAGCTATCGATACGCGCCGACAACTGCTGCGACAGCAGCGCGCGCTGCAGCGCTTCATCAAACGCCGGCGAACACCAGTGCGCGTAATTGGTCTGCGAACGAATCGCCGCGCAGCTGAGCAACGGGCGGAAGAAACTATCCGGATCGTTACTGTCGGTGGCCCAGCCGGTCAGGGTTAAATCGTGGTTCATGGCCATCAGCTGTGCTTCCTGAAAACGTCCCTCGACCGGCGCGATGGTGACGCGTACGCCCACCTGCGCCAGATCTGCCTGCAACAGCTCGGCGGTTTTAAGCGGGCTGGGGTTCCACGACATCGAGGTGGTCGGCACCACCAGACGCAGATGCAAATCCTCAATGCCCAGCGCTTTTAATGCCTCACGCGCTTTTGCCGGATTGTATTCCGTCACGCGCGCATCATTATCGTAAGCCCACGAGGCACGCGGCAGAATCGAGGCTGCGGTTTCCGCCGTGCCGTAATAAATCGACTCCATCAGCCGCTCGTTGTTGATTGCCAGCGCCAGCGCGTGGCGCACTTCCGGACGGTCGAGCGGCGGTTTGCGGGTGTTAAACGCCAGATAGGCGATGTTCATGCCGGGACGCAGCGTCATGCGCAGGCGCGGATCGTCGCGCAGAATCGACAGCTGGCTGGCGGCCGGGTAGGCCAGTACGTCACACTCGCCGGTCAGCAATTTCGACAGGCGGCCAGTGCCGCCCACGCCGAGGTCGATCACCACCTGTTGCAGACGCGGCACGCCTTTCCAGTAGTGCGGATTGCGCGCCAGACGCAGATATTGCCCGGTACGGTACTCACTCAGCTGGAACGGGCCGGTGCCCACCGGCTGGCGATCCAGCTGTTCCTGCTGGCCTGCTGCGCTCAGCTGGCTGGCGTACTCCTGCGACAACACCGGCGCGTAGTGGGTGGCGATATGCCACAGGAACGAGGCGTCCGGGCTGTTGAGGCGGATCTCTACCGTGTTGTTATCCAGCTTCTTCACGCTCTGCACCGAGTCGGCAAACTGCAGGCTGTCGAAGTAGGGATAGCTGCCGCCGTTGACGTTATGCCACGGATGCTGGCGATCAAACATGCGGGCAAAACTGAAGACCACGTCGTCGGCATTCATTTTGCGCGTCGGCGTAAACCAGTTGGTGTGCTGGAACGAAACATCTTTGCGTAAGTGGAAGCGGTAAGTCGCGCCGTTATCGCGCACTTCCCAGCTCTGCGCCAGATCGGGGATCAGGCGATAGGTATAAGGGTCGACGTCGAGCAGGCGGTCATACAACTGTGCCGCCAGCGTATCGACCACCAGCCCGCTGCTGACCATCTGCGGGTTGAAGGTGTTAACCGTGCCGTTTACGCAATAGACAAAGCCGCTGTGGCGGATAGAGTCCGCGGGCGCGGCGAACGCAGAGGCACTCAGGACGCTGAGACCAAGCAGCAGCGCGGGGAATAATTTTGGCATAGAACTCAACGATTCTCGGGCAATAGCGAGAGTGTATCGCAAAGCACGCGCACTCCCCAAATTCGCCGCGCATCTGCGCTTTTTTTACCCAGCGGGCGACGGGGGTAAGCACAACCTTAGTGTGTAAATGAGAAAAATTCTCAATTAGAGCTTTACAGATGATAATAGGAATGATTATTATTCTTCTGCGCTTCGACGGTGGCTCTACCGAAGAAGAGCACGACATTGCTCACATTGCTTCCAGTATTACGTTGCCCGCACCTCGTGTTGCGGGCTTTTTTTTGTGCTGGCCAGACTGAACACACGCTTTGTGCGCCGGTATTTGGCGAACAGGCGTGATGCGCGTAGCATGGCGGCATCAAATCCGTGGCGGATAACCCAATGTTAATCAAAACCTTTGATGGTCATAATGACCTGTTGCTCAACCTGTGGTTGCATCATCGCGACGATCCAGCCGCTGCCTTCTTTACCGGTATCGAAAAAGGACACCTCGATTTTCCGCGCATGCAGCAGGGCGGCTTTGCCGGTGGATTGTTTGCGCTGTTTGTGCCGCCGCAGCGCTACGTCAGCGAAGTAGCACCTCAGCTGGCCGGTGAAGCGTGGCAGCCGCTGGAGATCCTGTGGCAGCAGCTGGAGATTCTCAAAACACTGGTTGCCCGTTCTGACGGCCGGGCGCGTCTGTGCCTCAGCACCGCCGATATCGCCGCCTGCCGGCGCGACGGCGTGCTGGCGATGGTGGCGCACATTGAGGGCGCGGACGGTTTTGACGGCGACGGCGCCGATCTTGCCGCCTTCTGGCAGGCGGGCGTGCGCAGCATCGGTCCGTTCTGGAATCTGGAAAATCGCTTTGGCGCTGGCGTCACCGGCGCGTTTCCCGGTTCGCCGGATAGCGGTCCGGGACTGACCGCCGATGGCGAGCGGCTGATCGCGCTGGCGAGTCAGCAGCGCATGATGATCGACGTGTCGCACATGAATGAAAAAGCGTTCTGGGACACGGTCCGGCTCTCATCCGCGCCGCTGGTCGCCAGCCACTCGAATGCGCACGCACTGTGCGCGCAGCCGCGCAACCTTACCGACGACCAGCTGCGGGCGATTCGCGATAGCGGTGGCGTGGTCGGCATTAACTTCGGCAACGCCTTTCTGCGCGCCGACGGTAAGCGCGACGATGATGGCGGCTTGATCGAAATTGTTAAACACTGTGAGCATCTGATGACTATTATGGGAAGCGATCACGTCGCGCTGGGGTCGGATTTTGACGGCATCAGCGTGCCCGCAGAGCTTAAAGATGTCACCGGTTTGCCGCGGCTGTATGCGCTGATGCGCAGTCTCAACTATGATCAGGCATTGCTGGAACAACTTGCCTGGGGCAACTGGCAGCGGGTATTGCACCAAATCTGGCAGGCGTAAGTGTATTTCCTTACGCTATCAGGGTTGATCTGCTCGCTACATTGGCGCAACATCGCCCCGCGTTATCCATTGCTGGCGGAAGCTTTGTTTCTGTCGCAATGTTTTTAGCAGAGCCTGCTCTGCGTTTTAAGACTATGAGGAAGAATATTATGTGGAAAAAACCTGAGTTTGTTGACCTGCGTCTGGGCCTGGAAGTAACGCTGTACATCTCCAACCGCTAAGACGTCCTGCCCGCCGTTCGTGCGGGCATTTTCTTTTCCTGCTTCGGTCCTTCACATGTTTATTAAAGTCCTCGGTTCGGCGGCTGGCGGTGGCTTTCCGCAGTGGAACTGTAACTGCGCCAACTGCAGCGGGCTGCGTAACGGCACGCTCCAGGCGCAGGCGCGCACCCAATCCTCAATCATTGTCAGCGATAACGGTACCGACTGGGTGTTGTGCAACGCTTCGCCGGACATCAGCCAGCAAATCGCCCGGACACCGGAACTGGTGAAACACGGCGTGCTGCGCGGAACCGCGATTGGCAGCATTATTTTGACCGACAGCCAGATCGATCACACCACCGGTCTGCTGAGCCTGCGTGAGGGCTGCCCGCATCAGGTATGGTGCACGCCGGAAGTGCATGCCGACCTCACCAGCGGCTTCCCGATTTTTACCATGCTGCAGCACTGGAACGGTGGCCTGCAGCATCGTGCGCTTACGCCGCTTGAGCCGTTTCGCGTTGACGTCTGCGCCAGTCTGCAATTCACCGCCATTCCGATTCTCAGCAATGCGCCACCGTATTCGCCGTATCGCGATCGTCCGCTGCCGGGACATAACGTGGCGCTGTTTATCGAAAACACCGCCAGCGGGCAGACGCTGCTGTATGCGCCAGGCCTCGGCGAACCGGATGCGGTGATTATGCCGTGGCTCCAAAAAGCCGACTGCCTGCTGATCGACGGCACCGTGTGGCAGGATGATGAGCTGCTGACCACCGGCGTCGGCAAAAATACCGGCAAAGCCATGGGCCATCTGGCGCTGGCGGAAGAGCAGGGGCTGATGGCGCTGCTGGCCGCTCTGCCGGCCAGACGCAAAATTCTGATTCACATTAACAACACCAATCCGATTCTCAACGAGCATTCGCCGCAGCGCCAGTTCCTGACGCAGCAGGGCATTGAAGTGAGCTGGGACGGCATGGCGATTCATTTGCAGGAGTCCGCATCGTGATCATTACCGAGGCGTTGTCACCCGAAGCCTTTGAACAGGCGCTGCGTGCCAAAGGCGCGTATTACCATATTCACCATCCTTACCATATCGCGATGCACAACGGTGCCGCGACGCGCGAGCAGATTCAGGGCTGGGTGGCGAACCGTTTTTACTATCAGACCAATATTCCGCTGAAAGATGCGGCGATCATGGCCAACTGTCCGGATCCGGCAACGCGCCGTAAATGGGTACAGCGTATCCTCGATCACGACGGCCGTAACGGCGAGGAAGGCGGCATTGAAGCCTGGCTGCAGCTGGGAGAAGCGGTTGGTCTCGATCGCAAAGTCTTGCTGTCAGAGAAGCTGGTGTTGCCGGGTGTACGGTTTGCCGTTGATGCCTATGTCAACTTTGCGCGTCGCGCCAACTGGCAGGAAGCAGCGTGCAGCTCGCTCACCGAGCTGTTTGCCCCGCAGATTCATCAGTCGCGCCTCGACAGCTGGCCGCAACACTATCCGTGGATCAAAGAGGAAGGCTATTTCTACTTCCGCAGCCGCCTGAGCCAGGCGAACCGCGATGTGGAACATGGTCTGGCACTGGCGCTGGAAGTTTTTACCAGCGCTGAGCAGCAGAACCGTATGCTGGAGATCCTGCAGTTTAAACTCGACATTCTCTGGACCATGCTGGATGCCATGACCATGGCATACGCACTGCAGCGTCCGCCGTACCACACGGTGACCGATCAGGTCGCCTGGCACAGTACAAGACTGGTGTAATCACATGAAAGAGACTCTGATTCCGGCGTTTCGCCGCGGCTATCGTCTGCAGTGGGAAGCCGCGCAGGACAGCCACGTGGTGCTTTACCCGGAAGGGATGGCGAAGCTGAATGAAACCGCTGCCGCCATTCTGGAACTGGTGACCGGCAAGCAGGATGTGGCGGCCATTATCGCCACGCTCAATGCGCGTTTTCCGGAGGCGGGCGGCGTCGATGATGACGTCAAAGACTTCCTGCAATCGGCCATTGAACAGAAGTGGATCCAGTGTCGTGAACCCGAATAAACCTGGCGTGAATGCGCCGCTGTGGCTGCTGGCGGAGCTGACTTATCGCTGCCCGCTGCAGTGTCCTTACTGCTCGAACCCGCTGGATTTTTCGCAGCAGGAACAAGAGCTGAGCACCGAACAGTGGATCGAGGTGTTCCGCCAGGCTCGCGCCATGGGCAGCGTGCAGCTGGGCTTTTCCGGTGGTGAACCGCTGACGCGCAAAGATCTGCCGGAGCTGATTCGCGCCGCGCGCGATCTGGGTTTTTACACCAACCTGATCACCTCCGGCATTGGCCTGACGGAGAAAAAGCTCGACGCCTTCGCCGACGCCGGGCTGGATCACATCCAGATCAGTTTCCAGGCGAGCGATGAAACGCTGAACGCCGCGCTGGCCGGTTCGCAGAAGGCGTTTCAGCAGAAGCTGGCGATGGCAAAAGCGGTGAAAAAGCACGGCTACCCGATGGTGCTGAACTTCGTGCTGCATCGCCATAACATCGACCAGATCGATAAAATCATCGATCTGTGTATCGAGCTGGAGGCGGATGATGTCGAGCTGGCCACCTGTCAGTTCTATGGCTGGGCGCATCTTAACCGCCAGGGGCTGCTGCCAACACGCGAACAGATTGCCCGCGCCGAAGCGGTGGTTGCGCGCTACCGTGAGCGCATGGGCAGCAGCGGTAATCTCACCAATCTGATGTTCGTCACGCCGGATTACTACGAAGAGCGGCCCAAACCCTGTATGGGCGGCTGGGGATCGATATTTCTCAGCGTGACGCCGGAAGGTACGGCGTTACCCTGTCACAGCGCGCGCCAGCTGCCGGTGCAGTTCCCTTCAGTGCTGGAGCAGAGCCTGGAGGATATCTGGTACAACTCGTTTGGCTTCAATCGCTATCGCGGCTTCGACTGGATGCCGGAACCGTGCCGCTCATGCGATGAGAAAGAGAAAGATTTCGGCGGTTGCCGCTGCCAGGCATACATGCTGACCGGCGATGCCGATAACACCGACCCGGTGTGCAGCAAGTCGCCGCATCATGGAAAAATTCTTGAGGCACGCCGAGAAGCCAGCTGCAGCGATATCAAAATCGCCCAGCTGCAGTTCCGCAACCGCAGCAATTCTGAGCTGATTTTCAAACAGCGGGTCACCTGATGTGCGAACGCAGCCTGACGCTGGCTAACGGTCTGCGCTGTCATCTGTCGCACCAGCCCGACGCGCGGGAAAGCGCGGCGCTGGTGCGCGTCGGCGCGGGCAGCCTGCACGAACCCGATCGCTGGCCCGGCCTGGCGCATCTGCTGGAACATCTCCTGTTTTGCGGCAGCGCTGGCTTTACCGGTGACGAGCGCCTGATGCCGTGGCTGCAGCAACAGGGTGGTCAGGTGAATGCCACCACGCAACTCAGCCGCAGTGCCTGGTTCTTCCAGCTGCCGGCGCAGGCGCTGGCGGCGGGCGTGGCAAGGCTGGCAGATATGCTGGTTGCGCCACTGCTGACCGGTACGGCGATTACGCAGGAAGCGGCGGTCATTGAGGCAGAATATCAGCTGCTGCGGCATCATGCCGAGACGCTGAGTGAAGCAGCGCTGCTCGACGCGGCCGGTGGCGCACTGCGCCGCTTTCGCGTCGGGAGTGCAGCGTGTTTTGGTGACAACGTAACGGAACTGCAGCAGGCGCTGAGGCTGTTTCATCAGCAGCATTTTGTCGCCGCCAACCAGCAGCTGTGGCTGAGCGGACCGCAATCGCTGGATGAATTACAGCAGCTGGCCGAGGCGTTTGCTGTTCGCCAGCCAGGCGGTGCGGCGCACTCCTTATTGCCAGCCATTCCTGCGCCGGAGCCTGTTGAAACGCTCATCCAGCTTGCCGATGAAGAATCATTCTGGCTTAGCCTGTTTATCACCGGCGAAGAGAACGCTTTACGTGACAATGTCACATTGCTGGAGGCTTTCTGGCAGGATGAAGCCCCTGGCAGCCTGATGGCTCAATTGCGCAGCGAGCAACTGTGCGCATCGCTGCAGTGTGAATGGCTGTGGCAGAGCGCCGATCATAGCTGGCTGACGTTGCGCTTCAGTGCGCCAGCGCTGTCACCTTCGGCAGCAAGACGCATTGAACAGCTCTTCTGGCAGCATTTGCGTGCGGTGCGCGCCGCCACGCCAGCGCAGCATGGTCACTATTTGCAACTGGCACAGCAGGATTTCGCTGCGTTGTCGCCGCTGACGCAGTTGCGTGGACGGGCGCTGGGATCGGCGCCGTCAGCTGACGTTCCCGCAGATTTCACCGGTTTTATCGCCGCGCTGCCACAGGCCTCGTGCACGCGGCTGCTGACGCAGCGACAGCTGTCCGCCGTGCCTTATACCACGCAGGGATTCTGTCTGCAGCGCGCGCCATGGCCACAGACTGCGGCTGGCCCGGTCGCGCCGGTTAACTGGTCATTTTATCCGTGCGCTGACGTCCTGCATTTGCCGGAACTCCCGGTAAATGGCCCGCCGTTGCTGCGCGTAAGTCCGGTGCAGCCGCAGGGAACGCTGCTGGTGCGCCCGGCGTTTTATCACACCCTGAGTGACGAGGCGGCGCTAAGCTGGCAGCAGCAGCTGCGCCCACGGCTTGCCGCACTGCGCCATGCCGGTGGCAGCGGACGCTGGCAACAGCAGCAGGGCGTCTGGCAACTGGTGATTGATCTGCCTGACGATGCAATGCCCGCGCTGCAACAGCTGCCTGGCGTGCTGGCGGCGCTGAATGCGCCGGTGCTGCCGCAACCGCACCGTGCTGCACAAAGTATTGTGATTCGTCAGTTGCTGGAAGCGCTACCGCAGCAGTTGCTGGCCCCGGCTGCGCATCCTGCATGGCAGGCCGCCTGGTGCGGCCACAGCGAAAGCGTCAGTCAGCACGCCGCGCACTGGCTGAGCGAGGTGGTGCAGACGCAGCCTGCGCCGGCGCGCGCGGCGGCGCTGCAGCACGGCGTCAGCGCGCTGCGCTGTGCTGCGAACGATCAGGCCTTGTTGCTGTTTATTCCGCTGCCCGCTGCCGATGATGCCAGCCTCGCGGCGCTGCGTGCGCTGGCGCTGATGTTTGAACCGCGTTTCTTTCAGCGGCTGCGGGTCGGGCAACAGATTGGCTATGTGGTGTCAGCGCGCTACCAGCGCGTGGCGGATGTGGATGGACTGCAGCTGGCGCTGCAATCACCGTCCATTGGCTGGCGCACGCTGCTGCAACACTGCAAAGCGTTTTTGCGCGACATGGTGAGTGAACTCGCCGCCATCAACGATGAAACGCTAGAGAGCTGGCAGGCGACGCTACTGGCGCAGTGCCAGCCATACCAGAACGCCGACGCCGCCAGTGAGGCACTGCGAAAACAGCAGGGACTGCCGGTGCTTACGCCAGAAGCGGTCGCCGCGCTCACGTTACCCCAGCTGCAGCGGCTGCATCAGCGCCTGCTGCGCGAACGCCGCCGCTGGCGCTTGCTGATTAATCAACGTGAATAATTTCTCCCTCTCTGCAGTCAGCCTGCTCCCGCTGGCATAAAGACAAAAGTTTACACAGCAGGGGTTGGTGTTTCTGCTGCTTTTGCATAAACTGGCCGCACTTTTCTCTGAGGCTGTGGCATGACGATATCGCCCCAACGCGCAAAATGGATTCTGGCACTGGTTTGTCTGGTGCTGGCGTTTTGTCTCGTCCAGCGCAGCTTCAATCTCCCGACCCAGCCTGTCGTTAGCATTACTGCTCACAGCGCCGCCGTTGATGACGGTGCCAGCAGTGATAAACCCTGTGCGCTGGGCGCTAAGTCACTCAGCGGCAGCGCGCCGCTGCTCGATACCGCGCTGCCATTCCTCGTACTGCTGCTGGCGTTGATCGCCACGCTCTTCCAGACTTCGTCTGCCACTGTCTGGCGGCGTGAACCGCTGTTGGTGCCGCTGCGACGGCGCCATCTCACGCTCTGCGTCTTCCGGGAATAACACCACGCGATCCACCGCGTAAACCCTGTTATTCACCGGAGAAACGATTATGACATTCCTGATCAGGAGCCTGCTGCTCCTCGTGGCGAGCTGCGCGCTGACCGTGCAAGCCGCCGATACGGGCTGGCTGCGCAATGCGCAAAACAGCCACGCCGAAGTGCGCCTGCGCGCCGCGCCGCAGGGCGATCACCTGCAACTGCTGCTGGATATTCGCCTGCAGCCGGGCTGGAAAACCTACTGGCGCTCGCCGGGCGAAGGCGGCGTCGCGCCGGAAATCCGCTGGCAAACGCCGGATGTCAACGCCAGCTGGTCGTGGCCAGTGCCAGCGCGCTTTGACGTCAGCGGCCTCACCACTCAGGGCTACAAAGGCAACGTTACGCTGCCCATCGTGCTCGAATCTGCCCCGCAGGGCACGCTGGCCGGCACGCTGACGCTGTCCACCTGTAGCGACGTCTGCATCCTGACGGATTTTCCGTTCCAGCTCGATCTCTCGCAGCCCGCCAGTCCGGATTTTGCACGTGACTTCGCCCAGGCGATGGGGCAGATCCCGGCTGACAGCGGGCTGACCGATCAGCTTGATGCCAGTTTCGTTGATGGCACGCTGCAAATCCGGGCGCAGCGTCAGCAGGGCTGGCAGCAGCCGGAACTGTTCTTTGATTATCCGCAGGGCAGCATGCTGGCTGCGCCGCAAATCAGCGTGCAGGGCGAGACGCTGACCGCTCGCGTGGCGGTAACCGACGAATGGGGCGAAGCCGCGCCGGACCTGCGCGGCAAAGCGCTGTCACTGGTCATCGCTGACGCCGGTATCGCTCAGCAAAGCCAGCTGACCCTTGGTCATCAGCCGCTGTTTTCTCCCTCCGCCGGGAACGCCACGCTGTGGTCGGTAGTGCTGCTGGCGCTGCTCGGCGGGCTGATTCTCAACCTGATGCCCTGCGTGCTGCCGGTGCTGGCGATCAAACTGAGCAGTCTGGTGCAGCAGCAGGGACAGACGCAACGCCAGACGCGTCAGCAGTTTCTCGCGTCCAGCGCCGGTATTCTGTTCTCTTTCCTGCTGCTGGCGCTGCTTATGACCGTGCTACGGCTCAGCGGTCAGGCGCTGGGCTGGGGCATTCAGTTTCAGAGCAGCGGCTTTCTGCTGGTGATGGTGCTGGTGATGTTCCTGTTCAGCGCCAGTCTGTTCGATCTGCTGCATTTTCGACTGCCTTCCGGCCTGACTACCCGGCTGGCGACGCACGGCGGTGCCGGTCTGGCAGGACATTTTGGCCAGGGGGCCTTTGCCACGCTGCTGGCGACGCCGTGCAGCGCACCGTTTCTTGGCACCGCCGTCGCCTATGCGCTGACCGCGCCGCTGCCGCAGCTGTGGCTGCTGTTTGTCGCGCTCGGTGTCGGCATGAGTCTGCCGTGGCTGCTGGTTGCGGCGCTGCCGGGTATGGCGCGCTGCCTGCCGCGTCCGGGGAGCTGGATGCTGCATCTGCGCACGCTGCTGGGGCTGCTGATGCTGCTGGCAACGCTGTGGCTGGTGACGCTGCTGATTCCCCACTGGGGCAGCACCGTCGCCATTCTGCTGGCGGCCATCCTGCTGCTGGCGCTGACGGGCTGGCTAATCGCACGCCGCGCGCTGCCGCAGGCAGGTCTGGTGTTCATTACCGTGACGCTGGCGGGCGCGCTGTTACTGCTGACGCGCCTCTCCCCGGAAGAAGAATCGCTGGTGTGGCAACCGCTGACCGAAGCCGCCATCAATCAGGCGCTGGAGCAGGATAAGCGCGTCTTTGTCGATGTCACCGCTGACTGGTGCATCACCTGCAAAGTGAATAAATCGCGGGTGCTGAATCAGCCTGACGTGCGTGCCGCCCTCGGCGCAGAGGATGTGGTGCTGCTGCGCGGTGACTGGACACAACCGGATCCGGCCATCGGCGAGTTCCTGCGCCGCCGCGATCGCGTAGCGATCCCCTTTAACCAGATTTATGGCCCGGCACTGCCGCACGGCCAGATTTTATCGCCGTTATTAAGTCGTGATGCGGTGATTTCAACACTCTCTGAGGCAAAAAAATGATGAAAAAATCCCTGTTACTTTCGCTGATGTTACTGGCGGCACCCGCCCTGGCCGCCGCGCCATTTACCCCCGAGCAGGAGGCGCGCATCAAACAACTGATTCGCGAAACCCTGGTGCAAAATCCGGCGATTCTGGCGGAAGCCGCCGACGCATTTGATAAAGAAGCCGCGCGCCAGCAGCAAAACGTGGTTGCGCAGATGGTAGAGAAAAACCGCGCGGCGCTGTTTAACGATGCCGGCTCACCGCGCATCGGTGCCAAAAAACCGGCACTGACGCTGGTCTATTTCACCGACTACAACTGCGTCTTTTGCAAAAAGTTTGAGGCGGATATCGAAAAACTGCTGCACAACTATCCGCAGGTGGCGGTGGTGCTGAAGCCGCTGCCGTACCGCGCTGAAAGCTCGCTCAGTTCGGCGCGTCTGGCGCTGACGGTGTGGGAGCAGCAGCCGAATAACTTTCTTAAGCTGCATGAACGGCTGATGGCAAAGAAAGGCAACCATGATGAAGCCAGCATCGCCGCCGCGCTGGACAAAAGTGGCATCAGCTTATCGGCGCCGAGCACCGCCAGCCTCGACACCATCAACCTCAACCTGACGCTGGCGCAGCAGCTCGGTGTGCAGGGTACGCCCGCCACGCTGGTGGGCAATCAGCTGATCAGCGGGGCAGTGCCTTATGCACAGCTGGAAGCCGCGGTAAAAGGTGCGCTGCAGGCTCAGCCATGAGCCGGGTAACGCGCTGGCTGCGTGAAGGCGTGCTGTTGGTGCTGATGGCAGCGGCGCTGCTGCTGGCCATGGACTGGCTGCGTGCACCGCAGCTGCCCGCGGATGTGGCCCGGCAGCCGCTCAGCGCGCTGCAGGGCGAGGTGAACCTGGCGACGCTGAGCCAGCAGCGGCCGGTGCTGGTTTACGTCTGGGCCAGCTGGTGTGGCGTGTGCAAACTCACCACACCGACGGTGGCCGCGCTCAGTCAGCACGGCACGCAGGTGGTCAGTGTGGCTCTGCGATCCGGCAGCGATGCGCGCGTTGCCACCTGGCTGGATAAAAAAGGAGTACGGGGATTCGCCGTCAATGATGAAAGCGGGGCGCTGGGACAGCGCTGGCAAATCAGCGCCACGCCGACGTTCATCGTGCTGCATCAGGGCAAGGTGGTCAGCACCAGCAGCGGCTGGACCAGCAGCTGGGGGCTGAAGCTGCGCCTGTGGTGGGCGGCACGCGCTGCCTGATTAATCATTAACGGTTAACCGACCGCGTTAAATAACCGTAGCGTGAATAACCTTGCGCTGCGGTTATTTTTTTTGCTGATGCAAACACGCATACAATATTTCAATACATTGAAATTTAATGAGTAATAAATAAAGCGATAAATGAATCATTCTGGATTATTTGCAATTAGCATCATCATGACACATATATGTTAAATCACTTTTTTATTTATTCATTTAATAACGGCGCGCTCGCGCCATTTTATTTTGGGGGAGAGCAATGCGAATTCATCACCTCAACTGTGGCTGCATGTGCCCGCTCGGTGGCGCGTTATTCGATGGTTTCAGCAAAGGTCCGTTTGCTGAACTGGTGTGCCACTGCTTATTGCTGGAAACTGACCGTCACGGTTTAATCCTCGTGGATACCGGTCTGGGCACGCAGGATATGCGCCATCCTGACCGCCGCCTGTCGGGCTTTTTCCGCGCGCTGAATAATATTCGCTATAACGAGCAGCTCAGCGCGCTGGCACAGATTCAGCTGCTGGGTTTTCGCCCGGAAGATGTGCGCCACATTATTCTGACCCACCTCGATTTTGACCACGCCGGCGGCATCAGTGATTTTCCGGCCGCCCGCATTCATCTGCTGCAGCGTGAACTGGATACCGTAACCCAGGCGGGCGATAGCAGCTGGCTGGCGCGTCAGCGGTTTCGCCCGCAGCAGTGGACTGCGCACGATGGCTGGCGCGGTTACGCCAGCGGCGGCGAGCGCTGGTATGGCTTTGATGCGGTGAAGGCGGTCGACTATCTCAGCGATGAGATTCTGCTGGTGCCGCTGCCGGGACATACGCTGGGCCATGCGGGCGTGGCGATTCGTCATCAGGGCGGCTGGCTGCTGCATGGCGGCGACGCCTGGTTTTATCGCGGTGAAATGTACCACAGCCAGCGCCACTGTACGCCGGGTCTGCGCGCCTATCAGCGCCTGATGTGCAGCGACCGCGCCGCCTGGCACAGCAATCAGCAGCGGCTGCGTGAACTGTCACTGCAGCACGCGCAAGAGGTGCAGCTGTTCTGCAGCCACGACGCGCAGGAACTGAACCAGTTCCGTCGGCACGGTTAACTTTTTGTGCGGGCTGTGCGCATGACTCTTTATCTTTACTAATATTTCTCAGGCGTGCGAAGCGATGCCTGGCCGGATCGCTCTCGCCTGGAAAAACTGTGATAGGGAGAGTGCGATGTACCATACCTCGGGACGCTCGGTTGTTGGCGTGACGCTGTTTACCCTGCTTGAGCCGTTGCCGCTGGGCTTTTTCTTTGCTGCCTGGCTGTTTGATATTATCTATCTGCAAACCTTCATCGTCATGTGGACCAAAGCCGCCAGCTGGCTGATCGCCATCGGGCTGGTGCTGGCAATTGTGCCGCGACTAATCAGCCTGATTCATTTATTCCGTGGCGCACCTGCCGCAGAGAAGACCCATTTCTGGCTGTCACTGCTGGCGATCGTGCTGGCCATCGTCAACGCATTCATTCACAGCCGCGATGCCTATGCGGTGGTGCCGATGGGCGTAACGCTCTCCACCCTGGTGGTGGTGGTGTTGCTGATAGCGAATCTGCAGCTGGCGCTGCGCGAGCGTCGTTTACAGGGAGGCCGCCCATGAAATTTAGTGTAATGAGTGCGCTGGGAATTGCGGTACTGCTGAGCGCCTGCGACAGCGGATCGGACCTCGATCCGCAACGGCAAATCGGCCCTGATCCGCAGCTGCCGCAGGCCAAAAACTTCTTTATGCCGCCGATGCAGGTGCCGGAAGGCACCGCGTGGAAAGAGGGCGAGACACCAAAAGTGGCCGACGGCCTGAAGATCGAGAAAATCCCGGCCAGCCTGATGCACCCGCGTCAACTGTATGTGCTGCCGAATGGCGACGTGCTGGTGGCAGAAGCCAACGGGGTGAAAAACCCGGTCACGGCACCGAAAGAATTGATCATGAGCCTGGTGCAGAAATCTTCCGGCAAAGGTGGCCCGGGCGGCAACCGCATCACGCTGCTGCGCAACGTTAACGGCAAGTGGGAACAGCACCGGTTTATCGAAAACCTCAATGCGCCGTTTGGCATGCAGCTGATTGGCAATACGCTGTATGTGGCTAACGCCGACAGCCTGGTGAAATTCCCTTACCAGACCGGCGAAACCGAAATCCGTACGCCGCCGGAAGAGGTGACGTCGCTGCCGGGCGGTGAGCTGAATCACCACTGGACCAAAGCGCTGCTCGCCAGTCCGGACGGCAGCAAACTGTACGTCGGTGTCGGCTCCAACAGTAACATCACAGAGAACGGCATCGGCGCAGAGTATGGCCGCGCGGCGGTGTGGGAAGTGGACGCCGCAACCGGTGCCAGCCGCATTTATGCCAGCGGCATCCGCAATCCTACCGGTCTGCAGTGGGAGCCGCAAAGTGGCAAGCTGTGGGCCATCGCCAACGAGCGTGACGAAATCGGATCGGATCTGGTGCCGGATTATCTGACTTCCGTGCAGGACAAAGGTTTCTACGGCTGGCCGTACAGCTACTTTGGTCAGCACGTCGACGAGCGCGCGCAGCCGCAGCGGCCGGATCTGGTCGCGAAAGCCATCAAGCCGGACTATGCGCTGAGCTCACACGTGGCACCGCTCGGCCTGCTGTTCTATGGCGCGGATAATATGCCGCAGTACCGCGGCGGCGCGTTCATCAGTGAACACGGCAGCTGGAACCGCACGCCGCTCAACGGCTATAAAGTGATTTGGGTGAAATTTGAAAACGGCAAACCGGTCGGGCAACCGCAGACGGTGGTGTCAGGATTCCTCACCGACGATCAGAAGCAGGTACGCGGTTTGCCGGTAGGACTGGCGACGGATAATCAGGGCGGGGTGTTGATTGCCGACGATGCCGGCAACGCGATCTGGCGTATCAGCGCCGCACAGTAGGGTCATCGCAGGCAATAAAAAAGGATTTGGCCAGGTCGCCAAATCCTTTTTTTATGTTCGTCACCCGGCTGGTAACCGCGCTCGGAACGGGGTGCTCAGCACTCCTCACAAAAGGAATGATAAAATGTGCAGCGAAAGATTTCAAGTTTCGCTAAAATACTGTATGGTTATACAGGTGTTGAGCGCGGCGGATGCTTATTGTTTTCTGATGACTCCAGGGGCGCGGATAGTCAAACCCCGGCAGGTTTCAGGTGGTGCTGGCCTGTGGCTTTCACAATGAGTGCCGCTCAGCGCTCCTCACAGATGTGCTTAGGCGGTCGGCGGGTAGAGTCAGGGCCCCGAAAGCTGAACAGCGCGCTCCTGTCAGAGGAGAAGGAAAGTGATGGAACTTGTTCGATTACTCCTGGACCTGGTCCGGGTGATCCTGCAAATCATCGTTGCCCTTTTGCAACTGACCGGTCAGGCGCACTGACCGGAACTTGAAACAAGGCGGAGCTCACCCCTCCGCCTTTTTTCGTACGCCCGCGTCACGCGCCGGGCCGGCTTTGCTGTTGCATTGCCTGTCTGAGCGCCGCAACAAACACGCTGACGCGCGCCGGCAGGTGGCGCGTGGTGGGAAACAGCGCCCACACGCCCAGCATCTGCGGCTGCGCGTCCTCCAGCTCCAGCGCCACCAGTTCGCCGGATGCCAGCTCTTCCCGCACATCCCATTCGGATAGCTGCGCGATGCCGCTGCCGGCCACGCACAGCGCACGCACCCCTTCGACATTGCTGCCGCTAAAGCGGCCGTCAACACTCAGGCTGGAGAGATGACCGTCCACCATAAAACTCCACTGCACCACATTCGACAGGCGCAGACAGTGGTGTTGATGCAGATCCGCCAGATGACGCGGCGTGCCGAAGCGTTGCAGATAGCCCGGAGCCGCACACAGCCGGCGCGGGTTATCGGCCAGGCGGTGTGCCACCAGGCGGGAATCGCGCAGCGGGGCAATGCGAATCGCGACATCAAAGCCCAGCCCGACAATGTCCGTGACATCGTCGCTGAGCTGAAACTCAACGCGCAACCCGGGGTTTTGCTCCATCAGTGACGGCAGCAGTGGAATGATGGTGCGGCGGCCAAACCCCGTAGGCGCGGTGATGCGTAGCTGGCCGGTGGCCCCCTGTTTATCGGGCGCGAACAGGTTGCGTGCGCTCTGTTCGGTCTCGGCCAGCGTTCTGGCATAGGGAAGAAACTCTTCGCCTTCATCGGTAAGGGCAATGGCGCGCGTGGTGCGATGCAGCAGCCGTACGCCGAGATCCTCCTCCAGTGAGGCCAGCCGGCGCGACACGGTCATAGTAGTGGTGCCGAGCCGCCGCGCCGCCTGCGTCAGGCTGCGGGTTTGCGACACCATCAGAAAAACATCAATATCCCGGGAGTTCATTGTAACGGTTTCCGTTAAGCAGACGTATCATAATCGGTCATTTTTGCCACAATGGCGACTCACTATAATGGCTCCTGATGATAATTTATTTCAGAGCGCCGAATGACCGACAAACACCTGTTTCAGAGCAGTACGCTTAACCACCTCGATTTAACCAATCGCCTGATGGTGGCACCGATGACGCGCATCTCCGCCAGTGTGGATGGAGTCCCGGGCGAGCGTATGCAGCAGTACTACACGCGTTTCGCCCGCGGTGGCTTTGGCGCAGTAATCACCGAAGGTCTCTACATCGATGAAGCCTGGTCACAGACTTATGCTTTTCAGGCCGGGCTGGTCAATCGCCAGCAGATCGCCGGCTGGCGGGCCATCACCAACAGCGTGCACCAGCACGGCAGCAAAATCATTGCACAGCTGATGCACGCCGGTGCGATATCGCAGGGCAATATTTACCGGCGCGATACGCTGGCGCCTTCGGCGATCCCGCCACGTGGCGAACAGCTGCGGTTTTACCATGGCCACGGCGCTTATCCGTTGCCGCGCGCCATGAGTGATGAACAGATTGAGCAGGTGATTGACGCCTTTGCTGACAGCGCGGCGCGCGCCATTGAGGCAGCCGGTTTTGACGGCATTGAAATTCACGCGGCCAACGGTTATCTGCTCGATCAGTTCTTTACCGATTACACCAACCAGCGCAGCGACCGCTGGGGCGGCGATATTATCGCAAGACTGACGCTGACGCGGGAGGTGATCGCCGTGGTGCGGCAGCGCATCGGTGCCAACGTCACGCTGGGCGTGCGGATTTCTCAGGGGAAAGTGAATGATTTTACGCATAAATGGCAGGAGGGCACTGCCGGAGCGCGCCAGGTGTTTGCGCTGCTGGCTGACTCAGGTATCGATTATCTGCACCTGACCGAGCACGATGCGTTGCAGCCTGCGTTTGCGGACGCGACGGAGTCGCTGCTACAGCTGGCGCGCCAGGCTGCGCCACAGTTGCCGGTGGTGATCAACGGATCGCTGTCAGATGCCGAACGTGCCGGCATGGCGTTGTATCAGGGCGCAGATTATGTGGCGCTGGGCAAAAGCGCGCTGGCCAACCCGGACTGGCCACAGCGCGTTCGCCACGGCCAGCCGCTGCGCGTGTTCGATCAAAACCTGCTGGCACCGTCTGCGGATGTTAAAAACAGCGAGCTGGCATAACCGCCGTTTTCGGTCGCCATCCATGGCGACCCTGCCACAACGGTGAAAGACGCCTGCCCGCGCACCAGCAACAATGGTGTGGGGTTTTGTCGGGTGGGTATTGCTGCGCATCAGCAACAATGATGTGTGATTTTGTCGGGTGCGCATTGCTGCGCACCAGCAGCAATAGTGTGTAATTTTGTAGGGTGCGCATTGATGCGCACCTGGATAAACCCAACACTACCCAGCCCGCTTAACGTTTAAACGCCCAGCTCAGCTTACCGTTATCGGCGCTTAACTTGTTCAGCGCCTTCTGGTTCACCGCGTCTCTGGCACCGAGCACCTGTGCCGTCAGCGGACCGCTATCACTCTGCGCAATCACCGTATCCTTCGGCACGCTCACCATCTTCTCCGCCACCTTTTTCACCGCTGCGGCGTAGCCGTCGCGGTCACGCAGGTTGAACGCTTTCAGCGGCAGTTCCCGGCTCAGCCACTGTCCCCAGAAGAATTCCAGGAACGGCGGCGGGTTGTCTGGCTTATCGAAGCCGATATCGCGCACAAAGTAGATCAGCGAACGATACTCATCATCCTGCATATGCTGGCGACCCAGCTCCTGCGGCAGCGCTTCAGGGGCGATTTTACCGTTTGGCGTCTCCAGCCACACCAGATGTGCCGCCGCCATTTTCTGCCAGAAAGCAGCCTGGCTTTTCAGCGGGCGGAAATCATCGGTAATGCGCACCTGCACCGGCGTTGACAGGCCGGCCATGTCAGCAAAGTTGCTGAACGTGTGGTGGCCATCAGTCAGGTACAGTTGATTATCCGGGCCGATCACCGCGGTTTTCATCGGGCCGGGTTCGCTGCCGACCGGCGCCTTACAGCTGAAACTGGCCGGATCGCGCAGGGTGGAGCGCGGCGTGAAACTTTTCACCCCTTTTTGTCCCATGCTTTCGCAATAGTCATCGAACAGCTTTTCCGGATCGGCCTGATAACGATGCTGCTTGTAATCCAGCTGGCGATAACCAATGGCGGCCTGAGTGGGATGCAGCTGCGCCAGTTCGACCTGCACAATTTCTCCGGCTTTGATGTCGGGCGGCAGGGCGGCAAAGGCGGGGACGGTACTGAATAGCAAGGCTAATAACGGCAGGGACGCTTTCATTCCATTTTCTCCTGAAGATCTCCCGGTGGAGCAACACGATAGCATTCCTGTCATCTTCCCGCTCTAGTGTTGTGGCTCGCGGTTGCGTTGAGGCAACCACTTATCCAGACATCTGACCACAACGGAGCACCTGCTTTATGATTTCTGCCACACAGCATCCCGCTAAACTGCAACACACCGCGATCGATCCCAGCGTCCGTCTGCGCGACACGCAGATTGGCCAGCAGTGTGAAATTCTGGCGCACAGTTATCTGGAATACAGCGAACTGGGTGATTTTTCCTACCTTGGGGAACATTGCTGCGTGGCGGATGCACAGATTGGCCGCTTCACGGCCATCGCCAATCAGGTGCGTATCGGGGCACCGAATCATCCGATGGACCGCGCCTCACAGCATCGCTTCACCTACTGCCCGGAGTATTACGACAGCCGCGCGCAGCGCGATGCCGGTTTCTTCGCCGGACGCCGTGCCGATCGGGTTATCATTGGTCACGATGTGTGGATCGGTCACGGCGTGATTGTCCTGCCTGGCGTGACGGTCGGTGACGGCGCCGTGCTGGCGGCCGGGGCGGTGGTGAGTAAAGATGTGCCGCCTTACACTATCGTCGGAGGTGTGCCGGCGAAACCGATTCGCGCCCGTTTCAGCGCTGACATCGCGGCGCAGCTGCAGGCGATTGCCTGGTGGAACTGGCCGCTGGAGAAGCTGATGGCGCACCTGGCGGATTTTCAGTCGCCGGATATCGCCGCCTTCTGCCAGCGGCACGGGCGATAACCCTTACACAGCCTGCTGCGCGGCGGCTGGCGGCGCATCGGCTTGCAGGCGTTTCTCCGGCTGCAGCAGCGTCATGGCCAGCATGCTGCCAAAGGCGATACAGGCGGTGACGGTAAACATGGCGTTATAACCGTAGTACTGCGCCAGCCAGCCGCACAGCATCGGTGAAATGATCGACGCGAGGTTGGCGATGGCCAGCGTCATGCCGCTGAAGGTACCAACCGATGCCTTTGGCGTCACGTCAATCACGACCGACCAGTAGACGTTATTCACCAGCGCATTAAGCGCGTTGCCGAGCGTCATCAGCGCGATAATGCCGGCAGCAGATCCGACCCAGGGAATAGCCATAAAGCAGCAGGCGGTGGCGCACAGCGTCACGGCGGCAAACAGGTTGCGCGCCAGCCGCAGATTGTTAAAGCGTGCCAGCAGGCGATCGGCGATGCGTCCGCCCAGCAGCACCGTCAGGCAGGCACCGCTCCACGGGATCATCGCCACATACCACAGCGAGTGCAGGTCATAGTGGAAATTATCCTGCAGATATTTCGGCAGCCAGGTCACCAGGGTAAAGGTGATGTAGAGGAAACTGAAATAGCCCAGCGCGTTGCACACCAGCGTGCGGCTGGTGAAGAAGCGCCACCACGGCAGCGCGCCTTCGTCCTGCGGCTGCTGGCGTTGCCCGGCAATGATCAGCTGACGCTCGACGGCATTGGCACGCGGATGCTGCTGTGGAGTATCAGTAAAGTGGCGGGCAAACAGCAGCATCGCCAGCAGTGAAAACGCGCCGAGCAGCATAAACATCATGCGCCAGTCGTTGGTGAGCAGCAGCAGTCCGACGGCAATCGGTGCGGTCAGCAGCGAGCCCACCTGGGTGCTCAGCAGGCCAATTCCCAGCGCGAAACCGCGTTCGTTATCCGGCGCCCAGTGGGCGATGGTTTTGTTCATCAACGCGTAGGCCGGCCCTTCGCTGAAGCCAAACAGCACGCGCAGTGCAGCAAACCCCATGATCGCCGAGCCGCTAAACAGCGCCATGCCCAGCTCTCCGGCCCAGGCGGTGGCGATCTCCAGCAGCGACCACAGAATGCCAGCCATCAGCCAGACCTTTTTGGTGCCCAGCCGATCGGCAAGGAAGCCGCCGCACAGCGACCCGAACAGATAGCCAAAGCCAAAGTAGCCCAGCACGGCACCGAGCTGCACTTTACTGAAGTGAAATTCCTGCGAGATGGCGTTGGCGGCGAACGACAGCGCACCGCGGTCGATGTAGTTAATCAGTGCGATGAGAAACAGCAGCGAGAAAATGGTGTAGCGGGTTGAGGACGCTTTCATCATGCGACTCCTGAAAATGAACACAGGAATCATTAAGCAAAGGTAATGCCAGATTGCTAAGGCTGCTAACTAATTAGTGTCCGCCATGGCATAGTGCCCGCGCCGCCGCAGTGGGAACCATCGCGCTGGCTAATAAATAGTCGCTATCTGAGTGTGCTGCACCAAACCGATCGCCGGCACGATCGGTTACGGTGCGCTGCATCACACTGTCGGCTGCGTGACCACCGCGGCACTGCGCAGTGGCTCCTGACCTAAACCAACGTGCAGCAGAATCTGGCTGCGATAATGCGCATCCGCTTCCTGCTGTTCGTCACTCTGTAATAAACCGACCTCATTCACATTTTTCCCCGCGACCTGCACCTTAGTGCGTGCCGCGCTGCGCATCCACTCATACTCAATATCGATATGGCCGGTATCAATGCAGCGAATGCCGTGCTGACTGAGGTCGTAAGCCAGCACGGTTGCCGTCGGGCCAAGGGATATCAATACCATGTCGAACTCGCGCGCGTGCGCCAGCACATTACTGTATAGCTCGTTATAAACCGAAAACGCGTTACGGTTGAGGGTGGTAATGCGCCGGATCTGCCGGGCACCTTCGAGCAGATCGTTACCGAGACCAAGGCGCGTGCCGCTACCCTCAACAATCAGAATTTTTTTATCATGAAACAGCTGTTTAAATTTGGCAAAAATACGTGCCGCCGGCTGTTTATCTTTATAATCATGATAAGGACGCGTTACCGACGTATTACCATAGCGATAGCCTTTCTTTAATAAATGCTCATAGTGGCGAAAGAAAAAAGCTTTATGAAAAAACCAGAAAAGCGCTGAGCCAAAACGCATATTTCCGGTGCCGCGAAAGGCATCAGGCATACACAACAGACAGCGATTATCGCTCTGCGTGCCACGGCGCATGATCTCTTTCAGGCGAATGGAGAGGCGTTCATCAAAAGACTGAAAGCCTATATTCTTAAATAGCGTCATTTCCAGTTCCCCATCCCCATAGCGGCACACTGAGAGCCGGTCATCGCTGAGCAGCAGATCGATGGTCTGTTCTGCTGACAGGACCTGGTATTGCCGCGCGTGCGCATTGGCTACGGGAAATTTAATGGCAGCGTGTGTGAGTTTAAATGGAAAACGTAATTTGCGATAAAAAGCGTCTGCGCTGATCATAATAACCTTCTTTTTATAAGCGGCTTTGCCGCAGAGCAGTCAGATAATATATATCACCGATTAATTTGGCAGACAGGCTAAGGAAACTCTCAAAATAAGAAACACACTATTTCATTTATCAATGTCACCGCGCCGGAAAGACGCTATTTTTAGGGCAAAGCGCAGCGTTGCCTGCTTTTTTAGCATCAGGTTCTGACATGACCAGGACAAATCGCATTTGTACGCCACTAATCAATTAAATAATTTCACCAGAAATACATGCAACGACAAATTGCAGGCTGCCCGGCAGCACGCCTGTCGCGCCTTTAGTCATATCGCACGCTGCGTTATCAAAAAATGCGGATTTTCCTGATGATTGATTAATTTCCTCCAACAAAATTGAAACGTGATTTCACTCACACTACGAGCGAAGCGGGGCGCAGCAGGAAGGAGCAGAGCTACATTGATAAGCGGCACTAACGACACGCTGCCAGGCAGATTTTTAACTAACGGTTACGTAAGTTAAGATTTTGTTGAGTTTATGTGTCTTTAGTTTGGGGTGGTTAATAATGATGAGCGTTGAGGGATTCGCATGATAAACAAACTGACCAGCCTCGTGCTGGCGATTCTGGGTGTTGCGCTGCTCTATATGGGCGGCAAGCTGCTGATGATGGGCGGCAGCGCATTTTACGCATTGATGGCGGTGGGATTATTGATCACCGCCATTTTACTGTTTCGCAATCAGCGCAGCGCGCTGAGCCTGTATGCGGTGCTGATGTGGATTACGCTGGCATGGATGATCTGGGAAGTCGGCTTCGACAAGTGGCAGTGGATCCCGCGCGGCGATCTATTTGGCGTGATCGGCCTGTGGCTGGCGATGCCGTGGGTGGTCAAACCGCTGTATCAGGGACAGCGTCGCTTCCACGGCCTGCTCGGCAGCACGGTGGCCATCATGATTGTGCTGGTAATTGGATTATGCTTTTACGATCCGTTGCCGCAGGCCGGCACCATCACCAATGCGCGTGAACAAAACAGCGAGCAGGGCGCGAGCGCTGACTGGACCGCCTACGGCGGCACCGCCGACGGCCTGCGTTTCTCCGCCCTGAATCAGATCACCAAAGAGAACGTGCGCAATCTCGAAGTGGCCTGGACCTATCACACCGGCGATCTGCGTCAGGATAACGACGCCACCGAATACACCTTCGAAGCCACGCCGCTGAAAGCCAACGGCATGCTCTATTTCTGTACGCCGCACAATGAGGTCCACGCGCTCGATCCGCAGAGTGGTGCGGTGAAGTGGAAATACACGCCGGCGAAAGATCGTTCTTATCTGCAGCAGCATCAGACCTGCCGTGGCGTCAGCTATTACGCGGGCGCACCGGCTGCCGCACAGGACACGGCGGCGACGCCGGCGATGTGCCGCAAGCGCATCTTTAACGCCACCACTGACGCCCGGCTGATTGCGCTGGATGCCGACAGCGGCAAACCGTGCGCCGATTTTGGCAACAACGGTGTGGTGGATCTGCATGCCAATATGGGTGAGGTTCGTCCACACGCGCTGATGCAGACCGCCGCGCCGCTGGTCGCGGGCAATCTGGTGATTGTCGGCGGCTCGGTTATGGATAACGGCTTCAACAGCGGTAACCCCTCTGGCGTAATTCGCGCCTATGATGTGCAAAGTGGTCGTCTGGTGTGGAACTTTGATCCGGCTAATCCGCAAAATACCGCGCCGATAGCTGCTGGCCAGACCTATCCGCAGGATACGCCGGTGGCCTGGGGTACGCTGAGCGCTGACCTGAAAAACGGCCTGGTGTATGTGCCGTTTGGCAACGCCTCGCCGGATGAACTGGGCATCGAGCGCGATGCCAATAGCAATACAGAGAAATTCCGTGATGCGTTAGTGGCGCTCGATCTGCAGACCGGTGCATTCAAATGGCGCTATCAGAGCTCCCATCACGATCTGTGGGACCGCGATAATCCGTCACAGCCATCGCTGGTCGATATCGATTATCAGGGCCAGAAACAGCCGGTGGTGATCCTGCCGACCAAAACCGGCAACCTGTTTGTACTCAATCGCCTGACCGGCCAGCCGGTTTATCCGGTTAACGACGTGAAGGTTTCGACGGAAGGCGGCGTGCCGGGCGAGAAATTCGCCGCCACCCAGCCGGTATCCAGCCTGAACTTTATTCCGCAGCCGCTGACTGAGAAGTCAATGTGGGGCATCACGCCGTTTGATCAAATGGCCTGCCGTATGGATTTCCGCAGCCTGCGCTATGACGGCAATCCGTGGACGCCAGCCACAGAAGGCGGCTCGCTGGTGTTCCCGGGCAATATCGGGGTGTTTAACTGGGGATCGGTGGCGGTTGATCCGCAGCGTCAGATGCTGATTGCCGCACCGGTGCGCCTCGCCTACAAATACAACCTGATCAAGCGTACGCCCGCCACGGCGACGGAGCGCCTGTTCACCAAAGATGGCCAGCCTTACTGGAACGAAAACTTCCACGGTGATTACGCCATCCACATCCAGCAGCTGGCCTCCGGTCTCGGCATTCCGTGCATTGCACCGCCGTGGGGCCGCATGGTCGGCGTGGATTTGAAAACCGGCAAAACCGAATGGCTGCGTCGCGTTGGCACCACGAAAAACCTGAAAACCAGCTTCCTGCCGGGCCGCTTCCCGATTGGCTTCCCGATGGGCATGGTGGCGCACGGCGGGCCACTGCTGACGGCCGGCGATCTGGTGTTCCACGGTGCGACCGCAGACAACTTCATTCGTGCCTATGACAGCACCACCGGCGAACTGCTGTGGCAGCAGGAGCTTAGCGCCGGCGCGCAGGCGACACCAGCCACTTACATGGGCAGCGACGGTAAGCAGTACGTGGTAATTGCTGCGGGCGGTCACGGTTCGCTCGGCACCAAAGCCGGCGACAGCGTGGTGGCGTTCCGTCTGAAATAATCCTGCCGATGCAATAAAGGCGCCCGCGGGCGCCTTTTTTATAGCTCTGATATCAGCGCGTTAACGTTTTGCGCGCTCGGTTTGCACCCGCTGGGCAATGCGATCGCCAATCGTCTGGTCGATGTTGCGCCAGTATTCAAACGCGCGCGACAGCACTGGCTCCTCCACGCCGTTGAGCAGATGACCGCTGACGTTATTCACCAGACGGTCACGTGCCGCCTCATCCAGCACTTTATTGACCAGCGTATTGGCCTGGCCAAAGTCATCATCATCCTGACGCAGCGTGTAGGGCGCGCGCACCATGTTGCCGTGCGCTTCCCAGGTGGAATCCGTCGGGTAGCGCTCGCCGTCCGCCGCCGGACCGCCTTTCGAATTCGGCGCGTAGACCGGATCGCTGACCGGATTGATGCGCATCGCGCCATCCTTGCTGTAGCTGTGCACCGGTGCCTGCGGGGCGTTGACCGGAATCTGCTTGTAGTTAACGCCAAGACGGGCGCGGTGGGCATCGGCATAGGCAAACACCCGGCCAATCAGCATTTTATCCGGGCTCAGCCCGATGCCGGGCACCAGGTTGTTTGGTTCAAACGCCGCCTGTTCAATCTGCGCGTGGTTGTCGGTCGGGTTACGATTCAGCATCAGTTTGCCGACTTTAATCAGCGGATAATCGCTGTGTGGCCAGACCTTGGTCAGATCAAACGGGTTGAAGCGGTAGGTTTCCGCCTCGGCGAACGGCATGATCTGCATGTACAGCGTCCAGCTGGGGAAATCACCATTTTTGATGGCGGTGAACAGATCGCGCGTGTGGTAATCACCGTCCTGGCCGGCCAGCAGATCGGCGTTATCCTGCGTCAGGAACTCCACACCCTGATCGGTTTTGAAGTGGTATTTAACCCAGAACTTTTCCCCGGAGGCGTTAACCCACATATAGGTATGGCTCGAGTAACCGTTCATGTGGCGCCAGCTTTTCGGAATGCCGCGGTCGCCCATCAGCCAGGTGACCTGGTGCGCCGACTCTGGCGACAGCGTCCAGAAATCCCACTGCATATCGTTATCGCGCAGATTGTTGTCGGCACGGCGCTTCTGCGAACGGATAAAGTGCTGGAACTTCATCGGGTCACGAATAAAGAACACCGGCGTGTTATTGCCCACCATGTCGTAGTTGCCTTCGCTGGTGTAAAACTTGATCGCGAAGCCGCGCGGATCGCGCCAGGTGTCCGGGCTGCCACGCTCGCCGGCCACGGTGGAGAAGCGCATTACCACATCGGTTTTGGTGCCGGGCTGAAAAACCGCCGCTTTGGTGTAACGGCTGACATCTTCTGTCACCTGAAAATAGCCAAACGCACCGCTGCCTTTGGCGTGCGGCTGACGCTCTGGAATACGTTCGCGGTTGAAGTTAGCCATCTGCTCAATCAGGTAGTGATCGTGCAGCATCAGCGGGCCGTCAGGACCGACGGACAAAGAATGTTCGTCGCTGGCTACCGGAATGCCAGCATCCGTGGTGGTCGGCTTGCGATCGTCATTGCTCATAATATCTCCAGCTTTTGTAAGGATAATCCAACCACTAAGCGTAGCAGCGAGGCGCAGGCTTGCCCGAATAATTGCGCCGTCTCATCTGGTTGCCGCATTAAGCGATGCGGCACAGCTCGCAAATTTGCTTTTTATTTCTGCTGCAGGCTAAGCAGATTTTCCGTGCCGGAAAAAGCGCCATTCTGCGAATGGGATCGGAAAAGAAAAATTAATTCACCCGTCTTTTAAGACAGGTCGCAAAGGATTTTTCCATTTAGGTAAAAACAGACCTTGAATTAATCAATCATTTTATAACTTCATGTAAAATATCACTTTTTAATTTAATGATATTGATCAAAAAGAACCACAATCCGCTTATTTATGCTCTCGCTGCGTCAAAGGCAATCCCGTTGTAATTAATGAATGGACATAATAAGAGAGATAAATATGGTGATGCATAAGGCTAAAACCGCGCGCCTGGCGCTGGCTATCGCGGGGATGATGGTGGGTGGCAGTGCAGCGGCACAGTCATTAACGCTGGAGCAGCGTCTGGCCCAGCTGGAAGAGAAAATCGCGCGCGATGAGCAGCAACAAAAGGAGGCGAGCGCCGGAACAACCAACACGTTCCGCTTTTCCGGCTACGCCCGTTCCGGCCTGCTGGTTAATGATAAAGGGCGCGGCGGACGTGCCGGACCTGCTATTTCGCCTGCCAGTTCGATCGGCGGCGATGCGCATATTGGCCGGTTAGGTAATGAAAAAGATCACTACATCGAGCTGGGCTTTCATAATCAAACCCGGTTCAGTAATGGTTCGTGGGCCAATTTCAAAGCGCTGCTGGCAGATGGCTCATCCAGTCCGGACCCGTGGGTGCAGAATAATGACAACAACCTGAATATCCGCCAGGTATATGTCGAAATGGGGGATCTGCCCAGCTTTGGGGGCGCCGCGCAACATGCCTCGCTGTGGGCGGGCAAACGCTTTGACGGCGACAATTTTGATCTGCACTTCACCGATACCGATATCGTCTTTCTTGGCGGCACCGGCGGCGGCATCAGCAACCTGCAATGGAACGAGCAATGGCGCAGCGATTTCTCCATTTATGGCCGCAGTTTTGGCGACCTGGGCAGCAGCCGCTACGACGATAACAACGTGCAAAACCTGCTGCTGACCTCTAACCAGTTTTACGGTAACTGGCAGTGGATGCTGACCGGCATGAGCGCAAACGGCAACGACGAGCTGAAAGGGCGCGCATCGACCACCGGCAGCTATGCGCTGCGCAGTGACGATACGGCAAAGCACGGCGTATTTACCATGCTGGCCTGGCACGACAAAAACCGCTTCTACGGACTGGCACCGGGCAGCAGCACTCACGCCATTCAATGGGGGAAAGGGCTGGGCGCAGAAACCCGGCAGATCGGTGGCGACGGCGACTTAACGCGCAACGCCAGCGCGCTGCGACTGGCCACCTTTGGCGTGATGCCACTGAGCGATCGCTGGTCAGTCGCCCCGTCGCTGCTGGCGCAGCACAGCGAGGATCGCTACCGCAAAGGCGATCGCTATGACTGGGCAACCATCAACCTGCGCGCCTCCCAGGCGATTACGGAAAACTTTGCGCTGCAGTATGAAGCGTCGTGGCTGTATATGGACCTCAAACCCAATGGCCGCAGCTATCAGGATGGCGGCAGCATCGCGACGTACAACGCGGTGAAGGGCGATGTGTATAAGCTGAGCTTTGCGCCAACGTTTAAAGTCGGCAACATCAACGATATGCTGGTGCGGCCGGAGATTCGGCTGTTCGCGACCTGGATGAACTGGTCTAAAGCGCTGGACAACTATGCGCTGAACGATGATTTCGGCAGCGCGGGCTTTACCGCTGGCGGTAGCTGGAACTTTGGCGTACAGGCAGAAGTGTGGTTCTGAGATCGCCTTTCGCGCTGACCGGCTGAAGGAGGGTTGCACGGTGCGAGGCGTTGAAAAATGCCTCGCACCGCATCCGACGAAGCCTGCCAGCCAGCGGTAAAGCTGCATTCAGTCACCGATTGCGGCTATAGTGCAACGTACTGAACCTGAAGCGATAAGGAATCGTTGTGACCATTGCCTGCCTGCATACCGCCGCCAGTAATATTGCTATTTTTGATGACGCCGCACAGTCGCTCGGCATTCCGCCTCAGCAAATCAGCCATCTGGTGATGCCACATCTGCTGGCAGAAGCAGAGCTCAGCGGTGGCATGACGCCGGCCCAGCAGCAGCGTCTGGAGCAGCTGTTACTCAGCCTGACGCCGTGGTTCGACGCGATACTGATTACCTGCTCTACCTTAGGTGCCGCCGCAGACAGCCTGCGCGATGCACAACAGCGCTGTGCGGTTTATCGCACTGACCGTATGCTGGCGGACGAAGTGCATCGCCGTGGCGCACCCGCGCTGGTGCTGTGTGCCGCGGAGTCTACGCTGCACAGCACACGCCAGCTGTTTTGCCCGGAGCGTCTGGCACCCGACCAGCGTCCGCAAGTCAGGCTTATCCCGGATGCCTGGGCCGCATTCAAAGCTGGCCGGCTGGACGACTATTACACGCTGATCGCCGATGCCGTCGCTCAGGGACAGCAGCAGGGCGCGGTTCAGGTGGCGTTAGCGCAGGTGTCAATGGCCGGCGCCGCGTCGCGTTTTCCTGCGCTACAGCGGCCACTTACCAGCCCGCACCTGGCGCTCAGCTTCGTACTGCAGCAGGCTAAAGGCGCGGACGAAGGTCATTCAAAACCACTGATTTAAGCCAACAAAAAGCCCTACTGTTACGCAATTTTGCAGCCTTTATGATGGTCATCAGAACCTGATTTTTGAGGAAGCCACTGATGAACGTGATTAAAGCGCAGCGTGACCAGCTGTTTGAATACGGTCCCTTTACCATTCGCCGGCAGCGCCCGGGAGAACCACTGGGCGCGCTGGCGATTGTCGACCAGATGACGCTGAAGCCCGGCGCGATGGTACCGATGCGCCGCCATCAGGATGATGAGATTTTCAGCTATGTCTGGCGCGGCTCGGTGCAGTACCGGCGCGAGGAGGGAGACACTATCGCCCTCAACGGCAAACGCGCACTGCTGGTGAACGCGGGCAGTGGGGTGCGTCATGAAGAGTCAGCACCGCTGATTGAAAGCGAAATGCTGCAGGCGTACATCCGCCCGGCATCCGGCGGCGGTGAAGGGCAGGTGCAGAGCGTGTACCGGGCAGAAGGGGCGGCGCTTAACCAGTGGACGCTGCTGGCCGGTCCGCAGCACAGTGAGGCGCCGCTGACGCTGCGTCAGGCCGCTTACATCTATGACGTCAGGCTGGATCGTGGCGCACAGATCGAGGTGCCGCATTTGCCGGGTTATGCCAGCTGGGTCACGGTGCTGGAGGGCATTGCACGCACCGGGGATGTGCGGCTGCAAAAAGGCGATGCGGTGAGCGATAGCGCTGCCTTGCCGGCTATCCACGGTGAACGCGACGCCCTGCTGGTCGCCTTTCTGGTGCAGCAGGATGCGCCTGCGGTGCTGAGCGGTACGCTAAGCGGCAGTTAAAACACCGGGTATGACACGGCTGGCATGCACCAAAGTGGCCAGTCGTGTCAGCGTGCCGCTGGCGATATCACCCACTCAGGCGCTGCCGGCTTTGCGACTCAGCGTCCGATAACCCCTTATTTCGCGTGTGACACCTGTTCGTAGTAACCGATCTTCTCCACTTTGGCGGTCGAACCGCCACCTTCAAACTCGGATGCCAGCCAGGCGTTAACGATGTTTTTCGCCAGCTCCGGCCCGATTACGCGTGAGCCCATGGTCATGATCTGCGCATTATTACTTTTGCGCGCGCGCTCGGCGGAGAAGGTGTCATGGCACTGCGCGGCACGCACGCCTTCCACTTTATTGGCAACAATCGCGACGCCAATGCCGGTGCCACATAGCAAAATGCCGCGTTCAAACTGCTTTTGCTGCACCGCCGTAGCCAGCGCAAATGCCACGTCCGGATACATCGGGCGGTCATTTTGCGCGTCGTTACTGTAATCAGTTACCTGATAATCCTGCTCCTCCAGCAGCTTTTTAATGATGTTTTTCAGGTCGATAGCCGCATCATCGGCACCAATAGCGATAGTTTTCATCACGTCTCTCCAGTGATACAGGGTCTGACACCTGCACATATGTTCGTCAGGTGATTAGATGTTCACTGACAGCCTGCCATAAAATCAAACATATGTTCAATGCGTGTTCATATGATTTAGCGATCGGCTACGCAAAATCTCGTGCCAACTCTGCCGCCATGGTCGCGAAATGCCGCTCTGCTGCGAAAAATCCTGAAAATGTCGCTGAAATCAAATCTCATGCGCATTGTCACACTTTCGCCAACCGCGCTTGAGGATTGATCAAATATGCGTGTAGTGTTCATTTGTTCGCATGACCCTATCCATGTACAAGAAGACCCATTGAGGACTCGAACATGTGTCATTTGCTTCTTACCTCGCATTTTGTCTGTCGCCAGCGCCGGTTTTGCGCCTGGCCAACACCGTCTCACTGCGCACGTTTCGGAGGTGCGTTATGAATCACTCTGCTGTCAGCGCGGTTGAGCAGACCGCAATCCGCAAAATCTCCTGGCGCCTGGTACCGTTTGTGGCGCTGATGTTCTTTATCAACTTCCTCGATCGCACCGCCATTTCCTTTGCCGGCCCAAACGGCATGACGCAGGACCTCGGCCTCAGTGCGCTGCAGTTTGGTCTCGCCTCCGGCATCTTCTTTATTGGTTACATCCTGCTGGAAGTGCCCAGCAACCTGGCGCTGCATAAGTTCGGCGCGCGGCGCTGGCTGGCGCGCATCATGATCAGCTGGGGCATCGTCTCGCTGCTGTTTACCTGGGTCAGCAGTGTCGAAGGGCTGTACACGCTGCGCCTGCTGCTGGGGATTGCCGAGGCCGGTTTCTTCCCGGGCGCCATCCTTTATCTCAGCCTGTGGGTGCCGGCGCGCCACCGCAGCAAAATTCTCTCGCTGTTCTACCTGGCACAACCGCTGACGGTGGTATTTGGCGCACCGCTGGCTGCCTCGCTGATTGAGCAGCACGGGCTGTTTGGCCTGGAGGGCTGGCGCGTAATGTTTATGGGCGTGTCGCTGCCAGCAATCCTCATCGGTGTTGTGGCGCTGTTCTGGCTGGTGGACTCGCCGCGTCAGGCGAAGTGGCTGAATGACGACGAGAAAAACTGGTTGATAGCCGAACTGGAAGCGGAACATCAGCACAAGCAGGGACAGCACCCGCACAGCGTGCGTTCGGTGATGGGCAACAGCCGCGTGTGGATGCTGTGCCTGATCTACTTCGGCTTTATTTACGGCCTGTACGCGCTGGCGTTCTTCCTGCCGACCATTATCGCCGGCTTCCAGCAGCAGTTTGGCACCACCTTCAACGTGATGCAGAAAGGGCTGATCACCGGCGTGCCGTACCTGATCGCCGCCGTCGTGATGTTTTTCTGGTCGCGGGATGCCGCGCGGCGCGGCTGTAAAACCTGGCACATCGCGATTCCTGCGGTCGCGGGCGGCCTCAGCGTACCGCTGGCGCTCTACATGGATTCACCGTTTACCACCATCCTGGTGATCGCCGTAACGGCCAGCGCCATCTTCGCCGCATTGCCCAACTTCTGGACGCTGCCAACGCAGTTCCTGACCGGCGCATCGGCCGCGGCGGCGATTGCGCTGATTAACACTCTTGGCAACGTGGCGGGTTTCTCCGCCGGTTACATCACCGGCGCACTGCATGATGCCACTCACAGTTATGTGTTACCGATGTTCGTGGTCGGCGGTTTTATGCTGCTCTCCGCTGTATTGATGCTGTTCCTCAATCGCCGTCGCGCGCAGCCTCTGCCAGCCTCATTTGTACAGGAGCAATAACATGACGTACCTGTTTAACCAGCCATCCGCGTTTGCCGCGGAACTGATCGAAGGCTTTGTGGCCGCCAACGCCGATAAAGTACGCCAGGTGAGCGGTGGCGTGGTGCGCAGCACGCGCAGCCAGCCGGATACCGTGGCGGTGATTGTCGGTGGCGGTTCCGGTCACTATCCCGCCTTTGCCGGATTGGTCGGCCAGGGCCTGGCGCACGGGGCGGCAATGGGCAACCTGTTCGCTTCGCCGTCGGCGCAGCAAATCTATAACGTCGCGCGCGCGGCGCATAACGGCGCGGGTGTGCTGTTGCTGTTTGGAAACTATGCCGGTGACGTGCTGCATTTTGGTCAGGCGTGCGAGCGGCTGCGCGCTGAAGGTATTGCCTGTGAGGTGCTGGCGGTAACGGATGATGTGTCCAGCGCCAGCCACGATGAGCGTCTGAAGCGACGCGGCGTCGCTGGCGATCTGTGTGTGTTTAAAGTGGCGGCGGCCGCGGCAGAAGCGGGTGACGATCTGGCTACGGTGCTGAAAAAAGCGCAGCACGCCAACGATCGCACCCGCACCTTTGGCGTGGCATTTTCCGGCTGTACGCTGCCGGGCGCTGCGCATCCGCTGTTTGAGGTAGAGAAAGGGCGCATGGCGCTCGGGCTGGGCATCCACGGTGAGCCGGGCATCAGCGAAACAGCGGTGCCGCGCGCCGACGAGCTGGCAGAAATCTTTGTCGACCGGCTGCTGAGTGAGCGGCCAGCGGATGTGGCGCAGGTGGCGGGACAGCGCGTGGCGGTAATCCTCAACGGTCTCGGTTCAGTCAAGTATGAAGAGCTGTTTGTGGTGTATCGCCGCATCGCCCAGCTGCTGTCGGCGGCGCAGTTGCAGGTGGTGGAGCCGGATGTCGGCGAATTCGTCACCAGTTTTAACATGGCGGGCGTCTCGCTGACGCTGATGTGGCTTGATGATGAACTGGAAACGCTGTGGCGCGCGCCGGCCAATACGCCAGCCTACCGCAAAGGCAGCGTCCTGATTGCCGAACCGCTCAGCGCCGCCGAGTGCGAAGAGATCAGTGAAGAGACGTTACCGCAGGCCAGCACTGCATCACAACACAGCGCCCGGCGCGTTCTTGAACTGCTGGAAGCAGTGGCGGTGATGATTCAGCGTCATGCCGGCCAGCTGGGCGACATTGATGCGGTAGCGGGCGACGGCGATCACGGCATTGGTATGGAGCGCGGCGTACTCGGCGCGGTGGAAAAGGCGCGTGAGGTGGCCGCGCGTGGCGCCGGCGCTGGCAGTCTGCTGTGTCGCGCCGCCGATGCCTGGGCGGATAAAGCGGGCGGCACGTCCGGAGCCCTGTGGGGCGTGGCACTGACCGCGCTCGGCACCGCGCTGGGCGACAGCGCGGCAGCGGATGCACCACGCGTCGCTGCCGGCGTCCGGGATGCCAAAGAGGGCATTATGCACTTCGGCAAAGCGCGCGTCGGTGATAAAACCATGGTTGACGTGCTGGTTCCGTTTAGCGACGCGCTGAGCGCTGCGGTTGCGCAGGGCGCATCACTCACCGAAGCCTGGTTACGTGCGGCAGCGGTGGCGGAGCAGGCCGCGCAGGCCACCGCGCAGCTGGTACCGAAAGTGGGGCGTGCGCGGCCGCTGGCCGAGAAAAGCGTTGGCACGCCGGACGCCGGTGCGGTTTCACTGGCGATGATCGTCAACACCGTTGGCGATCTGTTAAAAGAACACAGTGCATCTGAACAGGGAGCGTAATTATGGCTCAGCCTAAAATCTGGCTTGGCGTCAGCCTGAAAATGTATTTCGGCTATCAGCAAACGCTGGCGTGGTGTCGCGAGGTCGCGACGCTGGCGCAGCATCCGGCAGTGCAGCGCGGTGATGTCGGGCTGTTTGTGCTGCCCGCTTATCCGGCCATCCCGGCGGTGACGGAAATCTTTGCCGGCACGCCGGTGCGCGTCGGTGCGCAGGACGTGTGTCAGGCGGAAAACGGCGCCTGGACCGGTGAGGTCAGCGCCAGCATGCTGCAGGAGCTGGGGTGCTCACTGGCGGAGATCGGTCACGCCGAACGCCGTCGCCATTTTCATGAAGATAAAACGCAGATTGCCGCCAAAGTGGCGATGGCGCTGCGTTATCGCCTGACCCCGGTGCTGTGCATCGGTGAACCGCAGCAGGGCACGCCTGAGCAGGCGATTGCGCTGTGCCAGCAGCAGCTGCAGGAGGCGCTGTCGGAGGCCGCGCAACACGCGCTCAGCGGTGAGGTATTGTTTGCTTACGAACCGCAGTGGGCCATTGGCGCACCGCAGCCGGCGCCGGACAGCTACATCCGCGCGGTGTGCAACGGGCTACAGCAGCTGACGACGCCCGACGGCATCACGCTGCGGGTGATTTACGGCGGCAGCGCCGGGCCAGGACTGATTCAGCGCCTCGGCGGCGACGTCAACGGCTTGTTCTTGGGGCGCTTTGCTCACGATCCGCAGGCGCTGGCGCAGATTATCCAAGAAGCCAGTGAGCTGGCCGGGGAGCTGCCGTCATGAGCCGCATCGGACTCAGTACCTATGCGTTTTTCTGGCGTATGTCGCCCCAGGTGCCACAGCCGCTCACGCTGGCGCAGATGCTGCAGCAGACTGCCGATCTCGACGTGTCAGTATTCCAGATCTGCGACTACCCGGCGATTGAGCAGTGGTCAGATGAACAGCTGCTGGCGCTGCGTCAGCAGGCGGATGCGCTTGGCATCACGCTGGAGCTGGGCACGCGTGGTCTCGGCAGCGCGCATCTGCGCCGCTATCTGCATATCGCCGCTATTCTCGACGCGCGCGTGGTGCGCTCAATGTTCAACACCGCCGATCACCGGCCATCGCTGGATGAAGCGGCCAATCTGATTGCTGCCGTGCTGCCGGATTTTGCCCGCCAGCAGGTGCGGCTGTGCCTGGAAACCTACGAGCAGGTCAGCAGCGCGGCGATGATGTCGGTGATCAACCGCTTTCTCTCGCCGTGGCTGTGCGTCTGTCTCGATCCGGCCAACTGCGTCGCCGGACTGGAACTGCAGGAGCAGGTGATCGCCAATACCGCTGCGCGCGTCGGCAATCTGCACATCAAAGATTTCGCCTTTACCCGCCGTGCCGGCTGGGTCGGTTTTACCCTGGCCGGCTGTCCGATGGGCGAAGGGAAGCTGGATTATGACCGGCTGATCGCCAGCGTGCGGCCAGCCGATCGCGACATCAACCAAATCATCGAACACTGGTTGCCGTGGCAGGACGATGCCGCGCAGACCTGCGCGCGGGAAGCCGAATGGACCCGCCGCGCCGTTGAATTCCTACGCAGTAAACAAGATCAGGAGTCGTTAACATGAGCAAGGCATTGAAAACCATCACCGTGATCGGCGCAGGCGGCAAAATGGGCATGCGTATTTCCGCTAATTTGCAGCACAGCGCTTATCAGGTGTTTTACTGCGAGAATTCACCGCAGGCGCAGCAGCAGGTGATTGCACAGGGACGCGAGCTGTCGGATGCCGCGTCGGTGGTGCCGCTGAGTGACGTGGTGATCCTCGCCGTGCCGGATATCGTACTGGGCAAAGTCTCGCAAAGCGTGGTGCCACAGATGCAAAGCGGTGCGGTGCTGCTGACGCTCGATCCGGCCGCGGCCTACGCCAACCTGATCGCCCAGCGTGACGGCATTGAATACGCGGTCGCGCACCCGTGCCATCCGTCGGTATTTCTTGCCCGCTACACCAAAGAGGAGCACGCCGATGCGTTTGGTGGCGTTGCTGCCGTCCAGCACGTCGCGGCAGCCTGGGAAAGCGGCAGCGCTGAACAGAAGGCAGAGCTGAGTAAGGTGATTAGCGTGATGTACGGCCCGGTTGATCAGGTGCACTGGGTCACGGTGACGCAGCTGGCGTATCTGGAACCGACGCTGGTCGAAACCGTCGCCTGCATGGTCGGTGCCTTCATGAAAGAGGCGCTGGATGAAACGGTGAAACACAGCGGCGTCCCGGAAGAGGCAGCGAAGGCCATGCTGTACGGCCATATTCAGATTGCGCTGGCGGTGGCTTTCCGCGCCACCAACCCGTTCTCGGACGCCTGCATGATCGCCATGGAGTATGGCCGCGAGAAGATCATCAAGCCGGACTGGAAACAGATCTTCGATCAGCAAGAGCTGGATAAGGTTATTGCCCGCATGCTGAAAATTGACGCCATTCAGCGTTAAGCGTGACAGCAGCGGCGACTCGCGGCGTTGCTGGCTGGCGAAGCGAGTCGCATCAATGATATAACTCCCTGCTGAGCACTCCGCACGACGATACAAGACAGGTAACGGATGGAAAAAAACACGCTTTCTCAGGACTCCGAGCTGCTGACGGAAATTGCCGTCGCCTACTATCAGGACGAAATCACCCAGGAGGAGATTGCGCGTAAGTTTGGGATTTCCCGTATCAAGGTGGGGCGACTGCTGAAACGCGCGCGTGAAGAGGGCATCGTCGAGATCAATGTGCGCTACCATCCGGTGTTCAGTACGCGGCTGGAACAGCAGTTGCAGACGCGCTTTCCTCATCTGCAGCGCGCGCTGATTGCCCTCGATTCGCCAGACAGCGACGAGCAGCGGCGTCAGGTGGCGGCGCTGGTGTCGGCGCATCTCGCGCAGTCGCTGAAAGACAACGCCATTGTCGCCGTGGGCCAGGGGCGCAACGTGGCGGCCGTCGCCGATTATCCCGGTCAGGTGCCGACGCGCAACTGCCTGTTTATCAGCGGCATCGGCGGCACCCATCGTCCGGGGGATGCCATCAACGCGGACCACATCAGCCGCCGGCTGGCCAAAAAGTTTGGCGGCATCAGCGAAACCCTGTACGCCCCGGCTTACGTCGAAAACCGGGCGCTGCGCGACGCTTTCATGCAAAACGGCACCATCAAAGAGACGCTCGACCGCGCGCGGAAAGCGGATGTGGCACTGGTGGGCATCGGCGACATGAACGAAAACAGCTATATGGTGAAGCTCGGCTGGTTCACACCGCACGAAATCATTGATGCCAGCGTCAATCAGGGCGTGACCGGTGATGTGGCCGGCTATGATTTTTTTAATGCCCAGGGCCAGCACGTGGATACGGTGATGAACGACCGGGTAATTGGCCTGAGTATCGACGAGCTGCGTAAAATTCCCTGCGTGATTGCCATTGCCGCTGAAAACACCAAAGCCATGGCGATCCTCGGCGCGCTGCGCACCGGCGCTATCGACATCATTGCCACCACGGCGCAGAACATCCGCACCATTCTGAGCATGTCGCAGTAACGCATAAACGCCTGCCCGGCGCGGCCTGCGGGCGTGCCGGGTGAGGGGGATTCTGCGCCAGGTCGCTGTCCATCACCCAACCGTCACGTCAGCGCCATAAATCTTTCATCCGCCTCAGCTAGCTTACCGCCATTCTGATTTCAGGACTGCGGATGCATGAGCCATCTCTCGCTGCAACACATCACCAAAACCTGGGGCGATAAAATCGCGCTGCAGGATATCAGCTTCGACGTGGCGCAAGGCAGTTTCGTCGCACTGCTGGGGCCTTCAGGCTGCGGTAAATCGACGCTGTTGCGCACCCTCGCCGGGCTGGAAACGGCCGACAGCGGCCGCATTTATTTCAATCACACCGACGTCACGCCTCTGCCACCGGCGCAGCGCAAGCTGTCGATGGTGTTTCAGTCTTACGCGCTGTTTCCTCACCTGAGCGTGCGGGAGAATCTGCTGTTTGGCCTGAAGGCGCGCGGTGAAGATAAGCAACAGTTTGCCGCCCGGCTGGCGCAGGTCAGCGCACTGCTTGAACTGGAACCGCTGCTGGCGCGCCTGCCTTCACAGCTCTCCGGCGGGCAGCAGCAGCGCGTGGCGCTGGGCAGGGCGGTGATCGCCAACAATACGCTGTGCCTGATGGATGAGCCGTTATCCAATCTGGATGCCAAACTGCGCCAGAGCATGCGGCGCGAAATCCGCGCGCTGCAAAAGCAGCTCGGGCTGACCATGTTGTACGTCACCCACGATCAGACCGAAGCGATGAGCATGGCCGATCACATCATTCTGCTTAACGATGGCCGCATTGAGCAGCACGGCACGCCAGACCAGCTCTACAACCAGCCGGCGAGCTGTTTTGCCGCGCAGTTTATTGGCGCACCGCCAATGAATATCCTGCCACTGCACAGCAAAGGCGCGCATCACTACCTCAGCCATCTCAGCACACCGCTGCTGAGCTATGCCGGCGAAACGGCGCTGAGTCTGGGCCTGCGCGCGGAGGATATCCAGCTGGTCGCCCCGCAGCAGGCCGCGCTGAGTGCGCGGGTAGTGAGCTACGAATACATGGGCGCGGATACGCTGCTGGTCTGTCGGTTGCCCGGCATCACGGAATCACTGACCGTCAAAGTGCCCGGCCTGCAGCGCTTCACGGATGACAGCCTGGTCGGCCTGCAGTGGTCCACCAGCCGGCAATACCTGTTTTCCACCACCAGCGGCCAGCGCTGTGTCGCTGCTGAACACCCGATGTTGCTCGCTGAGAAAAAATACGCTGTTTAACCGTTGTCGTTTATTCAAGGGAAAATCATGTCTGCGATCCGTTTCTCGCCTCTGGCTTGTGTCGTTATGCTGTGTGCCTCCGCGTCGGTGTTTGCTGCTGAGCCGGTGAAGTTACAGATGTACTATCCGATTGCGGTCGGCGGTAAAGTCAGCCACACCGTGGAAGCCCTGGTGGCGGATTTTGAAAAACAGCACCCTGAGATCAGCATTCAGCCGGTCTACACCGGCGATTACGCCACCACCGTGACCAAAGCGCTGACGGCGTTTCGCGGCGGTAACGCACCGCAACTGGCGGTGATGGGCGATATTGAAGCCTGGTCGCTGATGGATGCCGGTGCCATCGTCGCCGCCAGCGATTTAGCCACGGGTGAAGAGGGCAAACAGTGGATCGACAGCTTCTATCCGGCCTTTCTGCGTCGCATTGAGGGCAAAGTGTGGGGCGTGCCTTTTCAGCGCTCAACCGTGGTGATGTACTGGAATAAACAGGCATTTGAGAAAGCCGGCCTCGATCCGAATACACCGCCCGCCACCTGGCAGCAGGTGGTGGCATTCAGCAAAAAACTGACGCTGAAACAGGCCAGCGGCGTCAGCCAGTGGGGCATTGAAATCCCTTCCACGCCGAACGGCTACTGGAATTTCCAGGGGCTGGCAGCCACCAATGGCGGACGGCTGGATAACGGCAAGGGCAACGCCGTGTATTTCAACACGCCGGGCAACGTGGAAACCCTGCAATGGCTGACCGATCTCGGCCAGAAAGAGGAAGTCTCGCCGAAGGGTGCGATTGCCTGGGGCACCACGCCGCAGGACTTTATCAGTGGTAAAACGGCCATGATGGTCACTACCACCGGTAACCTGACCAACGTGCACGATAACGCGACCTTCCCGTTTGGCGTCGCCATGCTGCCGGAGAAAACCCAGCGCGGCAGCCCGACCGGTGGCGGCAACCTGTACGTGTTCAAAAGCGCCTCACCGGCGCAGCAGCAGGCGGCGATGCGCTTCATCCGCTGGGTCACCGCACCGGAACAGGCCGCGCGCTGGAGTATCGCTACCGGCTATGTCGCCACCTCGCCGGCAGCGTGGGACACGGCGGCAATGAAAGCCTATGTGCAGCAGGTGCCTCAGGCACTGGTGGCGCGTGAGCAGCTGAAATATGCTCAGCCGGAGCTCTCGACCTACAACAGCGTGCAGATTCAGGACGCGCTCAATCACGCCATTGAAGCGGCGGTGACGCAGAGCAAAACCCCGGCCCAGGCGCTGGCCGATGCGCAGAAACAGGCTGAGCGCCTGCTGAAAAATTATCAGTGACGGCCGCGTGATGAGCTCATTCTCTGGCAGCGCCGCCACGCTGCGCCCGCGCGGGTGGACACTGCAGCTCAGCGGCTATTTGCTGCTGCTGCCCGCGCTCAGCTTCCTGCTGCTGTTTACTCATTATCCGGCGCTGGCCACGCTGTGGCAGAGCCTGTTCAGCGCCGCGCGCGCTTCGCATCCGGCCCATTTTGTCGGGCTGGATAACTATCGCGCGCTGCTGGATGACGACATTTTTATGCAGTCGCTGTGGAATAACCTGCTGTATGCGCTGATCACCATTCCGCTGGCGGTGACGCTGGCGCTGCTGATGGCGCTGGCGGTCAATCGTCGGCTGCGCGGCAACGCACTGGTGCGTGCGGCCTTCTTCATTCCGTCGCTGCTGCCGATGATCGCCATCGCCAATCTGTGGCTGTTTTTCTATACGCCACAGCTTGGCATCCTGAATAGCCTGCTGGCATGGTTTTCGCTCCCGGCGGTCAACTGGCTCGGCGAGCCGGATACCACGCTGTACTGCCTGATGGCGGTTTCGGTATGGCGCGAGGCGGGTTTTTTCATGATCTTTTACCTCGCCGCCCTGCAGCAGATCGATCCGCGTCTCAGCGAAGCCGCTGCGATTGAAGGCGCATCGCGCCGTTACTTTTTCCGCCGCGTGCAGTGGCCGCTACTGCTGCCAACCACGCTGTTTGTGCTGATCAACGCCTCGATGAACGCCTTCCGCATTGTCGATCAGGTGATTGCTATGACCAACGGCGGCCCGAACAACAGCAGTAGCCTGCTGCTGTTTTATATCTATCGTACCGCGTTCAGTTTCTGGGACATGCCAGCCGCGTCGGCCATGACGGTGGTGCTGCTGGTGATCCTCGGATCGATTGCGTTGATCAAATTTCATCTGCTGGACAAGCGAGCCCATTATCAATGAAAGCTGCATCTTCTCCGGGCGGTTTTGCGCTCAACCTGCTGATTTGGCTGGCCGCGCTGCTGTGGAGCTTGCCGATGGTGGTGGCGCTGTGGATTGCCATTCATCCGGCCGCCGGACAGGGGCACTTTTCACTGCTGGCGCCGCGGACGCTGGAGAACTTCATCAATGCCTGGCACGCGGCACCGTTTGCCCGCTACTTCCTCAATACCACGCTGCTGGTGCTGATGATTGTGGTGGTCCAGCTGGTGCTGGCCACGCTGGCCGCTTATGCCCTGGTGCGGTTCCGCCTGAAATTTTCCGGTTTCCTCTTCGCGCTGATTCTGCTGCAGCTGATGATCAGCCCGGATGTGCTGATTCTGAATAATTACCGCACCATCAGCGCGCTCGGGCTGCGCGATACCCTGACCGGCATTGCGCTGCCGTACTTTGCCTCGGCGTTCGCCATCTTTCTGCTGCGGCAGACGTTCAAAAGCATTCCGCTGGTGCTGGAAGAGGCGGCAACCGTTGAGGGGGCCAGCCGGTTTTACATTCTGCGCCACATCTACATTCCGCTGGCAAAGCCAATCTATGTGGCGTTCGCGCTGGTCTCGATCAGCTTCCACTGGAACGATTTTCTCTGGCCGCTGGTGATCACCGACTCGGTTCAGGTGCGTCCGTTAACCGTCGGGCTGCAGCTGTTTTCTGCGCCGGAGCAGGGCGTGCAGTGGGCGCTGATTGGGGCAGCTACGCTGATGACCACCTTGCCGTTGCTGCTGCTGTTTTTGCTGTTCCAGCGGCAGTTTATTCAGTCATTCATGCGTGCCGGTATTCGCTAAGGAGAGCCACAGATGGGATATGCCCATGCGCTAACCGCAGCGCAACGCCAGCGGCTCGGTGATGTCGCTGAGCTGTATCAGTTACCGGATTTACGCGCGGCACCGCTCGACGGCACGCTGCGCTTCGGGCTGCTGGCCGATCCGCAATATGCTGACGTTGAGGCGGATGTCCCGGCGAATCTCTACTATCGTCATGCGCTGCATAAGCTGCCGCAGGCGATAACCGCGCTCAATCAGCAGCCGCTGGATTTTGTCGTTACGCTCGGCGATCTGGTGGATCGCCACTGGGCCAGCTATGCCACGCTGCTGCCGCTCTACGATCGGCTACTCCATCCACATGCCGTGGTGCTGGGGAATCACGACGCCCAGACCATCGCGCAGCACCTCGATGACGCGCTGCCGCTGCCAAAAAGTTACTATGCCTTTCAGCTGCCGGGCTGGCGCTTTATTGTCTACGACGGCAACGATATCAGCCTGTACTGCAATCAACACAACGGCGACGATCGCCAGCGCGCGGCCGCACTGCTGGCTGATTTACAGGCGCGCCAGCAACCGCAGGCGCAGCCGTGGAATGGCGCGGTCGGTGCGACTCAGCTGGCGTGGCTGGAAACGCAGCTTATCGAGGCCCGCGCCTGCGGCCAGCAGGTAGTGGTGTTCGGCCATTATCCGCTGGCACCGGGCTACAGCCACAGTCTGCTCAACGGTGCGCAGCTGGCAGAACTGTTCTGCCGCTATGGCGTGCGCGCCTGTTTTGCCGGCCACGATCACCGTGGCGGCTATCATCGCCGCGCGGATACCGTGTTTATAACCCTGCAGGGGATGCTGGATGGCCCGTCGCGCGTGCCCTTTGCGGTGGTGGAACTGACGGGCGAGACGTTGCGGCTGCGCGGATGGGGCGGCGAAATCAGCCGCGAAGAGGTATACGGTGCCGCGCCGATGGCTAGCCGGCCAGGTTAAAACTGTTGTCAATGCGCAACAAAACCTCGGCCGTCGGGACTGATCCATCCAGACACAGGGTGACCCAATGCTTTTTGTTCATATGGTAGCCCGGGAAATATACCTCGCCATCGACCAGCGAAGCGATCGTCTGCGGCGAGGCTTTAATATTGACGATTTCAATCAGGCTATCATCCGGTCGGCCCAGCTTGCTGCTGTGAATCATCAACAGCGCGCCGAACCACTTTTGATTATCTTTGCGGCGAAAGATGGCGTTTTCAGGAAAGCGCGGCCATAAGAATTCCAGCTCAGTCTGATACTGCTGTTTTAAGTGCTGAACGATCGCATCGGCCTGCGCTGTTTTGAAATGCTTCTGCGGGAAACAGTTTTCTGCGATATCCAGCAAGATAGCGTCATGTTCTTCACGAACCTGCCCCACAAAGGCACCGGTGGCAGAAGTAATACGATGAAGAATGTAATCTTCTCCTGTGACTTTATCGGTAATGGTGGCGGCAATGTCACCCTGAGTAGTGATGTTTACCTGCAGGGTGAACTGCTTATTCATCACATCACAGCGGTAGCCGTAATCCTGCCCGTCCTTGCGGAAACCGTAAGCCAGCAGCTTTTTCACATTCATTTCCCGGCTGACGAAAAGATGATTTACGTTGTACATTTTCATGCCTGGTTAACGGAGAGGTGTTCAGAATACCCGGAGTTTGCTCAGGGGCGTGCGGGCTATTTTAACCGACAGGATGGATTTTTATGTGCCATAAATCGCTATGACACCCGGCACCGCTTTTTCGCCATATCACACCGCAAAGAACAACCGCCACCGGACGCTTAACCCAGCCTTACGCAACGCGCGCACATGCTGTATAGTCCGTTTTTTTTCGGAGGAACCATGCTGCCCAACTCATCCACGCGCCTGAATAAATACATCAGCGAGAGCGGAATCTGCTCGCGCCGTGACGCCGATCGTTACATCGAACAAGGCAACGTTTTCATTAACGGCAAACGCGCCAGCGTCGGTGCGCAGGTGTTCGCCGGGGATGAGGTCAAAGTCAACGGGCGGCTGATTGAACCGCGCAACGAAGACGATCTGGTATTAATCGCCCTCAACAAGCCGGTGGGCATTGTCACTACCATGGAAGAGGGCGAGCGTGACAACATTGGTGACTTCGTCAACCACAGCAAGCGCGTGTTCCCGATTGGCCGGCTGGATAAAGACTCGCAGGGGCTGATTTTCCTCACCAATCACGGCGATCTGGTGAATAAAATCCTGCGCGCCGGTAACAATCACGAAAAAGAGTACGTGGTCACGGTAGATAAGCCGATCACCGACGAGTTTATTGCTGGTATGGCGGCGGGCGTACCGATGCTCGGCACAGTGACGAAAAAATGCAAAGTGAAGCGGGAGTCGACCTTTGTATTTCGTATTATCCTGGTGCAGGGACTGAACCGGCAGATTCGCCGCATGGCCAAACACTTTGGCTATGAAGTGACGAAGCTGGAACGCACGCGGATCATGAACGTGAGCCTGAAAGGTATCCCGCTTGGTGAGTGGCGCGATCTGACGGACGATGAACTGATCGATCTGTTTAAGCTGATTGAGGATTCGTCGTCAGAAGATCAAAAAACGCAGCAGGCACAGGCGAAGAAGAAAGCGGCGACGCCCGCCGCGAAAAAACCGGCCGTCAGCGCACCGAAACAGAGTGACAAAGCGGGTCAGGGCGCGAACCGCAAGCGCTTTACCCAGCCGGGACGCAAGAAAAAAGGGCGCTGATCGCCCTGACTTGCCGCCGCACCTGAAATGCGGCGGCACAGTGACATTACGCCACTTTCACCACGGTTTTGCCGAAGTTTTTGCCTTTCAGCATGTCAATAAACGCCTGCGGCGCATGCTCCAGCCCTTCTACCATGTGTTCGCGGTACAACACTTTTTGTTGCTCGACCAGCGGCGTCATCGCCTGCAGGAATTCCGGATAGCGATCGCCATAATCCTGAAAGATGATGAAGCCCTGCATACGGATGCGGCGTTTCAGAATCCCGCCCATGATCAGCGGCGTGCGATCGGGGCCGGGTGGCAGTTCGCGACTGCTGTAGCCCGACACCAGGCCACACACCGGCACGCGCGCGGCGGTGTTGAGCAGCGGGAAGACGGCATCGAATACTTTGCCGCCGACGTTTTCAAAATAGATGTCGATACCGTCCGGGCAGGCGGCCGCCAGCTGTTCCGCGAAATCGTCACGATGATGATCGATACAGGCGGAAAAACCGAGGGTGTCAATCGCGTAGCGGCACTTCTCCTCACCGCCGGCCACGCCGACGACGCGGCAGCCATTCAGCTTACCGAGCTGACCGACCGTGGCACCCACCGGTCCGGTGGCGGCGGCGACAACCAGCGTTTCACCGGCTTTGGGCTGACCGATATCCATCAGGCCCATGTAGGCGGTGAAGCCCGGCATACCCAGAATGCCCAGCGCCCAGGATGGATGGGGCAGATGACCGATTTTAGTCACGCCAGTGCCATCGGACAGGGCATAGCTCTGCCAGCCGCTGGCCGCCAGTATCCAGTCGCCGACGCTGAAGTCCGGATGCTGCGATTCCGCCACCTGGCATACGGTGCCGCCGACCATCGGCTGGTCGAGTTGCGCCGGCGGCGCGTAGGATTTGCTGTCATCCATGCGGCCACGCATATACGGGTCGAGCGACAGATAGTGGGTGCGCAGCAGCATCTGTCCCGCCTGCACCTGCGGCAGCGGTTGTTCGACAAAGCGGAAGTTCTCTTTCACCGGCTCGCCGTCCGGGCGTGACGCCAGCAGCCAGGCGTGATTGAGTGAAGCGTGTTGAGTCATAGCATTTCCTTGTTTCTGCGCGGGTAAAACAGCAAGTGTAGCCAATGATCGGGCATGGAATGGATGATTGATGTGGGGCCGGATGTGCCATCTCGCCATAAGAGACTTTCTTCTGAGCAGTTTCTGCGGGTCGCCATGTCCGCTATTTTGCTGGTAGCCGTGGATTAAGCAGTGCAAAGTTTTTCTTGCTTTCCTGCCTGAAAGGAAACAGCATTGTCCTGCGTCCCGGGACACAGGACAGGGTGAGGTTAGCCGATATGAAAGGTCAAGACATTTTATTGCTGCTAAAACTGGTATCGCTGCAGCGCCAGGAAAAAAATTTAAACGATAGTGAAGGCCTCAAAACGGACGTACTATCGTGGCAGGACTGGGAAATCACGGAAGAAGATGAGTTGAAGCAACAAGGCATCATTGAGTCAGGGGGAATTGAAGCTTATCGGGAAAGCCTTTATACCGTTCGTGGCCTGGAAAGAACCACGGGTATAAGCAAAACCCAAATCGCCGATTCAATCAGGCGATGTACAGATATTGGTCTGGTCCGTAAAGACCGTAAATATGGCGTGCCGAGAACCAATAAGAAATCCCTGCTGGAATTTTTTATCTACGGAATCAAATATGTTTTCCCTGTTAAGATGGGAGAGTTGACACGCGGAATAGCCACCTCTTTCTCTGCACCAGTGTTGAATGAAAAATTATTCAGCGCAGGTGAACTGGTGGCTGTCTGGCCTGATGAACGTGCAAAAAGCAAAGGTTTAAAAGTAACACCTTTATTTCATTCCGTGCCCTATGCTGTCAGGCAGGACGGTGACCTCTATGCAATGCTTGCACTCGTGGATGCTATCCGGCTTGGAAATCCACGTGAAGCGGGGGTTGCCGCCAAAATGCTGGAAAATATGTTTACGGAGATGTGATCATGGAAGCTACCCAACAACATCGTATGCTGGTAGAAGTGGCTCGTGCTCTGGGTGCTGATTTGGTAAATCAGGTCACTTTTGTCGGGGGATGCACTACGGCGCTTTTACTGACAGATGAAGTTACGGCAGAGCAGGTACGGCATACAGACGATGTGGATTTAATTGTTCATGTAATTAGTTATACAAAATATTATGCTCTTCAGGAGGAGTTACAAAGAAGAGGATTTAAAATAACGGCACCAGATCCAGATGAAGACATTCCCATTTGTGCAATGCAACTCAATGAACTGCGTGTGGATATTATGCCGGATGATGAATCTATCCTTGGATTCAGCAACAGATGGTATAAAAAAGCCATGCAAAACGCCATTGATTATAGGTTATGTGAAGATATCACCATAAAGCTCGTTTCCCCGGATTATTTTGTTGCCACCAAACTCGAAGCCTGGCTTGGCAGGGGTAAGGGAGATGCATTGACCAGTCGCGATATTGAGGACATCATCAATTTGATTGATGGCCGTGAGGAACTTATCGATGAACTGAGCAATACCGCAGATGCAGTTAAAGCATTTATCTCCGAGCAATTTAGCCGACTACTGGAAGATAGTAATTTTGAATATGCAGTAAGCAGCCAAAGCAATAATAACCCTCAGCGTGAGCGTATTATATTTGAACGCATTGAAGAAATAGTTGCCAGGACTTCATGCTAATGCAAATTTCATGGAAAAGTCAGCAAGGCGTCTCTCGTAGTGATAATAATGATTATGTCGCCATCAGTGCTAGTGACGGCCGCTTTATTGCAGTTATCGTCGATGCATTAGATAAAGGTAGGGCGCCTCGTCGCCTGGCTGAATATTGGGCGAAAGCACTATCAAGGCAGTATACAAAGCACAAACATGCATCAGTTGTGTCGCTTCTGAAAGAGATTCACCGCACACTCATTCCTGACTATCTTACCGAAAGTGCCAGCTATACACTTATTGATTTAGACATAGAAGGGCGAAGCGGAAAGGTCATTTATGTCGGCGATTGCAGGTTAGGTATAAGCAATAATGGCAAAACTAACTGGGTGAATGAGCCCCATATTATGGTTAACACTTTCCCTGGGCTGGGTGACGGCTATGCTAACATTCTCACCCGCGTGCTAAAAGCACGGCGCTTTACATTACCAGATCAGATAAGTTTTGAATGGCGAGATGGAGAGATGCTACTGCTTTGTACCGATGGTTACTGGCGCTCCGAAAGCGATAATCAAGAATTCGCTCATGATGATACCAGTGTGCTTATAGTGAGGCCTGAAAATTCAGATTTAACCATTACTATTGATTCGGATTGTGACAACTTTTCAGTGATCGATTAAAGCTGAAATCCAGTTGCATTGACCGTTAGTAATTCCCGCTCCTCGTTCGCCAACAGAGCAGATGAGCCAGCCTAAACCCGCAGGAATTGATGCGGCTTGCGTCTACATAAGAATGATACCAAACCGCTTCAGCAACAGCGCCCAGAGGGCGAACAACACCACGGTAATCACGCAGGAGAGTAACAGCGTGAGCCAGAAGCCGGCGCGCTGGTAAAAAAACGGAAACAGGATAAACATCGGCAGTGTCGGCACCACATACCAGAACGTATACCATGCGTGAGCGGCAATCTTTTCCTGCGTTTGTCCTTCTATTTTCATCCAGATAAGCACCAGCAAGGTGACCAGCGGTAAAGCGGCGAGCAGGCCGCCCAGACGATCGCTGCGTTTCGCGGCTTCTGAGATCAGTACCACCATAAAGGCGGTTAACGCGTATTTTGAGATTAGCCAGAGCATCGTTATTCCCGATAATTATCATTAAGCCGACTGCGTGCCTGAGGTTCTATTTCAGGTAAGAACGAATGACCGCGACGATCTCTTCCAGATCCTCACTTCGCGCCTGCGGCGTAGCCTCTGCGTTCATCAAATGTTCGCGTATATGGCCTTCGAGCAATTCGCTCATCAGGCCATTAATAGCGCCGCGCACTGCCGCAACCTGCTGCAGTACCTTGAGGCACTCCTCACCCGATTCGACGGCGGTTTCCAGCGACGCCGCCTGACCTTTTATGCGTCGAATGCGGGTGAGCAAGCTTTTCTGATTTCTCAGGGTATGGGCCATAACTGCCTCCGTTTGATCATGTCCTATACTGGGGTATAGTATATAACTCACTTTACGGCGCTTTCGGGCCGCCTGCAACTGATTACCCCGACATTGACATCCAAATCCCAGGAGGCTGGATATGGCCGCAAAATCGCCGTGCATCGATCTCTGTGTGTTTGATACGAAAACCGGCTGGTGCGAAGGATGCGGACGCACCCGTGGGGAAACCCAAAGCTGGCGTAAGCTTTCGCCTTACCATCGCAAAGCGACAGAGCGGGCGCTTCCGGCGCGCCTGAAAGCGCTTAAAACCCGAGAGGCGTAGTCTTGTTTGTCAGGACGAGGCGACACATATTGAAGGTGACGCTACTACCAAAGATTGAAACCTGACGGTGTAGCAGGACATTTGTGATTAACATCTTACTTACATCATTAACATCCCCTTTTTGCTGGCTATCAGTTATGCGGTGAATCTATAGTCAATTTACTATGTAAAACTGTGTTTTATCTGGTGCAACTCATGGCTTTGGCGATGAGGTATGCCAGCAGCGTTTCAGACCTGATTTAAATCAGGCAGTTAAGAGGGGATACTATGGAGATCGTTAACGCACCGCATCTGCCAGTCAGAGAGCACTGGCTGGCACTGCATCATGAACCCGCTTTGATGCCCGACCTGCCGATGGTCGATGCGCATCATCACTTATGGGACCGCCAGTCAGGGCGTTATCTGGCGCCTGAATTCAGCCACGATATCGAAACGTCCGGCCACCGGATACTCTCCACCGTCTACATTCAATGCCGTTCAATGCTGCGCCGTAACGGACCGGAGGCCTTCAAACCCGTCGGTGAGGTGGAGTTTGCCAGCGGCGTTGCGGCAATGTTTGACAGCGGCCATTACGGCGCGGCGGCAGGCTGTGAAGCGATTGTCGGCGGTGCCAGCCTGCTGGCTGGCGATGACCTGCTGCCGGTGATTGAAAGCATGACGGAACGTTCAGGGGGACGATTATGCGGGATGCGTAATCCGCTGGCCTGGCACGATGACCCACGCGTGGTATCCAATCCCGTGACGCCGCCCGCCGGTCTGGCGGCCAGTGCCGCATTCCGGCGCGGTGCCGCATGCCTGGCCCGCAAAGGACTGTCGCTGGATGTCTGGGTTTATCACACCCAACTCGATGAAATCGCTGAGCTGGCACGGGCGCTACCCGATCTGCACATTATTGTGGACCATTGCGGCGGGCCGATCGGTAGCGGGCCGTATGCCGACAAACGGGATGCCACCTTCCAGGAATGGAAAAAGGCCATCATCGCGCTGGCGGCGTTGCCAAACGTGAGCATCAAAATCAGCGGTTTCGGCATGACCGTCATGGGCTACTCCTTCGCTCAGCATGCCACGCCACCCGACTCCCTGACGCTCTCGCAGGCCTGGCGGCCGCAGTTTGAAACCCTGGTTGACGCATTTGGCGTCGGGCGCTGTATGTTTGCCAGCAACTTCCCGGTCGACAAAGGGATGTTCAGCTACGGCGTATTCTGGAATGCCTGTAAAAGGCTGGCTGAGCACGCTTCGCCGACCGAAAGAGAACAGCTGTTCTGGCGCACCGCGGCTGCACGCTATCGCTTATCCTCCCTGGAGAATATGGATGAATATCAAATCAAGACTGCATGAAGCGCCTCCCCTGGCGCAGGATGCGTCCGCTGCAGCGATCTCGTATACATCGGCAGAAAAAAGGACGCTGGCGCTGGGCGGGTTAGGGTGGACGTTTGAAAGCTATGACTCGTTTTTGCTCTCGCTGTTACTACCGGTACTGGGCGTGGTATTTGATGTCAGCAAAACGGAACTTGGCGTGTTTATCAGCACCACGGCAGGCGGGCAGATTATTGGTGGCATTCTGTTTGGGCTGGTTGCCGATAAGATCGGACGCGTCAGAACGGCCTTTATCTGTATCGCGATCTATTCACTCTTCTCCGGACTGCTGGCGTTCTCCCACAATCCTCAGGCGTTTGCTGCGCTGCGATTCTGCGGTGCGCTGGGTATGGGCGGCATGTGGACGTCAGGAGCGGCACTGATCGCCGAAACATGGCGTCCGGAACGTCGTGCACGCGGTGGCGCGCTGATGCAAATGGGGTTACCGGTGGGGGCGATCCTGGCGATTGGCCTGACGGCGCTTGTGACGGCCCTGACCGGCGGGCTGGAAAACGGCGGCTGGCGCTACCTTTTCATGATTGGCGCACTGCCGGTGTTTATCATGATGGTTATTGCTTATATCACGCCTGAATCACCCGTCTGGCTGGCGCGCCAGCAGGAACGCGCTCACCGCCAGAGCAAAGAGGCAGGTACCGGCAAAATCAACCTCAAAGGATTGCTGCTGGCATTTACCTTTATCTTTTTCATTCAGTACCTGTTCTGGGGCGTATTCACCTGGACGCCAACCTATCTTCGTGAAGTTAAGCATCTCGATTTTCTTCACAGCCTGAAATTTGTGCTGGCCCTGCAAACCGGTGCCATTGCTGGCTTCCTGGTGTTCTCACTGCTGGCCGATAAGTGGGGGCGCAGGCCGATGTTTCTGCTCTACCTGTTTATCGGTGCGGTGGCGGTCGGCATGTATCTGGCGACCACTCAGCCGCTGATTCTGATGGTCGCGATCTTTATGGCAGGGTTTGGCGTAAACGGTATTTTTGCCGGCTCCGGTCCTTTTCTCGCCGAGATCATTGGCGACACGCAGTCACGCGGCTTTTTAATGGGGCTGGCGTATAACGGCGGGCGCCTGGGCGGCTTTATCGCGCCACTACTGATTGGCTTTGTGGCCAGCGTTGGAGGATTCACCGCCGGGCTGGCCACCACGGTGATCGCCTTTCTTGCCGCGATGGTGGTGGTCTGGTTAGCGCCAGAAACCAAAGGCGTGAAGTTGCAGTAAGCTTTGCGCCTGTCGCGCAATCGGCAGGTTAAAACCTGTGACACCGCTGAATACCTGACGCGCTGTCAGGTGTTCAGCCGGTTTCCGCGTTATTGTGTGGTATACCCACCGTAGCCAGAATCATCACCGCAAAATCCTGCACCACATCGCGGCCACGCCAGGTGAGCGCGCGCACAAACCCGGACAAAACATCAGGTTCGCCGGCGCGCTAATTGCCTGATTAGCATGGCTTGCTGGAGAAGTGCCCAGGTGACGTCGGGCAATCTCACATAACAGGCGCATGCTTTACTGCGTATAACCGGGTCTGATTACCCCTCATCAAGGAGAACACCATGATAAACAGCCTGCGCACCGTTACGCTGCTGGCGGCAATGACGGTGAGCGCGCCACTGCTGGCGCAGACCTTTGTTTACGTATCCGCCGCCGACGACGGCACCATCGCGCGCTATACGCTGGACGCACGCAGCGGCGCTTTGCAGCTGCTTGGCCACACTGAGGCCGGGGGCAAAGTGATGCCGATGGCGCTCAGTGCGGATCACAAAACGCTGTACGCGGCGATTCGCAGTAAACCGCTGCAACTGGCGAGCTGGCAGATTGACTCGCAGAGCGGCGAGCTGAACAACCGGCACACCGTGCCGGCTGCGGCCAGTTACCCCTACATCAGCACTGACCGTCAGGGACGCTTTCTGCTGGGGGCCTCTTATGATGGCGACGTGGTGCAGGTTTACCGCCTGACAGCCAGCGGCACCATCGCTACGCCGCCGGTCGGCAGCTATAAAACCGGTCATGCGGCGCATTCGGTGATTATCGATGCCAGCGGTCGTCACGCTTACGTGGGCAATCTTGGCACCGATCGCGTGCTGCAGCTCAGGCTGGGCGCAGACGGCACGCTCAGCGCCCTCGGCAAGGGGGAGGTAGTAACCGCCGCCGATAACGGTCCGCGTCACTCAGTGTTGTCGCCGGATAATCGCTATCTGTACAACATTGGTGAAATGGGCGGCATCATTACCCAGTTCCGGCGCGAAACCAGCGGCGAACTGGTGAAAGTGGCGGAAACGCCCAACGCGGTGGCGGCACAGTATCATCTGCAACATGGCCGTGAACGGCCGCCGGGTTACAGCGACAGCACGCCGCGCATCTGGTCAGCGGATATCCAGCTGACGCCGGACGGGCGTTTTCTGTATGTCAGCGAGCGCACCAGCAGTACCGTGAGCGGTTATCGTGTTAACCAGCAGGATGGCAAACTGACGCTGATCGGCAGCTGGCCGGTGGAGAAACAGCCGCGCGGCATGGCGATCAGCGCCGATGGCCGCTGGCTGGTGGTGAGCGGTGAGAAGAGTGCGGTTATTGGCAGCTACGCGATTGAGGCGCGCAGCGGGGCGTTGCAGCGGGTGGGCGAGGCGCCAGCCGGCCGGGACGCGAACTGGGTGACCATCGTCAGCTATTAAAATGATCGGGCGCAGGAAACTGCGCCTTATTGCGCGAAATTATTTTATGGATAGCATCGTCCGGCAGCAAAGTGTGATCTGCGACACATTTCTGCCGCTGAAGGCAGTTTGTTGCTTTCTGCGGCAGTGACAGCGCAGATATCCCGCCTGCGACCCGCCGATCGCTGCATTCTATTAGTTTCTTTAAAGCATTCTGTGCCTGATGTCAGGCGAGTATGAACACAGTTTTCGATTACGAAACAATTTGTCGTAGTTATCGGGATGAGCGCCCGCCAGATTCTGGCAGGATACGCCGCACTTAGCGCCTTCTGGTCTCCGTGACATGCAGTGGTTTTCGAAAAACGCCGTTTTTTTTGCTGTAAAAACCTGTCTGGCCGCCTTTCTGGCATTGTATCTGGCTCTTGAACTGAATGTTGATCGTCCCGCCTGGGCGCTGACCACGGTGTTTGTGGCATCGCAGCTTTATTCGGCCTCCACCATTTCCAAATCGCTGTTCCGCCTGCTTGGCACGCTGCTCGGTGGCGTCTTCATCTTTTTTATCTTTCCGCTCACTGTGGCGCATCCGCTGCTGTTCAGCCTGTGTATCTCACTGTGGGTGAGCCTGTGTCTCTATCTGTCGCTGCACGACCGCACGCCGAAAAGCTATGTCTTTATGCTGGCGGGCTACAGCGCCGCGATTATGGGTTTCCCGGAAGTGACGACGCCGCTCGGTATCACCAGCACCGTGCTGTCGCGCATTGAGGAAATTACTTTAGGTATTGTCTGCAGCAGCCTGGTGCACGCGCTGTTGTTTCCGGTCTCGATGCGCAGTCTGCTGGAGCAGAGCGTCAGCCAGTGGTATCTCAACGGGCGCAAGCTGTGCCGCGATTTACTCTCTGGCATTTCCGCTGACCGATCGCCAGAACGCGACGAAATCCTGACCCGCATGGCCACTAATCCGCAGCAGGTCGAGATCCTGATTACCCATTGCGTGTACGAGGGCGACGCGGCCCGGCGGCTGATTCGCCTTGTCAGCATGCAGTATCAGCATCTTTCATACTTAATCCCCACGCTGACGGCGATTGAGATGCGGCTGCAGCGGCTGGCGGCGCGCCAGATTGCCTTTCCTGCCTGGGTTGAGCAGACCCTGCAGCAGTTCCTGCTGTGGCTGAATGACGGCGAAGCGGTGGGCGATGTCATTGGCATTCAGCTGGAACTGAGCCTTTGTCAGGATCGGCTGAATGCAGCGTGGCGCAACGGCGAATTGTCTACCGAACACTGTCTGCTGTTTACCGGCCTGCTGGAGCGGCTGGTGGATTTTGTGCGTATCGCCGGGGCTTACCAGAGCGTGGGCGGGCTGGTCAGCGATCTGTCAGGCGACACCACGCTGGCGCGCGGCAAACGCACGCATCGCTTTTTCGACAAAGGGCTGATTCGGCTGTCGGCGCTGACGGCATTTTGCGCCACCTTTGGCTCCTGTCTGTCGTGGATGGCGACCGGCTGGCGCGACGGGGCATCAGCGCCAGTGATGGCCGCGATTCTCAGCTCCTTCTTCGCCAGCCTCGATACGCCGCTGACCTCAATGAAGCTGTTTATTCGTGGGGTGATCGTGGCGATCTTTATCAGTGTGATTTATGTCGCGCTGCTGCTGCCGCAGGCAACCTCGTTCGAGGCGCTGATCCTCTGCCTGGCCCCGGGTTTGCTGCTGCTCGGGCTGATGATTGCGCGACCGGCCAGCAACATGATCGGTCTGAGCGTGGCGATTCAGATCCCCGGCTTTATCGGGCTCGGACATCATCTGAAACCCGATCTGGTGCTGCTGGTGAATAACGCGATTGCTTCAATGGCCGGCGTGCTGTTTGCGGTGATCCTGACCGCGCTGATGCGCAACAAGCGGCCATCGTGGACCGCGCGCCGTGCCGTGCGTCACGGCCTGCGTGAACTGCTGCGCTTTATCAAGGAAATTGAGCGCAACGGCTCATCGCTGCTGGGACGCCAGCGTTTTATTGGCCTGATGCTGGATAAGGTCAACGTGGTGCTGCCACGCCTGCACCTTGATCCGCAGTCCGATATGGCGCCGGCAGGAATGCTGCTGACCGAGGTGTGGCTGGGGGTTAATAGCTTTGACTACTACGCGCGCCATCAGGCGCTGCTGAGCCGTTATCAGCTGGACAGCGGGCAGATGTTTCACGAGCTGGGACTGTTTCTTAAGCGCAGGCTGAAGTCGCTGCAGACGCCGCCGCATGAGGATTTGCAGGAGGAGCTCGATGTGCTGCTGATGCAGCTGGAACAGCTGGCGCAGCGTGACGAGGCGCTGCTGCTGCCGCTGTTTCATCTGTTCAGCATCCGGTTATACCTGTTTCCGCAACTTAGCTGGCCGGTGGCCACGCCGCGTCAGGCCGAACGCCTGCAGCAGCATCGTTACCGCCTGCAGGCTTAGTCATACCAGCTGTAACCTTTCGGCACGCGGGAAAAGCCGATGGCTTTCAGGGCCGGTAGCAGTGATGACTGGCTGGCCGGCTGATCGTCCACCCGTTCGAGAATGAAGCTGTGGGTCTTCTCCCGGCGTAAGGCCTGGCCCAGCGCCACGATCGCGGCCTGGCGTTGCTCCTCACTAATGTCGCCAAAAGTTAACAGCTCTTTACCACCCGGCGGCAGCCACAGCATAACGCACCCATTGCCAATCACCACCAGTGCGCCGCTGCGGCGGGTAGGCCGCACGCCACCGACGCTGAGCGGCCACGTCAGCTGCACGCCAAAGGGATTGGCGGGATCCAGCACCGTCAGCGCCACCGGCGGATGTGTGGCCTGCGCGCTGCCGAGCTGACGCAGCCGATCGATGGCCGGATTTTCAGCAAACTGCGCGCCACCCATGCCAGCAACAAAGCGGCCGCGCAGCAGCCGTCCGGCATCCTCCATACCGCGCAAGAGCGGCTGCAGCGCCGGAAAGCCACCGGGAATCTGCACTGCCACGGCGGCACCGCGCGTGATCACGCCAAAGCGGTCGAGCATATTTTCAGTCAGCGCCAGGGCGCGCTCGGTATCGGCCAGCGGCTGCCGCACAATCAGCGACCAGCGTCCGGCCATGCTGTTGAGCGAGGGCTGCGCAGCAGCACTGCGGCTGGCCGCGAAACTGGCCCGACTGTGGCGACTGCGCGCAGGACGGGCCGGGCGTGGACGCGGCGTGTGGCTGGTGGTGCTGAGCTGGCGCAGCGCGGCCCAGGTATCCATGGTCAGATAGCCGCGCCATACCAGTTCCCACATCGCGGCAAAGACTTCGCCGGGATCGACAGAGTGTTCAGGCTGCGCCATCACGCGCGGTAGCAGCTCGCGGGCGAACCAGCCGCCGCCATCCTGTAACTGCGCCACAATCGCCTGCTGTAAAGGTGACAATGTCACATTATTACCTTCATCAGGCACCGGTAACGTTTCACTGGCAAACTCGCTCAGGTGCAGTGAGACCAGACCGTCCTGCGCGCCAGGTGCTCGCTGGCCACTCCAGATGACTTCACCGGAAGAGAGCAGCTCATCCAGCATCGCAGGCTGATAGTCACGCACCCGCACCGGCAAAATCTGGCTTTCCCACAGCGAAACCGGCAGCGCAACGCCAGCCAGTTGTTCAATCACCCGCACCACGCCGTTGATACCGGCAAAGGCGCCCTGTGCCGCGGATGCTGCGACGTCGCTCAGTAATCCCTGACGCTCAAGCAGAAAAGCCACGTACGCCGGCGCTTCGACCGGTCGGGTGGCCTCACGCGCCGCCTGCAGCGATCGCACGCGCAAACGACGAAATACGCTTTCCGCTACCCACTGCGTTGACGCATCGACCGCAGGCGAGAGGAAGTCGCCTTTCAGTACGCGTTGCTGCTGACGCAGCTCTTCCAGCGTGTCGTCGACCACGGCGCGGCCCAGACCAAAGCGGGCGGCGATTTGCAGACTGGTGGCGACAGCGTGAGTGCGCAGATAGCGATTAAGTAAGTCATGCAGCGGACGGGCCACCGGCGCGAGCAGCCCGGCGGGCAGATCAGCTGGCAGCGCCGTGCCCAGTGCGTCGCGCAGCCGCACGCCATCTTCGGCGACAGCCCAGCGCGCCTCTGCCGCAATCGTAACCTGAATGATGCGTTGCGCCTGTTGCAGCGCGGTTAGCAGCGGCATCAGCGCCGCCTCGCCGTTGTAGCGCACCGTGATTTCCGGCACAGTGAGCGGCCCCAGCTCGCGCAGCAGATCAACCACAGCTTCCTGAGTGCTGGCCTGATAATCGGGGACGGTGCGCTGAAGCTCCTGCTCAACGCGTGCCACCACCTCGGGTGCCAGCAGCTCGTGCATCTCAACCTGGCCCAGCAGATCGCTCAGCAGCGCGCTGTCGAGCGCCAGCATTGAGGCGCGCCGCTCCGCCTGCGGCGCATCGCTGGCATACATGAATTCGGCGACATAGCCAAACAGCAGCGGCGCAGCAAACGGCGAGGGCGTATCGGTAGTAACTTCAGTCAGCTTAACCTCGCCCTGTTGTATCCGCGCCATCAGCTGATGCAGCGCCGGCAGGTCATACACGTCCTGCAGACATTCACGCGCGGTTTCGATCAAAATCGGGAAATCGTCGAACTGCCGCGCCACCTCCAGCAGCTGCCCGGCGCGCAGCCGCTGCTGCCACAGCGGAGAACGTTTACCGGGATTGCGGCGCGGCAGCAGCAGGGCGCGCGCGGCGCATTCGCGGAAGCGGGCGGCAAACAGCGCAGAATGTCCCACCGCAGCCGTCACCTGTCGCTGGAGTTCGTCCGGCGCAAACAAAAACAGTTCAGCGCCTGGCACCCGGCCTTCGCTGTCAGGGAAGCGCGCGACAATCCCATCATCGCTGGCGACCACGGCCGGATCGAGGCCCATCTGGCGGCCAATCCGCTCAGCGATGGCCAGCACCCATGGCGCATGCACGCGCTGACCATAAGGGGAATGCAAAATCACGCGCCAGTCGCCGGTTTCATCGCGACAGCGCTCAATCAGCAAATTGCGATCGTCAGGCACCAGGCCTGTGGCGGCAATCTGTTCGTCGATGAGCGCACGAATGTTGTGTCGGGCATTGGCGTCAAGGTTGTCGCTGCCGGGCAACACCCCGCTGGCGGCATGTCGCAAATAGCGGCCAATGGCTTCGCCGAGTGTCGCCGAACGCCCGAGACTGTCGCCGTGCCAGAAGGGCAGGCGCGCCGAGCGACCGGGTGCCGGCACCACTACCACCTGATCGTGCGTAATTTGCTGGATGCGCCACGAGGTGGCGCCAAGCGTGATGATGTCGTTAATCCGCGACTCATACACCATCTCCTCATCCAGTTCGCCGACCCGGCGCGCACCAGACTGTTCTTCGCCTTCCGGCAGCATCACGCTGAACATGCCACGATCCGGAATGATGCCACCGCTGGTGACGGCCAGATGCTGCGCGCCCGGGCGACCGCTTAAGGTTTGCTGTTGTCGATCCCAGATGATGCGCGGGCGCAGGTTAGCAAACTCGTCCGAAGGGTAGCGGCCAGACAGCATATCCAGCACCGCATCGAAGGCGTTACGCGGTAACGTTTTGAACGGATCGGCACGGCGCACCTGTTGATACCATGCCTCGACTGACAGGGTGTCCATGGCCGCCGCCGCCACCGTATGCTGAGCGAGAATATCGAGCGGATTGTGTGGCAAAGCGATAGCATCCAGTTCGCCTGCCAGCATCGCGTCCACCGTCACGGCCGCATCAACCAGATCGCGGCGCGTGCGCGGCCAGATAATGCCTTTCGGCGTACCGCCGACCTGGTGACCGGCCCGGCCAATACGCTGTAGCGCGCTGGCCACCGAAGGCGGTGCCCCGACCTGAATCACCAGATCGATATCACCCATGTCAATTCCCAGTTCAAGACTGGATGTCGCCACCACGCAGCGCAGTTCGCCGGCTTTCAGGGCGTTCTCAATCTCCAGCCGCTGCTCTTTCGACACCGAGCCATGATGCGAACGGGCAATATACGCTTCAGCAGGCGTGGCGCGTTTTTCGGTTCCACCGCTAAAAGAGCCATAGGCGAGGGCGGGCTCTGTTACGCCCAGTTCCGGCGCGGCGCGTCGCGCATACAGTTCGTTGAGCCGTGCGGTGAGTTTCTCCGCCAGCCCACGCGAATTGGTAAACACCAGAGTCGCGCGATGGCGCAATACCTCATCCAGAATGCCGGCTTCAATATGCGGCCAGATGGAACCGGCGGCGAGGCTGCTCTCCTGCGCGGCGCGCGCATCGGGACGCTGCTGGATGTCCGTCATGTCCTCTACCGGCACGGTAATTGTCAGCTGTAGCGGCCGCTGCGCCGGCGGGTTGACGATGCGCGCAATACCTGCGCCACCGAGGAAAGCCGCCACCGCTTCTGGCGGTCGCACAGTGGCCGACAGGCCAATGCGCTGAGCAGGCTGCGCCAGCAATACATCGAGACGTTCCAGGCTGAGCGCCAGATGGGCGCCGCGTTTACTTCCGGCCACCGCGTGCACTTCGTCAATAATCACGGTTGAGATGCCGCGCAGCGTTTCGCGGGCTTTTGACGTCAGCAGCAGGAAAAGTGATTCCGGGGTAGTAATCAGGATGTCCGGCGGCCGGCGCTGCAGCTTTGCCCGTTCGGCGCTGAGCGTGTCGCCGGAGCGCATGCCGACCTCCAGCGTGATTTCCGCCTCACCCAATTCCGCGCGCTGAGCGGCAACACCCGCCAGCGGTAGCGCCAGGTTACGCTGCACGTCAGCCGCAAGCGCTTTAACCGGTGAAATATACAGAATGCGCGTCTTATGACTGCGCGCTACGGGTTCGTCCCGGCTGCGTTCGCGAAACAGCGCGTCGATCGCATGCAGAAATGCCGCCAGCGTTTTGCCGGAGCCGGTCGGGGCAATCACCAGGCAGTGTTGTCCGCTGGCGATGGCGCGCCAGGCTTCCTGTTGTACGGGGGTCGCCGCCGGGAAAGTGCGGCGAAACCACTGTTGCGTGGCCGGGGTGAACAGTGAAAGCGCTGAGGCTGGCATCCATGACTCCTGCATTCTCGAAAGGGCGATCAGCAGTGTAGCGTGCCGCAGCGTTTACGGCATTATCAGGATATTGCCGATGAGGGCGGCGCGAAAACACGCGCCGCAGCACTAATATGTGACAACGTCACTGAGGGTAAACAGAGTCGGCCAGTTTCCCGCGGCGATCAAAGCGACGTGCGGCCAGCCACAGCAATGCGGTAACAAACCAGCCGATGATCCATGACACATCGTTGCCGGCAAAAATCCACGTCAGGGAACCATGATGCAGCGGGTTATCAATGAACGGCAGCTGTACCAGCACCCCGAGGAAGTAAATGATAATGCCGGCCCAGTTCCAGCGACCATAGCGGCCATCCGGTTGCGACAGCGCGGGCACATCGACTTTCCCTTTGGTAATCAGATAAAAATCCGTCAGGCTGATGGCGCTCCACGGCACAAAAAAGGCCAGCAGGAACAGCAGGAAGTGGGTAAATGATTTGAGAAACGCCGGTTCGCTGAGCAGCGCAATGATGCAGGAGAGCGTCACCATCAGCACCACAAACAGGATACGTCCGCCACGGCTGATCGCGGTTTGCTGGCGAAAACCGGAGACAATGGTGGTCAGCGACATAAAGCTGCCGTAGGCATTGAGCGTAGTGAAGGTGATTTTGCCAAAGCAGATGGCGAAGTAGATAACCATCGCCATGGTGGCGCTGCTGCCCAGCCCGACGATGTAGCCCACTTCATTACCGGAGAACGCTTTACCCGCAATTGCAGCCACAATGACGCCCAGCGTCATGGATGCCTGCGTGCCCAGCACGGTGCCAAAAAACACCGAACTGAACAGCTTTTTCGCGGAGACATCCACCGGCAGATAGCGCGAGTAGTCCGACACATAAGGGCAAAACGCAATCTGCCATGACGAGGAGAGCGATACCGCCAGCAGAAAACTGGCAACGCTGAAGTGCTGATTTTGCCAGACGGCCGCTAAATCGTGGCTGGAGAGTAGGGTGATGAACAGGTAAACAAACGCCAGCACGCCGATGACGCTGGCCACTTTGCCGAGTTTATGAATCACCCGATAGCCGAGCACCGCAATCACGATGATGATGGCGCTGAAGATGATCATGCCGGCTGCATTGCTGACGTTGACCAGCTTCGCCAGCGCCTGGCCGGCCAGTACCGTGCCGCTGGCCGAGAAGCCCACATACATAATGCACACCAGCACCAGCGGGATCACCGCGCCAAACACGCCAAACTGCATACGGCTGGTGATCATCTGCGGCAGGCCAAGGCGCGGGCCCTGAATCGCGTGCAGCGACATGATGGCCGCGCCGACGATCTGTCCCACCAGTAAACCGACAATCGACCACACCACATCGCCGCCCAGCACCACCGCCAGCGCACCGGTAACAATGGCGGTGATCTGCAAATTGCCGCCAAACCACAACGTGAACTGGCTAAACGGATGCCCGTGACGCTCGCTGAGCGGGATGTAATCAATGGAACGTGTTTCTGACAGGCGCTGTTTCTCTGCACCTGAATAATCTGCGGCAGGTATCTGAGCGGACATAGTTTCCTCGCTGGAACGGCTAAAGGTGGTTAGTCATTGATTTTTCTTGTTAGTCAGTGGTAAATGTCACGAAACATACATGTATATACATGTAGCGATATTGTCACGAGGTTGATGAGGTTACAAGCTGACCGGTCATTGGAAATTGTGATGACGCTGGCAATGTTGTCCGTTAATGTCAGGAGATTGTCCAGTAACGGACGCGCACAAAGGCGATGATGCGCTAACTACAGACCCACTAACTGTGGCGATCAGGACAACCCGGGGAGGGAATCATGCAGGCAGTGATTGAAACAGAACGCTTACGACTGGAACCCTTTGCGCTAAGCCACCTCACCGGCTTGCGCGCGATGGATGATGACCCGGAAATCATGCGTTATATCAATGAGGGACAGGTGAAGAGCGAGGACGAGACGCTGGCGACCATTGAGCGCGTGCAGCAACGCTGGCAGCGCTATGGTTTTTCCTGGTGGGCGCTGCGCGAGAAGAGCAGCGATGACATCGTCGGAGCGGCTTGTCTGCAGCATCTGGCCCATCAGGAACAGGCGCCGCTGGAAATTGGCTGGCGACTGTTGCGCAGCAGTCAGGGGAAAGGGTATGCCACCGAAGCCGCCACGGCGATTGTGCAGTTTGCTACCGGGCAGATTGGCGTGGATTATCTGGTGGCGGTGGCACATCCGGAAAACCTTGCATCCCATCGGGTGATGCAGCGGCTGGGTATGCGCTATCGCGGTATCGAGCAGCATTACGACCAGCCCTGTGTGGTTTATGAACTGGATATGAAGAGTGCCCCAGCGCATTCATAAGGCAGGGCGCGCACCCTTTCTGGCGGCGCGATTTATCACGCAATAAATTGCGCCGCTATCAAACATGCACCCGGTAAGGGTGCGCTCAATACCCCGGTACGTGCGCGGCTTTCATAATCAGATTTGCCACCGCCTGCGGCTGGGAAATCAGCGACACATGGCTGGCCTTGAGTTCGATGGTCTGCGCATGCATGCGTTTCGCCATAAAGCGCTGCAGATCCGGATTGATAGTGTGATCCTCCGTCGACACCGCATACCAGCTCGGTTTGCTATGCCAGGCCGCCACGCTGGTTTTCGCCTGGGTAATGGCTTTACCCATCGGCTGCTGAACGGCGTAATAAGCCCGCGCTTCGCTTTCTGGCAGATCGCCGGCAAAGTCATGGATAAACGCCTGTTCACTGAGCGCGCCAAAGCCATCGTCACGCCACTTCAGGCCAGCGGCAACCGGTGCCGCAGGGAACTTTTTGGTGAGCGCCGGATAATCTTCACCGGCCTCCGGCGCGCGCGCCGCGATATATACCAACCCCTTCACTTCAGGTTCATCGCCCGCCTGACTGATAACCATGCCGCCGTAGGAGTGCGCAACCAGAATCACCGGTCCATCCTGCTGTGCCAGCGCGCGTTTCACCGCCGCCACGTCATCATTCAGCGACGTCGTTGGGTTTTGTACCGCGGTGACGTGCAGACCTTTCGCCTGCAACAGTGGGATGACTTTGCCCCAGCTGGAGCCATCAGCGTACAGGCCATGGACCAGCACAATATTTTTTACTTCCTGCGGCGCGGCAGCGCTATCGGCGTGCGCCAGTCCGGCACTCAGGGCTGAGATTACCAGCGCCGTCAGCGCCGTGATTTTGCGTAATGTCATGATCGATCCTCATAATTAATCGGGGTTCATGCACCACTGTAAGCGCCGGGGACCAACATTCCGCTGACGTGGAAATGACAAAAAAATGACAGCGACACGATGTGGCAGCGGAGGATTTAAAAGTAATAAAAGCAGAGGATTAGCCGTGAGTCGGAGCATAGCCGCTATGCTTGATAAGGATGAGACCCGACCAACCCGAGAATCTCTCAAAGGAGTGCTGAATAGATTATGCTGTTGCGCAAGAAGAAAATCCGCTCTCACAGCGAAGACCGCCTGCTGGCGTTAACGCTGGCCACCACGGCCGGTATCCTTAACGCCATGGCGTTTGGCGCATTTGGTTTTTTCCCTTCCCATATGACCGGCAATACCTCGCAAATTTCGGCAGAGGTAAATGGTTCTGACCTGCACGATCTGCTGTTTCTGGCCGTGCTGATTTTTGCTTTTGTCTGTGGTGCCATGCTGGCGCGTTTAACGGTAGCTTACGGCCTGAAGCGGAATCTGCGCACCATTTACTGTCTGGTGCTGCTGGCAGAGGGTATTTTCCTGCTGCTGACCTCCCTGGTAGAAATCCTGTGGTATTCCGAACGAAACAACGGCGAAATATTGGTTACGCTGAGTCTGCTGATGGGCATCCATAACTCAACCTCAACCCAGCTTTCTTCCGGTCGCGTTCGCTCCACGCACGTGACCGGCACACTGACCGACGCCGGCATCGCGTTAGGCTCCTGGCTGCGCGCATCGTTCAGTCAAAGCGAGGCCGCCGATCGCGATGGCCACCGAACTGTGCTTTTTACTCATCTGGTCACGATTTTCTCATTTCTTTCCGGCTGCGTTGTCGGTTATCTGCTGTTCAGACACCTTGGATTTGAAGCGATGGCGGGGTTGGGCATTGTGCTGGCGCTGATCGCTGTCGGTGGCATCGCCAGAACCCTGCATTTAACCGGCATGCGATTTTGGTAACACGCACGGAGAGTTGTCCGATTTGAAGCAGGTGAAGTAAGTGCACATGAATACTACTTTTTGCTGGTATTCATGTGCACTTGAAAGTGCAGGGCAAATCATGTACACATGAATACTCTATAAATGTGGTTTTCCCGTAGACTTATATGAACAAAATGACGGCAATCGAGCGGCTTAACGCGTTTGACAGGCAGGGGCGCTATGTCTTTGCTGTTCGTGATTTAGCCAAAGTCTTTTATGACGACAGTGACAAGGCTTTCAATGCTGGCCTGAACCGTCTGGTGAAGGACGGCATCCTGCAGCGCGCCAGCCGTGGCGTCTATGTTTACGCCTATGCGAGAAGTAAAGACGCTTACACGCTGGAAAGAATCGTCCAGACGTTGCGCAGAGGAGAATACAGTTACCTGAGCCTGGAATCGGCGTTATCGGCTTACGGTGTAATTTCACAAATCCCGATGGGGCGTCTTACCGTTATGACCACGGGCCGTTCTGAAGAACACATTACGCCTTATGGCGTGATCGAATTCACGCATACCAAACGATCGCCTGAACAAATTTTGCAGGACACCATTTTGGGCGAGTCACCTTTGCGCCTGGCAACCAAAAAAGCCGCACTGCGCGATTTACGTCGGGTGGGACGTAATACGCATCTGATTGATGAGGCGGAAACGAACGATGAATCAGAAAGTCAGTTTCACTGAACTGGTCGCTAAGGCCATGGCTTCAGCGCAACTCGAGGGTATGCGTAACGTAGTGGAAAAAGAGCTTTTACACTACGACATCCTTTACTGTCTGGATAAAGCGGGTCTGCTGCAAAATCTGACGTTCCAGGGCGGTACCTCTTTGCGGCTATGTTATGACGGCAATCGGTTTAGCGAGGATCTGGATTTCGCCGGCGGCATCAACTTTTCCGGTGCAGATTTAAAAAACATGAAGGTCTGTATCGAAGACTATCTCGGCACGCGTTACGGTTTAGAAGTTACGGTCAAAGAGCCGGCAGAACTTCGCCGCCAGCCGGGCTATGAAGAGATCAGAGTCGATAAATGGCAGGTCTCCGTGACGACGGCACCCGAAAAACGCGATATGCCTAAGCAACGCATCAAGGTCGAAGTTGCTAATATTCCCGCTTACAGTCGCAAACCGTTGCCGCTGAGCCGCAATTATCCGGTGTTGCCGGATGGCTACAGCGATACGCTGGTGATGTGTGAAAGTCTCGACGAAATCATGAGTGATAAGCTTATTTCCCTGGTTGCGACCACCAAATATCTTCGTTACCGCGATGTCTGGGATTTACCCTGGCTGATGCAGCAAGGCGCTGCGTATGATGTGGGGTGGATTCGGCAAAAAATCGAGGATTACCGGATTCCTGACTATGAAAAGTTATTAAAACAGCGGCTGGCTGGTATCGAAAACATCGTCAAAGACGGACGTTTTTACAACGAGATGCGCCGTTTCATACCCCAGCAGGTATTTGCCAGAACGCTGGGACGGGCAGAATTTACCGATTACATCGCCGAACGTTTGACCTCGCTGTTGCAAAGATTGCAGCGAGATTTAGCAGGAAAACGACCCGATGACGCCTTCAGAATGTAACAGCGACAGTTGGCCCGACGTGCAGAGGAGATAAAAGAGCAGGGGGACGGGCGCTGTCAAGCCGGCTGCACGCTCAGGATGCGGATTTTTTTGTTAATTTGCCGTCTGGTTTTCACACAGGCGCTATAACTTACTATTCCTGCTTCAACAAACTGCTGATGAGGTAAAACAATGGATAACACCATGATAACGGATGAATTTTCCAAAGATTTGTCTGCGTTTGTCGGGACGCATTTTGTTTATACCTATGATAATGGCTGGAAATATGAGTGGTACGCGCGCAACGCAACAACCTGTGATTATCGTATCCATCAGGGATTGGTTGGTGGCCGTTGGGTGACCAACCAAAGTATGAATGCGGTGCAGTTCGCGCCGGGCATTTATAAAGTCGACTGGCACGAGCCGACCGGCACCTGCGTCAGTCTGCTGTTTGATATCAACCGCAAGGTGATTCACGGCACCATCTTTTTCCCGCAGTGGATTGCCGGCGAAGGACAGCATCCGGAAAAAACCATCTGCTATCAGAATGAATTCATCGAAGATATGCATCGTTTCCGTGATGAAGGGCCAGCGTATCCGTACGTAGTGATTCCTGAGTTTGCCAAAGTGACCTACATGAAGAATGAAGGTCCGGATAATGATGCCGTAATCAACATGCCGCCGGGACAAATGCCGGAAGATTATTTTAAAGATAAATGAGGCTGGCAATCCGCTGACGGCGCCGGGTTCGGTCGCCATGAATGGCGCCCCTGCGATTGTGCAGTGCGGAGTGGCATTGCAGGGTGCGCATTGATGCGCACCTGGATGACATCGCGATATTCAGCAAACAGACCGATCGCGCTACGTGAAATCTGACAAAAGCGCTGAGGGATAACCGGGAAGTTTTCGCGTAGCGTTGTCATGCTGGATGAGCTAAAGCCATGATTAAAGCGACGAAGCGCGAAGCTGACCGGGCAGTCAGCTGTAGGGTGCGCATTGATGCGCACCAGGATAACGTCGTAGTGTCGCAAGATTCGTTGTCATTGTGGATGAGCAGATGTTTAAAGCACCGAGGGCGAAGAAGCTAACCGTGCAGTCAGTTGTAGGGTGCGCATTGATGCGCACCAGGATAACGCCGTGGTGTCCATCAAACGGACCGGTGGGATACGTTTTCACATAGTGTCGCCGTGGTGAATGAGTTGTGAGCCTGGTAAGAGGCGTGAAGGGCGAAACTGAAGGATTGAAATACGCGATTAGATATCTTATTTAACATAATATACATTATGCGCCATTTAATCACAGGGGCAAAGCTGACCTGATCGCTGTGAGCTAAGCTGACCAGGCCGCTTTAGGCTACCTGCTGAAAATCCTCAGATACCTGTATAAATTCTGCAAGCATTTCCGTGAGTTCATGCTTCAAACTTTGCTTTCCTGAGCATGTGTCGGCTCCACTGAACATACTCTGATCACCTGCAATAAGATTCCATTTGAAAGCGGCAATGATAGATTCATACGCTCAACGCTATGACACGTCGCGTAATTAATCCGGCAATGTGCAGAGATCAGCAATATTTATTGGATAAACGACGTCGCGAGTGTTTCGCAGCTCAGTAAGATCCCACCAGTGATAACTATCAATGACTGACTTTTCATTTTCAGTCCAACCACTGGTACAGATATCTTCATCTCCAACTTTAATTAAATAAAATCGTTCATTTGCCAAAACCACCTCACCGCTGGGAAGCGTCATTTCAAAAATGCGCTCAGTTAACGGCTGACCCACATCATCGACATAAAAGCCTGTTTCTTCTCTGAGCTCTCTGATAGCTGCCTGTTCAAAAGTCTCTCCCGGTTCAACGCCTCCACCGGGTGTGGCCCAGTATTCTCTGCCTGACAGGGCATTATTTTTATGCTTAAACCAGAATAATAAAACCTGATTAAGGGGATTTATAATAAGCAAACGAGCCGAATCGCGGGTGCGCACTTTATAATTCCTTTATGATTTTTAATACAAATCAGCATAACTGATCATGGTCAGAAAACGAAACGCCACAGTCTGCAGGAACAGGACGACAGGATAGACATCCCTCCCCGGCTCGCTATATAGTAAGCGCGCATCTCACTTCTGACTTGCCGTAGGCGTTACCGTCATCCAACGCGCCCTGAACCGGAATGGGCCTCTGCGCAGAGGAAAACCGGAACAGCGCCACGGCATCGTTCACGCTTTCTACGCATCCTGTTTCACGGGATCGCTAGCAGTGCATCACTGCACGTGGCCTTTCATTCTCTGACTGACAAGGCACACTATGAAACTGACCAACAACACCCTGCTCATCACCGGCGCAACCAGCGGTATTGGCCGCCGCATGGCCGAGGTTTTTCACGATCGCGGTAACCGCGTCATTATCACCGGCAGACGTCAGGCGCTGCTCGATGAGATCACCGCCCAGCGCCCGGCCATTACCGGCTTTGCTCTGGACGTTAATGACACCACCGCCCTCGCCCGCTGTTCTGCGGCGATTCACGCGCAGTTCCCGCATATCAACGTGCTGATCGCCAACGCCGGTATCTCGCAGCCGGAAACGGTGACGACAGACGAATGGACCAGTGATATTGCTGAGCAAATCGTGATGACCAACATCCTCGGTGTGATTCGCGTCACCGCCGCGTTTTTGCCGCTGCTGCGCCGTCAGCCGCAGGCCACGCTGATGGCAACCAGTTCCGCGCTGGCCTTCATGCCGCTGGCCAGTTTTCCCACCTACTGCGCCAGCAAAGCCTTTCTGCATTCCTGGCTGGTTTCGCTGCGTCATCAGCTGCGTAATACCCCGGTTGAGGTGCTGGAAATGCTGCCGCCATATCTACAGACGGCGCTGACCGGTGATCACCAGCTCAGCGATCCCCGTGCCATGCCGCTGGAAGACTATATCGCGCAGATTCTGCAGATGCTGGAAAATGGTCCGGTCGCGCGCGGCGAACTGCTGCTGGAGCGCGACTATACGCGGCGCTGGGCCGAACGCGACGGCAATTTTGACGCCATATTTGACATGATGAACCCGCGCTAATCTGCTTTGAACCGGTGCGCCCGGCAGCGTACCGGATCTATCACGAAGTACGCAAAGGCGCGCCGTGGCTGAAGTGCGCCAGCAGCCGTTCTACCGCCGGATTGGCCTGCGCCTGAACCGCATAGCAAATGCCGACACGCCGCATCAGCGGCTGACCGGGTAAAGCGCGCCAGGCCAGGCGATGCCGCGCGGCAACCAGCGGCGCCGGCGCAATGGTGACGCCAAAGCCGGCTTCCGCCAGATCCAGCGCCAGCGCGTAGCTGCCGGCGTTGGCCGCTGCCGCACCCGCACCGTAAAACGGCAGCAGCCGCTGATGTGACTCATCAGTCGGCACCATCACCCACGACAGCGGATGCAACTGATCATGGGTCAGCGTTTCCAGCTGATTTAGCGCATGACTGGCGGGATACGCCAGCACGTAGTGCTCTTCAAACAGCGGCATAAACAGCTCGTCTTCGCAGCGCAGGCTTTCACACGCCAGCCGGATATCGCCCACGCAACCGGGCTCGACGTTAAGCAGCACCGTGGGAAAATGTTGCCGGATGGCCGTCAGCAGTTGCGCCAGCTGGGCGGGGGCGACATCCCCTTCAACGCCAATCTTCAACGGCAGACAATCCGACGGCTGCCGAAAGCGTGTCACCAGCGCCTGCATATCGCTGAGCATCTTGCGCGCCTGCGGATAAAGGACGCGAGCGTCCTCCGTGACCTCCACGCCGCGCGGCCTGCGGATAAAAAGCGTGGTGGCCAGCTCCTCTTCCAGCAGTTTGATCGTGGCCGAGAGCGCGGGCTGCGTCAGATTGAGTAACTGTGCGGCGCGCGTGATGTTGCGCTCCTCAAACACGCAGATAAAAGCTTTTAGCTGTCGCTTATCCATAGAAAATGATTATATCGGCGAAAGAAATAAACCATTTTTCACCAATTGCCGCGCGATTTAAAGTGCACGCCTCAGCTTCGCCATTAATTTTATCTATGAGGAAGTCATTATGACGCAGAATGTTAAACCCTTAATCGTCATCACCGGCGCCAGCTCCGGTATCGGTCTTGCCACGGCGAGACTGCTTTCGGCGCGTGGACATGCCCTGCTGCTGCTGGCTCGCCGTATCGATCGTATGACGGCACTGAACCTGCCCAACGCCCTGTGCCGCGCGGTTGATGTGACCGATCGCCACGCATTTACCACCGCAGTGCAGGATGCTGAGCAGCAGTTTGGCCCGGTCGATGCGCTGATTAACAATGCGGGCGTGATGCTGCTCGGCGCGATTGAACAACAGGATGCCGGCGAATGGGATAAGATGTTCGACGTCAACGTGAAAGGCCTGCTCAATGGCGTGCAGGCGGTCACCGCAGGCATGATTGACCGTAAAGGGGGCACGATCATTAATATCAGCTCAGTGGCCGGACGGAAGACGTTTCCTAATCACGCAGTGTATGTTGGCACTAAATTCGCTGTGCATGGCATGTCAGAGAACCTGCGCGAAGAGCTGTCGCCGCACAATGTACGCGTGATCGTTATCGCGCCGGGCGCAGTTGAAACCGAGCTGTTGAGTCACACCACCAGCGAAGCAATCAAGGACGGTTATCACGCTTGGAAAGACGAAATGGGCGGCAAGGTGCTCAGCGCAGACGACGTGGCCAGCGCCATCGATTACGCCTATTCGCAGCCGCAGTCGGTCTGCGTGCGGGAGATCGTGCTGGCGGCCACCCGCCAGGGCGCATAAACTCAGTGACCCGGCAGCGCTGCGCCGGGCTCCATCTCTTCGGCTAAGGCCGTCAGCGCCGCGCGGTTACCGATCGCATAACCCCCCTGCTGCTTACGCAGCACCCCTTCTGCGCTGAACTGCGCAAACACATACAGCAGGTGGCGATAGGTCACGCCAAGGTACTCCGCTACCTGCGTATGCTTCTCTTTATACACACCGTCATGCTGAGTCAGCAGGATAAAGGCCGCCAGCCGGTTAACCAGCGGAAACGCCTGATTGCGCGTTGAGGTGACAATATTGCGGAAATTCTTTTTCACCAGGCCGAGACAGGCGTGGCGCAGGAACTGCGCATCATTTAACAACAGCGTGCGGCAGGTTTTCACCGGCAGCGCCAGGCACCAGCAGGCTTCAATTGCCTGCACCGCGCGTGAAGCATGCGTTTCATCCAGCACTTCAATCTCGCCAATAAAACAGGGCGCATTAAAGAAATCCACCAGCGAAATACGGCCATTGGCCAGCGTGACATACAGTTTGGTGCGACCGCGCGCCAGATAAAACATATACGCCGGCAGAGCCCCCTCGCGCACAATATAGTCCCCGGCAAGAATATGAAATAAATGTGTGTGCGGGATCACATCGGCTGAAAATTTATCGCAATAGCCGGACGCCATTATTAACTGCTGCTTCAGCGCGTCATTATTTATTTCTTTCATCATTCGATGTCCACTATGAGATTTCTCATACTCTGGCGTGTCACGCCGCTGCTAAGGTGAAGGCCTCTACCCTACCGCACCGGAAAATTTCTGCAATGAAATTAAGGTGATAAATAAAGAAGCTGAGAAGTAAACCATGACAGCACGTAAAATTATTCTGGACTGTGATCCCGGTCATGATGATGCCATCGCCATCATGCTGGCCGCGAAACATCCTTCGATTGAACTGCTCGGTATCAGTATCGTGGCGGGCAATCAAATTCTGGACAAAACGCTGGTCAACGGCCTGAACGTTTGCCAGATGCTGAATATTGACACGCCAGTTTATGCCGGCATGCCGCAGCCGATTATGCGCCAGCAGATCGTCGCCGATAATATTCACGGCGAAACCGGTCTTGACGGCCCGGTGTTCGGCCCGCTGACGCGTAAGGCGGAAACAAAGCACGCGGTGAACTTTATTATCGATACGCTGATGAACAGCGACGGGGATATCACGCTGGTGCCGGTCGGCCCGCTCACTAATATTGCAGTAGCGATGCGCATGCAGCCGAAAATCATTCCTAAAATCCGTGAAATTGTGCTGATGGGCGGCGCTTACGGCACCGGTAATTTTACCCCGTCGGCGGAGTTTAATATTTTTGCCGACCCGGAAGCCGCGCGCGTGGTATTTACCGCCGGCGCCCCGCTGGTGATGATGGGGCTCGACTTAACGCACCAGACGGTGTGCACGCCGGACATCATTACCCGCATGGAAAAGGCCGGCGGCCCGGCCGGAAAGCTGTTCAGCGACATGATGAATTTTACGCTGAAAACCCAGCACGATAATTACGGTCTGGCGGGCGGCCCGGTGCATGACGCCACCTGTGTCGCCTATCTGATTAATCCGGATGCCTTCAACGTTCAGCCGATGTTTGTCGAAATCGATGTTAACAGCGGTCCCTGCTATGGCCGCACGGTGTGTGATGCGCTGGGCGTGCTGGGGAAACCGGCAAACACCAAAGTGGGCATCACGCTGGATACCGCATGGTTCTGGGATTTAGTCGAAGACTGCGTGCGCAGGTACCGCTAATCATTTAACCCCACAATATGGGCAGAAAGTGGTCGCCCATACCGCTATGCAACCTCACCAGGCTGATATCAGGAAATATCATGATGGATATAATGAGAAGTGTTCTGGGTATGGTGGTATTACTGGCGATCGCGTTTCTGCTGTCAGTAAATAAAAAGCACATCAGTCTGCGCACCACCGGTGCCGCGTTACTGATTCAGATTGCCCTCGGCGGCGCGATCCTTTATTTGCCGCCGGGCAAATGGCTGGCGGAAAAAGTCGCCAGCGGCGTGCATCAGGCGCTGGCTTACAGTGATGCGGGCAGCGCGTTTCTATTTGGCGCGCTGGCCGGACCGCAAATGGACAAGGTGTTCAACGGCGCCGGCTTTGTGTTTGCTTTTCACGTTCTGCCGGCCATCATCTTTATCACCGCGCTGGTTAGCGTGCTCTACTATATTGGCGTGATGGGCGCCATCATTCGCCTGCTCGGCGGCATCTTTCAGCGCGCGCTCAATATCAGTAAGATCGAATCCTTCGTGGCGGTCACCACCATTTTCCTCGGCCAGAATGAGATCCCGGCCATCGTCAAACCCTTCGTCAACCGTCTCAATCGCAACGAACTGTTCACCGCCATCTGCAGCGGCATGGCTTCAATAGCCGGTTCCACTATGCTCGGCTATGCCGGGCTGGGGGTACCGATTGAATATCTGCTGGCCGCCTCGCTGATGGCCATTCCTGGCGGCATTCTGTTCGCCCGGCTGCTCAGTCCGGCAACGGAAGCGTCGCAGGTGACTTTTACCAACCTGTCGTTTAGCGACACGCCGGCACGCAGCCTGATTGAAGCCGCCGCCAGCGGAGCGATTACCGGGATGAAAATAGCCGCCGGTCTGGCGACGGTGGTGATGGCGTTTGTCGGTATCATCGCGATGCTCAACGGCATACTCGGCGGCATCGGCGGCTGGTTTGGTCACGGCGACATCAGCCTGCAGGGAATACTCGGCTTCGCGCTGGCCCCGCTGGCGTGGCTGATGGGCGTGGCGTGGCACGATGCGGCGCTGGCGGGCAGTCTGATAGGTCAGAAACTGGTGGTGAACGAGTTTGTCGCCTACATCAGCTTTTCACCTTATCTGCATCAGGCGGGCGCGCTCGACGGCAAAACCATCGCCATCGTCTCGTTCGCCCTGTGCGGCTTTGCTAACTTTGGTTCGATTGGCGTGGTGGTCGGCGCCTTTTCTGCCGTCGCACCGGAGCGCACCCCGGAAATCGCGCGGCTGGGCCTGCGCGCGCTGATCGCCGCAACGCTCTCCAATCTGATGAGCGCCACCATCGCCGGCTTCTTCATCGGCCTTGGCTAAGGCGCAAACCGGGCATTACGCCTCTGTGCGTCCCTGCCCGGTTTTCATCGGTGCCACCACCACATTCACCCCCAGCTCCTGCAGGCGACGTAGCACCGGCACCGGCGTGCCCTGATTGACGATCACCACATCAAACTCGCTCAGGTGGGCAAAGCGATGCAGCGCGCGCCGCTCAAACTTGGTGTTATCCATCATCAGGATGCGCTTCTGCGCCGCCTCGAACATGGCACGCTTGGTCTCCACCGTCTCGGCCGACTGGTGAAACACCGCATCATCAATAATCGCCGACATGCTGACAAAAAACACATCGGCGCGCAGGCTGGCGATTTCGTCTCGCGTCATGCGCCCCATAAAGGCGTTACACCAGTGATGAAACTGGCCGCCGAGCCCCATCAGAGTGATATCGCGACCGTTGCGTAATTCATTCATTAACGTCAGCGAATTGGTGATCACCGTGAGCGGCGCTTTGGCCGGCAGCAGCCGCGCCATCTGCAGCACGGTGGTGGAATCATCCAGAAACAGCGCCTGGCCGGGTTCAAGGTAGCCAGCGGCCACTTCGGCAATCGCCTGTTTCTCTTCCAGCTGGCGCGTGGCACGGTAGAGATCGCTGGATTCCACCAGGCTGGTTGGTGTGGCAGAGACCACGCCGCGTGATTTATGCAGCAGCCCGCGCTCAACCATCTCATCAATATCGCGATGGGCGGTCATCAGGCTGATCCCGAAGCGCTCAGTAATATCTTCGATACGCACCGCGCCTTCGGCCATCACGGCTTCGGCTATGAGCTGGCGTCGTGCCAGCTGACGCGCCTGACGGCTGTCGCCCGGTAAGGTTTCATTCAGGAAGTGACCAGCGGAGGTCTCTTGCGGGTTATGCGCCATGTTTCGTCCGGAAAGTGAAGCGGAAATGCAGTTTCGGCTTTGATTACAGCGCGTAAACGTTTCTTTTGCAAATCAGGCGCGCAGCAGCTAACCGATGACGGCCAAAATGCCGCCATCGGTAATCTGACTTACTGCTTCAGGACAAACGGCGAAACGAAATCACCGGCGTTGTCTTTGGTGATCAGGATACAGTCAAACAGCTGCTTCTCCTGTGCTACACCGGTTTTGCCGGTTTTGAGGAAGGTGTCCGCCTGCTCTACCGCCTTCTGTGCGAACTGTGCTACCGGCTGCATCACGGTATAGGCCAGCGTACCGGCTTTAACCGCGTCGACCGCATCCGGTGAACCGTCAAACCCACCCACTTTCACCTGACTGAGTTTGCCGGCTTCCTTCAGGGCGGCGATAGCACCCAGCGCCATCTCATCGTTACCACTGATCACCCCTTTGATGTTCGGATTAGCCTGCAGCAGTGACTGCATTTTATTGAAGCCCTGGGTGCGATCCCAGTTCGCCACTTCCTGGCCGACTTTCTTCAGCGTCGGGTACTGAGACAGCACGGTATCGAAACCGTTGGCGCGCGTGGCGGCGTTGTTATCCGAAGGCGGTCCCACCAGCTCGACATAGCTGGCGCTGTCACCCACCTGCTTCACCCACTCCATCGCGCCCACTGCCGCGCCCTGCGCGTTATTCGACACCAGCTGCGCTTTAGCCAGCCCGCTCTGGTTCAGTTCGGCATTGATCACGAACACCGGAATATTGGCGGCAATCGCTTTCTTCACCGAGCCAATCGAGCCGTCGGCGTTAGCCGGATCGAGAATGATCGCCTTCGATTTATTGGTGATCGCCGTATCAATCAGCTGGCTTTCGGTGTTGGTATCCCCTTTGTGCGCGCTGACTTTGGCACTGTAGCCCAGCTTCTCCGCCGCCTTCTGCGCGACCTGGCCCTCAGTCAGCCAGTATGGGTTGGAGGGATCGTTGACGATGATGGTCATCAGGCCGTTGTTGGCCCAGCTGGGTAAGGCAAAGGTGGAGATGGCCATCGCGGCGGCGGCGATAAACAGACGTTTAGTGAACATAGGTGCTCCGTTATTATTAGGGTACAGGTTTGTTTTACGGTTACTCGCGCGCCAGCCTGCCAGCGCGCACAGGGTTAGCGACCGCGCCGGCCGTATTGCAGGGTGTTGAGCAATACCGCCAGCACAATCACGGCGCCAGTGAACACCGTCTGCCAGTAGGCAGAAACGCCGATAATCACCAAGCCATCAGAGAGAAAGCCAATCACGAACGCGCCGAGCAGCGTGCCGCGCACGTTACCGCGTCCTCCGGTCAGCGCCGCACCGCCAATCACCACCGCAGCAATGGCGGTCAGCTCGTAGGTGGTGCCCGCGGTCGGACCGGCGGAGGTCAGCTGCGAAGAGAGCACCAGCCCGGCCATCGCCGCACAGATACCCGACAGCACGTAGACGCTGATTTTGATGCGTTTTACCGGCACGCCGGAAAGATCGGCGGCGCGCTCGTTACCGCCTGAAGCATACAGCCAGCGGCCAAACGCCGAGCGACTCAGCAGGAAACCGCAGGCCAGCGCCACTGCGCCGAGCACCAGCACGCCGACCGGGATGTTGAACAGGCGGTTAAAGCCGAGCCAGTCGAAGCCGGTATTGCCCAGCGCTTCGCTGCCGGAGAGTTTGTTGTAGGTCAGACCGTTAGTGATCAGCAGCGCGATACCGCGCGCCACATACATGGTGCCGAGCGTGGCGACAAACGCCGGGACGCGAAAAATCGCAATCAGCACGCCGTTGACCAGCCCTACCAGCGCGCCCAGCACCAGCGTCAGAATTGCCACCGCCCACACCGGCAGATAGAGCACCACGCCGAGCGCTTCAAGGTTGATGCCCTGCATCATAAAGCCGGCCATCACCCCAGCCAGTCCCAGCGTCGAGCCGACTGACAAATCAATCCCGCCGTTGAGGATCACCAGCAGCATGCCGATCGCCGGCAAACCGAAGATGGCCACATGCGATGCCATGGTGAGGAAGTTCGCGCCGGTAAAGTAGTTGGGCGAAAGCAGGGAGAAAGTGGCGATAATCACCAGCAGCGCGATAAAGGCACGCCCTTCCAGCAGCAGCCGCGCCAGATTGAGGCGCTTGCCGCTGGCCGGTTTCGCCACCCGCGGTGCGCTATCCAGCGTTTGGGTTCTGTCAGTCATACCGTTTGCTCCGTTTTTCATGTCATGCCACCAGAGACTCGCCCGAAGCGGCCATAATGCGTTCTTTACTCACGCTGGCGTCGAAGATGGCCGAGATGCGCCCTTTGCTCATCACCACGATGCGGTGCGCGATACTCAGGCACTCGCCCACTTCTGAGGTGGTGTAAACCACCGCCAGCCCTTTGCTGGCGTTCTCCGCCAGCAGACGAAACACTTCGGCTTTGGCACCGATATCGATGCCGCGGCTCGGTTCATCCAGCAGAATCACTTTGGGTCGGGTGGCGAGCATTTTGCCGATCACCACCTTTTGCTGATTGCCGCCGGACAGGGAACCGATGGCCGCCTCACCGCCGGCAGTCTTGACCGTCACGTTACGAATGCTGTCACCAATCAGCTGTTTCTCCCGTCGCGTTGACAGCACCAGCCCGCGTACAAACTCGCTGATGCTGGCCAGCGACAGGTTTTCGCCCACCGTCATGGTCTGCACCAGCCCGTCGCGCTGGCGATCCTCCGGCACCAGCGCCAGTCCCATTTTGATGCGTTGCGACAGCGACAGCGCGGAGATCTCGGTATCCTGCAGCAGGATGTGCCCGCTGCTCTGCTTCAGCCGTCCGGCGAGACACTCCAGCAGCTCGGTGCGCCCCGCGCCCATCAGGCCATAAATGCAGACAATCTCGCCGGCCTGCACCGTCAGCGACAGCTGATCCACCAGCCGGATACCGGTTTTGCTTTTCACGGTTAACGCCTGCACCGTCAGCGCGTCGCCACCGAAGGCATAGCCGCCGGGCGGTGAACCGAGGTCGAAGTGCTCTCCCACCATGTTGCGCACGATCCATTCGAGGTCGATCTCGTCGCGCCGGGCGTAGGCAGTCATTACGCCGTCACGCAGCACCACTGCGCGATCGGTGATCTCCAGTGCTTCCTCCAGATGGTGTGAGATATACACAATTGCCACGCCCTGACTGGTCAGATCGCGGATGACCTGAAACAGCACCGCCACTTCCGCCGCGCTGAGCGCCGAGGTCGGTTCATCCATGATCAGGATTTGTGAATTCACCGACAGCGCGCGGGCGATTTCCACAATCTGCTGCTGCCCGAGACGCAGGTTCTCCACCGGCGTCAGCGGATCAATCTCCTCCTCCAGCGCCGCCATCAGATGGCGGGTCAGCCGCGCCTCTTCGGCGTAATCCACCCCGCCGGGCCGCATGATTTCGCGCCCCATAAAAATGTTGTCGCGCACGTTCATGTTGGGCGCGAGATTCAGCTCCTGATGAATAATCGAGATACCACAGTCGCGCGCCTCGGTGGCCGAACGGAACACCTTTGCTTCGCCGTTTAACAGAATTTCCCCGGATGTTGGCGTAATCACGCCAGAAAGAATTTTCATCAGCGTCGATTTACCGGCGCCGTTTTCACCGAACAGCGTGGTGACTTCGCCGCGGCGGATTTCAAAATTGACGCCTTTCAGCGCATGGGTGGAGCCATACACTTTGCTGACGTTGCGCGCCTGCAGAATCACTTCTCCTTTCAGCAGCGCCGGGTTGACGTTGAACGGTTTCATTGCACCTCCACGCGCACCGGCGTAATCAGCCAGTTGGTCGGGCTGAGCAGACGGAACACGCCGACCACCTGCACGGTTTTGCCCGGCAGCGCGTCGCGGTCCAGTTTCTCCAGCACCGCCACTTTCATGGCGCGATTAATCGCCGCCCCGGCGTTCTGGTATTCGATCTGATTAGTAAAATCACCAAACTGAATTTTGCCGCTGGCATCACGCAAATCGGTGCCGGTGATCGCCGGGCCGGTTTGCAACCGCAGCTGCGTGCCCGCTGGCAGACCGGCGACCTGTAACGGGAATACACCCATTTGCCCCGGCTGCACCACGCCCTGCAGTTTGACCGGCAGCACCGGCAGCGGCGAGCCGACACCGTATCTGGCCACCGCCTGCTGCCGATCGCTGTTCAGTGCGGCCGCCAGCGTGGCGGCATCCACCGCGCGCGCTTCGACATCCTGCTGGATGCCGGGAAAGGTTTTCTGCCCGTAGCTGTCTGCGGAGAAGCCCTGCTGACGCGCGTCGTCCGCCGAACCGATGCGCACCACTTTGGTATTCAGCGCCATGGCAGCCACCAGCGCCACGATCACCACACCGCTGAGCGTGTAGCGCCGCCGACGTTTGCGTGCCAGTTGCTGCGTTAAGATTGAGACCTCGGACATAACGTGACCTCTCAGGATGCACAGCGACGATGTTCATCGCCGTGCAATGTTATAAATGTGATAACTTGTGTGATGAGAATTGTGCTGTTGTGACTAAATTGTCAACAGGTGGCGCGCAATTTTTCGCACAGCGCGATCTGGATCGCTTATTTGCCTGTAATCACCCCCAATGCGTTTAAAAACCCCTTTAATACAATCATTAAAAACCTTTCACAGTGTTCAGCCCCATCCGCAACACCCGCTGATTTTGTGATCGAACTCGCCATCCGGAGTGAAATTTATTCTTTTTTGAGAAAAATAATACATCAGATATGTTATCTCCATGAGAAGTGGTGTAAGACAGTATTTAGCAAAATCATCACAGCTCATTAACAAGGCTGCGGATAAACCAAACAGGGGTTCCCGCACCGGGAGCAGCGAACGGAGGTGTATGTGGAGAGTGGCGATATCATTCTGGGTCTGGATTCCGGCACCTCGGTGGTTAAAGCGGTGGCGTTTGATCTGGAAGGTAACCAGCTGGCGTGCGCGTCGGCGCGCAATCGCTATTACCGCAGCGCAGGCGGTGCCGCCCAGCAGTCAATGACGCAAACCTGGCAGGATGCGGTCAGTGCGATTCACAAGCTCGGCGATCGGGTGGAGAATCTGGCGGCGCGCGTGGTGGCCGTGGCGGTGACCGCCCAGGGCGACGGCAGCTGGCTGGTCGGTGCTGATAATCAGCCGGTGGACGATGCGTGGATCTGGCTGGATGCCCGCGCCGCCGCCACGGTGGAAAAACTTAATCAGCAGCCGCTGGCCGCCGCACGCTTTCAGGCCACCGGCACCGGTCTTAACACCTGCCAGCAGGGCGCGCAGCTGGCGCACATGGACCAGCACTATCCCGAACTGCTGGCGCGCGCCGAAGTGGCATTGCACTGTAAGGACTGGCTCTATCTCAATCTGACCGGTGTGCGCGCCACCGACCCATCTGAAGCCAGCTTTACCTTTGGCAACTATCGCCACCAGCGCTATGACGATACGGTGATTGACGCGCTGGGGCTTAACCACCGGCGCCACCTGCTGCCGGAGATCATCGACGGCACGCAAATCACCCATGGCCTGACCGTTGACGCCGCCCGACAAACCGGCCTGCTGGCTGGCACGCCGGTGTGTCTCGGCTATGTCGATATGGCGATGACCGCGCTCGGTGCCGGGGTGCACACCGGTGAAGCCAATACCGCCTGTTCGATTGTCGGCTCAACCGGCGTGCATCTGCGCAGCGTCACTATTGACGAGGTATGGCTCAACCCGGCGCAAACCGGCTACGTGATCCCGCTGCCGTGGCCAGGTTATGTCACTCAGGTGCAAACCAACATGGCTTCCACGCTCAATCTCGACTGGCTGCTGAACGTGGCCAGCGATCTGCTGAGCAGCTTTGGCTGTGAAACCGATCATGCGCGGCTGGTGCAGCAGATCGATCGCTGGCTCAACGACGCGCAGCCGGGCACCCTGCTGTTCCATCCTTACATTTCGCTGGCCGGTGAACGCGGACCGTTCGTCAACGCCGACGCGCGCGCCAGTTTCACCGGCCTCAACTACCAGCACAACTTTGGCGACCTGGTGCGCGGCGTGATTGAAGGCATCGGCATGGCAGCTCGCGACTGTTATCAGGCGATGGGCGCCACGCTGCCGGGAGAAATTCGCCTTACCGGCGGTGCGGTGCGATCGCAGCCGCTCAGGCAGATTCTTGCCGCCTGCATCGGCGCGCCGGTGCGCATCAGCCAGCGCGAGGAAGCCGGCGCAGCGGGTGCGGCCATGATGGCGGCGGTGGCGATTGGCGCGTATCCGGACATGGCGCAGTGCGTTGAACGCTGGGTGCGCCCGCTGCTGGACGACGCCGAAGCGCCGTTGCCTGCGCTGATGCAGCGCTACCAGCAGCTGTTCCCTCAGTATCAGCAGATCCGCCGCGATCTTCCTGCCGCCTGGCAGGCATTAAACAGTTTTAAGGAGTAACGCATGAGTGACAACACGTTGGATCTGTTTGTGATCGGCGGTGGCATTAACGGTGCCGGTATCGCGCGCGATGCCGCCGGGCGCGGGCTGTCGGTGATGATGTGTGAAAAAGACGATCTTGCCGCAGGCACCTCCTCGCGCTCCGGTAAACTGGTGCACGGCGGCCTGCGCTATCTGGAGTACTACGAATTCCGCCTGGTGCGCGAGGCGCTGATTGAACGCGAGGTGCTGCTGAACGCGGCGCCGCACATTATCTGGCCGATGCGCTTTGTGCTGCCGCACAGCCCGTCCGATCGTCCGGCGTGGCTGGTGCGGCTGGGGCTGTTTTTGTATGACCACCTTGGCGGACGCAAAAAACTGCCGGGCACGCGCGTGCTCGATCTGACGCGCGATCCTGAAGGCGCACCGCTGCTGGACAGCTACCAGAAAGGCTTTGAGTACTCCGATTGCTGGGTGGACGATGCCCGGCTGGTGACACTCAATGCGCTGGATGCCGCCGAGCGCGGCGCCACCATTCTGCCGCGCACCCGCTGCGTGGCAGCACAGCGTCTGCCGGGCAAATGGCAGATTACCCTGCAGGATCAGGCCAGCGGCGCGCAGCGCACGGTGTTCGCCCGTGCGCTGGTGAATGCCGCCGGGCCGTGGGTGCTGGATATCGTCAATCAGGTTAGCCACACGCAAAGCCAGCGCAGCGTGCGGCTGGTGAAAGGCTCGCACCTCATCGTGCCGAAATTCTGGGAGGGCCAGCAGGCCTATCTGGTGCAAAACACCGACAAGCGGGTGATTTTTATCAATCCTTATGAGGGTGATAAAGCGTTAATCGGCACCACCGACATTCCCTGGCAGGGCAAAGCGGAAGATGTCAGTGCGGATGATAGTGAGCAGCAGTACCTGATCGACGTGGTGAATCGCTACTTCAAGGTTAAGCTGCGCGCCAGCGATGTGATTACCCGCTTCTCCGGCGTACGGCCGCTGTTTGACGACGGTAAAGGCAATCCCTCGGCGGTGACGCGGGATTATGTGTTCGACCTCGATAATCAACAGGATGCCCCGCTGCTGCACGTGTTCGGCGGCAAAATTACCACGTTCCGCAAGCTGGCCGAGCATGCGCTGCAGCAGCTGGCGCCGTTTTTCCCCAACATGGGCGCGGACTGGACGCGCAGCGCCACGCTGCCGGGCGGCGAGATCGCCAATGCCGATTTTGACAGCTTCCTGGAGGAGATCAAAACGCGCTGGCCGTGGCTGCCGCAGCCGCTGCGCAAGCACTATGCGCGACTGTACGGTGCGCGTATGAGCACGCTGCTGGGCACCGCCAGTTCGCTGAGCGATCTCGGTGAGCATTTTGGCGGCCAGCTGTACGAGGCCGAGGTGCGTTATCTGGTGCAGTACGAATGGGCGCAGCAGCCGGAAGACATTCTCTGGCGTCGCACCAAACATCAGCTGCACCTCAGCGCTGCACAGCGCACCGCGTTCAGCCAGTGGTTCGAACAGACTTTCCACCCTGCCGCGCCGCTGCGCGCCCACGCTGGCTGAGGGGTGCCGCATGCCATTAACGCTTTCGCTGAATACCAATCCGCTGGTGAACCGCTTCGCCGATCCCGGCGATTTAATTCACACCGTGGCGCAGCAGATCCGCATCCGCGATCTGCAGCTGACGCATGAATTTATCAATCCCGGCTGGCCTGCTGCCACGCTCACCCACATGACGCGCCGCATGCAGCAGGCGCTGCGTGCCACCGGCGTGCGCGTCACCTCCGGCATGACCGGGCCGTATGGCCGCCTCAACCATTTTGGTCATCCGGATGCGGCGGTACGTCGCTATTACATTGACTGGTTCAAAACCTTTGCCGACATCACCGCGGAACTGGGCGGCGTCGCGGTGGGCTCGCAGTTTGCCATCTTCACTCAACGGGATTTTAACGATGCGGCGCGGCGTGAAGCGCTGATTGCCATCGCCATTGACTGCTGGGCGGAAGTGGCGGAACACGCCAAAGCGGCCGGTCTGCGTTACCTGTTCTGGGAACCGATGAGCGTCGGGCGCGAATTTGGCGAAACCATTCCCGCCTGTATGGCGCTGCAGCAGCGCCTGAGCGCGGCCCAGTTTGCCCTGCCGATGTGGATGATGGCGGATATCGATCATGGCGATGTCACCTCTGCCGATCCGCGTGACTACGACCCTTACGCGTGGGCTGAAGCGGTGCCGCGCTTTTCGCCCATCATCCATATAAAGCAGAGCATGATGGATAAAGGCGGGCACAGGCCCTTTACATTGCAGTACAATGCCGGCGGTCGCATTCAGCCGCAGCCGCTGCTTGAGGCGCTGGCGCGCGGCGGCGCGCAGGATAACGAGATTTGCCTCGAGCTAAGCTTCAAAGAGCGCGAACCCACCGACAGCAATGTGGTGGCGGAGATTGCCGAAAGCGTGGCGTTCTGGGCCGACCATATTGATACCGGGGTGCAGGATTTGCATCTCGCGTGAGCATGCCGTGCTGAGGGCTTTCGTCAGCCCGCAGCACCCCTCAACCAGACAGGGACAACCCGATGAAATCCGCACCGACTTCCGCTGAACGCGATGACTCTCTGGCCCTGCGGGCGGCCTGGCTGCACTATGTCGGCGGCCTGACGCAGGCTGAAGTAGCCAAACGGCTCGGCCTGCCGTCGGTGAAAACCCATCGGCTGATTGCGCGCATGGTGGCCGAAGGCGCGGTGAAAGTCACCATCGACGGCGCGATTGTCGCCTGCGTGACGCTGGAAGAGCAGTTGCGCAGCCGCTACGGCCTGAACTTTTGTCAGGTGGCACCCGATCTCGGTGAAGAAGGCCTGCCGGTGCGCGCGCTGGGCATGGCCGGTGCCGACTATTTGCGTAATCTGCTGGCCTCCACGCCGGCGATCACGCTGGGTCTCGGCCACGGCCGGACGCTGTCGGCAGCAATTCACCAGCTGGCACGTATCGACGCGCCGCACCTGCGCTTTGTCTCCCTGCTCGGCTGTCTGACGCGCAACTACGCGCTCAATCCGCATGACGTGATGCATCGCATCGCCGAAAAAACCGGTGCGCAGGCCTACATGATGCCGGTACCGTTTTTTGCTAACACCGAAGAGGATCGCGATGTGCTACTGGCGCAGCGTGGTGTCAGCGAAGTATTTAGCATGGCCGCGCACAGTGAAGTGAAGCTGGTGGGCATTGGCACCGTGGAACCGGCCGCCCAGCTGGTGGAAGCCGGGATGATCGATACAGCCGAGATCCGCGCCCTGTCGGAAGCCGGCGCGGTGGGCGAACTGCTGGGGCACTTTTTTGCCGCCGACGGGCAGATGATTCACAACTCGCTGACGGCACGCACACTGTCAGTGCCGCTGGATCTGGCGCAGCGCGCAGAGATCGTGGCGCTGACCGGCGGACCGAGCAAAGTGGCAGCGATCCGCGCGGTGCTGGCCAGCGGACTCGTCACCGGTTTGATCACCGACGAGCTGACGGCGCAGGCACTGCTATCTTATTGAATCGTCAGCTCACCCAACCTTATTAAGCGGTTTAGCGCTTACGCGCGGTCCAGCCATGTATCAGCAGCGACTGAAAGAAACGCTGCGGCGGCGTGAACCCGGCCTGCGCCATCAGCGCTTCGGTCTGGGCAGCAGGCAGCAACAACAGCCGCTGCGTCAGCATCTGCTTCATCTCATCCAGATTTTGCGCCCTGCCGCTGGCGCTCTCATGCATGGTTTTCCAGAACAGCAGTTGTTCATCAAAGCCGGTATCCTGCACATCGCCGGCAATTTCTGCCGTCACTAAGCGTCCGCCCGGTTTCAGCTGCTGCTGCATCTGCTGATAAATACCCGCCCGCTGCGGATGCTGGATAAAATGCGTCACCAGCAGGCAAAGCACCACATCGTAATCGGCGGTAACCGGCACGTCATTAAGGTAGCCCTGATGCAGCTGGCAGCGCGCCCGTATCCCGGCGGCGCTGAGTTTCTCTGTGCAGACCGCCAGCATGTCCGGTGAAGGATCGACACCGGTAAACTGCCATTCCGGGTGCTGCTGCGCCAGCCGGATAATTTCGCTGCCGGTCCCGACGCCCACACACAGCACCCGCGCCTGCGGCGGCGCGTTGTCCAGCACCAGTGAAATCAGCAGATGCAGATTATCAGCGATTGGCTGATGTTTGCCGTTATACGCGTCGTACTGCCGCGCAAACTCTTCGTTGAAGATGTCGTTGGTATTTTGCGTCATCATTGTCCCGATTAGTTGCCTTCATGTAACTTTATTTATTACATGAAAGGTGCACCGATGCAATCAATGGCTGATCACGCTAAGCCTGAGGGATAGATTGAACGCAATAAAGGTTAAACCAGACTGAGCTTTAGCGACTGCGCACGCAGCTGTTGCTGCCAGCCTGCGGCGAGTTCCGCGTCGGTAATCACCTGCTTAAACGGCTGAAGCGGCGCCAGCGCATAGGGATGAATCTGGCCAAATTTGGAGGAGTCGGTGAGCGCGACGGTGTGGGTGGGCTTTTCCATGATGGCGTTCACCACATCGCAGCGCAGCATGTCGCGGCTGGTGAAACCGGTCGCCTCATCCCAGCCGTCAATGCCAATAAATGCCTTATGGAAGTTGAGGTGCTGAATGCACAGCCGCGTTAACGGCCCGACCACTGACTCACTGCTTTTCTGAAACAGCCCGCCGAGGATAATCACATCGCCGCCCTGCTCACGCAGCAGTCCGGCGATGTAATGGCTGACGGTGATGATGGTGATGTCCTGCCGATGGCTGAGCTCTCGCGCCAGCAGCGCATTGGTGCTGCCGCCTTCAATAAACACCGTTTCGCCGGGATTAACCAGCCCGGCGGCGTACTCCGCCAGGCGTTTTTTCACCGTAAAGCGGGTTTGCATGCGCGCGCCTACGTCATCACTTTCCGGTGCCACGGCGGAACCGTGCACGCGGCGCAGAAAGCCGCCCTTCTCCAGCAGGTTCAGATCCTGGCGCACCGTCACTTCCGAAACGCCGGTGGTCTGCGCCAGTTCATTGACGCTGACGCTGCCGCGCTCGCTGACCAGTTGAATAATGTGCTGATGACGTGCGTTCATAGAGCCTGCTGTAAAAAAGTTTTTGCCCAGCTTAGCAGAAATCACGCTAATCCCAGACTGCGCCGGCCGTTTTCATTCAGATCCTGCGGCGTAAAACGACCGCGCCAGCTGGCTTCGTAATCCTCTTTGGGGAAATCGCCCGGCGAGACACCGGTCGCCAGCGCCTGCGCCACCTGCTGCGCATAGTCGGCGTTTTTACCGCACATCGGCGCGGCGGGAATGTACATCACGTTGCCCCAGCCCTGCTGATTTTCTACCGGCGCCACCGCATGAATCACATCGCAGTGCCACCACACCGAATCGCCCGCCTGCAGCGCCGGGATCGAACACAGGCCGGCAATTAATTCCGGATGCCAGCGCTCCGATACCGGCAGCACTTTGCCGGGCGCCACGCCGCACAGTTCCTCTTCCGGCACATCCTTCAGTAACGGACGCAGCAGCAGATAAGCCATGGCTTCCGGCACCGGCACCACGTGCAGCAGTCCCTGACCGGGCTGCATATCAGAGAGTGCGGTCCAGCCCTGGAAAGTGCGGAACACCGAACATTTGGTGGTGGTGCCAGACTGATACTCCTGCACATCCGTGCGGTGCGCCGCATCCCACGGATCGTACTGATCGAACTGGTTAGAAAAGATCTTGCTGAACACCTGCTGATAGGCCGGCAACAGCCAGCGCTCCAGCGCGCCGGAATCGGTGTGCGCGCCCAGCCCTTTTGAGGTGGTACCCGGCAGCCGGCGCCGGATGCGATCCGGATAGATGATGCTCACGTCTGGATCAAACCAGCGCGTACCGGCGGATTCGAATTTCCACAGGCGATTGAGGAACGCCTGGGTTTGCGCCATGGCCTCGCTCTGGCGGGCCGACATCTGCGCATCGCTCCAGTAAATGGGATAGATCTCCGGCCGCGAGGCATCGAGGTTGCCAAAGAAGTTGTCGCCCGGCCCCTGATAGACACGGTCGAAGTCATTGTCGTCGAGGTAGTTAAGCATGTCAGCATCCCATGCCAGCGCCTGCTCACGGCTGAAGGTTTGCTTCACCACCACGCAGCCGCGGCGGCGGATGTGATCTTTGGTCTGTTCGCTGATGCGGCCAGCGGCCAGATCCGCGAAGCTGACCTGCGGCCACGCCGTTCCGTGCTGCTTCTCTTCGGCGCGCGCGGCCGCGATTTCACTAACAATCTTACTTCTGACCTGCTCAAACAGGCCTTCGACATCGCCAATCTGTGCTCTGAGCACCTGCTTCATCAGGCGCACATGCTGTTTAAAATCGTCGGGTTGTTGTTCTGAGGTAAAAGTGGTGTTCATCTCGCACTCCGTCTGTTTACGCTTTGGTTTCATTCGAAATACATTACATATTCATTCATAACATCAGGCGAACAAAAAGACAGCACGCAGGCAGAAAATAGCGAGCATGGTCACAGTTATTTATCTGAGGGATTTTCGTTTGAAAGGGTCAGGGAGCGAAACGGTGGGATGAATAACGCAAGCGCGCCTTGATCAGGCATGCGGGGGCCGCCCTCCATGGCAGCCCAGGAAAATTACGGCTGATCGAATAAATGACGGTACTGCACAAAGTCGGTTTGTTGCGCCAGCCGATCGTACAGCGCCCGCGCGTGGCTATTAGACGCCTGCGTCAGCCAGTAAACGCGCGAACAGCCGAGCTTCTCTGCCTGTTCATAGACCGCCAGAATCAGCGCCTTGCCGGCCCCCAGACCGCGCGCGGCTTCGCTGACGTAAAGGTCCTGCAAATAGCAGTAGTCGCCCTGAGTCCAGGTTGAGCGATGGGTAAGAAAATGCACCAGCCCGACCATCGCGCCGTCCTGCTCGGCCACCAGACAGTGCATGGGTTCCGCGCGGGACAGCAAGCGGCGAAAGCTCTCGCCGGTGGTGTTATCGTCAATGGTAGTCTGATAAAAGCGCTGATAGCCCTGCCACAGCGCCAGCCACGGCATAAAATCTTCTGCGCGCAGCGCTCTGATGGTGATCATTCGCCCTTCCCGATGTTGCTGATGATTTTTTCCGCAGCCACCACCCGATCGTCATTCGGGAACCACTTATTTGCCAGCATAATCAGCGCAACCCGCTGCGACGGAATAAAGACGGCGTAGGTGGCGAATCCGTTGGTGGAGCCGGTTTTGTTGTACCACGCCTGCTGCGGCGCAGCCTGCGGCGGCGTAATCCGCGTGGCTTTCATGCCCTTCATGATGCGCGCGCCGCTGTTGCCGTCCACCAGCTGCTGCGTGGTTACCGGCAGCGGGTAATATTCCCACATCATCGCCTGAGTAAAAGCGGCCTCGGTGTGGTAATAGCCCTGATGCGTCGCGGCCACCGCCTGTTGCCATGCGGGCGCGACTGGCTGCTGCTGCAGCTGAATGGCCAGCCAGCGAATCAGATCGGCAGAGGTAGATTTCAGGCCATAGGATTCCGCATCCAGCGGGCCTGGCGTGACCCGCACCGGGCGATCCTGCTTGTTATAACCCTGGGCGTAGCGCCCCATCTGCGATGCAGGCACCTGCACATAGCTGTGCGTCATGCCCATCGCCGGCAGCAGCTGCTTTTCCATCGCACTGATGAACGGCTGATGCAGACTCTTAGCCGCAATCATGCCGAGCATACCGATACCGAGGTTGGAATAAACGCGCATCGTGCCCGGCTGGGCCTCTGGCTGCCACTGTTTGTACCAGCGCATCAGCTCGCGGGTATTGGTCACGTCATCCGGTACGAACAGCGGCGTGCCGCTGGTGTGCGTCGCCAGATTCAGCAGCGAGACGCGATCAAAAGCGCTGCCTTTCAGTTCCGGCAGCCACTGGCTGGCCGCGTCGCTGAATTTCAGTTTGTTCTGCTGCGCCGCATAGCTGGCTAAGGTGGCGGTAAACGTTTTACTCAGCGAGCCGATTTCAAACAGCGTCTGCTCGTTGATTGGCTGTCCGCTCTCTTTCGATGCCACGCCGTAGTTATAAAATTCGGTTTTGCCGTCGTGCAGAATCGCCACCGCCATACCGGGGATCTGATACTGCTGCATCAGCGGTTTGATGATGCTGTCTGGTGATGTCGTTGCCAGCGCACTGCCGCTGACCAGCAGCGCAAGTGCGCTTAATCGGGCCCATGAAAACATGAAAATTCCTTTTCCTGCAGGTTAACCATGATGTCTGACCGGCAGTATATCGTTACCCCTGCCAGGCTTCCCGACAATTCTCATTGGTAGTGAACAAAATCACATCCTGTATGACCTGATTTGCCGTTTGCTGCGCCCGCTCCTATACCTTTGACAAGTAAGCGTTCATCGCAAGGAGCTGACAATGGAACAGGTTTTGACCCGCGAACAACGGCTTAGCCGCCTGCGCGCGCACAGTTCGCTGCCGGTGCTGATCGTCGGCGGCGGCATCAACGGCATCAGTACTTTTCGTGAGCTGGCATTACAGGGCATTCCTGCGGTGCTGGTGGAGAAAGGTGACTGGTGCCAGGCGGCCAGCGGCGCGCTGTCGCGCATGATTCACGGCGGCCTGCGCTATCTGGAGACCGGCGAGTTTGGCCTGGTGAAGGAGTCGGTGATGGAGCGCGATCGCCTGCTGAAAAACGCCGCGCACTATGTGTTTCCGCTGCGTACCACCGTACCTATCGATAATCTCGGCGGTGGATTGGTTAACGCCACGCGACGTTTCCTGCGCCTGAGCGATAAGCCCACCCGGCGCGGCGCGCTGCTGATCAAAACCGGCCTGAGCCTGTACGACCTCTACACGCGACAGTACGGCGCTATGCCGCGCCACCAGCTGCGTAACGAAGCCGCCACGCGCGATCGCTGGCCTGGCTTCGCGCCCTGGGTGAAATACAGCGCCAGCTACTACGACGCGTGGATTAGCGCGCCGGAGCGACTCGGGTTTGAGCTGATTGAAGATGCGGAACGCGCCTGCCCGGAGGCGCTGGCGCTCAATTATCTGCGGGTGGTCAGCGCCAGCGACGAGACGGTGCTGCTGGAAGATACGCTGAGCGGTGAGCGCTTTAGCCTGCAGCCGCACGTGCTGGTGAATGCCGGCGGTGCATGGATCGACCAGCTGAATCAGCAACTGGCCGTGCATTCACCACCCACCAGACTGATAGGCGGCACCAAAGGATCGCACCTGATCCTCGATCACCCACAGCTGTTACAGATGCTGGACGGTGAAATGGTCTATTTCGAAAATCAGGAAGGCCGGGTGTGCATCATGTTTCCCTGGTTCGGCAAAGTGCTGGTGGGCTCCACCGATATCCGCGTTGATGACCCTGAGGGCGTGGTGTGCGAAGCCGAAGAGCAGGCTTACATTCTTGAGTCGCTGCGCTTTGTATTTCCTGACATTGTGGTGCCAGCATCCGCAGTGGTTTACACCTTCTGCGGCGTGCGCCCGCTGCCGGCCAGCGAGGCCAAAGTGAATGGCCAGATTTCACGTAACCATTCGCTGGTGCTGCTGCCGCCTGACCACGCGCGTGCCTGGAGCACGCTATGTCTGGTCGGCGGTAAATGGACCACCTTCCGCCGCTTCGGGGAAGAGGCCGCCGACCGCGTGTTGCGCCTGCTGGGAGAAAAGCGTCGCGTCTCCAGCAGCGACCTGCCGATTGGCGGCGGCCGGGATTTTCCGGCGCCGTCCGCCCAGCCCGCCTGGCTCAGTGCGCTGGCGCAGCACTATGACCTTCCGCTGGTGCGCGTGACGCAACTGGTGAAACGCTACGGCAGCCGGGCCCTGCCGCTGCTGCAGCAGATTCAGCAGCACGGCGAACAGCCGCTGCAGCATCATGCCGGTTACAGCGCCACCGAACTGCGCTATCTGATTGAGCATGAACAGGTGTGCCAGCTGGAAGATGTGCTGGTGCGCCGCACGTCACTGGCTATCTGCGGTGAATTAACGCCGCCGCTCATGCAGGAAATTTCGCAGCTGCTGGCCGACTCGCTCGGCTGGCAGGACAGCCAGCGCGCTGAACATCTGCAGCACACCGCAATCAGCCTGGCGCAGCGCCATGGGCTGCACGCGCTCGCATCCGCGTTTTCACAGGAGGAAGTTCAGGATGTCACTCACCCCTAAAGTTCGCCTCAACCGGTTATTTCACCACGGCAAGTGCCTGGATGTGGCGATCGACCATGGCATCGCCAACGAGCCCGATTTTCTGCTGGGGCTGGAAGATATTGAAAGCGTGATGCGCAACCTGATTGCCGCACAGCCGGATGCGATCCAGGTCAATTATGGCCAGGCCGATCTGCTGCAGCGCGTTGCCGGGCGCAAACCGGCGCTGGTGATGCGCACCGACGTCGGCAATGCCTATAACGCAGCGCGCCATCGCGAGATGTGGGCGGTGTTGCACAATCCGGAGGCACCGATTCTTGCCGCGCTGCAGATGGATGCCGCCGCTGTGGTGGTCAATCTCTACCAGATCCCGGATGAACCGGGCATTTTTCGCATGTGCGTGGAGAACATTGGCCGCCTGCGCCAGGCCTGCGATCGCTATGCCATGCCGCTGATGGTGGAGCCGCTGGTGATGGCCCCCGCCGGCCAGGGCGCGGCGTACGGCTCGCTCGGTGACGTCAGACAAATCGTGCCGCTGGTGCGGCTGGCGCGGGAGCTGGGCGCCGACATCATTAAAGCCGACCCCACGGATAACACAGAGGATTTCCATCGTGTGGTGGAGGCGGCGCGCTGTCCGACGCTGGTGCGCGGCGGCGGCAAAGGGGAATTGGGCGCGGTGCTGGCGAAAAGCGCCGCGCTGATGGCGCAGGGTGCCAGCGGCATGGTGTATGGCCGCAACGTTTATCAACATGATAATCCGTCACGCGTGGTCAGCGCGCTGATGGCGATTATTCATCAGGGTGTCAGCGGCACGGATGCGCTGGACATCTACCAGCAGGGTTAAGCGTGACCTGCACCGGCGCTTAAGCGGTGCGCCGTCTTCGCCTGAAACGGAGTCGGATATGAGCCAGATTCTCGGCATCGATGCCGGAAACACCATGATCAAAGCGGTACTGTTTGACCTGAGCGGCCGCGTGCTGTCGGTAGCGGAGTGCGCCGGCGAAACGCATCAGCCGCAGGAAGGCTATGCTGAACGGCCAGTTGAAGATATCTGGCGCGGCGTCAGCAACGCGGTGAGTCGCTGCCTGCAGCAAGCCGGCACGCGTGGCAGCGAAGTGATTGCCATCGGGGCCGCCGGACACGGCAACGGGTTGTATGCGCTGGATCGTCAGCAGCGCCCGCTGTTTGGCATCCAGTCGATTGATCATCGCGCCAGCGCCACGGTGCAGGCGCTGGAATCCAGCGGTGCGGCGCAGCAGATTTACGCGCTGTCATTGCAGAAACCGTGGCCCGCCGCAACGCCGGTGCTGATCAGCTGGATGCGTCAGCATCAGCCGGAACGCTGGGCGCAGATCGGCCATCTGCTGTGTGCCAAAGATGTCATCGCCCATTTTCTGTGCGGCAACGTCAGCGCGGACTATTCGGATGCCGCCGGTGCCGGGCTGATTGATTACCGCCAGCGCGGCTACAGTGGCGAATTGCTGGCGCTGTATGGCATCGAAGAGGCGCTCGCCCTGCTGCCACCGCTGCGTGAATCCTGCGAGGTCACCGGCGTGGTGTCGGCCCGCGCGGCACAGCTCACCGGTTTACCCGCTGGCATCCCGGTGGTGGCCGGCATGTTTGACGTGGTTGCCAGCGCGGTCGGCTCGGGCGTAGTGAACTGCGGTGAGGCCTCCATTGTCGCCGGTACCTGGAGCATCAATCAGGTGGTGGTCGACAAACCTGATTATCTGCGCCCGGTGTTTATGAATTCGATCATCGAACGCGACCGCTACATGGCGATCGAGGCCAGCGCCACTTCTGCCGCCAATCTTGACTGGTTCCTGCGTGAATTTGATGATGGCCGCGCCGGCCAGGGCGCGGCGCGCAGCAGCGACAGCGTGGCACAGGTCAGGCCTGACGCGCAGCTGCCGCTGTATCACCCTTACCTCTACTCAGGGCGGAAAGCCGAACCCGCCAAAGCCGGCTTTTACGGTCTCGGCGGCTGGCATACGCGCGCTGACATGCTGTTTGCCCTGTTTGAAGGCGTGACCTTTGCCCACCGGGCGCACATTGACCGGCTGCGCGCGGCCGGCATTACGGTCAACCAGGCCACGCTCTCCGGCGGCGCGACGCGCAGCAGTGTCTGGCCGCAAATGTTTGCGGATGTGCTGGGGATGCCGATTCGCGTCGCAACCTGCCACGAAACCGGGGCGCTGGGCGCGGCCCTGTGTGCGGGCGTGGGCGTGGGTCAGTGGCCGAATCTGGCTGCCGCCGTGCAGCAGGCGGTCACGCTTACGCCGGAGGCGCTGCAGCCCCGCGCGGCGCGCTTCGCGTTCCATGACACACGCTACCGGCTGTTTAAAAAACTTGAGCTGGCGATGAGCGACATCTGGCGCACCGCCAGTTAATGGCGGTGCGGCGTGAACAAACCATGACACCGGCGGGCAAATGCTGTACACTTGATGCATAAAAATGTTCACATGAACATTATCAGGAGGTTGTGATGTCCACCGCATCGGCTTTTAATCCCACCAGCGGATCGCGCATCTTTGATCCGTCGCTGATTCAGCACGCCCGCCCCTCTTTTATGGATCAGATGGGGCTGCCGCGTAACCGGCTTAAGGCGCATAAGTTGATCACCGACGGCATGGATGTCGGCATTGTCGAACGCGCCGCCACGATTCTGAAAGCGACGCCGATCGACATCGCGCAAATGGTCTCGATTGACCGCAATACCTACCGGCGCCGCGAGAAGTCTGGATCGCAGCTCTCGGTCGAACAGGGCGCGCGCATCTATCAGGTGTTTGAAGTGCTGGATGCGGTGATCCAGCTGTTCGCTGGCGATCCGGAAGTGGCGATGCACTGGATGTATCAGCCTGCGCTGGCGCTCGACAACGCGCAGCCGATTAACATGCTCAGTACGCCCGCCGGCTGCGATGCGGTGCTGACGCTGATTGGCCGCCTGGAGCACGGAGTGATTGTCTGATGACACGACGGAAGGATCCGGCCACACCCGTCAGGGTGTTCTATCGAATTGTCAAAGCGGAGTACGCCAGCCAGGCGTTTAACGGTGCTGGCGCAGAAAAATGGGGTGGCCGCTGGAATCCGCCCGGGATGAAAGCGGTTTACCTCAGCAGCTCTAAAGCGCTGGCGACGCTGGAACTGGTGGTGCACGCCGGGAAAACGCTGCTGGAGCAAAGCCGCTTTGTGGTGTTTACCGTGGCGGTACCGGAATCCGACATCATCGCCCTCGACAGCAGTAAACTGCCGGCCGGCTGGGAAAAATATCAGCAGCAGGAGGAGACGCAGGCCATCGGCGCGGCGTTTCTCGATCCGCACAATGGCTTTCCCCTGCTGATGACGGTGCCCAGCATCCTCACCGGCGAAGATAATGCGCTGTTTAACCCCGATCACCCGGCCGCGGCCGCGCTGATTGCCACAGCGACCTCCGCTCCCTTCGCCATCGATCGCCGTATCAAAGACGATCCGTAAACGCTCTAGCGGCACTGGCTGGCACAGTTTTGTACGCAAATCTGCGCCAGCGAGCCACAACCGCCGCCGTTGTCATTCTTGCACTGCGATTGCTGCACATAACAATTCTGCTGACAGGAAGAGACATCACACTTCGCTGCTACCGGCGTGAGCTGCGGCAAATCCCCTTTTCTCTCCGGCTGCCACGGCGTTTGCGCCGCTGCGCTCAGGCTGCCCAGCAGCCATAACATCATTATCCATTTCATCATTCAGTCCTCGCAGGATGGATGTAGAGAGTATGAACGCTGGCCGGATGATTGCCAGCGTGAAACCTTTGGTTCACCTTCCCCCGGATGACGCCCTGTTAAGGTGCAGCATCTGCGCCCATTGCCGAAGCAGCGTCTGACCCGACCAGAATAGAAATCATTATTTTCAATACTTTAACTCACCATCACCCTGACCCTGCAAGATGGTACAAAAGTTGCAGGGCTTAGGGTGCACAGTATAGGAGACGATAATGAAAGCGATTGTGATTGGAGCGGGCATCGGCGGCATGAGCGCGGCGCTGGCGCTGGAAAAAGCGGGTTTCAGCACCGCGGTATATGAAGCGGTGAAAGAGATGAAACCGGTCGGCGCGGCCATCTCTATCTGGCCTAACGGCGTGAAGTGTCTCAATGCGCTGGGGCTCAAGGCACAGCTGCGCGCGCTCGGCGGCAATATGGCGTTTATGGCTTACAACGATGGCCACAGCGGCAGCACCCTGACCCGCTTCAGTTTGTCACCGCTGGTGCAGCAGGTTGGCGAATACCCTTATCCGGTCGCACGCGCAGAGTTACAGGCGCTGCTGATCGACAGCTACGGCCGCGAACGCATCCGCTTTGGCAAACGCGTTGAACGGGTGGAGCAGCATGCCAGCGGCGTGACCGCCTGGTTTGATGACGGCAGCCAGGCTGAAGGGGATTTTATGGTGGCCGCCGACGGCACCCACTCGGTGATTCGCCATCACGTGCTGGGCGAACACGTCGAGCGCCGCTACGCAGGCTACGTTAACTGGAATGGCCTGGTCACCATCGATGAGAGCATCGCGCCCGCCGATCAGTGGACCACGTTTGTCGGCGAGGGCAAGCGCGTCTCGCTGATGCCGGTGAGCGGTAACCGCTTCTACTTTTTCTTTGATGTCCCGCTGCCAAAAGGGCTGGCGCAGGATCGCGCAACGGTGAAAGACGATCTGCGCGGCTATTTTGCCGGCTGGGCCGAGCCGGTTCAGCGGCTGATCGCCAGCATTGACGCACAAACCACCAATCGCGTGGAGATTCATGATATCGAACCCTTCAGCCGCTTTGTCAGAGGACGTGTGGCGCTGCTGGGGGATGCGGCACACAGCACCACGCCGGATATCGGTCAGGGCGGCTGTGCGGCCATGGAAGATGCGGTGGTACTGGCGCAAACCCTGACCGCCCACTCGCTGGGCATTGAGGACGGGCTGCTGCGCTATGAAGCGCGCCGCGTCGAGCGCACCCGTGATTTGGTGCTGAAAGCGCGCAAGCGTTGTGATGTCACCCACGCCAAAGATGCGGCGGTCACCGCGGAATGGTATGCCGGACTGAAAGAGGAAACCGGCGAGCGCGTGCTGGCCGGCATGTGTGACACCATTGAAGGCGGTCCGCTGGGATAAGCGTGCAGGCCAGCCAGCTGCACCGCTGGCTGGCCCTTCGGTTACGGCGCGTTACGCCTCGTCGAGGCCGCGGTGTTTCAGCATCGGCCCGATGTCCGGCGCTTTACCGCGCCAGGCCAGCCACAGATGCTGCAGATCGCTGCTGTTACCGCGCGACAAAATCTGCTCACGGAAGCGCTGACCATTTTCGCGCGTCAGACCGCCCCGCTCGACAAACGCCTGATAACCATCGTCGGCCAGCATCTGCGTCCAGATATAGGCGTAATACCCGGCCGCATAGCCGCCACCCCAGATATGACGAAAGTAGCTGGAGCGATAGCGCGGCGGCACGGCACTCAGGGCAATATTCTCCGCCGCCAGCGCCTGCTGCTCAAAATGGCTGACATCCTGCGGATTATCGTGCGGTGACAGCGAGTGCCACTGCAAATCAAGCAGTGCCGCCGCCAGCAGTTCGGTCATGTCATAGCCTTTGTTGAATTTCGCGGCGCGCACCATTTTGTCGCGCAGCGCAGCGGGCATCGCTTCACCGGTCTGATAATGACGTGCATAGTGGGCAAACACCTGATCCTGACTGGCCCAGTGTTCGTTGATTTGCGACGGAAACTCGACAAAATCACGCGGTGTGGCGGTGCCGGACAGGCTGGCATAGCGCTGGGTGGCGAACAGGCCGTGCAGCGTGTGGCCAAACTCATGGAAAAGCGTGATCACCTCATCCCAGCTGAGCAGTGCCGGCTGACCGGGCTGCGGCTTGCTGTAATTGCAGACGTTGTAAATCACCGGCCGGCTTTCCAGCAGCGTCGACTGGTCGACGAAATTGCCCATCCATGCGCCACCGCTCTTGTTATCCCGCGTGAAGAAATCGGTGTAGAACAGCGCTAACGGTGCACCGTCGGCATCGAAAATCTCATAAACGTTGACGTCCGAATGGTAGACCGGCAGATCGTGGCGCTGTTCAAATCGAATGCCATACAGCTGGCTGGCACACCAGAACACGCCCTTTTCCAGTACAGTGTTGAGCTCAAAATAGGGGCGGATTTGCCCTTCGTCCAGCGCGTATTGCGCGGTGCGTACCTGCTCCGCGTAGTAATTCCAGTCCCAGGCGCGCAGCGTGAAGCTGTGGTTTTGATCGGCGATCAGCTGCTGAATATCCGCCGCTTCACGCCCGGCGCGCGCCGTCGCGGCGGGCACGATGTTGCGCATGAAGGACTGGGCGGCTTCCGGCGTTTTCGCCATCTGATCCTGCAGGCTCCATGCTGCGAAGCTGTCGAAGCCCAGCAGACTGGCCTGCTGCGCACGCAGTTGCGCCATGCGCGATACGATGGCGCGCGTGTCGTTGTCGTCACCCTGCTCGCTGCGCGTCAGCGCCTGCTGAAACAGCGCTTCGCGCGTGGCGCGCACCGTCAGCGACTGCAGCACCGGCTGCTGGGTGGTATTTTGCAGAGGGATTAGCCATGCGTCGTGCAGCCCGCGCGCCTCAGCGGCGTCCTTCGCCTGTGCCAGCGCCGCCGGCGACAGGCCGTCCAGCGCCGCCGCGCTGCTGACGGTATAAGCGGCGGCGTTAGTTGCCGCCAGCAGCCGGTTACCGAAACGCGTGCCCAGACTGGCCAGCTCCTGATTACAGGCGCGCAGTTGCGCTTTATCGCTCTCACTCAGGCTGGCGCCGGCCAGCTGAAAGCGCTGCCAGGTGACTTCCACCAGACGCATCGCTTCGGCATCCGGGCACTGCGAACCGCGCTGCTGATACACGCTGTCGAGCCGCGCAAACAGCGCCGGGTTAAGGTAGATTTCGTCATTGAGCGCCGTCAGCTGCGGGGTGATCAGCTCATCAACCTGCTGGAGCTGCTCGCTGGTATTGGCTGAGGTCATCGCGGCAAAAACGGGGTACACCCGATTTAGCAGGCTACCGCTGCGCTCCAGCGCTTCATAGGTATTGGCAAAGGTTGCCGGCTCGGGGTTGCTGGCGATGGCCGCCACTTCCTGGCGCTTTTCGGCAATTCCGGCTTCCAGCGCCGGCAGGAAATGCGCTTCGTCGATCAGATCAAACGGCGGTGTCTGGTACGGCAACGGGCTGACGTTAAAAAACGGATTGGCACGTGAAGTCATTATCGCTCCTGATAATCAGCAACGCCGCAGCCACCTGCGGCGGGATGCTTTTATCCTGGCAGTTTCGTCGCCTGGCAACAACCTTGCGCGTGCGTATGGCTTTCCCGCTGCCACACGCACTTACCGTTGACCCAGGTTTGTGCGATGTTACGGTCATCACCCAGCGTCATCAGGACAAACAAACGCTGATGGATATCGTCGCTGTTGGCCATGCGCAGCTGCTGCAGTGGTGATACGGCAGGATCGATCACCACAAAATCTGCCTCTTTACCGGGGTTGAAGTTGCCGATTTTGTCATCAAGATCCAGCGCATGGGCGCCGCCCAGCGTAGCGTGGTAAATCGCTTCTGCAGCGCTGAGTTTGTACTGCTGCAGCTGCCCCACCTTATAGGCTTCACCCAGCGTCTGCAGCATATTGAAGGTAGTGCCGGCGCCAACATCGGTGCCCATGCCCATGCGCACGCGCTGCTGCCAGCGGCGTTTAAGATTGAACAGCCCGCTGCCGAGGAACAGGTTGGAGGTCGGACAAAAGGCCATCGCCGAGTCGGTATCGTGCAGGCACTGCCATTCGCGATCCTCCAGATGCAGGCAGTGGGCAAATACGCTGCGTTTGCCGGTGAGCTGATGCTGGTGATACACATCAAGATAGCCATCATGGGCGGGAAACAGCTTTTTTACCCAGGCGATCTCCTGCTGATTTTCGCTGAGATGGGTATGCAGCCAGGTATCGGGAAACTCGTTTTTCAGCTGCTGCACTTTTTCCAGCAGCTGCGGCGATGAGGTCGGCGCAAAGCGCGGCGTCAGCGCATAACCGAGACGCCCGCGCTGGTGCCAGCGCTGAATCAGCTCACGCGTCTGCTGATAACTTTGCGCCGGCGTTTCGGTCAGTTCCGGCGGTGCGTGACGATCCATCATTACCTTGCCGGCGATCAGCCGCATCTCCAGCTGTTCGGCGGCGCTGAACAGCGCGTCTACCGATTGCGGATGCACCGTACCAAACACCAGCGCAGTCGTGGTGCCGTTGGCCAGCAGCTGTTGCAGGAAAAACGCTGACATGCGCGCCGCGTGCGCCGCACAGTGGTACTGGCTCTCGACCGGAAAAGTGTACTGATTGAGCCACTCCAGCAGCTGTTCACCGAATGCGCCGATCATTTCGGTCTGCGGATAGTGAATATGGGTATCCACAAACCCCGGCAGGATCAGCTTGCCGCGCAGATCGATCACCTGCGTTGATTCCAGGTGTTGATGTGCCGACTGCCAGCGCTCCAGACTCACCACTTTGCCGTCGCGCAGCGTCAGCAGACCGTCTTCAATATAGCGCGCCCGGTCGGCGAGGCCATCGGGCTGGTCGGCCAGCGCGGGGAAATCAAAAAAACTGGCGCGCAGGCGGGTTACAACAGAGTCTGACATGACGCTTCCTTCAGGGTGTAATGCAGGTTTCAGATAGATATAGCAAAGATATTGCAAACCGCATGCCAGGCAAGTTCACCCAACAATCACTTTAAATTCAGATAAATACACAGTTTCAGCGCGATTATCGTCGCAAAAATTGCAGGCAATCGTATGCGTAACCGATTGCCTGTTCGTGGTATTGCCCTTGCGCATTGCGCTGGCGTTTTACGCCGGGAAAAGGGGCCTGATCGGGCACGCTCATGGTGCAGGGCTGCACCGCAAACGTGCAGGAAAGATTCTGCAACACGCCGCTCACGCTTTTCATGAGCGCCGCTGCGGGGTTAATGCTAAGGTGTGGCAGAGAACCTGAAATCGTATAAGGAACAGTGAGATGATTATTTTTGTTACCGGTGCGACCGCCGGTTTTGGTCAAAGTATCACCCGCCGCTTCATTGCTACAGGTCACAAAGTGATCGCCAGCGGACGCCGTGCTGAGCGTTTGCAGGAATTAAAACAGGAACTGGGCGACAACCTGTATACCGTGCAGCTGGATGTGCGTAACCGCGCGGCTATCGAAGAAGCCATCGCTGCCCTGCCCGCCGAATGGCGTGATATCGATGTGCTGGTTAACAATGCCGGGCTGGCGCTGGGCGTCGAACCGGCGCATAAAGCCAGCGTTGAAGACTGGGAAAATATGATCGACACCAACAACAAAGGGCTGGTGTACATGACGCGCGCCGTGCTGCCTGCCATGGTAGAGCGCAACGTCGGTCACATCGTCAACATTGGCTCGATAGCCGGCAGCTGGCCGTACGCCGGCGGCAACGTGTACGGGGCAACCAAGGCGTTTGTGCGCCAGTTCAGCCTCAATCTGCGCACCGACCTGCACGGCACCGCGCTGCGCGTCACCGATATCGAGCCTGGCCTGGTGGGCGGCACCGAGTTTTCGAACGTGCGCTTCAAAGGTGACGATGGCCGCGCGGATGCGGTGTATGAAGGCACCACCGCGCTGACGGCGGAAGACGTGACGGAAGCGGTCTATTGGGTGACCACGCTGCCGAAGCACGTCAACATCAACACGCTGGAAATTATGCCGGTGACGCAAACCACCGCCGGACTGAAAGTGTTTAAAGGATAAGCAAGCTGCGCGTGGCGGCCCGTCGGGTCGCCCTGCGCGGCCGGTTCAGGCCTTGCCCCAGCCGATAACGATAATCAGCATGCCGCTGAACGCCACCAGCGCACCCACCCAATCCCATGCACTCAGTTTGACGCCATCGACCAGCCGCAGCCAGATCAGCGCCGTTAACACATACGCGCCGCCATAAGCCGCATATACCCGGCCGCTGGCTGCCGGATGCAGGGTCAGCAGCCAGACAAACAGCGCCAGGCTGGCTGCGGCCGGTAACAATAGCCAGGCGCTCATACCACGCTTCAGCCACAGCCACGGCAGAAAACAGCCGGTGATCTCGGCAATCGCAGTGATAAAAAACAGCAGCGCGGTTTTCACCAGCATACAAAGTCTCTCTGATCGTTAAACAAACCGCTCACCGCTGGTGAGCAAAGAAGCAGCGATGATATACTGACAGACAGTGTTGTGACAGCCGCCCTGCGCGCTGTGCTGGAGTTAACGAAAGGAAATGACGATGAAAAAACTGTTTTCCGCCCTGCTGGCTACCACGCTGACCGCCAGCGTATTGCTGACTGCGCCGCTGGCTGTCGCTAAGACGGATCGCCTGATTATCGAAGATGGCAACAACGCGGCCAGCAACGAGGCGGCGCGTCAGAGCAAAGAGCAGTGGAACGATACGCGCAACCTGCGTAACAAGGTAAATACCCGCGTGGAGAAAGAGTTCGATAAGGCAGACCGGGCCTTTGATACCCGCGACGCCTGCGAAAAAAGCTACAACGTTAATGCGTACTGGGAACCGAACACCCTGCGCTGCCTCGATCGCCGCACCGGCCGTCCGCTGGCGCCGTAACGCGCGACAGCTGCTATAGTTTTCACGGGAATGACGCAACAAGGAGTGAGTGATGAAAAAACGTAATGCAGTTGTGTTGCTAATGGCGCTGGCGTTACCGCTGGCGGTGCAGGCGTCCTGCGAAAGCGTGCGCGCCGACATCAGCAAAAAGATCATCAACAATGGCGTGGCAGAATCGGATTTTACGCTGGATATCGTGCCGAACGATCAGGTTGATCAGGCAGGCGGTCAGGTCGTTGGCCACTGTGAAAACGACACGCAGAAAATCGTTTACAAGAAAAACGGTCGCGATGCGGATAGCAGCGTGCCGGACAGCGCGGGCAGCTCGCAGGATGCTCCCGCACAGTAATCTCTTCGGGCGGCTGGTCGGCCGCCCTGCTTTATTCCGCCTCCGGCCGCTGACGCGGCATTAGCCACGCAATCCACAACGTCAGCAGCGCAATCAGCAATGCCACCACAAATACCCAGTGCAGCGAACTGGCAATCTGTCCGGTCCAGAAGTGTAACTGTTCCTGCGGCAGCGTCTTACGGCTCTCCGGTGCCATAATTTTCTGCATCGGATCGCTGGCCTGCGGCAGCCGCAGCGACAGGTTAAGGTTGAGCACCGCGCCCATTATCGCGGTGCCGATGGCTGAACCCAGCATGCGGCTGAACATAATTGAGGCGGTGCAGATGCCACGAATTTCATAGTGCGCATGATTTTGTACCGACACCAGAAAGGTGGTGCTGGTCATGCCCATCCCGGTGCCAATAACAAACGCCGTCAGCCCGGCCTGCATGATGCTGCTGTCGGCGCGCAGCAGCAGTAATAGCGCGCTGCCGGCAATCAGTAAAAACGCGCCGAGCTGCGCGGTAAAGCGATACGAGGTGATCAGCATCAGGCGCCCGCTGAGCGTACTGGCCAGCGGCCAGCCAATTGACATCATCGCCAGCGCGCTGCCCGCCTGCAGTGGCGTGCCGCCAGTAATGCCCTGAATCCACGTCGGCAGAAACGCGCTGATGCCCATCATGGTGGCCCCGATAATCAGGTTCCCGGCATTACCGGCAACAATCAGGCGGCTGCGCCACAGCGCCAGTGGAAACAGCGGCGCATCGGCGCGCTGCTCATGGTGTTTCAGCCGCCAGCCGGCCAGCAGCGCCAGCGCCAGGAACGGCACCAGCCAGAAACCCAGCGCTTCCGCCTGTAACAGCGCCACCAGCAGTGCGGTGACGCTGATCATCAACCAGCAGCTGCCGGTCAGATTCAGCGTTGCGCCCTGATGCTGTTCGCGCGCCGGCAGAAAACGCGCCAGCAGCAGCATTGAGAGCAGGCCAATCGGCACGTTTACCCAGAAAATCACCGACCAGTTAAAGTGCTGAACCAGCCAGGCACCGCTCAGCGGACCTATGACGGCCGCAACGCCCCAGACGCTGGAGAGCCAGCCCTGCACGCTGGCGCGCTCGCGCGGTGAGTAAATGTCCGCCACGATGGTGGTAGTCAGCGGCATGATCGCCCCGGCACCCAGGCCCTGAAAGGCACGAAATACAATCAGCCACGTCATACTATGGGCAAAACCGCACAGCACCGAGCCCAGCAAAAACAGCGTTACGCCGATGAAAAATAATCGTTTGCGGCCCCAGATATCCGCCAGTCTGCCGTACAACGGGACGCTTACCGCCTGCGTCAGCAGATAAATAGAAAACACCCAGCCAAACTGCGCGAAACCGCCAAGATCGGCAATGATGGTTGGCATGGCCGTGGCCACAATGGTGACCTCAATGGCAGCCATAAACATCGCCAGCATGCAGGCAATCAGAATCCAGTGGCGATGTTCCGTTTGTAATTGTGCGCTTTCAGTCATACGTCTCCCTTTTTCTTACAAGGCTAGTCGAAATTTCGCCGACTCAGTTTCCTCTGCGTGCGCCTATTTGTGACAATGTCACCTATCTTGATGAAAATTTTTTATTGTAGAGCGACACCTTATTTCATGCGGGTTTCGCTTAGTTTTACCGCTTTTGTATCTACCTGATTTTGCCGTGAAAACTGGCAATGATCATCAAGCGTTGCTATAGCTCTAAAGGCAGTTTCTGGTTTTTCACTGTGAAAAAGCCGGGAAACAGTCATTTTAACTGCAATTTGACAGCGTGCTGGATTTTCGTCTGTGTATTGTACCGCATAACGCCGGTACGCTGAAAATAACGTCATAAAATCAATCGATTTTTTCAATCAGGGAGACGCACGCTATGCACAATGCATCGCTCGCCCGACGTGCCGGGCTGGCACTGCTCGCCATCGTGGTGGTGATAGCCCTGCTGGTGTGGGGATTAGGGCTGGATACGCTGCGCGACCGCAAGGTGGATTTACTTTACCTTGGGCAGCAACACCTGTACTTAGTGTTCTGGTCGATGTTATGCGCTTTACTGGTTGGCATCCCGAGCGGGATTTTGCTCAGCCGTCCCTTCGCCCGTCGCTGGGCTGAATATGTGATGCAAATCTTCAACGTCGGTAACACGCTGCCACCGCTGGCCGTGCTGGCGCTGGCGATGGTGATTGTCGGCATTGGCGATCGCCCGGCGCTGATCGCCTTGTTCCTCGCCTCGCTGCTGCCAATTGTGCGCAACACCTATGCCGGTCTGAGCGCGGTGCCGCCGTCGCTGATTGAAGCTGCTAACGGTATTGGCATGACCAAACTGCAGCGGCTGCGCCGGGTTGAACTGCCGAATGCGCTGCCGGTGATCCTCGCCGGGGTACGCATCGCGACCGCGATTAACGTCGGCACCGCGCCGCTGGCCTTTTTAATAGGTGCCAGCAGCTACGGCGAGCTGATTTTCCCCGGTATTTATCTCAACGACTTCCCGACGCTGATCCTCGGCGCAGTGGCCACCGCCCTGTTTGCCCTGATCCTCGACATGCTGCTGGCAGCATTGGGACGCGTCCTCAGCCCGCACTCTGCGGCTTAACCCGGAGCATGTAATTATGGCCACTGCTAATCTGCTGGCGCGCTGGGTCAAACGCACCGCGCTGGCCCTGACCGCCACCTTAACCCTCAGTCACGGCGCGCTCGCCGCCACGCCCATCGTAATGGCGACCAAAAGCTTTACCGAGCAACATATCCTGTCTGCGATGACGGTGATGTGGCTGCAAAAGAAAGGTTTTCAGGTCATCCCGAAAACCAATATCGCCACCACCATCGGGCGCAACGCGATGATCAACAAGCAGATTGATATGACGTGGGAATATACCGGCACCTCGCTGATTATTTTTAACCATATCAACAAGCCGATGTCGTCTGAAGAGGCGTACAAAACCGTTAAACAGCTGGACGCGAAGCTGGGACTGGTGTGGCTCAATCCTGCCCCGATGAATAACACCTACGCGTTTGCCATGCAGCGCCAGCGCGCTGACGCCGAAGGCATCAGCACCATGTCGCAGCTGGTGGCGAAGCTGGAACAGGTACGCAACACCGATCCGGATCACAACTGGAAACTCGGTCTCGATCTGGAGTTTGCCGGCCGCTCGGATGGTCTGAAACCGCTGCAAAAAGCCTACAACATGCCGCTGGATCGCCCACAGATTCGTCAGATGGACCCCGGTCTGGTCTACAACGCAGTACGCGACGGCTTTGTCGATGCCGGACTGATCTACACCACCGATGGCCGGGTAAAAGGCTTTGATTTGAAAGTACTGGAGGATGATAAGCACTTCTTCCCAAGTTACAACGTCACGCCAGTAGTGCGTCAGGATGTGCTGGAAAGCCATCCTGGCCTTGAGGCCGCGCTGAATGCGCTGTCGCCGCTGATCACCGATGAAGCCATCACCGAGATGAACAAGCGCGTCGATATCGATCACCAGTCGCCGCAGCAGGTGGCGCGTGATTTTCTCAAATCCAAAAACATGCTGTAAGGAGGCGCAATGGATACCCTGCATTACATCATGGATAACTGGAACACGCTGCTGGCGCTGACCTGGCAGCACACCTGGCTGGTGCTGGTAGCGGTAGGTTTTGCCATCCTCGTCGGCGTGCCGCTGGGCATTCTGATTGTCCGCTTCAAATGGCTGGCAACACCGGTGCTGGGCATCGCCACCATCGTGCTGACCATCCCGACCATTGCGCTGTTTGGCCTGATGATTCCGCTGTTTTCACTGATCGGTCAGGGAATTGGCGCCCTGCCGGCGATTACCGCGGTGTTTCTCTATTCACTGCTGCCGATTGTGCGTAATACCCATACCGCGCTGGAAAACCTGCCGCCCGGGCTGCGCGAAGCCGGTCGCGGTATCGGCATGACCTTCTGGCAGCGCCTGCGCTGGGTGGAAATTCCGATGGCGCTGCCGGTGATTTTCGGCGGTATCCGTACCGCCGTGGTGATGAACGTCGGCGTGATGGCCATTGCGGCGGTGATCGGTGCCGGCGGCCTGGGCCTGCAACTGCTGGACGGCATCAGCGGCAGTGATGTGCGTATGCTGATAGCCGGCGCACTGATGATCTGTTTACTGGCGATTATTCTTGACTGGCTGCTGCACCGTCTGCAGTCGGCGCTGACTCCTAAGGGGATTCGATAATGATAAAACTGGAAAACCTGACGAAAACCTTTACGCAAAAAAACGGCACCACGTTCAATGCCGTTGACAACGTCAGCCTGGAAGTGCCTGCCGGGGAGATGTGTGTGCTGCTGGGCCCATCCGGCTGCGGCAAAACCACCACGCTGAAGATGATTAACCGTCTGATCCCCGCCAGCAGCGGACGGATTTTAATTAATGGCGAAGACACCAGTGGCCAGGATACTGTCACGCTGCGCCGCAACATCGGCTATGTGATTCAGCAGATTGGTCTGTTCCCGAACATGACCATTGAAGAGAACATTACCGTGGTGCCGCGCATGCTGGGCTGGGACAAAAAACGCTGTCGGGAACGGGCGACGGAGCTGATGAGCATGGTGGCGCTTGACCCGACGAAGTTTCTGCATCGCTACCCGCGTGAGATGTCGGGCGGCCAGCAGCAGCGCATCGGCGTGATCCGCGCGCTGGCGGCGGATCCACCGGTACTGCTGATGGATGAACCGTTCGGTGCCGTCGACCCGATCAACCGCGAGGTGATTCAGAACGAGTTCCTCGATATGCAGCGCCAGCTGAAGAAAACCGTGATGCTGGTGAGCCACGACATTGACGAGGCGCTGAAGCTCGGTGACCGCATCGCGGTGTTTGGCCAGGGCAAAATCGTGCAGTGCGCCAGCCCGGACGAACTGCTGGCGCAGCCGGCCAACGAATTTGTCGGCTCGTTCGTCGGTCAGGACCGTACGCTTAAGCGTCTGCTGCTGGTGCAGGCGGGCGACGTCACCGATCAGCAGCCGACCATCACCGTGCAGCGCAGCACCCCGCTGCAGGAGGCGTTCGCGACCATGGACGACAACGACATGCGTTCGGTCACGGTGGTCGACGAAGATGGCAAACCGCTGGGCTTTGTCAAACGTCGTGAAGCGCGCGGCGCCACCGGCCGCTGCGAGGAGATGCTGCACACCTTTAAGGTCACCGGCAAAGCGGAGGAGAACCTGCGCGTGGTGTTGTCGAAGCTGTATGAACACAACACGGTATGGATGCCGATTGTCGATGAGGAAGGTCGCTACAGCGGCGAAATTTCGCAGGATTACATTGCGGATTACCTCAGCTCCGGCCGCACGCGCCGTCGTCTCAACCCGTAACCCCGACCGAACCGCGCCACGGAGGGCGCGATTCTCCAGGTAAATTGTGCGTCAGTTGCTCTCTTCGACCGCGCCGACCGCCGCAACCGTTTTAGCTTCATTCGGCAGCACCACGTTCAGCAGCATGGCGAGAATCCCGCCGGTGGTGACCGCATGACCAAACAGGTTGCTGACCAGCGGCGGAAACTGTTTCAGCACGTCCGGAACCGCTTCCACCCCGAGGCCAATGCCAAACGACACCGCCACAATCAGCATCTCACGCCGCCCCAGTGGGGCTTGCGTCATCACGCGAATACCGGCGGCGACCACACTGCCAAACATCACCAGCGTTGCCCCGCCCAGCACCGGCGGCGGAATCTGCTGTAGCAGGTTGCCGACCAGCGGGAAGATGCCCAGCAGCACCAGCATCAGGCCAATCACCATTCCCACGTAGCGACTGGCGACGCCGGTCATCTGAATCACCCCGTTGTTCTGCGCAAAGGTGGTATTGGGAAACGCCGAGAACAGTGCCGCCAGCAGGCAGCTGAGGCCATCGGCCAGAATCCCGCCCTGCAGCCGACGCTGAAACCCGTCGCCTTCCAGCGGCTGGCGTGAAATCAGACAGTTGGCGGTCAGATCGCCCACCGCCTCAATCACGCAGATCACCGAGACCAGCGCAATCGGCACAAACAGCGTCCAGCTAAAATCAAAGCCAAAATGCAGTAGCGAAGGCAGCACCAGCCAGTGCGTCTCCGCCATCGGCTTCAGCGGCAGATGACCGCTCAGCGCCGCCGCGATGCAGCCCGCACCAATGCCGGCGACCACCGCCACCAGCCGCGCCCAGCGCGAGTGGGAGCGGTTAAGCACGATAATCACCAGCAGGGTCACCGCCCCCAGCGCCAGATTACCCGGCGCACCAAAATCGCGGGCGTTATGCCCGCCCGCCCAGTCGGTAATACTGACTTTTATCAGGCTGATACCAATCAGGGTGATCACCGTACCAGTCACCACCGGGGTCAGCACTTTTCGCAGTGGTGTGATGCAGCGGCTAATCAGCATCGGGATCAGCGCCGCCACCAGGTTGCAGCCAAAAATCATGGCGAGGATCGCCTGCGGTGAACCGCCCTGCGCTTTCACCGTCATCCCCGCCGAGAGAATGACGCCGAGAAAGGCGAAGCTGGTGCCCTGCAGACAGATCATGCCTGCGCCAATGCCGCAGAAACGGCGCGCCTGCAGAAAGGTGCCGAGTCCGGAAACCAACAGCGACATGCTGATGAGATACGGGATCCAGGCTTGTAACCCCAGTACGGAACCGATAATCAGCGGCGGCGTGATGATACCGACCACGCTGGCCAGCACGTGCTGCAGGGCGGCAAAGAACGCCGGTGCAGGACCGATGCGGGCATCCAGCCCGTACAACAAACCTTTCTCTTCTTCTGGGTGCGACATAGCAGGGCTCCGGCAAACGATTTATCAGTTTGCCTGATGCATGAAACGCGCCAGGGCGACAGCGGAGAGAAAAAATTCAGGGCAGATGATTGAATACAAACAGGTTTACGGCGTAAAAAAAAGCAGCCGCTCCTGAAACTCCGGATTCAGCTGCGTGCGATATGCCGCATTTTGTTTCATCAGGCGGCGGGCTTTGCACTTTCGCTGTGCAACGCATCACCCCCGAGTAACGTAATATCCAGATAACCACTCAAATCACGCTGTTCGGCGCGCGGCAGATAAGGCAGTTCACCCAACAGCGGCGCGTTCAGCTTATCGCGCAGAACATCAATGATTTCAGCATAGTGCGCCAGACCGGGATTGATACGATTGGCGACCCAGCCCGCCAGCGTCAGTCCATCGGCGGCAATCGCTTCGGCGGTCAGTAAAGCGTGGCTAATGCAACCCTCTTTAATGCCCACCACCAGCACCACCGGCAGTTGCGCCTGCTGCACCCACTGCGACAGCGGCCGTAAGTCGTTCATCAGGCTGCGCCAGCCGCCCGTGCCTTCCACCACCACGCGTGCAGCGCGATCCTGTAAGCCAGCCAGCCCGCGATTGAGTAACGGATAATCGATGCGCTGCGCCGGGCTGGTGCTGATTTCATCCTCTTCCAGCGTCACGGGATTGACGTCGCTGTAGTTCAGCGTGAGGCCGGATGCCTGCTGCAGCAGTACGGCATCTTTATTACGGAGCCCTTCCGGCGTGTGCTGCGCGCTTTTGGCAACCGGCTTGTAGCCAGCGGCACACAGATTCGCTTTGGCAAAGCACTGTAACAGTGCGCGGGAAACCACGGTCTTACCCACCGCGGTGTCGGTACCGGTGACAAAAATCGTTTTCACCTTTCTCCTCCTTCATTAAAGCGATGTGTAACCTGCAAAGGAGGCAGTTTAAGGATTTGTCCCAGGCGAGAGCTTGCGTTAGCGCAAACTTAAGGCGGGCTGGCGTTAGCCCTGCAACAGTTTTATCAGTAAATGGCCGCTATAGAGCGCGTCTTTGATCAGCGCCGCGCCGCCCAGCGTGCCGGGATCATTGAAAGCCGCGGGGGTTAGCTGGATAGCGTGACTGTACGCCGGCAGGGCCTGCTGGCGAATGGTGCTGCTGACCGCCGGGAACAGCACGTCCGCCGCCTGGTTAAGCGGTGAACCGATAAGAATTTGTTGAGGATTAAAGATGTTGACCATCATCGCCAGCATGCGCCCGATATGATGACCGACGCCGGCAATGACGTCCCGCGCCAGCCGGTCGCCCTGCTGCGCAGCGGCACACAGCGAGGCCAGCGTCAGCGGCTGCTGGTGCAGCTGGCTGTCCGGCTGTGACGATAAGCGCTGTGCCGCCAGCTGCAGCAGGCTGCCGGTGCTGGCCACCGTTTCCAGACAGCCATGGTTGCCGCAGTAACACTGCTGGCCGTAAGGATCGATCTGCGTATGACCAATCTCCACCAGCGCGCGTCCGCTTTTGTGCAGCAGCTGGCCACCGCTGATCACCCCGGCGCCCACCGTTTCATCAATGACAATCTGAATCACGTCCTGCGCACCCCGTGAGGCACCAAACAGCGCCTCTGCCAGCGTCCATGCGGAGATATCATGCTGGATGAATACCGGCAGCCCGGTGCGCTGCGCCAGGGTTTCGCCCAGCGGCATATCCTGTACGTCATAGCCCGGCATACGGTGCACCACACCGGAGGCGGCGTTGATCAGTCCCGGCAGGGTAATGGCGATAGCGGTCAGACGCTCAAGTTTTTGCTGATGGCGAATGAAAAAGGCGTTGACCAGCTCCTGCAGCGTCTGCAGTAGCGGCGTGTCGGCGCTGGCAGGCAGCGGCAGGCGATCTTCCTGTAGCGCGCGGCTGCTGAGATCGCGCAGCGTCAGGGTGATGAACCCCGGCTGAAGGCGAACAGCCAGATAGTGCCAGGCCAGGGTATCGAGGATCAGCCCTATCGCCGGCCGTCCGCGACTGCCTGGCTCCTGAAACTCGGTCTCCTGCACCAGATGCGCATCCAGCATTTCGCGCACAATTTTGGTGATGCTGGCCGGGGCCAGCTGGGCACGTTTCGACAGCTCAATCCGCGAAATCGGACCGTAATGGTCAATCAGACGATACACTGCACCGGCATTGGTCTGTTTTATTTGGTCAATATGGCCAGGCTGACTGTCCAGATTCACGCCCTGCTCCCGGATATTTTCGCGCTTCTAAATAAACAGCAGCTATGGTGATGCAGATTGGCGCGCAGCGTCAAATATTTGATTAGAAATGTGATTTATCGCACACAAAGAACGCGGTTTTCTGTACCCGCGGGTTCATTCCTCGGCATTGTGCAGCAGCAGCGCCATCATATTGCTCATCTGCGCACTCGGCTGGCGCAGCGCTGACCACACCAGCCACACCTCAGAAATGGCATCGCTTTCCTGTAGCGGAATCCAGGCGACTTCCGCCAGTCGCGCGCGGGCAAACGAGGCGGGTAAAATCGAAACGCCCAGCCCGGTTGCCACCAGACCGAGTATCGTCATGGCTTCACCCACTTCCTGGGTAATGTAAGGTTTGATTTGGTAGCGATGCAGCAGCGCCAGAATTTCACCGTACAGGGCCGTGCCGCCCTGCGCATCAAAGAAAACAAAAGGTTCGCTGGCTAACGCCCGGATGCTAATTGACGTGGCCTGTGCCAGCGGATGCGCGTGGTGCACCACCGCGCACAGCGGTTCACGCAGCAACAGGCGGTGCTGAAGATCCTCCGGCAGCGGCGTATTGCGCATGACGCCCAGATCGAGTCGCCCCTCGTGCAGCGGCGCCAGCTGCTGCCGCGTGTTGTACTCCTGCATCTGAATATGCACCTCCGGCCAGCGCTGCCGATAGTGATACAGCGCATCCGACACCAGTCCGGTAAACGGCGCCGAGGAGGTAAAGCCGATGCGCAGCTCTCCCTGCTGACCGTGATGAATGCGCGCCGCGCGCCCGGCCGCCTGTTCCACCTGCAATAAAACCGCGCGCGCATCCTGTAAAAACGACTGGCCGGCCGGCGTGAGCTGTACGCTGCGATTAGTGCGGGTGAACAGCTGCGCGTCCAGCGCCTGTTCCAGCTGCAGAATCTGCTGACTGAGCGGCGGCTGAGAAATGTGCAGCCGCTGTGCGGCGCGGCCAAAGTGCAGCTCTTCCGCAACGGCAATAAAGTAGCGCAGATGGCGCAGCTCAATCATCATATCTTAAACGTCTCATTTGAGATTATTAATATATTGTACAACCTATTTAGCCTTTCCTACAGTATTCAGACATTTGCTGAATTGAGGATGTACTGTGAGTCGCTCTTCCCAGGCTGTGACGCTTGATGAGGACAGCTTGTCCACGAAGCCTGTTACCGCCGATACCGCTACTGAATGGATTGAACGTGGATCGCCGCAGTTTATGCGCGTGACGCTGGCGCTGTTCTCTGCCGGTCTTGCCACTTTCGCCCTGCTCTATTGTGTACAACCGATTCTGCCGGTGCTGTCACAGCAGTTTGGCGTGACGCCTGCCGAAAGCAGTATTTCGCTGTCGCTCTCCACCGGGCTGATGGCGCTGGGCCTGCTGTTCACCGGCCCGCTGTCAGATGCGATTGGACGTAAATCGGTGATGGTGACCGCGCTGATGCTGGCGGCGATTTGTACGCTGATCTCCGCCACCATGAGCAGCTGGCAGGGGATTCTGCTGATGCGCGCGCTGACCGGTCTTTCGCTCAGTGGCGTCGCGGCGGTGGGCATGACTTACCTGAGCGAAGAGATGCATCCGCGGGTCATCGCCTTCTCCATGGGGCTGTACATCAGCGGCAACTCGATTGGCGGCATGAGCGGTCGTTTACTCTCGGGTGTGCTGACCGACTTTTTCTCGTGGCGTATTGCCATTGGCGTCATTGGCTGCTGCGCGCTGGCTGGCGCGCTGATGTTCTGGAAAATTCTGCCCGCGTCGCGCCATTTTCGCCCTGCCTCGCTGCGGCCACGCAGTCTGCTTATCAACTTCCGCCTGCACTGGCGCGACAAAGGGTTGCCGCTGCTGTTTGCCGAAGGCTTTCTGCTGATGGGCGCGTTTGTCACGCTGTTTAACTACATCGGCTACCGTTTACTGAGCGCGCCGTGGTCACTGAGCCAGGCGGTGGTCGGGCTGTTGTCCGTAGTGTATCTCACCGGTTCGTGGAGTTCGCCGAAAGCCGGCGCGATGACCAGCCGCTTTGGTCGCGGTCCGGTGATGACGGGCGCCACGGCAATCATGCTGGCCGGTCTGCTGCTGACCGCCTTTAATTCGCTGTGGCTGATTCTGCCGGGCATGATGCTGTTCACTGCCGGCTTCTTTGCCGCCCATTCGGTGGCCAGCGGCTGGATTGGACCGCGCGCGCGCCGGGCGAAAGGCCAGGCATCATCACTTTACCTGTTCAGCTACTACGTGGGATCCAGCGTGGCCGGCACCCTCGGCGGCGTGTTCTGGCACCGCTACGGCTGGCCGGGCGTAACCCTGTTTATCAGCGCCCTGCTGGTGCTGGCACTGCTGGTTGGCCTGCGTTTACAGGGCCGCAAACTGTAATACCCTTCATCGTTAGCGCGGGACCTCAGCGTCCCGCCTGCTCCGCTGGATTCGAATAATTAGGCATTCGCGCCGTACCACTTAAAACAAAATAGCAATTCATCGCTATAATTCGTTCTATTCCAATAATACATAGACTTATTTTTTACACAGCAATGAGGTAGTCAGATGGAGCTTTACTATTATGTCGATAAGCATGCCGGTTATAACGACAATCATGTGGTGCATGCGAAGGGCTGTCCGTTCCTGCCTTCCGACGGCGGTCGCCGTTTTCTGGGGACTTTTTACACGCCCGGAGCCGCAATCCAGCAGGCGCGTAAATTTTATGCCACTGCGTTGGGCTGCGAACACTGCTGCCCGGTGGGCGTAAAAAAAAATCCGACACACAACTTTAGCGTGGCACTAAAGCATATGGCGTGACTCTGATAATCCTGGTCTGAACCGCACCCGCCCGCACGGTACTCGCCCTCAGCACGGCTAAGCGATTTTTCTATGACAGAAACAGCTGACTTAGCCTGTCCTGGTACGGCAGACTTGCGGGCCGGCAGCACGCTGGCGCAACAACTCCCCATAACCACAGGCTATTTACCACGCTCAGCGCGATAAGAAATATTCAGTGATAAAACCCGGGTTAACGGTTTTCATCGGCTGACTAATGCTCCACAATAGCGGAAATTTGTGATCGAGGTCACTTTACCGGGTGCGTTCCTGCCCCCCTCACTCGTCGTTTAGCCGATTTGAATTCAATGCAATCTACAAACGTTTCCCGTAAAACAGCCTGGCTGCGCGTGGTGCTGCTGGCTATCGCTGCTTTTGTCTTCAATACCACCGAATTTGTGCCGGTTGGCCTGCTTTCGGACATCGCCAGCAGCTTTGCAATGAAAACCGCTGATGTCGGTATCATGCTCACCATCTATGCCTGGGTCGTGGCGCTGTTATCGCTGCCGTTAATGCTGCTGACGCGCAACGTCGAGCGCCGCCTGCTGCTGGCCATCCTGTTTATTCTGTTTGTTGCCAGCCACCTGTTATCGGCCGTGGCGTGGGATTTCACGTCGCTGGTGCTGTCGCGCATTGGCATTGCACTGGCACACGCGGTGTTCTGGTCGATCACCGCCTCTCTGGCGATTCGCGTTGCGCCGGCCGGCAAGAAAACCCAGGCGTTGAGTATGCTGGCCACGGGCACGGCGCTGGCGATGGTGCTGGGCGTACCGATTGGTCGTATTGTGGGTCAGTATCTGGGCTGGCGTACCACCTTTGGTATGATCGGCCTGTCAGCGCTGGTACTGCTGATTATGCTGGTGCGGATACTGCCGCGCCTGCCGAGTGAGCACACCGGTTCACTCAGCAGCGTGCCGATGCTGTTTCGCCGCCCGGCGCTGGTGGCGATGTACATTCTGGTCACCGTCGTGGTGACCGCGCACTACACCGCTTACAGCTATATCGAGCCGTTTATGCAGGTGGTAGCCAGCGCTGATGAGAACTTTACCACCCTGTTACTGCTGCTGTTCGGCTCAGCCGGCATTCTGGGCAGTATTCTGTTCAGCACGCTGGGCAATAAATTCCCGTCCGCGTTGCTGATCGCCGCCATTGCGCTGATTACCCTGTGTATGGGTCTGCTGGTGTTTGCTGCGGTACGCCCGGCAGCGATTACCGTGCTGTGTATTATCTGGGGAATGGCAATGATGATGATCGGCCTGGCGATGCAGGTGCGCGTGCTATCGCTGGCACCGGACGCCACCGACGTCGCCATGTCGCTGTTTTCCGGTATTTATAACATCGGTATTGGCGCAGGCGCGCTACTCGGTAACCAGGTCAGTCTGCATCTGCAGATGGCAGACGTGGGCAACGTGGGCGCAATCATTGGCCTGGCGGGACTGTTCTGGTGTATCGCCATTTTCCGCCGTTATCCGCAGCTGCGCTCCAACGGCTAATGCGTTTCACAGGCAGCGGCGCCCCTGGCGGCACCGCTGCTGACATGGCCGGCTAAGGCAGGAAAAACATCGGCTGCAGGGCTTTGCTCACCGGGCTGTCGTCGGGATTTGATGGCATCAGGTCACGCATTGACGCCCACCAGCGCTGACACACCTCAGTTTGCGCTACAGCCTGCCAGCGCGCTTCGGATTCAATCTCGACGCTGGCAAACAGCAGGTTGCGTTCAGCATCCAGCCAGATCGCGTAGTTATGCGCGCCATGCGCTTTCAGCGTCCGTTCCAGCTCCGGCCAGATTGGCGTGTGACGGCGCTGATACTCCGCATGGCAGTGCGCATAGACCTGCATGACGAACGCTTTACGCAACATCACTGCGCTCCGCCTGCAGCGCCGCCGGCCACGGCTTCACGTTAAAGCGCTCGCCCAGCGCAATCAGCTGTTCAGTGGTGATGCTCTGACGAATGCCGCCCATCGACAGCGCCATGACCACCACCTGCGATGACTTCTCAGCGGTATCAATCAGACCAAAGGTTTCGTCGAGCGTCGGTCCGGCGCCAAAGATTCCGTGGAAAGGCCACATCACCAGGCTATGGCTGGCCATCGCTTCTGCCGTCGCCTGACCAATGCCATCGGTACCCGGTACCATCCAGGGCAAAATGCCGACGCCATCGGGGAACACCACCAGGCACTCGGTGCTGCCCTCCCACAGCAGGCGGGTAAAGCGCGCCGCATCCAGATCCACCACATAGCTGAGCGCCATAAAGTGGGTGGCGTGACAGTGCATAATCACCCGGTCCGCGCCGTGGCTCAGTGCCTTGCGTACGCTGTGTGACTGAAAGTGCGCCGCCAGCTCGGATGTTGGCAACCCTCCGTTGCTGAGCCCCCAGTGAATTTTGTACGACAGCCCTTTGTCATCCACCTGCAGCAGCACCAGACTGTCTGCCGGATCGAGCTGCACGTTGCGAAAGAACTTCCCGGAGCCGGTCACCAGGAACCAGTCGTTGGCCAGCGCGGGCGCCGGCTTGCTCAGTTCAATACAGCGTGGTGCCGGATAAAAATCGCTGGCATACGCGCTGACCTCTTCCGGCAACAGACGCAGACTGACGTTGCCGCCGTTACGTTCATCCCAGCCTTTCAGCCACATGTCACTGGTGGCTTTAACCATGTCGCGCACAAACCACGCGGAGAGAATTGTTTGCATGAGTCGATTCCTTAACGTTGACGCAGCACGTGTTGTTCGTAGTGACGGACTTCGCTTAGCCAGCTGGCATCGGCTGGCACATCGTGGCGCAGGCACCACGTTTCCCATACCGCCTGCCACGGCAGCGATTTCTGCTCTTCAAGCAGCGCCAGACGGGCGGTCAAATCCCCATCACGCTCCCGCTGACGCAGCTGTTCGCCCGGCTCCAGCAGCGCCCGCAACAGGGCTTTTTGGGTATTGCGCGTGCCGATCACCCAGGCGGCAATGCGGTTGATCGAGGCATCGAAGAAGTCGAGACCGATGTGCACCCTGTCGAACAACTTTTGACGGGCGATCTCACTGGCAATCGCCTGGGTTTCATCATCCAGCAGCACCACGTGATCGCTGTCCCAGCGGACCGGACGGCTGACGTGCAACAGCAGGCGCGGCACAAACAGCATGGCGCTGGAGATTTTGTCGGAGATCACTTCGGTAGGATGGAAGTGGCCGGCATCCAGCGTCAGCGCGGTCTGGCGGCTGGTGGCGTAACCGAGGCAGAACTCACTGGAACCCACGGTGTAACTCTCCGCGCCAATGCCAAACAGTTTGCTTTCCACTGCATCAATGTGGTGCTGCGGATTCAGCGGTTCGCGGATGATCTCATCCAGCGCGCTGGCGAGACGCTGGCGCGGCGCAAGGCGATCGACGGTGAGATCTTTCATGCCGTCCGGCACCCAGATATTCATGACTGACGGCGTGCCCAGCTGCTCGCCAAACCAGGCGGAAATACGGCGGCTGGCGGTGCAGTGGTCGATCCAGAACTGGCGAATGCCCGGATCGGCATGCGACAGCGTAAACCCGTCTGCGCTGAGCGCATGAGAAAAACAGGTTGGGTTAAAATCCAGCCCCAGCTTTTTGCTTTTCGCCCACTCCAGCCAGTTGCTGAAGTGCTGCGGTTCAATCGCATCACGTTCCACCGGGCGGTCGCTCTCGAGGTAGATGGCGTGCAGGTTGAGGCGTTTGGCGCCGGGAATCAGCGACATCGCTTTGTCGAGATCGGCACGCAGTTCAACCGCGTTGCGCGCCCGCCCCGGATAGTTGCCGGTCGCCTGAATGCCGCCGGTGAGCGCCCCCTGCGGATTCTCAAACCCGCGCACATCGTCGCCCTGCCAGCAGTGCATCGACACCGGAATGGTATCCAGTTGTGCCATCACCTGTTCCACATCCACCCCAATGGCGGCGTAGCGTTGTCTGGCCAGTTCAAAGGCCTGTTCAATCAGCTTAGTCATATGCAAGTTCCTTAGCAGGTAGGCTCAGCGCCGCAAAGCGAGCCTGATGGGCCGCAAAGACGCTGTGATTCAGCGGGATAAATTTTTCTAACGGGAAATTGTGGCGAATGCAGCGGCGTAAATCGGCCACGTCGCGCAACTCACCCAGCGCGATCAGCTGGCAGCCGATGTTGCCCAGCGTCGAGGCTTCCACCGGACCGGCAAACACCGGCAGCTGGCAGGCATCGGCACACAGCTGATTAAGCAGCGGATTCTGGCAGCCGCCACCGACGATATGTAACTGCCGCAGCGCAGTGCCGCGCAGGTGGCTAAGCTCCTGCAGCGTCTGCGAATAGAGCAGCGCCAGGCTGTCAAAGATGGTGCGCGCCAGTGCCGCCGGGCTGTGCGGCGCTGGCATCGCCTGTTCGGCGCAGGCGTTCTGGATCTCCTGCACCATACTGGCCGGATTGATGAAGCGGTGATGATTAGGGTGAATCAGGGCGCGGCAGGCCGGTTCCCGCGCGGCGTCGGCGATCAGCGCAGTGAGATCGCTGATGTGCAGTTCGCTGCACACCCGTTGCAACAGCCACAGGCCCATGATGTTTTTCAGCACCCGATAGCCTTCCGCACCGCCTTCATTGGTCAGATTAGCCTGCAGCGCCGCCTCGCTGACGCAGGGCTGCAGGCTTTCGATGCCGATCAGCGACCAGGTGCCGGAGCTGAGATAGGCAGCATCGTCCTGCTCCAGCGGCGTGGCCAGCACCGCGCTGGCGGTATCATGGGTGGCGACGGCGATCACCGGGATGCGCTGGCCGCTGGCATTGCGCCAGTAACCGACGGTATTGCCCGGCGCACGCGGCGTGCCGAACCAGCTGGCGTCTGCGCCCGCCCAGGCCAGCAGCTCGCGATCCCATTCGCCGCTGTGAATGTTAAGCAGCTGGGTGGTGGTGGCGTTGGTGTATTCCCAGTTGAGTTCACCGGTCAGGCGATAGTGCAGATAATCCGGAATCATCAGCGCGTGCTTCACCTGCGCCTGCCAGTCCGGCTGCTGCAGATGCAGCGCGCGCAGCTGATACAGCGTGTTGAACGGCAGAAACTGAATGCCGGTGCGCTGATAGAGCGCCGGTTTCCCGAGTTCACGCATCGCCTGGGCCATCAGGCCGTCGGTGCGTTTATCACGGTAGCTGACCGCTTCACCCACCCGCTCGCCGTGCGCGTCCAGCAGCACCAGATCCACGCCCCAGGTATCAATGCCGAGGCTGTCCGGCACAATGTCCTCCTCATCCAGCTGCTGCAGCCCGGCGCGAATCTCCTGTTCCAGCCGGTCCAAATCCCAGCAGTCATAATCGCCGCGCTGCACGCGCGGGTTGGCGAAACGCCGCACTTCGCGCAGGCTGAGCTGCTGACGGTCAGCCTGCCAGCTGGCCAGCATGACGCGGCCACTGGATGCGCCTAAATCGATGGCAACAATATTACGCAGACTCATGGCGAGTACTCCCTGTGAAGACATGGCGACAGAGTAGAAATCCTGCGCCGCAGACACCTTCCCGCGAGTGCCAGCGGGTCATCACTGCTGGCAGGTTTGCAAAGATGTTCGTGAGTGAGCTCACAGAACCGCATAACGGCAGAGTTGTGAGCCTTGCCGCAATTCCATCAATCACTTAGGCGATCTTGAATAATTGGCGATTTTCCTGCGCTGCCCGGTGCAAAATTCAAGGTAAGGTGGCAGGCGGCTGCGTAGACTCGGTTACGGTTTTGTTAACTGAGGGCGCATGATGACGGTATTACACAGTGCTGATTTCTTTCCGGCCGGCGATTACACAATTGCCATTGAGCCACGTGTGCCGCAGTCGGCGTTTCCGGAGCATCACCATGATTTTCACGAAATTGTGCTGGTGGAACAGGGCTCGGGCATCCACGTATTTAATGGTCAGCCGCAGGCGCTCAGCGCCGGCTGCGTCTGTTTTGTGCGCGATCACGATCGCCATCTGTACGAGCAAACCGACAATCTGTGCCTGACGAATGTGTTGTATCGCAGTCCGGCGGCGTTCCGCTTTCTGTCCGGCCTGCAGGCGCTGCTGCCGCGCGAACAGGACGGCCAGTATGTTTCACACTGGCGAGTTAACCATAAAGTGATGGCGCAGGCGCTGCAGCTGGTGACGCAGATGAAGCAGCCGGCCAGCTGGTCGCTGGAACGTCAGGCGCAGCAGGAACAGCACTTTTTGCAGCTGCTGGTGCTGCTGCGCGAGGCGGCGCACAACGATCAGGCGCAGGACCAGGATGCCCGCCTGCACCGCTTGCTGGACTGGCTGAATGCGCACTACAGTGAGGAGATTGCGTGGGAAGCGCTGGCCGATCGCTTCTGTTTGTCGCTGCGTACCCTGCATCGCCAGATGAAGCAGCAGACCGGCAGCACGCCGCAGCGCTATCTTAATCGGCTGCGTTTATTGCAGGCGCGGCACCTGTTGCGCCACAGCGAGATGCGCATCACGGACATCGCCTATCAGTGTGGGTTTGGTGACAGTAATCACTTCTCCACCCTGTTCCGGCGGGAATTTGGCTGCGCGCCGCGCATGGCGCGCCAGCAGATGGGGTAACCGGAGGGCTGACATGCCGCTGTTACTGACGCGCGAGGATTACTTCCCGGCCAGCAATTTGCCTATAGCCGTGGCAGAACGCATGCCGCAGCCCTCTTTCCCACCGCACCGGCATGAATTCAGCGAGATTGTGATTGTCTGGCGCGGTAATGGCCTGCATATCCTCAACGATCGGCCGTGGCTGATCACCTGCGGCGATGTGTTTTACATCCGCGACAGTGATTGCCACAGCTTTGATAGCGTCAACGACCTGGCGCTAGACAATATTCTCTACTGCCGCGATCGCTTCAGCCTGGCGCTCGACTGGCAGCAGCTGCTGCCGCCACAGGATGAAGAGACACCCGCCAGCTGGCGTCTGACCACGCGCGGCATGGCGCTGGCGCGCGGCGTCATCAGCCAGCTGGAGCGCGAAAGTCGCAAAAGCGATTCGCTATCGATTCAGCTGTCGGAAGCGCTGTTTTTGCAGCTGGCACTGATATTGCGCCGTCACGGCTACGCCGCCGATCGCCCGTGGGTGCTGCCGGAGGGCGAACAGCTCGATCTGCTGATGTCGGCGCTGCTCGGCGATATCAGCCGCCCCTTCGATCTGCCCCATTTCTGCCAGCAAAATCAGCTCAGCGAACGGTCGCTGAAACAGCTGTTCCGTCAGCAAACCGGCATGACCATCGGCCACTACCTGCGTCAGCTGCAGCTGTGTCAGGCAAAATATCTGTTGCGCACGCAGGCATGCCTGATTAGCGAAGTGGCGGCGCGCTGCGGGTTTGATGACAGCAACTACTTTTCCGTGGTGTTTACGCGCGAAACCGGGTTAACGCCCAGCGCATGGCGTCAGCGTTTTTTGTCGCCGCGCGAATCGATGGCAGACAAAGAAAAAGCCTGACGCGCGCAGAGACGCGTCAGGCGGTGCGGTGTTAAGCGTTATCAGGCGGCCATACCGAGACCGACAATGTTTGCCGCGATAATGATTACCACGCAGCCAATCGACAACACGCTCACCGGTCGACGCCCCACCGATTTCCACTCCTTCAGCACCAGTCCCACCAGGCCGCCGCACAGCACATACAGGCTCATGTGCAGCATCCAGCTTACGAAGTCGTACTGCGGAGGAATTTTTGCGTGGCCCCAGGCATAAAAGAAGAACTGCAGATACCACATGGTTCCCCCCAGCACGGCGAAGGCGATGTTGGCGATCAGCAGCGGTTTTGCCACGGAAAAGTCGCGGCGCAGCGAAAGCTCCGGCTTCACCGCCAGGCGGATAAAGCAGTACGCGAGGTTGATCAGCGCGCCACCGCCCATAATCACCACGTAACTCGGCAACGCCACATACAGCGGATTGATGCCCAGACTGGCAGCGGCTTCATGCATCGGCTTCGCCGCATCCATGGCAAATGACATGCCGGCAGAGAAGATGCCGCACAGCACCGCCAGCACCAGGCCTTTCTTCAGGTTAAAATCTTCGGCGTTGATCCCCAGCGCCCGCTCCTTTAGCAGTCCGGCACGTGACACAATCGCCACACCCAGCAGCGCAACCAGCACGCCCAGCAGCGTCATCCGGCCACCGGCGGAGCTGAACAGTTCAACGAATCGGCCCTGCAACAGCGGCGTCATCAGCGTCCCCACCACCAGCGTAATGCCAATGGCGATACCAATCCCCATCGACATCCCCAGATAGCGCATGGTGAGGCCATAGTTGATGTTGCCGATGCCCCACATGGCACCGAACAGAAACACCGGCAGCAGCTGCGATAAACTGAAACTGCTGTAGTACGCCCAGAAGTTTGGTAACAGCGCGGCACTGACTGCCCAGGGCAGAATCAGCCACGACATCACGCCGCCGACCGACCACATGGTTTCCCATGACCACTTTTTAACCTGTTTAAACGGAGCATAAAAACAGGCGGCGCTGGCGGCACCCACCAGATGCCAGAAGATACCTGCAAGAATGGCACTGTTCATTGTTATTCCTTCGTAAGGTTGAGGCCAGACGGAAACACCTGCGGTTTCCGATTAGTGGCAGTCTATGGCGCACTGTGTGGACTCAGCCTTTGGATGGTTGCCGTAAAGCCAGGCTGACTGGCAAAATCGGGGGGGTATGCAACATAAGGATCACAAATTCGCATTTGCCGCTGTTATGCCGGATAAGTTATTTAAGTTGCTTATTATTCGGCATATTTTTGATTTATGTTGTGTTGATCGGCACAGTTTTTCCTCTGTTGCCAGCGCGCCGCTTAACATGGCACTCACACAAAGCTGCGCGAAGCACTTCCCCCGACGAGGTTAAATCCGTATAACGTGGGAAAAATCATCGGAACCAGGGATTGAGATGAAGAGCAAACGGTTAACGCTGGTGCTGTCGCAGGCGGTGAGCCGCGTGATGCTGGATGACATCCGCGCCATCGTGCCGCCCGAGGCGCTGAATGTGTTCATTAATGGCTTAGATACTACTCACTACACCACGCTGGACTGCGTGCAGAGTGAAGAGAACTGCGCGCTGCTGGCGTCAGCCATTGTGGTGTGGCGTCAGCTCGGCCATGTGCATCAGATTCAGTATCAGAAAGGCGAACATCTGCGTCAGGTCGATGACGCGACACAATTTCAGCTATTCAGTATGATGAAAACCCACCGCGCGCTAATCCAGCTCGCCTAACGCTCAGGATGCATATGAAAATCGGTCTGCTGTTCCCCATCGCCATTATTGTTGCCGGTGTCAGTTTTCTGGTCTGGTTTATTGCCAGCGGCGCCATGATGCCCGGTTCCTGAAACGGTCCACTGACGCAGAATGCTGCGTCGGTCGCGTGATTCTTGCCGCTATTGCCAGCGCCCTGCCAGTGCTGGCAGTGATAAAAAGGTCGCCAGCGTTCATCTGCTTCACTCTTCCTTCACATCAGTTTAACAAAACCGAGCGTGGAGCCCCTGCACATGACCCTTCATCATCAACACTACATTAATGGCGCGTTTGTCGAGGCGCATAACGATAGCTGGATTGAAGTGATTAACCCGGCGACGGAGACCCTGCTGTCACGCGTGCCCCAGGGCAGCAAACAGCAGGCGGCGGCAGCGATTGCCGCCGCAGAAGCCGCTCAGCCCGGCTGGGAAGCGTTACCGGCGGTGACGCGCGGCGGCTGGCTGCACCGCATCGCCACGGCAATTCGCCAGCGCGAGCCTGAGCTGAGCGCCACCCTCGTGGCGGAGGGCGGCAAAACCCAGGCGCTGGCGCAAACCGAAGTGCTGTTTACCGCTGACTATCTCGACTACATGGCGGAATGGGCGCGACGCTACGAAGGGGAAATCGTCAACAGCGATCGCCCAAACGAAAACATCTTTGTGTTTAAGAAAGCGATTGGCGTGACCACCGGCATTCTGCCGTGGAATTTTCCCTTCTTCCTGATTGCGCGCAAAGCGGCACCGGCGCTGATCACCGGCAACACTATCGTGCTGAAGCCGAGTGAGATCACCCCGAACAACGCCGCCCTGTTCGCCGCCATTATCGACGACCTCGGCCTGCCACCCGGAGTGATTAACATCGTTTATGGCTATGGCCCGGAGGTGGGACAGGAACTGGCCGCCAATCCTAAAGTCGGGTTAGTGAGCCTGACCGGCAGCGTCAACGCCGGCATCGCCACCATGGCCGCGGCGGCGCCGAATGTGACCAAAGTGTCGCTGGAGTTGGGCGGTAAAGCGCCGGCAATTGTCATGGACGACGCCGACCTCGATCTGGCCGTCAGGGCTATCGTCAGTTCGCGCATTATTAACAGCGGTCAGGTGTGTAACTGCGCCGAGCGCGTGTATGTGCAAGACGGTATTTACGATCGCTTTATCAGCGCCCTGACCGGGGCGATGCAGCAGGTGAAATTTGGCGATCCGGCGCAGCAGGCCGATGTGGATATGGGGCCGCTGATTAGCGCAGCCGCGTGCGACCGCGTCGGGCAAAAGGTCGCCAGCGCCGTTGCGCAGGGCGGCACAGTGGTGCTGGGCGGCAAACGCGCCGGTGAACGCGGCTTTTATTTTGAACCGACCATCATCACCGGGGTACGTCAGGAGATGGCGATCATGCGTGAGGAGATTTTTGGCCCGGTGCTGCCGGTGATGCGCTTTAACACGCTGGATGAAGCCATCGCGCTGGCTAACGACTGCGACTATGGCCTGACCTCATCGCTGTATACCCGCGATCTGAACACCGCGATGATCGCGCTGCGCCGGCTGAAATTCGGGGAAACCTACATTAACCGCGAAAATTTTGAAGCGATGCAGGGATTCCATGCCGGCTGGCGCAAATCCGGCATCGGCGGTGCCGATGGCCGCCACGGGCTGGAGGAGTATCTGCAAACGCACGTCGCCTATCTGCAGTTTGCCTGATGCGTAAACACCGGTGCGCAGCGCGCGCACCGGTTGCCACTTAGCGTATCCGTTTCTGACTGCGCAGCAGCGCTACCCCGCTAAAGAGCGACATCGCCATCAGGTAGTAGCCCGGCGCCAGACTGGTGCCGGTGGCACTGATCAGCAGCGTGCAAATCAGCGGTGCAAAACCGCCAAACACCGTAACCGCAATGTTATAGCTGATGGCCATGCCGCTGGCGCGCGTACCAATCGGGAACAGATCCGCCATCACCGAGGGTACGGTAGAAAAATAGATCGATTTCAGCAGCGCCATCCAGCACACCAGCACGATCAGCGTGGCCGGCGTGGTGTGATTGACCACCAGCCGAAAGGCCGGATAGATGGTGACCATCAGCAGTATGAGCGATCCCCACATCAGCGGCAGGCGGCCAATGCGCTCCGCCCACAATCCCATCAGCGGCGTCACCACCGTCAGAATCACTCCGGCCAGCAGCGTGGCGGTAAAGGCCACCGAGCCCGGCAGATGCAGGTTTTTGGTTGCGTAGGTCGGCACGTAGTTGAGCATGTAGTTGACCGCCGTGGAGATCACCATCAGGCCAATCGCCAGCAGCATCAGCGCTTTTTGCCGGCCAAACAGCCGTTTAAGCGGGGCCGCTTCCGGCGTCTGTGCGGCAAAGCTGGCGGGCTCGTGCACGTGACGGCGGATATACAGCCCGAGCGGGCCAATCAGCAGGCCGAAGGCAAACGGAATACGCCAGCCCCATGCCTGAATCTGGCCTTCGCTCAGGATCTGCGTCAGACCGAGACCAAACGCCGAGGCCATCAGCGTGCTGGCGCCCTGGGTGGCGAACTGCCAGCTGGCGATAAAGGCTTTGCGCTCGGGAAAATGCTCGACCAGAAACGCCGTAGAGCTGCCAAATTCGCCACCGGCAGAGAAGCCCTGCACCAGGCGCGCCAGCAGGATCAGCAGCGGTGCGAGCAGGCCGATGCTGTCGTAGCCCGGCATAAAAGTAATGATGGCTCCGCCAAGCATCATCAGGTTGATCGACAGCAGCAGCGCTTTTTTACGCCCGTGGCGATCGGCATAATTGCCCAGCACCACCGCGCCCAGCGGGCGAATCAGAAAGGAGACGCCGAAACTGCCAAAGGTCAGCAGCAGCGAGACCGACGCATCGCTGGTGGGAAAGAAGGCGTGGGCGATATAGCTGGCGAAGAAGCCATACACCGCAATGTCGAACCACTCCAGCGCATTACCGATGCAGGTCGCAAACAGCGTTTTATGCAGGTTTGGCTTCACCCCGCTCAGCGGCGCGCTATGGCTGAGGCTGCTCATGCGCCACCTCCGGCACAGGCGCGGTGTTGCGCCAGCCATTCCGTGCCCTGCTCGCCCAGCTCCCACAGCAGCTGCGTCATGATCTGCAGCCCTTCGCGGGCAATCGATTTCAGCATGTGCTCATTCACGCCATGCTGACCGCAGGCGGGATACGAATGTGGCACCCACAGCGTTGGCAGGCCCAGAATCTCCGCGAACACTTCATTCGGCAGCGATCCCCCAAGGTTGGGCAGCAGTGCCGGTTTTTTGCCGCTGGTTGCCGCCATGCTGTTCAGCACCCAGTGCACCAGCGGATCGTCAGGATCGAGACGCGTGGCGGGTGAACCGCGCAAAAATTCAACCTCAACATCATGGAAGCCGTGCTGCGCCAGATGCGCGCTGACGTGCTGCGCCAGCCGCTGCCAGTCGGTACCGACCACAAAACGCAGCTGGCACACCGCCGTCGCGCTGCCGGGAATGGCATTCATCGGGCGCGCCGGGTTACCGGTAAGAAACGACAGCACTTCCAGCGTGTTCCAGCCGTACAGGCGTTCGGCAGGCGTCAGGCCTGGCTCGCCCCAGTTGGTGTCAATCGCGGGATCGCCTGGCATGCCACCCACCTCGATATCGCTGAGAATGGCGCGCACCTGCGGGGTCAGCGAATCGGGCCGCAGCGCCTCAACCTGCAGCACGCCCTGCGCGTCCACCAGCGTGGCGATGGCGCTGGCCAGTCGGGTGCCGGGATTGCTCAGCAGTCCGCCCCAGTTGCCGGAGTGATAAGCATTGTCACGCGCGCTGATGGTCAGGCGGAAATTTACCGCACCGCGCGAACCGAGGAACAGCGTCGGCCGCACGGCGTTGAGCCGCGGACCGTCTGAGGCAATGAACAGGTCAGCCTGCAACAGTTCCGCCTGCTGCTGACACAGCTGCGCCAGCCCCGGCGAGCTGATCTCTTCGCCCATCTCAAACAGCCATTTGCAGTTAAAGCCGAGACGGCCGCCGCGCGCCTGGTACACCTGCTCCAGCGCCGCAAGATTGACGCAGTGCTGACCTTTGTTGTCGGCGCTGCCGCGCCCGTACCAGCGATCGCCCTCTTCGGTCAGCTGCCACGGCGACAGCCCGCTGCGCCAGTTTTCGTCATCGCCGAATACCACATCACCGTGCCCGTAGCTCAGCAAGGTCGGTAAGGCGGGATCTTCCATGCGCACCGCCACGAGGAATGGCCGGCCGGCGGCGTGCGGGTTATCGATGAGCTGTAGCGTGAAGCCCAGCGCCTGCAGTTGCGGCGCAATCTCCTGCTGCAAATAGTCCTGTAGTGCCGCATCGCGATCGTTGCGCTGGCTCTCGGTGCGCCACGCCACGCGGCGCGCCAGGATACGTTGAAATTCCCCGCTGTCGAAATATGCGGTGGCCTGCTGAACCGCCTGTTGTGCTGTCATGTTTGCCCTGCCTGTTATAGGTCTGCTGTTTTTTCATCTTTGCGGAAAGGCAGCTTTGCCACAATTATCAATTTATCGAGTAAGATTTGCCTTTAAAGCAAAGCTGCGTTGCCCGATTTCGAGGCAGGCACAGACGGAGGCCATGGCATGTTAAGCACGGAAATGCGTTATTTTCTCGCGGTAGCCGATTGCGGTTCGCTCAGCGCGGCCAGCGCCCAGCTGTTTGTGGCGGTCTCTGCCATCAGCCGCCAGATTCAGCGGCTGGAGCAGCAGCTGGGCGTGACGCTGTTTGCGCGTCATGCGCGCGGCATGGTGCTGACCGAGGCCGGCGAGATTTTTGCCCATCACGTGCGCAAAAATCTGCTGGATATGGAGTATGCGCTGGCGGAGATCAAAGGCCTGAAGGCGGTGCGGCGCACGCTGATTCGTGTCGCCTGCACCGACGGGCTGGCGTTTACCCTGCTGCCCCGGCTGATTGCCGCCTTTCGCCGCGATCATCCCGGCGTGCTGTTTGACGTCCGGGTGGCGAGCGCACAGGACGTGGCTGAACTGTTGCGCAGCGGCGAGTGCGATGTGGCATTGCAGTTCAGCCTGCACGCGGAACGTGCGGTTGAGGTGGTGGGCTCATGGCCGGCGCCAGTGCTGCTGGTGATGCATGACAGCCATCCGCTGGCGGGCGTGCCGCAGGTGGCGCTGGCCGATCTCAGCCACTATCCGCTGGCGCTACCGCAGCAAAACACCACGGTACGCCAGCTGTTTGAGCTGGCCAGCCACATGAGTGGCCACCTGATTGAACCGGTGCTGACCTGCGACAATTTCTCCACCCTGTTCCATTTTTTACTGCGCACGCCGCTGGCGGTGACCATTTGCAGCAGTTTTACCCTGGCGGAGGAAGCGCAGCAGCAGGGTCTGGTGATGCGCGCGGTCAATATCGATCAGCTTAGCCAGCGTACGCTGCAGCTGCAGACGCAGTCAGGGCGACCCCGCAGCGCCGCCCTGACTCTGTTTCTGACCTTTCTGCAACAGCAGCTCAGCGCGCTGTCCGCTGCGATTAAGGCGTGATATCCACCGGATAGAAGATGTGCTTGCCGAACGGATCCACCTGGTAGCCGCTGACCGATTTACGCACCGGCTCGAAAATCGTTGAGTGCGCAATCATGACCGCCGGCATCTGGTCATGCATCATCTGCTGCGCCTCGCGGTACAACGCCACGCGCTTGTCGTGATTTTGCTCGGCGCGCGCCTCGGTGATGATTTTCTCAAACGGCGCATAGCACCATTTGGACGAGTTGGAGCCGCCGTTCGCCGAGGTGCAGCTGTACAATGGCCCGAAGAAGTTATCCGGATCGCCGGTGGCGGTGGTCCAGCCCATCAGCGCCGCCTGATGCTCGCCGCCCTTGACGCGCTTCAGGTATTCGCCCCACTCATAGCTGACGATGTTGGCTTTGATGCCCACTTTTGCCCAGTCGGCCTGAATCATCTCAGCCATGCGGCGGGCGTTGGGGTTATACGGCCGCTGGACCGGCATCGCCCACAGTGAAATTTCGGTGCCCGGCTGAATGCCGGCCTGCTGCAGCAGCGCTTTGGCCTGTTGCGGATCGTAGGCGTAATCCTGCAGATCTTTATCTGCACTCCACACATCCGGCGGCAGAATATTTTTCGCCACCGTGCCGGTACCTTTGAAGATGGCATCAATGATCGCCTGCTTATTGATGGCCATCGCCAGCGCCTGGCGCACTTTCACGTTGTCCAGCGGGGCTTTGGTGGTGTTGAACGACAGGAAACCGGTGTTGAGGCCAGATTTCTGTTCCAGCGTGATGTTCGGGTTGTGGCGCATGTTGTCGAGATCGGCCGGATTAGGGAACGGCATCACCTGGCACTCGTTTTTCTCCAGTTTGGCATAGCGCACCGAGGCGTCCGGGGTGATGGAAAACACCAGACGATCGATTTTAGCCTTGCCCTGCCAGTACTGCGGGAAGGCTTTGTAGAGAATGCGGGAATCTTTTTGATACTGCACCAGCTCAAACGGTCCGGTGCCAATCGGCTGCATGTCGACCTTTTCCGGCGTACCGGCTTTCAGCATCTGGTCGGCATATTCCGCCGAGTGAATCGAGGCGAAATACCACGCCAGATCGGCGAGAAACGGCGCTTCGGCATGGGCCAGCGTCATCCGCACCGTCAGATCATCCACCTTATCGATACGGGTGATCAGTTTTGCCAGCTCGAGGCTTTCAAAGTTGGCATAGTTACCGCCCGAAACGGTGTGATACGGGTTTTTCGTATCGAGCTGGCGCATAAACGAGAAGATCACGTCATCGGCGTTGAGATCGCGCGACGGCGTAAACAGTTTATTGCTCTGGAACTTAACCCCTTTGCGCAGATGGAAGGTATACACCTTGCCGTCCGGGCTGATCTCCCAGCGCTCCGCCAGGCTGGGCACCAGCTCGGTGGTGCCCGGTTTGAAATCCACCAGGCGGTTAAAAATCGGCACGGCGCTGGCGTCCACGCTGGTACCGGAGGTGTAGAGCTGCGGGTTGAAGTTCTCCGGCGAGCCTTCAGAACAGTAAACCAGCGTCTTGGCCGAGACGCCGCCTGCAACCGCTAACCCCAGTGCGCTAAGCGCCAGTTTTCCTATCATCTTTTTCATCGTCTTCTCGCTTTTTATTGACTTCCATGAGCCAGCATCGGTATTTATTTCATAAATAACATGATTTAGCCGTCTGGCGTATCTCCAGTGGCGCAAAGCTAATAAGGAATTGTGATGACAGACCAACTTGCCCGTCAGCTGACCCAGCGTTTTTACCGTTATCTGGCGGTCTCCAGCCAGAGCGATGCCAAATCCAGCACGCTGCCCAGTACGCCGTCGCAACACGCCATGGCGGAACTGCTGGCGCAGGAGCTGCGCGATCTCGGTCTGCAGGATGTGGTGATTGATCAGCATGCCACGGTGACCGCCGTGAAACCGGGCAACCGGCCTGGCGCGCCGCGCGTAGGCTTTATCACCCATATTGATACCGTCGATGTCGGGCTATCGCCGGATATCCATCCGCAAACCCTGCGCTTTGAGGGCGCGGATCTGTGTCTGAATGCGCAGCAGGACATCTGGTTGCGGGTGGCGGAGCATCCGGAAATCCTGCCGTATGTCGGTCAGGAGATTGTGTTCAGCGACGGCACCAGCGTGCTGGGGGCCGACAACAAAGCGGCAGTCAGCGTGGTGATGACGCTGGTGGAGAACCTGCGTGGCGAGCACGGTGATGTGGTGGTGGCGTTTGTGCCGGATGAAGAGATCGGCCTGCGCGGCGCCAAAGCGCTGGACCTGGAGACGCGCTTTAACGTCGATTTCGCCTGGACCATCGACTGCTGCGAGCTGGGCGAAGTGGTGTATGAGTGCTTTAATGGTGCGTCCGCCGAGATTACGTTTACCGGCGTGCCGGCGCATCCGATGTCAGGCAAAGGCGTGCTGGTGAATCCGCTGCTGATGGCACACGACTTCATCGCCCGCTTCGACCGGCTTGCCACGCCTGAGCATACCGCCGGGCGCGAAGGCTATATCTGGTTCAATGATATGCAGGCCAATGCCAGCCACGCGGTATTGAAAGCGTCGATTCGCGATTTCGATTTAAAGGGGTTTGATGCGAAGAAGCAGCAACTGGTGGAAGTCGCCGATCAGATCGCCGCGCACTATCCGACTGGTCACGTCGCGCTGAAGATCAATGATATCTATAGCAACATCAGTAACGCGATAGGTGAGGACCGGCGGGCAATCGATCTGATTTTTGCTGCGCTGCAGCAGGTGGGTGTGGAACCTAAAGTGATTCCGATGCGCGGCGGCACCGATGGGTCTGCGCTGTCGGCCAAAGGGTTACTGACGCCGAATTTCTTCACCGGCGCGCACAATTTCCATTCGCGCTTTGAATTCCTGCCGATCCCGTCATTTGTGAAGTCGTATCAGGTGGCGGAAGCGCTGTGTTATCTGGCAGCCCGATAAGCGCGGTTGCAGAGAAATGTTGAAACTGCCTGACCGGCGACTGCCGGTCAGGCTGACACCCGCTTATTTGCTAACGCTGACGTCAATGCCCGGGAAGAATTTCGCCGCCAGTTTAGTCACGGTGCCGTCGGCCTGGACTTTGGCGATGGCCGCATCCAGTTCACCTTTCAGCTTGCTATCGCCTTTGCGCAGACCGAAACCAATGCCGGAACCGAGAATGGTGTCGTCTTCCACCGGCTTACCGGCGAAGGCGAAACCTTTGCCCTGCGGCTTATCGAGGAAACCAGACTGACCGGCGGCGGACATCACCAGCGTACCGTCAAGACGGCCAGCGACCATGTCGTTGTATACCTGGTTCTGATCCTGATACGACGTCACCGTCACGCCCTGGGATTCCCAGTGCTTTTTAGCGTAGGTTTCCTGGATTGAGCCCTGCAGCACGCCGATATTTTTTCCTTTCAGCGACGCCGCCGTCGGCTCGAGTTTCTCGCCCTGCTTCACAATCAGCATGGTGGGAATGCGGTAGATCGGGTTGGTGAAGTCGATACTTTTCGCCCGCGCCTCGGTGATGTTCATCGCCGAGTTAATCGCATCGAATTTTTTCGCCTGCAGCGCCGGGATCAGCGCATCAAAGCTGCTCTCAACCCATTTGCAGTCAAAATGGCCGACCTGGCAGATGGCTTTGCCCAGTTCGATGTCAAAACCCTCCAGCTCGCCCTGCGCGTTGCGGCTTTCAAACGGCGGATATTGCGACTCCAGGCCATAGCGCAGGCTCTCCTGCGCCAGCGCCTGCACGGAGGTGATCATGCCCAGTGCGATAAACAGTGCGTTCAGTTTTTTCATTATTTTTCCCCTAATTACCCTTTAACCCGGCACAGCGCCTGCGCGCCGGCTTCGAGCGTTGCGTCGTCTTTAGCAAAAGAAAGGCGGATTAATTTATTGTCAGTGCCATCCATATAAAACGCCGACAGCGGAATGGTAGCCACACCGTGATCGACGATGAGACGTTTTACCATTTCACTGTCGCTTTCGTCACTGAAATGTCCGTAGCTGGCCAACATAAAGAACGAACCGGCGCTCGGTAACAGCCTGAACGGTGAATCCTGCAGCAGCGTCTGCAGCCGATCGCGCTTCGCCTGATAAAACGACGACAGCTGCAGATAATTTTGCGGGTTCTGCAGATACTGCGCGAAGCCAACCTGCATGGGCGTATCGGCGGCGTACATCATGAACTGATGCACCTTGACGATCTCCGCCATCAGCGCAGCAGGCGCCAGCGCATAGCCGACGCGCCAGCCGGTGACGTGGAAGGTTTTACCGAAGGAGGACACCACCACGCTGCGCTGTGCCAGTTCCGCGTGCGTGGCCATGCCGCAGTGCGTCTGGCCGTCAAACACGATGTGTTCGTAGACTTCATCAGACAACACCACGATGTCGGTATTACGCGTCAGGGCCGCCAGCTGGTCGAGATCGGCGGCATTCAGTACCTGTCCGCTCGGGTTATGTGGCGTATTGATGATAATCATGCGCGTAAGCGGCGTGATCGCGGCACGCAGTTCGTCCCAGTCAATCGCAAAATCCGGCACCTGCAGCTTGAGGCCGATCGGCGTCGCGCCCTGTAACCGCACCACCGGCGCGTAGCTGTCAAAGGCTGGCTCAAAGAAGATCACTTCATCACCCGGATGCACCAGCGCCGAAATCGCCATGTAGATGCCCTGACTGGCACTGCCGGTGATCAGGACTTCGCTGGCGGCATCGTACTGCTGGCCATACAGGCGGTGCACCTTCTCCGCCAGCGCTTCACGCAGCGCCGGTAAACCGGTCATGGCGGCGTACTGATTATGGCCGTCGCGCATCGCCTGGCTGACCAGCTCAACCAGCTGCGGGTCACACGGGAAATTGGGCGCGCCCTGGGAGAGATTGACGGCCTGATGCTGTGCGGACAGCTGGCCGATCACGCTAAAAATGGTGGTGCCGACGTCCGGCTGTTTGGAGGAGAGCTTCACGCTGCTGTTCAGGGTCATCATTGCTCCACAGGTTGCATAACCACGTATCGGAAGTAGATTTCTATTCAACGGCGCGACGCTTGAGTCGACAAGCGAATTGTTGTCATAATAGCCATGATAAAAAATCATAGCTCGAGGCCGTTATGTCCCGTTCTGCTCTGCCGCTCAACGCCATTCATGCCTTTCTGGTCACCGCCCGTCATCTCAACCTGACGCGCGCCGCCAGCGAACTGTGCATCACTCAGGGCGCGGTGAGCCGCAAAATTGCGGCGCTGGAGAGCTGGCTGGGATTTGCCCTGTTTGAACGCCACGCGCGCGGTCTGCATCTCACCGATCAGGGCGCGGCGCTACTGCCGGAGCTGCAACAGGGATTCAATCTGCTGGTCAATGCCACTGAGAAAGCCAGCCGCAGCAACGCCTCGATTCGGCTGAAAGCCCCGACCTGCGCCATGCGCTGGCTGGTGCCGCGTCTGGTGGCGCTGGAGCAGCAGCGGCCAGACATTCACGTGGCGCTGACCACCACGCTCGATCATGCGTCGCAGCTGGAAAACTTTGATGCGGCAATTGTATTCGGCACGCCGCCTGCCGGTGCCATTCCGCTGTTTGCCGAGCGCCTGACGCCGGTGCTGGCCAGCAGCGTGCCGGCGCCGCGCCATGTCAGCGAACTGGCCAAATTCACCTTCCTGCATCCGACCGGCGACACGCGCGACTGGCAGCTGTGGCTGTCCGGCCAGGCGGAGCAGCTGCCGATGGCGCGCAATCAGCACTTCGCCACCATGGATTTGGCGATCAGCGCGGCGATTCAGGGATTTGGCGTGACGGTGGCGGATATTACGCTGGTGGAGAATGATTTGGCGAATGGGCGGTTAATCGCCCCGTTTGCCGCGAGTGTGGCAACCGGGGCGAGCTACAGCCTGTTACAGCGGGCGGAAAAAGATGCGCCACCGTTTTTGCCGCAGCTGGTGGCGTGGTTGTGTCAGTCTCAGAATGAAACCCACTCTTCACTGCTGGCGGGTTTACCCTGAGCGCCTGCGGCGGCAGATAACACCGGCCGGCGCAGCGCAGGCGCAGCAGTGGATGCCACAGCCTGTGCGCGCGGCGCGCTGTCGGACAGACGGAACTTCGCCACCGACGCCTGCAGCTCTTCGGTCTGACGCTCCAGCGCGCTGGCCGCCGCCGACACCTGCTCCACCAGCGATGCGTTCTGCTGGGTGACGCTGTCCATTTCGGTGACGGCGGTGCCGACCTGCGAAATCCCTTTGCTCTGCTCTTCCGACGCGGCAGCGATGTGCTTCATGATCTCATTCACATCCTGCACCGACTTCAGAATGTCATGCATGGTGCTGCCGGCGCTGCTGACCAGCTCCGAGCCCTTTTCAACGCGTGATACTGAATCTTCAATCAGCGTGGCGATCTCTTTTGCGGCGCCGGCGCTGCGTTGCGCCAGGTTGCGCACTTCGCTGGCCACCACGGCAAAGCCGCGCCCCTGCTCACCGGCACGCGCCGCTTCGACTGCCGCGTTGAGCGCCAGGATGTTGGTCTGGAAGGCGATGCCGTTGATCACGCTGGTGATTTCGGCAATCTTTTTCGAACTGCCGGAGATGCCCTGCATGGTGGTCACCACTTCGCCAACCAGACGGCCGCCCTGCTGCGCGGTGCCGGTGGCGGTCTCCGCCAGCGCGCTGGCCTGACGTGCGTTGTCGGCGTTGAATTTCACCGTGGCGGTCAGTTGCTCCATGCTGGCCGCGGTCTGTTCCAGCGCGGCCGCCTGCTCTTCGGTGCGCGATGAAAGATCGTTATTGCCGGCTGAAATTTCTGCCGCGCCGCGATAGATGTTCTCCGTGCCGCTGCGGATGGCGCTGACTGCTTCACGCAGGCTGTCCTGCATCGCCCGCAGCAGTGGCACCAGTTTGCCGACGCAGTTGCGGCCAAATTCTTCCACCGGCTGGCTGAGATCGCCCTGCGCAATCACGGTAAAATGGTTACGAATGCGATCCAGCGGTTTCACCAGCATCGTCACCAGGTAACGGTCGGTGAACAGCAGAATCAATAAGCCGAATACCACCGCCGACACAATAATCACTTTGGTCATGCTGGTAAGCGTGTCCACGGTCACGCGGGTCTCATCCAGCTTGCTGCTGGCGGCCTGATTAAACGCTTCTGCGCTGGCACCAAACGCCCGGCTCAGCGGCGGCGTGACATTGTTGGCCTGCGCGCGCCATGCATCCAGTGAAGCCTGCTGCGCCAGCGCCACCTGTGGCGCGATACCCTCATCCAGCAGTTTCTGCCAGCTGCTGATCACATTGTTCACCGTCTCACTGTCCATCGGACCCGGCGCCATGGCTTTGAACTGGGTTAACTGCTGTTTCATGTTATCCAGTGCCTGCTGCACCGGCGCGAACGCTTCTGCGGTCGGCGCGTTACCGGCGGTGCGGCCTTCCATTACCCGCGACAGACGCGTGACCACGCGGAAATATTGATCGTTGCCTTTGCTGAGCGCCGTCATCTGGTTTACCAGCTGACGATCAATCTCGTTACCCTCGCCGAGCGCATTCAGCGAGTGGACGCTGAACAGCCCTACGCCACACCATAACAGGCAGAAAAGCCCGAGAATGGTCAGCATAACGGCGCGAATCGTGAAGTTTTTTAACATACCCATACATAATCCCCTGGTGTGAACGCTGGCAGCCCGGATAAAACAGGGCTTAGGGTATTTATCGGCAGCGAACCGGGAAAAGATAAATGTTTTGTAAGCTAATTAATTGCAGGATGAGGTGCCGCGCGGAGCGGCTGAGCGGTCGTAAAATCAGGCAGATAGCGGCCAATTTGCCTTAAAAAAACATTGATGTTTTTACATGATTAGCAGGCTTATTAAAGTTTAACGTGGCTGCGCATCATCAGGCGAAACAGACGCAGACGGCCGCGCATAAATCGCGCCTTCAGCACCGATTCCGCTTTACCGTCGTGGCCAAAGGCGAGAGTCAAATCTTCCCCTGGCCGCCATACCGGCCAGTCAGGTTCTCCATCGAGCCGCAGCCGATGGCTGAACTCACTGGCATCCCGTGCAAAGGCCACCCACCAGGCGCTGACGCGACCGGCAAAGGCGATATCGCTGGCGCTGTAATGCCAGTCACCCGGCGGCGGCAGCGTCGCGAGCGTATTGAAGACATAAGGAATTTCGTTGCCGTGCCAGGTGCCGTGCGGATAGAGATGACGCGCGTTTTCTGACACATAATCAAACCAGTAACGCCACGCAGGCATGCCGATGCTGTGCTGTGACTGTGCCACCAGCAGCGGCATGACGGTAAACGCCATGTCGCGCGCCACCGCGCGCCCCAGCAGACTGTCATCATGGATATCATACAGCCACTTCAGCAGGCGATAACTCAGGCGACTTTTGCTGCGCAGCTGCTGTAACACGCTGCGGGCATCCACGCCGAAGTAGTCCAGCACGCTGGCTTCGTCGCTGTTGCTGCCAATCATCAACGGCACGCGATGCTGTTTACCCGCCATAAAGGTGTCGAGCATCGGTCTGGGTAGCACCGCATCGCCGCTGATGGCCACCGGCCCCAGCGCCAGCGGTCGCTCCAGCGGCCAGAAACTGTCGGCCGGCAGTGCGCGCAGCTGTTCCGCACTGGCATCCGCGGCCAGATTGAAATGCGCTGCCACCTGCAGGCCGGTTTGCTGCGCCTGCTTATGCGGCACGTCCGGCAGACTGTAGGCACTTTGCACGATGCCCTTATGAAACAGCCCTTCGGCCAGCGGCGAGCAACACAGCGACAGCACGCTGCGCGCGCCGGACGATTCGCCAAACAGCGTGACGTTATGGCGATCGCCGCCAAATGCCGGGATGTTGCGCTGAATCCACTGCAGCGCGGCAATCTGATCCAGCAGCGCAAAATTATTGACCACCTTGCCCGGCAGATACTGGGCGTCGAGCGCCGGATGCGCAAAAAAGCCGAAATGGCCAAGGCGGTAATTGAGTGTCACCACCACCACGCCCTGCGCTGCCAGCGCTTTGCCGCGATAGGGATCAAGGCTGCCGGCACCAATGCTGAAGCCGCCGCCGTGCAGCCATACCATTACCGGTAACGGCGTAGCGGGTTCGACATCGGGCGTCCAGACATTCAGATAGAGGCAATCTTCGCTGAAGCGGCCCGGATCGCCGCCGCCGGCCGCCACGCAGTAGTCACGATTTTGCCAGCTGGCATCGCCCCACGCGGTGGCGTCGCGCAGCGTTTGCCACGGTACCACCGGCTGCGGCGGACGCCAGCGCAGTGCGCCAACCGGCGGTGCTGCATAAGGTATTCCTTTAAAGGTAAACAGTTCATCATCCATCAGGCCTCTGAGTTCACCTTCTGCCGTCATGATCCTCAGACGTCGTTCATTTTTCATTGCGGGTTCCTGGTAAAGCCTGATTCCATTATTTGCAGGCCTCAGTGGAATGTCTATGTTCTGCAAGCATTTGCAGATTAAGCCGAATAAGCGACCGATTCATTGAACAACTTCATCAAATTTTTTGGTTAACTGCAGCGGCACATTCTGTTTTATGGTTGCAAGTTAACCTGGCGTGACGGAGAGACGCGATGTTTGCTGGCATCAATCAGCTGTTCACCCGGATGAGCGATCACCCGGATTTCGGTAAATTGCTGTTACGCTTAACCTTCGGCGGGCTGTTGCTGTTTCATGGCGAGTTTAAGGCGATTCATGGCGTCGGCTGGATCGCCCATCTGCTCAGCGTCAAAGGCATGCCAGGTTTCATCGCTTACGGTGCTTACATCGGGGAAATTGTGGCACCCATTATGGTCATCGTTGGCCTGCTGACGCGCCCGGCGGCCTTTATCATTGCCGTTAACATGGTAGTCGCAACGCTGCTGGTGAAAATGGGCGCACTCTGGCATCGCACCGATGTCGGCGCCTGGTCGCTGGAAACGGAAGCGCTTTACCTGCTAGGCGCGCTGGCCATCCTGTTCCTGGGTGCCGGAAAATATACGCTGGTGCGCGACGCACGCCTGCAATAATCATTAGAAAGAAAACCAGCCGGCCTGTAAAAGTGATCCTGTCACTTTTCAGGCCGCTTTTCTACGCCCTATTCCTGCACGCCGCAGCGCGCCAGACTGCGCTGTTGCGTCTGCTGATACAGCACCATCTCATCCTGCACGGCGGCACCGAGTGCGGCTTCAAAATCGGCACGACTGGCATTGCCGGCGCTGCGTGCCTGAGTCTGGTTGCCCAGATTAGACTGGAAAATCCCGGCCGCGCTCACCGGCAGAAAATCTTCGTAGACGATCGGTTCCGCCTGTAAACGGCCGGCGGCCAGCAGCTGCGCCACGGTTTCCCCGGCGCGCGGCGGCTGATGCTCACCCTGCGGCGTCAGACGGTAGCGGAACCACGCCAGCTCCTGCTCGCGCAGCGTCTGTTCATCATCAGGAAAATCACGAAACACCGCGCTGAGGTGCTGCTGATGCTGCTGGTTATCGCTGCCGGTACCGGCCTGCGCCAGCAGCCGGTCGTACAGCGCGCGGCCTTTAGGCGTGAGCGCCGCGCCGCGCTGCTCGATTTCACCGAAGCGCGCGGTATGGGTGCCCGGCGTGCCATCATTAAAATGCACCGCCTCTTCCAGCGCTTTGAAGCTGGTCTGGCGCAGCAGAATCGGCACCGCGCGCGGCGGCGGCCCTTCAATCAGGATTTTCGGTTCGATGCCGCGCGAAGGCATCAGCGCCTGCACGCGATCGATGTCCAGCGTGCGTGGCGTCAGGTGATTGATGTGGCAACCGCGGAAGCACACGACGTCGGCAATCAGGCGATGCTGCTGGCTCAGCGCGCGGTAGGTGGCGCTGTCCACCGTGGTGTGCGCATGCCAGCGAAAGGTTTCCAGCGCCTCCTGAACAAAGCGCGCGGCATCGGCAGCATTGAGACCGCCCTGCTGCTGATGCTGCGCGATCAGTGCCCGGCAGCCAGGCGTGAAGATGTCGCGCGCCGCCAGAATAGCCGCGGCTTTGTCGCGCAGTGCGGCATCGTCGATCAGCTCCAGCCGCAGCAGCGAGGTGAAAACGCGGAAGGGATTGCGCCGCAGCGCGCTGTCGCTGACCGGGCGAAAGGCAGTAGAGTGCACCGGCACGCCCGCCTGTGACAGATCGTAATAGCCCACCGGCTCCATCCCCATCACGGCAAACATCTGCCGCAGCGTGCTGAGCTCTGCGGCAGTGCCGACGCGAATGGCACCGTGACGCTCCACGCCGAGGCGGCTCAGCTCATCGGCGGCGGCCAGACGGTTTTTCAGCGCCGGCTGCGCTTCTAAGGTGCGTTCGTTAACGGCGGTAACCAGCTGCGTCAGGGTGCCATATTGCGGCACCTCCTGCTGGTACATGGCCGACATGGCCTGAGAGAACAGCGTGCGGATGGCATCGCGGGTGAGAAAGTTATCCATGGTCATCACCTTGGGCTAAAGGGTTGCTGCTACTGTAGATCAACCCTTTAGCGGCGGGTAACATTTTCGCGGAACTGTGATCGCCCTGTCACTCGGTGGCGCGCGGCTGGTCACCAAAGCGACATTTCAGTACCAGCATCAGCGTGGTCAGCGCCGCCGGCAACGCCAGCAGCAGAAAGATCTGGCTAAACGACCAGCCGAGGGACAGCAGCTCAGCGCCGACGAAGGCACTGATGATCGCGCCGATGCGGCCAACGCCGTGCATCCAGCTGGAGCCGGTCGCGCGGGCATGGGTGGGATAGTAACTGGCCGAGAGTGCATTCATGCCGGTGTTGGCACCGTTAAAACAGAAGCCGCTGCAGAAGGCGATGGCGCTCATCAACCCGACCTGCGCCGGGGAAAACCCGAGCGCCACGATGGCGATGCCGCCGCAAAAGTAAATGATGGCCAGCGCCAGATTGGCGTTGATGCGGTCCATCAGCCAGCCGGCAAACAGTGAGCCAACGGTGCCGCCCGCCTGATACATGGCGGTGACGATAGCCGCTTCGGTGACAGACATGCCCAGCGTGTTGATCAGCGATGGCAGCCAGCTGCCAATCAGGTAGACCAGAAACAGCCCCATAAAGTAGCCGCCCCACAGCATCAGGCTGCCAAACAGATAGCGGGGTGAGACGACGGTGGCCACTGCACCGTGGCGCGCGGCCAGCGGTTCACTGCTTTGAAAATGGCTTTCAGGCCGGACGCTGCCCGGCAGCATGCGCGCCAGAATGGCGTGAATGCGCGCAGCGGGCGCGCGTTGGCTGATGAGAAAGCGCACCGACTCCGGCAGGCCGCGCAGCAGAAACGGCAGCACCAGCAGCGGCAGCACGCCGCCCATCAGCATCACCGAATGCCAGTCATAGCGCGGCAGCAGCCACGAGGCGGCAAAACCGCCGGAGGCCGCGCCAAAGGTGAAGCCGCAGAACACCACGGTGATAATAAACGAGCGACGCCGCTCGGGCGCGTATTCGGCCACCAGCGTGCCGACGTTGGGCATCGCCGCTCCCAGTCCCAGACCGGTGAGGAAGCGGAACAGCATCATCTGTTCGATGTTTTGCGCCATGGCGGTCGCCAGCGTCCAGAGGCCAAAAAACAGCACGCTGAGCAGAATCATCACGCGGCGGCCGTAGCGATCGGCCAGCGGTCCAGCCACCATGGCACCCAGCGCCAGCCCAATTAGCGCCGCGCTGATCACCATCCCCAACTGATGATTGGTCACGCCCCAGCTGGCTTTCAGCGTCGGCGCGATAAAGCCCATCAGCGCGATATCCATGCCATCCAGCGCCACCACGACAAAACACAGCGCAATTAAACGCTTCTGCCAGCTGCTTAACGCGCTCTGGTTGATGAGCTGGCGGACGTCAATGGCTTCAGCGCTGGTCACGGTACCACTCCTGCAGGATTATCACGAATAGGTCATCAGTTTTGGTAAAAAAAACGGCGCTTATGATAGCGCATCGTTAACAATAACGGGCAGGATTTTTAAGTGAAATTGAGAATTATTCAACATTTTACCCGCTAAGCTACTGATAACGCTGAGTACAGAAACGCGCCTGGATACCCGGTTATTTATAAAGCCAACCAATACAGCCACTTACTAAAACTTCTCACGCTGACTGTTTTTGTTAATATAATTTTGCAGGTAAGTTAACAGAATCTCGGTCAGCCACTTGCCGCTGACCACTCTGACTCATTACGCTGGCGTTTATGGACAAAAATCATCTCTTTAATCAGCGCATTCGTCTGCGCCATTTACACACCTTTGTGGCAGTCGCGCAACAGGGCACGCTGGGCCGCGCGGCGGAAACCCTCAATCTGAGTCAGCCGGCGCTGTCTAAGACGCTGAATGAGCTGGAGGAACTGGCGGGTGCACGTCTGTTTGAGCGCGGTCGCCTCGGTGCTCAGCTGACGACACTGGGAGAACAGTTCCTGACCCACGCGGTGAAAGTACTGGATGCGCTTAACCACGCCGGACAAAGTTTCAACTCGCCGGTTTCCGGACGCCCGATCGTGATCCGCCTTGGCGCCCTCACCACCGCCGCCATGGGGATGCTGCCGCAGATCCTGGATCGCTTCCATGAACAGCAGCCGAACACCACGGTACAGGTAGCCACGCTGCACAATAATGTGCTGCTGGCTGGCCTGCGCGCCGGGGAGTTTGATATTGGCATTGGCCGTATGGCGGACAGCGAAATGATGACCGGCCTGACCTACGAATTGCTGTTTCTCGAATCGCTCAAGCTGGTGGTGCGACCGGAGCACCCGCTGTTAAGTGACAATGTCACACTTTCCCGCGCTATGCAGTGGCCGGTAGTGATTTCGCCTGAAGGCACCGCGCCGCGCCGCATTGCCCAGCACATGCTGGATGAACAAGGCTGCTCGCTGCCGGGCAACTGTGTCGAAACCTCTTCCACCTCGCTGGCCCGCCAGCTGGCGCTGCGTTATGACTATGTGTGGTTTGTGCCATCCGGCGCGGTGAAGGAAGATTTAAGTCACAATGCGCTCAGCGCGCTACCCATCGCATCGCCCGGCCCCGGCGAACCGGTGGGCATTATTACCCGCAGCGGCCACTCTCTCTCGTTAAGCGCGGAAGTGCTGATGGCCACCATCCGCAAATTTCACAGTTAACGGCTGCGTTTGGCGTGGCGTTCGCGATTGTCGAGGCGCGCGCGATCGGTTTTGCGCAGCCCGACATAAACTGCGCCGCTGCCTCCGTGCTGCGGTTGCGCGCTGCAGAAGGTCTGAACGTCGTCAAATTGACGCAGCCAGCGTGCCACGTAGCTGCGGACAATATTGGCGTGCGCTTCATCATCCCGCCCTTTGCCATGAATAATCAGCAGATTGCGCAGGCCCTGTTTGCGCGCTTCCAGCATAAAGCTGAACAGCGATTGCCGGCAGGTCTCCACCGGCTGGCGCAACAGATTAAGACTGGCGTCCAGCGTATATTTGCCCAGCCGCAGCTTATCGAGCACGCCCTGCTGAATGCCATCGGCTTTATATTCCAGCGGCGTGTCGCGCGGGATAATCTCAAGGAAGCCGCGCGTCAGGAAGTTTTCCGGTGCGTCGTCATGCGGCTGCTGGCGCGGCGCTTTGGTAGACGGCGCGCGCAGCCACTGGGTGTTGGCGCAATCTTTTAACGGGGTTACATCACCCATGGCATCGCGGAAAAGGTCTTCATCATCAAGGTTCATGGTGTTTTCCTCACGCCTGGTGGTGAATCGGGCGCAACATGCCACCCGAAAGCAAAATAGTAGCAAAGGTTATCGGCTATCACATCCGTCACTTTCTGCGCGGGATCAGGTTGTGTCCGGATGTAAATATGGAAAGAAAACGTTCCAGATCAAAAAACGGCTGGTCATTTGCAGACATCAAAGCCGCGAATACCCAGCATTTGTGCGGTTTTGATCATTATTACTGCTCGGATGAGTTCACATGACAAAGAAAAATGTTAAAATTGACGACAGTCAATAATCATCGAGCGTACCTATATGATCCCGGAAAAACGCAGCATTCGACGTATTCAGTCTGGCGGTTGTGCCATCCACTGTCAGGATTGCAGTATCAGCCAGTTGTGTATTCCCTTCACGCTGAACGAACATGAACTGGATCAGCTGGACAATATTATTGAACGCAAAAAGCCGATTCAGAAAGGCCAGACGCTGTTCAAAGCCGGTGATGAACTGAAATCCCTTTATGCTATCCGCTCCGGCACCATTAAAAGTTACACCATTACCGAACAGGGTGATGAACAGATCACCGGTTTCCATCTGGCGGGCGATCTGGTGGGCTTTGATGCCATCGTCAGTGCGCATCATCCGAGCTTCGCTCAGGCGCTGGAAACGGCCATGGTGTGTGAAATCCCGTTTGAAACCCTCGACGATCTGTCCGGTAAAATGCCGGCGCTGCGTCAGCAGATGATGCGTCTGATGAGCGGCGAGATCAAAGGCGATCAGGATATGATCCTGCTGTTATCGAAGAAGAACGCGGAAGAGCGTCTGGCGGCGTTTATCTGGAACCTGTCGCGCCGCTTCGGCCAGCGCGGTTTCTCACAGCGTGAATTCCGCCTGACCATGACGCGCGGCGACATCGGTAACTATCTGGGACTCACCGTCGAAACCATCAGCCGTCTGCTGGGTCGTTTCCAGAAAAGCGGCATGCTGGCGGTGAAAGGCAAATATATCACCATCGAAAACCATGCGCTGCTGGCTGAACTGGCTGGCCAGACCGATCAGGCAGCGTAACCGCCTGCCGGGTCGATAAATGTTATTTTATTGATCCGGCAACAACTTTTCCGCTTCTGCCCTGCGCCATCTTAGGCTATCTTTAATCCAACTTCGCTTTGGTTTGAGGAGAGTGCCTTATGTCCCGGTATCAGCATATTCTGGTGGCGATTGATGCTCAGCAGGACGACCAGCCGGCGCTGCGGCGTGCGGTGTATCTCAATCAACGTATCGGCGGAAAAATCAAAGCCTTCCTGCCTATCTACGACTTCTCCTACGAAATGACCACCCTGCTGTCGCCCGACGAGCGCGTCAACATGCGCAAAGGGGTGATTAGCCAGCGTACCGAATGGATCCGCGAACAGGCGCAGGCCTATCTGGAAGCCGGCGTGGATATCGAGATCAAAGTGGTGTGGCATAACCGGCCGTACGAAGCCATCATTCAGGAAGTGCTGGCGCATCAGCATGATTTGGTCCTGAAGATGGCGCACCAGCACGATCGTCTGGAAGCGGTGATTTTTACCCCCACCGACTGGCACCTGCTGCGTAAGTGCCCGTGCCCGGTGTGGATGGTCAAAGACCAGCCATGGCCGGAAGGCGGCAAAGCGGTGGTGGCGGTAAACCTTGCCAGCGAGGAACCGCATCATGATGAGCTTAATCAAAAACTGATCCGCGAGACCACGCAGCTGGCTGAAATGGTGAATCACACCGAGGTGCATCTGGTGGGCGCCTATCCCGTCACGCCGATCAACATTGCCATCGAACTGCCGGATTTTGATCCCAGCGTCTATAACGATGCCATTCGCGGCCAGCATCTGGTGGCGATGAAAGCGCTGCGCCAGAAATTCTCCATCGGCGAGGAGTTTACCCACGTGGCGAAGGGCCTGCCGGAAGAAGTCATCCCGGATATCGCGTCGCATCTCGACGCCGGGATTGTGGTGCTGGGCACCATCGGTCGTACCGGTCTGTCAGCTGCGTTTCTCGGCAATACCGCTGAACAGGTAATCGATCACCTGCGCTGTGATTTGCTGGCGATTAAGCCGGATGATTTCAAATCGCCGATTGACCTCGACGATGAGGAAGATGAAGAGGATTAAATAACGCAGGGCGGCCATCCTGCGCCGCCCCGGTTTGAGCTTATCAGGGCGGTGATATCACCGCCCTTTTCGTTTCCTACAGCGCGCGCAGAATGCCTTCGACGCTGGCTTTGGCATCGCCAAACAGCATCTGGGTGTTCTCTTTAAAGAACAGCGGGTTCTGCACCCCGGCATAGCCGGTGTTCATCGAGCGTTTGAACACGATGACGTTTTGCGCTTTCCACACTTCCAGCACCGGCATACCGGCAATCGGGCTGCGCGGATCGTCCTGGGCCGCCGGGTTGACGGTGTCGTTGGCACCGATAACCAGCACGGTGTCGGTATCGCTGAAATCATCGTTGATCTCATCCATCTCCAGCACCACATCGTACGGCACTTTGGCTTCCGCCAGCAGCACGTTCATGTGCCCCGGCAAACGACCGGCGACCGGGTGAATACCGAAACGCACCTTGATACCGCGCGCGCGCAGTTTCTCGGTGATCTCTGCCACCGGATACTGCGCCTGGGCGACCGCCATACCGTAGCCCGGCGTGATGATCACCGAGGTCGAGTTTTTCAGCAGTTCTGCCGTCTCTTCCGCGCTGATTTCACGGTGTTCACCCGCCTCTTCGCCCGCGTCGGCACCGCTCACGTCAGTGCCGAACCCGCCGGCAATCACGCTGATAAAGGAACGGTTCATCGCTTTACACATAATGTACGACAGGATGGCACCGGAGGAGCCCACCAGCGCACCGGTGACGATCAGCAGGTCGTTGCTCAACATAAAGCCCGCCGCCGCCGCCGCCCAGCCCGAATAGGAGTTGAGCATCGAGACCACCACCGGCATATCCGCACCGCCAATCGACGCCACCAGATGCCAGCCGAACACCAGCGCAATCACCGTCATAAGGAGCAGCGCAACGACCTGTGCAGCGGTGCTGTCGGTACGCACAAACCACAGCATCAGCAGGAATGAGACCACCAGCGCCGTCAGGTTCATTTTATGGCGATGCGGCAGCATCAGCGCTTTTGAGGAGATCTTGCCGCGCAGTTTGCCAAATGCCACCACCGAACCGGTGAAGGTCACCGCGCCGATAAAGATGCCGAGGAACACTTCGGTCAGATGGATATTTTCCATCACCGCTGACAGCCCTGGCGCGTGGTCAAGGTAGCTGTTGAACCCGACCAGCACCGCCGCCAGACCGACAAAGCTGTGCAAAATCGCCACCAGCTCCGGCATTTCGGTCATTTCGACTTTCTTCGCCAGACGAACGCCAATTGCACCGCCGATCACCATCGCCAGCAGAATCCACGCCACGTGGCCGCTGTGCGGACCAAAAATGGTGGCGAGCAGCGCCAGCGCCATGCCGCTGATACCAAAGATATTGCCCTGCTTTGAGGTCTCATGCTTCGAGAGCCCGGCCAGGCTGAAAATAAACAGAATTGCGGCAACAATGTATGCTGCAGTCACTAATCCGCCAGACATGTTGTTACCCCTTAATTCTTACGAAACATTTTCAGCATGCGCTGGGTGACGGTGAAACCACCGAAGATATTGATGCTGGCAATCAGGACGGCGATAAACGCCAGGAAGGTGACCCAGCCGCCATGGCCCATCTGCAGCACCGCGCCCACCACAATAATGCCGGAGATGGCGTTGGTGACGGACATTAACGGCGTATGCAGCGCGTGACTGACGTTCCACACCACATAATACCCGACGACGCAGGCAAGCGCGAACACGGTAAAGTGCGACAGGAATTCCGCTGGCGCGACGTTGGCCAGGCAGCCGAACAGCACTACCGCCAGCGCCAGCAGCAGATATTTGCGCCACGGCGCAGCGGGCTTCTCTGCCGCTTTCACCTGCGGCTGTGCGGCAGGTTTTGCGGCCTGTGGCGCAGCAGAGACCTGAATCGGCGGTGCTGGCCAGGTGACTTCGCCATCACGGATCACCGTGACGCCGCGCACCACCACATCATCGAAGTCAACGGTGATCTCGCCGTTTTTCTCTTTACACAGCAGCTTCAGCAGGTTCACCAGGTTGGTGCCGTACAGCTGAGAGGACTGCGTTGGCAGCCGGCTCGGCAGATCGGTGTAGCCGATGATTTTGACGCCGTTGTCGCTCAGCGTGACGCGGTCGGCGACGGTCAGATCGCAGTTGCCGCCGGTGGCTGCCGCCAGATCAACAATCACGCTGCCCGGCTTCATGCTGGCCACCATCTCTGCGGTGATCAGCTTCGGTGCCGGCTTGCCCGGGATCAGCGCGGTAGTGACGATAATGTCCACCTCCTGCGCCTGCGCCGCGAACAGCGCCATCTCCGCCTTGATAAAGGCTTCGGACATCACTTTGGCGTAACCGTCGCCGCTGCCCGCTTCCTCTTCAAAGTCGAGTTCAAGGAACTCGGCGCCCATACTCTGCACCTGCTCCTTCACTTCCGGACGGGTATCGAAGGCGCGCACGATGGCGCCGAGGCTGCCCGCCGCGCCAATCGCCGCCAGACCGGCCACGCCAGCCCCGATAACCATCACTTTTGCCGGTGGCACTTTACCGGCAGCGGTGATTTGCCCGGTGAAGAAGCGGCCAAACTCATGGGCTGCTTCGACAATGGCACGATAACCGGCGATGTTCGCCATCGAGCTGAGCGCATCCAGCGACTGCGCGCGTGAAATACGCGGTACGGAATCCATCGCCATTACGGTGATGTTGCGTGCGGCTAATTTCTCCAGCAGCGCCGGGTTCTGCGCTGGCCAGATAAAGCTCACCAGCGTGCTGCCCGCGCGCATCAGGGCGATCTCGCTGTCGTCTGGCGCGTTCACCTTCAGTACGATGTCGGACTGCCAGACATCCTGTGTGTTACTGATGCTGGCACCGGCGGCGATAAAACTGTCATCATCAAAGCTGGCGCGTAAACCGGCGCCCTGCTCAACGGTGACGCTGAATCCCAGCTTGATGAGCTGCTCAACGGTCTTTGGCGTCGCTGCGACGCGGGACTCATTGGCTAACCGCTCTTTGGGTATCCCAATTAACATACTGTTTCCTTTCCATGATTAAAGGATGAGGTTCTGTAAGGGGCACATGCTTAAAAGCCGAAACGCTGTTTCAGCTTTTTATGAGCGAAATGCACTATGTAACAAAGTCTTTATAACCTACTGAAAATGCCCAGGACGATCTAGCGCCATAACGCACACTTATGACATTCACACAGATATTCAGATGCCAGCGATGAATACCGCGGTATGCGACCAGGTTTGCGGCATTATGGAAAATAATCTGCTGTGCCTAATCGTGTCATGACGAATTAACTGTTTTTAAAAACCTATATTTAACAATGCGTTAACTATTCTGGTACTAAGCGATACCGGTTAAAGCGGTAAGCTGACCAAAAAAAAGCCATAACAGCGAAAGATGACAGGCCGATGAATAAAATGCTGGGATTGTCAATGTTATGCGCATAAATTGGCTGAGACAGGCCGATTATTACATGCAATAATCAGCGGCTAATCTGTTATACATCAAGAGTCCAGCACGTTTTCGTACTCAATTTGCGTAAGGCGAAGGATCATTTTTATGAAGCTGAAGAACACCATTCTGGCGTCGACCCTGTTATCACTGCTGGCAGCCAATGCGTTTGCTGCCAAAGAGTTAACGCCAGAACAAGCGGCCGCGTTAAAACCATTCGAACGCATCAATATTAGCGGCCGTTTTAATGCAATTGGCGATGCAACAGACGCCGTGTCTAAAGCCGCCGACGCCAAAGGCGCGGACTCTTTCTACGTGCAGGGCATCAACGACAGCAACGGTAACGGTGGCAACTGGCGCGTTACCGCCGATCTGTACAAAGCCAATGCAGCGAAAGTGGAACAAAGCACGCAATACCGGATGTTCAACGGCGTGAAAGAGCTGCCGAAGGCGGAAGCATATCGCCTTGAGCCGTTTGACACCGTCTCCGTCAGCGGCTTCTTCTCCAGCCAGCCGGACGTGAACGAAGCCATCGCCAAAGCGGCGAAAAACAAAGGCGCGGCCTCCTTCTTTATTGTGCGTCAGGTGGATGCTAACAACGGTGGCAACCAGTACGTGACCGCCTACGTGTATAAAGCCGATGCCAAAGCGCGCGTGGTGCAGGATACCTCTGACTCCATTCCGGCTGACTCAGAAGCCGGCAAAGCAGCCCTGGCTGCGGGCGGCGCAGCGGCGAAGAAAGTGGCAATCCCTGGCGTTGCTTCCTCAGATACGCCAAGCACCAGCGTGGGTCGTTTCTTTGAAACCCAAAGCTCTACCGGTCAGCGTTATACTGTGACGCAGCCGGATGGCCGCAGCGTGCAGGAAGTCAATGCGATCACGGCCGCACAGATGCAACCGTTTGACACCATCTCCTTCTCCGATCACTTCGGCACGCCAACCGAGATCTCAGAAGCCGTGGGCAAACGCGCCATCGCCAAAGGCGCGAAGTATTATCACATTACGCGCCAGTGGCAGAACCAGAGCGGCGGCAACCTGACCGTCACCGCTGACCTGTTTAAATAATCCCCGCGCAGGGCGGCGCCCGTCGCCCTGCCGTTTGCATAATCCGTGTGCAAATCTGCATAGTCTTGCATTGCCTTCACCGTTCGCTCTCCGTAAAATCTGCCGCCTGTTTTCAGGGTATTCCGTTTTAAACGGGACTGATTGCCACGTTACACTCTGGCTGAACAACTACTACCCAGCACACTCTGCTGCTCAGGAATGGCGTTTTGGATAAAAAATTAGGTCTTAGCGCGCTCACTGCGCTGGTGCTCAGCTCGATGCTCGGCGCGGGCGTCTTTAGCCTGCCACAAAATATGGCGGCGGTTGCCGGTCCGGCCGCGCTGCTGATCGGCTGGCTGATCACCGGTGTCGGTATCCTCTTTCTGTCGCTGGCGATGTTGCTGCTGACGCGCCTGCGGCCGGAACTGGATGGCGGCATCTTCACCTACGCGCGCGCCGGCTTCGGCGAGCTGACCGGCTTCTGCTCGGCATGGGGCTACTGGCTGTGCGCGGTAATTGCTAACGTCTCGTATCTGGTGATTGTGTTCTCGGCGCTGAGCTTCTTTACCGATACGCCAGATCGCATCGTGTTTGGCGATGGCAATACCTGGCAGGCGATGCTCGGCGCTTCCGTGCTGCTGTGGCTGGTGCACTGGCTGGTGCTGCGCGGCGTCCAGACCGCAGCCAGTATCAACCTGCTGGCGACGCTCGGCAAGCTGGTGCCGCTGCTGCTGTTCGTGGTGCTGGCGCTACTGGCATTTAATTACGATCGCTTCCGTTTTGATTTTGACGGTATCGCGCTCGGCCAGCCGCTGTGGCAGCAGGTTAAACAAACCATGCTGATCACACTGTGGGTGTTTATTGGTGTGGAAGGCGCGGTGGTAGTTTCTGCCCGCGCGCGCCACAAGAAAGATGTCGGGCGCGCCACCCTGCTGGCGGTGCTGGCCGCGCTGCTGGTCTATCTGCTGGTGACGCTGCTGTCGCTTGGCGTGGTGCCGCGTGCGGAACTGGCGCAGATGCGCAATCCGTCGATGGCCGGTCTGATGGAACGCCTGCTGGGTCATTGGGGCGATGCGGTGATTGCGGTTGGCCTGATTATATCGGTGTGCGGGGCCTATCTCAGCTGGACCATTATGGCGGCGGAAGTCCCATTCCTCGCCGCGCAGCAGGGCGCGTTTCCGCGCAGCATTGCCCGGCAGAACCGCCATAACGCGCCGGCGGCGTCGCTGTGGCTGACTAACGGCAGCGTGCAGGTGTGCCTGATTCTGATTGCGGTTACCGGCGCGGATTACAATACGCTGCTGACTATCGCCTCAGAAATGATCCTCGTGCCCTATCTGCTGGTCGGTCTGTATCTGGTCAAAGTGGTACGCGGTCAGCACAAACCGCTGGCCCTGTTGACCGGTCTCGGTGCCAGCGCCTATGGGTTATGGCTGCTGTACGCCTCGGGGCCGCTGCATCTGCTGTTGTCGGTGGTGCTTTACGCGCCGGGTCTGCTGCTGTTCCTGTACGCACGACGCGGTGGCCGCGGCGATCAACCGCTGTTTGCGCTGGAGCGCATCGCCATCGTGCTGTTAATTGCCGCCTCACTGCCCGCGCTGTGGCAGCTGACGCGCTAATCAGTGCGGTTGTAAAGGAATGGAAACACACAGCAGATCGTTCTGCTGTGTCAGATTGAGCGGCTTGCGGTATTCCAGATGGATGGCGTCAAGCTGCTCAGCGGACAGCGGATAAGGCAGCTGAATATCGAAGCGGCTGATGTGCTGCTGTTCGGCCAGGGTAATCAGGCGGGCAATGTTAATTTCGTCGCTGACCTGGGTTGAAATGATTTGTAATGCTAATTCTTTCAGATGGTCGTCGCTGGCCTGTAAACTGTGCCCGGACTTGCGCGTCACCATGCCAAAAATTGGCATCACGCCGTAAATGGCATCGACAAAGCTCCAGCGTTTTTTGCAGGAAGCGGAAAGGAAGTCACTGTAGTTGAAGCAGATGCGGTCACTGTATCCGGCTGAAGCCAGCTCTTTATCAGACACCCTCGCACTCCTCCTGTTTTCAGTACGATTCCGAACCTTGCGCCAGAACGCGCCGGTAATAATGGCACATTTCACGGTGTACATACCAGTAAGACAAGGATAATTCGTGCGGTAGCGTAGAGCTCAGGACCAGGAAAAGCTATGCTGCTGACATTCTCAGCCATGACAGAGCATTATGAACAAAATTGTCTATGTGGAAGATGAGCCGGAAGTCGGCGAACTGATTGCGGCTTATCTTGGCCGCCACGATATTGAGGTGCTGGTTGAGACGCGCGGCGATCGCGCGGAAGCGACCATTCTCGCCGCCGATCCGGATCTGGTATTACTGGATATCATGCTGCCGGGCAAAGATGGCATGACGCTGTGCCGCGATTTGCGTGCGCACTGGCAGGGACCGATTGTGCTGCTGACCTCGCTCGACAGCGACATGAACCACATTCTGGCGCTGGAGATGGGCGCCAATGACTATATTCTGAAAACCACGCCGCCGGCGGTGCTGCTGGCGCGTCTGCGCCTGCATCTGCGCCAGGCGCACGTGGCCAAACCGGAAGCCGCACCCGCCGTGCAGAGCTCGCAAAAGGTGCTGCGGTTTGGTTCACTCACCATTGATGCGCTCAACCGCCAGGTGATCCTGTTCGACGAACCGATCACCCTTTCGACCGCCGATTTTGACCTGCTGTGGGAGCTGGCGAGCCACGCCGGAGAAATTCTCGACCGTGACGCGTTGCTGAAAACCCTGCGCGGCGTGAGCTATGACGGCATGGATCGCAGCATCGACGTCGCCATTTCACGCCTGCGCAAGAAACTGTACGACAGCGCCACCGAGCCGTTCCGCATCAAAACCATCCGTAACAAAGGCTATCTGTTCGCGCCGCAGGCCTGGGATACCCGCTCCTGATGAGAAAGCTATTCATTCAGTTCTATCTGCTGCTGTTCGTCTGCTTCCTGGTGATGACGCTGCTGGTGGGTCTGGTGTACAAATTCACCGCCGAGCGCGCCGGACGTCAGTCAATGAACGACCTGATGGCCAGCTCGCTGTTTCTGATGCGCAGCGAACTGCGTGAGATCCCGCCGCGCGACTGGAACAAAACCATCCGCAACCTCGATCTCGATTTATCCTTTGAGCTGCACATCGAACCGATGAGCAAATATCAGCTGGACGAAGCCGACATGAAGCGGCTGCGCGCCGGTGAGATCGTCGCCCTCGACGATCAGTACACCTTCCTGCAGCACATCCCGCGCAGCCACTATGTGCTGTCGGTCGGACCGATCCCTTACCTGTTTTATCTGCACCAGATGCGCATCCTTGATATCGCCCTGCTGGCGTTTATTGGCATGTCGCTGGCGCTGCCGGTGTTCATCTGGCTGCGACCGCACTGGCAGGAGATGCAGCGGCTGGAGAAAGCGGCTCAGCGCTTTGGTCGCGGCGAGCTTGACGTGCGCACCCATTTTGAAAACACCTCCAGCCTGCACAGCCTTGGCGTGGCGTTCAACCAGATGGCGGACAACATCAATACCCTGGTGGCGAGTAAAAAACAGCTGATTGACGGTATCGCGCACGAGCTGCGCACGCCGCTGGTCCGGCTGCGTTACCGGCTGGAGATGAGTGAAAACCTCAGCGCGGCAGAATCCGCGGCGCTGAACCGTGACGTCGGCCAGCTGGAGAGCCTGATTGAGGAGCTGCTGACCTATGCGCGCCTCGACCGGCCGCGCGTTGACCTCAATCTGCAATCTTTCGATCTGGCCCAGTGGCTGCGCGTGCACATCGCTGACGTGCAGACCATGAATCCGCAAACGCACATTACGCTGGATATTCCGCAGCTGGAAAACATTGGCGCGGCAGATACGCGCCTGATGGAGCGGGTGCTGGATAACCTCGTTAATAACGCCCTGCGCTATGCGCAGCAGCGGCTGCGCGTCAGCCTGTGGTTTGACGGCGCCATCGGCAATCTGCAGGTTGAAGATGATGGTCCGGGCATTCCGCCGGATGAACGCCAGCGGGTATTCGAGCCTTTCGTACGGCTCGATCCCAGCCGCGATCGCGCCACCGGTGGCTGCGGCCTCGGTCTGGCGATTGTGCACTCTATTGCGCAGGCGCTGCAGGGCCAGGTCTCGATTGAGAGCAGTCCGCTGGGCGGCGCCTGCGTGCGCTTCTGCTGGCCAGTTGATCTCCCCTTGCGCGACGTGACGCCGCGCTTACCTTCATAAGGAGCATGTTACATGACCGCAGCTTATCAGGAACTTAGCCGCACCTTTCAGCGCCTGGCGCGTTTTGGCCATCTGGGCGCGATTGCCGGCGTGGATATGCAAACCACCATGCCGCCGGGCGGCAGCCAGGCGCGTGGAGAAGCGATGGCGGAGCTGAGCGTATTTATGCACGAGCTGCTGACCGACAAGCGCCTCGGCGGGCTGTTTGACGCCGCCAAGCAGGAGTCGCTGAACGATGTGGAGCAGGCCAATCTGGGCGAAATGCAGCGCGCGTGGCGCCAGGCAACGCTGCTGCCGGCCTCGCTGGTGGAAGCCAAATCGCTGGCCGGCTCGCGCTGTGAACACGCGTGGCGCAGTCAGCGTCCGGCCAATGACTGGCAGGGCTTCAGCGCTAACCTGAAAGAAGTGGTGAAGCTGAGCCGCGAAGAGGCACAGCTGCGCGCCGATGCGCTCGGCGTATCACGCTACGATGCGCTGCTGGATGTGTTTGAGCCAGGCATGACCAGCGCGCAGCTCGACAGCACTTTTGGCGATCTGAAAAGCTGGCTGCCGGATCTGCTGCAAAAAGCGGTAGCCCGCCAGCAGGCAACGCCGATTGCCCAGCCGGTCGGCCCCTTCGCCATCGAATCACAAAAGCAGCTCGGCCTGAGCGTGATGGCGACGTTAGGGTTTGATTTTAATCACGGCCGGCTGGACGTGAGCGCGCACCCGTTCTGCGGCGGCGTACCGGAAGATGTGCGTATCACTACGCGCTACAACGAAAACGATTTTCTCAGCGCGCTGATGGGCGTGATCCACGAAACCGGCCATGCGCGCTATGAACAGAATCTGCCACAGCAGTGGCGCGGACAGCCAGTGGCGCTGGCGCGCTCGACCGCGATGCATGAATCGCAAAGCCTGTTTATGGAGATGCAGCTGGGGCGCAGCCACGCGTTCCTGCAGCATATTCATCCCCAGGTAGTGGCGCTGATGGGCGACCAGCCGGCGCTGGAGCGCAACAATTTTATTCGTCTGACCCAGCGCGTGCAGCCGGGCTTCATTCGCGTCGATGCCGACGAGCTGAGCTATCCGGCCCACGTGATTTTACGTTACGAAATCGAGCGGGCGCTGATTGAAGGCGAGATTGAAGTCGAGGATATTCCGGCGCTGTGGGATGAAAAAATGCAGCAGTCGCTGGGTATCGATACGCGTGGTAATTACCGCGACGGTTGTATGCAGGATATTCACTGGACCGACGGTGCTTTCGGCTACTTCCCGACCTACACGCTGGGTGCGATGTACGCCGCTCAGCTGTTCCAGGCGGTAAAACGCGCCATTCCGCAGGTGGACCAATTGATTCAGCAGGGTGAACTGCAACCGGTGTTTGACTGGCTGCAGCAGAACATCTGGCAGCACGGCAGCCGCTTCCCAACGCAGCAGCTGCTGGTCAACGCCACTGGCGAAGCGCTCAACCCACACTATTTCCGTCAGCATCTGGAACAGCGTTATCTCTCTGCATAACCGTGCGGCGGCCGGGCTGGCCGCCGTTTTTTACCCGTACAGTCGCCCGCGATTGCAGCGCCCTCGCCCGGTTTTCCTGCTTTGTACAATCCGTTACACGCCGATACCATTCCCTCACTGAAGGCACGAATTGTTTTACATATAGTGCATTCACCGGCCCCGCAGTGGGCTACACATGAAAAAATAGTTCGAGGGTTTTGCAATGAAAAAATTATTTGCGCTGGTGATCGCCGCTGCTATGGGTCTGTCTTCTGTAGCCTTCGCTGCTGAGACAACAACTGCTGCTCCTGCTGCTGCTGCAACTACCGCTGCACCGGCTAAGCACAAAGCTGTTCACCACAAAAAAGCCGCTGCTCAGAAAGCGCAGGCTGCCAAAAAGCACAAGAAAGTAGAGAAGAAAGCACCAGCGGCTCAGAAAGCGCAGGCGGCTAAAAAGCACCACAAGAAAGCCACCAAACCAGCTGCTCAGAAAGCCCAGGCCGCTAAAAAGCACCACAAGAAAGCCACCAAGCCAGCTGCTCAGAAAGCCCAGGCTGCTAAAAAACACCACAAAGCCACCAAGCCAGCTGCACAGAAAGCTCAGGCGGCTAAAAAGCACCACAAAAAAGTAACCAAACCTGCTGCTCAGAAAGCTCAGGCTGCTAAAAAGCACCACAAAGCGAAAAAAGCTGCTAAATAAGGTTGCCTTGCGCGCCAACACCGCATTAATGATTGAAAACACCCGGTTCTGCCGGGTGTTTATTTACTGGAGTAGCGAAAAATGGTGCGTCGCTATCGCTTCGAAATTATCCTGATTGTCATGATTCTGTGCGGCATTATTGCGGCCAGCTTTTTTATCTAGTCGTTGTAGCGTGCTGATTACTCCAATATTTCTCCCTTTTTTACCGCTCACCGACTATAGTTATCGCTCAAGCGTGATGACCATAACCTCTATTTATTCTCGCCATTGAGAGAACTATGCGCCTGGCTATCCTGTTATTTGTAGGTCTTTTTAGCTTTAACCTCACAGCCCATGCCGATGATGAAGACGGCCCCAGCCCGGAAGAGATTAAGACCCTGTTCTTCGGCAAAGATCATCGTAAAGCCATTACCGACGTCAGTGCGGCGCCGTGGGATGCCATTGGTCAGTTAGAGACGGAAAGCGGCAATCTGTGCAGTGCCACGTTGATTTCGGCCCATCTGGCGCTGACGGCCGGACACTGCTTACTGACGCCCCCGGGCAAATTCGACAAGCCGGTCGCGCTGCGCTTTATGGCGGGTGCCAAAGGCTGGCGCTACGAAATTCATGATATTGACGCGCGCGTAGAGCCTTCGCTGGCGCGGCGTCTGCAGGCGGATGGTGAAGGCTGGATCGTGCCGCCAGACGCGGCACCTTACGATTACGGCCTGGTGATTCTGCACAATCCGCCGTCCGGTATCGTGCCGATTCCGCTGTTTGACGGTTCACGCAGCGATTTAACCGCCGCGCTGAAAACCACCGACCGCAAAGTGACACAGGCCGGTTATCCCGCTGACCATCTGGATACGCTCTACTCGCACAGCGATTGCCTGATCACCGGCTGGGCGCAGCGTGCCGTGCTGTCGCACCAGTGCGACACCCTGCCCGGCGACAGCGGTTCACCGCTGCTGCTGAAGCGCGACGGCGAGTGGCAGCTGATTGCGGTACAGAGCTCGGCGCCGGCACCGGCCGATCGCTATCGCGCCGATAACCGCGCCATTGCCGTCACATCCTTTAAAGACAAGCTGGAAGCGCTGGCGCAATAAGTCAGCCCAGCTGCTCCATCGCCTGCAGGATACGTTTGTCGGAGATGGGATACGGCGTGCCCAGCTGCTGCGCAAAATAACTGATGCGCAGCTCCTCCAGCATCCAGCGAATCGCCTGTACCTCTTCATCGTCCTGACGCTGCGGCGGCAGCTTGTTACGCCAGCTTTGCCACGCCTGCTCCACCGCCTGCACTTTCAGCATCCGCGCCCGATCGCTGTGTGGATCGACCGGCAGCTTCTCCAGCCGGCGCTCAATACCGTGCAGATAGCGCAGTGTGTCGCCCAGCCGCTGATAGCCGTTGCCGGTGACAAAACCGCGATACACCAGGCCGCTCAGCTGCGTTTTGATATCCGCCAGCGCCAGTGCCAGCGTCATGTCCACCCGCCCCTTGAGGAACTTGTTGATGTTGAACACGCTGGTGAGAATCTGCTCGACCTGGCTGGCGATGGTCACCACCGTGTCGTTGAGTTCGGCGCGTACTTTATCGCGCAATTGCTCGTAGTTTTCCTGCTGCCACGCCGGCCCACCGGCGTCCGCCATCAGCTTATCCACGCCGCAGGCGATACAGTCATCAATCAGCTCCAGCACTTTGCCGTACGGATTGAAATAGAGCCCGAGCTTGGCTTTGTTCGGCAGCTTCTCGTGCAGATACTTGATTGGCGAAGGAATGTTCAGCAGCAGTAACCGCCGCTGGCCGCGCCACATCATCTTCTGCTGCTCGCGTTCACTGTCAAACAGACGAATCGCGACGCTGTCTTTTTCATCCACCAGCGCCGGCCAGGCTTTGACCTGATAGTTGCCGCGCTTCTGCTCATAGTTTTGCGGCAGATCGCCGAAGCTCCACAGGTGTAATCCGCTCTGCTCCAGTCCGTCATCCGCCACCTTGGACAGCGTCTCCTGCACCTTGCCTTTCAGCACCTGCTTCAGCTGATGCAGGTCTTTGCCTTCCTGCAGCTTCCGGTTGTGCTCATCCACCACGCGGAAGGTCATTTTCAGGTGATCGGGCACCTGATCCCACTGCCAGGCGTCGCGCTCAATGGTGACGCCAGACATGCGGCGGAACTCACGCTCCAGCGCATCCAGCAGCGGCTGCTCCAGCGCCGTCACGCGGCCAAGAAAGGCTTCAGCGTAGTTGGGTGCCGGCACAAAGTTGCGTCGCACCGGCTTGGGCAGCGACTTAATTAGTGCGATGATCAGCTCGCGGCGCACGCCGGGGATCTGCCACTCGAAGCCGGCTTCGTCGACCTGGTTGAGCAGCGGCAGCGGGATGTGCACCGTCACACCATCCGCATCGGCCCCCGGTTCAAACTGGTAGCTGAGCTTCAGTTTCAGGTTGCCCTGATACCAGAAGTTCGGGTAATCCAGCTGGCTGACCTTCTCCGCGCCGTCTTTGATCAGCATTTGCTTATCAAAGCTCAGCAGATCCGGATTGTCCTTACTGGCCTGTTTCCACCAGCTGTCAAAGTGCCGCGCTGAGACCACCTCGCTGCCAATGCGGCGATCGTAAAACGCAAACAGCGTCTCGTCATCGACTAAAATGTCGCGCCGCCGCGATTTGTGCTCCAGATCCTCGATTTCACTGCGCAGTTTCAGGTTATTGCGGAAGAAGGCGTGACGCGTCTGCCAGTCGCCTTCCACCAGCGCATGACGGATAAACAGCTCCCGGCTGAGTTGTGGATCGATGCGGCTGTAATTGACCTTACGCGCCTGCACAATCGGCAGCCCGTACAGCGTGACTTTCTCGGTGGCCATGACTGCGCCCTGCGCTTTCTCCCAGTGCGGTTCACTGTAGCTGCGCTTCAGCAGATGCTGGGCCAGCGGTTCGATCCACTCCGGATCGATGCGCGCCGCAACGCGGCCCCACAGGCGACTGGTTTCCACCAGTTCCGCCACCACGGTCCATTTTGGTGGCTTCTTAAACAGCCCGGAACCGGGGAAAATAGCGAAACGCGCGTTGCGTGCGCCGGTAAACTCCTGCTTTTCCGCATCTTTCTGACCGATGTGTGACAGTAGACCGGTGAGCAGCGCGCAATGCACTTCGCGATACGGTGCCGGCTCGCTGTTAAGCGGCATGCCCAGTTCCCGCACCACCTGACGCAGCTGGGTGTAGATGTCCTGCCATTCGCGCACGCGCAGGTAATTGAGATAATCGCTTTTACACTGGCGGCGGAACTGGTTGCCGGACAGCGCTTTCTGCTGTTCCTGCAGGTAGTTCCACAGATTAACAAAGGCGAGAAAATCCGACTCTTTGTCAGCAAAACGCCGGTGTTTCTCGTCAGATGCCTGCTGTTTCTCCACCGGACGCTCGCGCGGATCCTGAATCGACAGCGCAGCGGCAATAATCATCACTTCGCGCACGCAGCCAAATTTCTGCGCTTCCAGCACCATGCGCGCCAGGCGCGGATCGACCGGCAGCTGCGCCAGGCTGCGCCCGGACGGCGTCAGTTTGTACGCACCTTCCTCGCTCAGGGTGATCGCGCCGAGCTCCTCCAGCAGGCGCACGCCGTCCTGAATATTGCGCTTATCCGGCGCTTCGACGAACGGGAATGCGGCGATGTCGCCCAGTCCAAGCGCCGTCATCTGCAAAATTACCGACGCCAGGTTGGTACGCAGAATTTCCGGGTCAGTAAACGCCGGGCGGCTGAGGAAATCATCCTCTGAATAAAGGCGGATACAGATCCCTTCCGACACGCGGCCGCAGCGCCCTTTGCGCTGGTTAGCCGACGCCTGCGAGATCGGCTCGATCGGCAGACGCTGCACTTTGGTGCGGTAGCTGTAACGGCTGATGCGCGCAGTGCCGGGATCGATGACATATTTAATGCCCGGCACGGTGAGCGAGGTCTCAGCGACGTTGGTCGCCAGCACAATGCGGCGGCCGCTGTGCGCCTGAAACACCCGGTTCTGTTCGGCGTTGGACAGGCGCGCATAGAGCGGCAGAATCTCGGTGTGCGGTAAATCGCGCTTCATCAGCGCATCGGCGGTATCGCGAATTTCGCGCTCGCCGCTCATGAAGATCAGGATATCGCCGCGCCCTTCGCTGCTCAGTTCGTCAACCGCATCGAAAATTGCCTGCAGCTGATCGCGCTCGGTGTCTTCGGCATCTTCTACCACCGGACGATAGCGTACATCGACCGGATACGTGCGGCCCGAAACCTCGATTACCGGGGCATTATTGAAGTGGCGCGAGAAGCGCTGCGGATCGATGGTTGCTGATGTGATGATCACTTTCAGATCGGGACGACGCGGCAGCAGTTCGCGCAGGTAACCCAGCAGGAAATCGATGTTCAGACTGCGTTCGTGCGCTTCATCGATGATGATGGTGTCATACTGCAGCAGCAGACGATCCTGCTGAATTTCCGCCAGCAGAATACCGTCGGTCATCAGTTTGACCTGAGTGGTTTCGCTGACCTGATCGTTAAACCGCACCTTATAACCGACGGTGCCGCCGGGCGTGGTTTCCAGCTCTTCGGCAATGCGGTTCGCCACGGTGCGTGCCGCCAGACGACGCGGCTGCGTATGCCCAATCAGCCCTTTCACACCGCGCCCGAGCGCCAGACAGATCTTTGGCAACTGGGTGGTTTTACCTGAGCCGGTCTCACCGGCGACAATCACTACCTGATGATCGCGAATCGCGTCGGCGATGTCCTGCTGCTTCTGGCTGACCGGCAGATTGTCCGGAAACGTAATGCGCGGCGTCGCGGCAGCGCGCTGCGCCACGCGCTGTTCTGCCGCGGCGAACACCGGCTCCAGCTCAGCCATAATTTCCTGCTGCGCCGCGGGATTTTTCACCTTTGCCGCCCCGTGCAGTCGACGCTGCAGCGCTTTGCGGTCGCGCAGCATCAGGTTATTGAGCCGCGACCAGAGTGGGGCCAGAGGTGACGTAACGGATGATGACATAGTGATGAATTACCTGTTGTTGCAGTGAGCCGGCATTCGCGGCTCGGCGCCGGGCAGAATTTTCCGGCGGATTCAATCGATTAATGCCCGCCATCTTAGCACAGATTGGAACATCTCACCTGACCGGACGTGCCACCTTATTCAATAATTTCGAACATAGGCCTCGAAATATTGCGCTTTTACCTGCCGGACGAACTCCGTAGAGTGTAACGCATTGAGCGGTAAGCCAACCGCGTAACGTACAGGAAAATACCATGAGCAAAGTTTTAGTTCTGAAATCAAGCATCCTTGCCGGTTACTCACAGTCTAACCAGCTGGCAGACTTCTACGCTGATGAAGCCCGCGCCAAAGGCGATGAGGTCACGGTACGCGATCTGGCTGCCCAGCCGATTCCGGTACTGGACGGTGAACTGGTTGGCGCCCTGCGTCCTTCAGACGCGCCGCTGTCGCCACGTCAGCAGGACGCGCTGGCCCTGTCCGATGAACTGATTGCTGAACTGCAGGCGCACGATACCGTGGTTATCGCCGCCCCGATGTACAACTTCAACATTCCTACTCAGCTGAAAAACTACTTTGACCTGATTGCCCGTGCCGGCGTCACCTTCCGCTACACCGAAGCAGGCCCGGAAGGACTGGTGAAAGGCAAACGTGCGGTGATCCTCTCCAGCCGTGGCGGCATTCACAAAGACACCCCGACTGATCTGCTGACCCCGTACGTGAAACTGTTCCTCGGCTTCATCGGCATCACCGACGTTGACTTCGTGTTTGCCGAAGGCATTGCCTACGGTCCGGAAGTGGCAACCAAAGCCGCCAGCGATGCTAAAGATGCCATCAAACAGATTGTTGCTGCGTAATCATCATTAAAACAATGCTATCTATCTTGCCGGGCCTGAGTGCCCGGCTTTTTTATGCCTGCGCTATCGTGGAAGCAATTATTTCTGCACCCACTGACCATTTATCCCGCGCACATATTCGCCGCTGCCGGCACGGTTAACCAGCTTCTCGCCGGCGATGCGCGCCACCTCGGCGGTGGTGAGGTTGTTCTGCTGCGCCACGCGCTGATACTGCTGGCTGCGGCCGTCATTGATGCGCTTAACCAGCGCCAGCGTCTCTTCATCCTGCTGACGAGCGGCGATATAACCGCTCAGCGTTTCGCCCACGCGCCCCTGCTGGCGCGCCTGATCCAGCGTCAGCGCCCAGGCCGACGGCACCAGCAAAAGCGCCACTAACAGCGCTATCCCCTTGCGTTTCATCGGGCCTCTCCTCAAAACAGTCCGCTCTGATTCTTCAGCAGCGCTTCGACGTCTTTATCCACCTTGATGTGGATTTCATGTTCGATTTTTACGTTCATGTTGATGGTGATTGGCTCTTTGGGTGCGGCGACTTCGATGCGCGGCACACAGCCCAGCAGCGGCAGTCCCGCTGTCAGCACCAGTAATGCCCTCAGGCTCATGGTTTCGGGTCCTTGTTGGATGGCAGGGTGGCGTTTTGCTCCACCCAGGATTGCAAATTATCGCCAAAGCGCAGGCTGCGCCACAGCTGGAACAGGTTTTCCTGATGACGGTAATTGAGATTGACGGACTGGCGGCGGTTACTGAACTGGCTGGTGCCTTTCACCTCGCTTTGCAGAATCAGGTTACCGAAGTTATCCAGATCCAGCGTCGCCCACGAACGGGCAATCTCCATGTAGCGCAGCCAGTCCATCGCCGCCCCGGCGGCCACGTTATTGCTGACAATCGCATCCGCCATGTCTTTGTCCATGCGGAACGTCAGCGGGCCGCTGTTGGCGATCCAGCCCTTTTCAATCAGCCAGTGCGGATTGTTCACCCACAGCGGCAATTCGCCATTCACTTTACCGGACATGGCAAACTGCTTCGGCTTGAGCGCCGTCACCAGCCGGCTGAGATCAATGTCACGCAGCGAAATCCGCGCCGGCTGATGCTGCGGTAAACGCAATGCTGGCATGCTGACGTGCCCGCCGAGCAGATCGAGATTGACGTTGCTGAGCGTCAGCGGCTGGCGCTCCTGCCACGGATAGTGGCCCTGCAGATCCGCAGTTATGTTTTGCAGCGCAAACTGGTTCTTCACTTCGGCGATGCGCAGCGACACCGGCCCGCGGCGCCCCAGCTGCCACTGATGATCTTTTAGGCGGAACGGCAGGGTAAAATCGATGCCGTTAATTTCGCTGTCCGGCATCCATACGCTGCCCTGTTTCACCGCCCAGAAACCGCCCGCCTCAAACCCCTGGCCGCTGGCGGCGGAAAAGGCCATCTGCGCGCGCAGCTCGCCAGACTGGATACGCATCTTCAGATCGCTGCTCAGCAGCGGCTGAAATACGCTGAGCGACTGCGCCGGCCACCAGGCTTCACCACGCAGCCGTTCGCCGTCCCAGCGGCCATGCACGCGCAGCGGTCCGATGTCTTCAGCGGTGAGCTGACCGCGCCACAGAAAATGCCCTGGATCGCGCCCTTTGGCATCGAAACGCAGTTCGGACGGCGGCAGCCAGCCACCGTAGCTGAAGCGCGTCTGGCCGGAACGCAGCGCAAACCCGCCGTTAAACGCTGGCTGTGCCACATCGCGCTGCCAGCGCACCGGCGCGGTCAGCATCAGGCGCGGCTTATCCACCTGCACCATGCCGTACGCCAGCTGATCAAACCCGGTGTTCAGCGTATCGAGGCTGATCAGGGTGTCGTGCCAGCTGCCGGTGCCCTTCACATCCCATTTGGCGCTAAGCGGCGCCATCACGCCTTCGCCCCAGTAACGCCAGTTCCAGCGTCCGCTGTCTGGCCAGAAGTCGCTGGCGCGCCCGTCGAGATGCAGCCTGAAGCGGCCGAAACTGGGGTCGTGCGCGTTGAGAATCGCCTGTAACCGGCCGTTGATGCCGCGCGAGGCCACGCTGACGCCGGCCAGCGGCCAGCGCGCTTCATCTACTTCCAGCGTCGAGAGTAAGCGTCCGCGCAGGCGCAGCAGTGCGCCCGGCTGCAGGCTGAGCTGCGGATCGCTGAGCATGCCATGTACTTGTCCGGGAATGGTGCCGTACAGTTGCAGGTCGGCAAACTTGCTTTCGCCGGTTAACTGGAACGGCAGTGCGCTGTCAGTCAGGCTCAGCTTGCCCGGCCCAACGCTCAGTACCAGGTTGCCTTTCCCGCCGCGTCCGGCGGTCAGTAAATTGAAGCGGCCGCGGATCTGCGTCTGTTCCAGCCCCTGCTGCCAGTCATCCAGTGTCAGCGCCACGCCGCCCGACAGCGGCTGCGACCCGAACGGCCAGCGCCAGTGACCGGCAGTGATGCGGATTTGCTGTGCATCGACCTGCCACGGCAGCTGTAACAACGGCTGTGGTTCCTGTTGCTGGCGCACCACCAGTTCGCCCTGCTGCTGCTGCCAGTTGAGCGTCAGCGCCAGCGGCTGCGGCCACTGCGTCAGGTTAAGCGCACCGCTGAGCTCACCCGCCACCGGCAGGCCATCGGCAAAAGTCGGCAGCGTCAGATTGCCATGCAGTTCGACCGGTTGCGGCAGTATGGGATGGCTGAGCTGCAGCTGATCAATGTGCAGCTGCTGCCCCTGCAGGCGCGCGGCGACGCGCAGGTTGTCGCCCTGATAATGCAGCTGCTGAAGGTCTTTATCTAAAGTCAGATCGAAGCGGCCCGCATATTGCTGCCATGGCAAAATACTGAGCTGTTGCAGATGGATATCCGCGCCGGGCAGCATCTGCTGCCACTCTGCGAGGCTGCGCGGCGCATCGCGCGTGGCACTGTGCGGCAGCGCCTGCAGGCAATCGCTGTTGAACGCCACCTCGCGCGCATCAAGCTGCCAGCGCTGTTGCGTCCGGCCAAGCCCCACGTCGGCGACCTGCGCCAGCAGGCAGTCGCCGGCCAGATAGCGCACATCAGGAAACACCAGCCGGCCCTGCCGCCAGTGCGGCGCGCCGTGCAGCTCCACGCGGGTATTTTCCGGCAGCCAGATACCTGCCAGCCGCGGCAGCCAGTGCGTCAGCGTCAGCAGCAATCCCAGCAGCAGCAGTATCAGCGCCAGTAGCGCAGCAAGTAGTCGACGGAGGCCCCGCGTCATGGCTGTTAACGTTCCTGTTCTTTACCCAATCCTGACAGTGATGATGGCATGTTACGCCCGGCAAATGAAGGCGTTACCGCTTTAGTCTGGCTGAAGAACAGCAAAATGACGCGGAAAACGTTATCCTGATGTGATACCGACGTAACATTTTTCAGGAGCGAAACAATGAAAGTTGCGGTTTACAGCACCAAGCATTACGACCAAAAATACCTCGAGCACGTTAACGAAAGCTACGGATTTGAGCTGCAGTTTTTTGACTTCCTGCTGAGCGAAACCACGGCGAAAAACGCTGCTGGCTGTGATGCGGTCTGTATCTTCGTTAACGATGACGGGAGCAAAGCGGTGCTGGCGGAGCTGGCGGCGCTGGGCGTGAAATATATCGCGCTGCGCTGTGCCGGTTTCAACAACGTCGACCTCGACGCCGCAGCCGCGCTGGGGCTGCAGGTGGTGCGCGTGCCCGCCTACTCGCCGGAAGCGGTAGCGGAACACGCGGTAGGTCTGATGATGACGCTCAACCGCCGCATTCACCGCGCTTACCAGCGCACGCGCGATGCCAACTTCTCGCTGGACGGCCTGACCGGTTTCAACATGCATAACAAAACCGCTGGCGTGGTCGGCACCGGCAAGATTGGTGTGGCGACGATGCGCATCCTGAAAGGTTTTGGCATGCGTCTGCTGGCGTACGATCCGTACCCCAGTGACGCCGCGCTGGCGCTCGGGGCGGAATATGTTGATTTGAAAACGCTGCTGGCGGAGTCCGATGTCATCACCCTGCACTGTCCGCTGACGCCGGAAAACCATCATCTGCTCAACGCACAGGCGTTCAGCCAGATGAAAGATGGCGTGATGATTATCAATACCAGCCGCGGTGGGCTGATTGATTCACAGGCGGCGATTGAGGCGCTGAAACAGCAGAAAATCGGCTCGCTCGGCATGGACGTGTATGAGAACGAACGCGACCTGTTTTTTGAAGACAAGTCGAATGACGTGATTCAGGACGACGTGTTCCGCCGCCTGTCGGCCTGTCACAACGTGTTGTTTACCGGCCATCAGGCCTTTCTCACCGCCGAAGCGCTGACGGCGATTTCAGAAACCACGCTCAGCAATTTACAGCAGCTGGCGCGCGGGGAAACCTGTGCAAATCAGGTTAAGGCGTAACGTTCTGCGCCTGCGTTAGCGGGCGCAGGCACCGCCGATCAGCGCCTGTTCGTCGCAGCGACGACCGTTAGCCAGCTGACACATCCCGATGCGTGATCCGTCTAACTGACGCGAGAACGCCAGCGTGCCACCTGCGCTGTTGCAGTTGGCTTCTGCCATGGACGACATCACGACGTGCGGCTGCACGTGCGCGGCGGTGGCCTGTTGCGGCGGTTCATTGTCGCTGTTGCTGCTGCAGGCAGAGAGTAACAGCGCTGCGCCGGCCAGCAGTAAAGTTGCGGCTTTCATCGGTCGGGCTCCGGGAGTGTGAGCGGAAAAGTCGCACCAGCATATGTCAGCAGCGGTGCGCGATCGATAGGCGACACAGCTTTTTACAAAATTTAATATCGTCGTTGGCAAGCAGAATTATCCTGATTGCAGCGTTTTGCCTCTTTTCTCTGCCTGTTCATACGCAACATCAATCAATAAGGAGGAAGGATGTTAGCCGACATGCTCATCCGCATCGCGTTAGCCGGAATACTGGGTGGACTGATTGGTCTGGAGCGCCAGATGCGCGCTAAAGAAGCGGGCCTGCGCACTCACATTCTGGTCGGCATTGGCAGCGCCATGTTCATGCTGGTGTCAAAATATGGCTTTGCCGATATGCTGACTAATGATCATGTGGCGCTGGATCCCAGCCGTATTGCGGCGCAGGTGGTCAGCGGCATGGGCTTCCTTGGCGCTGGAACCATCATCATTCAAAAGCAGATTGTGAAAGGCCTGACGACCGCCGCCGGCCTGTGGGTGACCGCCGCAATTGGCCTGGTGATCGGTAGCGGCATGTATGAAATCGGTATTTACGGCACGGTGCTGGCGCTGGTGGTGCTGGAAACGTTCCGCCGTATCAGCCACTGGCTGATTGGCCGCCATCACACCCTCATCGTCCATCTCAAAGCCAAAAGCGTACCGCTGGTGTTGCTGGTACTGCAGCGCGAAAATTTGCGCTATGGCCACATCGCTGTAGTCAATCGTAACGAAGAGAGCGGCCTGTGCGAGCTGAGCGTTGAGGTGACATTGTCACGCAGATTTCCTATGCACAGCATTTATGACAAAGTGATGGAAATCAAAGGCGTGCAGTCGCTGGAAATGGTTTGACTGCGCTGGCGCTGGCGGGTTAATCGCTGCGGTCGATGGAAGATAAAAAGCCCGGCGCTGCAGGCCGGGCGGCTGGGTTAGCAGGGTTTGAGTTGTCCAATCGCCATTTCAACGGCGCGGTTAGGCGCGCCGGTTAATTCCCGATAACGCAGTTGCAGGTTACGCAACTCGCTGGCCAGCACCTCTTTTTCGGTAGCGGCACCGCGCTGCGCCAGTTCCAGATAGCATTGCCCCACCAGCCGGCACGCCTCCTCAAACACCATATCGTACGTTTGCATTGTTCCTCTCCTCACCTTTAAAAACTAAAAAAAGCGCTGAATCCATCCTGTCAGCGCAGTGAGAAGAAATCTTTACCCAGATCAATAAATATGCAGTTACCGCTGGCAAAATGTGCGCAATGGTAGCCGACTGCGGCGCTGCGCGATTAGGACGGATCCTTTTTGTCGTCATCGCTGGCGCTGCTCACACCGGTAATACCTTCCAGCGCCTGCTGATTGATGACATCATCGGCGCTGTCAACCGCACGCGAAATCGTCAACAGATCCTGAAACTCGCTCAGCAGAATAGCGGCGTCCGACTTAAGCATATCGTCAGCCTCGGCTGACTCAATCACCATGTTGATGGCTTTGTTGGCGCTTTCAATAACTTCAGTGACGCCGCCTTTCTTACTGACGGCCAGTACCAGCGCACCGATCAGCAGCGACTGAGCCTCAACGCGCGCGGTCAACTGCTTGGTGGTGGCATCAATTTGTGAAATCTTCGCCAGCATGCTTAACACAACATTTTTCATCGCTTATTCCTCCCTGGGGAAGCAGGCAGTGTACCGCTTGCAAAATCCGCGACAAACTAAAAATTGTGAATAGCGCAACAGGTCTCTGACCGCGATCGTGCGGCGCACAGAGCGCATCACCGGCAAACCCATAAATCGTGCTGGAATTTGGCGCTGTAATCCGTACCATACGCCACAGACTTTTCCTGCTGACTGCGGTCAGCCGGCACCCATAAAGGCCAGCGCAGCGACCCGCAGCGTGCGCGGACACAGTTAATGCAGGCCTGAGCAGGGCCGCATCAACGCGACATCCGCAGCTGACCAGCGATCACCGAGACCGAAATTCATGTCTGAACATCAAGAAGTTAATAAAAAAGAGCAGTACAACCTGAACAAACTGCAGAAGCGCCTGCGCCGTAACGTCGGTGAAGCGATTGCGGATTTCAACATGATTGAGGAAGGCGATCGCATCATGGTGTGCCTGTCCGGCGGTAAAGACAGCTACACCATGCTGGAAATTCTGCGTAACCTGCAGCAGAGCGCGCCGGTCAATTTTTCGCTGGTGGCGGTGAATCTTGACCAGAAACAGCCGGGATTCCCGGCACACGTGCTGCCGGCTTACCTCGACACGCTGGGCGTGGAGTATCAGATCGTCAACGAAGACACTTATTCCATCGTTAAAGAGAAGATACCGGAAGGCAAAACCACCTGCTCGCTCTGTTCGCGCCTGCGTCGCGGTATTCTTTACCGTACCGCCACTGAACTGGGCTGCACCAAGATTGCCTTAGGTCACCACCGCGATGACATCCTGCAGACGCTGTTCCTCAACATGTTTTACGGCGGCAAGATGAAAGGCATGCCGCCAAAACTGATGAGCGACGACGGTAAACATATCGTGATTCGCCCGCTGGCCTACTGCCGCGAAAAAGATATCGTACGGTTTGCCGAAGCGCGCCAGTACCCTATCATTCCGTGCAACCTGTGTGGTTCACAGCCGAACCTGCAGCGCCAGGTGGTTGCCGATATGCTGCGTGACTGGGACAAGCGCTATCCAGGCCGCATTGAAACCATGTTCAGCGCCATGCAGAACATCGTGCCATCACATATGGCTGATATTAATCTGTTTGATTTTAAAGGCATTAAGCATGGTGATGCGGTGGTTGACGGCGGGGACATTGGTTTCGATCGCGAATCGCTGCCAGCGCAGCCAGTCGGCTGGCAGGCTGACGAGGACGATCAGCCGGACCTGAGTGCTCGCCTCGACGTGCTGGAAATTAAATAACGCGGTGACTTTGCAACATAGAGGCGCGTTGCTCCGGCAACGCGCCTTTTTTATTAACGGTGCGGCGGAGGATCGCTAATCGGCGGAAATTCAGGATCGTGCGGCGGCTCAGGCTCGGGAATGGGCTGCGGTTGCGGCACGGGTTCGGGAATCGGTGGCGGATCGGTCGGGATAGGTTCGCTGGCGTGAATCATGCGCATGCCGTTCTCCTGTTCGCTGAATGTCTGTTAAGCATAGGAAAGGATGCGGCAGCAAGCCAAACGGCAAAAAAAAGCCGGCGGATAAGCCGGCGTCGTACGAATCAAATGTGCTATGCAGTAATTCAAAAAAAGGAAGTAAGACAATATGGAGCGCAACGCCCATCGCTTGACGTTGCATTCACCTGCGGGAGAGAGTTTGCCCCGGTTGGGCTATGCGCTTATTGATGTCGATCAGGTTTTTTCCGCTTTTCTCCCCTGCACCGCCACAATTATCCGTTCATGAGCTGCAGATAACCCCCTGATAACATCACAGCCAGTTGCGGCGTTTCAGCCACAGCGCGACCCCCAGCACCATCACCAGTAACAACCCGCAGAACATGGTAAAGCCGTGCGGCCAGCTGCCACCGGGAATGCCACCGAGATTGACGCCAAACAGCCCGGTGAGAAACGTGGCAGGCAGGAAAATCATCGCCATCAGCGACATGGTGTAAGTGCGCCGGTTCATGGATTCCGCCAGCAGCGAGGCCACTTCATCCGCCAGAATACCGGTACGCGCCACACCCGCATTGAGGTCATCCAGCCCGCGCCCCAGCCGGTCCGCAACATCCTGCATGCGGCGGCGATCGTCGTCGCTCATCCACGGCAGTTTCTCGCTTGCCAGCCGCGCATAGACATCACGCTGCGGCGCCATATAGCGGCGCATCACGATCAGCTGTTTGCGCAGCAGCGCCAGTTCACCGCGCGCCGGGACCTGCTGGTCCATCAGCGCATCTTCCAGCGCGATAATTTTATCGTGCATCTCTTCAATGAATTCGCTGGCGTGATCGGTGAGCGCATCGCAGACGTCCACCAGCCAGCTGCCGCCGTCCACCGGCCCGTTGCCGTTTTGCAGATCGGTCAGCACTTCATCGATGGCATACACTTTGCGACGGCGGGTAGAAACAATCAGCTTGTCATTGATAAATACCCGCATCGCCACCAGCTGGTCCGGGCGCGAATCGGCGTTATGATTCACGCTGCGCAGTACGATCATAAAGCCGTCACCGAGGCGCGTCACGCGCGGTCGCATGCTGTCACCGGCCAGCGCATCCCGCACCGCATCAGGGATCAGCGGCGTGTGCTGCAACCAGTCGGCGCTTTGCCGCTGGGTATAGTTCAGGTGCAGCCAGCAGTGACGCTCGCAGTTGATGACATCTTTATCTTCAATGGCGATAACGCCACCCTTGCCGTCGAACTGGCAGGCGACAATCGCATCCGACACCTGCAGCGCTTTTCCTTCAATGACGTTCACGTACTCGCCTCACTAGCAAAAACAATACGATACAGTCTAGCGCGGCGCGGGACAGTTGCAATTACCAGGGTGTGAGTAAAAATGACAGCGCAACCGGATCGTTCACCGCCCTCCGTGGCGGTTCAGCGTCAGTGCTTCTCAATCCACAATTCCCGGCTGTAGGCAACGTCTTCCGGATTAGTGATGGGATAGCCCTTAACCCACGGCTTGATCAGCCGCCCGTTGGTGTACTGGTAGATCGGCGCAATCGGCGCCTGGTCAGCGATGATCTGCTCGGCTTTGTTGTAATCGGCATTGCGCGCCGCCACGCTGGTTTCATTGCTGGCCTTACTGAGCACCGCATCATATTCCGCGTTACTGAAGCGGGAAATATTACCGCTGTGGCTGGCGGTCAGCAGGCTGAGGAAGGTCGACGGCTCATTGTAATCGCCCACCCACGAAGCGCGAATCACATCGAAATTACCGCTGTTGCGGCTGTCGATATAGGTTTTCCACTCCTGGTTCTGCAATGTCACGTCAACGCCGAGATTCTTTTTCCACATCGAGGCCACCGCAATCGCAATCTTCTGGTGACTTTCAGAGGTGTTATACAGCAGCGTCAGGTGCAGCGGTTTAGCCGGGCCGTAACCGGCGGCGGTCAGCAGGGATTTGGCCTGCGCATTCAGTTCCTGCTGGCTGTGCTGCTGCAGAAAGCTCTGCTGCGGCGTGAAGCCGGCGGTGACGTCTGGTGTGAAGTGCCATGCCGGTTTCTCGCCGGTGCCCAGCACTTTTTCCGCAATGATGCGGCGGTCAATGCTCCATGACAGCGCCTTACGCACCCGCACATCCGCCGTCGGCCCTTTCTGGGTATTAAACGCGTAATAGTAGGTGCCAAGCTGATCCGGCGTATACACCTGCCCCGGCAGCTCTTTTTTCAACAGGCCGTACATATTTTTTGGGAAGGATTCCGTGATATCGATATCCCCGGCGCGGTAACGCTTGGTGGCGCTGGATTCTTCATTGATGGGAATAAAGGTCACTTTCGTCAGTACCGAATGGGCGTTATCCCAGTAGTGCGGGTTACGCACCAGCACAATCTTTTCGTTAACCACGCGCTCCTGCAATTGATAAGCGCCGTTGCCTACCAGCTTACCCGGCGCAGTCCAGCCATCGCCGTTTTGCGCAATGACCTTTTGCGGCACCGGGAACATCGCCACGTTGGCCACCATGCTGGGGAACCACGGTAGCGGACGTGACAATGTCACCTTAAGATGCGTCTCATCGGTCGCCACCACGCCCAGTTTGTCCGGGCTCATCTGCCCTTTGGTGATGGCTTCAGCGTTCTCAATGCCGCTCAGCGCGGCAAACCAGGCGAAAGGCGAGCTATTTTTGGGATCGACCAGACGTTGCCAGCTGTAGACAAAATCCTGTGCGGTCACCGGTTCACCGCTGGACCAGCGCGCATCTTTGCGCAGCGTAAACAGCCAGGTTTTGTTGTCATTGCTGCTCCAGCTCTGCGCAACGCCCGGCACGATTTTGCCCTGCGCATCCTGGTTGGTCAGCCCTTCAAACAGATCGCGCAACACCTGAATCTCCGGCAGACCGACCGCTTTGAGCGGATCAAGCGAGGCCGGTTCATCTTTGATATGGCGGACGATTTCCTGGCTGCTGGCCAGTTGCGCCCCGGCTGGCACACTGGCGGCATAGGCGGATGAGAGAGCGCTGCTGATGATGAGCGCGGCCAGCGTGGTGCGGAAAGTTAGTTTCATCACGACTCCTTGACCCGAAAAAAGGGCGACGGCCAAACCAATGCGTCGCCAGCAACTTTTCGCACTTTATCGCAAATCGCTGATTGATAAATAGCTATTTCCCCGTCTGCTGTTTACCGTTATGTTGAGGCTGGATTGCAGCTCACAATTTTTGCGGCTGAACGCGATGCATGACAGAGAGGAAGGTTATGTCGACACACCACCCGCGCCCGCTGCGCGGTAAGCTGGACGCCGTCTGGCAACAATATGGACATTCGGTGCTGGGTGCGCCGCTGCTGTGGTTTCCGGCACCGGCGGCCGACGAGGACAGCGGACTGATTATCGCCGGCACGCACGGCGATGAAAACGCGGCGGTAGCCACGCTCTCTGCCGCCATGCGCACGCTGCCGGACACGCTGCGGCGTCATCATGTGATTCTGGCGGTCAATCCGGACGGCTGCCAGCTCGGGCTGCGCGCCAATGTCAACGGTGTCGATCTCAACCGCAACTTCCCTGCCGCCAACTGGCAAGCGGGCGATACCGTCTATCGCTGGAACAGCGTGGCCGATGCGCGCGATGTGCTGCTCTCAACCGGAAACGCGCCGGCGTCAGAGCCGGAAACCGCCGCATTGTGCCAGCTGATTCATCGTATCCGGCCGCGCTGGGTCGTCTCCTGGCACGAACCGCTGGCCTGTATTGACGATCCGCACCACAGCCCGCTGGCCAGCTGGCTGGCGGAACAAACCGGTCTGCCGGTGGTGAGCAGCGTCGGCTACGCCACGCCGGGCTCGTTTGGCAGCTGGTGCGCCGATCTCAGTCTGCCCTGCATCACCGCCGAAATGCCGGCCATCTCGGTGGACGAAGCCACCGAGGTGTATCTCGATGCGATGATCAACCTGCTGCGCTGGCAGCCGTCGTCTTAAGCACGCCGTGCGAGAAGTGCAGCGACGGTTCCACATCGGCCGCCAGCCACGTCGGACCGTCGAGGTCAGCAAACGTGGCCTGCGGCGTTAACGGTAGCGCGGCGCGAATGGCGCGTGAGGTACACAACATACAGCCCAGCATGATGGCAAATCCCTGCGCGCGCGCGGCCGTGGCCAGTGCCAGCGCTTCGGTCAGCCCACCGGTTTTATCCAGTTTGATATTCACCATGTCGTAGCGCCCGTGCAGGGCTGCCAGACTGTCGCGCGTGTGGCAGCTCTCATCCGCACAGATCGGTAGCGGATGGATAAAATGGGCCAGCGCCGCATCCTGCGCGGCAGGCAGTGGCTGCTCCAGCATCGCCACCTGCAAATCCGCCAGCAACTGGCAACGCGCCGCCAGCCCTTCTGCCTGCCAGGACTCATTGGCATCGACGATCAGCGTGGCGTCCGGCACCGCACTGCGGATCGCCACCAGCCGTTCGCTGATCAGATGGTTATCCAGCTTAATTTTCAGCAGGCGCGCGCCGTGCTGCCACAGCGCCAGCGCGCTGCTGGCCATCGCTTCTGGCGTATCGATGCTGACGGTATGCGCCGTGACGATCTCCTGTGCCGGCACCGCCTCACACAGCGCCGCCAGGCTGGTGCGCTGCTGCTGGCGCTCCAGATCCCACAGCGCGCAATCAATCGCGTTGCGCGCGGCACCGGCCGGCAACGCCTGTTGCAGCGCCGCCCGCGTCATGCCGTTTTGTAACGCACCGAGCTGTGAAGCAATCTGCTGCAGCACCGAAGCCTCACTTTCGCCATAGCGCGCATAGGGCGTGGCCTCGCCAATCCCTTTGAGGCCATCCTGCTCAATCTCCACCACCACCACGTGCGCCTCGGTGCGGCTGCCGCGCGAAATCACAAACGGCGAGTGCAGCGGCCAGGCTTCCGGATAACTTTTCACTGTTCTCATACTGACTCCTCAAATCCATGACGTCATAACGTGCTGGTGCAGCTCCACGTTGAATTAGGCTCGTAAACCCTTAAAATTTATGTCATAAACAAACGCTATACCTGTTCTGGTGGGGTTAACGCCAGATATTTCATCGTTAAAAGGAAATTGTATGTCGCAGAATGTTCACTTTCAGGGCAATCCGGTGCCGGTTGCCGGCCACTTCCCGCAGGCTGGCGAGCAGGCAAAACCGTTCAACCTGGTAGCGAAAGATCTCAGTGATGTGTCCCTTTCTCAGTATGCAGGCAAACGCAAAGTTCTGAACATTTTCCCAAGCATTGATACCGGCGTATGCGCCGCGTCGGTGCGCAAATTCAACGAGCGTTCTGGCGAAGCTGACAACACCGTGGTGCTGTGCATCTCAGCCGATCTGCCGTTTGCGCAGTCGCGCTTCTGCGGCGCCGAGAACGTCAACAACGTAGTGACCCTGTCTACGCTGCGCGGTGCAGAATTCATTGAAGGTTACGGCGTTGCCATCGCCGATGGCCCGCTGAAAGGCCTGACCGCTCGCGCCGTGGTGGTGCTGGATGAGAACGACAAGGTGCTGTACAGCGAGCTGGTGAATGAAATCACCGAAGAGCCAAACTATGAAGCGGCACTGGCCGCGCTGAAGTAAGGCTATTGCTGATAAAAAAAGCCGTCTGCAGCAGACGGCTTTTTCATGCATAACGCGGATTATTCGTTTTCGCTGCGTTTCTGGCCGAGGCCATATTCGCGCAGCTTGTTGGCGATCGCGGTGTGTGACACCCCAAGACGTTTCGCCAGTTTACGCGTGCTGGGATACGAAAGATAGAGACGAGTCAGCACTGAACGCTCAAAACGGCTGGTGATTTCATCCAGCGACCCTTCCATTGCCTCTTCGCCCAGCGACACATCCAGCGCCTGCTCCGGCAGCACGATATCCTGCGGACGCAGTTCATAACCTTCCAGCTGCGTGAGCGCGCGATACAGCGCATTTTTCAACTGGCGCACGTTGCCCGGCCAGTTATAGCGCGTCAGGAACGGCGTCAGCTGCGGTGACAAACGCGGGCGCGGCAGTCCCTGCTCATCGGCGAAGCGCGCCACAAACATTTCGGTGAGCGGCAGAATATCCAGCGGACGTTCGCGCAGCGGCGGCAGATTCAGCGTCAGCACGTTCAGACGATAAAACAGGTCTTCGCGGAACTCGCCGCGCTGCACCAGCTCAATCAGATTCTTTTGCGTGGCGCAGATCACGCGCACATCCACATGCACTTCATGATCCTCGCCGACGCGGCGGAAGGTGCCATCGTTCAGGAAGCGCAGCAGTTTGGTCTGCATGCGCGGCGACATCTCGCCGATTTCATCCAGCAGCACCGAGCCGCCGTTCGCCTGCTCAAAGAAGCCCTTCTTCCCTTCCAGCGCGTTGGGATACGCGCCCGCCGCGTGACCAAACAGCTCGCTCTCAGCGACGTCATCCGGGATCGAGCCGCAGTTAAGCGCCAGGAACGGTTTTTTACCGCGTGCACTGCGCAGGTGGCAGGCGCGCGCCAGCATATCTTTACCGGTTCCGGTGTCGCCGACAATCAGCAGCGGCGCATCGTGCATCGCCAGTTTGCGCGCCTGGTCGATCACCTGACGCATTTTCGGCGTCACCGCCACGATGTGATCGAATTCGGAGTCATCGGTGACGCTGAGGTTCTGCAACTGCCGCCCCATGCGCGCGGTGGATTTCAGGGTGATCATCGCACCTACCGGCTGATCGTTCTGCTCATCTTCCTGCGCCAGATAGATCGGGCGCGCTTCCATGAGGAAATCACGCCCCTGTATCACCACATGCTGCGCCTGCGCGTCAACACGTTCACTCTCCAGCCAGCGCTGGAAATTAAAGCCGGCAATCAGCGTGCCGGCGTTCTGGTTACGGATCTTCTGTTCGTCGAGGTTAAACAGGTTCTGCGCCGCCGGATTCGCCAGTTCGACTTTACCTTTCAGGTCGAGGGAGAACACCGGCTCGGGCATCGCCACCAGCAGCGCGCTCAGCGCGCGATGTTCACGTTCAGACGGCATGAAAGACACGGTGCGAACGTCTGTCACGCCCGGTGTACGGCGAATCTCCGCCATCAGGTTGCTGAATGCGTCAAATTCCAGCGCAGAAAAGTTGAGGTAGATGCGGCCCAGCGAGGCAATTTCAATGCCGCGCAGGTCAATATTACGGGCAACCAGCAGGTCGAGTAGCTCGCGCGCCAGACCGATACGGTCCTGGCAGAAAACTTCCAAACGCATTGCGATGAGCCTTAGTCAGGTTTTGATTTTAGAGATAATACGCTAACTTGCAGCGCCTCAGAAGAGTTCTGTCATGAAAAGTTGACACTCTGAGGCAGGTGACGAAGAGAAGTGTAGCGGAACAACCAACAATAATCCCGCCAGAAATCGCTCTGAGCACAGATAATTTCACCTTTCACGCCATCGGCAGCGTGAAAGGCAGACATGGTGAGATTATTTAGCAGCCTGACCTGCTTTATCACCACTTTTGGCCAGCGATTCTTTAAGCTGTCCCACCAGTTCACGGCGGAAATCGCCGAGCCGCGGTTTGTCCTCCGCCAGCCACGGTAGCGGACGGCATAATTCCATGGCTTTGATCCCCAGCCGGGCGGTGAGCAGCCCGGCACCGATGCCCTGCGCCGCACGCGCCGAGAGACGCGCGGCGATATCCTGCGACATCCAGTCCATGCCCACCTCACGCACCAGCTCTGACGCACCGGCAAACGCCATATTCAGTAATACCAGCCGGAACAGCCGGATGCGACTGAAGTAGCCGAGTTCAATGCCGTAGATGGCCGCGATGCGGTTCACCAGCCGCAGGTTGCGCCAGGCGATAAACGCCATGTCCACCAGCGCCAGCGGGCTGACGGCAATCATCAGCGTCGATTCTGCCGCGTGACGGCTGATTTCGCGCCGCGCCTGACGGTCCAGCACCGGCTGCACCAGCTGGGCATACAGCGTGACAATTTCGCGGTCGTTATGGGTTTCGTGTAGTGCCGCGTGCCAGCGCTGCAGCGCCGGATGCGCCTGATCCAGCTGCGCCTGGCGCGCCAGCTTTTCACAGAACGCCCGGCCTTTGCCGATACCGTGGCTGGCCAGCAGCTCACGGCCCACGTCCCGCTCTTCCGCCCGCTGACGCAGACGATACAGCCGACGCCATTCGGCAATCAGCGCGCCCGCGCCGGCGGCGACAATCAGCCCACCGGCCACGCCGCTGCCCAGTGCAAACCAGTCGCGCGTCAGCCAGGCATCGTGCAGCCACTGGGCGCCCTGCGCCACCACGCTGATGCCAAAAATACCCAGCCCGACGCCCACCATTTTGCGCCACAGGCTGCGCTTTGGCCGCAGCGCGGCTTCCACCACTTTCTCGCCGGCGCCCTCTTCCAGCGGCTCCGCGTCAGGCGTCACCAGAAACCCCTGTTGCGCGTCGCTGCTAAAGGTGTGTGCCGCGCGCAGGGTCGGCTCCACAGGCTCCTGCAACGGGCGGGCAAAATCTATCCGTGGTTTGAGTGGCGTTTCATCGCTCATCGCAATTTATCTCCCAGTAAAAATTCCAGCGCAGCATCCATGCGGATATGCGGCAACGGCCGATCGACATCCAGCTGCTGCGGCCGGAACTGTTCAAACTGAAACCCCTGCTGCTGCCAGAAGCTGTTGCCCGGCAGGCGCGGCGGTACTTCGCCCGGGTAAAAGGTCAGCGGTTCACCGTCGGCGAGGCGATGGCCGCGCAGCGCCGGTAATTTTTCTCCGCGATGCACCACCAGCCCGCTCTCGGTCGCCTGCACCGACGCCAGCCCCAGGCAATCCATGCTGATGCCTTCAAACGCGGCGTTCTGCCACGCGTCCTGCACCAGCTGCTGCAGCAGGGACACCATATTGGCGTGCTGATCGGCGGTGATGTGATCGGCCTTGGTGGCGGCAAACAGCAACTTATCGATGACCGGCGAGAACAGACGGCGGAACAGCGTGCGCTGGCCATAGTGAAAACTTTGCATCAGCTGGGTCAGCGCCAGCCGCATATCATTGAACGCCTGCGGTCCACTGTTGAGCGGCTGCAGGCAATCGACCAGCACGATCTGACGATCGAAGCGCAGGAAGTGATTTTTATAAAATCCTTTCACCACATGCTGACAGTAGTAGTGGAAACGCTGCTGCAGCATGGCGAAATTGCTGCCAGCCGGCGCCTGCAGCAGCTTGCCGGCCTGCTGTTCATCGACGTTGGGCCAGGGGAAAAACTGCAGTGCCGGCGCGCCAGCCATGTCACCCGGCAACACAAAACGTCCCGGCTGGATGAAGTGCAATCCTTCGGTTTTGCACTGATGCAGGTAGTCGGTCCAGGCCGCTGCGATCTCCGCCAGGCGGTTTTCATCGGCGGGCGCGAACGGGTCGAGGTCGGCGCTCAGGCTGTGCCAGCGCGCGGCCCATTGCTGACGATCGCCCTGCAGCAGGCCGACCATCTGGCGTGACCAGCTGAGATAATCCTGCGCCAGCATCGGCAGATCGAGCAGCCACTCGCCGGGATAATCGACAATTTCGAGGTAAAGGGTGGCGGTATCTTTGAAATGGCGCAGCAGAGACTGATCCGGCCGGTAGCGCAGCGCCAGGCGCATCTCGCTGACGCCGCGCGTCGGGGTCGGCCACATCGGCGGTGTGCCGTACAGCTGGGCCAGCCCTTCGTCATAGGTAAAGCGCGGCGTACCCAGCTCTCGCTGGGGTACGCGCTTCACGCCCAGCAGCCGCTCTTCGCGCACCACGGAAAACAGCGGCAGACGCGCGCCGCTGTGGACATTGAGCAGCTGGTTAACCAGCGAGGTGATAAAGGCGGTTTTGCCGCTGCGGCTCAGGCCGGTGACGGCGAGGCGCAGATGACGATCCACGCCACGGTTCATCAGCCCCATCAACTCATTTTGCAGTCTTTTCATCGCTCTCCCTGATGAAACGTGCTGACAGGCGGTTAAACGCCTTACTCAGCAACGGTTCCAGGGCGGCCGCCAGCAACAGGCGCAGCGGACGGCGCGCCACCGATTTCACTGCCCAGCCGGCCAGGCCGCCGGGCGCATAGGTTACTGCACTGATGATGATGAATTTTCCCGCCGACTTCAACGCAGGCGTTGCGCGGCGGCGCAGAGCAGTTAAACGTTGCGTATGCATAGCGCCTCTCTTAGAGCAGCGGACTCGCTGACGGGCCCGCGACAGGGATTAAATCTGGCGGAAACGGCTGCGTACGCTGAAGGTTTCTGAGGTCACGTAACGCTCAATATCGCGTACGTTACGCTCATCCGCGGTGAGCGTGTTCTCCAGCTCATCCAGCAGTTCGCGCGCTGTTGGTGTGCGCTCAGAGGGTGCGTCCAGCGGTTTTTCATCCAGCACGTAGCCAAGGATAAAATAGGCGGTCACGGTGATCATAAACAGACCGAAAAACAGTGACAGCACCACAATCACACGCAGCAGCCGCACCGGAATATCCAGGTACTCGGCCAGCCCGGCACACACGCCGCGCACTTTGCCCTGCTGCGGAATACGCCACAGTTTGCGTCCGTTCATCATGGCTGCCTCCAGTTCGGGTGTTCGGCATCGAGGATCGCTTCCAGCGCTTCGACCCGGTCACGCATGCGGCGCGCTTCCTGCGTCAGCTGCTGCAGGCGCTGCAGGTCACCGGACGAAAGCGTCCCGCCGTTGCGTTTGTTGCTGTAGTGCAGCCATAACCAGATCGGTGCCACAAACAGCACGAAGATCGTTAACGGTATGGCCAGAAATAGTGCGCTCATTGACTCTCCTTTTTCAGTACACCCGGCAATCCGGGCCCGTTAGCAGGCCCGGGGCGATCACTCGCTGCGGTTCATTTTGGCTTTCAGCGCAGCCAGTTGCTGGCTGATTTCGTCATCAGCTTTCAGGTCGGCAAACTGCTGGTCCAGCGTTTTGCTTTTACCGAAGCGCTGGCTTTCCGCTTCTGCTTCCATGTGATCGATGCGACGTTCAAACGATTCGAAGCGTGCCATCGCCTCATCCAGCTTGCCGCTGTCGAGCTGACGACGCACATCGCGTGACGATGAAGCCGCCTGGTGACGCAGCGTCAGGGCCTGCTGGCGGGCGCGGGTTTCGCTGAGTTTTTTCTCCAGCTCGCCAATCTCGCCTTTCATGCGGTCCAGCGTCTCTTCAACGTGGCTGGCTTCCTGCTGCAGCGCGGCGATCAGGTCGGTCAGCTTCTGTTTCTCAATCAGCGCCGAACGGGCTAAATCTTCTTTCTCTTTACTCAGCGCCAGCTCAGCTTTTTCCTGCCATTCGGCCTGCTGAATTTCGGCCTGCTCAATACGGCGCAGCAGCTGTTTCTTTTCTGCCAGCGCGCGGGCCGAGGTGGAACGTACTTCCACCAGCGTGTCTTCCATTTCCTGAATCATCAGGCGTACCAGTTTCTGCGGATCTTCGGCACGCTCCAGCAGCGAGTTGATGTTAGCGTTCACGATATCGGCGAAACGAGAAAAAATACCCATAATGATGTTCCTCTGGTTGTCATGTCTTTACGCTCATGACTAATACAAGATGCGTGCCAGTTTTTAATGTGCTGATTTTACTGGGTTTGACTGTTTTACACGCGCGGCGCAATCCGTTAAGGTAGTGAAATTAATTAATCAGTGGTGAATTTCATCATGGCAAACGGTAAAGACAATCTGCTGGGCGAGTCGAATAACTTTTTAGAGGTGCTGGAACAGGTATCGAAACTGGCACCGCTGGAGAAACCGGTGCTGGTGACTGGCGAACGCGGTACCGGTAAAGAGCTGATTGCCAGCCGCCTGCACTACCTCTCCGACCGCTGGCAGGGGCCGTTTATTTCGCTCAACTGCGCCGCGCTGAATGAAAACCTGCTGGATTCCGAGCTGTTCGGCCATGAAGCCGGTGCCTTTACCGGCGCCCAGAAGCGCCACCTTGGCCGCTTTGAGCGCGCCGATGGCGGCACGCTGTTTCTGGATGAGCTTGCCACTGCGCCGATGCTGGTGCAGGAGAAACTGCTGCGCGTAATTGAGTATGGCCAGCTGGAACGCGTTGGCGGCAATCAGTCGCTGCAGGTTAACGTGCGGCTGGTGTGCGCTACCAACGAAGATCTGCCCGCGCTGGCCGCCGCCGGCCGTTTTCGCGCCGACCTGCTTGATCGCCTGGCGTTCGATGTCGTCCAGCTGCCGCCGCTGCGCGAGCGCCGCAGCGATATTCTGGTGATGGCCGAGCATTTTGCCATTCAGATGTGCCGCGAGCTGGGACTGGCGCTGTTTCCCGGCTTTAGCGAGCGCGCTCAGCTCACTCTGTTGCAGCACAGCTGGCCGGGCAACGTGCGTGAACTGAAAAACGTGGTGGAGCGCTCGGTGTACCGTCATCACAGCACCGAACAGGCGCTCGACACCATCATCATCAATCCGTTTGCGCCACGCAGCGCTCCTGCGGTAACTGAAGCGGAAGCAGAACAGCGTGAAAGTGCCCTGCCGGCGCTGCCGCTGGATTTACGCCAGTGGCAAAACCAGCAGGAGCGCGCACTGGTCGAAGCCAGTCTGCAACAGGCGCGATACAACCAGCGCCGCGCCGCTGAACTGTTGCGCGTCACTTATCATCAGCTGCGGGCGATGATGAAAAAACACGGGATCGAATCTCAGTAGGGTTTAACAGACGGGTATCACTGAAGGCGTCGCGCTGCGGCAGCTGTCAGTTTTGCACGCCGGGTTGTCAGCTATGCGTGAGCCGCGTCCGGCAGGTTACTGCAGACTACAGGCAGACCTCAAGGAGACCCCCATGCTGACTCAACCTGCTGAAAAATATCGCCCGTGGCCTGTCATCAATCTGGCGGATCGCCAGTGGCCGTCACGCCAGATCACCCGCACGCCGCGCTGGCTCTCAACCGATTTGCGCGATGGCAATCAGGCGCTGGCTACGCCGATGGACAGCGCGCGCAAATTAGCATTCTGGCAACTGCTGCTGCGCTGCGGCTTTAAAGAGATTGAAGTAGCGTTTCCCGCCGCCTCGCAAACCGATTATGACTTTGTGCGCCTGCTGATTGAACAGCAGCACATCCCTCACGACGTCACTATTCAGGTATTAACCCAGGCGCGCGACGATTTAATCGATCGCACCTTTGCAGCGCTGCGTGACGCGCCGCAGGCGATTGTCCATCTGTATAACGCCACCGCCCCGCTGTTCCGTGAGCGCGTATTTCGTCAGAGCAAAGCTGAAATCGTCGAGCTGGCCTGCGCCGCCGCGCGGCAAATCCGCGCACGCTGTGCGGCGCAGCCCGCCACGCGCTGGACCTTTCAGTACTCGCCGGAAACCTTCTGCTTTACCGAGCCGGTGTTTGCGCTGGAAATCTGTGAAGCGGTCGCCGCCATCTGGCAGCCGGGACCGCAGCGGCCGATGATCATCAACCTGCCCGCCACGGTGGAAGTCAACACGCCTAACGTGTATGCCGACCAGATCGAGTATTTCTGTCGCCACTTCAGCCAGCGCTCGCAGGTGGCCATCAGCGTCCATCCGCATAACGATCGCGGCACCGGCACCGCCTGCGCCGAGCTGGCGCTGCTGGCCGGGGCCGATCGCGTTGAAGGCTGTCTGTTTGGTAACGGCGAGCGCACCGGCAACGTCGATCTGGTGACGCTGGCGCTGAATCTCTATACCCAGGGCGTGACGCCTGAGCTGGACTTTAGCGATATGCGCGAGGTGCTGGAAGTGGTGACGCGCTGTAACCAGCTGCCGGTCCATCCGCGCCATCCTTACGCCGGCGAACTGGTGTTCACCGCCTTCTCCGGCTCGCATCAGGATGCCATTCGCAAAGGCTTTGCCGAACGCAGCGCGCGTAATGAAGTGGTATGGCAAATGCCCTACCTGCCGCTCGATCCGCTGGACATCGGCTGCAGCTATGAAGCAGTGATCCGCGTGAACAGCCAGTCCGGTAAAGGCGGTGCCGCCTGGCTGCTGGAACAAAATCACGGTCTGCAACTGCCGCGCGGCCTGCAGCAGGATTTCAGCCGCTGCGTGCAGCAGCAGACCGATGCTCACGGCCAGGAGATGACGCACCACGCGCTGTGGCAGCTGTTCTGTCAGCAGTACGGCCTGCAACAGCCGCGGTGTCGCCTGCTGCAGGCGGAGAGCCATAGCGATGATCAGGGCGAGACGCGGATTAAAGCGCGCCTGCAGCAGGGTCCGCTGCAGCTGACCCTGGAAGGCCGCGGCAACGGACTGCTGTCAGCAGCGGTCGCCGCGCTGCGTCAGCGCTACGATCTGGCCGTAACCATTGAGGATTACCATGAACACACGCTGGGCAAACGCAGCGACAGCCGTTCGGTGTGCTATATCAGCTGCATCACGCCGCGTGGCGAGCGTGCGTGGGGGGTGGGTATTGATAATGACGTGACGCGCGCCTCGCTCCAGGCATTGCTTAACGCGGCGGGCGCTTTTCTGCCGCCGGAAAGTAGTTCGCTGGCGTAACGCCCAGCACGCGACGAAACATGGCGCTGAAGGCGCTCGGGCTGTCGTAGCCGAGGTCGAGCGCCACGGCCAGCACCGTATCGCCCTGTGCCAGCCGGGTCAGCGCCACGCTCAGCCGGGCACGCCGCAGCCAGTCGCTAAACTGCAAACCGGTTTCGCGACTGAAATGGCGCGCCAGCGTGCGTTCCGCCACACACAGCTGCGCTGCCGCGCGCGCCAGCGTCCAGCTCTCGCCCGGCGCCTGCTGAATCTGCTGGCACAGCGCCAGCAGCCGGTCGCTGTGTGGCAGTGGCAGGCCAAACGGCAGCACGTCCATCACGCGAATTTCATCGAGAATCAGCTCGTAAATGCGCTCGGCGCGACTGCCAGACGCGTAATGCTCCGGCAGCGTGAGCGCGCTGACAATCAGCTCCCGCAGCAGCGGCGATATCTGCACCACCTGACAGCTGGCGGGCAGATCGGCGCGCGCCAGCGGATCGACAAACAGCGTGCGCGCCGCCACGCTGCCAACGATGTGCAGCGCATGACGCGTGCCGGCCGGCAGCCACACGCCGCGGCTGGGCGGCACAATCCAGCTGCCGTGTTGCGTTTCCACTTTCACCACGCCGCTCAAAGTATGTATCAGCTGCGCGCAGTGGTGATAGTGCCACGGCTCCGCATCGCCGTGCGCGTAATCATGCGCATACGGCACCAGCGGACGCTGCGAGAAGTCAAAGTCGAGCCGCTGACTCATTTAGCGTTTCAGGTACTGATAAACCGCCGCCAGATCCTGCTCGCCGTAACCGGCATCGACCGCCTGCTGCCAGACATCGACGATGTTTTCCAGCGCCGGCAGCGAGGTGTCGCCGGCCGCGTCCAGCGCCAGCCGCGCATCCTTCAGCGCCCAGATCAGATGCATCTGCGGCGTAAAGTCGCCGCTGGCAATCATGCCGAGTTTCATTTTGGCGTACGGCGCTGCCAGCGGACCGCCTACCAGCACCTGCCAGAGATCGTCGGTAGTGAAACCAAACTGCTCTGCCAGCCGGGTGCTTTCGGCAAGACTCTGCATCAGGCCAATCAGCCAGCTATTCACCACCAGCTTCATGCGCGAGCTGGCACCGGCGGCCCCCAGCCACTGCGTCCCTTTACCAATCGCGGCGAACACCTGCTCCGCCGCCTGGGCGCGCTGCCGGTCGCCGCTGGCCATCACCAGAATCTGCGCGTTTTCAGCCGGCGCTTTGGTACCGGAGACCGGCGCATCAATAAACACCACGTCCGGCCGTGCGGCCGCCAGCCCGGCGATCAGCGCGTCGGTCGCTTCAACACCGATGGTGCCCATCTGCGCCACGGTAGCCCCCTGCTGCAGTGCTTTCTGCACCTGGTTAAGCGTGGCGCGCGTGGTAGCGCCGTCCGCCAGCATGGCAATCACCACGTCTGCGCCTTCCACAGCCTGCGCGGCGCTGTCGCTCAGCGTCAGGCCTGCGGCCACCAGATCTTCACCTTTGGCACGCGTGCGGTTCCAGCCGCGCACGGTAAAGCCCTTCTTCAACAGATTGGCGGCAAATGCGTGTCCCATCGCGCCTAATCCCAGTACCGCCACTACAGGTTGCTGACTCATGTTTTCTCCTTCTTCTTACCGCAGGCAAAACGATCACACTGACAGAAATTGGGGCTGACAGCCAGGCCAGAGGTGCGGTGAAAGGACATTTTTCACGCCACACTTAACAGGGTTCTGCCCTACTATTAACGCTTTTCAAACCCGCGCTAAAACGATTAACATACGCGCGATAAATGTCCCGATTGGTTCATTTCACGTCTTTTACGGTTATTAAAATGAAAATTGCTCTTTTGCGACAGGCACCGTTGCTGATGCTGCCTGCACTCCTGCCGTTGCCGCTGCTGGCGGCGGACAATGCCAGCAATACCCTGGTGGTGAGCGCCGCGCCCGCGGCCAGTGGACTCTCCGAATTGGATACCCCGGCGGCGGTCAGCGTCGTCAGCGGCGACGATATGCGCCACGCCGCACCGCGCGTTAACCTGTCTGAAAACCTCACCAGCGTGCCGGGTCTGCAAATCCAGAACCGCCAGAATTATTCGCAGGACCTGCAGATTTCGGTGCGCGGCTTTGGCTCGCGTTCCACCTTCGGCCTGCGCGGCATTCGCCTCTACGTCGACGGCATTCCGGCCAGCATGCCGGATGGCCAGGGGCAAACCTCGAATATCGATATCGGTTCCATCGATCGCGTGGAAGTGCTGCGCGGTCCGTTCTCCGCGCTGTACGGCAATGCATCGGGCGGCGTGATCAACGTGGAAACCCAGCGCGGCCAGCAGCCGACCACGCTGGAAGCCAGCAGCTGGTACGGCAGTTACGGCAGCTGGCGCAACAGCGTGAAAGCGAGCGGTGCCACCGGTGATGGCAGCCACGCCGGCGACGTTGACTATACGGTGTCGGCTTCGCGCTTCACCACGCACGGCTATCGCGACCACAGCGCCGCGCAGAAAAACCTCGGCAATGCCAGGCTCGGCGTGCGCATTGACGATGTCAGCACCCTGACGCTGCTGTTCAACAGCGTTCACGTTGAGGCGCAGGATCCGGGCGGCCTGACGCCGGAACAGTGGCGTGATAATCCGCGCCAGGTGGCCAGCAACGTCACGCTGTACAACGCGCGTAAAACCGTCGACCAGACCCAGGCGGGCCTGCACTACCAGCGCCAGATGAGCGACAACGACGACCTCAGCGTGATGCTCTATGCCGGTGAACGCGAAACCACCCAGTATCAGTCTATCCCGCTGGCGACTCAGCTGAAAGCCGGCTATCCCGGCGGTGTCATTTCACTGGCGCGCCACTACCAGGGCATTGATACGCGCTGGACGCACCGCGCTACGCTGTTGACGCTGCCGGTGACCCTGACCGGCGGCCTCGACTATGAGACCATGAGCGAGAAGCGCAAAGGCTATCAGAACTTTACCCGCAGTGACGGTGCCACCGACTACGGCGTGCGGGGTGATCTGCGCCGCAACGAGCGCAACCTGATGTGGAACCTCGATCCCTATCTGCAGACCGCGTGGCAGCTGAGCGATCGCTGGTCGCTGGACGCCGGCGTGCGCTTCAGCACGGTCAATTTCGATGCTAACGACTATTATGTGACCGCCAGCGACCCGGATGACAGCGGTAACCGCCGCTATCACCGCTGGCTGCCTGCGGCCTCGCTCAAATACGCGATTAATGATGGCTGGAACGCCTATGTTTCCGCCGGTCGCGGCTTTGAAACGCCGACGCTCAATGAACTCTCCTACCGCGCGGCGGATCAGGCCGGGCTCAATCTCAACCTGCAGCCGGCCACCAGCAATACCGTTGAGCTCGGCAGCAAAAAACGCCTCGGCAACGGCCTGCTGACCGCTGCGCTGTTTCAGACCGATACCAAAAACGAGATCGTGTCAGACAGCAGTTACGAAGGCCGCACCAGCTACAAAAACGCCGGTGAGACGCGCCGCCGTGGCCTGGAACTTGGGCTCGATCAGCAGTTTGGCTATGACTGGCATCTGAAAGCCGCGTGGACGCTGCTCGACGCGCGCTACCGCAGTAACGCCTGCGGCAGCGACAGCTGTGACGGCAAGCGCATCCCCGGTATTGCACGCAATATGGCCTACGCCGGACTGGCCTACGCGCCGGAGCAAGGCTGGTATGCCGGCGGCGACCTGCGCTACCTGAGCGACATTGCGGCCAACGACCAGAATGATGTTAAAGCGCCGGCGTATACGGTGGTGGGACTGAACAGCGGCTATAAATGGCTGGTGCAGAACTGGACGCTGGATCTGTTTGGCCGCGTGGATAATCTGCTCGATCGCCACTATATCGGCTCGGTCATCGTTAATGAGAGCAATGGCCGGTATTACGAACCGGCACCGGGGCGTAATTACAGCGTCGGCCTAACGCTGAGTTACGCTTTCCAGTAATCTAAATCGGGCACCGGCGCACGTCGGTGCCTTATTCAGGTGCGATAACGCGCTGAGCCGACAAATTTCGAAAATTGCTCACTCCAGATTTGCACGGCGCAATATTCCTGCGGATCGATGCCTTCCGGCAGCGATTTAATAAAATCACCAAAGTTATTTAAATCGCCAATTAACGCCGACTGATGCTTTATTTGCAGAAATGAGTGCTGATCAAACGCCTGAGTTTTGGTGAGGTAAATTTTATAGTGTGGACCGGGGGCAATTTCCCCCTCAAAGGCGATAACGTTTTCATTGAGATAGACCTTACCGCTGGCCCAGTATAGCGCATCACTGCCCGGCTGATGGCGATCAAACTCACCGCTATATAGCGCCCGCTGTTTCACCAGATCAACCTCCTTTTGCGTGGCATTCACTTCCGCGGTAATTAACGGTGACAGCACCAGACCTAAGGTAATACCGGTGCCCAGAAAAAACAGGCTGGCGATGAGATAAAGCACGTTTAATTTTTTTAGCATCCCTACCTCCCTGCAGCAGAATAGCGCTGTACTGCTCTGCCCGTTCCTGCTGCTCACTGGTGTTAATAAAAACGTAAAGTCAGGCTAAATATTGGTTATCGTGTTGCTGTGCATACTGTGACAGTAACCAGCACTGTTACAACCAATTCTCAACGGCGGCAGGGAAAGCGAGGCGCAGCAGAATAACCCGCGGCAGGGAGCCGCAAAGACAAGGGCCGGCAGCACCAGCCCTGGAGGGAAAAGATCAGTTCAGCAGCGCGAGGATTTCGTCAGTGGTGCCGGTTTCGCGTTTACGCATCTGAGCGCTCACACCACATTTGTTAGCCAACACATTTTGCGCCGCGCAATAGAATTACTTATATTGTTTGCTGCAGTCAGGCGTGCAGGATGTTAGTCAGGTAAGGGAGAAAGGATTCATGACACGTAACATCGCCCCGGGATATTGTGTTGTCGAACGCGCTGGATCACTGGAGTACCAGGCCAGAGAATTGTTTCGCGACACCCGTGCTCCGGCAGTTACCATGTTTATGCAGTTGAACGCTGACACGCCCTGGTTAAGGCCGGGACAGATACTGATTGTTGCTGACCCAGAGACGCCGGCCCCTCTAACCATGCAAGCACTTACAGCATTAAAACAGGCAAAGTCCCGCACTAATAACGCCCTGGTCGGAGTCAGCGTTGACGAGTCCGGTTTTATGCAGAAACACTATGGCATAATTGCTGCGCTAACCAGTGCTGGAGATAAGGTTTTCGGAACCGTCGGTGATGCTGGTGAAAAATACTTCAATGCCATTGAGCAGACGCTTAAGAAAATCGAAGCAAGTTATCAAAACCAGTTTCGCACTCAGGGAACACTGATAAGCCAGCAATTTTTATTGAGCGAAATCAGTTGTTGAACCAGCTGAAAGAACTGGTCAACAAACCTGTGCTTAGTAATCTTGCTCGATATTCAGTTAAGTTTCAGCAATACGAGAATATGAAACGCGCACTTAACCTGTCCAGTAGATCTATTGTGCATGAGTGGTCTACCGTTGGGATGGGTGGAATTCCAGGCTATTCATATTACGTAGGGAATGCCGCCAGGGCGGCTCGTTTTCTCAGGATGGGCGGTTTTATTGGTATCGGTTTCTCATTTGCAAACACCACTAATGAGGTAGTTAACGCGTGCACCAGGGGACGCGAGAGTGAATGTGGCAAAACTGCCTTTAAAGAATATAGTAAATTCGCCAGCGGTACATTTGCTGGTATTACTGGAGGGACGCTGGGTGCATCTGCTGGTATCGGTATTTGTTTTGCTGTAGGCATAGCCACTGCAGGAGCCGGAGGGGTTGCTTGCGCCGCTGTAGGTTCATTAGTAGGTGGGACTGCTGCCAGCTCAGCAAGTGATTATCTTATGGATCTATGGTTGAAATAGCATGAACACGACTCTTTCTTATGTTGCTCTCGGATGTGCGATCATCCCTTTCTTTATAACTACGCTACAGTTTATTATTTATTTAATTAACAAACGCAAATATAACACTTTGTTATCGCAATACCTCGACAGCGCATTCGAATTACCACCACTGTATAGATTCTACGGCTCCATGGGTTTTTTTGGCTCTTTTGGCATGTCCTACTTCTTCTCCAGGCTTAAAAAAGGCCAGAAAATTATTTTTCAACCCAAAGAGCAGGCGGCTATTTCTACCTTTCTAAATGCTATCGATGTAAACGTAACAAAGTGGCTTGACACTTATTATTACCTGTCAATATTTTCATTACTTTTATATGCGGTTTTTGTGGTAATGAGCCTGATAAAAATGGTTACTGTGCAACTTTAAAGCTCACATTTTGGGCTGATTTTTTATTAAATTAACTATTCATCGCCAGCCTAACATCCAGCATCGCCAGACAGCCTTCAGGGAACGGTAAAGATAAGGGCCGGCAACGCCAGCCCTGGAGGGAAAAGATCAGTTCAGCAGCGCGAGAATTTCGTCAGTGGTGCCGGTTTCGCCGAGGCGCGGGAAGATGCGCTCAATGCTGTTGTGGTGGGTTTCAGCGTTCAGGCAGCTCATCGCATCAGTCGCCAGCGTGACGTTATAGCCCAGCTCGTAAGCCTGACGCGCCGTGGATTCCACGCCGATACTGGTGGCAATCCCGCACACCACTACCTGCGTTACGCCACGCTGCTGCAGCTGCTGGTGCAGATCGGTATTGTGGAACGCGCCCCAGGTTTTTTTCGTTACGCTGATATCGCCCGGCTGCGGTGTCATTTCCGGCACCAGCACCGCCCAGTCTGCCGGCAAAGCTGCATCGTGGCGCGGCTGCTGATTACGGCCCGGCGCGCCGCCTGCCACGTTCACCAGCACCACCGGCAGCTGTTTCGCGCGAAACGCCTGCGTCAGCTGCGTGGCGCGTGCAATCACTTCATCCGGATGGCGCGGCGTAACCGGCAGGCGGACGATGCCGTGCTGCAGGTCGATGACAATCAGGGCGGTTTGGGCATCTAACGTGGTGACAGCCATGGTGAGTCCTCTCAAATTAGTGGTCAGCGAGTCGTTGCAGTAAGGGAATGGCGGCCAGCAGCGTTTGCTGCTCCTGCGGACTGAGCAGGCTGCTGATACTGTGCAGCAGCCAGTCGTCACGCTGAGCGCGATTGCTGGCGATGAGCTGCAGGCAGGCAGCGGTAGGCTGATAACGGGTTTTGCGGCCATCCTGCGCATCGGCCACGCCCTGTACCAGGCCCAGCGTCTGCAGGCTGGCGACCGTGGCACTCATCGACTGGCTGCGCACCCCTTCGCGCGCGGCCAGCTCGGTCACCGTCATTGCGCCGTCGCGCACCAGATACCCCAGCACGGAAACCTGCGGCCAGGTGAGATCGCCCGGCGGGGCCGATTCACGCAGGCGGCGCATCAGTTTGCCATTGATGCTGCGTAACGCGGCAGCGGCGCTAATCAGCTCGCTCATCGCCCTTCTCCTTTACTGATGAGACCGCAGTATATAAATACGCAGGTAAACTGTGTAGTTTGCCTTCGTATCAATTTGTAATTGCGCATCCCGCCACTCAGCTGCGCTGCAAATAGTGAATCAGGCTATGAAAGCGCAACGGGCTGGCCAGCGGATTGCGGTAGCTGTGCGGCTGATCGGCGGCGAACTGGCTGGCTTCTCCGGCCTGCAGGCGACGCCAGCTGCCCGCCATGCCCAGCAACAGCTCACCTTCCAGCACCACCACCTGCTCAATCACCCCGCTTTCGTGCGCTGACGAATCGCTTTGCGCGCCCGCCGCCAGCGTCACTTCCAGCAGATCGAAGCGCAAACGCGCGTCATACGGCAGCAGCGGCTTCACCTGCATTTGTGCATTGGGCTGGCTGAAGGTCGCCACATCGCCCGACGGCTGCGCCCCGCTCTGCACAAAAAAGGAGAACGGCACATTAAAGCCGGTGGCGATTTTCCAAAGCGTGGCGATCGTTGGACTCGACTCCCCGCGCTCAATCTGACCGAGCATGGCTTTACTCACGCCGGTGCGCGCCGCCGCCAGCGTCAGGCTCCAGCCATTGGCCTGACGCAGCTGCTTCAGCGCCTGGCTGAGATGTTGATGCAGATTTTCCATGAATTCTCCTGAAAAGCGGGCGCGCAGTGTACCACTTGTGCGCGCCATACCGTGCGTGCCACAATGTGCGTTATAACGCACAACAGGATGTGATTCCATGACCACTGCGACTGTTCGTCCGGCTTTTTCCTTTCCGATGCTGATTTCCGGCCTGATCGCCGTGCTGGTCGGCTACAGCAGCACCGCGGCGCTGATCTTCCAGGCGGCGCAGGCCGCAGGCGCCTCACCGGCGCAGATTGGCGGCTGGCTGTCGATGCTGGGCGTGGGCATGGGGCTGGCGTCACTCGGCCTGTCGCTGTGGACGCGGATGCCGGTGCTCGCCGCCTGGTCGACGCCGGGTGCCGCGCTGCTGGCCACCAGCGTGCACGGCCTGACGCTGAATGAAGTGGTCGGGGTGTTTGTCGCTACCAATCTGCTGATTGTGCTGAGCGGCGTGACCGGCCTGTTTGCCCGGCTGATGAACCATATTCCCCAGTCGCTGGCGGCCGCGATGCTGGCGGGGATTCTGCTGCGTTTTGGCATCGGCACCTTCAGCGGCTTACAGGATCATTTTGCCCTGTGCGGCAGCATGTGTCTGGTATGGCTGCTGGGCCGCCGCTGGCTGCCGCGTTATGCCATTCTGCTGGCGCTGGTGACGGGCGTACTGGTGGCGCTGGGTCAGCGCGCCATCCACTTTCCGCCTCATGCGCTAACGCTGAGCGTGCCGGAATTTATCATGCCGCATTTTAATCCTGCCGCGCTGATTGGCGTCGGCTTACCCTACTTTCTGGTGACCATGGCGTCGCAGAATGCGCCCGGTATTGCCACGCTGCAGGCGCATGGCTACCGGCCGCCGGTCTCCGCGCTCACCGGCTGGACCGGCCTGATCGCGCTACTGCTGTCGCCGTTCGGTGGCTTTTCGGTGTGTATTGCGGCGATCACCGCCGCGATCTGCATGGGCGATGATGTCGATCCGGACCCGGCGCGCCGCTGGGTGGCTTCCGCGCTGGCGGGCGTGTTCTATCTGCTGACCGGCTTTACCGGCGCGCTGATCGCCGTGATGCTCAGCGCATTGCCGCCGGTGCTGATCGCCACGCTGGCCGGTCTGGCACTGCTGGCCACGCTGGCGGGCAGTCTGCAGCGCGCGCTGGCGGAACCGGCGCAGCGCGATAGAGCCATCGTGGCATTCCTGATCACCGCCAGCGGCATCTCCCTGCTCGGCGTCGGTTCGGCGTTCTGGGGCCTGATCGGGGGCGTCCTCACCCATTTGCTGCTCAGCCCGCGCCGGAACGGTTAACATTTCACCACCCCGCGTACCGTGGGGGGAATAACGCCCTGTTTTCCCCCCTTTTTCCCCCGTTTGATTGCGGCGCATTTGGCTTAAGATCACTACCATCGCCCATCACACCCGATGTTTGGCTTCAGATAACCACCGATAAGGGCCCAACGAGTGGCAAAAACTTTTCTGCGCAGCGGTAATCTCGACGCGTTACTGGCACTGGGGGAGAACGGCCAGCCGGTCTGGGCTTCTGCCCTGCAAATTCGCGAAACGTTACGTTTGCGCCGCCAGACGACACTGGCCAACTGCCTCGCGATCCCGCAGGCCAACGAGCGCGGTGACCGCCTTGACTGGTACGCGCCATTCAGCGGCAAAGTGAAATCCTGGCTGGCGGCCAGCGATCGCGAAAAGCGTCAGGCGCTGGATCAGCTCACCCTTAATCAGCAGGATTTGCAGGCGCTCAGCCTGCGCGCCCGGGATGCCGACAATCCGGCGATGCGCCTGTTTGGGGCACTGCTGGCGAAGACGCTGCAGTTTCCCGATCAGCAATACGTCTATCTGGTGGATGGCAAGCCGGTGATCACCTTCTGGGGCTTTGTCGACCCGCAGGCGCGCACGCGTGATGATGCGCTGGCCTGCCTGCGCGACAGCCTTGATGAAGAACTGCCGCCGCTGGTGGTGCCCGCGCCCGAGCCAGAAAGGGCTGCCGCGCCTGAACCGGTTGCGGCCCCCGTTGTGGCGGAGCCCGAGCCGGAACGGCTGGCGGAACCCGAACCACAGCCTGAACCTGCACCGCTGAGCGTTGTCGCCGACGCGCCCGCGCGGAAGAAATCCGCACTGCGCCCGCTGCTGCTGGTGCTGCCTCTGGCCGCTGCCGCCGCAGCGGGCGTGGCCTTCTGGTTACACGACGCGCCGGTCCAGCCGGCAGAAACCGAAACCGCGCCTGTGGTCAGCGCCGCGCCCGCGCTGGCCCCGGCGATACTGGCGAAAGCACAGACGCTGGCCGCCACGCTGCCGCACAGCAGTGCGACAGTGACGCCTGCGCCGGCACCGGCTGCCCCATCGGCACCGCCGGAGGTCGTAGCGGAACATACCGAACCGGCCAAAGCGGACGATCTGGTGATGACGCCCGATGACGCGCGCCTCGGCTCGGTGAAATTTATCAATGGTACCTGGCGCGTGACGCTGCGTCAGACCAATCTGCCGACCGGCAAGCCGCCGAGCCTGCGCTATCAGATCCGCAACGGTAAAGGCAGCGCAGTGATTACCCAGGGCGACAATATTCGCTGTAAAGCTGATGTCACCGCCGCCATGACCAGCGACGGCACCATGGTAGTGCGCAGCCGCTATACTGCCAGCTGCAGCGATAAATCACGCTATCGCATGCCGGAGCTGGTGTGCAAAGCCGGTGATGGCATTGCCAGCTGTACGGCGCAGTATGGCGCCGATCAGGTGTTCCCGTTGACGATTAAGCGTGAGAGTAAGTAACCATGTTGGCTCCCCTGATTGATGACAAACAGAAAATCACGCTGATCGAAGACAGCGGTGTGCAGTTTCTTGATTTTGGTCTGCGCCTGCCCGCGCTACAGGCGCGGCGGCAGTTTGTGCGCCAGACCGCCAATGGTCCGCTGCTGCGTCTCAACGTTGATGGCAACAGCGGCAAGTTTCTGCTCTATCCGCAGGATGGCGGCGCCGCTGAGGTGGTGCGCCCGGAAACCGATATCGCGCTGGCCGATTCCCTGACGCTGCTGGCCGGGCAGTGGCTGCCGCTGCCGGTGCTGCGCTGTTCCAGCGGCCGTCGTTTCATCGGTGGCCCGGATAACTGGGCGCGTCTGCGCCTTGCGCCGCTCAGCCAGCCCGACGCGGCGGGCAATACCCATCGCATCACCCTCGCCTTCGATACGCGCCTGGTGGCCGACACGGACGGCGGTGAGCAGCTGGGGTTGAGCAAAGCCGATGCGCAGAACGACGTCAGCTTTGCGCTGGCGTGGCACAACTATGAACTGGGCGAGTTCCTCGACCTCACCTGGGTTGACGGCTGGCTGCGCGAGACGTTCAGCCAGCAGGTGTATGCGCTGGAATCACGCCGCGAGCAGGAAGTAAACCAGGCGCTGCGCGAATTTGAATATCAGGCGCACTATCTCAACGTGCTGGAACTGCTGGGCGAACAGCTCGATCTGGCAGAAATCACTATCCAGGCGGCCTCACCGCAAACGCCGGCGGTCAACGTGGATATCATTCTCGACGTCGGCAACTCGCATACCTGCGGCATTCTGGTGGAAGATCACCCCGAAGAGAGCAACGGCCTGCGCCAGACCTATGAGCTGCAGCTGCGCGATCTGTCGCAGCCGCACCAGGTCTACAACGAGCTGTTTGACAGCCGGCTGGAGTTTGCCGAAACGCACTTTGGCAAAGCCAACTTCTCGCTGGAGAGCGGCCGCGAAAACGCGTTTATGTGGCCCTCACTGACCCGCGTCGGTCGCGAAGCCAGCCGCCTGGCGCTGCAGCGCGCCGGCACCGAGGGCAGCACCGGCCTCTCCAGCCCGCGCCGCTACTTATGGGACGAAGCGCGTTATCAGCCCGGCTGGCGCTTCAACGCCAGCGGCGGCAGCGACGAGCCGCAGGCCACCGCGCTGCCGTTTACCCTGTTGCTCAACGATGAGGGGCAGCCGCTGCATGCCCTGCCGGAAGATGACCGCCTGCCGGTGTTTTCTGCCAGCTACAGCCGCAGCTCGCTGATGACCTTTATGCTGTGTGAGCTGCTGGCGCAGGCCATGATGCAGATGAACAGCGTGGCCCAGCGCCAGCGTATGCCGCAAAGCCAGGCGCCGCGCCAGCTGCGTCATGTGATCCTGACGCTGCCGTCGGCCATGCCGAAGCCGGAGCGGGAAATTTTCCGTCGCCGCATGCAGGAAGCCATCGCGCTGGTGTGGAAAGCCGAAGGCTGGCATCCGGCCGACGCCGCGTTTGACGCCGCCAGCCAGGCACACAGCCTGCGGCCGGTACCGGATGTGCAGATGGAGTGGGATGAAGCCACCTGCGGTCAGATGGTGTGGCTATTCAACGAAACCCAGGTGAACTTTGCCGGTCGCGCGGAAGATTTCTTCAGCAGCATGGCGCGCCCGGATCGCCCGCGCGAAGCGGATGAGCTGCCGGGCAAAAGCCTGCGCATCGCCTCGATTGATATCGGCGGCGGCACCACCGATCTCGCCATCACCCAGTATCGTCTGGATGATGGTCAGGGCAACAACGTGAAAATCACCCCGCGTCTGCTGTTCCGGGAAGGGTTTAAAGTGGCCGGCGATGACATTCTGCTGGACGTGATTCAGCTGTGGATCCTGCCCGCGTTACAGCAGAGTCTGCAAAAAGCCGGCCTGGCGCTGGCGGAACCGCTGATGAACAAGCTGTTTGGACACGACAGCCGCATGGACGGTCAGGCCACGCTGCGCCAGCAGGTCACCCTGCAGCTGTTTATTCCGCTGGCGCAGGCGGTGCTGGAGCGCTATGAAAACTGGAATCCGCTCGACAGCCACAGCGAAATTAACGCGCTGTTTGGCGAGCTGGTGCCGCAGAAGCCAGCCAGCAGCGTGCTGGCGTTTGTCAACGGAGAGATTCAGCGCACGCTCGGCGGCGACAGCCGTTTCGATCTGCTTGACGTGCCGCTGGTGGTGAGCATGGCGCAGCTGCATGCTGAGTTCCTGCAGCACCGGATGGCGATCATCCCGGCGCTGCGCGCCATGTGCGAAGTGGTTTCCCTCTATCAGTGCGATGTGCTGCTGCTGACCGGTCGCCCGTCGCGCTTCCCGGGCATTCAGGCGCTGGTGCGTCATTTGCAGCCGCTGCCGGGCAGCCGCATTTTGTCGCTGGAGGGGTATCACACCAGCGACTGGTATCCGTTCAACAAACAGGGACGCATTGATAACCCGAAATCCACCGCGGCGGTCGGTGCCATGCTGTGTCTGCTGGCACTCGATCTGCGTCTCAGCAGCTTCTGGTTCCGCGCCGGCGATTTTGAACCCTACTCGACCATTCGCTATCTTGGCGTGCTGGATGAAAACGCCACGCTGAGCGATGACAATCTGTGCTACAGCGAGATTGATCTCGACAGCCACAGCTTCGCGCTGGACCGTAAAAGCAGCTTCCGCATTCGCGGTAACGTCTGCCTCGGTTTCCGCCAGCTGGAGAACGACCGCTGGCCGGCGACACCGCTCTACAGCCTGAGCATTACCGATCCGCAGCTGGCGCGCCAGGTAGCGGGCGAAAGCGTGCTGCGCATCAGGCTGGCGGTACAACCGGGCCCGGATAATCTCGGCCCGGAGCGGCTGGTGCTGAGCGAGGCGCGCATGGACGATGGCACGCGCGTGCCGCTGGAGCAACTGAGTCTGAAACTGAATACGCTGTCGGCCACCGGCAACGCCAATGCGCAATACTGGATCGACAGCGGGAGCGTGTGTAAACGATGAGAACTGCCAAAAAAGCCACGCCGGCGACGCCTGCTAAACGCCTGGGCCTGCTGCAGGAGACGGTTGACGGCGCGCTGAACTGGGTGGAGAGCCACCAGGCGCACTCGCCGCGTCTGGCGCTGGAAGCCGATACGCTGCGGCTCCAGCTGCGTCGCGCCCGCGTTGAAAGCCACGCGCTGGCACGACAGCTGGCGCGGCCGGTCACCCTGGCGCTGTTTGGTCAGTCGCAGGCGGGTAAAGCCTGGCTGCTGAGTGAAATGGTCGGCGACGCGCAGGGCCAGCTGATCGCCCGTCTCGGCGACAAAACCCTGAACTATTTTCAGCACATCAATCCCGGCAATCTCGATTTTGCCATCGCCACCCGTTTCAGCCATCAGCGTGAAGCGCAGTCTGGTGCGTGGCCGCTGGAGATGACGCTGCTGAGCGAAGCCGAGCTGATTCGTCTGATGCTGGCCTGTGCCAGCGCAGACACCCAGCCGGATAGCGCGGCGATTGATGCCGCGCTGCAGCGCCTGCAGCGCCATCGCCAGAGCGAGATGCAGCCCGGCCTCGTCAGCGACGCGCTGGTGACGCTGTGGGCGTGGCATCGCCGCCAGCCCGACCACGCCGAGGTGCTGGACCGTCATTTCTGGCCGCAGGCGATTGAGCTGGCACCGTGGCTCAACGTGGACGACCGCGTGCAGCTGTTTGCGCTGCTGTGGCCGCAGCGTCCGGCGCTGAATGAAACCCTGCGCAGCCTGCTGCATCTGCGCCATCAGCTGCGGCACGCGCCGCGCGTGCTGGCACCGCTCAGCCTGCTGGTGGATGACGCCTCACTGCCCGCTGAAAAGCTCATCGGCCATGACGCCGACCTGAACGAATTGATTGAAGTGTGTCCGGTTGTCGCCAACCGCGTGGGCAAACCGCAGTCAGTACCGCTCGGCTGGCTGGCGCTGCTGACGCTGGAAATCACCCTCCCGCTCAGTTCGACGCCGCGTCAGGCGCTATATGACGAAGCCGATATGCTGGAACTGCCCGCACCGGGCACGCCCGCCGACCGCGATCAGCAGGACGAGCGCGCAAGGTTGCAGGCGCGTGATGCACTGCGCGCCACTCTGCTGGAACAGAAACGTGCCCTGCAGCCGGGCTTCTATGCCGCCCGTCAGGGCATCGATTTAATGCTGATTTGTACCGCCGCCAGCCAGCGTCAGGATGCGGATCTCGCCGCCAGCGCGCTGCGCGAGTGGCAACTGCAGCAGAGCGCGACGGCCAGCGCGGATAAGCCGCGCCTGATTTGGGCGATTACGCCGCACGATGCGCGCTATCAGCAGTCGCAAATCAACGTCGATGAAGCGGTACAGCGGCAGATTGGTCAGCCTGGCCAAAGCTGGGGCTCCATGCTGGCGCGCGATCGCGCCGGTGTCGACCGCATGAGCAGCTGGCTGCAGGATGAGATGCAGCCGGAGGCACGGCGCGACCGGCTGGCGCTGCAGCTCAGCACGCTGCAGCAGAAACTGGTGGAGCGTCTGCAGCCGTGGACCGAAGCCAGCGCCACGCCGGAACAGGCCGCGCGGAAACAGGCCATCGCCGATACGCTGCTGAAGTGTTTACAACATCGCACCGGCCTGCACGGCGAGCTGCTTGAGCGTCTGCAGCCCTCGCGCGAAGCGGTGCGCCAGCTGTGGCTGAGTCAGAGCCACGGCAGCACGCCGTCCACCGGCGGCCAGCCAGCCGCGGCAGAGCAGAGCTATTTTGGTATTGGTTTTGAGTTTGACCTGTTTAACGATGAGCCGGTAACCACCGCCGAACCGCGCAGCAGCAGCGGCCAGCGCGATCAGCAGTTTCCCCAGCAGGTGTTCGCGCTGTGGCTGGCGCACCTGCGTCAGCTGCCGGAGAGCCAGAGCCTGCTGGCGCTGCTCAACGTTGATAAGCCAACGCTGGAACTGCTGGTGGAAGAGCTCATCACCGCCAGCTTCCGTCTGCAGGTGCTGAGCAAACTGCAAAGCGCGCTGAACGAAACGGAGACGCAGGCCAGTGCCCATGAAGCGCGCACCGATCGCCAGGTGTCGCGTGCCATGACGGTGCTGGGTGACTTTGTCGCCTGGCTCGGCTTCCTGCAGCGGGATGAATGTGAACGGCCGCAGAGTCGCGTCAATCGCGGCAGCCCGATTTTCGCCCGCCCGCCGGCGCCCAGCGTCAGCTTTTCGTCAGGCCAGCGTCTGACGCGGCTGTCTGCCGCGCCGGCTAACCACACCGCCTATTACATTTATGACTGGCTGGTGGGGTTAAATTCGCTGATCGTCGAAAATAACGGCTACACCGGCGGCGGCGATTTGCCGGCCAGCGCACGCCAGACGCTGGCGATTATGCTGCTGCCGCTGCACGCGTAGTCAGTGAGTAATCAGGCGCAGCTCGCCCGCCAGCTGCTGCGCCGCCTCTTCCAGCAGCGCCAGCACCGGGGCAAACTCCGCGCTGGTGCTGACCTCGGCGACATGCTGCAGATGCAGCGTTGCCGGCAGCGCCATGCCGCCGGTTAGCCAGTCCCACAGCGCATCCAGATTGTAACCAAAGCGTTCACCGCAGCCGCTCTGATCGACCAGCGCCTGATAAAAGGCCTGGCGCGTGCCCAGCGTGCGAAAATCAAAATGGAGTGTCAGCATAGTCAGGGTACCGGCGTGAAGCTGCGATAGTGATCGGTGGTGAGAAAGATCAGCCCATCAGAAGAGTAAAGCAGACGATCGGCATCGCGGTGGCCGCAGTCGTAATTGACGTCCGCTTCATACCACTGGCGTCCTGCCTGCATCGGCAGCCGCCGTTCGCGGTTACTGAAGCGATCGCCGCCAATCGCCCGCCCTGGCAACACCTCACACAGGTTACCCTGCGCCGGGTTCCAGCCCTGACGACGTGCCGCACTTTTGGTGAGATAAAAATCAGGCAAACGGTGATGCTGCTGCAGCCAGCGCGCCACGCGCTTTGCATCGGTCAGTTGCGCAATATCCGTCTGTTTTTCCGGCGCAGTACCGCTCAGATGGGGCTTCAGCCCGATCCAGCAAACCACCAGCGCAAACAGTAATCCAATCCAGAGTTTTTTCGACATAGTGACATCCTGAAAAGCAGGACGCCGATAATAGCAGGTTTCAGGCGGGGAAAAACGCGGGCCAGCATGGCTGGCCCTGGCGGAGGTTTACTGCTGCATCGCGCTCGGGGTGTGCGCGGCGTGACGACGCCATGCGCCCGGTGCCACGCCATACTGGCGCTTGAAGCTGCGGTTAAACGACTGCTGTGAATCGAAGCCCAGCGAAATCGCCACGTTGAGGATCGGTTCGTTGGTGGTGGTCAGGCGGTCGGCCGATTTTTTCAGCTTTTTGGCCCGGATGTACTCACCCAGCGGATAGCCGGTGTGCTCTTTGAACATGCGCTGCAGGTGCCACTTCGAATAGCCGGCGCGCCCCGCTACGGTGTCCAGATCCAGACGTGCTTCAATGTTGTTATCAATCCAGTCGATCAGATCGTGAATAAAAGCGTCGCTCATCATCCCATTCTCTCCCGTCGCCATGGCGAACAGTATCAGTATCAGTTGCAATTACACTTTAAGGGTGACTGACTATCGCACTTAATGCAAGTTTTATTATTGCATTAAATGCCGCACTCGCCGTAGGGGCTTTCGCTACCTGTTACGAATTGATCAAAACCGCACATAAAGTGTATCAGATATTCTTGCAGATGCAGTTCGCCCAAGCCTACACTCCTGTGGTTTTAATGCAATCTTAAAAGTTGCAGATTTTTCGTACGTCTCCTTTCTTTTTCACCAACGCGGAATAACAACAATGCATCTGCAAACATATGGGGTTCGTCGGGCCGTAAGCCTGTCAGGAGTGATGTTGCTGGGAAGCCTGCTGGCCGGTTGTGATCGCGGTGTGGCGCAAAATGCGCCGCCGCCTCCGCCCGAAGTGAGTGTCGCGCAGGTGGTGCAACAAAAAGTCAGCCAGTGGGATAGCTTCAATGGCCGCATTGAAGCGGTGCAGAGCGTGCAGCTGCGTCCGCGCGTCTCGGGCTACATCGATCAGGTTAACTATCGCGAAGGCGATGAGGTGAAGAAAGGTCAGGTGCTGTTTACCATTGATGACCGCACCTACCGCGCCACGCTGGAGCAGGCGCAGGCCGAACTGGCCAGCGCACGTAGCCAGGCGGCGCTGGCCCGCAGCGAGTCGGCCCGTACCGACAAGCTGATCGGCACCCAGGTGGTATCGCGCGAAGAGTGGGAACAGCGGCGTTCGACCGCCAGTCAGGCGCAGGCCAGCGTGCTGGCCGCCCAGGCGGCAGTCGATATGGCGCAGCTGAACCTCGACTTTACCCGCGTCACCGCGCCGATTGATGGACGCGCCAGCCGGGCGATGATCACCACCGGTAACCTGGTGACCGCCGGCGACAGCGCCAGCGTCCTCACCACGCTGGTGTCGCAGGACCGCATGTACGTCTACTTTGACGTCGACGAAGCGATTTATCTGCAGTACCAGGCGATGGCGCGTCAGGGCCAGAACCGCGGTTCGCTGCCGGTAGAGATTGCGCTGACCGGCGAACAGGGCTATCCGCACCGCGGCACCGTCGATTTTCTCGATAACCAGCTGACCGCCAGCACCGGCACCATTCGCATGCGCGCCACGCTCGACAATCAGCAGCGTCAGTTTACCCCAGGCCTGTTTGCCCGCGTGCGGCTGCCGGGCAGCGCAGAATTCAACGCGCTGCTGGTCGACGACCGCGCGGTGCTGACCGACCAGGATCGTAAATACGTTTACGTGGTTGATGCGCAAGGCAAAGCCGAACGCCGCGATGTTCAGCTGGGCGATCTGGCTAACGGCCTGCGTATTGTGCAGCAGGGTCTGAAGCCAGGCGACAAGGTGATTGTCAACGGTCTGCAGAAAGTGTTCATGCCCGGTATGCCGGTAAAAGCGCAGCCGGTGGCCATGCGCTCCGCTCAATAATAATCGAGACTGCCCGTTATGGATTTCTCCCGCTTTTTTATCGACCGACCGATTTTCGCCGCGGTGCTGTCGATTTTGATATTTACCACCGGACTGATCGCCATTCCGCTGTTGCCGATCAGTGAATACCCCAACGTGGTACCACCCAGCGTGCAGGTGCGCGCAGAATATCCCGGTGCCAACCCCAAAGTGATTGCTGATTCGGTGGCAACGCCGCTGGAAGAAGCGATCAACGGGGTGGAAAACATGATGTACATGAAGTCGGTAGCCGGCTCAGATGGCGTGCTGGTTACCACCGTGACCTTCCGCCCGGGGACGGATCCCGACCAGGCGCAGGTCCAGGTGCAAAACCGCGTGGCGCAGGCTGAAGCGCGTCTGCCGGAAGAGGTGCGTCAGCTCGGCCTGACCACCCAGAAGCAGTCACCTACCCTGACGCTGGTGGTGCATCTGTTCTCGCCCCACGGCAAGTACGATTCGCTCTATCTGCGTAACTACGCCACGCTGAAGGTGAAAGATGAGCTGGCGCGCCTGCCGGGCGTCGGCCAGATTCAGATCTTCGGTGCCGGTGACTACGCGATGCGCGTCTGGCTCGACCCGAACAAAGTGGCGGCGCGCGGCATGACCGCCGGCGACGTGGTCAGCGCCATGCAGGAGCAGAACGTGCAGGTTTCTGCCGGGCAGCTGGGCGCTGAGCCGACGAAGAAAGAGAGCGATTTTCTGCTGTCGATCAACACCCAGGGGCGGCTGGAAGATGAGGCGCAGTTTGGCAACATCATCCTGAAAACCGCCGACGACGGCACGCTGGTGCGCCTGCGTGACGTGGCGCGCATCGAGATGGGCTCCGGCAGCTATGCCCTGCGTTCGCAGCTGAACAACAAGGATGCGGTCGGTATCGGTATCTTCCAGTCACCGGGCGCAAACGCCATCGACCTGTCGAATGCGGTACGCGCCAAGATGGCCGAGCTGGCAACGCGCTTCCCGGATGACGTGCAGTGGGCCGCGCCTTATGACCCGACGGTGTTCGTGCGTGACTCGATCCGCGCCGTGGTCCAGACGCTGTTCGAAGCCATCGTGCTGGTGGTGCTGGTGGTGATTCTGTTCCTGCAGACGTGGCGCGCCTCGATCATCCCGCTGCTGGCCGTGCCGGTGTCGGTGGTCGGTACCTTCAGCGTGCTCTATCTGCTGGGCTTTTCGCTCAATACCCTGAGTCTGTTCGGGCTGGTGCTGGCGATTGGTATCGTGGTCGATGACGCCATCGTGGTGGTGGAGAACGTCGAACGTAACATTGAGCAGGGCTTAACACCGGTGGCGGCAGCTCACCAGGCGATGCGCGAGGTCTCCGGGCCGATTATCGCCATCGCGCTGGTGCTGTGTGCGGTATTTGTGCCGATGGCCTTCCTCTCGGGCGTAACCGGTCAGTTCTATAAGCAGTTTGCCGTGACCATTGCCATTTCGACGGTGATTTCGGCGATTAACTCGCTGACGCTCTCTCCGGCACTGGCGGCGAAACTGCTGAAGGCGCACGGTGCGCCGAAGGACCTGCCGACGCGCCTGATTGATCGCCTGCTGGGCTGGGTGTTCCGGCCGTTTAACCGCTTCTTCCAGCGCAGCTCGGACGGCTATGAATCGATGGTCGGCAAAACCCTGCGCCGGCGCGGTGCGGTGTTTGGCGTGTACGTGCTGCTGCTGGCCGGTGCCGGCTTCATGTTCCACACCGTGCCAGGCGGCTTTATTCCGACGCAGGATAAGCTGTACCTGATTGGTGGCGTGAAGATGCCGGAAGGCTCATCGCTGGCGCGTACCGATGAAGTGATTCGTAAGATGAGCGAAATCGGCATGAACACCGAAGGCGTGGCCTACTCCGTCGCCTTCCCCGGCCTGAATGCGCTGCAGTTCACCAATACGCCCAATACCGGCACGGTGTTCTTCGGTCTGAAACCATTCAGCGAGCGCAGCCGCACTGCGGCGGAAATCAATGCTGAGATCAACGCGAAAATTTCCAAAATCCAGCAGGGCTTCGGTTTCTCCATCATGCCACCGCCGATCCTCGGTCTGGGCCAGGGATCGGGCTATTCGCTGTATGTGCAGGACCGTGCGGGCCTCGGCTATGGCGCACTGCAAACCGCGATTAATACCCTGTCCGGTGCGGTGATGCAGACGCCTGGCATGATGTTCCCGATCTCCTCCTATCAGGCCAACGTGCCGCAGCTGGATGTGCAGGTCGATCGCGACAAAGCCAAAGCACAGGGCGTATCGCTGACCGATCTGTTCACGACGCTGCAGGTGTATCTGGGTTCGTCTTACGTCAACGACTTCAACAAGTTTGGTCGTACCTGGCGCGTGATGGCGCAGGCTGACGGGGATTTCCGCGACAGCGTGCAGGATATCGCGAACCTGCGTACCCGCAACGATCGTGGTGAGATGGTACCGATTGGCAGCATGGTGAACATCACCACCACCTACGGTCCGGACCCGGTGATTCGCTATAACGGCTATCCGGCGGCCGACCTGATTGGCGATGCCGATCCGCGTGTGCTCTCTTCTGCGCAGGCGATGGAAAAACTCGAGGCGATGTCCAGCCAGGTGCTGCCGAACGGCATGAATATCGAATGGACCGATCTGAGTTACCAGCAGGCAACCCAGGGCAATACCGCGTTTATCGTGTTCCCGGTGGCGGTGCTGCTGGCGTTCCTGGTGCTGGCGGCGCTGTATGAGAGCTGGACGCTGCCGCTGGCGGTGATCCTGATCGTACCGGTGACGATGCTCTCCGCGCTGGTCGGCGTGTGGCTGACCGGCGGCGATAACAACGTGTTCGTGCAGGTCGGGCTGGTGGTGCTGATGGGGCTGGCGTGTAAGAACGCTATCCTGATCGTCGAGTTCGCTCGCGAGCTGGAGATGCAGGGCAAAGGAATTGTCGAGTCGGCGCTGGAAGCCTGTCGCCTGCGTCTGCGTCCGATCGTCATGACCTCCATCGCCTTTATCGCCGGCACCGTGCCGCTGATTCTGGGTGAAGGCGCCGGTGCGGAAGTGCGCGGCGTAACCGGCATCACCGTGTTCTCGGGCATGCTGGGGGTTACGCTGTTCGGCCTGTTCCTGACGCCGGTGTTCTACGTGACGCTGCGTAAGCTGGTGACGCGCAAGCAGCAGCCGGCGGTGGAAACGCAGACGGTGTAAACGCTAAGGAGTAAAACCCATCCGGGCCATCGTGCCCGGATTTTTTTTACCTGGCGCAGCATGACGATGTTACACAGTAACAGCGCGCCTCTGCGCCAGAGCACAGCAGCGGGATTTCACAGGATTTACAGGGGTAGACTGCGCGTGCAGAAGCGGAATGGCAAGGTGCGCATCAGCGATGCGCACGCGAGGTTAGCGATCTTTTTTGCAGAGTTCGGCGATTTCGAGGTCAGGCAGCGGTTCGCAGTTGCTGGTATCGTGCTTTTTCAGCTCGTTAAGGGCATCGGCGACGGTGCGGGTTTCCAGCACTTTAAGCGACGCCTCTTCCGCTTGCTCCGCGATCGATTTGAAGTACCAGCACAGGTTGGCGCTGACCAGACAGCGCGGTGCGACATCGGGGCGCGACGCCCACAGTTTTTTGTCTTCAATCACTGAGGTGTAGATATCGCGCAGCGTGATCTCAGCGGCCGGACGACCCAGATGGATCGAGCCGGTACGGCCAAGCGTCGAGACAATGATGCCATCGCGCGTTAACGGAACCATGAGTTTCCGAATGAAACTGGGGTTCGCTTCAAGACCGTACGCCAGAATGGCACTGGTCGAGCGTTTACCCAATTGCTCCGCCATCGCTACGCTCAAAACCATCTGCAAAGCTGTCGGGAAGCGGTAATCTAGCATTTCTGTTTCCTGAGTTGCGGCCTATCTTCTTGTTTTCATACCGCGGCAGTGAATAATCAATGAGCAATAAATATAACAAACACTGTTGCTTTTTAGAATACCGAAAATGCTTTCCACTCGTGACTAACCTGAGCTATTACCCGCCTTAATATCGTCTTAAACTATTGAATTTAGATAAGTATATTCCAACATGGCATGCCGCTGACCGCTTTAGCACTCTGAGCCTTGCGCAACAATATGCGCGACGTGTCACTTTTTTGCCCCCACCGCTGTAGCTGCGGGCTGGTGAAGGACGTTGTGACAAAGGGACGATTATTTCTGCACGGGTGTCGCGCCGTGTGCGCAACCGACCTTCAGACAAACCATTGTTTCTGTGTAAGAAACAAAAACACACCGGCGAAGGGGCTGCGTCAGGGTCGATTAACCGGTTTCTGAAAGGAATAATATTGATCAGGGTCATGATTCCCTTGCTATTTTTTGCACAAAATGCGCGCCGTTACTATTTTCGAGGCGCGAAATAATGTCTGTATTATCCCCGGTCGTCGGCGCGTTATTGCTGACCGTTCTCCCGCTGACGGTGGGCATCATCACGGCGGCAACCAGCTGCCTGAACGCGCCAACCTTATGGCAATGCGTGCGTATGGCACCGCTGCCTTTCGTTGTCTCGGCTGGCTGCACTCTGCTGTTAAGCGCGTTGTGTTGCCTGCTGCAATATCTGACGGATCGCCACTAAAGCGCAGCAGCGGCCATCTCTGCCCGTTAGCCGTCAGTGGCGATTTCAACCTGCGGATTCCGGAGCGCCTGCCGGCAATTTCCGCTTCAGCACCACCACCAAAAGCACGTTGATAAGCGCCAGCGCACATAACAGCCACAGCGTAGCCTGCGCACCGGAATGCTGGAAAATATAGCCGCCAATCAGCGGTGTGAGCGCCTGACCAATCAGCGCCGGTCGCGCCATGCGGCCAACCACAATGGCGTACTCTTCCGGTTTCACCATCGCCAGCGGCAGCGTACCGCGCACGATAGCCCGCAAGCCATTCCCTGCACCGTACAGCACCATACTCACCAGCGCCCACGCGGGATAACAGGCCAGCAGCAGTAATCCCAGCGCCACCAGTCCGACCGAGAAGAAAGTGGTCCAGATGGGATGGCCGCGTTTGAACGCCATATCGACAATGCGCGACGCCACCTGGCACGGCCCCAGCAGCGTGCTGATCGCCAGCGCGGCGCTCAGCGAATGCCCGCTCGCCTGCAGCAGGGTAATCAGCTGCACCGATATCGCCGTCATGATCACCGACGCGAGGGTAAAGATGCTGCACAGCAGCCAGAACAGCGTGGGAGCCAGTGAATTCTGTGCGGTATACTGTTGCCTGGTTTTTGGCATCGATGGCGTGCGCGGCGCCGGCAGCGCATACAGGTAAGCCGGCAGCACCGCCAGACACAGCAGCGCGGCAATAGCCAGACAGGCGCCGCGCCACTCCAGCCAGTGGATCAGCAGCGCGATGCCGGGCCACACCAGCGAGGTGCAGAATCCTGAGATCAGCGTAATACCGGTAATTGCGCCACGCGCCTGGCCGCCATATAAGGTGCCCAGCGTGGCGAACAGCGCGTCATACAGGCCCATCGCCATACCCGCGCCGATAATCAGCCAGGCAAACAGAAACAGCGGCAAACTGTGACTCAGCGCCATGATCACCAGCCCGAGCGCCATCACCGCCCCGCTTGCCGCCAGCAGCCGGCGACCCTGTGCGCGGGCAATCAGCCGGCCGCACAGCGGTGCCAGCAGGCCCGAGACCAGAATGCCGAGCGAAAGTGCGCCATACACCCACTGCTGCGACCAGCCGGTTTCCGCGATGATCGGGTTAGCCATCACGGCCATCAGATAAAACGATCCGCCCCATGACAGGATCTGCACGGCGCCGAGCGTGACGATAGCGGGCGCGCCCGGTTTTGGCTGATACTCCACAGCTAATATCCGTTAACAGGTAAATCACGGTTATAACATGTTCATCCGGCAGGAAAAATGCCCGCGCGTCCTGTTGAGCCGAATTCCACGCCGGGGTTTCAGCGACTGGATGGATAAACCCTATTATAGTATGTTGTAACTAGTATGCCTGCTTGCTCGCCGCGTCATTCAGTGCCACCCTTTGGTATGTTGTAACTATGGAGAACCGCGATGGCTCGCTATGATTTGGTGGCTGATTTACATGAATGCGTCAATACGCTGGAGCGCGAACTCACTGCACTGCGGGCGTCGGTTGAACAGCAGCCGCTGTTGCTGGCGCGCGTGTTCAGCCTGCCTGAGATCGAGAAAGGCAAAGAGCATGATGAAATAAACCGCATCGCGGTGACCCAGCATCTCGGTAAACGCGCGCGCGAAATGGCCCTCGCCCACTACTGTCGCCTGTTTATGCAGCATCAGTCAGAAAAACTCAGCACCAAAGCGGCGGTGCGTCTGCCTGGCGCCCTCTGCATTGAGGCGGATGAGGCAGCCAGCCAGCGACTGGAGCAGCAGGTCACGACCATCAACACCCTCAAGCAGCGGCTGGAGCAATTGATCACCGTCGACTCCGGCCTGCCGAGCGAGGCGCGTTTTGAGTTTGTGCACCAGCATCTGCGTGGCCTGATCACCCTCAACGCCTACCGCAGCGTCACGCTACTGCAGGCGCCGGATACGCTGCGTTTTGGCTGGGCGAATAAAAACATCATCAAGAAGGTGACGCGCGAGGCCATCGTCGGGCAGCTGGAGCGCAGCCTGAAGGCGAACCGCGCGCAGGCGCCGTGGACGCGCGAACAGTGGGCTGAGAAAGTGCAGCAGGAGCTGGAGCGGGTGCGGTCATTGCCGGACGGCGCGCAGCTGAAGATCAAGCGGCCGGTCAAAGTGCAACCTATCGCGCGGCTGTGGCGCGCCAGCGAGAAAAAACAGCTGCAGCTGGCCTGCCCTTCGCCGCTGCTGGTGTTGTGCCGCGATCGTACGCAGGTGCCGACGCTGGGTGAACTGCTGGATTACGATGCTGAAAACATCGCGCACCGTTACAAGCCGCTGGCGCAGCCGCTGCATCTGATCATCCCGCGGCTGCATTTATGGAGTGACCGTCTGTAAGGCAAAAAAACAGCGCGACAGGTCGCGCTGTAGTGTCCGGCAGTAAAGTAAAGCTATTGCTTCATGCTGCCAACCATCTCTTCCGGCCGCACCCATTCGTCAAACTGCGCTTCGGTCAGGTAGCCGAGCTGCAGCGCCGAGGCTTTCAGCGTCAGCCCCTGTTTGTGCGCCTGCTTGGCAATTTCCGCCGCTTTGTCATAGCCGATATGGGTATTCAGCGCGGTAACCAGCATCAGCGACTCGTTGAGCAGCTGATCGATGCGCTCGCGGTTGGGCTCAATGCCCACCGCGCAATGGTGATTGAAGCTGTCCATGCCGTCGGCCAGCAGCCGTACCGACTGCAGGAAGTTGTGGATCACCATTGGCCGGTAGACGTTGAGTTCGAAGTTACCGGACGCACCGCCCATGTTCACCGCCACGTCATTGCCCATCACCTGGCAGCACAGCATGGTCAGCGCTTCACACTGGGTAGGATTGACTTTGCCTGGCATGATCGAGCTGCCGGGCTCATTTTCCGGGATGCTGATTTCACCGATGCCGCAGCGCGGACCGGATGACAGCCAGCGCACGTCGTTAGCGATTTTCATCAGCGACGCGGCCAGTCCTTTCAGCGCGCCGTGCGCATGCACCAGCGCATCGCAGGTCGCCAGCGCTTCAAACTTGTTGGGCGCAGTGACAAAGGGTTGCTGCGTCAGGTCGGCCAGCGCTTTCGCCACGCGCACCGCATATTCCGGATGGGTATTCAGACCGGTACCGACCGCGGTGCCGCCCAGCGCCAGCTCGGCGACGTGCGGAATACTGTGTTCGATGTGCTTCAGATTGTGCTCCAGCATGGCAACCCAGCCGGAAATTTCCTGGCCGAGCGTCAGCGGTGTGGCGTCCTGCAGGTGGGTACGACCAATTTTAACGATGTCTTTAAACGCAGCCGACTTCTCGCTCAGGGTATTTTTCAGCACTTCAATTTGCGGAATCAGCTGTTCGCGCAGCGCAATCACCGCGGCAACGTGCATCGCCGTCGGGAACACATCGTTGGAGCTCTGGCTCTTGTTAACATCATCATTCGGATGCACTTTGCGCGACATGCCGCGCTCGCCGCCCAGCAGTTCGCTGGCGCGGTTCGCCAGCACTTCATTCATGTTCATGTTGGTCTGGGTGCCAGAGCCGGTCTGCCAGATGGCCAGCGGGAACTCGTCGCTGTGCTGGTCGGCCAGCACCTCGTCAGCGGCGTCGATAATCGCCCCGGCCCGTTCAGCCGGCAGCAGCCCCAGATCGCGGTTAACCTGGGCGGCGGCGCGCTTGGTCAGCGCCAGCGCATGCACCAGCGCCACGGGCATCTTCTCGGTGGAGATACGGAAGTGCTCCAGCGAACGCTGCGTTTGTGCGCCCCACAACTTATCTGCCGGAACTTCGATCGGACCCATTGAATCTTTTTCAATGCGGTTGGCTGCCATGACTACGTCTCCTTAGCTCAGATTTTGAGGTTTCCGCCTAAGTCGTCTTCCCGCGACGCCTTAGAGCGAGCAAGATTGTCACATACAAGAAATTAACATTATGCGAGCCCATCGCGTTTATTGCACTTGTTCGTGTATTTTCTATGGCACTTTCTGCTTTAATACGCTTATTTACTTACCGTTATTAAGGGTAAACGATGCAAAAATTGAACAATTCGCTGCAAAATTATGCATGGGGCAGCAAAACCGCGCTGACCGAACTCTACGGCATCGAAAACCCGCAGGGATTGCCGATGGCGGAATTATGGATGGGCGCGCACCCCAAAAGCCCCTCTACCGTTGAAGTGAATGGCATCACCCGTTCGCTGCGTGACGTGATCAATGACGATCAGGTCGCGACGCTGGGGGCTGCGGTAGCGCAGCGTTTCGGTGAGCTGCCGTTTCTGTTTAAAGTGCTGTGCGCCGATCAGCCGTTATCGATTCAGGTGCATCCCAGTAAAACTGCCGCTGAAGCCGGTTTCGCGCGTGAAAACGCGGCGGGCATTCCGCTCAGCGCCGCCGAGCGCAACTATAAAGATGCTAACCACAAGCCCGAGCTGGTCTATGCCCTGACGCCGTTCCAGGCGATGAACGGCTTTCGCGAACTGCCTGAGATTGTCTCGCTGCTGGAGCCGGTCGCGGGCGCGCATCCGCAGATCGCCCATTTCCTCGAAAACGCCAGCGAAGCCGCGCTGGCTAAACTGTTCGCTACCCTGCTGTCGCTGAAAGACGAGAGCAAAACCCGCGCACTCGGCGTGCTGAAATCCGCGCTGAACGCGCGCGAAGGCGAACCGTGGCAGACCATCAAAACGATCGCCAGCGACTATCCGGACGATAATGGCCTGTTCTCACCGCTGCTGCTGAATGTCATCACCCTGCAACCGGGTGAGGCGATGTTCCTGTTCGCCGAAACGCCGCATGCCTATCTGAAAGGCGTGGCGCTGGAAGTGATGGCCAATTCGGATAACGTGCTGCGCGCCGGCCTGACGCCGAAATTCATTGATATTCCGGAACTGCTGGCCAACCTGAAGTTCGAGGCCAAACCGGCGGCGACGCTGCTCACACAGCCGCAGACACAGGGCGACAGCCTCAACTTCCCGATTCCGGTAGAGGATTTTGCCTTCGCCATCCACACGCTTTCGGCCACGCCGCAAACGCTGGCACAGCACAGTGCCGCCCTGCTGTTCTGCATTGAAGGCCAGGCGGTGATTGAAAAGGCCGGGCAGCAGCTGGTACTGCAACCAGGCGAATCCTGCTTTGTCGCAGCCAGCGAGTCGCCGGTGAGCGCGGCGGGGAACGGTCGTCTGGCGCGGGTGTTCAACGCGCTGACGTGAGGCGGCTGACGCCTGCAGCATTAACTGCTATTATTTCAAACTATTAATTAAAAAACGCCTGCGGGCGTTTTTCTTCACCCGTCGCGCGGCCCAACGGTATGCGCACGCAAGGATAAGGACGACTCAGCGATGAAAAAGACCAAGGTTGCCGTAGGTGTGATTGTGGCGCTCGGCGTAATCTGGACTGGCGCAGCGTGGTTTACCGGTAAACAGCTGGAAAGCCACATGGATGAGATGCTGCAAAATGCCAACAGCCAGATCAACGCGTACGCGCCGAATAGCCGTCTGACGCTCAGCTATCAGGATTACCAGCGTGGCGTATTCAGCAGCAAAACCAAACTGGTAATTCAGGCCAGTTCGCAGACCGAAGACAATCCGCTGCTGAAGCCGGGTCAAAGCATCGTGCTCAACGAAACCATCGACCACGGTCCTTTCCCGTTTGCTCAGCTGAAGCGCGGCAACCTGATCCCCAGCATGGCCTCGGTGCACACCGAACTGGAAAACACCGATGCGGTGAAGAAACTGTTTGAACTGACCCAGGGCAAATCGCTGGTTAATGCCGATACCCGCGTTGGTTACAGCGGCGCGACCGATACCGCGCTGCACCTGCTGCCGGTGGATTACAGCAATGCGCAGACCGGTGATCGCCTCGCCACTAACGGCGGCACGCTCAACGTCAGCGCGGACAGCAAAGGCGACAAAGTGAGTCTGCAGGGCGACTTCTCCAGCATCGCCGTCACCAGCAAAAACCAGCTGCAGCAGCCGGTGCTGTTTACCCTTAACGGTCTGAAGCTGGGCGGTGACACCCACCTGAGTCCGGAAGGCGTGCGCGTCGGCGACCAGACCATCACGCTGGATAAGCTCGACGCCAGCATCAACGGTCAGGAAGGCCTGACGCTGGAGAAGCTGGACGGGAAGTCCTCGTTCGACAATAAAGACGGCAAGATTGGCGGCCAGATTGATTATCAGGTCGACAACATCAGCCTGCAGAAACAGCCGTTCGGCGAGGCCAAACTGGCGATGAAATTTGCGCAGTTTGATGCTCAGGCGGTGAAAACCTTCTCTGACCAGTACAATGCGCAGATGCAGGATCTGCTGAACCAGCCTGGCGTGGTGGACGATCCTATCCGCTACCAGGCCAGCGTGCAGACTATCCTGAGAAATAACCTGCCGACCCTGTTGAAAGGTTCGCCGACCGTAAGCGTGGCGCCGCTGAGCTGGAAAAATGACAAAGGCGAGAGCACGTTCAACCTTAACGTCGGTTTTAACGATCCGGCGACCGTCACCGGTGAACCGCAGAGTCTGGGTGCCGCCGTGGATCGCGTGCTGAAAACGCTCGACGGCAAGCTGAGCATCAATATGCCGATGGCGACCGAAGTGATGCGTCACGTCGGGCTGGCGGAAGGTTATCAGGGTGATGACGCGCAGAAGCTGGCCGATCAGCAGGTTAAAGGTCTGGCGGCGATGGGTCAGATGTTCCGTCTGACGCAGCAGCAGGACGATAACATCACCACCAGCCTGCAATACGCTAACGGTCAGGTCACCATGAATGGCGACAAAATGACGCTGGAGCAGTTCCTGTCGCGCTACATGTTAGGCGCGCCAACCAGCGAAGGCATGCCAGAGTAATCCCCGCGGCAGCCCGCTCCGGGCTGCCGTTTTCCCCCGGCAAAAAAAATTTCACCCTTTTCTGCATCCGTTCAGCCGCACCGTACGTATATCCCTTTGTGAGCACCCTTCTGCTCCTTCAATGAGGATATATGATGAAAAAGTTAATCAGTTATGCCGTCCTGTCTGCCGCCCTGCTTGGCGCGAACGCTGCGATGGCGGCCATGCACGCCGATTCGGTGATGGTAGGCGGCGCGGCAATGTATCCACAAAAAAACATTATTGAAAACGCCCTGAACTCGAAGGACCACACTACGCTGGTCGCCGCCGTTAAAGCCGCGGGTCTGGTCGATACCTTACAGGGCAAAGGCCCGTTTACGGTTTTTGCGCCGACTAACGCCGCCTTTGCCAAACTGCCTGCCGGCACCGTTGATGCACTTCTCAAACCGGAAAACAAAGCCAAACTCACCAGCGTGCTGACCTACCATGTGGTCGCCGGTAAATATGATATGAAAGCGCTGGAGCAAAAAATTAAACAGGGTGGCGGTAAAGCCGAATTGAAAACGGTGAATGGTCAGCCGCTGTGGATTATGAGCAACGGGCCACACAATATTCAGCTGAAAGATGGTCAGGGTAATGTGGCAAATATCAGCACTTATGATGTAAACCAGAAAAATGGCGTCATTGACGTTATTGATACCGTCTTAATGCCTGAATAACTGTCTATACTCGGTAAGGTTAAACAAACCGGCCAGGAGTATTATGGACGCCTCTCAGGCTGAGCAACAAATAGCCTTAATACAGGCGGTCGCGAAGCGCGATCGCCTGGCTTTTGAACAGCTGTACCGGCTGACTTCCCCGCATCTGTTTGCGGTAGCGCTGCGCATGTTACGCCAGCGGGCGTGGGCGGAAGAGATTCTGCACGAATGCTACATCACGGTCTGGCACAACGCCGCGTCATTTAACAGCGCGCTCAGTTCTCCCCTGACCTGGATGACGCACATTGTACGCAACCGTTGTATTGACTGGCTGCGCAGCGGCTATGCCAGACAATTCCATGCAGATGAAGCCTGGCTCGACGATTTAAGCAGCACGCCGGGTGACGTCAGTCTGGATGAGCAGCACGATCGCGAGGTTGCCCGCCTGCACCATTGTCTGCAGCATTTGAGCAGTGAACAGCGCCAGTCGATTGCGCTGGCCTATTATCAGGGCTTATCACATAGCGACATTGCCGGGTGGCTGCAGCAGCCGGTCGGCTCGGTTAAAAGCTGGATTCGACGTGGCCTGGACCATCTGCGGGAGTGTGTTGGACGATGAGTGACAAGGTGCAGCGGGATGACGCCCTGGCGGCGGAGTACGCCCTCGGCACGCTGCGCGGCAGCGCGCGATTGCGCTTTCAGCGCAGACTGCAGGCCGAGCCGGTGCTGGCGGCGCAGGTCGCCCGCTGGCAGACGCTGCTGGCGGGTCTCGACCAGGTTCAGCCGCCCGTCACACCGCCGGAAACGCTATGGAAAAAAATTGCCCTTTCCCTGCCGCCCGACAAGCGCGTCGCGCCCGCACGCCGGACGCTGCCGTGGCTGGCTGCCGCCTGCGTCGCGCTGGGCTTCGCGCTGTCGGCTTACTGGCTGCGCGAGCCGGTGATGACACCGCTGGCGGTGCTGACCGATGCGCAACACAGTCAGCAATGGGTGGTGAGCGCCAGCCGCCGGCAGGACGTGATCAGTCTGGCGCCACTGCAGGTCAGCGCGGTCAGGGCGGATCAGAGTCTGGAACTGTGGCTGATTCCGCCTGGCCGGGCGCCCGTTTCACTCGGTCTGGTCACCGGAAGTGCGCCGCAGCAGTATCCGATTGAGAAACAGCAGTTGCTGGTTAAGGCAACGCTGGCGATCAGTCTCGAGCCGCACGGCGGTTCGCCAACCGGACGTCCAACGGGTCCGGTGCTTTACAGTGTGAATTTATAATCGGTGATGGTCACGGGTGAAATTAGCGTTAACGCGGCAGCGTTTATTATTTGTTGATGCCCAGCGTGTTGCAGGCGGAGTGCTGTTAATCATTACGGCGTGACTTAAGCTAAATTAACGGGCACTGAACGCTCAATTTCAGCAAACGGCAAAAACAATGAATGTTTATTTATCCGCCGGCGAGCCTGACTGCCGCGGCCCGGCGAAATAACCCTTTTATAAATTAATCTGGCGTGTCTTCGGGAAAGAAATATTTTATCGACGATTCATTTTCTTTTTCAGAATTCCCTGCCATGCTTAAAACGCTAAACCATAGTACGCGATATTATCGCGAACAATAAATAATAACGCTCGACACCATTGTGTCTTAAACGACACCGGGGAAACTCACCATGCAATTTCTTAAAAACTTCACCATTCGCCGGGTTGTGCAGTGCATCCTGGTCGCGGCGCTGCTGATTGTGGCGCTGGCCGGGATCTATGGCAGCACGGTGCTGCGCGACATGCATCAGCGCGAACTGCATAACGCCACCCTGACCAGCCAGCTGCTGTTTCTCAATCGTGCCAGTTTAGTGATGGCATCGGGAACCACGGCGGCAAAAGCGGCCGTAGCGGCCGATGCCCCGGCCGATAGCGACTGGGCGCCGCTGCGTGCCGCCCTCGCCGCCTCGCCGGCTGACTTTGCGGTGCCTGCGGCTGAGCGCCTGCAGTTGCTGCAGCGCGACATCGCAGCGAATAACCATGCCGACCAGTCCGACCGCCAGCGTCTGCAAATGGCCTTTGGCATAGCTGCACTGCTGATGCTCGCGCTGCTGCTGTTCTGTGACCGGTTTCTGGTCACGCATCTGGTACGGCCGCTGGGGGCGCTGCGGGAACATTTCCGCGGCATCGCCGCTGGCGATCTTACGCGGGAACCGCAGGATTTTGGCCGCAACTGTGTGGGTCAGCTGATTCCGCTGGTCAGGCTGATGCAGCAGAGCCTGCTGACCACGGTGCGCGCCGTGCATGACAACACCGACGTGCTGCGCAAGGAGTCTGCGGATATCGCCAGCGGCAACGCCGATCTGTCCGACCGCACCACCCGCCAGGCGGCCGCGCTCGAGCAGACCTCGGCCAGCATGGAGCAGCTTAGCGCCACCGTAGAGAAAAATGCCCACAGCGCCGGCGAAGCGCGCGAGCTGGCTGAGGATGCGGCGCGCACAACACGCGACGGCGAAGCGCTGGTCAAAAGCGTGTCAGCGATGATGGCCGATATCGCCACCGAAGCCGATAAAATCCGTCAGTTTACCGCCACGGTTAACAGCATCGCGTTTCAGACCAATATTCTGGCATTGAACGCGGCTGTTGAAGCCGCCCGCGCCGGCGAGCAGGGACGCGGCTTTGCCGTGGTGGCAGCTGAAGTGCGCACGCTGGCACAACGCAGCGCCAGCGCCGCGAAGGAGATCGAAGGGCTGATTAATGGCACCGTGATGCGCGTTGGCGAGGGAGCGCAGACCGCGCAGCGCGCCGGCGCCATCATGGACAGCGCCACGCAAAGCGTTTCCGCCGTCACCTCGCTGATTGGCCAGATTGCGCTGGCGTCAGACGAACAGAGCAAAGGCATTGCCCAGGTTACGCTGGCCGTGACCGATCTGGATCGCGTTACCCAGCAGAATGCCGCCCTGGTGAAAGAGATTGCCGCCTCGGCCGGCAGCCTGAATGGCCGTACCGGAACGCTGGCTGCGGTAATCAGTCATTTTAACTTTTCTGACAGCCCGCATGACAGCGCGCTGCTGGCCGGTCAGCGCCCCGTTTCAGCCATTGACAGCTTCGCGACAGAAAAGCTTGCCGTCTCTGACCCGGCATAGCTCGCAGCCGATAACCATACCGCCAGGGACAGGCCACAGAAAGAGAAGAACTTATGAGCCATCAATCATTGCAGCACATCGTTCCGGTTCAGACTGATGTGCGTGACTTACGCATCGCCACGGGCATGACCCAACTGCACGCGGCTGAACGCTTCGACCTCAGCCTGCGGGTCTGGCAGATGAAGGAGTCCGCAGCAAAACCGTCGCCGCTCAGTCAGGGAGAATATGAGTTTTTGCTGCTGCTGGCAGGAAAACATCCCTATTTTAGTCTGACGGCCAGAGCCCGCTAATGCCGTGCGCGCTGGCCGTTGCGTCAGCGCCACCTGCGACAACCGGGGATCCGCTTCCTCCACCCGGCGTGATTCATGCGTCAAATCTCTTTAGCGCTGACGCCCGGGGCACGATTCACCTGTGCTGTCTGCTGATAAAAGGCGTCGAGACGGGCGCGAAAGCGCGCCGGATCGTGCTGGTCTTTAATTCTTTGCAGCGCCCGCGCCGAGCGGGTGCTGATCGCCTCGCGCTGCGCCATCATCTGCGTGATGATCTGTTTGAGCTGCGCAATAATTCTGGCCCTGATCGCCTGTTTCTCCTGCGCTGAACCGATAGCGATTTCAAACATATCATTCAACGGACAATCAATAAGCCAGCCGGCCGAAGCCGGGTTTATTTCCGGCAGTGCGCGTACATTGGTGGTAATAACCGGACAGCCGCACGCCTGCATTTCCAGCACTGAAAAGCCGTAGGTATCCTGCCAGGTCGGTAATAATCCCACATCGGTCTGTTCGAGCATTTTCATCAGCCGATCATTTTGCAAAAATGTTTCATGCCTGAAGATTGCCTGTTGATTAATCAGGTCTTCAATCCGCTGATGAAATTGCGCGTCATCCTGCTGCGCGCCGTGCGCGATATTATAGCGATGCTTCAGGTTGCCCGTTAAATTCACCTGCACGCTGTCGGGTTGAATGATGCCTTCTGCCAGCAACTCGCTAAAGGCCAGCACCACTTCCGCCCCACCTTTACGATAAAACTCATTGCCGACAAAGCTGAACGTCAGCTTCGCCTGATTCACCGGCCTGACCCGATCACAGATAATTGCCTGTGGCGGATGCAGGGTGTGCAGTTTGGGCAAAATGGCTGCAGCCTGCTGCGGAAACGCCTGTAACAGCTTGATTTGAATTTTTTTCGTCGCGTCGGAGATAGCCAGCAGCGCCGTACACTGCGGTGCCGCGATCAGTTTGAGTTGTTTCTGCAATTGTGGATTATGCAGTTTGGCCATGCCCGGCACCGGCAGCACGCGCGGAATTTCGGTTTCAAATGTCGCCATCCAGCGTTTTTTCGTGCAGGCCACTTCATTAAAAAGATGGATGATTTGTGCATCGTCCGGCACCGAGAACGGTAGCGGCGCGAAAATAAACAACTTATTGGCTTTGCGGATTTTCTGCCTGACGGCGTTACGATAAAACCAGATATTTTTATATTTCAGATTGAGATAATGGTGTGAATCGTTGACGATGATATTTCTCTTTTCCGGATAACCTTTCCCATTTACGATTATTTTCATACGTGCCCCGGCACAGGAAAAATAAGCATAGCTGGCAGTATATTCCTCGCCAGTCACAAATCCAGCGAGCAAGTAAACCCGCGCTAAACAATAAGAAAATACACATTTTGTGACAGGTAATAACATCAGCCAGCCTGAATAAAATACAGGCGCGGCCGGTAAAGAATATTAATCAATACAAAATTCGCGGAATTCAGATAAATGGCTAACGCGTTGATTTTCATTTAACGCTGGCCATATTATGACAGTTTCGTGTCAATATTTGATGCTGAAGCTTAATCTTTATTTTCTGCTGGCCCGCAATGCATAAGCAGAACGATGATCACAGGCCAGCTGACAATCGGTAAGCAGCGGTAACAGAAACGCGGCGAGTAATGATCTGACGCCGGGCGGGCGACAGGCTTAGCGGCCCTGCACCAGCTGCGGCGGCACGATTAACGTCTGCACATCGGCCTGTGGCTGCGCCAGGCGCTGTAATATGCGTTCTGCCGCGCGCCGCCCGACGATGCGCGCTTCACTGCTGACAAACGTCAATGCCGGATCGTTCAGCTCAGGCTGCGGATCGTCGTTGAACCCGACCAGCGCCAGCTGCTGGGTGTAGTAACTGTCCACGGCGTCTTCCCCGAGGGTGCGGCCGCTGCGCAGCGCGCCGAAATAGCAGCCGAGCGTGGTGCTGGCATTGTGGGCCAGAATAGCGGTAATACGCGGATGCTGATGCAACAGCGCCTGCGTCAGCGCGGAGACGCTCTGCTGGCGATCGTCACATTCGATAATCCAGTCCGGGCGAAACGGCAAACCGTACTGCAGCAGCGTGGCGCAATAGCCGCCGATACGTTCGGCGCGCGTCAGTGAGGACCCCAGACCGCCCACCCAGGCAATGCGCTGATGTCCCTGTTTGATCAGATACTCGGTGGCCATCCGCGCCGCCTGGCTGTTATCCGGACGCAGCGAATCGACCTTTTCCAGACTGCTGGCGCGCGCGGCGCAGATCAGCGCAATATTTTGCTCCTGCGCCTGCAGCCGCAGCGATTCCGCCTGCGCCACCGCGCCGCCCAGCACAATGCCATCGGCGCCCTGCGCCGCCAGCGAATCAAAACAGCGCTGCAGATGCTGGCCATGCTGACCACTCTGCGTCAGCACCAGCACTTTGCCCTGCTGCTCCAGCACCTCGCTCAGTCCCGCCGTCATTGCCGCATAAAAGGGCTGGCTGAGATCGCGCACGATCAGGCCAATCACCCCGCTCTCACCGCCGCGCAGCATGGAGGCCGAGCGGTTACGCACATAGCCGAGTTGCTCAATCGCCTGATTCACCCGCGCGGCGGTGGCAGCTGAAATCCGCCCTTTGCCGGACAGCACCAGCGATACCGTGCTAACCGATACGCCAGCGGCCTGCGCGACATCATGGATGGTGATTTTTTGCTGGGACATAGTGTGACGCTATTCGTTGCCGGAAAATTCAAAGAGGTAAAACGTTACACTGATTCACATAAAAATAAAGCCTGATGCTCGTCACGCTTTGTGATTATCACCACAAAAAGCCGTGATAAAACGTTTTATCATCCCCCACCACTTTACCCGCTTGTTACTTTTTAGCCAGGAGAGACTATGCCTCACAGCCAACCCAAAATGTCGCTCTGGGAATTTTTCCAGAGCCTGGGGAAAACCTTCATGCTACCCGTGGCGCTGCTGTCGTTTTGCGGCATCATGTTAGGGATCGGCAGTTCACTCAGCAGCCATGATGTACTGACGTTGATCCCGCTGCTCGACCAGCCGTTCCTGCAATACCTGTTTATCTGGATGGCGAAAATCGGCTCCTTTGCCTTTAGCTATTTGCCGGTGATGTTTGCCATCGCCATCCCGCTGGGCATGGCGCGGGAAAACAAAGGCGTGGCGGCATTTGCCGGCTTCGTCGGCTTTGCGGTGCTCAATCTCAGCGTTAACTTCTGGCTGAACATCAACGGGATTCTGCCGACTACCGATGCGGCGGTGCTGAAAGCCAATAACGTGCAGAACATTCTCGGCATTCAGTCCATCGACACCGGTATTCTCGGCGCGGTGATTGTCGGCATTGTGGTGTTCTGGCTGCACGAGCGTTTCCACAATATTCGCCTGCCGGATGCGCTGGCATTCTTCGGCGGCACGCGCTTTGTGCCGATTATCACTACCGTGGTGATGGGCCTGCTGGGGCTGGTGGTACCGCTGATCTGGCCATTCTTTGCGCGCGCGATCACCGGTCTTGGCTGGATGATCAACAGCGCGGGCGAATTCGGCCCAATGATCTTCGGCACCGGTGAACGTCTGCTGCTGCCGTTTGGCCTGCAGCATATTCTGGTGGCGATTATTCGCTTTACCGATGCCGGTGGCACCATGGAGGTATGTGGTCACAGCGTCAGCGGCGCGCTGACGATCTTCCAGGCGCAGCTGGCGTGTCCGGAAACTCACGGCTTCGCGGAAAGCGCTACCCGCTTCCTGTCGCAGGGTAAAATGCCGGCATTCCTTGGCGGCCTGCCGGGGGCAGCGCTGGCGATTTACCACTGCGCACGCCCGGAAAACCGTCACAAAATTAAAGGTCTGCTGATTTCGGGCGTGGTTGCCTGCGTGGTCGGCGGCACCACCGAACCGATCGAATTCCTGTTCCTGTTTGTCGCACCGGTGCTGTATCTGATCCACGCGCTGCTGACCGGTCTCGGTTTCACCGTAATGGCGATGCTTGGCGTGACCATCGGTAATACCGACGGTAACGTGATCGACTTCTTCGTGTTTGGCGTGCTGCACGGCCTTTCTACTAAATGGTACTGGGTGCCGGTGATTGCCGCCGTGTGGTTTGTGGGTTACTACGCCATCTTCCGTTTCGCCATCACCCGCTTCAACATCAAAACACCCGGCCGCGAAGCAGAAACCAGCCGCGTTGAGCAGCAGGTCAGCCGCGCCGGCGTGGGCAAATCCGGCTACAACACGCCAGCGATTCTCGCGGCGCTGGGTGGCGTTGACAACATCACCTCGCTGGATAACTGCCTGACGCGCCTGCGCCTGTCGGTGGCCGACATGAGCAAGGTCGACGATGCCGCGCTGAAAGCCAACGGCGCCATCGGCGTGGTGCACCTCAATCAGACCAATCTGCAGGTAGTCATTGGCCCGCAGGTGCAGTCGGTCAAGGATGAAATGGCCCATCTGATGAGCGCGACGGTGTAAATATGCAGGCGTTTAATTTTGATCGGGTGGTGGATCGCCACGGCAGCTGGTGCACGCAGTGGGACTTTGTCGCCGACCGCTTTGGCGTGGCCGATCTGCTGCCCTTCACCATCTCGGACATGGATTTCGCCACCGCTCCCTGCATCATTGACGCGTTGCAGCAGCGGCTGAATCACGGCGTGCTGGGCTACAGCCGCTGGCAGCACGAGGATTTTCTCTCCGCCCTGCAGCACTGGATGCGCAGCCGCTTTGCCAGCGAGATCGCGGCAGAGTCGCTGGTGTATGGCCCGTCGGTGATTTATATGGTGGCGCAGCTGCTGCGCCACTGGACGCAGGCGGAGGATGAAGTGCTGATTCATACGCCCGCCTATGATGCGTTTTACCAGACAATCATCGGGAATCAGCGCAGGGTGCTGGAGTTACCGTTGCAGCGCGCTGGCGACACATGGCACTGTGATATGGCTCAGCTGGAAACCCTGCTGGCGCGGCCGCGCTGTAAGGTGATGCTGTTGTGCAGCCCGCACAATCCCACCGGCAAAGTGTGGCAGCGCGCAGAGCTGCAGCAGATGGCGGCACTGTGCGAACGGCATGGCGTGAGCGTGATCAGCGACGAAATCCATATGGATATGGTGCTGAGCGAGGCGCGCCACACGCCATGGTGCGAAGTGGCACAAGGCCGCTGGGCGCTGTTTACCTCGGCCTCGAAGAGCTTCAATATTCCGGCGCTGACCGGCGCCTGGGGTATTATCCCGGACGCGGACGACCGCCGGGCGTGGTTTCACGCGCTGAAGCAGCAGGACGGGCTGTCGTCACCGGCGGTGATGGCGCTGGCTGCCACCATTGCCGCCTACCGTCACGGCGCACCCTGGCTCGACGCGCTGCGCGATTATCTGCGTGCCAATATGCAGCACATTGCGCAACGGCTCAACGCGGCGTTTGCCGGGCTTAACTGGCAACCGCCGCAGGCCACTTATCTGGCATGGATTGACACCGCGCCGCTGGCCATTGATGACGTCGCGCTGCAGCAGCGGCTGATCCAGCAGCATAAGGTGGCGATTATGCCAGGCAGCACCTACGGCAGCGCCAGCCGCAGCTACCTGCGTCTCAACGCCGGCTGCCCGCGCAGCAAGCTGGATGACGGGCTGGACCGGCTGGTTGCCGCACTGCAATCGTTCTGAACCACAGCGGATGCTGATTAATTCAGCATCCGCTGCCCGCTTTGCGCAAATCACTGGCGCGGTTGCGCAAGATGTTTTTATAATGGTCTGCACTTTACGTTAATTCAGCGAGTGCGACATGATTGATGCGAAACTTCCCCTCACCGACCTTCACCGCCACCTTGATGGCAATATCCGCGCCCAGACCATCCTTGATTTAGGTCGCCAGTTCAATCTTGCGCTGCCCGCCGATACGCTGGATACGCTGCGTCCGCACGTGCAGGTGACCGCCAACCAGCCGGACCTGGTGAGCTTCCTGCAGAAGCTTGACTGGGGCGTCAAAGTGCTGGGCGATCTCGACGCCTGCCGCCGCATTGCGCTGGAAAACGTCGCTGACGCCGCGCAGGCCGGTATCCATTACGCTGAGCTGCGCTTCTCCCCGGGCTACATGGCGATGAACCATCAGCTGCCGATTGCTGGCGTGGTGGAAGCGGTGATTGATGGCGTGCGCGCGGGCGTGCAGCAGTACGGCGTTGATGTGAAGCTGATTGGCATCATGAGCCGCACCTTCGGCGAAGAAGCCTGCCTGCGCGAGCTGGAAGGTCTGCTGGCGCACCGCGACGGCATCACTGCCGTCGATCTGGCCGGTGACGAACTGGGCTTCCCGGGCAGCGAATTCCTCAGCCACTTTAACCGCGCCCGCGATGCCGGATTCCGCATCACCGTACATGCCGGTGAAGCCGCCGGACCGGAGAGCATCTGGCAGGCGATCCGCGAGCTGGGCGCTGAGCGCATCGGTCACGGTGTCAAAGCGATTGAAGACCGCGCGCTGATGGATTTCCTCGCCGAACAGCGCATTGGCGTTGAATCCTGCCTGACGTCGAACATTCAGACCAGCACCGTGGCCTCGCTGGCCAGCCATCCGCTGAAGGCGTTCCTGCAGCATGGCATTCTGGCAACCATCAACACTGACGATCCGGCGGTACAGGGCATTGAGCTGGCGCATGAATATGAGGTCGCTGCGCCACAGGCGGGCCTGAGCGCCGCCGAGATTCGCCAGGCGCAGGAGAACGGTATTGCCATCGCCTTTTTAACCGAGGCGGAGAAAGCCGCGCTGCGCCAGCGCGTGGCGGCATAAGCCATAAAAAAGGAGCGCAGATTGCGCTCCTTGTTGATCGGCTGGCGATAACGCCGTCCGGTTTATTTCAGGGACAGAGTCTGGCGTTTCTCCGCCGACTGCAGGCCAAGCTCAATCAGCTCCATCACCTGAATCGCCTCTTCCGCCGTAACCGGGTTGGCACCATTACCGGCAATGGAGTCGCGGATCGCCGCATAATAGGCCGGATAGTTGCCCGGCAGCGTCAGCAGCTCTTTCTCCACCATCACGTCGCCCTCGGCCAGCGTCAGCGTGCCGTTGCGCATATCGTAGCCCCACTCTTCACGCGGCGGACGCTCACCCGCTTTCAGACGGTCCTCCTGCGGATCGAGCCCATACTTAACGTAGCTGCCGCGCGTGCCGTGCACCACAAAACGCGCCGATTCCGCGGCCACCAGCATGCTGGCGTGCAGCACCACGCGCCGGGTGGGATAAGTCAGCACCGCGTGGAAGTAATCGGTGGTTTGCGCGCCGGGACGCAGTTCAGCCATGTCGACGTTGATCGCCACCGGCGGTCCAAACAGCTGCAACGCCTGGTCCAGCACGTGCGGTCCAAGATCGAACCAAATCCCGCTGCCCGGGCCTTTCATTTCGCGCCAGCGCTGACGCACTTCCGGACGGAAACGGTCAAAGTGCGACTCCAGATAGCGCACCTCGCCCAGCGTGCCGTCGTTCAGCAGCGTTTTCAGCGTCAGGAAATCGCTGTCCCAGCGGCGGTTGTGGAACACTGACAGCAGCAGCCCTTTGGCTTTGGCCAGCTGATCGAGCTCACGCGCCTGTGACAGTGTCACGGTAAACGGTTTATCGACCACCACATGCTTGCCAGCATTAAGTGCCGCTTTGGCGAGCGGGAAATGGGTGTCGTTCGGGGTAGGAATTACAATCAGGTGCAGCGTCGGGTCATCCAGCAGCGCCTGGGGATCGGCCACCACCTGCACCGACGGCCAGTCAGCGTGCACTTTACTGGCATCGCTGCTGGAGATCGCCGCCAGCTCAACGTCTGGCGTACCGGCGATCAGCGGCGCATGGAAGGTTTTGCTGGCAAATCCGTAGCCGATCAGGCCGACACGTAGTTTATCGCTCATTCTCATTCCTCTTGTTCGTGACCTGACTGATTTAAGACGAATCAGTCAGTAAGAACAAGGCGGAATCACCTGAAAGCTCAGGAGATCGCACTCCGTGCCGGTTGCCAGCTCTCCTGGGCCACCAGCGCGTCGTGCGCATCCTGACTGCGGCGGCGGAAATCGCTCGGACTGACGCCCACCCGCTTGCGGAAGACGCGCGAGAAGTAGAGCTGGTCGTCGTAGCCGACCTCGCGCCCCACCGAGGCGATCGGTTCCTGAGTGGTTTGCAGCAGCAGCTTGGCGCGGATCACCCGCTGATCTTCGCGCCAGCGCAGCAGATTAATGCCCATCTGCTCGCGGAACAGGTGGGCCAGACGCGACGGCGACAGACAGACGTGGCGCGCCACTTCCTCGATTTTCACCTCGCTGGCCAGATGATTGGTGACGTACTGGCAGGCTTCAATCACGCGCGGGTCGCGAATTTGCTGATGGCTGCGCGGATCCTCTTCCACCGCACGCAGCAGCAGGCGCTCCAGCAGATTCATCGCCAGCTCTTCGGCAAAGCGACGTCCGGAGTTGTGCGTCTGTTCGATGCTGGCAAACAGACGGTCAAATTCGGCGCGCAGCGCATCCGGCAGCCGCAGCCGGCCAACGCCCTGGTTCTGATCCTGCCACTGCAGCCAGTCGGTCCAGTAGGCGCGCGGACGGAAATAGACCCAGCGATGATGCCAGCACGGACTGTCCGGCGCGCGGCCATAATAGTGCGGCGTTTTTGGCTGAAACAGCAGCAGGTCGCCCGGCTCGCAGTCAAACGCTGACGCCCCGTCAAATACCCGTCCCTGGCCTTTAATGGTCAGATTGAGGATGTAACCTTTCATGCCGTGCGGGCGATCGATAAAAAAATCGAGCTGATCGCCGGCGTTGATCGGCGTCAGCCCGGCCACCAGCCAGGCGTTAAACGGATAGCCCGGCAGTAAAGGATTTTGCTGTTCACTCGGCGCTTCGCGGTGGTACATAAGGATCTCCCGGTTCGCGTGACGTTGGGGCGCAGCGTTGCGGCTGCGCCCGCGGGATCAGGCGGTTCTGCTTTTCTGTTTGTAACGGTCAAAGATCACCGCCGCTAACAGTATCAAACCGCGCACCACATACTGTGAGAATGGCGAGATATTCAATAAATTCATCGCATTCTCGACGGTACCCAGAATCAACACCCCGGCGACCACGTAGGAAATCTTGCCGATACCGCCCTTCAGCGACACGCCGCCCAGCACGCAGGCGGAGATGACGATCAGCTCATAGCCGAGCGAGGTCATCGGCTGACCGCTGGTCATGCGCGAAGCCAGGATAATGCCGGCCGCCGCTGATACCAGCCCGGAAAGGATAAAGATGATGATGCGCGTGCGCACCACCGGCACCCCGGCCAGCCGCGCCGCTTCCTCGTTGCCACCAATCGCCAGCGTGTTGCGGCCAAAGGTGGTTTTGTTCAGCAGGAAACCGAACACGATCATGGTGGCGATGGTCAGCCAGATCGGTGCCGGCACGCCCAGCCAGTTGGCGTAGCCGAGGGTGAAAAAGCGCTCATCCTCAATCCCCACCGCTTTACCGTCGGAGAAGATATAGGCCAGGCCGCGCACAATCTGCATGGTCGCCAGCGTGGTGATCAGCGCGTTAATCTTCAGACGCGCAATCACGAAGCCGTTAACGAAGCCAGTGGCCATACCGAGCAGCAGGCCGGCGGCGACGCCGATCCACAGGCTTTCGGTCATGTTAATCACCACGGCGGTGACGACGCCAGCGCAGGCAATCACCGACGCCACCGACAGGTCGAAATCGCCGGAGGCGAGGCAAAACAGCATGCCGCACGCCACCATGCCGGACATCGACATCGCCAGGCCCAGCCCTTTCATGTTGATAAAGGTGCCAAAATTAGGCACGAAGATGGCGCAGACGATAAACAGCAGCGCAAACACCACCAGCATGCCGAAGTTGTCCCAGATGCGCCCGAGCTGCAGGCCACTGCGCTGCACCGGTGGCGTATTGGACGTGGTAGATGAAGCCATTTTTACTCTCCTTTACCTCAGGCCACGGCGGCCGCTTGAGTGGTTTTCGGCATGGCCAGGCTCAGCGTCAGCTGCTCCGTGGCGGCGTCGTGGGGCAGTTCACCGGCAATCTCACCTTCGCGCATCACTACGATGCGGTCGGCCAGTCCCATCACTTCGGGCAGATCGCTGGAGGCAAACAGCACCGCGATCCCTTTGTTCGCCAGCTGATAAATCAAGTTATAGATTTCATGTTTGGCGCCGACATCAATGCCGCGCGTCGGTTCGTCGAGCAGGATCACGTTCATCTCCTCCGACAGCCAGCGGCCCAGAATTGCCTTCTGCTGGTTGCCACCGGACAGATTCATGATCAGCTGATGCGCGCCCGGCGTTTTAATGTTCAGCGAGCGAATGTGGTGGTCCGCGTTTTTCGCTTCCCAGCCCGGCTTGATCAGACAGCCGGCACTCAGGTTGTGGCGGCGCGCGCTGATATTGATGTTCTCGCGCACCGAGTGCACCGGGATGATGCCTTCGGCTTTGCGATCTTCCGGGCACAGCATGATGCCGGCGCGGATGGCATCAATCGGTTCGCGGATGTTGAGCTGTTTACCGTCCAGCGTGACCGTGCCTGCGCGCAGCCGGGTGGCACCAAACAGCCCTTTCATCAGTTCGCTGCGGCCGGCACCGACCAGTCCAAACAGACCGACAATTTCTCCGGCGCGCACCGTCAGCGATATTGGCATCCGCACGCCTTTCGCTTCCACCTTGTCCAGCTGCAGACGCACGGGGCCCAGCTCACGTGGCGCGTAGCCATAGATATCTCCGAGATTGCGTCCGACCATCGCCTCCACCAGATCGTCATGGTGGGTGTTGGCCATATCCGTGAAGGTGCGCACGTAGCGCCCATCCTTAAATACGGTAATGGCATCGCTCAGCGCGAAAATTTCTTCCATGCGATGCGAAACGTACAGCACCACCCGGCCCTGCTCGCGCAACTGGCGAATCACGCGGAACAGATGCTCAATTTCGCGCGCCGACAGCGAACTGGTCGGCTCATCAAAGGCGATGATGCGCGCGTTGCGCGCCAGCGCTTTGGCGATTTCGACCATCTGCCACTGGCCGAGCGACAGGTATTTCAGCGGCATGTCGGGATCGATATCCATGCCAAGATTTTTCAGCTGCAGACCGGCTTCGTAGCGCAGCAGCTTGCGGTTAACCAGCCCGCGCTTGTGCGGCAGCTGGCCTAGATAGATGTTCTCCGCCACGCTCATTTCCGGTACCAGATGCAGCTCCTGGTAAATGATCGCCACGCCGGCATCCAGCGCATCAACGGTATTGCTGAAGCTTTTCGCTGTGCCTTTGATGCGGATTTCGCCGCCGCTGGGCTGATAGCTGCCGCTGAGGATTTTCAGCAGCGTGGATTTGCCCGCGCCATTTTCTCCCATCAGCGCGTGCACTTCCCCGGCGCGGCACTGAAAAGAGATATCCTGCAGCGCTTTCACGCCAGGGAAGGTTTTGCTGATGCCATGAAATGACAGAAATGCTGGATCCGTGTTCATGGGAACTCCTGAGCCTCCATGTTTCACACCGTAGCGGCGTTGGCTGCGCACATTTACCCCGGTCACTGACCTCAGTAAGCTCCCGGGGATAAAAGTGCCTGCCGCCTTGCTACAGCACGAACTATGCCGGCTGCCTGTTAATTAACATCACATTGAGGACGGCTTAAAACCGACTTACATCAGCCCTTTCTTCGCCAGCTCGGTTTTGAAATTGTCGCGGGTGATCAGCACCACGTCGGTCACTTCGGTGAATTTCGCTGGCTCCTGTCCTTTGGTCACCCAGTTGTAGAGCATTTCGCTGCTCTTATAGCCGTGCACGTCCGGGCTCGGCAGCAGGGAACCGTAGAAGCCGGTTGGCGCGCCCTTCGACAGCTCGCTTACCGCATCCACCCCGTTGATGCCGATACCGATTACGTCCGGCGCCTTGAAGCCCTGGCCTTCGGTGGCGCGCACGCCGCCCAGCACGGTGTTATCGTTCATGCCGACAATCAGCCAGTGCTTAACTTCCGGATGCTGCACCAGCAGCGAGTTACCGGCGTCAAACGCGCCCGGGATATCGTTGGATTTGGTCGGCACCTGATAAATCTGTTTCTCCGGGAAGCCGGCGGCTTTCAGCGCGGCCATTGAGCCACCGGTGCGGCGGCGCGCGGTATCCAGTTCGTTAGCAGTAATCGCCATCACGGCGGTTTGCTTCACATCCCAGCCGCGTTTCTGCATCTCTTTGTACAGCTCCTGGCCCTGACGCTCGCCGATTTTGGTTGCCGCCATCATCACCAGCGGTACGGTATCCATCGGCTTGCCTTTGGCGGTGACAAACTGGTCGTCCACGGCAATCACTTTCAGGTCATAGCTGCGTGCTTTGGCGACGATGGCCGAGCCCAGCTTGGGATCCGGGGTACAGATGACAAAGCCTTTGGCGCCGCTCGCCGCCAGGCTATCGATAGCGTTCAGGGTTTTTTCACCGTCCGGCACGGCAATTTTGATCACTTCAAAGCCGAGATCTTTGCCGGCCTTATCGGCGAATTTCCACTCGGTCTGGAACCAGGGTTCCTCCGGCTGTTTGACGAGAAAACCGAGCTTCATGGTCTCGGCGATAGCGGATTGTGACATAAGCGCGGCGAGGCCTGCGGCCGCCAGTGCTTTAGTGAATTTATGCATGATGCTCTCCGGCACAATGGTGTTTTATCGCTGTTATCAACGAATCGGTGTAAACGCTACCAATCAGATTTCACGTTCGGGTACAGCGCAAAATCAGCGCGTTAGCTCAAAGGTTGTACAAAGGCTGTGCAAACGCTGGGCTAGTTGTAGCGGGAAAAGCGCGGAAAAATGTAGAGCGGTATCACATCCCAAAACGATGACTAAATCCTCCATATATTCAGCAAAATTAACCGGACATTAACTTTTGCTGTCGATCACACAACCCCGCCGATGACAGAAAAGTGCATATTCTCAGCCGCTGATGACTAACCGCCGCCCGCTCCCCATTCCAGGATAGAGCGAGACAACTCACACAGGAGAATCCCGATGAGCGCGGGTGCCATAACAATTGGGCTGGATTTCGGCAGTGACTCGGTACGAGCGCTGGCCGTGGAGTGCCACAGCGGTAAAGAGCTGGAAAAGGCGGTGGTCAACTATCCGCGCTGGGCAAAGGGTGAATTCTGCGATGCCCACGCCAACCGCTTTCGTCATCATCCTCAGGATTATATTGATGCGCTGGAGCAGGCCATCGTCAGCGTGGTGCAGGCGTTAACCCCGGCGCAGCGCGCCGCGGTGGTGGGTATTGGCGTCGATTCTACCGGCTCGACGCCGGCCCCCATCGATCGCGACGGCAACGTCCTCGCGCTGCGTCCGGAATTCGCCAGCAATCCCAACGCCATGTTTGTGCTGTGGAAAGATCACACCGCCATAGAAGAAGCCGAAGAGATCAACCGCCTGTGCCGCAGCGGCCAGTTCACCGACTATACCCGCTACATCGGCGGCGTTTACTCCTCCGAATGGTTCTGGGCCAAAATTTTGCACGTGTCGCGTGCCGATGCCGCGGTGCGAGAGGCGGCGGTTTCGTGGGTAGAACTGTGCGACTGGGTGCCCGCGCTGCTGAGCGGCACCACCGCAGCGGCCGAACTGCGGCGCGGACGCTGCGCCGCCGGGCACAAATCATTGTGGCATCCGGAGTGGCAGGGTTTACCGCCGGCGGCGTTCTTTCGCGCGCTCGATCCCATGCTGGTGGAACAGCTCGATTCGCCGCTGTTCAGCGATACCTTTACCGCCGATGTGCCGGTCGGCACGCTGTCGGGCGAATGGGCGCAGCGCCTCGGTCTGTCAGAACAGGTGGTGCTGTCCGGTGGCGCCTTTGACTGCCACATGGGCGCGGTTGGCGCGGGCGCACAGCCGTACACGCTGGTGAAAGTCATCGGCACCTCCACCTGCGACATCCTGATCGCCGACAGCGAACAGGTTGGCGATCGCGCGATCAAAGGCATCTGCGGTCAGGTCGACGGCAGCGTAATGCCGGGCGCCATCGGCTGTGAAGCCGGACAATCGGCGTTCGGCGACATCTATGCCTGGTTCAGTCGCCTGCTCGGCTGGCCTTTGCAGCAGGCGGCGCAGCGCCATCCTGAATTACAGCCGCAGCTGGCTGCGCTGCAGCAGGATCTGATCCGCCAGCTGACCGACGCCTGGGCGGCAAATCCGCAACTCGATCACCTGCCGGTGGTGCTGGACTGGTTTAACGGTCGCCGCACGCCGGACGCCAACCAGCGCCTGAAAGGCGTGATTACCGACCTCAACCTCGGCACCGATGCGCCGGCGCTGTTCGGTGGCCTGATTGCCGCCACCGCCTTTGGCGCACGCGCCATCATGGAGTGCTTCGAGCAGCAGCAGATTCCGGTGCAGAACATCCTGACGCTCGGCGGCATTGCGCGCAAATCCCCTGCCATCATGCAGGCCTGCTGCGATGTGATGAACCGGCCGCTGGACATTGTCGCTTCCGATGAGTGCTGCGCGCTGGGCGCGGCGATTTTTGCCGCCGTTGCCGCCGGCGTTTACCCCGATGTGCCGGCGGCGCAGCAGGTGATGGCCAGTCCGATTGCCGTCACCCTGCAGCCGGACAGCGCGCGCGTGGCGACTTATCAGCAGCTTTATCAACGTTATCAACACTGGTGCCAGGCGGCTGAACCGCAGTACGCCGCGCGCGCCGCATCCGCTAAGTAAAGGAGCGATGAATGGAACAGAAAGTCTGGTTTGTGATTGGTACACAGCATCTCTACGGAGCGGAAACCCTGCGCCAGGTTGAGCAGCATGCGCGCCAGGTGATGGACGGCCTGAACCAGGCCGGTACGCTGCCGGTGCCTCTTGAGCTGAAGCCGCTGGTGAAATCACCGGATGAAGCGCTGGCGCTGTGCCGTGAGGCCAATCACGACAGCCAGTGCGTCGGTATCATTACCTGGCTGCATACCTTTTCGCCGGCAAAAATGTGGATTGGCGGACTGAGTATTTTGCATAAGCCGCTGCTGCAGTTTCACACCCAGTTCAATGCGGAAATTCCGTGGGACAGCATGGACATGGACTTCATGAACCTGAACCAGACCGCGCACGGCGGCCGTGAGTTCGGCTTCATTGGCGCGCGCATGGGTCTGCAGCACAGCGTGGTGACCGGTCACTGGCAGGATAAAACCAGCCAGCAGCGTATCGCGCGCTGGATCAATGCCGCCCTGGCGAAGCAGGCCAGCCAGCAGCTGAAAGTGGCGCGCTTCGGTGACAATATGCGCGAAGTGGCGGTCACCGAAGGCGATAAAGTGGCAGCGCAGATTCAGTTTGGCTATGCGGTTAACGGCTGGGGCGTCGGCGATCTGGTTGAGGTGGTGAACAGCGTCAGCGACGGTGATGTCAACGCGCTGGTCGACGAATATGAGAGCCAGTATCTGTTCAGCGCGGCGGCGTCAGTAAACGGCGACAAGCGGCAGAATGTGCTGGATGCCGCACGCATCGAACTGGGCCTGAAGCGCTTCCTCGATAGCGAAGGCTGTAAAGCCTTTACCACCAATTTCCAGACGCTGCACGGTATGACCCAGCTGCCCGGTCTGGCGGTTCAGCGCCTGATGGCTCAGGGCTACGGTTTCGCCGGTGAAGGCGACTGGAAAACCGCAGCGCTGCTGCACATCCTGAAAGTACAGGCCGGCACGCGCGCCGGTGGCACCTCGTTTATGGAGGATTACACCTACCACTTCGCGCCGGGCAACGAGCTGGTACTGGGCTCGCACATGCTGGAAGTGTGCCCGTCGATCGCCAAAGAGGAGAAGCCGCTGATTGATGTGCAGTTCCTCGGCATTGGCGGTAAAGCCGATCCGGCGCGTCTGATTTTCTCGACGCCGGCGGGTCGCGCGGTGAACGCCAGCGTCATCGACATGGGCGACCGCTTCCGTCTGCTGGTCAACGTGGTCGATACCATTGAACAGCCGCACGCGCTGCCGAAGCTGCCGGTGGCACGCGCGCTGTGGCGCGCACAGCCGTCGCTGGCCACTGCTTCTGAAGCGTGGATCCTGGCGGGCGGCGCACACCATACGGTGTTCAGCCAGGCGCTGGATGTTGAGGATATGTACCTGTACGGCGAACTGCACGGCATCGAAGTGCTGGTGATTGATGACGAGACGCGCCTGCCGGCCTTCAAAGATGCGCTGCGCTGGAACGACGCGTACTACCGCCTGAAACGTTAATTGCCTGAGATGTTGAAGTAAGCCGCGAGTGTATCGCGGCTTTTTTTGGCTTAAAACGTGCGGTCCAGTCAACAAAGGCAGGCGTTATGTAAAGCCGGCGTGAATACCTCCCTGTCGCCCCGGCCGCCGCATCCCTGCAGCGTACGCTTTACGCCACTGCCCGCCTCTATTTCTCATATCCGTGTGCTGCGAGTGGTCAGATTTAAATGCTGCGCAGCGCACAAATGACAGCGATGAACAACTTAACTGTCCCATCAAGGCCAGCCCGATTAGCAAAGCGTCCGCGCCAGGGATGGCGCGGCCGATCGGCATGGATGCGGGGTTTCTTTGCGATCGGGCTGGCCTTTGTGGGGCCGGGCACCCAATTAACAGCAATCCTACCCAACATCCACGAATCAGAGCATAAAAAAAGGTGCGCCAGTTTGCGCACCTCTTAATACACATGCGATCACGACTAAGACGTTAAACGCTTAACCGGCGCGTTCTGCTGGCGGTCCCACATCACCGTCAGCAGACGCTGCAGCGCAATAAAGGCAAACAGCAGGATACCGATGGCGATTTTGGTCCACCACGAACTCAGCGTGCCATCGAAGTTAATCCATGTCTGAATCAACCCCTGAATCAGCACCCCAAACAGCGTGCCCAGCACCGTACCGACGCCCCCCGACAGCAGCGTACCGCCAATCACCACCGAAGCAATGGCATCCAGCTCGACGCCCAGCCCGGCCAGCGCGTAGCCGGCCGAGGTGTAAATGGAAAATACGATGCCTGCCAGCGTCGCCAGCGTGGTCGACAGCATATAAATCTTAATCGTGGTGGCGCGCGTCGACACGCCCATCAGCTGAGCCGACGTCAGATTGCCGCCAATGGCGTACACCTGATTACCAAAGCGCGTACGGTGCGCCAGCAGAATGCCCCCCGCCACCACCACCAGCATAATCACCGCCAGCAGGCTGAGACGTCCGCCGCCGGGAATTTTCCACGCCAGGCTCGACAGCGTGGTATACAGCGGATGATCGATAGGAATCGAGTTCTCCGACACCAGATAGCTGCAGCCGCGCAGGAAAAACATCCCGGCGAGCGTAATGATAAAGGCCGGGATTTTTAATGCATCAATCAGCCAGCCCATCATGGCACCAAACAGCGCGCCTGCCGCCAGAATCAATGCAAAGGCCAGCAGCGGATCGACATGGTAGTCGCCGATGATGCGCGCCAGGAACACGCCGGTGAAGGCGATCACCGCGCCAACGGACAGATCGATGCCGCCGGACAAAATCACAAACGTCATGCCGACGGCGATGATGCCGAGAAACGCATTATCAGTGAGGATGTTGCAAATCACCCGCGTTGAGGCAAAGCCGGGAAACTGGCTGAGGCAGAACAGGTAACCCGCGACAAACACCAGCAGGGTAATCATTAACGGTAAATGACGCTTGATCATGGTTTACGTCTCCCCTTCAGCATGACGATAAAGCGCGGCGACTGCAGCAGCAGTACGCACATCACCACCACCGCTTTCACCACCTGGTTCAGCTCCGGCGGAAAACCTGACAGCAGGATGCCGGTATTCATTGACTGGATTATCAGCGCGCCAACCAGCGACAGCACCAGGTTAAAACGCCCGCCCATCAGCGAGGCGCCACCAATCACCACCGCCAGAATGGCGTCCAGCTCCAGCCACAACCCGGCATTATTGGCATCGGCACCGCGAATATCGGCGGCGACAATCAGCCCGGCTACCGCCGCACACACGCCGCTGATGGCGTAGGTGGACATCACCACCAGCCAGCCGGTCACCCCGGCATTGCGCGCCGCACGCAGGTTGATGCCTACCGCTTCGATGAACAGGCCAAGCGCGGTTTTGCGCGTCAGCAGCCATACCGCTACCGCCACCAGCAGGGTAATCCACACCGGTACCGGCAGCAGCCACAGCGAACCGCTGCCAAACCACGCGAGGCTGTCACTGTTAAAGGTGACGATCTGTCCCTGGGTGATCAGCTGCGCGATGCCGCGCCCGGCCACCATCAGAATCAGCGTGGCGACAAACGGCTGAATCTTCAGCAGGGCCACCAGCACGCCGTTCCACAGGCCGCACAGCAGCCCGGTGCCGAGCGTGGCCAGAATAATAAAACTCAGGCTGTGCCCCGCCACCGTCAGCGTCGCCGCCGTCGCGCCGGCAATCGCCATTACCGCACCCACCGACAAATCGATCCCGCCGGTGGCGATCACCAGCGTCATACCAATCGCCAGCAGCGCCACCGGTGCGGCGCGGTTGAGAATATCAATCGGGCTGCCGAACAGCCGGCCATCCTGAATGTGAATAGCAAAAAAGTTATTCGCCACCAGGCTGTCGATCAGCAGCACCAGAATCAGCGCGACGATCTGCGGCATGCCCGGCGGCAGCTTCGGCTTCCGCCGTTCCGGTTTTTCGTGTGTCATAGGCGATTCAAGCATGTTGTGCTCCTCCGTCCGCGATGGCGTTGACAATCGACGCCACCGACAGTTGCTCCAGCGGAATTTCGGCGACCTGCTTCAGATCGCGCATGATCAGCACGCGATCGGCATAGCCCACCAGCTCTTCCAGTTCAGAGGAGATGACCAGCAGCGCCAGTCCGTCGGCGCACAGGGATTCTATCAGCCGAATGATCTCGGCGTGGGCGCCCACGTCGATACCGCGCGTCGGCTCATCCAGAATCAGAAACTGTGGTTTAGTCACCAGCCAGCGTGACAGCAGCACCTTCTGCTGGTTGCCACCCGACAGCAGCTCCACCGGCTGGTCGGCGTGCGGTGTGCGAATCCCCAGGCTCTTGATAAAACGCTCGGCTATCGCCTGCTGCTCACGGCGTTTGATCGGCCGCAGCCAGCCACGCTGCGCCTGCAGCGCCAGAATGATGTTTTCCCGCACCGAAGCTGCGCCGATGATGCCGTCAGTTTTACGATCTTCCGGGCAGAAGCCCATGCCGAGACGCGAGGCTTTGGCCGGCGTGCGGATGTGCTGCACTTTGCCTTTGATGGTGGCGGTACCACGATCGGCACGGCGGATACCAAACAGCACCTCGGCGGTCTCGGTGCGCCCGGAGCCGAGCAGCCCGGCCAGCCCCACCACTTCGCCCGGCCGTACCTGCAGGCTAAACGGTTCAATGGTGCCTTTCTTGCCGTAATCCTCAAACGACACCACCGGCTGATTGCTGCGTAACGTGCTGCCCTGGCGCTGCAGTGCGGTTTCCAGCAGCTCTCGCCCCAGCATCAGCTTGATCAGCTCAATCTGCGGCAGCGAGGCGGTGTCCCGCGTGGCGATAAACTGGCCGTTGCGCAGTACGGTAATCCGGTCGGTAATACGGTACACCTGGTCGAGAAAGTGGGTGACGAAAATCAGACTCATGCCTTTGGCTTTCAGCTGCGCCATCAGGGTAAACAGCATCTCCACTTCGCTGGCATCAAGGCTGGCAGTTGGTTCATCCAGAATCAGTACCTGCGCGGAGAGATCGACTGCGCGGCAGATCGCAATGATCTGCTGCATCGCCACCGAGTAGTGGCCGAGCGGACGCGTCACATCCAGCGCGAAGCCGTAGTTGCGCATCAGCGCATCGGCGTCGCGCACCATGCGCTTGCGATCGATCATGCCGAAGCGGCGCGGCTCGCGGCCAATGTAGAGGTTATCCGCCACCGACATATTCGGCAGCAGATTCACTTCCTGATAAACGGTGCCAATGCCCATCTGCTGCGCATCGGCGGTACTGTGCGGCGCAATTACCGCGCCGTTGAGGGTAATGGTGCCGGCATCCCGCGTGTAGACGCCGGTCAGCACTTTAATCAGGGTCGATTTCCCCGCGCCGTTCTCACCCAGCAGCGCCATAATTTCGCCCTTGCGGATACTGAACGACACGTTATCCAGCGCTTTGACGCCGGGAAAGCCTTTGCTGATGCCGTTGAGGCTCAGCAGGGGTGTTTCATCGTAGCTGCTCATCAGATTCTGCCTCGCTTACGTCATAAAAACCGCCCCGAAGGGCGGTTGCGGGGATCAGTAACCCATGCCCTTTTTCTTATCCAGCTCCGCCTGAGCGTCAGCCGGTAAGAACAGTTTTGATTCGGTTTTGATGATTTTCGGCGGCAGCGTGCCGTCTTTTTTGAATTTCTCCAGCGCGTCAAACGCCGGGCCAGCCATGTCCGGCGTCAGCTCAACGTTAGCGTTGGCCTCGCCGGCCAGCATCGCTTTATAGATATCCGGCACGCCATCAATCGAACCGGTGAGAATATCTTTGCCCGGTTTCAGGCCGGCTTCTTTAATTGCCTGGATGGCGCCGATCGCCATGTCATCGTTATGCGCATACACCATGCAGATGTTTTTGCCGTTGTTCTCGGCTTTGATGAAGCTCTCCATCACCTCTTTACCCTTACTGCGGGTAAAGTCACCGGACTGCGAGCGAATCACTTTGATGTTGTTGTGGCCGGCGATGGCTTCGGCAAAGCCTTTCTTACGGTCGATCGCTACGCTGGCACCAACGGTACCCTGCAGTTCCACCACGTTACACTGCTTGTCACCGACGGTTTTCACCAGCCAGTCACCAATCAGTTTGCCTTCCAGCACGTTGTCGGCCGTCACCACCGCCATGTACAGCGATTTATCTTTCACCACGATGGCGCGGTCCAGCAGGAACACCGGAATTTTGGCGTCTTTGGCCTCTTCCAGCACCGGTTCCCAGCCAGTCTGTACCACTGGCGCGATAAAGATGGCATCAACGCCCTGAGCGATGAACGAGCGCACCGCTTTGATCTGGTTCTCCTGCTTCTGCTGACCATCGGCAATTTTCAGGGTGATACCGCGCTTTTGCGCCTCACTTTTTGCCACGTTGGTTTCGGCTGAACGCCAGCCGGATTCAGAACCGACCTGTGAGAAGCCCACCGTCATGTCGGCAGCCAGAACCGATGTGCTGAGTGCGGCGCTGACCATGGTGGTCAAGAGTAAACGTTTCCACATAATTTTCATTCCTCTGAAGGGAGTGTGCTGTAGGGGTACAAACGCGCTTCAAGCCTGGCGCAATTGCGCTAAAACAAGCGCGACACACCTCACAAAACAGAATGAATTAAAGGGGTTACGCGTATCAGCGTGTCAGGCAGCTGACTCAGCTTATGGACAAAACGCCTGAACTTTATGTCAGCGGAGGTTAAATAACTGTAATAAACAGAAGCGGTTATGACCGCAGGCACTGGAAACGATTACAACGGACACGTAAAGAATGGTTATTCATGCGGGCGGCAGGCAATGTTCTGTTTTGTGATAATTCGCACACTTGCGATTTGACGTTTCATCACAGCTGCACCCTTGTGCGTCACCCGTTACAGATAAATCGCTTTTTCGCGCCTGCTGCGTTTCAAAATAAGCGCAACAAAAGTGCGAAAAATAGCGTCTGGAATACCGTTTAAGGCAGCTGTTAAATTTTCTCACCAGCCCCCGGTTAACGGGGCCAAAAACGCGCCTGACGCGCAGGAAAATGCGCGTTAAAAAAGATAAAAGCGTAAAAAAGTCCCATTTGATGAGCGAATTAGCGCACGTTGTCTGAATTTTGAATTTTTTTAACCGCGGTGTCTGGACTCTGGCCGCGTGCTCCCTATACTTGAGCACTTCCCCGTTCTCTATCTTTTATGGCAATCATGACTGCGCTCGATTACCTGCTGAAATTTCGTAAAGTGAATAATCTTGAGAGTCTGGAAAAACTCTACGATCACCTCAATTATTCGCTCACTGATGATAACGAGATCATTAATATGTACCGCGCCGCCGATCACCGCCGTGCTGAACTCGCCTCAGGTGGCCGTCTGTATGACCTCGGCTGTGTGCCGAAATCCGTCTGGCGCTACGTGGTGTAAAGCGCGCTTATCTCTGTTTCTGCCCCTGGTGCGCTGTCCGAATCGGGCGTGACCCGTTTGGACATGGTACGCTCTGCCTCGTCTTTTTTCTTACATCAGGATGAACAACATGTCCGAATCGGTAAACCCGCCGCGTATTGCCGGCTGGCTGCTGCTGCCGCTTGCCTGGCTGATTATGACGATGCTGACCAGCGCGCTGGTGGTGGCGCTCTATCTGCGGCCGCTGTTTGACACGGAACTGCGCACCACGCTGTTTTCTCACGCCAGTATTTTAATGACGCAGTGGCTGGTGTCCTTACTCACCGCCGCCGCGGTGTGGCTGTACAGCATCTGGGTGTGCTGGATCTTTTGTCAGCGCTCGCGCCGTCTGCCACGTCACTACATTCTCTGGCTGCTGATGACCGTATTGCTGGCGCTGAAAACCTTCGCTTTTACGCCGGTGGCTGATGGGAAAGCGATCCAGACACTGCTGCTGGCCCTGCTCTCGGCGGCGGTCTTTGTGCCCTACTTCAAACGCTCACAGCGGGTCAAACAGACCTTTATTCAGCCCTGATGACGCTCTTTTCGTCAGGAATTTAATTCTGAGTGCTCTCAGCCAGCGCACGAATCGCGCAAAGGTTGAGATGCACCTCTCAATTCCGGATAATAAACGCCTTTCGGCTTCCCAGGTTAAAAAATGACCGATTACTTACTGCTCTTTATTGGCACAGTGCTGGTGAACAACTTCGTGTTGGTCAAATTCCTCGGCCTTTGCCCTTTTATGGGCGTGTCAAAAAAACTGGAAACGGCCATTGGCATGGGACTTGCCACCACGTTCGTCATTACGCTGGCGTCGATTTGCGCCTGGCTGGTGAATCACCTGATTCTGCTGCCGCTCGATCTGGTGTACCTGCGTACCATGGCCTATATCCTGGTGATTGCGGTAGTAGTGCAGTTCACCGAAATGGTGGTGCGTAAAACCAGCCCGTCGCTGTATCGCCTGCTCGGTATCTTTTTGCCGCTGATCACCACCAACTGCGCGGTGCTGGGCGTGCCGCTGCTGAGCGTCAACCTCAACCACACGTTCCTGCAGGCGGCGCTGTACGGCTTCAGTGCGTCACTCGGCTTTTCGCTGGTGATGGTGCTGTTCGCTGGCATGCGTGAACGTCTGGTGCTGGCCAACGTGCCGGCACCGTTCAAAGGAAACTCCATTGCCCTGATCACCGCTGGCCTGATGGCGCTGGCGTTCATGGGCTTTACCGGTCTGGTGAAATTCTGATATGACCGCGATTTGGATTGCTATTGCTGTTCTGGCGGCGCTGGCACTGGTGTTTGGTGCCCTGCTGGGCTACGCCTCGCGCCGCTTTGAAGTAGAAGAAGACCCGATTGTTGAGCAGATCGATGCGATTCTGCCGCAGAGCCAGTGCGGCCAGTGTGGCTATCCCGGCTGCCGTCCGTACGCCGATGCGGTGGGCAATAACGGTGAAGCCATTAATAAATGTGCGCCGGGCGGCGAACAGACCATGCTGAAGCTGGCCGAACTGCTCAACGTTGAACCGCAGCCGCTGGACGGCGGCGCGGAGGTGCTGACGCCGGTTCGCACCGTGGCGTGGATTGACGAAGCCAACTGCATTGGCTGCACCAAATGTATTCAGGCCTGTCCGGTTGACGCCATCGTCGGTGCGACGCGCGCCATGCACACCGTGCTGAGCGATGTCTGCACCGGCTGCGACCTGTGCGTCGCGCCCTGTCCCACCGACTGTATTGAGATGCGCCCGGTTGCCACCACCACGGCCAACTGGAAGTGGGATCTCGACACCATACCTGTACGGGTGATCCCGGTAGAACATCATGCTTAATCTGTTATCGCTGCTGCGCAAAGAGAAGCTGTGGGATTTCGAAGGTGGCATTCACCCGCCGGAAATGAAAACCCAGTCCAGCGGCACGCCGCTCAGCCAGCTCCCGTTGCCTGAACAGTTCATTATTCCGTTGAAACAGCATATCGGCCACGAAGGCGAAATCTGTGTCGCGCCGGGCGATAAGGTGCTGCGCGGCCAGCCGCTGACCTTTGGCAGCGGCCGGATGCTGCCGGTGCACGCGCCCACTTCCGGCACCATTGAAGCCATCGCGCCACACATGACGGCGCACCCTTCCGGCCTGTCCGAGCTGTGCGTTTTCCTGCGCGCCGATGGCGAAGATCGCTGGATGCCGCTCGATCCGCAGCCTGACTATCGCGCGCTGGGCCGGGATGCGGTGGTGAAACGCATCCACGATGCCGGTATTGCAGGCCTCGGCGGCGCGGGCTTCCCGACCGCCACCAAACTGCGCGGCGGACTGCGCGGCGTCAACACGCTGATCATCAACGCCGCCGAGTGCGAACCTTACATCACGGCGGACGATCGCCTGATGCAGGATTGTGCGGCGGAAGTGCTGGAGGGCTGCCGCATCCTCGCCTGGGTGCTGCAGGCGGAGCGCGTGCTGATTGGCATTGAAGACAATAAGCCGGAGGCGATTGCCGCGCTGAAACAGGCGCTGGCCGGTGACCGCGAGCTGCAGCTGCGGGTGATCCCAACCAAGTACCCTTCCGGCGGCGCCAAACAGCTGACCAAAATTCTCACCGGGCGGGAAGTGCCGCACGGCGGACGCTCCACCGACATTGGCGTGCTGATGCAGAACGTCGGCACCGCCTGGGCGGTGAAGCGCGCCATTGTCGATGGCGAACCGATTACGGAACGCGTGGTGACGCTGACCGGCGAGGCCATTGCCCGGCCGCGTAATGTCTGGGGCCGTCTTGGTACCCCGGTAAGCCATCTGTTGCAACAGGTCGGTTTCACGCCGGGTGCGCGCCAGATGGTGATCATGGGCGGGCCGCTGATGGGCTTTACCCTGCCGTCCCTCAACGTGCCGGTGGTGAAGATCACCAACTGTATTCTGGCACCGTCGGCCAGCGAGATGGGGCAACCACAGGAAGAACAGTCCTGCATCCGCTGCAGCGCCTGCGCTGACGCCTGCCCGGCAAAACTGCTGCCGCAGCAGCTGTACTGGTACAGTCAGGGTGGCGATCATGACAAAGCGCGCGCCCATCACATTGATGACTGCATTGAGTGCGGTGCCTGTGCGTATGTCTGTCCCAGCAATATTCCGCTGGTGCAGTATTACCGTCAGGAAAAAGCCGAACTGCGCGCCATCGATCTGGAGGCCAAACGCACCGCCGAAGCCAAAGCACGGTTTGAAGCGCGTCAGGCACGCCTTGAGCGGGAAAAACTGGCGCGGGAAGCGCGCCACGAGCAGGCCAAACAGCGGGTTGCGCGCAGCGATAAAGCCGAGCTGGAAGCGGCAACCGGGCGCGTGAAAGCGCGTCAGGCGAAAACGCCGGAACAGGAAGCGGCCGAACGCGAAGCGCGCCATGCGCAGGCGCTGGCGCAGCAGGCCGAGAAGCAGGCTGAAACCGAACCGCTAAGCCGCCAGGCCATTGACCCGCGCAAGGCCGCCGTGGAAGCCGCCATTGCGCGTGCTAAAGCGAAAAAAGTGGCCGCGCCGGCACGGCCAGCCGCTGACACCACGACCGCAGAAAGCGATCCGCGCAAAGCGGCGGTCGAGGCGGCTATTGCGCGCGCCAAAGCGAAGAAAGCGGCGGCGGCGCAGACGCCGGCCGACGCTGAGCCGGCAGCGGAAACGCCAGCGGCTGAGGTCGATCCGCGCAAAGCCGCAGTCGAAGCGGCTATTGCGCGTGCCAAAGCGAAGAAAGCTGCGGCCGCGCAGACGCCGGCTGATGCTGAGCCGGCAGCGGAAACGCCAGCGGCTGAGGTCGATCCGCGCAAAGCCGCAGTCGAGGCGGCTATTGCGCGTGCCAAAGCGAAGAAAGCCGCGGCCGCGCAGACGCCGGCTGATGCTGAGCCAGCAGCGGAAACACCCGCAGCTGAGGTCGATCCGCGCAAAGCCGCAGTCGAAGCCGCTATCGCCCGTGCCAAAGCGAAGAAAGCCGCGGCCGCAGCGCAGCAGACAGCCGACGCGCCCGCCGCATCCCCTGAAGTGGAGGCTGCTGCCTCTCCTGACTCCGCCGACCCACGCAAAGCGGCGATTGCCGCAGCGGTCGCCCGTGCCAAAGCGCGTAAAGCGCAGCAGCAGCCTTCGACGACTGAGGACTAAATGGCTTTTCGTATTGCAAGTTCGCCTTATACCCATAACCGCCGCAGCACCGGCAACATCATGCTGCTGGTGGTGCTGGCCGCGCTGCCCGGTATGGCGGCACAATGGTATTTCTTTGGCATCGGTTTCCTGATTCAGGTGCTGCTGGCAATCGCTACCGCATGGATCACCGAGGGCGTGATTCTGCGCCTGCGTCACGCGCCGGTAGTGCCGACGCTGGCAGATAACTCTGCCCTGCTGACGGCGCTGCTGCTGGGCATCAGCCTGCCGCCGCTGGCGCCGTGGTGGCTGGTGGTGCTCGGTACCGTATTTGCCGTGGTTATCGCCAAGCAACTGTACGGCGGCCTCGGCCAGAACCCGTTCAATCCGGCCATGGTCGGTTATGTGGTACTGCTGATCTCCTTCCCGGTGCAGATGACCAGCTGGCTGCCGCCGGACGTACTGCAGGCGATTAAACCTGGCCTGATGGACTCACTCAGTATGATTTTTACCGGCCACACGCTGGCCGGTGACACCATGCAGCAGTTGCAGCTGGGTGTGGATGGCGTGAGCCAGGCTACGCCGCTGGATACCTTTAAAACCGGCCTGCGCGCCGGGCACAGCGCCGAACAGCTGCTGGCCCAGCCGATTTATGGCGGCGTACTGGCCGGCCTCGGCTGGCAGTGGGTCAATCTCGGCTATCTGCTCGGCGGCATGCTGCTGCTGGCGAAGAACGCCATCCGCTGGCATATCCCGTTCAGCTTCCTGCTGTCGCTGGCGCTGTGCGCCACGCTCGGCTGGCTGTTCGCGCCGCAGTCGCTGAACTCGCCGCTGGTGCATCTGTTCTCCGGGGCGACCATGCTCGGTGCGTTCTTTATTGCCACCGATCCGGTCACCGCGTCCACCACCAACCGTGGCCGGCTGATTTACGGTGCGCTGATTGGCCTGCTGGTGTGGCTGATTCGCAGCTTCGGTGGCTATCCGGATGGCGTCGCCTTCGCGGTGCTGCTCGCTAACATCTGCGTGCCGCTGATTGACTACTACACGCAGCCGCGCGTGTATGGACATCGCAGGGATTGATGATGATCGAAACCATTCGTAAAAACGCGTTCACGCTGGGCATGTTTGCCGTGATCACCACCGGCGTGACGGCGGTGGTCAACTATGTCACCAAACCGACGGTCGATCACCAGACCGCGCTGCAGCAGAAAAACCTGCTCGACCAGGTGGTGCCCACCGATTTGTACGACAACAATATTCAGCAGGAGTGTCTGCTGGTGACCGATGCCCGCGCGCTCGGCAACGACAAACCGCATCATCTGTATGTGGCGCGCAAAGGAGATCAACCGGTGGCCGCCGCACTTGAGACCACTGCCCCCGACGGCTATTCTGGCGCAATACAGATGCTGGTCGGCGCTGATTTCCATGGCAAAGTGCTGGGCGTACGCGTAATTGAACATCATGAGACGCCGGGTCTGGGTGATAAAATTGAGCTGCGAATTTCCGACTGGATCAACAGTTTTAACGGCAAAGTGGTGCACGGTGCCGACGATAAAGCCTTTGCGGTGAAAAAAGACGGTGGCGAATTTGACCAGTTTACCGGCGCGACCATCACGCCGCGCGCGGTGGTCAACGCCACCAAACGCACGGCGCTGCTGATTGAAACGCTGCCAGCGAAGCTCGCTTCGCTGCCTGAATGTGGAGATGCACCATGAGTGAAGCGAAAAATTTACTGATTGGCGGACTGTGGAAGAATAACTCGGCGCTGGTGCAGCTGCTGGGGCTCTGTCCGCTGCTGGCGGTGACCTCAACCGCCACTAACGCACTGGGCCTTGGACTGGCAACCACGCTGGTACTGACCATCACCAACAGTGCGATTTCCGCTTCGCGCCGCTGGGTGCCGGGTGAAATTCGTATTCCGATCTACGTGATGATCATCGCCTCGGTGGTGAGCTGCGTGCAGATGCTGATCAACGCCTATGCCTATGGCCTGTATCAGTCGCTGGGCATCTTTATCCCGCTGATCGTCACCAACTGCATTGTGGTGGGACGTGCGGAAGCGGTGGCATCGAAAAGCAGCATTCCCCTCTCCGCGCTGGATGGCTTTGCCATCGGCATGGGCGCTACCTGCGCAATGGTGACGCTGGGTTCGATTCGTGAACTGATTGGTAACGGCACGCTGTTCAACGGCGCTGACCAGCTGCTGGGGCCATGGGCTAAAGCGCTGCGCATTGAAGTGGTGCATTTTGATTCACCGATGCTGCTGGCGATGCTGCCGCCGGGTGCGTTTATCGGCCTCGGTATGCTGCTGGCCGGCAAATACCTGATCGATCAGAAAATGAAGCAGCGCGCCGCACGTCAGCTGGAGGCTGCTGCTGCCGCGCCGCAGGGCGAAACCGGGAAGGCTGTGTGAATAAGGATAAACGCCTGCAGATCCTCACGCGGCTGCGTGACGCCAATCCCCATCCGACCACCGAACTGAATTTCAGCTCACCGTTTGAGCTGCTGATCGCTGTGCTGCTGTCGGCACAGGCAACCGATGTCAGCGTCAACAAAGCCACCGCCCGACTCTATCCGGTGGCCAATACGCCAGCGGCAATGCTGGCGCTCGGCGTGGAAGGCGTTAAAGAGTACATCAAGACCATTGGCCTGTTTAACAGCAAAGCGGAAAACGTCATCAAAACCTGCCGCATTCTGCTGGAGCAGCACGGCGGTGTGGTGCCGGAAGACCGCGCGGCACTGGAAGCCCTGCCCGGCGTCGGGCGTAAAACCGCCAACGTGGTGCTCAATACCGCCTTTGGCTGGCCCACCATTGCCGTGGATACCCACATTTTCCGCGTCAGCAATCGCACCCGCTTTGCGCCGGGTAAAAACGTTGAGGAAGTGGAGCAGAAGCTGCTCAAGGTGGTGCCGGCCGACTTTAAGGTTGACTGCCATCACTGGCTGATTCTGCACGGTCGCTACACCTGCGTGGCGCGTAAACCGCGCTGCGGCTCCTGCCTGATTGAAGATTTGTGTGAATTTGCGGAAAAGACCGACTGACTGCGGGCTAACAACGGCGCGACATCGCGCGCCGTACTCTCAGCAATAATCGTTATCGCGCCGCCTGCAGCCACGCCACCACCAGCGGCGACAGCCGGTTCTGAAGCGCAGCACGTTCAGACTGGAACAGCGTGGCGACAAAGAACGGATGATCGGTCAGCTCTACCCCGCGCACATCCCCCTGCAAATCCCATGAGGTAATGCGCAGATTGCGCGTGGCCAGCGCCTCGCTGAACTCAGCGTTAACGCCAAAGTTGCAGTGATAGCCTTCGTTACTCTGCAGCGCGCCGTAGGCCTGAGCAATACGCGAACCCGGCTCAAACGTCACCTCACCGCGCTGTTCCACCAGCGAGCAGGCCAGCGGCGCAATCACCCAGCGCGCGTCAGGGTCGGTCTCGGCATGGCCAGCATCCTCCCAGCCCAGCACGTTGCGCGCATACTCCACTACCGCATACTGAAAGCCGGCGCACGAGCCTAAAAAGGGTTTACCGCTTTCGCGCGCCCAGCGAATGACGTCGAACACGCCGGCATCATTCAGGAAGGGACTGCCAGGCACTACCCAGACGGCATCATAGTCGTGCAGACGCGGCAGATCGATTTCCGGCGTGGCGATCCAATCGGCGGTTACGTCAAGGGAGAGTGTGGCGGCGGCAAGCTGAATGGCAGGAGGAATGGCCTGATGCGCGACGGCACTGGCACGGTAATCGCCCACGAGAGCGACACGAACGGACTGCTTCATGATGAGTTCCTTGCAGGGAAAAAACGAGGTTACAGCAATTTCTTCAGGCTGTCGAAGGGCTGGCGATCGGCTATCCATCCTCCCCCTGCCTGGCGCAACAGGTCGCTGCCGCCGGGGGCGTTGCAGAGCTTATACAATGAAAGCCGCGATTAAGTGGTGAAATTGTCGGCAAACGGGAGAGCGGCAATCGTTTTCTTTTTTTACATTTCTAATTAATTGATAATTTTGTGCGCAGGATCAACAAATTAGCCTGCGGCGAACCGTCAGCTGCGTATTGTGCTCAACAATCAGACAATTGCGCTTACTTCTTCGGCAAAAATCAGGGGAATCATCCAGCTTAATGGGCTGGATAATATTATGTCCTGCCCGGAGCAGGAAAAGCAGTTTATCTCAGGAAAATCCATCAACCGATCTGCAACAAGAACAATTATCCTGCTATAATGTCACGCAGTGATATTTAACACTGATTTACAAGTTATTATCCTGGTTATAACCCTGCCTGTAACAAGTATTTCAGCGTGCAGAAAATGCTTGCCCTGTTGGCCTGATTCAGCCAAATTAGGCGCCGTTTTTCCTTTCTAATAACAATGTTGCGCGGGATTACCCAGCCCGACGCAGACTTAATTCCTGTTGTAAAACAGGCGATGTATAAACTGAGGTATACGTGTCAACTGCAAACAAACACACTGATGAGGCGGTAAGCCTTAACGCCTTCCGTCAGCCGAAAGCGTTCTATTTGATCTTCTCCATCGAACTGTGGGAGCGTTTTGGCTACTACGGTCTGCAAGCCATCATGGCGGTCTATCTGGTGAAACAGCTGGGGATGTCCGAAGCGGACTCCATCACCCTGTTCACCTCGTTCAGCGCACTGGTTTACGGCCTGGTTGCCATTGGCGGCTGGCTGGGCGACAAAGTGCTCGGCACCAAACGCGTGATTATTCTCGGCGTCATTGTGCTGGCGCTGGGCTATGCGATGATTGCCTTCTCCGGTCATGACACCACCATGGTGTATGTGGGCATGGCGACCATCGCCGTGGGTAGCGGGCTGTTCAAGGCTAACCCTTCTTCACTGCTGTCGACCTGCTACGAGAAAGACGATCCGCGCATCGACGGTGCCTTCACCATGTTCTACATGTCGATCAACATCGGTTCGCTGTTCTCCATGATGCTGACTCCGTGGCTGGCGGCCAAATATGGCTGGGGCGCGGCGTTTTCGCTGTCGGTGGTGGGCCTGGTGATCACCCTGCTGAACTTCCTGTTCTGCCAGCGTCTGGTGAAGAATTATGGCTCCAAACCAGACTTTGCGCCGCTGCAGGTCGGTAAGCTGCTGATGACCCTTGTCGGCGTGGTTGCGCTGATCGCGCTGGCCACCTGGCTGCTGCATCATCAGAGCATTGCCCGCATGACGCTGGGCGTGATCGCGATCGGTATCGTGCTGGTGTTTGCCAAAGAAGCCTTTGCGCTGCACGGTGCGGCACGCCGCAAAATGATCGTTGCATTCCTGCTGATGGTCGAAGCTATTGTGTTCTTCGTGCTGTATATGCAGATGCCAACCTCGCTGAACTTCTTCGCCATCCGTAACGTCGAGCACGCGATTCTCGGTATTACCTTTGAGCCGGAACAGTTCCAGGCGCTCAATCCATTCTGGATCATGGTGGCCAGCCCGATTCTGGCGGCAGTCTATAACAAGCTTGGCGATAAGCTGCCGATGCCGCACAAGTTTGCCATTGGCATGGTGCTGTGCTCTGCAGCGTTCCTGGTGCTGCCGTTTGGCGCGAAATTCGCGAACCAGGCAGGTATCGTTTCGGTGAACTGGCTGATTCTGAGCTATGCGCTGCAAAGTATCGGTGAGCTGATGATCTCTGGTCTCGGCCTGGCGATGGTGGCGCAGCTGGTGCCGCAGCGTCTGATGGGCTTTATTATGGGCTCCTGGTTCCTCACCACCGCTGGCGCCGCGATGATTGCCGGTAAGGTAGCGAACCTGATGGCGGTGCCGGAAAACGTCACCGATCCTCACGCCTCACTGGCCGTGTATAGCCAGGTGTTCCAGCAGATTGGTATCGCCACTGGCGTAATCGCCCTGCTGATGCTGATTACCGCCCCGCTGCTCAACCGCATGACGCAGGATGACGCGCAGGCAGAACTGAAGCGCGCCAGCGCTAACCAGTAATCGTTTCTGAGCCGGGCTAAGCCCGGCTTTTTTTATCCCCCTTCACAACCCCCGCTTTCCGCTGTAGTTTAAGCAACACGCTTTTTATGCTCGCCTTGCACGGCTGAGATCGGGAATGGCTCATGGACAGATTTGACGAGCTGCAGGTGTTTGTTGCGGTGATTCAGCAGGGCAGCCTGGCTGGCGCGGCGCGCGTATTGCAGCGTTCGCCGCCGGTCATTACCCGCACGCTGAATGCGCTGGAAGCACGTTTTGGCACCACCCTGATTGAACGCACCACGCGCCAGCTGGCTCCAACCGAGAGCGGCTGGCAGCTGTTTGAGCAGGCGCAGCGCTTGCTTAACGATTACCAGAGCGCGCTCGACAGCGCCCACCACAGCGGACTGCACGGCCTGCTGCGCATCACCGCCCCGGTGATGTGTGGCCGTCGCCACGTGATGCCGCTGGTCAATGCCTTTCTGCAACAGCATCCGGAAATGCAAATCGAACTGATTCTTAGCGACAGCTATCAGGACCTGATTGAAAACGGGCTGGATATTGCGGTGCGCATTGGCGAGCTGCAGGATTCGTCGATGGTGGCGCGCAACGTCGGCAGCGTACGCTCGATGCTGGTCGCCAGCCCGGACTACCTTCGCCAGGCCGGAATCCCAGCCCATCCGGCTGAGCTCAGCATGCATGCGCTGGTGGCAGGCGTGCGCCATACCCGTGAGTGGCGCTTCGCGCACGACCTGCGTGTGCGCATCACCCCACGCCTGCGCGTCAATGATATCGCCAGCCAGCTGGATGCATTGCGCAGTGGCCAGGGCATTGGCCGTCTGTTGTCTTATCAGGTGATAGATGAACTGCAGGCTGGCACGCTGATCCGCCTGCTGAGCGAGTGGGAGCCGGCACCGCTGCCGGTGCATCTGGTGGCGCAGCGGGTGAAAAACATGGCGCCCAAGGTACGCTGTTTCTGGGATTTCGCGCTCACGGCACTGCCGCCGCGACTGCAGGCGGCCGCTGAATTTCCCGCGCCCGCCCGCAATTCCTGATCGCTGTCACTGGTAAAAATTTCTGGCAGTTTTATGCTGCTGACATCACAACAACTCATCAGGAGAGGCCATGATGAAACTCTATTGTAAGCCCGGTGCCTGTTCGCTCTCGCCGCATATCGTTGCGCGCGAATGCGGGCTGGATTTTACGCAGGTCAATGTCGATCTGCAGAAGAAAGTCACCGAGCGCGGAGAAGATTACTGGCAGATAAACCCCAAAGGACAGGTTCCCGCGCTGCAGTTTGATGACGGCAGCATACTGACGGAAGGCGTGGCGATTGTGCAGTATCTGGCGGATCTCAAGCCGGATCGCAACCTGCTGGCACCGACCGGCAGCCTGACGCGCTACCACACGCTGGAGTGGCTGAGCTACATCAGCAGCGAATTGCACAAAACCTTTTCCCCGCTGTTCCGTCCGGATACGCCGGAAGAGTACAAAGCTATAGTGCGTGCACAGCTGGAGCAGAAATTTCAGCGCGTTAACGACGCGCTGCAGGATAAACAGTGGCTGATGGGGTTACGCTTCACCGTCGCCGATGTCTATCTGTTTGTGGTTACGCGCTGGGCAAAAGCCATCAAACTGAATCTGGAAGGTTTGAGCGCGCTGGAGGCATGGTTTGCGCGGGTGGCCGCGCGGCCGGCGGTTCAGGCCGCACTGAAGGCTGAAGGTCTGGTCTGACGCCACAGGCCGGCGTGCTGGCCGGCCTGTTGATTAGCAGCGATTATAGCTGTTCTGCCGCAAAGTGCTGCGTGGGTTGCGCAATCGCATCCTGCGCCGCCACCAGTTGCAGTTCATACTCGCCCATCTCGTGGGTTTTCAGCATCACTTCATATACTGCCGCCGTGACATGTTCCAGCGCATCCTGCAGCGATTTGCCGTGCAGCAGGTCAACCAGCAGCAGGCCACTGGTCAGATCGCCAACCCCCACCGGCTGACGCACACCAAAATCCACCAGCGGACGGCTGATGTGCCAGCACTGATCGGCGGTGACCAGCAGCATTTCAAAGCGATCGCTACGGCGTCCGGCGCGCGCCAGATGTTTCACCAGCACCACGCGCGGCCCCTGCGCAATCAATGCGCGAGCGGCTACCACCGCCTGCTCCACGTTTGCGACCGTCTGGCCACTGAGCATCTCCAGCTCCAGCAGGTTCGGCGCGATAAGATCGCTTGCCGGCATCGCCTGCTTGCAATGAAACTCCGCCACGCCGGGCGCAACGATGCAGCCTTTTTCCGGATGGCCCATCACCGGGTCACAGAAATACCAGGCGTCAGGATTCGCCGCCTTCACCATACGCACGATTTCCAGGATCTGTTCGCCCTGCTCCGCCGAGCCGAGATAGCCGCTCAGCACCGCATCGCAGGTTTTCAGACGATCGATGGCGGCGATCCCGCTGACGATATCGGTCAGATGGGTGGCGGGCATCACGGTGCCGGTCCAGTGACCATACTGGGTGTGATTGGAAAACTGCACGGTGTTTAACGGCCAGACGTTGGCGCCCATGCGTCGCATCGGGAATTCGGCCGCGCTGTTACCGGCGTGGCCATAAACCACGTGAGACTGGATTGCGAGGATATTTTTCATTATTGCCCTGTACTGCTTGCCATAAAAAAGGGCCGGAGACCGGCCCTTGCACCTTACTGCCAGCTAATCAGGCAGTAGTGTTTTTTGCCGCGACGCAGCAGCGTGTAACGACCAAACAGTTTGTCGCTGTCGCTGAAACGATACTCGGCATCAGACTGTTTCTCACCGTTGACAGACACCGCGTTGGAGCCAATCATGGTGCGCGCCTGGCCGCGTGACGGCACCAGTTCCGCCGCCACCAGCGCCTGTTGCAGATCGTCGTCCGCATTCAGGCTAATGGTCGGCATGCCATCCTGTGCCAGCTGCTCAAAGTCCGCTTCGGTCATGTCGCTCAGGCTGCCGGAGAACAGGCTGTCGGTGATGCGCTTCGCCGCGCTCAGACCGCTTTCGCCGTGCACCAGACGCGTCACCTGCTCTGCCAGCACATACTGCGCGCGCGGCGCTTTGCCACTGTTTTTGTCTTCTTCTTCCAGCGCATTGATCTCCTCAATGCTCATGAAGGTGAAGAACTTCAGGAAGCGATAGACGTCCGCGTCGGCGGTGTTGATCCAGAACTGGTAGAACTTGTACGGACTGGTTTTCTTCGCATCCAGCCATACCGCGCCACCTTCGGTTTTACCAAATTTGGTGCCGTCCGATTTGGTGATCAGCGGCACAGTCAGTCCCCACGCCTGCTGCTGATGCAGACGACGCGTCAGATCGATGCCGGAGGTGATGTTACCCCACTGGTCGGAGCCGCCAATCTGCAGCACCACGTCGTAGCGCTTGTTCAGTTCGGCAAAGTCGTAACCCTGCAGCAGGTTGTAGGAAAACTCGGTGTAGGAGATGCCCTGATCTTCACGGTTCAGGCGCATTTTCACCGCTTCACGGTTGATCATCTGGTTGACCGAGAAGTGCTTACCGATATCGCGCAGGAAGGTCAGCACATTCATGCCGCCAAACCAGTCATAGTTGTTGGCCGCGATGGCGCTGTTGTCGCCGCAGTCAAAATCGAGGAAAGGCGCAACCTGTTTGCGGATCTTCTCTACCCACTCGTTAACGGTTTCCGTGGTGTTGAGTTTACGTTCGGCCGCTTTAAAGCTGGGATCGCCGATCAGGCCGGTGGCACCGCCGACCAGGGCCACCGGCTTGTGGCCGGCATCCTGGAAACGTTTCAGGCACAGCAGCGGCACCAGATGGCCCAAGTGCAAGCTATCAGCGGTGGGATCAAAGCCGCAATAGAGTGCAATTGGCCCTTGCGCCAGCCGCTCTGCTAACGCTTCCTCGTCCGTTACCTGGGCTACTAAGCCTCTCTCTTGCAATTGTTGTATCAGGTTACTGCTGGTCATCACTGACTCCAAATTGATCAGACTGCACCTATGCTGGTACACAGCTGTCCGCTGACGTGCGGATACGAAAAAAATGAGGGCTATAGCATAAAGCGCTGACGAGCCGTGCGCCAGCGCTGAAAGGGGATAAAACGCAGTTTTACGGTGCTAAACGGTCGATTGTCCAGCCGCTGCCATCACGCTGATAAAGGAAGCGGTCATGCAGGCGATGTTCGCCGCCCTGCCAGAACTCCATGGTGTGGAATCTGACGCGGAATCCGCCCCAGAAACTCGGCAGCGGCACTTCCCCCTGCTGAAACTTCTGCTTCAGCTCAAGGAACTTGCCTTCGAGCACGCCGCGCGCGGAAATCCGGCTCGACTGTTTCGATACCCAGGCGCCAATCTGGCTGTCTCGCGGACGGCTGTGGAAGTACTTCAGCACTTCCAGCGGCGACAGTTTCTCCACTTCGCCCAGCACCATCACCTGACGCTCAAGGAAGTGCCAGGGGAAATGCAGGGAAATGCGCGGATTGTCCGCCAGCTGCAGCGCTTTACGGCTGCCGAGGTTGGTGTAAAACACCATGCCCTGCTCATCGTAGTGTTTAAGCAGGACGATGCGCTGATAGGGCTGGCCGCTGCTGTCCACCGTCGCCACCGTCATGGCGGTGGGATCGGGTAGCTGCGCGGCGCACGCCTGCTGCAGCCACTGCTCAAACAGCGCCAGAGGAGTATCTGGCAAATCTTTGCGCCGCAGCCCGCCGCGCGTGTACTCCCGCCGCAGGTGGGCAATGTGTTGCAAGCTGTCACTGTCGCTCATGCTGGTATCCCGGTTCTCTCTTACTGTGCGGAGGCATCCGCGTTCTGCAGTTCACAATCATTAATCACGATTTTATCGTTGCGTTCAACAAAGGCGCCATTGCCTTTTGACCAGAAAACGTAGGTGCCATCGCTGTAACGCGCGCCGGAGGCAGACACCGTCTGGGTCAGCGTGAGCGGTTTGCCGTCCAGAATAAAGCTCACCTGCTGCTTCGCGTTGTCCAGAGTGACCGTCAGCGGCAGCGTGCCACACTGGTAATGTAACGTCTCTGGCGCGGGTGCGGGTTTATGCCAGATACTACAGCCGCTGAGTAAGGTCAGGGTGCCGGCCAGCACGATCATCTTTTTCATGTTTGCTCCTTAACGTATTGCGTGGGGATTGGCGGGATAGATGGCACCCAGCACGCTCATTTCGCGCGCGCCGGTTACCGCCGGCAGATTGCCCGGCAGCCCGGACAGGGTGCGGAACGCCAGCCAGGCAAAGGCCAGCGCCTCCATATCATCACCGCTGATACCGGCCTGATCGGTGGTGCCCACCTCGGTGCCAGACAGATGCGCGGCCAGCCGCGCCATCAGCAGCGGATTGCGACTGCCGCCGCCGCACACCAGCAGACGATCGCAGCCATCGTTGAGCTGTACCTGATGGGCGATGGTCAGCGCGGTCAGCTCGCACAGCGTTGCCTGCACATCCTGCGGGGCCAGCGCCGGGAAGCGCTGCAGCTGCTGTTCCACCCAGCCCAGGTTGAAGTATTCCCGACCGGTGCTTTTGGGTGGCGGCAGCGCAAACCACGGATCGCCGAGCATCTGCTCCAGCAGCGCGGGCACGACCTGGCCACTGCGCGCCCAGCCGGCATCTTTATCAAACGGCAGGCCTTTGTGGCGCCAGATCCACGCATCGATCAGCATATTGCCTGGCCCGGTATCAAAGCCGCGCACCGGCTGACCGGGGATCAGCAGCGACAGATTGGCGATGCCGCCAATATTCAGCACCATGCGCCGTTCAACGCTGTCCATCAGCAACGCCTGGTGAAAAGCCGGTACCAGCGGTGCGCCCTGGCCGCCCAGCGCCATGTCGCGGCGGCGAAAATCGCCCACCACCGTGACGCCGGTCGCGGCAGCGATCTGGTTATTGTCGCCAATTTGCAGCGTATTTGGTGCCGCCGACTGCGGCTCGTGCCACACCGTCTGGCCGTGGCAGCCAATCGCCATGATATCGCTGGCCTCCAGCGCCTGCTGCTGCATCAGCGTCAGTACGGCTTCCGCAAACAGCTGGCCGAGCCGGGTATCAAGCTGACCGAGCTGCGACAGCGTCAGCGTCTGTCCCTGACAAATTTCCAGCACCTGCTGACGCAGCGCCAGCGGGATGGGATGGCAGTAGCTGGCCTGTTGCGCCACCATATGCTGGTCGATCGCGGCCAGCACGACGTCTACGCCGTCCAGGCTGGTGCCGGACATCACGCCGATATAGCGTCCTGATTTCATAGCGCTTCCTTACCCGTTTGCGGGCCTGCAATGCATCTGTGTTTAGCCTGGCAAATTACCGGGGCTAATTCTATGATAAATTTCCGCTTTTCAACTGCGCTGCGACACGCATTCCGGCAGCAAACTATTTTCATCCGGCAATTGAATTTTTGTTGATGGGCGGTGGTCTATGCTTCGGCCCAGCCGCATATTGTTCGGACATCGCGTCAATTGACCATTTTCTGACTTATACTGTTGCAGTACAGGACGAGAATATGGCGTTTTTTTGCATTAAGGAGCTTTCTCATGATTAAGCGTTTCGTAGCCGTAGCCCTGGCGGGTATCACGCTGGCTGGCTGTGTTAATAACGATACCCTTTCCGGCGATGTTTACAGCGCCAGCGAAGCCAAGCAGGTTCAAAGCGTCTCATACGGTACGCTGGTATCCGTGCGTCCGGTAAAAATTCAGGGCGGCGATGACAGTAATGTGATCGGTGCCATTGGCGGTGCGGTGCTGGGTGGTTTCCTCGGTAACACCATCGGCGGCGGCGCGGGGCGCAGTCTGGCAACGGCCGGCGGTGCGGTACTGGGCGGCGTAGCCGGTCAGGGCGTGCAGGGTGCGCTCAACAAATCTGACGGTGTAGAGCTGGAGATCCGTAAGGATGACGGCAATACCATTATGGTGGTGCAGAAGCAGTCCGCCAGCCGTTACTCGGTCGGCCAGCGCGTAGTGATGGCCTCCAACGGCAGCCAGGTCACCGTCTCTCCGCGCTAAGCGCACAGATAAAAAAAACCGACGCCAGTGCGTCGGTTTTTTTATTTCTCGCGGTTCTGCAACTCGAGAATGTTTTTTTCCAGCCGGGCAATCAGCGTCACCATCTGATTGATCTCTTCGAGACTGATGCCGGAGAGGATGTCGTCACGCGTCGCGTCGATCACGTTTTCGACCTGCTCAATGATCGGCTCAGCCTGACGGGTCAGCTTGATGCGCTTGGCGCGGCGATCGTTAGCGCAGGTGGCGCGGGTGATGAGCCCCTTCTCTTCCAGCTGATCCAGCGTACGCACCAGCGACGGCTGCTCAATACCGATGGCTTTCGCCAGCTGAATCTGCGACTGCTCTGGCGGGAGTTGATGAATATTGTGCAACGTCACCCAGTGGGTTTGTGTCAACTCAAGCGGCTTCAGACGCTGGTCGATCAACGCGCGCCAGATGCGCACCAGGCGAGACAGATCTGTTCCAAGCGGCGTATCCATTTCATCTCCTTATAATTAGCTTGCTAGCTATCAAGCCAGATTTTACACTATTCTGCGAGTTTACAGGACAAATTACAAATCCCGGGCCAGACGGCACGCCCGCTGTCTACACTTGATTTAACCGTGCCCGGGTAAAAAGGATGATGCCACGTGTCAATCTTTGCGCTCACCGCGACGGCGCCGCTGACCGATCTGGTATTCGGTGCCTCACTGTTCTTCCCGCCGCTGTTCAAAGCGGTGCTGCTGGGCTTCTTTTTCTGGCTGCTGATTCATCCGCTGCTGCGCGGCTGGATCTACTCCGGCGATGTCTGGCACCCCACCTTAATGGATCTCTCACTGTTTGTTCTGTGCGTGAGCGGCGCACTGTGGATACTGAGCCTCGGATAAATCACCATGAAATTCAACCCCTTTAAGTACTTTTCTACCCTTGTGGTGTTTACCCTGGCGCTGCTCGCAGGCTGGTGGATGTGGAACTACTACATGCAGGCCCCGTGGACGCGCGATGGCAAAGTGCGCGCTGAACTGGTGGACGTGACGCCCGAGGTCTCCGGCCGTATCAGCACGCTGGCCGTGCGCGACAATCAGTTCGTGCATAAAGGCGAGGTGCTGCTGACGCTGGATCCGGTGCCGTGGCAGATTGCGCTGGCCAATGCGCAGGCCCAGCTGGCGAAGGCGCAGGCCGACCTCGCCAAAGCGCAGCATGAGGCGGATCGCCGTGCCAGCCTGCCGCGTAACGTGATCTCCGCTGAAGATATGGACGCGGCGCGCCTCAACGCGAATGCGGCGGCCGCCACAGCGAAAGCCGCACAGGCGATGCTCGATCAGGCGCGCTGGAACCTGCAGCAAACCACAGTGACGGCACCGACCGACGGCTGGGTCAGTAACCTGACGCTGCGTGCCGGCAATTACGCGACCGCCGGTAAGCCGCTGTTCGCGCTGGTCGACAGCCACTCTTACTATGTGATGGGCTATTTCGAAGAGACCAAACTGCGCCATATCCGGCCCGGCGCGGCGGCGCAAATCGTGCTGTATAGCAACGGCGCACGACTGCAGGGCCAGGTGGAGAGCATCGGGCGTGCCATTTACGATCAAAGCATCGCCAGCGACGGCGGTCTGGTGCCCGATATCAAACCCAACGTGCCCTGGGTCAGGCTGGCGCAGCGCGTCCCGGTGCGTATCCGGCTAAACGCGGTACCGGATAATGTGCCGCTGGTGGCCGGTACCACCTGCACCATCTCTGTCGCGCACTGAGGCCGGCATGAATCTGCAGTGGCTGGCCTGGCACAATCTGCCGTGGATAAAGGCAACCGGCGGCGAGTGGCGCTATGCGTTACGTAATGCAATCGCGATGTGTCTGGCGCTCACCCTGGCGTATGCGCTGCAGCTGGATCAGCCTTACTGGGCCATGACGTCCGCCGCGGTGGTGAGTTTCCCCACCGTCGGCGGCGCCATCAGCAAAAGCCTGGGCCGCATCGTCGGCAGCCTGCTCGGTGCCAGCGCCGCGCTGCTGATTGCCGGTCATACGCTCAACGAACCGTGGCTGTTTGCCTTTTTCATGGCCGGCTGGCTGGCGCTCTGCACCTGGGTCGCCAGCCATTTTCAAAACAATGTGGCCTACGCCTTTTCACTGGCCGGTTACACCGCCGCGATTATCGCCTTCAGCAGCGTTAACGTTAGCGACGTCAGCCAGCTGTGGGACATCACCCAGGCGCGCGTGTGCGAAGTGATCGTCGGGATTCTCTGCGCCGGGCTGATGATGATGATCCTGCCCAGCACCTCGGACGGCAGCGCACTGATGCTATCGCTGCGCCAGATGCACACCCGCCTGCTTGACCACGCGGTGCTGCTGTTGCAGCAGAGCAGCACGGAAAATGTGCGCACCGCCCACGAAACGGTGATCAGCCAGATCCTTACCATGAATTTGCTGCGCATTCAGGCCTTCTGGAGCCACTATCGCTTCCGCCGGCAAAATAACGTGCTTAACTACGTGTTGCATCAGCAGCTGCGCCTGACCAGCGTGCTCTCCAGCCTGCGGCGCATGCTGCTTAACTGGCCCGACGCGCCGCCGGTGCTGTACAGCGCAATGCAACAGCTGCTGCACGAACTGGCGCAGCCGCAGTGTGATAAATACCGTCTGGCGCAGATTCTGCGCAGCATCACGCCGGACGTGCACGGTGATTTCCGCCAGCGTGCTTTTGTCCAGCGGCTGCGCTACTTCTGCTGGGTGTGGCTGAATGTGGAGCGCTGGATTCGCCTGATTGAGCGCGCCGACGCTGACACCCGTTTCCAGCCGCCGTACGCGCCGGCACTGGCACGTGCCAGCGACAGTGCCGAAGCTGGCTGGAGTGCGCTGCGCACGTTTAGCGTGATCATGCTGGGCTGCGCGTTCTGGATCGGGACCCAGTGGGACGCTGGCGCCGCCGCGCTGACGCTTACCGCTATTGCCTGCGTGCTCTACTCGTCATCGCCTTCGCCCGGCGGCAGCGTGTCGCTGCTGCTGAAAACGCTGCTGTGGCTGTCGCTGTTCAGCTTTGTGCTGCAGTTTGGTCTGATGGTACAAATCAGCGCGCTGTGGCAGTTTTTGCTGCTGCTGTTCCCGCTGCTGCTGACGCTGCAACTGTTTAAGCTGCAGCAGAAGAAACGCGCCGCGCTCTGGGGCCAGTTTATTGTGTTTATGGGATCGTTTATCGCGGTAAGTAATCCGCCAGACTGGGATTTCCAGAGCTTCCTTAACGATAACCTGGCAAAAGTGTGTGGCGTCCTGCTGGCGTGGCTGGCGTTTCAGGTGTTACAGCCGGGTTCTGATGCGCGCCGCAGCCGACGCCATATCCGGGCGCTGCGCCACGCTTTTCTCGATCAGCTACGTCGCCAGCCGCGCCTGAGTGAAAGCCGGTTTGAATCGCAGATTTATCATCACATCAGCCAGCTGAGCCACAGCCGTGATGAGCAGGCGCGCCTGTGGCTGCTGCGCTGGGGCGTGGTGCTGCTGAACTGTTCGCACATTGTCTGGCAGCTGCGCGCCTGGCAACCCCGCTCACCGGCGCTGGCGCAGCTGCGCGACAGCAGTCTGCAGGACTTGCAGCGCATTATGAGTTTGCGCGGTGTGCGTCACGACTCGCTGCAGACCGCGCTGGATACGCTGCAGCAGGCCATAGATCAGCTTCAGGGGCAGCCGGAGAGCGACGCGAATACCCTGGCGGGTATGTTGTGGCGCCTGCGCTGTTCGCTGGCGCAGCTGCGTCAGGCGGTGCCGGATTGATCATTCACAGTACTGGGTAAACTGCCGATCAAAGTCATCGTGCAGCTGCTGCAGGGTCTTCTGCCCTTCAAAGCGGGTTTTATCCTGCTCGGACATCGGTTCGATCACCAGCGCTTTCTCGTCCGACGAGTAGATAAAGCGCCGTGCCAGCGTGCTGCCGGTAAAACTGGTGCCCTGAATGCCGCCACACACCACGGTGATGCTGTGACGGCGGATTTCGGTATGGGTGAAATTGGTTTCGGTGGCGCTGCGCAGGACGTTCTGACAGCCTTTGGCTTGCAGCCGCTGCAGGGTATGCTGCGTCAGCCATTCGCGGCCGCGGGCAATATTTTCACAACTGGCGCGCAGCGGATTGGTATCTATATCTCGCTGCAGCTGACGGCTGGCCTCCAGTCGCAGCTGGGTATCATTCGGGCGATCGCAGCCCACCAGCGCTAAACACAACAGCAAAATCCCACGCGTTTTCATGCCTGCCCCTGAGCGGTTCCGTTCCTGAATCAACATCATAGGATGGAATGTTGCTGCTGAGTAGCAGGAAAATGGGTCAGAATTTTTCTGCGCGGCGGCGGGTCAGGCCCGTCGCCGCCCGGTACTCAGATCACGCCGCAGGCCAGACGTGCCCCGCCACCGCCAAGCGGTTGCGGATGGTCAGCATGATTATCGCCGCCGACGTGCACCATCAACGCTTTGCCTTTGATCTCGCTTAGCGATTTCAGACGAGGCGCCACCACGGGATAGCTGGCTTTGCCGTCGTCGGTGACATACAGCGCGGGCAAATCGCCGAGGTGACCGTCAGCGTACGGACCGAGGTGCTTGCCGCTGTTGTGCGGATCGAGGTGACCGCCCGCCGCGCCGGCCGCCACGGTTTTGCCGGCGGATTCGCCGGGCTCACAGCTGCCTTTGGCGTGGACGTGGAAGCCGTGAATGCCGGGTTTCAGCCCGCTCAGCGCCGGCGCGAACTGCAGGCCATACGGGGTTTCGCTGATGGTCACCTTACCGATCGACTCACCGATACCCTGCGCCGTCACCTGATGCAGCGTCACGTCTTCTGACGCCGCGTGTGCACCGGCAGCACACACCAGCGTCAGCACGGCCATAATGGTTTTTTTCATAACGTCTCCTTACGGTTCAGATTCCCTCTAAGCCTGGACCGCTTTTGCCCAGGCTGCCGTAGTTTGACGCAGATTTACGCTTCAGGGCACATCGTAGCCGAGTGCCGCCTTGCGAATGCGGAACCACTGCTGGCGATCCAGCGTCAGTTCACAGGCTTTCACCGCGTCGCTGACGCGCGCAGTTTTACCGGAACCGATAATCGGCAGCGGACGACTGGGCAGCTTCATTACCCAGGCATAGACCACCTGCTCGATATTGCTGGCACCGATCTCCTGACGCACCTGTTCCAGCTCATCGCGCAGCGGCTGGTAGTGCGGATCGTTAAACAGGCGGCCGCCACCGAGGCACGACCACGCCATCGGGCGCATACGCGTCTGCTGGCACTGGTCGAGCGTGCCGTCGAGCAGCGCCGACTGCTCCAGCGGTGAGATTTCCAGCTGATTGGTGACCAGGCTAAACGGCAGACGGGATTGCAGCAGCGTGAACTGCGCAGCGGTAAAGTTGGACACGCCAAAATAACGCACCTTGCCACTCTGATGCAGCTGCAGGAAGGCGTCGGCGATTTCATCCGCATCCATTAACGGATCCGGACGGTGAATCAACAGCAGATCGAGATAATCGGTGGCAAAGTGGCGCAGCGAATTTTCCGCACTGTGCAGGATGTGGCTGGCTTCGGTGATGTAGTGACCGATTTTATGCTCGGGTTTCGCGCGGGTGGCAATGCCGCACTTGGTGACGATTTGCAACTGCTGGCGCAGCTGCGGTGCCAGGCGCAGCGCTTCGCCGAACGCGGCTTCACAGCGATAGTCGCCATAGATGTCGGCGTGGTCAACGGTGGTGATGCCCAGCGCCAGATGATGCTCAATAAACTGCACCAGCTGCTGCGGCGTCATACCCCACTCCATCAGCCGCCAGTAACCGGCAATCAGCGGCGAAAAAGCGGGTCCCTGTGGGGCAATAGCGTGCGGTTGTAACATGGTTAAACTCCCTTCTGCGCAATAGCGAAAGCGCGAGTATAACCAAATGCGCAGGTCGCGTTTTCTTAAAACAGCTCCGGTTGCTGTGGATCAGGATTTTCATCCACTTTTTGCTGACGCTGCAGGCGCAACAGGCGCTGACGACACAGGCGCAGCACCTCGCGTTTTTGCGCATCGCTGAATTTCATCCAGTTGAAACGCTCCTCCCGGCTGCGCATACAGCCACGGCAATAGCCGCGCGCATCGCTCTGGCAGATACCGCGACAGGGGCTCGGAACCGGAAAAAACTCTAATTGCTCAGCCACATCACCTCCGCAATGAACCTATCCACTCTTATTGATAACAGCTTAGTGACATAGTGCAAGGCATAAACCGTTATTACTGGTACTGTACACAGCGACAACCACGCCAGCTTCCGACACCGTGGCAATAGTCAGGGAATCAATCAGGTAAGGAGACGCGGTTAAGGTTTTCCTCATCTTCAATTCATACGATTGTCATATTCCGTTATTCCGATGAGTCTCCATGAAACTGACCTCTAAGTTACAGTGTCACGACAACAGTTTTAATTTACTGGCCGCGTTGTTCTTTGCCTTTGTCCTCAATGCCCTGTTTTTACTGCGCGCGTGGGAAATTATCCCCTACACCCGCGTGCATGATTACCTGTTCGCCGCCAGCATGCCGGTGGTGCTGGTCGCGGCGTTTTATTTGCTTTTTTCGCTGCTGGCCTGGCCGTGGATACGCAAACCGCTGCTGATTGTGCTGATTCTCGCCAGCGCCGCCGCCAACTACTTTATGCACAGCTTTGGTACGGTCATCGACACCAACATGATTGAAAACGTGTTTGAGTCGAATGCGCAGGAAACCGGCGCGCTGATGAGCCGCAACTATGTCATCTGGATGCTGCTGATGGGCATTCTTCCGGTGGCGCTGGTGTGCAGCGTCCGTATCAGCAATCGCCAGCGCTGGTGGTGGAACCTGCTGCAGCGCCTCGCCAGTGCGCTCGGTGCCGTACTGGTGATTCTGCTGATGGCTGTGCTGTTCTACAAAGACTACGCTTCGCTGATCCGCAATAACAAAGGCCTGGTGAAGATGATCACCCCAGCCAATATTGTCAGTGGCACCGGCCATTATGTCGATCAGCGCTATCTGCAGGGCAGCCAGGCACTGGTGAAGATTGGCGAAGATGCGCAGAAAGGGCCGCTAATCACCGCCGAGCCGAAAAAGACGCTGGTGGTGCTGGTGGTGGGCGAAACTGCGCGCGCGGAGAACTTCTCCCTCGGCGGCTATGCGCGCGACACCAACCCACAGCTGAAAAAGCAGCAGGTGATTTATTATCCCAACGCCAGCTCCTGCGGCACGGAAACCGCCATTTCGGTGCCGTGCATGTTCTCGAATATGCCACGCGAGCACTATGACGCGAACCTCGCCCATCATCAGGAAGGCGTGCTGGATGTGCTGGCCCATGCCGGAGTCAGCGTGCTGTGGCGCGAAAACGACGGGGGCTGCAAAGGTGCCTGCGACCGCGTGCCGCATACCGATATGACGCAGTGGCAGCTGCCACAATACTGCCACGATGGCTTCTGCCTCGATGACGTCTTGCTGCATCGCTTTGATAACTATGTCGACAGCCTGCACAATGACGGCATCATCGTACTGCACCAGATGGGCAGCCACGGTCCGGCTTACTTTAAGCGCTATCCGGCCGCGTTCCAGCGCTTTACGCCGACCTGCGACAGCAATCAGATTCAGGATTGCGACCACCAGGCGCTGGTCAACACCTACGATAACTCGCTGCTGTATACCGACGATATGCTGAGTCGCACCATCGATAAGCTGAAAGGCCTGAGCGATCGCTTTAACGTGGCGCTGGTGTACCTGTCCGACCATGGCGAATCGCTGGGCGAACACGGCATGTACCTGCACGGCGCGCCGTACCTGTTTGCGCCGTCGCAGCAGACGCACATCCCGCTGCTGCTGTGGATGTCGCCGGGCTACGCCGCGGCGTATCACATTGATCAGGCCTGTCTGCGCCAGCAGGCGGCAGAGACAGCGGTGTCGCAGGATAATCTGTTCCACACGGTGCTCGGCCTGTTCAACATCCAGACGCAGCAGTATCAGCCACAGCTGGATATGATCAAATCGTGCCAGAATCGCGCCTGAGGATTGCATTAGACCGACTGGTCTAATACTCTGCCTGCCATGAACAAGACAGTGCAACGCAACGAAACCCGTGAACATCTGCTCGCCACCGGCGAGCAGGTCTGCCTGCAGCGCGGTTTCACCGGCATGGGGTTGAGCGAAATGCTGGCGCTGGCGGAAGTGCCGAAAGGCTCGTTTTATCACTACTTCCGCTCAAAAGAAGCGTTCGGTGTGGCGCTGCTGGAGCGCTATTTCGTCAACTATCAGCAGCAGGTTGAACAGCAGCTGACCCAGCCCGGCGTTACTGCACGCGAACGCTTACTGCAGCATTTTCGCTACGCGGAACGGCTGTTTATTGAGCAGGGTCACATCGTCGGCTGTCTGGGCGTTAAGCTTTCCGGCGAAGTGTGCGATCTGTCAGAGCCGATGCGCGATGCGCTGCAGCGCGGGGCTACGGCCATCACGGCCGCTTACGCACGCTGTCTGACGGAGGTCGCAGCCGAACAGCCGCTGCCCTATGGGCAAAGCCCGCAGCAGCTGGCGCAACGCTGTTATCTGCTGTGGCTGGGAGCCAGCCTGCAGAGCAAGATTTCACGTGAGCCCGGGCCGATTAGCCTGGCGCTCGACACCATCGAACAGTGGCTTAATCACCGCTGATTTTTAAAAACGGCAATTTCTAGACGACCGGTCTATTACAGGAGTCATCATGGCGAGTAAACAGCTGTTCACCCCGCTGAAAGTGGGCGCGATTACCGTACCTAACCGTGTATTTATGGCGCCGCTGACGCGTCTGCGCAGCATTGAACCGGGCGATATTCCTACCCCGCTGATGGCGGAGTATTATCAGCAGCGCGCCAGCGCGGGTCTGATCATTACCGAAGCCACCCAGGTTTCGTTCCAGGCGAAAGGCTACGCCGGTGCGCCGGGTTTACACACCGCGGAGCAGATTGCTGCGTGGAAAATGATTAACGAAGGCATTCACGCCGCGCACGGTCACAGCGCCGTTCAGCTGTGGCACACCGGCCGCATCTCGCATAATAGCGTGCAGCCGGATGGCAAAGCGCCGGTCGCACCGTCCGCGATCGCCGCTGGCACCCGCACCTCGCTGCGCGCCGCCGACGGCAGCGTGTATCGCGAAGATACCTCCCTGCCGCGTGAACTGAGCGTGGCAGAAATTCAGCAGATCGTTAAAGACTTCGGTCAGGCGGCAGCCAATGCGCGCGACGCCGACTTTGATCTGCTGGAACTGCACTCTGCGCACGGCTATCTGATGCATCAGTTCCTCGCACCGGGTTCTAACCAGCGTACCGATGAATACGGCGGTTCGATTGAGAAGCGCGGCCGTTTCGCGCTGGAAGTGGTCGATGCGGCAATTGCTAACTGGTCAGCCGATCGCATTGGTATTCGTATCTCGCCAATCGGCGCCTTCCAGAATCTGGAAAACGGTCCGGATGAAGAAGAAGCGGCACTGTGGTACATCAGCGAACTGGGCAAGCGCGGCCTCGCCTACCTGCACCTGTCTGAGCCAGACTGGGCGGGCGGTAAGCCTTACACCGATGAGTTCCGCCAGAAAGTGCGTGCCGCCTTCCCGGGCGTGATTATCGGTGCCGGTGCCTACACCGTGGAAAAAGCGGACGATCTGATTGCGCGTGGCCTGATTGACGCGGTGGCCTTTGGCCGTGACTTCATCGCCAACCCGGACCTGGTAGCGCGCCTGCAGCAGGATGCACCGCTTAACCCGCAGCGCCCGGAGAGCTTCTACGGCGGCGGCGCGGAAGGTTACACCGACTACCCGACACTGTAAGTCAAACGCGGCCGCAGCGGATGTGCGGCCGCGTGCTTTCTTCAGGGCATTCCCTCGCTATACTAAGCGGGTTCCCTGATGACTTTTGAAAAGAGGATGTTATGCGTTTACTTCACACTATGTTACGCGTTGGCGATCTGCAGCGCTCCATCGATTTTTACACCCGCGTGCTGGGCATGCGCGTGCTGCGTCAGAGCGAAAACACCGAATACAAATACACCCTGGCTTTCGTGGGTTACACCGAAGAGAGCGAAGGTGCGGTCATTGAGCTGACCTACAACTGGGGCGTGGATAAATATGACCTCGGCAATGCCTACGGCCACATCGCGCTGGGCGTGGATGATGTCGCGGCGACCTGCGACCGCATCCGTCAGGCGGGCGGTAACGTCACGCGTGAAGCCGGCCCGGTCAAAGGCGGCAGCACCATCATCGCTTTCGTGGAAGATCCGGACGGCTACAAAATCGAGCTGATCGAAAACCAACACGCCGGTCACGGCCTCGGCAACTAATGCCGTTAGTCAGCCTGCTAATTTGCGGGCTGACTTCCCTCTCCTGCTGCACCCTGCGCCGATTTTTGCCATAATGCGCGCTGCCCCATTTCCTGCAATGAGATCCTGATGTCTGAATCAAACGCCTTAAACGCTCTCCATCAACGCTTCCGTGGTTTTTATCCTGTGGTGATTGACGTTGAAACCGCCGGTTTTAATGCGCAAACCGATGCGCTGCTGGAAATCGCCGCCACCACGTTAAAAATGGATGAGGATGGCTGGCTGCACCGTGATGAAACCCTGCATTTCCACGTGGAGCCGTTCGAAGGGGCGATTCTCAATCCCGAAGCGCTGGCGTTTACCGGCATCGACCCCAGCAATCCGCTGCGCGGCGCGGTGAGTGAATATGAGGCGCTGCACGCCATTTTCAAAATGGTGCGCAAAGGTACCAAAGACAGTGGCTGTAACCGGGCGATTATCGTGGCGCACAATGCCACCTTTGATCATAATTTTCTGATGGCGGCGGCAGAGCGCACCGGCATGAAGCGTAACCCGTTCCACCCGTTCGCCACCTTTGACACCGCCGCGCTGAGCGGGCTGGTGCTGGGACAAACGGTACTGGCGAAGGCCTGTAAAGCGGCGGGGATAGATTTTGACAGCACTCAGGCGCACTCGGCACTGTACGATACCGAACAGACCGCCACGCTATTTTGCGAACTGGTGAATCGCTGGAAACGCCTCGGCGGCTGGCCGCTGGCGGTGAGTGAAGAGCCGGCCGAAGACGATGCCTCGGCCTGAGGCCCGTCAGACCGCAGCCAAAAAAAAGCCGACACTGCTGTCGGCCTTTTGCTTATTCTGCTTCTTTGTGCTTCTCAGCGGTCTCTTTGATCAGCGGTTGCAGTTCGCCGCGCTGGAACATCTCAACGATGATGTCACAGCCGCCGACCAGCTCGCCATCCACCCACAGCTGCGGGAAAGTTGGCCAGTTGGCGTATTTCGGTAACTCAGCGCGGATATCCGGATTTTGCAGAATGTCTACGTACGCAAAGCGCTCACCACAGGCAGACAGCGCCTGTACCGCCTGCGCAGAGAAACCGCAGCTTGGCAGTTTCGGCGAACCTTTCATGTACAGCAGGATCGGGTTTTCTGCGATCTGGCGCTGAATTTTTTCAACAGTACTCATTTTTGCCTTCCTTAATCCTTCACTTCGTGTTTGTTTATTGTAGCGACTTCGCCCCGCGACTGAAAACGGGATTTTGCCTTAGCCGGCGCATATCGCCATGTTTGTTAAGTTCGCGCGCCACGAATAACATTTTCATATCATTAATAAGCATTAATCAATTAATAATTAGCAATAATTCCGCTGGGTTAAACAGCTGAAATCGCTCATTTTTGCCCCACTTTCAGTACCGTGACAGATTAATGGAAAAAGACCTTACCTTTTGCAAAAAAAGTGGATTAGAATTGCCCCGGTGCTGATCGTCGATCAGATTTTTCTAACTTTACCGCGGTCTGGCTTCCTGCCGACGGCTTAACCTGTAACCGGACTATGCGTTTACTGATTACGCTTTTCATACTGGCTTTTGCCCAACTGTTCTTTAATGTGGCGGCGGCTTCTCCGCATGCGCCGGTTAATGCCAGTTTGCAGAAAGCGGAGAAAAAGAACGCGCGTGAAGATGAGCGTCGCAAACGACGCCCGGTGAAAACCACCAGCAAAAAGTCACGCCTGACGTCGGTACAGAAGTTCAGGCTGAAAAAACAGCAGAAAAGCGAAACGGTACTTCAGCACACCACCCAGCGCAAATCCTCACTTAAGCTCAGTGCGAAAAAATATGGTCATCAGCGGCTGGCGAAAAAATCGCGTGACGTTGCCGTTGATGATGAAGTGCAGCAGCTGAGCGGCATTAAAATGAGCAAAGCCCACCGCCTGCGCTATCAAAAAGCACGTGAAACCGCGATGACGAAACTGATGGGCCAGCTGGGTAAACCGTATCAGTGGGGAGGCACCTCACCGCACACCGGTTTCGACTGCAGTGGTTTAGTGTGGTACGCCTACAAAGATCTGGTGAAGTTTAAATTTCCCCGCACCGCCAATGAGATGTATCACCTGCGCGACGCCGCGCCGATCAAGCGCGAGATGCTGGAGAAAGGCGATCTGGTGTTCTTCCGCATCAACAACCGCGGCACCGCCGACCATGTCGGGGTTTATCTGGGCAATGGTAAATTCATTCAGTCTCCGCGCACCGGTAAGGACATTCAGATTAGCGCGCTGGGCGAGGATTACTGGCAGAAGCATTACGTTGGCGCACGCCGTATGATGACGCCGAAAACCGTGCGCTAACCTCAGCGTTGCGCAACAAAAAAGCCGGTGGCTGTTCAGCAGCACCGGCTTTTTTATTAATGCAGAATGGCGGTAAAGCTAAAGGCAATAATCATCAGCAGAGCAGCGGCGGTGGTGGTCAATGCCAGTTTTAAATCGGTACTCATCACAACTCCTTAGTCACACAGATTGCATGGTTAAATAATTTTCGCACAGTGATGGGCAAAAATCTCGTGTTATCCGCCCCGGCTTGCTAGAATCGCCGCCTTTCGTTGCGCAACAGATTTAGCGCATGCTGCATTGACAGCCTGCTGAAGGATGTTTCCCTGCCCGATTAAGCAGATTAGCCCTGATATTCAGGGCGCAAAACCATTAGCAGACGCAAACGTTTAACAATATACTTATCAGTAAGTTGCGATAATCCCAGGAGTACCATTTTCATGGCAACCATTAAAGATGTGGCGAAACGCGCCGGGGTCTCAACCACCACGGTTTCGCATGTCATCAACAAAACGCGTTTTGTCGCGGAAGAGACGCGTAACGCCGTATGGGAAGCGATTAAAGCGCTGCACTATTCACCGAGCGCGGTGGCCCGCAGCCTGAAGGTGAATCACACCAAGACGCTGGGCCTGCTGGCGACCTCCAGCGAAGCGCCCTACTTCGCCGAAATTATTGAAGCCGTGGAGAATCACTGCTTTGAGCGTGGTTACACGCTGATTCTCGGCAACGCGCATAACGATCTGCAAAAACAGCGCGCTTATCTTTCGATGATGGCGCAAAAGCGCGTCGATGGCCTGCTGGTCATGTGCTCCGAATATCCCGACGATCTGCTGCAGATGCTCGAAGAGAACCGCAATATCCCGATGGTGGTCATGGACTGGGGCGAATCGCGCGGGGACTTTACCGATACCGTGCAGGACAATGCGTTCCACGGCGGTTACCTCGCCGGACGATACCTGATTGAGCGCGGCCATCGCGATATCGGTGCCATCCCCGGCCAGATGGAACGCAACACCGGTGGCGGACGTCATGCGGGTTTTCTGCAGGCGATGCAGGAAGCGGGCATCAGCGTCCGTCCCGAGTGGATTGTGCAGGGTGACTTCGAACCGGAGTCAGGTTATCAGGCGATGCAGCAGATTCTGAACCAGAAACAGCGCCCGACGGCGGTGTTCTGCGGCGGCGATATCATGGCGATGGGCGCGATTTGCGCGGCCGACGAGATGGGACTGCGCGTGCCGCAGGATATTTCGGTAATTGGCTATGACAATGTGCGCAACGCGCGCTACTTCACTCCGGCGCTGACAACCGTGCACCAGCCGAAAGCGCAGCTGGGGGAAAAGGCACTGGAGATGCTGCTGGACCGCATCACCAGCAAACGTGAAGAGCCGCAGACCATTGAAGTTCAGCCCACGCTGATTGAGCGCCGCTCCGTGGCCGATGGCCCGTTCCGCGATTACCGCCGTTAAGCCGCCTTCTCGCTGAGCCACTCGTGGTTCAGCGTCTCCGCATCGCCCAGATATTCCAGCAACCACGCCAGCGCCGGTGACGCGCGCTGCTCAGACCAGCTGACGCAACACGGGCTGTCCGGAAACGGCTGCGGCAACGCCAGCTCCACCAGCGCGCCGCTGTCCAGCAGCGGGCGCGCCAGGTGCCCCGGCACCATGCCCACGCACAACCCAGCCTGCAGGCAATCCAGCCCGGTTTCCCACTCCGGCACCACCAGACGCCGCTGGTTATCCAGCGTCCACGTCATGCGGCGCGGCAGCGCGCGCGATGTATCTTCCAGCACCAGCGACGGCCAGGCGCGCAGGGTTTCGTCGTCCAGCTGCGGGCTGCGGGCCAGCGCATGCTGCGGACTTACCACACAGCGCCAGTTGAGCGCGCCCATATCCTGAAAGGCGAAGCGGCCGCCGACCGGAATGGCCTGGGTGGCACCAATCGCCACATCGACACGCCCATCAGCCAGCGCGTCCCACACGCCGTTAAATACTTCGTAGCTGATGATCAGCTCCATATCGGGGAAATGGCGGTAAAAATCCTTTACCAGCTGGCGGGTGCGCTGCGGTTTGACGATGCAATCTACCGCGATACTGAGCTGACCGCGCCAGCCGTTAGCCAGCTGCTGACACTGACGGCGCGTGGCCAGCATTTTTTTGATAACAGAACGCCCTTCACGCACAAAATGCTCGCCTGCTGCCGTCAGCACCACTTCGCGATGCTGCCGCTCAAACAGCGGTACCGCCAGCCAGCCTTCCAGCTGGCGCACGGTATAGCTGATGGCAGAGGGCACGCGGTGCAGCTCCTGCGCCGCCGCGCTAAAACTGCCGGTGCGCGCTACCGCGTCCACCACCTCAAGTGCATATTCCGACCACATAGTTTTCCCATCAAAAATTTTAACAGCACCCTGCAAATATTAGCGTTTCACAAAGCCCGCTGCACCCTTTTACACTCCCCGCCGTTCAACCTGCCGAATGAGAAAAACCATGCTGTCATCCAAAGGATTTCTGCCTTACCTTGCCGTGCTGAGCATGCTCGGCTTCCTGGCCACCGATATGTATTTACCCGCCTTCGGCGCCATGCAGCGCGACTTTGCTTCCGCACCGGGCACCATCAGCGCCAGCCTGAGCTTGTTTCTGGGCGGCTTTGCCTGTGCGCAGGTGCTGTGGGGTGTGCTGTCGGACCGCTTCGGCCGTAAGCCGATTTTACTGGCGGGCCTGAGCCTGTTTGCGCTGAGCTGTCTTGCCATGCTGTGGGTGACTAACGTCTGGCTGATGCTGGTGCTGCGCTTTGTGCAGGCGGTAGGCGTGTGCGCCGCAGCGGTGAGCTGGCAGGCGCTGGTGGTTGACCGCTATCCGCAGGCCAAAGCCAACAAAGTGTTTGCCACGATTATGCCGCTGGTGGCGCTGTCACCGGCGCTGGCGCCGCTGCTGGGCGCCTGGCTGATGGCCCATTTTCACTGGCGCGCCATCTTCCTCGCGCTCACGCTGGTGACGCTGGTGCTGCTGTTCGGCACGCTGAAACTGGCCAGCGCGCCGCGTGCGCGCCACGACAGCGCGCCACAGCCGGGCTGGCTGACGCTGCTGGCGACGCGTATTTACAGCGGTAACGTACTAATTTATGCGGCCTGCTCCGCCAGTTTCTTCGCCTGGCTGACCGGCTCGCCGTTTATCCTCGCCGCCGCGGGTCTGAGCCCGGCGGACATTGGCCTGAGCTATATTCCGCAGACCATCGCCTTCCTGCTGGGCGGATTTGGCTGTCGCGCACTGCTGAACCGTTTTCAGGGTGCGCAGCTGCTGCCGTGGTTGCTGATGATTTACAGCCTGAGCATTCTGGGCCTGTTTGCGGTGGCGCTGATCACCACGCCGCCGCTGGTGGCTCTGCTGCTGCCGTTCTGCGGCATGGCGCTGGCCAATGGCGCGATTTACCCGATTGTGGTGTCCAGCGCCCTCGCCCCGTTCCCGCAGGCCACCGGCAAAGCGGCCGGCCTGCAGAATCTGCTGCAGCTGGGCTTATGCTTCCTCGCCAGCCTGATTGTTTCCGCCGGTCTGCAGCAGGCGCTGTTACATACCACACTGGTCATGGTGGCCACGGTGATTCTCGCCTGGGCCGGTTTCCTGTGGCAGCGCAGCGCCAGCGCACAAAGTGATATTGCTCACGCTTCCCGTCCCTGCGAAGATAATTGCTAAGGCAACGATTATCGTTAGCAAACTAACGATAAGCCATTGAATACTGACCTGCGTGAGCATATACTCAGTGGGTCAGCATTTCTGCAACAAATCAATAACATAATGAGCGTATTTTTTAGCGACACTGTCGCTGGGATGGCGTCTGCACGATATTCACCTCCGGAGTTGTGGCAGACATTTCTATTCAGATTCATACCTCTGTAGTACGTCGGCTATCTGGCGCACGGATTTTCCGTGAGTTCTCTCACAGGCCTGAGGAATTTGACTATTCTTTTTCTCAGGTTCAAATCGGAAAGGTGATGGAGAAGCTATGAGTTCATCGTGTATAGAAGAAGTGAGCCTTGAAGAAAACCAATGGTTTCGTATCGCCCATGAATTACTGGAGCGGGCGGACATTCACATCAACGGCACACGCCCCTGGGATATTCAGGTCAGACATGCGGATTTTTTCAAACGGGTCCTGCAGGAAGGATCGCTGGGCCTCGGTGAAAGCTACATGGACGGCTGGTGGGAGTGTGAACGTCTGGATATGTTCTTCCACCGCGTGCTGAAACATCATCTGGATAAGCAGTTACCGCACCATTTTAAAGACACGCTGCGCATTGCTGCGGCGCGCCTCACCAATCTGCAGTCAAAGAAACGCGCCTGGATTGTTGGTAAAGAGCACTACGATCTTGGCAACGATCTGTTTTCACTGATGCTCGATCCGTTTATGCAGTACTCCTGCGGCTACTGGAAAAGCGCGGAAACGCTGGAGCAGGCACAGCAGGACAAGCTGGATATGATCTGCCGCAAGCTGCAGCTTGAGCCGGGCATGACGCTGCTGGATATCGGCTGCGGCTGGGGCGGACTGGCGGAATTCGCCGCGCGTCATTACGGGGTGAAAGTGCATGGCGTGACTATCTCTGCCGAGCAGCAGAAAATGGCGCAGCAGCGCTGTGCCGGTCTGGATGTGACCATTCTGCTGCAGGATTACCGTGATTTGAACCAGCAGTTTGACCGCATCGTATCGGTGGGCATGTTCGAACACGTCGGGCCGAAAAACTATGCCACCTACTTCGATGTGGTTGATCGTAACCTGAAACCGGAAGGCCTGTTTTTGCTGCACACCATTGGGGCGATCAGAACCGACATGAACGTCGACCCGTGGATCGATAAATACATTTTCCCCAACGGCTGTTTACCGTCGGTACGGCAGATCGCCGATGCCAGCGAATCCCACTTCATCATGGAAGACTGGCACAACTTTGGCGCGGATTATGACACTACGCTGATGGCCTGGTACGAGCGATTCCAGGCGGCATGGCCGCAGCTGGCGGAGAAGTATGGCGAGCGTTTCGAACGGATGTTCAGCTATTACCTCAACGCCTGCGCCGGTGCGTTTCGCGCGCGGGATATTCAGCTGTGGCAGGTAGTTTTCAGCCGCGGCGCCGAAGGCGGTTTGCGCGTGGCGCGTTGATTTCCGTGCAATGCTAAAAGGCGCTTACCGCGCCTTTTTTATTCGCGATTACTCCGCGTCCGGCAGCGTTTGTGCCACCAGCGCAGCCGCGGCATCACGCTGCGCCAGCACACGTTCGACGGTGTCGACAATCGCCTGGGTATGCGGATCGATTTCGATATTGACCCGGTGCCCCAGCTTCTTCGCGCCCAGCGTGGTGCGCTCCAGCGTTTCCGGGATCAGATGCACGCAGAACTTACTTTTGGTGACATCACCGACTGTCAGGCTGATACCATCGATGCCGACGAATCCTTTATGCAGAATATATTTGATCTGCTCAGCGTCCTGTAATTTAAACCACACTTCGCGGTTATTCTCTGACTGGATAATTTTACAGATTTCGGCGGTGGTCATAATATGGCCGGACATCAGGTGTCCGCCAATTTCATCGCTGAATTTCGCGGCGCGCTCAATATTCACGATGTCACCAACCTGTAATTCACCAAGGTTGGTGATGCGCAGCGTCTCTTTGATGAGATCGAAGCTGACGCGATCGCCGTCAATGGCGGTCACCGTCAGGCAGCACCCGTTGTGCGCTACCGAGGCGCCCAGCGCCAGGCCGGGCAGCAGCTCAGCAGACAAGCGCACGGTGTGGGTGCGGAACAACTCTTTTTCTTCAATGGCGACAATTTCTGCCGTGCCCTGCACAATTCCGGTAAACATAATTTCAGCCTCTGCGAAGTTTGTGGCAGTTTATCACAGCTTGCGCCGCAAGGTTTAATTTGCCGGCGCGCAAACTTTACACAAATGGCGCAGCCAAATGCGATCAATGTTTGGCGGAAGTGCGGGCTACCGCTACACTAGGTCGCGCATTCTTTGGGGATTCCGCCCCGCTCTCTTCTTAAATTACGCAGGTGATACGTGCAGAAGTATTTAACAGAAGCGCGTCAATTGCTGGCCCTCGCGATCCCGGTCATCCTTGCTCAGGTGGCACAGACCGCGATGGGATTTGTGGATACCATAATGGCCGGTGCGGTGAGCGCCACGGATATGGCCGCCGTTGCTGTCGGCACCTCTATCTGGCTTCCCGCCATTTTGTTTGGTCATGGTCTGCTGCTGGCATTGACGCCAACCGTTGCGCAACTCAACGGATCCGGGCGACGCGAACGCATCGCAGAACAGGTGCGCCAGGGTTACTGGCTGGCGGCGGGCGTGGCGCTGCTGATTATAGTGGTGCTGTGGAACGCCGGCTACCTGATTCACACCATGCATGACATTGATCCTCAGCTGGCGGCCAAAGCAGAAGGTTATCTGCACGCGCTGTTGTGGGGCGCACCGGGCTACCTGTTTTTCCAGGTGGCACGTAATCAGTGTGAAGGGCTGTCGAAGACCAAGCCGGCGATGCTGCTGGGTTTCCTCGGCCTGCTGACCAACATTCCGCTGAACTATGTGTTTATTTACGGCCATTTCGGTATGCCTGCGCTGGGCGGCGTGGGCTGTGGCGTCGCCACCGCGTCGGTTTACTGGGTGATGTATCTGGTGATGCGCTTCTGGCTGAAGCGCATGCCGGCCATGCGCGATATTCGCATGCATAACCGCTGGTCGCCACCGTCGCGCACCATCCTGACGCGCCTGTTCACGCTGGGATTACCGGTCGCGCTGGCGCTGTTTTTCGAGGTCACGCTGTTTGCCGTGGTGGCGCTGCTGGTGTCGCCGCTCGGCATTGTGAAAGTCGCTGGTCATCAGATCGCGCTCAACTTTAGCTCGCTGATGTTTGTGCTGCCGCTGTCGCTCGGCGTCGCCACCACCATTCGCGTCGGCTACCGTCTGGGCCAGGGCTCGGCCGAACAGGCCCGCATCGCCGCGTGGACCGGTCAGGGCGTGGGTATCACCATGGCGGCGATCACCGCGCTGTTTACCGTGACCTTCCGCCACGATATTGCCGCGCTCTATACCGCGAATCCGGAAGTGATTACCCTGGCGGCGCAGCTGATGCTGCTGGCGGCCATCTACCAGTTCTCGGATTCGATTCAGGTGATCGGCAGCGGTATCCTGCGCGGCTATAAGGACACGCGCTCGATCTTCTTTATTACCCTGATCGCCTACTGGGTGCTGGGGCTGCCGGTGGGTTACGTGCTGGCGCTGACCGACTGGGTGGTGGCACCGCTGGGGCCGGCCGGTTTCTGGTGCGGATTTATCGTCGGTCTGACGTCGGCGGCGGTGATGATGATCTGGCGCATCCGCCGTCTGCAGCGTTTACCGGCGCAGGTGATTCTGGCGCGCGCCGCGCGCTAAGTGGCTGAGCGGGCGTTTATTTGGCCCGCAATGGCGAAAAAAACGACGCATAGCACAGTTGCTGGTCAGTCGTCAGGAAAAATCACTTTTCCGCTTGCCAGCATCACGGCCTGCCGTTAATATTCGTCCCCGCTGTCGCCCTGACAGCGTGTTGCGCTCTTAGCTCAGTTGGTTAGAGCACCACCTTGACATGGTGGGGGTCGATGGTTCGAGTCCATTAGAGCGCACCAAGTGCGTCCGTAGCTCAGTTGGTTAGAGCACCACCTTGACATGGTGGGGGTCGGTGGTTCGAGTCCACTCGGACGCACCAGATTTCTGAAATGCGCTCTTAGCTCAGTTGGTTAGAGCACCATCTTGACATGGTGGGGGTCGATGGTTCGAGTCCATTAGAGCGCACCACTTTTGCTGTTATCTCCCTTGCGCAACTCGCCTTTCCTTGATCTGAGTCGGTTTTCTCCCTCTGCTTTTATATTGGTTTTCGCATACTTAGCGACTATACTATGCCGCGTTGTTCCACCTGAAAGGTTTCAGCGCTAACGTGCCTATGCCAGCCACTTACATCATTTGCGCAACGCCGTCGCTACGGTCTCTCCGCCCGGCGCATAACTTCTCTGCACGCTTAGCCGTCGTCACCTATTCTTACTTCTGTGGCAAACGTACCAACACCAAACAGATTTTTACTTCGGTGCCAGGCGCATCGAACCCCGACCTTTATCATCCATCACAACTTACAGAAATCTGACATGAAAAAGACCAAGATCGTTTGTACTATCGGTCCGAAAACCGAATCCGAAGAGATGCTGACTCAACTGCTGGAAGCGGGCATGAACGTCATGCGCCTGAACTTCTCTCACGGGGATTATGCCGAACATGGTCAGCGCATCACCAACATGCGTGCCGTCATGGAAAAAACCGGTCGCCAGGCCGCGATTCTGCTGGACACCAAAGGCCCGGAAATCCGTACCATGAAACTGGACGGTGGCAATGATGTGTCCCTGAAAGCTGGCCAGACCTTCACCTTCACCACCGATCAGTCAGTGATTGGTAACAGCGAGCGCGTTGCCGTTACTTACGCCGGTTTCACCGAAGACCTGAAAATTGGTAACACCGTGCTGGTCGACGATGGTCTGATCGGCATGGAAGTCACCGAAGTCACCGAAAACACCGTGGTGTGTAAAGTGCTGAACAATGGCGACCTTGGCGAAAACAAAGGCGTCAACCTGCCAGGCGTGTCCATTCAGCTGCCGGCACTGGCGGAAAAAGACAAGCGCGATCTGATCTTCGGCTGCGAGCAAGGCGTGGATTTTGTTGCGGCTTCCTTCATCCGTAAACGTTCTGACGTGCTGGAAATCCGTGAGCACCTGAAAGCCCACGGCGGTGAGCACATTCAGATCATCTCCAAGATCGAAAACCAGGAAGGCCTGAACAACTTCGATGAGATCCTGGAAGCCTCTGACGGCATCATGGTCGCGCGTGGTGACCTCGGTGTGGAAATCCCGGTTGAAGAAGTGATCTTCGCGCAGAAGATGATGATCAAGAAGTGTAATAAAGCGCGCAAAGTGGTAATCACCGCGACGCAGATGCTGGATTCCATGATCAAGAACCCGCGCCCTACCCGTGCTGAAGCCGGCGACGTGGCCAACGCCATCCTCGACGGCACCGACGCGGTGATGCTGTCCGGTGAGAGCGCCAAGGGTAAATACCCGCTGGAGTCGGTCACCATCATGGCGACTATCTGCGAGCGTACCGATCGCGTGATGAAATCGCGCATCGATTCCCTGCAGGATTCGCGCAAGCTGCGTATCACTGAAGCAGTGTGCCGTGGCGCCGTTGAGACCGCTGAGAAACTGGAAGCGCCGGTGATTGTGGTGGCGACCGAAGGCGGTAAGTCAGCTAAATCCGTGCGTAAATACTTCCCGGATGCCACCATTCTGGCCCTGACCACTAACCAGACCACTGCGCGTCAGCTGATCCTCAGCAAAGGGATTGAAACGCGTCTGGTGAGCGAAATCGCCTCGACCGATGATTTCTACCGCATCGGCAAAGAGATGGCGCTGCAGAGCGGCTACGCGCAGAAAGGCGATGTCGTGGTGATGGTTTCGGGTGCGCTGGTACCGAGCGGAACCACCAACACCGCTTCGGTGCACGTACTCTGATCGAGCCGGTGATGTTTATTTAAAAGAGCGCCTTTCGGGGCGCTTTTTTTATTCCGCGCCTGAGACAGAAAGCGGAAAATTCCAATCGATAATAACTATTCAATATCCCGCAGAATTAAGGTTAATCCGATTAAATCTCTCTGTTTTCGCTAAATATTTTCATCATGTTCTGCGAAACGCTGCTTCTTTGAGCGAACGATCAAATTTAAGCATGTTCTCATCAAAAATTTATTCTCAACTTAAAAAGCTTTGTGTAATACTTGTAACGCTACATGGAGATTAACTCAATCTAGAGGGTATAAATAATGAATCGTACTAAACTGGTACTGGGCGCGGTAATCCTGGGTTCAACTCTGCTGGCTGGTTGCTCAAGCAACGCTAAAATCGACCAGCTGTCTTCAGACGTTCAGACTCTGAACGCTAAAGTTGACCAGCTGAGCAACGACGTGAACGCAATCCGTTCTGACGTTCAGGCTGCTAAAGACGACGCAGCTCGCGCTAACCAGCGTCTGGACAACCAGGCTCACTCTTACCGTAAGTAAGAGTTCTGGTTTGAAAAATGGTGCCCTTGTGGCACCATTTTTTTTGTCCGGATTCTGCCGTCCGCTGGCCCTGAATCACGGTGTCGCAGCGGCTTCGCCCTGCGCCTGACTGATGGTGGCTTGCGCACCGCCTGTTGCCCCCTGCTGCGTCTGCAGTACCGCCGGCAGCGGCGTCGCCTCATTCACCGGTTCCCCACTGCTCACCAGTACTGGCATACCTGAACGACGTTCAATCGCCGCCTTAATCAGCGCACTGTCGCTCTTCGCACTCTTTATAAAGGCTTTCAGCGGCGCGCTCAGCGCAATTGGCATGGTCTGCGGATCGTCCTGTTCATTACGCGACAGCGGCTGGTGTACCTCGATGTAGCGTTTGCCGTCGGGTTCGATGGCATATTTGATCGGCTGGTTAATCACCTGTACGCGTGTACCCTGCGGCACGCTGTTGAACAGCGCTTCGATATCGTCCGGGCGCAAACGAATACAGCCGGAGCTGACGCGCATCCCGATGCCGAAGTCGGCGTTGGTGCCGTGAATCAGATACTGGCCGCTGCCGCGCGCCAGACGCAGTGCAAACAGCCCCATCGGGTTATCCGGCCCGGCAGGCACCATCGCGGGCAGCGTGATGCCCTCTTTGGCGTAGCGTTTACGGATATTGACGGTGGGCGTCCAGGTGGGGTTAGGGATTTTCTGGCTGATACTTGTCACCATGCTCGGCGTGGCAGCACCCAACTGGCCGATGCCGATCGGATAAACCACGACGCGATTTTCCCCTTTGGGGTAGTAGTAGAGACGCAGTTCGGCCAGGTTGATCACGATGCCTTCACGCGGCGCATCCGGCAGCAGCATCTGCAGCGGCACGGTAAGCTGTGTTCCGGCTTTCGGCAGCCAGGGGTCGACGCCCGGGTTGGCTTCCAGCATGCCGAGCATGCCTATCTTATAACGCGCCGCAATGCTCTCCAGCGGCCGTTTGTCATCCGGGACGGTGGTCAGGGTGTTTTCGCCAATCAAACGGCTATCAGCGGCTGGCAGGGGGTATTCCGTAGCAAACGCAGGTGCAGACAGTCCGAAACAGGACAACAGCAATGCACCGGCTAAACGAAGCGCAGGTTTCATGCAATTTTCTCTTTGTCGGATGGAACAGACCCCGGTCATGGCCGGGGTCTGGAGAGTGTAACTTAGCTGAGAGACTGTGCGTTATGCCGGATCGCGCGAATCATCGCTTCCAGCCCCTGCGAACGCGAAGGGGTGAGGTGTTGCGTCAGGGCCAGTTCGCCAAACCAGTGGGCGACATCCAGTGCCAGAATCTCTGGCGCTTTCAGGCCCTGATACAGGCTAAATACCACGGCAATCAAGCCTTTAACGATGGCGGCATCGCTGTCACCTTCAAAAGCAATGGTGCCGTCTGCCTGTGGGGTCATGCGAATCCATACCTGACTCTGACAGCCGGAAATGACGTACTGCGGCTGATGCAAGCTTTCAGAGGATTCTGGTAATTTTGCCCCGAGTTCAATGATGTAGAGGTACTTCTCTTCCCAGTTGGCGCAACGATTGAAGTTGCGCACCAGTTTCTCTTTTTCTGGCAGGTTTGCCATGCATAACTCCTGAAATCTGCTCAACCGCCCAGCAGACGATGAATGCGCGTCAGGCCAGCCGCCAGGCGATCGGCTTCCTCTTCGCTGTTGTAGAGCGCGAAAGAGGCGCGACACATCGCGGGCACCGCATAATGACGCATCAGCGGCATGGCACAGTGGTGGCCGGTGCGGATGGCAATGCCGTACTGGTCGAGGAAGCTGCCAACGTCAAACGCGTGGTGCTTACCGAGGTTAAACGCCACCACGCCGCTGCGCTCGGCCGGGCCGTAAATAACCAGGTCCGGCACCGACGCCAGCTTGTCCAGCGCGTAACGCATCAGCTGGCTCTCGCGCTGATGGATCGTCTCCAGACCGAGTTCGCTGATCCACGTCAGCGCTGCGCCAAGGCCAATGATACCGCCGGTGTTCGGCGTGCCGGCCTCAAAGCGCCATGGTGCGCCATTCCAGGTGGTGCCGGTGGGCAGCATGACCTGATCGATCATCGAACCGCCGCCTTCCCACGGTGGCATGATCTCCTGCAGCGCCTTACGCGCGTACAGCACGCCAATCCCGGTCGGCCCATAGATTTTATGGCCGGAGAACACGTAGAAATCGCAGCCGATATCCTGCACGTCAACGGGGTGGTGCATCACAGCCTGAGCGCCGTCTACCAGCGTCACCACGCCCGCGGCTTTCGCCTGCGCCACGATGGCTTTCACCGGGTTAACCGTGCCGAGCACGTTGGAAACATGCGTCACGGCCAGCAGGCGCGTACGGCTGTCGATCAGCCCCGCCAGCTGTTCCAGCGCCAGCTCGCCGTTGTCGTTAAGTGGCAGCACACGGATTTCCGCGCCGGTGCGCTGGGCCACCATCTGCCACGGCACGATATTGGCGTGGTGCTCCATCTCGGTGACGATCAGGTTATCGCCCGGCTGCAGCTGACTGCCGCCCCAGCTGTTGGCCACCAGATTGATGCCTTCGGTGGTGCCTTTAACAAAGATGATCTCTTCGGCTGCCGCGGCATGCAGAAAACGCGCCGCCTGGGCGCGCACGTTTTCCATATCGCTGGTCGCCTGCGCGCTCAGCGAGTGAATGCCACGGTGCACGGCCGCATAGCCGTGCTGATAGAAGTGACTTTCCGCGTTGATCACGGCGAGCGGGCGCTGTGCGCTGGCCGCGCTGTCAAGGTAGGCCAGCGGATGTCCGTTGACCTCACGACTCAGAATCGGAAACTCCGCTCTGACTCGTTCGAGATCGAAACTCATGACTCAACTCCCGGGAAACGATCGGTAATACGTTGCAGTACCACCTGGCGCAGCGCGTCATCTTCCAGCGCTTCCGTCAGTTCAGCGGCGAAAGCATGGATGATCATCTGCTGCGCCGCGTCTTCGGCGATGCCGCGCGAGCGCAGATAGAACATCTGCTCGTCGTCGATGCGACCGATGGTCGCGCCATGGCTGCACTTGACGTCATCGGCGTAGATTTCCAGCTGCGGCTTGGTGTCCACTTCCGCCAGGCGACCGAGCAACAGGTTGTTGTTGGTCATCTGGCCATCAGTTTTCAGCGCGTGCTGTGCCACTTTGATGTGGCCGTTAAACACCGAGCGCCCTTTGTCACGCGAAATGGTTTTGTGCAGCTGGCGACTCAGGCAGTGGCCTTTGTTGTGCTCCAGATAGCTGCGCGTATCCGCCACTTCGCTGCCTACCGGCAGCACCAGGCTGTTCAGCGACAGCTGGGTGTTTTCACCGTTCAGCTGCACGCTGGTGTTATGACGCGACAAACCGGCACCCAGCAGGAAGCTGGTGCTGCTCACCTGCGCGTCACGGCCAATCACGATGTCGTTGTGCGCAAAGTGGTAGCTGCTGCTCTCTTCAAACGCCAGCTTGGTATGCTTCAGCTGCGCATTGTCGCCCACCGCAAAGGTAAAGCGCGCGCCGGTGAAGTGGGCGCTGCCATTCAGCGTCACGTAATGCTCGATCACCTGCGCTTCCGCGCCGGACTCCAGCTCCAGATGGTGACGGTGATGCACCGTGTTGAGCGCATCCGCCTGGCCGCTGGTAATGTGCAGCAGATAGAGCGGCTGCGCCGCAGCTTTGCCGCGCGGCAGACGAATCGAGGTCACCTCTTCCGCCAGACTTTCCGTCAGGTGCAGGAACACCTCCGGCTGCACTGCGGCCGGTAACAGACGTCGCTCAGCGGCACGGCTGTGCTGCACGTCAAACAGACCGGTGTCACGCGCGCTCAGCTCAGGCTGGAAGCGACCGTCGACGAACACCAGGCAAATCGCGTCCAGCGGCAGCGCCAGCGCAGCCACCTGCTCAGCGCTCACGCCTGGCGCGTCCGCCTGCACGAACTGCTGTGCCAGCAGGCTGTCCAGCGCGGTGTATTTCCAGTTTTCATGCTTGCGCGTCGGCAGGCCGACACGCATCAGTTGCTGCCAGTGCTGCTGTGCCTGCAGCGAACGCTGTTCGCCGCGTGACTCAAACAGGTGATGCCACTGCTGCAGCGCGTTATCACTCCTGGTCGGTAAGCCAGCCATAGCCTTGCTCCTCCAGCTGTTTCACCAGCGTAAAGTCGCCAGACTTCACGATTTTGCCCTGATACAGCACGTGCACGTGATCTGGCTTGATGTAATCCAGGATGCGCTGGTAGTGCGTTACGATGATGAATGAGCGCTTGCCGTCGCGCAGGCTGTTCACGCCTTCTGCAACAATTTTCAGCGCATCGATATCCAGACCGGAGTCGGTTTCATCAAGGATGCACAGCTCAGGCTCCAGCGCCGCCATCTGCAGGATGTCGTTACGCTTCTTCTCACCGCCGGAGAAGCCGACGTTGACGGAACGGGTCAGCAGATCTTCCGGCATCTTCAGCAGCTTGATCTTGTCTTCGATGAAGTCCTGGAAGTCGAAACGGTCCAGCTCTTCCTGCTCACGGTATTTACGCACCGCATTGACTGAGGTCTGCAGGAAAAACTGGTTGCTGACGCCCGGGATCTCGACCGGGTACTGAAACGCCATGAAGATGCCCTCACCGGCACGCTCTTCCGGCTCCAGCTCCAGCAGGTCCTTGCCTTTAAAGGTCACGGAACCGCCGGTGATTTCATAATCTTCACGACCGGCCAGCGTGGCAGACAGGGTGCTCTTGCCGGAGCCGTTCGGGCCCATAATGGCATGCACTTCGCCCGGCTTAACCTCAAGGTTCAGACCGCGCAAAATCTCTTTGTCTTCAACGCTAACCTGTAAATCTTTAATGCTTAACATACTCTTTCCTTCACATTGCTTCCGGCAACGCGTGTGGCATCAGCCGACACTGTGCTCAAGGCTGATCGCTAACAGTTTTTGCGCTTCCACGGCAAATTCCAGTGGCAGCTCGGAGAAAACGTCTTTGCAGAAGCCGTTGACGATCATCGAGATCGCATCTTCTTCGCTAATGCCGCGCTGCAGACAGTAGAACATCTGATCTTCACCGATGCGCGACGTCGTGGCTTCGTGCTCAAGCTGCGCGCTGTTGTTGCGCGTTTCCACGTACGGGAAGGTGTGCGCACCGCAGTCCGGTCCAATCAGCATCGAGTCACACTGGGTGAAGTTACGCGCGTTAGTCGCGGTCGGCATGATTTTCACCAGGCCGCGGTAGGTGTTCTGGCTCTTACCGGCCGAAATACCTTTCGAGATGATGGTCGATTTGGTGTTTTTACCAATGTGAATCATCTTGGTACCGGTATCGGCCTGCTGGCGACCGCTGGTCAGCGCGACGGAGTAGAATTCGCCCACTGAGTAATCACCGCGCAGGATGCAGCTCGGGTATTTCCAGGTGATGGCTGAGCCGGTCTCGGACTGCGTCCAAGACATCTTGCTGTGCTCGCCTTCACACAGCGCACGCTTGGTCACGAAGTTGAGGATACCGCCCTCGCCTTCTCCGCCCGGGAACCAGTTCTGCACCGTGGAGTATTTCACTTCGGCGTTTTTGTGGATGATCACTTCGACGACCGCTGCGTGCAGCTGGTAGGTGTCGCGCACCGGCGCTGAACAGCCTTCGATGTAGCTGACGTAGCTGTCTTCATCAGCAATCAGAATGGTACGCTCGAACTGGCCGGTTTTCGCCGCGTTGATGCGGAAATAGGTCGACAGCTCCATCGGGCAACGCACGCCTTTCGGGATGTAGACGAAGGTACCGTCGGACGCCACCGCCGAGTTGAGCGCAGCAAAGAAGTTATCGTTGTGCGGCACCACGGTGCCAAGATACTTCTGTACCAGCTCCGGATGATCGTGGATCGCTTCACCGAAGGAGCAGAAAATAATGCCCTGCTCAGCCAGCTTGTCACGATAAGTGGTCGACACGGACACCGAGTCGAAAATGGCGTCCACCGCCACTTCTCTGCCTTCACGCACCGGCACGCCCAGCTGGTTAAACGCGTCTTCCACTTCTTTGGTCAGGTAATCGCTGGAGGCGACGCTGCCGGACGTCTGGGTGGCACCCGGTTCAGAGGCACAGCTGTCATCGCAATTGCCGCAGGACGGCGCGGAATAGTAGCTGTAATCCTGATAATCGAGTTTGTCGTAGTGCGCTTTCAGCCAGTGTGGCTCTTCCATCTCCAGCCAGGCGCGAAACGCCTTGAGACGGAACTCCAGCATCCACTCGGGTTCGTTACGTTTGGCCGAAATGGCACGCACCACATCTTCATTGATGCCGTGTGCCAGTTCGTCGGTTTGCAGCTGGGTGAAGAAGCCTTCTTTATAGTTCAGGCTGCCTTCCCAGGTTTGTACATCGTCAGATGCTTCGCTGTGTCGTGACATATTTCACTTACTCGACGCCAAAGCTTTCACCGCACCCGCAGGCGTGCTGAGCTTTAGGGTTGTTGAATTTAAAAATCTGGTTCAGGCCTTCGCGGACATAATCCAGCTCGGTACCGTCAACAAACGGCATCGCCTGAAGCGGCACAAACAGTTTTGCGCCATATTGCTCGAACTGCAGGTCGTCATCGGCAGGCGCTTTCACCAGGTCCATAACGTACCCAAAACCGGCACAGCCGGACTGTTTCACACCCAGTTTCAGGCCCTTAACTTCCGGGTCCTGTTCCACCAGGCTGAGAATCTGTTTCGCTGCCGACTCGGTCAGCGTGAGCCCTTTCCAGACGAATTCGTCAGGTGAAAAAGACGCTGCATTTACTGATGACATAGTGCTACCTCGTAAGTCTGGGCCTTTTCAGGCTATCCCCCTATGGTAGTGATATCACATATCACTTCAACCTCTTGTTTTGCAGGGATAATCATCTCGTGCTGTTTTTTACTGCTGCTTTATTAAGCATAGTCCCTTCCCATCAGCTTGTGCGCGCCATTCCCGCGCGCGCTGTCAGAACGTAACCTGTTCATAAGCCGTAAATTTTCCAGTTCGCTTTTTACGTTTATGCTCTGATTGATAGGTTACGCCTTTGCTGAATGTAAAGAGATTGTTATTGCCGATTTTTGTAACAGGCAAAGGAAATCAATAAAATTTCACGGCGGGAATTGCATTCCTGGCGCGGTTTAATATGATAATGATTATCATTAACCTACTTTGGGTGGCGACATGACGCTTTCCGTCTCAGCCTGGTTACAACACAAAATCGACGAATATAAGTTTTCGATCCGCGATATCACCGTCGACTTCTATCTGGCTCAGGCAAAGCTCAACCGCACCGATTGTTCCATTGAACAACTGCGTCGTTTTAACGATACCTGTCTCGACATGGCCGAAATCTGCCAGCTGAACGGCGACGATCACAGCTACCTGCACGCGATGGGCAAGCTGCACCACCGCTTAGTGCAGGAGATGGGCAATGCCGATCGCGATCGCCTGTTCCGTATTCAGGCTTACCAGCTGGCGCGCCTGTCGCTGACCCGTTTGTGTCATCAACTGGCGCTCAGCGGCGACTGGGACCAGGCGACCCGCCTGCAAAGTGATTTCGTCCGCCACGCAGGCTGGATATTCTAATCCAGCTTTGTGACGGCTCCTACAATTTGTTTACATCAATTCCAGCAAAGCCTGTAGCGGATGGCGCATACCGTTGCCCTCGGCGCGTTTCACCTGGCTGCGGCAGGAGAAGCCGGTCGCCAGACAGCGCTGACGCGGCAGCTTCTGCAGTTGCGGATGCCACGACAGTTCATAAATGCCCAGCGAGTTGGCCAGGTTTTTACTCTCGTGACCATAAGTGCCGGCCATGCCACAGCAGCCCACGTTGATGTTCTCCAGCTTCGCGCCAAAACGGGCAAAAATAGCCTGCCACTGATTAGGCGTTGACGGCAGCGCCGTGACCTCAGTGCAGTGGGCAAACAGATACCAGGCTTCGCCGCTGGCGATCTGCACGTCGCGCCCGGCCAGCGCGCCGTGCAGCCATTCATGCACCAGCTGCACACTGAACGTGCCGCGCTGCTCGCCCAGCACCTGCTGATATTCGTCGCGATAGCACAATACCGTGGCCGGATCGACACCGACCATCGGCACACCGAGCTGCGCCACCCGGTTGAGGAACTCAGCGGTTTTGCCGGCGGTGCGGGCAAAGCGCTGCAGAAAACCTTTCACGTGCTGCGCTTTCCCGTTAGGAGAGAACGGTAGCAGCACCGGCCGGTAGCCGAGTTTTTCAATCAGCCGGATGAAATCGGTCACCAGCTGCGCTTCGTAATAGCTGGTAAACGGATCCTGCACCACCAGCACGTGCTGTTCGCGCTGGGCCGCATCCATCGCCTCCAGTTGCTCCAGCGTGACCCGCATCGCCGGGTGGCCGCTCAGCTGCTGCTTCAGGCTGGGCGAGGAGAGCAGCGGCAGATCCACCATGCCGATGTGGCGCTGGCTGAGGTCGCGCATCCACGGCTGTTTCAGGAAGAAGTTGAACACCCGCGGTGCTTTCGCCATTAGCGGCGCATAGCTTTCAACCGACGCCACCAGATGGTCGCTGACAGGGCGCAGATAGCGGGTGTGATAAAGCTGCAGGAAGCGCGAGCGGAAGTTCGGCACATCGATTTTAATCGGGCACTGCGTCGAACAGGCTTTACACGCCAGGCAGCCGGACATCGCCTCTTTCACTTCATGCGAGAAGTCATATTCGCCCTGCTTCGCATGCCACGAATTGCGCGTGCGCTGAATCAGACTGCGCAGGCTGGCGCCCTGTGCTGGCAAGGCCTGCTCCAGCTTAAGCGGGTCAACGCCCTGCTCCGCCAGCAGGCGCAGCCACTCACGCGTTAGCGTGGCGCGTCCTTTTGGCGAATGGATACGATTGCGGGTGATTTTCATCGACGGGCACATCGGGCTGCGCACGTCAAAGTTGAAGCACAGTCCGTTGCCGTTACACTCCATCGCGCCGCGCCAGTCATTGCGTACCGTCAGCGGAATCTGGCGATCCCAGCTGCCGCGCGTGGCGGCATCGACCTGCATCATGGGTTCGTCGTTACCCAGCGGCGTACAGATTTTGCCGGGGTTGAGACGGTTATCCGGATCGAACGCCGCTTTGATGCGACGCAGCTCATTAAACAGCGTTTCGCCAAAGAACGCCGGACTGTACTGGGCGCGAAAGCCTTTGCCGTGCTCGCCCCACAGCAGACCGCCGTAGCGCGCGGTAAGCGCCACCACTTCGTCCGAGATCTGCTTCATCAGCATCTCCTGCTGCGGATCGCACATGTCCAGCGCCGGACGCACGTGCAGCACGCCGGCATCCACGTGACCAAACATGCCGTAGCTCAGGCCGTGGCTGTCGAGCAGTGCACGAAAATCCACAATGTAATCCGCCAGATGCTCCGGCGGCACGGCGGTGTCTTCCACGAACGGAATCGGTTTGGCGCGCCCTTTGGCGTTGCCAAGCAGACCCACCGCTTTTTTACGCATGTTATAGATGCGCTCAATGCCCGCCAGATCATCACACAGCTGATAGCCCATCACGCCACCCTGCTGCTGCGCCATCAGCTCATCCAGCCGCGCGCACAGCGTGGTCACCTGCTGCGCAATCAGCGCCGCATCGTCGCCGGCAAACTCGACAATATTCAGGCCGAGCATCTCTTTGCCTGGCACATCGGTGATCAGCTCGCTGACTGAATGCCAGACGATATCCTCGCGCGCCAGGTTCAGCACTTTCGAATCCACCGTCTCCACCGACAGGGCCTGCGCCTCGACCATAAAAGGCGCATTGCGCAGTGCGGAATCGAACGAATCGTACTTAATGTTCACCAGCCGGCGCACTTTGGGAATAGGTGTGATATCCAGCCGGGCTTCGGTGATAAAGGCCAGCGTGCCTTCGGCACCGCACAACAGGCGCGTCAGGTCGAAAGTTTGCAAATCATCACTGAACACATGGCGCAGGTCATAACCGGTGAGGAAGCGATTCAGTTTGGGGAATTTTGCCAGAATCAGTTCACGCTGCTCGCGGCAGCGGTTAAGCACTGCTTTATAGATGCGCCCTTCAGCGGTCGGCGTCGTGGCCAGCTGTTCCGCCAGCGCGGTGGGCATGGCGCGCGTATCAAGAATTTCGCCGCCCAGCAGAACGGCTCGCAGGCCTTCGACGTGATCGGAGGTTTTGCCATACTCCAGCGATCCCTGACCGGAGGCATCGGTATTGATCATGCCGCCCAGCGTGGCGCGGTTACTGGTCGACAGCTCCGGAGAGAAGAAAAAGCCGTACGGCCTGAGCCAGGCGTTGAGCTGGTCCTTCACCACGCCGGCTTCAACCCGCACCCAGCCCTGCTCGGTGTTGATCTCAAGGATGCGGTTCATGTAGCGCGACATGTCGACCACAATGCCCTGATTGAGCGACTGCCCGTTAGTGCCGGTACCGCCGCCGCGCGGGGTAAACACCAGGCTGTTGAAACGTGGCTCACCAGCCAGTCGGGCAATCAGCGCCACGTCCGCCGTTGAACGCGGAAACAGCGCCGCATCGGGCAGGAGCTGATAGATGCTGTTATCGGTGGAGAGCGTGAGGCGGTCGGCATAGCTGGTCGCGGTGTCGCCGGTAAAACCTTGTTCTTTCAGCGACTGCAGGAATGTCAGCACCAGTTGAACGAGGCCTGGCGCCTGAGAAATCTGTGGGATCATTATTTCGTGACCGGGATGTTGTAAACGTTTGCGTGGTTAATTTTTTTCAGCTCTTGGTTGTATCACATTTTTTTGCCGCCCGCTGTTTTTTCAGGAAAACGGCCGCGTCGCGCTGCTTTTTCTGTTTAATTTTCAGGAAATAGATCATCATTGTGAAGGCGCCGCGGAGCGCCCTCCTGAAGGATTACTGAGGTCTGTGTTGTGATGAAAAGCCTGCAACGCGGTGTGGATCTACCGCAAATGTTGTTCTCGCTGATGTTTATTTTGCTGATGATCATTGCCTGTCTGTGGGTGGTGCAGCCGTTCATTCTCGGCTTCGCCTGGGCCAGCATGGTGGTGATTGCCACCTGGCCGCTAATGATTCGTCTGCAGCAACTGCTGTGGGGTCGCCGTTCGCTGGCGGTGATTGCCATGACGATTCTGCTGTTGCTGCTGTTTATTATTCCAATCGCGCTGCTGGTCAGCAGCCTGATTGATAACAGCGCGCCGGTCATCGCCTGGGCGACCCAGCGCCATCTGGTGCTGCCGGATCTTGCCTGGCTGCGCGATATTCCCTATGCCGGACGCAAACTCTATTCCAGCTACCATAAACTGATCGACGGCGGCGGCGCGGCGATCATGAGCCAGGTCCAGCCTTATATTGGTCGCACCACCGGCTTCTTTGTCGCCCAGGCCGGACACTTTGGCCGTTTCATGCTGCACCTTGCCCTGATGCTGCTGTTCAGCGTGCTGCTGTACTGGCGCGGTGAGCAGGTTGGTCTCGGCATCCGGCACTTTGCCTACCGCATGGGCGGACGGCGCGGTGACGCCGCCGTGCTGCTGGCCGGTCAGGCGATCCGTGCCGTGGCGCTCGGCGTGGTGGTGACTGCGCTGGTGCAGGGCGTGCTGGGCGGCATCGGTCTGGCGATTTCCGGCATTCCGTATGCCACGCTGCTGACCGTATTAATGATTCTTACCTGCCTGGTGCAGCTTGGACCGTTGATTGTGCTGGTGCCGGCAATTATCTGGCTCTACTGGAGCGGCGACACCACCTGGGGCACGGTGCTGCTGGTGTGGAGCTGCGTGGTCGGCACGCTGGATAACGTGCTGCGTCCGATGCTGATTCGCATGGGCGCTGATTTACCGATGATTCTGATACTTTCCGGCGTCATCGGCGGGCTGATCGCCTTCGGTATGATTGGACTGTTTATCGGTCCGGTCGTGCTGGCGGTCTCTTACCGGCTGGTTTCGGTGTGGATGCATGAAGCGCCGGCACCGGATGACGATCCGGAAACGGCCATCGAAGCACTGGCCGAACACGAAGAGCCGCAGCCGTAACGCGCTTCCGGCGCATAACCGGGCCCCAGGCCCGGTTTGCTTATCCGCTTTTCCCTCTCCGCACCCATCGCGATTTGCATTAGTCAGCCGTGGTTAACACTCATTAATCCGTACCACTTAATTTCGCGGCACAATAATTTTTTCCATTAGTGATTTTTAAGAAAAAACGCACTTTTCAGCGTTTAAGCCCGATCGCACCGATAAAATGATTATTTTTCGCACTGATTCCTGTGCCGGATGGGTCATAAAACGTAATGAAAGATTATCAGCTTTAAACTAATAAGAGGATTCTTAAAGACGCCAGCGGCTGCGGTGAATAACATGTTCACTATGTTTTAAATCAAGCCACTGATTTTTAAACAACCTTTTTCCCCTGAGTAAAGTGAAGAATTGCTGTGTGTAGTCTTTGCCCATCCCCTGTGATGGGCTTTTTTTTGCCTGCAATTCAGCGATAAACAGAGCGGCCCGGCGGCGAACGCCGTCAGCGCTGGGTTTATGGCAATCTTATGTTGTGAAAAGTGGGATGGGATAAGGGACAGGTGCCCGACGGTTGCCGGGCACCAGGCAGGTATAACAGATTACGCTTTGGCCGCGTCCAGCTCAGCGAGGCTCAGCCAGGTTTCCACCACGGTATCCGGGTTGAGCGACAGGCTGTCGATGCCCTGCTCCATCAGCCAGGCAGCAAAGTCCTGATGATCGGAAGGTCCCTGGCCGCAGATACCGACGTATTTACCCTGCTTCTTCGCCGCCTGAATCGACATCGACAGCAGCGCCTTCACCGCATCGTTGCGCTCATCAAACAGCGCCGACACCACGCCGGAGTCGCGATCCAGCCCCAGCGCCAGCTGCGTCATGTCGTTGGAGCCGATAGAGAAGCCGTCAAAATGCTGCAGGAACTGCTCTGCCAGCAGCGCGTTGGACGGGATCTCACACATCATGATCACCTTCAGTCCGTTCTCGCCGCGTTTCAGGCCCTGCTTCGCCAGCTCGGCCACCACGGCCTCGGCCTGATCGACGGTGCGTACAAACGGCACCATGATCTCAACGTTGGTCAGCCCCATCTCGTTGCGCACGCGCTTCACGGCTTCACACTCCAGCGCAAAGCAGTCGCGGAAGCTGTCGGCCACGTAGCGTCCGGCACCGCGGAAGCCCAGCATCGGGTTTTCCTCTTCCGGCTCGTAACGCTCGCCGCCGACCAGGTTGGCATACTCGTTGGTTTTGAAATCCGACAACCGCACTATCACCCGCTTCGGCGCGAAGGCCGCGCCCAGCGTGGCGATACCTTCGGTCAGGCGCGCGATGTAGAACTCCACCGGATCGTCAAAGCCTTTCATCATCTGACCAATCTGCGCCTGCAGTTCCGGCGTCTGCTGATCAAACTCCAGCAGGGCTTTCGGGTGCACGCCAATCATGCGGTTGATGATGAACTCCAGACGCGCCAGTCCAACGCCTTCATTGGGCAGGCAGGCAAAGTCAAACGCGCGATCCGGGTTACCGACGTTCATCATAATTTTCAGCGGCAGATCCGGCATGGTATCAACCTGCGAGCTGGTGACTTCAAAGTCCAGCAGATCGTTATACACATAGCCGGTATCGCCTTCGGCGCAGGACACCGTGACCTTATGACCGTCCTTCAGGTGCTCGGTGGCGTCACCACAGCCCACCACTGCCGGAATGCCCAGCTCGCGCGCAATAATTGCCGCGTGACAGGTCCGCCCGCCACGGTTGGTGACGATCGCCGACGCCTTCTTCATGATCGGTTCCCAGTCCGGGTCGGTCATGTCGGTGACCAGCACATCGCCTTTCTCGATGCGGTGCATCTCGCTGATGTCGTGAATCACCTTCACTTCACCCGCACCGATGCGATGGCCGATGGCCCGGCCTTCCACCAGCACGCTGCCTTTGCCCTGCAGGCTGTAGCGTTCCATCACCTGTCCGTTGGAACGCACCGTTTCCGGCCGCGCCTGCACGATGAACAGTTTGCCGGTGTGGCCATCTTTGGCCCACTCAATATCCATCGGACGCTTATAGTGCTGCTCAATCAGCACCGCCTGGCGCGCCAGTGCCTGCACTTCGTCATCGGTCAGGCTAAAGCGGTCTCGCTGTTCCTGTTCCACGTCCTCAATGCGCACCTGTTCGCCGTGCTCCTGCGAATCGGCATACACCATGCGGATCTTCTTCGAGCCCAGCGTACGGCGCACAATCGCCGGGCGATTAGCAGCCAGCGTCGGTTTGTGCACGTAAAACTCATCCGGGTTAACCGCGCCCTGCACCACCATTTCGCCAAGACCGAACGCCGAGGTGATGAACACCACCTGGTCGAAGCCGGATTCGGTATCAATGGTGAACATCACGCCGGAGGAGGCGAGATCGGAACGTACCATGCGCTGTACACCGGCCGAGAGCGCCACGCCACGGTGGTCATAGCCCTGATGCACGCGGTATGAAATGGCGCGATCGTTAAACAGCGAGGCGAATACGTGCTTCACGGCCACCAGCACCGCGTCGAAGCCCTGCACGTTAAGGAAAGTTTCCTGCTGGCCAGCAAACGAGGCATCGGGCATATCCTCGGCGGTGGCCGAAGAGCGCACCGCAAAGGAGGCTTCGGCGTCATCAGCAGAAAGTTGTTCATAGGCGCTGCGAATCGCCGCTTCCAGCTCTGGCTGGAAAGGCGTATCCACCACCCATTGACGAATCTGTTTGCCGGCCTGCGCCAGCGCTGCAACATCATCAATATCCGTGTTGTCCAGCAATGCATAAATACGCTGGTTCAGTCCGCTTTGGTCGAGAAACTGATTAAAAGCGTAAGATGTCGTCGCGTAGCCGTTTGGCACGGATACCCCGAGCGACGACAAATTGGTAATCATTTCTCCCAGGGAAGCATTCTTGCCCCCTACCCGATCAACATCATGCATGCCAAGCTGGTTGTACCAGAGCACTAGCGACTGTTGGTCTTGATTGGACATTGAGATTATCCTTTTAAATGATTGGAGCACATGGAACATTTTGCTATTCGCCAAATCAGCCTGGCACAATCAATTAATAAAGACTAAGTGTTGAATCGTTAAAGCAGAAAATCAGCGTTAAAATCGGATTACTCCCCGAAAAGCGCCTTGTTGCGCAACGCAGCTATTTTTTACCAACCTATTGGCAATGCGATATTTTTCACTTTTTCATGAGGTTAGCCACGATTTTTGTTGCGCAACGCTTGCCGTTTTTATTTTGCGCCCGCGCGGGCAAAAGCGAGAAATTAGCGCTGAACAACCCGGCTTTTCATCTATGATGGGTAATCAGCGCAGCGTAAAAATAGATTATTCGCCGGCCAGATATGGATATTTCATTTTACCCTTAGTGAAAATGAAATATTTTAGGTGATAATGTTACGCAAAAGTAAACAAAAGTATGAGGTCAACCATGAGCACTGAACGCAGCGTATTCTATATCTCTGACGGCACCGCCATCACCGCGGAAGTGCTGGGCCACGCGGTGCTGTCACAGTTTCCGGTGAATACCAACAGCGTGACGCTGCCGTTCGTGGAGAATGTGCAGCGCGCCCAGGCGGTGAAAGCCCAGATCAATGCGCTCTACCAGCAGAGCGGCGTGCGCCCGCTGGTGTTTTTCTCGATTGTCACACCGGAGGTGCGCGATATCATTCTGGAGAGCGAAGGTTTCTGCCAGGACATCGTGCAGGCGCTGGTGGCACCGCTGCAGAGTGAACTGGGCGTGGCCTCCATGCCGGTGGCGCACCGCACCCACGGCCTGACTGCCAGTAACTTAGGCAAATACGATGCCCGTATCGCCGCGATTGATTACACCCTGGCGCACGATGACGGTATTTCGCTGCGCGGGCTGGAAGATGCGCAGGTGATTCTGCTGGGGGTATCGCGCTGCGGCAAAACCCCGACCAGTCTGTATCTGGCGATGCAGTTTGGCGTCCGCGCGGCTAACTATCCGTTCATCGCCGATGACATGGATAATCTGAAACTGCCGCCTGCGCTGCGCGCCCATCAGCACAAGCTGTTTGGCCTGACCATCGATCCGGAACGGCTGGCGGCGATTCGTCAGGAGCGCGCTGAAAATACCCGCTATGCGTCAATGCGTCAGTGCCGGCTGGAGGTCGGTGAAGTGGAAGCGCTGTTCCGCACCCATCAGATTCGCTATCTCAACAGCACCAATTACTCTGTCGAAGAGATCGCCACCAAAATCCTCGACATCATGGGCCTGCGCCGCAGCATGTACTGACCTCACCTGCCAGGTTGTAAAGCCTGGCTGCCGTCAGTAATGAATAGCCTTTTGATTTAGCTGGTTGAATTCACGGGCTAATGGTTTATTGTGATCATCATCACTTCCCGGTATTTCACCGCTGCGAAGAACAGATTTTTGAGAATCCCAATGAACAAAACTGATGAACTGCGCACCGCGCGCATCGGCACGCTGCTGACGCCGGCCGCGCTGGCGCAACAACACCCCATTTCGGCGGCGATTGCCGCTAACGTTACCGCCGCGCGTCAGCGCATCGCGCGTATCCTGACCGGTGAAGATCCACGCCTGCTGGTGATTATCGGCCCCTGCTCGCTGCACGATCCCAAGGCTGCGCTGGAGTACGCAGAGCGTCTCAATCTGCTGCGTGAACAGCACAAGGACCGGCTGGAAATTGTGATGCGCGCCTACTTTGAGAAGCCGCGAACCGTGGTGGGCTGGAAAGGCCTGATTTCCGATCCGGATCTCGATGGCAGCTTCGACGTCAACCGCGGCATCGCTATCGCACGCCAGCTGCTGCTGGATATCAACGCCATCGGCATGCCAACCGCCACGGAATTTCTCGATATGGTGATCGGCCAGTTTATTGCCGACCTGATCAGCTGGGGCGCGATTGGCGCGCGCACCACCGAGAGCCAGATTCACCGTGAAATGGCCTCGGCGCTCTCCTGCCCGGTGGGCTTCAAGAATGGCACCGACGGCAACGTGCAGATCGCGGTTGATGCGATTCGCGCCGCGCGCGTCAGCCATATGTTCCTGTCACCTGACAAAACCGGGCAGATGACGATTTATCAGACCAGCGGCAACCCGCACGGTCACGTGATCCTGCGCGGCGGGCGTCAGCCAAACTACCACGCTGAAGATGTCGCCGCTGCGGCCGCCAACCTGCGCGACTTCAACCTGCCGGAACAGCTGGTGATCGACTTCAGCCACGGCAACTGCCTGAAGCAGCATCGCCGCCAGCGCGATGTGGCGCAGGACGTGGCGGCGCAGATCCGTGCCGGTTCGCGGGCAGTGGCGGGAGTGATGATTGAGAGTTTCCTGCAGGAGGGGAATCAGAAAGTGGTGAGCGGACAGCCGCTGACCTACGGCCAGTCGATTACCGATCCGTGCCTCGGCTGGGATGACAGCGCGGAGGTGCTGGCGCTGCTGGCGGCTGCCGTGGACAGCCGCTTCTGATGCCTGCTAGCTGGAGCAGCTTACCTCCAGCGTTTTTCCCCACTCCGGCGGCCGCTGGCGCAGTTCCGGACTGATGGCCGCCTCGTTAAACGGCTGCTGCAGCGCCAGATGTAATCTGGCCAGCGCCGCCGTTTCCCCCTGCTCAACCTCATCGATCACCTGCTGGGCCAGATAGTTGCGCAACACCAGCGCCGGGTTAGCCGCTTTCATGACTGCCTGACGCTGCGCATCGCTGACGCCATCCTGCAGCAGGCGCTGGCGATAGCCGTGATACCAGCGGTCGAAGGCGTCACGGTCGATAAACTCATCGCGCAGCGGTGAACGCGTCTCTGCCTGCTGCGTCTCGCTCAGCAGACGGAACGTCAGGGTGTAATCGCTGTGCTCTGCCGTCATCAGCGCCAGCAGGTCAGTGAGAATAGCGTTATCCCCCGCATCGGCGGTCAGCAGCCCGAGCTTCGCGCGCATTTTCTCGCCCCACACCCGCATCAGCTCGCTCTCGTAATGGCTGAGCGCCTGTTTCAACTGTTCCGTGCTCAGCAAACCGGACAGCGCATGCGCCAGGCGGTTAAGATTCCACAAGCCGATCATCGGCTGGTTGCTGAAGGCGTAGCGCCCCTGATAATCGCTGTGATTACAGATGAAATCCGCATCGTAGTCATCAAGGAAACCGTATGGCCCGTAATCGAGCGTCAGGCCGAGGATCGACATATTATCGGTATTCATCACGCCATGCGCGAAGCCGACGCTCTGCCACTGGGCAATCAGGCTGGCGGTGCGTTTGACGATATCGGTAAACCACAACAGGTAGCGATCGGCCTCCTGCTCCAGCTGCGGCCAGTGATGATGAATCGCGTAGTCCGCCAGCTGGCGCACTTTCTCCGGCTCGCCGCCGTAATAGAAATGCTCGAAGTGACCAAAGCGCAGATGGCTGTCGGCGATGCGCATCAGCATCGCGCCGCGCTCGCGGGTTTCACGCTGGACCGGTTCGTCGCCAATGGCCAGCGCCAGCGCGCGCGTGGTCGGGATGCCAAGATGGTGCAGCGCTTCCGAGGCGAGAAACTCGCGCACGCTGGAACGGATCACCGCGCGGCCATCGCCCATGCGTGAATAGGGGGTCAGGCCCGCGCCTTTCAGATGCCAGTCAAGTTTGCGGCCGTCGGCCAGTTGCTGTTCGCCAAGCAGCAGACCACGTCCGTCGCCCAGCTGGCCAGCCCACACGCCAAACTGGTGCCCGCTGTAGACCTGCGCCAGCGGCGACATGCCGGGAAGTAACGCTGCGCCATACCACACGCCGTGGCCTTTGCCAGCAAACAGCGCGGCATCCAGGCCCATCTCCTGCGCCAGCGCGACATTGTGATAACACAGCCGCCCGCCGGCAAGCGGCGTTGGGTCCAGCGCGGTGTAGAATCCCGGCAACGTCTGCTGCCAGCTATTAATAAATTGCATCGACACTCCGGAAGGTGCGCAACGATGCGCCACCCGCATTGCGTTTAAAGATAAAGCGTAGTCTACCGTCGGGGTGACGGAGAAGACAGATGAAAGGTTACTGCTGTGAAGGCGTGGTGAGCGTGACGTGCGGATAGATGAGATCGCTTAACCGTTCCGCTTTAACCACCGGGAACAGGCTGCCCTGCAGCTGCGCGCCGCTCAGGGAACTGACTTTCTCCAGCAGGGCATTATCGTCAACGCCACAAATAATTATTTGCGGGGCGTAAGCGGAAAAATTATCGATAACAGTCTGAATAAATGGCGTAAATGAGGCACGTTTCGCCAGTGCATGAATAAACGCTTTGTCCATTTTTAACACGCTAAACAGATTTTCGTATACTGCCGTAGCCGGTGCTTTTCCTGACCCAAATTGAGAAAGCGATAAGCGAAATTCCTGTTGCAGGCGTGCTAACAGCGGCTGCTTTTTGCCAGCCGATAATTGCGGAAACGTTTCACTGATATCCAAAACAATAAAGGGAAGTTGTTTAAATTTCCTTAAGAGAAACTCACTGGCCAATAGCGTCGTGGCCATAGATTCATCAATACGAACCAGCGCGATAATTTGATGTAACTCAAAAAAGTCACGGTACTTTTCCAGCAGCACTAACTGGCTCTGCAGCAAACGTAATTGCTGGGCATCGTCAAGCTGCGGCAACAGCAAGTCCTGCGGCAGCGTAATCGGCGCACTGTCATGAACAAACTGGGTGACCAGCTCAACCGCAGTCAGCTGGCCCGCCAGGGAATAGGCAGGATAAAACCAGGTTTCCGACTGATAGTCGGCAGATAAATGGACTTTCATTTTTTACAGCCAGATGCAGTGGCAATTGGCGCATCGTATATCAATGAAAACGGTCAGGCAATAGGACCAAACGTTAGAAGAGACGCCGTTTTCTGTCTAATTACCGACTTTTCTGCATCAAATAATACTTAAGCCAAATGATCCAGGTTAATGTCCATACTGATTAAATTCACTGACGTCTATTTTTAGTCGCAAACCCGATTGCGGTAAAGTGCCATTTTAAATGAGAGTTATATCTGGCGGAAAAAAACAAATAAATCGGATCAAAACCCATCTGATTATTACGCCTTTTTTTAACACTAATGGGTTAAGCGGATTAGATGCGACGCGCCTGCCAGAATACTTTGCGCCAGTAAACATTATCCAGCGAGGAGCGGATCACGCCCTGGCTGGTAGAGGCGTGAATGAAGGTATTGTCGGTGTCATAGATGCCGACGTGAAGGCCATTTTCGCCGCTGCCGGTTTTGAAAAATACCAGGTCGCCGGGCAGCAGATCGCTTTTATCGATGCGCGTGCCAATATCGGTCTGATCAATCGTTGAGCGCGGCAGCTGCAGGTCAAAGCGGTCACGAAAGGTCAGGTAGACAAAACCCGAGCAATCCACGCCACCGCGGCTTAACCCGCCATAGCGATAAGGTGTACCGCGCCAGCGGCTGAGCTGATCGTTAAGTTGCGCAATCACGGTGATTGAGTCAGACAGACGGCCATTGGGCGGCGGCGCATGATGGCTACAGCCCGCCAGCAGCAACACGAGGAGAAACAGGGTCAGCCGCATCAGAATAGTCCTTAAAAACGTCGTCCGGCTGACACTGTAGCGACAAAGCGGCGCGGCGCGCAAGTCAGGGAAGATAAAGCAGCGGCCCCTGTGGCGTCTCCAGCTGCACGAATTCGGCCTGATAAAGCGGTGCCAGTCGCTCGGCGGTCAGCACCTCGCGCGCCCTGCCCTGACTGACTACGCGGCCCTGATGCATCAGCCAGACGCGATCGGCATGGCGCAGGCTGTGGTTGAGATCGTGTCCGCTGGCGACAATGGCGATGCCGGCCTCGCTGAGCTGCAACAGCAGCTTATCCACCGCGCGCTGCTGTGCGATGTCAAGCGCGGTGAGCGGCTCATCCAGAATCAGTAACGCACCGCGCGGATTAATTGCCGGATGGATCTGCAGCACCACCGCCGCCAGGCGCACCCGCTGCCACTCACCGCCGGAAAGCTGCGCCAGCGGACGCGTCAGCTTATCCTGCAAGCCAAGCTGCTGCAGCAGGTCAGTGAGCGTCGCCTGCGCGTTATCGCCGCCCGGCGGGCTGTGCAGCCGCAGATAGTGCCACACCGGCAGCGCCGCAGGCGCCGGCTGCTGCTGCGGGAGCCAGGCGCGCTGCTGTGCCAGTGCGGCACCCGACCAGCTTCGCAGCGGCTGGCCGGCCAGCGTCAGCTGCCCTTCGGCGTCGAGCAGGCCAGCGAGCGCGGTCAGCAGCGTGCTCTTGCCGGCGCCGTTAGGGCCGACCACGTGCACGCGCTCACCGCGGCAGAGTGTCAGCTCCCCCGCGCTCAGCCGTCCGGGCACGCGCAGGTCGTGGCACTGCAGCAGCATTACGCCGCCAGCGCCTGCTCAATGCGCTTCAGAATGATCGGATCGTCCGGCGTCATGTCCGGCGAGAAGCGCGCGATCACCTCACCCTGTTTATTGATGAGGAATTTTTCGAAATTCCACAGGATATCGCCCGGCGCTTTTGGCGCGCGGCCTTTGCTCTCCATGCGCTCAAGGAAACCGCTGCCTGCCGGGCGTTCGGCTTCCGGCTGCGCGGCGACCAGCTGACGGTACAGCGGATGACGCTGCTCGCCGTTAACGTCCGTTTTGTCGAACAGCGGGAAGGTTACGCCGTACGTGGTGCTGCAGAAGGTTTTGATCTCTTCATTGCTGCCTGGTTCCTGCTCAAGAAACTGATTGCAGGGGAAGCCCAGCACGCTGAAATCTTTGTCCTGCCAGGCCTTCTGCAGCGACTCCAGCTGTTCATACTGCGGCGTCAGGCCGCATTTTGATGCTACGTTAACCACCAGCAGCACCTTGCCCTGATACTGTGCCAGCGTGGTTTTTTCACCGTCCAGCGTAACCAGTTCTGTCTGATAAAGGCTCATCGTCGATTCCCGTTGTTGATTGCACTGTGCCAGCCGCAGCTAGCGCGAAGACTTCACTAATAACATGATAAACAGTGGCGCGCCGAGCGTGGCAGTGACCACCCCAATTGGCAGCTCGGCCGAGGTGAGCACCAGCCGTGCCAGAATGTCCGCCGCCAGCAGTACCGCCGCGCCCGCCAGCGCCGCGGCCGGCAGCAGGTAGCGATGATCGCTCAGGCCGCTGAGGCGCAGCAGATGGGGGATAACCAGTCCGACAAATCCAATCGCACCGGCCATCGCCACGCTGACGCCCACCAGCCAGCCCATCGCCAGCACCAGCAGATTGCGCCACAGCAGCAGTGGCAGGCCGAGCTGCCGCGCCGACACCTCCCCCAGCGCCAGCAGATTAAGCGTCCGGGCGCTGGCCAGCAGCGCCAGCGTTACCGGCAGCAGGGCCAGCATCATCCAGCCGTAGCGCCAGTCGATGCCGCTAAATCCCCCCATCATCCAATACATCAGCTGGCGCAGATCGAGGCTGGTGCTAAAGTACACCGCCCACGTCATGATGGCGCTACAGATAATGCCGAGCGCCACGCCGGTCAGCAGCAGACGGCTGGCCGACAGCTGACGATGGGCAAAATGCAGCAGGATCAGCGTGATCAGCAGCGCGCCCGCCATCGCTGCCAGAGCCAGGCTCCACAGTGCGCCGTTACCCAGCAGCACCGCCAGCACCAGGCCAATGCCGGCACCGTTCGATACGCCCAGCAGCCCGGGCTCCGCCAGCGGATTGTTGAACAGCGCCTGCATCACCACGCCGCAGACTGCCAGCGCCGCGCCCACCAGCAGCACCGCCAGGGTGCGCGGCAGGCGAAGCTGCCAGACGAACAGATCGCCGCTGGCAGAAAACCATTGCAGCGGAGAAATCCAGCTGTCGCCCGTGCACAGACTGAGCACCAGCAGCAGCAGCACTGCGGCAGTAAGCGCGCCGAGCCAGCGCCGGCTGCGACGGTCGGCCTGTTGGGCCAGCTGATCCAGCAGAGTCATAAGTAAGATTGGCTGAGAAAACAGAGGTTTGATTGTAGAGAGATTACGCTAAAAAGAAAGCCGCGCCTGCAGCGTGCTGCCGGGATTGCGCGCATAAAAAAGGCCGCTGAGCGGCCTTTTTGTCATACTGAAATCAGTCAGCATCCTTGGGTGACGCGTTCTCCACGCGACTTTTCAACTTCTGCCCCGGACGGAATGTCACCACGCGGCGGGCGGTGATTGGAATATCTTCCCCCGTCTTCGGGTTACGGCCCGGACGCTGGTTTTTGTCACGCAGATCAAAATTACCAAATCCGGACAGTTTTACCTGTTCTCCGTTTTCCAACGCGCGGCGAACTTCTTCGAAAAAAAGCTCTACCAACTCTTTGGCATCGCGTTTGCTCAACCCGAGTTTTTCAAACAGGTACTCTGACATTTCAGCTTTTGTAAGCGCCATAGGTTCAATCCCTCAAGGTTGCCTGGAATCGCTCTTTTAATGCTGCAACGCATTTGGCAACGGTCGCAGCAATCTCCTCTTCTTCGAGTGTCCGGCTGGTATCCTGCAAAATCAGGCTAATCGCGAGGCTCTTTTCACCCTCGTTTACGCCCTTACCACGGTACACGTCAAACAAGTTTACGCCAACTACCTGATTTACGCCAACTTTCTTACACTCCGCGATGATATCTGCTGCGGGCACATTTTCAGCCACTACCACAGCGATGTCACGGCGGTTTGCCGGGAAGCGTGAGATCTCGCGCGCGTCAGGCAGGACGCGGTCTGCGACCTTATTCCAAAGCAGTTCAAACACTAAGGTGCGGCCGTTAAGATCCAGCTTACGTTCCAGCTCCGGATGAACCACCCCGATAAATCCGATTCGTTCGCCGGCTAAATAAATGCCAGCACTCTGTCCCGGATGCAGCGCCGGATTGGCTTCTGCACGGAACGAAATCGCGTCGAGTTTACCGGTCAAATCCAGCAGCGACTCTAAATCGCCTTTCAAATCATAGAAGTCAACCGTCTGGCGCGCCAGATCCCAGTGCTCTTCGTAGCGGTTACCGCTTAGCACGCCCGCCAGCATAAGATCCTGACGGATGCCGAGATCGGCCTGCGTATCAGGCACAAAGCGTAAACCGCTCTCAAACAGGCGCACACGGCTCTGCTGACGGTTCTGGTTATACACCACGGCGCCGAGCAGACCGGTCCACAGCGACAGGCGCATTGCCGACATATCGCTGGAAATCGGGCTGGGCAGAATCAGCGCTTCTTCGCCCGGATGCAACAGCTGCTGCACTTTCGGATCGACAAAGCTGTAGGTAATCGCTTCCTGATAGCCTTTATCCACCAGCAGGTTTTTGGCACGCTTCAGAGACAGATCGGCTTCACGGTGCTGGGTCATCAGCAGGCTGGCTTTCACCGGCACATCCGGAATGTTGTTGTAGCCGTATACGCGCGCCACTTCTTCGACCAGGTCTTCTTCGATGGCCATATCGAAGCGCCAGCTCGGGGCGACGGCCTGCCATTCGCCGTTGCCAACGGTGACGTCACAGCCGAGACGGGTCAGGATATCGGTCACCTGCTCATCCGCAATGACGTGGCCAATCAGGCGGTCCAGCTTCTCACGGCGCAGCGTAATGGTGGCGCGCGCCGGCAGTTTGCTGGCATCGGTCTGATCGATAACCGGGCCGGCTTCGCCGCCGCAAATCGCCAGCAGCAGCTGAGTGGCGCGCTCCAGCGCCTTATGCTGCAGCGCCGGATCGACACCGCGCTCGTAGCGGTGGGAAGCATCGGTATGCAGGCCATGACGACGCGCACGACCGGTGATCGCCAGCGGATCGAAGAACGCGCACTCAAACAGTACGTTCTGCGTCGCTTCGTTGACGCCGGAGTGCTCACCGCCGAAGATGCCCCCCATCGCCAGCGCTTTGTGGTGATCCGCAATCACCAGCGTATCGCTGTGGAGGGTCGCTTCGCTGCCGTCGAGCAGCGTCAGGGTTTCCCCCTCTTTCGCCATGCGCACCACGATACCGCCGTCAATGCGGTCGAGATCGAAGGCGTGCATCGGCTGGCCGAGCTCCAGCAGCACGTAGTTAGTGATATCCACTACCGGATCGATCGAGCGGATACCGCAGCGGCGCAGTTTTTCGCGCATCCACAGCGGCGTTTCAGCTTTCACGTTTACGCCTTTTACCACGCGGCCCAGGTAGCGCGGGCAGGCATCGGTGGCGTCAACGCGAATCGGGAAGGTGTCGCTAATGGTGGCTTTAACCGGCTCGATGACCGGCGCCTGCAGCGGCAGGCCATTGATCACCGCCACGTCACGCGCGATACCGATGATGCCCAGGCAGTCGGCACGGTTTGGCGTCACGCTGATTTCGATGGTGTTGTCATCCAGCTGCAGGTACTGGCGAATATCGGTGCCCACCGGCGCATCGGCTGGCAGCTCGATAATACCGTTGTGATCGTCAGAAATCCCCAGCTCGGAGAACGAGCACAGCATGCCTTCTGACGGCTCACCGCGCAGTTTTGCCGCTTTGATTTTGAAATCGCCTGGCAGCACGGCACCAACAGTCGCCACCGCCACTTTCAGCCCCTGACGGCAGTTTGGCGCGCCGCAGACGATATCCAGCAGGCGATCGCCACCGACGTTGATTTTGGTGACGCGCAGTTTGTCGGCGTTCGGGTGCTGGCCGCACTCCACCACTTCACCCACCACGACGCCATGAAAGGCACCGGCAACTGCATCAACGCCGTCGACTTCCAGACCGGCCATGGTGATTTGCTCAGACAGCGCGGCGCTGTCCAGGGCTGGATTTACCCATTCGCGTAACCAGAGTTCACTGAATTTCATTGGATAACCTGCCCTTATTTAAATTGTTTGAGGAAACGTAAATCGTTTTCGAAGAAGGCGCGCAGATCGGTCACACCGTAGCGCAGCATGGTCAGACGCTCCATGCCCATACCGAAGGCGAAGCCGGAGTAGATTTCCGGATCGATGCCCACGTTGCGCAGTACGTTCGGATGCACCATGCCGCATCCCAGCACTTCCAGCCATTTGCCGTTTTTACCCATCACGTCCACTTCCGCTGACGGTTCGGTGAACGGGAAATAGGACGGGCGGAAACGAATCTGCAGGTTCTCTTCGAAGAAGTTGTTCAGGAAGTCATGCAGCGTGCCTTTCAGATTGGTGAAGCTGATGTCTTTATCGACAATCAGACCTTCCATCTGATGGAACATCGGGGTGTGCGTCTGATCGTAATCGTTACGGTAAACGCGGCCCGGCGCGATGATCCGAATCGGCGGCTGCTGATTTTTCATGGTGCGGATCTGCACGCCCGACGTCTGGGTACGCAGCAGGCGCGTGGCGTCGAACCAGAAGGTGTCGTGATCGGCGCGAGCCGGGTGATGACCCGGAATATTCAGCGCATCGAAGTTGTGATAATCGTCTTCAATTTCCGGACCGGTCGCCACCGCAAAACCCAACTCGCCGAAAAAGGTTTCGATACGATCGATGGTGCGGGTCACCGGATGCAGACCGCCATTCTCAACGCGGCGGCCAGGCAGCGACACGTCGATGGTTTCTGCCGCCAGACGGGCGTTCAGTGCCGCGCTTTCCAGCGTATCTTTACGCGCGTTGAGACGGTCCTGTACCTGCTGTTTGGCGTCGTTGATGACCGCACCGGCCGCCGGGCGCTCTTCCGCCGGCAGTTCACGCAGGGTGGTCATTTGCAGCGTCAGGTGCCCTTTTTTACCCAGAAATTCGACGCGCACGGCGTCCAGGGCGGCGATATCCGACGCCTCGTCGATGGCGGCCGTGGCACGGGCCACCAGGTCTGCGAGTTGGGACATGATTTCCTCTTCTTCCAGCCGGGCTGGTCAGTTCTCGTTGGGATCGTGCGATCCGATTAAGTGTCGCCGGAAACAAAAAAGCCTCCACGAGGGAGGCTTTCAGCGCGATTTTTCGTTTCTTTTCTTATGCGCAAAAGCCCCTGACGATCAGGCGCTAAAGTAAAAAAAGAAACGGAAAATAGCAGCGTGCATGCTTGCGTTACCTTGTCTTGATAGAAACCGCACTATTGAAATGCCCTGCGGCTAAAATGTCAATCATTTGCGTGGGTTGCAGGCAATAAAAAAGGGAGCAAGCTCCCTTTTTTACCTGACTTACGCCAGAGCTGATTTTGCTTTTTCAACCAGTGCAGTGAATGCCACTTTGTCGAATACAGCGATGTCAGCGAGGATTTTACGGTCGATTTCAATGGACGCTTTTTTCAGGCCATTGATGAAACGGCTGTAAGAGATACCGTTCTGACGCGCCGCAGCGTTGATACGTGCGATCCACAGCTGACGGAACTGACGCTTACGCTGACGACGGTCGCGGTAAGCATACTGACCAGCTTTGATAACAGCCTGGAAGGCAACGCGGTAAACACGTGAACGTGCACCATAGTAGCCTTTAGCTTGTTTTAAGATTTTCTTGTGACGTGCGCGAGCAATTACACCACGTTTTACGCGAGCCATGTGAGCTCTCCTATATCATATTCTGTGATTTCCCCATCATCTTTCGTGCCGCAGTGGCGTTGGCTACCTTCATTCATCCCAGGCACTTACTGATGTAAGCTCCAGGATTCATTCCGTTGCCCCTGACTGCAACCCGAAATCTATCGGGGAATTAAAAAAGGGTTAACTTATGCGTACGGCAGGCAGGCAACAACCAGACCCAGATCGCCTTTAGACACCATGCCTTTTGGACGCAGGTGACGTTTACGCTTAGTAGACTTTTTAGTCAGAATATGACGCAGGTTTGCGTGCTTACGCTTGAAGCCGCCAGAAGCGGTCTTCTTGAAGCGCTTTGCGGCGCCACGTACAGTTTTAATCTTTGGCATTTTTACAAATATCCACTTCGCATTGTTAATAAAATGAACCAGACAGGCGAATAAAAATCCGCGCAGCGCGAACGCTACGCGGCATTATTACTTGAAAGCCTACTGTTTCTTCTTAGGTGCGAGCACCATAATCATCTGGCGGCCTTCGATCTTCGTCGGGAAGGATTCGACCACTGCCAGTTCATTCAGATCTTCTTTCACGCGGTTAAGCACTTCCATACCGATCTGTTGGTGCGCCATCTCACGACCACGGAAACGCAGCGTGATTTTGGCTTTATCGCCCTCTTCCAGAAAACGAATCAGGCTGCGGAGTTTTACCTGATAGTCGCCTTCATCGGTACCAGGACGGAATTTGATTTCCTTGACCTGGATAACTTTTTGCTTCTTCTTCTGTTCCTTAGAAGATTTGCTCTTTTCATAAAGGAACTTGCCGTAATCCATAATGCGGCAAACCGGCGGTTCGGCGTTCGGGCTAATTTCAACTAAATCTACGCCAGCTTCTTCTGCTTTCTCAATCGCTTCGCGCAGTGAGACAATGCCAAGTTGCTCGCCGTCTACGCCAGTTAAGCGCACTTCGGTGGCACGGATTTCGCCGTTGATACGGTTCGGACGCGTCGGTTGTACTCGTTTTCCGCCTTTAATAACCTTATTCCTCTAATTGGTGAAGATGTCGGCTGCGAATCTCTTGTTGCAGCTTCTCAACAAACACATCTACGTCCATGCTCCCGAGGTCTTTACCACGGCGGGTGCGCACGGCAACCTTGCCTGCTTCAACCTCTTTCTCACCGCAGACCAGCATGTAAGGGACGCGACGTAATGTGTGCTCGCGGATTTTAAAGCCTATCTTCTCGTTTCTCAAGTCTGCTTTGACACGAATGCCAGCATTCTGCAATTTCTTTGTCAATTCACTGACATATTCTGCCTGGCCGTCGGTGATATTCATCACCACTGCCTGTACCGGCGCCAGCCAGCTCGGGAAGAAACCAGCGAATTCTTCGGTCAGAATCCCGATGAAGCGCTCCATCGAACCCAGAATCGCACGGTGAATCATCACTGGCGTCTGACGATCGTTGGTTTCGCCCACGTAGGTGGCGTCCAGACGTTTCGGCAGGGAGAAGTCTAGCTGAACGGTGCCGCACTGCCAGGCGCGGTCGAGACAATCGTGCAGCGTAAACTCAATTTTCGGGCCGTAGAAGGCGCCTTCACCCGGCTGATATTCGAACGGAATGTTGTTCTCTTTCAGCGCTTCGGCGAGGTCCACTTCGGCACGATCCCACATCTCATCGCTGCCAATGCGCTTCTCTGGGCGCGTCGACAGTTTCACCACGATTTTTTCAAAACCGAAGGTGCTGTACATGTCATAGACCATGCGGATGCAGCTGTTCACTTCATCACGCACCTGATCTTCAGTACAGAAGATGTGGGCATCATCCTGGGTAAAGCCGCGCACGCGCATCAGACCGTGCAGCGCACCTGACGGTTCGTTACGGTGACAGCTACCGAACTCCGCCATACGCAGCGGCAGGTCGCGGTACGATTTCAGACCCTGGTTAAAGATCTGCACGTGACCCGGACAGTTCATCGGTTTGATGCAGTATTCACGGTTCTCGGAAGAGGTGGTGAACATCGCTTCTTTGTAGTTGTCCCAGTGCCCGGTTTTTTCCCACAGCACGCGGTCCATCATGAACGGACCTTTCACTTCCTGGTAGTCGTACTCTTTCAGCTTGGTGCGCACAAACACTTCCAGCTCGCGGAAGATGGTCCAGCCGTCGTTGTGCCAGAACACCATGCCCGGTGCTTCTTCCTGCATGTGGTAGAGATCGAGCTGCTTACCGATTTTACGGTGATCGCGCTTCGCGGCCTCTTCCAGACGCTGCAGATACGCCGCCAGCTGTTTCTTATCTGCCCAGGCCGTACCGTAAATACGCTGCAGCATTTTGTTGTCGCTGTTGCCGCGCCAGTAGGCTCCGGAGATTTTCTGCAGTTTAAAATGATGGCAGAAACGCATATTCGGCACGTGCGGACCGCGGCACATGTCGATGTATTCTTCATGGTGATACAGGCCAGGACGATCGTCATGGCTGATGTTTTCGTCGAGAATAGTGGTTTTGTAGCTCTCGCCCCGCGCGGCAAACACGTCACGCGCTTCCTGCCAGCTCACCTTCTTCTTCACAACGTCGTAATTGGTCTCAGCCAGCTGGTGCATGCGCTTTTCCAGCAGCTCAAGATCTTCCTGGGTCAGCGTATGGTCGAGATCGACATCATAATAGAAGCCGTTATCGATAACCGGACCGATGGCCATTTTGGTATTCGGCCACAGCTGTTTGATCGCATGCCCTAACAGGTGCGCACAGGAGTGACGAATAATTTCCAGACCGGCTTCATCTTTCGCGGTGATGATAGCGACCTGCGCATCGCTGGTGATCGGATCAACCGCATCCACCAGTTCGCCATTGACGCGACCGGCAATGCAGGCTTTCGCCAGACCCGGACCGATATCCAGCGCAATGTCCATCACGCTGACCGGACGGTCAAATACGCGCTGGCTGCCATCAGGAAGAGTAATTACTGGCATTTCATATCCTTAATTGCAGTGGTAAGCCACACGAAAGCCTACATGCAACACTGAGTTTTGTTTGGTTAACCTGGCGCGATGTCAGACCCACACTGTCGGAATGACGCCAGGCGCGTAAAGCGGCAACGATGATAACAGCTTTCCGCAGTGAGCAAAACCCGCGAAGAAATGCGCTAAGCCAAAGAGAGATCAAAAAAAACCGCCGCGCGGCACAGGCCGGGCGACGGTGTAACAATGCGCTCTGGTTTACATCGCGTAAGAGAGCTGGACCGTGGTTTTGGTGTCGGTACGGTCTGGCGCAGAGGCTGGCGGATTGTTATTCCAGGTAACGTTGTAGCCCAGTTTCAGTGCGAAGTGGTCGTTGATCGCCACCTGCAGTGCGGTTTCGGAGTTCAGCGTGGTGTCTTCACCAAAGCTGCTCAGCACCGACACACCCTGGATGAATTTGGTGGTGTCAGTCAGCTGCCACTGATAGCTCAGCGCGCCGTAGCCCAGTGCTTTGGTTTCGTGGCCGCCATCGTGGAAGTCATCGTAACGTACACCCGGACCGAATTCAGCACGCAGCGAGTGCACCGGACCGTTGAGGATCTGACGACCGTAACCGGCGGTCAGGACATCGCGTGAATCATAACCGTTCAGGCGGTCGCTCAGCCAGCTCGCCTGACCGAACAGGTAGTCAGCGCTGTTGAGGTTGTAACGGCTACGGCCACCGATGTTATAGGTTTCCGACGAGCGCTCATCGTTGGATGAGGTATTCGCGGCGTTACCCCACAGGCTGTACGCCGTTGAGGTCTGATACCAGGTCATGCTGGTTGACGCGGTCAGCGATGAGCTGGTGGTGTTGCCGGTCTGTGCCAGATAACCGGCTGACGCGGTGCCTTCAAACGGTTTTTTTGCCGTAGAAGGGTCATCCATTGAGGTGAAGACAGCGTTATCTGCAAAGGCCTGGTGACAAAATGCTCCGGCGGAGAGCAACAAAACAGCGGACAGCTTATTGAAGGCTTTCATTAAAAGGTAACCCGTACGACAGTTGAAAAAGAGATGAGTCTGGAGAATTTTCCCGGGCAATCAATGCAATTTACGGTAAGTTTTGTAAAAAAGTATGAAAGCACCAGAATCGCCAGGTTTTGCGCTGGCGCCGCGTGTGGATTGGGAATCTTCCCATTTCCGGCGCGCATTATAGGCGGCAAATAACCAAATAACAGCTTAAATGCTACAAGAATTTTCTGCCGACCCTGACAGGACTTTACGCTGTGCGCCGCCGGGCGATTGTGCAGAATTCGCTCTATCGCAGGCGCTGGTCTACGCTGAAATCTGTTCGATAACAATGAGGTGAAAAGATGAGCGATCATGATCTTAAGCGTTACGTTGTCACCTTCCGTTATCAGGAAAGGGGTCTTGGCGATCTGCAGGCGCTGAATAGCGCGATGGTTAACGGCGGTTACAGCACCACGTTACACGATGCGGACGGCCATCCGCACGAGCTGGGCACCAACAGCTTTGGCATTGTCAGTGCGCTGGAGGAGCAGGCGCTGGCGGAACACGCCGCCGGGCTGGCGGCAGTGGCGCTTGATCAGCAGCCGGACGCTGATGTCACCACGCTGGAGGCGTTTCTCAAAGCGCAAGCCTGACGCAATCCGCAAATTGCGCATTGCCGCTGGAGTCGTGCAAGTTTTGCGCGTTACAATCGACCTTACGCAGCGAATAAAGAGGATTACCCGATGTGGTCAGCCATTAGTCGTCTGTTAAGCGAGTACGCCGGCGATGCCGAAATCACCGAACGTCATGAGTTGCCCGGTGGCGATATTCATCCGGCGTGGCGCCTGCGCTACGGTGAGCTGGAGGTGTTCGTCAAATGCAACACGCGCGACATGCTGACGCTGTTCAGCTGGGAAGCCGACCAGCTTGATCTGCTGGCGCGTACCCACACGGTGCGCGTGCCGAAGGTCTACGGCGTCGGTAACGATCGTGACACCAGCTTTCTGCTGCTGGAATACATTCCCCCGCAGCCACTCGACGCCCAAAGCGCATTCCAGCTCGGCCAGCAGCTGGCCCATCTGCATCAGTGGAGCGAGCAACCGCAGTTTGGTCTCGACTTCGACAACAATATTACCACCACGCCGCAACCCAACAGCTGGTTACGCAAATGGTCGGTGTTTTTCGCCGAACAGCGCATCGGCTGGCAGCTGCAGCTGGCGGCGGAGAAAGGCGTGCACTACGGTGACATGGAGTTGATCGTGGATTGCGTGCAGCGCAGCCTCGCTAATCACCATCCGCAACCGTCGTTACTGCATGGTGATTTGTGGCCAGCCAACTGCGCCGGCAGCGCCAGCGGGCCGTGGCTGTTCGATCCCGCCTGCTACTGGGGCGATCGCGAATGCGACCTGGCGATGCTCAGCTATTACGCCGATCTGCCGCGCCAGATTTACGAAGGGTATCATGCGGTGTGGCCGTTGCCGGAAGGCTTCTCGCAGCGTCAGCCGGTGTATCAGCTCTACTATCTGCTCAACCGCGCCAACGTCTTTGGCGGCAACTGGGCCGGCGAAGCGCAGTTCGCTATCGGCCAGTTGCTGGAGGAGGATGCGCTGGGCCAGCGCCAGGTCAGACCGGCCTGACGCTTTACAGCATACCGAGCAGTTTCAACACGAAGTAACCGGCCACGGCGATGATCACCGGTAGAATGTACAGCGGAAAAATCTGCAGCAAAATGGTGTGGCGCGGCACATGGATTTTCTCTTCCAGCTGCGCCCGCGTGCGCCCTTCGCTGCCCTTCGCCTGTTCCAAAATCATCTGGTCTTCAATGCCTTCTTTGATATGGCGCGCCTGACGCCACATGCGTGCGCCCGAGGCCTGCAAAGCGATGCCCACGAATATCAGGATATAGATCAGCCAGAAGCCAATATTGGCCCCGCCGTTGAATTCCGGTACCGGCGAATTGTCCCAGAACACATTGAGAAACGGCGTGTTGAACTTAATCATATCCACCATCACATGCACGAAGTCGAGCATCACGGCGTCGATGCCGGGCTGCTTTTCGCTGTGTTTAAACATGAAGCCTAAGATGGAGATAAGGGTGGATAACAGCGCCGGAATAAAAATCACCCAGCCAGCCACTCGCTTGAGGATGGCGATGCGGCCAGCCTGTTGATACGTCATGGTGTCTTCCCTTCACAAACAGTAGTTTTGCCCTAAGTCTACCTGCACTACAGCAAATTTTCCTGAAAAATGCGTAACCTGCCGTAAGTCGGTTTTCGCCGCCGCCCATGTTAAGGTAGGGCAAACTGTCAATGGAGCTGTTGTATGACCTATCGTCGCCCTGTGCTGGCCGCTATCTTTGATATGGATGGCTTACTGATTGATTCTGAACCGCTATGGGATCGCGCCGAGCTGGAGGTGTTTGCCAGCCTGAATGTGGATATTAGCCGCCGCCACGAGCTGCCGGATACGCTCGGCCTGCGCATCGATCAAACCGTGCGCATGTGGTACGAAGCGCTGCCGTGGAACGGGCCGGATCAGGCCGAAGTCACTCAGCGCATTATTGCCCGCGCGCTGGCGCTGGTTGAAGAGACGCGGCCGCTGTTGCCTGGCGTAGAGCAGGCGCTGCAGCTGTGTCAGCAACAGGGACTGGCGATTGCGCTGGCCTCGGCTTCTCCGCTGGCGATGCTGGAACGCGTGCTGGAGATGTTCAATTTACGTCACTACTTTAGCGCCCTCGCCTCGGCTGAAGCGCTGCCTTACAGCAAACCGCACCCGCAGGTGTATCTGGATGCTGCGGCAAAGCTGGGGGTTGATCCGCTCAACTGCGTGGCGCTGGAAGACTCGTTCAACGGCATGATCGCCAGCAAAGCCGCGCGTATGCGTTCCATCGTGGTGCCTGCCGCCGAACATCGCCACGATGCGCGCTGGGCACTGGCCAATATGCAACTGGAAAACCTGACGCAGCTACGGGCGGAACATCTGTTTAACTGATCGGTGTGCATCGCGCGTTACGCCTGGCTGAGGTTTCGCCCGGTTGCCAGGTGCAGAAGTAAGCCAGACCGTTAATTTCCCGCGCTTTTTTCAGGCGCGGGTCAGCAAAAAATTCACTCTTCGTTACAGCGTCACCGTTCTCATTTACTGGATAAATCCCTATACTGGATGCATCGACAGTTTTTGCAGCCAGGTTCCATCATGACGGCCGAAGGCCATATCATTTTTGCCATCGCCAGTGCGATATTTGCCAAACGCGCCGAACTGACGCCGGTGATGACCAGTGCCGACTGGTGGCATCTGGTGCCGGCTGCGCTGCTGACTTGCCTGCTGCCGGATATCGATCACCCTAAATCGGTGCTGGGCCAGCGGCTAAAGTGGCTGTCGCAGCCAATAGCCCGCGCTTTTGGCCATCGCGGCTTTACCCATAGCCTGCTGGCGGTGGCGGTCAGCCTGTGGCTGTTTCAGATTAACGTGCCGGCTGACTGGTTCCTGCCAGCGGATGTCCTGCAGGGCATGACGCTCGGCTATCTGAGCCACATTGTCGCCGATATGCTGACGCCCGCCGGCGTGCCGTTGCTGTGGCCGTGCCGCTGGCGCTTTCGCCTGCCTATCCTCAACAGCCAGCAAGGTAATCAACTGGAGCGCGCGCTGTGCCTCGCTCTGGTGGGCTATGCGCTGTGGTTTCCGCCCGGTATGCCGTCGTTTGGCGCTAACGGCTGGCCGGAGCAGCTGTTCAACAATCTGCAGAACGGCATTGGCCGGCTGGTGAACGGCAGTACGCGCTGATGTGTTTTTCCTTCTGCCAGCAATTGCTGAAATAATCGCCTTAAATTCCATTTAGTTATAACCCAGACGATTTAGATATATTGTTCCCGCAGGGCCAACTGGTACCATGCCGCGACAGTTACAGAGGATCCCTCTGCTATTTTCGGTTACGCGGCGCGATCGCGTGGCGACCTTCAGGAGTTAACAATGAATATTCCTCTGATCATCAATATCGTGGCATTTGTCGCGCTGCTGATTGCGTTAAACCGCGTCGGCAACCAGAACTGGAGCCTGTCGAAGCGTGTGCTGACCGGCCTGGTGCTGGGGGTGATCTTTGGCCTGGCACTGCAGGCCATTTATGGCGAAAACAGCCCGGTGGTGAAAGAGTCGATTGGCTGGTTTAACATCGTCGGCAACGGTTATGTTCAGCTGCTGCAGATGATTGTCATGCCACTGGTGTTTGCCTCAATCCTCAGTGCCGTGGCGCGGCTGCATAACGCCTCGTCGCTGGGCAAAATCAGCGTGCTGACCATCGGCGTGCTGCTGTTTACCACCGCCATTTCCGCGCTGGTGGGCGTGCTGGTGACCGGCCTGTTCCACCTCAGCGCCGAGGGACTGGTACAGGGCGCGCAGGAAACCGCGCGTCTGAGCGCCATTCAGAGCAACTACGTTGGTAAAGTCGCGGATCTCAGTACGCCGCAGCTGCTGCTCTCCTTTATCCCGAAAAACCCGTTTGCCGATCTGGCCGGTGCCAATCCAACGTCGATCATCAGCGTAGTGATTTTCGCCGCGTTCCTCGGCGTGGCGGCGCTGCAGCTGCTGAAAGATGACAAAGCCAAAGGCGAGCGCGTGCTGGTAGCGATTGACACCCTGCAATCCTGGGTGATGAAGCTGGTCCGTCTGATCATGAAGCTGACGCCGTACGGCGTGCTGGCGCTGATGACCAAAGTGGTTGCCGGTTCCAACCTGCAGGACATCATCAAGCTGGGCGGCTTTGTGGTGGCCTCGTATCTCGGCCTCGCGATCATGTTTGGCGTTCACGCGCTGCTGCTGTCAATCAACGGCATCAACCCGCTGCGCTTCTTCCGTAAAGTCTGGCCGGTGATTACCTTTGCCTTCACCAGCCGTTCCAGCGCCGCCAGTATTCCGCTGAACGTGGAGACACAGACGCGTCGTCTGGGCGTACCGGAATCCATCGCCAGCTTCTCGGCCTCGTTTGGCGCGACCATCGGCCAGAACGGCTGTGCCGGCCTCTATCCCACCATGCTGGCGGTGATGGTAGCGCCGACCGTGGGCATCAACCCGTTTGACCCGGTATGGATCGCCACGCTGGTCGGTATTGTCACGCTGAGCTCAGCCGGTGTGGCGGGCGTCGGTGGCGGCGCGACCTTTGCCGCGCTGATCGTCCTGCCGGCGATGGGACTGCCGGTCACGCTGGTGGCATTGCTGATCTCCATCGAACCGCTGATTGATATGGGCCGTACCGCGCTCAACGTTAACGGCTCGATGACCGCCGGTTCACTGACCAGCCGCTGGCTGGGTATGACCGACAAAAAAGTGCTGGAGAGCGACGAACACGCGGAACTGGCGCACCGCTAATTAACCCGTTTTCCCGTAACGGCAGGCCGCAAAGCCTGCCGTTTTTTTTGCCGTTTTCTGCACTTTTTTCCGCAATCATGGCGCTAACGTCAGGAAAACGTTAAGCATGGTAAACGGAGGCAAAATCGACGGTTTTTTGCTTGAGTTTGCGCGCTGAAAGGCGAATGCTGCGGGGAGTTACCGCAGGAGAACCCTCATGAGAAACGTTATCGCCTCAATGCTGGCGTTAACCCTGATAGCGCCAACCGTAAGTTTTGCTCATCCGTATGGCTGGGGTCCGGGCCCTGGCCCGCACTGGGGTGGTCCGGGACCCCGCTGGGGCCATCCCGGACCGCTGCGTTTTCTGCCGGAAGCCGCGACCGCCGTGCTGATTGGCGGACTGACCTACTACCTGCTGAACGGTAGCTACTACCAGCGGCAGGGCGACACCTACGTGGTGGTCCAGCCACCGGATGGCCCACCGGCCAGCGCCATGCGTGTTCTGGATTACAATGGCAAACGCTATTACGTGCAGGATGGTCACTACTATCAGCGCGAGATCAGCGGCAGCTACATTGAGGTGCCGCGGCCGTATGGGCTGTAAGCGCACAAAGAAAAACGGCCCGTCTGAGACGGGCCGTTTGTTATTCTGCTGCCGTTACTGCGCGGCTTGCGGATCGGTATCGTAATCCTTACAGCTCTGGAAGCCGTAGTTCATGACGCGACCGGTGTCGTTATAGCTCACAAAGTAAGTCTGCTGTTTGCCATCACGCTCACCAATCACGTAGGTCTGGCAGGTACCCCGTGCGTGAACCATGGTGATCTCGGTTGACGCCGGTCCGGCAATCTGGCGCACCTGTTCACGCGTCATGCCTTTTTTCACATCCTTCACCACAGGCTTAGTCACGTAGCTTTCCGCACGATCGTAAGTTGTACAACCAGACAGGGCTGCCAGCGTCATAGCGGCAGCGATACATCCCAGCACTTTATTCATCTTGTTGTTCCTCATACTTTGTCCATGTCCCACTAAGCCTGGAACATAATTCCAGATTTATCAACTCAATGGCGGTGCTTTCGGTCAGTTCTCAAGCGTCAGGATTACGTAAAGATGCTGTGTTGCCGTCACCGGCTCCGTATAATCGCGGCGCAAGATACATCTTAAAGCCAAAAATAACACAGAGGATCAATGACACCTGCACACCCTAACCGGCTGGTTTATGCCATCACGCTCGGCCTGCTCGCCGCGCTCGGGCCGCTTTGTATCGATCTCTATCTGCCTGCCCTGCCTGAACTGGCGCGCGACCTCGGTAGCGAAACCGCCACCGCCCAGCTAAGTCTGACCGCCGGTCTGCTGGGGCTGGGCGCCGGACAGCTGCTGTTTGGTCCGATGAGCGATAAGTTTGGACGTATTCGTCCGCTGCTGCTGTCGCTGGCGCTGCTGTTCATCGCCTCAATTGGCTGTGCGCTGGCGAAGGATATTCACGCTCTGCTGGTGGCGCGCCTGTTTGAAGGGCTGGCCGGTGCCGGCGGCGCGGTGCTGTCGCGTGCCATTGCCCGCGATATGTATAGCGGCCATGAGCTGACGCGCTTTTTTGCCCTGCTGATGCTGGTGAATGGCCTGGCGCCGATTGGTGCGCCGGTGCTGGGCGGTGCGCTGATGACGGTGCTGAACTGGCGCGGCATCTTTGTAGTGCTGGGCGCGATTGCCGTGCTGCTGATTCTGCTGGCGCGCTGGAAGCTGCGCGAAACCCTGCCGGCCGAACGCCGTAGCCAGGGATCGATCCTCTCCGCCTGGGCGGCGCTCGGCCAGGTCATCACCCACCGGCCGTTTATGGGCTTCTGCCTGACGCAGGGCTTCATGATGTCCGGCATGTTTGCTTATATCGGCGCCTCGCCGTTTGTACTGCAGCAGATTTACGGCCTGTCACCGCAGGCATTCAGCTTGTGCTTTGCGGCGAACGGTATTGGCCTGGTGATTGCTTCCCAGACCAGCGCCCGGCTCTGTCCGCTGTGGGGCGAATATCGCGTGCTGAAGGGCGGCCTGACGCTGGCGTTTGTCGCCTCCAGCTGCCTGCTGCTGGCCGGCGTGAGCGGCGCGCCGCTGCCGCTGGTGCTGGTGGCGCTGTTCTTCACCATCGCCAGTAACGGTGTGATCGCCACCACCGCGTCATCGCTGGCGATGCAGAGCCAGGGCCACCGCGCCGGCAGCGCCTCGGCAGTAATCGGTGTTGCGATGTTCTCGCTCGGCGCGCTCAGCGTACCGATCACCGGCCTTGGCGGCACCTCGGTAATCAGCATGACGGCCACCATCTTTGGCTGCTTTATGCTGGCCATCGTGATGTTCATGCTGCTGGCGCAGAAACCAAAAAGCGCCTGAATTGCCAACAGAAACACCGGGCAACAAGCCGTTCGGCTTGTTGTTTTTCTGCGGAGGCGTTAGCTTTAGCACATGATTCGCATTGTGCCGTCAGGCTACCGACTTGAGGAGAGGTTCATGTCACTGCAGCAGGAAATCATTCAGGCCCTGGGTGTTAAACCGGTTATCGACCCGCAGCAGGAGATCCGCGTCAGCGTCGATTTTCTGAAGTCCTATCTGAAAGCCCATCCGTTTATCAAAACCCTGGTGCTCGGCATCAGCGGCGGTCAGGACTCAACGCTGACCGGCAAGCTGGCGCAGACTGCCATTACTGAACTGCGTGAAGAGACCGGCGATCACGACTACAGCTTTATCGCCGTGCGCCTGCCGTATGGCGTACAGGCTGACGAGCAGGATTGTCAGGATGCGCTGGCCTTTATCCAGCCGGATCGCACGCTGGTGGTCAACATCAAAGAAGCGGTACTGGCCAGCGAGCGCGCACTGCAGGAGGCGGGCATTGCCCTGTCGGATTTTGTGCGCGGCAACGAGAAAGCGCGCGAACGCATGAAAGCCCAGTACAGCATTGCCGGCATGACCAAAGGCGTCGTGGTCGGCACCGATCACGCCGCAGAAGCAGTGACCGGCTTCTTTACCAAGTACGGCGACGGCGGCAGCGACATTAACCCGATTTTCCGCCTCAACAAGGGCCAGGGCAAACAGCTGCTGAAAGCGCTCGGCTGCCCGGAACACCTCTATCTCAAGCACCCCACCGCCGATCTGGAGGACGATCGTCCCGGTCTGCAGGATGAAGTGGCGCTGGGCGTGACCTATCAGCAGATTGATGATTTCCTCGAAGGTAAAACCATCGACGCCGACGCGGCGAAAATCATTGAAGGCTGGTATACCAAAACCGAGCATAAACGTCGTCCGCCGATCACCGTATTCGACGACTTCTGGAAGAAGTAATCCCTGCGGCTTCCCGCTCCCCCGGCGGGAAGCCAGCCTCTTCACGTCCCCGCTGGCGAGAAAACGCGCACACTGATATACTGTATGCACAACCAGTAAGCGGAGCGTTCTTTGGTCAGACGAGCAAACCGCCATCGCCTCGAATTTGATGCGGCGGCTATCTATCAATATCCCGAACATCTGCGTCAGTGGCTGGAAGGCTTGCCTAATCAGCCAGGCGTTTACACTTTCCACGGTGATAACGACAACCTGCCGCTGTACATCGGCAAGAGTATCAACCTGCGCAGCCGGGTGATGGCCCATTTTCGCACGGCGGATGAAGCCAGTATGCTGCGCCAGGCGCGGCGCGTCAGCTGGATCCCCACCGCCGGGGACGTGGGCGCACAGCTGCTCGAAGCGCAGATGATCAAAACGCAGCAGCCGCTGTTCAATAAGCGCCTGCGCAAAAACCGCCAGCTGTGCTCGCTGCAGCTGGGCGACGGCGCACCGCAGGTGGTGTACGCGCGCGATCTCGATTTCTCCTCCTCGCCTGACCTGTACGGGTTATTCCGCAGCCGCTTTGCCGCCTTAGAGAAGCTGAAAAGCCTCGCCGATGAGCTGCGCCTGTGTCACGGCCTGCTGGGATTAGAGCGCCTGCAACCGGGGCGCGGCTGTTTCCGCGCGGCGCTTAAACGCTGTGCCGGTGCCTGCTGCGGGGCGGAACCGCTGGCGGCGCATCAGCAGCGCCTGCTGGCAGGGCTGGAGCAGCTGCGCGTGGTATGCTGGCCGTGGCAGGGCCCGGTGGGTATGGTGGAGCGCGGGACGGAGATGACGCAGATTCACGTCATCGATCACTGGTTCTGGCTGGGATCGGTCAGCAGTGAGCAGGAAGCGCGTCAGCTGCAGCGTGCGCGTCACGGCTTCGACCATGACGGCTACAAAATTCTCTGCCGACCGCTGCTGTCCGGTGTTTATCCGCTGATTGAGCTGTAACGCAAAACCGCCGACGCTGCCCAAAGCAGCGTGTGCCATGGACAACGTCGGCGGTCTCAAACCGGTGAGCTAAACGGCTTATTCGCCATCAGCCGGCGGTGGCGGCATTTTACCGTCATGCGGGCCTTTTTCAGTCAGACGTTTCTCAAAGTTGGCGTTGTACTGCTTCTTCTGGTCTGGCGTCAGCACGTTATAGATCTTGTTCTGGGTTTCCAGCATCTTCAGCGCATGCTCTTTCGCATTGGCGCTCATTTTGTCTGCCTGCGCTTCTGCTTTGGCACGGTCAAAGGTGTCGGATGCGATGATGCTGTGGTTAGCACGACGCTCTTCCAGCGATGGGCGCTTCATGTCCTTATGGCTGTCACGCAGGATGTCGCGAATCTGGGTTTTCTGCGCGTCGGTCAGGTTGAGGTCTTTGAACATCATGTCCATGCCGTGGTGGCGCATCGGCTTGTGCATCGGTTTTTCACTGCCCGCTGGCGGCGGCGTCAGGTTGTCAGCCGCAGCATGGACGATATTGGCGGCGCCGAAAGCCATTGCGGTAGCCAGAAACAGGGAGGTCAGTTTACGCATAATATTGTCCTTACTTTTCAGTTTAATGACGACAACCTGTGTCGCGTCTTCGGAAACAAGCATACGACGCTGAACGTCAACTACTCAGAGGCTGAGTAAAGCCCTGCAAGCATAAAAGACAGTTATCGGGCAATCATGGAGAGATTGCGAAGAAATGCGTGAGGAATTGCAAAAGAGTATGACGATCAAGGGGAAAGCGCAGGAATTAAGGAGGAGTGTAATGGCTTTGTCGGTTTTGCGGAAGGGAAAATGTCGTTAATTTGCTCACCCGTGACCTCTCCCGCCACAGGGAGAGGGGGGATTGCCGGGTAAAGCTTTCGGATTACAACTCCAGCGCCTGGGTCTGCTCACTCTCCTCCACCAGCATCAGCCCGGCGCGCAGGCCCGGTGCCACGTTGGGATTGGGGAACAGCACATATTCACGCGCCTGCTGCACGTAATAGCGCCGCTCACCCTCTTCCGCCAGCAGCGTGCCCTGCGGGAAAGCCGTGAAGTTGAGAGTTTCCGGGCCCATGTGCAGAACAAACTGCTCGCCGTGCCGGGTGATTTGCTGTGCCACGCGATAATGGCGCGGCGTCTCGCGCACCGGCGGCAGCGCCTCACCGTACAGCAGCGCCGCCAGCGCACGCTGCACGCCGCTGAACTGCGTGAGATCGTTCTCGCCAAACGGCAGCGCCTTTCCCAGCTCCAGCGTACAACTGGCTGCCGCGTAGTGTTCACAGCTGAAGTGGGTGAAGGTGCCGCCCGGCGCACGGTGAAACACCAGCGCTTCCAGTTCGGCCGCTGCCAGCCAGTGTAAAAAATCCGCTGGCCACGGCTGGCTGTTGAGCGGCATCACGCCAAAGCGCGTATGCCACGAACCGCGAATCGCGGTGTGCAAATCGAGATGCCAGCGAATTTCGTGATCGAGACACTCGCACCAGAAGTTCTCCAGCGCCTGCTCCAGCTGGAGCGCGCGCTGCGCCTCCGGCACGTCGGCCACCTGTTGCCAGCGGCCACCGAACAGCCGATTGATATCATAATGCTGGTAGCGTTTGCCGCTGCGCAGCGCCGCCGGGTTGCCGAGGATCACCAGCAGGCGCACGGCCAGCGGTTTTTCCCCCTGCAGCAGCGGCGTCAGCAACAGGTTGAGGATCTCCACCGGGGCGGTCTCGTTGCCGTGAATCCCGGCGGAGAGAACCAGCGCCTGCTGCGTGGGCGTATGCGGTGTCAGGGATAGTATGCCCTCATCATGCCACTGCCAGTGCAAGTGGGCGTTACTGCCCTGCCGCTGTGCGGGCGGCCTGCCTGACAGGGTTTGCTGTAAAAAGTCCTGCATGTTCACTCCTTTCTGACACAGGGGGCAACACATTTGCCCCCGGCGTTAACGCTGAAACGCGTAGACACTGCCTAAGTCTAGCAGCTGTGTCAGCTCGTCCAGCGCGCTTCGCCCTTCGCTCAGCAGCTGCGGATCGGCCAGATCGGCCTGCGTCAGGCGGTCGCGATAGTGACGATCCACCCAGTCATTCAGACGCGTAAACAGGCGATCGTTCATCAGCACCGCCGGATTGACGGCCTGACGCTCCGCCTCGGTTAACACCACGCGCAGACGCAGGCAGGCCGGTCCGCCGCCGTTGCACATGCTCTCACGCAGATCGAACACCTGCAGCGCGCGAATCGGGCCGCCGCTCTCCACCAGTTCGCTCAAATAGCGCCACACGCCGGGATACTGGCGCGACTCTTCCGGCAGCACCAGCCGCATGCCGCCGTCCGAATGCTGCAGCAGCTGGCTGTTAAACAGATAGGTGTTCACCGCATCGGCCACTGACACGCGATCGCGCGGCACCACAATCGGCTGGAAGCCCGGCACCTGGTCCGCCAGCTGTTGCAGCAGCTGGGGCTGGTCGACAAACGCCTCTTCGTGGCAGAAAAAGACCTGCTGATTGCTGACGGCGATTACATCATTGTGGAACACCCCCTGATCGATCACCGCCGGATTTTGCTGAGCAAACAGCGTGCGCGCGTCATCCAGCTGATGCAGTCTCGCCACCGCCGCGCTGGCTTCACGCGTCTGACGCGCCGGATAGCGCGCCGGTGCGCTGCCCTGCTGCTGGCCGTCACGACCGTAGACAAAGAGCTGAACGCCGGGCGCGCCATAGTCAGCGCCGAAGCGGTTATGGTTGGCTGCGCCTTCGTCACCAAACAGCGCCACCTGCGGCAGCGCGTCGTGTACGCTGAAGTGGCGGCCATCGCGGAAGATGGCGCGCAGCAGGTCGGCGGTTTCCGGCGCTTCAATCGCCCGGTGGAACTTATTGTTGAGGTTGGCAACGGTAAAATGCACTTTGCCGTCGGCGCTGTCGGCCGATGGCGAAACCGTGGCCGCATTGGCCACCCACATCGCCGACGCCGAACTGGCCGCTGACAGCAGCTGCGGTGCCTGCCGGGCTGCTTTGGCCAGCACCTGCGCATCGCTGCCGCTGAATCCCAGCTGGCGCAGCAGCGGCAGATTAGGCCGCTCGTGCGGAGGGATAACCCCCTGCACATAGCCCATGTCGGCCAGCGCCTTCATTTTCAGCAGCCCCTGTTTGGCCGCCAGCCGCGGATTGGAGGGCTGCAGCTGATTGCGCGTGGAGGCTTCGTTGCCAAACGACAGGCCAGCGTAGTGGTGCGTCAGGCCGACCAGACCATCAAAGTTTGCTTCAAACGCCTTCATGATGTCGCTCCTGAAGCAGCAAAATCGAGCCCTGGCGACAGGCTGCCCGGCAGCGCTAAGCTGCTGCTCTCCAGCGAGGCCATCGGCCAGGCGCAGTAATCCGCCGCGTACCACGCGCTGGCACGGTGGTTACCGGAGGCGCCCACGCCGCCAAACGGTGCCGAACTGGCGGCGCCGGTCAGCGGTTTATTCCAGTTCACGATGCCGGCGCGCGCTTCCAGCAACAGCTGATCAAACTGGTCACGCTGCGGTGACACCAGCCCGCACGACAATCCGTAGCGCGTGTCGTTGGCGAGGCGAATCGCCTGCGCGTAATGGTCGTAGCGGATGACCTGCAGCAGCGGTCCGAACACCTCTTCGTCAGGCAGTCCGGCGACGCCGGTCATGTCGATGATGCCGGGCGTGATAATCGCGCTGTCGCGATCCGGCCAGCGCATCGCCAACAGCACCTTGCCACCCAGCTCAACCCGCTGCTGCCAGGCGGCGAAGATCTGCCCGGCGGCGGCGGGCGAAATCACGCTGCCCATGAACGGCTGCGGTTCGGCGTCCCACGCTGCCGGTTTGAGACGCGCACTCACCTCGACCAGGCGCTGCAGGAAGGCATCACCCGCCGCACCGCGTTTCACCAGCAAACGACGCGCGCAGGTGCAGCGCTGGCCGGCGGTAATGAACGCCGACTGAATGGCGATATGCACCGCGCCATCAATGTCGGCCGGATCTTCCACAATCAGCGCATTGTTGCCGCCCATCTCCAGCGCCAGCATTTTCTCCGGCTGTCCGGCGAACTGGCGATGCAGGTGATAGCCGGTGGCCGCGCTACCGGTAAACAGCAGGCCGTCAATCTGCTCCGCCTGCGCCAGCGCCTGGCCGGTATCACGTCCGCCCTGTAACAGCGCCAGCGTACCCGTCGGCAGGCCCGCCTCCTGCCACAGCTGCACGGTTTTCTCTGCGGTGGCGGGGGTCAGTTCGCTCGGTTTAAACAACACGCAGTTGCCCGCCAGCAGCGCCGGCACGATATGTCCGTTCGGCAGATGGCCGGGGAAGTTATACGGACCGAACACCGCCAGCACGCCATGCGGCCGGTGGCGCAGTGAACTCTCACCTTCGGCCTGCTCGCCGGTGCGGGTGTGATAGGCCTTAATCGAAATGGCCACTTTATTGAGCATCGCCTGCACTTCGGTCAGCGTTTCCCAGCGCGGCTTGCCGGTCTCACGGGCGATGATTGCCGCCAGCTCGGTTTTATCCCGCTCCAGCAGACGGGCAAAGTCCTCTACCCGCGCCTGACGGGCAGCAAACGGCAGACGTGCCCATGCCGGGAACGCCGCGCGAGCCGCCTCACAGGCCGCCGCCACCTGCGCCGCAGAAGCAGCGTTGCCCTGCCATAAGATCTCGCCGCTCACCGGATTGTGTTTACTCAGCGTCTCCGCGCTGCCCGGCTGCCATTCACCGTTGATAAAATGCGTCATGCGTTATTCTCCTCGCGACCCAGGGTAACCACCCGCAGCGAATCGCCATAGTCGCAGCGCAGCGCGGTGCGCTGCTGCTGATTAATCAGAACCTGACCGGATGCGACATCGACCGGCAGCAGCGCCACGCGGAACTGCTGATAGTCGCAGTTCGCCACCAGACACAGCGGCCAGTGCGCCTCAGCTTCGCCTTCGCTGGCGGTCAGCACTTTGCTCTTGCGGATGGCGCGGATGCGGTCGATCTCACACTCCAGCGTCGGGCCGCCGTCAAAGATGTCGATATAGTTGAGATAGCGGAAACCCTCGGCTTCCAGCACCGCGCGCGCCGGCGCGGTTTTCGGGTGGACTTCACCAATCACCTGCTGTGCCGCTTCCGAGAGATAGTGGATATACAGCGGATGCTTGGGCATCAGTTCTGCGATAAAGGCTTTTTGCCCGGTGCCGCTGAGAAAATCGGCCTGGCGAAACTCCATCGAGAAGAAACGGCTGCCCACACTGTCCCAGAATGGCGAATGTCCCTGCTCGTCGCTGACGCCGCGCATCTCCGCAACCACGTGCTTCATGAAGCGCTCGCGGAAATTCGCCATAAACAGAAAGCGCGACTTGGACAGCAGATGGCCGTTTTTACCGTCGCGGTAGTCAGGATCGAGGAACAGCGTGCACAGTTCGCTGCTGCCGGTGTGATCGTTACTCAGCGACAGCGTCGGCAAACTGGCGTAGACGTTCAGCTCTTTCGAGGCGTGCACCTGGGTACCGACGCGGAAGTTGTACCAGGGATCCTGCAAACCTACCGCCACTTCAATGGCGCAGATGCCAACGGCGCGATTGTCACTGCTATCCGCCAGCACAAACACGTAGCCCTGTTCAGCGCGCGGCAGCGCGTCCTGCCAGGTTTGCAGCGAGCGCTCAATGCGCGCCTTCAGCGTCTCGCTGTCAGCGGGCAGCGAGGTCAGACCGCCGCCGGTTTTCCCCGCCAGCGCCAGCAGCTGCGGCAGATCGTCACGTTCGACGGGGCGGATCACCATCATGATGTGGCTCCTTTGAGCACGCGTGCGCAGGCGCGTTCGAAGCGCGCCAGCCCTTCTTTTACTTCACGCTCGCTGATGTTCAGCGCCGGGGCAAAGCGCACCACGCTGGCACCGGCGATCAGAACCATCACGCCCTCTTCCGCCGCCGTCAGGTTGAACTGTTTGGCTTTACCGGCAAAATCGTCATTCAGTACCGCGCCAATCAGCAGGCCCAGGCCACGAATCTCTTTAAACACCGGCAGTCGCTGGTTGATCTCCTGCAGCGCCGTGACAAACCACTGGTGCCGCTCGGCGACGCCAGCCATAAACTCAGGCTGATTGATCAGCTCCAGCACTTTACCGGCCACCGCACCGGCCAGCGGGTTGCCGCCGTAAGTGGTGCCGTGCGTGCCGACGCCCATCACCTGCGCCAGATCTTCACGCGTCAGCATCGCACCGATGGGGAAGCCGCCGCCCAGCGCCTTGGCGGTGCTCAGCACATCAGGCGTGACGCCGTAATGCATATAGGCATACAGCGAGCCGGTACGGCCGACGCCGCTCTGCACTTCATCAAAAATCAGCAGCGCCTGATGGCGGTCGCATAGTTCGCGCAGTCCGCGCAGGAACGCCGGATCGGCCGGTAATACACCGCCCTCGCCCTGAATCGGCTCGACGATGACCGCGCAGGTCTGGTCATTAATTAAGGCCGCCGCCGAGGCCAGATCGTTAAAGGTGGCATGCTGAATGGCTGGCGGTAACGGGGCGAAATCGCGCGAATAGGCGGGCTGTCCGCCGGCTGAAACGGTGAACAGGGTGCGGCCGTGGAAGGCATTGGTGAAGGCGACGATACCGTTTTTTTCGGCACCGAAACGGTCGTGCGCCACTTTACGCGCCAGCTTCAGCGCGGCCTCGTTGGCTTCCGCCCCGGAGTTACAGAAGAACACGCGGTCGGCAAAGGTGGCATCAATCAGCTGCTTCGCCAGGCGCAGAATCGGTTCGTTGGTGTAGCCGTTGCCGGTGTGCCACAGTTTACCGGCCTGCTCGGTCAGTGCCTGCTGCAGCGCGGGATGGGCATGGCCAAGCGCGTTCACCGCGATGCCACCGGCAAAATCAATGTACTCTTTGCCCTGCTGATCCCACAGCGTAGAACCTTCGGCACGCACCGGCACAAAAGCCGCAGGGGCATAAACCGGCATCATCCATTGATCGAAATCGTGACGTGAAACCTGCAGTGACATAGCCATTTCTCCTGCCTCACTTCGGGTGAAGCTTTTGTTTTAAAATTGTTAAAAGTTGCTGAGTTGCAGCTCGACTATAGAGTGCAGTTAACGTGCCAGCCAGAGGAAAAAATGCATAAATCAGGTTCAACAACGAAATATCAATAAGTTACACCCTTTCGCTATGCACATTTAATGCATAAAAAGTGAATAACCATCCGATGACAGCGGCACCGCAGTAATTTGTTTAGCGGATTTATGCATTCGCAAAATGAAATATTGCTTTTGTGATCGCACAGCAGATATTTCGCCAAAATGAGGCGTCTGCTGCGCCATTTTGGGGCGTGCTGCGCTCAGCGGGTGCAAGTGACAGCCCGGTTCAGGCATCGGCGTGGTGCATGTCAGCCGTTTATTAGTAACAACTGATTAACTTATTTTGGCTACCCTGTGCCAGGCTGGCCGGTAATTAAACGTATTAAAGCTCGGGATATTATTTAGCCTGAAATAAACCGACACAGTGCGTCAATGCGGATAATTTACGGGGTGACTATCAGCCTGCTTTGATTCATAAGCATTGAACTTTAAGGCATAGGCTTGTGCTATTTAAGGCAATAAAACGCTATTTTTATTAAGTCATAATATTCTTAATTTAATCATTATTTATCAATTATATAAATATTAATCGTCGATTAAACGCTCACTTAATCATGATAAGTAAAAGCGATTCCCATTTCCGAATAATGGAATTGGCGTATAAAAATCGCACAAATAGCCAATAAGAAATTATTTGTTACAACTATTGCACTACTGATCTTTATCCTTTTGTGTCATTTTCTTGTCACCCCACCAGGGGCTTAAAAAATTAAAAAATAACACAGGGTAAAAATATAAATGATGAAGCGCACTTTACTGGCAGCAGTCATGCCATTGCTGCTGGGATTTTCTGTGGCTCAGGCCGCTGAAATCTATAATAAGGATGGTAACAAGCTGGATCTGGTCGGCAAAATTAACGTGTCGCACCTGTTCTCCGATGACACCACCAATGATGGTGATACCTCATCGTATGTCCGTATCGGTTTTAAGGGCGAAACCAAAATTACCGATCAGCTGACCGGCTACGGTTTCTGGCAATCGCAGTTCAGCCTGCGTAACACGGAAGGCGCCGATGCGCAGGCCGGTAACAAAACCCGCCTCGGCTATGCGGGTCTGAAGTTTGCGCAGTTTGGTTCGATCGACTATGGCCGTAACTATGGTCTGATTTATGACGTGCTGGGCTATACCGATATGCTGCCTTTCTTCGGCGGTGATTCCGGTTATGTCGATGCTTTCCTGTCCGGTCGCTCCACCGGCGTGCTGACCTGGCGTAACAAAGATTTCTTCGGTCTGGTTAAAGGCTGGAACGTCGCAGCGCAGTACGAAGGGAAAAACGAGCGCAGCGACAGCGCGGCAACGCCAAACCTGGCGGTACGCCGCTCTAACGGTGACGGTTTCGCCCTTTCCACCTCGTATGACACCGACTTTGGCCTGAGCGCGGTTGCCGCCTATGCCAGCCTCAATCGCGTCAGTGCGCAAAACCTTGCCACCTACGGCAGAGGTGAGAAAGCCGAACACTGGGAAACCGGGGTGAAATATGATGCTAACCAGCTCTATCTGGCGACCATCTACGGCGAATCCCACAACGCCACGCCAATCGGTAACAGCGGGTTCGCCAACAAAGCGGTGAACTTTGAAGCCGTGGCGCAGTATCAGTTCCTGAACGGTTTCCGTCCGTCGCTGGGCTACGTGAGCTCAAAGGGCAAAAATATTGAAAACGTCGGCGACGCCTGGCTGTTCAAATACGCGTCCGTGGGTGCCACCTACTACTTCAACAAGAACATGTCGGTCTATAGCGAATACCGCATCAACCTGCTGAAAGATGACAACGCGCTGCGCCTGAAAACCGACGATATTACCGCGGTCGGTCTGGTGTACCAGTTCTGATGATGATTTACCCTCATGGCATCCCGGCAAGTGTCGGCTGAGGATGCAGCAAAGGGCAGCTCCGGCTGCCCTTTTTCTTTGGTGCCGCGCTGATTATGGCGCCAGCAGGTCGAAGCGGTTTTCGCCCCCCTGCTCCAGCATCACCGGCGGCTGCACCTGCAGCGTAATCCAGTTGGAAGTCACGCGATTTTGCTTGCTGTCCTCCAGCGTTACCGACAGGCGATAACTGTTGTTCGCATCAGGCGACGCATCCCACGCCGGCATAATGATACTCCAGCCCTGCGGGTCGTTGGGATCGGCACCCGGCGTCAGGCTCAGCGCCTGCGTATCGCCCTGCCAGCTGACTTTACTGATTGGATGAGCACTGCGGATCTGCAGTTTCAGCGGCAAACTCTCGCCCGCATTGAGCTGCCACGGCGGCGTGGCGAGGAATACCGACAGGGTTTTACGCTGGCGGAACTCCAGCACCGGCGTATTGCTGCGCGTGACCAAATCATAGCGGCTACCGCGCAGCGAACGCGCGGCGGCGATGTTATCCGGATTGAGCTGCTGACTGAGCGCCACGCCAAAGCGGTAGTTGAGACGTAAGCCGAGCTGATCCTGGCTCTCGCCTTCATTACTGGTTTTGTGGCTGGCCGATACGGTAACCAGCGGCACTGGCGTGTAGGAGACGCCCAGCGTCAGCGCTGAAGGATTGTGGTAGCTGTTGCCGGAATTAAACAGATCGACATTGTTGCCGAGATACTGCTGCCAGCTGACCGACACGCCCAGCTGGCGGTAAAACGGCAGATAGCCCTGAGTGGTGACATCATACCCGCGCGCCAACCGCTGCTGCTGGAACGGGTTGCGATTGCGCCAGCCGGACAGCGGCGTGTAGTAGTTGGCGGATAAGCGCAGGTAGTCGCTCCAGGCCTCGGTGCCCAGCGAAGCGCGCTGCAAGCCGCTGTCAAACAGCCGATCAACGAAGCCGTTATAGCCCAGCAGCCAGCTGCCGGCCACCCAGCGCTGTCCCAGCCCGGCATTGCCCACCAGCCCGTCATCGGTCTGGTGCACGCCCAGCTGGCTGAACGTGAGGTAATTGTAGCGATCGGCCCATGGCGTCAGCAGCGAAGCCCCGCTGCCGCTGAAGTTGCCCTCCATATCGACGTTGAGATCGATCTGTGCCTGGCCATAAGGCGACAGCAGCGACTGCCCTTCATCCGCTACCCGGGTAGCAACCTCATCACGAAAATGGTTAAACGCCCAGATTCCGGCCTGCTGACCCAGCGTGGTATCGCTGTCGCTGTTCTGGCTGGCCTCGCCGATGCTTTTGGCAATGCCCGCCAGCTTTTTACTGAACGCCGATGTATCGTCCTGATAGCCCAGCGCCGGTAATTCATCAGCGATTTTCTGGAAACGTGCCGGATCGGCAAACGGTGTGGCGGAGACGTCGCTGTTGTCGGTGAAGGCCTGCGCAGGCGCAACGGCCGCCAGTACAGGGGCCCCGAAGGCTACAGCAGCGAAAATTTTGCGGGTCAGAACCAATGGCAGCATAGCAAAAGAGTAGTCGTTTCAGTTTAGAATTTGAAGTAGCTCACAAAACTGTACGAGATTACCTTAACATATCCTTGCGCCAACGTAGGACTTGTCTTGCTATGTTTCAGAATTTACGCCACCCGCGGGAATGCAGGGCGATCAGACGGGAAAACACGTCGTGCGTTCCCCTCTCCCGGGCGGGAGAGGGTTCGGATGCGGGTTGAACACCCGATCAGCATTAAAAACCTAAACTGTCCAGCAGGTCGTCAACCTGGTCCTGGCTGGAAACCACACCTGGCGCGTTAGCATGGATCTGCGGACCGTTCAGCAGGCTGTTGCCCTCTTTACGTGCCGCCGCATTGGCTTCCGGCATGTTCTCCAGCAGTACCATCAGCAGCTGACGTTCAATCTCCTGGATCACATCCATCATGCGCTTGATTACCTGACCGGTCAGGTCCTGGAAATCCTGCGCCATCATGATTTCCAGCAGCTGCTTGTTGGTGTACGCCGTGTGAGACGGAACGTCGTCAAGGAACTGGCGCGTATCCGAAACCAACTCGCGTGCATCCGCCAGCTCGATCGGGTTTTCAAACCAGGCATCCCAGCGGCCTTTCAGCTGGGTGGCGCCGGCTTCCATCTGGTCCTGGTGTGGCTGCGCCGCTTCCACACAGTTCAGCGCACGTTCCGCTGCCTGTGCGGTCATCTGCACCACATAATCCAGACGGTCACGCGCGTCCGGAATCGCTTCTGCCGCTTCGGCAATGGCCTGATCCAGCCCCAGTTCGCGCAGGCTGTCACGCAGCATACGTGTCAGAGAGCCAATCCGGGCAATAATCTCGTGTGCCGAAGCTTCTTCAGTTGGTTTCGGAAGGTCGCTCATCACATCTCCTTACATACCCAGTTTTTCGAAGATTTTGCCCAACTTCTCTTCCAGCGTGGCGGCGGTGAAAGGCTTCACCACGTAACCGCTGGCACCGGCCTGCGCGGCGGCGATGATGTTCTCTTTCTTGGCTTCGGCGGTCACCATCAGCACCGGCAGTTTGCCCAGCGTGGCGTCGGCACGAATGGTCTGCAGCAGTTCCAGACCGTCCATGTTCGGCATGTTCCAGTCAGAGATAACGAAATCGAAGCCGCCTGCACGCAGTTTGGTCAGAGCGTCGACGCCATCCTCGGCCTCTTCCACGTTATTGAATCCCAGCTCTTTCAGCAGGTTACGGACGATACGACGCATCGTGTTGAAGTCGTCCACTACCAAAAAGCGCATGTTTTTATCAGCCATATCTACTCCTGTGTTGTCTTGTCCGGCAGGACCGGCTCGTTAAATTCGCAATGCCTGTCCGGCGCTAATTTTGGCCAGCATATGCTGGCTGATGTGGCCCAGATCGACCACTTCACTGGTGCCGCCCATCGCTATCGCTTCGCGCGGCATACCAAATACCACACAGCTGGCTTCATCCTGGGCGATGGTCCACGCGCCGGCGCGGTGCATTTCCAGCATCCCGGCCGCGCCGTCGTTGCCCATGCCGGTCAGAATGACCCCCACTGCATTTCGCCCGGCGTTGACCGCAACCGAGCGGAACAGGACGTCCACCGACGGTTTATGGCGGTTCACCGGCGGTCCGTCGTTCAGTTTCACCACGTAGTTGGCACCGCTGCGCGCCAGCTCCATGTGCATCGCGCCCGGCGCGATATAGGCGTGGCCGGGCAAAATACGCTCGCCGTCTTCCGCCTCTTTTACGGTGATCTGGCACAGCTTGTTCAGCCGCTCGGCAAACGAGCGGGTAAAACCGGGCGGCATGTGCTGCGTAATCAGCAGCGCCGGACTGGTGGCCGGCAGCGGCTGCAGCACATGGCGAATCGCCTCGGTGCCGCCGGTTGAAGAGCCGATAGCAATCAGCTTTTCACTGCTCAGCAGCGGTCCCGCTTTCAGCATCACCGGCTGCGGCGTGGCGGCACGCGCATGCAGTTTGGCGCGCGCGGCGGCGCGAATCTTGTCGGCGATCATCTGGCTGTAGGCCAGCATGCCTTCACGGATGCCGAGCTGCGGCTTGGTGACGAAATCCACCGCGCCTAACTCCAGCGCACGCAGCGTCACTTCCGATCCTTTACCGGTCAGCGACGAAACCATCACCACCGGCATCGGCCGCAGGCGCATCAGTTTTTCGAGGAAGTCGAGGCCATCCATACGCGGCATTTCGACATCCAGCGTCAGCACCTGCGGGTTGTACTGTTTGATCAAATCCCGCGCTACCAGCGGGTCCGGCGCCGTCGCGACCATCTCCATATCGGGATGGCTGTTGATGATCTCCGTCATCAACTGGCGCATCAGCGCGGAATCATCCACGCACATCACGGTGATTTTGCTCATCGTCTTTCCTTGGTCAGTCCATAGACAGTCTGTCCACGCAGCCAGAACTCTTTACTGATCTGACTGAAGTTTTCCGAATGCCCGGCAAACAGCAGACCGCCCGGCTTCAGCAGGGGGACAAAACGGCGCAGAATTTGTTCCTGCGTCTCTTTATCGAAATAAATCATCACGTTACGACAGAAAATCGCGTCGAACGGCCCCGGCAACGCCCAGTCGTGCGCCAGTAAATTGAGCTGCGCGTAGTTCACCATGTTGGCCAGCTCGCTGCGCACGCGCACCATGCCGGCGTGCGGACCGGTGCCGCGCAGGAAGAAGCGCTGCAGCTGCGACTGCGATAAGGTGCGCAGCTCCTCCTGGCGATAAACGCCCGCTACCGCTTTCTCCAGCACCTGCGTATCGATATCACTGGCGTGGACGGAAAATTTCCCCGGTCCGGTGCCCAGCGTTTCTGCCAGCGTCATGGCAATCGAGTACGGCTCTTCACCGGTTGAAGCGGCGGTGCTCCACACGCTGTAGTTGCCGCTGCGTTTGCGCGCATGCTCTGCCAGAATCGGGAAGTGGTGCGCCTCACGGAAAAATGAGGTCAGGTTGGTGGTCAGTGCGTTAATAAACGCCTGCCACTCGGCACTGTTCGGGTCCTGCTCCAGCAGCGCCAGATAGCGACCAAAATCATCAATATTCAGCATGCGCAGCCGACGTACCAGACGGTTGTAAACCATCTCGCGTTTGTGGTCGGCCAGCACGATGCCCGCACGCTGATAGATCAGCTGGCTGATACGACGAAAATGTGTATCGGAAAGCGGCAGGCGCTGCACCATTTGTGAGAGCAGCGTCGTGGCTTCATTTTGATCCAATAACGTCGATTTCTTCATTTCGGGTCACCCGGCAACAAACTGATTAAATTGTGATACTGCGGTTGCTACTGTGCTGCCAGTGCACACCATTCACACGGGCCGCCCTGCGGCGGCCACAAGGGTTAAAAGGTTTCCCAGTTATCGTCAGCGCCACGAGCTCCTGCCGCTTGCGCCAGCGCCTGCGGTGCAGACGGACGCGCAATTTTTGGCGCTGTAGTTACGTTAACGGCCTGGGCGACAAATTCTTTACCAATATTGAACACCGCCACCGACTGTTTCAGTCGGCTGGCCTGATCTTCCAGCGCCGCCGCCGCCGTCGCGGACTCTTCCACCAGCGCGGCGTTCTGCTGGGTGACGCGGTCCATCTCGTTCACCGCCAGGCCAACCTGGTCGATACCGCGGCTCTGCTCATCGGAAGCCGAGGCGATTTCGCCCATGATGTCGGTCACGCGGGTCACCGCGTTGACGATCTCGCTCATGGTTTCGCCCGCGCTCTCTACCAGCACCGAACCGGTATTGACGCGGCTGACCGAATCTTCAATCAGGCCTTTGATCTCCTTCGCCGCCTGCGCGCTGCGCTGGGCCAGACTGCGCACCTCGCCCGCGACCACGGCGAAACCACGCCCCTGCTCACCGGCGCGTGCCGCTTCCACCGCGGCGTTCAGCGCGAGGATATTGGTCTGGAAGGCGATACCGTCAATCACGCTGGTGATATCGGCAATCTTCTTCGAGCTGCCGGCGATGTCCTTCATGGTACTGACCACGCCATCGACCACTTTGCCGCCCTGTTGCGCCGTTTCGGACGCGTTCAGCGCCAGCTGCGACGCCTGACGGGCGTTTTCCGCGTTCTGCTTCACGGTGGCGGTCAACTGCTCCATGCTGGCCGCGGTCTGCTCCAGCGATGCGGCCTGCTGTTCGGTACGCGAAGAGAGATCGTTGTTGCCCATGGCGATTTCGCTGGCGCCGGTGTAGATGGCGTCCGAACCGTCGCGCACGATGCGTACGGTGCGCGCCAGCTCCTGCTGCATGTGCTGCAGCGAACTGAGCAGGTCGCCCATTTCGTTGCGCACGCTGAGATCGACTGGCTGCGTCAGATCGCCGCGCGCAATATGGCGGATGTGCTCAATGCTCTGCTGCAGCGGACGGATCAGCGCCGTACGCATGCCGCTCCACACCAGCGCAATCATCAGCAGCGTCACCAGCAGCGTACCGACCACCAGCATAATCGCGTGTTGGTAAGCGCTCTCGTTGGCGTCAATGCCCTGTTTTGCCAGCACAATGTTGTAGGCGAGCCAGGCGTTGTAATCCTTTTCAAATTTGTCCTGAAAACCCTGCGTTGGCTGATCGATAAAGCCTTTAAAGTTACCGGCACTGAGAAAATCAATCAGCTCGGCCAGCGCCCCGCGAAACGCGTTGTAGTTGGCCTGCAGCGTCAGCACGTTCTCCGCGCTTTTGCCCTTTTCCGACAGGTTAGCGTTGAACTCGGCAAAGCCCTGATCGGCGGTTTTCAGCTCCGTATTGGCCAGCGCCACCAGATCTTTTACCGTGGCACCGGAGCCGGCCTGCTGACTGTCCAGCAGATAGCGGATACCGGCACGGTTCAGCGTGTTACGCGCCTGTACCAGCGAAACCCATGAGGTGCCCATCGCCCGCTGCAGGGTGCTAAGACGTTGGTTGTACGCAAAATTATCTTTATCGGCTTTCACCGTTGAAAAAAACATTCCTCCGGAAAACAGCTGCAGTAAGGCAAATAACGCCAGCACGCACAGCAGGCCGGATACCACTCGAACACGACTAAACATAAACACCTCATTAATTGGCGGATCGCTGGTGTTATCGGCGCGCAGGCGCGGATCTTTATGTGAGGTGAAAGGGGTAAGACCAGCAGCAAACCGGGGAAGGGTCAGCCACGCGACCCTCTCCCGCAGCGGGAGAGGGTCGATTCAGGCAATGATTAAAACGTTTCCCAGTTTCCGTCACTCACCGGGGCCGCAGCGGCTTTGCGCACCGCCGGCGGTGTCGTGGCTACCGGGGGACGCACGGCGACCGCTGCCGACGCGCGCGGAATGCGGAACACCGCCACCGACTGGCTCAGGCGGCTGGCCTGCTCCTCCAGCGAGGCCGCAGCGGCGGCAGACTCTTCTACCAGCGAGGCGTTCTGCTGCGTGACGCGGTCCATTTCGGTCACCGCCTGGCCCACCTGGTCGATGCCACGGCTCTGCTCATCCGAGGCCGAAGCGATTTCGCCCATGATGTCAGTCACGCGCGTCACCGCACCGACGATATCCTGCATGGTGTCACCTGCGGTGCCGACCAGCTGCGAACCGGCGTTAACCCGGCTGACCGAATCGTCAATCAGTCCTTTGATCTCCTTCGCTGCCTGCGCGCTGCGCTGCGCCAGGTTACGCACCTCGCCCGCTACCACGGCAAAACCACGGCCCTGCTCACCGGCGCGCGCGGCTTCGACCGCCGCGTTAAGCGCGAGGATATTGGTCTGGAAGGCAATGCCGTCGATGACGCTGGTGATATCCGCGATCTTCTTCGAGCTGCCGGCGATGTCATGCATGGTGCGCACCACGCCTTCGACCACGTCGCCACCTTTGCGTGCGGTCTCCGACGCGCTGAGCGCCAGCTGCGAGGCCTGCCGGGCGTTCTCGGCGTTCTGCTTCACCGTGGCGGTGAGCTGCTCCATGCTGGCCGCGGTCTGCTCCAGCGACGCCGCCTGCTGTTCGGTACGCGCCGAGAGATCGTTGTTGCCGGCGGAAATTTCGCTGGCGCCGGTAAAGATGGCGTCCGAACCGTCGCGTACGTTGCCGACGGTGTGCACCAGCGACTGCTGCATCTCATGCAGACTGCTGGCCAGCTGGCTCATTTCGTTACGCCCTTCAACGGTGATGGTCTGCGTCAGATCGCCTGCGGCGATATGGCGAATGTGACCGAGTAACTGATGCAGCGGCTGAATCAGCACCGTGCGCAGGCCAAACCAGCAGGCGACGATTACCGCGATCACCATCACTGCGACAATCGCCAGCAGCCACATCATGGTGTGGAAGGCACGCTGGTTCTGCGCCACACCCTCAGCGGCTAAAGCACTCTGCGCGCTGCGCCACTCTTCATAGGTGGCTTTCATTTTGACCTGTTTTGCTTCAATGTTCTGATCAAACATGCCCTGCAGATCGTTGGCTTTCAGCCGGGCCAGCATCGCCTTCAGGCCGTTATTGAACGCGGCATAATCCGCTTCCAGCCGGTCGCGCAGCGCATCAGACAGTCCTGGCGTCGCTGGCAAATCGTAATAGCGCTGATAGTGACCGGCCGCGGTGTCGAGCTGTTTCTCCGTCTGCGCGATCAGTGCATTAAGCTGACCGCCGTTGGTCTGCGACGCCATGCTGCCCTGCATGCGCAGCATGGCGCGGTTGAGCACGGTACGGGTTTGATTGAGTTCAATCCAGGCATCGGACATGGCAGCGACGTTATTACTTGACGTTTGTGCCACAGCAAACGCCTCTTTATCTTTTTGTAATGCCGACCAGAACAGCCCGCCGGACAGTAATTGCATAGCACCGAACACCAGCAGGACGGCGATCAGGCTGGTGACGACGTTGATTCGTTTTAACATGGTGTCTCCAAAAAGGGGGGTTACGCCCTGTTTATCGACCGCTGCGCTGAATATTTGAGAGGGTTTACCGGACTTTACGAGGGATAATGCTGAATTAAAGCTTTTTTACAGCGTTTTATAAGTAAAGAAAGCAGGAGATGAGGGAGCGGCGCGTTGTCCGCTCCCGTTTCAGCTTAGAACGTTTCCCAGTTGGCGTCGCTGACCGGCGCGGTCAGCGCTTTGCGTGGCGCACTGGCCTGCGGGGGGGCGATCTGCGGATGGCGCACACCCGTGCTGCTGACAGGCTGAGCGCCACGTGGAATGCGGAACACCGCCACCGACTGGCTGAGACGGCTGGCCTGCTCCTCCAGCGAGGCCGCCGCCGCCGCCGACTCTTCCACCAGCGAGGCGTTCTGCTGCGTCACGCGATCCATCTCGGTTACCGCCTGACCGACCTGATCGATACCGCGACTCTGCTCGTCTGACGCCGAGGCGATCTCGCCCATGATGTCGGTAACGCGCGTCACCGCATTGACGATTTCGCCCATGGTATTGCCCGCCGTGCCGACCAGCTGTGAGCCGCTGTCAACGCGACGCACCGAGTCTTCAATTAGCCCTTTGATCTCTTTCGCCGCCTGCGCGCTGCGCTGGGCAAGGTTGCGCACTTCACCGGCCACCACCGCGAAGCCGCGGCCCTGCTCACCGGCGCGTGCCGCTTCGACGGCGGCGTTGAGCGCCAGAATATTGGTCTGGAAAGCGATACCGTCAATCACGCTGGTAATGTCGGCAATCTTCTTCGAACTGCCGGCGATATCGTGCATGGTGCGCACCACGCCTTCGACCACTTCTCCGCCTTTCTGCGCGGTTTCCGATGCGCTGAGTGCCAGCTGCGAGGCCTGCCGCGCGTTCTCGGCGTTCTGCTTCACCGTGGCGGTGAGCTGCTCCATGCTGGCCGCAGTCTGTTCCAGCGACGCCGCCTGCTGTTCGGTACGCGCCGAGAGATCGTTATTGCCGGCGGAGATTTCGCTGGCCCCGGTAAAAATGGCGTCCGAGCCGTCGCGCACGTTGCTGACGGTGCGCACCAGCGCCTGCTGCATCTCCTGCAGCTTGCTCGCCAGCTGGCTCATTTCATTACGTCCTTCGACGGTGATGGTCTGGGTTAAATCGCCCTGCGCAATATGTTCAATGTGCTGGATGCTGTCGTTGAGCGGCTTAATCAGCACCTTACGCAGGCCGAACCAGCACAGCACGATCACGCCCACCACCAGCGCCAGTACCAGCCCCAGCAGCCACATCATGTGCTCGTAAGCGGCGCTGTTCGCCGCCACGCCGGCCGCCGTCAGACGATCCTGATCGGCGCGCCATTGGGTGTAGTTTTCCAGAAAGGCACTTTGCGTCGGGGCCACCGGTACTTTGCCGGCTGCGGCGGTATCGTTGTGCTGCAGTACCTGCTGCATCTCAGCCAGCGCGCTGGCGTAAGCTTTATAGGTCTGCTCCAGCTGCTGGTTCAGTTGCAGGTTCTGGCCCGGCGTGTCCGGCGTGTTTTTAAACAGCGTGAAGTTATCCTGCGCCGTCTGCTGGAACGTCCTGCTCTGCCCGAACAGCGTACCGATGTCAGCTTCGGTGCCGGTCAGTTTACTGGTGGCAATACGCAGCTGGATGCGCGTCAGGATCACACGGCTTTGGTTAAGGCTCATGTAAGCATCATTGATGGCGGCAATGTTTTTGCTCGCCAGCTGAGAGGTATTGAAACTTTTTTTGTCGTCACTCAGCGCTTTAAAAAACAGCGAGCCGGAAGCCAGCTGCAGTACGCCAAACACCAACAACACCAGCAACAGGCTGGTCACAACGCGGATTTTCGTAAACATAGTTTGCCCTGGGAAATGAAGAAAAATCGTGCAATACAGTTATCGACCTGGCGGCGGGAATATTGAGCGAGGGCAGGAAATATTTGTGGGCTTTGCTATTGATTTATAAAGGTTTAATAAAGAATGTAATAGTCACGGGCCGCATCAGCGACCCGTGACTCTCTGCGAACGATTATGCGCTACGCAGCGTATCCACCAGCGCCATCTCTTCACTGCTCAGCAGTTTTTCGATGTCGACCAGAATCAGCATACGCTCGCCCAGCGCACCGAGGCCGGTGAGGTACTCGGTCGACATAGTGACGGCAAATTCCGGTGCCGGACGGATCTGATCCTGCGTCAGCGACAGCACGTCAGACACGCCATCCACCACGATGCCGACCACGCGATGCTCAAGATTCAGCACGATCACCACGGTGTTTTCGTTGTACTCCACGTCCGGCTGCGAGAACTTCACGCGCAGGTCGATAATCGGCACAATCACGCCACGCAGGTTAGTCACGCCCTTGATGAACTCCGGCGTGTTAGCGATACGCGTTACCTGATCGTAACCACGAATCTCCTGCACTTTAAGGATATCGATGCCGTACTCTTCGTCACCGAGGGTGAAAACCAGGAACTCCTGGCCGACGGTTTCGCCGGCGATTTTCGTCACGGTTGCCATGTCAGTCATTTTTTTACCCTTTCGTTATCTGTTACGCTGCGGCACCGGCCACACGCTTCTCACGGTTCAATGATTGCAGTGCCGATACGTCGACAATCAGCGCAACGCTGCCATCGCCGAGGATGGTGGCGGCGGAAATGCCCGGCACTTTGCGGTAGTTGCTTTCCAGGTTCTTCACCACCACCTGATGCTGACCAATCAGCTGATCGACCAGCAGCGCATAGCGACGTCCTGCGCTCTGCAGGATCACCACGATGCCCTGCGTGGCGTCGGTTTTGGCGTTCTGCACGTCAAACACGTTCCACAGCTCAACCAGCGGCAGGTACTCGCCGCGCACTTCCAGTACGCGCTCGCCACCGGCCAGCGGTTTCAGCTCTTCAGCCGTGGGCTGCAGTGACTCCATCACCGCGTTCAGCGGCAGGATGAACACTTCGTCTGCCACGCGCACCGACATCCCGTCGAGGATCGCCAGCGTCAGCGGCAGCAGAATGCGAATGGTGGTGCCTTTGCCCTGCTTCGAGGAGATTTCGACGTGACCGCCCATCTCCTGGATATTACGTTTCACCACGTCCATGCCGACGCCGCGGCCTGATACGTCGGTCACCTGCTCGGCGGTCGAGAAGCCTGGCGCGAAGATCAACATGCCGACTTCTTCATCGCTCATGCTGTCGCTGACCGGCAGGCCGGACGAGAGCGCTTTCGCCAGGATACGTTCACGGTTGAGGCCGGCACCGTCATCGATCACTTCGATGCAGATGTTGCCGCCCTGGTGTTCCGCGGACAGCGTCAGATTGCCGACCGCCGTTTTGCTGGCGGCCAGCCGTTTTTCCGGCGTTTCGATGCCGTGGTCGAGGCTGTTACGCACCAGGTGCGTTAACGGATCGATGATGCGTTCAATCAGGCTCTTATCCAGTTCAGTTGAGCTGCCGAGCAGCGTCAGTTCAACCTCTTTGCCCAGCTTGCTGGCCAGATCGCGCACCAGACGCGGGAAGCGGCTGAACACGTACTCCATCGGCATCATGCGAATCGACATCACCGATTCCTGCAGGTCGCGGGCGTTACGCTCCAGCTGACCCATGCTGTTGAGCAGGTCACCATGTGCCACCGGATCCAGCGCACCGGAGCGCTGCGCCAGCATTGACTGGGTAATCACCAGCTCGCCGACCAGGTTGATCAGCTGGTCAACTTTTTCCACCGCCACGCGAATACTGCTGGATTCGCTGCTTTTGGCGGGCGCGGCAGCACGCTTGCTCTCACGCTTCACCGCCGGGGTAATGTCGGTGACGGTCGCCGTTTGCTGCATCGGCGCTTCGGCTTCGGCCTCTGCGACGGGCGCGGCGGCAACGGCAACGGTGGCGGGTGCGGCGTCCAGCGGGAACTGAATCTGCGCTTCATCAATCACGAAACAAAGCACCGCCACGATATCGTCTTTGCCGACACCGTCGATGGTGGCTTCCAGCGAGCTGGCGCCTTTCACCACATCGGTCAGGGTGCCGAGGTTGCCCAGCTCTTCCAGCAGCAGATCCGGCTCTTTCTCTTTCAGATTAATCAGCTGCAGGCGCAGGCCGCTGCTGGCGGGCGCGGCAGGTGCTGCCACGTCGGCGAGCGCCACCACCGGTGCGGCGGCTTGCGGGGCTATTCCTTTGGCTTCCAGCGCCAGCTGGCGCAGGGCTTCACAGATGTAGTTAAAGCTTTCTGCGTTTGGCTCCTGCGCGGTTTTATAGGCATCGAGCTGTTCCTGCATAATATCTTTGGTTTCCAAAAACAGGTTGATGATGTCGGTGCTGAGCTGCATTTCGCCACGGCGCGCACCATCCAGAATGTTTTCCAGGATGTGGGTGGTTTCCTGTAAAACCGTAAAGCCAAACGTACCGGCTCCGCCCTTAATGGAGTGGGCGGCGCGGAAGATGGCATTCAACTGCTCGGAATCGGGCTCCTGGGGATCCAGTCCCAACAGGTGTTGCTCCATATCCGCTAACAGCTCATCGGCTTCATCAAAAAACGTCTGGTAAAAATCGCTGATGTCCATGCTCACGGGATCACCTCGGCTGTGAGGGTTGGTCTGGTGTCACCGCGCTGGCGGCGGGCGGTGCCGCTGCCGGCGGATTCGCCGCGGCTGCCGGTGTGGCCGGTGCTGCGGTAGAACCCGTGGGGGCAGTTGGCGCCGCCGGACCAGCCGGTGCGGTAATGCTAGGTAAAATCTGCGCCGGGTCACTCACCTGAACGGCATCGCTCTCGGCATTCTCTTTTTCAATCGCCGCTTCGGTGTCATGGTTCAACACCAGCAGGCTGATACGACGGTTCACCGCGTCGTTGGCGCCGCGGTTTTTCAGTTTCATGGTGTCGGCCATACCGACCACGCGCAGCATTTTGCCGCCGTCCAGCCCGCCCGCCACCAACTCACGGCGTGAGGCATTGGCACGATCTGCCGACAGTTCCCAGTTGCTGTAGCCGCGATCGCCGCTGGCGTACTGGAAGTCATCGGTATGGCCGGACAAACTGATTTTGTTAGGAATATCATTCAGCAGCGGCGCAATGGCGCGCAGGATATCGCGCATGTACGGCTCCACTTCCGCGCTGCCGGTTTTAAACATCGGGCGGTTCTGGCTATCGATAATCTGAATGCGCAGCCCCTCTTCCACCATGTTGATGATCAGATGCGGACGCAGCGCTTTCAGGCGCGGATCGGCCTCAATCAGCTGGTCGAGTTTTTCACGCAGCCGGTTCAGGCGAATGTCATCCAGCTGGCGCTTTTGCGCATCCATATCGACCTGTTTTTGCACTTCGCCTTTCTTCTGCGTCGGATCATCGCCGCCGCCGGGAATCGGACTTTCGCTGTCGCTGCTACGCTGACCGCCGGTCAGGGCGACCTTGAGCGGCGTTTTAAAATATTCGGCAATCTGCACCAGCTCCTGCGGATTGGCGATCGAGATCAGCCACATCACCATGAAGAACGCCATCATCGCCGTCATAAAGTCGGCATAGGCAATCTTCCATGAGCCATGGCTGCCTTCATGCTTTTTATGTTTGCGCCGTTTGACCAGCACAATCGGGCGATTACCGTGCTTCATGAAGGCGTATCCGAAGTCTGCTTAGCCGGGTTTTTCGCGTTACGCACGTGCTCTTCCAGCTCGGTAAAGGACGGACGCTCGGTGGAATACAGGGTTTTACGACCAAACTCGACGGCGATCTGCGGCGCATAACCGTTCAGGCTGGAGAGCAGCGTGACTTTGACGCACTGCATCATCTTGGTGGTTTCCGCGCACTTCTGGCGCAGCACGGATGCCAGCGGCGAAATGAAGCCGTAAGCCAGCAGAATACCGAGGAAGGTTCCCACCATGGCGTGCGCAATCAGCGCGCCCAGTTCTGCCGCCGGGCGGTCCGCGGAGGCCAGCGCGTGCACCACGCCCATTACCGCGGCGACGATACCAAACGCCGGCAGGCCATCACCGACTGCCGCTAAGCTTTGTGCTGGTACTTCGCACTCGTGTTCATAGGTTTCGATCTCTTCATCCATCAGGGCTTCGATCTCGAAAGCATTCATATTTCCGCTCACCATCAGCCGTAAATAGTCGGTAATAAAATCCACTAAAGGTTTATCGGACAAAATACGCGGATAGTTAGCGAAAATTTCGCTCTGGCTGGGATCTTCAATATCGCGTTCCAGCGACAGCATGCCCTGCTGACGTGATTTCGCCATCAGGCGATACAGCAGCGCCATTAAATCCATGTATACGGCTTTGTTATATTTTGAGCCGCGCATTAACAAAGGCAGCGCTTTTAGCGTCTTTTTAATCGATTTGCCGTTGTTGCCCACCAGAAACGCACCAATGCCGGCGCCGCCAATAATCAGCAACTCCGACGGCTGGTAAAGCGCGCCCAGATGGCCGCCTACCATCATGTAACCGCCCAGCACGGAACCGAGGACTACGATATAACCCACAATAATCAGCACAAAAACATCCTTACGTCCGTAACGTGTTGGTGGAAGTTAAGCCAGAGAGCCGCAGGTGTTATTCACAGGGTGTGGGCAAAAAAAAAGCAGCGGTATTAACCGCTGCTGGATGCTTTCCACGATGCGAACAAACTTAAACGGCGCGTTTAACCTGTTCATCCAGCAGTTGTGGAAAGGTATCGGCAGAATCTGCAGAAAGTTTACGTCTTTTTACGGCACGTGATGGCGGCTGGCACAGGCTGCAAACAAAGCTGCCCGGCGGCTGATGCGCGTGGTTGATGAAGCTTCCGCCACAGCATTTACAGTCAGACAATTCCAGCATGCCACTTTCAACAAATCGCACCAGGGTCCAGGCGCGGGTCAGCGCCAACAGCGGGCCCTCGTCCGATTGCGGACACTGCTCAAGATACAGGCGATACGCTTTGATAACCGCCTCTACGCCACTGCTCAGCCGGGTTTTCAGCAGAAACTGCCAGGCGTTGCAGAACATCGACGCATGAATATTTTGTTCCCAGGTCATGAACCAGTCGGTAGAGAATGGCAGCATGCCTTTCGGTGGGGGTGCACCACGCAGCTCTTTGTACAGTTTAATCAGGCGACCGCGGCTCAGCTGGGTTTCACTTTCCAGCATCTGCAGTCGTGCGCCCAATGTAATCAGCTCCATTGCCAGCTGAATATCACGCGCTTCCTGAACAATACTTTTTTCGGTCATTATACCGCCCTCTTTTTAGCAGAGGCATCATCTTTCGATGCGCTGCGCAATAAACGGCTGGATAATAAAATACCGGTGTGGATTTGCTGCAAATCATCCACACGTGATTCCTGCGTTAAACGGTTAATAAGATTGTGATCGGTAAAGCGGAACTGGCAAACCAGTTGATTGGTTTCCGCTAATTTTACCATCTCAGGTAAAGTCAATTGCTGCAATGCATCCGCCATTGGCTCATCGATACCTAAACGAAACATTGCTGAAGCTTTTTCCTGGTTTATCAAACGCTGTGCAAGCAATAAATATGACAGATTGATGTCATATATGTGTTTTAGTAATTCTGATGTACCCATTTTTTTCCATCCTGATAGACGCGACATATATACGGCCACAGAATTAAGTGTTCTATGGTTCGGGTTGCTGGTTGGTAAATCTAAAGATGGCAAAAAATAATCAGGCATAAGCCAACGCGTACTGAACTGTTTCACTTCCCACCGGGATATTGATCAGTAGTAGTCAAAACTCCAGGCCAATCTTTTCTTGAGTTGTAACCATCTTCCGTGACGTCTGCTTACAGTTTTTTAAGACTAATCCGAAAACAAGGCAAATCTATATCGTCTGATTTCGACATACAACGTGATTGGTATGAAATTTTAGATAAAGTGTGATCTGTGTCACACTTTTAAGGCAAATTTTTCAAGTGAAGCTTCAGTAATGCTTTTCTGTTGTTCTTTTTTTGAGCGATTTTGAAACGTTTCGCTAATATTTCACAGGAAAAGTCTGAATTTTGAAGTGTGTCGCAGATCGCCGCCATGGGACGATCTTTTATCTGCTACGTTGGCTTTAGGCAAAGACAAGGCCCCAAAATAAACCAAAAAGGCAGCATAAAACACCAAAAATAGCTGTAATTATTCGCTTTTAAATTAATCACTTACAGGGAATATTGCCACGCAGGACTAATGGCGCTGTGCTAGCGAAGCGTGAAGAGTGGATGCAGCCCGCTTGTGGTGTGTAAAGAGTTTGTAGGGAGGGTTTAGCGAGTCACAAGGGATGTAACAGCACGTTACATTAGCGATATGAATGAATTGACTAACTAACACACTGATGTATTAGAACTATCGGCCTGGCCAGCCAAATCTTTAGGGTCGGAAGAAAAAATTCAGCGTTTCAGTGATTAACTGGCTTAATTTTAACCAATTCGTGCGTTTTTTGGTGCCGGGTCAGCGGGTTAGCGCTTAACAAAATGAAATCGATTTCATCTGGTGAGGGTGTCGCGTGAAAACGCTACGCAGCACGGTCCTGCCTGCGTCGTCTGACGGATACCTCTCCCGCGTACGGGAGAGGCATTGCCTGAGGGGAACATCGCGCCTTGCGGGGCTAATTACGCCAGCTTCTGAAACGTCGCGACCTTGTTATCGCTACCGTGGCTGGCGCTGCGTGCCGGCAGCGTGTTCAGATCGTTCAGGAAGCTTTCGCGCCAGTGCGAAATGTCCTGCTTACGCAGTACGGCCATCATGTCGTTATAGCGCGAGATACGCTCGGTGCGCGGCATGGTCAGCGCGCGGTCCAGCGCCGCCGCCACATCATCACGATCGTACGGGTTAACGATCAGCGCAGAAGTCAGCTCGTTGGCCGCTCCGGCAAAGCGCGACAGCACCAGCACGCCCGGATCGTCCGGATCCTGCGCCGCGACATACTCTTTCGCCACCAGGTTCATGCCGTCACGCAGCGGCGTAACCAGCCCCACGTCGGTCAGGCGGAAAATCTTCATCAGCAGACGGCGGTCAAAATGCTGGTTGAGATAATAGAGCGGCGTCCAGCCCAGCGTGCCGTATTTACCGTTAATGCGCCCCGCTTCCGTCTCCAGCTGGTGACGAATATCCTGATAGGCCTGCACGTCGCCGCGCGAGGTCGGCGCAATCTGTGAGTAACGGATTTTGCCGCGATGCTGCGGGAAGTTTTCCAGCAGCGCTTCATAGGCAAGGAAACGCTCCGGCAAGCCTTTGGAATAGTCGAGACGCTCACAGGCGATAATATTCTGCAAATCGCCCAGCTCACGCTTCATCGCGGCCATCTTCGGTGGCAGCGGCCCTTCCGCCATCTCTTTAATGCTGTCCGGCTCGATACCGATAGGGTAAACCTCGGTCATAAAGGTATTGCCAAAGGCGCGATGCTTCTTCTCGCCTTTATTCTGCAGCTGCGTCAGCTGGCTCAGGCTGTCGAGAAACGCCACGCGATCGGATTCTGTCTGGAAACCCAGCAGATCGTATTCACACAGCATTTCCAGCAGTTCCTGATGCGGCGGCAGCGCATTGAAAATTTCCGGCGTCGGGAACGGGATATGCAGAAAGAATCCGATTCGGTTATTGATGCCCTGTTTACGCAGTTCAGCGGCAAACGGCAGCAGGTGGTAATCGTGGATCCACAGGATATCGTCCGGCTTGATCAGCGGTTTCAGCCGCTGCGCCAGCAGGGTATTCACGCGGCAGTAGCCTTCCCAGGCTTCACGCTGGTACTGCACCAGATCGAGGCGATAGTGGAACGCGGGCCAGATCACCGTGTTAGAAAACTGGCAGTAGTACTGATCGTAATCGTTTTGATTGAGGGGGAATGAGGCATAGGTAATGCCGTCTTGTTCGATCTGGGTAAGTTCCTCATCTTCTTCACCGGAAAACTCACTGATCTCTCCGTTCCAGCCAAACCACAATCCTCCGGTGGTCTGCAGCGCATCCAGAATGCCGACGGCGAGACCGCCTGCGTTGGTTTTGCTTCCATCAGGAATAGCGATACGGTTAGATACGACGACTAAACGACTCATAACCTAAACTCCTTACCGACGTTGTCATGTTCTAGTTGTAATAATAGTTGTTCCAGCCAGTGCCAGACCGCTGCCACATCGGGCAGACGATAGCGCGCCTGGCTTGGACCTTCACCGACCTTGACCGAGATGCCGTGCATGGCATTGACTGCAAGAAAGCCTTTCTCATCGGTCAGATCGTCGCCCACAAATACCGGAATGCGACCGGTAAATGGCGCTTCCTGCATAAATTCGCGTACCGCAGCACCTTTATCGATGCCCTGCGGTTTCAGTTCCACCACACATTTACCTGGCTGCAGCGCCAGCGCCGGAAAGCGGGTTACCGCCTCTTCGGCCAGCTGCATGATGGCGTTTTCATACTCTGGCGCGTTGCGGTAGTGCAGCGCAAAGGCCATGCCTTTCACTTCCAGCAGCGTACCGGGCCACTGGTCAAGGGTCTGCTGCAGTTCAACCTGCAGCGTTTGCGCCACCTCATCCGGCAGCGACTGACGATGCAGATGTCCGCTGGCATCGCGGCGCTCAGCGCCGTGCACGCCCGCCGCCGGGGCTTCCAGCGGCGCGACCAGCTCATCCAGCTGGCTGATCGGACGGCCGGAAACCAGCGCCAGCGCGCCGTGACTTAAATTAGAAATTTGTTGCAGATGCTGGCGCACCGATGCGGGGATGGAAACCGACTCGGGCTGCGACTGAAGCGCGGCCAGCGTGCCGTCAACATCAAAAAAGAAGGCGTAAAGTCCGCCACTTAGCGACGGCAGGGTGCTGTTCTCATTAACCGCAGGGGTCACGTCTCCTCCTGTATCTGAACGTAAACGGGCAGTCTGTTCGCAGGCAGGCAGGAAGTGAGGAGGTTTTTCCGTAAACACGGGAATCGAAAGGGTAACGCTCCAGAACTAAACGAAATTTTCATCAACACTGCAACCGCACTACGAACATCGGCAACATTAAGTGTAGACAACAATTGAAGTTTCGCCAGACGGGCGCACAGAGTGCTTAGCGAAGAGTGCACTTTTCAGCGGTTTGCGCGGCAAAAAACTGAATTCTGCTGTTTTTCATACGCTTCGCTTTTTTTACCGCGGGCAGACTTGATCATAGCAAAAACCGCCTGATACTGTATATAAAAACAGTATCTATGGAATATTCGCTATGACGCGTTTCTTTTTGCCACAGCTTTCACCGCCTTCGCGCTCCCGCCCGCTATTCCTTGACGCGGTGCACGGTGGTTTCCCCTCGCCCGCTCAGGACTACATTGAGCGCCAGATTGATCTCAATGAGCTGCTGGTGACCCGCCCCAGCGCCACCTATTTTGTGCGCGTCGAAGGCGACTCGATGCGCGATGCCAATATCCGCGAAGGCGACCTGCTGGTGGTCGACAGCTCACTCAATGCCCGGCACGACGACATCGTAATCGCCGCCATTAACGGCGAGTTCACCGTCAAGCGGCTACAGACGCATCCCTGCGTACAGCTGATGCCGATGAATCCGCGCTATCAGCCCATCCGGCTGCGTGAAGAGGAGGAGCTGGAAATTTTTGGCGTGGTGACGTTTATTATTTACGCCGCACGCGTCCAGCGTTAGCGCATCGTTTCGGCGCGGATCATCTCAATCAGCCGGCGTAAACCCGGGTGCAGCTGGCGACGGTCGGGGTAATACATCACCAGCGGTTCGTCTTCGCTGCACCAGTCCGTCAGCACGCGCACCAGCTGCCCGCTCGCCAGCTGCGCCTGTACGTAGCGCTCCGGGCAGTAGCCGAGACCGTAACCGCCGGCGACCGCATCAATAATCATGTCGCTCTCATTGAGCGTCAGCGTGCCCGGCACATCGACCTCATACGTCACCTTGCCCTGCGCCAGCGGCCACTTATACAGCGTGCCATTGCCAAGGCGCATGCGAATACAGCGATGGTTGCGCAGATCGTCCGGATGCTGCAGCGGCGGCGCGTCGCGCACGTAATCGGGTGACGCCACCACGATCCAGCGCAGTTTGGGCGTCAGCGGCATGGCGATCATATCTTTCGGTACGCTGGCGCCGTAGCGAATCCCGGCGTCATAGCCGCTGCCGATGATATCCACCAGATTGTTATCCACCGTAATTTCCAGACTGAGCTCCGGATAGGTCGCCATAAAGCGCGCCAGGATCGGCCGAAACAGCAGCTGCCCGGCATCACGCGGGATGTTCAGCCGCAGGCGGCCGCTGGGTGATTCGCGATACAGGTGCAGATCGTTCAGCGCCAGCTCAATCTGCGCAAAGCCGGTTTCCAGATGGCGCAAAAAAGCGGCACCGGCGTCCGTCGGCACCACCGCCCGGCTGGTGCGATTGAGCAGGCGCACGCCAAGACGCGCTTCAAGACTGCGCAACGTGTGGCTGATGGCCGACGTGGTGACCCCCAGTTCCAGCGCGGCGAGGCGGAAGCTCTTGCGCCGGCAAATCAGCAGAAAAACATTCAGATCGGCCAGTTCATTACGTTGCAGGGCGGGCATTTCGGTGTCTCCTGACTCATTGCCTCGTTGAATCTGATTCAACTTCAGATGAGCTATCATAGCGAAGCTGCCGTACCGGACGCTATGCGTGCGTGGCATGGCAGGCAAAACGTCACTTTTAACCCCGAGCTCATGATGCTGCCCGAAGACCGAAAAGACGCTATTTATCGCTACCTGTTTGCGAAACGATCGGCCACCATTCACGAACTGGCCACGCTGATGGCGGTGTCGGCGATGACCATCCGCCGCGATATTAAATTCCTGCAGGACGCCGGCCTGGTGGTTGGCATACACGGCGGCGCCAGATTGCCTGCCGTGGTCCATCAGGCATTGCCGTATGTGGAGAAGGCGCAGCTGAACGTGCACGCCAAACAAAGCCCTGGCCGCTATGCCGCATCGCTGGTACAGGATGGCCAGGTGGTCTACCTCGATGCCGGTACCACCAGCTATGAAATTGCGCGTGCGTTAGGCGATCAGGCAAGTCTCACCGTGCTGACTAACGACTTTACGATTGCCGCCTGGCTGATGCGTCACAGCCACATCACGCTATTTCATACGGGTGGCAAAGTCGATAAACGGCATATTGCCAGCGTGGGTGCCATGGCGGCGACCGCCCTTGCCGCGTTCAATATTGATCTGGCCTTCCTCAGCGCCAGCGCGTGGGATGTCACGCACGGCCTCTCGACACCCGACGAAGACACCTTGCTGGTGAATCAGGCGGTGCTGGCCGCCTCAGCGCAGCGTTATCTGGTGGCTGACAGCAGCAAATATGGTCGTTACAGCGTGTATTCCGTATGTAAGCTGCAGCAGCTGGACGGTGTGATCACCGATGACGATTGCCCCTGTGCTGCCGTTGAAGAGATGAAACAGCGTGATATTCGTCTGCACCGGGTAAATCGCCGTGGCTGAGCGGCTCTCTGCGCATCCCGGTAAAGGCCATTAATTAAAAAGGAGGCGCGAACGCCTCCGGTGGCTACAGGGAAATCACATCGACTATCTCTCGCAGGGCACGGTTTACGGCGTAGGGGCGACTTTAGGATTGGAGCTGAACCAGCCACGGCGATCCTGCCAGTTGCCATATTCATCCACAATCGCCCCTTTACTGTTGGCCATCAGGAAATGATAACTCTCCAGTTTTTTCAGCGACAGCGTTTCGCCCTGATGCTGAATGACGACATTGTGGCTTTGCACCGGACCAAAACTTTTCGGCGTCGGCGGAATATCCGCTGATGCGGCGCCAATTTCTGAGAAGTTATATACCCAGCCATCGAGGACGCGCCATGATTCATGTTTTGCCGGACGTGCCGGCGGCGCGCTAATCGGCATGTGTCGATGCTCCGGAATCATCTGGTTCGGCAGCAGATACATGGTCATAGCGTAATAACCGTAATCCAGATTATTGACCCAGGTGATGCTGGCCAGGCCAACATGCTGATAATCGCCCAGCCCGAAATCATTGACCCACAGCTGCTGGCGCATGGCCGGCGTCAGCGTATGACCATAAGAGGCGAGCAGTTGCGCTATTGCATCTTTCGCCACCTCTTTCTGGAAGACGCCATTTTTATAGAAATCTTTATTGGTATAAACGTGATGCGGCTGAGCCGCAACGGATGCGGTGGCATTGAGCGCCAGTAAGGCCGCAGCGAACGCCAGAGCAGGTTTTGTCATAATTCACCTCCTGTTTATGACAGCCATGTTGATGCAAATAAAAATTTCACCGGCCGGTAAAACGCAAAGGTGGCCAGCGCGGAGAACAGAGTTGCAGATGGCGATGCGGAGGGGAAATTCATTTAGAGAATCGGATCTATCTAATTATCAGATACGGCTGTGCTTTTTTGTGATTATTAACAAATAATCACAGGCTATTCTGCCCGGTAAAGCATCCAGCTGCTGACGGGCACAATTTATCTGCTGCTAAAGAAATTCTTAAAATGTTGGTTGCGCTCGCAATTGTGACAGGCGCGCGGCCAATTGTGTTTGACCTGCTTTTCACATCAATGCACACTGGCGGGCGTGAAAAACGGCAGATGAAGAGCCAAGAGATGTTGCAGAATTATAGTCAGCGCGTCCATTTCTATTACTGCATTCTGGTTGCGTTAAAACTCTATGTGAACAGCAAGAAGTCCGGCGGCGTACGCGGGAAAAATAACTTTTTGCTGAAGTGGTTACGCAACGCGCAAAACAACACCATCTTTCATCCTGATATCACCAGTGAAATTGAATGGCTGCGCGGCAAAATTATCAGCGCCGGACCGGATGCCGATTTAGAACCGATGCTGCAATACGTTTACGAGACAGCAAAACGCGCCGAAACGCTGCGTCTCGGGCCGTAATCGCACGGGCTGCGCATTGCATTACCCCTGTCTGCAGGCAAAAAAAAGGGGGCAACGCGCCCCCAACCACTACAAAAATTTCATCCCTGACGCCCTGGTGCGGACTCCCTTCCGGCTGACGCTAATTCTCTTCGCACTGGCTACGCGTTACAGGGTTAGTACCAGCACGCTGATCAATAACCAGCAGCCCGCGCAAAATGCGCCCGCCGCCACCCAGGTTAACGCCCGGGTATTTAAATTGCAGACATCGCGTTGCCAACGTTTAACCGGCTGCATAACCACTCCTGAAAATACATTCTCATTATGCCTGGCAGAGGATTGCCGTGAACTGCGGATAAGCTTGTCACGTATTAATATCTCTGACCATCGGATGTGCTTACCGGTTATGTAGGCGCAGGACTACAATCCATTAATTACCGCTTATATCACCGTCGAGACGAAAAATGCCGCAGGTGTGCAGATCGCAATAGCGTCGTTTTCACGCCGTTTGTCATCCGGAAATGCGGTTTCGCATCGTTTAGTTTTCCTAAAAAACAGGCGCAGATTAAATCGTTTTTATTTACCCCTGCTCAGGGTTATTAATAAGCACACCGGACGCGATAATTTGCAGATGATAAAGGGATGTGGCGTGAACAGTCTCTTTATGCACAGCCTGACCGCGTTCAGTGCCCTTTCTCAGGTTGTAAATTACGTTAGCATTTAACTTTGGATTCAATCATCAATGAAAACCCGTCTGGCCGTAATGGCCTCTGTTGCTGCGATATTATTTTCACAGCAGGCATTTGCCAAAAACCTGTGCACCCTGATTGTTGACGCTGAATCAGGCAAAGTCCTGCTGGAGAGTGGCAACGACTGCAGTGGAGAAGTCACACCCGCATCCACTTTTAAAATAGCCATCAGCCTGATGGGATTTGATGCCGGCGTGCTGAAAAATGAAAAGGAACCCGCCTGGGATTACCAACAAGGATACCCGGACTGGGGCGGTAAAAACTGGATGAATAAAATCGATCCCACGGCATGGCTAAAATATTCGGTCTTCTGGTATTCGCAGCAGGTTGTTAAAAAAATCGGGCAACATCGCTTTGAAGACTATGTAAAGGCGTTTGCTTACGGAAACGAAGATGTTTCCGCCGTTGACGTCAGCGCCCCCGGTCAGAATGGGGTGTGGGTTATGTCATCCCTGCAGATTTCACCGGTTCAGCAGATTGGCTTTTTAAGGAAAGTCGTTAACCGTGAGCTGCATGTAAACAAGCATGCCTATGACATGACAGATAATATTACCCGCTACGACGTCAGCGTTAAGGGCTGGACGGTGCACGGCAAAACAGGAACCGGCTCACCGGGGAAAAATAATCAATACGATCCGCACCATGCCTATGGCTGGTATGTCGGCTGGGCGACCAAAGGCAGGAAAAAAATTGTTTTTGCCAAACTGATTCAGGATGAACAGGTGTTAACGCCGAATGCTGGCCTGAGAGCACGTGACGAAGTGTTGAAGCAGATGTCGGCGGTCATTGCGCCATGATGGCATAACACACGGATGCCACGGATTTTTATTAACCTCCCGGTTTTCATGCGGCTGACAGATTGCGGCGAGGCCCTTCATTATGAAACTGACGGTTAGCCAGCAGATGAAGTGACCTCCGGACCGCCGCTTATCTTTCTTTACGCAGCGTCGTCAGCAGTGACTGCGCGGCAACAGAAGACTGACCGGATGGCGAACACACCAGTCCAAACTCACGCTGAATCGCTGGCCTGCGCTACTGGCGTACATGGCAAGGATCAATGCGCGCCCAGCTGTGCAGGCGGCACTGCTGGCAGAGGCGTCTGAGTGAGACTGGCAGGCAGAGTTTTGTGCCGGCGATCAGGCTCTGTCTGTAAGGTTAGATGTCAGTGTTATTGTGACAACGGCGCGCAGAAAGTTATGCTGTGCGCGCCAGGCTACGAAGCCCGCTATTGGGCCCGCGTGGCAACATCAACATCGAACCTGTGCTGTTTTGAGGACACTGACATGACCCCTTTTTATCAGTTTTCGGCCACCAGCCTGACCGGTCAACCTATCTCAATGGCCGATTACGCTGGCAAGGTGGTTCTGGTGGTGAATACCGCCAGTCATTGCGGCTTCACGCCCCAGTACGCCGGCCTTGAAGCGCTCTATCAGAAATATGCCGCGCAGGGTCTGGTGGTGCTTGGCTATCCCTGCAATCAATTCGGTAAGCAGGAACCGGGAAACGCTGATGACATCTCACAAACCTGTCATGTTAATTACGGGGTAAGCTTCCCGATGTTCGGCAAAGTCGAGGTTAACGGCAGCGCAGCGCACCCGATATTTCGCTATCTGAAAGCGGAACTACCCGGCGTGCTGGGCGGACGGATTAAGTGGAATTTCACCAAGTTTCTCATCGGACGCGACGGCCAGCCGCTGAAACGCTTTGCACCGATCACGCCCCCGGAAAAAATGGAAGCCGCGATAATCGCTGCACTTTAAGGTGGAGCGTTGCCGGATTCGCAGCATTAATTTTAGAGCACGGCGGAAATTGATGGCATCCGGCGGGAGGCTGGTTAAGTCGGGCGCCTTTCCGCCCATTTCAGCATGGCATCAAGAGCAGGACAAAGTGCCTGTCCCCATTCAGTGAGTCGATATTCCACTTTCGGTGGCACCTGAGGATACACCATCCGCGACACTATACCGTCGGCTTCCAGCTGTCTCAGTTGTTGCGCCAGCATCTTCTGCGAAATACCGGGAATTAATTTTTCAAAATCTGAATAGCGCTGTACTTTGCCGTCGAACAGATGAAAAAGGATGATTAATTTCCAGCGCCCTTCCAGCAGTTGAATAACCTGCGCCACTCCGCTTGCGGCTGATTCCGGACTGTATAACTTACTCATCATTCAGTAACTCACTTTTTTGTGCGTACTTGTCAATTTAACAGTCTATGTGGAATATGACCGTACTGTAAACAAAGGGAGTAAAGGTCTATGCCATTTACATTACTGCTCGCTATTTATGACGACTTCGCGCTCAGCAAGGGTGGCGATATTGCCAGCATTACTGATTATTGTACTGCCACATCAACAGACCGGAGATTCTCCAATGCCATGTGATCTCGATTTCCACGGTAAACGCATATTGGTCACTGCGGGTACCAAAGGTGTGGGTAAAGCGGTAGTTGGGCTATTCAAACAGCTGGGTGCAACAGTATTAACAACCGCACGCCACGCATCCGCAGAATGTAGAGCAGACGCTTTCGTAACGGCAGACCTGACCACGGTTAAAGGGTGTAACTCAGTCGCGGAAGCCGTTCAGACACATCTGGGAGGCGTCGACATCATTGTTCATGTGGCTGGCGGTTCTACTGCACCCGGTGGTGGCTTTGCAGCATTGGGTGAAGAGGAGTGGCAACAGGAGCTCAATCTTAATCTGTTGCCCGCGGTACGTTTAGATCGTGCGCTGTTGCCTGCCATGCTGCAGCAGGGGGGCGGAGTGATCATCCATGTCACTTCTATCCAGCGAGAACTGCCCTTACCAGAATCAACCACGGGTTATGCAGCAGCGAAAGCGGCGCTGTCAGCCTACAGTAAAAGCCTGTCGAAAGAGGTTGCGTCGCAGGGGGTTCGGGTGGTTCGCGTGGCACCCGGCTGGATCGAAACCGAAGCTTCCGTGGCCATGGCGGAACGGCTGGCGCAGCAGGCAGGAACAGATTACGAAGGCGGTAAGCAGATCATCATGAAGGCACTTGGCGGTATTCCGCTGGGACGCCCTTCTCAACCCATTGAGGTAGCAAATCTCATTGTCTTCCTCGCATCATCTTATGCTGCCGCGATCACCGGTACTGAATTTGTCATCGATGGCGGCACTATTCCAACGGTGTAGTCAGATATCCTCATCGATCCATTCTGGTAGCGATCCGGATATTTTATACACCTTAATAAGGCGCCAGCGGCTATTAGATCAAGCCATGTGCGATATCGACCTGGCCGCTATGTGATATTCCCCGGCTCTTTGTCGCTAATATCCGCTCCTCGCTCATGGCGAATACACAGTCCGCCTGGTGGCAGAAACGGACATGAATAGCGAAAACCAAGGATGATTATTTGCGCACAAATCAGGGCTTCTTTGGCCGTCCATTGAAAAACGTTTATGACGCTTTTTCATTTACCGTCATGATAAAGTTCAGCGTGTTTTCTCCCTGGTTTGCGTAGAAATGTGGAACATCGGTTTTGGCTGTAACGGAGGATCCCGCCGTTACCTGAAATACGCTCTCTTTCACGCCAAGCGTGAGGGTTCCGGATTTTACGTGCAGTAGCTCCAGCGTGCCTGAGGTATGCCCGGGTGATTCAAACTTTTCGCCTGGCCGCATTTCCCACAGCCACAGCTCAAGCATATCGGGTCCACCTGAGCCGGCCAGCAGCCTGGCACTTCCCCCTTTGTCTCCTGTCCAGAGTTCGGGGATGTCCGTATCAGCGATGATGTGCACATCAGGCCTGGCGCTGACATCAACAAAATCCGCCACGGACACGCCCATGGCAGCAGCAAGCCGGCATAGCAGTGCAATGCTGGGATTAGCCTTGCACCCTTCTATCTCAACCAGCATCCCCTTACTGACACTGGCTTTGCGGGATAACTCATCGAGAGAAATTTTTCTTTGTTTACGAAACTGCTTAATCCGCAGAGATACGGCTTCATTAACCGTGTTGACATCTGCACCGGCAAAGGTCACTAAATTGACTTTTTTGGTCATTGGTCGATATTATGAAATAAAATGGTCATTACAGGATTATCGCGTGTTAATCGTTTCCCCGTCAATTTCCCCTGAAGTCTATCAAATCGCCCCCGGTTTTCGGGCGCTCAGCATCAGCGTGCAGGCAGCGCCTGTCGTGAATCCGCACGTCGGGGTAACGGCACTGAAGGCGGCCTGTGAGGCGGTGCTGTCAGATTCCCCCAACTGGGCTGAATCCCATCTGGCCGCATGGGCCGATGTGTTTCAGAAATTTGGTGCCAAACCCAAACGCACGCCCTGTTCTGCTGAGGCGCTACGCAAACGCGTGCTTCGCGATGGCACCCTGCCCGCGCTCGATCCGGTCGTTGATCTTTATAACGCTGTCAGTCTGCGTTATGCCGTGCCCGTAGGGGGAGAAAATATTGCCGCGTACCGGGGTGCACCTCGCCTGACGGTGGCAACAGGCACGGAACCCTTTGATACCATGAAAGAAGGGGTTATGGCGGTGGAATATCCTGCGCCTGGCGAAGTCGTCTGGTGTGATGATGCCGGCGTAACCTGCCGTCGCTGGAACTGGCGGCAGGGAATCAGGACTCGCTTAAGCGTTGAAGCGCAACACATGTGGTTTATTCTGGAAAGTCTGCCGCAGATGCCGCCCGATCAGCTGCATGAAGCCGGAAAGATGCTGACCGACGGCCTTGAAGAAATGATGCCCGGACGGCAGTGTAACGTCACCCTCATCGGCGAGTAACACCTTTAACTCAGTTCTGGAGACTCTGCATGTTCACCGGCTTGTCTGCTTTCCCGTTAACGCCTGTCACCGCGCGTGGTGTCGATGAACAGGGATTCACGAAGATCCTGGCTCGCCTGACGGCAGCCCGTGTCGATTCTTTGGGGGTTCTGGGTTCAACCGGCAGCTATGCTTACCTGAGCAGGGAACAGCGCAAACGCAGCGCAACGCTGGCCCGTCAGGTTGCCGGGGAGATTCCCGTGATGGTTTGCGTGGGTGCTATCAGTACCGATGCCGTACTGCATCTGGCTGAAGATGCGCAGTCCGCAGGCGCTGCTGCGCTGCTGCTGCCGGCGATGAGTTACCAGCCGCTGCGTAATGAAGAGGTGTATGCCCTCTTTGAGACGGTTACCCGCCATGCTTCAGTACCGGTTTGTGTTTATGACAACCCCGGCACCACGCATTTCCGCTTTACCGACGAACTGCTCGGGCAGCTGTCGTCACTGAAAGGGATTCGCTCAATTAAAATTCCGGGAGTACCGGATACCCCCATCGCTGCAGCTGAACGCGTTGCTGCATTACGACAACATCTTCGTCCTGGCGTGACCCTGGGTATTAGTGGTGACGCCAGTGCGGGGCTGGGGCTGAATGCCGGTTGCGAAGTCTGGTATTCTGTTTGCGGCGGTATCTTCCCGGAAACCGCCAAACAAATTACGCAGGCCGCAGCCATTAACGACGCTGAACGCGTTACTGCCTTAACTCACCGCCTGCAACCTTTATGGGATCTGTTCCGTAAGCATGGCGGAAGTATCCGCGTGATCGCAGCGGCAGCAGGCATACTGGGGCTGACCGAAGCCGACTGTCTGCCTCGTCCCCTGTTACCCTTATCGGCCGCAGAGGTGGCAGATGTAGCAGCAGTGATGGCCGCTCTGGACCTTAAGTAACGCTCCGGCGGAATCGGTCCTGTGCCGAGCAGTTGATAGAAAGTAGGGTTTGAAGGGTGCACAAAAGGTCATGGTGCCTGCATGTATCAGCTTCTGATAAAGAATGCCCGGAGATAAACATCACCGGGCATAAAGCGGTGTTTAAGCTGATTTGTAGCGCGCTTCGAGCTTATCCATGAAGCCAAAAAGTACCTGATTCATTTCGCTGTAGTCGTGCGCACGAAGTTCTTCTGGCGTATGAACAAAGCGATACTCTGCGGCTCGGCTCAGGTCTTGCTGCGAATGAGCGATGAGCCGTTCTACAACATCCAGCGTCAGTTCCATGTGGCACTGAAAACCAAAGACGCGATCTGAATAGGAAACGATCTGGCGGGGACAGCCTTCGCTGTAGGCGATGATTTTTGCATCCGCGGTCAGGCCCGGCATGTCGTTATGCCAGTGACCGACCTCAAGCGACTTCGCAAAGTGAGAAAACAACGCATCCTCGCGAGCCTCTTCAGTTAGCGTGATCGGGAACTTACCAATCTCTTTTTCAGGGCTGTGAGCAAACGGCGCGCCCAGCGCCTCACCGATCAGCTGTGAGCCAAGGCAGATACCGATAACGGCTTTACCGGTTTTAACAGCAGCAGCAATCAGCGCCTGCTCGCCTTTCGCATCGAAGTGCGGACACTCTCTCTGGGTCGTGGACGGGTCCTGCGGACCGCCCATCACGATCAGGAAATCAATACCTTCGGCGTCCACGGGTAGCTCATCGCCTGCGTATACACGCGAGTAAGTCACATTATGACCTTGATTTCTGGCCCATGTTTCATAAGCCCCTGGCGCTTCAAAACTTTCATGTACGATAAAGTGTACCCGCATGAGGATAGGCTCCTGTTATACCTGTGATAATCTGACTGATAAACGACACACTCATCCAGTGAGTTGGTACACCGGATGGTTTCGAGGCAGCATCATAGTTGCAGGACTCTAATCTGAAATGCCAGGTAGTATAGATAAAGCGCCAAGACATGAAGCATCCACTGGCTGGTCCGGCACAGCGATTAGCTATCAGCGAGGAGAAACCGATCCTCCTCATCATCACCTTGAAGGGCAACTCCTCTATGCAACCAGAGGCGTGATGCTGGTCGAAACGGAAAACAACCGCTGGGTTATCCCCCCTCAGCGTGCATTGTGGCTACCGCCTCTGCAGATACATAGTTACAATCTGCTGTCTCACACAGATCTCAGGGCCGTCTATTTCAGTGACAGCCTTATCGCGGAATGTACAAATTTTGCGAAGAGTGACCAGGTGCATGTCATTACGGCTACGCCACTGGTGAAAGAACTGATAACCGGTCTGTTCAGTGATAACTACAACAGACCGAGCCAGCGGAAAATGGCTCTGTTGCTTCTGGAAATACTCAGCGAAGCGCCTTCTCTTACTGCGGAACTTCCAATGCCACGTGATGAGCGATTATTCTCTGCGGCCAGAGAACTTGTGGTAAATCATCGCTGGGAAATACCACTGAGCGATCTGGCTTTTATCGCGTCAATGTCTGAACGTACCTTTTCGCGATTGTTTATTAAGGATACGGGTTTTAGTTTCAGAACCTGGAAGCAAAGAGCAAGAATTTATGCTTCGTTAGATCTCCTTGCTAATAACATCCCTATCAAACAGGTCGCTTATAAGCTCGGTTTTTCATGTCCTGCTGCTTATACCGCTGCTTTTCGCTCCATCCTGAATGCAACGCCGCGCGATTATTTGCCTTAATCTATGAATCAATGCCTGCTTCTCACTCCAGGCAAAAATTTTTCCTGAGAGTCAGTCTGCCTTATCCCAGGAACTGACGCTGCCGTTTCAGGCCATTTAATGGCTGTGCGCTGTATCAGGGTAAATTTATCAGGCGATATCTCTTAATCACCTGAGCAATAGCCACCCTGAGTTTCCACATCCTGTTAAACACGAGGCCGCGATGACCTCCCCGATGACACAACGGGGAGTCATTCAGCCTTAAGCGTTTTCGTGCTGGCACCGGTGTTCAGCGCCAGCACGGCAGCCTCTAGGGTTGCAGCGGTTCCGCCAGCGTTATGATAAACAACTCACTGTCCGATCTGGCTTTATCCAGCGGCTTCACGCTGATGGTGGTGGCAACCGGCTTGTCATCTACCGTCAGCCTGCCCTGGTCGTTGACCCGATAATCCTTGCGCTTCTTACCTTCCACCGGATTTTGTAGCACCATTTTCACGCCGAAGTCATTGTCATTGATGACCGCCAGCGTGTTGCTGTCGATCAGCGCCAGCCCTTCGGCCTTCTCCTGCTGCCAGCCGAGTTGACGCAGATCCACCACCCGCGTTTTCGTTGCCAGCACGATGCCGCGCTGCGCCAGCGTTTTGGCGTCGTCAAACTCCGGGTAGTCACCGGCCTTATCGAATGCGGCCAGATCGCTAGCCTGACTGAGATCCACCTTATAGATAAGGTTACGCATCGCGTCGTCTTTGTCGCTGCCCTGCTCAATCAGCAGGATATGCTGATTATCGATCGCCACGATATCGCCAATTTTCGCGTCGCTGTTTTTACTGTACGCCTCGCTGTCGATAGGGTAACCATACATCGCGGTTTTCCCGGTGGCCGGATCGAAGCTCACCAGGCGGGTAAAGCGTGCCTGCTTTTTACTTTTCCCGTTGATATCGAGCGTGCTCTGCACCGCGGCGATGATACGTCCATCCGGCATGCGCGTGATCCCTTCAAAGCCACGATTTGGCTGGCGCCATTTAAGAACGTTCGGCAGACCACCCGCGATCGATTTTTCCCCTTCCATGGCCTGCGGCCCGTGAATCGCCAGAATCCTGCCCTGCTTATCAACGTTAATCAGGAACGGACCATACTCATCGCACAGCCAGTATCCGCCCTTCCCGTCCAGCGTAATGCCTTCCGTATCCAGACCCCGGTTATCGCCCTGCAGCACGTTCAATTTATCGCTTAGCGCGATCTCATTGGTTGACCCGATGACGCCATTCTGCAGCGGCAAGCCGTTAATATTGCCCTTTGCGTCGTGCAGCGGTCGGGCGTCCGTCGCCTGCGCTTTGCCGTTCTTCACCTGGATATTCATCAGCAGTGGCGCGAAGTCCGGCGTGACGAAAATTTTCGACTCCTGTTTACCCATGTCAGGCGAGTCGGCGTTCGGTCCGCGGTCGGTGACGGTCACAAAGTTGAGCGTGTCTCCCTGCCTGCCGGTAAACAGCAAACCGGAACCGATGCCCACCGGCAAACCCTCCGGAAACGCGCTGGCGAACGCACCGCTGTAGCTGACGCGCGTCCCCTGAGGAAAAGTGACGCTATAGCGTTCGGTTTGCGGCTGCGCCGCTAGCGTGGATAACGAGAGGGTACAACCGAGAATCAAAGGAAGCGTTTTTCTTTTCATATTATTCATGTCCATACAGAGGAGCTGACACCCTAAAGACTAAAAATGACAGGAAAATGAAATTGCAGAGCAACAGTGGCAGCTGACATCATCCCGGGCGATCTCCCCGGTTCGCCACCGTACCGGTTTTGCTTCATTCATCAGAAACCAGCTTTCATGTTGTCCCCCTGCAGCTCAGCCATCCCGGACATTTCTCAGCCTTTTCCTACAACCTGACGCAGGCCGTCTGATATCGGCTCCGCGCGGTTTCCGTTCAAATGGGTTAACCGCGAGCACAGGAGGAAACAATGCTGAACATCTTCACTATGGATAGCGACCGCTGGATTACGGAAGGTCTGCGCCTCTACTTTTCCGGGCAGATGATAAGCTGCCTGACGCTCACCTCGCCGGATGACCCAATCCCCACCGGACACGGGCGCAACGTGGTGATCAGCGAGCTGCATTTTGCCAGTAAAAACCTGGAAGAGACGCTGCGTAGCCTGCTGCTGATGCAGCTCAAAACGCCGGGCGTTGAGCTGGTGATTCTCACCGACATCAGCGATGAAGCCGTGCTGAATTACGTGGCCCGCCACCTGAAGAAAGCGCTGATCCTGAGTAAAAAATGCCCGCTGGCGACGCTGGTCAGTGCAGTGCTGACGCCGGAAAACGTTGCCACCGTCGCCGCACCGCACGGCAATGCCGATGTGCTGACCGAGCGCGAGTTCACGTTGCTGCGCTGGCTGGCGGGTCCGCGCCGCATGACTGAGATCGGGCATGCGTTGCACCTCAGCAATAAGACCATCAGCCACTACAAGAACACCATCTCACGCAAGCTGGGCTGCAAAAACCATATGGATTTTTACCATCGCCTCACCAGTTACGGCTTTTAATTCGCACCACCCGCCTCAATTCAGGATGCTCCGCCCGCTGGACATCCTGCGCCTGCCTCCTTTCCTGTTAAAAAATCAAGACATTCAGCCAACATCCTTACCGCAAAAGGGATGACACCCGGTTTGATTCGCGCATAATGACGGGTCACCTGTACGGGCAGGATGCCCGCTGACACCCCCACTCTGCCGTAACGCAGGATAAAACATAAAAACTGAAGGAAGACTGGCATGGAATTCACCATACGCAACGCGCAGCCTGATGATGCCGAACTGCTGCATCAGCTGGGGCGCATGACCTACAGCGCCCACTTCAAACATATGTGGGTCTCCGAAGCCGAGCTGGATGAATTCATCGATAAAGAGTACGGCCTGGCCGAACTGCGCAGCAGCCTGGTGGCCCCCAACGAAAGCTGGCTGATTGCCGAAACCAACAAACCCATCGGCTTTGCCAAAGTGACCTGGAATACGCCGGTACCGGACTCCGGCATGAGCGGTGCCCAGCTGAATAAGCTCTACCTCAATCCGCAGGAAACCGGTAAAAACTATGGCCGGCGCATGTTCGAAAGCATTATCCACGCCGCACGCGATAAGCAGGAAGGCTATCTGTGGCTGGAAGTGATGGGCGAGAACGTGCGCGCACGCAAATTTTATGAAGCCTTTGGCATGCAGCACATCAAAGACATTCCTTTTATTACTGCTTCGCAACAGAGCATCCTGCAGATTTTAGGCATGGTTATTTAGCGTGGCTCACGGCGCCGGGTCAGCTGTCTGGCCCGGCCGGTTGGGTGCACTGGAGTGTTTCATTTTATTACTTCACCGCCGCAAAAGTTTTAAATAAGCGCAGCGACAGCGCAGAATTATTGTTATTTCAACAAACTAAGATAAAAAATAAAAACGCCCTTTTTTATGCGCCGTCACGCTTGCAGAAATAGCACCAGCGATTACTATTAAATACGCAACACGCACATGACAGCGCAACAACGTCATGTTATTTATTACTCATGAAGAGGATATATTATGACTCAGCATCGAGGCGGTTCAGGTAATTTCGCAGAAGATAAACAGAAAGCATCAGAAGCCGGTAAAAAAGGCGGACAGCACAGCGGCGGCAACTTTAAAAACGACCGCGAAAAAGCGTCCGAAGCCGGTAAAAAAGGCGGTCAGAGCAGCAATCGCGGCTCGTGATTAGCCGGCCAGCACAGGATGAGGCGGCCATGGCGCAGGGAGCGCGCCGTTACCCCCCGGATTATTGTCTTACCCTGCGCTGACTTTCCTCACGTTTAACAGATAACTCTGAAACCGCCTGAATCTGGCAGAAAACGTTATATGATCAATTAACTATTTATTGCCTTACAGGAACAGCCTGACGTGATATTGCGCTATTTTACCTCTCTTTTTTCCAGTCCGGAATCATTACTGCAGGTGATGAGCCGCCAGGATATTCGTGAATCCATTCAGGAAGGTGACCGGATTATTATTGACGAAGACGGTAACGCTTCGGTTAATCCCCTCAGCCCGCAGGTACAGCAGGACTTCGCCGATCATATTAAGCGCTTAAAGGATATCTGATGGGAACCGCGATATTTATGGTGCTGATGGTCTGCGGCTACTGGTACACCAGTCGCGATATGTCCAGCCGCCTGAAAATAAAACGCTCCTTTGGCTGGGACGTCTATTTTCTCATTGCGCTGTACGGCTGCATTTTTGTCGTTCAGGGCGTGGTCGCCACCGGCCTGGTCTGGCTGCTACTGCTGGCGGCATCGGCCATCAATAACAGCCTGGCGCTGTCTGCCGATCTCCATGCGCGCTGGCACGTCGATTTCATGACATGGAGTTTTCTCGGCATTCAGGCACCGGTGGTGATCATGCTGGCGTTTGCCGTGCTGTTTTGTGTGTATCGTTCCAATTCCGGCAGCGCGCGGCTGACCGCCGGCAGTCGCAAAGAGCTATATCAGCGCCTGTCGCGCTCTAACGGTATTGAACAACTGCTGCTGCACTGCATGGAAGAAGGCGAACTGGCCTGGGTTACGCTGAAATCGCGCCGTATCTACATCGGCATGATTCACGCTGCCACCTTTGAATATCCCAGCACCGCCAATATCGTGCTTATTCCGATGCTCAGCGGCTATCGCGATTCGCGCACGCTGAATCTGGCGATTGAGCATAACTACAGCCGCTGGTATCACCAGCACGAGATTAGCTTTGTCTCCAAACCCAAAAGCGCGCTGGAGTTCCGTAAGGTGCTGATGGTCGACCAGATTGAAAGCCTGTCTCTGTTCGATCCGGCCAGCGCCAGCGCACTGGCTATGGGGAAACATCAGCACACAGAGAAGCGGCAGAATGTTCCGGGCTGAGCCGCGCAGCCACCCTTTCATCCGCGCAGCTGGCAACGGTGGCGCGGGTTCACATGGTAACCGTTAAGGAGTATACAATGACCGATCGTCCCGTTCACGGCGACCAGCCGGATTACGATCCGCGTAAAAACAGCCCCGACCAGAAGCCGAAAGATGACGAAACCAGCGCGCCTGAATCCGGGGATAAACAGGCCGAATAAACCATAAACCGCCTTCTCAGGCGGTTTTTTTTCGCGCCCGGGTCGGGTTAGCCCGGCCACAGCCAGTTACGTACTTCCGGCACGTCTTCACCGTATTCGCGCACGTAGCGGTGGTGCTCCGCGATGCGCTGCTGCAGGTCGTCGAGCAATTCAGGATGGCGATCGGCCAGGCCCGGCACATGCAAAATCGCCGCCTGCGCCAGATGATAGCGGTCCAGCTCGTTGAGCACCGTCATATCAAACGGCGTGGTGGTGGTGCCCTCTTCGTTGAAGCCGTGCACGTGGAAATTGGCGTGGTTGCTGCGCTGATAGGTCAGACGATGAATCAGGCTGGGATAGCCATGAAAGGCGAAAATTACCGGTTTGTCGCGGGTAAACAGCGCATCGAAATCCTCTTCCGACTTGCCGTGCGGGTGCTGCTGCTGCGTCTGCAGCGCCAGCAGATCCACCACGTTGACCACGCGAATGCGCAGCGTGGGCAGATAGTTTCGCAGCAGATCCACCGCCGCCAGCGTCTCCATGGTGGGCACATCGCCGGCGCAGGCCATCACCACGTCCGGCTCGCCGTCATCGCTCGCCCAGCGCCATTCGCCCATACCCGCCTCACAGTGGGCAATGGCGCTGTCGATGTCCAGCCACTGCGGTGACGGCTGCTTGCCAGCGACAATCACGTTGATGCGATCCCAGGTGCGCAGACAGTGATCGCCCACCCACAGCAGGGTGTTCGCGTCTGGCGGCAGATAGATGCGCACGATATCCGCCTTTTTATTCGCCACGTGATCGATAAAACCGGGATCCTGATGGCTGTAACCGTTGTGATCCTGGCGCCAGACGTGTGAAGACAACAGATAGTTGAGCGACGAGATCGGCTGGCGCCAGCCCAGCTTGCGCGTCACCTTCAGCCATTTGGCGTGCTGATTGAACATCGAATCGATGATATGAATAAAGGCTTCATAGCAGTTAAACAGCCCGTGTCGTCCGGTGAGCAGATAGCCCTCCAGCCAGCCCTGACACTGATGCTCGCTGAGAATTTCCATCACCCGACCGTCACGCGCCAGCTGCTCATCATACGGTTCGATGTCTGCCATCCAGCTGCGGCTGGTGACGTCAAAGACCGGCGTCAGGCGATTCGAGGCGGTCTCATCTGGCCCGAACAGACGGAAGTTATCGGCGTTGCGCTGAAAAATCGCGCTGAGGTAGTGGCCGAACTGCTTAGTGGCTTCGCCGCGCTGGCTGCCCGGCGCGCCGGTGTCGAGCGCAAACTCGCGGATGTCAGGCGTGTTGAGCGTGCGGCGCAGCCGTCCGCCGTTGGCATAGGGTGAGGCGCTCATGCGTTTATCCCCCTGCGGCGCCAGCGCACGCAGTTCCGGCCTGAGTTTACCCGCCTCGTCAAACAGATCTTCCGGCTGATAGCTGCGCAGCCACTGCTCTAACACCTGCCGATGCGACGCGTCTTCGCGACATGCCGCCACCGGCACCTGATGCGCACGCCAGAAATCTTCCACCTTTTTACCGTCCACCTCTTTCGGGCCGGTCCAGCCCTTCGGACTGCGCAGCACAATCATCGGCCAGCGCGGGATCGCCTGCTCTGTCTGGCCGCTGCGCGCCTGCTGCTGATAAGCGGCAATTTTATCAAACGCGTTATCCAGCGCTGCCGCCATCTGCTGATGCATGTCGGCCGGCTCGTGCCCGCAGACAAACAGCGGCTCATAACCGTAACCGCTGAACAGCTGCTGCAGATCGTCATCACTGCTGCGCCCCAGCAGCGTCGGGTTGGCAATTTTGTAGCCGTTCAGATGCAGAATGGGTAACACCGCACCATCACGCTGCGGATTGAGGAATTTAATGCCGTGCCAGCTGGCGGCAAGCGGCCCGGTTTCGGCTTCGCCGTCACCAATCACGCAGGGTACGATCAGCTGCGGATGATCGAAAACCGCGCCAAACGCGTGCGACAGTGAATAGCCCAGCTCGCCGCCTTCGTTAATCGAGCCCGGCGTTTCTGGTGCCGCATGGCTGGGAATGCCGCCGGGAAACGAAAACTGCTTAAACAGGCGCTGCATGCCTGCAGCATCTTCACTGATGTGCGGATAGATCTCGCTGTAGCTGCCTTCAAGCCAGCTGTTCGCCACCATGCCCGGACCGCCGTGCCCCGGGCCGCAGACGTACAGCAGATCCACCTCGCGCTGGCGGATGATGCGGTTGAGGTGCGCATAGATAAAGTTAAGGCCGGGCGTCGTGCCCCAGTGGCCGAGCAGACGTGGCTTGATATGCCCGGGCTGCAGTGGTTCGCGTAGCAGCGGGTTGGCCATCAGGTAGATTTGCCCGACGGACAGATAATTGGCGGCGCGCCAGTAGCGATCGATCAGCGCCAGTTCATCGGCGGCACTCGGATTGGTCATGCCTCTTCTCCTTTGGTTAGCCATCAGTTAACCCTAATAGAGGATAGGCGATGCTGCGAGCCAGACGGTATTTCTGCACTGTTGCTATTAACCGCTGCGCTTATTCAATCTTTCACGAAAATATAAGCGCAGCGGTAAAAGCTGTACACGTTAATATTTTTTTCATTTTGTGCACTATTTAATGGGTCGTGACCCGCAAAACTGGCGCTTTTTCACTTTTGGTCTATTGTGCCTTTACAGGTAATACCAGTAGAAAATAGAAAAATAAAAGGATCCTAAAATGGACTATAAAATGTTCGCTAACCGACTGCAGCAGTGGCCGCAGTTACATTTTACGGCGATTGAACTGCAGCAACGCGAGATGGCCTGCGAGATCTACGCCACGGCGGCTGAGCACCAGACCATGAGCCAGCTGTTTATTTGTCGCGTCAGTGATGAAAAAAATGCGCAGGAATTAATCAGGCAGTATCGCAGCTGGCTGCATAAATTTAATCTCGGTCGCAGCAGGCGCGATAATTCCCGCCCGCCGCGCAGCGTGTCGGTGAATGTTCCGGGCGCAATAAGCGCAGCGCTAAAATAGAGTTATCGGCATGCTTAACCATTTTTTAGTTGCATGAATCTGCTACAGCAGCGTATTACTATTCGCGCAGCGTGATAACGCCTGGCAATCTGTCTGACGAATAACCTGGGCCATTTTCACTGACAGCAGAAAAAGGTGTTGAGTTGTTATCACCTGTGCAACACTGTACGGATATACAAGTCCCGGAGGTGACGTGAAACAAGTTAACCGTCCTGCACCGGATCTGTATGCGCTGATAGGCATCGCGGTGACGGAATTTATCAGGGAAGGTAGCGTATTCAGGATACATGACGTGACGCAGGTGCTGCATACGATGAAAGCAGAAGCGCGTGATGAGGATTTCCGGCATCGCTGCGATGCCGCAATAAGGCTACTGGCAGATCTTATGCACTGAACCGATCCCCGCCTGCGCGGGGACCACTACCTCAGGCGTCGTCTGGCGTATAACCCACCACAATTTCCAGCGTTCTGCGCAGCACACTTGCCTGCGCTTCGTCCTGTGTCGCTTCCAGCGCCATAATCAGACATAGAATGATGGATTTGTTACTGACGCGGCCTTCGCTGGCCAGCACGCTACGAATGACATCATTCAGTACCGCGGCCTCTTCACTCAATGCCACTCCGGCATCGCGAAAATGCGCCGCCAGTTCCGTGTCCGGCAGCGCAGAATAGAGAGAGTGATTCTCCGACATCGTTCTTTTCCCGTACTGTGAGCAATACAGTCAGATTATAATTTAACGGTCAGTCAGTGCTTGCGGCTGCCGCCACCCTGACCGTTGTGGCCAAACAGCGGATGCACATTATCGCGATCCGATTGTTCGCCACGCCGCTTTTGTCCAGCCGTCATGCTCGACCGGACTTCATCGATTGCAGTGCGAATCGCAGCCGCCTGCGCATCATCGCTGGCCTGCTGCTGCATAATGTGGAGCTCATCAAGCAACGCCTGGGTGGTGACCGGCCCGGAGCGCTGCAGCAGCGTTAACGCCGCTTCGCCGATGATCTCATCAATAAGAGTCTGGTGTTCTCTTCTGTTCATAACATAATAAATCTCTGCATGCTGCCTGCCCCGACCGGGAACGCGACAGAAAAACAGCGCCGCTATCCTGCGGCGCGATACAGCCCGTCACAAGTCATACATGCAGTGATACGTTATCAGAATGGCGTTTTCGTGTGTACAACCTGGACGCTTTCGCTTCGCTCTCAGCTCTCGCGTTCAAATAGCAGGCCAATCAGCTGGTGATAATGGTGCTCTTCTTCCGTGGTAGAAGCGAGCTCCAGACGACGCAGCAGCTTAGTACACAGCGATTTACGGTTCAGATTACGGCCTTCACGCAGGATTTCGACCACGACCTGGCCCAGCGTCTCCTGCTGCGAAGGCAGCGTGGCTTTGCTAAAATAGTTGGCAATCGCCTCGACTGAGTTCGGAGTGTATCCGTTCTGGCGCATAAGTGACTCCCGTTAACATTAAATTGTCAGAAAAATGTTCTGGCTAAGTTGTACAAGTTTTTCAAAATCTGTACAAGAGGATAAACAAGAGAATGGGGTTTTTTTGTTGCAAAAAGTGCTACCGAAAAGTTATTAACCCATGCATAAATTGAAATTTTTTAACATCGCCAACGCCCGATCAGGTCCACATTAATAATGAGTCGATAACGTATCGCTTCGTTATCAGTGCCACCTAATCTGCCTGTTACTTATTTCCTCTCGCGCTAACAATCGTTATTGGTGGTTGCAGCCGCTGCGCTTATCAGATATTACCGCACGTCATTTTTTCGTTCCCTGCAGCACGGCAGCTGGTGATATAAAATGCGTGCGGCGCAATGGACCACTCCCTGAATTGCGCCGCTGCGTTACCGATTAAGCCGCCTCAGGGTAGCTTAACTGATTACGCTGACTGCATTTATATTAAAGAAGGCGGTTTAAGCTTCCGCCGCTGCGGTTTTGCCGCGACGACTTACTTTTCCACCGCGTCTGCCCGCTTCTACTGCCCTTTCAGGACAGTTTTTAAAATTCCCGCTGCTGACGCTGCCGCCTTTTTTACCCGCTTCGCGAGCACGCTCGGTATTTTCTGCAAAATTACCTGCACCACCACGTCGTTGTGTCATATGTCACCCCATTGATAAAAATAATTAAGTAGTTAAACGACAGAATATCTCCACACAGGAACAATATGGATGGGATTGGAGATAAAACAACATTTAATATGCATATTTGCGCTGACAAAAAGCCATGCGCAAATGGTTATTTTCACCGCTGCGCTTATAGCGGGTTGCTTGTAAAGATTTTTTTTTCAAACTTGTACAAAATAATTTTAGTGGTATAAAATCAATTAATTAACAAAAGTGTGATCTTTATCACAAACAAGTATTGAGAGATTGTTGCTATTTTTCAGTTTTATCTGAATTTTCCGGGATGATGGAAATATGACCGCTCACTTCCAGCACCGCGTATTTAATTTGATCGATGCGTTCCAGCCCCTGACCTGAACGCGCGGCCTCGAGGATATCTTCCCGACTGATGCCCGACATTTTTAGCCGCTGCGTTAATATCCGGCCATGCTCCACCAAAATCAGCGGTCCTCCCTCCGCCATTTGTTCGAATAGCGGAAAGCGCGCTTTGAGTTTGCCCAGCACAATATCAATAGTGATTAAGGTGATGATGGTGAGGCTGGCACCGGTAACGGAAAAGTCATCACCCAGCAATGCCTGCTGTGTGGCTTCGCTAATAATCAGCAGCAGAATCAAATCGAATGAGGTCATTTGCAGCAGTGTGCGTCGACCGGCAATTTTAAATACCACCATTAACAACAGATAAATGGCGGCTGCGCGTAATACCGTTTCCATAACGCTCTCCTTTTATGGGTAAATCCACTGCGATACCTTTACCGGTACCTGATGATTGACGTGCACGCTCAGCGCAACCCGTCCTGCCGCCTGCGGCTGAATCCCCAGCCAGATCACATGACCTTCTGCCGCCTCGCTGGCGTAAGTCAGCTGCAGCGTGTTATCCCGCGTGATGGCCTGCTGTGGCTGTGGCTGTAGCGTCTGGATCTGCAAATCGTCTAACGCGCCGCTGCCTAGCGTGACGGTGAAATGCTCGCCGCTCTGCGGTGCCACGCGAATCCGCAGGTTCATATTGCTGTCGATGCGACCAAAACGTTCATAGCGAATGCTGACGGAACCATCAGCCGACTGCGCCTGCCCGTCGCTTAATATGCCTTTGGAAAACAACCCGCAGGCACCCAGGATCACAATCACCATTAGCACGTATTCACCGATACGCTGTATAACGCTCTCCCTGCGTTGCCAGCGCATATCCTCCTGCACCGGATAATCACGGCTGGCTAACTCATCTTTCTTCATGGTGTTATTCCTCTTGCAGTTAATTAGCTGACATCATGTCGCTCCGGTTATTCCCTCTTCGTTCTGAATTTTAAGCTTAGCGGTAAACGCCGGGAGCTTCGGTAACAGTTTAATTCGGCTGAGCAGCGGTGCAGAAATTACTCCTATAATTCGGATGCACGCCGCTGGCAATGCATATGAGCAGCGGCAGAGACGGCGTTTATTAATTTCACTCTGACAAGGGATACAGAATATGGATGAAGAACTGGTTAATTTAGCGACCGAAGTGGGTAATAAATTACTGGCCGCCGGCCTGAGCGTCACCACCGCCGAATCCTGCACCTCTGGCTGGGTCGGTTCCGCGCTGGCGGCCGCCAGCGACAGTAGCCGCTTTTACAGCAGCGGCTTTATTACTTACACCAATCAGGCGAAGCAGCGCGTGCTGGGCGTCAGCGCAGAGACGCTGGCGCGTGATACCGCCGTCAGTGAAGCCGCGGTACGGGAGATGGCCTGCGGCGCGAAAAAGCTCTCCGGGGATACGCTGGCTATTGCCGTCAGTGGCTATGCCGGCCCGGACGGCGGTGAGGACGGCACGCCAGCCGGCACCGTGTGGTTTGCATGGTGTCTGGCAGATGGCAGCGTGCACACCAGCCGGCAGTGGTTTTCAGGTGAAGGTGAAGAAGTGGTGCGCAAAGCAACCCTTTTTAGTCTGGCGGAATTGAACCGTCTGCTCGACGCTATTTAGCGCCGCTTCGCCGTTCAATGATTAAACGTAAATAAATAAGCCGGGCGGATAAAATTCCCACCGGAGGAAAATGTGTTGAGCATAAATAATCATCAGGCGGGTTAAAAGCGAGACCGTAATATGGACCGGCTCGCTAAAAATAGCGTGGTTATTTTACACCACAATCTCCAGCCTTCTCATTAATATAGCGTTAGCGAGGCGTGAAAAATATAACCGTCGCGCTTGTCAGTGAGGCAGCCTGCATTAGTATTAAGTGTGCAAAACATGCATGGCGGCAGATGCGTCATGTTATTTATTACTCATCACGAGGTAATAGTATGACAGAGCATAGAGGCGGTTCAGGTAATTTCGCAGAAGACAAAGAGAAAGCATCTGAAGCGGGTAAAAAAGGCGGACAAAACAGCGGCGGTAATTTCAAAAACGACCGTGAGAAAGCGTCCGAAGCCGGCAAAAAAGGCGGACAGAATAGCCATCGCGATTCCTGATGCGCTGTAACGCAGAGTAAGGAATGTCTCGGAGCAGGGAATGCTCCGTCATCAACAGGATCACTGGGATTTATTGCTTCGTTTCATTCCCTCTCTTTAATCGCGTTATCACTTAATGGCTTCAGCCTCCCGTTAATCACCGATTCGGAGAATATTTCATGAAAGTTAAATCGCTACTTGATCTTTTTATTCACGATCTTTCGGACGTTTACAGCGCGGAGAAACAGATCACCCGTGCGTTACCCAAACTGGTCCGGGCAGCCTCCGATGAAAGTTTAAAAAACGCTTTTCAGCAACATCTGGAAGAGACCCAGGGACAAATTGAGCGCCTCGATCAGGTCGTAGAGAGCCACGATGAGCTGCGCATCATGCGTATGAAGTGCCACGCGCTGGAAGGCCTGGTCGAAGAAGCGCAGGAGCTGATTGAATCCACCGAAGCCGGCCCGGTGCGCGATGCTGGCCTGATCGGCGCAGCGCAGAAGGTTGAGCACTACGAAATTGCCACTTACGGCACGCTGGTGGCCATGGCGAAAAAGCTGGAGCTCAACCAGGCCGCAGAGTTGCTGGCTGCCACGCTGGCAGAAGAAAAATCCACCGATGAAAAACTCACGGATATCGCGGAAAAACAGTAACGCGACTGCCGTACAACGGAGGTAGATATGACGACCACATCCGCACTCTCGCATTATCACGACTGGCTGCGCGACGCTCACGCCATGGAAAAACAGGCCGAAACCATGCTCGAGCAGATGGCAAAACGCCTGGAAAACTATCCGCAGCTGCGGGCTCGCATCGAGCAGCATATCGAAGAAACCCGTCAGCAGCAGTCTTTGCTGGAATCCATTCTCGACCGCCACGGTATTTCCCACTCCAGCGTGAAAGACGTGATGGGGAAAATGGCCGCCATGGGCCAGGCGTTTGGCGGTACCTTCGCGGAAGACGAAGTGGTGAAAGGCGCTATCAGCGGCTACGTGTTCGAGAATGCCGAGATTGGCAGCTACACCAGCCTGATCAGCGCCGCCACGCGTGCCGGTGATCAGGAGAGCGTGGCCATTCTCAAACAGATCTGTGAGCAGGAGATCGCGATGGCGGACTGGATGTTAACGCACATGCCTGAACTGACCGATCAGTTCCTGTTGCGCAGCGAAGACCCGGACGCGAAAGCGAAACGCTGATTTTCTCTTTTCGTAAGAGACTTTTTGAGGTGAGCTATGTTTCGACACGTTAAGAAATTGCAGTATACGGTGCGCGTTAGTGCACCGAACCCGGGCCTGGCCAATCTGCTGCTAGAGCAGTTTGGCGGTCCACAGGGCGAACTGGCTGCGGCCATGCGCTATTTTACCCAGGGCCTGGGCGATGAGGATTTAGGACGCCGCGACCTGCTGATGGATATCGCTACCGAGGAGCTCAGCCATCTTGAGATTATCGGCTCGCTGGTTGGCATGCTCAATAAAGGCGCCAAAGGCAAGCTGGCCGAAGGCACTGAAGAGGAAGGCGAACTGTATCGCTCAATCACGGGTGCCGGTAACGATAGCCATCTGACTTCGATTCTTTATGGCGGTGGTCCGCCGCTGACCAACTCCGGCGGCGTGCCGTGGACCGCGGCTTACGTGGATACCATCGGGGAAGTGACGGCCGATCTGCGTTCTAATATCGCCGCCGAAGCGCGCGCCAAAATCATCTATGAACGCCTGATCAACGTCACTGACGATGTCGGCGTGAAGGATGCGTTAGGCTTCCTGATGACGCGTGAAGCCGCGCACCAGCTTTCATTTGAGAAAGCGCTGTACTCCATTCGCGACAACTTCCCACCGGGCAAGCTGCCGCCAATTGAGCAGTATGCGCACAACTACTACAACATGTCGGAAGGTGATGACGTGCGCGGTAGCTGGAACTCCGATGACAACTTCGATTATGTGGCCGATCCGCAGCCGGCGGTGGATGGCGGCGATGGTCTGCCCTCCGTGACGCTGTCGCCGGATGAGCAGCGCGACATCGATGCGCTGGCCGCACGTACCGCGTCCGATCCGCTGATCGACCCGATTACCGGCGCGGAAGCAGGCAGCAAGAAGTCGCCCTGACGTTCAGTCAGACCAGGCAGTGACACGTTTTTTCTCGCGCAGTAACTGGCCCCTGGCCCACGGCGTTTCCCTGACGGGAACGCCGTTTTTTCGTCCTGATGTCTGTACCCACCCTGTTCTTTTCCCCCACCAGCAACCTGGCCGGACAGATCGATTTCTGCTTCTCATTTTTCCTGCATCTGACCTATACTGTTTTTATATACAGTATTTTCAGGGTGCCGATGATGTATGCATTGGTCGACGTAAACTCTTTCTACGCCAGCTGCGAAACCGTGTTTCGCCCGGATCTTCGCGGCAGGCCGATCGTGGTGCTGTCAAACAATGATGGCTGCATTATCTCGCTGAGCCGCGAAGCGAAGGCGCTCGGTATCAAAATGGGTGCGCCCTGGTTTAAACATCGCGACGAGCTGATGCGTCATCAGGTGGTGGTGTTTTCATCTAACTATGCGCTGTACGGCAACATGTCGGCGCGCGTGATGGAGACGCTCGACCGGCTGGCACCGCGCGTGGATGTCTACTCGATTGACGAGGCCTTTCTTGATGTCAGCGGAATTGAAGGCTACACCTCGCTGACGCGCTTTGGACAGCAGGTACGTGACTGCCTGTGGAAAGAGACGCACCTGAAAGTGGGCGTCGGCATCGCGCCAACGAAAACCCTCGCCAAGCTGGCTAACTGGGCGGCCAAACGCTGGACCAAAGCCGAAAACGTCATGGACCTCTCTGATCCGGCGCGCCAGCGCGGCCTTATGCAGCGGGTGGGCGTAGAGGAAGTGTGGGGCGTCGGCCGCCGTTTATCGAACAAGCTGAACCTGATGGGCATTCAAACCGCCCTGCAGCTGGCGGAGACGCCCACAGCGCTGATCCGCAAGCATTTTGGCGTGGTGCTGGAGCGCACCGTGCGCGAGCTGCGCGGCGAACCGTGCCTGGCGTTTGAAGAGGTGATTCCGCACCGGCAAAATATCCTCTGCTCGCGCTCGTTTGGCGATCGCATTACCGATTATCAGGATATGCGCGAAGCCATCGCCAGCTATGCGGCACGCGCAGCGGAAAAACTGCGCAGCGAGCGTCAGTATTGCCGCTACATCGGCACCTTTATCCGCACCAGCCCGCACGATCCGCATCAGCCCTACTATGCCAATGCCGCGAGCCAGACGCTGATTACCCCTACCGCCGACAGCCGCGACATCATTCAGGCCACGCTCAACTGCCTGGATCGCATCTGGATCCCCGGCAAGCGCTACCTGAAAGGCGGCGTAATGCTGGGCGACTTTTTCAGCGACGGGGTGGCGCAGCTTGATATGTTTGCTGACTATCAGCCGCGCCGTAACAGCGATCAGCTGATGGCGCTGATGGATAAGATCAACGCCCACCAGCGCGGTGCCTTGTGGTTTGCCGGTCAGGGCATTCAGAAACCCTGGGCGATGAAACGCGACATGCTGTCTCCGGCTTACACCACGCGTATTAGTGACGTGCCGCGCGTGAAGGCAAAGTGACTTAACCTCTCTCCCGCGGCAACCCTGAACCTGTCACGCTGCGCGGAATAATCGCAAGGCGGCGGGAGAGAAAATTGATAATTCACACCAATCGATACGCGATTAATGATGAAATTAATTTACAGATAATTAATCAATATCGGGCGCTAGCGAATACAGCACTTAATGCTTAAACTTCACTACCCTGAATAGCCGGCGCTATTTTTAAATTACTGAAAATTTATTGCCGGCGCATAACCACAAAAACAAACCCATATCAAAAGGTTAGCCGCAATTGAAATTGCCACATCAGCAAAATGAGATAAAGCGCACCATTATAATATTGCGCAACCATTAATGCCGTGATATTTAAATCTGGACTTTACAATAAACTTACAAAGAGGGAAAAATGAAAATTAACCTTATGGGTTTGATGGTGATGCTCGTTATCCTGTTAAGTGGATGTTCGTCGACAGGGGGTGAGGATAAATACAGCGCGACCTACGTTCAGTCACACATTAAAGAAGGGAAAACCACCAAGGCGGAAGTGCAGCAGCTTTATGGTGTCCCGGATGATAATCAAAAATCCTCTCAGGGCACCACCTGGATTTACGAGAAAAATGCGGATTACAGCAGCGCCTCTTCGCTGCTGGGCTACATCCCGGGAGCGGGAGCCGTATCCGGCGCGTTAGGTATGGCAAACTCAGCAAGTGAAGTATCCTCTACGGCAGGCAAAATGGCAGATAAACGTAGTGGAAATACCGAAATACACGGTAATAGACTCTATATCACTTTTAATAATAGCGATATTGTAGATTACTGGAGTATCCGTTAATCCGCACCGACAGAAAGCCATTTACCTGATGCGGCTCAGCTGAGCCGCATTATTCTATTTAAACAAGAATATTATCTGCTTCGTATCATCCGGGCTATTACGCGCAAATAAACCACGACATCTCACCGCTGAATAACGTTTTATCGCGCAGGTAAAAGCGCCGCTGGCAGATCAACTGGCGTGTGCATCAATGCTGCACCCGTGCGGCGCAAATCGTCTGCGCGCAATGGCAAGGCGCTACGGGCTAAGCCGCGCCAGGTTGCGCCAGAAATGTTAACAGAAAGCGGCTTGAATTCAGCGTGCTGAACCCCCACTCTAACGCTTTCGCCCTGACAGGAGTAAAACAATGGCAACCGAATATGCGATTATCGCGGGTGGCTGTTTCTGGTGCACCGAAGCAGTATTCAAAGATGTGATTGGCGTCGAGTCAGTCGAAAGTGGTTACACCGGCGGTGAACGTCCTAATCCCACCTACGAGCAGGTGTGCAGCGGCGCGACCGGCCACGCCGAAGCGATTCGCGTAGGCTTCGATCCGGAGAAAGTGAGCTACGGCGATCTGCTGGACATCAGCTTTGCCACCCACGATCCCACCCAGCTGAACCGTCAGGGTAATGATGTCGGCACCCAGTACCGTTCGGCGATTTTCCCGGCTAACGCGGAGCAGGAAGCCGAAGCGATTGCGGCGATTGCCCGCGCGCAGGAAGATCACAGCGTGCCGGTGGTGACCACCATTGAGCCGCTGAAAGCCTGGTATCCGGCAGAAGATTATCATCAGGATTACTGGGATGGCGCTGGTCAGCGCAACGGTTACTGCCTGGCGGTGATCCCGCCGAAGCTGCAGAAACTGCGTAAAAGCTTCGCTAACCGGGTGAAACAGGGTTAACCCGCCCGCTCTCTCACCCACGGAAGGTCGTCATCGCTGACGGCCTTCCTGCATTTAGCGCGACCCGCTGCGGATTATCCGTCATAATAGCCCCCCGTTTTCCGCAGAGCACGACCATGATCTCACCACAGCAAGCCACGCCAGTGCGCAGGCGACCGATGAAGCTCAACACCCTGGTGACGCTGATGCTCAGCGCGGTGATTGTGCTGGTGCTGCTGAGCGTACACATGTTTTATTTCTTCCAGATTGGCGCCGCGACGCGCAGCCAGCTGGAGGATAAAGCCATGGCAGTGGCGCGCACGCTGGCGAAATCACCCGAAATTCAGCAGGCGCTGCGCCTGCCGCCCGACCGGGCCGCTATCCAGCCCATCGCCAAAGCGGTGGAAGAGAGCAACCATCTGCTGTTTATCAGCATCACCAACATGGATGGCATCCGCTACTCACACCGTAATCCGGAGCTGGTGGGCAAACACTTTATCGGCCCGGACATCGAACCGGCGCTGCGCGGCAACGAGAATGTCTCCGTGAATCAGGGCTCGCTGGCCAAATCGCTGCGCGTGTTTACCCCGGTTTATGACGCCCAGCAGCGGCAGATTGGCGTGGTGGCTATCGGCATCTCGCTGGAGGCGGTCACCGACCAGATCAACCAGAGTCGCTGGAGCATTCTGTGGACCATTCTGATCGGCACTTTTGCCGGCGCGGTTGGCACCTTCATTCTGGTGCGCGTGCTGAAGCGTATCCTGTTCGGCCTCGAGCCATACGAAATTTCCACCCTGTTTGAGCAGCGCCAGGCGATCCTTAACTCCGTCAAGGAAGGCGTGGTGGCGATGGACGATCAGGGCGAGGTGACGCTGGTCAATCAGGCGGCGCGCCAGCTGCTGAGCGATAAAATGGGCAGCAGCGTGGTGAGTACCGCGCGCATTTATGATGCCTCGGTGATCGACCAGCATCTGCAGGAAGTGCTCAACGGCGGTCGCGCACGGCGCGATGAGGAGCTCAACGTCAATGGCCGACTGCTGCTGAGCAACACCGTGCCAGTGCGCAGTCAGGGACGCATTATCGGCGCGGTCTGCACCTTCAGGGACAAGACCGAAATCAGCCAGCTGATGCAGCGTCTGACCGGCATGGTAAACTATGTTGATGCCCTGCGTGAGCGCTCGCACGAGTTCATGAATAAGCTGCATGTGATCCTTGGCCTGCTGCACATGAAAAATTATGCGCAGGTAGAAGCCTATATTCTGAAGACCGCTAATAACTATCAGACGGAAATCGGCTTCCTGCTGGAGAAGATCAAATCACCGGTGATTGCCGGTTTTCTGCTCAGCAAAATTAACCGCGCCTCTGATTGCGGCCATCGTCTGACCATCAGCGATGCCAGTTACCTGCCGGACAGCGGCAACGAGCAGCAAATGGCGGCGCTGATCACCGTGGTCGGCAACCTGGTGGAGAATGCGCTGGATGCGATGAGTGAGCAGACCGAGGGCGAAATCCACGTCATGCTGCACTATCAGAACGGCTGGCTGACCTGTGAAGTGAGCGATGACGGACCGGGTATTGCGCCGCAGCATCTGGCAACCGTGTTCGACAAGGGCTTCTCTACCAAAGGCGAGGATCGCGGGGTCGGCCTGTTCCTGCTGAAACAGCAGACGGAGCACCTCGGCGGCAGCGTCAGCGTGGAGTCCGAGCCTGGCGTGTTCACCCAATTTTTAGTCCAACTTCCGTGGGATGGAGGAACCAAACCGCATGATTAACGTGTTAGTGGTCGACGATGACGCCATGGTGGCCGAGCTGAACCGCAGCTTTATCGGCCAGGTGCCGGGCTTTCACTGCGTGGGTACCGCCGCGACGCTGCAGCAGGCGCGCGAGTTCCTGTTTAATAGCGAAACGCCGATCGACCTGGTGCTGCTGGATATCTATATGCAGCAGGAGAACGGGCTCGATCTGCTGCCGGAGCTGCGCCAGGCGCAGAGTTCAGTGGAAGTGATCATCATTTCGTCAGCGGCCGACGCGGAGAATATCAAAACCTCGCTGCACTACGGCGTGGTCGACTACCTGATCAAACCGTTCCAGTTCCCGCGTTTTGAAGAGGCGCTGACCGGCTGGCGGCAGAAAAAATCGCTGATGGACAACCAGCACTACTACCAGCAGTCGGACCTCGATCTGCTGATGCACGGCAGCCCGGCCACCCAGCACGACAACAAACGGCTGCCGAAAGGCTTAACGCCGCAGACGCTGCGCACGCTGTGTCAGTGGATTGACGCCCACCCCGGCCATGAGTTTTCTACCGACGAGCTGGCGGCCGAAGTGAACATTTCACGCGTTTCGTGTCGCAAGTACCTGATCTGGCTGGCGCAGATTAATATTCTGTTCACCAGCATTCACTACGGCGCCACCGGCCGCCCGGTGTATCGCTATCGCCTGCAGCCGGAGTACCATTCGCTGCTGCAGCAGTACTGTCAGTGACGCAGCTGCCAGCTGAAATCCAGCTGGCTGAAGCGGAAATGGCGCGCTGGCGAGCAGATAATCTGCCGATCGCGGGTGACAAACACCGCGTCGATATCAGGCTGGCCGGCGAGATACGCCAGCCCCTGCTCTACGCCCATGCCGTACAGCAGCGTGGTATAGATATCGCCATCGAGCGAGCGATCGGCAATCACCGTCACGCTCAATAACTCATTGTCCAGCGGATAACCGGTGCGCGGATCAAAGATGTGATGCCAGCAGCGGCCGTCGCGTTCAAAGTAGCGCTCATAAATCCCGGACGTCACCACCGATTTGCCCTGCACCTGCAGCGTACCCAGCAGTTCATCGTCCCGGCCAAACGGTTTTTTGAGCCCGATACCCCAGCCCTGCGGCTGATGCGGCGGGCTGCCGAGCGTTTGCACATTGCCACCGAGATTAATCAGCGCCTGCGCAACACCCTGCTGACGCAGAAATGCCTGCACCACATCGGCGATGTAGCCTTTCGCAATGGCGCCCAGATCGATCTCCATGCCCGGCAGCGGCAGAAACACCGAGTGCTGTTCGGCATCCAGTACCACCTGATGCGGATCGGTCAGGCGCAGCAGCGCCTCAATCTCCGCTGCGGGCGGCACTTCACGCCCCTGAAAACCAATCTTCCAGCGTTTCACCACCGGACCGATGGTGAAGTTAAACGCGCTGTCCGGCAGGATGCTCACCGCGTGCGCCACACTAATCAGCTCAAACACCGGCGCGCTCACCACCACCGGATGGCGTCCGGCGGCGTGATTAATGGCCATCACTTCGGATTCGGCGCGGTTGACGGTAAACAGGTTTTCCTGCTGTTTGATCAGGCGAAAGACCTGGCTGGCCAGCGTGGGATTGTCTTCGAACAGTTTGAGCAGAATGGGCGAACCCATGAGGACGGCAGAATAGGAATGGACGCCAGCGTCGCTTGTCATTGTGGCCCCGCAAGAGAACGATGCCCGCAGGGCGCGGGCATCGTGATAGCTTAGTTACCTAACGCCAGTTTAGCGGCATTACGACCCGCTTTGATACCAAAGATAATGATATCGGCGACGGCGTTACCGCCGATGCGGTTCGCACCGTGGATACCGCCGACCACTTCACCCGCCGCCCAGGCACCAGGAATCACCTGTTTCTGCGCGTCAAGCACCGCGGTCTCGGTGTTGATGGTCACGCCGCCCATGGTGTGGTGCACGCCCGGTGCGATACGAATCGCGAAGAACGGCCCCTGATTGAGCGGATGACGCAGCGCGGTGGCACGGCCAAAGTCTTCGTCTTTCTGGTTAATTACAAACTCATTGTAACGGCCCAGCGTGCTTTGCAGCGTTTCCTGATCCATGTTGAGTTTCACCGCCAGCTCGTGTGGCGTTGGCGCGCTAATCACAAAGCCTTTGGCGATGTATTCGTCCGCCGCTTTGTTGTTGGCACGTACCTGCTCATCGAACACGATCCACGCGCTTTTTTCCGGCAGCGCGATAATCTCGGCAGAAACTTTGTCACGGGTTTCCATTTCATTGTAGAAACGCTTACCGGCCTGGCTGACCAGAATCGCCCCGCCGCCGCGCATCGCTTCGGAAATCAGGTACGAGGTGGTCTGCTCAACCGTTGGGTGAATCTGGATTTCACCCATGTCGACGGTCTCGGCGCCAATTTTCTGCAGCATGGCGATACCGCTGCCGGTGGCGCCTTTGTGGTTGGTGGTGACGAAACCATCCAGCTCCGGACGGTATTTCACCACCATCTCGCGGTTGGCGCTGAAGCCACCGGTGGCCACAATCACGCTTTTCGCATTCAGGATGCGGCTGTCGTTGTACTCATCAACCACTTTCACGCCGGTCACCGCACCGTTTTCAAACAGGATCTCGGCCACCGAGGTTTCCAGCAGCACTTCGATGTTGCGCTGGTTAACGTTTTTCACCAGGCCGCTAATCAGGAAGCCGCCCACCGCCGAGCGATCTTCCGGACGGTGCGTACGGTCAATGCTCATGCCGCCGGTGATGGTGATATCGCTCAGCTCAATGTCTTTCGCCGCCAGCCACTCAATGGCTTCTGGCGCACGCTCAACGAACTCACGCAGCAGCACCGGGTTGTTTTTGAACTTGCCGCCTTTCAGCGTTTCCTCGTAGAACAGCTCTTTGCTGTCTTCGATGCCTTTCAGTTTCTGATAACGGGTTTCCGCCGCGTTCATCCCCACCGACGCTTTGATGGTGTTACCGCCGATGGTGGGCATCTTCTCAATGATCACCACGCGCGCGCCGTCATCGTGCGCCTGAATCGCCGCCGCCAGACCGGCCCCGCCGGTACCAACCACCACCACATCGTAATTGACCGGCGCATTCGGGTTACCGCCCTCTTCAATCACATACTCTTTGCTGGAGGTGGTCAGCGCGCGCGATACCGCTTTCTTCAGCGCCTCACTCTGCGTGGTAGCACCGGTGATGGCATCGACGTGCGGGCTGTTCGCCACCAGAATACGTTCACGCAGGCTTTCAAAGGTGCTGGTGAAATCGACGTCGAGGTTAGGATCCGGCACCAGCGAAATGTCGGTGATACGGTCGGTGTCGAGCGTTACGTTGATTTTCAGCTTCAGCGCTTCGGCTTCCACTTTCGCCTGGTAAACGCCGGCTTTGTACTTACGATGGCCATCGCTGACGTCACGGATCATCGCATCCACCAGCGAGAAGCGCCACAGCGGTTCCGGAATGGTCAGCGCTTCGCGTTTGGTGCTGTCGATGTACAGATCCATGTGCTCGTTTTTGATGATGCGATCGGCCCAGTCCGGATAGGCAATACAGGCTTTACCAATCGCCACCAGATCGAAGCCCGAGGCCAGCGCCAGTTCGGCATCCTCTTTGTTCACCACGCCGCCAACGCCAATCACCGGCACTTTCGCCAGCGTCGCCGAGCGCTGTTCAATGTATTTGCTGATTAACGGCGTCGGATCCTGAGTGTCGACAATCGACGGACGCAGCAGCTGGCCGACGGAGAAGTGCACGTAATCCAGCCCGCGCGCCGCCAGTTTTTCCAGCAGGTACAGCGTGTCGTCCCAGCGGATACCGGGCACTTCCAGCTCTTCCGGCGAGAAGCGATAGCCGATGATGAAATCCGCTGCGGCGAAGCGCTCCGCCATTTTGTGGGTGATTTCCAGCACTTCCAGCGGGAAGCGCGCGCGGTTGTCGCGGCTGCCGCCCCATTTGTCGTCACGCTGGTTAGAGTTAGGCGAGTAGAACTGCTGAATCAGGTAGGTGTTAGCGCCGTGGATCTCCACGCCGTCGAAGCCGGCTTTGATGGCGCGGTTCACCGCATCACCAAACTTAGTGATCATCACCTCCACTTCTTCCGCCGTCAGCGCCTGCGGGGTGCTGGCACCTTCACGCGGCGCGGCGATAGCGCTGGGCGCGACCGGGGTTTTCCCGCCGATCAGCGCCGGCTCAACCATGCGGCCGCCGTGGTAAATCTGCAGAATGGCTTTGGAACCCTGGGACTTGATGGCGTGCGCAATTCTGGCCAGGCCGGGAATTTTGTTGTCGCTGTCGATGCCGATAGCGCCCGGGAACGCCGGACCGCGGTTATCGATAAAGGCGCACTCGACGATCACGGTGCCGATGCTGCCGGCACGCACGCGATAATACTCAACGAGATCGCTGGTCACGCCGCCGTCGTAATAGCCGGTACAGGTGGTCATCGGGGCCATCACCAGGCGGTTTTTCAGCACCGCCCCTTTCGGTAAGGTCAGCGGATTAAGAATCGGGGTGAGCGTATTCATGATGAGCAACTCCAGAATTAAGAAATCGTGTATTCAATTCTTTGGGAGTTCGGAGGTCTTTATAATTAATTTAAGTGGTCCGACTTCATGGTATAAATATACCATTTTATTTAGTTACATAACCCAGAATGTTAGTTATATAAGTTTTACGCGTGAAAATACTTTTTATTGCTCATTGCTGAAATCCGCGCTCCGCTAAGTTTTAACCAATACTTGACAAAAATCAACTTTTTCCTTACATTTAAAACAAATGACGTAATATCAAAGAGATAAAAAGCGACTTTCGCCCAATTATGGCGGTATTTTTGCCGTTCCGTTCACTTTTAACACATATTTTACACCTGTTGGTTCATTTATTACGGCGCAAAACGTTAAAACAAAAAACCCGCTAATAATTTTATTGATCCAGATCAAAATAGATATTTTAATTAATCGCATCATAGCGTCATTCAATTGATAATTCGCGAAGCAAAATTGCAATAACGAAGATTCATGTAAAAGACACTTTAAAACGTCCCGGTTGATCTGCTACAAGCGTTTCGTAACTAAAAAAATCAACCCGACCGGGCCGTCAATCGCATTCCCATAACTTGCAGACCAAAACTATGAATACACAAACAACCCAGAGTGAACCCCTAAAGGCGCCACCTGCCGCACCGGGGAAAAAGAACCGGCTAGTCATGTTGTGCCTGCCGATCGTGGTTGCCGTGCTGTTGCTGCTGGTGCCCACCCCTGCCGGGCTGGAGCCGTACGCGTGGCACTTCTTCGCCATCTTCGTCGGGGTGATTGTCGGCCTGATCTTCGAACCGCTGCCGGGCGCGGTCATCGGCCTGACCGGTGTGGTGATCATCGCGCTGTTCAGCCAGTACGTGCTGTTCAGCCCGGCAGAACTGGCCGATCCGAAGTTCAAAACGGCCGGACAGGCGTTTAAATGGGCGGTGAGCGGCTTCGGCAACTCCACCGTGTGGCTGATTTTCGGCGCCTTCATGTTTGCCGCTGGCTACGATAAAACCCAGTTCGGTCGCCGCCTGGCGCTGATTCTGGTGAAATATCTCGGCCGTCGCAGCCTGACGCTCGGCTATGCCATCACCTTTGCCGACCTGCTGCTGGCACCGTTTACGCCGTCCAACACCGCGCGCAGCGGCGGGACGATCTATCCCATCATTGCCAACCTGCCGCCGCTGTACGGTTCTAAACCTAACGACCCAAGCGCACGCAAAATTGGTTCTTACCTGATGTGGGTTGCTATCACCGCCGCCTGTATCACCAGCTCAATGTTCCTCTCCGCGCTGGCCCCTAACCTGCTGGCGCTGGCGCTGGTAAAAAGCGTGGTTGGCTTTGATATCTCGTGGGGCATGTGGTTCCTCGCCTTCCTGCCGCTGGGGATCCTGCTGATTCTCACCATGCCGCTGCTGGCTTACTGGCTCTATCCACCAGAAGTGAAAGTGAATGACGAAGTGCCACGCTGGGCTAAAGCCGAGCTGGAGAAACTGGGTCCGCTGTCGCGCAATGAAATTCTGCTGCTGGTGTTCGTGGTCGCTGCGCTGATGATGTGGATCTTCGCCACTGCATGGATTGAACCGGCGATGGCCGCCCTGCTGGTTATCGTGCTGATGCTGTGGACCGGCGTGCTGAACTGGAACGACATCACCAGCAACAAAGCCGCCTGGAACACCTTCGCCTGGTTTGCCACGCTGGTCGCGCTGGCTGATGGTCTGGCGCGCGTGGGCTTCATCGCCTGGCTGGGTAAAGAGGGTGCGCTGCTGCTGCACGGCTACGACCCGCAGGTGTCTGCGGTGGTGCTGCTGGTCGCCTTCTACCTGCTGCACTATCTGTTCGCCAGCACCACGGCGCACACCACCGCCCTGCTGCCTGCCATGCTGACCATTGCCGCCTCGATTCCGGGCATCAACATGCCGGTGTTCTGCCTGATGATGTGTACCTCACTGGGTGTGATGGGCATTATCACCCCGTACGGCACGGGCCCAAGCCCGATTTACTACGGTAGCGGCTACCTGCCAACCAAAGACTACTGGCGTCTCGGTACCATCTTTGGTGCCCTGTTCCTGGTGGCGCTGATGGTCATTGCCTATCCGTGGATGGTGATGATGTTCTGATGATGTTGCTTTGATGTTAAAAACGCAGCCGCGTGACAACGTTAAAGTGGTATGATACTCGCCAGTCAGCTCTTGCCGCGGACTGGCGAGAGAAAATCGAATAACAGATCGCCTAATTTGTCGCCCGTCATGCTGGCGGGCAACACGAAGCTAAGTGAGCCAACATGTCGAACAAACCCTTCTACTACCAGAATCCCTTTCCTCTCGCCAAAGATGATACCGAGTACTATCTGCTGAGCCGCGACTATGTTTCGGTGGCCAACTTTGACGGTGAAGAAGTCCTGAAAGTCGACCCGAAAGCGCTGACGCTGCTGGCGCAGCAGGCGTTCCACGATGCCTCTTTTATGCTGCGCGCGTCACATCAGCAGCAGGTGGCGTCGATTCTGGCGGACGATGAAGCCAGCCAGAACGACAAATACGTGGCGCTGCAGTTTCTGCGCAACTCGGAAATCGCCGCCAAAGGCGTGCTGCCGACCTGCCAGGACACCGGTACCGCCATCATCATGGGTAAAAAAGGCCAGCGCGTCTGGACCGGCGGTGGCGATGAAGCTGCGCTGTCTCAGGGCGTTTACAACACCTTTATCGAAGATAACCTGCGCTACTCGCAGAATGCGCCGCTTGATATGTATAAAGAGGTCAACACCGGCACCAACCTGCCGGCGCAGATCGATCTCTACAGCGTTGACGGCGACGAATACAAATTCCTGTGCATCGCCAAAGGTGGCGGTTCTGCTAACAAAACCTATCTGTATCAGGAAACCAAAGCGCTGATCACACCAGCGAAGCTGAAAAACTACCTGATTGATAAAATGATGTCGCTCGGCACGGCGGCCTGTCCGCCGTACCACATTGCGTTTGTCATCGGCGGCACTTCCGCTGAGAGCACGCTGAAAACCGTCAAGCTGGCGTCAACCCACTATTACGATTCGCTGCCGACCGAAGGCAACGAACACGGTCAGGCGTTTCGTGACGTGCAGCTGGAACAGGAACTGCTGGAAGCCTCGCAGAAACTCGGCCTCGGCGCGCAGTTTGGCGGTAAATATTTTGCTCACGATATCCGCGTGGTGCGTCTGCCGCGTCACGGCGCATCCTGCCCGGTGGGCATGGGCGTTTCCTGCTCGGCTGACCGCAACATCAAAGCCAAAATTAACCGCGAAGGCATCTGGATCGAGAAGCTGGAAGACAACCCAGGCCGCTATATCCCGGAAGCGCTGCGTCAGCAGGGCGAAGGCGAAGTGGTCAGCGTCGATCTCAATCGCCCGATGAGCGAGATCCTTGCCCAGCTCTCCGCTTACCCGGTGGCGACGCGTCTGTCGCTGAACGGCACCATCATCGTGGCGCGTGATATTGCGCACGCCAAACTGAAAGAGCGCATCGACAACGGCGAAGGTCTGCCGCAGTACATCAAAGATCACCCGGTGTACTATGCGGGCCCGGCGAAAACGCCGGAAGGTTACGCGTCCGGTTCACTCGGTCCGACCACCGCCGGCCGCATGGACTCCTACGTCGATCTGCTGCAGGCTAACGGCGGCAGCATGGTGATGCTGGCCAAAGGTAACCGCAGCCAGCAGGTCACGGATGCCTGCCATAAACACGGCGGCTTCTATCTGGGCAGTATTGGCGGCCCGGCGGCGGTGCTGGCGCAGCAGAGCATTAAGAGTCTGGAGTGCGTGGAGTATGCCGAACTGGGCATGGAAGCGATCTGGAAAATTGAAGTGGAGAACTTCCCGGCGTTCATCCTGGTGGATGACAAAGGCAACGACTTCTTTCAGCAGATCCACAACCAGTGTGCTGCCTGCGTGAAATAAGCCGGCCTGCAATAAAAAAATCCGCGGCGTAAAAGCTGCGGATTTTTTTTGTCTGCCAGCCCCTGCTGCGCTCACACACCGCGCAGCTGCACGTCCAGCAACAGATCGGCATCGTCGTCGTTCTGGCCAATCACGTAGATTGCCTGGCGGCCCGGCAGATTTACGGTAATGATATTCTCTTCGACCGCATCCAGCACTTCGTCGTGCTGCTCCTGAAAGTGGTACAGGGTGTTCATCTTCTCTCCTTAAAAACGGTGCGTTACTGTATAAACTCACGCCTCTTAATATCGACAAGACGCGTCTTAATAACAGGGGGAATAATCTGTTTTTTCTGTCAGCACTGTGACAGGGCTGTGTGACGTTGCCATGAAGGCGGCAGCGGCGCGCACCGCTGCCGGTTAAATCAGAAAAAGCCGAGAGGCTGCGTACTGTAGCTGACCAGCAGATTTTTAGTCTGCTGGTAGTGATCGAGCATCATTTTGTGGGTTTCACGGCCAATCCCGGATTTTTTATAGCCGCCAAACGCGGCGTGCGCCGGATAGAGGTGATAGCAGTTGGTCCAGACGCGACCGGCTTTGATCGCGCGACCTACGCGGTAAGCACGGTTAATATCGCGCGTCCACACGCCCGCACCGAGGCCGTAAATCGAATCGTTGGCGATGGCAATCGCTTCCGCTTCGTCTTTAAAGGTCAGCACGCCGACCACCGGTCCGAAAATCTCCTCCTGGAAGACGCGCATGCTGTTATCACCTTTCAGCAGCGTCGGCTGAATGTAGTAACCGCTGGCAAACGCCTCACCGATTTTCTCCACCCCGCCGCCGTGCAGCACCTGCGCGCCCTCCTGCTGAGCAATCTCCAGGTAAGAGAGAATTTTGTCGAACTGCTGCTGCGACGCCTGCGCGCCGATCATGGTCTCAGTGTCGAGCGGATCGCCACGCTTAATGGTCTGGATGCGCTTCATCACCGCCGCCATAAACGGCTCAAAAATCGACTCCTGCACCAGCGCGCGTGACGGACAGGTACAGACTTCGCCCTGATTAAGGAAGCCCAGCACCACGCCTTCGGCCGCTTTTTCGATGAAGCTCTCCTCCGCCTGCATGATGTCTTCGAAGAAAATGTTGGGAGACTTGCCGCCCAGCTCGACGGTGGACGGGATCAGGCTTTTTGCCGCCAGCTCAAGAATGTGGCCGCCGGTGGCGGTCGATCCGGTAAAGGCGATCTTGGCGATACCCGGATGCGAAGCCAGCGCCTCGCCGGCCTCTTTGCCGTAGCCGTGCACCACGTTAATCACGCCCGGCGGCACCAGGTCTTTAATCAGCTCCATCAACAGGGTAATGGAGAGCGGCGTCTGTTCAGCGGGCTTCAGCACCACGCAGTTACCGGCACCCAGCGCCGGCGCCAGTTTCCACGCCGCCATCAGCAGCGGGAAGTTCCACGGAATAATTTGTCCGACGACCCCAAGCGGCTCATGAAAGTGGTAGGCGGCGGTGAACTCGTCAATCTCTGCCGCGGTGCCTTCCTGGGCGCGCACGCAGCCGGCAAAGTAGCGGAAGTGGTCAACCGCCAGCGGCAAATCAGCCGCCAGGGTTTCACGCACCGGCTTACCGTTATCCCAGGTTTCATTGACCGCGATGGCTTCCAGATTGGCTTCCAGCCGGTCGGCAATTTTCAGCAGCAGCAGCGAACGCGCCTGCGGCGAGGTTTTGCCCCATGCGTCCGCAGCGGCCTGTGCGGCGGCGACGGCGTTGTCGATATCCTGTTTATCCGAGCGCGGAAATTCGCCGATGGTCGAGCCATTGATCGGCGTGGTGTTAACAAAATAGTTACCGTTTACCGGCGGAACAAATTCGCCGTTGATGAAGTTGCCATAACGCGATTGCAGGTGGATGAGAGAACCGGTTTCTCCCGGAGCAGCGTAACGCATGGTGTTTCTCCTTGCGGGACAGAGTGGCGATTAACAACATTTAAACTTGTTATTAACATTGAGCGAACAATGCCAGCCTGTCAGATCGCTCAGCGGGAAACTGTGACCGCATCGAAGGAAAAGAGGGCATTAAGAAACGGCCCTGCCGTCACGCCTTAACCTGCGCCTGTCGCAGACAGATAATTCCGAGTTTGGCCATAAGCGTGATGAAAAGCGGAACATGTGCGATTTGTGCGGTCAATATGAAGCAGACCCGTGAACAGGAGAACAAGATGCTGGCTTCAGCCCTGATGGTAATGCGCGCCAAAGCGAACTTCGTTCAGCAATTTATCCGCAATCCGCGCAAAATGGGCAGCATCACGCCCTCTTCAGCCGCCCTGTGTCGCGCCATGTGTGAAACGGTCAACTGGGAGCACAGCCTGCGCATTGCCGAGCTGGGCGCCGGCGACGGCGTGCTGACCCGTCATCTGCTGGCACATATGGCACCGCAGGCGCAGCTGGATGTGTTTGAAATCAGTCCCGAACTGGTAAAAGGGTTACGCCGCTGGAACGATGCGCGCATGCAGGTGCGCGCCTGCTCCGCAGAATATCTGTCCGGGGAGTACGACGTGATTTTTTCCGGCCTGCCGCTGCTGTCGCTGCCGCCCGCAACGCGCGACGCCATTCTCAGCGCGGTGCATGAAGGACTGGGACCGCACGGCGTGTTTGTCCAGTTTCAGTACACCTCGCTGACGCAGCCCAGCCTGTCACGCTACTTTACCTGGCAGCGCCAGCGGGTGCTGAAAAATATGCCACCCGCGTGGGTTTATCGCTGTACGCGGCATTACGCGCCCTGAGCCTGCGCCTGCGGGCGCGTCTGCTGCCAGAAACGCTGCAGCAGTTCGCGCGCCCAGTCTTCGCCAGACAGCCGCGCGCCATCATCGCTGACGCCGGAAGGCAGACAGGCGGTCATGATGTTATGGTCGAACTCCGGATGGAACTGCACCGATAGCGCCTGCGGCGAATAGCGCAGGATTTGACAACCATCCAGTGCTGAACGCGCCAGCACCTGTGCCTGCGGCGGCGGTACCAGCACCGACTGGCGGTGCGACAACCACGCCGGGAAGGCCTCCGGCAACTGTGCCAGCCACGGATCGCAGTGCGGGGTGCGCGTCAGGGTTTTCAGCCCGCGCTCCCAGCCGTTCGGGTTATCACCCACTTTACCGCCCAGCGCATAGGCCATCAGCTGATGGCCATAGCAAACGCCGAGCAGCGGCAGTTGCGCGTCGATGGCCGCACGAATCCAGGCGGCGGTGCGCTCGCTCCAGTCGGCGTGATCGGTTACCATCGCCCACGAACCGCTGAAAATCGCGCCGCTGATGCCAGAGAAAGCCGGCAGCTCTTCCCCGAGATGCGGCCGCACAATGACATAATCATCCGGCTGTAGCGCCAGGGCTGTAATAAACCACTGCGGTTGTTCACCAATTTTTGCCACAACCTGCGGCGGCGGCGTTTCGAGTTGAATCAAAGCAAGGGGTAAGGTGCGGGTCTGTGTCATGCCGAATACGGTCCTCAAATGATCGTGTTTCGGACATCCACTCTGACAGTAAATTTGCCCTCTGTCCTGGATTTTTCGGCATAAGCTAATGCCATTACGAAAAAAAGCGTCGCCCGCGTGCGCCAACCGATCGCCTTCGTGCCATCATTAGACGGTGACAACATCGATAAAACAAAGGACAGCAGCGTGGCGGTGCGGCATTTTTTTCTGGTTCTGATGGTGGTGTGCATCTGGTCGTTCAATAACGTAGCGATAAAGTGGGGATTGCTGGAGCTTCCGCCGCTGTTTCTGACCTGGATGCGCTTTGTGGTGGTGGCTATCGTGCTGGTGCCGTTTTGCCGCATCACGCGCGCCCAGCTGCCGTGGCTGCTGACGCTGGCGTTTACCTTTGGCTTCATGCACTTTTCGCTGCTGTTTGTCGGCATGCGCTATACCGATGCCGGCACCGGGGCCATTGTGGTCCAGCTGGGCACGCCGATTGCCATGCTGCTGGCGATGGTGGTGCTGAAGGAGAAACTGCGGCTGGTGCAGCTGTGCGGTATCGCCATCTCGCTGGCCGGGGTGGTGGTACTCTCCGGCAGCCCGACAATTCCGGCGTGGTGGGTGCTGTGTATTCTGCTGTGCAGCGCCACCGGCTGGGCGGTGAGCAACATGATTGTGAAAAAGTCACCGCCGATTAAACCGCTGACGCTTACCGGCTGGATCTCCTTCCTTGCGGTGCCGATTGTCGGCGCGGCCTCGTGGCTGACTGAATCGCAGCAGTTTACCGCGCTGAGCCACGCCGGCTGGCGCGGCTGGTTTGGCATCCTGTACAGCGCCCTCGCCTCATCGATTGTCGCCTATACGCTGTGGTACGCGCTGCTGAAAAAATATAACGTCAACCTGATCATGCCCTACTCGCTGCTGACGCCGGTGCTGGCGGTACTGATGGGCGTGCTGGTGCTGGGCGACAGCATGAACAGCTTCAAAATTCTGGGTGCGTCGCTGGTGGTGCTGGGGACGGCAATTGCGGTGATTAACCTGCGTAACCTGCGCATGCATGCCCGCTTTCCGAGCCTGCGCCGCCGCTGATCCACTCTGCTATGCTTGAAGCTTGCGTGTTTTCCGGAGGTTTAGCATGGATTCTCAACGCGCTGCCGCATTGTGGCAGCAACTGTGGCAGGGATTGCGGGGTGCGGAACACGCGCCGACGATCCACTTTCTTCAGACCGACAGCTTCCCCTCGGCTTTTGCCGTTAGCGAACTCGCCGCCACCAGCATCGGCCTCGCCAGCCAGGCGCTGAGCGATCTGCTGGGGCGTCCGGCCCCGGTCAGCGTCAACGTCCGCCTGGCCTCGCGCTGGTTTCAGCACAGCCTGACGCCGCTGAACCGTCCGCCAGCCGCCCAGTGGGATGCGCTGGCCGGTGACTATCCGTGCGAGGATGGCTGGATCCGCCTGCACACCAACGCACCACACCATCGCGCCGCCGTGTCGCGCGTGCTGGGCGAGCACGCCGATCGGTCATCGCTGGCGGCGGGGGTGGCACGCTGGCAGGGACACGCGCTGGAGCAGGCCGTGGTCGACGCCGGCGGCTGTGCCGCCTGGATGCGCAGCGCACAGCAGTGGCAGCAGCATGCGCAGGGGCTGGCGGTAAGCGAAGAAGCGCTGATTGCCCAACGGGCAACCGGCGAAGCGCCCACGCCGGGCTGGGCGCTGCTGCCGGCGCGACCGCTGCTGGGCGTGCGGGTGCTGGATCTGACGCGCATCATTGCCGGACCGGTAGCGACCCGCTTTCTGGCCAGCCTCGGCGCGCAGGTGCTGCGCATCGATCCACCCGGCTGGCGTGAACCGACGCTGGAAGAGGAGATCAACTGCGGCAAACGCTGCGCGCAGCTGGATATCAAAACCCGCGCCGGGCGCGATCGGCTGATTACGCTGCTACAGCATGCGGATGTGCTGGTGCACGGCTACCGCGCGGACGCACTGGAAAAGCTGGGGCTGGATGCGGAGAGCCGTCAGCGGCTGGCGCCGGGGCTGGTGGATGTCAGCCTCAACGCCTGGGGCTGGCACGGGCCGTGGCGCAACCGGCGCGGTTTTGACAGCCTGGTGCAGATGGCCTGCGGCATCGCCGAACAGGGGATGCGCTGGCAGGCAGGCGTTAAACCGACGCCGCTGCCGGTGCAGGCGCTGGATCACGCCACCGGCTATATGATGGCGGCCGCGGTGCTGGAAGGATTACGCCAGCGCCGCGTTAACGGCACCGGCTGGCAGGCGCGTTTGTCGCTGGCGCGTACCGCGCTGCTGCTTCAGCAGCACGGCGCAGCGCCACAAGGCGAACAGCGTGGCATTACGCCGCAGCCGCACGATGCGCTGAGCGCGCTGGAGATCAATCGCTGGGGGATTGGCGAGCGCCTGCGCGCCGCGGCTTATCTGCCCGGTACGCCGATGCTGTGCGCGGCACCGGCGCAGCTGCCCGGCAGCAGCCATCCCTGCTGGTGACGACTCAGGCGTCGTCGCCCTCTTCACGCAGTTCGTCATACATCGCCTGAATCGCCTCACGGCTCAGCGCCGCCAGCGTGCGATAAAACGCGGTGGTGGCGTGGGCTTCCACTTTACCGAGGAAGGCGCCGCACCACGGCAGCAGGTAGTCATCGAACAGCGCCAGCTGGGCCGCCGCCTCATCTTCTGCAGACTGATCTTCCAGCCAGGAGGCCGCCAGCAGCAGCACGCCAAAGTGATCGGCTGGCGACTCGCTCAGTGGCATACCGCGTGAGGTTAAAAACGCCCGCACCCCGGCTTCCTGCGGTCCGTTCGGCCACTGTGAGGCGTACGGCGGTACGCTGCAGTCGCTGCCGACGAACAGCGCGTTGTAATCCGCCGCCAGCGCCTGCGGATCGCTATTCTGCTGCAGCCGGGTCAGCAGTTCATCCTGCTCCAGCGGCCACTGATCTTTCAGTTTGCCTTCGCGCAGCAGGGTGAACAGCGGCACCAGCAGCGGGTCCTGCGGCTGGCGATTAAACAGCGAGCCGATGACGCGGCAGAGAATGGAAAACTCATTCATGCAACAGAATTCCTTGAGGCAAAAAAGTTAAAAGTCGGCAAATTCCGCAATGTGTTTGCCGGTGCGCTGTTCGAGAAAGTCGAGCAGGCGACGCGGCGTGACATTTAACACGCGATCCTGCGGAAAATCCACTTCGCGCGTAATACGCAGGCAGTGCTCGAAATCGCCGAGCGTAAAGGCGGTGTGCGAATCGGAGCCAAACGCCAGCCGGCCACCGGCGTCACGCACCGCTTCCGCAATCGCGCGGCAGTTAGGTTCACTGCCCGGACGCGAATGGGTGAACGACGAGTTGTTGATCTCCAGCGCCACATCGTAGTGCGCGGCGGCTTCCGCGATGGCGCGAATATCCACCGGGAATTTCGGGTTGCCCGGATGGCTGATGATGTGCACCAGTCCGCTGGCCATGGTGGCGATCATCGCTTCCGTGTGGTGAGCCTTGTCGCGCGGTGCGTAGACCGGCTCATGGAAGCCGGCGACGATCAAATCCAGCGCATCCAGCATCGGCCCGCTGCAATCAATCTCACCCTGCTGATTTTTGATGTTGGCTTCAATGCCGCGCAGCACGCCGACGCCGTCAATCACGCGCGGCCAGATGCGCATATTGACAAAATGCCAGTAGTGCGGCGCATCGGCCATGTCCGGACCGTGATCGGTAATGGCGAACAGCTTCAGGCCGTTCTGTTTCGCCTGAGCGACGTAATCGTGCAGCGTGCTGTACGCATGGGTGCTGGCCACGGTGTGCATATGTAAATCGACGGGATACATCCTCTTCTCCTCTGCTGAATTAATAGCCGCGCTGGCGATCGACCAGACCGCGCGGCTGTTGGCCCTGCTCCAGTGCCGTGATGGCACCGGCGATATAGTCCATCGCCTCATGCGGCAAGGTGGTGGCGGCATTATGCGGGGTAATCATGACATGTGGATGAGACCACAGCGGACTCGCGGCCGGCAGCGGTTCCACCTGGAATACGTCCAGCGCGGCGGCGGCCAGCTGACCGCTCTCCAGCGCCGCCAGCAGATCGGCCTCTACCACGTGCGCACCGCGCGCGAGGTTGAGGAAACAGGCGCCGCGCGGTAGCGCGCGGAGAAAGGCGCCATCGATCAGGTTGCTGGTTTCCGGCGTGGCGGGCAGCAAATCAATTAATACCTGACTGTCAGCGAGAAAATCCGCCAGCTGGTCGCGGCCGTGAAAGGTGGTGACCCCCGCTATCTGCTTCGGCGAGCGGCTCCAGCAGCGCAGCGGGAAGCCCCACTGGCGCAGGCTCTCCAGCACGCTACGGCCAAGCACGCCTGCCCCCAGCACGCCAATGGTAAAAGTAGCACGTTCGCGGTCCGGCAGCGGCTGCCACAGCGCCTGTCGCTGCTGCTGGTGATAGTCGGCGAAGCGGCGGAACCAGCCCAGCACGCACCAGTTCGCATACTCCTGCATCTGGCGTGCCATGCCGGTGTCTTCCAGCCGGTAGAGCGGCACCGCGTCAGCCAGCATCTCAGGGTGCGTGCGCAGCTGCCGCAAAATTTCGTCCACGCCGGCCCCCATGGCGAATACGCCACGCAACGCCCGTCCCGCCAGCATCTCCACCGGCGGCGATCGCACAATGGCGTAGTCGGCAGGCGCACTGTCGCCCGGCTGCCACTGGCGGATGCGCACTTCCGGCAGTCGCTGGCGCATGCCGTCCAGCCACGGCTGCGGATTCAGTGACGGGTGATACCAGATGATCTCCATACTGCTCTCCTTTTTTTCTTTCAGCCTCAGTCAAATAGCGGCGCAGGGCAAGTAAAAACCCGCGCGGCACCGCAATTTTCCGGCGATTAATCGCGAAGGCTTCACATTTCCGCCGCTGCAAAAGGCTAAGCGGCGCGTTAACGTCTAAAGTTGTTCGGGTGGTCAATGCGTTAGCGCACCACCTTTTCGGACAAGGAGAAAAACCGATGATAAAAAATGTAGTGTTTACGCCTGCGCGTCTTACCCTGTTGCTCAGCGCGGCGCTGCTGAGCGCGTCTGCTGTGCACGCTGAGGATAATAGCCGCATGCTCAGCGCCCAGCCGCAGCCGCCGGATGTGCGACTCGGCCCACTATTCAGTGCCGTGCAGCAGGCCAGATTTTATCCGGACCAGAAAACCTTTGCCGATGCGGTCCCCAAATATGACCCGGCGTCGATTCTCGCCGACTGGCAGATGCAGAAAAATCAGCGTAATTTCGATCTCAGGCGCTTCGTGGACACCAACTTCATCCTGCCCAAAGCGCAGGATAAATACGTGCCGCCCGCCGGCCAGAGCCTGCGCGCGCACATTAATGGCCTGTGGCCGGTGCTGACGCGCAGCACGCCAACGGCCAGCCAGTACGATTCGCTGCTGCCACTGCCGAAACCGTACGTGGTGCCAGGCGGGCGTTTCCGCGAAGTCTATTACTGGGACAGCTACTTCACCATGCTCGGGCTGGCAGAGAGCGGCCACTGGGATCGGGTGCAGGATATGGTGGACAACTTCGCCAGCGAGCTGGACAAGTACGGCCACATCCCTAACGGCAACCGCAGCTACTATCTCAGCCGCTCGCAGCCGCCGTTCTTCAGCCTGATGGTGGATTTGCTGGCCAGCCACAAGGGAGACGACGTTTACCGCCAGTATCTGCCGCAGCTGCAAAAAGAGTATGACTACTGGATGGCGGACAGCGATAAGGTGGCTGCCGGCCAGGCGAGCAAGCGCGTGGTGAAGCTGAGTGACGGCACCCTGCTCAATCGCTACTGGGATGACCGTGACGTGCCGCGCACCGAATCCTGGCTGGACGATGTCAACACCGCGAAAAAAGCGCCTGAGCGCAATAAACAACAGGTGTATCGCGATCTGCGCGCGGGCGCCGCCTCGGGCTGGGACTTCAGCTCACGCTGGTTCACCGATGCGCACAATCTGGCCTCGATTCGCACCACCCAGCTGGCCCCGGTGGACCTCAACAGCCTGCTGTTCCACCTGGAGCAGACGCTGGCGAAAGCCGCGAAGCTGGCAAAACAGAATGATAAAGCGCAGCAGTTTGCTGCGGATGCAGAGAAGCGCCAGGCGGCGATCAATCGTTACCTGTGGGATGACAAACAGGGCTGGTATGCCGACTACGATTTCCAGAAAAAGCAGGTGCACAATCAGCTCACCGCCGCCACGCTGTTCCCGCTGTATATGCAGCTGGCGGGCGACAAACAGGCTGAACGTACCGCCGCCGCCGTGGAAAAACAGCTGCTGAAACCGGGCGGGCTGGTCACCACGACGGTAAACAACGGCCAGCAGTGGGATGCGCCTAACGGCTGGGCCCCGCTGCAGTGGGTAGCGGTCGAAGGTCTGGAGCACTATAAGCAGAACCAGCTGGCGCAGCAGATTGGTCAGCGCTTCCTGCAAAATGTGCAGCAGACTTACGATCGCGAGCACAAGCTGGTCGAGAAGTATGTGGTCGACGGTGCCCAGCTGGGCGGTGGTGGCGGCGGCGAATATCCGCTGCAGGACGGTTTTGGCTGGACCAACGGCGTAACGCTGAAGCTGCTGGATAAGTATTGTCCGAAAGATAAAACCTGTAACAGCACGCGCGACATCCCCTCAATGCCGACGCTAAACGCGGCGAAATAACCCTGACGTCAGGTGCGCCGCCGTGCGCACCTGCTTCTCAGGCCCGATGCCACAGCCAGGCGATGACCATGCCCGGCGCTGCGGCATCCCCTGCGCATCACACTTTTCCATTACTTATCTTTTACATCTTGAAACACCCCTTACTAAAAGATAATAATTCTCAATCTTAAAATTACTCTTTTTCTCATCATTAACCGCCGCGCTGGTGTGGTGCGGCTTTTATTCTCTGCCAAAGGAATCATTATGACCGCGCTGTTCCCCCTCAACCGTGGCCGGCTGCTGTGCGCGCTGGCGCTGGCGTTTCCGGCACTCGGCGTTGCCGAACCCTCTCTGGTGGTCACCGCACAGCCGCAGGAGAGCGCCACCTCGCCCACGGCGGGCTATCTCGCCACCCGCAGCGGCGCCACGAAAAGCGATCGTCCACTCGTCACCACGCCGCAGTCCATTTCCGTGGTGACGCGTCAGCAGATTGACGATCAGGGCGCGCAGGATCTGAACCAGGCGCTGGGCTATACCCCGGGGGTTTTCACCAACTTTGGTGGCGCGGCCACGCGTTACGACACCATTTCGCTGCGTGGTTTCCACGGCGGTGACGTCGACAACACTTTCCTTGACGGTCTGCGCGTGATGAGCGACGGCGGCAGCTTCAACATCCTGCAGGTGGATAACTGGTTCCTTGACCGCATCGACGTAATTAAAGGCCCCTCTTCTGCCCTTTATGGCCAGACGGTGCCGGGCGGGCTGGTGAACATGGTCACGAAGCGGCCGCAGTTTGCTTCACAGGGCCATTTACGCTTCGCCACCGGCAGCAATGCCAGTAACAGCGCCGCCTTTGATTACACCGACGCGATTAACGATCAATGGGCGTACCGCCTGACCGGCATCATGCGCAACAGCGATACCCAGTACGACCACACGCGCGAAGAGAAATACGCGCTGTCACCCCAGCTGCTGTGGCAGCCGGATGAAGACACCAGCTTGCTGCTGCGTGCTTATCTGCAAAAAGATCCCTCAGGCGGCTATCACGGCTCGGTGCCGGCGGAAGGCACGCTGTACAGCCACAATGGTCGCTGGCTGAGCGACGGCTTTTATGAGGGCGACAGCGCGCTGGATCAGTTCAAACGTCATGAGCAGATTTACGGCTACGACTTCTCGCACCGTTTCGATGAGGTATGGTCGGTGCACAGCACCGGCAGCTACAGCCATTCCAACGTGGCGCTCGACCAGGTGTACCAGATTGGCTGGAACAGCGACAATCCGGACCTGCTCAACCGCTACTACTCCGGTGAGCGCTCTTCGCTCAGCGCATGGGCGACCGATAACCAGCTGCAGGCGGAGTTTGCCAGCGGTGCGCTGCAGCATCGCGTCACGCTCGGCGCGGAGTATCACCGCTACAAAAATGATCTGAGCGACGCCAGCGGCGCTGCCTCACCGCTGAATGCCTGGAGCGGCGAGGCCATCGGCAGCCAGCCGGATTACCTCTGGACAGCGCAGACGCGCCGCTATTACCAGAGCGGCCTCTATCTGCAGGATGAGATGGCGTGGCAGCGCTGGCATCTGGATTTGTCTGGTCGCTATGACCGCATCGTGTCAGAGAATGGCAATAGTCGTCGTCAGGACGATCACGTCAGCGGCCGCGCCGCGCTGCTGTACGCCTTTGATAATGGCGTGTCGCCGTACGTCAGCTGGAGCCAGGCGATTACCCCGGCTTCGCTGACCGATCCCGACGGGAATCAGCTGAAACCGACCACCTCAGAGCAGTATGAAGCCGGGGTGAAATACCAGCCGAACGGCACGCGCGATCTCTACAGCGTGGCCCTGTACGACCTGACGCAGAACGATGTGGCCAACCGTAACGTGCAGGACGGCACCTACACCCCGTCCGGCAAAGTGCATGCGCAGGGCATTGAACTGGAGGCGCGCAGCCAGCTGACCGAACGGTTCAGCACCATTGCCGGTTATACGCTCAACCATCTGCGCTTTAAGGATTCCGTGGACGGCAACGATGGCCATACGCCGTACGTCACGCCAAATAGCATGGCGTCGCTGTGGGGGCATTATCAGTTTGATTACGGCCTGAGCGCGGGTGCCGGGGTGCGCTACATTGGTCGCCAGTGGGCCGATAACGAAAACACCACCCGTTTGCCGTCGGTGACCCTGTTTGACGCCTCGCTGCGCGCCGATCTGGGCGCGTGGCAGTCGAGCCTGAAAGGTGCCTGGCTGCAGCTGAATGCCCGCAATCTGACGGATAAAAAGTATCTGGCAGCCTGCTACGGCACCGGTTACTGCTATCGCGGCGCGGAGCGGACGCTGACCGCCACAATCGGCTACGATTTCTGACGACATAAAAAAATCCGCAGCCCCGGACGGGACTGCGGATCTTGTTGAATCGTGATTTGGCGTCAGCTGCGGACTTTACGGTAGATCCACAGCACCACAATGGCACCGATCACCGCGACCACAAAGCTGCCAAAGTTGAAGCCGTCAACCCGGCCAAAGCCGAACAGGGTACTGATCCAGCCGCCCACCACCGCACCGACAATCCCGAGTACCACGGTCAAAATAAATCCGCCGCCATCTTTACCTGGCATGATCCATTTAGCGATAATCCCGGCAATCAGACCAAAAATAATCCATGAAAGAATACCCATTTGCTGCTCCTTACGTTATGAATCAAGGTGTTCATCGCGCTAAGTATAGCCGGGAATTTTTTCTCTGCTACATCAACATCATGATGAATTCGTTCACGCCGGCTAAAGCTTTTACCGCCCCGGTCGATAACCGACGAAGAGCAGTGGCACTCGTAAAATAGCAATCGGACAGGTGGAGCAGGACGTGAAAGACGCCGATAAAGAACAATATCTCAAGCGCGGTACGCTGGCGGTGTTGAACGTGATGAAGGATTTGTTGCGTTATCAAACCCTGCTGATGGTCAATTTCTCCCGTGGTCAGTTCATCAGCCGGCTGCTGGCCGCGGATGAAGATCGGGTGATTTTTGATCTCGGCAGCAACGCGCTGGACAATGATTTGGCACTGCAGGGTGGCGAAGTGAATATTGCGGCCGAAACCCACGGTGCCAAAGTGGAGTTTGGGCTGCAGGGATTAACCCGCATCGATTATGACGGCCTGCCCGCCTTTGCCGCCGCGCTGCCCGACCTGGTGTGGCAGATTCAGCGCCGGGAATTCTTTCGCGTCAACGCGCCGCTCGAACCAGTATTTTATTGCCACAGCCAGTGGCCGGACGGCAGCACCGCGCGCTTTCGCCTGCAGGATCTGTCGCTCGGCGGCGTCGGCGTGCTGCTGGATGAGGCGCTGCCGGAAGGTCTTAACCGTGGCGATACCTTCAAAAAGCTGCGCGTTGAGCTGGGCGAGTATGGCCAGTTCGAAGTGACCGCACAGCTGCTGCATATCGGCGAGCGCAGCACCGTGACCAGCAAGAACGAAACCCGCATCACGCCGCGACTCAGCTTCCGTTTTACCGCCATCGAACCGGTGCAGGAGCGTCAGCTGCAGCAGGTGATTTTTGCGCTGGAACGGCTGGCGCGCGACAAGGCCAATCGCTTCCAGTAAACCGCCGGCGTCCCGCGCGACGCCAGCGTAGTCTATGCTTTCTCCTTGCACATTCTTTTCACCGGCTCCCAGCAAGGAGATTCTCCCCAATGGAAAACTGGCTTTCTGCCCATCGTTTACAACTTATCTTTCTCAATCAAAACTTCTGGATTAATAGCGCCATCATCGTGTTCGGCACGCTGATTGTTTACTGGCTGCTGCGCACCGTCATCCGCTTTGTCTCTAACCGTATCGCCCACTATAGCGAACAGCGCCACGTGCGTTTCACCGGCATTCTGGTGGAGATTCTGCGCAGCACCAGTCAGCTGCTGCTGCTGATCTTCTCGCTGCTGATCACGCTGAAATTTGTCGATCTGCCGGACAGCTGGAGCGTCGCCATCGCCCACGGCTGGTTCCTGGCGCTGATTCTGCAGCTCACGCTGTGGATTGACGGCGGCATTCGCCTTTGGCTGCACTCCTTGCTGCGCGATCCGCTGCACGTGCGTAATCCGGTCACCACGGTGATCCTCGGCATTCTGCTGCGCGTCGTGGTGTGGGTGATGATGCTGCTGGCGATCCTCTCCAATATGGGGATCAATATCACCGCGCTGGTGGCCAGCCTCGGCGTCGGCGGTATCGCCATCGCGCTGGCGATTCAGACGGTGCTGAGCGATGTGTTCGCTTCGCTGGCGATTGGCTTCGATAAGCCCTTTGAGCACGGCGACTTTATTGTGTTCGGCGACATCGCTGGCTCCATTGAGCACATTGGCCTGAAAACCACCCGGCTGCGCAGTCTCGGCGGCGAACAGATTGTCTGCTCCAACACTATTCTGCTGCAGCAAACCATCCACAACTACAAACGCATGCAGCAGCGGCGCATCGTGTTTAAGTTCGGGATTAATTACGGCACGCCGGCGGAGAAAGTGCGGCAGATTGGCGGCATGGTGCAACGCATCATTGAAGGCGTGCCGGACACGCGTTTTGATCGCGCCCATTTCCTGTCGTTTGACGAATCGCAGCTGACGTTTGAGGTGGTCTATTTCGTGCTGAGCGCCGATTACAACAAATACATGGACATTCAGCAGGAGATTAACCTGCAACTGATGGCGCAGCTGGAGCAGAAACAGATTCGTTTCGCCTTCCCGATGCGCCGCGTGGAGTTCACCGGCGGCGTGCTGCCGCGCATTAACCTCAGCGATGCCTCAAATGAGGCTGCGGCAGAGCGCGCACAGCACTGAGTCCCCCCAGCGGCATTAGCCGATGGTGCGATAGGCGGTGGTGACTTTCCACAGGTAGCGCGGCGCCTGGGCGGCCGGATGCTTGTTCTGCACGTGCTGGTAGAACTCATCCGGCGTCATGGCGTTGATCATTGCAATGGCGCGATCGCGGTCGCGCGAGAAGGTGCGCAGCAGCGCGCCGGCGCCGTTGGCATAGGAAACAATGGTGGCATAGCGCAGCGTCAGCGGATCGCGAATGCCCGCCAGCGCGGAATCCTGCAGAATCCGGATATAGGCCGCGCCGATATCAATATTTTTCGCCGGGTCGCGCAGTTCGGAATTACTCGGCTGGCCGTGGCGTCCCTGTGCGCGATACACCTCGCGCCCGGCGGTGGCGGCTTTGATCTGCATCAGCCCGACCGCGTTAGAACGGCTTACCACGGTTGGGTTGCCCCCGGATTCGACACTAATAATGGCGCTGATCAGCTTCTCATCAACGCCATAATGACTGGCGGCATCTTCGGTAAACAGTGACCATGCATCATTCACTTTCGACGGCGGCGCCTGGGTTAATGGCGTATTCTTCTCCGGCGTCACCGGTTTTTCCGGCTCGCTGGCACAGCCAGCCAGCAGCAAAGCAGACAGCATAAGTAGTCGAATTTTCACTGATTTTCGGTTCCGCTATAAGATTGGCGCAAGCTATCATAACCATGACGGTTAAAGGTAAAATTACCGTTTATCCTAAATACGTAAAAAACCTTGTGCTACCGTGACTTCGGTAACGCATTTCGTCATCATCGGCAGGCCAACAGACAGCAGGATGGAAGTTATGCTCGCCCCTCGTTCAATACGCCTCATCGCCCCTTCCGGTTATTGTCACAATCAGGACGCCGCCCGCCGCGCGGTGGAGCGCCTGCAGGCGGAAGGCCATCAGTTGCAAAACCCGGAAGCCATTACGCGCCGCTGGCAGCGTTTCGCCGGTGATGACGCGCAGCGCCTGCAGGATGTGAATGCACTGGCGTCGCTGGCGTCGCTGCCGGATATCGTACTGGCGGTGCGCGGCGGCTATGGTGCCTCACGCCTGCTCGATCACCTCGACTATGTGGCGCTGCAGCGTCGCCTGCTTAATCAGCCTGTCGCGCTATGCGGCCACAGTGATTTCACCGCTATTCAGCTGGCGCTGCTGGCGCAGACCGGGCTGATCACCTTCAGCGGACCGATGCTGGCCGGCAATTTTGGCGCGGAGGCTTTATCTGAATTTACCGTCAGCCACTTTTGGCAGGCGCTAACATCTCCTACAGTCAATCTGGCGTGGCACAGCGCCAGTCCGGATCGCGGCCGCTGGCAGGGCACGCTGTGGGGCGGCAATCTGGCGATGATCTGCTCCCTGATTGGCACGCCGTGGCTGCCGCAGATTGAAGACGGCATTCTGGTGATCGAGGATGTGAATGAGCATCCGTTCCGCATTGAGCGTATGCTGATTCAACTGCAGCAGAGCGGTATTCTGGCGCGCCAGCGCGCCATTGTCACCGGCAGCTTCACCAGCACTGCCCTGTCCGATTACGACAACGGCTTTGATTTCGCCACGGTGTGGCAGCGGTTGCGTGATGAGTACCAGATTGCGGTAATCAGCGATCTGCCGTTTGGCCATGATGCCGATACCGTGACGCTGCCGCTTGGCGCCAGCGCCACGCTTGAGATTGACCAGGGCGCCGCGCGGTTAGCCTTTACCGGCCATCCGACGTTGCGCTGACGTGTTGCCGCAGGAGACCGCTATTGAAGCCGCTGTACGAAGACTTGTGGATCTCCACGCCGGAATTTCCCGCCGAAGAGACGGCAAATGATTTAATGATGCACGGGTTTATGCTGCGCCATCCGCGCGGCAACCTGTTAATTGGCCGCGTTGAGCAGCTGCTGGATCATGAAGTGCTCGCGGACGCGGGCGGCGTGATTCGCCACTATTTTACCCACTGGCACGAAGCCGCGCCGGGCGCGCGGGCCATTCAGCAGCGCTTCAATAGTGCGCTGTATTGCCACAGCCGCTCGCTCGGCCCGGTGAGCCTGGTGATTGAGCCGGACGAAACCTTCACGCATCAGGACGTGCACTTTGGCGACTTTCACCTGCTGCCCACGCCGGGCCACACGCCGGGCAGCTGCAGCTACCTGTATCACTCACCGCTCGGCCAGACCTACCTGTTTGTCGGCGACACCCTGACGCGGGATTACCATCGCTGGATTAGCGTGCTGGTGCCGGACAGTAATCCTGCGGAGCTGCAGCAGTCGCTGGAGCTGTACCGCTCGCTGCGTCCGGATGTAGTGCTGATGAGCACCACGCGCGGGCATCTCTCCTGGGCGAAGGTCGATTTACAGAGCTGGCTGGCCGCGATTGATGAAGCGGAACAGTCGCCGCTGGATCTGCGCCAGCAGCCACTGCTGTGATTACAGCGTCTTGCTCAGATAGTGACGCTGATGTTCGCGCGGATAGTGATCAAGGCTAAAACGTAGCGTATAGCCAAGCTTTTCATAAAACGGCCGCGCCTGAAAGCTGGCGGTATCCACCTGCGCGTAACGGCAGCCGCGTGCGCGGGCTTCCTGTTCGGCAGCCTGAATCAACTGGCTGCCGGCGCCCTGCCCGCGTAACCCATCGCTGACCCACAGCATATCAATGCGTAACCAGTTGCCATAGGTTGAGCCCGTCAGCCCCGCCAGCTTTTTTCCGGCGCCGTCTTTAATGAACACACCGATAGCTTTCATCTCATTGATGTCAATAAAGCGGCTGTTGAAGGCGTTCAGGCCGAGGCGCATTTCATCCAGGTCCTGATGCGTGACGCTATCCGTAACGCTTAATTGCATGGTCGGCTCCTTGTGGCGGCATTATGAAGAGGGGTGCTGGCGGTCGTCGTAGCGCTCCAGCGACAGAATATCAGCATCGCGTTTTTCCGTGCGGTTGCAGGGCAACAGCTTATCGCTGTCGGCGTAGACGAAAAAGGTTTCGCCGCTGTTTTTATTCACGATCAGCTGATCGCCATTGCGGAAACGGGTAATGGCGACCTTATCGCCGTCCTGCAGATGCGTGCGCTGCTGCCCGGCGGCAATCTGGAAATGCCGGGTTGGCCACATCAGCGTGCTGAGCCCGTAGGCGGCACGCGATACCGTCATGGTGGGGCGGCCCGGGCAGGTGATCTGGAATTCGCTTTCGCTCCACGCGGGGGCAATCTGGCAGGCCATCAGGAGCGCGGCAAGGGTTATCGCCTTCATGGGTGTTCTCCACTGAGGTTAGATCATGATTTTACAGGAATTTAATTGGCCAGAGGGTAACATACAACCGCCGCCGGTGCGGTAATCTGTGACCGCGGGTCAGCCAGTGCGAGCAGGAAGAACGCCTCCACATCACTGATTTTGTAAGGTTTTATGCGTTCGGGATATCTTTGTAACGAGTTAAGTTAAATGCGCTAAGATCGCGTCAGGAGGATGTTATGCGAGATGAACAGGCATTATTCGCGCGGCTGGCGCAATCGCCGTTTCGCCGCCGCTTCCATTTAGGCGCGAAAGAGCGACAGTACTGTATTGAGAAAGGCCCGGCGGTGATCGACCAACACGCGGCCGATTTTATCCAGCAAAGACTGGCCGCAGCCGAACCAAAGAATGATGGCAAACAGACGCCAATGCGCGGACATCCGGTATTTATCGCCCAGCACGCCACGGCAACCTGCTGCCGCGGCTGTCTGGCAAAATGGCATGGCATTGCTGCGCATCAGCCGTTAACGGCAGAGCAGCAGCAATATATGGTGCGGGTGATTCACCGCTGGCTGGTGGGTGAAATAAATGGTTAAGACCGGGATGGGATGGAGCTACTCTGCCGCGACCTGCGCGGCCACCAGCATCAGCGCCAGTCCTGCATCGTCTGGATCGAAACGCTGCATAACTTCATGGATCGCCGTCACGCAGTTCATCACCTGCTGTTTTTTGTCGGCGTCTAACTTATCAATCGCGTGCTGAAGAATCATTAAACTGGCTTCTTCTTCTCTCATGGATTTACCCTTGTTTTGCTTACCTGGTGCGCAACGCTGGCAAGAATAACGTTTATCTGCTAGCAAAGTCACCCCTTTACATGCTTACCGCTTAACGATTAAACAAATGGCAAATGGGCAGTGGCGTCAGACATGCTATGATCGGATCAGTGGCGCGCATCGTCAGGCCAGCATAAATCAGGGAATGCACCAGGAACAGGACCATGTTAAGACTCAGTTTTCTACTCACAGTTATCCTGCTGGCTGGCTGCAGCTCCACGCCGAAAGGCGTCGATTGCCCCGGCGAGGTCGCAACGCTCTATGGTCAGTCGCTGGGCCACACCGAAGGGCGCATTTTCGATTTGGTGAATTCGTTTTCGGTGGCGCGCGATGGCGTAACGCTGAGCAGCGGCGCACTGCACTCCACCGACCGTTTCCGCTATGTCCCTTCTGCCGTGACGCCGGAAGGCTTTTATGCACAGCGGCTGAGCGACAAGCAGTTCCGCCTGATCAACCCGGCGCGTAACACCATGATTACCTGGACGTGTCCATAAGTCGTGCGTGGCGCGCGCAGATGGTTTATTGTCAGCGTTTGTCATGCTGCGGACCTGCATTATGGAAAAGAGTCTGGACAATAACGGTTATATCGATTTCCCCTTTCCGGCCACCCGAGACGCGGATGGCTCGGTCAACCCGTGCGGTTTTGACCTGACGCTGGAAACCGATCGCATTGATGAGATCGCCGCCGGTAAACATTCTGAAAATTTGCGTCGTCTGCTGGAAGAGGTCAATCTGCAGGATGGCCTGTTTATGACGCTGGCCTGTGACTGGCAGCAGCGCGCAGATGGCGTGTGCGGCTTTCTCGATGTGGCGTTCCGCCCCACGCTGGACTGTAGCAGCGAAGAGACACAGAGTCTCGATCAGTTCTTTGAGATGTATCTGCGCCGCCAGGAGCAGCAGCACAGCATGCCGCGCGACGCGCTGGTCAACTATGCGCGCGCGGTGCTGGACTGGAGCTGGTCGCCGCTGCAGCAGCGCCATCGTCGCTATGAGAAGGTCACCATTCGCTATTACTGCCAGCAGGCGGACGATGCCGAATGGTGTTTTGATCATCTGCGCCACTTCCTGGTGAGCTGGTACCCGGCGTATCGCGGCCAGCAGTGAGGGCGTCCGCGTGACGCCCTGCGCTCAAGGCCGTACCAGACGAATCGCGTGCTCCAGCATACGCTGTTCATCGCGTTCGTCGTGGGCGCGATCGTGGCGCGTACGCTGCAGCAAACGGGCAATCTCCTCCCGTCTGGTTTCATGACCGCACTCGGAAAGGACAATCACCGCATCGCCAATCACCCGGCAAACTTCATCGTAATCGTCTTCATTCAGGATATCGCGTTTCATTTCTCCTCCGTTCAGTGGGCGCTGCGTGAGGTTCGTGCAGCTTAACGTGGTCCTTACCAGGTATGGACAGCAATGCCGATTCCTGCAAACCACTGTTACATCCTGAAAAGCCACCAGGTTGCCGGTCTGCACTTCTCTGTCTACGCTGAAAGAGACATTCACCACTCTCAGGGAGTTAATATGACCGATAAAGCGGAAGCAAAATTGAATGAAGCGGCGGGTGCCGTACAGGAAAAATTTGGCGAGTTCACCGGTTCACGCCGCCATCAGGCACGCGGTGCCGCGCGACGCTATCCGGCGCAGGCCAGTTATGCGGTGCAGGATGCAGCAGACTGCGTGGTGAGATCGGTACGCGACAACCCGGCGACCGGGCTGGCCGTTGCCGCCAGCATCGGCGTGATTGTCGGTTTCCTGCTGGGCCGTAAATAATCCCCGGCGATCGGGGCCCGTGCGGCCCCGATACTCAATGCCGCTGCGGCACGCCGTCCCGTCGTTCCTGAATATGTTCATCCGGCGTCTCGGCGACATCTGCCGTACTGCTGTGCCCGGCCAGGTGGCGCCCATGCTGCCCCGCTATCACCACAGGCCCCACCGGTAATTGTGCACTGGCCGCCAGTGATAGCAGCAATAAAAACCATCCCGTCAGTAACGTTCTTCCCATCCTGCCCGCCTTACACGCTGATTAGTGAGCGCTCAGCTTGCCGGATGTCATGCAAATTAGCGTCAGCGCGACGCAAAGCTATGTCGGCAGTTGTGAATAATCAGGCCTGTGCGCGCCGCGCTTTGTAACGCGCCACCATGGTCATTAATGCCTGATAAATCAAACCGGCATACAGGCTCATGACAATCATCATGCCCGGCGTTTTGCCCTGTGCCTGCCAGGAAACAAACCACATAAAAATGCCCCACAGCAGGGAAAAAATCAGCCAGCCTTTTACAAACTTGATCACACCTTGCATAGCACCTCCGGATTGATGAAGGCTGAAGATAGCGGTTCAGCCAGCAAATGGCACGCGCGCCGGTGCCGGGATGTTAACTGTTTCAAAGTTTTACGCAAACCACTATCGCAGCGGGAAAAAGCCGTGGAAAACAGCACGCAGAACGCAGCATCAACGGGTGCCTGTCATGGCCGTCCCGGTTAGTTTGGCCATGACCCGCCGATGTGATGGCAGAGACCGCCTTGCATCAGTGTGTATTGTGTGTATAATTTCACCTACAGGAAGTCCGATGAAGAGCGCGACGCTGATTAAACTGCTGCAAAAAAATGGCTGGAAGCTGGAGCGCATACGCGGCAGTCATCATCAGTTCTCGCACCCGGATTTTGTTCATCTGATCACCGTGCCGCATCCGCAGAAGGATATGAAGACAGGCACGCTGATGCAGATTCTGAAAGACGCCAGGCTGGATTGATCCATGCTGGTTTTATTCCGCTTGCTCAGAGGTGACATGATGCTGTTTCCCGCTTTGGTAGAGATAGACGCTGACGGCTCGGCCAGTGGTTATTTCCCGGATGTCACCGGCTGTTATTTTGCCGGTGATACGCCCGAGCAAACGCTGCAGGATGCGCAATCTGCGCTGCATGCCCACTTTGAACTGATGGCGGAGAAAGGCTTATTGATTCCGGAGCCGGCGCAGCACTGGCAGCAGGAATTTAGCCAGCCCGGCGTGTGGATCTACGTTGATATTGATGTCACCCGCTATCTGGGCAAATCCGAGCGCATCAATATCACTATGCCGCATCTGCTGATTGAGAAGATCGATAAGATGGTCAGTAATAACGCGCGCTACAGCAGCCGCAGCCATTTTCTTGCCGAGGCGGCACGCAAAGCGCTGGTCTCGTAGCAACACTATTGCGCACGCGTCGCTTATCGTCCGTGGCCGCTTTATGTTTGAATTCCCGCCTCAACCGGCCGGCATGTGGTTAAAATGAATTACTTACGCGACATACAAACGTTTATTGAAGGCAACACGGTGCTCTCCGCCACCTTCAGCCTGCTGCTGTTACTGGTTGCCGGTATGGTCACCCATCTGATCTGCAAGTTCTTCGTGGTAAAAGTGGTGCGCCGCGTGTTCTTTAGCACGCATAAAAACCAGGTGCCGCTGGATAAAGACGTCCGGCTCTCAGAAAAGCTGTCGAATTTTATTCCGGTGATCACCGTCTATTACCTGCTGCAGTTTATGCCGGATTTGCCCGAGCATCTGCTGATCGCGGTGAAAACCATCTGCGGCATTCTGTTTTTTGTTTATCTGTCGCTATTCTTTAACGAAGTGCTGGAGATCGTTAATAACTCCTATTCGCGTAAGTCGAAGCGCAAGAACCACTCGATAAAAGGCTATATCCAGATCGGTAAGATCCTGGTGCACATCATCTCCGCCATCATGATTCTGGCTATCATGTCGAACAAATCGCCAGTGATCATTATCTCCAGTCTGGGTGCGGTCGCGGCGGTATTGATGTTAGTGTTTCAGCACACCCTGCTGTCGCTGGTGGCCAATATTCAGGTGTCATCGAACGATGTGCTGCAGCTTGGCGACTGGATTGAAATGCCGGATAACGGCATCAGCGGTGAAGTGATTGATATCGCTCTGCATACCATTACCATCCGCAACTGGGACAACACGCTGTCGCGCATCCCGACCAAAAATTTCCTGACTGAAACCTACACCAACTGGCAGGCGATGTTCTCCTCCGGCGCGCGGCGTATCATGCGCAGCTTTCATCTCGACCAGACCTCGATTCGCTTTCTCGATCAGCAAATGGTGCAGCAGATGAGCCAGATTCGCGGCGTCAGTGAGCAGCTTTCAATCCTGATGGATGGCCGCGATAGCAGCGTGGTCGGTGACCGCTGGTTTGCCGAAAACGGCATTACCAACCTCACGGTGTTCCGTCACTATCTCACCGCCTGGCTGGCGCAGCGCGACGATATTAAAAAAGATATGTATATCGTGGTGCGCGCGATGAAACCCTCACCGGAGGGATTGCCGGTAGAGGTTTATTGCTTTACCTCCTCGGTGCTGTGGGTCGATTACGAGAATTCCCAGTCGGCGATATTTGAATTCATCTACGCCATTGTCGGTCAGTTTTCGCTGCGGATTTACCAGCATCCGGCCGGCAATGATTTCTGGCGTTTATCGCAGGCGCGCGATAGCCAGATCGGTCAGTTACAGCCTCCGGCGGAATAAAGCCACGCATCGCACAGTCGTCATGCATGGCAAACCGGCGGTGACATGAAGTCCTTCCCGCTGCCAGCATAAAAAAGGGAGCCCTGCGGCTCCCTTTCATATTGCATTTGCTCAGGGCAAATTACATATTCGCGATGATCGCGTCACCAAACTCTGAACATTTCAGCAGCTTAGCGCCGTCCATCAGACGCTCAAAGTCGTAGGTCACGGTTTTGGCAGCGATTGCGCCTTCCATGCCTTTAACAATCAGGTCAGCCGCTTCGAACCACTCCAGGTGACGCAGCATCATTTCTGCAGACAGGATCACGGAACCTGGGTTCACTTTATCCTGGCCCGCATACTTCGGTGCCGTACCGTGGGTGGCTTCGAACAGTGCGCACTCGTCACCGATGTTGGCGCCCGGTGCGATACCAATACCGCCTACCTGTGCCGCCAGGGCATCAGAAATGTAGTCACCGTTCAGGTTCATACAGGCGATAACGTCATACTCGGCTGGACGCAGCAGGATCTGCTGCAGGAAGGCGTCGGCAATCACATCTTTAACGATGATCTCTTTACCGGTGTTCGGGTTTTTGAACTTCATCCACGGACCGCCATCGATCAGCTCGCCGCCGAACTCTTCTTTCACCAGCTGGTAGCCCCAGTCTTTGAAAGAGCCTTCGGTGAACTTCATGATGTTGCCTTTGTGCACCAGCGTCAGGGAATCACGGTCATTGGTGATGGTGTATTCAACCGCGGCACGCACCAGACGTTTCGTGCCCTCTTCTGAACACGGCTTCACGCCAATACCACACTGCTGCGGGAAGCGAATTTTCTTCACGCCCATCTCTTCACGCAGGAATTTGATCACTTTGTCCGCTTCCGGCGTACCGGCTTTCCACTCGATACCGGCATAGATATCTTCGGAGTTTTCGCGGAAGATCACCATGTCGGTATCTTCAGGACGTTTAACCGGGCTTGGCGTGCCTTTGTAGTAACGTACCGGACGCAGACACACGTACAGATCCAGTTCCTGGCGCAGTGCCACGTTCAGGGAACGAATACCGCCACCTACCGGGGTAGTCAGTGGGCCTTTAATGGCTACGCGGTACTCTTTGATTAAATCGAGGGTTTCCTGCGGCAGCCAGACATCCTGGCCATAGAGTTCGACGGATTTTTCGCCGGTGTAAATTTCCATCCAGGAAATTTTTCGCTCGCCGTTGTAGGCTTTCTTCACAGCGGCATCAACCACTTTCAGCATCACCGGGGAAACGTCAACCCCAATACCGTCACCTTCAATGTAGGGGATGATCGGGTTATTCGGGACATTCAGTTTGCCCTGATCCAGGGTGATTTTTTGACCTTCCGCCGGAACAACTACTTTGCTTTCCATTAACCTCTCCTTCGAGCGATTTTTTGTTAATGATTTGTAAGATGCGCGTCAATACTACTTGAATATTTCCGCCACGCCAATCACCGCAGTTTCGCGCTATAATGCGCCGATTGTTACCAACTGCAAAGCCCATGCGAAAAACTTCTCAACGAATTCACCAGCATAAGCGCCCTGCTGCCCCGGCGCGCCAGCCCGCGCGGCGTGACACGCGGCCAAAAGGTCCGCGTCGCGTCATACTCTTTAACAAACCTTTCGATGTTCTGCCGCAGTTCAGCGATGAGGCTGGCCGCCGCACGCTGAAAGATTTTGTGCCGGTGAGCGAGGTGTATGCCGCAGGCCGTCTCGACCGCGACAGCGAAGGGTTGATGATTCTGACCAACGATGGCGCATTGCAGGCGCAGCTGACGCAGCCGGGCAAGCGCACCGGCAAAATCTATTACGTTCAGGTGGAAGGCGTGCCGCAGGAATCAGATTTATCCCGCCTGCGCAGTGGCATCACCCTCAACGATGGCCCAACGTTGCCGGCGGGCGCAGAAGTGGTGCCTGAACCCGCGTGGCTGTGGCCGCGCATCCCGCCGATTCGCGAGCGCAAAGCTATCCCCACCTGCTGGCTGAAAATCACGCTGTATGAAGGGCGCAATCGCCAGGTCCGAAGGATGACGGCGCACATTGGCTTTCCGACATTACGCCTGGTCCGTTTTGCCATGGGTGAGTACCAGCTGCAGGATTTGGCACCGGGCGAATGGCGCGACATCAGCGACCGGACGTAATTTATACATTTCGATAACGTCAGGTTAACTATTTGGGAGGAACGATGTTTAAACCTCATGTAACCGTCGCCTGTATGGTGCACGCGCAGGGCAAATTACTGGTGGTGGAAGAGCGCGTCGACGGCCGCGTTACCTGGAATCAGCCGGCCGGTCATCTTGAGGCCGATGAAACGCTACTGGAAGCCGCGCAACGTGAGCTGTACGAAGAGACCGGCATCAGCGCGCAGCCCGACTATTTTCTCGGCGTGCAGCAGTGGATCGCCCCGGACCATACACCTTTTGTGCGTTTTCTGTTTGGCCTCGATCTGCCTGCCACCGTTACCACCACGCCACACGACAGCGATATTGACTGCTGCTGGTGGCTGTCGCCCGCGCAGATTCTCAGCGCAGAGACGCTGCGTTCGCCGCTGGTGGCCGAAAGCGTGCGGCTGTGGCAGCAGGGGGCCCGCTATCCGCTGCAGCTGATAGCCCCGTATCAGTGGCCGTTTCATGAGGGTGCGCACAACGCTTCCGCGTGATAGAATGCGCCGCCTGTTTTTATCGTAATCAAGAGTGCGTCATGTCTGACAACAGCCAGAAAAAAGTGATCGTCGGGATGTCCGGCGGCGTCGATTCTTCCGTTTCCGCCTGGTTACTGCAGCAGCAGGGCTATCAGGTTGAAGGCCTGTTCATGAAGAACTGGGAGGAAGACGATGGCGAGGAGTATTGCACCGCCGCTGACGATCTGGCTGACGCACAGGCCGTGTGTGACAAGCTCGGCATCAAACTGCACAAAATCAATTTTGCCGCTGAGTACTGGGACAACGTATTCGAGCACTTTCTGGAAGAGTACAAGGCCGGACGCACGCCAAACCCGGATATTCTTTGTAACAAAGAGATCAAGTTCAAAGCGTTTCTCGAATTCGCTGCAGACGATCTCGGCGCAGACTACATTGCCACCGGCCACTATGTGCGCCGTGCCGATGTCAACGGCACCAGTCAGCTGCTGCGCGGTCTCGACGGCAACAAAGATCAGAGCTATTTCCTCTACACGCTCAGCCACCAGCAGATTGCACAGAGCCTGTTCCCGGTCGGCGAACTGGAGAAGCCTGAGGTGCGCCGCATCGCCGAACAGCTCGATCTGATTACGGCGAAGAAAAAAGACTCCACCGGTATTTGCTTTATCGGCGAGCGTAAATTCCGCGACTTCCTCGGTCGTTACCTGCCGGCCCAGCCGGGCGTCATCGAAACCGTTGACGGTGAAGTGGTCGGTGAACACCAGGGGCTGATGTATCACACCCTGGGTCAGCGTAAAGGGCTGGGCATCGGCGGACGCAAAGAGAGCAATGACGATCCATGGTATGTGGTCGACAAAGATGTCGCGCGCAATACGCTGATTGTCGCACAGGGCGGCGATCATCCGCGCCTGATGTCGGTGGGGCTGATAGCACAGCAGCTGCACTGGGTCGATCGCCAGCCAGTGACCGCAGCGCTGCGCTGCACGGTGAAAACCCGCTATCGTCAGAGCGACATTCCCTGCGAGATCATTCCGCACGGCGACGATCGCATTGAAGTGCGTTTCGATGAGCCGGTCGCGGCCGTCACCCCGGGCCAGTCCGCGGTATTTTACCTCGGTGACGTGTGCCTTGGTGGCGGTATTATTGAACAGCGCCTGCCGCTGACAGAGGCCTGAGTCGGCACTGCCGACGCGTCTACAGGAGTGAAGCGTGGCTAAAAACTATTATGAGATAACGCTGGCGCTGGCCGGCGTTTGCCAGGCAGCCCATCTGGTGCAGCAGCTGGCACATCAGGGGCACTGCAACAACGCGGCGCTGCAGGTGTCGCTGCGCAGCCTGCTGGATTTAAATCCAGGCTCAACGCTGGCGGTGTTTGGCAATGATGAAGCCAACCTGCGCCCGGGGCTGGAAGCGCTGATGGCGGTGCTGAACAGCGGCAGCCGGCAGGGTGCCAGCGCCGATTTGACGCGTTATACCCTGAGCCTGATGGTGCTGGAGCGTAAACTGCACGGTAACAAAACCGCGCTAAACACCCTGGCGCAGCGCATCGGCCAGCTTGATCGTCAGCTGGCGCATTACGAACTGGAATCAGACACCATTACCAGCGCCATGGCCGGCATTTACGTTGATGTGATTAGCCCGCTCGGCCCGCGCATTCAGGTCACCGGCTCACCGCAGGTGCTGCAGAATTCGCAGGTGCAGAGTAAAGTTCGCGCTGCGCTGCTGGCCGGTATCCGCGCGGCGGTGCTGTGGCAGCAGGTCGGCGGCGGTCGGCTGCAGCTGATGTTTGCGCGCCAGCGTCTGCTGCGCGAAGCGAAAACCCTTTTATCCCGGCTGGGTCCGGCGTATTAAGCGCCGCCCTGCCCTATATTGTTAACGATTCAGGAGTTGCACTGATGGAATTATCCTCTCTGACCGCCGTCTCACCTGTCGATGGTCGTTACGGCGATAAAGTCAGCCCGCTGCGTGCGATTTTCAGCGAGTTCGGTTTGCTGAAATTCCGCGTTGAGGTTGAAGTTCGCTGGTTACAGAAACTGGCCGCGACCGCAGAGATCAAGGAAGTTCCTGCATTTGATGCCGACGCAAACGCTTTCCTTGATGCAATTGTCGCCGGTTTCAGCGAAGAAGATGCGGCGCGCATCAAAACCATTGAGCGCACCACCAACCATGACGTGAAAGCCGTCGAATACTTTCTGAAAGAGAAAGTGGCGAACGTGCCGGCGCTGCACGCGGTGTCTGAGTTTATCCATTTCGCCTGCACCTCCGAAGATATCAATAACCTGTCACACGCGCTGATGCTGGAAACCGCACGCCGCGACGTGATCGTGCCGTTCTGGAACCAGATCATCACCGCCGTGAAGGGCCTGGCGCAGGAGTATCGCGACATTCCGCTGCTGTCGCGCACCCACGGTCAGCCGGCAACGCCGTCCACCATGGGCAAAGAGATGGCCAACGTGGCCTACCGCATGGAACGCCAGCTGCGTCAGCTGAGCAAGGTGGAAGTGCTGGGCAAAATCAACGGCGCGGTGGGTAACTACAATGCGCATATCGCCGCGTATCCGGAAGTGGACTGGCATCAGCTGAGCGAGCAGTTTGTGACCTCGCTGGGTATCAGCTGGAACCCGTACACCACGCAGATCGAGCCGCATGACTACATCGCCGAGCTGTTTGACTGCATCGCGCGCTTCAATACCATCCTGATTGATTTTGACCGCGACATCTGGGGTTACATCGCCCTGAACCATTTCAAACAGAAAACCATTGCTGGCGAAATTGGCTCTTCAACCATGCCGCACAAGGTTAACCCTATCGACTTCGAAAACTCCGAAGGGAATCTGGGGCTGGCTAATGCGGTAATGCAGCACCTGGCCAGTAAACTGCCGGTATCACGCTGGCAGCGCGATCTGACCGATTCTACCGTGCTGCGTAACCTCGGCGTCGGCGTCGGCTACGCATTGATCGCCTATCAGGCCACGCTCAAAGGTATCTCCAAGCTGGAAGTGAACCGCGATCGCCTGCTGGACGAGCTGGATCACAACTGGGAAGTCCTGGCAGAGCCGATCCAGACCGTGATGCGCCGCTACGGCATTGAAAAGCCGTACGAGAAGCTGAAAGAGCTGACGCGCGGCAAGCGCGTGGACGCAGCCGGTATGCAGGCGTTTATCGACAGCCTGGAGCTGCCGGAAGCAGAGAAAGTGCGCCTGAAGCAGATGACGCCAGCCAACTACCTCGGCCGCGCGATTCAGATGGTTGACGACCTGAAGTAATTCCTTGCTCTGAAAACTCAGGCTATGGCAAGTTGGTGTTACCTCAGTCACGCACGTCACGTGGTGGCTGAGGTTCCCCTGCCAGTGCATCACAGCGGAGTGTTAATCTGCGGTTTAGCTGGCGTAGCGTATACTTTTCGCCATCATCACTGAGTTGAAGGTAAGGAAATTCTATGCGTGTTCTGGTTGTGGAAGATAATGCCCTGCTGCGCCATCACCTCGCAGTCCAGTTACGTGACATGGGTCATCAGGTGGATGCCGCCGAAGACGCCAAAGAAGCCGACTATTTCCTGCAGGAACACATTCCCGATATCGCGCTGGTCGATCTCGGCCTGCCCGACGAAGACGGCATGTCGCTGATTCGCCGCTGGCGTGGCGATGCCATTCGTCAGCCGATTCTGGTGCTGACCGCGCGCGAAGGCTGGCAGGCGAAAGTTGAAGCGCTGGAAGCCGGTGCCGATGACTACGTGACCAAGCCGTTCCACATTGAAGAGGTCGCCGCCCGCTTACAGGCGCTGATGCGCCGTAACAGCGGACACGCCTCGCAAATTATCTCCATGCCGCCGTTCCAGGTTGACCTGTCGCGCCGCGAGCTTTCGGTGAACGACGCACCGGTCAAGCTGACCGCGTTTGAGTACACCATTGTTGAAACGCTGATCCGCAATGCCGGTAAAGTGGTCAGCAAAGACTCGCTGATGCTGCAGCTGTATCCCGATGCGGAACTGCGCGAAAGCCATACCATTGATGTACTGATGGGCCGGCTGCGCAAAAAAATTCTCGCGCTGCACCCGACCGAAGTGATCAACACCGTGCGTGGCCAGGGATACCGCTTTGATCTCTGATTTATGAAGCTGTTCCGCCGTCAGCGCCCTTTCTCCTTACGCGCGCGTTTTCTGCTGGCGACGGCGGCGATCGTGCTGTTTTTGTCGCTGTCGTATGGCATGGTGGCGGTTATTGGCTACGTGGTCAGCTTTGATAAAAATACCTATCGCGTGATGCGCGGCGAGAGCAATTTGTTCTTCACCCTCGCGCAGTGGAAAGACAACAAGCTCACCATCGCCCAGCCGGAACGCATGACGCTCAATTTCCCGACGCTGGTGTTCATCTATGACGAGCACGGTAAGCTGCTGTGGCAGCAGCGCGACGTGCCGGAAATCCGCAAAAACATTCGCCGCGACTGGCTGATGAAGCCAGACTTTTACGAGATCGATACCAGCAATCGTACCAGTATGGCGGCGATGGGTAACAATCCGCAGGCACAGCAGCGGCTGCACGCGCTGGACAGTGACAGCAATGACACCTTCACCCACTCGGTGGCAGTGAACCGCTACGACGCGACCACCAATCTCCCGGCGCTGACCATTGTGGTGGTGGACTCGATCCCGCAGGAGCTGCAGCACTCAGACGTGGTGTGGTCGTGGTTTAGCTATGTGCTGGCGGCCAATCTGCTGCTGGTGATTCCGCTGCTGTGGCTGGCGGCACACTGGAGCCTGCGTCCGATTGGCCACCTGACTTCGCAGGTGCGCGAGCTGGAAACCGGTCACCGGGAAAATCTCGACGACAACCCGCCGCAGGAGCTGCGCAGCCTGGTGCGCAACCTCAATCTGTTGCTCACCAACGAACGGCAGCGCTACACGCGCTATCGCACCACGCTGTCGGATTTGACGCACAGCCTGAAAACGCCGCTGGCGGTGCTGCAAAGCACGCTGCGCTCGCTGCGCGGTGGCAAAGAGCTGACCATCGAACAGGCTGAGCCGGTGATGCTCGAGCAGATCAGCCGCATCTCGCAGCAGATTGGCTACTACCTGCATCGCGCCAGCATGCAGGCGGATCACAACCCGCTGCAGCGCGATCTGCATTCGGTCTCGGCCCTGCTGGATAGCCTGTGTTCCGCGCTCAATAAGGTGTATCAGCGCAAGGGCGTTGAGATCACGCTGGATATTTCGCCGGAGCTGACCTTTATCGGCGATCAAAATGACTTTATGGAAGTGCTGGGCAACGTGCTGGATAACGCCTGCAAATACTGCCTCGAATTTATTGAGGTCAGCGCGCGCCAGACGGAAAACGCGCTGCATCTGTTCATTGACGACGACGGCCCCGGCATTCCCGAAAGCAAGCGCGATCTGATTTTTGTGCGCGGCCAGCGTGCCGATACGCTGCGTCCCGGTCAGGGACTGGGACTGGCGGTAGTGCGCGATATTCTCGAGCAGTATGCCGGTCAGGTAATCGCCACGACCAGCCCGCTCGGCGGCGCCCGCATGGAGGTGATTTTTCAGCGGCAGGAAGTTGAACATCACCGCGAGTAGAACCGGGCGCGGGCTGTTATACTTGGCAGCAATTATGGCCCTAACCGGAATCCTCGCATGGACTATCAGCTCGACATCAACTGGCCCGACTTTATTCAGCGCTACTGGCAAAAACGCCCGGTGGTGCTGAAACGGGGTTTCAAAAACTTCATTGATCCGATTTCTCCGGATGAGCTGGCCGGTCTGGCAATGGAAAACGAGGTGGACAGCCGCCTCGTCAGCCACAACAACGGCAAGTGGCAGGTCAGCCATGGTCCGTTTGAAAGCTACGATCATTTGGGTGAAAGTAACTGGTCGCTGCTAGTACAGGCGGTGAACCACTGGCATGAACCTTCTGCTGCGCTGATGCGCCCGTTCCGCTTTCTGCCCGACTGGCGTATCGACGACCTGATGATCTCGTTCGCAGTGCCGGGCGGCGGCGTAGGCCCGCACTTTGATCAATACGACGTATTTATTATTCAGGGCACTGGCCGCCGTCGCTGGCGCGTGGGCGAAAAAGTGCCGATGAAACAACACTGCCCGCATCCGGACCTGCTGCAGGTTGAACCGTTCGACGCCATCATCGATGAAGAGCTGGAACCGGGCGACATTCTCTATATTCCACCGGGTTTCCCGCACGAAGGCTATTCGCTGGAGAACGCGCTCAACTATTCAGTCGGCTTCCGCGCACCTAACGGACGCGAGCTGATCAGCGGCTTTGCGGACTATATGCTGGCGCATGAGCTGGGCAGCTACCGCTTCAGCGATCCGGATGTGCCGGCGCGTGACTGCCCATCGCAGATTCTGCCGTCGGAAGTAGAAGGGATCCGCAAGGTGATGCTGGATGTAATTAATCAGCCGGAGCAGTTTAACCAGTGGTTTGGCGAATTTATTTCCCAGTCGCGTCACGAGCTGGATGTGGCACCGCCGGAACCGCCGTATCAGCCGGATGAGATTTATGACGCGCTGCAGCAGGGGGATGCACTGACGCGCCTCGGCGGCCTGCGCGTGCTGACGCTGGGCGACGCGGTGTACGTCAACGGTGAACGCGTCGAGTGCGCGCATCCGTCGGTTCTGGCTGCGCTGGCCCACAAACACGTATTGACGCTGGAAGATTTCGGCGATGCGCTGGACGATCCTTCGCTGCTGGCTCAACTGGCGGCACTGGTGAACAGCGGGTACTGGTTTTTTGCTGATTGAGTTGATCAGGTCCTCTGCGCCCGTTTCCCTCACCCCGGCCCTCTCCCGCCCGCGGGAGAGGGAGAAAACCGTGCGACGATTGCAGTAAAGCGTCGGCGGCGGCATGGGCAAATGAAGAGCCTGATTCTCGCTCGATCGGTCCTCTCTCCCGCCCGCGGGAGAGGGAGAAAACCGCGCGACGATTGCAGTAAAGCGCCGGCAACAAGATGCGTAAAAAAACAGGGGCACAAACAGGAGTTAAGGCAATAAACAAAGCCTGATTCCCGCTCGATCGGTCCCCTCTCCCGCGAGCGGGAGAGGGTTAGGGTGAGGGCAAGCCCCTCTCCGCCCTTACTTCTTCTCCGCCGCGAGCGCGGCCAGGCGCACAATCACCTCAACCGACTTCGCCATCACATTCAGCGACGCAAACTCATGCTTGCCGTGATAGTTGTAGCCGCCGGTAAACAGATTCGGACACGGCAGTCCTTTCCATGACAGCGCCGATCCGTCGGTGCCGCCGCGAATTGGCTTCACGTTCGGTTCGATACCGCAGTCGCGCATCGCCTGCAGCGCCAGCTCAATGATGTGCGGATGCGGTTCCACCTTCTCCCGCATATTGCGATAGCTGTCGCTGATCTCCACCTTGATGGAGCACTCAGCCTGCAGACCTTTACTGACGCGGCGGCCAATCTCCTGCAGCAGCTGCTTACGCTGTTCGTAGCTGTCGGCATCAAAATCACGAATCAGGTACATCAGCTCGGCGTGCTCAACCGATCCCTTAATAGTGTGCAGGTGGAAAAAGCCTTCATAGCCGTCGGTAAACTGCGGCTTCTCTTTGGCCGGCAGCTCGGCGTGGAAGCGCATCGCCAGGTCCAGCGCGTTCACCATCACGTTTTTCGCACTGCCGGGATGCACATTGTTACCGGTGATTTTGACCAGCGCCGTCGCGGCATTAAAGTTCTCGAACTCAAACTCGCCGAGATCGCTGCCGTCAACGGTATAAGCCCAGTCAGCCGCAAACCCCTCAACGTCGAAGTGCGACGTGCCGCGACCGATCTCTTCATCCGGGGTAAAGGCCACGCGAATGGCGCCGTGCGGCACATCCCCTTTGGCCAGCTCGGCCATTGCCGTCATGATCTCAGCGATACCGGCTTTATCATCAGCGCCCAGCAGCGTTTTACCGTCGGTGGTGATCAGCGTATGCCCGGTCAGCTTGTGCAGCACCGGGAACATCACCGGCGAGAGCACTTCATCCCCGTTGCCCAGCGCGATGTCACCGCCACGATAGTTTTCAATGATCTGCGGATTGACATTTTTCGCGGTGAAATCCGGCGAGGTATCCATGTGGGAAATAAAACCGATCACCGGCGTCGGCCAGTCGACGTTTGCCGGCAGGGTGCCCATCACACAGCAATGATCGCTTAAGGTGACGTCGACAAAACCCAGCGCAATAAGCTCTTCCTGTAACTGACGCGCCAGCGTCCACTGCCCTTCGCTGCTCGGCACCTGCCGCGCCTGAGGTTTTGCCTGGGTTTCTACTGCCACATAACTGAGAAAACGCTCAAGTAATTGATCCATCTGTCATCCCTCTAAAGAACCTGCATTATTATCATGGGGCCTGATTATCGCCATGTTGCGTCAAATCATTATCCTTCAGGTTAGCCCTCTCAGCTCAATCGTGCGCTGAAATTCGCCCTGCCAGCCACCCGTCCGGCTGGCCCGATGAGCATACTCCAGCAATTTGCAGACTTTTCAAGGTTATTCCGTGTCTGAACATGGCAATGGCGCATTTTTCAGGTATTATCGCGCCCTTCATCACGGCAAGCTGTCGCCGGCGGCTATGCTGTAACCTGATTCTCATCAGACTGAGTGACTATAATGACGCAAACACGCGCGCAGCAGGCGCTGGTTACGCTTTCTGGCATCAGTAAAGCTTTCGATGGCAAAACCATCATCCCGGATTTCGACCTGACCATCGGTCATGGCGAATTTATCACCCTGCTTGGCCCCTCCGGCTGCGGTAAGACCACGATTCTGCGCCTGATCGCCGGGCTGGAAAACGCCGACAGCGGACGTATCCATCTGGATGAGAGCGACATCACTGAAACGCCCGCCGAGCATCGCCATATCAATACCGTGTTTCAGAGCTACGCGCTGTTTCCGCACATGTCGGTGTTTGAAAACGTCGCGTTTGGCCTGCGCATGCAGAAAACCCCGGCGGCAGAGCTGACGCAGCGCGTCAACGAGGCGCTGGCGATGGTGCAGCTGGAAAGCTTTGCCGCGCGCCGGCCGCACCAGCTCTCCGGCGGCCAGCAGCAGCGCGTGGCGATTGCGCGCGCAGTGGTCAACCGGCCCAAAGTGCTGCTGCTTGATGAGTCGCTCTCCGCGCTGGATTACAAACTGCGCCGCCAGATGCAAAACGAGCTGAAAGCACTGCAGCGCAAGCTGGGCATCACGTTTGTGTTTGTCACGCACGATCAGGAAGAAGCGCTGACCATGTCCGACCGCATCGTGGTGATGCGCGACGGGCGCATTGAGCAGGACGGCACGCCGCGCGAGATCTACGAAGAGCCCGCGAACCTGTTTGTGGCGCGCTTCATTGGCGAAATCAACGTGTTTGATGCAGAAGTGATCGGTAGCGCGCACGCGCCGCAGGTACGGGCTCGCGTCGAAGGCCGCGAGTGTGATATTCACTGCCCGTTCCCGGTCAAACCCGGCGATCGGCTGCATGTGCTGCTGCGACCGGAAGATTTGCGCGTCGAGGAGATCGATCACGACAGCCGCAGCGAAAACCTGATCGGCTATGTGCGCGAACGCAACTATAAAGGCATGACGCTGGAATCCACCGTCGAACTGGAGAACGGCAAGCTGCTCACCGTCAGCGAGTTCTTTAATGAGGACGATCCGGATTTTGACCACTCGCTGAACCAGAAAATGGCGGTCAGCTGGGTGCCAAACTGGGAGGTGGTGCTGCCGTATGAAACGGATGCGTAATCGTCTGCAGAAAGCCATTGTGGCACTGATCGTCGGCTGGCTGACGCTGTTCGTGTTGCTGCCGAATCTGATGATCTTCGTCACCAGCTTTCTGACGCGCGACGACGCGCACTTTGTCAGCATGGTGTTCACCCTGAACAACTACGGCCGGCTCCTCGATCCGCTGTATGCCGACGTGCTGCTGCACTCACTCAACATGGCCTGCATCGCCACGCTGTGCTGCCTGCTGCTCGGCTACCCTTTTGCCTGGTGCCTGACCAGACTGCCGGCGCGTCTGCGTCCGCTGATGCTGTTTCTGCTGATTGTACCGTTCTGGACCAACTCTCTGATTCGCATTTATGGTCTGAAAATTTTTCTCAGCACGCGCGGCTGGCTCAATGAATTTCTGCTGTGGCTCGGCGTCATCGACAAGCCGTTTCGCATCATGTTTACCCCGGAAGCGGTGATCTTCGGGCTGATCTATATTCTGCTGCCATTTATGGTGCTGCCGCTCTACTCCAGCCTTGAGAAGCTGGACAAATCCTGCCTGGAAGCGGCGCGCGATCTTGGCGCCAGCAGGCTACAGACCTTCATCCGTATCATTTTGCCGCTGACCCTACCCGGTATCGTTGCCGGCGCGCTACTGGTATTTATCCCGGCGATGGGGTTGTTCTACGTAGCGGATTTAATGGGCGGGGCAAAGAACCTGTTGATCGGTAACGTAATCAAAAGCCAGTTCCTCAATATTCGTGACTGGCCGTTCGGCGCCGCCACCAGCATTGTCATGACGCTGCTGATGGGGCTGATGCTGCTGGTTTACTGGCGCGCAGCGCGTCTGCTGAATCACAAGGCGGCGTTGCAATGATGGCGCGCGGATTACGCCACGGCTTCATGGCCGTGATTTATGCCTGGTTCTACATTCCGATCATCATCCTGATCGTCAACTCCTTCAATGCCTCGCGCTTCGGCATCAACTGGCAGGGCTTCAGCACCCAGTGGTATCGCCTGCTGGTCAATAACGACAGCCTGATTCAGGCGGCGCAGCATTCGCTGATCATGGGCGTGCTGTCGGCCAGCTGCGCGACGCTGATCGGCTCGCTCACCGCCGTGGCGCTGTACCGCTATCGTTTTCGCGGCAAGCCGTTTGTCAGCGGTATGCTATTTGTGGTGATGATGTCGCCGGATATCGTAATGGCGATTTCGCTGCTGGTGCTGTTTATGCTGCTGGGGATTTCGCTCGGCTTCTGGTCGCTGCTGTTTTCCCACATCACTTTCTGCCTGCCGTTTGTGGTGATTACCGTCTATTCGCGCCTGAAAGGCTTTGACGTGCGCATGCTGGAGGCGGCAAAAGATCTCGGCGCCAGCGAAGTGACTATTCTGCGCAAGATTTTGCTGCCGCTGGCGCTGCCGGCAGTAGCCGCGGGCTGGCTGCTGAGTTTCACCCTGTCGATGGATGATGTGGTGGTGTCGTCATTTGTCACCGGTCCCGGCTTCGAAATTTTGCCGCTGAAAATTTATTCCATGGTGAAAGTGGGCGTGTCGCCGGAGGTGAACGCGCTGGCTACCATTTTGATGCTGCTGTCGCTGCTGCTGGTGGCAGCCAGTCAGCTGTTGCTGCGTGATAAAACCAAATAGAGGATAACCGATGAAAAAATGGTCTCACTGGCTGGCGGCTGGGGCGCTGGCACTGGGTATGCAAAGCGCTCAGGCGGATGACAACAACACGCTTTACTTCTATAACTGGACCGAATATGTGCCGCCCGGGCTGCTGGAGCAGTTCACCAAAGAGACCGGCATCAAAGTGATTTATTCCACCTATGAATCCAATGAAAGCATGTACGCCAAGCTGAAAACCTGGAAAGCAGGCGCTTACGATCTGGTGGTGCCGTCGACCTACTTCATCGCCAAAATGCGCAACGAGGGCATGCTGCAGAAGATCGACAAGTCACAGCTGAGCAACTTCCGCAACCTCGATCCCGACCTGCTGAACAAGCCGTTTGATCCGAACAACGACTATTCCATTCCCTATATCTGGGGCGCAACCGCCATTGGCGTGAATACCGACGAGGTGGATCCAAAAACCCTGACCCAATGGGCCGATCTGTGGAAACCTCAGTATAAGCAGAGCCTGCTGCTGACCGATGATGCGCGTGAAGTGTTCCAGATGGCGCTGCGCAAGCTCGGCTACTCCGGTAATACGCAGGATCCAAAACAGATTGAAGCCGCCTATGAAGAGCTGAAAAAGCTGATGCCGAACGTGCTGGCGTTCAACTCGGATAATCCCGGTAATCCGTTTATGGAAGGCGAAGTCAACGTCGGCATGATCTGGAATGGCTCCGCCTGGGTGGCGCGCCAGGCTGGCACGCCGCTGCAGATTATCTGGCCGAAAGAGGGCGGGATTTTCTGGATGGATAACCTGGCGATCCCGGCGAATGCGAAAAATAAAGCGGGCGCGCTGAAGCTGATTAACTTCCTGCTGCGCCCGGATGTGGCGGCTAAAGTGGCGGAAACCATCGGTTATCCGACGCCCAACCTGGCGGCAAGAAAGCTGCTGCCGCCCGAGGTGGCCAGCGATCCGTCACTCTATCCGCCGGCTGAAGTGATCCAAAACGGCGAGTGGCAGAACGATGTCGGTGCCGCCAGCGTGCAGTACGAAACGCTGTTCCAGAAGCTGAAAGCGGGACGGTGAGGTTCTGAGGTGGGAGATTGTGCGGCCTGGCCCTCACCCTGCCCTCTCCCAGAGGGAGAGGGTTCATTCATGCTGGATTCGGCCTGTGGGAAAGATCGCACTGGATTTAGCCTGAGTTTCAGTCGGGCGCGTTTTTCCCCTTCTCCCGCCGGGAGAAGGCCGGGATGAGGGGAAACGCGCAGCACGCTGACTATTTATACAAGCCGCGCAAAAAAGTATGCACGAATTCGGGCACCACTTCGCTGGCTAAGCCGTAATGCGCTTCAGCGAATTCGTTACCGACCTGACTGGGGGCCAGATTCAGCTCCACGGTGTGCGCCCCCTGCAGTTTCGCCTCGTGCACAAAGCCTGCCGCCGGATAGACGTGGCCTGAGGTACCAATGGCAATAAACAGATCGGCCTGTTCCAGCGCCTGATAAATCTCCTCCATGCCGAGCGGCATTTCACCAAACCACACCACGTGCGGACGCAGCCGCGACGGGAACTGGCAGCAGGTACAGCGATCGTCCGGACCGACGTCCTCCGTCCACGCCAGCACCTGACCGCTATGCTCACAGCGCACCTTCAGTAACTCACCGTGCATATGCAGCACGCGCTGGCTGCCGGCGCGCTCGTGCAGGTTATCGATGTTCTGCGTAACCAGCAGGAAATTATCGCCCAGCACCTGCTCCAGTTCGGCCAGCGCTTTGTGCGCCGCGTTAGGCTGGATCTCTGGCTGCTGCAGCTGACGCCGGCGCGCGTTGTAGAACTCCTGCACCAGCGCCGGATCGCGGCGAAAGCCTTCGGGCGTCGCCACATCTTCCACGCGATGCTCTTCCCACAGGCCATCTTCCGCGCGGAAGGTGCGAATGCCGGATTCTGCCGAAATTCCGGCACCGGTCAGCACCACCACGTGCGGCTGCGGATGGGCGGCAAGTTCGACCTGACGATCGCGCTCAAAGATGCGCTGGCGAAAGCGCTGATGCACTTTGCGGCGATTCTTTTTGTAGCGGGCGAGTCGAAGGCGGCGGCGCGGTTGGCGCATAAAGGCTCCTTAATCTGCGGCGCTGAACGCCGCGCTGCGGGTGTTTTCCGGGTTACTCAGACCCGATAATAGCGGCTGGGTATGACGGCTGCATGCCGCAGACGCTGAAAATGTGCGCAGCCGCGAAGGCGGCTGCGTGTTTTGTCTTTACTGACCGCTCAGCACGCGGGCAGGATCGATGCGGCTGGCGCGCCGCGCCGGATACCAGCTGGCAATCAGGCTCAGGCCAATCGCCGTTGCCAGCACGATGGCCACATCCAGCCAGTGCAGCTCGGACGGCAGAAAGTCGATAAAGTAGATATCGCCCGCCAGCAGCTGATGCCCGGTAAGGTGCTCCACTACGCGCATCACCGGCGTCAGATTGAGCGCCACCAGCACGCCGACCACCACACCGCTGACGCTGCCCAGCAGCCCGGCCAGCAGGCCATACCAGATAAAGATGGCACGAATCAGGCCGTCTTTCGCGCCCAGCGTGCGCAGCACGGCGATATCGCTGCTCTTGTCCTTCACCGCCATCACCAGCGTCGACACGATATTAAAGCAGGCCACGCCAATCACCAGCACCATCGCCAGATACATAATGGCGCGAATCATCTGGATATCACGATACATGTAGCCGTAAGTGCCAATCCAGCTGCGGATGGTGACATAGGAGTGAGTGGCTTCGCCGGCATCGCGCACCAGCTTCTGTGCCTGGAACGGATCGCTCATCTTCAGCGCAATGCCGCTGACGCTGTCGCCCAGATCCAGATACTTTTGCGCATCGGCCAGCGGCACCAGCGCCAGACTGTGATCCAGCATGCCGCTCAGCTGCAGAATACCGCTCACCTGCAGACGAATGCGTTTTGGCTGCAGCAGTTTGTTCTCGCCATCATTATTCGGAATCATGATGGTTATCCAGTCGCCCTGCTTCACGTTGAGCGATTTGGCGATGCCGCCGCCCAGAATAATCTGCTGCCTGCCGGCGCTGAACTGCGACCAGGCATCGCCGCTGACAAAACGCGGCAGCGCGCTGAGTCGCGGCTCCTGCTGCGGATCAACGCCCTTCACCTGCAGCGCCTGCAGCTTCGCACCGCTCTCAATCAATCCGGTAAAGTTAACGTAAGGTGCCGCCGCGGCGATGCCCGGCACCTGTTCGATGGGCGCAATCATCGGCTGCCAGTTGCGAAATGGCTGGTTAACCGCCTCAATTTCGCCGTGCGGCACCACGGCCAGAATACGGTTGTTGAGCTCCCGCTCGAAACCGTTCATCGCGCTCAGCCCGATGATCAGCACCGCCACGCCAAGCGCAATGCCGATGGTCGATATGATGGAGATCAGCGACACCATGCCGCCGCGCCGCCGGCCGCGGCTGAAGCGCAGCCCGAGCAGCAGGGATAAAGAGGACGCCATCAGATCGCTCCCAGCGTCAGGTGATCGCTCAGCTGGCCGTCGCGCATTTCCATCTGCCGGCTCAGGCGCTTCGCCAGGTTGAGGTCATGCGTCACCACCAGAAACGCGGTGCCCTGCTGCACGTTGAGCTCGCCGAGCAGTTCAAAAATGGCGTCCGCGTTGCGCGCATCGAGGTTACCGGTGGGCTCATCGGCCATCACCAGCCGCGGCCGGTTCACCAGCGCTCTGGCGATCGCTACGCGCTGACGTTCACCGCCCGACAGCTCAGAAGGCCGGTGCGCCGCGCGCTTTTCCAGGCCAACCGCCGCCAGCATCTCGCGTGCGCGCGCTTCCGCTTCGGCTTTGCCGGTTTTGCCAATCAGCAGCGGCATGGCTACGTTCTCCAGCGCACTGAAGTCCGGCAGCAAATGGTGAAACTGATAAATGAAGCCGAGTTCCCGGTTGCGCAGCTCTGCTTTGGCCGCCGACGACATGGCGTTGAGCGATTTCCCGTCAAATACCACGTCACCGGAGGTCGGCGCATCCAGCCCGCCCAGCAGGTGCAGTAAGGTACTTTTGCCGGAGCCGGAGCTGCCGACGATGGCCGTCAGTTCGCCCGGCTGCAGGCTAAAAGCCACATTGCGCAGCACATCGGTCTGCACGCTGCCTTCCTGATAGCGTTTGCACAGGTCACGACACTGCAACAAAGGGGTATTACTCATAACGTAAAGCCTCAGCGGGTTGAACGGCGGCAGCGCGCCATGACGGATAGAGGGTAGACAGCAGCGCCACGGCCATCGAGACCAGCGCAATGGTGATCACCTGCCAGACATTGATATCCACCGGCAGCGCGGCGCCATCAAGGAACAGGCCGATCACCGGCATTAAATTGTTGAGCTGGCTGGCCAGCAGCACGCCCAGCAGCGTACCGAGCAGCGCGCCGATAATACCGGCGCTGGCGCCCTGCACCATAAATACCGCGACGATTTGCCGCCGCGTTAAGCCCTGGGTTTGCAGGATCGCCACTTCCGCCTGCTTCTCCATGATCAGCAGGCCCAGCGAGGTAATGATATTGAAGGCGGCCACGGCAATGATCAGGCTGAGCAGCAGCCCCATCATGTTTTTCTCCATGCGCACCGCCTGGAACAAGTCGCCCTTGCGTTCGCGCCAGTCTTTCCACGTCAGCCCCTGCGGCAGCGGCTGCTGGCTGAGCGCATCGACATTCAGCGGCTTATCCAGCCACAGGCGCCAGCCGGTAATGTTGCCGAGCGGATAGCGCATCACGCGCGAGGCATCCTGCTGGTTCACCAGAATCTGATAGCCATCGACTTCGCTATTGGCTGCGTAGGTACCGGCAACGGTAAAGATGCGCTGGCTCGGCACGCGCCCCACTGGGGTAAACTGACTGACCGATGGCACCATCAGGCGCAGCTGATCGCCGCGCTTCACGCCCAGCTGCGAGGCCAGCAGTTCACCGAGAATGACCTTATACTGCCCCGGCTGCAGCACGCTCTGCTGGGTGTTGACCAGATAAGGCGTCAGCGGATCCTGTTCGTCGGGATTGATGCCCAGCATCACGCCCACCGACACGTTGCGCGCACTCTGCAACACCACATCGGCGGTGGTCAGCGGCGCGATCCGCGTCACGCCCTGCAGTTTGAGATCCTGCGCGCGCATCTGCTGCGGATTGATGCTGCCGGTGTCGCTGGTCACCAGCGCCTGCGGCATCAGGCCGAGAATGTTGCCTTCCAGCTCGCGCTCAAAGCCGTTCATCACCGACAGCACCGTCACCAGTGCCAGTACGCCGAGCGTGATACCAATAGTCGAGAGCCAGGAGACGAAACGACCGAAACGGTCTGAAGCACGTCCACGCATGTAGCGCAAACCGATGAATAACGCGACTGGTTGATACATGAGATCCGTCTTGGCCGTTGCTCAAAATTAAGTAGAGCGATGATAAAGGAGCCGTCTGCTTTATGAAACCTCTAACCCGCTGAGTCAGTTGCAAAGTTGCGTCAAAATGCGTCCTCCTGCGCGACAATGCACAAAATTACGACAAAATAGTGACGCTATTAGTACGATTATTCGTCAGCAGGTGGGTTAGACTTAGCTTGCAGTACCGGTTTTCGCATCACAGTAAGCGCAGTACGGAGGTTCTTACCATGAGCAGGTTTCCTAAAGGCAGTATCGTTAAACATAAATCTGGCGAGATCAAAGGCGAAGTGGTCAATGTCTTTGAGCAGGGAGACGCGCTAACCGGTTATTATGTGAAGTGGGACGATGGCAACAACAGCTACCATGTCGAGCGCGAGCTGTCATGGGCCAATGTGGATCGTCCACGCATGCACTACACACAGCAATCCAGTAAATAACGTGACGCGGCCAGGTCGCCATCAATGACGACCTGGCAACTGGCCATACTGGCGGCCCTTCAGGGTGCCGCTGAGGTAAGGTGCGCATTCATGCACCCTGACATAAACTCAGAAAGGAGAGATGATCCTCACGGCGGAATGTGGAATGATGACGCCCTGGAAACTGAGGAGAGAATGTCGGACCTTATGTCGGAACAGCGTCGTTATACCCTGCCTGCTAAAGCAGGCGACCATCGTCAGCTCGGTCAGCTGGTCGGCGCCGCGCAGGCGGTTGAGTGTGCCAGCATCACCGAACGCCACAGCGGTCCGGTGTTAATGATCACCCCGGATATGCAATCGGCCCTGCGGCTGCAGGAGGAGATCAGGCAGTTTACCGATCTGCCGGTCACCAACCTTGCTGACTGGGAAACACTGCCCTACGACAGCTTCTCGCCCCATCAGGACATTATTTCCGCCCGTCTTTCTACGCTGTACCAGCTGCCCACCCTGACGCGCGGCATGCTGATTCTGCCGGTCAATACGCTGATGCAGCGCGTTTGCCCGCACAGCTTCCTGCACGGCCATGCGCTGGTGATGCAGCAGGGCCAGAAACTGTCGCGCGATGCCCTGCGCGACCAGCTGGAGCAGGCCGGTTATCGCCATGTCGATCAGGTGATGGAGCATGGCGAGTACGCGACGCGCGGCGCGCTGCTCGACCTGTTCCCGATGGGCAGCGATCAGCCTTACCGCATCGATTTCTTTGATGATGAGATCGATAGTCTGCGCCTGTTTGACGTCGACTCACAGCGCACGCTGGAGGCGGTGAGCGCCATCAACCTGCTGCCGGCGCATGAATTTCCCACCGACAAAGCGGCCATTGAGCTGTTCCGCAGCCGCTGGCGTGAAACCTTCGACGTGCGGCGCGAACCCGAGCACGTCTATCAGCAGGTGAGCAAAGGCACGCTGCCGGCCGGGATTGAGTACTGGCAGCCGCTGTTTTTCGAGCAGGAACTGCCTACCCTGTTTAGCTATCTGCCCGCCAGCACGCTGGTGCTGAACAGCGGCGATCTGCACGCCAGCGCTGAACGTTTCTGGCAGGATGCTAACGCACGCTATGAAAATCGTCGCATCGATCCTATGCGCCCGCTGCTGGAACCGGCCACGCTGTGGCTGCGCCCGGATGCGCTGCTGAGCGAGCTGAAAAACTGGCCGCGCATGCAGCTCAGCGCTGAAACGCTGCCGGAGAAAGCCGCGAACAGTAATCTGGGCTATCAGCCATTGCCGGAGCTGACGGTGCAGGCGCAGGCCAAAGCGCCGCTCGATCTGCTGCGTCAGTTCCTCGAACAGTTTACCGGTCAGGTGATTTTCTCGGTAGAAAGCGAAGGTCGCCGCGAGAGCCTGCAGGAGCTGCTGTCCCGCATCAAACTGCGCCCGCAGCCGATTGATCGCTTCGAGCAGGCCGATGAGCAGCCGTACAGCCTGATGATTGGCGCTAGCGAGCGCGGTTTTATCGACACCCAGCGCCAGCGCGCGCTGATTTGCGAAAGCGATCTGCTCGGCGAGCGCGTCAGCCGGCGGCGTCAGGACAATCGCCGCACCATCAATCCGGATGTACTGATTCGTAACCTCGCCGAGCTGCACCCGGGCCAGCCGGTGGTGCATCTTGAACACGGTGTGGGCCGCTACATCGGCCTGACCACGCTGGAAGCCGGCGGTATCGTGGCCGAGTATCTGATGCTCTCCTATGCCGGCGATGCCAAACTTTACGTTCCGGTGTCATCGTTGCATCTGATCAGCCGTTACGCCGGCGGCGCCGATGAAAATGCGCCGCTGCACAAACTGGGCAGCGATGCCTGGTCACGCGCGCGGCAGAAAGCGGCGGAGAAAGTGCGTGACGTGGCCGCTGAACTGCTGGACATCTACGCCCAGCGCGCGGCCAAGGCCGGCTTTGCCTTTAAGCACGACCGCGAGCAGTATCAGCTGTTCTGCGAAGGTTTTCCGTTTGAAACCACGCCGGATCAGGCGCAGGCAATTAACGCCGTGCTCAGCGATATGTGCCAGCCGCTGGCCATGGACCGCCTGGTGTGCGGCGATGTTGGCTTTGGTAAAACCGAAGTGGCGATGCGGGCTGCCTTCCTTGCGGTGGAGAACGGCAAACAGGTGGCGGTGCTGGTGCCAACTACCCTGCTGGCGCAGCAGCATTACGATAACTTCCGCGACCGCTTCGCCAACTGGCCGGTGCGCATTGAAATGCTGTCGCGCTTCCGCAGCGCCAAAGAGCAGGCGCAGGTGCTGGAACAGGCCAGCGAGGGCAAAATTGATATTCTGATCGGCACCCACAAGCTGCTGATGAGCGATTTGAAGTGGCGCGATCTCGGTTTGCTGATCGTCGATGAAGAGCACCGTTTCGGCGTGCGTCACAAAGAGCGCATTAAAGCGATGCGCGCTGACGTCGATATTCTGACGCTCACCGCAACGCCGATTCCGCGCACCCTGAACATGGCGATGAGCGGCATGCGCGATCTGTCGATTATCGCCACGCCACCGGCGCGCCGTCTGGCGGTGAAAACCTTCGTGCGCGAGTATGACAGCCTGGTGGTGCGCGAAGCGATCCTGCGTGAAGTGCTGCGCGGCGGCCAGGTTTACTATCTCTACAACGACGTCGAGAACATCGAGAAAGCAGCGCAGCGGCTGGCCGAGCTGGTGCCGGAAGCGCGCATCGCCATCGGCCACGGTCAGATGCGTGAGCGCGATCTGGAACGGGTGATGAACGATTTCCACCACCAGCGTTTCAACGTGCTGGTGTGCACCACCATCATCGAAACCGGGATCGATGTGCCGAGCGCCAATACCATCATCATTGAGCGCGCCGACCATTTCGGTCTGGCGCAGCTGCATCAGCTGCGTGGCCGCGTCGGCCGTTCGCATCATCAGGCCTATGCCTGGCTGCTGACACCGCACCCGAAAGCGATGACCACCGATGCCCAGAAGCGACTGGAAGCGATTGCCTCGCTGGAGGATCTGGGCGCTGGCTTTGCGCTGGCGACGCACGATCTGGAGATTCGCGGTGCCGGTGAACTGCTGGGTGAAGATCAGAGCGGTCAGATGGAGACCATTGGTTTCACGCTCTACATGGAGCTGCTGGAAAACGCGGTGGATGCGCTGAAGGCCGGACGTGAACCGTCGCTGGAAGATCTCACCAGCAATCAGACCGAGATTGAGCTGCGCATGCCTGCCCTGTTGCCGGATGATTTTATTCCGGACGTCAATACGCGCCTGTCGCTGTATAAACGCATCGCCAGTGCGGCCGATGAACAGGAGCTGGCTGAGCTGAAAATTGAGATGATTGACCGCTTCGGCAAGCTGCCCGACGCCGCGCGTAACCTGCTGGACATCGCCGCGCTGCGTCTGGTGGCGCGCCAGCTGGGGCTGCGTAAAATCGAAGCCAGCGAAAAAGGCGGCTTTTTTGAGTTCGCGCCGCAGAATCAGGTCGATCCCGGCTGGCTGATCGGCCTGCTGCAGAAAGATGCCAAGCAGTGGAAGCTGGATGGTCCGACGCGACTGAAATTCACCCGCGATCTGAGCGAACGCAAAACGCGCATGGAATGGGTGCAGAATTTCGTCGCCGAGCTGGCGAAGAACCGGGTTTGATCGCCCAGCCGTTACGCAGCAGCGCTATGCGACGCGCTGCTGCGTACGGTGCGGGAGCCTGAGCATAAAAAAAGCGCCTTGCGGCGCTTTTTTTGTTACTGCTGCTGTGAAGTAGCTTTGCCCAATCAGGCCTGATTCGAATTCAGGATCAGCTGACCATTACGGTCGAGCGGGATGCGGGTGCCAGGGTCATTCTCCATGCGGATTTTGCCCTGCTGGTCGCCTATTTTATAGGTCACGTCATAACCCAGCATTTTTTCCTGTTTATCGTACACGGTTTTGCAGCGCTGCTCGCTGGTGGTGTAAGTGTCACGATCCTGCAGCGCACCCTGTACCTGGTTACCGCCGTAGCCGCCTGCCAGCGCACCGGCTACGGTCGCGATATCCCGGCCGCGGCCACCGCCGAACTGGTGACCAATCACCCCACCGGCCACGGCACCCAGTACGGAACCGGCGATGCGGTTCTCATCCTGCACCGGACGACGGTGCGTGAGGGTAACGTTGCGGCACTCCTGACGCGGCTGCTTGATGCTCTCTTTGATTGGCGTTGCCGAAAGCACCTGAGCATACTGCGGGCCACGATCAAACACATCCATGCTGGCGACGGCGGCCACGCCCAACGCTGCTGCTACGCCGATTCCAATACCCGCTAACATTGATTTATTCACAGGAATGTCCTCCTGAAGTTGTTACCGCGCATTCCTGCCGCAACCCGATCCCGGGTTACCGAGGCATAACCGGCGTGCGCGCCGCGCCGTGTTCGTTGGCATAAGTTTTACAGATGGTCCGAAAATGCAACATCAGATTAATGGAGGAAACGCAGCGGAAAGCCAGCAGGACCAGCTTTTAGGAGAGTTCTGAGCGGCAGTGTCATTGCACCGTAACCTGGCGCTGAATGAACGGCAATCAGCCGGTTACGGCAGCCGGGCACGCAGCGGGCGGGGGTGACCGCCCGCCAGCGATTAATGCAGTTTGAGACGCGGACGCAGCACGCGGTTGAGGCTGCCGACCAGCATCATCAGACCGGTCTTGAAGTATCCATGGAGCGCAATCTGGTGCATACGGTACAAGGAGATGTAGACAAAACGCGCAATACGCCCTTCCACCATCATCGAACCGCGCATCAGGTTCCCCATCAGGCTGCCGACGGTACTGAAGCGGGACAGCGACACCAGCGAGCCGTGATCTTTATACACGTAGGCTTTGAGCGGCTTGCCTTTGCGCTGGGCGAGAATGTTGTCCAGCGCACGCGACGCCATCTGGTGCGCCGACTGCGCGCGCGGCGGCACGAATCCGCCGCCCGGCAGCGCGCAGGATGCGCAGTCGCCGATGGCGTAAATATCGTCGTCCAGCGTGGTCTGCAGCGTCTCTTTGACCACCAGCTGATTAATGCGGTTGGTCTCCAGCCCGCCAATCTCTTTCATGAAGTCTGGCGCTTTAATACCGGCCGCCCACACCATCAGATCGGCTTCGATGAATTCGCCCCCTTTGGTATTCAGACCGTTGGCTGCTGCGCTGGTGACCATGGTTTGCGTCAGTACGCGCACGCCAAGCTTGCTCAGCTCCTGGTGCGCCGCTGCGGAGATGCGCGGTGGCAACGCAGGCAGAATACGCTCGCCGGCTTCCACCAGCGTAACGTTGAGCGCGCTGCTGTCGAGACCTTTATAGCCGTAGCTGTGCAGCTGTTTCACTGCGTTATACAGTTCTGCCGACAGCTCGACGCCGGTCGCGCCGCCGCCGACAATGGCGATATTAACTTTCTGCAGCTGCCCTTCGCTGGCAGAGAAGCGCAGGAACAGGTTGAGCATCTCATTGTGGAACCGACGCGCCTGATGCGGGTTGTCGAGGAAGATGCAGTGATCTTTCACGCCTGGCGTGCCGAAATCGTTCGAGGTGCTGCCCAGCGCCATCACCAGACGGTCATACGCCAGTTCGCGCTGCGGTACCAGCAGCCCACCCTCCGCGTCGCGGATCTCAGCCAGTTCAATGGTTTTAGTGTCGCGATTAATTTGCGTCAGCGAACCCAGCTGGAACTGGAAACCGTGGTTGCGCGCATGCGCCAGATAGCTGAGCGCATCAATACCTTCATCCATCGAACCGGTCGCCACTTCATGCAGCAGCGGTTTCCACAGATGGCTGTGGTTACGATCGACCAGGATGATCTCCGCCTTTTTTTTGCGGCCGAGTTTATGGCCGAGCTGCGTTGCCAGCTCCAGCCCTCCGGCACCGCCACCGACGATGACGATTTTTTCCATGCTTGTAGTCAATGAAGACCCCCTCAAAGTTGTAAACCAAAAGTTAATTAATGGTTATATAAAACCTTAATAAACATAGGGTTGGCGACATTTAATCGCGAGCTGAGGGCAGAATAGCACGGCATAATCATCCGGACATAAGAAAATTGATGTACATCAATCTTTGCACTGCATTATCAGAATGTTACACGTTTTGTGCGCCGCATCACACGGCGCACCAGCACTCAGGCAAGGGTTTTGAACGCTTTGATGCGTTGCAGATGCGGGGCAATATTTTTGAATTTGTGGCTGGCCTCCTCGTCCCACACGATCTCATAGTACGGGTGCAATGCGGCCGCGCTGCGCTGATTATCCAGCGCTTCATCGTGACGTGACAAAATGGTCAGGCAGCGGTCGCGGTTCTTTTCACGGAAGTTGCTGACGCATTTGGTGGCGATATCAAGATACTCTTCCGGCCGGTCGATCTTGCCTTCCATGTTTTCATCGGGAAACAGGTTGGGATTGAATATCACCTGGCGCATGCCGCAAAGGAAGCCGATGCGTTCTGCCCAGTAGCCGCCCAGGCCGACGCCACAAATCAACGGATGCGCATCGCTGCCCTGCTGGAGCAGTTTGTCGCACTCTTTCAGCAGAAACTGCATATCGTGTTTCGGATGGCGGGTGCTGTAGCTAATAAGTCTGACGTCCGGGTCAATAAACTGCAGCTGCAGCACCTTTTCATGGTTGCCCGGACTGTTGGAATCAAAACCGTGCAGATAGATGATCATGATTATCCTCAGCGTGGAGTGAGATCCGGGCAGCGGCGATTATCTGCCCGACGCTTTGTGCGCCAGCCAGCGATCCTGCAGGTCACTGAGCTGACGGTGATTTTGCCGCCAGCGCTCGCTGGCCTGCAAACTCTGACGGTCAAAACGTCCCTGATGGTATAACTGCGTGACGCGCGTCGCCTGGATCGGCGTCAAATTATCCAGCACGCTCACCGCGCCAGCACGCTGATTGCACACCAGGATCATATCGCAGCCGGCATTCAGCGACTGCTGAGCCCGTTCCGCGTAGCTGCCCATCACCGCCGCGCCCTCCATCGACAGATCGTCTGAGAAGATCACCCCGTTGAAGCCCAGCTCCTGCCGCAGCACCGTTTGCAGCCAGTAAGGCGAACCACTGGCTGGCAGCGGGTCCACTTCAGTATAGATAATATGCGCGGGCATCACCGCATCCAGCAGCTGCTCATCAATCAGCTGCTGGAAGATTGCCATGTCGTGCTGGCGCAGCGTGGCCGCATCGCGCGTGTCGCGCGGTGTCTCTTTGTGCGAATCCGCGCTGACCGCGCCGTGGCCCGGGAAGTGCTTGCCGGTGGTTTTCATGCCGGCTTCGTGCATGCCGTGGATAAACTGGCGCGCCATCTGCAGCGCAATCGCCGGATCGGCGTGGAAAGCGCGATCGCCGATGGCCGCGCTGATGTGGCCGATGTCCAGCACCGGCGCAAAGCTGATATCGATGTCCATGGCGATCATTTCGGCCGCCATTTGCCAGCCGGCCTGCTGCGCCAGCTCGCCAGCGCGTGTCATGTCGTGCAGCGCGGCGAACGATTGCATCGCCGGCAACTGGGTAAAACCGTCGCGGAAGCGCTGCACGCGTCCGCCTTCCTGATCGACCGCCACCAGCAGCCGGTTGCGCGACGCCGCGCGAATCTGGCGTACCAGCTCCGCCAGCTGCGCAACATCATGGAAGTTGCGGGCGAACAGGATCAGTCCGCCTGTCAGCGGATGTTGCAGAATTTCGCGCTCTTCGGCGTCCAGCTCGTAGCCTTCGACGTCCAGCATCAGCGGTCCGGGCGTTGTCATCGTCATGTTTCGGTTCCTGAATTAAAGATCCTGCCAGCTGGCCTGCGCCAGCCGTTGCAATGTTTGGTCGTGGCTCTGCTCGGCGCGCAGCTGATACCAGCTGGCCATCAGCAGCTGCAGCCAAGGCTGCCAGCGCCGGCTTTGACGCCGCAGCGCCATTGCCGACAGCCGCGCCTCGGCGGCATAGTCGGTTATCCAGTAATCGTGTTCAGCGCCATCCACCGCGCCGACAGCGGCCAGCTCCAGCGCCACATCGCCATCCGCAGCATATTCCCAGTCAATTAAACGCAGGCCATCCGGTGTGGCAATCAGATTGCCAGGGTGGACGTCCATGTGCAGCGGTGCCAGCCGCAGCGGCGACGGTTCGCCGCGCTGCAGCAACTGGTTTAAGCGCCGCTGCCAGCGCCAGTGCCGCTGCTGACATAGCTGCCAGTAGCGCTGCAGCAGCGGTGCCAGCCGTAAGCGATAACCGGTCAGCGGCTGGTGATGCAGGCGCAGCAGCAGCGTCAGCACCGCTGCGCGCTGCGCGCTGAACTGATCCGGCGACAGCACCTCGCCCGGCAGCCAGCGCTGCAGCAGCCACGGCGCCTGCCACGTCAGCGGCTGCGGCGCCAGCGCCGTAGTACGCAACTGACGCAGGATGCGGTATTCGCGCTGACGATCGACAAACGGGATGGGCTGTGGCGGCGTCCGGCGCGCCAGCAGATCGCCCTGATCGCTGCGTACCTGCACGCTGTTACCGCTCAGTCCTGGCAGCGCGAAAAAATGACCGGCAGCTTGCGCCGTCGGCCATTGTTGCTGAACCAGATGCTGCAGCCGGGGATCAGGGTTGTGCAACGCCGTTGCCCGACCAGATGATTTCGCCGGTCTGCACCAGCATCAGCTGCATCTGCAGCGCAGGGGCTTTCACATCGCCCTGCGCGTTGCTGTACAGCACATACTGCGCGTTGACGATGCGCGCCAGGCCAATCGCTTTGCTGCGCGAGTTGAGGCTATCCTCTGGCGACAGGCCGAGCGTTTGCTTCGCCTGATTGAGCTGATCGTTTGAGACCAGGCTGAACTTGCCGTTATTGGCCAGCGCGTTCTCAATCGCTGCCGTGGCTTTTTCCGTTTGCAGCGAGCCGTTGGTGCTGTTTTTGATGCGATCCACCAGCAGCACGCTGCCCGGATTGACGCCCGCCGACTGCACCATATTGGCGACTAACGGCTGGACGCTGGCGTTCCAGTTGATGGTTTTCAGCTTCGGCGGCTGCGGCACAGTTTGCGGCGGCGGCACTGGCTGCGCGGGCGGTTGTTCTGGCTGGGTTGGCGTGGTCGGCTGCGTCGGTTCAACCGGCGCCGGGGTTTGTTGTTTCACCACACAACCGGTGAGCATCAGCGCAAACAGTAGCGCGCCGGAACGTTGTACACTGCGAATCACAGGTTACTCCTCAAAGATAAAGATAGAGACGCACCTTGCTGGCGGTCGGGTTACCCATTTGCGAGGCCACTTCTACGCTGCCGTGCGCCGGTACGGTTTGAGTCTGCGCCGGCTCCTGCGGCTCAATCTCCAGCCCTTTGTCATCGTACCAGTAGAAACGATAGTGGACGGTGACCGGCGTTTCACGCAGATTTTGCAGCACGCTGGCGGCGCGCTGCTGGCCGTCACGGCTGGTCAGCGCGGGCTCATCGGTGATGATGCCCGCCGACAGTACGGCAGACTCCATCACCAGCGACTGGGAGGTGTTGATCATCGGCTTATCGCTGCTGCAGCCCACCAGGGTCAGCAACAGCAAGCCGCTCAGCCATTGACGCATCACAAGGTCCGCCTGAGGTTAGATGGCCAGCATCGGGCCCAGCGGCTGTCCGCCGACCAGGTGCATATGAATGTGGTAAACCTCCTGCCCACCGTGACGGTTGCAGTTGATGATCAGGCGATAGCCATCCTCGGCGATGCCTTCATCGCGGGCAATTTTTGCGGCGGCGGTAACCATGCGGCCCAGCGCCTGCTCATGCGCCGCCTGTACATCGTTGGCGGTCGGAATCAGTACATTGGGGACAATCAGTATGTGGGTAGGCGCTTTGGGCGCGATATCGCGGAAGGCGGTGACCAGTTCGTCCTGATAAACCACGTCGGCGGGAATTTCGCGACGAATGATTTTACTGAAAATGGTTTCTTCAGCCATGGTGCAGTTCCTTAAGCCTGAGTTCAGTCAGGCAGTATGCGTGAGGAATTCCGTTTCTTTCAACCTCAGGACCACTTTTCTTCATTAAATGGCTGCCTTTGCATCACTTTTTCACGCTGGCGCGGCGCGGCCGGCGGTGTCTGGCGGCAGTAAAATAAAAAACCCCTCGGATGAGGGGTTTTGTCGCACCGAAGTTGCAGTGCGGTGAAGCGGCGGCAGAGGAGTAAAGCGTCCCGCGACAGGGATGTCGCGGGCCGAGCCCCAGGGATGGTGTTGGCGTCTTTACGATCTGACGCCGCTTCACCGCACCGGCCCGGCCTGAAGTCATGTCACTTACATACTGCGGATATAATCATCCATCTCGGTTTTCAGGTTATCGGACTTGGTGCCGAAAATCGCCTGCACACCGGAACCGGCCACCACCACACCACGCGCGCCGAGGTTTTTCAGTTCAGCCTGATCCACCTTCGCTACGTCCGCCACGCTGACGCGCAGACGGGTAATACAGGCATCAAGGTTAGTGATGTTCTCTTTACCACCGAACGCCGTGACCAGCTTGCCCGCCATTTCACTGCCGGTCGCGCTGCTCTGCTCCATGGCCGTATCTTCACGACCCGGGGTTTTCAGATTCAGTTTTGCGATCAGCACGCGGAACACGGTGTAGTACACCAGACCGTAGATGATACCGACAATCGGGAACAGCCAGATTTTGCTGCTGTTGCCGCTCAGCACGATGAAGTCGATCAGACCGTGTGAGAAGCTGGTGCCATCACGCATGCCCAGCAGAATACAGATTGGGAACGCCAGGCCCGCCAGGATGGCGTGGATCACGTACAGGATCGGTGCCACGAACATGAACGAGAACTCGATCGGCTCGGTGATACCGGTCAGGAACGAGGTCAGCGCGGCGGAGATCATGATACCGCCCACTTTGGCGCGGTTTTCAGGTTTAGCAGAATGCCAGATGGCGATAGCCGCAGCCGGCAGACCGTACATCTTGAACAGGAAGCCGCCAGACAGTTTACCGGCAGTCGGGTCACCCGCCATGTAGCGCGGAATGTCACCGTGGAAGACCTGACCAGCCGCGTTGGTGAATTCACCAATCTGCATCTGGAAAGGAACGTTCCAGATGTGATGCAGACCAAACGGCACCAGCGCACGCTCAACTACACCGTAAATACCGAACGCCACCACCGGGTTCTGATAGGCCGCCCACTGCGAAAAGTCCTGAATCGCGGTACCAATAGGTGGCCAGATGAAGGACAGCACCACACCGGTGAAAATCGCGGTCAGACCGGAAATGATCGGCACAAAGCGCTTACCGGCGAAGAAGCCGAGGTATTCCGGCAGCTTGATGCGGTAGAAACGGTTGAACATGTAGGCCGCAATCGAACCGGCAATAATGCCGCCCAGCACCCCGGTATCGGCGAGGTGTTTGGCTTCGATCTCAGCTGCCGGCAGATGCAGCACCAGCGGCGCGACCACAGCCAGGGTTTTCACCATAATGCCGTAGGCGACCACGGCGGCCAGCGCCGACACGCCGTCGTTATTGGTAAAGCCCAGTGCCACACCGATCGCAAAGATCAGCGGCATGTTAGCAAATACTGAACCACCCGCTTCGGCCATCACGTGGGAAACCACTTCCGGCAGCCAGCTGAAGTTAGCAGAACCAACACCTAACAAAATACCGGCAATCGGCAGAACCGATACCGGCAACATCAGCGATTTACCTACCTTTTGCAGGTTCGCAAATGCGTTCTTGAACATAGAAGCTCCTGAGTATGAGTGCATTTTTTAGCGCAGTGCGCATGGCAAAGGGGGAGGATCCTTAGCCGGGGTGACGCTGAGCGTCTTTTGATTTATTACGAAGGGTAAAATAAATGACGACACGTTACTTTGACGGCTATCACGTTTCACCAAACACAGCGCTGAAATTTCAGTCATTTCTTACTGACTTGCTGCTATAAACAGCAATAAATCACTGCCTGCGCCGCGAAACACGCAGCGCAGATGAGTGATTTCAGATTAATTACAGAGTTTGAAATAAAGCGCGTTAGCCGCCGAGTCGGCTCATCGGCACCTTAAACAGGCGGGAGAAGTTTTCCGTGGTGGCGGCCGCCAGGGTAGCAAGATCGACGCCCTTCACCACGGCCATATACTCAGCTACGTCGCGGGTGAAGGCCGGCTGGTTTTCTTTGCCGCGATGCGGTACTGGTGCCAGATAGGGTGAATCGGTTTCAACCAGAATGCGATTCAGCGGTACATAGCGCGCTGCTTCGCGGATCTGTTCAGCGTTGCGAAAGGTCACAATGCCGGAGAAGGAGATGTAGAACCCAAGATCCAGCAGCTGCGCCGCCGTCTCTTTGTCTTCCGTGAAACAGTGCAGCACGCCGCCGCACCGCTCTACCTGCTCTTCACGCAGAATGGCCAGCGTGTCTTCGCGCGCATCGCGGGTGTGCACAATAATCGGCTTGTTCAGCGCAATGCCGGTGCGGATGTGCTCACGGAACGAGGCCTGCTGCTGCGCTTTGGTCTCCTGCTGGTAAAAATAATCCAGCCCGGTTTCGCCCAGTGCAATCACCTGCTCTTCCGCCGCCAGACGGCGAAACTCTTCCACGTCATACGGCGTTTCCTGATTGAGCGGATGCACGCCGCAGGCCAGCGCGATGTTGTCGCGATCGCCGACCAGCTGTTTGATTTTGTAGTAATCCGGCAGCGTGGTGGCAATCGCCAGCATGAATTTCACATCCCGCGCCGCCGCTTTGGCAATCACGTCATCCAGATCGCGGTGCTGGGTTTCATAATCAAGGCCATCAAGATGGCAGTGCGAATCAACAATAAACATAGATCTCTCTTTTACTCTTAGCCGACCGTCGCGGGAGACAGCAAACGTCCCCAGGCAAGCAGACAGTCGGTCAGAATCAGTTCACGATTAAGCGCCGCTACGTGCAGCAGCTGCTCGCGACACTGCAGCCACTGCTGCACGCTGGCATTCAGCGCGCTGCTGCTGAACTGCTGCGCCAGCTGCGTCACCACGTCCGGGCGATCGCCATTACTCAGCCAGTTGCTGGCGCCCTGCTGCACTTTCATCGCATCCACCAGCAGCGAAAGCAGCCAGCCGAGGCGAACCGCCACATCGTCGCTGTTGAGCGCCGGCAATAGCTGCAGAATATCGCCGCTCAGTGCGCTGTTCAGGCTGTCGCACAGCGTTTGCCGTGCCTGCCAGCGGTCCGGCTGTAACAAGGCCAGCGCCGCAGCAGGTGCCCCGTTGCTCAGACGCAGCGCCGCGCGCAGAATCGCTTCCGGCTGCGGCTGCTGTTTCTGCAGCCATTGCAGGCTGTGCGTCTCTTCCGGCGGCGACAGATGCCACGTCATACAGCGGCTGCGCAGCGTGGCCAGCAGTCGCGACGGCTCGCGCACGCTGAGGAAAAACCAGCAGTTGGCGGGCGGCTCTTCCAGCGTTTTCAGGAGCGCGTTGGCGGCGGCTTCGGTCAGTTGCGTCGCATCCGGCAGCCAGACAATTTTCGCGCCACCCTGCTGGGCAAAATGGTACAGCTTCTCACTGACGTCGCGAACCGCATCAATGCCGAGCGAGGCTTTCCCCTTTTCCGCTTCCAGCCGATACCAGTCCGGATGGGTGTTTGCCTGCATCAGCTGGCAGCCGTGGCACTGACCGCAGCTTTTCAGTCCCTGCGGCTGCTGACACATCAGCCAGCGGCTGACGCCCCACACCAGCGCATCGTCGCCCATGCCGTCGATGGCCTGAATCAGCAGCGCATGATGTGCCTGTCCACTCTGATGGCGGGCAATGATCTGTCGGTACGGCTGGTTCAGCCACGGATACCAGTTCATGCCGCCTGACCTGCCAGCCACTGACGCAGCACGGCTTTAAGTGACGCTGTCACATTATCAATTGGCTGTGTCGCATCGATGCTTTTGATGGTTGGATCGGCAGCGGCCAGCGCCTGATAGCGTTCGCGGGTGCGGGTAAAAAAGTTCAGCGACTCCTGCTCAATGCGATCCAGTTCGCCGCGCGCCCGGGCACGCTGCAGGCCAATCTCCGGCGTGACGTCGAGATAGAGCGTCAGGTCGGGACGAAAATCGCCCAGTACCGCATCGCGCAGCGTGGTCATCAGCTGGGTGTCGAGCCCGCGGCCACCGCCCTGATACGCCTGCGACGAAAGATCGTGACGATCGCCCACCACCCAGGCACCGCGTGCCAGCGCCGGTTTAATGACGTTTTCTACCAGCTGCACCCGCGCGGCATACAGCATCAGCAGCTCGGCTTTATCACTCACCTGTTCGCCATCAATGCCCTGTTTCACCAGCACGCGCAGCTGTTCGGCTAAAGGCGTGCCGCCCGGCTCACGGGTAAAGACCACGTCTTCAATGCCCTGCTCATGCAGGACCGCAACCACCGCCTCACGCGCGGTGGTTTTGCCGGCGCCTTCCAGCCCTTCGATGACGATAAACTTACTTTTCATTTTTTTCCTTCATCGCCAGCCGGTAAACCTGCACGGCTTTATTATGACTGGCCAGATTGGTGGTAAAGGTGTGACCGCCTTTGCCATCCGCGACGAAATAGAGGTAATTGGTCTTCTCGGGGTGAGCCGCCGCTTCCAGCGAGGCGCGCCCCGGCATGGCAATCGGTCCCGGCGGCAGGCCGCTGATGGTATAGGTATTGTACGCGGTCGGGGTCTCAAGATCCTTACGCGTCAGCGTACCGGTATAGCTGTCGCCCATGCCGTAGATCACCGTGGGATCGGTCTGCAGTTTCATACCGGTGCGCAGGCGATTGATGAATACCGAAGCAACGCGCGCGCGCTCTTCGCTGACGCCGGTCTCTTTTTCGATAATCGACGCCATGGTGACCATCTGCTGCGGTGTTTTATACGGCAGACTGGCCATCCGCCCCTGCCAGATCTCATCCACCAGCTTGTTCATGCGCGCGTGCGCCCGCTCCAGCAGTGCCACATCGCTGGTGTTGGCAGTATACAGATAGGTATCCGGATAGAAACCGCCTTCCAGCTGGCTGACATCAAGCTTAAGCGCGGCCGCAACGCTGGCAAATTCATCATCCGGCAGCGTGTGTTTGAGGTATGGGGCTTTACGCAGCTCAGCCAGCCACTCTTTCAGCCGGGAACCCTCGACAAAGCGCAGCGGAAATTGCGCCTCTTTGCCGCTGGCCAGCAACTGCAGTAGCTGGCGCACCGTCATGCCGTTCTCAAGGCGATACGTCCCGGCTTTGAAGTTAGCCAGATCGGGCTCCAGCTTCAGCAACGGGCCAAACCAGATGCTTTGCGGAATGATGTGCTGGCTCTCCAGCTGCGCTTCCAGCACCACGCGACCGCTGCCGGCCGGCAGGGTATACAGGGTTTCCTGGTGAATGGTTAATGGCGTCGCGGCAAAGCGTTTAATCTGCCAGCAGCTCAATGCGGCAGCCAGGCCAGCGATGACTACGGCGCCGGCAACTATTTTTTTCATTCGGGTCATGATGCTTCCATCGTCTGGCAACTGGCGAGCAGTTGCTGGTACAGCGTGCGTGCGGAAAAGGTGACGTCGTCAATTTGCCGCACAGGTAATACTGGCATCAGCGCGTTACAGATTACCACTTCATCGGCGCTTAACACCGCCGTTCGGCTGGCCTCCACCTGCTGGCAGTCGTGACCGGCCTGCGCCAGCTGCGCCAGCAGATAACGACGCATGATGCCATCAACGCCAGCCAGCGCCAGGCGCGGCGTGAAAATGGTTTCACCGCTGCGCCAGAATAAATTGGCCGCACAGCATTCCACTACCGTCCCGGCGGTGTCAAGCACCAGCGCTTCGTCAGCATCGCACCCTTCCAGCTGCTGGCGAATCAGCACCTGCTCCAGCCGGTTAAGGTGTTTGATGCCGGCCAGCAACGGATTCTGTGCCAGCCGCACCGGGCTGGTCACCAGCCGCGCGCCCTGCTGCTGCAGCGTGGCGTAATGGTGCGGCCAGGGCGCAAGCGCAATAATGCGCGTCGGCTGGGTGCAGCCAGCACGGCTGTAACCGCGTCCGCCCGCGCCGGGCGTCAGGATCACTTTGAGCACCGCTTCGCGCTGACCCGCTGCGGCGCAGCGCATCTCCTCCGCCAGTAACGTGCGCTCCGGCGCGGCCATCAGCAGGCGCTGACAGCCCTCATCCAGACGCTGCAGGTGCGCTTCCAGCAGCTGGATGCGGCCCTCTTTGACTGCCGCCGTGGTGAAACAGCCGTCACCAAACTGCACCGCGCGGTCGCGGGCAGAAAGGGTGTCCTGCGCGACTCCGTTAATCCACATGCGCTTCTCCTCTGCCGCTGGCGTCAGCGTTGAATAGCACTGTGGCGCGTAACATTCCACGCCACTGCGTGACAAAATATAAAAAAGGCCCGCATTGCGGGCCTCTGTTCGGCTGGATAGCGCTTAAACCTTGCGGAAGATCAGCGAGCCGTTGGTGCCGCCGAAACCGAAGGAGTTACACAGCGTGTACTCCAGTCCGCTGACCTGGCGCGCCGTATGCGGCACGAAATCCAGATCGCAACCTTCGTCAGGATTGTCGAGGTTGATGGTGGGCGGAACCGCCTGGTCGCGCAGCGCAAGAATCGAGTAAATCGCTTCTACCGCGCCCGCCGCACCCAGCAGGTGACCGGTCATCGATTTGGTCGAGCTGACCATTACGCTGTGCGCGGCCGCACCAAACACCGACTTCACCGCCTGCGCTTCGGCTTTGTCACCGGCCGGCGTTGAGGTGCCGTGCGCGTTAACATAGCCAATCTGCGCCGGGTCCAGCTGCGCATCACGCAGCGCGTTGACCATCGCTGCGGCTGCACCTGAACCGTCTTCCGGTGGAGATGTCATGTGGTAAGCGTCGCTGCTCATGCCGAAACCGACGATTTCCGCATAAATCTTCGCACCGCGTTTCTTCGCGTGTTCGTACTCTTCCAGTACCACAATACCGGCACCGTCGCCCAGCACGAAACCGTCACGATCTTTATCCCACGGACGGCTCGCCGCCTGCGGATTGTCGTTACGGGTAGAGAGCGCACGCGCCGCGCCGAAACCGCCCACGCCCAGTGGCGTACTGGCTTTTTCAGCACCGCCGGCCAGCATCACATCCGCGTCGTTGTACGCGATGATACGGGCAGCGTGACCAATATTGTGCACGCCAGACGTACAGGCGGTCGCAATCGAGATGCTCGGGCCTTTCAGGCCGTACATAATGGTCAGGTGGCCAGCGACCATGTTAACGATGGTTGAAGGCACAAAGAATGGGCTGATTTTGCGCGGACCGCCATTGACCAGCGAGGTATGGTTATCTTCGATCAAACCCAGACCGCCGATGCCGGAACCGATAGCCGCACCGATGCGTCCGGCATTCTCGTCGGTTACGACCAGACCGGAGTCCGCCATAGCCTGAATACCGGCCACAATGCCGTACTGGATGAAGTCATCCATCTTGCGTTGATCTTTGCGCGAGATGTATTCATCGCAGTTAAAATCTTTCACCAGACCCGCAAAACGCGTTGCGTAGGCACTGGTATCAAAATGGTCGATCAGGTTAATGCCGCTCTGACCGGCAAGGAGAGCACGCCAGGTAGACTCTACGGTATTGCCGACAGGAGACAACATGCCAAGACCGGTCACAACTACACGACGCTTAGACACGTTCGTCCTCCAGGGAGGGAAATAATGACGCTATGTGGGGCAAACATAAAACTCAGGCGGTCGAATGACCGCCTGAAGATATTCATTAACCTTTATGGTTATTGATATAGTCGATCGCTGCCTGAACGGTAGTGATTTTCTCAGCTTCTTCGTCTGGAATTTCAGTATCAAACTCTTCTTCCAGAGCCATTACCAGCTCAACGGTGTCAAGAGAATCTGCACCCAGGTCTTCAACGAAAGAAGCGCCGTTAACCACTTCGTCTTCTTTAACGCCCAGCTGCTCAGCTACGATTTTCTTAACGCGTTGTTCGATATCGCTCATACTATTTAATTTCCTATCAAAACTCGCTTTCGCGATGGTTTTCGTAGTGTATAAAATGTTGAAAAAGATGCAACAAAATCCCGGCTGGTCGAACCACGATTTTGCGTTATTCTGCGGTGTTTACCGCAGATAATGCAAATGATTTCGTGATTATCAGACCATGTACATGCCGCCATTGACGTGCAGCGTCTCACCCGTGATGTAGGCGGCTTCGTCAGAGGCTAAGAATGCAACAGCATTGGCAATCTCCTGCGGGTCGCCTAAACGACCTGCCGGCACTTCTGCCAGAATGCCCGAGCGCTGATCTTCGTTCAGTGCACGCGTCATGTCCGTCTCAATAAAGCCCGGAGCCACGACGTTTACGGTAATGCCACGTGACGCAACTTCTCGCGCCAGTGATTTGCTAAAGCCAATCAAACCTGCTTTTGCTGCAGCATAGTTTGCCTGACCCGCGTTACCCATGGTTCCAACTACCGAACCGATGGTAATGATACGGCCCACGCGCTTTTTCATCATGGCACGCATGACCGCCTTCGACAGGCGGAACACCGATGTCAGGTTGGTATCGAGGATATCCGCCCACTCATCGTCTTTCATGCGCATCAGCAGATTGTCACGCGTAATGCCTGCATTATTGACCAAAATGTCAACTTCGCCAAATTCGGCGCGAACTTTCTCGAGCACGCTCTCAATAGAGGCCGCATCGGTCACGTTCAGCAGCAGACCTTTGCCCTTGTCGCCGAGGTAAGCACTGATGGCTTCCGCGCCGCTTTCGCTGGTGGCAGTACCCACCACTTTTGCACCGCGTGCCGCCAGCGTTTCCGCGATGGCACGTCCGATACCGCGGCTGGCGCCGGTCACCAGCGCTACTTTACCTTCAAAGCTCATGATTTTCCTCTTATTCCTGGCCAGGCGCCGCAGCCAGTGACGACGGATCGTTCACCGCTGCAGCCGTCAGGCTGTCCACAATTCGTTTGGTCAGGCCGGTCAGCACTTTACCCGGGCCGATTTCCAGCAGTACGGTCACGCCCTGCGCAGCGATAAACTCAACCGCCTCAGTCCAGCGTACCGGGCTGTACAGCTGACGCACCAGCGCGCTGCGGATTGCTGCAGCGTCGCTTTCGCATTTAACGTCAACGTTATTCACCACCGGCACCGAAGGTGCATTGAAGGTCACGCTTTCCAGCGCCACCGCCAGCTTATCAGCGGCCGGCTTCATCAGCGCACAGTGCGACGGCACGCTGACCGGCAACGGCAGCGCGCGTTTGGCGCCTGCGGCTTTACAGGCGGCACCGGCACGTTCTACCGCTTCTTTATTGCCGGCGATCACCACCTGGCCCGGCGAGTTGAAGTTGACCGGCGAAACCACCTGGCCCTGCGCGCTCTCTTCACAGGCTTTGCGAATTGCCGCGTCGTCGAGACCGATAATCGCCTGCATGGCGCCCGTGCCTTCCGGCACCGCTTCCTGCATCAGTTTGCCGCGCAGTTCAACCAGCTTGATGGCGTCAGCAAAATTCAGTACGCCCGCACACACCAGCGCAGAGTATTCACCGAGGCTGTGTCCGGCCATCAGCGCGGGCTGCGCGCCATTTTTGCTCTGCCAGACGCGATAAATCGCGACCGAGGCTGCCAGCAGCGCCGGCTGGGTCTGCCAGGTTTTATTCAGCTCTTCAGCCGGGCCCTGCTGGACCAGCTGCCATAAGTCGTAACCCAGCGCGTCAGAAGCTTCACGGAAAGTGGCTTCAACCTGTGGATTTTCCGCTGCCAGATCGGCCAGCATGCCGACGGTCTGCGATCCCTGTCCCGGGAAAACAAAAGCAATTTGCGTCATCTTGCGTTCCTGTCAATCAAAAGCGAACCAGCGCCGAGCCCCAGGTGAAACCGCCACCAAAGGCCTCGAGCAAAATCAGGTGTCCGGGCTTGATGCGGCCATCACGTACCGCTTCGTCCAGCGCGCTTGGCACCGACGCTGCCGAGGTGTTGCCGTGTCGATCCAGCGTCACCACCACTTTATCCATGCCCATGCCGAGCTTTTTGGCGGTGGCGCTGATGATGCGCAGGTTGGCCTGATGCGGCACCAGCCAGTCAAGCTGTTCACGATCGAGATTATTCGCCTGCAGCGTTTCATCGACGATATGCGCCAGCTCAGTGACCGCGACCTTAAACACTTCGTTGCCGGCCATGGTGAGGTAAGCCGGCTCATCCTGATGCGCGCGATCCTGGTACGGCAGCGTCAGCAGCTTACCGTAGCGGCCATCGGCATGCAGATGCGTGGAGAGGATGCCCGCTTCTTCACTTGCGCCGAGCACCACGGCACCCGCGCCATCACCAAACAGAATGATGGTGCCGCGATCGTCAGGATCGAGGGTGCGAGCCAGCACATCCGCGCCGATCACCAGCGCGTGCTTCACCGCACCGTTTTTGATGTATTGATCGGCCACGCTCAGCGCATAGGTAAAGCCGGCACAGGCGGCTGCGAGATCGAAGGCGGCGCAGTCGTTGATTTCCAGCATCTGCTGAATCATACACGCTGAGCTCGGGAAGGCGTGGCTGGAAGAGGTGGTTGCCACGATGATCAGGCCAACGTCGCTGGCTGCCACGCCCGCCATCTCCAGCGCACGCTGGGCAGCGGTGAAGCCCATGCTGGCTACCGTTTCATCCGGTGCCGCAATGCGACGTTCACGAATACCGGTCCGGGTGACAATCCACTCGTCCGAAGTCTCCACCATTTTTTCCAGGTCCGCGTTGCTGCGAACCTGCTCAGGCAAATAGCTGCCCGTACCGATAATTTTGGTAAACATCTACGCTTTGTCACTCCTGGCTAATACAGCGTCAAGGCGCGCGGCAATTCTCTCGGGAACTTGCTTGCGCACCGCCTGCTCTGCCTGTTCTATCGCCACGGCAAACGCGCGTTGATTCGCCGCGCCGTGGCTCTTGATCACTGTCCCGCGCAATCCTAACAGACAAGCGCCATTGTACTGGTCGGGGTTGAGATGACCGAAACGTTTAGCCAGACGCTTTTGGATCCAGCGTCCCAGCCATTTCAGCCACCAGGCCCGTTTTTTTCCTTCGCCTGACGATTTGAGCAGAGAAAGAAACATTCTTACCACGCCTTCCATGGTCTTCAACGTGACATTACCCACGAAGCCATCACAGACCAGCACATCCGTCTTGCCGGTGAGGAGATCGTTCCCCTCAAGGTAACCAATATAGTTGATCTGCGGCGAGGCCCGCAGCACCGCCGATGCGGCGCGGATCGTCTCCAGCCCCTTCGTCTCTTCCTGACCGATGTTGAGCAGCGCGACGCGCGGCTGGCTGATTTCCAGCACTTCTTCCGCCATCACCGCACCCATCACGGCAAACTGCACCAGCATTTCACTGTCGGAATCAACGTTAGCGCCCAGATCCAGCACCACCGTCTTGCCGTGCTGCTGATGCGGCAGCACGGTCATCAACGCCGGACGCTCAATGCCATCCAGCGGCTTCAGTAATAATTTTGCCAGGCCCATCAGCGCACCGGTATTGCCGGCACTGACGCACGCCTGCGCTTTCCCCTCTTTCACCAGCTCTAACGCCACACGCATGGAGCTGCCGCGGCTGTTACGAATCGCCTGCGAGGGTTTGGCATCACTTGCAATAACCGATTCGGCAGGGATTACCTGCACACGCCCCAGTAACGAGGAATCCGCTTTGGCAAGAAATGACGAGATGATGTCGGGATCGCCGACCAGAAGAAGAACCAGCTGCGAATGAGAGGCCAGTGCCTGCAAGGCTGCAGGCACTGTCACGCAAGGACCGAAGTCCCCGCCCATGGCATCAACTGCCAGGGTCAAACGTGTCAAGGTATCGCCTTGCGTAACCGCAAAGAATTACTTGGTGATAACCTTGCGACCGCGGTAGTAACCATCCGCAGTGATATGGTGACGCAGATGAGTTTCACCAGAAACTTTATCTACTGACAGAGTGGTAGTGGTCAGCGCATCGTGCGAACGACGCATACCACGCTTAGAACGGGTTGGTTTATTCTGTTGTACGGCCATGGACCTTACTCCTATTACTTACGCTTTAAACTGGCTAATACGGCAAATGGGTTTGGTTTTTCCGCCTCTTCAGGCAGCTGGCCAAAGACCATGTCCGCGTCGGACACTTCACAGTGTTCAGAATCATGCACCGGAACGACCGGCAGCGCGAGGATGAGTTCATCTTCGATCACCGCCAGCAGGTCGATTTCACCGAAATCGTTGACATCGACCGGCTCGTAGGCTTCCGGCAGTGCCTCGGCCTGCTCATCAGAAGAGACAGGACTGAAGCAATAGCTTACGTGCACAGCATGCGGGAACGGTTGGTTGCAGCGTTGACATAACAACGTTACCTGCACATCGGCTGTTCCTTGCAGAACCGCGAGGCGCTGGTTGTCAACCGCAAACGACATGGCACATTCCACATCACTGTCCACACTCACGACCGTTTCGGCCAGGCGCGCCACCAATTCAGGTGCGTAAACACCGTGATAATCCAGGCGTTTTTGCGCGGCGCGGACCGGATCGAGCGTCAGGGGTAATTTTACCTTTTGCATAGGGCGCGCATATTAACTTTGTAACGTCATAGAGTCAAAGAAAAAGGCCGGTTTACAGCATCTTTCACCCGTTAGTCGCATCCAGTGCGGCGCATAGTTTAAAATGCCTGTCATCTTTACGCTATCACTTCTGCAAAAAAATGATGACACCGCTGGTTTTAGCCTCAACCTCTCCGTTCCGTCAGGCGCTGCTGCGCAAGCTCGGCCTGCCGTTTATCACTGCCGCCCCTGAAAGCGATGAAACGCCGCTGCCGGGAGAAGCCGCGCCGCAGCTGGTGCAGCGTCTGGCCATCGCCAAAGCGCAGGCGCTGGCCGCGCGCTATCCTGCGCACTGGATCATTGGGTCCGATCAGGTCTGTGTCCTGGACGGCCGCATCGCCGGCAAGCCGCATACCGCAGAGAACGCCTGCCAGCAGCTGGCGCTGGCGAGCGGCAAAGCCATTACCTTTTACACCGGCCTGGCGCTGATTCACCCCGCCAGCGCGCAGCAGCATGTGCTGTGTGAACCCTTTACCGTGCATTTTCGGCAACTGAGCGCGGCAGAGATCGCGCGCTATGTCGAGCTGGAGCAGCCGCTGCAGTGCGCCGGCAGTTTCAAAAGTGAGGGACTGGGGATTTGTCTGTTCGAACGGCTGGAGGGGCGCGATCCCAATAGCCTGATTGGCTTACCGCTGATCGCGCTGAATGACCTGCTAAGGCAGGCGGGCATCAACCCGCTGGGCTGATGACACGCTGTCAGGCTTTTTTCTGCTGGCGCAGCTGGGACAGGCAGTACTTCAGTGCCTTATCCAGCGGCGCTTCCATACGCAGGCTTTCGCCGGTGTTGGGATGGGTAAACGTCAGTGCGGCAGCATGCAGGAACAGCCGTGCCAGACCGGTTGGTGCCAGCTGACGATCGAATTCGCGATCGCCATAGCGATCGTCAAAGGCAATCGGGTGCCCGCCATGCAGGGTATGCACGCGAATCTGATGCGTACGTCCGGTCACCGGACTGGCTTTAACTAATGTCGCCAGGCCAAAACGTTCTTCAACTTTAAAGCGCGTTTCTGACGGCTTGCCCTCGGCGCTGACCCGCACCACGCGCTCGCCGCTTTGCAGAATGTTTTTCAGCAGCGGTGCCTGCACCACTTTCAGGTGCGATGGCCAGTCGCCGCGCACCAGCGCCAGATAATCCTTCTGCATGCCCTTCTCACGCAGCTGCTCGTGCAGTGAACGCAGCGCCGAGCGCTTCTTCGCCACCAGCAAAATGCCGGACGTGTCACGATCGAGACGGTGCACCAGTTCCAGGAAACGCGCCTCCGGGCGCAGCGCGCGCAGCCCTTCAATCACGCCGAAGCTCAGCCCGCTGCCGCCGTGCACCGCGGTGCCGGACGGTTTGTTCAGCACCAGCAGATAATCGTCTTCATACAGAATGCACGACTCCAGCGCCGCTACTTTATCCAGTTTGGGCGACACCGCCTGCTCTTCACGCTCGGCCACGCGCACCGGCGGCACACGCACTTCGTCGCCGTCTTCCAGCTTGTATTCAGGTTTTACGCGCTTCTTATTAACCCGCACCTCGCCTTTACGCAGAATGCGGTAAATCATGCTTTTCGGCACTCCTTTCAGCTGGGTGCGCAAAAAGTTATCAATGCGTTGACCGGCATTTTCAGCCGTGATGGCGACAAACTGTACGCCGGGATTCTCTGTTTTCATGGCGGCGATTCTAAATAGTGTCCCCGGATAGCGCCACCCCTTTTTCTGTGCTTAACTCTGACTTTATCGCCGCGTTACGCGGCCAGAATGCTGGCTTTTTCAACGATGCGATGATTACCCCTGCAAATGAACAGGTTAAGGATGAACAAACTTCACAGCTCGGTAAAAGTCGCCTTGCTATAAGTTGCTAAGCAATGGAATAATGCAGAGGTTTCTGTCCTGGAAAGAGTCAGGCAGGAAAAAGAGCGAAATTAAGGTATTTTGCCGGATGAAACGGACACGCAGCAATGGCGTAAGACGTGATGTTTAATCAGGCACTTAGCGGGCTGCGGGTTGCGGCCTGGACGACAGACTGGGATGTGTGGATTTTTGAATACTCTGTAGCACTTCCACCTTCAGGCGCTGGTTTTCCTTATGAAAAACAGGCCACCGACAAGATTTGCGCCCCTTTAGCCGCCGACAACCGTGAGGTTGACGTCAGTGCATGCAGACACGGGGCCATCGGTTGATTCTCGTCCAGGGTAACGATGCCCGCAGCTTTATCACTCATGTGAGAATAACGAGTAAGTCACGATGAAAAGAATGTTAATCAACGCAACTCAGCAGGAGGAGTTGCGCGTTGCCCTTGTTGACGGACAACGTCTGTACGATCTGGATATCGAAAGCCCCGGACACGAGCAGAAAAAAGCCAACATCTACAAAGGTAAAATCACCCGTATTGAACCCAGCCTCGAAGCTGCGTTTGTTGATTACGGTGCCGAGCGTCACGGTTTCCTCCCTCTGAAAGAAATTTCCCGCGAATACTTCCCTGCTAATTACAACGCGCATGGCCGTCCGAACATCAAAGATGTGCTGCGTGAAGGCCAGGAAGTGATCGTACAAATCGATAAAGAGGAGCGCGGTAATAAAGGGGCAGCACTGACCACCTTTATTTCGCTGGCCGGTAGCTATCTGGTGCTGATGCCCAACAACCCGCGCGCTGGCGGCATTTCCCGCCGTATCGAAGGTGATGACCGTACCGAGCTGAAAGAGGCGCTGTCAGCGCTGGAGCTGCCGGACGGCATGGGCCTGATCGTGCGTACCGCTGGCGTCGGCAAATCTGCCGAATCGCTGCAGTGGGACCTCAGCTTCCGCCTGAAGCACTGGGAAGCCATCAAAAAAGCCGCAGACAGCCGCCCGGCACCGTTCCTGATTCATCAGGAAAGTAACGTGATTGTGCGCGCCTTCCGCGACTACCTGCGCCAGGATATCGGTGAAATCCTTATCGATAACCCGAAAGTGCTGGAGCTGGCGCGTCAGCACATCGCCGCGCTCGGTCGTCCGGACTTCAGCAGCAAAATCAAACTGTACACCGGTGAAATTCCGCTGTTCAGCCATTACCAGATCGAATCGCAGATTGAATCGGCGTTCCAGCGCGAAGTGCGTCTGCCGTCCGGCGGTTCTATCGTTATCGACAGCACCGAAGCGCTGACCGCCATCGATATCAACTCCGCCCGCGCGACACGCGGTGGTGATATCGAAGAGACCGCCTTCAACACCAACCTGGAAGCCGCCGACGAGATTGCCCGTCAGCTGCGTCTGCGCGACCTCGGTGGTCTGATTGTTATCGACTTCATCGATATGACGCCGGTGCGCCATCAGCGCGCCGTGGAAAACCGTCTGCGTGAAGCGGTACGTCAGGATCGGGCGCGTATCCAGATCAGCCACATTTCACGCTTTGGTCTGCTGGAGATGTCGCGTCAGCGCCTCAGCCCGTCACTGGGTGAGTCCAGCCATCACGTCTGCCCGCGCTGTAGCGGTACCGGCACCATTCGTGATAACGAATCGCTGTCGCTGTCGATCCTGCGTCTGATTGAAGAAGAAGCGCTGAAAGACAACACCAAAGAAGTGCACGCCATTGTGCCGGTTCAGGTGGCCTCTTACCTGCTGAACGAAAAACGTGAAGCGGTCAGTGCGATTGAGAAACGTCAGGGCGGCGTGCGTGCCATCATCGTGCCAAACGATCAGATGGAAACGCCGCACTACTCGGTGCTGCGCGTGCGCAAAGGTGAAGAGACGCAAACCCTCTCCTATCACCTGCCGAAACTGCATGAAGCTGAGATGGCGCTGCCTTCGGAAGAAGAGCACGCTGAGCGTCGTCGTCCGGAGCAGCCAGCACTGGCCGCCTTCGTGATGCCGGATGCACCACCGGCTCCGGTTGAAGTGAGTGAAGAGAGCCAGCCGGCAGCGGTTGACGTCAAAGCCAAACCGGCGGTCGCAGCACCCGCGACCGTCAGCACCGGTTTTGTTGCGCGCCTGCTGGGTGGCCTGAAAAAACTGTTTGCTGGTGATGCACCCGCCGCGGCCCCTGCTGAAGAGAAGACCGAAGCGAAAACGGCTGACGGTGAGAATACGCAGCAGCGTGGTGAGCGTCGTAACAATCGTCGCAACAACAACAATCGCCGCGAGCGCACACCGCGCAACGGTGAGCATGCGCAGAGCCGTGAAGGCCGTGAGCCACGTGAAGCGCGCGAGCCGCGTGAACCCCGTGAGCCTCGTGAAGCACGCGAGCCACGCGATCAGGATAACCGCCGTAACAAGCGTCAGAATGACGCGCGCGGCGAGCGTCCGGCGCTGACTGAAGAGCAACTGCAGCAGCGTGATGAGCAGCAGCAACAGCGTCGCGAACAGCGTGCTGAGCGCCAGCGTCGTCGTCAGGAAGAGAAGCGTGCGCAGCAGGAGCCGCAAGTGGCTGAGCAGGTGCCTGTTGTTGATAGCGTTGATGACAGCGTTGCGCAGGAAGACGAACGCGTTCAGGTTATGCCGCGTCGCAAACAGCGCCAGCTCAGTCAGCGCGTGCGCGTAGGTGACAACGCTGAGGCGATGCCAGCTGAGCTGCCTGCCGCTGCCGTTACTGAAGCGGTGCAGGAAAACAGCCAGCGCGCCCAGCTGAAAGAGCAAGCCGAAACCGCTCAGGATGAGCAGGATGACAGCGAGAACCGTGACGGGGCCAACATGCCGCGCCGTTCACGTCGCTCACCGCGTCATCTGCGCGTCAGCGGTCAGCGTCGTCGTCGCTATCGTGACGAGCGTTACCCTACGCAGTCTGCGATGCCGCTGGAAACAGCTGCAGCCTCACCAGAGATGGCGTCAGGCAAAGTGTGGATCACTTATCCGGTCACGCAGACTCACGAGCACTTCACCTCTAACCAGGCGCTGAACGAAATGCCAGACTATGGCTATCAGGATGCCGCGCCGGCGGAAGAACTGCCTGTGGCTGTCGAAGCCGCAGCCGTGGCACAGTCAGAAACGCCAGCGCCAGAAGTGGTGCATCAGGCTGAACCGCAGGCGCACACTGAAGTGCCGGTGGTGAATACTGATGACCTGACGCCAGTGGCGGCACCGGTTGATCACCAGCCAGCAGTGATTTCCGCCGCCGATGAAGCGGTTGCACAGGAAACCGCAGCAGAAGCGCAACCGGCTGTTACGCCTGCCGAAGAGACGCAGCCAGTGGTTACCGAAGCGGTTACCGAAGCGGTTAGCGCAGCGGAACAGGCTCCAATCGAGGTGTCACCCGCAGTCGAAGCGCAGGTAGAAGAAGTGCTGTCCGCGCCGGTAGCGGCCGAAGCACCTGTCGCGCCGGTCACCGAACCGCACGCACCGGTTGCCGCCCGTGATACCGGTGTCAGCCATGCTGAGACCCGCTTCAAGCATCACGCTACGGCACCGATGACCAAAGCACCGGCACCGGCATGGGAACCTGAGCCCGTGCGCCACAGTGACTGGGTCCGTCCGGCCTTCAACTTCGAAGGACGCGGTTCAGCCGGTGGTCACAGCGCCACGCATCAGGCTACCGCACCGGCTACCCGTCCGGAAAGCGAGTAAGCCTCTGCTGTAGCACTACCATCTCCAAACCCCGGCTGGTCCGGGGTTTTTTATTGCCCGCATTCTCCCCTCCCACCTGACTGAACACTCTGAATAAAAGCCAAAAAAAATCCCACGGCCCTCGCAGGCAGTGGGAAAAACTAAGCGTACCCGGTTTAAGTACGCTCAAACAGTCAGGTTTATTTATTCATCTGGAACAACGACATCTTCGACATATCGCTGAAGGTGGTGTACGACGCCTGCAGCAGCTGCTGCTGCATGGTATAGGTAGAAATGGCTTCGGTGTAATCGACGTTAACCAGCGTGCTCATCTGATCTTTCAGCGTCACCTTGCGGTCGTCACCTTTTGCATCCAGCGTATCCAGTTCGTCCAGCTGGGTACCAATCTCAGAACGCACCGCCAGCACATTGTTCAGCGAGTTGCTGAAGCCACGGTTGGCCTTGTCCATCGCCGCGCTGAAGGTCTGTTTAGTGGCATCGTCAGCGTCATTCTGCGGCACTTTCAGCGCCGCAATGGCGTCATCCAGCATATCGAACAGGTTAGTCTGGCTGGCGCTGCCATCCGGCTCCGGCTTGGCGTTGCTGGTCAGCTGGTCAAAAATTGAATTACCGGTATGGCCCACCGTCATGGTGCGTTCGCTGTCAACTTTCTGGGTGATCGCGTCGCTGCCACCGCTATAGATGATTTTACCGCTGGCATCTTCGGTGAACGGCGGCTTGTCGGACGCATAGCCGGCAAACAGGTAGCGGCCGTTCCCGTCTTTGCTGTTGGCCAGGTTGAGCAGCTGCGAGCGAATGCCCTCCAGCTGGGTAGCATAAGACGCGCGGTCATCGTCACTCAGCGAGCCGTTACCGGCGCTGATCAGCGTGGATTGCGCCGACTGAATCGCCGTCGTGACATCACTCAGCGTGCTCTCTTCCAGCGACAGTCCCTGATTCGCGAACGAACGCGCCAGCGCGAACTGGCTGTCGCGCGCCTGCGTCTGCGACAGCACTACGGCGCGCGAAGCGGCGATCGGATCGTCAGACGGATTGGTCACGCGGCGACCGGTTGACAGTTGTTCACCCGCTTTCAGCCAGGAGGATTGCGCGTCAGTGACGCCGCGCACCTGCTGGTCGAAAATCATGTTGGTACTGAGTCTCATCGGTCAGGCCTCCCGTATTAACCGCGAATGCTCATCAGAGCATCGAAAATGGTATTGGCGGTTTGCAGTACCTGCGCGTTCGCCATGTAAAATTGCTGATATTTGCTCAGGTTGGCGTACTCTTCGTCGAGGTTTACGCCAGAAACCGACTGCTGACGTTCGGTCAGCTGCGTCACCACGCCCTTCTGAGTGGTAGCGGCGGTTTCGAGGTTTTTGGTTTTGTTGCCAACGGTGCTCACCAGGCTGGCATAACCCTGCGCCAGCGTGGCGTTACCGTTAATCAGTTTGGCATCCTGCAGGTCCAGCAGCTTTTGCGCGTTACGGTTATCGCTGGCGCCACCCGCAGCCGAAGCTGCCGCGATCTGCGATTCACTGGTGATAGCCACTGACATGCCGCTAATCACATCCTGCACCGGTTTGACCAGGAAGCTGTCTTTGGCGTTAGCCGTTCCGTTTACCGTTAATGACAGTCCGTCAAAGCTCATGGTGGTATTGCCGGCACCGTCGCTGCCCATGGTCGGCGTCACTTTCACGTTGTCTGAAAGACGCGTCACCGACCAGTTGCTGCCGTCATAGCTGACGCTGTAGTTAGAGGCTTTCATCGCCCCGGTGTCGGTCCAGCTGGCGCTGACGGTAGCGGCAGAGGTGTTTTTGCTGTTGGTCACCACTGTCGGGCTACCAATATTGAAGAAGTTGATACCGGTGTTGCCTTTGCTGTCATAGCCCTGGCTGTGCACCTGGTTGAAGCTGGTGGTGAATGCCGCTGCCAGCTGCCCGAGCTGGTTCTGCGCGTTATCCAGATCCTGGGTACGGAACGCCAGCAGGCCCCCGAGCGAACCGGTGGTCAGCGTTTTTTCCGGGATCTCAACGTTACCGGCCTGCTTATCGACATAGCCCACGGTAATGCGCGACGCATCGCTGCTGGAAGGCATGGCGATCAGTGAGGTGGTTTTGCTGCCGTTGACCAGCGTGGTGTTGCCCATCGAGACGATATAGTTACCGTCCTGCTGCGAAACGTTCACGCCGACCAGGCCATTCAGGTTATTGACCAGCTGATCGCGCTGATCGAGCAGGTCGTTGGGCGCAGAGCCGCCGCCGGTGGTCAGCTTAGCGATCTGCGTGTTGAGATCGGCAATCTGGCTGGAGTAGGTGTTGATCTGCTCGACGCTGGCTTTAATGTCCGTATTGACGCTGTTTTGCATGCTGGTCAGATACTGTGCGGTGGTCTGGAACTGGTTTACCAGTCCCTGCGCATAGCTGAGCATAGACTGACGCGCAGAAGGATCGTCCGCGTTACTCACCACGTTCTGCACGTTAGTGAAAAAGCTCTGAATCGAGTCAGACAGGCTGGTGGTCGACGTCGACAGCAGATCATCAATATTCGAAATCTGGTTGTACTGTGAATTGACCGCGCTGTAGTTGGCGCTGTTACCGCGCAACTGGGCGGTAATAAACTCATCGTATTCACGCTGCACGCCGGTCACGTTGACGCCGTTGCCATAATAGTTGCTGCCCTGCAGCGTACTGTTGGCCTGCGACAGCAAAATCGTCTGGCGCGAATAACCGGCTACGGTGTAATTACTGATGTTGTTACTGGTGGTGCTTAATGCGGCCTGTGCGGCGCTCAGCCCGCTCATCGCGGAGTTAATTATGCTGGACATCTCGGTTCCTTTTTCCCGTTAACCGGGCTGGCAGTCATCAGTGCGATTGCGCGGGCCACAACGCCCGCGGCATGTGAAGGTTATCGGCGTGCTTAAGCGAAACTTGAGCGGAAAAATCAGAACAGATCGGTGAAATCCTGGCTGTAAGCCTTAACCACTTTTTCGCCCATGTTTTTGAATTGCTGGATCATTCCTACCAGTTTCTGCGCATATTTCGGGTCAGTCGCATAGCCAGCCGCCTGCAGCGCGCGCGCGCCCTGCTCGGCGCTCGGTGCGTTCGCCACTGCCGCATAGCGCGGGTTACTGGAAATCAACCGCACGTAGTCGCTGAGCGCTTCGAAATAGGAGCCATAAACGCGGAAGGTGGCGCGCACTTTCTTCGCCTCACCGCCCTCGTATTCCGTGGTCATGATGTCGGTGGTTTCGCCCTTCCAGTCGCCGCTGGCTTTGATCCCGAACACGTTGTAGCTCGGCTTACCGTCGCGCGTCAGGATCTGCCGCTGGCCCCAGCCGGACTCCAGTGCCGCCTGCGCCAGGATCAGATGGTGAGGAATGCCGCTCTGCTGGCTGGCCACTTTCGCCGGCTGCGCCAGCTGGGCGATAAACTCATTGCTGTCACCCGGCAGGCTGGCCGGCGAGACCGGCAGACGCGGCACCGCTTTGCGCACCATCTGCTCCAGCTGCGTGGGCGCCAGGCTGCTATAGATGAAGCTGTTATCCAGCTTCATCGGCACGGTACCGGCGCTTTCGTCCGGAGCCTGCGCCGGCTGCATCTGTTTGACAATGGTGTCGGCCAGACCCAGCCCGCGCTTGCCGATTTCCTGCGCAATCTGCTGATCGTAAAGCGAGGTGTAAAGCCGCGTCTGATCGTTGCTCAGCATGCCATCCTGCGGCAGCGCTTCACGCATGCTCTTCAGCATCATCTGCACGAACATCCCTTCGACCTGTTTCGCCACCTGCAGCGCTTTGCCTTTCGGGTCCACGGCAGCCTGGCGTTTCAGTTCGTTCAGCGAGCGGCTGTCATACGCCGCGTTCATCAGCGATTGCGTATCGGTCATCAGATAATTTCCAGCTTCGCGCGCAGGCAGCCCGCGCTCTCCATCGATTGCAGAATCGACATCAGCTCAATCGGTGTCGCACCCAGCGCATTCAGCGCCCGCACTACGTTGTTCAGGTTGGCACTGGCGTTAACCCGCTGCAGCGCGCCGCCGCTCTGACGCAGATCGATCTGCGTTTGCGTGGTGGCAACCGTCTGACCACCGGCAAACGGCGTATCCGGCTGGCTGACGTTCTGCTGCTGATTAACCGTGACCGACAGGTTGCCCTGCGCCACCGCACAGGTGTTGAGCGTCACTTCGCGATTCATCACCACCGAACCGGTGCGCGAGTTAATGATCACTTTGGCGTCTTCCAGCGGCACCGACACGTCGATGTTCTGGATCTCCGCCAGCAGACGTACCTGCGAGCTGTTATTCGGCGACACGCGGATTTGCACGGTACGGGCGTCCAGCGGCAGCGCTGCCCCCACGCCACGGCTGTTGATGGCATCAGCAATGCGCTGCGCCATGGTGAAATCTTCGTTGTTAAGCTGCAGGTTGATGGTGTTCTGGCTGCCGAAGTTGCTCTGCAGCTCACGCTCGACGGTGGCGCCACCGGTAATGCGGCCGCCGTTGAGCTGGTTAACCTGCACGCTGCTGCCGCCGGCCGAAGCACCCGCCCCGCCGACCAGAATGTTACCCTGCGCCAGCGCGTAAACCTGGTTATCGACGCCCTTCAGCGGCGTCATCAGCAGCGTACCGCCGCGCAAGCTTTTGGCGTTACCCAGAGAGGACACCACCACGTCAACCGTCTGTCCCTGACGGGCAAACGACGGCAGCTTGGCGGTGACCATCACCGCCGCCACGTTTTTCAGCTGCATGTTGGTGCCGGCAGGCACGGTGATGCCCAGCTGCGACAGCATGTTACTCACCGTTTGCGTGGTGAACGGCGTCTGGGTGGTCTGGTCACCGGTGCCGTCAAGGCCAACCACCAGACCGTAACCAATCAGCTGGTTATCGCGTACGCCCTGCACGCTGGTGAGATCGCGGATGCGATCGGCCTGCGCCATCAGGCTGCTGATGCCGAGCAACAGGCCCAGGCCCAAACGCAGCAGTGTAGTGTTTTTCATCATGACCTCTTACATCGGCGAGACGTTCAGGAAGAAGCGCTGGAACCAGCCCATAGTCTGCGCCTCATTGATATAACCGTTACCGACGTACTCAATACGTGCATCGGCGACCTGCGTTGACAGCACCGCGTTGCTGGCGCTGATGGTGCGCGGGTTCACTACGCCAGAGAAGCGAATAAATTCGGTGCCCTGGTTGATTTCAATCTGTTTCTCGCCGACCACGCGCAGGTTGCCGTTCGACAGCACCTGGTTAACGGTGACGGTGATGGTGCCGGTAAAGGTGTTGTTGGCGGTTGCGCCACCTTTGCCAGCGAAATCGTTTTTGCCGTTGGCATCGAGCGCGGCTTTTTCGCCGCCGGCGCCCACCAGTCCGGCCAGGCCGGTTGGGATGGCGCTCAGGCCAAAGCTGTTGCTACCGTCGCGGCTGGCATTGGCTGAAGAGCTTTTGCTGGCGCTGACGTTTTCCTGCAGCGTAATGGTCAGGGTGTCACCAATGTTACGTGGACGACGATCCTCAAACAGCGGCTGATAGCCGTAGTTGAGCGGCGCCACGCCCTGAAAAATGGAACCGTTCACCACCGGCGGTGCGGATGGCGTCGGCTCAGCCGTCGTCGCACCCTGTACCAGTGGCGTGCGCGGCACCAGCGCACAACCGTTAAGGGTCAGTAGCAGCGTGGCTACTAACCAATGCCCAGGCTTGAGAATCACTTGCTTCGCCACAGAGTTCTGACCTTTTTCATGTTCTTAATCGGGCCAGACGCGCTGGCCCAACGATCCCGGCATTACAGCTGGGTTAACTTCTGCAGCATCTGATCGGAGGTGCTGATCGCTTTGCTGTTGATCTCATAAGCGCGCTGCGTCTGGATCATGGTCACCAGCTCTTCCGCCACGTTGACGTTGGAGGTTTCCACGTAACCCTGATACAGCAGACCGGCCCCGTTCTGGCCCGGCGTGCTTTCGGTCGGCGCACCGGAGGCCTGGGTTTCCTGATAGAGGTTTTCCCCGACGCTATCCAGTCCGGCATCGTTCATGAAGGTGCTGAGCGTCAGCTGGCCAACCTGCGCCGGCTGCGTCTGCCCCTGCTGTGTCACCGTCACCACGCCGTCACGCGCAATGGTGATGCTGGTGGCGTTCGCCGGAATAGTGATGCCCGGCTGCACCGGGAAACCGGCGTTGGTCACCAGCTGGCCGTTCTGATCCACCTGGAACGAGCCATCGCGGGTATAGGCAGAGGTGCCGTCCGGCATCTGCACCTGGAAATAGCCCTGACCGTTGATCGCCACATCTTTTGAGTTGCTTGTCTGCGACAGGTTGCCCTGGTTGTGCAGACGTTCGGTGGTCACCGGACGCACACCGGTACCGATCTGCAGGCCCGACGGCAGCGTGGTCTGTTCTGACGACTGCGCACCCGGCTGACGCAGGGTCTGGTACATCAGGTCTTCGAACACCGCGCGTGAACGCTTAAAGCCGTTAGTGCTGACGTTCGCCAGGTTGTTGGCGATGACGTCCATGTTGGTCTGCTGTGCGTCAAGACCGGTTTTCGCGATCCATAAAGAACGAATCATTGTGTTTTCCTTAAGCCTTAGCTGCTCATATTGAGCAGCTGATTAGCCCGCTGTTCGTTTTCATCGACGTTGGAGATCACTTTCATCTGCATCTCGAAACGTCGGGCGTTGGCGATCATGTCGACCATGGTTTCCACGGGCTTCACGTTGCTGCCCTCCAGCACGCCCGGCATCACCTGCACGGTTGCGTCATTCGGCAGTGCCGCGCCGCGCTGTGCCTGAGTGGCGGCGCTGGGACGGAACATGCCGTCATCACCGCGCGTCAGTTCCTGGCCTGTGGCACGTACCAGCTTCAGCCGTCCGAGCTGCACCGTGGCGTTCGGCGCGTCACCGGCGTTAAGCGCGGTGATGGAGCCGTCGGCGGCAATGGTCAGTTGCGCGCCCTGCGGCACGGCAATCGGACCGCCATCGCCCATCACGGGATTGCCCTGAATGGTCAGCTGGCCGGTCGGGCTGATCTGCATGTTACCGTTGCGGGTATAAGCTTCACTGCCGTCAGCGGTACGCACCGCCAGCCAGCCATCCTGCTGCACCGCCACATCGAGCGGACGCTCGGTGTAATCGAGCGAGCCCTGCGACATATCGGCACCCGGTGTGGAAGCGGCGACCAGCGTACGTGTTGGCAGCGACCAGCCGTTGACCGGCACCGCGCGCAGCGCATTGAGCTGAGCGCGAAAGCCCGGCGTCGAGGCGTTGGCGAGGTTGCTGGCGGTCACAGACTGTTGCTCCATCGTCTGACTGGCCGCGCCCATCGCGGTATATATTGCGTGATCCATAAAGCAATCCCGTTAGCGTATTAACGAAGGTTGACCAGGGTATTAAGAATCTGGTCCTGCGTTTTGATGGTCTGGCTGTTGGCCTGATAGTTACGCTGGGCAACGATCATATTCACCAGCTCTTTACTCAGGTCGACGTTGGACGCTTCCAGCGCGCCGGAGGTCAGGTTGCCGTAGGTACCGGTGCCTGCCAGACCGACTGCCGCCTGGCCCGAAGAGTTGGTTGCCGACCAGACGTTATCACCCTCGGACTTCAGCCCTTCCGGGTTAGAGAAACTCGCCAGCACAATCTGACCCAGCAGCTGGGTTTTCTGGTTGGAGTAAGTCCCGGTGATGGTGCCGTCGTCGTTGATGGTGTAGCTGGTCAGATCGCCCGGTGCATAGCCATCCTGGGTTGGGTTACCGAAGTTGGTTTTGCCGGTGTTCTGCTGCAGGCTGCCGAGCACGCTGAGGCTGACCGCCTGGTTGGCCGCAGCACCGTTCGCCCCCTGAATGGTCAGCGCCACGGTGCTGGCCGAGGTCAGGTTACCGCTGGTATCGAATACCATGTTGAAGTTACCGGCAGCCTGACCGGTGGTGGAATCAATCGCGTGCACCGTCCAGTTGTTGTCGGCCGTTTTGACGTAGTACAGATCCAGCGCGTGGTCGTTACCCTGCGAGTCGTACACGGTCACGGTGCTTTTGGCGTTGTAAGTATCCACATTGGTCGCCGTGAACGCACCGCCGGTTGGCACCGCATCGGTTGAGTTCAGGTTGGATACCATAGTGGCGGTAGTGGTGGCGCGCGCCGACATCTGGGTGGTCGGAATGCTCAGCGCGACCGGGTTGGCACCGGCCTGAATGGTTGGCGGAGTGCCGTTAGCCGGATAGCCGGTTACGGTCAGGCCCTGGGTGTTCACCAGGTTACGGTTTTCGTCCAGCGTGAACTGGCCGTTGCGCGAATAGAACACGCCGCCGCTGGCGTCGGTCAGACGGAAGAAACCGTTGCCGCTCAGCGCCACGTCCAGCCCACGGCTGGTAGAGGTGGTGGTGCCGTCGTTAAAGTTCTGAATCACCGCTGCGACTTTGGTACCCATACCGACGTTCGAACCGGCGAACATATCGGCAAACGCGATGGTGCTGGATTTAAAGCCGGCCGTCGCCGAGTTGGCGATGTTGTTACCAATAACGTCGAGGTTGCTGGAGGCAGCGCCCAGGCCGCTCACCGCTTGTGAAAATGACATGCTATTTCTCCTGCTAAGAGGTTAGTCAGAGAATCTGACGAATTTCATCGAGGGTCGCGGAGCCCATGGTGCCGAGATCCAGTTTTGCGGTGTTATTCACGGTGCTGACGCCGTTGACATAGGCGTAGTTCAGCGGCTGTGCCACCAGTTGGGTGCTGCCATTGCTGGCGGCGAGTGAAACCGTATATTTGCCGTCCGGTGCGGCGCTGCCATCGTCCATCTTGCCGTCCCACGAGAAGGTGTGAACGCCGGCGCTGAGACCGCCGAGATCGATGGAGCGCACTACGCTGCCGTTGCCATCTTTGATGGTGACGCTGGTGGCGGTCGACGCGGTGCCCAGCTCCACGCCAAACGGCGTGCTGGTGCCGCTGCCGACCAGCACCTGGCTGCCCTTCACCATCACGCCATGGCCGATCAGCGTTGAGCTCTGCAGCGACTGGCTGGTGCTGATCTGACCGGAAATCGATCCCAGCGTGGTATTGAGTTTTTCAATGCCGCTCAGGGTGTTGATCTGCGTCAGTTGGGTTGTCAGCTGACTGTTGTCCATCGGGTTAGTCGGGTCCTGATTTTTCAGCTGCGTCACCAGCATGTTCAGGAACTGGTTTTGCAGATCCTGCGCGCTGTTGCCGCTGCCGGTGCTGCTGCTGGAGCTGAGGACCGTGGGGTCGAGGTTGTCTTTAATCCCTACTGCAAGGCTCATAATGCGTCTCCGTTACTGACCCATGGTGAGGGTTTTCATCATCATTGACTTCACCGTGTTCAGCACTTCGACGTTGGCCTGATAGCTGCGCGACGCGGACATGGTGTTAACGGTTTCGGCGACCACGTCGACGTTAGGCATTTTGACGTAGCCTTTCTGGTCAGCCAGCGGATTACCCGGGTCATACACCAGTTTGGCGGGCGTCGGGTCGTTCACGACACCGGCTACTTTGACGCCGCCGGTGGCCGCGCCCTGAGCGGCATCGGTCTGGAAAATCACCTGCTTCGCCACGTAGGGCTGGCCGTCAGGCCCGGTGACGCTGTCGGCGTTGGCCAGGTTACTGGCGCTGACGTTGAGCCGCTGTGACTGTGCGGTCATCGCAGAACCGGCGATATCAAAGATATTCAGCAATGCCATGATTATTGCCCCTGCAGAACGCTCATCATGCCTTTGATCTGGCTACTGATGAGGGTGAGATCGGTTTGGTATTTCAGGCTGTTATCCGCAAACTGCGTACGCTCGCGATCCATATCCACGGTGTTACCATCCGCGGCAGGCTGATCGGGAATGCGGTACAGCAGATCCAGTGCGGGCTGTGAGTTGGTCTGCGCTTCAATGTGACGTGATGACGTGACATTGAGCGCCAGGCTGCTGCCTTCGGCACGGCCGTTCTGCATCACCTTGCTCAGCTGGCTGGCAAAGTCGATATCCCGCGCCTGGTAGCCCGGGGTATCGGCGTTGGCAATGTTAGACGCCAGAATCTCCTGGCGCTGCGCCCGCAGGTTTAATGCTTCTGTACCAAATCGCAGCGCGGCATCGAGTTTGTCGAGCATGCTTCCTCCGCGAATGAGAATTTCGAGCTGACAGCTTAATGGGACAAAAGCAAGGGCTATCGTCTGAATAGCAGCAAAAATCGTGGCTATTTTTCACCTTGAATTTTTGGTGCGCGGAGTAGACTCAGTGCCATCTTTTCGACAGGAGGCGTTGATGCGTACAACTTCTTCCCTGCTGGCCCTGCTGTGGCTGGCCTTCGCGACGCCCGGCTATGCTGCCGATCTCAGCGCGCAGCTGACTCAGTTCTTTCAGGCGCGCGATCCGCAGCACGCCGCCGGTATGACCGTGGTGGTCCGCACGCCGCAGACGCAGTGGCCCGCCTGCGACACACCGCAGCTGCTGCTGCCGGGTAACAGTCGCCAGTGGGGCAATCTGAGCATTGCCGCCAGCTGCGGCCAGAATCGTCGCTATCTGCAGGTACAGGTGCAGGTCACCGGCGAGTATCTGGTGGCCAATCGTCAGCTGGCGCGCGGCAGCAACGTCAGCGCCAGTGATTTCCGCCTGGAGAGTGGCCGGCTGGACACGCTGCCGGCGCGCGCGCTGCTCAGCAGCAGCAATCTGGCGGACGCCATTGCCCTGCGTGACATTGCGCCAGGCCAGCCGGTGACGGCCACTATGCTGCGCCAGCCGTGGCGGGTGAAAGCCGGTCAGAATGTGATGGTGATTGCCAGCGGCAACGGCTTTAATGCCAGCAGTGAAGGTCGTGCGTTAAACAACGCCAGCGCGGCGCAGACGGTGCGCGTGCGCATGAGCAATGGCCAGGTGGTAAGCGGTCGTGTCAGCGAGGATGGGAATATTCTGATATCGCTATAAAGCGTTAAAGAACGCTGTTGTTCTGCCGATAGAGATATCAACAATGATATTACCCTATGCTGACTCAGTTGGCTGATCCCCAACTGACCCTAACAGGAGCCACACCATGAGTATCGACAGAACGCAGCCTTTAAAACCGGTGAGCACTGTACAAACCCGTGACAGCAGCGACAACCAGGCAAAAGTGCGTCAGAACAGCGCACCGGCCACCAGCACCAGCCAGAATGGTGCGGAAGTGACGCTGAGTCCCGCTCAGGCGCAGCTGATGCAGCCGGGCAGCAAAGATATTAACACAGCGCGCGTAGAGCAGCTGAAGACCGCCATTCGTAATGGTGAACTGAAAATGGATACCGGTAAGATCGCCGATGCGCTGATCGCCGATACCAGGGCGTTTTTAGAGGGTAAATAGTCCCGATGGATAATCTGCTGACCACCTTAGATAAAATGCAGGATGTGCTGAGTTCGCTTAACGTCGTGATGGATGAAGAGCAGCAGCAACTTTCTGCCGGACGGATTAATGGCAACCTGCTGCAGCGCATTACAGAAGATAAAAGCGCGCTGCTGACGACGTTGAATTATCTGGACGAGATGCGCCGCAAAACCGAGCTGTCGCTGGGTACCAAAGCGCCTTATCGTGGTCACAGTGATATTGCACGCCGCTGGCACAGTATTCAGCAACATACCCAGCGTCTGCGCGACGCTAATCAGCACAATGGCATGCTGTTGCAGCATCAGATGACCTTTACCGAACAGGCACTGTCGGTGCTGAAACCGCATCAGACCCAGTCATTTTACGGCCCGGACGGCCGCGGTTTAGGCCAGAGCACGCTGAGCCGCAAAGGCTAAACGCAGCCGTGCTGCGGTTCCGCTGAATCAGGGTCGCCCACGCCAGGCGACCCTTTTTTATTGTGCGCTCACACCGCCGTGCGGCGGGCAAAATCGCGTGGGCGGAAGCCCAGTAAACCGAGCATCACGAAGTAAGCGCCGCCGCCAATGGCGCACACCGCCGCCAGCCGCAGTAACCGCCACCACATCTGCCCCTCTTCCCACGCCGGCATCACCTGCAGAATGCCCAGCAGCGCAGCAGCCATCACCGCGACGGCGACCAGCAGACGCAGCAGGAAACCGTGCCAGCCCGGCTGCGGCTGAAAGATTTGCTGTTTGCGCAGTTGCCAGTAGAGCAGCGCCGCATTCAGGCAGGCCGCCAGACCAATCGACAGCGACAGACCTGCGTGCTTCAGCGGGCCGATAAACGCCAGGTTCATCAGCTGGGTCATGATCAAGGTGGCGATAGCAATCTTTACCGGCGTTTTGATGTCCTGACGCGAATAGAAGCCCGGCGCCAGCACTTTCACCACGATCAGCCCCATCAGCCCAACCGAATAGGCAATCAGCGCGCGCTGGGTCATCGCCGCATCAAAAGCGGTAAATTTGCCGTACTGGAACAGCGCCACGGTGAGCGGACCGGAAAGAATGCCCAGCGCAACCGCGCTCGGCAGCGCCAGCAGGAAGCACAGACGCAGGCCCCAGTCCATCAGACGGGAATATTCATCGTGGTTGCCGCTGGCAAAACTCTTCGCCAGCGACGGCAGCAGGATGGTGCCGAGCGCCACGCCCAGCACGCCAGAGGGAAACTCCATCAGACGATCGGCGTAGTACATCCACGACACCGAGCCGGAGACCAGAAACGAGGCGAAAATGGTATTGATGATCAGCGAGATCTGGCTCACCGACACGCCGAGAATCGCCGGGCCCATCTGGCGCATCACCCGCCACACGCCGGCATCGCGCAGGTTGACGCGCGGCAGTACCAGCATGCCAATCTTTTTCAGGTGCGGCAGTTGATAGAACAGCTGCAGCAGCCCGCCCACTACCACTGCCCACGCCAGCGCCATCACCGGCGGATGGAAGTGCGGCGCGGCAAACAGCGCAAAGCCGATCATGCTGATATTCAGCAGCGTGGGCGCGAACGCCGGGACGGAGAAGCGGTTCCAGGTATTAAGAATCGCCCCGGCCAGCGACGCCAGCGAGATCAGCAGAATATAAGGAAAGGTGACGCGCAGCAGCGAACTGGTTAAGGCGAACTTGTCGGCGGTATCGGCAAAACCCGGCGCCGTTACCACGATTACCCAGGGAGCTGCGACCATGCCCAGCACCGTCACCACCGCCAGCACCAGCGTCAGCAGGCCTGATACATAGGCAACAAACACCCGCGTGGCGTCTTCGCCCTGCTTGCTTTTATATTCGGCAAGAATTGGCACGAAGGCCTGTGAAAAGGCGCCTTCGGCGAAAATACGGCGCAGCAGATTGGGCAGTTTGAACGCCACGAAAAAGGCATCGGTGGCCATGCCAGCCCCGAAAACGCGCGCCACGATGGCGTCGCGGGCAAAGCCCAGCACGCGGGAAAACAGGGTCATCGAACTGACCGCAGCCAGCGATTTCAGCAAATTCATAATGAGTGGCGCATCCTGAAAAGTGTCGGATAAATGAGCAACTTAGCGCGGACATCCTGCGATGTCCGGCGATAGTCTACTGCTGCGGTGGGAAATGACCAGCATTGAGTGTTACAAGGGATTATTCCTGTACGGCGTCGCGCCACAGTTTTTCCACCAGACGCTGCGCCGCCAGCGCCTGTTCACCGCTGGTTTCAGGCTTCGTCTGATTTTCCACGCACTGGATAAAATGGTGTGCCGCACCGCTGAAGCCACGCTGGGTCAGATGACTTTGCCACGCCGGCGGGACATCACTGCGCAGGCCGCTAAGCGTCTCTTCACGCCAGTCGCGCATCTCATTAATTTCGATGTAACGCCCGTCGCAGATGGCGCTGACCACTTCACGCTGCGTGCCCGCACGGCGATGCATACTGGTGGTAATTTGCAGCGATCCGGCCGAGAAATGGTGCTCACCGTAGAGCATTGCGCCGTCATCATGGGTGTCGATATGGCCGAGCTCCAGCCTGAGCTTGCCGCCGGCCAGCCACAGCGCGGTATCGACCACATGCAGATAATCATCCAGCAGGGTAAAGCGCAGGTCGTGCGGGCCGACGCTGTCTGCCCGGTGTTTCTCAATGCGCAGCGAGGACGCGCCCGGCAGCTGCGCTTTCAGCTGCTGGTAGCGCGGTGCAAAGCGCCGGTTGAATGCCACCATCAGTTTGCGTTTGCGCTTTTCCGCCAGCGCCACCAGCGTCTCGGCCTGCTGCAGCGTTTCGGCCAGCGGCTTATCGACACAAACATCTTTACCGGCCAGCAGCAGCGCCTGCACTACCTCAAAATGGCTGGCGGTGCTGCTGTGTACAAACACCGCATCGCTGGCCGCCGCCAGCGCATCCAGCTGACTAAAATAAGGAATACGGTAACTGTCGCAGACCGGCTGCGCCCGCGCCTGGCTGGGCGAGAACGCGCCCACCAGCTGCCAGCCGCTGGCCTGCGCCAGCACCGGCAGCCAGGCTTTCTGCGCGATACCGCCAAGCCCCACCACACCAATACGCAGCGTCATTTCACGCCTCCCGCTGCAGCAGTTGCTGCAGCTGAGCATCAAGGCGCGCCACCTGCGCTTCCAACTGAGCAACGCGCACGGCCAGATCGTCTGATTCAGGCGACGCTGTGTGGCTGGCGGGTAGTTCGTCCGCCACCTCGCCGCCAAACAGGTGCATATAGCGGCTTTCACGCTTGCCCGGCTCGCGCGCCAGACGCACCACCATGGGGCCGTCGTCGCGCGTTGTCAGCCCCTCCAGCGTGCGTTCCACCTCGGCCATGTCCTGAAACTCATGCAGACGACCACTGCGGGTACGCAGTTCGCCCGGCGTCTGCACGCCGCGCAGGAACAGCAGCGTCAGCACCGCCACTTCGGCGGCATTCAGCTGCAGATTGCCAAACGCCGAGTTGCAGAAACGCTGTTCATATTTGCTGACACGCTGACCGAAACCGCTGTTAGCGGTGACCAGATGCTTTTTCACCAGCTCATCGAGCTGAGCCTGCACCTCGCTTTCGCTCAGGTTCATTACCGGCTCACGGTTAGATTTCTGATTACAGGCGGTGACCACGCCATTGAGGGATAACGGATATTGATCCGGCGTGGTGACCTGCTTCTCCAGCAGGCAGCCGATCACGCGCAATGCCTGCGCGGAGAGAGCCATCTTCATTACGTGTTCCTTTTATTATTGTCCGCGACGATCCGGGTTCCATTCGCGCCAGGTAAGCGCCGTCAGCACATGATCCTGCCAGCGGCCATCAATCAGTAAATAGTCTTTGGCGTAGCCCTCTTTTTCAAAACCGAGGCGCGCCAGCAAATCACCACTGCGCTGATTGTGCGGCATATAGTTGGCCATGATGCGATGAATGCGCTGCTGGCGTTGCATATAGCGAATCGCCGCCTGCAGCGCCTCAAACATCATGCCCTGCCCCTGCCACTTCTCTCCCAGCGAGTAGCCGAGATAGCAGGCATGAAACGATCCGCGCAGCACATTGCTGAAGTTGGCGACGCCGCGCACTTCATGCTCTTCCGGGTCCATCAGCACAAAATAGAACGCGGAGCCCTGTTTATGCATGTCGGCAATTAAACCCAGGCGCGCCTGCCAGCCGGAAGGATAACAGTGGCTCTCATCGCGCACCGGTTCCCAGGGTTTAAGAAAGGCGCGGTTTTCGGCGTAGTAATCCGCCAGACGCCAGGCATCGCGTTCATGTACTAAACGCACCACCAGACGATCGGTGGTAAGCCGCACGCGCGGGCCAGCAGAGCGATAGCCAAACATCATGACTCCTGAAATCCATAACGAAAGAAAGATGTACGCCAGCGGCGTTACTTCTCACTATAACCGTCACCCCGGCTGCGGTAAAACCCCGCGCATCGCTCACGGCAATTGATTCCGATTAAGGATTAATTTCTCTTCAGGCTGGATAAAAAAATATCATCCTGAAAACGCTATTTTTCCCGCCGGAGCAGGCAGAAAATAGACCAGCTGGTCACTTTTCCTTCTCACTTGCTCAGGATTCAGCATGTCACGGGTTGCGCGGGCACGACGCCTTGGAAAAACGTTTCTGTTAGTCGATAACATGCTGGTGGTAATGGGATTCTTTGTGGTGTTTCCCCTGATCTCCATTCACTTTGTGGAACAGCTTGGCTGGGCCGCGCTGCTGGTGGGCATTGCGCTCGGCCTGCGTCAGCTGATGCAGCAGGGGCTTGGTATCTTCGGTGGGGCGATTGCTGACCGTTTTGGCGCGCGGCCGCTGATTGTCACCGGCATGCTGATGCGTGCCGCTGGTTTCGCCTGTATGGCGCTGGCGCATCAGCCGTGGCTGCTGTGGCTGGCCTGCCTGCTGTCCGGACTGGGCGGCACGCTGTTCGATCCGCCACGCAGCGCGCTGGTGGTGAAACTGGTGCGGGCACGCGAGCGCGGACGCTTCTTTTCGCTGCTGATGATGCAGGACAGCGCCGGCGCGGTGCTGGGCGCGCTGATTGGCAGCTGGCTGCTGGCGTGGGATTTCCGTCTGGTGTGCTGGGTCGGTGCGGCGGTGTTTGTCGTCGCCGCCATCTTTAACGCCGTGTGGCTGCCAGCATGGCGCATCTCTACGGAGCGTATCGCCATGCGCGAGGGAATGCAGCGTGTGTGGCGCGACCGCCGTTTCCGGCTGTATGTCTTTACCCTGACCGGCTATTACATTCTCGCCGTGCAGGTGATGCTGATGCTGCCGGTCATGGTCAATCAGGTGGCGGGCGCACCGGCGGCGGTGAAGTGGATGTACGCGATTGAAGCGCTACTGTCACTCAGCCTGCTCTATCCGCTGGCGCGCTGGAGTGAAAAGCGCTTCCGCCTTGAGACACGCCTGATGGCCGGGCTGTTTCTGATGACCTTCAGCCTGCTGCCGGTTGGCATGACCGATTCGCTGCCGTCGCTGTTTTTGCTGATCGCCGTTTTCTATCTCGGATCGATCATCGCTGAACCGGCACGTGAAACCCTGAGTGCGTCCCTGGCCAGCGCCCGGGCACGCGGCAGCTATATGGGATTCAGCCGGCTCGGCCTGGCAATTGGCGGGCTGATTGGCTACTCCGGTGGCGGCTGGATGTTTGATATGGGCCAGCAGCTGGCCCTGCCGGAGCTGCCGTGGATGCTGCTCAGCACCGTCGGTATGATCACGCTGCTGGCGCTGTGGTGGCAGTTCCAGCCGCGCCAGGTGGCACCGGCGATCTTCAGCAGCTAGTTTGCCGGTTCAGGCGTTCTCTTCCATACTTCCCGCACGTCCGGAAAAAGGGTGACCTCTGTCACCCTGAGAACCACAGGAGAAACGGGATGAAACTTTACATCTACGATCACTGCCCTTTCTGCGTCAAAGCACGCATGATATTTGGCCTGAAAAACCTGCCGGTTGAGCTGATTGTGATGCTCAATGATGATGAAGCAACGCCGAAAAAGCTGATTGGCCAGAAAATGGCACCGATTCTGCAAAAAGCCGATGGCAGTGCGATGCCGGAGAGCATGGATATCGTGCGCTTTGTCGATAATCAGGATCGCCAGCCGCTGCTGACCGGCAAGCAAAATCCCGCCATCGCCGACTGGCTGCGACGGGTCAATGGCTCCATCAACAAGCTGCTGCTGCCGCGCATCGCCGAGGCTGCGTTTGCTGAATTTGCCACCCCCGAAGCGCGTGATTACTTCCGCGAAAAGAAACAGGCCAGCCTCGGTGACTTTGCCGAACTGCGTAAGCATGCCCCGGGTTTCATCAAAAATATCAGCGATGATCTGCGCCAGCTGGATAAATTGATCGTCAAACCCAATGCGGTGAACGGCGAGTTGTCTGAGGATGACATTCATCTGTTTCCGCTGCTGCGCTCGCTGACGCTGGTTTCCGGTATCGAATGGCCGAGCCGTGTCGCCGACTACCGCGATAATATGGCAAAACAGACGCAGGTGAATCTGCTGTCGTCGATTGCGGCCTGATGGCGCTGTGATGAGAAGCGCGCGGCTGCGTTTCTCATCTCTCTCCTGGTGACACCTGGCCCTGAATCAGGCAGGCTTAAGGCTGTTTGGCCGTATCAACCAGGAAGAAGAAATCATGAAGAAGGCGTTTCCCGGGCTGTTTGCCCTGTTTTTTGCCGTGCTGCTCAGCGGCTGTAACCAATTGACGCAATACACCATCAGCGAGCAGGAAGTGAATCAGGCGCTGCAAAAGCGCAACAACTATGAGAAAGACATCGGCGTGTCCGGGCTGGTGAATGCCCATATTGTACTGACCGACCTGAGCAGCCAGATTGGCCGTGAAGAACCCGGCAAAGTGACGCTGTCTGGTAAAGCCAACATCAACGTCAGCTCGCTGTTTGGTCCGCAGCAGGCCGAAATGCAGCTGAAGATGAAAGCGCAACCGGTGTACAACGCGCAGCAGGGCGCCATCTATCTGCAGGACCTCGAAATCGTCGACGCGCAGGTACAACCTGAGAAGATGGCGTCGATCATGAAAACCCTTACGCCGTATCTGAACGAATCCCTCAAGCGCTATTTCAATGAAAAACCCGCCTACGTGCTAAGCGCCGACCGCAGCAAAGGCGAGGCGCTGGCGAAGAAACTGGCTAAAGGGCTGGAAGTGAAGCCTGGCCAGCTGGTGATTCCGTTTACCGATTAACATTGCAAGCAGCCGTTCTCAATGGCGGCCATGCATAGCGTGGCAGGATGCCGGCATTATTCTGCCCGCGCCTGCCACGCTGCTACGCAATTTGCCGCGCCTGCGGTTATTTCTCTGCCGCACTGCAAAATCCCGTGCAAACGGTTGCCCGCCCCCTTATGATTAGTCCCCGGCCTAAACGAGCCATTTCGTTTTCACCTCAGCCGGAGCCTTTTTGAATGACAGCCCAACCCCAGCAAATCACGATTCGCCGCCCTGACGACTGGCACATCCACCTGCGCGATGGCGCGATGCTCAATGCAGTGCTGCCCTATACCAGCGCGGTGAATGGTCGTGCGATTGTCATGCCAAATCTGGTTCCGCCGGTCACCAGCGTTGCGGCTGCCGAAGCGTATCGCGCACGCATCATGACGGCGCTGCCTGCTGAGCATCACTTCACGCCGCTGATGACCTGTTACCTCACCGATTCGCTCGATGCGGACGAAATCGAACGCGGCTTCCGCAGCGGTATTTTTACGGCGGCAAAACTCTATCCGGCACACGCCACCACCAACTCCAGCCATGGCGTCACCAACATTGCCTCCATTGCCAGCGTGCTGGAGCGCATGCAGGAAATCGGTATGCCGATGCTGGTGCACGGCGAAGTCACCGATGCACACATTGATATCTTTGATCGTGAAGCGCGTTTCATCGAAACCGTGCTGCAGCCGCTGCGCCAGCAGTTCCCGGGTCTGAAAGTGGTGATGGAACACATCACCACGAAGGAAGCTGCGGAGTATGTAGCCGCCGGCAATGAACTGCTTGGCGCGACCATTACGCCACAGCATCTGATGTTCAACCGCAACCACATGCTGGTGGGCGGCGTGCGCCCGCATCTCTACTGTCTGCCCATTCTGAAGCGCAACATTCATCAGGAAGCGCTGCGTAACCTGGTGGCAAGCGGCAACCGTCGCGTCTTCCTGGGCACCGACACGGCACCACACCTGCGCCACCTGAAAGAAGCCAGCTGCGGCTGTGCCGGTGTATTTAATGCGCCGACGTCGCTGCCCGCTTATCTGACCGTGTTTGAAGAGCTTGGCGCACTGGAGCATTTTGAAGCCTTCTGCTCTGAGAACGGCCCCAGTTTCTACGGCCTGCCGCTCAACGACGGTACCCTGACGCTGGTGCGTGAGCCGTGGACGGTGCAGGAGAGCATCACGGTCGCTGACGATACGCTGGTTCCGTTCCTCGCCGGTGAAACCCTTAACTGGCGCATCAAAGAATAATCATCTGCCGCTTGCCTTCGGGAATTTTATACTGTACAAATAACCAGTATATTATCCCGGAGGCGTTTATGCGTGTTGAAATTACCGTAGCAAAGACTCAGCCCCTTCCCGCCGGTGCACTGGATGCACTGAGCGCTGAACTCACTCGCCGTATCTCCCGCGATTTTCCCGACGACAATCATCACGTCAAAGTGCGCTATGCCGGTGGTAACCAGCTCAGCGTGTTTGGCGGCTGTAAAGAATCACGCGACCGCATCAGCGATATTTTGCAGGAAACCTGGGAAAGCGCTGACGACTGGTTTATTACCGATTAACCGCCACTGTGCCGTTTTTGCCGGGCCCGCCGCCCGGCTTTTTTGTTTTTATTTCCCGCTCGCCAGAAAAACCCGCGCCAGCTAGACTCTGATTAAACGATGTCCTATTCTTGCCTCGTCGTGCTTACAGGAGGTGTGTTGCACATGACTACTGAAAAACCAGAAGAGGCGATGACGTTTGGGGAATTGCTGGCCTTCATTGCTGAACAGCAACGCCGTTTGACCGTGCTGGAAAATGCCTTTGCTACGCTGACCTTCTGTCTGGACGATCGCGCCAGCCAGCTGCTGGCACACAATCTGACGCTCGAAGCGCAAAATCAGAATCATGACGCTCAGTTACAGCAGCATTTTGCCCGGCTGGCGGACGAGATCCACCGGCGCAAAGGGCAGTTGCCTGCCGAGTCGCAGGGATAATTTCAGATTTTTACCCTGGCGTTCAGCCCGTTAAAGTTTTAATGCTGAGATGCCGATAATCGGTATGACGACATGTTGCGCTGCGACAATAAATACCCAGCTGCGTAAGGCGTTTATTTATTCGTTGAAAACCGGCTTTTGGCTGCTTTTATTTTGCTGTGTTTTTAACCACCACACTTTTTAACTACTGTACTGTTAATTCCATGTTATAATTATCTCGCTAGTGCAAGATACAGACGCATTGAACCTCGAAAGCACTTCGTTTAACGAGTAATAAGGAGGTTATAATGGACAGAAGTAAAGACGTCATCCAGACCCATCCGCTGGTGGGATGGGATATCAGCACCGTTGACAGCTATGACGCCATGATGATCCGCCTGCACTCGCTATCATCGCAGGACCAGAAAGAAGAAGAAGCTGACGTGGGCCCAACATACTGGCTGACAACTGACGTAGCCAGACAGTTTATCTCTATCCTCGAAGCTGGCATTGCAAAGATCGAGTCCACTGAGCAATACCTACGCGATAATCGCAAGCACTAATCATCACCATCGCGTGAAAAGGCACCCTACAGGGTGCCTTTTTCATGGGCGCACTCTTTTGATATGCTATTGAAAAAAATCGCCGTTTTGCAGGAGTGATGTCGTCATGGTTTATGATCTGATTGTGGTGGGAAGTGGTTCCGTCGGAGCTGCCGCGGGTTTCTACGCAACCCAGGCGGGCCTGTCGGTGCTGATGATCGACAGCGCGCACCCGCCCCACAGCCAGGGGACGCATCACGGCGAAACCCGCCTGATTCGTCACGCTTACGGCGAAGGTGAACGCTACGTGCCGCTGGTGCTGCGCGCCCAGACGCTGTGGGACGAGCTGGAGCGCCAGAGCGGCGAACGCATCATGCACCGCAGCGGCATTCTTAATCTGGCACCGGCCAGCTCGGATTTCATTCACAACGTGATCGACAGCGCTAACCGCTGGCAGTTGGCGGTGCAGGTGTTACAGGCCGATGAGGTGCGTAAACGCTGGCCGCAGCTTAGCGTACCGGACGGCTACGTAGGCGTATTTGAGCCCAACTCTGGCTTCCTGAAATGCGAACAGGCGGTACGCAGCTGGGTGCAGCTGGCGGAACAGGCCGGCTGCGCGCAGCTGTTTAACTGCCCGGTCAGCGCGATTGGCCGCGAGGGCGATCTGCAGCAGGTCACCACCAGCGATGGCGTATTCCGCGCGCGCAAGCTGCTGATCAGCGCCGGCACCTGGGTCAGTCAGCTGGTGGACAATCTGCCCGTTACGCCGGTGCGCAAGGTGTTTGCCTGGTATCAGGCCGATGGGCGCTACAGCGAAAATAACCAGTTCCCCGGCTTTACGGTAGAGATGCCGGATGGCAGCCATTTCTACGGCTTCCCGGCAGACAATAATGCCCTGAAAGTGGGACGCCACGATGGCGGTCAGCCGATGCAGACGCCAGCGGACCGCAAACCGTTCGGCAGCATCGCCGCTGACGGTAACGAAGCCTTTAGCTTCCTGCGCCAGTTTCTGCCAGGCGTAGGTGTGTGCCTGCATGGCGAAGCCTGCAGCTATGACAATACGCCGGATGAAGACTTTATTATCGATACCCTGCCCGGCGAGCCTGACCGACTGATTATCACCGGCCTGAGCGGCCACGGGTTTAAATTCGCCAGCGTGCTGGGTGAACTGGCCAGCGAGTTTGCGCAGAATAAACCGTTCTCCTTTGACCTCACGCCCTTCTCACTTACGCGTTTTGCCTGATCGTGTTGCTGCCGGTGCAGAGCGCACTGGCAGTCATTGACCTTTCCTGACACAAATTTACTTTCCGCCCGCGTTTATGGCGCATTTGGTGTAGCAATAGTCATAGCCGCCAGGGCTAAAACGGCTATTTGCTTATCTATTCAGAATTATTGAATTACACCGCCAGCCTTTCGCCATATATATCGAACCCCTAAATTCAAAGTTATAGAAAAGTAAGGACGATTGATTTTCTATTTCAGGTTGTAGATTCTCATTACCACTTATTTCCTGATAACGGCTTAACTATGTGGCGTAATTCTCCACGACATTACGGTGCGTTAACCATTGCGTTGCACTGGCTGATGGCGCTGACGATTTACGGTATGTTCGCGCTGGGTTTATGGATGGTCGGGCTTGGCTACTACGACGGCTGGTATCACAGCGCCCCTGAGATTCACAAAGGCATCGGCATCTTACTGTTTGCCGCTCTGCTGCTGCGCCTGTGCTGGCGCGTGATATCGCCGCCGCCGGCACCGCTCACCAGTTACTCGCCGCACGTGCGCCGTGCCGCCCATGCGGCGCACTGGCTGCTGTATGGCCTGCTGCTGGTGTTGCTGATCAGCGGCTATCTGATCTCTACCGCAGACGGCAAGCCGGTCTCAGTGTTTGGCTGGTTTGAGGTACCGGCACTGTTTACCGGCGCGGGTGAGCAGGCCGATGTCGCCGGTGAGGTCCATTTATGGCTGGCGTGGGCTCTGGTGCTGTTGTCTGCCCTGCACGCCCTGGGCGCGCTGAAACACCATTTTGTCGATCGCGACATGACGCTGAAACGGATGCTCGGTTACCGCATCCCCTTAACCTCTGAAAAGGAAAAGTAATATGATCAGGAAAACCCTGCTGGCGCTCAGCGCCGCTGCCCTCTTTTCGACCAGCCTGAGTGCCAGCGCGGCTGAGTATAAGTTTGATAAAGAGGGTCAGCACGCGTTTGTCCAGTTCCGCATTCAGCATCTTGGCTACAGCTGGCTGTACGGCAGCTTTAAAGATTTTGATGGCAGCTTTACCTTTGATGAAGCCAATCCGGCCGCGGACAAGGTCAACGTGACCATCAATACCAACAGCCTCGATACCAACCATGCCGAGCGCGACAAGCATTTGCGCAGCGCGGATTTCCTCAATACCGGCAAATTCCCGCAGGCCAGCTTCAGCTCGACTGAGGTTAAAAAACAGGGCAAGGATTATAAGATCACCGGCAACCTGACGCTCAACGGCGTAACGAAGCCGATCACGCTGGATGCGCAGCTGATTGGGGAAGGCAAGGATCCGTGGGGCGGTTATCGCGCCGGCTTTGCCGCCAGCGGCGAAATCGTGCTGAAAGAGTTCAACATCAGCAAAGATCTCGGTCCGGCCTCGCAAAAAGCCGAGCTGATCATTTCAGTCGAAGGTGTGCGTCAGTAATCAGCAGTACAGCCTGGCGGGCAATGCGCCAGGCTGTTAAGCCGTTACTTTTTGTCCGGCGCGGGGATCGCCATGGTCATGTTGAGTAAACCGCGCGATTTATTGAACACTTTGTTGCCATTTTCACGGCCAGCGCGGCGCGCGCGCTGCTCTTCCGGCGCCAGTTTCGACTCTTCCATGCACAGCGGGCTGCAGCAGTTCTGATACTTTTCTGCACAGCTCGGGCACTGGATAAACAGCAGATGGCAGCCGTCATTAACGCAGTTGGTGTGGCTGTCGCACGGCGCACCACACTGATGGCAGCTGGAGAGAATATCGTCAGAGATACGCTCGCCCATGCGCTCGTCAAACACGAAGTTTTTGCCTTTGAAGCGCACCGGTAAACCCTGCTCGCGCGCGCGGCGGGTATATTCGATGATGCCCCCTTCAATGTGGTAAACATCATCAAAACCGTTGTGCTTCATCCACGCACTGGCTTTTTCACAGCGGATGCCGCCGGTACAGTACATGACGATTTTTTTGTCTTTCTGCGCCTGCAGCATATCCACCGCCATCGGCAGCTGATCGCGGAACGTATCGGCTGGCACTTCCAGCGCGTTGTCGAAGTGGCCCACTTCGTATTCGTAGTGGTTACGCATATCCACAAACACCGCATCCGGATCGTCGAGCATGGCGTTGACTTCGGCCGCTTTAAGATAGTTACCGACGTTACTGGCGTCGAAGCTACCGTCTTCAATACCGTCAGCCACGATGCGATCGCGTACTTTCAGGCGCAGCACCCAGAACGATTTGCCGTCGTCATCCAGCGCGATGTTCATGCGCAGATTGTCCAGCGCCGGGTCAAAGGCATAGAGCATCGCCTTCATCGCCTCATAGCGACTGGCCGGCACGCTGATTTGTGCATTAATCCCTTCCTGCGCCACGTAGACGCGGCCGAACACCTTCAGCTGGGTTAAGGCAACATAGAGACGGTCGCGGAATGCCTGTGGATCGGCAATCTGGAAGTATTTATAAAAAGAGACTGTGGTACGCGGCTCGGTTTCGGCCAGCATACGTTCTTTCAGCTCTTTATTGGAAACGAGGTTGTGTAACACTGGCATGGTGAACACCTGTTAGCAATCAGAGAAATTTAGCGCGCATATGATACCTGAATTGAGCGTGATGCAAAGCCTCTGGTGCAATTCTCCTGCCATCAGCCACAATCGACGGGGTTCTGCGTTGTGCTCGCTAATATCTGCGCAGAAATGCTGTTCGTCGTGCGCTGACGCACGGATGGTTGATTTCAGTCAGAGAGAAAAAATGGCATAATCCCGGCCAATTACAGAAACCGGACTCTCTGGTACACGACGCAGGACATTGATATTTCCATGACGCAACTTCCGCAATTTACCCGCGAACTCCTTCATCCACGCTACTGGCTGACCTGGCTGGGCATCGGTTTCCTCTATGTGCTGGTGCTGTTGCCCTACCCGCTGCTGTACGTGACTGGCTGCGGGCTGGGACGCCTTGCCATGCGTTTTATGAAGCGTCGTGTCCAGGTTGCGCAACGCAATCTGGCGCTGTGCTTCCCGGATATGCCGACCAGCGAACGTGAAGCCATGGTGAAGCACAATTTCGAATCGGTGGGAATGGGGCTGATTGAGACCGGCATGGCGTGGTTCTGGCCGGACTGGCGTATTCGTAAATGGGTCAGCACCAGCGGCCTGGAGCACGTTACCGAGGCGCTGGCCCAAAAGCGCGGCATTCTGCTGATTGGCATGCACTTCCTGACGCTGGAGCTGGGCGCGCGCGTGTTTGGCATGTACAACCCGGGCATTGGCGTGTATCGCCCTAACGACAACAAGTTACTGGACTGGCTGCAAACCTGGGGACGCATGCGTTCCAATAAAAGCATGCTGGATCGCAAAGATCTGAAAGGCATGATCCGCGCCATGAAGAACAACGACATCATCTGGTATGCGCCCGATCACGACTACGGCCCGCGCAGCAGTGTATTCGCCCCGTTCTTCGCCGTTCAGGAAGCCGCGACCACCACCGGCACGCATATGCTGATTCGTCTGGCCAATCCGAGCGTGGTGCCGTTTCTGGCACGCCGCCTGCCGCACGGCCGCGGCTACGAACTGAAAATGATGCCGGATATCCGCCACAAATTCTCACTGGAGAGTGAACTGGATACCGCTATCGTGATGAATAAAGTGGTGGAAGAGACGGTGTTGCTGGCGCCTGAGCAGTATATGTGGCTGCATCGCCGCTTTAAAACCCGCCCCGAAGGGCAGCCTTCACGCTATTGATCGGTTGCGGGGTATTATCAATGCCCCGCGTTATTTACCGCACATTTGCCTTAATTCATGTGATTCTCTGCGCAGTGGCGCGCAAAAAAAGGCCCAGCCTGAACTGCTATGTCTTCCACTCGCTGACACTTAAGTTAACGGCAGCCTTTACGCCTCCTGCTGCTATCTTGCGCATTAATCACGGTTTTTCGCTGCTACGCTAACGCTTTCTCCCTCGCCCGCCGCTGCTTTTCAGTGCCTGAGTTTATACAGCAATACGCGTAAAATTTGACGGGTGCGGATCTGATTTTGACGACTTCCAGGCCTTTTCCTATTTAATTTTACTCAGGCTTGCCTTCTTACTTACTTATCTAATAAATTTTACTGATTAAACAAGTGTTTGTCTGAAAGTTCACCGCCATATTCTCTTTTGATTAAAAATTCATCTTTAATATATCTTTATGGAATTGGTTAGCCCGATTGAATCCAGTTAGTTTCGACCCTGACAGTTAGTTCGTTAACTGCGCGTTTAAAAATATAAAAAGATTACACACAGCAAATATATTCAGGACACATAATATGAATAAAGGTATCTACTACTACGTGACGATCAGTACCGATCAGGAGGGTTACCATCTGCTGCATCGGAAGGAGTGTAAACGTCTGCCGGTTAAGGAGGATATGGTGTTCATCGGTACGCTCTATAATTTAAATCAGGCTTTGGCCACCGCACGAATTAATTTTAAAAAGGTGAAACCCTGTATTAAATGCTGCATCCGTTATTCTGCACCCGTGTTACGCGAGTCGGTACGACCGGTTCTGCACTTTCCGCAAAAAATGATGTAACCGGCGCGGGTGGATGACTTTTTACGCATCCACCCCGTCATTGTTCTCTCCCGCCCTGACAGCTGCCAATTTTCGTCTATTCTTCTGTGAAATCCCTTTTTGCACTGACAAGGAGTTGCAGATGAGCCTGTATAGTACGTTAGAAGAAGCCATTGAAGCCGCACGCGAAGAGTTCCTCGCCAGCCAGCCTGAACTGGAGCAGGATGACGCCAGCGTCAGCCAGTTTGCGCTGCAGAAGTACGTGATGCAGGATGGCGACATTATGTGGCAGGCGGAGTTTTTCGCTGATGAAGATGGCCAGGGCGAATGCCTGCCAATTTGCAGCGGTGAAGCGGCGCAGGCGGTGTTCGACGGTAATTTCGATGAAATTGAGCTGCGCCAGGAGTGGCAGTCGGAAAATACCCTGCACGAATGGGATGAAGGCGAATTTCAGCTGGAGCCGCCGCGCGACCTGGAAGAAGGCGAGGCAGCGGCCGAAGAGTGGGAAGACGACGACAGTCCGTCAGACAACTGGGCGTAAGTTACTCGTACGGGCCGTGCTGTGCGTCAACCGGCAGTAGCAGCGTGTCCATCACCAGCGACAGCGGCAGATCGAGAATGGTCAGCACGCGCCACGGCCCGTCACGCACATCCCACTGCACGCCCGGATAATACTGGTTACCGTGCCCCTGTCCGGGTACGGTCCGGCTGATAATGCTGCCACAGCCCGTGAGCAGTAAAATGGCGGCGCACAGCGCAATTAACTTCAGGCAATATTTCACTGCATTTACTCACCCTGAACTGACACCCCTGATTCTGATGTGCGTCAGTGACTGTTTAAATGTGCTCAGGAACGCTGGCACGCGTCATCGCGCCATTTTAGCTGCGGGTGCAGCTAAACCGCTATGTCTTTATGCGTAAAGATTGTGTGAGGCGCGTTAAGCACTTCGCTAAAGCGCAGGCATAAAAAAAGCGGCATCGCTGCCGCTTTTTCATCACCGTTAGCCTGTCAGGCGCGCTGAGGCAGCGCCTGCGGGTTAAGCGTGAGTTTCTGATAACTCTCTACCCACTGATGATATTTATCCGCACTTTCCCACAAGCGCGTGTGCACGCGCGCCAGCACCACCGGATCGCTGATCAGCTGCAGACGCTGTTCGCGATTCAGTTTTTCCGGTGCATCGCTCAATGCCTGATCGACGCGGCGATCGCGTGCGTGATCCAGCAGTGCGCTCTGCTTATGGCGCGATGTCGCCATCGCCGTCGCCAGCGCGTTGAACGCCGGATTGAACAGCGCATGCATAAAGCCATGCTTCAGCGCACGTTCCCGGTTCAGCTGCAGATAGTGATCGGTGTCGACCAGCTCTTTCGGCGGCTCATACTCTTCCGGGATCAGGAACAGCTTTGCACGCTTACTCTTCAGCCCGACCGTGGCACGACTCGACATCACCGAGACAAACGGCGACAGAATCAGCGAGAAGACGATTGGCGCCAGCCACCACAGGAAGTTGAGATCGAGCACGCCCATCCCGACGGCCCAGACAATGCCCAGCAGCATCTGTGAACCATGGCGACGGAACGCTTCGCTCCACGGCGTGGCGTCATCGTCACGCTGCGGCGAGTTCCACACCACTTCCCAGCCGAGGAACGCGCTGACCACAAACACGGTGTGGAATAGCATGCGCACCGGTGCCAGCAGCACCGAGAACAGCATCTCCAGCAGCAGCGAGAGGAACAGGCGGAATGCGCCACCGTACGGTTTCGCCCCTTTAAACCAGATTAGCACCACGCTGAGCAGTTTTGGCAGGAACAGCAGCACCAGCGTGGTGGAGAACAGCGCAATGGCCAAATCCGGACGCCACTGCGGCCACACCGGGAACAGCTGACGCGGCTGCAGGAAGTAGGTCGGTTCCATCAGCGTATGCACCACCTGCAGGGCGGTCGACAACGCAAGGAACATAAACCACAGCGGTGCCGACAGGTAGGACATCACGCCGGTCAGGAACACCGCGCGGTGCACCGGGTGCATGCCTTTTACCAGGAACAGGCGGAAGTTCATCAGGTTGCCGTGGCACCAGCGACGGTCACGCTTCAGCTCGTCCAGCAGGTTCGGCGGCAGCTCTTCATAAGAACCCGGCAGATCGTAGGCGATCCACACGCCCCAGCCGGCACGACGCATCAGCGCCGCTTCCACGAAGTCATGTGACAGGATCGAACCGGCGAAGGAGCCTTCACCCGGCAGCGGCGCCAGCGCACAGTGTTCAATAAATGGCTGCACGCGAATGATGGCGTTGTGCCCCCAGTAGTGCGATTCGCCCAGCTGCCAGAAGTGCAGACCAGCGGTAAACAGCGGCCCGTAAACGCGGGTGGCGAACTGCTGACAGCGCGCATACAGCGTATCCATGCCTGACGCCTTTGGCGACGACTGGATAATACCGGCGTTCGGGTTCGCTTCCATCATGCGCACCAGACCGGTGAGACACTCACCGCTCATCACGCTGTCGGCGTCCAGCACTACCATGTAGCTGTAGTTGCTGCCCCAGCGACGGCAGAAGTCATCGATGTTGCCGCTTTTACGCTTCACGCGGCGGCGACGACGGCGATAGAAGATCTTGCCCGCCCCACCGACATCCCGCACCAGCTCCATCCACGCTTTTTGCTCGGCGATGGCGATGTCGGCATCGTAGCTGTCGCTCAGGATGTAAACATCGAAATGCTCCGCGTTACCGGTGCGTTTCACCGACTCCCAGGTGGCGCGCAGACCGGCGAACACGCGTTCCACGTCTTCGTTACAGATTGGCATGATCAGCGCGGTGCGATGTTCCGGATTGAGCGGCTCATCCCCGGTGGTCGAGTACGAGATGCTGTACTTATCGCGGCCGATCAGCAGCTGCAGGAAGCCCATCAGCGCGGTCCAGAAACCGGCCGATACCCAGCAGAACAGGATGGCAAACAGGAACAGGATGCCAGTCTGCAGAATATACGGCAGGATCAGCTCCACCGACTGCAGCCAGTTCTGGTTAAACAGCTCGACCGGATCGAGCAGCGTCCAGCCCTGATACGGCAGAATGGTTTTCATGTACCAGGTGGCGACCACGGTCTGCAGAATGGTCAGAATCAGCAGCACGTAGCGACGCATGGAACCCACGTGGCGCCATTTGTCTTCCGCTTTCTGCTCTTCCACCGTGGCATAGCGTGGGTTGCCTTTCTGCCCGCGCAGGGAATCCCAGGCGCGCGCGATCGGGTTAGTCCGCCAGGCTTCCGGGAACATCAGCGAACGCTTCACTGGCGGCATCGCCTTCAGCGTGGTGCGGTCGAGATAATCTTTACTGAGCTGCTGGCCACCGGCGAGCGAATCCGGCCACGCCATGGATACGCGCGACGAGACCGATTTCAGCGGCGCATCGTCCGGCCGTTCGCTGGCGGCGATATCCTGCCCCAGCGCGCTGTGAATGGCATGAAACGCCTGCGCATTCTGCAGCGAGGCGCTGAGCGTGGCGCGTGCTGCCGCATCAAGCGGCAGCGCCTCCACGTAAGATTGAGGTAAATAAGTCGATTTATTCATTGGCAGGTAACTGATAGCTCCAGGTTTCCGTCAATGTCTTGTCGCCGCTCACCAGCGCCGCACGCATTTCGGTCGGCTGCTTGTTGTCTTTCACGCGCAGACGCAGCACGAGACGCCAGCCTTTGGTGACCGGATTGTAGCGTACGCTCTGCTCGACCACGTCGGCGTTGTTACCGACGCTGACCTGCGGCGCCACCTGGGTGTTTTCCGGCAGCTTGCTCATCGCTTTACCAACAAAGTCCACGGTAAAGGCGATGGAACCATCCGGCTGACGCACCAGGTTAGACTGCTTCACATCGCCCGCAGAACGCAGCGTGTCTTTCACCCAGGCCACATCGTCCTGGTGCAGCTGGTTTTCATCACGCGTAAAGTGCAGACGGTATTTGAAGTTCATCTCTTTGCCTGGCTCTGGCAGGCTCTCCGGCGTCCAGAAGGCCACGATGTTATCGTTGGTTTCATCTGCCGTCGGGATCTCCACCAGCTCTACGCGGCCTTTGCCCCAGTCGCCCTGCGGCTCAACCCAGCCGCTTGGACGCAGATCATAGCGGTCGTCCAGGTCCTGGTAATGGCTGAAGTCACGGCCACGCTGCAGCAGACCGAAGCCTTTCGGGTTTTCGATGGTAAAGGTGCTGACCGCCAGGTGTTTCGGGTTATTGAGCGGACGCCAGATCCACTCGCCATTTCCGGCGTGAATCGACAGGCCGTTCGAATCATGCAATTCCTGACGGAAGTTGCTGACCGGCGACGGCTGGTTAGCGCCAAACAGGAACATACTGGTGAGTGGGGCTACGCCGAGTTTGCCGACGTTGTCACGCAGATACACTTTAGACTGCACGTCCACGGTGGACTCTTTGCCCGGCTGGATCACAAAGCGATAGGCACCAGCGGCGCGCGGAGAATCCAGCAGCGCATAAATCACCAGCTGTTTATCCTGCGGCTTCGGCCGCTCAATCCAGAACTCTTTAAAGCGCGGGAACTCCTCACCGGAAGGCAGCGCGGTATCAATCGCCAGACCACGCGCCGACAGGCCATACACCTGGCCTTCGCCAATCACGCGGAAATAGCTGGCACCCAGGAAGCTGGTGATCTCATCGTCTTTACCCTTTTTATTTAAAGGATACAGCACTTTGAAACCGGCAAAACCGAGGTTTTTCACCGCATCGGCATCGTGTTTCACGTTGCCGAAATTGAAGTAGTCAGGGTTATATTTGATTTCACGTACCGAAGACGCGGTGACTTCATTGATTTTCACCGGCGTGTCGAAATACATGCCCTGATGATAGAACTCGAGCTTAAACGGCGTGCGCAGTTTGCCCCAGTATGCTTTGTCGTGGTTAAACTGGATCTGCTGATAGTCAGCAAACTTCATTTCACGAAACTGAGAGGGTAAATTGCTTTTTGGCGCTTCAAAACCTTTCCCTGCCAGCGCCTTAGCTTGCTTTGCCACATCATCAATGTTGAACGCCCAGCTATTGTTGGCGTACAACGCCAGCAGAACTGCTGCGCCTACCCAGCGCATCTTCACCAGCCCGCCATTATTCTTCACTTTAGTCAGCACATCCCCCCCTTTCGTGTGCTTAGATCAAACCCATTTATCTTAAAGGATTATTCGGTTTTCCGACAGCTTATGTAAAAGATTGTTCCCCTGATTCGTAAGCCGAAAGTGTACTTTTCGGATAATTAAACCCGGAAGATTAAGAAACAGATTCACCTGATAGTATACGCTGTTTACAGCCGGTAGAATTTCGTCCGGCATAATCCGGTTTCAGGGTGAAACCGGCAAGTAAACTGACAAACCGGAAGCTTATGAGTTCAGCCAAACCCGAACGTGAATATTTCCTCGACTCGATTCGAGCGTATTTAATGCTGCTGGGCGTGCCTTTCCACGTCTCGCTGATTTACTCGACCCAACGCTGGTCGGTTAACAGCCAGGACGCCTCACTGTGGCTGACGGTGCTGAATGATTTTATTCACGCCTTCCGCATGCAGGTGTTCTTTGTTATTTCAGGTTATTTCTCGTATATGCTCTATCTGCGCTATCAGCCCAACCGCTGGCTGCAGGTGCGGCTGGAGCGCGTCGGCATTCCGCTGTTAACCGCGGTTCCGCTCATTACCCTGCCACAGTTTTTTATGCTGAAAAATCTCACCAGCAAAGTCGGCGACTGGGCAAACTTCTCGCTGTATGACAAGTACAACGCACTGATGTGGGATCTGATTTCGCACCTGTGGTTTTTACTGGTACTGGTGATTCTGACCGCGTTTGGCATGCTGAGCTTCCGCTGGCTGCGTGATCAGCAGCGCCGCATCGATTATCAGCAGGTTGGCTGGGGCAAGCTGACGCTGGCCCTGCTGGCTTATGCGCTGGTGTGGTGCGCCTTCCGTCGGCTGATTTTCCACTTTGCCCCCGCGTTGTTAATGGATGGCCTGTTCAGCATTGCGGTAATGCAGTCGCTGTTCTTCCTGCCGTTCTTTATGCTGGGTGCACTGAGCTGGAAACATCAGGCGCTGAAAGCGCTGTTTGTGCGTTTTAATCCGGTGATGTGCTTTGGTGCCATTGCGGTGTTTATCGCGTACAGCCTGAATCAGCGCTACAGCAGCGGTGAAGGCTGGCTTTACGAGCTTGATGCCATCATTTCTACACTGATGGGCTTGTGTATGCTGAACGTCTGCTTCAGCTTCGGCCACAAGCTGCTGAACAGCCACTCGCCGCGCATCATGTATCTGGTGAACGCGTCGCTGTTTATTTATCTGGTGCACCATCCGCTGACCATCCTGTACGGCATCTATGTTACGCCACACATCAGCAGTAATACGCTGGGCTTCTTTGTCGGCCTGCTGATGGTGTTTGGCGTTGCCTTTGCCCTGTACGAAATTCATCTGCGTATCCCGCTGCTGCGCTTTTTGTTCTCCGGCAAGCCGCAGCGTAAACCAGAGACCTCCGCGCAGACGTAACGGCGTGCTTACCCGCCGGGCTGCGCGCGGTGCAGCCCGGCTATAGCAGCCACTCCACCGGCAGACGCCATACCAGCCGCACCAGCAAACGCTGCAATAGCGTGCACTGCGGCTCGTGCTTATGTACCACTTCCCGCGCTTCGCCGCTGTACTCCACCCAGTTAACGCGGCCCCACTTATCCAGCCGCAGTGCCCAGGCGCGGTCGCGCATGCCGCTGCTGAAGCGCTGATGGGTCTGCTGCGCCAGCGCTTCGCTCTCAATCACCAGCCCCATCTCCGTATTCAGCACCGCCGAACGCGGATCGAAATTAAACGAGCCAATAAACACTTTGCGGTTATCGACGGTGAAAGTCTTGGCGTGCAGGCTGGAGCCGGAATTCCCGGTCAGACCGCGATCGTGCGGGGCATCCGCGGCATTGGCCTGCGGCTTCAGTTCATAGAGCGCAATGCCGTGACGCAGCAGCTTCTTGCGCCAGCGCGCATAGCCGGCGTGAACCACGGTGACATCATTGGCGGCCAGCGAGTTGGTTAAGATGGCGATCTTAACGCCCCGCCGCTTCAGCGCCAGCAGCTGTGCCACCCCGGCCCGGGTCGGGACAAAATAGGCCGAAATAATATCGAACTGCTGCTGCGGCGTGCCGATCACCTCCAGCATGCGCTGCGGCAGCAAAGAGGAGCGCTTCGCTTTGCCCAGCCCTTTGCGCGGATCGTCACTTAGCAGCCGTGTGTGTGCCCAGGTCATGCTCAGCGAGCCCTGCTCCAGCTGGCTGACAAACGAGGATTTCTCCAGCCGCGCCAGATAGCGCTGCACCGCCTCGCTCTGCTGCCACTCCGGCGGTAAACGCACCGCTTCATGCGGCGGTGCGCCGGTGTCCACGACGCTGCGCAACGGCGATACCGCTTTGCTGTGCCAATAGCGGGCGAAATCTTCCGCCACTTCATCTACCGCCGGCCCCAGCGCCAGCACGTCGAGATCGGTAAACAGTGGCTCATTGCCGGTGCCAAAATATTCGTCGCCGATGTTACGGCCGCCCACCAGCGTTACCGCGCCGTCCACGGTCAGGCTTTTGTTGTGCATCCGGCGATTCAGGCGGGCGAAGTCGGTCAGATAGCCCAGCGCGCGCAGGGTTCGAAACGAGAAGGGATTAAACAGCCGCACGGCGATATTCGGATGCCGATCGAGTTCGGCCAGCGTTTCATCCAGCCCGGGCGTATTGTTGTCATCCAGCAGCAGGCGCACCTGTACGCCGCGCTCCGCCGCATCCAGCAGCGCGCTGAATAGCAGGCGTCCGGACATGTCGTTGTGCCAGATGTAATACTGGACGTCGATGGTGTGCTGCGCCATGCCCATCAGCAGATAGCGTGCCGCAAACGCATCCAGCCCATCGTTCAGCGGATGAATGCCGCTCAGTCCCGGATGACGGGCACATTGCTGTTGCGCATGTTCTCTCAGCCCGTCGCCCGGCCGTTCGCGTGAGGAACGCAGTGCCGCTTCGCTCATACTCAATCCCTGCTTACACTGAAGCTGTTATTGTTGGTATCACCGCACGTAAAGGCAATCAGAGCCGTCTACTTCCGCGTCGGGTGCGGCGTTAATTTAGTCTAGACTTAGCCAGGCGTTCTGCATCCGGCGTTCTTCGTGAGGAGAAGATCATGACTCAGCTATCCCCGCGCCATCAGCCCCGGCTATTTCGCAGCTTTTTTCAGGGCAGCTTCCCCTGCTCTACCGCCTGCCGCAGCGGCGGGCGACGACTGGATATGGTCATCAGCAGCGGCCACGACATGCTGCTGGAGAAAGATTACGCCGCGCTGGCGCAGGAAGGATTGCGCACCGCGCGCGACGGCGCCCGCTGGCACCTGATTGAAGCCACGCCAGGTGAATACGACTGGCGCACCTTTCTGCCGATGATTCACGCGGCGGCGCGCCATGATTTACAAATCATCTGGGAGCTGGCGCACTTTGGCTACCCCGATCATCTCGATATCTGGAAGCCGGCGTTTGTGGAGCACTTTGGCCGCTTCGCACGCGCCATGGCTCAGCTGATGCGGGATGAGGGCGTGGAGCAGCCGTTCTTTACGCCTATCAATCAGATATCCTTCTGGTCCTGGGCCGGCGCCGATGTCTCGTGGCTCGATCCCTACGCCAGCGCGCGCGGCCGCGAACTGAAACGTCAGCTGGTGCGCGCCTCGCTGACGGCCATGCACGCCATTCGCGACGTCTATCCGGACGCCCGCTTCGTGCTGACCGACCCGCTGGTGCAGATCGCCGCCGATCCGCATAACCCCGACAGCAAACCCTATGCCGACAGCCAGCATCAGGCGCAGTTTGAAGCCTGGGACTGGCTGGCAGGACGCGATGCGCCGGAGCTGGGTGGTCAGCCCGATTTTCTCGACATCCTGGGGCTGAACTATTATCCCGACAACCACTGGTTCTTCTCCGGCGACACCATTCCACCCGATCATCCGCAGCGTCAGCCGCTGCACCGGCTGCTTATGCAGTGCTGGCAGCGTTATCAGCGCCCGCTGCTGCTGGCAGAAACCGGCGCGGAAGGCGACGCGCGCGCGCCCTGGCTGCGGCATGTCAGTGATGAAGCGCGGCTGGCCTTAGCGCAGGGCGTGGCGCTGGAAGGCATTTCGCTCTATCCGGTGGTGGAGTATCCGGCGTGGGCCGACGATCGGCGCTCGCCTGGCGCGCTGTTTGGTCTGGGCGATCCCAATGGCAATCGCACCCTGCATGAAGCACTGGCGCTGGAGTTACGCAGTCAGCAGATTAAATGGCGCACCCAGGATTAAGAGTGCTGCACCGGGCTGGCGGTTTTGGGCGGGCAGGTTTGTACATCCAGTGACGGATCGGCTGGATGGCGCACGTCCGTCAGCCAGGTCATGGTGAAAAGGAACACTACGCCGATCAGGCAGGCGGAAAGCAGTCCAATGATGGCGATCAGTTTGTCATCCCGGGATTCCATCGACATCTCCTTGCGGGCGTCCGTAGTCGGTTGCTGGCCTCAGCTCATCCATAATGTAAGCATCAGGACGAAGATTATAAGGGTAACCGAGGTCACTGCAAGTACCACAATGGCGAAGTGCGCATCATCCAGCGGTTGCCGTAAAGGTTCGTCGTGATCGTCAGGTGGTGCGGGTGAACTCATGATGACTCAACAGGAAAGAGGCGTTTTTCAGCGGGATTGCCGCACAGAGTGTAATGGAATAGCGGCCAACGTACAGCACTATTTCTGGCGGAAAAGACCACGGAGCGTCACTACGCCCCGTGGTGGCCGCTTAGAAATCGTAGCTCATGCTGATTTTCAGCGTGCGCGGGTCGCCCTGTGCGAGATAGGTGCCGGTGTCATCAACGTTTGACCAGTACTTCTCATTGGTGACGTTTTCGACCGCCACGCGCCACACCAGATCGTTCTGATTCACCTTCATGCGGTAACGCATACCAAGATCCAGCGTGGTATAGCTGTCCAGCTTGAGGGTGTTGGCCGAGTTGGCGTACTGAGAGCCGCTGTGGTTGAGCAGCGCCGTCGCCGTCAGACCCTCCACCGGCTTGATGTCATACTCCGCGCCCAGCACGTAGGTGTAGCGCGGCACGCCGATCGCCTGTTTGCCATCGTAAGTGCCGCCGGCGGTTTTCTTCATCACCGGATCGATCCAGGTGGCGCTGGCGTTGAGGCGCAGGCCCAGCACCGGCTCACCAAACACGTTGGCTTCCACGCCGCGATGGCGCTGCTCGCCATCCATGACGTAGACATTGTCACTGTTGATCAGGCCGGACGGTTTCTGGATTTCGAACAGCCCCAGCGAGCCGCCGATGCGGCCGAAATCCGTTTTCACACCGATCTCATTCTGCTTCGAGTGCGCCACGCCAGTCACGGTGCCATAGTTGACGGCGTCTTTAGGGGCTACTTCACCAGGCTGCAGCGCTTCCGTATGGTTCGCGTACAGCGCCACTTCTTTCCACGGCTTGTAGACCACGCCGTACGTTGGCATCCAGCGGTCGTTGGTGAAGCGCGAATCAACGCTTTCCGCGCCGGTGTTGTAGTTATAGCTGCGCACCACCACTTTCTGATGGCGAGCACCAACGGTCACCAGCAGCGTATCGTCCAGTAATCCCAGCGTATCGCTCAGCAGATAGCCCTGGGTGCGGGTGCGCGACGTGGTAAGCGGATCGGAGAACTTGCCGCCGGCGAAGGTGGCCGCCGGTTCCGCCACGTCACCGCTGTGGTAGATATTAAACGGCGTGCCCACCAGCGACATGTTGTAGGCATTTTTCGCATTGGTGGTCAGCGCCGAGTAACCCACGTTGACTTTATGACTGACGAAACCGGTGTGGAACTCACCGCGCAGCCCCACCATGCCGCTCATGTTGTCCTGAATGCGGTTGGAGTAGAAGCTACTGATGGTGCCGTCACCGTTGCTGTTGGTAATGGTCGGCGCGCCGTAGTTGCCGGTTTCATGGGCGTGCTGTGCGCCGAGGCCGGCATACGCCGTCCAGCTGTCGGTAATATCGTATTCTGCTTTGGCGATACCGAATTCAGATTCCATATCGCTGTACACCCATTTCTGGCTGTAATTATGCGAATTTGACGGCACCGCCGGGATCACGCCGGCGCTGGCGAATTTCACGCCCTGTAAGCCGTCATGGAAGGTTTTCTTTTGATAGCCAACGTCCAGCGAGGTGCGCAGCCGGTCGCCGCGATAATCAAGACCGACCGAAGCCGCCGTGGTGCGTTTTTTCTCGCCGTCAACGCCGGTTTCGCCTTCGCGATGCACGGCGTTAACCCGCACGCCAAACTGATTGTTATCGCCAAAGCGACGCCCCACGTCCAGCGTTCCGCCAACCTGAGACGAGGAGGTGTAATCGAGGCCAACGCGATTGATCGGCGTATCTTCGGCATGTTTCGGCTCGAGGTTAATCATACCGCCGACGCCGGAACTGGCTGCGCCGTTAACCAGACTGTTCGCGCCTTTGAAGATCTCCACGCGATCGATCAGCGAAGCGTCCATCACCTGGCGCGGCACCACGCCCGGCAGACCGCCGAAAGTCATATCATCGCCGTCGAGAGTAAAACCCCGAATGCGGTAAGTTTCAGCAAAATTGCCGTAACCTTTGACGTTCTGCACGCCCGCATCGTTGCGCACCACATCGGCGATGGTTTGCGCTTGCTGGTCCTGAATCATTTTTGCCGTATAGCCGATGACGTTGAACGGCACGTCCATGGCGTTTTGCTCGCCCAGCATGCCGAGGCGACCGCCGTGGGCAATCTGGCCGTCGAGAAAGGCCGGTACTAAGTCGTTGCCGCCGGGTTTGAATTCACTCTGCGGCGTGGCGGTGACGGTCAGCGTCTGCTGTTCGTTAGCGCTCTGGGTCGTTTTACTGGTGTTAGTGGTAGCAGCCATCACTGGCAAACAACCGGCGCTGACCAGCATGGCCAGCAGCGTCGGTTTCATTCCGGGATTGAAAGGCGTTCTGCGCATGGTTATCCCCTGATGCAAACTATACTGAGAATCATTATTATTGCGGTTTGCGATTATGCGCAGCGTACAGCCAAATGCAAGCGAAATCCGGCGGTGTACCACCGCCAGACGCATCATCGGGGGAAGAATATTCCCGCCGGACGACGGGAATGCTGGGTAAACGGAGCGAATCAGGCGTCGCGCCAGCGTTTAAACACCAGCGAGGTGTTGATGCCGCCGAACGCAAAGTTGTTTGACTGGATATAATCGGTCTGCAGCAGACGAGGCTCGCCGGTGATGTAATCCAGCTCACCGCATTCGGCGGCGGGCTGCGTCAGATTCAGCGTGGGCGCAAACCAGCCCTCACGCATCATCTCAATACTCATCCAGGCTTCCAGCGCGCCGCAGGCACCCAGCGTGTGACCGAAATAGCTTTTCAGCGAAGAGATGGGCGTACGATTGCCAAAAATTGCTGCCGTCGCCTGGCTTTCGGCAATATCGCCGCGATCGGTGGCGGTACCGTGTGCGTTAATGTAACCAATCTGCGCTGCCGTCACCCCTGCGCTGTCCAGCGCGCGCTGAATACAAATCTGCATGGTTTCACGCTGCGGCTGAGTGATATGGGCCGCGTCACAGTTAGTGTGAAAACCGACCAGCTCCGCATAGATGGTCGCGCCGCGCGCCTGCGCATGTGCCAGCGATTCCAGAATCAGCGTGCCCGCCCCTTCGCCAATCACCAGACCATCGCGCTGTTGATCGAACGGTGCCGGCGAGGTGTGCGGCGCGTCGTTACGCTGGCTGGTGGCAAACAGCGTATCAAACACGGCGGCTTCCGAGGGGCACAGCTCCTCTGCCCCGCCCGCGACCATCACGGTCTGATAGCCATGGCGAATGGCTTCCCACGCGTAGCCAATCGCCTGGCTGCCGGAAGTGCAGGCGCTGGACGTGGGGATCACGCGACCGCGCAGACCAAAAAACAGTCCGGCGTTAACCGCAGTGGTATGCGGCATCATCTGCACGTAGGTGGTGCCGGTGATGTTGTTGGTGTGCTTTTCCGTCAGCATGGTGGCGAATTCGCTCACCGGACCGGTGCTGCCGGTCGAAGACCCATAGGCGATGCCGGTTTCACCACTGGTCAGCACCGGATGGTCAATCAGGCCGGCCTGCTCCAGCGCCAGCTCGGTGGCACGCGTCGCCAGCAGTGAGACGCGGCCCATGGCGCGGATGCGTTTACGCGTGTAGTGCGGCGGCAGCGTGAAGTCATCGATCGGCGCGCCCAGCAGCGTGTGCAGCCCATCATAGACTTGCCACTCCGGCATTTTACGTACCGCATTCTGGCCCTGTTTAATGCGCTGCGCCACCGCGCTCCAGCTCTCACCGAAAGCGGTGACGCCGCCCATACCGGTAACCACTACCCGCTGCATCACAACATTCCTCCGTTGATGGAAATCACCTGCCGCGTAACGTAGCCAGCGATATCCGACATCAGATAGCTGGCCAGGCCAGCGACTTCGTCTGCCGCGCCCATACGTTTCATCGGAATGATTTTCAGCGCTTCGTCGATTACCTGTGGCTCAAGATCGGTCATGCCGGTATCGATCAAACCTGGCGCGATACAGTTAACGGTGATTTTGCGTTTCGCCAGTTCAATCGCCAGCGCTTTCGTGGCGCCGATGATGCCGGCCTTGGCCGCGCTGTAGTTGACCTGTCCGCGGTTGCCCATCATGCCGGATACCGAAGAGAGGGTAATGATGCGTCCGCCCTGGCGCAGGCCGATCATCGGCATGACGCAGGGATGAATCACGTTGTAAAAGCTGTCGAGGTTGGTGTGGATCACGCTGTCCCATTCATCTTCGGTGAGCGCCGGAAAAGCACCGTCGCGGGTAATGCCCGCATTGCTGATCACACCATAATAAGCACCGTGCGCGGCGATGTCCTGCTCCAGCGCGTTACGCGTGGCTTCCCGCTGTGCCACGTCAAACTGCAGCGTGCGGCCACGGCCGCCTGCGGCAACGATCTGCGTCAGCGTCTGCTGTGCACCGACGGCGTCGCGGTGGTAATGCACCACAATATCAAATCCGTCGGCGGCCAGACGTAAAGCCATGGCACGGCCAATACCTTTACTGGCCCCGGTTACTAATACGCTGCGGGTCATCACTCGGTTCCTTGTTGCGCTAATCGGGTTAATTCGTCGTCGTCGGGCTGGTAGGTGTTCAGTCGTCCGCTGGCCAGCAGGCTGGTGCCGCAGCGGATCTCGCCCTCAAAACTGCCCAGCTTGTCATCGCGCATCAGCAGGTGCATCTCAATCTGCAACGCACTGTGTGCCGCGAAGGTGGACGCACTGGCACGATAGCCACGCCCGCCCAGCAGCATGCCGGGGCGTATGTCACTGGCACCGCGCTGGCGGGCATGAAAGCCGGACCAGACGCCCACGGTCTGCGCCATGATCTCGACGCCAAACCACGCCGGCAGCTCGCCCTGCGGCGTGAGAAACGGTGCCAGCACGCCGTGCGGGCTCACCGTGACCGCACAGACAACGCTGTCTGGCGTGACGTCAAGCACGCGCTCAAGCAGCAGCAGCGGCGCGCGGTGCGGCAGGTAATCGCCCACCGGCAAAAAATCATTCATGCGAAGATCCTACAATCAGGCAGGTATTGTTCCCGCCAAAGGCAAATGAGTTGGAGGCAATCACCGGGCGCGCCAGCGGCTGTGCCACAGTCAGCAGTCCACAGGGCGGCAGCGTACTATCCTGCGTCGCGTGCGAAAAATCCTGCGGCGGCAGCGACAACTGTTGCTGGATAATCAGGGCCGCCAGCGCGGCTTCGGTGGCGCCTGCTGCGCCCAGCGTGTGGCCGGTGAGGTGCTTGGTAGAGCTGCACGGCACGGCATCGCCAAACAGGCGGTGAATCACCGCCGCTTCAACCTGATCGTTGAGCGGCGTGGCGGTACCGTGCAGATTGATATAGCCCACCTCGTGCGGCTGCAAACCGGCCTGCTGCAGCGCCATGCGCATGGCGGCTTCCGCGCCCACGCCCTGCGGATGCGGCGCTGACATGTGCCAGGCATCTGACGATTCACCGCAGCCCAGCAGCGCCAGTAGCTGTGGCTCGCGCGTCAGCAGCAGCAGCGCCGCCGCTTCGCCAATCGAAATACCGTCGCGCCCGGCGCTGAACGGTGCGCAGTGATGTTCCGACAGCGAATCTAGGCTGGCAAAGCCGTTAATCGGCATGCGGCTGAGCGAGTCCGCACCGCCCACCAGCGCTACGTCGGCCAGACCGGCAGCAATCAGCCGCGCCCCGCTGATGATGGCGCGCGCGCTGGAGGAGCAGGCCGTAGAAATGGTGTACGCCGGGCCATCCAGCTGCAGATAGTGCGCCAGAAAGCGCGACGGATCGCCCATTTCCTGCATCCGGTAGTCATAACCGGCATGGCCGCCGTCCGTCTGCCGATCGCCCTCATCCACGCCGGAAGTACTGGTGCCCAGCACGATGGCCACGCGGGCGCGACCATAGCGCGTAATCGCCTTATCCAGCGCCGGCTGACACTGCTGCAGCGCCGCCAGCAGCAAACGATTGTTGCGCGTATCATGCGCCGCCAGTTCAGCCGGTACCGGCGGCAGCGCGCCCGGCACTTCACCCAGCCAGCAGCGCTTGCCCTGCGCTAACCAGCCGTCACGCAGCTGCATGCCGGGCGCTGTGCCCTGCTGTAGCTGGGCGGCAATCTGCGCCAGGCTGCTGCCCAGCGCATTGACCATGCCAAAAGCCGACAGGTAAATCATGAGGAGGTGTCCAGATGCTGGATGTGAATCTGATAGCCAAAGGCGCGCTGATCGACGCTAATCGGCTCACGCTGTTCCCCGCGCTGCAGATAATGAATCTGGCTGATCAGCTGTCCGGAGGCATCGCGCAATTCGCGCCGGTCGCCCACATCGCGTAGCGTCCAGCCGGACGGCAATTGCGGCTGCCACGCGCTGACTGGCCAGTAGCTCAGCATAATATCGGCCAGCACCTGGCTGGCTGGCGGCAGGTCGGGCAGCGCCATCATCTGCTGGGTATGAATCCCCTGTTGATCGTAAGTGACGCGGAATAGCCGGATGCCAAGCGACGACAGCCCGGCCAGCGAGATCTGCTGCGCATCCGCGCTGAGCAGCACCAGCAATGACTGGGTTTTGCCCTTCACGCGCCCGGTCAGCAACTGCTGCTGCTGAAAGCCGGGCGAGATGCCCGGTGCCGGCAGCGTGACGCGCACGCCGGGTTTGAGCCAGGCCGTGGGCCGGCTGGACTCGTCATGGTGAGACGCACACCCGCTCAGCAGCAGGCTGAGCGCCAGCAGTAACGCACCCATTCTCATCGTGATTTCCTTTTTCCGCCCGCCAGCGCCAGCGGCGCCAGTAAAAATGCACAAAAAATTCCGCTGCACAGCACAGTACCAAAGCTGCTGATGGCGCTGGTGCTGCTGAATACCAGCATGCCCAGCGTCAGCAGCGTGGTCATCATCGCCAGCGTCACCGCCAGCATCGACGTCAGCGGCGTGCCGCGCGGATTACTGAAAAACAGCGTGTAATTGATGCCAATGCCCAGCACCAGAATCAGCGCCAGCAGCGCAAACAGATTCAGACTGGCACCCAGCCAGCCGAGCGTGGCCAGCGCGGCCGCCAGCGACAGCCATGACGGCAGCGCGCTGCGCAGCCCGGCTTTGAGGCCAAGGCGCAGGGTGTAACTGACGGTGATCAGCAGCAGCGCCAGCGCCAGCAGGCCGCTTAGCAGCGTGCGCCAGAAGCCAAACAGCTCATCGTAACGGGCCTTGCGATCGACCCAGCTCACGCCTGCTTGCCCTGTCGCCAGCTTTTGCAGCGCGGCACTGTTCTGCACGCCGCTCACCGGGACCAGCACGCTGCTGCGTCCGTCAGGCAGCAACAGCCACAGCAGCCGCCAGCCTTCACTCAGCGGACTCGCCAGCCACGCCTGCACGCAGACCGGCATCGGCTGCAGACTGGCCTGCGCCGGACGAATACCGGCCTGTTGCAGACGCGCCATGATGGTCGGGGCCGCCTGCTGTAACAGCGCGACATCCTGTTGCTGCTGTTCCAGCGTGCTGAGCGGCAGCAGGCGATAGCTTGTCAGCCAGCCCTGCTGCTGCGCGCGCTGCAGTTCGGGCGCCAGCGCATTAAGCCGCTGCAACACCTGCTGCTCGTTATCACCCCAAACCACAAACCAGGTTTGATCGGCCTGTTGCCCGGTGAGCTGCGCCAGCTGGCGATCCTGCGCCAGCAGCTGCGCCGGCGCGCTCTGCAGATGAGCAATATTATCGTCGACGCGCAGCTGTAAGATGCCGCTCAGCGCGTAAAGGGCTACCAGCAGCGGTAACCCGACGCGCAGCCCGCGCTGGCGGCGCCACGCGGCCAGCCAGCGCGCCAGCCACACCATCGCCGGCACCGGTCGCACCGGCAGGCCGCGCACCAGCCACGGATAGAAACAGATCACCGTCAGGCACGAGGCGCCCAGGCCGCTGGCGGCAAATACCGCCAGCTGGCGCAGCCCGGGAAACGGTGCCAGCAGCATCAGCAGCCAGGCGATCGCCGTGGTGCCCAGCGCCAGCAGCAGCGTACCGCGCACTTTATGCAGACTCTGCCACGGTGTGGCGTGCTCACCGTGCACCATGCGTTCCGTCAGGTAGTACAGCGTATAATCGGCCGAGATGCCGACAATACTGAGACTCATCACCAGCGTGGTGAGATGCAGCTCACCAAAAAACAGCAGCGTGAACACGGTGCCGGCCATCGCCCCGATGGCTACCGACAGCACGCTCAGTGCCAGCGGCCGCAGTGAGCGAAACACCAGCCACACCAGCAGCAGCAAACCGCCCAGCGTCACGCTGCCCAGCGTGGCAACATCATGCTGCGCGCGCTGGCTGGCATCGTCGCTGAACAGCACCGTGCCGCGCGTCAGCAGCTGCGCCTGCGGCCAGCGCTGTTTCAACTGCTGCTCAAGCTGATGCAGCGCGCTGACCAGCTGATGGCTCTGCGCCATGCTGAAGGCGTTATGTACCAGTTCGCCGTGCAGAAAATACCAGCGGCGCTGCTGCGCATCGCTGACCGTCAGCCAGCCGTTGTGCAGCACCATTTTGCTGGCGTTCTGCTGCAGCGCCAGCTGCGCGCCACGCACCAGCAGCAGCGGGTCACCGGCAAGCTCTTTGCTGCTCACCCCGGCAAACGCCGAAAACAGCTGCGCCAGAATCCAGTCGGCCTGCGCGCCGCCGCCGTGCTGCAGTCGCGCACGCGTCAGCGGATCGATCAACCCGTTGCGATGCTGATAAGCAAAGCTTCCCCAGCGCTGCAGCTGATCACCATCCAGCGCGCCGCTGACCTCACTGAGCATCGGCAGTGCCCGGAGCTGCGCCTGCCACCACGCAGCGGCGGCGTCACCGTCCGCACCGGGCGCACTCACCAGCCACACCAGCTGGCGGTCGAGCCGCTGCATAAAGCCCTGCTGAATCTCTGCCGGTGCCTGGCCAAGATTCTGCTGCGGCAGCAGAGCCAGCACGCTGCTGTTAATGTGGCTGCGCGGCAGTAACCAGGCCAGCGCCAGCATCAGCATCAGACAGACGGCCAGCCACGCGCGCGCGGCAAAAATCTCACTGCGCTGCGGCAAAACGGGCTCGCTCTTCATCAGTCAGTTGGCCGGGCTGCGTACGGGTATCGCTCAGAGTGATTTCCGTTTTATCGCCCTGGCGGTCATCCAGCGTAATGCGGTTGAGATACGCCGCGCCCTGCAGATCGATGCGGTTGAAGATCTTATTCAGCGGTGCCGCTTTCGGCGTCAGGCTCAGCTGCCAGCCGTCGCCACCATCATCGCGGAAATCGAGCACAAAATTCTCGCGCAGTACCTGCTCATCCGCCTGGAACAGCGCGCGCAGCAGATGGTTAAACTGGAACATTTGCGGATTGCTGTCTGCGGTGATCACCTGCGGCGGCTGGCCGCTCATGCTTTGCACCATGCGGTGATCATCCAGAATCAGCGTCATCGGAAACGGTGTCGCCTGGTGCCACCACAGCCCCTGCTGCTGAGCAATCAACAGCTGGCCGCGCGACATCAGCGGCTGCGCCATTCCAGCGATGCTGCGTACCTGAACAAAGCTGGCGCGAATCACCGGCTGGCTGGCAAAGCGCTGCTGTAGCTGTTCCAGCGTCACCGCGCTGGCGCTGGCGCTGAGCAGCGTCAGCAGCAGGCAGACCAGACGAATCATGATGACACCCCCAAACGCTGCAGCAGAATATCCGGCGAGACAAAGCACATCTCCTGCGTGCTGGCGCTGACCGCCACCTGCAGCGTGTGCGCTTTGGTGGTCACCTGCCCGGCAGCGTTACGGATGACATAATCGATGCGCAGCCGGTTCTCATATTCGCTGATGCTGGCTTCAACACGAATGGCCTCTTCACAGCGCAGCGGCAGGCGGTATTTAACCCGGGTATCGACCACCGGCCAGACGTAGCCGCTGGCGCTCATCTCTGCATAGCTGTAGTTGATACTGCGCAGCAGCGCTTCACGCGCCACTTCGAAGTAGCGGAAATAGTTGCCGTGCCACACCACGCCCATCGGATCGCAGTCATGAAACGAGACCACCCGTTCAATCTCCGCGCGCCAGCTTGCGTCACGCATCGCGTTGCTCCTCTTCGGGCAGAGCCCAGAAATCGTAAAAGTTAAACCAGTCCAGCGGTGCCAGCAGGGCATGATGCTGCAGGCGCGCAGCGTAGCGATCGACCGCCGCCTGCAGCGCCTGCTGTCGTCCATTGCGCGGCAGCGGTAAAGGATCGGCAAAGGCCTCGCAGTGCACGCGCAGTTTGCCCTGCTGGCGCAGCGCGAACATCAGCAGCACCGGACAGCGCAGCGCCGCCGCCAGCACAAAGGGTCCCTGCGGGAACGGTGCCGGTTGGCCCATAAATTCACTCCACACCACGCGCCGTTCGCCGCCGCGCTGACGCTGCACGGCGGTGCGGTCGCCAACAATGGCCACCCACTCACCGGCATCCAGCTTTTGCTGCAGTAAAATTGCGGTGTCCGGGCCGATATCACTGACCGGCAGCAGATTGACGCCCGCCTGCGGCGCAATGCTCTCCAGCACCGCGCGGAAGCGCTGGGCGTTGTCGGTGAATACCAGCGCGTTGATCACCAGACCGCTGACCTGCTTCGCCATCGCCCGGCAGGCTTCGATATCGCCCAGATGCGAGGCGAGAATCAGCTGGCCTTTGCCTTCAGCGGCGCGAATCACCGCTTCCGCACCGGGCGCGAAGTCGATATCGCGTCCCCATTGCAGGTCACCGCGCCAGCTGGCGACTTTATCCAGCATGCTGTTGCCAAAACGCAGGAAGTGGCGATAGCTGCTGAGCGGCCGCGGCAGCGTAATCTGCTGTTGATGCGCCACGGCCTGTACGCGCGTCAGCCACTGCTGCGACGCCGACCGCGCCGCGCGACCGCTGAGCCAGTACACCGCCACCACTGGCCACAGCAGCAGAATAAACGGCAGGCGGCCGGCACGCTGGTACAGCCACAGCATAAAGCGCAGCCCCCACTGGCCGCGGCGCTCTGGCGTCGCTGCCCAGTGCGCCTGCTGATGCCGGCGGGATAGCAGCTGCGGGATGCGTGGCAGCATGCCAAAGAACAGACGGGTGTGCATCCACGAGATACGCAGGTTGTCGTGCAGCGCGTCAAAGTGTGAGACGCCGCTCGGCGGATAGGTCACGCGCGTGCGGATAAACCGGCTCGGCGTGCCCTGCCAGTAGAGGCGCACCATGATCTCGGTGTCAAAATCCATGCGCTGGCCAATAGCGCGGCGATCGCACAGCTCAAGCGACGCTGCCAGCGGATAGACGCGGAAACCGCACATGCTGTCTTTCAGCGAGAACGACAGCGTTTCCACCCATACCCAGAAATGGGTGATGTAGCGTCCATAGAGCCGGGATTTCGGGATTGAGGCATCGTACTGCGGCTGGCCGGAAATCAGGCAGTGCGGATAGCGTTCGGCCTCTGCCAGCATGCGCGGTGTGTCCTCCACCTGATGCTGTCCGTCGGCGTCCAGCTGCAGCGCATGACTAAAGCCCGCGGCTGCGGCGGCGCGCAGTCCGGCAATCACCGCCGCTCCCTTACCCTGGTTGTGCGGCAGCGTCAGCACCCGGAGCTGCGGCGCATCCAGCGCAGCGATGTGCTGTTTGGTCCGGGCATCGCTGCCGTCGTCGACCACGATCACCGGCAGGTTGAACGGGGCCAGCCGCGCCAGCACCGACGCCAGCATGGCACCGTGGTTGTAGCAGGGAATCAGCACGCAGGGCGCAAAAGAGGCACTCAGCACAGGCGAATCTTCCCGCTGCTGGCGACCTCAGCCTGCGCACCGCGCAGCAGCGCGTAGCGAAAACTCAGCAGCGACTTCTCCGGCAGCCACTGCAACTGCAGCTCCAGCTGCGCATCCGGCGGCACCGGCTGCTGAAATTTGATGTTTTCAATCGAGGCAAAGCTCTTACCCGGCGCGAGGCGCGTCAGGCCGTAGTGCAGTACCCAGTCAAGCTGCGCCACTCCTGGCAGAATCGGCAGCGTCGGGAAGTGGCCGCGAAACCACAGCAGGTCGGCAGCCGCCAGCAGGCGCAGGGTGAGCGTGCCATCCTGCTGTTGCGCGTCTAATTCAACCGGTAACATCAAACAATTCCTCTATCTGCGGCCATGCGCGCTTGCTCTGCGCGGTGACCGGAATCGCCGTCACCACCCGCCAGTAGCGCGGCATGGCGACCGGCTCCAGCCAGGGTTGCAGCGCGCGTTTCCATTGTTGTTTACGCTGGTGCAGCGTGGCGGCGTCTGGCAGTTGCGGCAGCGCCAGCACCACCGCGATGGCATGGCGGCCGTGACGCTGAATCGCCAGCGCGGCGGCATCTTCCACACCAGGCAGCGCCAGCAGGCGACGCTCTACTTCGCTCAGCGACACGCGCTTGTCTTCAATTTTCACCACCCGATCCTGGCGCCCTGCCAGCTGAAACCGGCCCGACGGCTGCTGCACGATACGGTCGTCCAGCGCACAGCCCGCGCGGCTCTCCAGCAGATCGGAGAAGACCTGCCAGCGCTGCGGCGCGATCTCGCGCAGCGAGACGTGGGGGAAGCACTGCCACAGCGCAGCGTCATCGCTGGCCCGGCGCCACGCGATCACCCCGGTTTCGGTACTGCCGTAAATTTCATCCACCGCGCAGTCCAGCGTTTGCTGCGCGCGTTGCGCATCCGCGCCCGGCAACGCGCCGCCCGCGGAGACAATCAGTGCACAGGGCGGCGCCACCAGCGCCGTGTCCAGCCGGCGCAAAAACGCCGGACTGCTGATAAAGGCGTAGCGGCGATCGGCACGCTGATCCGCCAGTTGCTCACCATAAAAAATTTGCTGCGCGGCGAACGGCAGGCCGAGCGCCATCGGCAGAATAATGCGAAAACTCAGGCCATACAGATGTTGATGGCTTACCGAGGCAATGACGTGACACGCCTGCAGACGCGTGCCCCACAGATCGGCCAGCCACTGAGCTTCCAGATCCATGGCGCGCAGTGATTTGACCACGCGACGCGGCGTTCCGGTTGAGCCGGAGGTGAACAGCACCAGACTCGCCTGCGCCGCTATCTCTGGCAGCGCGCCCTGCGCCAGCGCGCCGTCCCAGCGTAGCTGTGGCAGGGTGACCGCCAGCGGCATATCGCTGATCACGCCATCAAGACTGTCGTGCATCTCTTCCAGCTGCGCTGCGCGGCAGTGGCCCGGGATGACCGGCGTTTTGCCGGCGTACCAGCTCGCCAGCAGCGCCACGGTAAAGTGGTAACTGTTGTCAAAGCACAGCGCCCAGCGTGCACCAGGCTGCGCCTGTAGCTGATGGGTTAAGCCCAGCACCTGCTGCCGCATCTGCGCCAGCGTATGCTGCTGTTGCCCCTGCCAGGCGACGAGACGATCGGCGCCGTGCAGCCAGTCGCGAATCGCCAAGGCCTTCATGCATGTTTCCTCATGCGCTGACGCAGCAGCCATTCGCCGCCCATCAGCGCGCCCATCAGCACATAGCTGATGCACCCGTTCCAGAGTGTCCATAGCCGGATATGACTCAGCAGGCAGGTGGTCAGTGCCACGCTGCCGTTGAAAATAAAAAACCCGCACCACACCTGCGTCACGCGTCGGGTATAACGGACGGCACGCGGCGGCAGCTGAGGTTCACGCAGGCGCGCCAGGCGCTCTACCAGCGGCATCGGGCTGAACAGCGACGCGGCGAACAGCAGAAGCAACAGGCCATTCACCACCACCGGATACCACAGCAGCAGATGCTGCGCCCGCAACACGATACTGGCGAGAGACAGCAGGCAGCCGATCAGCGCCAGCAGCAGCAGCGTGCGGTTCAGCGCGCCCTGCGCCTGACGCAGGCTCCAGATGCGCGCCGCAAACACCAGCGCCAGCAGCACCAGCACGCCGCGCCACTGCGGGTGAGTCAGCGCCAGCCATACCAGCAATGGCCAGGCGATCAGCGCCAGCGCGTTCAGCAGCTGCAACAGCCTGTGCATGGCGTTTATCAGGCCTGGTCGCGCATCAGCTGGTCGACGGCGTCAACCACGTCCTGTACGGTGCGCACCGCGCGGAAGGCTTCTGGCTTGATCTTACGCCCGGTGCGTTTTTGCAGATGCACCACCATGTCAACCGCATCAATACTGTCGAGTTCGAGATCTTCATACAGGCGAGCGTCCGGGCGGATCTCGTCCGGATCAATTTCGAACAGCGTAGTCAGCAGCGTCGCCACTTCCTGGTAAATATCTTGTTTATTCATGTCGACGGTTCTCAGGCTTGCTGTTGTTCAACAAAAGCGGCCAGCGTGGCCACGGAAAAAAAGTGCGCCCGCAGCGTTTCGCTCTCGGCGGAGAGCTGCACGCCGAAGCGGTTTTTCACCGCCAGTCCCAGCTCCAGCGCATCGATCGAGTCGAGCCCCAGCCCTTCGCCAAACAGCGGTGCATCGCTATCGATATCATCCGGACTGATATCTTCCAGATTCAGCGTGTCGATAATCATGGTTTTAATGTCGTCAATCAGTGCTTGCATAACTTACTTTGTCTCTTCAGGCACCAGCGCCTTTTGCAGATAACGCGTCAAACGGCGCGCGGCCAGCGGCTGCGCATCCTCATCCGCTTCGTGAAAGGCGTGGCTGGCAATACGCGATTGTACGCGTACCGTAAAAACCGGTTTAACCAGCGGAATCTGATACCAGCGGCTTTGCTTGTCGAGCATACGCTGGGTACAGGTGATATGAATCACGCGCAGATCGCATCCGGCGCGCACCGCAATATTTGCCGCACCGCGCTGCAGTTGCAGCGGCTGGCCGTAGCGGGTGCGCGTCCCTTCGGGGAAAATCAGAATGGTATCGCCGCGTGCCAGCCGCTGCTGGCTATCCGGCAGTAGCGTCTCCGCCTCGCTGTTGATCAGGTAATCGGCTGATTTAATAACGCCGCGGAAGAAAATGTTGTGCTGCAGGTCGGCCTTCACCAGGCAATCCATCTCGGGTAACAGCGAGGCGATCATCACGTAATCGATCAGCGACGGATGGTTGGCGACAATCAGGCAGCCGCGATCCTGACGCAGCGCTTCTGCACCCAGCATCTGATAGTCATACACGCCGACAAAACGGCAGAAGCGCAGAAAGCAGCGAAAGCTCCACGCAATGCTGCGGCGCGCGATCTGCCGCCGGCGCAGACCGTCACGCTGAATCAGCAGCAGCAGGTTGAACCAGATCAGCGACAGCAACAGACCGCCAATGCTGAACAGGCTAAAGCAAAGCGCGGTCATCACCAGCCGCCAGTAATAGTTGCCACCGCGCCGCTGGCGCATCGGCATAGCGTTATCCGCCATGAGCACGCTCCCAGCGCCACTGATGACGCTCGCCGGCCAGGGTGAAATCCGCCGTTTCGCTCAGCATCGCATGCAGAAACTGCAGGCTCTGCGGCAGCGCATCGGGCTGAGAGCGGGCGGCGGTCGCCGTACAGCGCCACGCTTCGCCGGCGCGCAGCAGCAGCGCAACCGCGTAGGGTGCATTAAAGGTATCGATCTCCGGCAGCCACGGACGGTAGTAGTCGGGCACCAGCCCGTCAAAATCCACCAGCAGCACCTGCCGGTAACCGGCCTGATGCAGCGTGCTGACCTCAAGCAGGCCCTGCTGGAAGCTGTCGATGCCGGCAGAAATTGACGATGACACTAATGGCTGACGTGCGGCGATGGTCAGGCTGCCGACCGCCGAGTTGTGCACGGACATTGCGAAGTCGGTGGGGGATAGCGGCTGGCCGTCCGCGAGCGTACGCAGAATACGCAGATTGCGTTCCAGTTCGCCATGGCGGCTGGTAAACACCACGGCGTCAACCGACTGTCGGGCCAGCAGCGCAAGGCCGCACTCAACGGCGGCACGGCTGCCGGGGCTGAGACGACGGGCAGTCATCATCGGTAAAAACTGAGGTTTGGCGATAGCCAGGCAGGCATCCAGTACCGGCGCGTGTTGCGCCCAGCGCTGCCAGTCGTCGGCGCTGCTGTGGCCCGGCGCGATGGCATGCCAGTCAACAAGGGAGTAAGCGAGTTTCATACCTGCATTCTTTCTTCAGCCTCAGGGATGGTCAGATTTTCGCTGCGCGGCATCCCTTCCCTGCTCTCTATTCCAGTCATCCGCCTCACGCGGATGTCGCCGAGTTCTCAGGCGGACATCGGGTCCGCCTGTTTCTATTTCGGCAGCGTGCCGGCTAACTTTACGATTAACTGTTAGCGGCGCGGGTGATGACTTATTTTACCGCCTGCACCGCCAGACGGGTCTGGATGCCCTGGTTCAGGTTCTGAATCCAGCGGTTATAGTTACGGTGAATCTGGCCACTGCCTGCTTTCAGATTGGTGCTGCTGACGTAATCAATGCGGTAGCTGTTAGCAGTGTAGGTGATACGGATATTCGCCGTGTGGCCGCGTTCTGCCAGCAGACCATTCATCACGCCCGGACCCGCCGGTGAGATCACCCAGTGATTGGCCGCGCCAGCTTCCACGATAGCCCGCTGCATCTGCTGATCGCTGTAGCTCTGCGCGACCGTCTGGCTGACGTTCTGGATCGGTGCCGTGCGCGATGCACAGCCGGTGATTAATACCGCTGCAACCAGCAGTGCCAGCGTGGCTTTTTTATTCATCATTTCCTTTTCTTCCCCTGTCATGGCAAGCCGCGCAACCACGCGACCGTGCAGGCAACAACCCCTGCATAGTTCCGTTCAGACTGTGTAAAGCGCCGCGGATAATACCACTAATTGTAAAGACAAGTAAAAAAAAGCATGAACCACTTAAGTTCGGGCTGGTGCTGTTGTGAAAGCGGGGTGAACGGGCTTTAGACATCATTTATGACCGCAGCCAGGCGGCTGCGGCATGATGATCAACCCTGCCAGCCGCCACCAAGTGCGCGGTAGAGATCGATTTGCGCCAGCAGCAGCGTGTTTTTCACCGCCACAATATTCAGCTGGGTGCTGAACAGCGTGCGCTGCGCATCAAGCTCATCGAGATAGGACGCATAGCCATTCTGATAACGGTTGCGCGCAATCCGCCACGCCTCGGCAACGTAGCGCTCCTGCGCCTGCAACTCTGTTAGCTGCTGCTGGCTGCGCGTGATGGCATCCAGCGCGTTATCCACCTCGGCAAAGGCGTTGCGCACCACCCTTTCGTAGCCATAAAGCGCCTGGTTGCGCGACGCCATCGCCACATCCACCTGTGCGGTCAGGGCTTCGCGGTTGAGCAGCGGTGCCAGCACGCTGCCGCCGATGCTCCACAGGCGGAACGGATTATCCAGCAGATCGTGTAGCTGGCTGCTCTGCAGCGTGCCGGACGCCGTCAGGTTGAGCGATGGCAGCAGCTGTGCCTGTGCCGCCGCCAGTGACGCGTCGCTCGCCAGCAGCAGGCGCTGCGCCTGGACTATGTCAGGCCGGCGATTCAGCAGCTGCGACGGCAGCAGCGCCGGCAGTGCGTGGGGTCGCAGCTGGTCGAACTGGCTGCTGCGCGCGATCTGGCGCGGATTCATGCCAACCAGAATGCTGAGCGCGTTCTCCTGCTGGGCGATCTGATGCTGCAGCTGCGGAATTTGCGCTTTCGCTGTCTGATACTCCGACGCCGCCTGCATCCATTCGAGCCGCGAGGTATAGCCGGTTTCGAACTGACGCTGCGCCAGGTTCAGCGAGTTCTGCCGCGTTTCCAGCGTGGCCTCGGTCACACGCAGCTGCTCGTCGAGCGCGCACAGGCTGAGGTAACCGGACGCGACCGAACTGGCCACCGTCAGCTCGGCTGCCGAGGCCGCCGCACGCTGCGCCGCCAGCGTGGCTTCCGCCGCGCGGATGCTGTTGCTGCGGCTGCCCCATAAGTCGACCTCATAATTCGCCTGCAGCAGTCCCTGAAAAACCGCACTTTCGTACGGCTGACCGGTCGCCGCTGACAGCGCACGTTGATGGGTTGCCGCCACGCCCGCCGACAGCGTGGGGAAGTTGTCGCCCTGCGCAGCGCGCAGCTCGGCGCGATACTGATCGACGCGCGACCGGGCAATGAGAATATCGCTGTTGTGCTGTAGCGCCTGGTTCACCAGCCAGTTGAGGCGATCATCACCAAAGCTGCGCCACCACTGTGCTTCCGGCGCGGCGGCGGGCCCGACCTGCTGACGCCAGTCGGGCGGAATCGGCAGCGACGACGGCGCCTGCTCCACTTCGCGGGCGCAGCCGGTCAGCAGCAGCGCGATGAGCACCGCGAGTAACGGCCGCTTCATAACGCATCCCGGTGTGGTTCGGCGGCGGTATCAATGTCGACTTCCACCGACATCCCCGGCCGCAGCTGCTGCAGTTCGTCACCAAGAATTTTGATGCGCACCGGAATGCGCTGGGCGATTTTCACGAAGTTACCGGTGGCGTTATCTGGCGAGATGGCGCTGAACTCAGATCCGGCGGCGGGCGAGATAAACTCAACGCGGCCGTCAAAGCGCTTGCCGTCCAGCGCATCAACGCGGATCGACACTGGCAGGCCGGGGCGCACGCGCGCCAGCTGGGTTTCCTTCAGGTTGGCAATCACCCATTTATTATCCGGCACCACCGAGGTCAGCCGCGTGCCGGCAGTAACATACGTGCCTTTGCGCACCGACAGCTGACCGAGCTGGCCGCTGTCCGGCGCGATAATGCGCGTGTTGTCCAGATCGATATTGGCCAGCTCCAGTGCCGCCTGCGCGCTGGCTACGTCGCCGGCCAGCGCCGCACGGTTGACGATGGTGGTTTGCAGATTCTGCTGCGAGACCGCCACCTGCGCCGCCGCCTGGCGCAGCTGGGCCTGAGCCTGCGCATTGGCTGCGCGCGCGGCGTCACGCTCGCGTACCGACAGCGAGCCATCCGCCGCCAGATTTTCCACCCGCTTCAAATCGAGACTGCTTTTCAGCGCCTGCGCTTTGGCATTCTCCAGCGCGGCTTTATTGCTGGCGATAGTGGCTTCCGCACTCTTCTGCTGCTGCTGGTTGTTATTCTGCGCGGCGATCTTCATCGCCAGCTGTGCCTGCGCCTGATGCACGCGCTGGCGATAGATACGATCGTCAATGGTCATCAGCAGCTGTCCTTTGCGCACCGGCTGCAGATCCACCACCTCAACGTTCGTCAGGTAGCCGCTGACCTGCGGGCTGATAAAGGTCACCTGGCCGCGCACGTAGGCGTTTTCCGTTGACTGGATGGTGCTGGTAAAGGGCCACAGCTGCCAGGCGTATAAAATCACCAGCACGCCCACGATGGCGATGCCGCTCCCGGCGGCGATAGAGAGAATGCGTCGGCGGTTGGTGCGCTCGCGCTCCGCAGCCTGTAGATCGTCCTGTTGACTCATGGGGTCTCCGTTCGGTTTGCTGGCGCAGCCTGCTGCTGTTGCTCAGTCAGATTATGTCGCGCCTGGCGCCAGTTGAGATAACGCAGCCGCGTCAGGCGCCACAGCACCCACATCAGCGTTATCATTGCCAGCGCGGCGGTCAGTAAATAGGTATCGTTATAAGCCAGCACGTTGGCCTGCAGCGTGGCCACGGTTTGCAGCTGACTGCTGCTCTGCGCGCTGAGCAGGCCGCTGTCCGCCAGCTGGCTGCGAAACAGCGCGCTGTACTGGCTGAGGCGATCCACCACATTAGGATCGAGCAGCGACAGCTGATCACCCAGCAGGCTGGAGTGATATTTTTCGCGCCACGTCTGGAAGGTGCCGAGAATGGCAGAGCCAATCAGCCCGCCAAGATTCTGGCTCATGCCAAACAGCACGACAAAACTCACCAGATTTTTCGGCTGAGTCACCACGCCGCCGATGCCAAGCAGCATCGCTGGCCCAAGGAAAAAAGCACTGCTGAAACCGAGCAGAAACTGGCTGAAGTAGAGATTGCTGGCACGCGTCAGCGGGCTGGATTGCGCATCCATCAGCGAGGCGACAATCATTACGGCCAGCGAGACCACGATTGGCCAGCTCAGATGGTTGGGTTTGATGGTCAGCGCGCTGGCAATCATGCCGCAGATCACGCCCGCAATGATCGCCAGCGCCAGCCCGCGCATCTGATCGTTGAGCAGGCCCAGCTGCTGCAGAAAGCCGACCGCGCCGGTATTCTGCTCGGCCAGCACGATGCGCATCATGATCATCACGATGCCGAGCCGCACGATCATGCCATTGCTCAGCCAGCGGGTGTTAATCAGCGGGTTAGCGCGGTTATGCTCCAGCACCACCGCCGCGACAATCAGCACCAGCGCCAGCGCCAGACAGACGCCGAGCCAGGGTGTGCTGAACCACCACTCAATGCGCCCGAGTGACAGCACGCCGCACAATAACGCCATGCCCGGTGCCAGCAGCATAAAGGTGACAAAATCGAGCTTTTCGAACGCTTTGATACGGTCGCCCGGCGGCAGCTTGACCACCAGCACGCAGCCCAGCGCAATCATCGCCAGGCCCAGCTCAAACAGATAGAGGCCGCGCCACTCCTCCAGCTGCAGCAGCTCGCTGGAGAACAGCCGCGCCAGCGGAATCGCCAGCTGCGAGGCGGTGATGCCAATCACCAGCGCTTTAAGCCGGTGCTTCGCCGGCCAGGCCTGGATCTGATAATAGATGCCCAGCGAGCTGAGCGCCGCGCCCTCCATGCCGTGCGCGGTACGCACGATAATCGCCGAGCTGAGATCGTTAGCGAGGATGTGAAAAAACGCCACGATGACGTACAGCACCAGAAAAGCTTCGGTAAACAGCCGCAGACCAAACTGCTGGCGGAACTTCACCAGCAACAGATTAATGGAGATATTGCCCATTACGTAGACCGCCGGCAGCCAGGCGATTTCGTTGCTGTACGCGGCGAAGGTGCCCTGCAGATTGGTGAGGTTGGCGGTCACCAGCGCATTACTCAGCGCACCGGTAATGGAGATCAGCAGGCCGATCAGGCCAAACGCGATGCGTTTCGATGGCGCATGCAGCGGTGTCGAGGGCGATCCCGGCAGCATCGGCTTTTCGTGCGGCAGCCATTCGCGAGGGGCATACGGGTTACGTTTCGCCACGGCTATACGTTTCCTAAGCGTTCAAGCAGCTGCTGCAACACGTTTTCGGTCACTGCCAGCGCGGCGGGATCGATATCGGCCAGCAACTGGGCGCGCAGCGCATCCGCTTGCGTTTTCACCGTAGCGAACGCCTCGCCGCCCTGCTCGGTTAACACCAGCAGGCGCTTGCGACGATCTTCCTTTGGCTGCACCCGTGCCAGCAGCTGCTGTTTCACCAGCCGATCGACCAGCGGCACTACACTGGCTTCCTCCAGCCCCAATAGCTGTGCCAGCGCCTTTTGCGTCGGCGGTTCACTGGCGGTCGCCACGCTGGCAATTGCCAGCCAGCTACTCATACTCAAACCGCTCTCTTTCAGGCGACGATCAACCGCCAGCCGCCACGCATGGGCAGTAAGATGCAACAGACGGGAAAACGGTTGTGGATGGTCAGTCAAAGCGTAGCGGCCTAATGGTTAGAGTTCTAACTAAATGGGAGGGTTATTATAAGCTAAGCGACGTGGGAATGAAAAGTTTGCTTACATCAGCAAATTTAGTCGTGCTGCGCGCAGATTACCAGTTTCACTTAAGTCGCGGAAAGGCCCGATCAGGTCGTGTGTACAGCTTGCCTGTATAACTTTTTTCGGCAAAATACCCTATAATATTGAGTAAATTAGCCTGATAAGCACGAAATGCACAAGCCGCCGCTTGTACAGATTATGGGTTACTGTATAACTTTAGCCGCCATGAATCGGTTAACGATTCGGTAACGAATGATGCAGTTGCGTCGCCTCTGAAGGTGTTGTGGATTTCCACCTTCAGAGGTGTCTTTTTGTGTTGGGTGGTGAGTCAGGTTTTTCGCGCCTGTCCGCGCGGAAATATTTCTTCCTGGTTGTGCTGGCCGCTGGGCCATCAGCCAATCTTAAGGGCTTACACATGCAAAATGCCGTCAACAGCAGCGATGCCATCGCTGACAATTTTAAACAGGCCGTTAACAGTGAAACCAATGAGATGGAAGTCTTAGGACATCTGATTGCTGAAATCCTGCACAGCGGTATGCCGGTGACCAATAAGGCGATTATTGCCGCCCTGATTGGCCGCCTGGAGCAGGAAGCCGATGTCGTCCAGCTGGATGTCTACCGTCACCTGCTGGAACTGGTGGTTCATCAGACTCCGGATGATTTTTCGCTGTAGCCGCAGCGGATTCCAGGGATGGAATCAACCTTATCGCCCTGTTTTACTGGCGCCTCGCGTCATCCCCCGGTAACATCGCCCGCGTTAACTTTTCCACTAAATATTGCTATGCCGTGACGGCATGCGCATCCAATAAAAGAGCCTGCAACAGATGAGTCAAACTGCCGATCGCCCCGCTGCCACAGCGAGCGACATCACGGTCGCACGTGTGCTGCGTTCACCCTCTCTTTTCACCCGCGAGTGCCTGGCCGGGGTGATTACCGCCCTGGCGCTGATACCGGAAGTGATTTCGTTTTCCGTGATTGCCGGCGTCGACCCTAAAGTCAGCCTTGTCGCTTCGGTGGTGCTGTGCCTGACGCTGTCGCTTCTGGGAGGACGGCCTGCGATGGTCACCGCGGCGGCCGGTTCCGTCGCGCTGGTGATCGGACCAATGGTGCACGCACATGGCGTGGAGTACATTCTGCCGGCAGTGATCCTCGGCGGTGTTATTCAAATCATTTTCGGCCTTGCCGGGCTGTCGCGCATGATGCGCTATATTCCGCGCTCGGTGATGATCGGCTTCGTTAACGCGCTGGGTATACTGATTTTCTTTGCGCAGGTGCCGCACGTCTGGGGCCAGTCGGGCCTGGTGTGGCTGCTGTTCGCCGCCACGCTGGCCATCGTGCTACTGCTGCCCAAAGTGCTTAAAAGCGTGCCTTCGCCGCTGGTGGCTATCGTGGCTGTCACCGCAGTCGCGCTGCTGCTGGGCTATCGCGTGCCCAACGTCGGCGATGAAGGGCCAATGCGCGCCGGCCTGCCGGATTTCAATACCCTGCTGGTGCCGCTTAATCTGCAGACGCTGCAGATTGTCTGGCCCACCGCGCTGTCGGTCGCCTTCGTCGGCCTGATGGAATCCCTGCTGACCGCCAAACTGGTGGATGACATGACCGATACGCCTTCCGGCAAGCGGCGTGAATCCTGGGCGCTGGGCGTCGGCAATATTCTGGCAGGCTTTTATGGCGGTATCGCCGGCTGCGCGATGATCGGCCAGACCATTGTTAACGTTGAGCTGGGCAAGGCGCGTACCAGGGTGTCCACCGTGGCCACAGCGCTGGTGCTGCTGTTGCTGGTCACCGGTCTGAGCCAGATCATGGCGCAGATTCCGATGGTGGTGCTGGCGGGCATTATGATGGTGGTCGCGGTGAAAACCGTGAACTGGCACAGCCTGCAGCCGGCCACGCTGAAACGCATGCCGTGGTCGGAAACGCTGGTGATGGTGCTGACCGTCGCCGTCACGGTGTGGACCGGTAACCTTGCGCTTGGCGTGCTGGTGGGCGTGATGCTGGCCATGATGCTGTTTGCCCGCCGCATCGCTCACGTGATCCACGCCGAACGTCAGCTGAGTGACGATGGCCAGCAGGTGCACTACACGGTGCGTGGCCCGCTGTTTTTCGCCAGCAGCAACGATCTGTTTGAGCATTTTGACTACGGCCACGATCCGCAGCGCGTCACCATCGATTTGACCCACGCGCAGATTTGGGATGCTTCCAGCGTGGCGGCGCTCGACGCTATTGAGTACCGCTACCAGCGGCACGGCGCCAGCGTCACCTTCACCGGCCTGGATAACCGCAGCAGCGATTTCCGCGATCGCCTAAGCGGCAATCTTGGCTAGATGTGCGATCGGGACGCCCGGTGCAGGCGTCCTGTTCGTCATTATTTTACCAGGGCAAACAGATCATTGAGCGATTCGCTCATGGTTGGGTGGGTAAAAATCTGGTCACGCAACACGCTATACGGCAGCCCGACATCCATTACCGTTTTCACGATGTTAATGACTTCATGCGAGTCCGCTGCCAGCAGCGCCACGCCGAGAATCTGCTGGCTGCCATTATCAACCACGGCTTTGAGCATGCCACGGGTGTCGTCAACAACGCGCGCACGCGGAATCGCGGCAACCGGCAGTGTCACCACCTGAATATCCCTCCCCTGCGCGCGCGCCTGCGCTTCAGTCAAACCAATGCGTGATAACACAGGCGTCATAAACACGGAATACGGGATGTTAATGCGGTCTTCGGTGGTGCGCGTGCCCTTACCCAGCAACTGATCGTAAACGATGCGGAAATCATCAAGCGAAATATAGGTAAACTGTGGCCCACCGGTAACATCGCCCAGCGCCCAGATATGATCCACGGAAGTTTTAAGCTGTTTATCGACGCGCACCGCGCCGCGCGCATCGGTCACCACTCCCGCGTTTTCCAGTTTCAGTGCCTTCGTCGCCGGGCGACGGCCCGTGGCAACCAGCAGCACATCGACTTCACGATCGCCCTGTGCGGTATGCAGCGTCACGCTGTCGCGACCGCTGGTTACACGCTGTAATGCAGTGTTGAGCTCGAGCTTAACGCCCTGCTCCTGCAGGATCCCGGCTATCGCCGCACTGATATCATCATCTTCACGCGCCAGAAATTGCGGTGCACTTTCAAACAACGTCACTTCGCTGCCAAAACCGGCAAACATGGAAGCAAACTCAACGCCAATATAACCGCCGCCGAGGATCCCCAGCCGCTGCGGCAGTTGCGTTAAATTCAGGATACCGCTGCTGTCAACCACGCGCGGTCCGGCAACTAAGCCTTCCAGTGCGGGAAACACCGCTTCGGCACCGCTATTGATAAAAATACGCTCAGCATGAATCTGGCTGACCTGCTGCGAGGAAGTGATTTTCAGCGTGTGGGCATCCACAAATTCCGCCTCGCCATCAATAACATCGACCTGCGCAATAGCGGCCAGATTGAGGTAATTCTTCTCACGCAACAATTCTACTACTGCCGCTTTGCGCTGCATGGCATCGCTGAAACTGGCATGATGTTGCACATCGTGTACCAGTGCTTTCGTTGGGATACAGCCAACATTAATGCAGGTGCCACCATACATTACGCGGGATTTTTCGATGATCGCGACACGCCATCCGGCGCGCCCCAGTGCCGCCGCCAGCGTTTTACCTGCTTTACCAAATCCGATGATTGCTGCCTGATAATGGTTCATGATGTTCTCCATAAGCGTCAAAAATAGTCATCACCCAAAGCTTACGGTTTGCTGCCGCGCCGTATTTCGCCGCAACGCTGGTATTTTTGTCTTTGCGTCTGAATCAAGCGGGCAGTTCAGGTAAAAGGGAAAAAACAAATGGATCCATTGAGTCAACTGCTGCTGCTGCATAACCCGCAGGGCAGCATAGATAAGAACTGCGTGCTGAGTGGTGAGTGGCAACTGCCGCACAGCGCCGGGCACCTGTGCGCAGTGCGCTGGCATACGGTCACAGGTGGCCCGGTCATGCTGGATATGCCCGTCACTGCGGGTGTCGAACTCCCTGCTGGCAGCGTCATATTTCTGCCGCAAAACGCCGCGCATCGTATTTATCAGCGCCATACGCAGCCAACCCAACTGGTATGCGGCCTGCTGGAACTGCCCGCGTCGGCGCATGCTTTCCTCACCGCCCTGCCCGAAGTGCTAATGCTGGCCCCCGAACCCACAAGCAGCGATGGGCGCTGGCTGGCTGCGGTGCTGCCGTTCATCACCCAGAGTGCTGACGCACTGCCAGCTGCTGGTGATGCCGCACTTCGCAGCCAGCAGATTGGCAGCCTGTTCACACTGGCGGTGCGTCATGGGCTCTCAACTCACGCAGCGCACCCTGGCTTACTCTCCGTGGCTCTGCATCCACGTCTTGGCCCTTTAATCACCCAACTGTGCGCCGCGCCGGAAAGGCCGTGGACGGTAGAAGCCATGGCTCAGCAAGTGTTTATGTCCCGCGCTTCCTTCGCGCTGCTGTTCCGCCAGCTCAGCGCTACCACGCCGCTGGCCGTGCTCACCGCCCTTCGTCTGCAGCTGGCCGCTCAGCGACTGGCGCGCGAAACAGCCCCGTTAATCAACATCGCTCTGGCCGTCGGCTACGCCAGCGAATCATCCTTTCACAAAGCGTTTGTCCGTGAGTTTGGCTGCACACCGGGAGAATACCGACGTCGTGTTGAAACGCTGGCGCAGGACCGCTAAGAGTAAAGAAGAAAACTGTACGCGCTTCGCTTGCGTAAAGGCGGATTCGTGGCTTTGCTTATTTCTCAGTGCGTTAACGATTACGCGGTTCATAACAGGAGGAGAGCAAGATGAGTGGTTTGATGAAGGCAGCCTTAGCGGCACTGACATTGGTTACCCTGGCCGGCTGTATGCAACACAGCGATGCGGTGGGCAGTGACGGACGTCCACATGCGCCCAGCAAGCAGTCAGTACCTGGCGCCAGCGAAGGCGAAGGCCCGGTCGGCCAGCCACAGGATTGAGATTAGCGGGACAGACGTTATGTCCCGGTTTTATTTTTCAGGCACAAAAAAACCGCCCTTGGGCGGTCACGACATTGCTACTTATTGCTTTGATTTTATTCGGTATTAAATATGGTGCCCGGGGCGGGACTTGAACCCGCACGACCATAAGCCGAGGGATTTTAAATCCCTTGTGTCTACCGATTTCACCACCCGGGCAGGGTGTAAACTGGAGGCGCGTCCCGGAGTCGAACCGAGGTGGACGGATTTGCAATCCGCTGCATGGCCACTCTGCCAACGCGCCTTTTAATCTGAGGTGCAAGCCGTCTGCGACGTATTGCAATATCTGGAGCGGGAAACGAGACTCGAACTCGCGACCCCGACCTTGGCAAGGTCGTGCTCTACCAACTGAGCTATTCCCGCATTTACTTATGCTTCACCGAACTTGCTGATTTTATTCAGCTTCTTGCAGCCTTGCTGCCGTTCGATGCGATGCATTCTACTTATCTGACGCAACGAGTCAATAGAATTATCCACACACTGCGTCCGTTTGCTGCTTTTTAAATCGCATCGATCAGCTATCGAGCAAATCGCCGCGTGCCGCGCTTAAATACTGGAACATTGACCAGAAAGTCAGCACCGCTGCGATGTACAACGCCACCACGCCAACGCCTACTACGGTCGCGTCCGGACGCCACAGCAGCGCCACCAGCGACAGCATCTGCGCCGTGGTCTTCACTTTGCCAATCCACGACACCGCCACGCTACTGCGCTTGCCAATCTCCGCCATCCACTCACGTAAGGCCGAGATAATGATTTCACGCGCGATCATGGTGGCGGCCGGCAGCGTGATCCACCAGGCGTGGAAATACTCGGCGACCAGCACCAGCGCCATCGCCACCATCACTTTGTCAGCGACCGGATCGAGAAAGGCACCAAAACGTGTTGTCTGCTTCCAGCGACGCGCGAGGAAGCCATCAAACCAGTCAGTGACCGCAGCAATGACAAACAGCAGCGCCGTCGCGAAGGGAGCCCAGTGAAATGGCAGATAGAACGCCAGCACGAAGAACGGGATCAGAACAACTCGAAACAGGGTAAGACACGTCGGAATGTTAAATTGCATATGCCAGTAACTGTCTGGTGTGAGTAGGATTTAACGTATGTTCCTACATTGCCCACCCTGTTTCAATGTTAGTGTTTCAGCGAGTAGTAGATTTTTTCCGCCAGGGCGAAGGAGATACCCGGTACTTTAGCGATCTCATCGACGCTGGCATTCATCAGCGGTTGCAGGCCGCCCATGTACTTCAGCAGCTGCTGACGCCGTTTGGGTCCGACGCCTTCTATGCTCTCCAGCGCGCTGGTGTTCTTCACTTTGGCGCGTTTTTTCCGGTGGCCCGAAATTGCGTGATTGTGAGCGTCGTCACGAATGTGCTGGATAACATGCAGCGCCGGCGAGTCCGGCGGCAGGGAAACGCCCTCGCCTTCCGCCGCAAAGAACAGCGTTTCCAGGCCGGCTTTACGGTCGCTGCCTTTTGCCACGCCGAGCAGAATCGGCCGGTTTTTATCCCATGGCACATCCAGTTCCGCAAACACCTGCTGCGCCTGCGCCAGCTGACCTTTACCGCCATCGATCAGGATCACATCCGGGATCTTTTCCGGTTCCAGCGCCTTGCCGTAACGACGGCGCAGCACCTGATTCATCGCCGCGTAGTCATCACCGGGGGTAATTCCTTCAATGTTGTAGCGACGATAGTCAGCGCGCAACGGGCCGTCACGATTGAACACCACGCAGGACGCGATGGTCTGTTCGCCCATGGTGTGGCTGATGTCGAAACACTCCATGCGGTTAATCTGCTCCAGTTTGAGGAACGCCGCCAGCGCCGCCAGACGCTGCTGGATGGTCGAGTGCTGCGCCAGCCGCGTTGTCAGCGCCGTGGCGGCATTGGTGCGCGCCAGCTTCAGGTAGCGTGCACGGTCGCCGCGCGGTTTGCTCTGAATGCTGACTTTGCGCCCAGCCAGTTCGCTCAGCGATGCGGCCAGCAGTTCCCGCTCAGGCAGAGTGAAGTCCAGCAGGATGTCCGCCGGTAAGGTACGCGCTTCGCTGCCCTGCAGATAAAACTGTCCGACAAACGTCTGCACCACTTCGGTAAGTTCCGTGTCTGCGGGCACCTTCGGGAAATAGCTGCGGCTGCCCAGCACTTTGCCCTGCCGGATAAACAGCACGTGCAGACAGGCCATGCCGGCGTCATAGGCCACACCCATCACATCGAGATCATCGCCCTGATTGGAGACGAACTGTTTCTCCGTAATCCGCCGCACCGCCTGAATCTGGTCCCGCAGGCGCGCCGCCTCTTCGAAGCGCAGGCCCACGCTGGCCTGCTCCATACGCTGCACCAGCTGATTAATTACCTGATCGTCTTTACCGGCCAGAAACAGCCGCACATAGTCGGTTTGCTGCGCATATTCCTCTTCGCTCACCAGGCCGGCGACGCAGGGGCCGAGGCAACGGCCAATCTGATACTGCAGGCACGGACGCGAGCGGTTGCGGTAGACGCTGTTCTCGCACTGGCGAATCGGAAACACCTTTTGCAGCAGCGCCAGGGTTTCACGCACCGCATAGCCGTTGGGAAACGGACCAAAGTATTCGCCTTTGGCGTGTTTGGCACCGCGGTGCATCGCCAGGCGCGGATGCGGATCGCCGCTAAGGAAAATATAGGGGTACGACTTATCATCGCGCAGCAGCACGTTGTAGCGCGGCTGATACAACTTGATGTAGTTGTGCTCCAGCAGCAGCGCTTCGGTCTCCGTATGGGTGACCGTGACATCAATATTATGGATGTTGCTGACCAGCACTTCGGTCTTACGGCTCCCCACCTGCGTGCGGAAATAGCTGCTCAGGCGTTTTTTAAGGTCTTTGGCTTTACCAACATAGATCACCGTGCCTGTCGCGTCATACATGCGGTAGACGCCGGGCTGACTGGTCACGGTGCTGAGAAAGGCTTTAGGATTGAAAACGTCACTCACTACTGATTAACGGCTCCGCATTGAACAGGCCATGGCGTATGGCCAGATGCGTTAACTCTACGTCACCACTGATGTTCAACTTGCTGAACATGCGATAGCGATAGCTATTAACGGTTTTCGGGCTCAGGTTAAGCTGCTCGGAAATCTCCGTCACCTTTTGCCCTCGGGTAATCATCAGCATAATCTGCAATTCCCTTTCCGACAAACAGCTGAACGGTGATTCGGCGCGCTGCGGCTCAATCTGGCTCAGCGCCATCTGCTGAGCGATATCAGAGGCGATGTAACGCTGACCGGCGTGCACCGAGCGAATGGCGCTGACCACTTCCTGCGGCGCCGCCCCTTTGCTGAGATAACCTGCCGCACCGGCCTGCATGACTTTCGCTGGCAGGGGATTTTCGGTGTGGATAGTCAGCATGATGATGCGGATATCCGGATTGAAGCGCACGATTTTGCGCGTCGCCTCCAGTCCGCCAATACCGGGCATGTTCATGTCCATCAGCACCACATCCACAGGATGAGTGCGGCACCATTTTACCGCATCCTCACCACAGGCCACTTCCCCGGCAATCACCAGTCCCTTCATATCTTCCAGTATGCGACGAATACCGGCGCGTACCAGTTCATGGTCATCAACAAGAAGCAGGCTGATCAACGGGACGTACTCCGCAGGTTAGTGGGGGAAAATATATTTCAGGGGCGTTATCTTACCGGGTTTCGCGTGGAAAGAACATCAGGGGCGCCAGATAAATCTCAAAACCAATGACCCATGTCAAATAGCAGGCAGCGGTGATTGTTTTTTTTAGCTGATGCAATACCACACTAGAATAAAATTGTTAAAATGTGACTAATATCATTAAGTTATAATTTATAACCCGCCTTCGCTTCTTCCCGCCAGCAGCACCTAAAAATAATCTTTCCCTGGAAGTTTTTTGCGCACAAAAAATAACGAACGGCGCAATTAATTAACCGTCTGCGCGCGGGTCGATGATGTGGCCTAAATTCTTCCATCAAGCGTATGATATACTCTGTTTTTTATGCACGGGAAGAATGTGTGCGCACAAGGTCATTCCACAAAGGAGATAATGATGAGTGATGAAGATTTCGTAACATCGCGCGATACCCAGGCGCTGGCGGATGAAGTCGCCTGCCTGAAAATGATGGTGACGCTGATCCTGAAAGGTATGGGCCAGGCTGATGCCGGTAAGGTGATCATCAACATGGAGCGCTACGTTCAGTCCGCGCTGGCCGATAAACCGCAGGCCGAGGTGTTCAGCAACACCATCCGCCAGATTAAAACCGCCTACCGTCAGTAAGCGGCGTGCCCTGCGCATCCTGCGCGGGGCGTTAGCTGTGTGACTGCCAGTTGACCGACACGCCCAGCGAGGGCAGCACTTCTTCCGGACTGAAGCGACGCGTGCCGCGATACTTCTCCGCCAGCGCCGGCTGCTGCACCGGAATACGAATGGCAAACAGATTGTCTTCTGACTGGATCAGTCCCGGCGAGAGCGGCTCGTACACCACCTGATGCTGCTCAAACATCTTCTCCAGCATCGGCGTGGCCGAACTGATCAAATACTCCATCCCGCTCAGCTCTGCCAGCTGTACCGAATGCCATAAGATGTTCAGCGGCAGCTCGGCATCCACTTCAAGGCGGGCCGAATAGCGCGACATTTCCCACACTTTTTGCTGGTCAAAAGGCAGCACCATGCCCTCCGGCACTTCCGGCTCGTGCCACGGTAACAGACGTGCGCAGCCACAAATGCCCTGACGCGCAGTCCAGGCAATCAGCCAGGTGACATCGGAACGATCGAAGCGATCGTACTCCTGTCCCGGCGTGCTGAGTCGCGGCGGAATTGACCAGCCCTCGCCACGCGCAAATACGCTGTAACGATAGGTGCCCAACTCGGCCAGCAAAGAGGACGGCATATCCTTTAGCTGTGTTTGAATTATTTTCATCATGCGCCCCTGACATCCCCATGTTTGCAATGATTTATTAAGCGCCAGCCTGGCGGAGTTTCCGGCGCAGGGTAGACAACTGACTGCGGCTTAGGAACTACTAAAATTAGTAGTTGCCTTTTCGCTATATCAGGCCGATGGCTGCGGCATAACAGGCAATCTGCGTTTTATTGGAAACATTAAAACGCTTTTGCATATTCTTTTGGTGAAAATTTACCGTGTGTTCAGAAATAGCCAGAATGAGGGAAATTTCGGCTGAGGTTTTTCCCTCCGCTGTCCATTTCAATATTTCCAGCTCGCGCTGACTAAAATCATTCGATAACACCACCATTGAGCCGTCATTCAGACGGTCCAGCACACGCAAACTCAGTTCCGCCAGGAAGTGCAGTTGCACCTCCAGCTCAACGCGTCTGTGCTGGGTCTGGCTGGGTTGTTGCGATGCTATAGATAATATACCAATGGCACGATTTAGCGCCATTGCCGAGCATGAAAAGCCACTTACCAGCCCTGCTGCATTGGCTTCTGCCCATAAATTGCCTGCGCCGGTAAATAAATCACGCGTCCACTCCACGCCGCGACCGGGCTGCTGGCAGAGCATTAACACCGGATCCACCGCATAGTAATTTTCACTCTCGTAGCGTTTCACCCAGCTCTGCGGATAGGTGCTAAAGAGAAAAATACGCGGTCGGGTAAAAGGCACCGGATGCTGTACCAAAAAGGCAAAAGCATCAAATCCAAGGGCCTCAACATGTTTTTGCAGCAGCGATTTCAATTGCAGCACTTCGGAAAGCGCCTGAAATTCTTTTTCAGTTTCGCCTCGCCAGACGAAATAATTATCGATGGTCATTATTGCCCTGGCGCTGTTTCACGCCTTATTCATAACAGGATATCTGTGCCGATTAATGTAAAAAATAAATTAACCAGAGAAAAAATATTGATTGAAACCAGAGCGGCATTGCGGGCAAAAAGTGATAACCACCTTGTTGTCAATATGTTACCCAAATGAGAAATTAAACTATGGTGCGTATGCCAGCGGCACCATCAGGATGATAAGTCGTGCGAATCAGAATAAGATTTTTCTGAAGAATTTTCAATCGTCCTGTTGATTAAACGCCAGACTTCGCAGCTAAAACATTCGCCTCATCATTAATCGCTATTATCTTTGCCATTCCCCTTTTTTATACCGCCCGTCATAATCTTCCTGCTGATTAAGTCCGCAGCGCGGCTTAATTCCAGTTATTTCTGCAGTGTTTCCCTGCTTTGCACCTGTGGCAGACATTTCCGGCACCGTCTTTTCCAGCTACGCTTTAGCAGAGGCGCAAGGTGGCAGGCACCAGCATAGCTCCGCAGGCTGGCGCGATTTCAGCAAACTGAGTGGGACTGACTATGTTAAACCAGCTGGCATTACCCTTTCTGGTCGTGGGCATGTGTACCGCCCTGATGATCGCTAAAGATCTGTTGCGTCACCCGCATCCGCTGGCGGTCATGAATATCATCTGGCCGCTCACCGGGCTGTACATGCCGTTTTTCGGCTGGCTGGCATGGTGGTATCTCGGGCGTAAACCGTCACGTCAGCGAAAACTGGCGCTGCTGCTGCCATCCGGATTAACCGGTTATGCCAGCTGGCAAACCATTTTTATTTCCACCTCGCTCTCTGCCGCCGCCTGTATATTCGGCGACATCATCACCCTGCCAATAGTCACTCTGCTCAAGCATTTTGCAATTAGCCCCGCGCTGTGGTTACAGGCGGTTATTTGCGTGATGATTTCGTTACTGGCGGGATTATTTTTTCAGTTTCTGGCCATTCGCCAGCGGGAACAACTTTCTATTGTCCGTACGTTATTATTAGCGCTGAAAACAGAAACCTTTCCGCTGCTGATTTATCAAACGGGAATCTTTATCTTTATGACGCTGGCCCTAAAATATGTGCTTAATCAACAGCTCAATCCCCTGCTCAGCGCCTTCTGGTTTATGTTACAGCTGGCGATGCTCACCGGATTTATTTTCTCCTGGCCGGCAAATCATTTCCTCATCAAACGCGGATTAAACCCGGCGGTGTAGTTTAGCGACAAAAGCCTGCGCCGCGCATGCCAAGGTGGAAATGGCTGGCATGCGCCGCATTGTAATCCGGCCCCAGCGCATTACCGAAGCTGGCACAGCCGTTGCGCCATAACGCGTGCAAACCGGCAGCGGCCTGCGGCGGTTGCTGCCAGTTTTTGCCTACCTGTAGCCAGCGCCCATCCGCCAGCTGAAACCCCGTGATGTCCCACGCCTCCGCCGTCGCGTGTTCACTGCGGCGTCCTTCCTGGCGGTGATAAATATTGCGGCAGGCGTAACTGCCAACATGCGCGATGCGGCGCAGCGGCGAGGTAATGCCGGCCTGCTGCAGCGCCGCATTGCTGCGCGTAACATACAGCGTGCTGGCCACCGCCATCGGACAGCTGGCAAGAAAACTGCTGCTCAGCGTGACCTCACCGAAGCGGCTGATGCGCAGAGGTTGATCAATCGGACAATCGCCCTGCAGCGGCGGCACCTCACGGAAACTGACTCTGCCCTGCGCGCTGGCCGCGCGCATCACCGCCAGACACGCGGCCGGATCGCTGCTCAGCCGCTGCAGCTTATAGCGCGTCATCCAGCCCGGCGGATCGGTAACCTGGAGCGGTATAAACGGATTCCACTGTGGCGGCAGATGCGTTTTCAGCCAGGGTAAACTCCACCAGCCGCACAGGGCCAGCAGCACTATCGCGAGCAAAGCGCGCACGCTGCCTCACTTTTTCCGGGTTCATCGAAATGACAAGTGTAGAACCCTGCGCAGCGCTGCGTGGTGCAAGCGGCTCATTTGCAGAACATTTACGCAAAATGACGGCACGGCGCGCCATGTAAATATTTACTGACACGGTAAAGCACGCAAAAGGGCACAAAGGTTTAAAAACCATTACCGAGAGTGGCCGCCTTTCCTCTATCTTATGCCCTCTTGCCCTGTGCAACAGCACGTTATTCAACAGCCAGCAGAGCTGACACAACATCAAGACAGGAAAGATATTTTTATGGTTGATCAATCTAAAGCGGCGCCCATTGAGGCCGAACAGCCGGAAAAACTCCGGCGCAACCTGCATAACCGTCACATCCAGCTTATCGCTATCGGCGGTGCCATTGGCACCGGTCTGTTCATGGGCTCCGGTAAAACCATCAGCCTGGCGGGTCCGTCGATCATCTTCGTCTACATGATCATCGGTTTTATGCTGTTCTTTGTGATGCGCGCCATGGGTGAGCTGCTGCTCTCCAACCTTGAGTACAAATCCTTCAGCGACTTTGCCGCCGATCTGCTCGGTCCGTGGGCCGGTTATTTCACCGGCTGGACTTACTGGTTCTGCTGGGTGGTGACCGGCATCGCCGACGTGGTGGCGATCAGCGCCTATTTCCAGCTGTGGTTCCCGGACTTCTCAATCTGGATGAGCGCGCTGCTGTGCGTGTTTGTTTTCCTTGCTCTGAACATTGCCACGGTGAAACTGTTTGGCGAGATGGAGTTCTGGTTCGCCATTATCAAAATTGTCGCCATTGTGGCGTTAATCATCACCGGGATTGTGCTGGTCAGCCTGCACTACCCTTCGCCGAACGGGAGTCACGCGGCGCTGAGCAATATCTGGGATCACGGCGGCATGTTCCCGAAAGGGCTGAGCGGTTTCTTTGCCGGCTTCCAGATTGCGGTGTTTGCCTTTGTCGGCATTGAACTGGTGGGTACGGCGGCGGCGGAGACCAAAGATCCGCATAAAGTTCTGCCGCGCGCCATCAACGCGATCCCGCTGCGCATCATCATGTTTTACGTGCTGGCGCTGCTGGTGATCATGGCGGTGACGCCGTGGAACCAGGTCATGCCGGATCGCAGTCCGTTCGTTGAAATGTTTGTGCTGATTGGCCTGCCGGCCGCTGCCAGCATCGTTAACTTTGTGGTGCTGACCTCCGCGGCCTCCTCAGCCAACAGCGGCATCTTCTCCACCAGTCGCATGCTGTATGGCCTCGCGGAACAGGGCGTGGCGCATAAAGCGTTTGGCCGCCTTTCAGCGCGCGCGGTGCCGACCACCGGCCTGTTCTTTTCCTGCCTGTGTCTGCTGGCGGGCGTGGCGTTGATCTACCTGATTCCGGATGTGATGACGGTCTTCACCATGGTGACCACGGTCTCGGCGATTCTGTTTATGTTTGTCTGGACCATTATCCTGTGCAGCTACCTTGCCTACCGCAAACAGCATCCGCAGCGTCATGCGGCGTCACGCTTCAAAATGCCACTCGGCAAGCTGATGTGCTGGGTGTGCATGGCTTTCTTTGCCTTTGTGCTGGTGCTGCTGACGCTGCAGGAAGATACCCGCCAGGCGCTGATGGTGACGCCACTGTGGTTTGTGGTGCTGACCATGGGCTGGCTGCTACGCCGGCGTAAAGCCTGATTCACGTAAACTAAAAGGCCCGGTTATCCGGGCCTTTTTCGTTATAAGCGTTCTGTGAATTTGTGCCACGCCTGCGCCAGCGACGGCCGCAGCGAATCTTCCCGCTGTGGTGCTGCTGCCGGCGCTGCGGCGGGACCGAGATTAAAGGTAAAGGTGTAATCCGGCTCTTCCCCCATGCGCAAATCCACGATCAGCGTGTCATTGCCCTGCTGGCGCATGGCATAAAATCCATGGCTGAACCACGCAACGCGTTCGGCGTGCCACTGGCCTTTAAACGGGGCAAAAAGCGCGGGATGGCGATCGTACCAGCGGATCTGTAAGGGACGATCGGGCGACAGCAGCGACCACCAGGCTTCCCCGTAACGCTGCGGCGTGATAATTACCGTGCGCCACACCAGCGTGTTGAACGCGGTGGGCGTCACCAGCAGTTGCTGCGGCTGCACGGCCTGCTGCGTCAGCTGGTGCTCAATATGCCGGGTAGCGACACTCTGCGCCACCATGCTCCAGCCCAGGTACAGCGTACTGATGAGCAATCCGGCCTGATTCCAGCGCAGCCCGCACGCATCCCGCCGCCACAGTGCGACGATCAGGGCGATCAGCAGCGGCAGCGTGTAGAGCGGATCGATGATGAACATGCTGCCGATGGCGAACGGGTAATCGGTCAGCGGCAGCCCGAGCTGCGTGCCGTACACCGTGGTCAGGTCCAGCAGCGGATGCGTGATCAATGCCAGCCAGATGGCGAGGCACCAGGCGCGCCAGTGCTGCCGGCTGCGCGTCGCGCCAGCCACCAGCCAGCCAATAAACGGCGTCACCAGCGTCAGCCACAGCAGCGCGTGGCTCTCGGTGCGGTGCAGCGTCATGTTGCGGATGGCATCGCCGTGGTCGATAAACACGTCGAGGTCCGGCAGCGTGCCCGCGACCGCCCCCGCCAGCGCCGCCTGCCACAGCGGCACGCGTTTGCCCATTACGGCCACGGTCACCGCCGCGCCCAGCGTTAGTTGTGATAGCGAATCCATGCACTCTCCTGGTCAGCCACGGGGATCAGCGCACGCGGATCCCTTCAATGATCATGCGCTGAACGTTATCCAGCGTCTGGGCAAAAAATTCCGCATCGTTTAGCGTCTGGCCGGTGATGGCTTCCACCTGGGACGCGAAATCAGCGTAGTGCTGCGTGGTCGCCCACAGCAGAAAGAACAGATGCTGCGGCTGCACGCCGGCAATACGCCCTTCGGCGATCCACTGTTCGATAATCGCCGCTTTGTCATCCACCAGCGCTTTTAAATCCCCCGCCAGCTCGCCCTTCAGCAGCGGCGCGCCCTGCAGCATCTCCAGACAGAACAGGCGCGATGCCTGCGGGTGGTCACGCGACACTTCCAGCTTGAGACGAATATAGTTGCGGATGGCCACCAGCGGATCCTGGTCATGACGCAGCGCACGCAGCGGCGCCAGCCACACATCAAGAATCTCTTTCAGTACCGCCACATACAGCACTTCTTTTGACGGATAGTAGTAAAGCAGGTTGGTTTTCGACACGTCGGCGCGCTCGGCCACTTTATCGAGGCTGGTGCCATGAATCCCAAACTGAGAGAAGAAGGTTAAGGCCGCTTCCAGAATAGCGGCCCGCTTCGCCGCAACGGCCCGCGATCGACGTCCTGGTTTTTTTTCATCGCTTTTCACACTGTTACCTCGTCCATCCTGCGAAATCGCATCATAACAAACGCCCTGTTTCCTGCCTAATGCTGTGCCCTGCACCTTTTTCGTTCAGGCAACGCATGAAAAACGTGCAATTTGTTTTGACCACATGGTCTGTTTTGGACCAGTCACTCAGGATTCATTACGTCGCTGATTTTAACTGATTGTTATGTATCACTTTTAAAATTGTGGCACAGGCTTTGCAATTTTGTGATCGAGCGCCGCCCGCAGGATGCGTGCAGGAAGCAGCGCAGCGCGTGAAGCAATCCATGTTCATTGCAGAGAGGTTTCACATGAAAATTGGCGTCTTCGTCCCGATTGGTAACAACGGCTGGCTGATCTCCACGCATGCCCCGCAATATAAGCCGACCTTTGAGCTCAACAAAGCGATCGTGCTTAAGGCCGAGCATTATCATTTCGACTTTGCCCTGTCGATGATTAAGCTGCGCGGCTTCGGCGGCAAAACCGAATTCTGGGACCACAACCTCGAGTCGTTCACCCTGATGGCCGGACTGGCCGCGGTGACCTCACGCATTGAAATCTACGCCACCGCCGCCACCCTGACGCTGCCGCCTGCGATTGTGGCGCGCATGGCCGCCACCATCGACTCGATCTCCGGCGGCCGCTTTGGCGTCAATCTGGTGACCGGCTGGCAGAAGCCGGAGTATGAACAGATGGGGCTGTGGCCGGGCGATGAGTACTTCGTCAGCCGCTACAACTACCTGACCGAGTACGTCACGGTGCTGCGCGATCTGTGGGGCACTGGCCAGAGCGACTTCAAAGGTGAATTCTTCACTATGAACGACTGTCGCGTCAGTCCGCAGCCGCAGAAGCCGATGAAGGTGATTTGCGCCGGTCAAAGTGATGCCGGCATGGCCTTTTCGGCGCAATACGCTGATTACAACTTCTGCTTCGGCAAGGGCGTCAATACCCCGACCGCCTTTGCACCCACTGCCGCACGCATGAAACAGGCCGCGGACAAAACCGGGCGCGACGTCGGTTCCTACGTGCTGTTTATGATTATCGCCGCCGAAAGCGACGAAGCCGCGCGCGCCAAATGGGAACACTACAAAGCCGGTGCTGACGAGGAAGCCCTCGCCTGGCTCACCACGCAGAGCCAGCAGGACACCAAATCCGGCAGCGACACCAATGTGCGCCAGATGGCCGATCCGACCTCTGCCGTCAACATCAATATGGGCACGCTGGTCGGTTCTTATGCCAGCGTGGCACGCATGCTGGATGAAGTGGCGCTGGTGGAAGGCACCGAAGGCGTGCTGCTGACCTTTGATGATTTCCTGCAGGGCATTGAAGATTTTGGTGAACGTATCCAGCCGCTGATGGCGTGCCGCCGCGCGCTGATTGACGCCCACAAGGAGGTTGCATAATGAATACCGTCGTTTGTGCCCACAGCAGCAGCCAGCCTGCTGTGACTCTGCCGGCGCGCCCGGAAGCCATCGCCCTGCCGCCGGCGCAAAGCGCGCTGATTGTGGTGGATATGCAGAACGCCTACGCCAGCCAGGGCGGTTATCTCGATCTGGCCGGGTTTGATGTCTCCACCACGCAGCCGGTTATCGCCCGGATTCATCAGGCGGTTACCGCCGCCCGCGCGGCGGGAATGCAGATCATCTGGTTCCAGAACGGCTGGGATAATCAGTATGTCGAAGCCGGTGACGCCGGTTCGCCTAATTTCCATAAATCCAACGCGCTGAAAACCATGCGTCAGCGGCCGGAGCTGCAAGGCACGCTGCTGGCAAAAGGCGGTTGGGATTATGCGCTGGTGGATGAACTGGTACCGCAAGCCGGCGATATCGTGCTGCCCAAACCGCGCTACAGCGGCTTTTTCAACACGCCGCTCGACAGCATGCTGCGCAGCCGCGGTATTCGTCATCTGGTGTTTACCGGCATTGCCACCAACGTCTGTGTGGAATCGACGCTGCGCGACGGCTTTTTCCTCGAGTATTTCGGCGTGGTGCTGGCCGATGCCACCCATCAGGCCGGACCGTCGTTTGCTCAGCAGGCGGCGCTGTTCAACATTGAAACCTTTTTTGGCTGGGTCAGCGATACCGACACCTTCTGCGAGGCGCTGAAGTCGTAACCGCCGTTTCACCTGCACGCTTAATAATAAGGACTCTGAGTCATGCCTAAAACAGTGATTATTCCTCCCGGCACCACGACGCCGATCGCTCCGTTTGTGCCCGGCACTTTAGCCGATGGCGTGGTGTATGTTTCCGGTACGCTGCCGTTCGATGCCGACAACAACGTGGTACACGTTGGGGATGCGGCGGCGCAAACCCGCCACGTGCTGGAAACCATCAAAAAAGTGATCGAGACCGCCGGTGGCAGCCTGCAGGACGTCACTTTCAACTCGATTTTCATCACCGACTGGAGCAACTACGCGGCGGTGAACCAGGTGTATGCCGACTATTTTCCCGGCGACAAACCGGCGCGCTTCTGTATTCAGTGCGGTCTGGTGAAACCCGATGCGCTGATTGAAATCGCCAGCGTGGCACACATTGGCCGGCAGGAGGCGTAATGCATCTGGACATTCAGGGATTAAGCGCGCCCGACGCGCCGACGCTGGTGCTGTCGTCCGGGCTGGGCGGCGTGGCCGCGTTCTGGCAACCGCAGCTGGCGGCACTGACGCCACATTATCGCGTGGTGACCTACGATCAGCGCGGCACCGGTCGCAGCCCCGATACGCTGCCGGAAGGTTACAGCATGGCGATGATGGCAGCGGAACTGGCCGACGCGCTGGCGGAGCACGGCATCGAACAGTATGACATCGTGGGCCATGCGCTTGGCGGGCTGATTGGCCTGCAGCTGGCGCTCGATTATCCGCAGCGCGTGGGACGCGTGGTGGTGATTAACGGCTGGCTGGCGCTGGATGCCCACACCGAGCGCTGCTTCCAGGTGCGCCAGGATCTGCTGCTCAACGTTGGTGTGGAAGCGTTTGTGCGCGCGCAGCCGCTGTTTCTTTATCCGGCCGAATGGCTGGCACGCCATCAGTCGCGCATCAGCGCGGAGGATGTGCATCACGTGGCGCATTTCCAGGGCATGGAGAACCTGCTGCGGCGTCTGCACGCGCTGAAATCGGCCGATTTCCGTCCGCACGCCTCGCGAATCACCCAGCCGGTGCTGGCGATATGCAGTCAGGATGACCTGCTGGTGCCATGGAGCTGCTCGCCGCAGCTGGCGCAGGCGCTGCCCAACGGCAGCCTGATTGAGATGCCGTGGGGCGGCCATGCCATGAGCGTGACCGATGCCGACAACTTTAATGCGCTGCTGCTGCGCTGGCTGGCGGACACCGCCACGCCGGCTCGCCGCGCCAGCTAATCACGGAGCCGATGATGAGCGTACATGAACTGCCTCTGTTGCCTGAGGTGAGCCAGCAGGCTTTCCGCGATGCCATGTCTGGCCTGGGCGCGGCGGTCAATATCATCACCACCGACGGTCCCGCCGGACGCGCCGGTTTTACCGCCACCGCGGTGTGCAGCGTCAGTGATACGCCGCCGACGCTGCTGGTTTGCCTCAATCGCAACGCGTCGGTGTGGCCCCTCTTCCGCGATAATGGCGTGCTGTGCGTGAACACGCTGGCCGCCGGGCAGGAGTCATTGTCGACGCTGTTTGGCGGCAAAACCCCGATGACCGAACGTTTCGCCGCCGCCCGCTGGCACACGCAGCGCAGCGGCGCACCGCTGCTGCAGGGGGCACTGATGGCGTTCGACTGCACTATCACGCAGGTCGTCAGCGTGGCGACACACGACATTCTGTTTTGCAACGTGATGGCGCTGGAGCGCCATGATGCCCAGCCCGGTCTGATGTGGTTTGACCGTCGCTACCATGCCCTTTCACGGCAGGACGCCCGCTAACGCCGCACCGTGCGGCCCGGTTCGACCACTACCCTGGAGAAGACGATGGCGAGTTCCTGGTTCCCCCGCTGGCAGAAAAAGTCAGCCATGAGCGATAACGGGCTGATTGCCCCCGACGAGACTCTGCCGCTTGGGCAGACGTTCGTGCTGGGCCTGCAGCATGCGGTAGCAATGTTTGGCGCAACGGTGCTGATGCCGCTGCTGATGGGGCTGGACCCCAACCTGGCGATTCTGGTTTCCGGTATCGGCACCCTGCTGTTCTTTATCATTACCGGTGGTCGCGTGCCGAGTTATCTCGGATCGAGCGCCGCGTTTGTCGGCGTGGTGATCGCCATTACCGGCTTCAACGGTCAGGGGCTCAATCCCAACCTGGCGCTGGCGCTGGGCGGCGTTATTGCCTGCGGCGCGCTCTACACGCTGATTGGCCTGGTGGTGATGAAAGTGGGTACCGGCTGGATTGAACGCCTGATGCCACCGGTGGTCACCGGTGCGGTAGTGATGGCCATCGGCCTTAATCTGGCACCGATTGCGGTGCACAGCGTCTCCGCCTCGATGTTTGATAGCTGGATGGCGGTGATGACGGTGCTGTGCATCGGGCTGGTGGCGGTGTTCACCCGCGGTATGGTGCAGCGGCTGCTGATTCTGGTCGGGCTGATTGTCGCCTGGGCGCTGTACGCTCTGCTGACCAATGTGATGGGCTTCGGCAAGCCGGTGGATTTCAGCCGCGTGGCCAGCGCCGCGTGGTTTGGTCTGCCGCACACCACCGCGCCGGTATTTGATATGCAGGCAATCGTGATGATCGCACCGGTGGCGATTATTCTGGTGGCGGAGAACCTCGGCCACATTAAAGCGGTGGCGGGCATGACCGGGCGCAATCTCGATCCGTGGATGGGACGCGCGTTCGTCGGCGACGGCCTGGCAACCATGCTGTCCGGTTCCATCGGCGGCAGCGGCGTCACCACCTATGCCGAAAACATTGGCGTGATGGCGGTGACCAAAGTCTACTCCACGCTGGCGTTTGTCGCTGCGGCGCTGATTGCGCTGGTGCTGGGCTTTTCGCCCAAGTTTGGCGCGCTGATCCACACCATTCCCGGCCCGGTGATTGGCGGCGCTTCAATTGTGGTGTTTGGCTTAATCGCTGTGGCGGGCGCGCGCATCTGGGTGCAGAACCACGTCGATTTTAGCCAGAACAGCAATCTGATTATGGTGGCCACCACGCTGGTGCTCGGCGCCGGGGATTTTGCGCTGAAGATTGGCAGCTTTACCCTCGGCGGCATCGGCACGGCCACCTTCGGTGCCATCATCCTCAACGCAATTCTGCAGCGACGCGGTGCCGCGCTGACCCAGCCGGCGGCGCGCCCGCAGCCTTAAGGCTTCTGCGGTGCCTGCTCCGGCACCGCTTTTTTGCGCCGCAGGCGCAGTTCACTGACAATCACCCCGCAGACAATCAGTGCGCCGCCCAGCAGCGCCGCGGCCGGTAACCGTTCGCCGGCAATGCGTCCGACCACACCGGCCCACACCGGCTCGCCGGCATAAATCACCGTGGCGCGCGTCGGCGAGACGCTGCGCTGCGCCCAGTTCATGGTGACCTGAATCAGCGCGCTGGCCGCGCCGAGGCCCAGCGCGCTGAACAGCAGCGGCGCCGATAACGTGGGTAAAGATTCGCCGTTGGGCAGCATCAGCACGAAGGCGCAGGCCGAGGCCACCAGCAGCTGTACCAGCGTCACGCGGCGCACATCGACCTGTCCGGCGTAGCGGCTGATAAGAATGATCTCGGCGGCAATGGCGAGGGTGCTGAGCAGCGTGGCGATCTCACCGGCATTCAGCGTCAGGCTGCCATCCTGCGGACCCGCCACCAACACCAGACCGGTGAACGCCAGCAAAATGCCCAGCCACGCCATCAGGCCCGGCGGCCGGCGCAGAAACAGCCACTGCAACAGCGGCACCACCGGCACGTAAAGCGCCGTCAGAAACGCCGACTGGCTGCTGGAAATGGTTTGCATACCCCAGGTTTGCAATCCGTAACCACCGGCAATTGCCACGCCAATCAGCGCACCCGCTTTGATTTCCAGCCAGGTAATGTGACGCAAATAGCGGCGAAAGAAAAAGGCCAGCAGCAGCGAGGCGGTAGCGAAACGCAGTCCGACAAAAAAGAACGGCCCCGAGTGCGCCATGGCGCGATGCACCACCAGAAAGGTGCCACCCCAGACCATCGTGATAAAAATAAGTACCAGCTCCTGACGCGTAATACGCAGGCTGAGGCGGGAAGTGGAAGCAGACATAACGTACCAGAATAGAGGACTGGCGCACATTTTTGCTGATTAGCCGGGCAAATTGCAATCATTGTAACCGCCGGGCGTACCCGGCGGCCGGGGATACCGTCACAGACGCACTATTTTTTCGCGCGGCTGCGTCCCCCCTTTTCACCTGCTTCGGCAGCACGCTGCGGATCATTTCTGAAATTCCCGCCGCTGTTTTTACCGCCTTTACGACCCGCTTCCGCGGCCCTTTCGCGATCTTCCGCGAAGTTGCCTGATCCTCCACGATGTTGAGCCATCATTTCCTCCAGGTATTGAGCATAGGTGGTGAAGACATTTCACTGCGCTAACAGTGTCAGGTCAGGTGCGTAATATCTCGCCACACCCGCTTAAAGCATAGCCAATGGATGCGCACAATCAGGCACACATTCATACTTTGCAACAGATAAACCGCTTAGCATCGTTTTTATGGCGAGATATTCAGCTGAAAAACAAGCGGTTAGCGGCAGAAGTCGCAGCGCGATATCCATGACTGTTCAATGGCTGACCAGCATAGCGCGCAGCCTCTTCTATACTTCTTTCTGTTCCTTACACCACAGGATGAAAACACGATGGCAAAAATTCTGGTCATCTTACTTACCTAAACGCGAATAAAGGTAAGTATATGATGTATATCATCTATTTTAGAGGTTCATAGGATGAAATTTTATTGGCTGGTTTACTGCTTGGGGTTTGAGCAATGTTGCAGAAGCTGCACAGTTAAAGGAAAAGTATAGGGATGAAAACAACGAACTGATCTGTGTATGTTAGTCACGGTCACAAAGTGCACGTTAACGCTGGCTTTTCAGGTCATTGTAGTTTCAGCGTACCGGATGATGAGCTTTGACAAATAAAAAAACCCCGCGAGGCTTTCAAACGGGGTTTTAAATATTTGTTATTAATCAACGTCAACGTCTTTTTGGTCTTCAACTTCAGCGTCAGCGTCTTCTTCGTCTTCAAAGTCTTTATCGTTTCCGTGACGGATTTTTGCATCAACGGACTGTCTTAAAGATTTCAATGCCACAGCATTATGCTTGATGTCCAGATCACCGAACAATTGCTTGTGGTCGCTAATGAATCGCACTGAAACGTATTTCTTACCTTCAGCGTCTTCACTAAACTTGATCACCACAAGCGGATCATTAAAGTTAGGTCTGAGTCTGGCATGATAAATACCAATATACTCAACTACTAAACGCCCCTGACCGTCACTGTCACTTTCTTTAGCTCTTCCGAAAAGTTTGTCGTCATCAAATTGATAGACCTCTACACACCCTGCATCAATCCACTTGTCGATTAAAATAGAGAGGTCGTCGATGTACTTTTCGGTGTCATAACCATACTCTCCACTAAACTCGGTGAAGAACTGATTAATCTTAACAAACGCTATGGGTACGCTTTTGAGCATTCAGAATCCTTGCAAGACTTGCCCGACGCTCACCAGACGTTTTACCTTCAATGGCAAAATCTTTACCGCTGTTACCTTTAGACAGAAAAGCCTGAGCGCGGATGATGTTTTTGTTAGTTTTTTCGTCATTTCTCATAGTATAGGCTCCTTCGCAAAGCGATGGGAGTGTTCTGTACATTCCAATTTGTCACATACAGAACTTCAATAACTTCAGTATCAAGTAGTAGTGCTCGACGTAGCGTTAATCTACTACTCCAGTAGTAATAGTATTCTATTGCTGACGAAGTCGTCAACGGATTACCGTATTGAAACCTTATTTGTAGCCGCTAACTTATGTTACCTTTAAACGATAAGTTACGGCCTTTAGATACAACAAAGTTAGTCAGTTTTCTTTAGAAGTGAAGGGTTCCAGCCAGCATTCTGACCAAGACTCTGCCATGAACCAGCAAGGCCAGTTGCAGACATCATTTGCATCTCATGCTGTTGGTTGATTGTGTCGAGTGCTACACGCTGGATTGTACCGTCTGGAAGAGCAACGTTAAGCTGCCCATTAGAAACAACCTCAATGCGAAGAGGTGCAAACTGGATAGGCTTCTGTGCTGACAATGCAGCCTGATTCTGCTGTGCGTATGGGTTGTAACCTGCCAAAGCAGGGTCTTTCAGACCACCTTTGCCGAGATCATCCCACACATCACCGATTTTAGTGAATAACCAATCAACAGGGCTGTCTTTGAGTGTGTTGCCACCGTGTGTGGTTTCAGTACCAGATGCACCGCCCCAACCCCACTCTTTCTGAGCGAACTTCTGGAACTCTGGAATCCATTTGTCAAAGATCAGGTTACCAAGCGTCATGCCAATCTCAGCAGCGGCAGCAATACCAAAAAACTTACCTGCGGTACTACCCATCACAGAAGTTGCGCCACCTTCAGCAGCAGCCTCAGCAGTGCCACCAGCAGCACGACCAACACCGAGCAGACGTCCACCAAGTTTCAGACCCCCGAGGCCAAGAGCTGCGGTAGCGGTCACAATTAGCCAGTCAAAGAAGGTGTTGAACTGGTCTTTAACAGTATCAAGGGCTTTTTGTGTAGATGGTGACAGTGTGCTGTAGAACTTGTCCCACATCTCTTCGAACAGGGTCAGATACCCGTCAACGTTCATCCCGATGTTATCGAGCGTTTTGGTGATATCGTTTAGGCGTTCGATAAACCAGCCGATAGCCTGACCGCCACGTTCAAACAGTCCACCAGAGTTGTTCAGTGAACTGGCGAGGGAGTCATACAGAGTTGAAAGGTGTGAGCTGAAACCACGGAAATTTTTATCCATCGCGTATTTTTCAGCGTTGTACATGCGACCACGAGCAGCAAGGATATTATGCTGAGCCATCTTCACCTGTTCGGGAGTTGGTTGCATCGCTTTCATCATTAGTTCAGCGATATCTGACCCCTTCATGGTTTTCAGCTTCGCTTTCACATCAGAAGAATCTTTTACACCGAGTGTGTCAGCCAGTTTTGATACTAATGCTGGACTCGCGTTGACTACCTGTAACCAGTCCTGACCATTTAATTTTGGAGATGCCGCGATCTGTTGGATAGCGTAGTTAAGACGGTAAACAGCGTCGTTGTTCATGCCTGTTGTGTGCGCAAACACGGACTCATCTGCGAAGAACTTAGCAAGTTTGTCGTTATCAAATCCTTTAGGCATCGTCAGGCGCATCTGAGCCATTTGCTGACGTACGGTCACCGTATCCAATCCATACTGATTAGCGACTTCATCAGCTTTGGTCGTCATGCGTAGAGCTTCCTGCTTCGAACCGTATGCTACCTGAGCCATAGTTGCAGCCTGCTGGCGCTTCGCCCCTTCTTCAATGCTGTCTGAAAAGAACTGAACAGCTTTCTGTACAGACATCAGAGCGCCTACAAGGGGAATTGCTGCTGATGAGATACCGCCAAACGCTGATCCGAGGTTGCTTGATTCCATCGCTGCAAGACGTTGTGAAGCACGGGCCTGTGAAGCTACTCGAAGCTGCTGGCTGAATTCATAGTTCAGACGACGTAGATTCGATTGGAATCCGCGCAGGTTCTCAGACGCTGTATGCTGCATCTGGAGAAGCTGTAAACGCGAGCTATAGCGTTGGGCTGAGCCATCATCACGTAGCTGTAAACGCCCGTACAGAGAGCTTGTGCGGGCACGTTCAGCGGCAGCGTTAATGCGGTCACGCATGTTAGCTGGTGGTCGGTTTCTAGGGGCTGTTGTTACAGGAGGAATGGTCACACGAGGCTGTGTCCGGTATGCATCACGCATCATACGGGCAACGTTTCTTGATGCTGCTCTACCCTCCTGTTCATAAGAACGGAAGAGACCATTACCAGCATTGCCAATGCGAAAGGCATCCGTCAGAGAACGGTTGATGTTACGTGATGCTGTCTGTGCTCGTTTCTCAATAGCCTTAAAAGTCGGGTTCATGAGTTTGCTGCGGTCTTTTGAGAAGACTTTGTCCAGTCTCTTCTCCATTCTCGTAGCGATTGGGAGGATCTGCTTTTCGAGTTTTGTAAGGCCAGCCAGCACCTTCTCTGAAAAGCCAAGTTCAATAATAAATTCGTCTACAACTGCCTGATTAGCCATTGCTTTACCTTAGATAAAAGAAAAGCCCTGGCGATAACCAGAGCTTTATAGAGGGGTCTTAATTGTGGGTTGGTTACTTTTTCGCACGCTTGACCACGTCTGAGATGAGCTGCTCAAATGTGGGAATTGAATCCAGGGCTGTCCGAGCTGCCCGCTTCGCTTCAGTGAGTCCTACAGCGGCTTTCTTGCGGCGGCTGATAAGGCGTTGTAGCTCTGCATCGTAAAGTTCTTGTGAGTAATTATGAGCCTCTGAGCTGTGTGCGTATGACATCAGACTTTCGACATCAACAGGGATATAGACCAGCTTTGATGATCCGGGTGTGCTGACAGCAGCACCGTTAACCATTTGAATATGTCCACCAAGTGAACGTTTCTCAACCAGTTTGTAGCCTTCAATGTGCAGGCCGCCAGTCTTGATCATCTCATTGAAATGATGTTCACCAGCACAGTCCACGGTCTTTACATCTCTGTGTTGGAGATCATAGGCAAACCGAGCTTGAAATTCAGCACGGTAACGGAGCTGGTTGTCTTCAAATTCTGCTACCTGGTCACATAGTTCTTCATGCTGTTTGGCGAGTTTCTGGATGATTGGCGTGTAGTGGCGCTCAATTGCCAGACGTTTCTCCGAGGGGAAGAGATCGTCAAAGTCAGCCTGTCGATCAAGTTCAGCCTGTTCAGATTTATTCTGTGCAGAAGATTGATGGGCGATGGCTTCCTGTTGGATGCGTTCTGTTAGTGCCTCATCAACGTCAACGAAAGTGTCGGTCTGGTCTTGCTTGATATGGTGTGACTCAGTTTGCATGTGTTTTAGGGTGATCATTAGTGTTTGCTCATAGTTGCAGGGATTTGTAAGTAAGGTTTTGCGCGGAGACGGTCAATAAACTGATCCATCTGGTCACGTGTTGTTGCGTAGAGTTCGTTGGCGTGTTCTTCGGCTTCTTCCGGGGGGAAGCGCATTAAGAGGAAAGCATCGCTGAAAGCATTCATGAGTAAATGAGGTTCGGCATAAATGCATTTGAAGAGCTGACCTGTTGATACAGTGTCGAGGTCAATCACGAAGCCACGACTGAGGTCAGATTCATCTCGCCATTTGATGATGTTGCCATTCATTAAGCGCTCACCTCTTTAGAAATCTGTCCAGCACGCTGCTCAAGCTGGTGAAGTTGATCGAATAACTCCGGGTGATCATGCATCACCTTTGCAGTGATGATGTTTTCCAGCAGATTCACCACTTCAGGCCCGAATCTCTCAGGGTTAGTTCTGAGCATTTGTGCAGCCAATTGCTGGTAGTGAGCGATGTTTTTACGGGTCACGCTGAGCTGGCGGTTTACTGAGACGAGTTCAGATTCAAGCTCGGCGAGATGTTCTGTGTGCTGGGTATACTGGTCGATGGTTTTAACGCTGGTGGACTCTTGCTGTGATTCCATCAATTTCAGTAGGTCGTTTACTTCAAGCATTAACGTTCCCTCCAGAATGTTTCGAGTCTACAGGCAGCGATAACGGTAATAGTGAGTACGAGTGCAGGGATCATTGCGGGGATACCTTATAGGGTTAGATAAAAAATTATCGCTAACCCGATGATCAGGTTAACGACTTAGAGAACCATTATTCGCAAAGACTGCTTGTCGCCGCATCCCCGCAAAGGTACGGGAAAACAGTTTTGCACCTATCGCTACGAGGCCGCTGGAGGAACGGGAGCTGAACAGGATTTAGTTGAGATGACCGCTGAAAGGCATCTTTGCGAATCTGGCTGGGGATATTCTGAGATAGGCGGTGAAGGAGATTTACACCGCGCTATAGGGCATCAGGGAGTGACTCAAGAACTACTGACCACTCTTATATAGTAACAGAATGTGACCATTTTGTAAATATAATTGTTGCAATATTGTTAACAAAGTGATATGGGCAGACTGTCACAGGTCACACGATAACCAGCACTGTTCTGATAGCAGTGAGCAGGTTCTGTCGGGAGCACTCTGAACAGGTGAGCTTGCGCACGCACATCACGGTAAGCCTTTTGACGTAGAATTTCGCGCTGGCGGTCTTCTTCTGACAATCGACGGTTGTACTCAATTTCTGCTTGGGAGATTTTGGGAGTGGTAGACATTTGCTGGTGGGCCTTTTTTCATTTTTGAAAATCAGAGAGGGTGTTTTTGAAAAGGGTATAGGGGGGGTGACTGGAAAATATCTGTAGCGTCTGAATCGGGGTACTTAGACTCGTCACAAAGGCACGGGCAGGTACTTTGCAAAAGGAAGTAAAATATCTGCACAGATGCGCTGTGAGAGCTTCTGAGAAGGGTTCTGAACAGCGTGGGCTCTACAGACCCGCTGTGGATTAACCTGTCACGATGTCGCCTGTTGCCTGAGGCGGTAAAAAGTTGCCTTGCTTATGTTCAGTCGAGACATGATGTTTTTTGGTGACATGCCAGCCTTAACCAACTGTTCAACCTGCTCTCCAGTGGCTTTAATTGGCCTGCCACAGTGAACACCTTCTGACTGAGCACGCTTAATGCCTGCTGTCCTACGCTCTGCAATCAGATCCTTTTCCAGTGATGCAAGTCCAGCCATCATGGTCAGCATGGCTTTCCCGACCGGGGTAGACAGGTCGAAGCCTTCACGAAGACTGATGACCTTAACGCCCTTAGCCTGTAGAAGTTCAACTGTGGACAGCACGTCGATTGTGTTACGTCCAAGACGGTCAATGGCGACAACGATAAGTGTATCCCCTTCACGAACATATTTCAGAAGGTCACTGAACCCCTGACGCTCTGACGCCTTAACACCACCCGATACAGCGGAATCACTGAACCACTTTGTTACCTGGTAACCAGATTCAGAAATTTGCTGTTGCTGGTTTGCGATGGTCTGTTCGTTTGTTGATACACGAGCGTATCCGATTACTGACATGTGATAGATCCTGTCTCAAAAGATAGTCTCATAAATATACATGTATCAAAAGATGAAAACAACCTTTTGAGACTCGTTTTCAGTGCCTTCGGGACATGTTTTTAGTTGTCTTGAAAGGAGATGGTTTTGAGACTTGTTATGCGACTACTTCAGGGGCGAATTGACTGGTTAGTCCTGCGTGACGTTGAAAGGTTGGTGTAGCCGATGCTGGTGGTTTAGAGGGGGTCACACTGGATGTTGTAACTTCTGTGTCTGGCTGGTCAGTTAAGCCCTTAAGCTGTTTGTTGACCTTAGACTGTTCGTGTCTGCGTTGTGCATTACGGTCAGCGGTGAATTTACCCATCACTGCAAGCTGATCTTTAAGCTGAACATCGTCAGGCTTCAAGCTGAACAGAGCTAATAGCGTCGGGTCACGATAGAACACAGCAGCTTGGAACAGATCGACGTCTGCTGGATTGATGCAGGTACGAAGCAAGGCTGGTGCAGTGGCTGCGTTATCAGCGGGTGTGAGTTGTTTGTTTTCGGACATTATGCAGATTTTTCCAAATGAGGTGGATAGCTGGGCAGCGATAGCGACAAATACTGAACAGAAAACCGAAAGAACACGCCCAAATAAATATTTAATAATCAATAATTTAATCAAAGTTCAATTGAGCGAGTTTCTGTTCAGTCGTCTTTGCTGGTGAGATCGTTAACGAGCTTGAGCAGAAACGTAGTAAAGACACCGCAGGGGACGATGTCGTATAGAAAATGAAAAATGAAATGTTGCATGGTTAGTTACCGTGATTGTTTGCAATGACGACATAAGCAGAGGTTCACATAGCTCTGGGAGATACCAAGTTGCTGGGCAATCTGCTTATGAGAGAGTCCCTGAGATCGTAGATTAATGACCTTCTCAGGGATGTTCTGTTGATGGCTGCTTACTGGTAGTCCAGCAAGTTTACGAATCAGGATTGATTCATGTGGGTTGAGGCCAGACTGTTTAGCAGCCTGAGAAGGTGTCTGTCCAGAGTGGATCAGTGCTAAGAAGTGTTGCACTTCTGGTGTGGGTAAGAGTTCGTACATTGGATGGGATACCTTGCGTAGGAGGTGGGTCTTTGCTGACGTTATAACTGAGCGCCCAGCCTCAACATAGTTCAGGACTGAGCAGCAGAATTATTAGGCGGGGTTATTGCGGTTGAACTGGTTCTGACGCTTTACCTGATGTGGAGCCATTTTGATACGGTTACCGGTTGAGAAGATATTCTGAATGGGTTCTTCTTCTTCATCGTTGTAAGGCAAATCATCGTCATCGTCTTGAGACGCAGTAAATGAATCACCTGAGTAGTCATCGTCATGATCGAGTGGTTCATCGTCTTCCTGAGCAAGAGGCATACTGGCGTATGTCTGTGTCACCAGTTCTTCTCTCTTTACAGATTTAGCTTCAGCGATTTCTTCATCAAGATTAAGATCGCTAACGCTCTTATCACAATGGATTCTGGTTTCCTCCAATCCCATGTTTACCTGTGATAGCGAAGCGTCTTGGTTTTGACCTTCTTCTTCTTTACTAATCTTATTCTTATTATTATCTGTATTCTTATAGAGTTGCACTTTGCTACCTCTGGAGGTTGCATTTTGCGACCTCTGGACATTGCAATCTGCAACCTCCAGCGAATGCACAGTAATAAGATTGGACTTGTTGAACCTGCGTGTCTTCTCGATAGCCCCAAGTTTGACCAGTTTGCTGGTCGCCCTGATAACCGAATCCTTTGATACGGAGAGAGAGTCCGCTACATGCTCATTCGAAGGGAACACCTGAAGGCCTGCTTCCTGGTAAGACAGTAAAGTCAGGTAGACAAGTTTATCGGTGGGATTCAAATCGGGTGACTTCAGGACATCATGATACGCTTTTACGAAAGTACGATTTTTATCAGTTACATACATTAAAACCTCAAGTGTGATTAGTGGTTGCGGGATAGTAGAGCCACTGTCAAACAGACAATAAAAAACTCTTCAATATCACCTTATTAAAAAGAATTGCCCCTGCGAGAAACCGTCAGCCATGTATGAGAGCTAACACTGGTTTTACGACCCGCATCAACTTGCAGGGACAATCAAAGTAATCTGTCAGGTGACATTGAAGAGTTTGTTAGGGAGGTATTCATACATGATGGATACGCGATGAGTGCGGGATAGTCATCGGCTATACTTAATAGTACCCTTAGTTATAGTTTCTGTAAATAATAATATGCAGGATCATCAAATACCTCTTCAAGATTAACTAAGGTTTCGACCAAAATTTCAGAGTTTTTTTCATATCAATCATATTCAGAAAATTTCGAATAGGCCTGAATGAGCAATAAATACGCGCTCGATCAATAGTTGAAAAAAAAGCTGCTAAGAGTTGACACCAGTGTCAGGCCTTATGGAATAACGCTCCAGGATTTTTGCATCCCCCCTGACCGAATTTTTTGTGAAAATCAATGCTTGTGATGATTAAAATGCTGGCTATCATATCCCGTATAAGAAGTCCCAAGCTCCCATCACCCCTGAACATATAGTGTTTATCCACAGAGTTACTCACAAGGAATGACTTGTGTATAACTTAGGAGATTTATGTGATGAGAAGTTAGAGCCTGGCTAAAGGTAAATTACGCATAGAAGAGAGGGTAAATATGGAAAGAAAAAAAGCTGGAAAGCACGCCAATGCTCCCAGCCTTTTCCCCACACCAAAAGGTGTTTAGCAGTAAAGAAGTCTCGTTGCCGAACTGCCCTACTGACGATTTGACACCATCATTGTGAGGCAGTTTCGGTTCACTGTAAAGTCGCTCAAAGGAAAACCTATGCGATCAAAATCAGTCTTCTATGACCGAAACGGCAAGCCTAAACCCTACCTGATCCCTCTTATTTGGGTATGCAAGGTAGCGTTGAGTAGTTTGTTCAAGTGGATGTTCGACCGCTACATGCACTAATCACTGTGGGGGCTTGTTGCCCCCCTTTCTGGAGAGAAACATGGTTAGCTTAGTGAGGAAAGGAAATACATCGACGGGCATACATATGCTTCAGAAGTACGGTGAGAGTTTCAGGATTAGATGTTCACCTGACACGATTAAACGAGCTACATCGGTTGAGGTTAAACCTGAGTATCGCAACCTGTTTACAGGCAAGAACGAGATCTATCACTCGGTTCTTTTCGATGATGTTGAGACAGGAAAGGAAGAACTGCTGAAGTTTGTCTTTAAGGTATGTGGAGTGCGTTGTACTTTCTGATCATCTTTTGGAGTGAGTTTATATAGACTGGAACAGCCTTCACGTCGATCCGTTGATTGACGCTCACCAGTTCGCTCTGTCTGTACAGTGATCTGTGAAGAATACTGTTAAGAGGTAAACTGTAATGATCATCACATGGTGTCAAGCATCCGTCAAACAGTATCACTTTTTTTAATTTATACCTGAAATTATATAAATAGCTAATAATAAAGGTGGTTACTTATGGGTCATGATAGTTCGTACAGCAAAGCAGAGTTACGGTTACAGGATGGATGTGGAAAGATCATCGGCGGTATCACCACTGCAAAGTGTGGTGACTATCAACCGGATATGGAAATGTGGATGTGTGACGAATGCCACAAGCGCTGGAAAGAGGCTGTCAAAAGGATGCACGAGAGAGAGCAACAGAAATAACTATGAGGGGCTTGGATGCCCCATGTAATACTTTTAAGCAATGAAAATTAGTCAGGCGTGTTAGGGTAGCCTGGCTCTACATCAGGCCAATCGGTGTAGTCCTGTACTTCCTGATTTTTAGTTTCTTCACTTGGGAACACTTTAGGAAAGTCCTTCCCCATCACTGCAATGAAATCATGGTCAGGTGTATCGTCAGTAGCTTGTTCGAAGGTCAGAGTAAGGTCTCGTTCACCTTCCAGAGAAAATCCTCGGATCATATTCCCATTGTGAAGATATACGTCAACGAGTTTGGAACGACCATCTACCACAATCTCACGCACCATCTTTTTAATGATCACATGAGCTTCTGTCCTACCCTGAGTTGTTTCAAGATCAAGTTTTGACAGGTCGAGGTCAGACACTGACTGAATACGCATCGTTTCGCGTCTGAGTTCAGCCTGAAGCAATTCCTTTTCTTTCTGCTTTTCAGCAAGTGCATCACGTATCTGGGTGATAGTGGGTAACTGTAATAACGTCTCAGTAAGTGTCTGAAGTTCTTTATCTACCGTCTGAAGTCTGCGTTGGAGTTCGATTATCTTGCTCTGGTCAGTGTTGCTGTCATAAAGCTGTGACAGTTTACTGAATAGACGGGTACACAGTTCGGTATCCAGCTTTTTACGAGACACTGAACCATATTCGCAGCGTCCTTCTTGCATACCATTGCAGCGGTAAGTGCCCTGATAGACAGGTTTACGGATGCCTGAAGGCGACATAGTCAGACCACATTTACAACGAAGCATTGTCCTGAAGATATTCACGTACAGCCAGTGATCACCTGTTGCCAGCCTTCCCTTTCCTCCCTGTTCAAGAAGTGTCTGAACAGCATTAAAAGTCTGATCGTCGATGATGCGTGGATAGTAATCAGCTATCTCATCACGAAGGATTGTCTTGCGATCTTCAGTGCTGATCTTTGCAGGAAGATACCCAAGCACGCTGCGTGAGGTTAGAAGGCATTTAACAGAAACAGCAGACCAACCACCGCCACCAGGTTTGAACGTTTTTGATATACGAGCCTTGCGGTCATTGATGGTTTCGATACCGTTTTTATTAAGATGCTTACAGATAGCGAACATGCTATGACCAGCTAAGCGCAATTTGAAGATCAGCCTGACGATGTCAGCTTTAGGCTCGATAACGACGAACGATTTTCTGTCGGGACTGAGTTCAATCCAGCCGGGGGTTTGTCTGCCCATCGGTAAGCCTGTCTCGATTGCCTTAGCAGTCTTCCCTTTCCAGACAGCTATAGTGCGCTCTTGTTTCACTACTGACTCTTGATGAGCACGCTCAGCAATCAGAATATGTTTGATGAGTCTGATTGGATCAGAAAGGGATGATTTATCGTATCTTTCATTGTCAGATAAGGTCAAAATTTCGACGTTTTTTCTGAGGATTTGACGGATGTCATCGATCGCGCTGTCGATGTCAGCACGGGATGCACGATCAAAGTTTTCCATGACAATAAGACTGCCAGCAGGAATGTCACCAGAGAGCACGTTATCAAGCATTCGTTTGAATTCCCCCCCGTCAGCCTTGTGTTTCTGGTGAAAGCCAGACTTCCCTTTATCAACATAGCGGTGCGTTGCTTGCATGAAATATTCGTCGCTGTGCTTACGATAAAACGCATCGATCATATCGTTCTGACGACGCAGACTGTCACCAGAGTCCTGAGCTTTGGTACTCCACCTGACATAAGAGACAAGCAATTTCATGTGCTACGCTTTCCTTTAGTTTCTTTTGCTGAGGGATACTAACATGCAAGACGAACAACGTGCTAAGACAAGAATTCTGGTGCTTTATTACTCCATGTACGGACATATCGAAACCATGGCTAACGCGGTGGCGGACGGTGCGAAGAGCGTGAGCGGTGCAGAAGTCACCATTCTGCGCGTGCCGGAAAGTATGGATGCCGAACGGTTTGCTCAGGTCGGCGGGAAGGTTAATCAGCCGGCGGCGGAAGCCAAACCGGACGACCTGCCGCAGTACGATGCCATCATCGTCGGCACCCCGACGCGCTTCGGCAACATGTCCGGTCAGATGCGTAATTTCTGGGACCGCACCGGCGGCCTGTGGGCCTCTGGCGCGCTGTACGGCAAGATTGCCAGCGTGTTTGCGTCTACCGGCACCGGCGGCGGTCAGGAGCAGACTATCACCTCGGTGTGGACCACCCTGGCACATCACGGCATGGTGATTGTGCCCATCGGCTACGGCACCAAAGAGTTGTTTGATATTTCGCAGGTGCGTGGCGGTACGCCGTATGGCGCAACCACGCTGGCGGGCGGTGATGGATCGCGCCAGCCCTCGGCGGAAGAACTGGAAATTGCCCGTTATCAGGGCCAATACGTCGCCGGTCTGGCGGTAAAACTGAAAGGATAAATTCCCAACAGGAGAGAGTTATGGCAACAGAACAGTTTAAAGCTCACCACGTGGGCGAATGGGCGACCTTACGTCACACCTCACCGGAAATCGCTGAAGCAATTTTCGAAGTGGCGAATTATGACGAACGGCTTGCCGAAGAGATCTGGCGCCAGCAAGGCAGCGATGAGGTGTTATTCCGCGCGTTTGAGAAAACCGACCAGGACGTCCTGACGTGGGACGATAAGCCGGTCGAACGTAAAAACATCTGAAGCACAGGCGGGCATGTCCCGCCTTCTCATTTTTAGCCGTCAGGGAGCCTTTATGTCAGCCTATCAAAGCATTAATCCGGCCAATAATCAGCTGCTGAAAACCTGGCCATCACACGATGACAGCTACGCGCAGCAGGCGCTGCACACCGCCGATGCGCTCTACCATTCGCCGTGGAGCAAAGGCGATATTCAGCCGCGTCTGCAGGTGCTGCATCGTCTGGCAGAGTTGATCGACCAGCACAGCGAAGAGCTGGCCACCATTGCCAGCAAAGAGATGGGTAAGCTGATTGGCCAGAGCCGCGGCGAAGTGAAAATCTGCGCCAGCATCGCGCGCTATTATGCCGAACACGCGGCAAGGCTGTTGCAGGCACAGCCCTATCCCAGCGATGTCGGTGATGCCTGGCTCGAATACCATCCGATTGGCGTGGTAGTGGCCGTCGAGCCGTGGAATTTCCCGTATTATCAGCTGATGCGCGTGCTGGCACCGAACCTGGCACTGGGCAACCCGGTGCTGGCGAAACATGCCAACATTGTGCCGCACTGCGCCGACGTGTTTGAAAAGCTGGTGCTGGAAGCCGGTGCGCCGCAGGGCGCGTGGACCAATCTGTTTATCTCTAACCAGCAGGTGGCCGATCTGATTGCCGATCCGCGCGTGCAGGGTGTGGCGCTCACCGGTTCAGAGCGCGCCGGCAGCGCGGTGGCTGAGCAGGCCGGTAAGCACCTGAAAAAATCCACGCTCGAACTGGGTGGTAACGATGTGTTTGTGGTGCTGGACGATGCCGACATTGATGAAGCGGTGCGCCAGGGGGCGCAGGCGCGGCTCAGCAACTGCGGTCAGGTGTGTACCGCGGCCAAGCGCTTTATTCTGCATGAAAAGATTGCCGATCGCTTTATGGCTAAGTTTAGCGCGGCGCTGCAATCCGCGACGCCTGGCGATCCATTAGATGAAAAAACCACGCTGGGGCCGCTGTCGTCACAGGATGCACGTGACCGACTGGTGAAACAGGTGGACGAGGCGGTGGCGCATGGCGCACGCGTGGAATGCGGCGGACGCGTAATCGACGGCGTCGGCTGCTACTACCAGCCAACCATCCTGACCGGCCTGACGCCGGATAACCCGGCTTACTATCAGGAGTTTTTCGGCCCGGTGGCGCAGGTATATGTGGTGGCGGACGATCGTGCTGCCGTGGCACTGGCCAACGACTCACACTACGGTTTGGGCGGTTCCGTGTGGACGCGGGACATTGCGCGCGGACGCAACATGGCTTCGCAGATTGAGACCGGCATGGTGTTTATCAATTCGCAGAGCGATACCGCGGCTGAGCTGCCGTTCGGCGGCGTGAAGCGTTCCGGCTATGGCCGTGAACTATCGGATCTCGGGCTGAAGGAGTTTGCTAACCAGAAACTGGTCGTGGTAGCCGGTTAAGCGGCATAAAACCACCGTTGAACTGAACGGTGGTTTTTTCGATTCACTGCGGTGTGCGTCAATGCGCAGCCGGTAACAACACAGCAGGGTCGCCGTGCATGGCGACCCTGCTGGCGTTTTAGTTGCTGGCCGCTGCCGGCTGTTGCGCGGGTTTAGCGTCCGCCTCCGGCTTCGCCGGCGCTGCCTCAGCCTGCGCTTTCTGCGCCGCTGCGGCATCGGCTTTCGCCTTCTCCTCTGCGGCCTTCTGAGCGCTGGCCTTCTCAGCTTTGGCTTTGTCGTCCGCCGCTTTTTGCGCCGCGGCCTTGTCCGCCTTCACTTTTTCCTCAGCGGCTTTGGCGTCAGCAGCTTTCTGCGCTGCAGCTTTATCAGCCGCGGCTTTGTCAGCCGCCGCTTTATCCGCGCTGGCCTGATCCGCTTTGGCCTGTGCGTCATCGCTGGCTGCCGGTGCGGCAGCAGGCTGTGCGGCCGATGCCGGTGCGGCTGGCTGCAGCGGTGTACCCTGCAGCGCGTTGTTCAGCGCACTGGTGAACTGATTCCAGCTGCAGTAGCCGTTGGCGTCGGTGTCACACCCCGCCAGCTGCAGCGTAACGCGCTTCGGTGGGTTCTTCAGGCTCAGCACATCGGCATTCCGCAGCTGATCCGCCGTCTGATAGACATACTCCACTTTCAGCAGATCTTTATTGTTCTTCGCATCGTGCCAGCGTTCAAACACCACCTGGCCGCCAATCGGGGTTTTCTCGTCGTTACCCGGCAGCTCGTATGGCTTAACCTGCAGCGCGCTCAGCAATGACGCGATATTCGAATCGTGTCCGACCATCAGCGTGACTTTTGGCGCGGTGGCTTTGTCCTGATCGACCAGCTGGCTGCGGATGTAATCCACCAGCGGTGCGGCAACGTCACGCGCCACTTCCGGCGCGGTAAACAGCGCATCCTGATAGCCATTCTTAATCGCCGCCAGCTCTTTCCACTGTTCAGGCGTTTTGATTTGTCCCCAGGCAACCTGATCCGCCGGGAAACCTTCGTAATATTGCAGCGTGAAGGCGTCGACCAGCGAGTTACCCACTTTCAGCGGGCCATTGACGCCGGGCTCTTTGCCGTTTTCCGCGCTAAAGGTGTTGTCGCCGCTGCTCAGGTCGCACTGTTTCTTGCCGTTACAGGCCGGAGCTGATTTGTAATCCACGATTTTTTCCAGCCGCTGGAAGGCCGGCTTCAGCGCCAGCTTCTCATTGGCTGCGGTCATCGCCGCCAGCGCTTTCTTGTTAAACGCTTCGCTGCCATCGGTGATTACCGGATTGAAGATCGGGTCCATGGTGCCCATCGCATCCTGATGGGTGACAGCAATATCGCAGCCCGGGAAAGCACCGGTGACGAAATACTGCGCCGTCGCGACGGTACGCTGCAGGCTGTTGGCATAGACAAAGATGTTGCTGCTGTCCGGACAGGTGCCGTTCTGTACCAGCCCCTGCTGGGCCAGCCACTGACGGGTGTAGTTACCCATGTAGACTTCCAGCACGCCGCCTTTGGTGGTCAGCTCACCGCCGGGCACATCCCACTGCGGCCAGCTTTTTTTCGTCGCCTGCTCCAGCACGCTGCCGTTGTTGGCCAGCGGGGCACGCAGGTTGTGACGACTCAGCATCAGGACCTGCTGCAGTTGCATGTCGCCATCCGCGGCGTAAGCGCTCATACCCATCGGCAGCGCCGCGATCACTGACAGCGCGCAAAGACTCAGTTTCTTGATCATTGTGCCTATTCCATAATTCATCAGGGAAACACTCTGGCATTCAAGCGATTAGCTCGCCAAAGAGCGAATTACCGCACAGTGTAACCCAGCTTGCCTGAGAAAATCGCCAGATGTTTGCAAAAACCGTGCATCGACTATAGCAGTAAACGCGCTGGCCGTCGGGTTACGGCAGCAGATTGAAAAGCTTCAGGATGTTTTTCAGAAGGATGGAAAGCAGAAAAGCGAAAAGCCCGCATCGCTGCGGGCTTCTCTTATATGGCGGAGGAACAGAGATTCGAACTCTGGGATGGTTTCCCATCGGCGGTTTTCAAGACCGCTGCCTTAAGCCACTCGGCCATCCCTCCTGAAATCTTTTTGTCACCTCACACTGCGAGAGTGTGAAGTGGCGGAGGAGGAGAGATTCGAACTCTCGGATGGTTTCCCATCGGCGGTTTTCAAGACCGCTGCCTTAAGCCGCTCGGCCACCCCTCCGCAATGAGGCGCACTATAAACATCCCCCCGAACGATGTAAAGCATCCAATGATTCGTTCGCCTGAAAAACAGTCAAAAATGATTTTTTTGCCGTCTTAATCGTCATTCTGCTCAGTGAAACAGCAATTTATCGCGTAAAGATGGGTAAAACGCCTTTTCTGTCCTCTGACCGTTGCGTATTCTCAGGCCATATTTGGTGTTCTCTCTCTAACAGGAGCGCATGATGGACAGAATAATTAGCTCGTCACAGCAGCAGTCGCTACTCAGCACCCATAAAGTGCTGCGCAACACTTATTTCTTACTTGGCCTGACGCTGGCGTTTTCCGCCGTAACCGCCACGCTCAGCACCGTTTACGCCCTGCCCTCGCCGGGACTGATTCTGATGCTGGTGGGCTTTTACGGGCTGATGTTCCTGACCTATCGTCTGGCGAACAGCCCGGCGGGTATTCTGGCCGCGTTTGCCTTCACCGGCTTCCTCGGTTACTGCCTCGGTCCGATTCTCAGCTCGTTCCTCACCGCCGGTATGGGTGATGTTATCGCCATGGCGCTGGGCGGCACCGCGCTGGTGTTCTTCTGCTGTTCCGCCTATGTCCTGACCACGCGTCGCGACATGTCTTTCCTTGGCGGCATGATGATGGCCGGCTTTGTGGTGCTGCTGGTGGCTGTGGTTGCCAATATCTTCCTGCAGCTGCCTGCGCTGCACCTGGCGATCAGCGCCCTGTTTATTCTGTTCTCTGCCGGTGCCATTTTGTGGGAAACCAGCAACATCATTCAGGGCGGTGAAACCAACTACATTCGCGCCACCGTCAGCCTGTATGTCTCGCTGTACAACATCTTTGTCAGCCTGCTGAGCCTGCTGGGCTTCGCCAACCGTGACTAAGACGTAAAGCACGCACCGTTAAACCCCGCTCCGGCGGGGTTTTTGCTTTTTATCCGCCGCCGCCTTTACAATGGGCGCGCTGACGATATGAGGAAATAATGTGATTTTTGCCGGTAAAGAGATTGCCACTGACGCAGAAGGCTATCTGAAAAATAGCGCTGACTGGAGTGAAGCGCTGGCGCAGGCCATCGCCCAGCAGGAAGCGATTGAGATGAGTGAAGCGCACTGGGAAGTGGTGCACTTTGTGCGTGATTTTTATCAGCAGTTTAATACCTCGCCGGCGGTGCGCATGCTGGTCAAAGCCATGGCGCAAAAATATGGCGAAGAGAAAGGCAACAGCCGCTATCTGTTTCGCCTGTTTCCGGAAGGTCCGGCCAAACAGGCCACTAAAATCGCTGGCCTGCCAAAACCGGCAAAGTGTCTGTGATCATCCGGTAGTAAACCGCGTCGGCCGCTCCGCCAGCTGATGCGGCTCCACCAGCACCTTATCGACCCGGGCACTGGGCGGTCCGCCCGCCTTCAGCCACGCAATCAGTGACTCCACCTGCTGCGGTTCTCCCGCCGCCAGTACCTCCACGCTGCCATCGGCCAGATTATGCGCATAGCCGGTTACGCCCAGCACGTTCGCCTGCGCCTGGGTGTAATAACGGAAGCCCACGCCCTGCACCCTGCCGTGAACCCAGATTTTATAACCTGTCGTCGCCATGGCGATCTCCCCTTTGTGCGTTGCATTTTGCCGCCATCCACCGGAAAATGGCGCCTCATTTTTTCAGGTAAGCATAGCAAACATGACCGTTCGATTGATTCTCGCTAAGGGACGTGAAAAATCCCTGCTCCGCCGCCATCCGTGGGTGTTCTCCGGGGCCGTTGCCCGTATGGAAGGTAAAGCCCAGTCGGGTGAAACCATTGATATCTGTGACAGCAACGGCAAATGGCTGGCCCGCGCCGCCTACTCTCCTCAGTCACAAATTCGCGCGCGCGTCTGGAGCTGGCAGCAGGATGAGTCAATCGACATCGCCTTCTTTGTGCGCACGCTGCAGAAAGCCCAGCAGTGGCGCGACTGGCTGGCACAGCGCGACGGGCTGGACAGCTATCGTTTGATTGCCGGCGAGTCCGATGGACTGCCGGGCGTCACGATTGATCGCTTCAGTAACTTCCTCGTTCTGCAACTGCTGTCGGCCGGGGCGGAGTATCAGCGCCCGGCTCTCGTCTCGGCGCTGCAGCAGTGCTATCCCGACTGCGCCATCTACGACCGCTCTGACGTGGCAGTGCGCAAGAAAGAGGGCCTGGAGCTGGCGCAGGGTCCGGTAAGCGGTGAACTGCCGCCTGCGCTGCTGCCGATTACTGAGCACGGTATGCAGCTGCTGGTGGATATTCAGGGCGGTCACAAGACCGGTTATTACCTCGATCAGCGCGACAGCCGTTTTGCCACCCGTCGTTACGCGGAAAATGCCCGGGTGCTTAACTGCTTCTCCTACACCGGCGGCTTTGCGGTCTCTGCTCTGCTCGGCGGCTGCCGGGAAGTGATCAGCGTGGATACCTCGCAGGACGCCCTTGACGTAGCAAAACAGAACGTGGCGCTTAACGGGCTGGATGTCTCACGCGCGCAGTTCCTGCGTGACGATGTGTTCAAACTGCTGCGTCGCTACCGCGACAGCGGCGAGAAGTTCGACATGATCGTCATGGATCCGCCGAAATTCGTTGAGAATAAAAACCAGCTGATGGGTGCCTGCCGCGGCTATAAAGACATCAACATGCTGGCAATGCAGCTGTTGAATCCGGGCGGCATTCTGCTGACCTTCTCCTGTTCCGGGCTGATGGCCACCGAGCTGTTCCAGAAAATTATCGCCGATGCCGCTGTTGATGCCGGTCGTGATGTACAATTTATAGAGCAGTTCCGTCAGGCAGCCGACCATCCGGTGATCGCCAGCTATCCTGAAGGGCTTTATCTGAAAGGCTTTGCCTGTCGCGTGCTGTGACTTGAAAACGCTGTCCCTGCCCCCATATCGGTGGCAGGGCAAAGTTTTGGGAGGTCACAATGATTGCCAGTAAATTTGGAATTGGACAGCAGGTCCGGCACCGTCTCTCCGGGGTGCTCGGCGTGATTGTGGATGTCGACCCGGAGTATTCGCTGGACGATCCACAGCTGGATGAGGTTGGCGCGACGGAATCGCTGCGTGCGGCCCCCTGGTATCACGTGGTGATGGAAGATGAGGAAGGCGAACAGGTGCATACCTATATCGCTGAGATTCAGCTGGCCGGCGAAACCTCGTTCGAACATCCGGAACAGCCATCCATGGATGAGCTGGCCGCCTCGATCCGCCAGCAGCTGCAGGCACCCAGCCTGCGGCATTAAGGGTACGGCGACGCCGCGTCGCCGTTTGTCTTTACCGCATCACGCCCAGCCGCGGGATTTCTATCTTCGGGCAGCGATCCATCACTACCGTCAGCCCGGCATCACGCGCCAGCACTGCCGCCTGCTCATTGATCACGCCCAGCTGCAGCCACAGGGTTTTGGCGCCGATAGCAATTGCTTCCTGCGCCACGCCCCATGCCGCTTCGGAATTGCGGAACACATCCACCATGTCGATCTTGCCCGGGATCTCCGCCAGCGTGCCATACACGGTCTGGCCCAGCAGCTGCTGTCCCGCCAGCTTCGGGCTCACCGGCACCACGTCATAACCCTGATCGAGCAGGTATTTCATTACGCCATAGCTGGCACGCTCAGTGCGATCGCTGGCACCGACCAGCGCAATGCGTTGGGTTTGCGTCAGGACATCGCGAATCGTTTGATCGTTCATGTTTTCTCCTTGTTCACTCGCCTGAGTGTAGATGCCATTGCGCGCTAAAGTGCAAGCGCAGCGCACGAAAAGTTTGCGCGGCGACACGAATAAATATGTTAAAATGTAAATTAACTGCCATAATGTAATAATTTGCTACACATCGCCCTTTTTCCCCTGTTCCGGGAGTTGAAATGAAGCTGTCTCTGGCTGTTACGGGTTTGCTGTTGCTGCTCGTATCGGCAACCTGCCATGCCATCACCCTGAAGCTCGATCCGCAGATCGACCTGCTGGTGCTGGATGGGCGCAAAATCTCAGGTTCGCTGCTGAAAGGCGCGGACAGCCTTGAGCTGGAGCGCGGTCAGCATCAGTTTCTGTTTCGCGTGGATAAACCCTGCGCCGATGCCACCCACTTCCGCTCAGAACTGATGATCGTCACCTTCACTGCCGACGGCCATTCCGTAGCGATTCGCCTGCCGGCGCTGAATAACCGCCGCGAACGCAGCCTGTTTGATAAATCGTTAAATTTTCAGCTGATTGACGAGCGGGGTAATGAGATAGCCAGCATTCGCGATCGGTTGCCGGGTGAGAGCAGCGGCAATGTTGAACAGGCGATGATCAATTACAACCGTACGGCGCAGGCGGCCAGCGTGCCGCGCTTTGCGCTGCAGGCGGCCAGCGTACCGGACGCCAGTCATAGTCTGGATATGGTATGGCAGGACGCCAGTAATTTGCCCGCGCTGCAACGCTGGCTGCAGCGTGTTGATGCCGCCACGCGGCAGCGTTTTATCAGTTGGGTGAAAACCCTACGCGCAAGTTGATAGCAGCTGAACGCCAGGGGTAAACTCGTGCCTTCACTACGTTTGCACGCGCCGAAACAGGAAGCCCCATGGAGCAGACCGTTCGTACCCTGAAAGTTCAGAAACACATCGCCCTCGTTGCCCACGACCACTGCAAAGCCTCGCTGCTGGACTGGGTGAAAATCAATCAAAATGCGCTGCAACCTCACGTGCTATACGCCACCGGCACCACCGGCAACCTGATCAATCGTCACACCGGACTGGATGTGAATGCCATGCTCAGCGGGCCGATGGGCGGCGATCAGCAGGTCGGCGCGCTGATTGCTGAAGGTAAAATTGATGTGCTGTTCTTCTTCTGGGATCCGCTCAATGCAGTACCCCACGATCCGGACGTCAAAGCGCTGCTGCGCCTGGCTACCGTATGGAATATCCCGGTAGCGACCAACCGCGCCACCGCGGATTTCATTATCCATTCGCCGATGTTTGCCAGCGAAGTGACCATCCAGATCCCCGATTATCAGCGCTACCTGACGGAACGCCTGAAAGCCTGATGGCTCAGGCCTTCCGGCTCTGCGCAACGCCCAGTTCGCGCAGGTGTTCGACAAACACGGAAGGCCGCTCTTTATCAAACATCAGCCATACCTGCTGACGCGCGCGCGTGATGGCCACGTAGGCCAGGCGCCGCTCTTCAGCATGCGGAAAATCCTCCGGCTGCGGTAGCAGTCCCTCTTCCATGATCGACTCGCGCGCCTGCGCCGGGAAGCCGTCACGCCCTTCGTGCAGCCCCAGCACGATGACAAAATCCGCCTGCTGACCTTTACTGGCGTGGATGGTCATGAAGTCGATACGCAGTTTCGGCCAGCGGGTTTTGGCTTTATCCAGCATGGCCGGACGCAGATGATGGTAACGCGCCAGCAGCAGTACGCGCTCGTCAGGCTTCGCGTAACCGCTCAGCTTGTCGAGCAGCGCTTCCAGTTGCTCCTGCGGCAGCAGCGTAATGGATTTCTTGTTCCCTTTGCTCAGGCTGTTGAGCGGCTTGCGCAGCTGATGCGGATTCTGCTGCACAAAGCGGTTGGCAATGTCACCGATGCGATCGTTGAAGCGGTAGGTGGTATCCAGCACGCAGCGGTCGCCTTCGCCAAAATAGTGATGAAACGCGGTGGTCAGGCTCATCTCCGCGCCGCTAAAGCGATAGATCGCCTGCCAGTCATCGCCGACCGCAAATAAACTGGTGCGCTTATTTTGCTGACGCAGCGCGCTGAGCAGCGCCGCCCGCTGCGGGGAAATATCCTGGAATTCATCCACCAGAATGTGCTTCCACGGGCTGATAAAGCGGCCCTTCTCCAGCACAGCGATTGCCTGGTGGATCAGCCCGGAGAAATCCACCGCGCCCTCGGCTTTCAGTGCGCTTTTCCATGCTTTCAGCAGCGGTGCCATCAGCCTGACGCGCTTCGTGAAATTGTCGCGCAGCGGTTCCGGCACATCGGCAATCATCGCCGCCTGCGCGCCGCCGTGCATGCGCATCAGGCCGAGCCAGCGCTCCAGCCGCACGGCAAGACGCTGCGCCAGTTTGTCATCCTGCCAGAACGGACCTTCCGGCACGTCCCACGCCAGCTCTTCCTGCAACCACTGTCGCCAGCCGCTGGCCTGCGCCTTTTTGCTGTTGCACTGCTCGCGCCAGTTTTCGATCAGCAACTGACGTCGCGCGCTGCTGTCACTTTCCAGCCGGCTAATGACCGGCTGCTTATTGCTGCCTTCACGAATGATGTGCAGCGCCAGCGCGTGGAACGTACGCGCCTGAATCGCGCTCTCACCCAGCCGCGTCTGGATCCGATCGTTCATCTCTTCCGCCGCCTGGCGACCAAAAGCCAGCAGCAGGATTTGCTCCGGCTGCGCCAGTTTGCGCTGTAACAGCCAGCCGGCGCGCGCCACCAGCACCGAGGTTTTACCGCTGCCCGCGCCGGCCAGCACCAGCAGCGCGTCTTCACCGTTGACCACCGCCTCACACTGCGATGGATTGAGCGGCGTGGTTTCAACGGTGGAGAAGAAGGCGTGATTATCGCTGATCACCCGCGCGCTCCATTCACGGTTGCGCTGCCGAATCGCGCTCTCGCCCTGCTCGAGCCACTGCTGGCAAAAGCGCCACAGCGTGCGGCAGTTATCAAACTCCTCCAGCCGTGCCAGCGGCAGCGGTAAGGCGGAAAACTGGCGCGTGATGGTCTCTTTTACCGCAGCCAGCTCGCTGCGCTTCAGCCAGCGATCCTGGCTTGTAAATGCGACGATCTCCTGCTGCAGCGCGCTCAGCACCTGCGCGCTGATTTCGCTCATTTCGAGGCTCCACTGCTGCCACGCCTGCTGCAGGTAATGATAAAAACGCTGGGTTTCCTGCCACTCGGTGCCGTGTAACCGCACCACTTTCTCTTCCGGTAATAAGAACTCCAGCTCGCCCCACACCAGGCCGCGTTTACAGGTGATACCGATCAGCTGATTAAACGGGATCAGGTATTCGTGACGATCGCCGCTGACTTCCACACCGGCAGCCAGCAGTCGCACCCGGTTATAGGGATGCTGTGCCAGCCGTTTGCCCATGGATGTTGCTTTTAGTTCCATCTCCGCACCGTCATGTGGAATTCAATTATCGCGCAGTTTACCTGTCAGACCCTTAGCGCTCCAGCCTTAAAACACGCTAAACTGGGCGACACATATTGCGGATTGCAAAAGGAAAATCGCGTTATGCGCACCGTGCTTAATATTCTGAATTTTGTTCTTGGCGGCTTTATCACCACCCTCGGCTGGCTGCTGGCCACGCTGATCAGCATCGTGCTGATCTTTACCCTGCCGCTGACCCGCTCCTGCTGGGAGATCACCAAACTGTCCCTGCTGCCGTTTGGCAACGAAGCGGTTCACGTTGACGTGCTGCGCCCGGAGAGCAAAAGCCACGTGCTGAACGCCGGCGGCACCTTCCTCAACCTGTTCTGGCTGATTTTCTTTGGCTGGTGGCTGTGCCTGATGCACATCTCGACCGGCATCCTGCAGTGTCTGAGCATCATCGGTATCCCGACCGGCATTGCCCACTTTAAAATCGCCGCTATCGCGCTGTGGCCGGTAGGTCGTCGCGTGGTGTCAGTGGAAGAAGCGCAGGCGGCGCGTGAAGCCAACGCGCGGCGCCGCTACTGAGGCTGAAGATGATGCCTGACGCTTTGCCCGGCTGGCGCCGTTATCTGTTCAACAGCAGCCTGCGCTACCTGCTGCGCATCTTCTTCGCGCTAGCCGGCTGTGCCGCCGTTCCCTGGTGGCTGCAGCAGATTGAGTGGACCATTCCGCTAACGCTCGGCGTCGTGGCGGCGGCGCTGGCCGATCTTGACGATCGCTGGACCGGCCGCGTGCGCAACCTGCTCATCACGCTGGTGTGCTTCTGCATTGCCTCGGTTTCGGTTGAGCTGCTGTTTCCGCACCCGTGGCTGTTTGCTATCGGTCTGGCGCTCTCCAGCTGGGGATTTATTCTGCTGGGCGCGCTGGGGCAGCGCTACGCCACCATTGCGTTTGGTGCCCTGCTGATCGCGGTGTACACCATGCTGGGCATTGGCCTGTTTCCGCAGTGGTGGATGCAGCCGGCGCTGCTGCTGATTGGCGCGCTGTGGTACAACCTGCTGACCTTTATCGGCCACCTGATGTTTCCGGTGCGCCCGGTGCAGGAGCAGCTGGCCGCCAGCTTTTCCCAGCTGGCGCGCTATCTGGAAGCCAAGGCCAATCTGTTTGATCCCGACGGCGGTGAGCAGGATGACGCGGCGCTGATCGCCACCGCGATGGTCAATAGTCAGCTGGTGGCGCAGCTCAACCTGACGAAAACCACCATTCAGAGCCGTTTACGCGGCGACCGCGGCTCGCGCAGCACGCGGCGCAGTCTGCATTACTATTTTGTGGCGCAGGATATTCACGAGCGCGCCAGCTCGTCGCATCTGCAATATCACCTGCTGCGCGATGACTGGCGCTACAACGAGGTGCTGTTTCGCTTTCAGCGACTGCTGAACATGCAGGCGCAGGCCTGTCGCCAGCTGGCAGAGAATATCGTGCTGCGCCAGCCGTGGCACCACGATAGCCATTTTGCGCGCAGCTTTGAACGGCTGGAGACCGCCCTGCAGCGCCTGCAACATAACGATCCGCAGGCGACGCACATTCGTCCGCTGTTCTGGTTGCTGCGCAACTTACGCGCCATTGACGCGCAGCTGGCGTCGATCGAATCAGAGCAGCGGCTGGCAGAACCGCTGACGCAGAGCGATCACCATCTGTCGCGTGAAGGCTTGAGTGGCTGGGCGGATATCCGGCTGCGCCTCAGTCGACATCTGAGTCCGACCTCGGCGTTGTTCCGCCACGCGGTGCGCATGTCGCTGGTGCTGTGCGTGGGGTACGCCTTCATTCAGCTTACCGGCCTGCATCGCGGCTACTGGATCCTGCTGACCAGCCTGTTTGTCTGCCAGCCTAACTACAACGCCACACGGCGGCGGCTGGCGCTGCGCATTGGCGGAACCCTGGCCGGTATTGCGATTGGCCTGCCGGTGCTGTGGCTGGTGCCCTCTATCGAGGGCCAGTTGGTTTTGATTGTGCTGAGCGGCGTGCTGTTTTTCGCCTTCCGCCAGATTCAGTACGCGCAGGCGACGCTGTTCATCACCCTGCTGGTGTTGCTGTGCTTCAATCTGCTGGGTGAAGGCTTTGATGTCGCCCTGCCGCGCGTGGTGGATACCTTGCTCGGCTGTGGCCTGGCCTGGCTGGCGGTGGCGTTTGTCTGGCCTGACTGGCGTTTCCGTCAGCTGACGACGGTTGCCGATCGCACGCTGAATGCCAACTGTCGTTATCTTGATGCCATCCTGGAACAGTATCATCAGGGTAAAGATAACCGTCTCGCCTACCGCGTGGCGCGCCGTGACGCGCACAACGCCGATGCGGAACTGGCGTCCGTGGTGTCCAATATCAGCGGCGAACTGAAGCAACAGCCGCCGCTGCGCGAGAATGCGTTCCGTCTGATGTGCCTTAACCACTCGTTTCTCAGCTACATCTCAGCGCTGGGCGCGCACCGGGAGCAGCTGACGCAGGGCGAACTGCTGACACTTTTAGATGACGCGGTATGCTTCGTCGAGGATGTGCTGCAGATCGATCGCGTCAGCGAAGCGCAGGCGGAAACGATGCAGCAGGCACTGATGCAGCGCCTGAGCGCGCTGAAAACCAGTGAGGAGGCGCAGGCACCGCTGGTGTTGCAGCAGCTGGGGCTGCTGATTGCGCTGCTGCCGGAAATTGCCCGTCTGCGCCGCACCCTCGCTGCCGCTTAAGGCAACAGGCGCTCCGCCGCGGCGTGCTGGCGGAGCGTTTCCTGATACCAGGCGCTCAACTCTTCACGTACCGCCGCCGGCAAAGCGGCCTGGTGATGCCCGGAAATGGCGCCTTCCAGCGCCAGCAGCGTTTTCAGGCCGATATCTTTATTCACCGCCCGCAGCTTCAGCCAGCTCTGACGCGAGCCCATTTCATACAGCAAGCGAACAGAATTGATCCCGACTTTGTGCAGCATCAGCTCCATGCGCAGGCTGAGATTGGGCAGATCTTTCAGCCTGAGCAAGACAAGTCTGTTCGCCGCCTCGGCGCGCGCCGCAGACAGCGAACTGGCCGATAAGCGCAGCAGCTGATCGGCGTCCTGCCAGAGCTGTTTATCCACTTTGTAGTAGCTGAGCGTCACCGGCATGCCGCGCTTGCGGTATATCAACGGTTCCAGCGGGCGCTGTGCGGCATAGTGCTGTAGCGCCTCGCTGGCGCGCAGATAGAGCGCATCCTCATTGATGTAAGCAAACACCACCTTTTCGACCGCCAGCGCGTAACCACCAAACTGGGTGCGCGATTCAATTTTTCCCAATGCCGCTAACTGGGCTTTGGACTGCTCAACCACCGGATTATTTATCTTCATAACGTCCCCTTTTCCTCATTCCTTGCGCGGGAAATTTCCTATAAAAAGCTCAGAGATTCATCTGGTTAGAAGATAGAAAAAACGATTTAGCTGTTCAATGAATAAAAGCGGCAACGCGCGGATCTTGTGCGGAATTTGCGAGGCATTTTCAGAAATTGAGGTTGATCTTTATCCAGGAACTCATTACTGTATATTCATACAGTTCATTACTGAGTGATTAAAATATGCGTACTCAATACTCTGGCCCTGCTGATCGTGCTCACCGTTTCGCTGCGACGGGCTTAACGCAACCTTCTCTGGGTGGTATTACTGAACTGCGTTATAGCGAGCAGCCCGGCATCATGCCGCTGCTGTTACTGCCGGTCCTCAAGCAGCTGAGCACTCAGTCACGCTGGCAGCTGTGGCTGACGCCAGCGCACAAACTGAACCGCAGCTGGATGCAGCAGTCAGGATTACCGCTGGAAAAGAGTATGCATATTACGGAATCCGAGCGTTTAAGCACGGTTGAGAGCATGGTGAAAGCGTTGCGCACCGGCAACTACAGCGTGGTACTCGCCTGGATTCCTTATGAATTGAGCAATGAAGAGCGCCTGGAACTTGAGCAGGCAGCCGCCGAAGGCGAAGCGCTGGGATTGATTATGCGTCCTCAGGGGCGGGATCTTGCTCTGTCCAGACAGCCAAACAGCGCAAAAATTCCCTCTGATTTGTTTCATTAAGTAAAACTAAGATTTTTCTCACGCTATTTTTTCACAAAGTTGCGGCTAAGCCACTGATTCTTTTCCCGCCAGCTATGACAATGGCTTAGCCGCATTTTTCTTTTCTGGTAGCGAAAATTTTGCCATGTCATTTGTTAAAATGTGTGTATAAATCCCTGTTTTTTTATCCGCTGACGTCACATCATACTTGTAAGTTTCCAATCTCGTTGTAGACTTTACCTCGCCAGGGTGCTCAATAACCTCCGTTTTTTCGGTAGAGTCATAAGCGAGCGTTTAGACCCGGCGAAGGATTACAACCAAGAGCAACCTTTTTGCTCATTGCCTATTTGGATGATAACGAGGCGCAAAATGAAAAAGACAGCTATCGCAATTGCAGTGGCACTGGCTGGCTTCGCTACCGTAGCGCAGGCCGCTCCTAAAGATGACACTTGGTATACCGGTGCTAAACTGGGCTGGTCTCAGTATCACGATACTGGTTACTACGGTAACGGTTACGAAAACAACGACGGTCCAACTCACGAATCTCAGCTGGGCGCAGGTGCTTTCCTGGGCTACCAGGCTAACCCATACCTGGGCTTCGAGCTGGGCTACGACTGGCTGGGCCGTATGCCGAACAAAGGCAACGTGACCAATGGCGCATTCAAAGCACAGGGCGTTCAGCTGGCAGCTAAACTGAGCTACCCAATTGCTGACGATCTGGACGTGTACACCCGTCTGGGCGGCATGGTATGGCGTGCTGATTCAACTCAGACCAACCCAGACAACGGCCGCATCAGCAACCACGACACCGGCGTTTCTCCGCTGGCTGCTGTTGGTGTTGAATACGCACTGACCAAAAACTGGGCGACTCGCCTGGACTACCAGTGGGTTAACAACATCGGTGACGCAGGTACCGTTGGTGCGCGTCCAGACAACAGCATGCTGAGCGTCGGCGTTTCTTACCGTTTCGGTCAGGACGAAGCTGCTGCACCAGTTGTTGCTCCAGCTCCAGCTCCGGCTCCGGTTGTTGAAACCAAGCGTTTCACTCTGAAGTCTGACGTGCTGTTCACCTTCAACAAATCTACCCTGAAGCCAGAAGGCCAGCAGGCTCTGGATCAGCTGTACAGCCAGCTGAGCTCAATGGATCCGAAAGACGGTTCTGTTGTGGTTCTGGGCTTCACCGACCGCATCGGTTCAGACCAGTACAACCAGAAACTGTCTGAGAAACGTGCTCAGTCTGTTGTCGACTACCTGGTATCTAAAGGTATCCCGGCTAACAAGATCTCTGCACGTGGCATGGGTGAATCTAACCCAGTTACTGGCAACACCTGTGACAGCGTGAAAGGCCGCAATGCCCTGATCGACTGCCTGGCGCCAGACCGTCGCGTTGAAATCGACGTGAAAGGTATCAAAGACGTTGTAACTCAGCCACAGGCTTAAGTTATCGCGCAATAAAAAACCCCGCTTCGGCGGGGTTTTTTTTGGCTTTTTATCACACGCATTTTTTGCTATTCGTTATCCGCGCCACCTTTACCCAGAATCGCCTGCAGATCCTGCTTCAGCGTTGACATCTGACTGGCATACTTCTCTTTGCGTTCTGCATCTTCGATCAGCTGAACGATGGTCTCTGATAAGGTGCTGTTACGACGCTGCGCCAGACCGGCCAGACGCTGCCACACCAGATACTCCAGATCGATCGATTTTTTCCGCGTGTGCTGATGCTCTGCGTTGAAATGACGTTTACGCCGCGCGCGTATGGTCTGCTTCAGACGGTTTTCCAGCTCCGGATGGATATGCTTTGCGATCCAGTCACCGACCTCAACCGGGTTATTCTCCATCGCCAGCAACGTCTCTACCGCCGCCTGCGCAGCGCTCAGCTCAATATGCCGGGTGATCAGCTCACCTTCCCGATGCTTTTTCACCAGGTATTTCCACTTCCATCCACTTTCAAGATTTTCGAGTTGCTGGTATTTCATCGGAATCTCATCGTGATCACGTAACAAACTAAGAATAACAGCTTTTTTCCCGGATGCAGCAAGGAAAAACATGTTGCGGCCATCACAGTTCAGGCCGGAAGTGCGCCGTGCTTAACCGGGTTGAATCCTGTATAATCGCGCTTTTCCTGAACCAGACTAATGCGAATATTTTGACCAGCACTCAACTTACGTGGCAAGCCCTGCAGCCGGATAGCTCACGCTACCAATCACTTTTCTCAACCGTCTCTCTGGAAGATAGCGATACGCTTGCCGCGGTTCAGCCGCGTCTGCTGAATGCGCTGGCGCATTTACATCATCAAACGCTGGGCTTTCCGTTGCTGCTGTTACGCAGCCAGGAAAACAGTGATTATCTGGCGTGGATTGCCGAGGCGGCGCAGCGCTTTCAGCCTGACGAGGACGCGCTGTACGGCGGTGATTACCATGTGATGGGCGACAACGTCAGCCTGCAACCGCCTGTCGATGCCAGCCGTCCCTTCACCAGCACCGGCGGCGTGCATTACGCCGACTGGATTGAGTCCGAGCAGCTGTTTGGCTGCGTGCGTCAGTATAAAGATCGCGTACAGCTGGAGCCCGGTCTGCTGCATCAGGCTAACGGTGGCACGCTGATCTTGTCGATCAACACCCTGCTGGCACAGCCGCTGCTGTGGCTGCGCCTGCGCAAAGTGATCGAGTTGGGCCGCTTTGACTGGTATTCACCGGACGAGCGTCGTCCCCTGCCGGTGACCATTCCCCCGCTGCCGCTGCAGCTGCGTCTGATTTTATGTGGCGATCGCGAGGCGCTGGCCAGCTTCCAGGAGCTGGACGTTGAAGTGCACGAAATGGCGCTCTACAGCGAGTTCGAAGAGAATCTGCAGCTGGTCGATGAGGATGACATGGCCAACTGGTGCCGCTGGACGCTATGCCAGGCGGAACGGGCCGGTCTTACGCCACCCGAAGCTGATTTCTGGCCGCTGCTGATCCAGGAAGCGGTGCGTCTGACCGGCGATCAGGACACGCTGCCGCTGTGCCCGCGCTGGCTACGCCGTCAGTTGCAGGAAGCCGCGCTGCACGGTGAGACGCTGAATGGCGAGGCGCTGAAAGAGGCGCTGGAAGCACGCCAGTGGCGCGAAAGTTTCCTCGCCGACCGGATGCGCGATGAGATCCTGCTGAATCAGATCATGATCGAAACGGAAGGCGAAGTGGTCGGTCAGATCAACGGCCTGTCGGTGATTGAATTCCCTGGCCATCCACGTCCGTGGGGCGAGCCGTCACGCATCACCTGTGTTGTGCATCCGGGCGATGGCGAGTTTACCGACGTGGAGCGCAAAGCGGAGCTTGGCGGCAACATCCACGCCAAAGGCATGATGATCATGCAGGCGTATCTGATTTCCGAGCTGGAGCTGGAACAGCAGCTGCCCTTCTCGGCATCGCTGGTGTTTGAGCAGTCCTACTCCGAAGTCGACGGTGACAGCGCCTCGCTGGCCGAGCTGTGTGTGCTGATCAGCGCGCTGGCAAACCAGCCGCTGAACCAGCAGATTGCCGTTACCGGTTCGGTGGACCAGTTTGGTAACGTGCAGCCGGTGGGTGGTCTGAATGAGAAAATCGAAGGCTTCTTCCATATCTGCCAGTCGCGTGAACTGACCGGAAAACAGGGCGTCATTCTGCCTGCCAGCAACGTGCGCCATCTCAGCCTCAGCGACGACGTGGTAGAAGCGGTGCAGCAGGGCCAGTTCCATATCTGGGCGATTGAGCGCGTTGACGAAGCGCTGCCGCTGTTAACCGGTATTGCCTGGCAGAGCGAAAGCGGCGACTCGCTGCTGAGCACCATTCAGGAGCGCATTACTCAGCTCAATCAGCAGGAAAACCGACCGCGGCCCTGGCCATTACGCTGGCTCAACTGGTTCAACCACAGCTGATTACATTGCCCAGCGTACAACTGTTCGCTAATATTCGGGCTTCACTAAAAGAAGGCATATTGAGAACATGGTAGATAAACGCGAATCCTATAGCAAAGAAGACCTGATTGCCTCTGGTCGCGGCGAACTGTTTGGCGAGAATGGCCCACCGCTTCCGTCTGACAACATGTTGATGATGGACCGCGTGGTCAAAATGACCGAAGACGGCGGCAAATTCGATAAAGGTTATGTGGAAGCCGAACTGGATATCCGCCCTGACCTGTGGTTCTTTGATTGTCACTTTAAAGGCGATCCGGTTATGCCAGGCTGTCTGGGTCTGGATGCTATGTGGCAGCTGGTTGGCTTCTATCTCGGCTGGCTGGGTGCGGAAGGTAAAGGCCGTGCGCTGGGTGTGGGTGAAGTGAAATTCACCGGCCAGGTTCTGCCGACGGCGAAGCTGGTTACTTACAAAATTCACTTCAAACGCGTCATCAACCGCAAGCTGGTGATGGGCGTGGCCGATGGCGAAGTGTTCGTCGACGGTAACCTGATTTACACCGCGACTGACCTGAAAGTGGGCCTGTTTAAAGACACTTCAGCGTTCTGACCCGCCAACAAAAACCTCCGCACGCAGCGGAGGTTTTTTTCCTGTTTACAGACATCCGACAGTGCCTAAGCCACCGCCGACCTGTCCTCCATGGCTTGTCGCCAACCTCCCAACCAGTGAGACCGGGCATCGATCATTTGATAAGGGCATATCTCTTTTGAGCGGCCAGTAATGCCTGCCTGATAGCCTCGTGAATGTGCTCGTTCCAGGCGGTCTCTCTTCTGTCTCTTCATACCTCGTTTCCCTCATTTCAGGTCTGGTGGAATCTGGTGGAAAGAAAGAGTGGTGAATTAATGTTCAACCACAGTAATGTTCTAACCTGTGGTGGGTGAAAGGTCAATGCGCAAAATTCACGCCAATGTCATCAATTTGCCGTGAAATCGACACAAATCCCTCAGTGCCGCCGCCATATCTGGCTGATTCCGCAATAAAAAAGTCCCTGATTTGCGCGCCGTCACATAACGGCAAATCAGGGACTTAGCATAAGCATCGAACAAATCCTAATTTAGCGTCACCACGCTGTTAGCGATCTGCTGTGCCGTTTGCTGCCAGCCGAGCGCCAGCGTGCGCACCAGCGCATCGTAGCCATCTTCGGTCTGCGGCAGCGTCAGATTAAAGCCATGTTTGATAAGCCGGCCTTGATGTTGTAACAGCCATTCACCGCTTACTACCACCTTGCCGTCATAGCGACCATGGAAGCCGGTGACGTGCACGCTGAGCGTATCGTGCGTGTCACCCAGCGGCTGACTGGCCACCAGCCGGCCGGGCAACGCCTGGCCGAGGTTACTCACCAGTGTCTGCTGCAGCTGCTGGTCGAGCGGACTGGCCCACAGATTATTGGCGGCAATCACGTACTTCACGTCGCTGGTTTGATAAACCAGTCCGTTGCCGGCGAGATAATCCGGCACGCTCACCTGTTCAACCCAAATCATCGGCTGGCTGGCGGAGGCGTCACTGCTGACGCGCGCCATATTGCTGCCCGCAGGCAGCTGGTAATAAGTGGTGTCGATGGTGCTGCTGCAGCCCGCCAGCAGCAGCACAGCACCGATAATCAGCCCTTTTTTCACTGTTTCGCCCTCTTTGGCTGCGGATCCTGACCCGGTTTGGCTTCAAATACCAGCGCGTTGCTCTTACTGTTGAGCGTTTTCAGCACCGGCTGCAATTCGCGCAGCACCTGGTCAAGGCGCTGCATATCGCCCACCAGTTTGTTATAGGCTGGCGATCCCGGCTGCAGCCCCTTCATGCTGCGATTAAGCTCGCGCAGGGTTTGCTGCATATCGGCCGGCAGCGTTTTCATCGCCGGGTTGGCGGTGATCTGATTGAGGTTATCCAGCGTTTTCTGCAGCTGCTGCAGGGTGCGCTGGCTCTCTTTCAGCGTGCCGGTGGCCTGGTTGATCATCGGGTTGAGCGGCAGCGCGTTGATCTTATCCAGCGCCGCCATCAGTTTCTGCTGAATCTGGCTCAGGCCGCCGCTCACGGTCGGAATCACTTCCAGCCCCGCCACTTCGTTCGGTCCTTTGTAAGCCGGTGCATTGTCATAGAAGTCGAGATCGACAAACAGCGCACCGGACAGCAGGTTGCCGGTTTTCAGCGTGGCGCGCAGGCCGCGTTTCTTACCATCCTGCAGATGCTGTTCAAGATTGAAGTCGCCCCCCAGACGGCTGATAAAGCGGTCCGGCTCGATGCGGATCAGTACCGGCACGCGGTAATCGGTGTTCAGCGCCTGATTCACGCCCGGGATCATGTAAGGCACCTGAGCCACAGTACCGAGACGAATGCCGCGGAACTCGACTGGCGCACCAACCTGCAGACCACGAATCGAGTCGCTGAAGAACATCAGGAAATCAGTGTGTTTGGTGTACAGCGAATCCTGAATGCTGCGCTGGTCATCATACAGATGGTAATCGTCCTGGTTTTTGGCCAGCTCGCCGAGTTCCCAGCCGTCCGGCACGTCAAAGCTCACACCACCGCTAAACAGGGTCGTCAGCGAGCCCATTTCGACGCGCATACCGGAAGCGGACATATCCACCGCAATACCGCTGTCTTTCCAGAAGCGCACGTTGGTGGTAATCAGCCGATCGTAAGGCGCGGCGATGAACAGCTGATAGGTCATCATGCGCTTGTCGGTATCAAAGGTGCTGGTTTCCACCGTGCCGACGCGATAGCCGCGGAACAGCACCGGATCGCCCGGATTAAGCTGGCCGGCTTTTTTGCTGTCGAGGATGACGCGAATACCTTTGGCATCCGGCGGTGCCAGCGGCGGCGCATCGAGCAGCTGATAGTGCTCTGGCTTATCCCCTTTGGCGCCGGGCTGCAGTTCAATGTAGGCGCCGGAAAGCAGCGTACCGAGGCCCGTCACCCCTTCCCGGCCAATCTGCGGCTTCACCACCCAAAACACGCTGTCTTTATGCAGCAGTTTTTCCATGCCGGCATTCAGGCGCGCGGTGATCTCCACATGGTGCAGATCGTCCGTCAGCACCGCGCTTTCGACGGTGCCCACGTCGACGCTGCGGCTTTTAATGGTGGTTTTACCGGCAACAATACCTTCGGCGTTTTCGGTGATCAGCGTGACCTGCGGTCCCTGATGGCTGAAGTGATAAAACAGAATCCATCCGCCGATTAACAGCGTGACGATAGGTACGATCCACACCGGCGACCAGCGTTTAATCTGGTCGACGTTAGCAATGCCGTGTTGGTTGTCCGTCAAGACGCGGCTCCTTACGTTCAGTTTCCTGTAGGCGATCCCAAATCAGGCGCGGATCAAACGTCATGGCGGCGAACATAGTCAGAATCACCACCAGCGCAAACAATAGCGCGCCTGGCGCAGGGTAAACACTCATCAGCTGGCCCATGCGCACCAGCGCAGAAAGCACAGCGATCACAAACACATCAATCATTGACCAGCGGCCAACAAACTCCACCACCTCATAAATCAGGTGCATCTTCTCGCTGTCGCGCCGGCCGCGACCGCTGGCGTGCCAGCACAGCCAGCCAATCGCCACCATCTTCAGCGAAGGCACCATAATACTGGCGATAAAAATCACCAGCGCCACCGGCCAGGAGCCATCGCTCCACAGCAAAATCACGCCGGCCATAATGTTGGACGGATACTGCGAGCCGAGCGTTTCGGTCACCATGATCGGCATAATATTCGACGGGATATACAGCATCACCGAGGTGATCAGCAGCGCCAGCGTCCACTGCAGGCTGTGCTGCCTGCGTGGCGCGGCGCTTACGCCGCAGCGCGGACAGGTTCTCTGCGCGACTGGCAGAATCGCGGTGCAGCACGGACAGCTGCGCAGCCCCTGCTTCAGTCCGCTGATGCCCGCCTGCGGCGTTTGCGCCAGCGGCGGCAGCGGATCGATGCGCTGCCAGACCCAGCGGCGATCGACGCACTGAAACGCACGCAGCTGCAGCAGACAAAACAGGCACCACGGCCAGAAGCTGCTGCCAAGGCCAATTTCACCATAGGCCATCAGTTTGACGAAGCTGACCAGCACGCCGGCCATGAAAATTTCCGCCATACCCCAGCTGCGCAATTGAAACAGAATGCGTGCCAGCCCGAGTCGCAGGCTGTGCGGCAGGCGCACCGGATTGACCAGCAGCAGAATGGCGATCATGCAGAAAGCCGGAATGCCCTGCACAAACAGCAGGAACAGCGTGGCGAGGCTGCGATAATCCTCGCGATCCATCACCTGCGGAATGGCCATCAGCGAGATCTGGCTGCTGAGACCGGCCACATGCATGCTGATAAACGGAAACAGATTGGCCAGCAACAGCATAAACAGCGCCGCCAGCGCATAGCCGGTGGGACGTTTACGCGGTTCGTGCCAGTTAGCCACCAGCGTGGTGTGACAGCGCGGACAGCGCGCACGGCTGCCCACCGGTACGGCGGGCAGTTTTACGGTTAAATCACACTGCGGACAGAGCATCCAGTGCTGCGTCTGATGCGTGGCACACATGCTGACTCCCTCTGCGTTATGCGCCGTTTTTCAGCGCTTCCAGCTCTTCCCACCGTTCAAAGGTGGTTTCCAGCTCCTGCTCCGCCTGCGCCAGCGCATCCAGCACCGGCTGCGTTTTGTCGTGCGGCTGGCTGAAGAAGTCCGGATGACTCATCCGCGCCTGCAGCTCACCGATACGCGTCTCCAGCTGCTCCAGCTTTTGCGGCAGCTGTTCCAGTTCACGCGTCAGGTTATAGCTTAGCTTGCCTGCGCTGCGTTTGGGGGCGTCGGCTTTTTCTGCCGGTTTAGTCGCTGCGCTTTTGACCGGTGCAGCTTTGGTCTGCTTGTAAGCGGCGCGCTGCTGCTGCGCATCATGGTAGCCACCGACGAAGGTACCGATCTCGCCGTTGCCTTCAAAGATCCAGCATTCGGTCACGGTGTTATCCACAAACTGACGATCGTGGCTCACCAGCAGCACGGTGCCCTGATAGCCATCCACCAGCTCTTCCAGCAGCTCGAGTGTTTCGACGTCGAGGTCGTTGGTCGGTTCGTCAAGGATCAGCAGGTTGCTGGGCTTGAGGAAGAGGCGCGCCAGCAGCAGGCGGTTACGCTCGCCGCCGGACAGCGCACGCACCGGCGTCATGGCGCGTTTCGGGTGGAACAGGAAGTCCTGCAGATAGCCGAGCACGTGACGCGGCTTGCCGTTGACCATCACTTCCTGTTTGCCTTCCGCCAGGTTATCCATCACGGTTTTATCCGGATCGAGCTCCGCGCGGTGCTGATCGAAGTAGGCGATTTCCAGTTTGGTGCCGCAGTGCACGCGACCGGCATCCGCCTTCAGCTGGCCGAGCATCAGGCGCAGCAGCGTGGTTTTACCGCAGCCGTTCGGGCCAATCAGGGCGATTTTGTCGCCGCGCTGCACCTGGGTGGAGAAATCCTTCACCAGCGTTTTGCCGTGAACGCCGTAATCCACGTTTTCCAGCTCAAAGACGATTTTGCCGGAACGCGCCGCTTCACCGACCTGCATATTAGCTTTGCCCATCACGTCACGTCGTTCGGAGCGTTCACGACGCAGCGCTTTCAGCGCGCGCACGCGGCCTTCGTTACGGGTGCGACGCGCTTTGATGCCCTGGCGAATCCACACTTCTTCCTGCGCCAGCTTGCGGTCGAATTCGGCGTTTTGCATCTCTTCAACGCGCAGCGCTTCCTCTTTGCCCAGCAGGAACTGATCGTAATCGCCCGGCCATGACACCAGCTTGCCGCGATCGAGGTCGACAATGCGCGTCGCCATATTGCGGATAAAGGAGCGGTCGTGCGAAATAAACACGATGCTGCCGTTGAAGGTTTTCAGGAAGCTTTCCAGCCAGTCGATGGTTTCAATATCGAGGTGGTTAGTCGGTTCGTCGAGCATCAGCACGCGCGGGTTGCTGACCAGCGCTCGGCCCAGCGCGGCTTTACGCAGCCAGCCACCGGAGAGTGACGACAGTTCGGTGTCCGGCTGCAGCCCGATTTGCTGCAGCACATCGTTGATGCGGCTGTCGAGCTGCCACAGGTTGTGATGGTCGAGAATCGTCTGCAGTCGCCCCATTTCGTTGAGGTTTTTCTCGCTCGGATCTTCCATCACTAAATGCGATATGGCGTGGTAGGCCTTGAGGTGTTCAGCCTGTTCGGCCACGCCTTCGGCGACGAAGTCGTACACCGAACCGGTGATATTGCGTGGCGGATCCTGTTGCAGCCGCGCGACCACCAAATCCTGCTCATAAATAATGCGGCCGTCATCCAGCGGCTGTTCGCCGTTGATGATTTTCATCAGCGTCGATTTACCGGCGCCGTTGCGCCCAACCAGACAGACGCGCTCGCCCTCTTCGATATGCAGTTCGGTGTTATCCAACAGCGGCGCATCGCTGAACGACAGGTAAGCGCCATGGATACTGATCAGTGACATAAAACTTATTCCTTACCGGCGTGGCTTACCAGCCAGCAGTTGTGAATTTGACGGTTGCGCGCAAAGTCCTGCGACAGCGTTTTTTGCGTAATTTCCTGCGCCTGCAGACCCAGACGCTGCAAGCCGTCCAGATCCATTTTGAAGCCGCGCTTGTTATTGGAGAACATAATGGTGCCGCCGCGACGCAGCATGCGCTTCAGGTTCTGCAGCAGCATCAGGTGGTCGCGCTGCACATCGAAGTCATCTTCCATGCGTTTGGAGTTGGAGAAGGTCGGCGGATCGATAAAGATTAGATCGAACTGCTCATCGCTTTCGCGCAGCCAGCTCAGGCAGTCCGCCTGCATCAGGCGATGCTGGCGCCCGGTTAATCCGTTCAGGCGCAGGTTACGTTCGGCCCACTCCAGATAGGTGCGCGACATATCGACCGTGGTGGTGGATTTGGCGCCGCCCAGCCCGGCATGCACGCTGGCGCTACCGGTATAGGAGAACAGGTTAAGGAAATCTTTCCCCTGGCTCATCTGGCCCAGCATCTGGCGCGCGATACGGTGGTCGAGGAACAGGCCGGTATCGAGATAATCCGTCAGGTTCACCAGCAGCCGCGCGTTAAACTCCTGCACTTCAAAGAATTCGCCCTTCTCGCTCAGCTTCTGGTACTGATTTTTGCCCTTCTGCCGTTCGCGGGTTTTCAACACCAGGCGATTGGCCGGTATCTCCAGTACGCTCAGCGTGGCACCGATCACGTCAAACAGGCGCTGACGCGCTTTGGTCGCGTCCACGGTTTTCGGCGGCGCGTACTCCTGAATCACTACCCAGTCGGCGTAGCGATCGACCGCCACGTTATACTCCGGCAGATCGGCGTCATACAGGCGGTAGCAGTCAATATTCGACTGGCGCGCCCACTTGTCCAGTTTTTTGCTGTTCTTACGCAGGCGGTTAGCAAAATCTTCGGCAATCTGTGCGCCGCCTTCGGCGCTGTTCTCCGCCAGCTGGTAGTTCTTCTGTACGCACTCCAGCGGACCGTTTTTCGCTTTAAACTGGCGATCGGCGCGCAGCTGCAGGCAGCTGAGCAGCTCTGGTGAGGCGCTGAACAGCGACAAATTCCAGCCACCAAACTGCTGTTTCATGATGCGGCCCAGCTGGCTGTGCAGCGCAATCAGCGCCGGCTCGCTCTCCAGACGCTCACCGTACGGCGGGTTACTCAGCACCGTACCGCGCATCGCTTCGCCCGCCAGTGGATTTTTCAGCTGCAGCACATCCTGCTGCGCAAAGGTGAACAGATCAAACACGCCGGCGCGGCGCGCGTTGGCACGTGCCCACTCCAGCACGCGACCATCATTATCATAGCCAAAGAAGCGTGACGTGGTGGCGGCCGTGCCGGCGCGCGCACGCTGCAGCGCGTCGCTGCGCACCTCCTGCCACAGCGCGCTGTTATGGCGTTTCCAGCGGCTGAAGCCCCAGTGCGAACGCAGCAGGCCCGGCGCGCGATCGCAGGCGATCAGCGCCGCTTCAATCAGCAGCGTGCCGGAGCCGCACATCGGATCGACCAGCGGCGTGCCGCTCTGCCAGCCGGAGCGCATCACAATCGCCGCCGCCAGGTTCTCTTTCAGCGGTGCCTGGCCGGTTTGCTGGCGATAGCCGCGCTGATGCAGTGCGGTGCCGCTCAGATCCAACGCGATGCTAACGCGATCTTTGTTCAGCCACGCGTTAATGCGGATGCCCGGCTGCTCGCGATCTACACTCGGACGCTCCAGATTCTGCCGGGTAAAGCTATCGACAATCGCATCTTTGATGCGCAGCGCACCAAACTGGCTGTTGCGGATCACCTCATTGGTGCCGCTGAAGTGGATGGCGAACGTGGTGTTGCTGTCAAACAGCTCGCTCCACGGGATGCTTTGCGCGCCGACGTAGAGATCGAGATCGCTCCAGACGCCGAATTCTCCCAGCGGCAGCAAAATACGTGAAGCCAGACGGCTCCACAGCAGGCTTTGGTACATTACGCGGTCGTCGGCTCGGAAGTGGACGCCGCCCTGCACCACCTGCAAATCCTGCGCACCCAGCGCGTCCAGCTCAGTTTTCAACAGCTCTTCGAGCCCACGCGCCGTACTGGCAAACAGAGAATTCATATCGTCACTTTTACTCTTGCTAAAATTGTTGCGCATTATAGCGAATCAGCGTCCTATGTCATAAAGTTAGCTTCTTTTTGTCTGTACGGAGTTGTGATGATTACCCTGTCTCGCCTGTATATTCACCCGGTTAAATCGATGCGTGGTTTGCAGCTGTCACACGCGCAGGTGCTGGAAAGCGGTCTGGCCTTCGATCGCATCTTTATGGTGACCGAAGCGGACGGGACCTTTATTACCGCCCGCCAGTTTCCGGAGATGGTGCGTTTCACGCCCGCCCTGCTGCCCGACGGGCTATTCATCACCGCGCCGGACGGCAGCCAGGCGCTGATCCGCTTCAGAGATTTCAGCGCCCAGCCGGCACCGACCGAAGTGTGGGGCAATCAGTTCACTGCGCGTATTGCGCCTGACACCATCAACCAGTGGCTGAGCGGCTTTTTCCCGCGCCCGGTGCAGCTGCGCTGGGTTGGCACTGAGCCGTCACGCCGGGTAAAACGCTTCGACCATGTCCCGCTGGGGTTCGCTGACGGCTTCCCTTACCTGCTGGTCAACATGGCGTCGCTGCAGGATCTGCAGCAGCGCTGTCCGGCCAGCGTGCGGCTGGAACAGTTCCGCCCCAATCTGATCGTCAGCGGCGCCAGCGCCTGGGATGAGGACAGCTGGAAACGTATTAAGATCGGCGAGATCACCTTCGAGATGCCGAAGCCGTGCAGCCGCTGCGTGTTTACCACCATCGGCACCGAAAGCGGCCGCAAGCATCCGCAGGGCGAACCGCTCGCCACGCTGCAGCGCTTTCGCAGCGCGCAGGACGGCAGCGGTGATATCGATTTCGGCCTCAATCTGATTGCGCTTAACAGCGGCATCGTGCGCGTCGGCGATACGGTTGAAGTGCTGGAACGGCAAACGCCGCGCGCTTACGGTGCCGGTGAGGTGGTGGAAACGCTGCAGGCCGCCAGCAGCGCGCCGGCCGCCGTGACCATTGGCTATCAGGGTCAGCAGTTTGCCGGCGATAATCAGCAGGTATTACTGGAACAGCTGGAGATGCAGGGCTTTCGCATTCCCTATTCGTGTCGTGCCGGAATCTGCGGCAGCTGCAAAATGACGCTGGTGTCGGGTGACGTGAAGGCGCTGAAGCAGAGCGCGGTACGCGGTGACGGCACCATTCTCAGCTGCAGCTGTATTCCGAACGGAGATATCGAACTGGCGTAAGCGCTACACCGCGCGGGCGAAGGGCGCGCTGCTCTCCTGCAACTGTGGCTGCAGGCGATCGTTCATGATCTTGATGGCATCGCCGAGCTGCATCCCTTTGCCCGCCACCGTCAGCGCACTCTGCGCCAGCAGACAGAGCGCGGCATTCTCGCCGCTCTCGACCACCAGCAGCTGTGCCTGTTCGCCGCTGTCGGCCAGCGTTACCGCCACCATATCGCCCGCGACGGGCTGCCAGCTGTGCGCATGGCTGGTGAAGTGCCAGCTTTTCGGCATCAGCGGCTTAAGGAAACGGCTGGCCACCAGCGCATTCAGCACCAGCTCGGCGCGCTGATCGCTTTTTAAACCGCTCTGGCGACAGCGCTCTTCAAAAGTAAAATAAAGCGCAGCGTCATCAACGCAAAAACCGCTGTCATTAAAGGCATCGGGCGTCAGCATTTTGCGCGAGAAGCGCGAGCGAAATAACATTCCATCGGCCAGATCCAGCATCATCCGGTCATGCTCTGCGTCAAAATACCAACGCCAGTTGTCATCGGGTTTGATTTTCATGGGGTGCCCTGTGGATTTACGCTGCGCTAAACGGCGCTGAAATTTAAAATATTGCTTTAAGGAAAAAGCTGAAAATTGTACGAACAGGACAAAATATAAACGAGCCGGAGGGAGAAATAAACCCCCCGGCCAGGGAAAGTGAGAAATGTCTTAGAGATGGGTCACGATATCTTTAATTAAAGCCGGACCTTTATAAATAAAGCCAGAGTATATCTGCACCAGCGTTGCGCCAGCCGCCATTTTTTCCCGTGCCGCGACCAGCGAATCAATGCCACCGACGCCAATAATAGGCAGACGTCCCTGCAGCTCCTGCGCCAGACGGCGAATCACCTCGGTGCTGCGCGACTGTACCGGACGACCACTTAATCCCCCCGCTTCGTCGGCATATTTCAGCCCGCTCACCAGCGAACGATCGAGCGTGGTATTGGTGGCGATCACGCCGTCTATTTCGTGGCGCACTAAACTGTCGGCAACCTGGATCAATTCTTCTTCAGAAAGATCCGGCGCGATCTTCACCGCCACCGGCACATATTTCAGATGGCTTTCCTGCAGCGCCCGCTGTTTTAATTTAATCGCCGACAGCAGATCGTCCAGCGCTTCGCCATATTGCAGCGAACGTAATCCGGGGGTATTCGGTGAGGAAATATTGATGGCAATATAACCGGCGTGCGCATACACCTTTTCCATGCAGGTGAGATAATCGTCTTTGCCCTGCTCTACCGGCGTGTCTTTATTTTTACCAATATTGATGCCGAGCACGCCTTTAAAGCGCGCCTTTTTCACATTCTCTACCAGGTGATCGACGCCGAGATTATTAAACCCCATGCGGTTGATGATACCTTCCGCCGCCACCAGCCGGAACATGCGGGGTTTGTCATTGCCCGGCTGCGCGCGTGGCGTCACCGTGCCCACTTCGACAAAGCCAAAGCCCATGGCGCCAAAGGCATCAATGCACTCCGCGTTCTTATCCAGACCCGCAGCCAGACCCAGCGCGTTCGGAAAGGTCAGCCCCATACAGGTCACCGGGCGTGACGGCAGCGACTGACGAATCAGCCCTTCCAGCGGCGTGCCGCTGATGAAGCGTAACTGTTGAAAGGTGAGTTCGTGCGCGCGCTCTGGATCGAGCTTAAACAGCGCCGGCCGGACGATAGGATATAGCATGCACTCTCCTGAATGGCGGAAGCTTCGTGAAAGTCGGGTGCACGGGAATTTGTGCGCCAGAATGGTAAGGTGCTCTGGCGCAAAAGTAAATTACTCTGGGATGCAACAATTTGATCGGTATCAGCGTCGGGCGGAATAGCGTCCCAGACGATCGCGGCAGGCCTGTAAGCCGCTGTAAATCGCCGGGCAATACCACAGCAGTTTCAGTCGCGCGTTGTGCTGTAACACTTTACGCACCAGCTGATTCACCTGCGGCTGCCACTCGGCGGGCACCGTCATGTGATTTTTGCGGATTTGCGTCAGGCAGCCGTGCATCACCGTCTGGTAATAATCGTCCAGCAGCGCCTCATCGTGCGGCAGTTGCTGCTGCTGCAGGAACTGCTCACTGCCGGCGCGGGCGATAAAGTAATTTTTCACCCATGAGAAGTCGCGCGTGCTCTGCGACAGTGAACTCAGCATAAACCGTTTGTAGTAGTAGCTCTGGCTGGTGCAGTACAGCGCGCGCGCCTGCAGATAAAGGGCAAACATAAAGGGCGCGTCTTCATGGTTCTGGATCGGCAGAAACTGCAGATCGAGCTGGTCAATCAGCCGACGCGAGATGATGCTGCTCCAGATCACCCGATGCGCCGACTGATGCTGAATCAGCGTGCGCAGCGTGGTGCTGCCGCCCGGCAGCAGGCCGCTGACGTGGCGCTGATGGATGGTCTGATAATGGCGCTGCGGCGCTGGCAGGTCGAAAAACATCTTCGCGCCAAAGCAGAACAGATCAATCTCCGGGTGACGCGCCTGCACGCGGCGGAAATCGGCGAACAGTTCGGTCGAGACGAAGTCGTCGGCATCCATAAAATAGACGAAATCGCCGCTGGCTGCGGCCAGCCCCTTCATGCGCGCGGCACTGACGCCTCCGCGTCCGCCACTCAGCAGCGTCACCTGCGGATGCTGCGCAGCAAACGCCTTCAGCCAGGCCACGCTGTCATCGCTCGAGCCATCATCAATAATGATGATCTCTTCCGGCGGCGATGACTGGCGAAGCAGCGATCCCAGGGTTTCCGGCAGCCAGGGCGCGCAGTTCCAGTTAGGGATAATTACCGAAACCGTCGGCGTGCGGCGTGATGTCATGCTCATCCTCTTTCCTCTGCGTTAACAAGCGGCGCGCGCAGGCGTTTTAGCACCAGGCTATGTAACAGACAGCACACGCCAAGGTTAAAGGCCCCGATCAGCCCCAGCCACAGCAGGTTGATCCAGCGATTCTGGTTCCACTCGATGGGCAGCAGCGTGCTGAGCCAGGCAATCAGCGCCGACACTGCCCAAATCAGCGCTACGTCGCGCGTCAGCCAGCTGAAATGGATGCCCGGCGCAAAGCGGCGATGCACCAGCCACGCCCAGCCAACTAAATAGAAGATATTCTGCCCCAGCCACAGCCAGCCGGTGCCCAGCGCCCCGTAATGGACGGCACACCAGATGTTGAGCGGCACCAGCACGACGGCAAAACAGGTGAATCCCTGCATGTGCAGTTTCAGATTGCCGTTAACGTATTGCAGGTGATACAGCAGGCCGCAGATCGCCTGGATACCGCTGCCGAGCGCATACAGGCTAAGCACGAACGCCATCTCTTCGACAATTTGCGGTTTCTGCGTCCACGCCCACAGTAGCGGTCCGGCATAGCAGGCAATGGTGATGCTGAGCGGGGCCATAAAAATTGCTACCGCCTGGGTGGTATAGCGGTAGAGCTTCAGCGATTCGGCATCGCCCTGCTGACGGGTTTTCATGCCGGTCATGCGCGGCACAATCGCCTGCATAATCGGACTGCTCAGCAGCAGGATCCCGGTCGCAGCCGTGGCGACCACGGTGAACGAGCCGTACTCGCTCAGCGGCAGGGTTTTTGACAGAACCAGCCGGTCAATCTGCGAAATAAAGGTCCACACGGCGCTGGAGAAAGCGGCGCTCAGCGCAAAGCGAATAAAGGGTTTGAGCACGCCTTTCAGATCGTCGCGCTTCTCTTTGCGCGCTGCGCGGGGCACCAGCTGACAGGATTTCCAGATACAGCAGGCGGCTTCGGCAATCGAGACCAGCAATTGCCAGATAAAGAAGGTCAGCAGCGGATTCGGGAACAGCTGGATCACCAGTACCGCGCCAAAAGTACGCAGCGTGGTAATGATCAGGTTCACGCCGTTGAGCCAGACCTGATGCTCAAAACCGACAATCACGCTGCGATACGGGCTGGTACGCCAGCGAATCGCGGCGGTGATCACCATGATCGCCACGGCCACCACCACATCGCTGGCGGGCAAGTGCTGCGCATCCAGCCAGTGCGTGGCGATCCATGGCGTCGCCAGCCAGCCGAGCACCACCAGCACCAGGGTGGAGAACAGAAAGAAGCGGGTCAGCGTGGCAAACAGCGCCGGAAACCAGACAAATTCTGCCTGATTCGCCCGGTAGCGTGCCGCCTCGCGCATCAGCGTGGTTGAAACGCCCGCGTCGAGCAGCTGCAGCCAGGTCAGCAATATAGAAAAGAAGCCCACAAGACCGTAAGCTTCCATACCTAAATGCTGAATATACAGGGGAACTACTAAAATACCTGACAGCGTCAGATAGATCTGGCCAACATAGTTGGCAATCGCGTTACGTTTGATAGACATAAAAACTCTGGCGTCTGGGTATTTTTCTCAGTGTTAACAGCGTGACACAAAAATACCTCAGCGCCCACGGGAGTAATTCTTAAAATTAACGCTGGCGCTATCTCAGCGGCTTTTTCTCATTTTCATCAGTGAGAAATAGAGGTCGGGCTGTTTCAGTAACAGTTTTTCCATTGTGCTCTGCGGTGAAAACTGATCGGCAAAGTAGCGCACCGCGTGCCGCACATTATTAGAGAACTGCGTTTCAGCGTTTAATTCCTGCTGTACCAGCTGTAATAACCCGCTGCGTAAATAACTCTGGCGATAACGGTTTCGCTCCGGAATAAAGTGTGACAAACGGGTGACCTTTTCATACTCCGTCATAAATTGCTGATAGCTGGGTGGCGGATTAACCGTGGTGACCTCATGCTCCGCGCGGGCATCCAGCAGCCATACCGTTTGCGTATTTAACAGGCCGGCCAGCATCACATCCTGAATGCGTACCAGCGGAGCGGCATTTTTCACCAGCGCGGCGCGCAGGATGACCGCATAGTTATTCTGCTGCCACAGGCGCTGCGCCTGCAGCTGCTGGAACAGCTGCAGCGACGACTGCAGGCCGCTGCTCAGTGCGCGTGGTGCCAGTGAAACCAGCATGCAGTTGAGCTCCGGGCGCTGATGGCTGAGCGTTGCCACTTCCTGCAACAGTGCAGCAGAGGGCGCAAAGCCGTCGGCGGCAAACAGTAAGAACGCGTCGTCGCTGACGCTCTCCGCCGCTGGCTGTGGCACAGCGGTAAACTGGCTGTGCGCGGCATCCGGCTGCAGCAGATAACACAATAGTGGATTAACGTTATCAGCCGCGACGCGCGCGGGCTGAGCGGCAACCGGCTCAGCCGGGTGCACTAACAGAGCAGACCTTCCCATATTCCTCTCCCTAAAAATAATACTGAATAATGGCCAGACAAAAATCCGCCCAATTAAGGCGCAAATAAGGCAGTGACTTTTTTTTAGCGTAAGAAAACTCAATCAATTATAAACAGCCCGCCGACGGCATGACTATTGGCCCTTGCCAGACTGGCTGATAATTTACCGTTTATTGTTAAGCGCAACTGAAGCAATCCCGGCCAGAGTGCTGAAGTAATACGTAATATCGGTAACAGGAAACGCGTTAAACGGTGCGATTTTAATAAAACGCCACGCTTTGACACACTTACTCGCTAATTTGAGACCAGCTTAAAATGGAACATTCTAAACAGCCACTACGAAAAATCCTGGTGCCCGCTTTAAACTTACGTCAGCGTTTGTTTGCTACTCCTTAAATTACCTCATCTATTTCTTCTTAAGCCTGACGACAATGGCGCGCCCGGCGATATGTGTCGACGGTTACACCTCTGATTTAACCAGGCAACAGCGCATTTAATCATTCTCACCTTGCCCGTGACGGAAGCCGCTAATGAAAACCCGGCAATCTGCGGGTGCAATTCAGATTAACCTTAGAGGCGCTTTTCCCTTCCTTTATAAGAGGGCGCTATTCCCGCCTGACGGCTATCCATTGCCGGATAAATCATTTACGCCTCGCCGCCTGCTCTGTCAGGATTGAATGCATCAGTTCTCAATAATTGCTAATCAATAACTTTCAGTTATAAGGAGTGACCATGCGGGTTATTACGCTGGCGGGGAGTCCGCGTTTTCCTTCACGTTCTACGGCGCTGCTGAGTGTGTGCCAGCGGGCGCTGGAAGCGCGTGGCGTTGAGGTGATTCCGTGGAATATTCACAACTTTCAGCCGGAAGATTTGCTGTATGCGCGCTTTGACTCACCGGCACTGACCGCGCTGAAAGCAGATTTAGCGCTCGCGGAGGGGCTGATCGTCGCCACACCGATTTATAAAGCCTCTTTCTCAGGTGCGCTGAAAACCCTGCTCGACCTGCTGCCAGAGCGGGCGCTGGAACATAAAGTGGTGTTGCCGCTGGCGAGCGGCGGCAGCGTGGCGCACATGCTGGCCGTTGACTACGCGCTGAAACCGGTGCTGAACGCGCTGAAAGCGCAGGAAGTTCTGCACGGCGTGTTCGCCAGTGATACGCAGATCACCCATTACGACCGCCAGCCTGAGCTGGATGCGCTGCTGAGCGAGCGCATTGATGAGGCGCTGGAAACCTTCTGGCAGGCGCTGCACCGTCGTCATCAACCCTATGCTCAGGCTGTATAAAGGAACTGCGATGAAAAGGATGTTAACCCGCTGGCTGCTGCCGACCGTTACCGCGCTGTTTGCCCTGACCCTCACGGCTCAGGCTGCCGAAGCGCCAGCACAATTCCGTATCGGCTATCAGAAAGGATCGGTCAGCATGGTGCTGGCCAAATCGCATCGGCTGCTGGAGCAGCGCTTCCCGACCACCAACATTCAGTGGATCGAGTTTCCGGCCGGTCCGCAAATGCTTGAGGCGCTGAACGTGGGCAGCATTGACCTGGGCAGCACCGGTGATATCCCGCCGCTGTTTGCTCAGGCCGCCGGGGCGGATTTGCTGTATGTCGGCTCGGAGCCACCGAAGCCGCAGGCTGAAGTGATTCTGGTGCCGAAGGACAGTCCCATCCACAGCGTGGCGCAACTGAAAGGTCATAAAGTGGCGTTCCAGAAAGGCTCCAGTTCACACAATCTGCTGCTGCGCGCGCTGGAACAGGCCGGCCTGAGCTTTAACGATATTCAGCCGATTTATCTGACGCCAGCCGATGCGCGCGCCGCGTTTCAGCAGGGCGATGTTGACGCCTGGGCGATCTGGGACCCCTACTATTCCGCTGCGCTGCTGCAGGGCAACGTCCGTGTGCTGGTGGACGGCAGTAAGCTGAACCAGACCGGTTCGTTCTACCTCGCCACGCGCAGCTTTGCTACCGAGCACGGTGACTTCGTGCAGCAGGTGCTGCACACCTTTAGCGAAGCCGACGCGCTGACGCGTAGCCAGCGCCAGCAAAGTATCGATCTGCTGGCACAGGCGATGGGCCTGCCGAAGTCAGTGATCGCCAGCTACCTTGACCATCGTCCTCCGACCGCCATTACGCCGGTCAGCGCCCACACGGCGCAGGCCCAACAGCAAACTGCCGATCTGTTTTATGCCAACCATTTAATGCCGGTCAAAGTCACCATTGCCGATCGCATCTGGCAGCCACAGCCGGCCCGGCCATAAGGAAATTTATCATGAGCGTATCCGTATTCTGGTTTCTTCCCACCCACGGCGACGGCCACTATCTCGGTACCGCCGAAGGCGCGCGCCCGGTGGACCACGGTTATCTGCAACAGGTGGCGCAGGCCGCCGATCGCCTCGGTTTTGGTGGCGTGCTGATCCCCACCGGCCGGTCGTGTGAAGATGCATGGCTGGTGGCCGCATCCCTGATTCCGGTGACGCAGCGCCTGCGTTTTCTGGTGGCGCTGCGCCCGGGGGTGATTTCCCCGACGCAGGCCGCACGGCAGGCCGCCACGCTCGATCGTCTCTCCAACGGTCGCGCACTGTTTAACCTGGTCACCGGCGGCGATCCGGAAGAGCTGGCGGGCGACGGCGTTTTCCTCGATCACCGCGAGCGTTATGCCGAATCCGCGGAGTTCACCCGGGTCTGGCGCCGGGTCAGCGAGGGTGAAACGGTCGATTACGAAGGCAAGTACGTCAAAGTGCGCGGTGCACGATTGATGTTTAAAGCGGTGCAGCAGCCACGTCCACCGCTGTGGTTCGGCGGCTCATCGGATGCCGCGCAGGATCTGGCCGCGGAGCAGGTGGATGTCTATCTGACCTGGGGCGAACCACCCGCGCTGGTCAAAGAGAAGATTGAACAGGTGCGCGCCAAAGCGGCGGCGCAGGGGCGCACGGTGCGCTTCGGCATCCGTCTGCACGTGATTGTGCGTGAAACCAATGAAGAAGCATGGCAGGCGGCAGACCGGCTCATCGCCCATCTTGACGATGCCACCATTGCTAAAGCGCAGGCGGCTTTTGCCCGCACCGATTCAGTCGGTCAGCAGCGCATGGCCGCGCTGCACGGCGGACGGCGCGATCGGCTGGAGATCAGCCCGAACCTGTGGGCTGGCGTCGGTCTGGTACGCGGCGGTGCCGGGACTGCACTGGTGGGCGACGGTCCGACGGTCGCGGCGCGTATGCAGGAGTATCAGGATCTCGGCATCGAGACCTTTATTCTGTCTGGCTATCCGCATCTGGAAGAGGCCTATCGCGTGGGCGAGCTGCTGTTCCCTCATCTCGACCTGGCCGTGCCGGAAATCCCGCAACCCCGCGTAGTGCAGGCGCACGGTGAAGCGGTCGCCAATGATTTCACCCCGCAAAAAGTCGCGCAGAGTTAAGGAGTCGCATATGGCAAAGGTCAATAAACAGCTGAGCAATGCCCTGCTGCCGTGGGCGCTGCCGGTGCTGCTGGTGGTGGTGTGGCAGGTTGCCTCACAGGCCGGCTGGCTGTCGACGCGCATCCTGCCCTCGCCGGAGAATATTGTCATCACCTTCTGGCATCTCGCGGCCAGCGGTGAGTTGTGGCAACACCTCGCCATCAGCGGCTGGCGAGCAGCAATCGGCTTTGCCATTGGCGGTTCGATTGGCCTGATTCTCGGGCTGATTACCGGCACGTCGCGCACCGGCGAACGGTTGCTGGATACCTCGGTACAGATGCTGCGTAACGTGCCGCACCTGGCGCTGATCCCGCTGGTGATTCTGTGGTTCGGCATCGACGAGTCAGCCAAAATTTTTCTTGTGGCGCTCGGCACGCTGTTCCCTATCTACCTCAATACCTATCACGGCATACGGAATATTGACCGCGGCCTGGTGGAGATGGCGCGCAGCTATGGTCTCTCCGGCTGGAGCCTGTTTATTCAGGTGATTTTGCCGGGCGCGCTGCCGTCAATCATGGTTGGCGTGCGCTTTGCCCTCGGTCTGATGTGGCTGACGCTGATCGTGGCCGAAACCATCTCGGCCAACTCCGGTATTGGCTATCTGGCAATGAACGCCCGTGAGTTTCTGCAAACCGATGTGGTGGTGGTCGCCATCATTCTCTATGCCCTGCTGGGCAAACTGGCCGACGTGACGGCACAGCTGCTGGAGCGTGTCTGGCTGCGCTGGCATCCGGCTTACCAATTGAAGGAGGAGAACGCATGAGCAACGCAACGCTAAGCCCGGCGCGCCTGAACCGCGGTACCCCGGTGGGCGTCAATGGCGTCACCAAGCAGTATGGCAATCGCACCATCCTGAATCATATCGATTTACATATTCCGGCCGGCCAGTTTGTCGCGGTGGTCGGCCGCAGCGGCTGCGGTAAAAGTACCCTGCTGCGCCTGCTGGCCGGGCTGGAATCCACCACGCACGGTGAACTGCTGGCGGGCAACGCGCCGCTGGCCGAGGCGCGCGAAGATACCCGCCTGATGTTTCAGGATGCGCGTCTGTTGCCGTGGAAGAAAGTGATCGATAACGTCGGCCTCGGTCTGAAAGGCCGCGAGTGGCGCAGCGCCGCGCTTGAGGCGCTGGCGGCGGTCGGTCTGGCCGATCGTGCACATGAGTGGCCGGCAGCGCTCTCCGGCGGACAGAAACAGCGGGTGGCACTGGCGCGGGCGCTGATTCATCGCCCCGGCCTGCTGCTGCTCGATGAACCGCTCGGCGCACTTGATGCACTGACGCGCATTGAAATGCAGGGCCTGATTGAGTCGCTGTGGCAGCAGCATAATTTTACCGTGTTGCTGGTGACGCACGATGTCAGCGAAGCGGTGGCGATGGCCGATCGCGTGCTGCTGATTGAAGAGGGTCAAATCGGGCTGGATTTGGCGGTGGATTTACCGCGTCCGCGCCGCAAAGGATCGGCGCGCCTCGCCGAGCTGGAGGCCGAGGTGCTGGATCGGGTGATGAAGCGGGGAACCTCAGAGCAGCCCCTGCAGTTCGCGCAGCAGCGTTAATTCAGGACGCGCGATAAATCGCGCCGCTACAGAGGATTGCAACTCTTTGTAGCGGCGCAATTTATTGCGCATTGTTTTCTTACGCGTTCAGCGCTTTGGTGATCTTCTCGTACAGATCGCCGGACAGATTCTCCAGCCCTTTCAGCGTCTCCAGCGCCTGACGCATCAGCGCCTGACGTTCGGCATCATAACGCTTCAGACGAATCAGCGGCTCAATCATGCGCGCTGCCACCTGCGGGTTGCGGCGGTTGAGATCGGTCAGCATCTCCACCAGGAACTGGTAGCCGCTGCCATCTTTGGCGTGGAAAGCTGCCGGGTTGGCCGAGGCAAACGCGCCAATCAGCGAACGGATGCGGTTCGGGTTACCCATGGTGAACGAGCGATGCGTCAGCAAGCTACGTACCTTGCTCAGCACGTCAGCCGCCGGGCTGGTGGCCTGCAACATAAACCACTTATCCATCACCAGACCATCCTGATGCCAGCGCTCGTCGTACGCCGCCAGCAACGCATCACGGCACGGCAACTGCGCCGCCACCGCCGCAGACAGCGCGGCCAGCGCGTCGGTCATGTTGCTGGCTTTGTCGTACTGCGCCTGCACCAGTTTGCTGGCCTGCTCCGCGTCCGCAAACGCCAGATAGCTCAGGCAGACATTCTTCAGTGCACGCTTGCCGATTTCGGCATGCTCGACTTTGTAGTCGCTGCTCTGGTTGGCGAGATACACCGCATAGAATTCATCGCTCAGCTCCTTCGCCAGCGTGCGCACCAGCGCCGCGCGCACTGCGGCAATCGCCAGCGGGTCGATCACCTCGAACAGCTCGGCGATCTCATTCTCTGACGGCAGCGACAGGATCAGCGCCATCAGCGCCGGATCGCCCTGCTCATCCAGCAGCACCGCGCGGAAAGCATCAGCGACGTGCAGCGGCAGCGACAGCGGCTGGCCCTGCTGATGGCGCGCCACGTTGAGGCGGATATACGTCGCCAGCAGGCTTTGCGCCGCATCCCAGCGCGAGAAGTCGTTGCGCGCGTGGCGCATCAGGAAAGTCAGCTGCGCATCGCTCCATTTATAGTCGAGCTTCACCGGTGCGGAGAATTCCCGCAGCAGCGACGGCACCGGCTGGAAATAGACGTTGTCGAAAATGAAGGTCTGGAACTCGTCGGTGACGTTCAGCACGTGATGAACCGGATGACCGTTGTGCTGCAACGGAATGACCTTGCCTTCGCCGTCATACAGTTCGATATCCAGCGGAATGTGCAGCGGCAGCTTCTCCTTTTGATCGGCGGTCGGGGGCGTGTGCTGCGTGACGTGCAGCGTGTACTGCTCCAGCTCCGGGTTGTAGTCATCACGCACCGTCAGCACCGGCGTGCCCGACTGACTGTACCAGCGGCGGAACTGTGACAAATCGACGTTGGAGGCATCTTCCATCGCCTGCACGAAATCATCACAGGTGGCGGCGCTGCCATCGTGACGCTCGAAATAGAGCTGCATCCCCTGCTGGAACTGCTCTTCACCCAGCAGCGTGTGCAGCATGCGAATCACTTCAGAACCCTTCTCATACACCGTCAGGGTGTAGAAGTTGTTCATTTCGATCACCTGATCCGGACGGATCGGATGGGCCATCGGGCTGGCATCCTCGGCGAACTGCGCGCCGCGCATCACGCGCACATTATCAATACGGTTGACCGCGCGCGAGCCGAGATCGGAGCTGAACTCCTGATCGCGGAAGACCGTCAGACCCTCTTTCAGGCTGAGCTGGAACCAGTCGCGGCAGGTCACGCGGTTGCCGGTCCAGTTGTGGAAATATTCGTGACCAATCACGGCTTCAATGCCGAGATAATCTTTGTCGGTGGCGGTTTCCGCTTTGGCCAGCACGTATTTGGAGTTGAAGACGTTGAGGCCTTTATTCTCCATCGCGCCCATGTTGAAGAAATCCACCGCGACGATCATAAAGATATCGAGGTCATATTCGAGGCCGAACCGCTCTTCGTCCCACTTCATGCTGGCTTTGAGCGAGGTCATCGCCCAGTCCGCACGGTCGAGGTTGCCGCGATCGACAAAAATTTCCAGCGCCACGTTACGGCCGGAACGGGTGGTAAAGCTGTCACGCAGCACATCGAAATCGCCGGCGACCAGCGCAAACAGGTAGCAGGGTTTCGGGAACGGATCCTGCCATTTCACCCAGTGACGACCATCCTCGTGCTGACCGCTCTCCAGCTTGTTACCGTTGGACAGCAGGTACGGATAGCTAGCCGCGTCGGCGATCAGGGTGGTGGTGAAGCGCGCCAGCACGTCCGGGCGATCGAGATACCAGGTGATATGCCGGAAGCCTTCGGCTTCACACTGGGTGCAGAGCGCCTCGCCGGATTTATACAGCCCTTCCAGCGCGGTGTTTTTATCCGGATGGATTTCATTAATGATGGTCAGGGTAAAGTTGTCCGGCAGCTGGCTGATGATCAGTGCGCCCTGCTCTTCGCGGTAGTGCGGCCACGGATTGCCATCCACCGCCAGCGACAGCAGCGTCAGCGCCTCACCGTCCAGACGCAGTTCAGCCTGCTGCGCGCCAAGGCGTTTTACCTGACTGACGGCGGTGACGCGCGTGGTCGCCGCATCAAGATCAAACGTCAGGTCGATATCGGTGATGGTGTAGTCCGGCGCCCGGTAGTCGTGGCGATATTTAATTTGCGGCTGTTGCGTCATAAATCCTTCTCGCATCGTTAATATATTCAACCCTCAGAGTCTAAGCGGGTTGCGCCCGGGTTGCCACGCACAAAGCGTGCGTTGCGCCAAAAGTCTACAATTCATTAACAATGGCACAAATGACCCTCGACCTGTCACCTGCAATTATGGTGTGATCGCGGTGATTACTGTTTTATACTCCTGCGTCTTTATGACTTTGTTGAATACCGGGCTCTGCTCCGCGGAAGAGGATGCTGAAACGCACCATGACTGGACACGCTTCCCCGATTTTGACCACGCTGCTTGATACCGATGCCTATAAGCTTCACATGCAGCAGGCCGTTTATCATCGTTACTACGATGTCCCGGTAACGGCAGAATTTCGCTGCCGCAGCGATGAGCAGCTCGGCCAGTATGCCGACGCCATCCGCACGCACATTACTGCCATGCAATCTCTGGCGCTGAGCGATGACGAATATCGTTACCTCAGCAGCTTACCGTTTTTCCAGCAGGATTATCTCGACTGGCTGCGCCAGTTCCGCTTCGATGCCTCGCAGGTTGAGGTGCGCGACGATCACGGACATCTGCGCATTCAGATTCGCGGCCCGTGGCGTGAAGTGATTCTGTGGGAAGTGCCGCTGCTGGCGCTGATCAGCGAAGTGGTACACCGTCACCGGACGCCGGAAAGCGGCGCGGAACAGGCGGTGGCGCATCTGCAGCAGAAGCTGGTGCACTTCCGTGAGCAGGTAGGCGATCTCGATATGTCGCGCTTCCAGCTGATGGACTTTGGCACACGCCGTCGTTATTCGCGCGCGGTGCAGGAAGCAATTGTCAGCACGCTGAAAAACGAATTCCCGTGGCTGCTGGGCACCAGTAACTACGATCTGGCGCGCCGGTTGCAGCTTAACCCGGTCGGAACCCAGGCACATGAATGGTTCCAGGCGCATCAGCAGATCAGCCCGGTACTGGCCAACAGCCAGCGCGCGGCATTGCAGTCGTGGCTGGATGAGTACGATAACCAGCTCGGCATTGCCCTGACCGACTGCATCACGATGGACGCCTTCCTGCGTGATTTCGGCCCCGGTTTTGCCCATCGCTATCAGGGCCTGCGCCATGATTCGGGCGATCCGGTGGAGTGGGGAGAAAAAGCCATTGCGCATTATCAGCGGCTGAATATTGATCCGCTCAGCAAAACGCTGGTGTTCTCCGACAATCTCAACCTCGATAAAGCACTGGCGCTGTATCGTCATTTCGGTCAGCGCGCGAACGTGGTATTTGGCATCGGCACCCGCCTCACCTGCGATATTCCCGGCGTCACGCCTTTGAATATCGTGATCAAACTGGTGAGCTGCAACGGTAAACCGGTGGCCAAACTCTCCGACAGTCCCGGTAAAACCATCTGCCAGGATAAAGCCTTCGTGCGCGCCCTGCGCAAAGCCTTCGACCTGCCGCTGGTCAAACGCGCCAGCTAATCGGCCTGAGCAGGGTGCCTGCGCCCTGCTCTGCGCCAGAAAATCTCTTTATTCTCCGGCAATTTTGCTTGTTTCCTGGTGGCTCGCAAGTAACATAGCTAAACCCCGGAATGGGGCTTATTTCACTCCATCTTCATTTATATAGAGAGATTTTTATGAGCGTAGTGCCTGTAGCGGATGTACTGCACGGCCGTGTCGCGGTTGACAGTGAAGTCACCGTACGTGGTTGGGTACGTACCCGAAGAGATTCCAAAGCCGGTCTTTCCTTCATCGCCGTTTATGACGGTTCCTGCTTTAATCCCGTTCAGGCCGTCGTCAATAATTCTCTGAATAATTATCAGGATGAAGTGCTGCGTCTGACCACCGGCTGTTCGGTGATCGTCACCGGTAAAGTGGTGGAGTCACCGGGTGAAGGCCAGGCATTCGAACTGCAGGCGACCCAGGTTGAAGTCACCGGCTGGGTGGACGACCCGGATACCTATCCGATGGCGGCTAAACGTCACAGCATTGAATACCTGCGAGAAGTGGCGCACCTGCGTCCGCGCACTAATATTGTCGGTGCCGTGGCGCGCGTACGTCATACGCTGGCGCAGGCGCTGCATCGCTTCTTCCATGAAAACGGCTATTTCTGGGTCTCCACGCCGCTGATCACCGCCTCTGACACTGAAGGTGCTGGCGAGATGTTCCGCGTCTCAACGCTGGATCTGGAAAACCTGCCGCGCGACCCGCAGGGCAAAGTCGATTTCGATAAAGACTTCTTTGGTAAAGAGGCTTTCCTGACCGTTTCCGGCCAGCTGAACGCCGAGACCTACGCCTGTGCGCTGTCCAAAGTGTATACCTTTGGCCCGACGTTCCGTGCCGAGAACTCGAATACCAGCCGTCACTTAGCGGAATTCTGGATGCTGGAGCCGGAAGTGGCGTTCGCCACGCTGGATGATGCGGCTGCCCTGGCGGAAGCGATGCTGAAGTATGTGTTTAAAGCGGTGCTGGAAGAGCGCGCTGACGATATGGCGTTCTTCGCCGAGCGCGTGGATAAAGAGGCCATCGCCCGTCTGGAGCGCTTCATCACCACGGATTTCGCCCAGGTAGACTATACCGACGCCGTCGACATTCTGCTGAAAAGCGGTCAGAGCTTCGAGAACCCGGTGTCATGGGGCGTCGATCTCTCTTCCGAACACGAGCGTTATCTGGCGGAGAAACACTTCAAAGCGCCGGTGGTGGTGAAGAACTACCCGAAAGATATCAAAGCGTTTTACATGCGTATGAACGACGACGGTAAAACCGTGGCGGCGATGGACGTGCTGGCACCGGGCATCGGTGAAATCATCGGCGGTTCCCAGCGTGAAGAGCGTCTTGATGTGCTGGATGCGCGTCTCGCTGAAATGGGCCTGAATAAAGAAGATTACTGGTGGTATCGTGACCTGCGTCGCTATGGCACCGTACCGCATGCCGGCTTCGGTTTAGGTTTCGAACGTTTGATCGCCTATGTCACCGGTGTACAAAATGTAAGAGACGTTATCCCGTTCCCACGCACGCCACGTAACGCGAATTTCTAAGATTTAAGATTAAATATAAGAAATTCATATATATATTGAGGTCGGCCCTGCCGGCCTTTTTTTATTTTTGTAAATTTTGAGTTCTCTCACAAAGTTCCCGATATTTTACAAATTGTAATACAATTTTGCTTTTTGATACGTAATTACGAGAATTGAATCATTTTCGGGCTAGAATTAGCAACCCCGTGATGGAAAGATGCGTGCAGACACAGGAGACATCAAACTTCTTTCAAGGTTCCCGTAAAGGTTTCTTGACGGCAGTGGCAGATGTCCAAATAACTCCAATGAGGGTAATAAATAATGATGAAGCGCAACATTCTTGCAGTGGTTATCCCTGCTCTGTTAGCTGCCGGCGCAGCAAACGCAGCAGAAATCTATAACAAAGACGGCAACAAACTGGACCTCTACGGTAAAGTTGATGCGCGCCATCAGTTCTCTGATGACTCAAGCTCAGACGGCGACAAATCTTACGTTCGTTTCGGCTTCAAGGGTGAAACTCAGATTACCGACCAGCTGACCGGTTACGGCCAGTGGGAATACAACGTACAGGCTAACGTTGCTGAATCACAGGGCACTTCTGGTTCTAAAACTCGTGTTGGCTTCGCCGGTCTGAAATTTGCTGATGCAGGCTCCTTCGACTACGGCCGTAACTACGGCGTTCTGTACGACGCAATGTCCTACACTGACCAGCTGCCAGTATTCGGTGACGATACCCTGTATCAGGACAACGACAACTTCATGGCCGGTCGTTCTAACGGCCTGGCGACTTACCGTAACAGCAACTTCTTCGGTCTGGTTGACGGTCTGGCATTCGCTGTTCAGTATCAGGGCAAAAACGAAGGTCGCGGTCCACGTTATGACAACGGTGACGGCTGGGGTACCTCTCTGTCCTATGACACTGGTATGGGCATCAGCGCAGTGGGTGCATACTTCTCTTCAGATCGTACCAATCAGCAGCAGCTGGATGGCAACGGTGAGAAAGCAGATGCATACGGTTTCGGTCTGAAATACGACGCCAACAACGTCTACCTGGCTGCCTTCTATGGTGAGTCTCGTAACCTGACTCAATATGGCAATAACAACGACGGCACTGGCGCTACCGGCCCTGACTTCAACTTCGCTGCCAACAAAGCGCAGGCTTTCGAAGTGGTTGCTCAGTACCAGTTCGACTTCGGTCTGCGTCCATCCATCGCTTACCTGCAGTCTAAAGGCAAGGACCTGAACGGCGCGACTGGCCACGGTTCAACCTTCGCTGGCGGCGATGCTGACCTGGTTAAATATATCGAAATCGGTACCTACTACTACTTCAACAAAAACATGTCCACCTACGTTGACTACAAAATCAACCTGCTGGACGACAACGACTTCACCCGCGCTACCGGTACTTCTACCGACGACGTGGTTGGCGTTGGCCTGGTTTACCAGTTCTAATCTGCCGATTCGAACTGCGTAACACCTCAGAAACGGAGCCTTCGGGCTCCGTTTTGCATTTCAGTGATCGGGCTCCCGATTAGCGCCATTACTTTATACGCCACAGTTATTTCTTTTTTATGTCAGCGGTTGGCAAGCGTTGCGTCTGACGTTAACCTGATAGCTCATTTTGCTAAAGTTCACCCTAACGGAACTGACTCATGTTTGAATCAATCTCTGCCGCACCAGCCGATCCTATTCTGGGACTGGCTGACCTGTTTCGCGCCGACGACCGCCCGAATAAAATCAATCTTGGCATTGGTGTTTATAAAGATGAAACCGGCAAAACGCCGGTGCTGACCAGTGTGAAAAAAGCTGAGCAGTATCTGCTGGAGAACGAGACCACCAAAAACTACCTCAGTATTGATGGTCTGGCTGATTTCGCGCGCTGCACGCAGGAACTGCTGTTTGGCAAAGAGAATGCGCTGAATAGCGCTGGCCGCGCCTGCACTGCGCAGACGCCGGGCGGCACCGGTGCGCTGCGCGTCGCCGCGGATTTCCTCGCTACGCAAACCAACGTCAAACGCGTCTGGGTGAGCAATCCCAGCTGGCCGAACCACAAAAACGTGTTCAACGCCGCCGGTCTGGAAGTGTGTGATTACCAGTATTACGATGCGGCGACCCACAGCCTCGACTTCGACGGCATGCTGGCCTCGCTGCAGGAAGCGCAGGCGGGCGACGTGGTGCTGTTCCACGGCTGCTGCCATAACCCGACCGGTATCGATCCTACCGCTGACCAGTGGCAACAGCTGGCGCAGCTGTCGCTGGAGAAAGGCTGGCTGCCACTGTTCGATTTCGCCTATCAGGGCTTCGCACGCGGTCTGGATGAGGATGCTGAAGGCCTGCGCATTTTCGCTGCATCCCATCAGGAACTGATCGTCGCCAGCTCCTACTCGAAAAACTTTGGTCTGTACAACGAGCGTGTCGGTGCGCTGACGCTGGTGGCGGCAACGGCCGACGTGGCGAAGACAGCATTCAGCCAGGTGAAATACAGCATCCGCGCCAACTACTCTAACCCGCCGTCGCACGGTGCTGCCGTGGTCGCCACCATTCTCGGTAACGACGCGCTGCGTACCATCTGGGTGCAGGAGCTGACCGACATGCGCCAGCGCATTCAGCGCATGCGCCAGCTGTTTGTGAATACCCTGGCGGAGAAAGGCGCACAGCGCGATTTCAGCTTCATCATCAAACAGAACGGCATGTTCTCGTTCAGCGGGCTGACCAAAGATCAGGTGGTGCGTCTGCGTGAAGAGTTTGGCGTGTATGCGGTGAATTCTGGTCGCGTTAACGTGGCAGGCATGACGCCGGATAATATGTCGGCACTGTGCGAAGCGATAGTCGCCGTGCTGTGACCAACGAAAAATGGGCCTGATGGCCCATTTTTTTATTGCAGGAAAGGATTACTGACGCGCTCGTGGCCGAGGGTGGAAATCGGGCCATGGCCGGGGACAAACGTCACATCATCACCCAGCGGCAGAAGTTTATCCCGGATTGCCGCGATTAGATCGCTGTGGCTGCCCTGCGGGAAATCGGTGCGTCCGACGCCACCGTTAAAAATCACATCACCTGAGAGCAACAGACGGCCAGCACGATCAAAGAACACGATATGACCAGGCGTATGCCCTGGACAGTGCAGCACTTCCAGCGTCACGTTGCCCAGCTGGACCGTCTCGCCCTCTTCCAGCCAGCGATCTGGCGTCAGCGGCGCGCACTCCGGCAAACCAAACATCCGGCTTTGAGTGGGCAGGTTGTCCAGCCAGAAGGCATCGGCTGGCTGCGGCCCGACGATCGGCACCTGATAGTGCTGCGCCAGTTCGGCAGCAGCACCGACGTGATCGAGATGGCCGTGGGTCAGCAGGATTTGCGACGGCGTTAAGCCTCGCTCCGCCAGCACGGCAATAATGGTTTCGGCATCGCCGCCGGGATCAACCAGCGCAGCCTGTTGCGTCTCGTCATCCCAGATAACGGAACAGTTCTGTGAAAAGGCGGTGACCGGAATAATCAGGTAATTCATAGCGCTCCATGACCGACACACGCAGCGCTGCCGGTATCAGGACCAGTGCCTTGCAGGCCCGGTATCAATGTGTACGAAGTTGCTGCGCGGGTAATATCCTACACCACCGGCGCGCATAGATAACGCCGCTTTGCGAACATTGCTCAGAGAAATGCCCTCAATGTGGAAATCCATCGCCTGCCCTTTGGTGTGATAGCTGTGTTTAGCCACGCCAGGGCCCGATTCACGCAGCATATTATTGGTCGCCAGCGTACGGTAGCCGGAGATCAGCTGCACCGGTTTGCGCGTGTTGAGCAGCGTCTGCAAACGATACAGCTGGTCAAACAGATGCGGATCGATGTGTTTAACCTGATTGGCGCGGTAATCGCGGAAGAAGTGGTTTAAGCGAGCTAACTCATCCTTGTCATAACTCTTACCGTTAAAAAACTCAGTTTTGAGGGTTTCACCGGTATGCATGTTACTGAGCGTTAATACCCGGGCGCGGGAGGTGGAAACTGACGCCAGCGCTGCACCCGGCAGCAGTGACAATCCAGCCGCTGCGCCACCCAGCAGCAATAAACGACGACGTTGAGAATCAAAATTAGCCATGAAGCGGGGTTACCTAATCTAAAACGATAAAAATATGTGCAAAAAGTACACAAGGCCGAACAGTAACCGCAGCCTGGTGAGCAGTCAACCCGCAATCTGTCACAGAATGCGCAAAACCGGTCTGAAATCAATTTTCCAGACCGGTCTTGCCATTTTCTTTAAAGGAAGGATAACAGGGAAATCAACGCTTAGAGCAGCAGCTGCCCCGCTTTGGTCAGCACCTGGCTGCCGGAGCGCGCCGGGTTATCATAATTGTAAATATCTGTACGATACTGCGGCTGGCCGTCGTCCGCCACCCAGGCCGTAAGGTAGTAGAGATTGACCGGAATGCGATGGCGAATCGGCACGTAGCGCGTATCGCCCTGCTTCAGCGTGTCAGAGATACGGCTGTCGTTCCAGCCCGCATCCTGCAATAGCAGATCGGCCAGTTCAGAAGCTTTGTTAACGCGCACGCAGCCGGAGCTGAGCGCGCGGATATCACGCTGGAACAGGCCATGATTCGGCGTGTCATGCAGATAAATCGCGTCTGAACTCGGCATGTTGAATTTATAGCGGCCCAGCGAGTTGCTGGCTCCCGGCGCCTGACGAATGCGATACGGGAAACTGGCGGCGGACACCATGTGCCAGTCAATCATCGACGGGTCGATCACTTCCGCATCAGCGCTCCAGCCCGACAGCAGCGTGTAGCCGTGCTTATACAGATAGCTCGGATCCTGCTTCACCTTCGGCACGATATCCTGGCGCACCAGCGTGGTGGGCACGTTCCACGGTGGATTGAGCACCACATTATTGAGCGCGCTGCGCATCAGCGGCGTTTTGCGGTCCGGACGACCGACAATCACCCGCGATGACAGAATGGTGTTGCCGTTGTTGTAATATGTGAGTGAATAGTTGGGGATATTCACCATGATGCCGTTATGCATATCATCCGGCAGCAGACGCAGACGCTGGATATTCAGCGCCAGCAGCGCCGCACGCATCTGCGGGGAAACATTCAGCCACTCGCGGGTGCGCGGGCCAATGGCGCCATCGTCCGCCAGTCCCTGCCAGTGCTGGAAGCGTTTAACCCCTTCCACCAGCGCGCTGTCGTACACGTTATCGCTGGCTGGCGGTGTGACGGCACTGATGTTGCCGCTGGCCTGCGGTGCCTGCGCCGGCAGATCGCTGACGCTGGTGGCCGACGGGCTGACGGCCACCGGCTGATCGCTCTGGCTTACCGGCTGCGGGGCGGTCGGGACGGCATCCTCGGCTGGCGTAGGCGTAGTGCTGTGCGTGCCGGTCAGCATGCCGGTGCGCTGCAGAATCTCACGCAGCGCCGGCACATCATCGCTGATTTGCCCCGGACGCAGCGTGGCCTTGTCACGCAACTGCGGCCACGGCCGGTTATCGGTCAGCAGCGCTTTCAGCGCGCTGTGCATCGGTGCGTACTGCGGATGCTGCGGCTGCAGCGACACCACAAAGGCGCGGCTGCCGCCGCCGTTCACCGCGTTCTGCCACTGATTAATGGCGGAGAGTGACGGCATGGTCAGCTTGTACGGCACATTGCTGTACAGCCAGGTTTCGCCCTGGGTCGGTACGTTAGCGACAAACTGCAGATAGCCAAGCATAGCGTCGCTCAGCACCACGTCCCGCGCGAAGCCTTTAATATCCGGATTGGTGAGCAACTCTACCCAGCGGGTAAACTGCGGCTGTACGCCGGAGAGCGCCACTTCTGCCAGCTGCTGCTGGAAAGCCTGCACGGCGTCGCGATCCTGCCACAGCGGCGCCATGTTGCGTGCCGCATAGATGCCGGCGAGGCCGGGCAGATAAAAGGGTCGTTCGCTGGGGCTAAATGCCTGCTGAATTTGCTGCTGGCTGGCAGCCACTGACAGCGTGCTGTGCGGCAGCGCGCCGACGTCTGCCGCCTGGCTGATAGCCAGCGGTGCCGCCATCAGTGACAAACTGAGTGCTATTGCAGCACGATTAACTCTGCTCTTCTTGTTCAGCAACATCCCTGCCCCCTTCTTACCAAAGACACAGCATCCTGAAAACGCCGTGTACCGCCTGTACTCTTATGGTTGAGTATAAAATAAAAAACGGCATCCGCCTCGCAGGGCCGATGCCGTTTACAGATTAACCGCAGCCTGAATTTTTAACCAGATTTGCTGCTAGCTATTTTCAGTGGCCACGCCTGCGCCGGGATTTTCCTGTTTCACCGGCGTCGGATCGGCGGAAAAACCGCGCAGTCCGACCACGTGCACATGCTCCGTATTGTTAAAGACTTTACGTACCAGCTTATAAGTGGTGCCTTTTTCCGGACTGATATTCTCCGGCGCGGCAATCACCAGCTGCATTTCCAGACGCTCGCACAGTTCGAACAGCGTGGCGATGGAGCGCGCATCAAGACGCGCGGCTTCATCGAGGAACAGCAGGCGGCACGGTGAAATATCTTTACCGCGCAGACGCCGTGACTCCTCTTCCCAGCTCTGCACCACCATCACCAGAATCGACATGCCGGTACCGATCGCTTCACCGGTCGACAGCGCCCCGCTTTCGGCGCGCAGCCAGCCGTCTGAGCCGCGGTTCACTTCCACTTCCATCTCAAGGTAGTTGCGGTAGTCGAGCAGCTCTTCACCGATGGTCTGCGCCGTGCGCTGGCCCATATCAATCTGCGGATTGAGACGCTGATACAGCTTCGCCAGCGCTTCCGAGAACGTGAGGCGATTGCTGGTAAACAGATCCTGATGCTGTTCATGCTCTTCCGACAGCGTATCCAGCAGCATGGCGTGCGTTTCGCGTACGTTGACGTTCAGCCGCACGCTGCGCACCTGACCAAAGCTCACCGCCTGCAAGCCCTGGTTCAGCTGGCGGATGCGGTTCTGCTCGCGCTGAATGGTTTTGCGGATGATATTGGCCGCACTGCGCGAACTGATCGCCAGCGTCTGTTCACGCGCCGTCAGCTCTTCGGTCAGACGGTTCAGCTCAATCTCCATCTGCTCGATGGCTTCAACCGGATCGTCGGTACGAATAATGTCCTGACGGATACGTTCACGCAGATGCTGATAGACGGCGATAAAGAACTGAATCTTGCGCTCCGGCCGTTTTGGATCTTCCGACATGCGCAGCACATCGCGCAGGTGTTCATTATCCGCGACCGCCAGGCGCAGCGCACCGAGGGCCTTATCCGACATTGAGCGCAGCTCGTCGCCGCTCAGGTAAGCCAGTTCGCGGCGATGCAGACGGCGCTCGACGCCGTTCTCTTTCACCAGGCGCAGCACGGTGCACCAGCCCGCTTTGGCGCTGACAACCTGCTCACGCATCAGGTGATAATCGCGCTCCAGCTTGCGCAGTTTCTTCTGCAGGCTATCCATCTCGGCTTCGCAGAAGGTGAGCTGTTTCTCCAGCTGATTGCGACGCGCACGGTTGTGGCTGAGCGCCGTGTAGAGTTCGTCACGCCGGCTGCGCGCGCGCTCCTCGGCGCTGGCATCGGCGTGCACGCCAATGTCCTGCATCTCCTGCTGCAACTCTTTCAGCATGTCGCGCTTGGCGTCGTACGAACTCTTCAGCGATGCCAGCACCTGGGAATACTGCGTCAGCTGCGCCTGATGTTCGCGCAGGCGTTCGCGCGCGCGGCTGCGTTCGCCTTCCGCCTGCTCCAGACGCTGGCGCAGTTTTTCGTTGAGATCGCTGTTACCGGTCAGCATGCCAGCCGAATCTTCATAGCTGAAGTGCGCGCGGCGCTGCACCACTTCGGTCAGGGCAAATGCCTGCTGACGCGCTTCGCGCTGCTGCTGCTGCGCCTGCTGATAGTCACGCGTCAGCTGTTCGTGCTGCTGCGGATCGCTCTGCAGCACCGCCACCAGCGGCTCCAGTTTGCTGAGTTTCGCGCCGTGCTGATGCAGGAAGCGCGCGGCTTCCTGGGCTTCTTCCACCCGCTCACGAATCTCTTCGCAGCGGTCGGCCAGCGAGTCGTCAAGCAACAGGTTAACGCGCGGCAGCAGGCGGTTGAGCTGCGCCACGCCCTCTTTTGCCTGCTCGAACTGGGCACGCTGCTGCTGGTTGTCATTCTCGTGCTGCGCCAGCGCACGCTCCAGCTCGCCACGACGACTGTTGAGCTGGCGCATCTGCGCTTCCGGATCTTCGTCGAAGGCCACGGCCAGGTGGCTGCCGATAAAGCGGCTAAACGACTGATGCAGACGCTGGGTTTTCTGCACGTCAAATGACAGCGTGGCAAAACGTTCGGCCAGCTGATCGCGCTCATTGCTCAACAGCTCCAGCTGATTTTCCCGCGCCGCGCGACCAAACAGCGGCACTTTCGGGAAGCGCGAATAACGCCACTGGCGCTCCGCCACTTTGACGACGACCGCATTTTCCAGCTCGTCGACGCTAAAGACGCTGTCATCAAACGACTGCGGATCGCCTTCGATCAGATAGAGATCTTCCGGACACTCTTCAAGGCCGTCGAGCATCTCGCGCACCAGCGACAGGTCCGGTACCACAATGGCGTGACGCGACGGGCCATACAGCGCGGAGAAGTACGGCGCATCATCCAGCGTCACGTCATCGTAAATTTCTGACAGCAGCACGCCGCCAAACCGCTCCGCCAGCTGAGTCAGGCGCGCATCTTCCGCGCCGCCCGGCTGGCTGAGTCGCGCAATCTGCTGCTCGACTTCACGCTTGCGCGCCGCCACTTCATCACGCTCAACGGTGGTTTCACGCTCGCGCTCCAGCAGCTGCTGCATATATTCGGTGATCTGCTGGCTGCTGCTCAGCGTCTGGCCGGTCTGTTCGCTCAGCTGGGTGAGAATCTCCTGCGCCGCCAGCCAGTGCGGTGCCCGCGCGGTCAGCGCAGTGATGCGCTCGCGCAGCTGCTCCAGCTCCTGGCGCATCAGCATGCGGCGTTCACCCGCGTCGGCCACGCTTTCGTTCAGCTGCTCTATCTGCGCTTCCAGTTCACGCTGCAGGCCTTCCAGCGCGTCAGCGTCATACTGCTGGCCCTGACGTTTACAGAAGTCGGCCAGCAGACGTTCGGCGTCATGCTGCTCGCGCAGGCGGGTTTCCAGTTCGTTGAGACGCAGACGCAGCGAAGAGAGCTGCTCGGCATGATGGCGCTGGTTAGCGGCATCGCGCAGCAATTCGCGCCCGACCTGCCACGCATCCTGCCGGCTGACCTCACCGGCAATGCTGGTGACCAGCGCCAGCGCCTGTTCAAACTGGCTGTGCGCCGCTTCCGCCACGCTGAGTTTCTGCTCCAGGCGCAGCAGCCGTTCGGTGGCCTCTTCTTCGCGCGCCTGGAAGGTTTCCTGCCACTCTGCGGCGTTGTCGATGGTGAGGTCCGGCAGCTGACACTGCGCCCGCGCTTTTTCCAGCGCCTGCAGCGCCTGCTGATACTGAATGGCACGGGTTTGCTGCACATCAAGCGCCTGCTGAAAATCGGCCAGCTGGCTTTTCAGCTCGTCGACTTCAATTTCCGCCGCTTCAGCGCGCGCTTCGTTCTCTTCCTGCACCTCACGCGCTTCGGCCACCACTTCATTCTGCTCTTCGAGGCGATAAGTCAGCTCTTCCAGATCGGCGTCGTAACGCGCGATCTTCTCCTGCTGACGCATCGCTGTCTGGACCAGATTAAGGTGATCGCTCGCCGCCTGATAATCGGTTTCCAGATCGCTCTCTGCACCGTTGTGCTCAGAGAGTTCGCGCGCCATTTCGATGTGACGATACTGTTCTGATGCCAGCTGATTGCGGCTGGTGAACAGCTCGTTACGCAGCTGCAGCGCACCGTCGAGATGGATGCGACGCTCGTTGGCGTGGCGCATATAGTCGGCAGAAACGTAGCTGGTGGCTTCAGAGATCAGATGCTTAAACAGATCGCGGTCCGACTGCGTGACGCGAATCGCTTCCAGCGTCATGCGGTTTTCGCGCAGCGCCGCTTCCATATCCTGGAACGCTTTACGCACGCCGCCGTTTTCCGGCAGCAGGTAATCGCGCAGCGAGCGGGTAATGGCGCTGGAGATACCGCCATACAGCGAGGCTTCGATCAGACGATAGAATTTGCTGCGATCGCCGGCGGTGCGCAGGCGACGCGGTACCACGCCGAGCTCAAACATCATGGCGTGGTAGTCCGTGACCGAGCTGAACTGGCGGAACTGCACGCCCTCCTGCGCTTCCACCCGCTCCTTCACTTCTGCCAGCGGCAGCACGCGCGCCTGACGGCTGCCGAGAATTTCGGTCAGCATATCGGTTGGCAGCGTATCGGTCGGCAGGCCGTGAATACTGAAAGGCTTAATGTCGACTTTCTTATCGCGTCCGGCCACCTGCTGCAGGCGCACGCCAGCCACCACGCGCTGATGGCGCGAGTTGACCACGTCCAGCACCGCATAGCAGACGCCCGCGCGCAGTTTGCCGTGCAGGCCCTTGTCGCGCGAGCCGGACGTGGCACCGGCTTCAGTAGTGTTACGAAAATGCAGCAGGGTTAAGTCCGGAATCAGTGCCGTAACAAACGCCGCCATGGTGGTCGATTTACCGGCACCGTTACCGCCGGACAGCGTGGTGACCAGCTCATCCAGATCAAAGGTGCGGGCAAAGAAACCGTTCCAGTTGATCAGCGTGAGCGATCGAAATTTACCGCGTTCAATCATGCCTGTTCATCCTCCGCGCGCTCGCTCGCGTCGTGTTCGCTGTCATTTTCTGCCTCGTCGCTCTCACTGGCGACCGGTGCGTTCTCCAGCGTCATCGCTTCACCATCACGAATCAGGCGCAGCTGCGCTTCACGTGCATCGTCACCGCTGCGCACATCCGCACCAAAGCGGAAAACGGACTCCATGATGCGGAACTTGCTGCTGTCGTTGCCCATAAACCACACCATGCCGAGACGGCGCAGACGGCTGAGCGACGCACGCATCTTCTCCTGCAGTTTGGCGCGATCCAGGTCCGACCCGGTGGAGCGCTGGTTAACCAGCTTCAGCAGCCTGCTTTCATCCGCCAGCGACAGCAGCTCGTCGTACAGCTCCTGCTGGGTGAAAATGCCCTCATTGGCCAGCCGCTCCGGGCTCAGGTAGAGATAACAGAGAATTTTACCCACCATCATGTCGAGCTCGGACAGCACCGAGCGCGGGATCAGCGTGGTTGAGCGCGGACGCAGATAGAAAAAACCTTCCGGCGCGCGGATCAGCTCGACGTTGTAGCGCGCATAAAACTCTTCCAGAAACGGCTGGTAATCCATCAGAAAAGCGTGATTATCCAGCTCTTCAATACCAATGTGGCGGCCGGCGCGTAACTGGCTATCGAGCGCGGGAAAAATCGGGTTTGCCAGTGCCAGCGCCAGTTTGACCGGCATCACTTGTTCAATATTTGTCGATGACATGTGCCTGCACCTTGGCTCCGTAATCATTGATGGTCTGCCATTCCGCAGGCAGACCGGCTAAATCGGCTTCGGCCACGCCGAGTCGCACCGCCTGATCGATGACGATGCGTGCGAGGTCGAAGTGGCGCGCGCGGGGATACTGCGCCAGATAGTCACGCATCACCGTGGCGAGATGCAGCGGCTTCTGCTGCTGCTTATAAATCTGCAGCGCTTCTTCAATCATCGCCGCCAGCTGCTCGCGGATTTCGTTAAACTCTTCGTACTCCATCTCCGGCGGCAGCTCGCCCATCACCTCGTCGTTACGCAGCGTCATCTCTTCATCGCGCATGTCATACAGACGGTCGGCATTGGCGTAAGTCAGCGCCCACGGCTGATCGAAATAGTTCTGCACCGACTGGCGTAAACGCTGCGCGAACACGCGGTTTTTATCCATGTCGATGGCGGTACGTATAAATTTGTGCACGTGGCGGTCGTAACCGATCCACAGGTCGATGGCCTGCTGGCCCCAGCTGATGATGCGATCGAGCTTGTTTTGCAGGTCAAACACCAGCTTGTCGACGAAGCCCAGATCCGGGCTGCTCAGCGTGGCGTCCTGAATCCGCAGCAGATTAGCCTGCAGCTTGTCGCCTGCCGCTTCCAGCGTATCCTGCAGTTCACGCAGCGTGCCGGAGGTCTCCGACAGCAGCAGCTCACAGCTGGAGATGGCCGCGCGCCAGTCTTTATTCAGCAGATCGGCGATATCGCTTTTTACCGCCTGCTGCTGTTCGTCCATCAGGCGCTGCGTCATGTCGATGCTGTCGAAGATTTCCGCGACCGAATATTTCAGCGGCGCAAAGACGTTGCGATGCCAGTGAAATTCGTCGCCATCTTCCTCGGCGGCGTCGGCGGCGCGCTTCAGCTCCTGCGCAACAATCGACAGCTGCATCGACAGGCGCAGCGTGGAAAATTCGCGCTGGCGGATGTAATAGTCGGTGATGCCGATCGCCAGTGGCGTCAGACGATAGATGGCGTGACCTTCGGTCAGCTCGCTGGTAAAGCGGTTAAGCAGGCGCTGACGCACCATGTCGTTGATGGCGTTGTTGGCACGGACCTGAATGGTTTCGTGGGTTTGTTCAAATGCTTTGCTGACGTGACGAAAGGCGTCAATCAGCTCACCTTCACTCATCTCGCCGTCCATGCGCTCCCCATTGAGGGTGGCGATGGCCAGCAAAAACGCCAGACGTTCTACCGGCAGCGCAAGGGAAAAGTCATTCTTGCGCGCCCATGCCACCAGTTCGGGGACCGTCTGGGAAAATTCGCTCATAGTTGATCCTTCTACCTGGGTTTGCGCGCAGTCACGTGGATATAGCGCCCTAAACTCAAAAAGGGCTCCTGACGACAGTAGCGCCGTTCCATCTCAATAATTTCCTCAACGCTCTTCCCGGCGCCGGGCTGCGGCTTCATGTAGTCACTGAACACGCGGATACCGGCACGCTGCTCGGTGATAAATCCGCACTGCGTCAGCCAGCGCTGTACATCGTCAGGATCGCGGGGGAAATCCGGCGACAGCGTGCGTTTTTTGCGCTTGTTCATGTTGGCGCGCAGATAGCCGAAATTGCCGAGCGTCAGAGTGCGGAACGTCAGGCCGTGCGCGTTATAAAACATCAGCGACAGCACACCACCGGGTTTCAGCGTATGCCACAGCGCCTGCAGCACCGCCAGCGGATCCGCCACCCACTCAAGCACAGCGTGAAACAATACCAGATCCACCGGCTTATCCAAATGTTCGCCAACCTGCTGCGCGCTAATTTGTTTGAATTGCATGTTGTGGCTCACACCTGCGCTGTGCGCATGGGCGGCGGCCAGCTTAAGCATCTCGCCCGACAGGTCGCACAGCAGTACCTGGTGCCCCTGCGCGGCAAGACCGCTGGAGATCTGACCGACGCCACCACCGGCATCCAGCACCCTCAGCGGGCCGGCGGGCAGCGTCGGCAGAATGGCGTTCAGCTCATCCCAGATGATCGCCTGACGCACCTGGCCTTTACGGGTGCCATAAATATTTTGCGAGAATTTATCCGCCAGATCGTCAAAGTTACGATCCTGCATGGTGATGGCTCCGCTTTGCTGCATTCAACTTGTGCTATTTTGTCACAGGCTCGACAAGAATGAACCTTTCATGCCGCAGTAACTGTCTGGCTGCTGTTTTTTCGGACAAAAGGAGACGTTTTCGATGTTTTTTGCCTTAAAAAAATGGATTGGCGCGATGCTACTGCCTTTGCCATTGCTGTTAACGCTTATGGCGGCAGGACTTTTACTGCTCTGGTTCAGCCGCTGGCAAAAAAGCGGCAAAATCCTTATCTCATTGAGCTGGCTGATGCTGTTACTGCTGAGTCTGCAACCGGTGGCCGATCGGCTGCTGGCCCCGCTGGAAAACCAGTATGCCACGTGGAATGGCAGCGAGCCGGTGGACTATATCGTGGTGCTGGGCGGGGGTTACACCTATAACCGGCAGTGGGCACCAAGCTCCAACCTGCTGAACAACAGCCTGCCGCGCGTGACCGAAGGCGTTCGCCAGTGGCGACGCTATCCTCAGGCCAAAATGATCTTCACCGGTGCCGCTGCGGGCTACAATCCGCGCAGTAACGCCAGCGTTGCCGCCGACGTGGCGCGCAGCCTTGGCGTGCCCGACGATGCCATCATCGTGCTGGATCAGCCGCATGACACCGGCGAAGAAGCGCTGGCGGTGAAGCAGACCATCGGGCAGCATCCGTTTCTGCTGGTGACGTCTGCTAACCATCTGCCACGCGCCATGCACTTTTTCCAGAGCGCCGGCCTGAATCCGCTACCGGCACCGGCTAACCAGCTGGCGATCACCTCACCAATCAGCGTCTGGGATCGCACGCTGCCCTCGCCGCTGTGGCTCAGCCATAGCCAGCGCGCGGTGTACGAAACGCTGGGGCTGATCTGGCAGCGGCTGCGCGGCAGTGGCGAACCTTCAGCCGAGCCAGGGGAGTAGCTGCGCGCGGGCATGGTCAAAGCGCGGCCGGTCAAACTGGCCGCTGCTGACCAGCGTGTCAACGCAATCCCACAGCTGATAGAGCCAGCGGCGCCAGACGAAACCGTCATCCAGCGGCGCACGCTGTAAATAGTGCTGCAGCAGCGATGCTTCAGCACCGTTTTCCGCCAGGCGCATCAGCTCATACTCACGCGGTGCCCACAAAATGGTGCCCGGCTGGGTCATCGCCACCAGCTGATCGCTGTGCGGGTCTTTCAGCATACTGGCGAGACGCAGATTGCCGTGCATTAGCACGCACGGGTCGTCAAAGCCGGCAAACAACTGCGCCAGCTGTTCGCGGCTGCGAAACAGAATCTGACGATCGGCGTGGGTAAATCCGGGGGGCGACAGATAGCCCAGCGTGGACCACAGCACTTCCACCCGCTGGCGATACCATGCCGGCCAGCGATTTTCCTGCACGCTGTCAACGCTGCCGACCAGGCCATGGCTGTCAATGCGATGCCATGCCAGCAGCCCTTCGACAATCTGTTCACACAGCTGCTCCCAGCGCGCTGCCGTGCGCGCCGGCGCTTCGGCCGATACGCCATTTAAGCGCGCCAGCAGCAGCATTTCATGCGCCGGTGGTTGCTGACTCAAAACCAGGCCGTACACCGTGGGCAGCGTAATCAGCCCTTCATGCGCCAGCATGGTGAGTTTTTTCGCTTCGAGCGCGGCGCGTCCCTGATGACGAAAATATTTGGCCACCAGCGGCATCGGCTTGCCGTGGTCATCATAGAGGGCGTAAAGACGCGATTGTGCCTGTTCGCTGATGGTTTCCAGCCGGCTGACGCCTTCGCCCAGCACCAGCGCCAGTTCTGCACGGAGTTGTTCCATGGAAGAGTCCTCCGGAGTTAACTCATTGCACCATCCTGGAGGTCATGACGGCGCGAAACTTAGCGCCAGATCAAACTTTGCGGCCAGCCGGGTCGCTGGCCGCTGACGATTATGCCTGCATCGCTTCACGCACGCGCAGCAGATCGTCCGGCGTATCCACACCGACGCTCGGCACGGTGGCCGCTACCGCCACGTGAATCTTTTCGCCGTACCACAGCACGCGCAGCTGCTCCAGCAACTCGATCTGCTCCAGCGCACAGGGTTGCCATGCCACATAGCGACGGATGAAACCGGCGCGATAGGCGTAGATACCGATGTGGCGCAGCAGCGTATCGCCAATCTGCTCACGCGACTGCGCGTAACGTTCGCGATCCCACGGAATGGTCGCACGTGAAAAATAGAGCGCATAACCGCTGGCATCGGTGACCACTTTTACCGCGTTGGGATTGAACGCCTCTTCTGCCTCGTGAATCGGTACCGCCAGCGTGGCCATGCCGGCATCCGCCTGGGCCAGATTGTCCGCGACCTGACGCACAATCTCGGCCGGAATCATCGGCTCGTCGCCCTGCACGTTCACGATGATGGTATCGTCAGCAAACTGATACTTTTCAATCACCTCGGCCAGACGCTCGGTACCAGATTGGTGGTCGGCACGCGTAATGCAGACTTCCCCGCCGGCAGCGGTCACCGCCGCCGCCACGTCAGGATGATCGGTGGCCACAATCACCCGCTCAGCACCGGACTCGCGTGCACGCTCCATCACGTGCACCACCATCGGTTTACCGTGAATATCCAGCAGCGGTTTGCCCGGCAGGCGCGTGGAGGCGTAGCGTGCCGGAATAATCGCCACGAAACTCATGGATGAATCTCTTCAACGGACAGGGTGCGCGCTTCTACTTCCAGCAATACCGGAATACCGTCTCGCACCGGAAACGCCAGGCCGTCGGGTTTGCAGATCAACTCCTGCTGCTCTTTGTTGTAATACAGTTTTCCGTTGCAGACCGGACAGGCCACAATCTCAAGTAAACGGTGATCCATACTTTTCTCCTTTCAGGACCGATACGTCAGAGGATTAGCATACCATAGCGCAATCAGGGACGGCGCGCCGCCATCGGCTTATATGCTGACGTGCCAGCGCGTGGACCAGGCGGCCCGCAGCGCATCAGGCGCGTTTTCCAGCACCACTTCGCTGGCGCCCTGCCAGGCGGCGAAGCGGTTAATGGCTTTATGCACATCGGCGAGAAACTGCTGGCTCATCCGCACGCCGGGCTCCAGCCAGAAGGCTCGCAGAATCAGGCGCTGCGCCTGGCGATCCATTTTGGCATCGACGCGCCCTTTCAGTACGCCGCGGTGCAGCAGCGGCAGGACAAAGTAGCCGTATTTACGTTTGTGCTCCGGCGTATAGCACTCGATGCGGTAATCAAAATTAAACAACTCAAGCGCGCGGCGGCGATCCCATACCACCGGATCAAACGGTGACAGTAGCGCGCTGTGCGTGGCGGCCTGCGGCTGCGCAAGTTGCGGCAGCAGTGTATGGTGCAGCCACATCTCACCCAGTTGCTCAACCTCGACGCGCTGAATCACTCCCTGCTCAGCGGCCTGCGCCAGCCAGAGTGCGATGGGCGCACGTTTCAGCCGGTAGTAATCGGCCAGCCAGCTGGCGCGGAAAATGCCGAGGCTGCGCGCGCTGTGCTCCAGCATCTGCATCACCGCCTCGTTCTCGCTCAGCGCATGCTGCTCGTCGCGCCAGTGCGGCATCACCCGGCTACGCAGATCGTAGACGCGCTGGAAGTTACGGCGCCCGACAACCATCAGTTCACCGGCGCTAAACAGGTTCTCCAGATGTCGCTTGTGCGGCTTCCACGCCCACCAGCCGGGTTTGGTGTGCTTGTCGCTGGCAAAATCAGCGGCGCGAACCGGACCGGTGGCGGCGATATGTTGCAGCAGATCGGCGATCTCCTGCTGATGCTGATCCACCCATTGCTGATTGTATTTCCAGCCCAGGCGCTGCGGTGCCAGCATGCGGTGACGCAGCAGCGGATAATCTTCAAAAGGGATAAAACAGGCTTCATGCGCCCAGTATTCAAACAGTGCGCCCGCCGCCAGCGTTTGCTCCAGCCACTCAGCAGGAAAAGCGCCCAGCCGGCTGAACAGCACCAGATACGGACTGCGCGCGACCACATTAATCGTATCGATTTGCAGCAGCGACATCTGCCGCACACAGGCGTGAATATCGGCAAAACGCGCCTGACGGCGCGGCGGGCGTAGCAGGCCCTGGGCAGAGAGGTGCAGGTTGCGGGCGGTTTGCAGAGAGAGGGAATGCGTGCTGGTCATTACGTCGTCCCTTTGGATGGTTAGCGCGACCGGGCGTCGCGCGCAGCTGTACAGAGTTGCGTCAGATCGGCCAGTAATGCGGCCAGCGGCGCGCCCGCCAGATGCGCATCCACCGGCAGATACCACCAGTTAGCGCGGGCAAAATGGCGGCACTTGACCGCGTCTTTTTCCGTCATCAGCAGGCACTGTGCATCCTGAGTCAGGCTGCGTAACTCTTCTTCGCTGTAAGCGTGGTGATCGGCAAAGGCGATCTCTGCCACCGGCTGCACGCCCTGCTGCTGCAGCGTAGTGAAGAAACGCGGCGGATGACCGATGCCGGCCATCGCGACAACTGGCGGCAGCTGCATCAGCGCAGCCTGTTCACCGGTCAGCAAATTGACCGCCAGACCCGGCTGCAGCGTCATGGCGATCTCGCCAGCCTGCGCGCTGCCCCCGTTGACCACCACGGCATCAACCTGCTCCAGCCGCGATGCGCGTTCACGCATCGGTCCGGCCGGTAACCACCAGCCGTTGCCAAAGCGGCGCACGCCATCCACCACCACGATTTCGCGATCGCGCTCTAACGCATAGTGCTGCAGGCCATCATCCGTCACAATCACATCCAGCGGATGCGCCGCCAGCAGGGCCTCGATTGCCAGCCGGCGTTGCGGTGCCACTGCCACCGGCACCTGAGTGCGCTGGGCGATCAGCACCGGTTCATCACCAGCCTGTTCCGTCGCGCTATCCTGATTGACCAGCAGCGGATAGCGTTCCGCTTTACCACCGTAACCGCGCGACACCACACCCGGACGCAGCCCCTGCTGTTGCAGCGCCTGCACCAGCCAAATCACCAGCGGTGTTTTACCGTTGCCGCCCGCGGTCAGGTTGCCAACGACAATGACCGGACAGGGCGCGCGCCAGCGGGTACGCCAGCCGCGCTGATAGCTTAGGCGAATCAGCCAGGTGATAGCGCCATACAGCAGACTCAGCGGCCACAACAGCAGCCACAGCGGCGAGCGTCCGCTCCAGATACGTTCAATCATTGACCGAACTGCAGTTTGTGCAGCTGCGCGTAAGCGCCTTTCTGCGCCAGCAGCACCTCATGGGTACCGCGTTCCACGATTCGCCCATCCTCGACCACCACGATTTCGTCGGCCTTTTCAATGGTGGAGAGACGGTGCGCAATCACCAGCGACGTGCGGTTCTTCTGCAGCTCGTCCAGCGCCGACTGGATGGCACGCTCGGATTCGGTATCCAGCGCCGAAGTGGCTTCGTCGAGAATCAAAATCGGGCAGTCACGCAGCAGCGCACGAGCAATGGCGATACGCTGACGCTGGCCGCCAGACAGCAGCACGCCATTTTCACCAATGACCGTGTCAAGACCGTTATCCATCTTGTTGATGAAGTCCATAGCGTGCGCCATGGTCGCCGCCTGCTCGATTTGCTCGCGGGTATATTCACCGTTGCGCGCATAAGCGATGTTATTGGCGATGGTGTCGTTGAACAGATGGACATTTTGCGAGACCAGCGCCACCTGATTACGCAGCGAGCGCAGGGTATATTCCCGCAGGTCGTGACCATCCAGCAGAATCTCGCCCTCGTTGATATCGTAAAAACGCGTCAGCAGGCTGGCCATGGTGGATTTACCCGAGCCGGAACGGCCCACCAGCGCCACGGTTTTACCCGCGGGCAGCGTGAGATTAATATCACGCAGCGCCGGAATGTCGCGGCCCGGATAGGTAAAGGTCACGTTGCGGAATTCAACATCCCCTTTTGCACGCGTGATTTCGCGCTTGCCGTTGTCGATCTCCTGCTCGCTATCCAGAATAGTGAATAGCGTCTGACAGGCCGCCATGCCGCGCTGGAACTGGGCATTGACGTTGGTCAGCGATTTCAGCGGGCGCATCAGGGCGATCATCGACGAGAACACCACGGTGATGGTACCGGCAGTGAGGGTATCCATCACGCTCGGGAAGCTGGCCGCATACAGCACAAAAGCCAGCGCCAGCGACGCGATCAGCTGGATTACCGGATCGGAAATCGAAGAGGCCGAAACCAGTTTCATGCCCTGCTGGCGCATTTTATTGCTCACCTGCGAGAAACGCTCAGCTTCTACTTCCTGTCCGCCAAAAATCAGTACTTCTTTGTGCCCTTTCAGCATCTGCTCAGCACTGGTGGTTACCTGCCCCATGGTGTTCTGCATATTTTTACTGATGCTGCGGAAACGCTTGGATACGGTGCGGATGGCAAAAGAGACCAGCGGCGCCAGCAGGATCAGAATCAGTGAAAGCTGCCAGCTGTAGTAGAACATCATGATGAACAGGCCAATGATCGATGCGCCTTCGCGTACCACCGTCACCAGCGCGCTGGAGGAGGAAGAGGCCACCTGTTCAGAATCGTAGGTAATCCGCGACAGCAGCGTACCGGTTGACTGCTGATCGAAGAACGCAACCGGCATGCCCATCATGTGGCCGAACAGGCGACGACGCATATTCATCACCACATTGCCGGAGACCCATGAGATACAGTAACTGGAGATATAACTGGTTACGCCGCGGATCAGCATCAGGCCGATGACCGCCAGCGGCATCCACAGCAGAACGGATTTGTCGGCTTTGCCGAAACCATCATCCAGTAAAGGTTTCAACAGGGAGAGCATTAGGGTGTCGCCTGCCGCATTGAGTATCAGCGCAACGGCGGACACAATCAGGCCAGCCTTGTGCGGTGCAATCATCGGCCAGAGTCGGCGAAATGTCTGCCACGTTGAGAGGTCTTTGTCTTGATGCATTATTTATTCACGCTGTTTGAAATAGCCGCTCATTCTACCTGGAATCGCGTTTGACGCCAAACCACTGATGATACCAGCGGGGGATTATTTGCTCTCTTAACCCCTTAATCTGCCAGCGACCCTGCCGTATCGCGATGTGAATCTGGCCTGATTGCGCAGTGTCATACCAGCGATAGCCCTGCTCGCGGTAACGCTGGACCACGGCGATGGCGGGCATACGCCAGGCGTTATAGCGCGCCAGCGAAGCCAGCGCCGCCTGCCCGGCAACACTCCGTAACAGTAAAGGGCCAGAGGAGCTCCGGCTGCCATGATGGGGCACCTGGATAACCGTAGATTGTAAGCCGCCCTTTTCCAGGGCGACCAGCTTGCGCTCCGCCTCAAGCTCGATGTCCCCGGTCAGTAACAGGCTGAACTGACCATCATCCACACGCACTACGCAGGAGTCGTTATTTTGCCCGGCAGTCTGCGCGCGCGGCGGCCATAGCGCGTGAAAGTGCAAACGCCCCCACTGCCACTGCTGGCCGCGATAGCACGGCAGATGCCCGGGCTCGCCGAGCGCGCTGCGTACCCGCAGACCAGGCTGCGCCTGTTGCAGCGCGGCTAATCCACCACGGTGATCGAGATGCTTGTGGCTCAGGATCACCCCTTGCAGTTGGCGCCCGGTGTAGTGCAGCCAGGGTAACAAAACCCGCCCGCCTGCATTGTCCTCTGCCCAGCCGGGTCCGCTGTCATACAGCATCACCTCATTTCCCTGGCTGATCGCCACCGCCAGACCATGTCCGACATCGATCATGTCAATCTGCCAGTCGTCCTGCTGGGCATTGCTGCGCCAGAACCACAGCGAGAGCAACAGCGCGCAGCAGGGCATCAGCGCCTTCGCGAGCAAGCCGCTGCGCCACAGCGCCAACCCGGCCCAGAGCAGCAGCACCGCCGACAGCGTATCGCTCCAGCGCCACCAGCCGGCGGGCAGCCACGCCAGCCCCTGCATCACCAGGCTGACCGACAGATCGGCCAGCTGCCATAGCGGAACGGCGATTGCAGGCAGCGGCAACAGCATCGCCAGCAGAATCAGCGGTACGGTAATCAGCGACACCACCGGCACCGCCAGCAGGTTGGCCACTAGCGCGCTCAGGCTGAGCCCGTGGAACAGAAAGATCTGCAGCGGCGCCATCAGAATCATCATGCCCAATTGCAGGTGCAGCAGTCGAAGCATGAGCCAGCGGCGCGGCTGGCGGAAACGTGGCGACAGATGAAACCACTGAAACCACAGTATCAGCATCGCCACGGCCAGCGCCGACAGCCAGAAGCTCTCTGACAGCACCGTCAGCGGATCAAGCCATAACAAACTCCCCACGCAGAGCGTCCACACCTGCCAGTTGCTCAGCTGCCAGCCAGCTATACGCGTCGCCAGCCACAGCGTTAACGCCAGCATCGCGCGCTGTGCCGGAGGATGACTGCCGGAGATCCAGCAATAGGCTGCCGCTGTTAACCCGCTGATCAGCAGCGGCATCAGATAGCCGATTTGCCTGGCAGGTAACACTAACTGGATGACGCGCGCCAGTAGCCAGCCTACGCTGGCCGCCAGCGCGATATGCATGCCGGAGATGGCCATCAGGTGCGCGGTACCGGTTTCGCGCAGCAAGGCTCGCTGGGCCGGGGTCATCGCGTCACGCACTCCAAAGGCCAGTGCCTGTATTATTGCGGGCTGCGTTAACCCGGTGAAACGCGCCAGATGATGATCGATAAACCGCGTCCGCCAGCTGCAGCGCAGAGACTCAGCCTGCTGGCTGACAATACGCCCCTGCAGCGCGCTGTGGTTAGCAATGGCAAAACGCTGCAGATCAAATTCGCCCTCGTTGAGCCGGGCGTGCACCGCGCGTAGCCGCAGCTGCATCTGCCAGCGCTGTCCCGCACACCAGGCGACCTCATCGCTGACATTACGCAGCGTGACAAACAACGGTGGAAAGACGTAGCGGTCACCTGTCCGGATTATCTGCGCCGTGAGCTGGTTCTTCGCGGGATTCACTGCAGTTATCTGAAGCGTGGCCGCCACCGGTGCCACGGTCAGTTGCTCGAGGGTATCGACCGTCTGACGCGCCTCGATCAGTGCCCAGCTCAACAGCAGCAAGCCCAGTCCGGCGTAGCGCAAAAGCATTACTGATGTACACGCCAGCAAAAGTGCGCTTACTAACAGCAGCACAATGGTGCTGTAAGCAGGGATGTGCGGCAGCATACCCAGCGGCAGCGCCGCGAGGAGCATCATTCTGGCTACCACTGTTATTGTCACGCGCACGCCCTCTTCTGTCATTGCCGCGGATTGTGCGCGCTGGCAGAGGCAAAAGCATGCGGCTAAATGTCGATTTCAGAGAGGGATTACGCGCAATTTATGGTGGTTGCAGGGGATGAACAGCAACATGGAAGCAGGATCGCAAACCTGAATGCGAGCCAAAAAAAAACGACACCTGCAGGTGTCGTTTTTATCGTTCGGTAACGGCTTAGCCGTAGATATTTGCACGGTCACGCAATTCTTTGCCTGGCTTGAAGTGGGGAACGTATTTACCTTCCAGTTCCACTTTGTCACCCGTTTTCGGGTTACGACCAGTGCGCGGTGCGCGGTAGTGCAAAGAAAAGCTGCCGAATCCCCGGATTTCAATGCGCTCGCCCTGGGCCAGCGTAGTGGCCATGTGCTCGAGCATCTCTTTGACCGCATCCTCAACGACTTTCGCCGGGATATGAGTATGCTGGCCAGCAAGTCTTTCAATCAGTTCTGACTTGGTCATGTAACCTCCGGTTAATCCCTGTTTGGAAAGGTATGACAGCTTTTACCGAAACCGGACGATTTTCATCGTCCGGTGCTTCGGGTCGATTACTCGCCTTTAGCCGCTTTGAACGCTTCAGCCATTGCGTTAGAGAAGTTGCCATCTTCCTGTTTGGTGTTAACAGTGTTGATAGCTTCTTTCTCGTCAGCCTGGTCTTTAGCACGAACAGACAGGCTCACAACGCGGTTCTTACGGTCAACGCCGGTGAATTTCGCTTCAACGTCGTCGCCTACGCTCAGAACCTGAGTGGCGTCTTCGATGCGGTCCAGAGAAGCTTCAGAAGCGCGCAGGTAACCTTCTACGCCGTCAGCTAATTCTACTGTAGCACCTTTAGCGTCAACTGCAGTGACTTTACCCGTCACGATTGCGCCTTTCTTGTTCAGGGTGATGTAGTTGTTGAATGGATCTTCAGCCAGCTGCTTCACGCCCAGAGAAATACGCTCACGCTCTGCGTCAACCTGCAGTACAACGGCAGCGATTTCGTCGCCTTTCTTGTACTCACGAACGGCTTCTTCGCCAGTCGCGTTCCAGGAGATGTCAGACAGGTGAACCAGACCGTCGATGCCACCGTCCAGGCCGATGAAGATACCGAAGTCAGTGATTGACTTGATTTTACCTTCAACGCGATCGCCTTTGTTGTGGGTCTCTGCGAACTGCTGCCATGGGTTAGATTTGCACTGCTTCAGACCCAGGGAGATACGACGACGCTCTTCGTCGATGTCCAGAACCATAACTTCAACCACATCACCTACGTTGACAACTTTAGATGGGTGGATGTTTTTGTTGGTCCAGTCCATTTCAGACACGTGTACCAGGCCTTCAACGCCTTCTTCGATTTCAACGAAGCAGCCGTAGTCAGTCAGGTTGGTCACGCGACCGGTCAGTTTGGTACCTTCCGGATAACGCTTAGCGATAGCAACCCATGGATCTTCGCCCAGCTGTTTCAGGCCCAGAGATACACGAGTACGCTCGCGGTCGAACTTCAGCACTTTAACAGTGATTTCGTCGCCCACGTTGACGATTTCGCTTGGATGCTTAACGCGCTTCCACGCCATATCGGTGATGTGCAGCAGACCGTCAACGCCACCCAGGTCAACGAATGCGCCGTAGTCAGTGAGGTTCTTAACGATACCTTTGACTTCCATGCCTTCCTGCAGGTTTTCCAGCAGCTGATCGCGCTCAGCGCTGTTTTCAGATTCGATAACCGCGCGGCGAGAAACCACGACGTTGTTACGCTTCTGATCAAGCTTGATTACTTTGAATTCAAGCTCTTTGCCTTCCAGGTGCAGAGTGTCGCGGACCGGACGAACGTCAACCAGTGAACCTGGCAGGAACGCACGAATACCGTTCAGCTCAACTGTGAAGCCACCTTTAACTTTGCCGTTGATAACACCGGTAACAGTTTCAGCGTCTTCGTAAGCTTTTTCCAGCGTGATCCAAGCTTCGTGACGTTTAGCTTTCTCACGGGACAGCAGGGTTTCACCGAAGCCGTCTTCTACTGCATCCAGAGCAACGTCAACTTCGTCGCCCACCTGGATTTCCAGTTCGCCGGCTGCGTTCTTGAACTGTTCTGCAGGGATAGCAGATTCAGATTTCAGACCCGCATCAACCAGCACGACGTCTTTGTCGATAGCAACAACGACGCCACGAACGATGGAACCCGGACGGGTTTCGATTTCTTTCAGGGACTCTTCAAAGAGTTGAGCAAAAGATTCAGTCATATTGATAATCTTAGGATTCTTCAATTTAACGTCCACCTGACGTCATTGTCGGATGGGGTTGTTTCACATGCCCTGCACCGCTTCCCTGGCACAGGGTTACTACAATTCGGTCGCCGAAAAGATTAAATGCCCAGCTTCTGGCGGGCATAATCTAGTGCCTTTTCAATCACTTGTTCAATGGTCATGCTGGTTGAATCCAGCACCAGAGCATCAGCGGCTGGCACTAAAGGCGCGATGGCGCGGTTACGATCGCGGTCGTCGCGTTCCTTTATCTCGGATAAAAGGCGATCAAAGTTAACACTAAAGCCCTTTTCCTGCAACTGTAGCATACGGCGATGCGCACGCTCTTCGGAGCTGGCATCGAGGAAAATTTTAACGGGCGCGTCCGGGAAAACCACGGTGCCCATATCACGTCCATCGGCGATTAAACCCGGCTCCTCGCGGAAAGCACGCTGTCGGCGCAGCAAGGCTTCACGCACGCGCGGAAATGCCGCCACGCGCGACGCCGTATTGCTCACTTCCTGGGTGCGGATTTCGCCGGTGACATCCTCACCTTCCAGCACTACCTGCATTTCACCGTCTACCGACAGAAAACGCACGTCAAGGTGCGCCGCCATGGGCACCAGCGCTTCTTCCGACTCGATATCCACCTGATGATGCAGCGCGGCCAGAGCCAGTACGCGATAAATAGCCCCTGAATCCAGCAGGTGCCACTGCAACGACTCCGCCATCGCTTTACATAAAGTCCCTTTACCCGCGCCGCTTGGGCCATCAATGGTAATTACCGGGGCGATTGCCGTCATTGTTCTCTCCTGTTGCTGCGTGCTGATGATCAGCCTTCTTGGCTGTCTGGATTGCGCGGCATTATACGCTGCCCGCGTCCGCTTGGTTACCCTTTAGCGTAGACAGCGCCAGAAATTTCGACAGTTTCAGAACAATTTCCCGCCAGTGAGGCCAGCAGAGGGTTCAGAAGCCCGGCACAGCGGTGCCGGGCGGGTGGATTAGGATGTGTGGCTGATTTTTGCCAGCTGCTGGAAGTAATCCGGGAAGGTTTTTGCCGTGCAGCCGGGATCGAGAATGGTTACCGGCGTGTCAGACAGCGCAACCAGCGAGAAACACATCGCCATACGATGATCGTTGTACGTGCCGATATCGGCGTGCTGTAGCTGCGCAGGCGGTGTGACCCGAATAAAATCGTGCCCCTCTTCCACTTCCGCCCCGACTTTACGCAACTCGGTCGCCATGGCCGCCAGGCGATCGGTCTCCTTTACGCGCCAGTTATAGATGTTGCGCATCAGCGTGGTGCCTTCGGCAAACAGCGCGGTGGTAGCGATTGTCATTGCCGCATCCGGAATATGGTTCATGTCCATATCAATGGCGTTCAGCGCACCGCGCGTGCAGGCAATATAATCGTCGCCCCACTCAATCACCGCTCCCATCTTCTCCAGCACGTCGGCAAAACGGATGTCGCCCTGCACACTGTTGCGGCCAATGCCGGTAACCCGGACCGTACCGCCGCGAATTGCCGCAGCGGCAAGGAAATAGGACGCTGACGACGCATCGCCTTCCACCAGATAATCACCCGGCGACTGATACTGCTGCTGACCTTTCACCACAAAGCGCTGATAGTGCTGATTATCAACGTCCACGCCAAAGCAACGCATCAGGTGCAGAGTGATATCAATGTAGGGTTTGGAAACCAGCTCGCCTTTAATGGTGATCGTGGTGTCGTTCTGTGCCAGCGGCGCGGTCATCAGCAGCGCCGTCAGGAACTGGCTGGAAACGCTGCCATCGACACTGACTTCGCCGCCGGTAAATCCGCCGTTCAAACGCAGCGGCGGATAATCGGTCTGTTCGAGGTAATCAATGCGCGCGCCGCCCTGCCGTAACGCATCGACCAGATGGCCGATCGGACGCTCTTTCATGCGCGGTTCGCCGGTCAGCACCACCGACTGCTCGCCGAGGCACAGTGCTGCCGCCAGCGGACGCATCGCGGTTCCGGCATTGCCCAGGAACAATTCCAGCGGCTGTTCGGCACGCAGCGGTCCACCATTGCCGACCACTTCACACACGGTGCGATCGGCTGACAGGGTATAGCTGACGCCCAGCGCCTGCAGCGCATTAAGCATGTGTTTAACATCATCGCTGTCGAGCAGGTTGGTCAGGCGCGTGGTGCCGTTCGCCAGCGCGGCCAGTAACAGGGCGCGGTTTGATACGCTTTTTGAGCCCGGTAAGTTTACCGTGCCGTCAACGCGGGCAATCGGCTGTAAAGTCAGGGAGTCCTGCATGTGAAACCAAATCTCCAGAAATACGAGACCCTGTCCAGTGACAGGGTCTGATGCCAGCCGGGCAGGCTGGCACTAAAGTAGATAATTAACCGTGACGACGTTCGAAGTCGACCATGAATTCGGTCAGCGCTTTAACGCCTTCCAGCGGCATCGCATTGTAGATCGAGGCACGCATACCGCCAACCACACGGTGCCCCTTCAGCGCATGCAGGCCCGCCTTCAGTGATTCTTCAAGGAACACCTTATCCAGCGCAGCATCGGCCAGCTGGAAAGGCACGTTCATCCGGGAACGGTTTTCACTGGCGACGTCGTTACGGTAGAAGCTGCTGCTATCAATCACGCCGTACAGCAGATCGGCTTTCGCCTGATTAACCTTGTCCATCTCTGCTACACCGCCCTTCTCTTTCAGCCATTTGAACACCAGGCCGGAGAGATACCAGGCAAACGTCGGCGGCGTGTTAAACATCGAATCGTTTTCGGCCAGCACTTTGTAGTCGAGAATGGAGGGCACCCAGCGCTGCGCTTTGCCCAGCAGGTCATCACGCACCACCACCAGCGTCAGGCCAGCGGGACCGATGTTTTTCTGCGCGCCGGCATAAATCACGCCGTAGCGGCTGATGTCGAGTGGGCGGGACAGGATGGTCGAAGAGAGATCGGCCACCACCACTTTATCGCCGAAGTCTGGCTCTTCATCGATGGCAATACCGTCGATGGTTTCATTCGGGCAGAAATGCACATAAGCAGCATCATCGCTGAGCTGCCATTCACGCATCGGTAACAGTGCGCGTTTACCCTCACGGGTGGTTTTGATGTCAATGGCGTTCGGCGAGCAGAATTTTTCTGCTTCTTTAATAGCACTGTGCGCCCAGTAGCCGCCGTCGATGTAATCCGCGCGGCTGGCATCGCCCAGCAGGTTGCCCGGGATTGCCGCGAACTGCGCACGCGCGCCGCCATGGCAGAATAATACTTTGTAGTTGGCCGGGATTTTCAGCAGATCGCGAAAATCCTGCTCCGCCGCTTCCGCGACTTCAATAAACTCTTTGCTGCGGTGACTGATTTCCATCACCGAGGTGCCTAAGCCATGCCAGTTTGTCAGTTCTTGTTCTGCACGACGAAGCACTTCCACCGGCAGCATTGCCGGTCCGGAGCTAAAATTATAAACCTGCGCCATTTCCCCTCACCATTGTCATATCGAACGGTTATGAATACCCCATCGGTTTTATCATTGCCTCCGGATGGCTGCAATCATTTATCCGGCAGCGATCACATTTCCAGATCCCGCTCCACCGCAGCTTATGTCACAAATGTAATAAGCCACGGAATTTTGTGAGGCAGCGCGGTGAAGTAAAATCAGACAGCTGCCAGAGCGCGAAAAAGCCGTAACAATGCGTTGAGAAATTTGGCGGAGCAATAGCGAAGCAGGCGCAAAACCCGTATTATTGCGCGCTTTACGCCCAACCATCGACTTGAGAGAGCGCCACCATGACGCAAACGTTTATTCCAGGTAAAGACGCCGCACTGGAAGACTCCATCGCACGCTTCCAGCAGAAACTGCAGGATCTGGGTTTCAACATTGAAGAAGCTTCCTGGCTGAACCCGGTGCCGCACGTCTGGTCTGTGCACATTCGCGACCGCGACTGCCCGCTCTGTTTTACTAACGGTAAAGGCGCCAGTAAAAAAGCGGCGCTGGCCTCAGCGCTGGGCGAATATTTTGAGCGCCTCTCAACCAACTACTTCTTTGCCGATTTCTGGCTGGGCGAAACCATCGCTAACGGCGACTTCGTGCACTACCCGAACGAGAAATGGTTCTCGCTAACCGACGATGACAGCCTGCCGGAAGGCATTCTGGATGCGCGCCTGCGTAAGTTTTACGATCCGGAACAGAGCCTGAGCGCGTCCGATCTGGTGGATCTGCAGTCTGGTAATGCCGATCGCGGTATCTGCGGCCTGCCATTTACCCGCCAGTCCGATCAGCAAACTGTTTATATTCCGATGAACATCATCGGCAACCTGTATGTGTCTAACGGCATGTCCGCTGGCAACACCGCCAATGAAGCGCGCGTACAGGGCTTATCCGAAGTGTTTGAGCGCCATATTAAAAACCGCATTATTGCGGAATCCATCAGCCTGCCGGAAATTCCTGAAGCGGTGATGCAGCGCTATCCTGGCGTGGTGGAGGCTATCAATCGTCTTGAAGCAGAAGGTTTCCCGATTTTCTCCTACGACGCTTCGCTGGGCGGCAACTATCCGGTGATCTGTGTGGTGCTGTTCAACCCGGCTAACGGCACCTGTTTTGCCTCTTTTGGCGCCCATCCGGACTTTGGTGTCGCGCTGGAACGTACCGTCACCGAACTGCTGCAGGGTCGCGGCCTGAAAGATCTCGACGTGTTTACCCCGCCCACCTTCGATGATGAAGAAGTGGCTGAACACGCTAACCTTGAAACCCACTTCATTGATTCCAGCGGTCTGATCTCCTGGGATATGTTCAAAGACGATGCCGACTATCCCTTTGTCGACTGGAGCTTCGCCGGCACCACCCATGAAGAGTTCGATACGCTTATGGCGATCTTCCGTGCGGAAGATAAAGAAGTGTATATCGCCGACTACGAACATCTGGGCGTTTACGCCTGCCGCATTATCGTACCGGGCATGTCTGATATTTACCCAGCCGAAGACCTGCTGCTGGCGAATAACAACATGGGTGCATCACTGCGTGAAACGCTGTTGTCCCTGCCGGCAACCCAGTGGCAACCCGAGGAGTATCTGGCTCTGATCGAACAGCTGGATGAAGAAGGTCATGATGACTTCACCCGCGTGCGTGAACTGCTGGGGCTGGCGACCGGCAAAGACAACGGCTGGTTCACGCTGCGTATTGGCGAGCTGAAAGCGATGCTGGCGCTGGCCGGTGGCGATCTGGATCAGGCGCTGATCTGGACGGAATGGACCATGGAGTTCAACCAGTCGATCTTCAGCCCTGAGCGTGCCAATTACTACCGCTGCCTGCAGACTCTGCTGCTGCTGGCGATGGAAGAAGATCGCGATCCGCTGCAGTATCATCGCGCGTTTGTGCGCATGTATGGCGAAGCCGCCGTCGACGCCGCTTCGGCTGCCATCAGCGGTGAGGCACCGTTCTACGGTCTGCAGGTGGTTGACCGCGATCTGCACGCGTTCCCGGCGCATCAGGCACTGCTGGCCGCGTATGAAAAATTACAGGCGGCAAAACGTCGTTACTGGTCTGCGAAATAAATCGGCGCATTTTGTCTGTGTCGAATTAGACTGAAAATTAACGGGCACTGGCAGTATCCAGTGCCTTTTTTTATGCCGCTGAAAATTCATCGGGCGCAGAAAATAATAAATAACAATTCACTATCATTGATAAACAGCATTTAACAAAATAGCTCTTAAGCCAGCCGCACCTTCAACTTATTTTGCATAAATTAAAAATTATTTATTTATTAACTTTCAATGCCTTAATTGATTTTTTGCTCGTTTTGCCGCTTTGCTTAACCCTGCCGTTTCGGCAAATATGATCCACATCAACTCCTGACCTATACTCCTTTGTTAGTATCTTTACAGACAATTTCTGGAGAGCGTTAGTGTGAAAGCTGACAACCCTTTTAATTCATTATTACCGGCGGCGATGGCAAAAGTCGCAGAAGATGCCGGTGTCTATAAAGCGACGAAACATCCCTTAACCACCTTCTTTCTGGCTATCACTGCTGGCGTCTTTATTTCCATTGCCTTTGTGTTTTATATCACCGCCACCACCGGCAGCGGCACTATGCCGTACGGCATGGCCAAATTGATCGGTGGCATCTGCTTCTCACTGGGTTTGATGCTGGTTGTGGTCTGCGGCGCTGATTTGTTTACTTCAACGGTGCTGATCGTGGTGGCAAAAGCCAGCGGACGCATTACCTGGCTGCAACTGGGTCGTCACTGGCTCAATGTCTACGTTGGCAACCTGTGCGGCGCGCTGTTTTTTGTGGCGCTGATTTGGCTGGCCGGTGAGCATATGGTTGCTAATGGCGCATGGGGATTGAATGTCTTACAGACCGCCGACCACAAAATGCATCATACGTTTATCGAAGCGATAAGCCTCGGTACACTGGCTAACCTGATGGTGTGTCTGGCGGTGTGGATGAGCTACTCCGGCCGTAGCCTGCTCGACAAAATGGTAGCGATGATTTTACCGGTTGCGATGTTTGTAGCCAGCGGCTTTGAGCACAGCATCGCCAATATGTTCCTGATCCCGATGGCCATTATGATTCGCGATTTTGCCAGCCCGGAATTCTGGCAGATGACCGGTGCCAGCGCGGCGCAATTTCCTGCACTGGGCATTGGCGATTTTATTGTTAATAACCTGATTCCCGTGACCATCGGCAACATCATTGGCGGCGGTCTGTTAGTCGGGTTGACCTATTGGGTTATCTATCTGCGCGACGGTGAGTCCGCGCACTGAGTCATTAAGTACGGGCGTGCTGAGCAGCGCGCCATACGTTACAGTCTCCCTAAATAAGGCAGGTATATCATGTCCGAACTGAATGAAAAAATGGCGTCAGCCTGGGAAGGATTTAGCGCCGGTGAATGGCAGAACAGCGTCAACGTCCGTGACTTCATCCAAAAAAACTACACGCCGTATGAAGGTGACGAAGCATTCCTCGCCGGCGCGACGCCAGCCACCACCAAACTGTGGGACAGCGTGCTGGAAGGCATCAAAATTGAAAACCGTACCCATGCACCGGTTGATTTCGACACTGATTTAGCGTCTACCATCACCTCACACGATGCGGGCTATATTAACAAATCGCTGGAAACCATCGTTGGTCTGCAGACTGAAGCCCCGCTGAAACGCGCCATTATCCCGTTTGGCGGCATTAAAATGGTGGAAGGCTCCTGTAAAGTTTACGGCCGAGAGCTGGACCCGGCGCTGAAGAAAGTTTTCACCGATTACCGCAAAACCCACAACCAGGGCGTGTTTGACGTTTACACCCCGGATATCCTGCGCTGCCGTAAATCCGGCGTGCTGACCGGTCTGCCAGATGCATACGGCCGCGGTCGTATTATTGGTGACTACCGTCGCGTCGCGCTGTACGGCATCGACTTCCTGATGAAAGACAAAGTGGCTCAGTTCAACTCACTGCAGAGTGACATGGAAAATGGTGTTGATCTCGAAGCCACCATTCGCCTGCGTGAAGAGATTTCTGAACAGCACCGCGCACTGGGCCAGATCAAAGAGATGGCCGCCAAATATGGCTTTGATATCTCCCTGCCAGCCACCACCGCGCAGGAAGCAATACAGTGGACCTACTTCGGTTACCTCGCAGCAGTGAAATCACAGAACGGTGCCGCGATGTCGTTTGGTCGCGTGTCCACCTTCCTCGACGTTTACATCGAGCGCGATATCAAAGCCGGTAAACTGAGCGAAGAGCAGGCACAGGAACTGATTGACCATCTGGTGATGAAACTGCGTATGGTGCGCTTCCTGCGTACGCCGGAATACGATGAGCTGTTCTCTGGCGACCCAATCTGGGCCACTGAATCACTGGCTGGTATGGGCGTTGACGGTCGTACGCTGGTGACGAAAAGCACCTTCCGCTTCCTGAACACGCTGTACACCATGGGTCCATCACCGGAACCAAACATGACCATCCTGTGGTCTGAGAAACTGCCGGTTAACTTCAAAAAGTATGCGGCAAAAGTCTCCATCGACACCTCATCGCTGCAGTATGAGAACGATGACCTGATGCGTCCGGACTTTGACAATGATGACTACGCCATCGCCTGCTGCGTGAGCCCGATGATTGTCGGTAAACAAATGCAGTTCTTCGGCGCACGTGCCAACCTGGCTAAAACACTGCTGTACGCAATCAACGGCGGTGTGGACGAGAAGCTGAAAATGCAGGTCGGCCCGAAAGAAGCGCCAATCACTGATGATGTGCTGGATTATGACACCGTGATGGCGCGTCTGGACCACTTCATGGACTGGCTGGCAAAACAGTACGTCACGTCACTCAACATCATCCACTACATGCATGATAAGTACAGTTATGAAGCCGCGCTGATGGCACTGCACGACCGTGACGTTTATCGTACCATGGCGTGTGGTATCGCAGGCCTGTCTGTCGCCGCGGACTCACTTTCAGCGATTAAATATGCCAAAGTGAAACCGGTCCGTGACGCCGATGGTCTGGCAGTTGACTTCGAAATTGAAGGTGAATATCCGCAGTTCGGTAACAACGACCCGCGCGTGGATGACCTGGCCTGTGACCTGGTCGAACGTTTCATGAAGAAAATTCAGAAACTGCAGACCTACCGTAATGCGGTGCCAACGCAGTCGGTACTGACCATCACCTCCAACGTGGTATACGGTAAGAAAACCGGTAACACCCCGGATGGTCGCCGCTCCGGTGCGCCATTTGGACCAGGTGCCAACCCAATGCATGGCCGTGACCAGAAAGGTGCTGTCGCTTCACTGACTTCCGTGGCCAAACTGCCATTTGCCTACGCCAAAGACGGTATCTCTTATACCTTCTCTATCGTACCGAATGCGCTGGGCAAAGATGATAACGTGCGTAAAACCAACCTTGCTGGCCTGATGGATGGTTACTTCCACCACGAAGCCAGTATCGAGGGCGGCCAGCACCTGAACGTTAACGTCATGAACCGTGAAATGCTGCTGGATGCCATGGAGCACCCTGAGAAATATCCACAGCTGACCATCCGCGTTTCCGGTTATGCCGTACGTTTCAACTCGCTGACGAAAGAGCAGCAGCAGGATGTGATTACCCGTACCTTTACTCAGTCGCTGTAATCCTCCTCATTGTAATCGAAAGGCTCCTGCGGGAGCCTTTTCTCCACAAGCCAGTTTTGCCAGTCTGCTTTTGCAGGCAGTCTGGCAAAACCGACTTACATCCTCAGAGCACAACACAGATTGTGCCGCCTGCGCGCCAGGCTGAACCGGAGAATACATCGCAATGTCAACCATCGGTCGTATCCACTCGTTTGAATCCTGCGGCACCGTTGACGGTCCCGGCATCCGTTTTATCACCTTCTTCCAGGGCTGCCTGATGCGCTGCCTGTACTGCCACAACCGCGATACCTGGGACACTCACGGCGGTAAGGAGATCACCGTCGATGAGCTGATGAGGGATGTGCTGTCGTATCGCCACTTTATGAATGCGTCTGGTGGCGGCGTGACAGCATCCGGCGGTGAAGCCATTCTGCAGGCTGAATTTGTGCGCGACTGGTTTCGCGCCTGCCAGGCCGAGGGCATCCATACCTGCCTCGACACCAACGGCTTTGTGCGCCGTTACGATCCGGTGATCGATGAACTGCTCGATGCAACCGATCTGGTGATGCTCGACCTCAAGCAAATCAATGATGATATCCATGAAATTCTGGTCGGCGTGTCAAACCACCGCACGCTGGACTTCGCCCGCTATCTGCAAAAGCGCGGTAAAAGGACCTGGATTCGCTATGTGGTAGTGCCGGGTTATTCGGACGATGACGATTCGGTGCATCGCCTCGGTGAATTTACTAAAGACATGAGTAACATTGAGAAGATTGAGCTGCTGCCTTATCACGAACTCGGCAAGCATAAATGGATTGCGATGGGTGAAGAGTACAAGCTGGAAGGCGTGAAGCCGCCAACGAAAGAGACTATGGAGCGGGTGAAGAATATTCTTACCGGTTACGGCCATAACGTCATGTATTAAGACGGTTGGACTGTAGCTAAAGCCTCGCCGGCAAGAAACAGAGGCGTTACCGCCGGGACATTTGCGACAGGTTGCGAATGTCCCGTTTAAGCACTGCCATCAGGCATGCGCCACCGGTGTTGCATGCTGATCGGCTTTACGCAACAGCATCACCAGATAGACCAGCGCCACCACCGCAATCATCACAAACAGCAGGCGATCGGAATAGTTCTGCATCAGCATCGCGGTCATCCCCGGCCCGACCAGACTGCCAACGGTATAACTGAACAGCAGCGCCTGATTCATCGCCACCAGTTCATGATGCGCCACCGTTTCACACGCCCAGGACATGGCCACCGGATAAAGCGTAAAGCCAGCCAGCCCCAGCACAAACAGTGCCGGTGCCATTGCCGTTCCGCTCAGCATAGCAATCGCACCCAGAATCACCACGAACACCTGCACGCGCAGCACCATCAGGCGACCAAAGCGGTCGGCAAGACGTCCTACCGGCCACTGACCGACAATCCCGGCACTGACCAGCAGCGCCATCCAGTAACCCACGGTGGCATCGCTCATACCCTGATGCGAAAGATAAAGCGGCATCAGGCCGTAGAGCGAACCGAGCACGATACCGGAAATAATGCAGCCGTTGATACCCAAACGCGAACTGCGGCGGCGCAGCATGCTCCAGATACGCCCGGTTGAGGCTTCTTCAGTAGCCGCACCGGCGTTGACCTGCACAAACACCACGGGCAGCACGGCACAGACGATCAGCGCGCTCACCCAGGGAATGACGTGCAGCAGTTCTGTCGAGACACGGCTCACCAGCAGCTGACCGGCAACGGTGCCAAGATAGTAGATGATCATGTAAGCGGCCAGCAGCTGACCGCGATTGCGCACGGTACCGCTGCACAATAGTGCACTCTCAACCACCACCCAAATCAGTGCACAGCCTACGCCCGCGGTGAAGCGCAGCAGCGTCCAGCTGTAAAAGCCGTCCAGCAGCACCATGCCCATGGTTGCCAGCGCAAACAGTACGCTGGCAAGGTAAAAGCAGCGATTAAAGCCATAGCGATTAATCAACCAGCCCGCCAGCAAAGTGCCCAGTAAGTTGCCGGTGTAATAAGCAGAGCTCGCCATGCCCACCTGCCAGGTCGGCAGTTGATCGTGAGTGAGCCACAGCGGCACCAGCGTATTAAGCACAGCAATAGACACCGTCATCAGCATTAAGCCGCAAAGCAGCAGCAGGACGGGGCGCGACCAGGTTGACATAGGGAATAAAACCAAAAGAAATGAACAGATTTGCGCGCAGTTTGCCATTGGCGATGGCAAAGTCAATGTGCAAAAAAACAGCGCCGCACATTTTGCTGCTGAACAATTTATTATTTTTATCTTCAGCGGGTTACAGGGCTTGAGAAAGGTCTTATATCTGAATCTATCTACATGAATTTATACATTTTTGATGGTTTGACGCGCAACGATGACGATAACGTTTATTTCTGATTAATTCTGGTTAAAAAATAATGGCTGACGCGCTTAAGAAATAAAAAAACCCGGCCTGAGCCGGGTTAGTGCATGAATGCCAGTTAGCCGATATATTCCAGCCCGCCCATATACGGGCGCAGCACGTCCGGCACTGTAATGCGACCATCCGCCTGCTGATAGTTTTCCAGCACGGCCACCAGCGTACGCCCCACCGCCAGGCCTGAACCATTCAGCGTGTGCACCAGACGCGGTTTTTTGTCCGTTTTGCTGCGGCAGCGAGCCTGCATGCGGCGCGCCTGGAAATCCCACATATTCGAGCAGGAGGAGATTTCACGGTAGGTGTCCTGCGCCGGCAGCCAGACTTCTAGGTCATAGGTTTTGGCTGAGCCGAAGCCCATGTCACCCGTGCACAGCAGCACTTTACGGTACGGCAGGTTCAGCAACTGCAGCACTTTTTCTGCATGGCCGACCAGCTCTTCCAGCGCGTCCATGGAGTTTTCCGGTGCGACGATCTGGACCATCTCCACTTTGTCGAACTGGTGCATACGGATCAAACCGCGCGTGTCGCGGCCGTAAGAACCGGCTTCGGAACGGAAGCAAGGCGTGTGGGCAGTGAGTTTGATCGGCAGAGATTCCTCTTCAACGATCTCATCGCGCACCAGGTTAGTCAGCGGCACTTCGGCGGTCGGGATCAGCGCATAGTTGCTGCTGCCTGCTTCTTCGCCCAGCGGTTTGGTATGGAACAGATCCTCACCAAATTTTGGTAACTGACCGGTACCGTACAGCGTCTCGTGGTTCACCAGATACGGCACGTAAGTTTCCAGATAACCGTGCTGCTGGCTGTGCAGATCGATCATGAACTGGCTCAGCGCGCGATGCAGACAGGCAATCTGGCCCTGCATCACGATAAAGCGCGAACCGGTCAGTTTCACCGCCGAGGCGAAATCCAGCCCTTTGACCGCTTCACCCAGCTCAACATGATCTTTCACCGGGAAATCGAACTGGCGCGGCTGGCCCCAGCGGCTCACTTCCTGGTTTTCGCTATCATCTTTACCCAGCGGCACTTCGTCGGCCGGCAGGTTAGGCAGCGCAAGCGCAAAGTCACGAATTTCGTTCTGCAGGGTATCCAGCTCTGCTTTCGCCGCATCCAGGCGTTCGCCCAGCGCGTTCACTTCCTGACGCAGCGGCTCGATATCTTCCCCACGTGCTTTGGCCTGACCGATGGATTTGGAGCGGGAGTTACGCTCAGCCTGCAGGTTTTCAGTTTCTACCTGCAAAACCTTACGACGCTCTTCGAGGGAGCGCAGCGTATCCACATCCAGTTTAAATCCCCGGCGTGCCAGTTTTTCTGCGACTGCGTCTGGCTCATTACGCAGCAGATTGGGATCGAGCATGCTTATCCTGTGTAATAAAAGGTTGATTGAACGAATGGAGGGATGCATTCCACCGGAATGCATTGAAATCCTTGCTCACCTTACCGTAACGCGTTTATCAGCGGTAGCGTTTTATCGGGCTATTTTGATCCTGTTCAGCAAGCCAGGCGAGTTTTTCACCGATCTTGCTTTCAAGGCCACGATTGGTGGGTTGATAGTAGCGCGTCTGCGCCATTTCCGGCGGGAAAAACACCTCGCCGGCCGCATAGGCATTGGGTTCGTCATGCGCGTAACGGTACTCTTTGCCGAGGCCCATCTCTTTCATCAGCTTCGTCGGTGCATTACGCAGATGTTCCGGCACATCGTAATCCGGGAACTCACGCGCATCACGCATCGCCGCTTTGAAGGCGGTATAAACAGCATTGCTTTTTGGCGCACAGGCCAGATAAACAATTGCCTGGGCAATTGCACGTTCCCCTTCCGCAGGCCCGACGCGGGTAAAACAGTCCCACGCGGCAATTGCTACCTGCATGGCGCGCGGATCGGCATTACCGACATCTTCCGAAGCAATCGCCAGCAGCCGCCGCGCCACGTAGAGCGGATCGCCACCGGCAGTGATGATGCGCGCGTACCAGTAAAGCGCCGCATCCGGGGCTGAACCACGAACCGATTTGTGCAGTGCCGAGATGAGATCGTAAAAGCGGTCGCCTTTGTTATCGAAACGCGCCGCGCGTTCACCCGACACTTCATTCAGCAGCTGAGGCGTTAGCTCCCGCTGTCCCTGCGCATTGAGCTCAGCCATATCGGCCATCATTTCCAGCGTATTCAGTGCGCGTCGTGCATCACCATTGACCAGTTCAGCGATCATGCGCCGGGTATTGTCCGGTAACAGAATATCGCTGTCGCCGTAACCGCGCGTTTTATCCTGCATCGCCTGATCCAGCACCTGTTCGATATCCGCGCTGGTCAGCGATTTAAGCAGATAAACGCGGGCGCGCGACAGCAGTGCCGAGTTCAGTTCAAAGGAGGGATTTTCCGTGGTTGCGCCAATGAAGGTGATGGTGCCGTCTTCAATGTGTGGCAAAAACGCATCCTGCTGGCTCTTATTGAAACGATGCACCTCATCAACAAACAGAATAGTGCGACGCCCCACCTGGCGATTCTGCCGCGCGCGCTCAATGGCCTCGCGGATCTCTTTAACGCCGGAAGTCACCGCTGAAATGCGTTCGACGTCGGCTTTGCCGTAATGCGCGATAATCTCCGCCAGCGTGGTTTTACCGGTCCCCGGCGGTCCCCATAAGATCATGGAGTGCAGCTGACCCGCCTCAATAGCGCGCGGCAACGGCTTACCGGCCGCGAGCAGATGCTGCTGACCAATATATTGCTGCAGCGTCGCTGGCCGCATACGCGCAGCCAGCGGTCTGAACTCATTTGACGGTGCAAAATCCAGCGACAGGTTACTCACCCTCACCTCACTGACGTTGATCGTCCACCGTTACCCCTTTTGGCGGCGTAAAGGTGAATTTATCCGGGCTGATAGCGCCGTTTTTCTGGCTCTTCAGCTGATAGTTGCTGCGCTGTCCATCCTGCTCGATCGCGCTGAACTGATTGATGGTGCCTGCGGAAGTGACATTGATGGTGAACTGTTTCAGGTTGCCATCGCTGCTTTTAGGCGTCAGCTCAAAATTATCACCCTGCTGCTTAATGTTGTACTGCTGCCAGTCAGAGGGCTGGTTACGCGCAATCAGCATAAACGGCGTGTTGCTGGTGGCATTCTGCAGCAGGCTTACGCTCGCCTGTTCCACAAAAGGATTATAGAACCACAGATTTTTACCGTCGGAGATAATCACGCTTTCGTCCGGTGCAGTCATGTGCCAGTTAAACAGGCTCGGACGTTTTACCCACAGTTCGCCTTCGCCGTCCTGCACATTTGCGCCGCTACCGTCAGTCACCTTCTGACTGAAGCTGGCATGGAAGCTGTTCACTTTATTAAGGCGCTGCTGCAGATCGCTGGAAGCATCCGCCAGGGCAGAAGAAGCAACAAAACCGGCCAGCAGGCCACAGGCAATAACGCGAAATTTCATCTGATACGATTCCTTATTCATGGTTTCCTGACACTTACTGCATTAACCGTAGTCGCCGCTCCGTCAGTTCGACAGGAGAAAAAGCCGAAAGCTCCCAATGATATGGGGATCGGACCACAGATAAACAACGGGCCAGTTTACACTGGCCCGGCATAACACTGCGGAGAAAAGTCTTACATTTCGTGAGGTGGCGGTGACAGCACTTCACGGTTACCGTTGTGGCCTGGCTCCGAGACAATGCCCTGCGCCTCCATCTGTTCGATAATCCGCGCCGCGCGGTTGTAGCCAATACGGAACTGGCGCTGCACGCCGGAGATCGACGCGCGGCGTTTCTCCACCACGAACGCCACCGCCTGGTCAAACAGCGGATCCAGCTCTTCATCGCCGTCTAGGCCGCCAGCACCGCTTTCACTCTCTTCACCGGCGGTAATGCTGTCGATGTACTGCGGTCGCCCACGCGCTTTCCAGTCCTGCACGACTGCATGCACTTCCTGGTCACGCACAAAGGCGCCGTGAACACGTACCGGCATGGAGGAGTTAGGTGGCATGTAAAGCATGTCACCCATACCCAGCAGGGATTCCGCACCGCCCTGATCGAGAATGGTACGCGAGTCAATTTTACTGGATACGGTAAAGGCGATACGCGTCGGAATGTTGGCTTTAATCAGGCCGGTAATCACATCCACCGACGGACGCTGGGTAGCCAGCACCAGGTGAATACCTGCCGCACGGGCTTTCTGTGCCAGGCGCGCGATTAGCTCTTCGACCTTCTTGCCCACCGCCATCATCAGGTCAGCGAACTCATCAACCAACACCACAATGTACGGCAGTTTTTCCAGCACCGGCGGGGTGGTGTCCATGCTGTCGCCCGGTTTCCAGAACGGGTCCGGAATTGGCCGGCCCATAGCGGCCGCCTGCTCGATCTTCTCGTTATAGCCAGCCAGATTACGCACGCCCAGCGCAGACATCAGCTTATAGCGGCGCTCCATTTCGACCACACTCCAGCGCAGCGCGTTGGCCGCGTCTTTCATGTCGGTGACCACTTCCGTCAGCAGATGGGGAATGCCCTCATACACTGACAGCTCGAGCATTTTCGGGTCGATCATGATAAAGCGCACTTCTTCCGGCGTGGCTTTATACAGCATGCTGATGATCATGGTGTTGACGCCAACCGACTTACCGGAACCGGTGGTACCGGCCACCAGCAGGTGCGGCATCTTCGCCAGATCGGCCACCACGGGCTGACCAGAAATATCTTTACCCAGCACCACCGACAGCGGCGAAGGGTTGTCGCGGAACTTATCGCAGTCCAGCACCTCACGCAGATAGACGGTCTGACGATGTTTATTGGGGAGTTCGAGGCCGACATAAGGCTTGCCCGGAATCACCTCAACCACACGCACCGCAACGGCAGAGAGCGAACGTGCCAGGTCACGCGACAGGTTAGAAATACGTGCCGCCTTGACGCCCGGCGCCAGATCCAGCTCAAAGCGGGTGATTACCGGCCCCGGAGAGATACCCACCACTTCGGCTTTCACGCGGTAATCCGCCAGACGCGCTTCAACCAGACGCGCGGTCTGTTCCAGTGCGAACATATCCACCGGCTCCTCTTCCGCCGGCGGCGACGTCAGCAGATCCAGCGTCGGCAGCGGCGTGGAAGGTTTCTCCAGCGGCTGTTCGTGACGTACCAGGAAGGGGTGGAACAGGCTGTCCTGCGCAGGGGCGACAGGCTTCGGCGTTTCAGCCGGCGCGGCGTAAACCTCGTCGTCTGGCGTTGACCACGGGCTGGTTTCCTCACTCAGCGATGCGGGTACCGCCGGCTCAGGTGCCGCTGGCTGCTGCCACTGGGCCGGAGCGTCCGGCTCTGGCGTGGCGGCAATGGTAAACAGCGGTTCGCTCGGCGTGTCATCAACCAGATCTTTCATCGGAGAGAAATCAAACGCGGCTGAGGTATCCAGATTAAATACCGCCGCGCTCTCCTGCTCAGGCTGGCTGTAACGCTGTTGCTGCTGCTGAGCAAACTGCTGCGCCAGCTGGGCCTGCTGCAGCGCCTCTTCATCTTCTTCCTCTGCCGGCTGCTGCTGCCAGCTGTCGCCGTACCGCTGCTGCTGCTGCGAATGGAACGCTTCGCGCAACTGGGCTTCCTGCAGCGCAGCGTTATCATCATCGTGCGGCTGTGGCACTTGCCAGCTGGCGCTGATTTCTGGCTGCTGCTGGTCGGCCTCTTCACGGGCCTTCTCTTCTGCCATGCGTTGCGATGGCAGTTTGATACCGTATGAGGCCAGCTCACGCCGGGTTGGCAGCTTAACCTTGTTAGGACGCGGCAGTTCCGGGCCGATGCCCTGTTTCACCTGCGGGTTGTAATCGCGCTCCGGCACCACATCAAAGGCTGGCGTGTAAGCCGCAGAGCGGGCAGCAGCGGCGGCCGTCGCTGAACCGAGTGCGGCAGCGGCTGCCGTATTCAGCGGTGTGGCGGCCTGATCGGCACTCTGCCAGTTACCCATGCGCGGGCCATCGTCTTCTTCAGCAAGCGAGAAGGCGTCGGCGGCCGGTGACGCAGGCACTTCGAAGCGATATAACGGGGGAGCAGCTGGCGTGGGTTCTGCTGGCGGAATAGCTGGCGCCGCAGGCGCACTGGCAACGGCTGCCGATGCCGGGACAGCCGCAGCCAGCTGTGACGGCGCAGGTTGTGGAGCTACGTTTACCGCCGGTGCGGATGGCTCAGGCGCAGCGACGGCCGGCGCCTGACGTGCGGCGTCACTGGTGGCGGCCAGCGCAGCCGCGGTAGCCGCACTGGCTTTCGCCAGCAGGGGATCGTCGCTGGCGACTTCAGCCACAGGTTCCGCTACCTGTCGGGGCTTAGCCAGCAGTACGTCATCTTCGTCGTCCTGAGCCGGCGCAGCGCGCAGTGGCGGAACCGCTTCGTCGGGGTGCGCCTCGTCGTAGTCGTCTTCTTCCTGCCAGGGTTCATCATGGCGCGAGCGGTTGCTGGCAAAGGTCAGCACGCCCATCACCACGCTGCCGATCTTCTCGGCAATCGCCAGCCAGGACCAGCCGGTATAAAGCGTGATACCCGCCGCCCAGACGCACAGCAGCGTCAGCGTGCCACCGGCACCGCTGAACCACGGCGCCATCGCATTGCTCACCAGGCTGCCAATTACGCCGCCGGAGGCAAAATACCAGATATCGTCCACGTTCAGCGCAGCCAGTCCGCAGGTGGTCACCACCAGCGCCAGCACGCCAATCAGCCGCAGGCCCACCGCAAAATAGTCGATGTAATCCTGGCGATCGCGCTGACGGAAGGTGATCCAGCACAGACCAATAATCACTGGCGGAATGGCGTAGGCCATCACACCAAAAATAAACAGCAGGGTATCAGCCAGCCATGCGCCCACGCTGCCGCCCAGATTGTGGATCGGCTCGTGCCAGGCGGTTTGTGACCAGCTGGGATCGGAGGGATTAAAGCTAACCAGCGACACCATCAGATAGATGGCAAACAAGGCCACCAGGATGAGCAACGCTTCCAGCAGCCGACGTCCGCTGCTCAGTGGTTGTAATGAAACGTCTTTGTCTTCTGTATATTCCTGGCTCAAGAGAACTCTCCAGGTGCCTGTAAATTAAGAAGGCAACAGCGCCAGGCTTGCCTGACGCTGGTCCTGTATGAATTCACAGGAGTGTACCGAAATCCTGCAAGCTTTGCACCTGCCCTGCGTTACCGGGTCTTAATCACCAGACGATTGCTCTGTTTGACCTCTTCCATCACCACGTAGGTACGGGTGTCGTTGACGCCCGGCAGGCGCAGCAAGGTCTCACCCAGTAGTTTACGGTAGGCGGACATATCCGGCACGCGGGTTTTCAACAGGTAGTCAAAGTCACCGGAAACGAGGTGACATTCTTGAGTTTCCTCAAGTTTTTGTACAGCGGCGTTAAATTGTTCAAACACATCTGGCGCGCCGCGATTCAGAGTAATCTCAACGAATACCAGCAGTGAAGCATCGAGATAGTGCGGGTTCAGCTGCGCGGTGTAGCCCAGAATGAAACCCTGACGTTCCAGGCGACGTACGCGTTCAAGACAAGGTGTTGGCGAGAGGCCGACACGTTTTGAAAGCTCAACGTTGGAAATACGACCGTCTTTCTGCAGTTCATTCAGAATATTTCTGTCGATCCGATCCAGATCTTTTCCGGGGCGTTTCTTGTTGTCTACCATTATTATTGTCTCTCTTAATTCCTTCCCTTTACCTGCCAAACCCTGAAAACGTTCAATGTTCAGGGCCTTACTGAAGTGAAGTCTTTAAGCCTGTGCAGTAACGCGACCATCCGTATGACGCATGCTGTCTGTCCACATCATGCGTCATTACCAATGTCAGGCTGAGTTTATTTGGCGAAATTGCGCAAAACAGAGCTGAAATTCTGTTTCGAACCGCTAAATTTTCTCTGCTTCTGACAATGTTTTCGCAAAAGCGCAGGCGATTGTCAAAGTAAAACATCCAAATTCAGTACAAGATGCCAGACAGCGTACTGGGTTGCTGTTTTTAAATGAGAATTTTTATACAGCTGCACCACAAATTGCCGAGCAATGCCCCCTTTTGGCGCAGCGCGCGTGCAGAATTGCCATTCATCGTCTACGCCGCTTGCAGTGATTGTTAACAAAATTGCTGAAACCTTTTTTTGCGACCGTAATTTCCCTACAATCGAAAACTATGTTGTCAGACACACACTGAGGAACGCATGAGTACGGCCAAACACAGTAAGCTGCTCATTCTGGGCTCCGGCCCTGCCGGTTACACCGCAGCGGTTTATGCCGCCCGCGCTAACCTGAACCCGGTATTGATTACCGGACTGGAAAAAGGCGGCCAGCTCACCACCACGACTGAAGTCGAAAACTGGCCGGGCGACCCGCACGATCTGACCGGCCCTGCGCTGATGGAACGCATGCAGGAGCATGCTGAGAAGTTCAACACCGAAATCATCTTTGACCATATTCACACGGTTGATTTGCAGAACCGTCCGTTCCGCCTGACCGGCGACAGCGGCGAATACACGGCGGATGCGCTGATCATCGCGACCGGTGCTTCAGCGCGCTACCTTGGCCTGCCGTCAGAAGAGGCATTCAAAGGCAAAGGGGTTTCGGCCTGCGCCACCTGTGATGGTTTCTTCTATCGTAACCAAAAAGTCGCGGTTATTGGCGGCGGTAACACGGCCGTTGAAGAGGCGCTCTATCTGGCCAACATCGCTTCCGAAGTGCACCTGATTCACCGTCGTGACAGCTTCCGCGCTGAGAAAATCCTGATTGACCGCCTGATGGAGAAAGTGCGTAACGGCAACATCGTGCTGCACACTGACCGCGCGCTGGACGAGGTGGTAGGCGATCAGATGGGTGTCACCGGGTTGAAACTTTCGTCAACCAAAGGTGAAGCCCCGGTCTCGCTGGAAGTGGCGGGCCTGTTTGTCGCCATCGGTCATAGTCCGAACACGGCGATTTTTGATGGGCAGCTGGATCTGGAAAACGGCTATATCAAAGTGCAGTCCGGCCTGCAGGGCAACGCGACGCAGACCAGCGTGCCGGGCGTGTTCGCTGCCGGTGACGTGATGGACCACATCTATCGTCAGGCCATTACCTCTGCCGGTACCGGCTGTATGGCCGCGCTGGATGCGGAACGTTATCTGGATGGTCTGGTTAAAAACGATAAGTAAGTTGTTAATTATCTGATCATAATTGCACTGAGGCGGCCACTTTTGGTCGCCTTTTTTATCGCCTGCGTGCTACAGTTCTGCCACCCGTCTGTCCGGCATTTAGCGTCGGATTTTGCCTCTCGTCACGGTGATCAAACGGCTTCGCATGAACAAATCACGGCAACACGAACTGCTGCGCTGGTTACGCCAGCAACGTCATCATGGCGCACGCAGCCTGCGACTGGCCTCGCTGGCAGGTTTTGCTGCGGCGTTAATTCTCATCGCCCAGGCCTGGCTACTGGCCTCCCTGCTGCAAAAACTGCTGGTGGAACAGCAACCCCGCGCTGAACTGGTGAGTGATTTCCTGTTACTACTGCTGTGCTTCGCACTGCGCGCCGCGCTGCACTACGGTCGTGAGATGGCCGGCTTCAGGGCCGGCGTGGCGATTCGCCGTGCGCTGCGGCAACAGGTGCTGGACCGGCTGAACGCGCTCGGTCCGGCCTGGATTCAGGGCAAACCGGCCGGGAGCTGGGCGACGCTGCTGCTGGAACAGATCGAAGAGATGCAGGAATATTACGCGCGCTATCTGCCGCAGATGTCGCTGGCGGTTTTTGTGCCCTGCGCCATCCTGATCGCCATTTTCCCGATTAACTGGGCCGCCGGACTGATTCTGCTGGCGACCGCACCGCTGATTCCGCTGTTTATGGCGCTGGTCGGCATGGGAGCGGCCGATGCCAATCGGCGTAATTTTCTCGCGCTGGCGCGTCTGAGCGGCGATTTCTATGACCGGCTGCGCGGACGCGAAACGCTGCGCCTGTTTCACCGCGCGGACGCTGAGCAGCAGGCGATTGCCGCCACTACGCAGGATTTTCGTCAGCGCACCATGGAAGTGCTGCGCCTCGCCTTTCTCTCCTCTGCGGTGCTGGAGTTTTTCGCCTCGCTGGCGATTGCCGTGGTCGCGGTCTATTTCGGCTTCTCGTACCTGGGTGAACTCAATTTTGGCCACTACGACACCGGCGTGACGCTGTTCGCCGGTTTCCTCGCGCTGATTCTTGCCCCCGAATTTTTCCAGCCGCTGCGCGATCTTGGCACCTTTTACCATGCCAAAGCGCAGGCGGTGGGCGGCGCAGACGCGCTGGATACCTTCCTGCGCGAAACGCCCCAGCGCGCGCCGCAGGCGGCCACGCAGACGCTGGATGCTGACGCGCCACTCTCCCTACGGGCGCAGGATCTGGTGATCATGACCGCCAACGGCGAGGCGCTGTCACAGCCGCTGAATTTCAGCCTTACTCCCGGTCAGCGCGTGGCGCTGGTCGGACAAAGCGGGGCCGGAAAAAGTGCGCTGATGAATGTCCTGCTCGGTTTTCTGCCCTATCAGGGTTCACTGTGCATTAACGGCCAGGAACTGCGCGACATCAGCCGCAGCAGCTGGCAGCAGCAGCTGGCCTGGGTAGGACAAAATCCGCAGCTGCCGGCGGCGACGCTGCGTGACAATCTCCAGCTCACTGACACGCCGGTGGACGAGGCCACGCTGACCGCCGTGCTGCAGCGCGCTGGCGTCAGCGAATTTTTATCGCGTCTGCCGCAGGGGCTGGATACGCCAGTTGGCGATGGCGGCATCGGCCTGTCCGTTGGGCAGGCACAGCGCATCGCCGTTGCGCGGGCGCTGCTGAAACCGGCTCGCCTGCTGCTGCTGGACGAACCGGGATCCGGGCTCGACAGCCAGAGCGAGCAGCACGTGATGGGCGCACTACAGCAGGCCGCACAGCAGCAAACTACGTTAATGATTACCCATCAGCTGCACGCTCTCGACCAGTGGGATGAAGTGTGGGTGATGCAGGCCGGACAACTGGTGCAGCAGGGCCACTGGCAACAGCTGATCGCAGAAGCCGGCCCGCTGCGCGAGCTGGCGCAGCATCGTCAGAAGGAGATTGCCTGATGCGCACGTTACTGCCTTTCCTGCGCCTGTATCGCCGCCATCCGTGGCGATTAGGTCTTGGCGTGGTGCTGGCGATTGTCACGCTGCTCGCCAGCATCGGCTTGCTGACGCTGTCCGGCTGGTTTCTTGCTGCCTCCTCGCTGGCTGGCGTCGCCGGTCTGTACAGCTTCAATTACATGCTGCCCGCAGCCGGCGTGCGTGGCGCGGCAATCACCCGCACCGCCGCGCGCTATTTTGAACGGCTGGTCAGCCACGACGCCACTTTCCGCGTGCTGCAACACCTGCGCGTCTTTACCTTCAGCCGGCTGATGGCGCTGGCACCGGCGCAGCTGGCGCGCTTTCGTCACGGCGAACTGCTGAACCGCTTTGTCAGCGATGTCGATACTCTCGACCATCTCTATTTACGCGTTATTTCTCCACTGCTGGGTGCGGCGGTGGTGGTTGTGGTGGTGACCTGTGGCCTGGCGCTACTCGATATGCGACTGGCGCTGCTGCTCGGGGCGATTATGTTGCTGACGCTGCTGCTGATGCCCCCGCTGTTCTGGCGACTCGGCGCGCGCACCGGCGCGCATATTGCCCGTTACCAGGCTTGCTGGCGCCTGCAACTGACGCACTGGTTCAGTGGACTGGCCGAGCTGCAGATTTACGGCGCGGCGGCGCTGTGGCGACAGCGGCTGGATCAGGAAGAACGTGCGTGGCAACAGGCGCAGCAGCAGCAACACCGGCTGCAGGCGCTGGCGCAGAGCCTGCTTACGTTGATCGCCGGCAGTACCGTTACGCTGCTGCTGTGGCTGGCCGCCAGCGGCGTCGGCGCCAATAGCACGCCGGGTGCACTGATTGCCCTGTTTGTGTTTTGCGCGCTGGCCGCGTTTGAAGCGCTGGCACCGGTGGCCGGCGCATTTCTGCCACTGGCGCAGGTGACGCACGCGGCGCAGCGCGTGCAGGAGATCATCGATCAACCGCCAGCCATTCACTTCCCGACACAACCGGTTGCGACGCCGCGCGGCCTCAGCCTGACGCTGGAACAGATCGATTTCAGCTATCCGCAGCGGCCAGAAGCGGTGCTGCACAATTTCTCCCTGACGTTAGCAGCCGGTGAACATCTGGCGCTGCTGGGCCCGACCGGCTGCGGAAAATCCAGCCTGCTGGCGCTGATCACGCGCGGCTGGGAAGCGCAGCGCGGCACGATTCGCCTGAACGGGATTGATCTGGCGGCGTGGGACGAAGCCAGCCTGCGTCAACGCATCAGCGTTGTCACGCAGCGCGTCCATCTGTTCAGCCAGACGCTGCGCGCTAACCTGCTGCTGGCAGCACCACAGGCCAGCGATGCCCAGCTGATTGACGTATTGCAGCGGGTTGGGCTGGCGCATCTGACGCAGCACAATGAAGGACTGAATGCGTGGATGGGTGAAGGTGGCCGGCCGCTGTCTGGCGGTGAACTGCGCCGGCTGGCGATTGCCCGTGCGCTGCTGCACGATGGCGATCTGTGGCTGCTGGATGAGCCGACCGAAGGTCTGGATGCTGCGACCGAGCAGCAGATTCTCACGTTGCTACAGCAGGTTAGCCAGGGAAAAACGCTGATCATGGTGACGCATCGCCTGAGCGGACTGGAAAAAATGGATCGCATCTGTGTGCTTGACGGTGGGCAGATTATCGAATCCGGCAGCCATGACGAATTAATCTCAAAAGCGGGACGCTACTGGCGTTTCCAGCAGCGCTTTGCGCTATAGTCTATGCGTTTAGCCTGAGGGTGACCGACGCCATGAGACTGGTACAACTTTCCCGGGATTCGCTCAATTTCCCGCCGCCGGAGATGGCGCTGCGTGAGCCAAACGGCCTGCTGGCCATGGGCGGCGATCTCTCCCCTGCCCGCCTGATGAATGCCTATCAGCGCGGTATTTTTCCGTGGTTTTCGCCCGGCGATCCGATTTTATGGTGGTCGCCAGATCCACGCGCGGTCCTGCTGCCGGAGTCGTTTCATCTCAGCCACAGCATGGCGCGCTTCCATCGCCGTTCGCCCTATCGCGTCACCATGAATCACGCCTTTGCTCAGGTGGTGGAAGGTTGCGCCAGCGGGCGTCAGGAAGGCACCTGGATCACCTTTGAAGTGAAACGCGCCTGGCTGCGCCTGTATGAGCTGGGCCATGCGCACTCAATTGAAGTCTGGCAGGATCAACGCCTGGTTGGCGGCATGTATGGCCTGGCGCTCGGACAGATTTTTTGCGGTGAGTCGATGTTCAGCCGGGCGGAAAACGCCTCTAAAACCGCGCTGTGGGTTTTCTCACAGCACTTTATTGCGCATCAGGGACGGCTGATCGATTGTCAGGTGCTGAATCCGCATACCGCCTCGCTGGGCGCAGTTGAAATTCCGCGCGTTGATTATCTGCAATACGTGCAAACGCTGGCCTGGCAACCGGTGCAGGCTGGCTGCTGGCAAACACAAACCCTTTTTTGACTGTCCCCGCAGATGTTTTGCACACAATTCCCGACAAAAGTGATACAATAAGCGAGTTTGGTATGTCGTCCGCGCTTCGCTGTGGCGAGCCGGAATTGCCAGGCTGGGAATCTCACCCTGTTCCCGAAGCTGTTTCAGTTGCGCACCCGATGCCGATTGCTGCAGATTCTTAGCCCGCTAATCCCCCGCAGACGTCAAAAACACCCGAATTTATCCGTAATGCACGCGCAGCGGCGCGACGCACGGCGAAGCGTTGGCAAAAACAGCCAACGTTTCTTTACATAAATCATGGAATTCGGCATTATCTTGCCGGTTCAACAGTTTGGTAGTTCACCCAGAGGATTCGATGGCCAAAGAAGACAATATTGAAATGCAAGGTACCGTACTGGATACGTTACCTAACACCATGTTCCGCGTAGAGCTTGAAAACGGGCACGTGGTTACCGCTCATATCTCCGGTAAAATGCGTAAAAACTACATCCGCATCCTGACGGGCGACAAAGTGACTGTCGAGTTGACCCCGTACGACCTGAGCAAAGGCCGCATTGTCTTCCGTAGTCGCTAAGTTGTTGCACTCGCCTCGCGTTTGCTGATGTAAACTAAGCGCGAAAAAAAAGGCCGGATTTTAATCCGGCCTTTTTCTTATCTGCGCACCCGCTTAATGCACGGTGCCCTCGGTTTTACGTTTTTCCGCACTCATGAAGTGGTAGGTGAGCTGGTTTTTCTCTTTATCCAGTCCAACCGATACCGATCCGCCATCTACCAGAGAGCCAAACAGCAGCTCGTTAGCCAGCGGTTTCTTCAGGTTTTCCTGCACGGTACGCGCCATCGGACGCGCGCCCATCGCTTTGTCGTAACCTTTTTCGGCCAGCCAGTCGCGCGCATCATCGCTGACTTCCAGCGACACACCTTTCGCATCCAGCTGTGCCTGCAGCTCAACAATAAATTTATCCACCACCTGATGGATCACCTGAGTATCGAGGTGACGGAACCAGATAATGTTGTCGAGACGGTTACGGAACTCCGGCGTAAAGATCTTTTTGATCTCTTCCATCGCGTCGGTGCTGTTGTCCTGCTGAATCAGGCCGATGGATTTACGCTCGGTCTCGCGCACCCCGGCGTTGGTGGTCATCACCAGCACCACGTTGCGGAAGTCCGCTTTGCGGCCGTTGTTATCGGTCAGCATTCCGTTATCCATCACCTGCAGCAGCAGGTTGAAGACATCCGGATGGGCTTTCTCGATCTCATCCAGCAGCACCACCGCGTGCGGATGCTTGATGACGGCGTCAGTCAGCAGACCGCCCTGATCAAAGCCGACGTAGCCCGGAGGCGCACCAATCAAACGACTGACGGTGTGACGCTCCATATACTCGGACATATCAAAGCGCAGCAGCTCAATGCCCAGCGCCTTCGCCAGCTGCACGGTGACCTCGGTTTTACCGACCCCGGTCGGACCCGCAAACAGGAACGATCCGACTGGCTTACGCTCCTGCCCCAGACCCGCGCGGCTCATTTTGATGGCTTCAGTCAACGCTTCAATCGCGTTGTCCTGACCAAATACCAGCATTTTCAGACGGTCGCCGAGATTTTTCAGCGTATCGCGATCGGTGGCCGAAACGCTCTGCTCCGGAATACGCGCGATGCGCGCCACCACGGATTCGATGTCCGACACGTTGACGGTTTTCTTGCGCTTGCTGACCGGCACCAGACGCGCACGCGCGCCAGCTTCATCGATCACGTCAATCGCCTTGTCCGGCAGATGACGGTCATTGATGTATTTCACCGCCAGCTCAACCGCCGCACGTACCGCTTTGGCGGTGTAGCGCACATCGTGATGCGCTTCGTACTTCGGCTTCAGCCCGTTAAGAATTTGTACCGTCTCTTCAACCGATGGCTCAGTGATATCAATTTTCTGGAAACGGCGCGCCAGCGCACGATCCTTCTCAAAGATATTGCTGAACTCCTGATAGGTCGTGGAACCCATCACGCGGATTTTACCGCTGGAAAGCAGCGGCTTGATCAGGTTCGCCGCATCCACCTGGCCGCCCGATGCCGCACCGGCACCGATAATGGTGTGGATCTCGTCGATGAACAGAATGCTGTTGTTATCCTGTTCCAGCTGTTTCAGCAGCGCTTTAAAACGTTTTTCAAAATCACCGCGGTATTTGGTACCGGCCAGCAGCGAACCGATATCCAGCGAGTAGATGGTGCACTCTTTCATCACTTCCGGCACGTCGCCCTGCACAATGCGCCAGGCGAGCCCTTCCGCAATCGCAGTTTTACCGACGCCCGATTCGCCCACCAGCAGCGGGTTATTCTTACGACGACGGCACAGCACCTGAATGGCCCGTTCCAGCTCTTTATCGCGGCCGATCAGCGGGTCAATTCCGCCGACGCGAGCAAGCTGATTAAGATTGGTGGTGAAGTTTTCCATACGTTCCTCCCCGCCTGCTTGCTCTTCGTTAACCGGATTTTCCGCGCTGTTCTGCGGCTGGCCCGGTTCGTCTTTACGCGTACCATGGGAGATGAAGTTCACCACATCAAGGCGGCTTACTTCGTGTTTGCGCAGCAGGTAAGCCGCTTGCGACTCCTGCTCGCTGAAAATGGCGACCAGCACGTTCGCACCGGAAACTTCACTGCGACCGGATGACTGGACATGGAAGACCGCACGCTGCAGCACACGCTGGAAGCTGAGCGTCGGCTGAGTGTCGCGCTCCTCTTCGCTGGCAGGCAGCACCGGCGTGGTTTGTTCGATGAAGGCTTCGAGTTCCTGACGCAGAGCCGCAATATCCACCGTACAGGCTTCCAGTGCCTCTCTGGCCGACGGGTTGCTGAGCAGCGCCAGCAACAGATGTTCGACGGTCATAAACTCGTGACGGTGCTCGCGCGCTCTGGCGAAAGCCATGTTTAAACTGAGTTCCAGTTCTTGATTGAGCATTTGGCACCTCCCCCAATTATCGCTCTGACGGACTGAATCCTATATGGAGACAGCTTCAGGCTTTTTCCAGCGTACACAGCAACGGATGTTGATTTTCCCGCGCGTAATTGTTCACCTGGGCGACTTTGGTCTCCGCCACTTCTGCAGTGAATACACCACAGATTGCCTTTCCATGGTAGTGAACTTTCAGCATCAGTTGCGTTGCACGTTCAACATCATAAGAAAAGAACTTTTGCAGAACGTCAATAACAAATTCCATAGGTGTATAATCGTCATTATTCAGAATGACTTTATACATTGAAGGCGGCTTTAACCCTTCGCGTACTTTGTCTTCGGCCAGATGTTCAAAGTTAAGCCAGTCGTTTGTGTTTGCCATAATGTTCCGTTGAAATTCTGCGTTACGGTAGCGCACATTTCTGTGCTCTCACCTCAAGTTTAACACGCCTGTCAAGCCGCTTTTCCTGTGGCAAAAATCGGTCCTGAAAGCGCATGCGCGACCTGTATCACAAAATTTGCAATAGCGTTAACTGCCTCAAATTTTGATGAATTTCTCCCCGTGCGCCAGGGCCGTTTGCTTGACGATAAGGTCCGTTTCTCTACATTCTACTTACACAAGCTGATTGAGTTTTAAACAAACTCGACTCACAGCTTCAATGACCTCACCTACTTATCAAAATGTCTTGCGAGGGAAGTAAAAGCATGGAGACGGGTACTGTTAAATGGTTCAACAACGCCAAAGGCTTCGGCTTTATCTGTCCGATTGGCGGCGGCGACGATATCTTCGCACACTACTCCACGATTCAGATGGAGGGATACAGAACGCTGAAAGCGGGCCAGCACGTTCAGTTCGATGTCCATGAAGGGCCGAAAGGCAACCATGCCAGTCTGATTGTGCCCTGTGAAGCATCGTCACTCTCCTGACGGGCGCGCGTCTGCTCTCATTCTGACCACTCCCGAAAAAAAATGCCAGCCACAGACGCTGGCATTTTTCTTTGGCGTCCCGCGTCAGTTTTACTCTGCCCGACCGCGCGCCAGCCACATGACGTGGCCAAACAGCTGATCGAGCAACGGCGGAATCGCCTGCGGCCCGCGTTCGGCCGCTGCCATCGCCACCGCAATCGCCAGTTCCGGCTTCGAGCTGTGATGAATGGCTTTGGTAATAATACGCCGCGCGTTCATCGGCACGTTTAACGGCAGGTGCGCCATCTGGTGATAGACATCACTAAAGCCCTGCTTATAAAGGAAGTGTTCGATGTCGGGCGCCGGGAACTGCGTGAGATGGTCGCTCTCCTGCTCATGCGGCTGTAGCTGGCTGCGCGCGGTGGCGGCATATTTTTTTCCGGCCTCGTCGCCGTCAGTCAGCACGTGCCAGGCAATGCCCATGCGGCGCGCATATTTCAGCAGCGGCTTAAGCCCGGACTGCGCAAACTCAATTACTTTCACGCCTTCCGCGGCAAAATGGTAGCCGCGCTGCCGCGCCAGCTCATTGATGATCCACACTTCGGTTTCACCCTCAACCAGCAACCAGCAGCGGGCAAACAGCGCCGACGGACGGTTGACGCGGATGTGAAAGCCGATACGGCGCGCCTCTTCGGCACTTAATCCTTCCGGCCCGATACGCCACGCCGCCACGCGATCGGGTTCGCGCACCAGTCGGCAGATTTGCTCCAGCGCCACCTGTGACAGCAGCTCACCGGAGTTAGTGGTGGCGATTTTTTGCAGCGGCATCAGCGCCAGCAGATTCCACGCCACCGACAGCATGATGGGATGCAGCCGCGTTTCCGGATCCTCCACCAGCAGCAAGGGGCGCGCGCCTGTGGGCAGCGCATCGCTGCCGTGCGCCTGCAGCAGGAGCGAGAACATGCGCAGCAGAATCACCTGGCGACTGCGCGATTCGGTACCGGCGATCAGCTGATTGAGCTGATCGAGCGAACGCCAGCCCTGACTGCCGTCACGCAGCTCCGGCGCAACCCGCGCGGCGCCCGTGTCCGGTTGCTGTACCAGAAAATAGTGCGCCATCAGCTGCTGCATGGTGTGTAATCCCTGGCGCAACAGCTCGTCGCTCAGGGTTTGCGGCCGCGCCACCAGATCGCGCGTCAGGCTATGCATCTCCTGCGCCAGCGCGCTCAGCGTATCAGCGCGTCGCTGCGTGTCGTTGTCGCTATGGCGCGACCGCCGGCCAAAACGCGCATCACGCAGGCGCAGCACCGGATAGTACGCGCGCAACTGCGCCAGCGCGACGTCGGTGCCCGCCAGCGGCAGCACCTCGCCACGCGCGTCAATAAAGCGCCAGCGGGTTTTGACTTCGCTGCCCTGGCGCGTCGCCAGCGTACTGAAGCGCAGATAGCGCCCCGCGTCATCCTGCTGCCAGAACGGCGCAAACAGCGCTTCATGCTCATCGCCCTGCGCGCGAAAGCGAAACACCAGCTGCAACTTATGCCGCCGGGCCTCCACCTCACCGGGCGGGAAATGGAAGTCCTGTTCGGTGAACATATAGGGCTCAGCGGCCGGAGCCAGCAGCAGCGTTAGCGCATCCAGCAAACTGGATTTACCCCACGCGTTTTCCCCAATCAGCAGGTTGGTGTCGGTCAGCGGCAGCGACAACCGGTTAATGCCGCGAAAGCCGTGTATATCGATATGTTCCAGAATCATCGCGCAGTCCCTCCGTGCTTTGCCAGAGCATGGTCCGCCGCGCTGCGTTGGTCAAGTCGGCAGCGGGAGAAAAGGTTTACACTTCAGGCATTTTCCATTAGCGTGGCGTCTCGCAAAAAAGGACGTCATTTTTCATGTATACCGGACTGCTTATCATCCTGGTGCCACTGATGGTGGGCTATCTGCTACCGTGGCATCAGCCCGCGCTGTTAAAGCGCGTGAACCGCCTGCTGAGTTTGCTGATTTACGCCATTCTGTTTTTTATGGGTACCAGCCTCGCCTTTCTCGACAACCTCGGCAGTAATTTGCTGATTGTATTTAAAACCGCGCTGATTGCTGCAGGTGCCATTCTCAGCTGCTCACTGCTGGCGCTGTGGCTGCTGGATCGCCGCTGGCCGTGGCGTCAGCAGCATCGTCAGCAGGATCTGCCATCGCGCTGGCACATGGTGCTGGAATCGCTCAAGCTGTGCGTGGCGGTGCTGGCCGGTTTCCTGCTGGGATTAACCCAGTGGGCGCCGCTGCGCCATGCATCGACCCTCAGCGAAATCGCGCTCATCGTGCTGCTGTTCCTGGTTGGCGTGCAGCTGCGCGGCAGCGGCATGACGCTGCGCCAGATCACCCTGAACCGACGTGGCATGACGGTAGCGCTGGTATCCCTGTGCGGCTCGCTGGGCGGCGGCGTGCTGGCGGCGTGGCTGCTCGGCGTTTCGCTGTCAACCGGACTGGCGCTGGCCAGCGGCTTCGGCTGGTATTCGCTGTCCGGCATTCTGATGACCGAAGCGTACGGCCCGGTGATCGGCAGCGCCGCCTTCTTTAACGATCTGCTGCGCGAGCTGGCTGCGGTGCTGCTGATTCCGGTGCTGGTCAACCGCTACCGCAGTATGGCACTCGGGCTAAGCGGTGCCACGTCGATGGATTTCACCCTGCCGATTCTGCAGCGTGCCGGCGGAATGGAGATTGTGCCTGCGGCCATCGTGCACGGTTTTATCATGAACCTGCTGGCGCCGATCCTCATCGCCCTGTTTTCGGCCTGACGCGCAGCGCATTTTTTCACGCCCGCTGCGCTGCGGCTTCGTCTACGCTTTCTCTCTGACACGTTTTTTGCCATCCGACTGGATGGCCAACACCAGAAAGGAGCGAACGATGAAGCAAACAGTGGCGGCCCTGCTGGCCAAAACGCTGGAGAGCGCCGGCATAAAACGCATTTGGGGCGTAACCGGTGACTCCCTCAACGGGCTGAACGACAGCCTCAACCGCATGGGCACCATTGAATGGATGCCAACGCGCCATGAAGAAGTGGCCGCTTTTGCCGCCGGGGCGGAAGCACAAATCAGCGGTGAGCTGGCGGTGTGCGCCGGCTCCTGCGGCCCTGGCAACCTGCATCTGATCAACGGCCTGTTTGACTGCCATCGCAACCATGTACCGGTGCTGGCAATTGCCGCGCACATTCCTTCCAGCGAAATAGGCAGCGGCTATTTTCAGGAAACCCATCCGCAGGAGTTATTCCGCGAGTGCAGCCATTACTGCGAGCTGGTCTCCAATCCGGAACAGCTGCCGCAGGTGCTCGGCATTGCGATGCGTAAGGCCATCCTCAATCGCGGCGTGTCGGTGATTGTGCTGCCGGGTGACGTGGCGCTGCAGGCGGCGCCGGAGAATGCGCGCAGCGAATGGTATCCGCCGCAGCTGCCGCAGGTGGTGCCGTCGGTCAGTGAACTGACGCGCCTCGCAGAAACGCTCAATGAAGCGAAAAATATCACCCTGATGTGCGGCAGCGGCTGCGCCGGTGCCCATGCGGAAGTGGTAAAGCTGGCCGAAACGCTGAAAGCACCCGTGGTACACGCCATGCGCGGCAAAGAGCACCTCGAGTACGACAACCCGTATGATGTCGGCATGACCGGGCTGATCGGCTTCTCATCCGGCTATCACGCCATGATGAACGCCGACACGCTGGTGCTGCTCGGCACCCAGTTCCCTTATCGCCCGTTCTACCCGGCGGACGCGCGCATTATTCAGATTGATATCAATCCGGCCAGCCTCGGCGCGCACAGTCACGTCGACATGGCGCTGGTGGGTGACATCAAAGCCACGCTGCAGGCGCTGCAGCCGCAGCTCACCAGCCACAGCGACCGTCATCACCTCGATCGCGCACTGGAGCACTACGCGGATGCGCGCAAAGGGCTGGACGATCTGGCGACCGCCAACGATAAGCAGGCGATTCACCCGCAGTATCTGGCCCAGCAGATCAGCCACTATGCGGCCGATGACGCTATCTTTACCTGTGATGTCGGCACGCCAACGGTGTGGGCAGCGCGCTATCTGAAAATGAACGGCAAGCGCCGTCTGCTCGGCTCGTTTAACCACGGTTCGATGGCCAACGCCATGCCGCAGGCGCTTGGCGCACAGGCCATTGATAAACAGCGTCAGGTGGTTGCGCTGTGCGGCGATGGCGGCTTCAGCATGCTGATGGGCGATTTCATCTCGCTGGCGCAGCTTAAGCTGCCGGTGAAGCTGGTGATCTTCAATAACAGCGTGCTGGGCTTTGTGGCAATGGAGATGAAAGCCGGTGGCTATCTCACCGACGGCACCGATCTGGAGAACCCGGACTTCGCCGCCATCGCCACCGCCTGCGGCATCAAAGGGATCCGCGTGGAAAAAGCCTCGGAGCTGGATGGCGCGCTGCAACAGGCGTTCGCCCATGACGGTCCGGTGCTGGTAGACGTGATCACCGCCAAGGAAGAGTTGTCGATGCCACCGCAAATCAAAGCCGAGCAGGCTAAAGGTTTCAGCCTGTACATGCTGCGCGCGATCCTGAATGGTCGCGGTGATGAAATCGTCGAGCTGGCGAAAACCAACTGGCTGCGGTAAAACGAAGAGACTTGCCGGATTAATCATCATGCGGGCGCTTAGCCCGCTTTTTTATGTCAGGAGAGCAACGTGATCGATTTACGCAGTGATACCGTGACCCGCCCGAGTGCCGCGATGCTGGATGCGATGATGGCGGCCGAAACCGGCGATGATGTCTATCGCGATGATCCCACCGTCAATGCGCTGGAGGCTGAAGCGGCGCGCCTGAGCGGTAAAGCGGCTGCGCTGTTCTTCCCTACCGGCACCCAGGCCAACCTGGTGGCGCTGCTGTGCCACTGCCAGCGCGGCGATGAGTACATCGTCGGCCAGCAGGCGCATAACTACAAATATGAGGCTGGCGGTGCCGCGGTGCTCGGCAGCATCCAGCCGCAGCCGATCCTCGCGGCTGCCGACGGCACGCTGCCGCTGCACGACGTGGCGGCCGCCATCAAGCCGGACGACATGCATTTTGCCCGCACCCGCCTGCTGAGCCTGGAAAATACCCATCACGGCAAAGTGCTGCCGCTGAGCTACCTTGAACAGGCGTGGCAATTTACCCGCGAGCGCCAGCTGGCGCTGCACATTGACGGCGCGCGCATCTTTAATGCCGTGGTGGCGCAGGGTGTGCAGCTGATCGATATCGCCCGCTACTGCGATAGCCTGACCATCTGCCTGTCGAAAGGACTGGGCACGCCGGTCGGCTCCCTGCTGTGTGGTGATGAAGCTTATATTGAGCAGGCGCGGCGCTGGCGCAAAATGACCGGCGGCGGCATGCGCCAGGCCGGCATTCTGGCGGCAGCCGGTCTCTACGCGCTGCAGCACAACGTGGCGCGTCTGCAGGAGGATCATGACAACGCCGCGTGGCTCGGTGCGCAGCTCAGCGCTATTGGTGTGGAAGTGGTGAGCCAGCACACTAACATGCTGTTCGTGAAAGTGCCGGCGGAGCAGGTCGCACCGCTACAGCGCTGGATGCAGGCGGGCGACGTGCTGCTCAGCGTAGGACCGCAGACCCGCATCGTCACCCATCTGGATGTCAGCCGCCAGCAATTACAGCAGCTGGTGGCGCGCTGGCAGGCCTTTCTCCAGCCGTAACGCCGCTACGCGCGGCTACGGTGCCGCGCCGTATTTCGCCAGCAGCGCACGGGCGATGGCCAGCGTCTCGGCATCGGCTTCGCCACGGTAATCGCGCGGGCGGAAATGCATTTGAAACGCCGCAATCAGTTTGCGCTGCATCTGCGGCGTTTGCGCAGCGGCAACGTCATAACCATAGCGCTGCAGCGCAGCCAGCAGCGCTGCGCACTCCACCGGCGCATCCGGCGGCTGGTTAGCCAGATAGCGCTGTACCGTGGCGGCATCCGGCCACGCTCCCAGCCCCTGCCGGGCCAGCTGTTGCCACGGAAACAGCGGACCGGGATCCTGCTTGCGCTGCGGCGCGATATCACTGTGCCCGACAATATTTTCCGGACTGATGCCGTAACGCTGGCTGATATCGCGCACCAGTGCGATCAGGGCCGTGATTTGCGCGGCGGTGAACGGCTGCCACTGCCGGCCGGTCAGCGTGCGGCGATAGCCGTCATTGACGATTTCGATGCCAATTGAGGTGTCATTAATGCGCGTTGCACCGCGCCAGAAGCTCGGTCCGGCATGCCACGCCAGCTGGTTTTCAGCCACCAGCTGCCAGATCACCCCGGCGCCGTTTTTCTGCGGCGGCTGCTGCGGAATCAGATAGTGCGCGCTGACGTTGCGGTCCGTCAGGGTCGCCAGCGACGAGGGAAAGTCCTCCGCCGTGTAGTGGATTACCACCACTTTGATGCGCGGTCTGGCTCCCTGCGCCGGGTGCGCGCTATCGACCCAATAGCCGTTGCGCGCTTCCAGCGTCGACTGGCAGGCGCTGAGCAGCAGCGCCATCGCCAGCAGTAACACCGCGCGCATTAGCGCACGATCACCGCAGTACCGGTAACGCTCACCATCAGCATGCTGTTGTCTTTGCCCACGGTTTCGTAGTCAATATCAATGCCAACCACCGCATTGGCGCCCAGCGCTTTTGCCTGTTCTTCCAGCTCTTCGAAGGCGATCTGCCGCGCTTTACGCAGCTCTTTCTCATAGGCACCGGAGCGGCCGCCGACGATATCGCGGATGCCGGCAAAGAAGTCGCGGAAAATGTTGGCACCGAGAATCGCTTCGCCGGTCACAACGCCGCAATATTCAGTGATGCTGTGCCCTTCCAGGGTTGGCGTAGTCGAAAATTTCATCGTTCTCTCCTGTGGTGATTCATGAGGCGATAGCTCGTACGGCGTAAAAGCACGGCTATACTCTATGCTAAAAATGGCGCTTTGCCAGTGAACAATAAGGAAATCGAGATGAGAAACAAAGCCTTTGCGCTGCTTGTTCCCGCTGCATTGCTGCTGAGTGCCTGTACCACCGTTGAGCCGGTGATCAAGGACAACGGGCCGCGTACCGCACCCTGCGTTGACGGCGGTCCGGACAGCGTGGCGCAGCAGTTCTACGATTTACGTGTCAGCCAGCCAACTCAGGGATTGCCGGACAGCACCACGCTGGCAAAATATCGCCCATACCTGAGCGACAACCTGTATCAGAAACTGCTGCATGCCAGCAGCCAGAGCAACCCACCGGCAGCGTGGCGGCAGGGCGATCTGTTCTCCAGCCTGGCACAGGGACCCACCGCCGCTGACGTGGCCAGCGCCTCCAGCATTCCTAACCGCGACGCGCGTAATATTCCGCTGCGCGTGACGCTGAGCCGCGGCGATAAAAGCTGGCGCGATGAAGTGCTGATGATCCACGAAGGCACCTGCTGGGTGGTGGATGATGTGCGCTACGTCGGCGACTGGCCACACGCCGGTGGCGGCTCGCTCAGCCAGCTGCTGGAAGAGAAAAAATAGTCGCGCATTTTTTCCGCACTCAGCCGCAACCATTAGCGCGCCGCACCATTGCGGCGCCGCTAAGCTTCCGCGCAACAGCCAACGCTTACCCGTCAGCCCCTTTCCCCACTGCCCTGCCCGATTTTGTGCTACGCTTTTGCTGTTTAATTGCTCTTTAATAAATTTTAACCCACCTCAATTGCATAACTATTCTGGTGACGTTAAGATTTGCGACACTAATTGCTATTCATTTTTTGCGCATGAGTATTCAACTAAACGCCATCAACTGTTTTTACGGTGCCCATCAGGCGCTGTTCGATATCAACCTGGCCTGCCCGCAGGGCGAAACGCTGGTGTTGCTCGGCCCGAGTGGCGCGGGTAAAAGTTCACTCCTGCGCGTACTCAACCTGCTGGAGCTGCCGCGTTCCGGTAGCCTGCAGATTGCCGGCAACCACTTCGATTTTAGCCAGACGCCGTCCGACAACGCGATTCGCGAACTGCGCCAGAATGTCGGCATGGTGTTCCAGCAGTACAATCTGTGGCCGCACCTCAGCGTGATGCAGAACCTGATTGAAGCACCCTGTCGTGTGCTCGGGCTCAGCAAAGATGCGGCGCGCGCGCGCGCCGATAAACTACTGGAACGCCTGCGTCTGACGCCGTACGCCGATCGTTTTCCCCTGCACCTTTCCGGTGGCCAGCAGCAGCGCGTGGCAATTGCGCGCGCGCTGATGATGGAGCCGCAGGTGTTGCTGTTTGATGAACCGACCGCGGCGCTCGACCCGGAAATCACGGCGCAGATCGTCAGCATCATTCGTGAGCTGGCGCAGACGCAGATCACCCAGGTGATTGTGACCCACGAAGTCGAGGTGGCGCGCAAAACCGCCAGCCGCGTGGTCTACATGGAGAACGGTCGCATCATTGAACAGGGCGATGCCAGCCACTTTACACAGCCGCAAACCGACGCGTTTGCTCATTATCTTTCGCACTAAGTCAGGATGCTTCTAATGAAAAAAGTTGTACTTGCTGCACTGCTTGCCAGCCTGAGCCTGAGCGCTTCTGCCGCGCAGACCCTGCGTTTCGCGACCGAGGCGTCTTATCCGCCGTTTGAATTTGTCGACTCCGACAACAAAATCCAGGGCTTTGATGTCGATCTGGCCAATGCGCTGTGCAAAGAGATCGATGCGACCTGCACCTTTACCAACCAGGCCTTCGACAGCCTGATCCCCAGCCTGAAATTCCGCCGTTTTGACGCGGTGATGGCCGGCATGGATATCACGCCAGAGCGTGAAAAGCAGGTGCTGTTCACCAAACCTTACTACGACAACTCTGCGACCTTCATCGCGCAGAAAGGCAAGCTGGCGGACGTTGCGGCGCTGAAAGGCAAGCGTGTGGGCGTGCAGAACGGCACCACGCACCAGAAATACCTCTCTGACAAGCACAGCGACATCACCATCGTGCCTTACGACAGCTACCAGAATGCGGTGCTCGACCTGAAGAATGGCCGTATTGATGCAGTGTTCGGGGATACCGCCGTGGTTAACGAGTGGCTGAAGCAGAACGCCAACCTCGCCGCGCTGGGTGAGAAAGTGACCGACAAAGCCTACTTCGGCACCGGCCTCGGCATCGCCGTGCGTCAGGGCAACAGCGAACTGCAGCAGAAGTTCAACGGCGCGCTGGATAAGATCAAAGCCGACGGCACCTACAAAACCATCTACAACAAATGGTTTCAGCAGTAATTTCTGATGAATGAAATGATTCCACTCGCAAGCGCCGCCGGCATGACCGTCGGCCTTGCCGTTTGTGCCCTGATCGCCGGCCTCGCGCTGGCGATGATTTTTGCTGGCTGGGAATCGCTGCGCTGGAAACCGCTGGCGTGGATCGGTACCGGGCTGGTGACGCTGATTCGCGGCCTGCCGGAAATTCTGGTGGTGCTGTTTATCTATTTCGGTGCCTCGCAGCTGCTGCTGACGCTGTCGGACGGCTTCCAGCTCAATCTGGGCCTGTTCACCCTGCCGGTGCAGATGCAGATTGAGAACTTTGATGTCAGCCCGTTCCTGTGCGGCGTGATTGCGCTGGCGATGCTCTATTCGGCTTACGCCTCTCAGACGCTGCGCGGTGCGCTGAAAGCGGTGCCGTCCGGCCAGTGGGAATCAGGCCAGGCGCTGGGCATGAAAAAGTCAGCGATTTTCTTCCGCCTGATTATGCCGCAGATGTGGCGCCATGCGCTGCCCGGACTCGGCAATCAGTGGCTGGTGCTGCTCAAGGATACGGCGCTGGTGTCGCTGATTAGCGTCAACGATCTTATGCTGCAGACCAAAAGCATTGCGACGCGCACCCAGGAGCCGTTTACCTGGTATCTGGTGGCTGCCGCAATCTATTTAGTGATTACGCTATTCAGTCAGGCGGTGCTGCGCCGTATTGAATCACGTACCACGCGCTTCGAGCGGGGGGCCTGACGCATGCTGGCGTATTTACCTGAGCTACTGAAAGGCCTGCATACCAGCCTGACGCTGACGGCCGCTTCACTGGTCGCCGCGCTGCTGCTGGCGCTGCTGTGCACCATTGTGCTGGCGCTGAAGCTGCCGCTGCTCAACTGGCTGGTCAAAGGCTATATCACCCTGTTTACCGGCACGCCGCTGCTGGTGCAGATTTTCCTGATCTATTACGGTCCCGGCCAGTTCCCCAGCATTCAGAACGTGCCGTGGCTCTGGCATTTACTGTCGCAGCCGTGGCTGTGTGCCATGCTGGCGCTGTCGCTTAATAGCGCAGCCTACACCACACAGCTGTTCTACGGCGCGGTGCGCGCCATACCAGCCGGTCAGTGGCAGTCCTGCGCCGCGCTGGGCATGCGCCGCCGCGATACGCTGCGTATTCTGCTGCCGTACGCGTTTAAGCGCGCCCTCTCCTCTTACTCCAACGAAGTGGTGCTGGTGTTCAAGAGTACTTCGCTGGCCTATACCATTACGCTGATGGAGGTGATGGGCCACGGCCAACTGCTGTATGGCCGCACCTACGACGTCACCGTGTATGCTGCCGCCGGTCTGATTTATCTGGTGGTTAACGGCCTGCTGACGCTGCTGATGCGCCTGGTCGAGAAGCGCGCGCTGGCGTTTGAGCGCCGCAACTGATCGTCTGACGCGGTGCGAAGGAAAGCGCCGCGCCCTTCCTCACTGTATCTGATCGTAGCCAAATAAATTTTTAATCATAATTATTGCATACAAATGCATTAACTGGCATCGTGTAAATCGTTTCGCCTCTGGCATGGTTTACAGGAGCCTTATAATGAAAAAATGGATTGTTGCGGCAGTGATGGCAACGCTGGCAATGAATGCTTATGCGGCAGAGAAAATTCGCTTTGCTGCCTCAGCCACCTATCCCCCGTTCGAATCACTCGATCAAAATAACCAGATTGTCGGTTTTGATATCGACCTCGCTAAAGCGCTATGTCAGCAGATGCAGGCCGAGTGCACTTTCACCAACAATGCCTTTGATAGCCTGATTCCTTCGCTGAAATTCCGTCGCTATGACGCGGTCATTTCCGGCATGGATATCACCGCCGAGCGCAGTAAGCAGGTCGATTTCACCCAGCCCTACTACGCCAATTCGGCAATCGTCATCGCCCACCAAGGTGAATATAGCGACTTTAGCCAGCTGAAAGGCAAACGCATCGGCGTGGAAAACGGCACCACCCATCAAAAATACCTGCTGGAGAAGCATCCGGAAGTGATTGCGGTGGCCTACGACAGCTACCAGAACGCGATCCTCGACCTGAAAAATGGCCGGCTCAACGGCGTATTTGGTGACAGCGCAGTCGTCAATCAGTGGCTGAAGGCCAATGCGGATTTGAGCACGGTCGGCGAGCACATTACCGACAGCGACTACTTCGGCACCGGGCTCGGCATTGCGGTGCGCAAGGGCAACAGCGCGCTGCTGCAACAGCTGAACAGCGCGCTGGCGGCGCTGAAAGCCAACGGTCGCTGGCAGCAGATCAATCAGAAGTGGTTCCCGGAATAAGCATTATGGAGTTGCGTGGCGCCGGGCCTGCCAGGTTCTGCACGTCCTCAGCGCAGCCGGGCGCTACGCGATTCCACCCTTACGACGCAGTAACGTCAGCACCTCGAAATGTGCGGTGTGCGGGAACATATCGAACAGCTGCACGCGGCTGATGTCATAGTCGGCCAGGCGCGCAATGTCCTGCGCCATGCTGGCGGGATTGCAGCTGGAATACAGGATGTAGTCCGGCGCCATGCGGCTCAGCCAGGCGCACAGTTCTGCACCAATACCGCGACGCGGCGGATTGACCAGCACCAGCTGCGGCACGCTAGTATGCCCGGTGGCAAACTGCGTGGAATCCAGCGCGGCAAAACTCACCTGCTCTAACCCCAGCTGCTGCGCCGACTGCTGCGCGCAGGCGATGGCTTCCGCACTGATTTCAATGCCGGTCAGCTGCATCTGCGGCGTGGCGCAGTGCAAGCCAAAGCCGCCAACGCCACAGAACAGATCCCACATGCTGTGCACCGGCAGCTCCGCCACCCAGTCGCGTGCCGTTGCGTACAGCGCAGCCGCCACCTGCGGGTTAGTCTGAAAGAAACTTTGCGGACGGATATACAGCGGCACGTCGTTAAAGCGTTCCGGCAGCGCCTGCTCAGGCGTCAGCGCCATCTCCTCCTCGCCCTCCAGTATCGCCATGTGCACCGGCTGAATATTGGCGGAGATCACCTGCAGCTGCGGCAGCTGCTGTTGCAGCCATGGCAGCGCGGCGCGCAGCTGCGCCAGTTTGCTGTGCGAGCGCAGGACAAAACGCAGCATCATGCCGCCCTGGGTACTCTCCGTCAGCAGCAAAAACTTCAGCTCGCCGCGTTTGCGCGCCACGTTGTACGGCGTCAGACCGGCACGGGCGATAAACGGTTTCAGCACGTCGAATACCGCCACGAAGCTGGCGGGATAGAGCGGACAGGCGCAGAGATCCACCGGCTCGCCGTCACGCGCCACCATGCCGAACAGCGGTTTTTCCACGCTGCCGCTCACCACCATCTTGGCTTTATTGCGAAACCCCTGCTGCGCCGAGGTGATCGGCGGCCGCCAGTCGGCGACCGGCATGCCGTCCAGCAGCTGCGTCAGCTGCGTCTGCTTGTCGCTGAGCTGTTGCGGATAGGGTTTTTCCAGCCACTGACATGAGCGACAGCGACCGGCCTGATAAAGCGCGCAATGCATGGAAAGGCCTGTATTGAGAATCGGGAGCAAAAACGGGGGCCGATTGTATCACCGGCTGCGGAAAAATGCGCGACTGCTGGCCGGCACAAACAGCAGCAGCAGCACCAGCACATCCGGCAGTTTCTGCAGCAGCGTGTGGTGGATAATCTGCGCGTTATTCTCGCCGGGAATGCTGAAAATCTCCGGATAGATCCAGCCCACCGACGCCATCAGCATGTACAGCAGCACCACGATCTGTGTGGCCACGTAGCCCCAGCGCCCGGCATTACTGCCGCGCATCAGGGTAAAGGCACAGCGCAGTTCAAACAGGAAAATCAGCTGGCTGGCGATAAAAATCAGCGTGGAGTCCCACGCCTGCGCGCTACGGTGCACGAAATTGGCGATTTCGTCATAGCCCAGCTCATTGGCCAGCATCAGCACGCTGATACAGCGCGTGGCGATAATGGCGCTGCCGGCAATGGTCACCGGCACGGGCGTGGAGGTTAACACCAGGTTTTTCAACGTTTCCGACATTGCGCGCGCTCCATAAGAAAAGGCTGACAGAGTCAGCCTTGCTTATATTGGCAAATGTTGCGTCACTCAGCCACGTTTTGCTTTCTGAATATCGCGCAATCGCTGTTTTTCTTCGTGCGCCATAAAGCGCCAGGCGATAAAGCCGACCAGCCCGACCACAAACAGAATCAGCGAGGCCAGCGCGTTGATCTCCGGATTGACGCCGCGCCGCACCGTGGCAAAGATCGCCATCGGCAGCGTGGTAGCGCCCGGCCCGGTGACGAAGCTGGCGATCACCAGGTCGTCCAGCGACAGAGTAAACGCCAGCAGCCAGCCGGTAATGATCGCCGGGGCAATCATCGGCACGGTAATCACGAAGAACACCTTCAGCGGCGTAGCGCCGAGGTCCATCGCCGCTTCTTCAATTGAGCGATCCAGCTCGCGCAGCCGCGAGTTGATCACCACCGCCACGTAGGCGGTACAGAACGTGACGTGCGCCAGCCAGATGGTCAGCATGCCGCGATCGCCCGGCCAGCCAAAGGTGTTACCCATCGCCACGAACAGCAGCAGCAGCGACAGACCGGTGATCACGTCGGGCATCACCAGCGGCGCGGTGAGCATGAAAGCAAAGCCGCTGTGGCCGCGAAAACGCCCGAAGCGCACGATAATCACCGCCGCCATGGTGCCGAGCACCACCGCCATGGTGGCCGACAGCGCCGCGATGGTCAGGCTCAGGCCAACCGCATCCAGCATCGCATCATCCTGGAACAGCACGCGATACCAGTGAAACGAGAAGCTCTCCCATACTGTCACCAGCTGCGAGCTGTTGAAGGAGTAAACCACCAGCAGCAGCATCGGCGCGTACAGGAACAGGAAGCACAGCGCCAGAATCGCGGTGCGCCACGGAGAGCGGATTACCGGTAGCTGATTCATCCCTTCTCCCCCATTTCACGGTTTTGATGTTTGTGGAACCAGACGATAGGCAGAATCAGGATCAGCAGGATGATCACCGCCAGCGCCGAAGCTACCGGCCAGTCGCGGTTGTTGAAGAACTCCTGCCACAAAATGCGCCCAATCATGATGCTGTCCGGTCCGCCGAGCAGTTCCGGGATCACGTACTCGCCCACCGCCGGGATAAATACCAGCATTGAACCAGCAATAATGCCGCCTTTGGTCAGCGGCACGATGACGCTGAAGAAGGTTTTCAGCGGGCGCGCGCCGAGGTCGAGCGACGCTTCCACCAGCGAATAATCAATGCGCGTCAGCGCGGTGTAGATTGGCAGCACCATAAATGGCAGGTAGCAGTAAACGATACCGATATACACCGCCGTGTTGGTGTACAGGATGATCAGCGGATGATCGATCACGCCAAGCCACATCAGGAAGCGGTTGAGGATCCCGTTGTTGTTCAGCAGTCCCATCCACGCATAGACGCGCACCAGGAACGAGGTCCACGACGGCAGGATCACCAGCAGCAGCAGGATGGTGCGCATGGAGGGCTTGCTGTGCGCCACCGCCCACGCCAGCGGATAACCGATCAGCAGACAGATCACCGTTGAGATCGCCGCCACCTTCAGCGAGGTGAGATACGCTTCGGCGTACAGCGGATCGTCGGTTAGCGTCAGGTAGTTGCCCAGATTGAGCACCAGGTTGAGCTGGTCGTCCGCCCAGGTCACCAAATCGGTGTAGGGCGGAATGGCGCGCGCAATATCGGCGAAACTGATCTTCAGCACGATGAGGAACGGCAGCATAAACAGCAGGATTAGCCACAGATAAGGCAGCGCGATCACCAGCTTGCGACCGTGCTGCATTTTCATGCGCGTGCCCCAGCGCTGCAGCGGTGTGCCCGCTACCTCCGGCTCGCTGCGTTGAGAAATCTGGCTCATAGCGCCTCCTTAAACCGTCAGGACCACACAGCTGTCGGCATCCCAGCACAGGCGCACTTCATCGCCCCAGGTGGGCGCGCCTTTCCGGTAGCGATGCGCATTCTGCAGCTGGGCGCTGATCATCTGGCCGCTGCGCAGCCGTACGTGGTAAATCGACAGATCGCCGAGATAGGCGATATGCACCACTTCGCCCACAGCAAAGTTGCAGCCGTCGGCCGGCACCTCGTCGCACAGCATGACTTTTTCCGGCCGCAGCGCCACGTGCACCGGCACATTGTCCACAATCGACACATCGGTCTGCACCTTGAGCGGATGCATCAGTCCCGGACTGTCGATCACCACGCCCTCGTCGCGGCGTTCGCGCAGCAGGCCATCAAACACATTCACCGAGCCGATAAACTCGGCGCTGTAGCGGCTGGTCGGGTGCTCGTAAATCTCTTCCGGCTCGCCGATCTGCACAAATTTACCGCGGTTCATGATGGCGATGCGGCCCGCCATGGTCATGGCCTCTTCCTGATCGTGGGTCACCATCACGCAGGTAGCGCCTACGCGCTCCAGAATATCCACCACTTCGTGCTGCATGCGGTCGCGCAGTTTTTTATCCAGCGCGCCCATCGGTTCGTCGAGCAGCAGCAGCTTGGGACGTTTCGCCAGGCTACGCGCCAGCGCCACGCGCTGACGCTGGCCGCCAGAAAGCTGGTGCGGCTTACGTTTGGCGTACTCTTCCATATGCACCAGCGCCAGCATCTCTGCCACGCGGCTGCTGATTTCGCCTTTCGGCAGTTTGTCCTGCTTCAGGCCAAAAGCGATGTTCTGTTCCACCGTCATGTGCGGAAACAGCGCGTACGACTGGAACATCATGTTGATGGGCCGCTGATACGGCGGCACGTGGGACAGATCCTGACCATCCAGCACAATCTGGCCACTGCTGGGAATTTCAAAGCCGGCCAGCATCCGCAGCAGCGTGGACTTGCCACAGCCGGAAGCGCCCAGCAGTGCGAAAATTTCGCCTTTGTAAATGGTCAGGCTGACATCATCCACGGCGTGCTGGCCGTCAAACGATTTCGTCAGGTTGCGGATTTCCAGCAGCGGCGTTAACGCCTTAGCCGTTTTATTTTGGGGGCGGGGAATCGCGTCGTTCACTCACATGTCTCCGGCGCTAAGCGGGATAGCGCGGCACAGCCAGCCGCTAAATGACACAACAGAGGCCAGCACCGCGCCTCTGTTGTCGTTTACCGATAAGGGAATCCGTTCAGAACGAATTACTTACCACTTTTTACTTTAGTCCATGCACGGGTACGCGCACGATCCAGTTTCGGATCCTGGACCTTGAGCACAAACAGTTTGGCCATCGCTTCCGGCGTCGGGAAGATACCCGGATTGTTGCGCACATCCGCATTGATCAGCGGCAGCGACGCTTTGTTGCCGTTGGCGTAGTTCATCTTGTTGGAGACGTCGGCAATCACTTTCGGATCCATGATGTAGTTCAGCCACTGATAAGCCGCATCCAGGTTTTTCGCGTCTTTTGGAATGGCCATCATGTCGAAGAACGCCAGCGCGCCCTCTTTCGGTACGCTGTAACCGAGATGGACACCGTTGTTGGCTTTCACCGCGCGATCTTTCGCCTGCAGAATATCGCCAGACCAGCCGATGGCAACGCAAATGTTGCCGTTGGCGAGGTCATTGATGTACTGCGAAGAGTGGAAGTAGCGGATATTCGGCCGCAGCTTCAGCAGCAGGTCGGTTGCCGCACCGGTGTAATCTTTCGCGTCAGAGCTGTTCGGATCTTTGCCGAGGTAGTTCAGCACGGTGGCAAAAATCTCTTCTGGCGCATCGAGGAACGAAACGCCGCAGCTCTTCAGTTTTTCCAGGTTTTCCGGCTTCAGCACCAGATCCCAGCTGTTCACCGGCGCATCGGCGCCCAGTGCCGCTTTGACTTTATCGATGTTATAGCCAATACCGGTGGTGCCCCACAGGTAAGGAATGGCGTATTTGTTACCCGGATCGTGCTGGGCCACTTTCGCCATCAGATCGGGATCGAGGTTTTTATAGTTAGGCAGCTTGCTCTTATCCAGCTCCTGGAACACACCAGACTGCAGCTGACGCGCGAGGAAGCTCGACGACGGTACCACCACGTCATAACCGGTGCTGCCGGCCATCAGTTTGCCTTCCAGCACTTCGTTGGAGTCAAACACGTCGTAGACCACTTTGATGCCGGTCTGCTTTTCAAAATTGGGCACGGTGTCGGCCGAAATATAATCGGACCAGTTATAAACGTGCAGCGTTTTATCCTCTGCCTGAGCGCCCACGGCCGCAGCCATCAGCACACCTGCAACCACACCTGGCAACCATTTTTTTGACTGGTTGATCATGTTTTTCTTCCTCCTGAGCGGGTCATCACAACGCTGCATACACGCGATCCGGTCGTTGCGTTGTCTGTTAAATTACAGCCACACAATGAATCAATATTCAGCGGGAGTTTAATAGCAAAAACCTATAGCTGCGCCGTAGTTGCACGTATCAGACAGCCCCGCAAGAATAGCCCCCCTGATTCCTGCGTGCCAGATCCCAGCTTAAAAAACGCCTTTTTGCGATAAGTTATGCATGTTTCTGCTATGCACTCTGGCACTAGCGGCATAAAGCACGACTAATATCTGGCAATAAAGGGCAAAATGCAGAATAAAAAGTGGTGGGCCTGAAATGAAAACTGCCGCAAAAAGCGGCAGTTAGCAGGAGGGGAAAAATCAGTGCAGCATGCTGTGGCTACTGACGCTCGGCGGACGCTCCTCGTCTTCGCCCATCATCAGCAGATGATTAGCGAACGCTTCCATGATCACCATCGAAATCCCCTCTTCGCTCTGCTTCATGAAGTGGGTGAACTGACCAAAGGTGATGCCGGCGCTTACGCTGATTGACTGGCAGACGATCAGCTTCGGCAGGTTGTCATCCTGTATATCGATAAAGGCTTTCACCGTCAGCGAACTGGCATTGATTTGCGACAGTTCACCAACCAGCGGGATCAGCGCGGTGGGCTTTACTTCTGCCAGCGCCGAGAAGAGGATAACGTTATCCACCAGGTCGATTTTCGCGTCAAACACCCCGTCAAAATTCTGCATATGCGGCAGATGCAAAGCCTGACAGGCATCGCATTCGAACCAGGTGATATTTTGTTGATCCAGCCAGCGACGCAGCATGTCGATGTCAGGAACGACCAGTGAATCCATCGTTGTATCCTGTGGGGTGAATAAATAAGCGCCTTAGCTTACGGAAAAACAGTCGCGGATGCCACGAAAACCGCGCAAAAGCGCGGTTCAGCCCCCGGTTTTCGGACGATAGCCGGGACAGGCGTGCTGCTCAATCCAGCGGATCATCATGGCGGCAATGTCTAAACCGGTGCTGCCTTCGATGCCCTCCAGCCCCGGAGAAGCATTGACCTCCATCACCAGCGGACCCCGGTTGGCGCGCAGAATATCCACGCCCGCCACGGCTAATCCCAGCGTCGTGGCCGCTTTGACCGCGATCTCGCGCTCCTGATCGGTAATGGTGACGGCGCGGGCGCTGCCGCCGCGGTGCAGATTAGAGCGGAAATCGCCCTCTTTCGCTTCCCGCTCAATCGCCGCCACCACTTCGTCGCCAATCACCAGGCAGCGGATGTCGCGCCCGCGCGCCTCTTTGATGAACTCCTGCACCAGAATATGCGCATTGAGACCGCGAAACGCATCGATCACGCTCTCTGCCGCCTGGCGGGTTTCCGCCAGCACCACGCCGATCCCCTGCGTCCCCTCCACCAGTTTCACCACCAGCGGCGCGCCGCCGACCATGGCGATAACATCCTGTGTATCATCCGGCGACGAGGCAAAGCCGGTAACCGGCATGTCGATGCCCTCGCGCGCCAGCAACTGCAGCGAGCGCAGCTTGTCGCGTGCACGGGTAATGGCCACCGACTCGTTGAGCGGATAGCTGCCGAGCATCTCGAACTGACGCAGCACCGCCGTACCGTAAAAGGTGGTGGCGGTGCCGATGCGCGGGATCACCGCGTCGAAATGGCCGAGCGCCTCACCGCGATAGTGCACCGCCGGCGAGTCGGAGTTGATGTTCATGTAGCAGGAGAGCGGATCGATCATCTGCACCTGATGGCCACGCGCTTCCGCGGCTTCACGCAGGCGTTTACAGGAGTAGAGCGCGCCGTCACGGGTGAGAATGGCCATCTTCATTGCAGCGGTCCCTGTGCTTAGCGCGTTGCCCAGCCCTGCTGATGCAGGTAGTCCAGCATGAACGGTCGCGTTTCTTTAATGATCAAACGCTGAATCAGTTCGCTCCAGTTTTCCGAGCGCTGATTGCTGTCGCGCTGCTGATAGTAAGCGGTGATCTGCTGGTCATATTGCGCCAGCACCGCTTTATCCAGTGGCTGGTAGCGGTTTTCATGCACCAGCATCGCCTGCGGCATGCGCGGCTTGACGTCCGGTGACGCGTCGGGATGGCCGATGCAGAAGCCAAACAGCGGCAGCACAAACTTCGGCAGCCCCAGCAGCTCCGTCACCTGCGCGATGCTGTTGCGAATGCCGCCAATAAACACGCCGCCTAAACCGAGCGATTCCGCAGCCACCATGGCGTTCTGCGCCATCAGCGCGGTATCGACACAACCCAGCAGCAGCTGTTCGGCACGGCCCAGCTGAGCCTCAGGGCAGATTTGCTGGTGGCGGTTGAAGTCGGCGCAGAACACCCAAAACTCCGCTGCGGCGCTGACCCACGGCTGCCCGCCGGTGAGCTGCACCAGCTGCTCGCGCAGGGCGCGGTCGGTGATACGGACAATGGAAGAACATTGTAAAAAACTGGAGGTCGAGGCCGCCTGCGCCGCAGCGATAATCGCGCTGCGCTGGGCGTCATCAATCCCCTGCTCAGTAAAGGCGCGAATGGAACGGTGGCTGCAAAGCAAATCAATAGTCGGCGTCATAATCCTCTCCGGTTACTTCTTTTTGTGGTTGTGATTGAACAACTGCGGTGCCATCGCCTTTGCGGTGCGCCACATCATCAGCCACGCTGCCGGCAACATCAGCGCAATGCCTAGGAAAAACAGCAGCGTTGCCAGCGGTTTTTTCGCCATGAATGCCGGTGCCGCCAGCCAGTCGTTGACCAGCAGCAGCGCGCCAATCACTGCCAGCACGCCCAGCGCTTCCAGCAGTAGCACGGGTTTGGGCAACGTCGCCAGATTACGCATGGTTCAGAGCTCCTCAGTGTTCATCTGTTTCTGCTGCAGGTGATACCCGAATACTGTAGTACGGCATTGTGACCGGGTATAGACAGCGCGCATTAGAGTAACAGGCAATTTCTGCTTTTCTTAAGCAGGATGGGCGGGCATGATGTGACGCATTATTCACGCTGTGATGTGAGACAAGTCACAAAACAGCAGCGGAAGGAGAGAAGCAATGATTGCAGTGATTTTTGGCCGTTCCAGCTGCCCTTACTGCGTACGAGCAAAAGAGTTAGCCACGAAGTTAACCAGCGAGCGCGACGATTTTAATTATCAGTACGTCGATATCCAGGCGACCGGCATCACCAAAGCCGACCTGGAAGCGCGTGCCGGCAAACCGGTTTCTACCGTGCCGCAGATCTTCCTCGACGACCAGCACATCGGTGGTTACACCGAATTTGCTGCGTGGACCAAAGAAAACCTCGGCATCGAAGCCTGACCTGACGGGCCTGCGGGCCCGTCTTCGCTTCACTCAGCTGGTCCGCATCGCCAGCATAATGCGCAACAGGCGCACCAGCAGCGCACCGCACCCCGCCCAGAATAGTGCACTCAGGCTCCACGCCGTCACCAGCAGCAAGCTGTGCGTCATCGGCATCACCAGCCACACCCACATCATGCCCAGCAGCGTCCCGCCCAGCGCGATCCACAGTGTGCCGATCAGCGGACTGTCCGGCTGCAGCAGCGCCATCACGATGCCCGGCAGCAGAAACAGCAGCAGTTCCGGCTGTCCACGCACCGCCTGCGTCGCGGCGGCGGACCAAAAATGATGTGCAAAAATAAACACCAGCGTATAAAGCATCACGCCCAGAACCGATGCTGGCCAGCGATTATTGCGCTGCAACATACCTCTCCTCAACTTTGACGTTAACAATATTGAAACTTTTAACTGCCCTGATGCGCTTACGTGGAAATAAAAAGAAACAGCTGAAGGCAGAAGGAATGAAAACTGCTGATAGCTGAGGGTGTTAATTATGATTAGAATGGCGCCGCTTTATGTGGGTCACAGATTAAGAACATTCGGTGACCGGGCCGTGCGCTGCCGTCACAAGATAGCGAAAAAATCCCCTTCCATCAACCCGTTACAGGTAAATAAGAAGTTAAACCGTGAACATTAACGTCGCAGAATTGTTAAGCGGAAATGACGTTCTGTTATTATTTGTCGTATTAGCCCTCGGCCTGTGCCTGGGTAAATTACGCCTTGGCTCCGTACAACTCGGTAATTCTATTGGTGTGCTGGTGGTTTCGCTGATTCTGGGTCAGCAACACTTCGCGATAAATACTGACGCCTTAAGTCTGGGCTTTATGCTGTTTATTTTTTGTGTCGGGGTGGAAGCCGGTCCCAACTTTTTCTCCATCTTTTTCCGCGACGGTAAGAACTATTTCTTTCTGGCGATCGTCATGGTGGTCAGCGCCCTGCTGATTGCGCTGACGCTCGGCAAACTTTTTGGCTGGGATATCGGCCTCACCGCCGGCATGCTGGCCGGCTCGATGACCTCAACGCCGGTGCTGGTGGGCGCAGGCGATACGCTGCGGCAAAGCATCAGCGACACGCAGCTGCTGGGTCGCATGCAGGATAACCTCAGCCTGGGTTACGCCCTCACCTATCTGATTGGGCTGGTCAGCCTGATTTTCGGCGCACGCTACCTGCCGCGCCTGCAGCATCAGGATTTGCCGACCTGCGCCCAGCAAATCGCGCGCGAGCGCGGTCTGGATGCGGACAGCCAGCGTAAAGTGTTCCTGCCGGTAATTCGTGCTTATCGCGTTGGTCCGGAGCTGGTTGAGTGGAGCGGCGGCAAAAACCTGCGCGAGCTGGGGATTCACCGTCAGACCGGCTGCTACATTGAGCGCCTGCGGCGTAACGGCATTCTCGCCAGCCCGGACGGTGATGCCGTGCTGCAGCTCGGCGACGAGATTTCCCTGGTGGGCTATCCGGATGCGCATGCGCGTCTCGACGCCAGTTTCCGTAATGGTAAAGAGGTGTTCGATCGCGATCTGCTCGACATGCGCATCGTCACCGAAGAGATCGTGGTGAAAAACCACAACGCGGTGAATAAACGCCTGAGCCATTTAAAACTGACCGATCACGGCTGCTTCCTTAACCGGGTAATTCGCAGCCAGATTGAGATGCCGATCGACGACAGCATTATGCTTAACAAAGGTGATGTGCTGCAGGTGAGCGGCGAAGCGCGCCGGGTGAAAAGCCTGGCCGATCGCATCGGCTTCATTGCTATTCACAGCCAGATGACCGATCTGCTGGCGTTCTGCGCCTTCTTTATCATCGGCCTGATGATCGGCATGATCACCTTCCAGTTCAGCAACTTCAGCTTTGGCCTGGGCAACGCCGCCGGGCTGCTGTTCGCAGGCATCATGCTCGGCTTCCTGCGCGCCAACCACCCGACGTTCGGCTACATCCCGCAGGGCGCACTGACCATGGTGAAAGAGTTTGGCCTGATGGTGTTTATGGCCGGGGTTGGTCTGAGCGCCGGCAGCGGGCTGCAGCACGGTCTCGGCAGTGCGGGCGCGCTGATGCTGCTGAGCGGCCTGCTGGTGAGTCTGTTGCCGGTGGTGATTTGCTATCTGTTCGGCGCTTACGTGCTGCGCATGAACCGCGCGCTGCTGTTTGGTGCCATCATGGGCGCGCGCACCTGCGCACCGGCCATGGAGATCATCAGCGATACCGCGCGCAGCAGCATTCCGGCGCTCGGCTATGCCGGCACCTACGCCATTGCCAACGTCTTGCTGACGCTGGCGGGGACGCTGATCGTCATCATCTGGCCGCTTTTGCCTGTTTAAAAATATTTTTACACGCGTCAGAACTAATCGGACGCGATGCAGTCTGAATAAGTGCCACTGCTTTTCTTTGAAATCCCCAAATTGAGGAGCCCGTTAGCCTTCTGCTAGCGGGTTTTTTTATGCCTGCTACGCGCTCCCCTTAAGGTTTCCCTAAGCGTGATTTGCCACCCTGTGACTCTGGTTTCGCTATTTGCAAATATTCATGCAACTTTCATCAAAGTTAAACACTCCAACAACCCGCAGTGAGATTCGGAGCGCGGCTATTTATTCTCTGTCCGCGCGCTTCTACGCTATCAACCTTATTTTGCTGGCAATTCTGGCGCTGGCGTTTCTGTGGTGGTCGCGCCACGAAAGCCTCGACATCGCCATCAGCCAGCGCTGGTTTGATCCGCTCACCCGGCGTTTTCCGTGGCAGCACAACCGCTGGCTGGACCTGATTAACCATCGGCTGATGAAGGATGTGATTATCGCTGGCGCGGTGCTGCTGTTACTGCGCGGCCTGCAACAGCGCGACGCCCGGCGTGTGCTGGTGGCCCTGCTGTTTGGTATGGGGCCGCTGGTGGTGGGCATGCTGAAGGCGCACAGCGCGCACTCCTGTCCGTGGGATCTGGCGCTGTTCGGCGGCAATGCCGCGAGCTTTCCGCTGCTGGCGGCGGTGCCGGCCAACAGTGGCCCCGGCCAGTGCTTTCCGGGCGGCCATGCTTCCAGCGGCTTTGCGTTGATGGCGCTGTTTTTTTTGTGGTGGCCGGAGCGTCCACGCCGCGCGCTGCTGGCGCTGGCAGTGGGAATCGCCTGTGGCCTGCTGATGGGCTATGGCCAGGTGATGCGTGGTGCGCACTTTTTCTCCCACAATTTGTGGGCGGGCTGGTGGGTGTGGCTCAGCCAGCTGCTGATTTTTGCCGCAATTTCTTTTTGGGTAAACAAGACGAGGACGAGGAAACGTGATGGAAGCTCTTAACCACACCCTCTTTTTATGGATTAACGCCACGCCGGATTCACCCGCGTGGCTGCTCAGCCTGGCGACCTTTATCGCCAAAGATGTGATTGCGATTGTACCGTTGCTGATTGTCGCCCTGTGGCTATGGGGACCGCGCGATCAGCTGCAGTCGCAGCGCGCGCTGGTGCTGAAAACCGGCATGGCGCTGATTTATGCGCTGAGCATCTCCTGGTGCGTGGGCCAGCTGCTGCCACACCCGCGCCCGTTCGCCATTGGCTTTGGTCACCAGTTCCTGTCACACGCTGCTGATGACTCCTATCCCAGCGATCACGGCACCACGATTTTTACCTTCGCGCTGGCGTTTATTTTCTGGCACCGTCTGTGGTCCGGGGTGGTTTTGCTGGCGATTGGCAGCGCTATTGCCTGGTCACGCGTGTATCTCGGCGTGCACTGGCCGCTGGATATGCTGGGCGGTTTTCTGGTGGGGTTGCTTGGCTGTCTGGCTTCGCATCTGGCGTGGCAGCTGTACGGTCAGCGCATGCTGGCGCTGACGCATCAACTCTACCGCGCCCTGTTCGCGATGCCGATTAAAAAAGGCTGGGTGCGCGGATAAACTCAGCCGGCAGGCGGGTTAGCCACGGGCTGACCCGCCGTCCTGAGATTAACTGAACCACTTACCAAACCAGCCGTTGAATTTCATCATAATGAAATCCCAGATGCGGCCAATAAAGCCGGCTTCTGGTACATCCTCCATCGCCACCAGCGGACGCTGCTCAATGGTTTTGCCATCCAGCTGGAAATCGATAGTGCCCACTACCTGATTCTTTTTCAGCGGCGCTTCCAGCTGCGGTGTGTTGAGGGTAAAGCTGGCCTTGAGATTTTTCATCTGCCCTTTCGGGATAGTGATCGCCGCATCCTTCGCCACGCCGAGGTTGACCTGGCTGTTTTCGCCAAACCACACGCGCTGCTGGGCAAACGGTTTATCCGCTTTAATCGGCGTAACGGTTTCATAGAAACGGAAGCCCCACGTCAGCAGCTTTTCACTCTCGCGAAAGCGAATGGCATCGGTCTGCGCGCCCAGTACCACCGAAATCAGGCGCATATCGCCATCGACCGCTGAAGCAACCAGATTGTTGCCCGCCCCTGAGGTATGCCCGGTTTTGATGCCGTCAACCTTAAGGTTGCTACTCCACAGCAGGCGGTTGCGGTTCATCTGTTTGATATTATTAAAGGTAAATTCTTTTTCGCTGTTCAGCGCATACTCTTCCGGCACATCACCAATCAGGCGCTGGCCGATGATCGCCATGTCGCGTGCGGTGCTGTACTGGCCTTCGGCGTCCAGACCGTGCACCGTCATGAAGTGGGTGTTTTGCAGGCCAAAGGCTTTAACGTAATTGTTCATCAGGCCGATGAAGGCATCCTGACTGCCGGCGACATAATCCGCCAGCGCGATACAGGCATCATTCCCTGACTGAATCACCACGCCCTTATTCAGTTCCGAGACCGGGATGCGATCGCCCGGCTTGAGGAACATCAGCGACGATCCGCGCAGTTTCGGATTGCCGGTGGCCCACGCGTCCTGGCCGATAGTGACCATATCGTTGTTAGTAATTTTGCCGGATTTCAGCGCCTGACCCACTACATAGCTGGTCATCATTTTAGTCAGACTGGCGGGATCGAGACGCTGATCGGCATTGGACTCCGCCAGCACTTTGCCGCTGCTGTAGTCCATCAGAATCCACGCTTTGGCCTCAATCTGCGGTGGCGGAGGTGCCTGCTCGGCCTGAGTGGTGACGGGAACGAAAAGCAATAATAATGAAGTGGCCGCCACTGGCCGCCAGACCGAAGTCAGGGAAGTTTTTCTCATGAGCGTGACCCAATTGTCCTTGTAAAATCACGGATTTGTGCAGGTAAGACATGTCTTACCAAACGCTAACGGTTCACGCCGGTGAAAAAAACCGCCAAACCGTAAAGTTTTTTAGAGTTTGTTAGAGTAACCCTGGCATTAAGGCCGCTGCGCTGCCAGTGCGCGGGCGTCAGGGCAGAGGAAAAATTGCGAGAAATTCCGAATTTTCGCAGAACAGTTAAGCCAGTCACAAAATTCCGCTAACCTGATGCCAGTCAGCCCGAGGAGAATCATGATGGACTTAGCCGTTTTCGATCTGGATGAAACCCTGATTTGTGAAGACAGCACCAGCCTCTGGCTGCGCTGGCTGGTTTCGCAGGGGTTTGCACCGGAAGAGATCATTCGTCAGGAGCAGGCGCTGATGGCGCAATACCACGCCGGCAGCCTGTCGATTGAAGAGTACATGCGCACCACGCTCTCACCGCTCACCGGTATGGCGACCCTCACCGTCGCAGGCTGGGTGCGGCGCTTTATTCATCGCGATATCCTGCCGCGCGTCTTTCCCGCCGCGCGCGAACGCATTCAGTGGCATCAGCAGCGTGGCGACACGGTAATGATTATTACCGCCAGCGGCGATCACCTCGCCGTGCCGATTGCGGAACGGCTGGGCGTACACGGCGCGCTGGCGATTGGCGTGGAAGTGGTCGATGAACGCTACAGCGGTGAGATTTACGGCACCGCCACTTACCGTGAAGGCAAAGTTTCACGCCTCAGCGACTGGCGAGCGCTGCAGCAGGATCAACGTTTTGAGCGCACCTGGGCGTATAGCGATTCGATGAACGATCTGCCGCTGTTGTCGCATGCCGATCATGCATGGGTGATTAACCCGGACGCGCTGCTGCAGCAGGAAGCGCAGCAGCGCGGCTGGCAGGTGTGTAACTGGGTGCGCTGATTAACCGCGCGCGGCGCTGGCGGCATCCGCCAGCCCGACTTTCAGCAGCTTGCCATTGGCCTCATCAGTCAGCACATACAGATAACCATCCGGCCCCTGACGAACATCGCGGATGCGTTCGCCACGGTCGCCCAGCAGCCGCTGCGCCTCTTCGACCTTCTCGCCGTTAACGCGCAGACGGATCAGACTTTTATCTTTCAGCGCACCGATAAACAGCGAGTTTTTCCACTGGGGAAAGCGCGCGCTATTGTAAAACGCCATGCCGCTGATGGCCGGCGATTGCTGCCAGTAAAACAGCGGTTGCTCAGTGCCGGCAACGGCGCTGCCCTGCGCTTCCGGCACTTTCTGCCCGCTGTAATCAATGCCGTATGTCGCCAGCGGCCAGCCATAATTTTTGCCCTTCGCCGCCAGATTCACCTCATCGCCGCCGCGCGGGCCGTGTTCACTCTCCCACATCTGCTGCGTCCATGGATTGAGCGCCAGCCCCTGCGGGTTGCGCACGCCGTAAGACCAGATCTCCGCGCGTGCGCCCTGACGATGGTTAAACGGATTATCCGCCGGCACCTTGCCGTCCTGCGTCAGGCGAACAATTTTGCCCGACAGTTTGTCCAGCTGCTGCGCGCTGCGGCTGGCAAAGTTATCGCCGAACGCGATGTACAGATAGCCCTGGCGATCAAACGCCAGTCGCGTGCCGATGTTGGCACCGCCGGACAGTTTCGGCGTTTGCTCCAGCACCACCTTAAAATCCTGCAGATGACGGAGATCTGCGCTGAGCGTGCCGTAACCCACCACGCCGCCCGCGCGGCCGGTGTCATCGGCGGTGGTATAACTAAGCCACACCCGACGGCTTTGCGCGAAGTCCGGCGCCAGCACCACATCCAGCAGACCGCCCTGGCGGTTGGCCCACACGTCGGGTACGCCACTAATCGGCTGCGATAGCCCCCGGCCCGGCTGCCAGCTGCGCAGCTGTCCGGAACGTTCGGTAATAAGCAGGGTTTGCTGGTCGGGCAGAAACGCCACCGACCACGGATGATCGAGCTTGTCCTGTAACACCTGCACCTGGACATCGGCCGCCAGCGCGGTAAAGGAACCGCTGAGCGCGCCAGCCAGCAGCGCAACACGCCATAAACGCATGGGATTCTCCTTTTCACAGTCTGCCGTTAAGGGTAGTCAGCCAGTAAGAAAGGATGTGCAGGATTTACAAAACATTAAGCCCGGCGCAGTGGCCGGGCGGATAGCAGGCAGGATTATTCGAAGCAGGTTTCCGGGTTTTCCGACAGTGAAATGAAGGATTCACCGCCTTTGGTCAGGGCAATAATGCCGCCGCTTTCAATATCATAAACCCAGCCGTGCAGGCGCAGCTTGCCTTTACGCAGCGCGACCGAAACGGAAGGATGCGTTTTGATATTGTTGAGCTGGGCAATCACGTTCTCTTTCACCATTTCGTTGAGGCGTTTCTCAACCGATTCGTAGTTGCGCTCTTCCACCACCGCTTTTGCCGCATTGGCGTAGTGCAGCCAGTGATCAACCGCCGGCATGCTCTCGAGATCGGCGTTGGACGCAATCGCGTTCATCGCACCACAGTTGGAGTGACCACAAATAATAATCTCGGTTACGCCCAGCGCGACCACCGCATACTCAATGGTTGCCGACACGCCACCCGGCTCCGGACCAAACGGCGGGACGATATTACCGGCGTTACGGATCACAAACAGCTGGCCCGGCTCCGACTGAGTCACCAGCTCTGGCACCAGACGGCTATCCGAACAGGAGATGAATAAAGCTTTAGGATTCTGGTTGGACGCCAGACTCTTGAAAAGATCCTTCCTTTCAGGAAACACATTCTGTTGAAAATTCAGAAAACCTTTGACGATCTCTTGCATTTGTCTGCTCTCACATTATCCACTTCAGCCCCGGCAGAGAGAAACTCACCGCTGGCGCGCTTTAAAATTCTGTAATGTCGATAATAACTTACAATTACCAACCCGATATTTAAGCAAAATCGACCCGCTTGCACAACCCGGATGTCCGCCATGCTCACTAAGCGTACACCAAACAAAATGTTGCGCCAGGTAACCGCCCTGCCCTGACATATAAGATTATTAGATTGACAATATTAGATTTACTCTTTATTTTCTAATTATCCCTTGCAGGGATGGCAGGTGAAAAGAGGTGCATTGTGGTTGAAGTATCCTGGTCTAAACGTGCCCTGAAACACCTGATGAAGATCGACAAACGCTATCAAAAAAGCATCTTTGAAAAGACATCCCAGCTGATCGCCTTTCCGGCCGTCGCCCTGGACATCAGGAAGCTGCAGCAGAGTGATAATCGTTACCGTCTGCGGGTGGGCGATTATCGGGTTATCTTTGCGTTGATAGAGGGAGAGCCTGTCGTTCTTGAGATTGTAGAAGTTGCACGCAGAACCTCTCATACTTACTGATACTCTGCGGGGGAAACCCCGCAGCTATGCACCTGATGACATTGGCCGCGACCTGACGCTACCCGGATAACGTATGTCAAAACAGTATATTTATGATGAAGCAGGCGAACCGCAATTCGTGGTTCTGCCTGTCGCGGAGTATGAAAAGCTGCTTTCAGATGCGGAAAGCAACTGGACAACCCTCGCGATTGAAGCGGATGAACATGATGATGAAACCGTGCCGCATGACGTGGTTGGCATTATGCTCAGCCAGGATATCAGTCTGCAGGCGGCCTGGCGTGTTTACCGTAACCTCTCGCAGCAGTATGTTGCCGAACAATTAGGGACCACGCAAAGTGCAATTTCCCAACTGGAACGCAAAGAGAGTAAACCACAGAAAAAAACGCGCGAGCGCTTAGCCCGACTCTACAGCTGCCGTCCGGAACAATTATTGCTGTAATTCCCCCGGCCACCGTTTGCGTGGCCTTTTTCTCTGATTTCGACAGCGCTTCCCTATACATTTTCCCCGTCAACCTCTGTACAATCGCGCTCCTGTCCACCTTAATTATGATGAATTTTTATCCTTATGAGCCATGTCAAAAATCCGCCGCGTGTAGGCTTCGTCTCTCTCGGCTGCCCAAAAAACCTCGTCGACTCTGAACGCATCCTGACGGAGCTGCGGACAGAAGGCTACGACGTGGTGCCACGCTACGATGATGCGGAGATCGTCATCGTTAACACCTGTGGATTTATTGACAGTGCCGTACAGGAATCACTGGAAGCGATTGGTGAAGCGCTGAACGAGAACGGCAAAGTGATCGTCACCGGCTGCCTCGGCGCCAAAGTGGATCAGATCCGCGAAGTGCATCCGAAAGTACTGGAGATCACCGGCCCGCACAGCTACGAGCAGGTGCTGTCGCACGTGCACACTTACGTGCCAAAACCCGAGCATAACCCGTTCCTCAGCCTGGTGCCGGAACAGGGCGTGAAACTGACGCCGCGCCACTACGCTTACCTGAAAATTTCCGAAGGCTGTAACCATCGCTGCACCTTCTGCATCATCCCGTCAATGCGTGGCGATCTGGACAGCCGTCCGATTGGCGCGGTACTTGATGAAGCTAAACGTCTGGTGGAAGCCGGCGTAAAAGAGCTGCTGGTGATCTCGCAGGACACCTCCGCGTACGGCGTCGATGTTAAACACCGTACCGGTTTCTGGAACGGTTCGCCGGTGAAAACCAGCATGGTCAGCCTGTGTGAGCAGCTGGCGAAACTCGGCGTCTGGGTGCGTCTGCACTACGTTTATCCGTATCCGCACGTCGATGACGTGATCCCGCTGATGGCCGAAGGCAAAATCCTGCCTTACCTCGATATTCCACTGCAGCACGCCAGCCCGCGCATCCTGAAGCTGATGAAGCGTCCGGGCGCGGTTGAGCGCACGCTGGAGCGCATCAAACGCTGGCGTGAAATCTGTCCGGAGCTGACGCTGCGTTCCACCTTCATCGTGGGTTTCCCGGGCGAAACCGAAGAAGATTTCCAGATGCTGCTCGACTTCCTGCGTGAAGCGCGCCTCGATCGCGTTGGCTGCTTCCAGTACAGCCCGGTTGAAGGCGCCACGGCTAACCAGCTGCCGGATCAGGTCCCGGACGACGTCAAGCAGGCGCGTTTTGACCGCTTCATGCAGCTGCAGCAGCAGATCTCCGCAGAGCGTCTGCAGGAGAAAATCGGTCGCGAGATTCTGGTGATCATCGATGAAGTGGATGAAGAAGGCGCGGTCGGCCGTAGCATGGCCGACGCCCCGGAAATCGACGGTGCGGTGTACCTGAATGGCGATCGCCAGGTGAAGGTCGGCGAGGTGGTGCGGGTCAAAGTCGAACACGCCGACGAATACGACCTGTGGGGCTCGCGCGTTTAACCGTACTTTTGCTGGTGCGCTTTTTTGCGCGCCAGATAATCGTTATCGGCGCGCAGCCGGTCCCAGCACGCTTTGAACACGGCCGCCGCAGCGGCCTTTTCTTTTTCTACCGTACGCGGCAGCTCTTTGCCGTCGGCACCGTATTTCCGTCCGCCCTGATGATTGCTGTAGCGGCGCGCGCGGGTGTAACCCATCTGAATAAATTTGCGCGCCATATCCATACCGACAAAATCATCCTGCGCGCGATACGCCTCGAACAGCTGCATGATTTTTTCTGATGACTGCTGCGCCAGCTCGACGGTGCGAAAGCGCCAGTGCGGCAGAATTTCGCTCTTATAAGGTTCCACCATCAGCACCCCCTGCTCGCCGCGCCCGACCTGATACAGCTCCGGATGCTGACGGAAGTCGAGCTGTTTAAAATCCTGCTGGTAATTGAAGGGTTTCATCCCCTGGCCTCCTGTCCGTAACCATTACTGCGGTGAATTATTTCGCTGCCGCACTTTAGTGATGCTTTTTTCCACCGATAACATAACTACCGGCTCATTTGCTAAGAGATGCTCACATGTTCAACAAGATGAAAATTGTGACCGCCATTGTGGTTATTCTGGTGGTATTCACAGCCATGCAGGCCATATCCGGCTCGCTCTTTTTCTCCTCGCTGCGCGCGGGACAACATAATTTCACCGCCAGCAATCAGTTGTCTCATCAGCAGCGCGAGCTGGGCGACGGCTGGCAAACGCTGGTGAAAACCCGCGTCACCATCAACCGCGTGGCGATCCGTATTCTGAAAAATCAGACTGACGAGCAGTCGCTGGCGGCGATCAACAAGCTGCTGCTGGCAGCCGGTGCCTCGCTGGAAGCGGCGCAGCAGCACTTCAATCAGTATAGAAGCTATCCGCGCATCGACGGCCAGAGTGCGTCGACCGCCGATCTGATCGACAATAAATTCAAAGCGTTTGCCGCGCTGCTGCAGCAGTCCGCCGTGTTTCTGAAAGCCAATAACTACGCGGCCTACGGCAACCTCGATGCGCAGCAGGCGCAGGATGAACTGGAACAGGCTTATCAGCAGTGGCGCGATGAAAACATGCAGCTGATTAATCAGCGCAGCCTGCAAAATGACAGCAACTATCAGCAGGTGCTGATCATGATTGCCGTCATCGCGCTGGTGGTGGTGCTGATGGTGGCGGCGGTATGGACGCTGGTACGCCGCGTGCTGCTGGCACCGATGCAGCAGGTGCAGCAGCAGATCGAGCGCTTTGCCGAAGGCGATTTGTCAGCCAGCCTGCAGGTGGCAGGCCGCAGTGAAATGGCGGCCATTGCCGCCAGCCTGAATCATATGCAGCAGGCGCTGCTTGGTACCATTAATAACGTGCGCGACAGCGCGGATGCCATTTTTGGCAGCGCCAGTGCCATCGCCAACGGTAATAACGATCTCTCGGCGCGCACCGAACAGCAGGCTGCCTCACTGGAAGAGACCGCCGCCAGCATGGAACAGCTGACCGCGACCGTGAAGCAGAATGCTGACAACGCGCGTCAGGCCACGCAGCTGGCGAAAACCGCGTCGGACACCGCCGATAAAGGCGGTAGCGTGGTGGAAGGCGTGGTGAAAACCATGCGTGACATTGCGGACAGCTCGAAAAAAATCGCCGACATTACCAGCGTCATCGACGGTATCGCTTTCCAGACCAACATTCTGGCGCTTAACGCCGCGGTAGAAGCGGCGCGTGCCGGTGAGCAGGGGCGCGGTTTTGCGGTGGTGGCGGGCGAAGTGCGCAACCTGGCCCAGCGCAGCGCGCAGGCGGCGAAAGAGATCAAACTGCTGATTGAAAACTCCGTGCAGCGCGTGGATCTCGGTTCGCAGCAGGTCAGCAGCGCTGGCGATACCATGCAGGAGATTGTCAGCGCGGTGACGCGCGTCACCGATATCATGGGCGAGATTGCCTCGGCCTCTGATGAGCAGAGCCGCGGTATCGACCAGATTGGCCAGGCGGTGAATGAGATGGATCGCGTGACGCAGCAGAACGCCACGCTGGTGCAGGAATCGGCCAGCGCCTCGGCATCGCTGGAGCAGCAGGCCAGCCGATTGTCATCGGCGGTGGCGCGTTTCAACACCGGCGCACGCCCGACCGCTGCGGTAACCGAGCGGATGGTGAAACCGGTGGTGCCCGCCCCGACCCGCGCCCTGCCCGCGGCGGTGAGCCACGGTAACGATAACTGGGAAACGTTTTAATGCGCTGAGGCGTAAAAGGATACCGGTGCGCATGAATGCGCACCCTACAACAAGTAATGCCGCTGGACATTAATGTGCGAGCGGTAAAAAACGCGCAATGCCCTCATATCTCAATGTGCAGCCGACAATATATTACGCAATGACCTTGTAGGGTCGCCATTTATGGTGACCCAAATACTGCACGGACAAATATTTCCCCTGAATGGCGGCACTGTGGCTCCGGTTCACGCCTGCCAGCTCGAAAATCAGCTCTTCAATTTGGGGTCCAGCGCGTCGCGCAGGCCGTCGCCCAGCAGATTGAACGCCAGCACGGTGAGAAAAATCGCCAGGCTGGGGAAGATCGCCACGTGCGGCGCAATCACCATATCGGCGCGCGCTTCGTTGAGCATCGCGCCCCACTCCGGCGTCGGCGGCTGTGCGCCCAGGCCGAGAAAGGACAGGCTGGCGGCGGTGATGATCGAAGTACCGATACGCATGGTGAAATAGACCACAATCGACGACACCGTACCGGGCAAAATGTGACGCATGATAATAGTCCAGTCGGAGGCACCAATACTGCGCGCCGACTCGATATAGGTCTGATGTTTCAGCACCAGCGTATTGCCACGCACCAGACGGGCAAATGCCGGAATACTGAAAATCGCCACTGCCACAATCACGTTGCTCATGCCGCTGCCCATGATCGCCACCACCGCGATCGCCAGCAGGATGCCGGGAAACGCAAACAACACATCGCAGATGCGCATGGTGATGCGATCCCACCAGCCTTCGTAATAGCCCGCCAGCAGCCCCAGCACGGTGCCGATCACCGTGCCAATCGCCACCGAGAAGAAGCCGGCGATCAGCGAAATGCGCGTCCCGACCAGCACCCGGCTAAAGATATCGCGCCCAAGGGAATCGACGCCAAACAGATGCATCCACGACGGACCTTCGTTGAGCCGGTCGTAGTCAAAATAGTTTTCGGCATCAAACGGGGCGATCCACGGGGCGATAAACGCCACCACAATCAGCAGCAGCACAAATGCGCCCGCCAGCAGCGCCACATGCTGACGGCGAAAGCGCCGCCAGAATTCACGCCACGGCGTGCGAACCCGGTTTTCCGTCATCAGCGGCAGGGATTTCAGTGCCGCCTCGCGTCGCCAGTTCTTCAATTGCGACTCCTTACCTGTAGCGAATAGCCGGGTTGATCGCCGCGTAAAGCATATCGACGATCAGGTTAATCAGAATGAACTCCAGCGAGAACAGCAGCACCTCGGCCTGAATCACCGGGTAATCGCGCATCTCCACCGAATCCACCAGCAGACGGCCCAGTCCGGGCCAGTTAAACACCACTTCCACCACAATCGAGCCACCGAGCAGAAAGCCGAACTGCAGCCCCATCATGGTGACCACCGGAATCATGGCATTGCGCAGCCCGTGTTTGACCACCACCAGCGATTCGCGCACCCCTTTGGCCCGCGCGGTGCGCATATAATCTTCCTGCATCACCTCAACGAACGAAGCGCGGGTAAAGCGCGCCATCACCGCGGCCACGGCGGCACCGAGCGTAATCGACGGCAGAATGTAGTGCTGCCAGCTGTCGGCGCCCACCGTTGGCAACCAGCCGAGCTCGACCGAAAAGACCTGCATCAGCAGCATACCCAGCGCAAACGCCGGAAAGGAGATGCCGGAAACCGCCAGCGTCATGCCGATGCGGTCCGGCCAGCGATTGCGCCATACCGCCGAAACGATGCCGATCGCCATGCCAAACACCACCGCCCACACCATGCTGCTCAGCGTCAGCCACAGAGTAGGAAAAAAGCGCGCGGCAATTTCGGCAGAGACCGGCCGCTTTGACACCATCGACTGACCAAAATCACCCTGCAAAGCATTGAGGATAAAGTGCCAGAACTGCTGAATCAGCGGCTGATCGAGTCCCAGCTCCTGACGCACCAGCGCCACCACTGAGGCATCCGCTTCCGGTCCGGCAATCAGGCGCGCCGGGTCTCCCGGCAGCAGATGCACGAACAGGAACACCAGCACTGCGACAATCAGCAGCGTGGGAATCAGCCCGAGCAGGCGTTTAAGAAAATAGTTGAGCATGCGAAATCCCGCGCAGCATCGGCCAGCCCCGTAAGGCTGGCCGCGTCTGTTACTTCAGATCCGCCTCATCAAAATTGAATGAGGTATCGGGCATGACGTAAAAACCGGTCAGGTTTTTATTGTTCGCAGACAGCAGCTGCTCCACCACCAGCGGAATCCACGGGTGATCGTTCCAGATGCGGTCCTGCGCGTCTTTATACAGTCTGGCTTTCTGGTCGCGATCGGTGGTCTTCAGCGCATCCGCCAGGTCTTTATCCACCTGCGGGTTGCTGTAGAACGCGGTGTTGAAGATCGCCGGTGGCCACGAGCTGGTGGCGAACAGCGGCGTCAGCGCCCAGTCGGCTTCGCCGGTGGAGGCTGACCAGCCGGTGTAGAACATGCGCACCCCGCTCTCTTTCTGCCCTTTACTCTCTACTTCCGCCGCGCGCTGGCCGGCATCCATCGCCGTGACTTTTACCTTCACGCCTACCTGCGCCAGCTGCTGCTGGGTGAACTGCAGCACTTTCTGCGCGGTGCTGTGGTTATGCGATGACCACAGCGTGGTTTCAAAACCATTCGGGTAGCCCGCTTCCTTCAGCAACTCGCGCGCTTTGGCCGGATCGTATTTGATGGCCGGATAGCTCTGGGCAAAATCAATGCGCGGCGGCACGATGCCGGTGGCTGGCGTGGCGTAACCGGCAAAGGCCACTTTCGCCAGCGCCTGGCGATTGATGGCGTACTCCAGCGCTTCACGCACTTTCGGGTTATCGAACGGCTTTTGCGTCACGTTGAGGCTGATGTAACGCTGCATGATCGATGGTGTGGTCACCACATCCAGCTTGCTATTGCCCTGCAACAGTTTGGCCTGCTCTAACGGCACCGGGAAGGCAAAGCTGGCCTCGCCGGTTTGCAGCATCGCCGCGCGGGTGTTGTTATCCACCACCGGACGCCAGGTAATGCTGTCGAGTTTTGGATAGCCCGGTTTCCAGTAGCCCGACCACTTTTTCACTTTGACAAAATCGGTCTGGTTCCAGGTGTCAAAGGTATAAGGTCCGGTGCCTACCGGATGGAAACCGATGTCCTTGCCATATTTTTTCAGCGCGGTTGGCGAGATCATCACCGCAGCCGGGTGTGCCAGATTGTTGATAAACGCTGAGAACGGCTGCTTCAGGGTAATTTTCACCGTGGACGGATCGACTACTTCGGTGGTGGCGACATATTTAAACAGGTTATAGCGCTTGAGATGATTTTCCGGATTGCTGGCGCGGTCGAGGTTGACCTTCACCGCTTCGGCATTGAAATCCGTGCCATCCTGGAATTTCACACCCGGACGCAGCTTGATGGTGTAAGTCAAACCATCGCTGCTGGCCTGGTAGCTGTCCGCCAGCACGTTGACCAGCTTCATGTCTTTATCGAAGCCGAACAAGCCCTGATAGAAAGACTTGGCCACCGCCTGCGACAGCGTGTCGTTGGCGTCGTACGGATCCAGCGTGGTGAAGGTCGACGCCACGGCAATCACCGCATCTTTGGCCGCCCAGGCGGGCAGCGCCAGCGCCGAACTCAACAACCCGGCAGTGATAACCCCTTTTCGCATGATATGGTGCATCGTTATCGTTCTCCTGTAGTCCCTGTCTTGCGCGCCCTGCGCGGAGGGCGCGGTTGGTTGCTGCTCAGGCGCCGCTAATGGCATGGCGGGCGACAAAATGGCCCGGTGCCACTTCCAGTAACGGTGCCACTTCCGGCTCATCACCCAGCGGGCGAATCGGGCTGGGGATCTCATCCACCATCAGCGCCCGCTCGCGGTGCCGATGCGCCGGATCGGCCACCGGCACCGCGGCCATCAGTTTTCTGGTATAAGGATGGCGCGGCTGTTCGAACACCGCCTGACGCGGTCCCATCTCCACAATCTGTCCGAGATACATCACCGCCACGCGATGGCTGATGCGCTCCACCACCGCCATGTCGTGCGAAATAAACAGGAAGGCGATGCCAAATTCACGCTGTAAATCCAGCATCAGATTGATGATCTGCGCCTGAATCGACACATCCAGCGCGGAGACGGATTCGTCGGCGATCACCACTTTAGGATTGAGCGCCAGCGCGCGTGCGATGCAGATACGCTGGCGCTGACCGCCAGAAAATTCGTGCGGGTAGCGCTGCGCGTGTTCGGGTAGCAGACCAACGCGTTCCAGCAGCCAGGCGACGCGTTTCTCTGCCTGCGCGCGCCCCATGCTGCGATGCACCAGCAGCGGCTCCATAATTGAAAAGCCGACGGTAAGGCGCGGATCGAGCGACGCATACGGATCCTGAAAGATAAACTGAATATCGCGGCGCAGCGTGGCCAGCGCCCTGCCCTGCAGTGCATCAATGCGCTGGCCGTCAAAGGTGATGCTGCCGCCCTGGCTGGCGACCAGCCGCAGCAGCGAGCGTCCGGTGGTGGATTTGCCGCAGCCGGACTCGCCCACCAGCGCGAGGGTTTCGCCTGCATAAAGATCGAAACTGACTTTTTCCACCGCGTGGACGCGACGCTTAACCCGATTGAGCAGCCCGCCGCGAATATCAAAGCGCGTAACCAGATCGCGCACCTGTAAAATCGGCGGACGATCGTGACGCACGGTATCCTGCGGCGTGCTGGCTTCTTCGCGGCCGTTGGTATGCAGCAGCGGAAACTTCGCCGGCAGCGGCTGGCCACTCATCGCCCCGAGCTTTGGCACGGCCGCCAGCAGCGCGCGGGTATACGGCTGCTGCGGCGCATCGAACAACTGCTGCACCGGCGCGCGCTCAACCACATCGCCGCGATACATCACCTGCACGCGATCGGCCATCTCCGCCACCACGCCCATATCGTGCGTGATAAAGATGACGCCCATCTGCATCTCTTTTTGCAGCACGCGAATCAGCTGCAGAATCTGCGCCTGGATGGTGACGTCCAGCGCGGTGGTCGGCTCATCGGCAATCAGCAGCGCCGGCTTGCACGACAGCGCCATGGCGATCATCACGCGCTGGCGCATACCGCCAGAGAGCTGATGCGGATAGCGCGACAGCACATTGTGCGCTTCCGGAATGCGCACCAGGTCCAGCATGCGTCGCGCTTCGGCCTGCGCCTGCTGGTTACTTTTCCCCTGATGCAAACGAATAGATTCGGCGATCTGTTCACCGACGGTGAATACCGGGTTGAGCGACGTCATCGGCTCCTGAAAGATCATCGCCATGTCCGCACCGCGCACCCGGCGCATCTGGCTGGCGGACGCCCGCATCACATCCAGCACCTCGCCGTTGCGCCGTCGCAGCAGGATTTCACCGCTGACCGCGCCGCCGGCCTGTGCAATCAGACGCATCAGCGCCAGCGACGTCACCGATTTGCCCGAGCCCGATTCGCCCACCAGCGCCAGCGTTTCTCCGCGGTGCAGATCGAGCGAAAGCTGCCGCACGGCGTCCGTCACGCGCCCTTCATGCTCAAAGCGCACACAGAGATCGCGTACCGCCAGCACCTGCTGCGGCGCAAACTGCTGCTGTAGATCCGTCATGCCTGCTCCTTAGCTGTCGCGGTAAATCGCCACCTCAACCTCGCCGCCCACATAAGCGAATCCGCGATACATGCCTTCGCTATTAAACGGCAGCGCCACGTTGCCGTGGGCATCAACGGCTATCAGCCCGCCGCTACCCTCCAGCTCCTGCACTTTGTCATGAATCACGCTGGCGGTGGCCTGTTGCAGCGAACGACCGCCATATTCCATCTGCGCTGAGACATCGTAAGCCGCCAGCGTACGAATAAACACTTCGCCGGTACCGGTACAGGAGACTGCCACGGTGGCGTTGTTGGCATAGCAGCCGGCGCCCGCCAGCGGTGAATCGCCGACGCGGCCCGCCTGCTTGTTGGTCATGCCGCCGGTGGAGGTGGCGGCCGCCAGATTCCCCTGCAAATCGAGCGCCACCGCGCCCACGGTGCCAAATTTGCGATCCGGGTCCAGCGGATCGCTCCCCTGCGCCGCGCCATCATGATCCAGCAGCATTTGTTCGCTGCCCAGCGCGCGCTGCAGCTGCTCCCAGCGTTCTGGCGTCGAGAAGAAATCAGGCTCGACCGGCGTCAGCCCCTGTTGCGCGGCAAAGGCTTCCGCCCCGCTGCCAATAAAGAGCACGTGCGGACTGGCTTCCAGCACTTTACGCGCGGCAAGAATCGGATTGCGGATACGGCTGACGCCAGCGACGGCGCCGATATCCAGCGTACGGCCATCCATCAGGCTGGCATCCAGTTCATGGGTGCCCTGATGGGTGAACACGGCCCCTCTGCCGGCATTGAACAGCGGGCACTCTTCCAGCAGCCGCACCGCTTCGGTCACGGCATCCAGCGCGCTACCGCCGCTGGCCAGAATCTGCTGGCCGGCGCTGACAATCGCGGCCAGTTGCTGACGATAGTGCTGCTCTTTTTCGGCGCTCATTGCCGCACGCGTAATCGCGCCGGCGCCGCCGTGAATTGCGATAACTGCTTTAGCCATAACCGTTACCCTGTCAAGGAATCAGAGCCAAAAACACTGATTTAGAATGGTTTTCATCTTTTTTTGGCAATTTTCGACTATAGAAAGCCCCTCCCTGCTTGTAAAGCAGAAAGTGTATCAGCGGTCATAACCTTTTAATGTGGATTATGCTTTTTTGTGAATTAAGGGAGAGAACGCACCAGCTTTAATATTATGGCTGGCGCGCTTACGTCTGGCACCGGCAAGGCAGTGAACAACCTCTTCGCCCTTACTTTTTGTGTGGCTTCAGTGCCGGTTAAAAATCGGGTAAGTTAAAGGCCCATTCATGAAAAGGAATATTCAGTGGAAGATGAAAAAGGGCTAAGGATTGCACTCTCCCCGGTGCAGCTGGCAGCCGTCCTTTCAGATCGCAGCGTCAGCGAGGGTGAAACGACCAGCAACCGCATTTTCGGAGGGCTCGGGCTCGCTGGCGGAGTGATTGAGCTTTTTGGTGCTGGCGCACTGTGCGTCGTGCCTGAGCCCACCATGCTGACCAAAGCTGGCTGCGTCTTTGTCGGCACTCACAGTCTCGACACGCTTCAGGCCAGCCTGCGCCAGGTATGGACTGGCAGACAGGTCGCTACCGACACGTTTAATTCGGCCGTGGCACTCGCAGAATCGCTCGGCGCTGACCGTCAGACCGCCATGAATGTCGGCCTGACGGTAGATATCGCCATTCCGATGGCATTTGCCTTTGCAGCCGGAGCAGAGCGCGTCATCGCGGTGCGTGCCGGGCGGGTCAAAATCGCCGAGCATGAGTCGCTCTCAGGGCGAGCACCCGGTGGGCACACGATTGAGCGACATATCGGCAAAACGCCGGATGAGCTGCGGGAGAGGCTTCGTAACCGGCCTCGTCTCGATGAAGCCAGTAGCTTTAAGTCTCTGAGCGAGGCGGAAGCACTGATCAGTAAGGTGCTGGCAGATAATAAGCATCAAATTCAGATGTGGGTGAAAAATATCCCTCCAGGCTTGCAAGCCCGTATGCGCCTGAGTCGGCGTTTTTCACATCCGGTTGGTATAGTCGTGAGTAAAGGGCGTGAAGAGGTTGAGACCTGCTACGCCGTTCGCGTCATACTGGATTTTAAGCCCTACAACGGCAAACCTTACTTTATCATTACCGCTTTCCCGGAGTTATGATGGACCGTATCAGTATCAGTGAACTGGATAATTTTATTGGCATCTGGTTTGGGCAGGATTATGACCTGTTTGAACCGGGTGATGAGATCGAGCCCAAAATCGAGGCGTATATCAGAGAAGCGCATAAAGGAAACCTGCACGCCATGCTGGCAGACATCGAGCTGTTTCTGGCAGAGTGCGATGATGTCGAATCTGATTTCCGTGACCGCTATAAAAGAGAGTTTGTTCCGGCCAACTGGGATACTACTGCGGGCGCGTTTCTGTCACTGGTGCATAAGAAAGTATCTGCCGCACTCACATCATAACGTCAGCACGGTTGTTAACATGATACTCACTTTCAGTCTGAACAAAGCATGTTCGCCGGCGGATTCGTCACCGCGCACTAATTTCCATTCCCTTTGATCTCGCATGTGACTCAGCCGACAACAGCCACCATAATAGGCAGCATTCGCCTTTAACCCGACAGAGATGGACATGGAACCTTTTACCGCCGGACTGATTTCACTTGAAGACGCGCAGCAGAAAATGCTGCAGCAGTTGCAACCGATTAGCGATTGCCTGAGTGTCGCGCTGGCCGATGCCGCCGGGCGCATTACCGCGAAGCCGGTGATTTCGCCGCTGGACGTGCCGCCGTTCGATAACTCCGCGATGGACGGCTACGCGCTGCGCCTGAGCGACCTGTCCGCTGACCGCGTGCTGCCGGTAGCGGGCAAAGCGTTTGCCGGCGCCCCGTTTAATGGCGAGTGGCCAGCCGGCAGCGTGATTCGCATCATGACCGGCGCACCAGTCCCGGCCGGCTGCGACGCCGTGGTGATGCAGGAGCAAACCGAACCGCGTGACGGCGGCATTGTTATCACCGCGCCAGTGCGTGCCGGGCAAAATATTCGCCGCATCGGGGAGGATATTCAGGCCGGTAAGCAGGTACTGGATGCCGGCGTGCGGCTCGGTGCGGCAGAGCTGCCGCTGCTGGCGTCGCTGGGTATTGCGGAGGTCAGCGTGCTGCGTAAGCTGCGCGTGGCCATTTTCTCCACCGGTGACGAACTGCAGGCGGTGGGCCAGCCGCTGGCTGAGGGCCAGATTTATGACACCAACCGCTTCACCGTGGCGCTGATGCTGCGCAAACTTGGCTGCGAGGTGATCGACCTTGGCGTGATCGCTGATGATCCCGCGAAGCTGCGCCAGGCCTTCAGCGAAGCCGATCGCCAGGCCGATGTGGTGATCAGCACCGGCGGCGTGTCAGTGGGCGAGGCGGATTTCACCAAAGCGATGCTCGAAGAGCTGGGCGCGATTACCTTCTGGAAGCTGGCAATCAAGCCCGGCAAGCCGTTTGCCTTTGGCCGTCTGGCCAACAGCTGGTTCTGCGGGTTGCCGGGCAATCCGGTGTCGGCGGCCGTAACCTTCTATCAGCTGGTGCAGCCGCTGCTGGCCACGCTGACCGGCCAGACCACGCGCATCATGCCGCTGCGCCAGCGCGCGCGCGCAACGCAGCGTCTGAAGAAAGCGCCGGGCCGGCTCGATTTTCAGCGCGGCATCCTCAGTCGCGGCGATGATGCTGTACTGGAAGTGCGCAGCACCGGTGCGCAGGGCTCGCACGTGTTCAGTTCCTTTGCGCTGGCCGACTGCTTTATTGTGCTGGAGCGCGATCGCGGTGACGTTGAGCCGGGCGAATGGGTTGATGTCGAGGCCTTCAACAGCCTGCTGGAGGGCTAATGCACACAGAGCTGAGCGATGAAGAGATGCTGCGCTACAACCGGCAGATTGTGCTGCGCGGCTTCGATTTCGACGGCCAGGAACGGCTGAAAGCCTCACGGGTGCTTATCGTTGGCCTGGGCGGACTGGGCTGTGCTGCCGCGCCCTATCTTGCCGCCGCCGGCGTCGGTCATCTGACGCTGCTGGATTTCGATCGTGTCAGCCTGAGTAATCTGCAGCGCCAGATTCTGCACAGCGATGAGCGCATCGGCATGGCAAAAGTCGCCTCGGCCCGTCAGCAACTGGCGGCGCTCAATCCACACTGCACGCTGGAGGCGATCGATGCGCAGCTGGATGAAGCCGCGCTCGGCGAACTGATTGCGCGTCACGATGCGGTGCTGGACTGCAGCGACAATGTCACCACGCGCGAACAGGTGAACCGCGGATGTTTTCAGCATCGGGTGCCGCTGATCTCCGGCGCCGCCATCCGCATGGAAGGCCAGCTCAGCGTATTCACCTGGCAGCCCGGCGAGCCCTGCTACCGCTGCATCAGCCGTCTGTTCGGCGAGCAGACGCTGAGCTGTGTCGAAGCCGGCGTGATGGCTCCGCTGGTCGGCGTGGTAGGTGCGATGCAGGCGATGGAAACGCTGAAGGTGCTGAGCGCCTTTGGCCAGCCGGCCAGCGCGCGACTGCTGATGTACGATGCGATGAGCGCCGAGTTTCGCAGCCTGAAAGTGGCGCAGGATGCGCAGTGTGAAGTGTGTGGCAGGCGTGAGGAATAACGTCAGGGCGTGACATAAGCGTCAGGTATTGCTGAGCGGCGCAATTTATCAGGCGATAAGTTGCGCCGCTGATGATGGCGGCTGCTAAACGGCTACGCCGTTAGACGATGCCCTGGCTGCGCAGGTAATCTTCGTAGTTGCCGGTGAAGTCAACGATGCGATCGCCTTTCATCTCGATGACGCGCGTCGCCAGCGAGCTGACGAACTCACGGTCGTGCGAGACGAAAATCAGCGTGCCTTCGTACATCTCCAGCGCCATGTTCAGTGATTCGATCGACTCCATATCCAGGTGGTTAGTCGGTTCGTCCATCACCAGGATGTTTGGCTTCTGCATCATCAGCTTGCCAAACAGCATGCGGCCCTTCTCACCACCGGACAGCACTTTCGCTGGCTTCTTGATGTCGTCGTGGCTGAACAGCAGACGACCAAGAATACTGCGCACCGCCTGCTCGTCGTCGCCTTCCTGCTTCCACTGGCTCATCCAGTCGAACACGCTCAGGTCGTCAGCAAAATCTTCGGCGTGATCCTGCGCGTAGTAACCAATGCGCGCATTCTCCGACCATTTCACCGTGCCGCTATCCGGCTGCAGTTCGCCGACCAGCGTTTTCAGCAGCGTGGATTTACCAATACCGTTAGCGCCGAGGATGGCCAGTTTCTCACCCACTTCCAGCAGCAGGTTAAGATTTTTAAACAGCGGGCCGTTATCAAATCCTTTGGTCAGCGCTTCCACTTCCAGCGCATTACGGAACAGCTTTTTATCCTGCTCGAAACGAATATACGGGTTCTGACGGCTGGAGGCTTTTACCTCATCCAGTTTGATTTTATCAATCTGCTTCGCGCGCGAAGTGGCCTGACGCGATTTTGAGGCGTTAGCGCTAAAGCGGCTAACGAAGGATTGCAGATCGGCAATTTGCGCTTTCTTCTTGGCGTTATCCGCTAATAAACGCTCGCGCGCCTGGGTCGCCGCCGTCATATATTCGTCATAATTGCCGGGATAAACGCGCAGCTCACCGTAATCCAGATCCGCCATATGCGTACACACCATATTCAGGAAGTGACGGTCATGCGAAATGATGATCATGGTACTGTCACGTTCGTTCAGCACCTGCTCCAGCCAGCGAATGGTGTCAATATCCAGGTTGTTGGTCGGTTCGTCGAGTAACAAAATATCCGGGTTAGCAAATAATGCCTGCGCCAGCAGCACACGCAATTTCCAGCCAGGGGCAATTTCACTCATCGGACCGTAATGCTGCTCCACCGGAATGCCCACGCCGAGTAATAATTCTCCGGCGCGTGATTCGGCACTGTAACCGTCCATTTCACCGTAGGCGACCTCAAGGTCGGCGACTTTATAGCCTTCCTCTTCGCTCATTTCCGGCAATGCATATATGCGATCGCGCTCCTGCTTCACCGCCCACAATTCCTGGTGACCCATAATCACGGTATCCAGCACGCTATATTGCTCGAAAGCAAACTGATCCTGGCGAAGCTTACCGATGCGCTCATTAGGGTCGAGGGAAACATTTCCGTTAGTCGGAACCAGGTCGCCGCCCAGTATTTTCATGAAGGTCGATTTACCGCTGCCGTTCGCACCGATTAAACCGTAACGATTACCGCCGCCAAATTTAACGGAGATATTCTCAAACAGTGGCTTACTGCCGAACTGCATAGTGATATTGCTGGAAACTAACACGGCATTGACCTTTGTTACGCAGTGGAGGAAAAAACAGCGGGCATTATGCCAGAAGCGGCCTGGATGAGCCACCTCTGCACCCGGATACGCAGAGGCAAGGCGGAGAACACCTTGTTGCCAGAGGTAAAATAATTGCGACCGTGCCGGACAGGTTATCCACGGCGCGGGAAGTGAACCGCCGCCCGTGCCCGGAGCGAGGCCAATAAAAAAGCCGGAGACGCTGACGCCTCCGGCTCCCGCTTACAAGGATTGTGCAGATTATTTGATCAGGAAGCTGTCGAGGCTTTTACCTGCATCCAGCGCTTTTTTAATCGCAGCTGGGGTACGGCCCTGACCGGTCCATGATTTCTCTTCACCGTTTTCGTCGGTGTAAGAATATTTCGCCGGACGCGGCGCACGCTTGGCGCGTTTTTTACCGGTTTCCAGTGCACCCAGTAATTCGTTCGGGTCGATACCGTCTGCCAGCAGCATTTCACGGTATTTAGACAGCTTCTCTTCTTTTTCGCGGTTCTGCGCTTCTTCCGCTTCAACTTCGTCGCGGCGCTCAGTCACCACGACGGTTAATTTTTCCAGAATTTCTTCCAGATCGCTCAGTGGCAGTTCACGAGCCTGTGCACGTAATGTGCGAATGTTGTTCAGAACTTTAAATGCGTCACTCATCACAATGTCCTTGCTTAAGGGGGTTAAATAAACTGTAGTGGCAAGATTACCCAATTCAAATAAAAAAATAAATTAATTTTGCAGACCGGATTAATCCGAATGGATTAGCATATTCCTGGCAGGCGCGTTTAAACCCAATGTGCGGCGTGAATTAACGGTGAATTAACATCAGCGGTTCAGTACCATCGGCTGGAACTGGAATCGATTTCATTGCTTATTCACGCGTAGGAAACAAGCGTTTAGCGCTTATTGTGCGCTGAGGCAGTAGTCAGCATAAAGGTAAAAAAACATTAATAGTGTAAGTAAAATCCCTTTTTAACGCGGATGGCATTGGCGTCACAGATGCGAGCAATATCTCATTTTGCCATTAAATAAATAAAAAAAGGCCGGTTGTTAACCGGCCATCATGCAAAAATCGTATGTCTGTGGTTATCCGCTTTTCTTCACTGCCGGTCGCAATAGCTGGGGCGCCGGCGCATCAGACAGCCGGTCGTGCAAATAATGTTCAATCTGCTCCAGCGAACGATGGCGTGTTTCCGGTACCCAGCGAATAACAAAAATCGCGCCGCCTATGCCAATCAGCGCGAAAATAAAGAACGCGCCGGATAAGCCAACCGACGCCAGCAGAACCGGGAACAGCAGAGAAATAAGAAAATTGGCGATCCACAACGCAAATACCGCGCCGCCCATAAAAATACCGCGTAACCGTGTGGGGAAAATTTCTGACAGCAGCAGCCAGGTGACCGGCGATAACGCGCCCTGCTGGAAACTCAGAAACATCAGCATACCCAGCAGCACCATATAACTGCGCAAGATATCCGGCTGACCGTTAACTGTTTCCGGCATCAGGTAACTGACGGTGCCAATAAACACCAGACAGGCGGTACAACCAAACTGACCTATCATCGTCATGGTGCGGCGACCGATGCGCCCCAGCAGCCAGATCCCCACAAAGGTCATTAATACCGATACCGCGCCATTGGCAATGGTGGCAAACAGCGCAGCGTCATTGCTCATCCCCACCGCTTTCAGCATGGTCGGCGCGTAGTACATGATGGTATTTACGCCGGTCAGCTGCTGGATGGCGGCAATACCGATACCGATCAGGAACAGTTTGATCAGCCACGGCTGGCACAGTTCCCGCAGACGCGGACGCTGCTGTTGCTCGTCCGACAGCGTCTCTTCGATCTCCATCATCTCCCACTCAACGTCTTCGCGCGCGCGGGTGCGTTCCAGAACCTTGCGCGCCTCAGCGAGACGGCCTTTCATGGCATACCAGCGCGGCGTGTCCGGCATAAACATCATCCCGAACCACAGCAGCACCGCCGGCAGCGTGGCGACCGCCAGCATCCAGCGCCAGGTCGTGTCGCCCCCCCAGGCCGCGTTGAAGCCGGCGTTCGACATATAGGCCAGCATCTGGCCGGAAACGATCATCAGCTCCTGCATGGTCACCAGCTGACCCCGTTTGTTGGCCGGTGCCATTTCGGCGATATACACCGGTACGGTGGCGGACGCACCGCCCACGGCCACGCCAAGGACCAGGCGGAAGAAAATCATCCAGCTGACATCAGGTGCCAGTGCGGTACCCAGCGCGCCGAGTGCAAAAATAATCGCCAGTACCAGAATAATTTTTCTCCGCCCGACCGCAGCGGCAAAGTGACCGGAAGCCAGGGCGCCAAACGCCGCGCCGAACAGCAGACTGCTGGTCACCAGCCCGGTGGTAAATGGGGTGAGATGCAGATCGTCGCCCATAAATAACAGTACGCCGGAGATCACGCCGGTGTCGTAGCCAAACAGCAAACCACCGAGGGTGGCAATCAGCGCAATGACTTTCACAAAAGGCTCGGTGCGCGTGCTGCTGTTTGGCCCTGATGCCGGATTGGGCGTCATCCAGGTTTCGCGGGACATAACCAACTCCTTTCCTGAGATAAGAAGCCTTAAAATAGATTATTTCCACCACAATAAATAAATATGAAATTTAAATTTTGCGCCACGGGTCATTACCTTTGCCTTTAATTGAGATAATGATCACACGACCTGATTCAGGGCGCAGAGAAGTCAGTGCAAATTTTGCACAACAAACAGAAGGGAGAATATTTATTTCAAGGAAGGCGCTGACCGCACGCCGTGAATGCAGTCAGCGATGGCAGATTAATTGACTGCGGTGGCCGGACCAAAGACGTCATAGTCCGGCAGCGTCACCTGCTGATACGGCTCCCAGCCGCCGCCCAGCGCTTTATACAGCGCTACCAGGTCCAGTGCGCTTTGCATGCGCGCCTGGGTGGATTGCGCCTGCGACTGCGCCAGCTGGCGCTGGGCATCCAGCACCTCAAGGAAGGTGGAGATGCCCTGTTTGTAACTGTCACTGGCGAGGTCAAAGGCGCGCTGCAGTGCGCCAGTGGTCTCATCCAGCGCGGTAACCTGTTGCTGATCGGCGCGGTAGCTGACCAGCGCATTTTCCACATCCTGCAGCGCCGTCAATACCGTCTGGCGATAATCGAGCGCCGCGCTCGCCTGCTGCGCGCGCGCCAGTTTCACACTGGAAACCAGACGTCCGCCCTGAAAAATCGGGATCGACAGCGCCGGGCCGACGCTGAAGAAGTGGCTGCTCCAGTCGTCAAGGTAGCTGGCATCGGTGTTGCGCACCCCCAGCTGCCCGGTGAGCGACAGGCTGGGGAACAGGTTCGCGACCGATACGCCGATATTGGCGGTCTGTGCATGCAGATTCGCTTCAGCCTGGCGGATGTCCGGACGACGACGCGCCAGCGTCGATGGAATGCCCACCGCCACCAGCTTCGGCAACGCCGGCAGCGCTTTGCTGCTCATCAGTTCGTTATCCAGCGCGCCCGGCATTTTGCCCAGCAGCACTGCCAGCCCGTTCATCGCCTGACGTTCCTGGGCCTGATACTGCGGCAGCTGCGCGTTAAGGGAGGCCAGCTGCGCACGGGCATTCTCAACGTCGGTGAGCGGCGCCAGACCGTTACGCTGCTGGCTCTGCGTCAGCTCCCAGGTTTGCTGCGCCACGTTAATCTGCTGTTGCAGCGTCGCCAGCACCGCCTGAGCGCCGCGCAGCTGCAGATACGCGCGCGCGACCTCGGCTTCCAGCGACACCAGCGCATCGTTACGCTGCTCAATCGCCGCCTGCTGCTGCGCGTCCGCCATCTCCATCTGGCGTCGTACTTTGCCCCATAAATCCAGTTCCCAGCTGGCGTCAAAGCTGCCCTGATACAGCGTGACCGAATGGGTCAGACCGTTGAGCTGATCCGCCACGTCATCATCCACCTGATCGTACACCCCGTTGGATTTCAGCATGCCTTTCAGGCCGAGCTGCTGACGCGTCACTTTGGCGGAACCGTTAAGCGACGGGAACAGCCCGCCACGTGCCTGCGCCAGCTGTTCGCGCGCACCGGCGATGCGCAGCACCGACTGTTGCAGCGTCAGGTTGCCAGCGATGGCGCGCTCAATCAGGCTATCGAGCTGCGGGTCGTTAAAGCTTTTCCACCACGAAGGATTGGTCGCGGACGCCAGCGGTTTTGAAGCTTCCTGAGAGGGCAAATCACGGTAGCTACCGGGCGTGTGCGCCTGCGGCGGCTGATAATCGGGCCCGACGGCACAACCCGCCAGCAGCATGGACAGCGCCAGCAGCGTCAGCGACGGCGTAACGCGCGAAGAGGTGATCATGTTAATGTGCTCCTGCACTGCCTTCGCTCTTGATCGGCGAAAGCAACCAACAAAAAGGAATCAATAGCACGGCGACAATACTCAGGCCCATGAACACGTCGATGTAAGCCAGAATACGCGCCTGGGCAATCATCTCCTGATAGAGCTGACCGCTGGCCAGCGTCAGCGGATCGCCCACCGCACTGGTAAAGTCACGAATCGCCTGCGCCCAGTGCTGCAGCGTGAGGTTGAACTGCTCATTGAGCGGCGACATGTTGTGCACCATGTGGGCCGATCGCACCTGTTCACGTTCAGTGATGCCGGCCGTGGCCAGCGAGATGCCGATCGAACCGGCCACGTTACGGAACATGGTGAACAGCGCGGAGGCATCCGCATTCAGGCGCTGCGGCACGGTGATAAAGGCAATGGTGGTGAGCGGCACAAACAGGAAGCCGAGGCCAATCGACTGCGCGCTGCGCATCAGCACCAGCGTGGTGAAATCCACGTTGGGCGTCAGGGTGCTGGAATAGAAGAAGGCCAGCGCCAGACAGGTAAAGCCAAAGGCGATGATGTAGCGCGTTTGCACAATCGGCATCAGCTTCAGCACCAGCGGGATGGTGAGCACGATCAGGACCGCGCCGGGCGACAGCACCAGCCCGGACCAGGTGGCGGTATAACCGAGATCCTGCTGCGCCAGCTGCGGTAACACCACCGAGCTGCCATAAAGAATCATCGCCATGCCCGCCATCAGCAGACCGGCCACCCAGAAGTTGCGATCCTTCATCACCGTGATATCCACCACCGGCTTGCGTGCATACAGCAGCCAGTAAACCGCACCGACGATGCCGACGGCCGCCAGCATGGCAAACAGGCGAATGAAGTGTGAAGCGAACCAGTCTTCATCTTCACCGCGATCAAGGAACACCTGCAAACAGCCGAGACCCAGGGTAATCAGGCTGATACCGATATAGTCGATTTTCAGCCGGCCCTTCGCCCACTTGCGCTCCCACGGCGGATCTTCCAGCAGCTGATAGATCGCCAGCACCGTGAGAATCCCCACCGGAATATTGATAAAGAACACCCAGCGCCAGCTGTAGTTGTCGGTGATCCAGCCACCGAGCGTCGGGCCAATTACTGGCGCAACAATAATGGCAATCGATGACAGGCCAAAAGCCTTGCCGCGATCTTCCGGCTTGAAGTAATCCAGCAGCACCGACTGCTGCACCGGTTGCAGCCCGCCGCCGAAGAAGCCCTGCAATACGCGGAAAAGAATGATTTGCCACAGCTCGGTGGCAATGCCGCACAGGAAGGAGCAGATGGTAAACATCACGATGCAGATCAGGAAGAACTGCTTGCGCCCAAACAGGCGGCTGAAAAAGGCCGAGATCGGCAGCACAATGCCGTTGGCGACCAGATAGGAGGTTAGTACCCAGGTGGATTCATCGTAGCTGGATGACAGCGACCCGGCGATGTGCGGCAGCGCGACGTTAACGATGGTGGTGTCCAGAATTTCCATGAACACCGCCAGCGTTACCGTGATGGCAACCAGCCAGGGATTGCTGGCCGGACGCCAGCTTTCGCTCGCACTCATTCCACCGTCACCTTCGGTTCAACCGACAGGCCAAGCGGTAATGGATGATTCGGGTCGAGTCCTTTATCAATCACAATTTTCACCGGCACGCGTTGCACAATCTTCACGTAGTTACCGGTGGCGTTCTCGGCCGGGAAGGTAGAGAAGCGCGAGCCGGAGCCCATCTGTACGCTGTCGACGTGCCCTTCCAGCTTCATGTCCGGCCAGGCATCAACGCCAATCTCCACTTTATCGCCCGGATTCATGCGCGCCAGCTGCGACTCTTTGAAGTTGGCGGTGATCCAGATATCCGGCGATACCAGCGAAAACAGCGCGCTGCCGGCCTGTACCAGCGTACCGGGCTGCACGTTGCGTTTGGTGACGAAACCGTCATACGGCGCCCGTACTTCGGTGTAAGAGAGGTTAAGCTCGGCAGTGTTGAGCTGAGCCCGGGCTTGCTCGACCTGCTGCTGCCGCGCTTCGACATTGGTTTCCTGCTGGCGAATCTGCAACTGCACCTGCGAGGCCACTTCGACCTGCGCTTTGGCGCTTTGCAGTTGCGCTTCAGCCGAGCGTAACTGCGCAGCGGCGGTATCGATATTGCGCTGCGAGGTTGCGCGCGGGTCAACACCGCGCTGACGACGGTAATCCGCCTGCGCATTGAGCAAATTGGCCTGCGCCCGCGCCTGGTCGGCCAGCGCCTGATCGCGCTGCGCCGGATATTGCACCCGCGCCAGCGCCAGCTGCGCCTGCGCCTGATGCAGCTGCGCCTGCGCCAGACCGAGCTGTGCTTTGGCCTGATCGCGCTGTGCGGCGTTATCACGCGGGTCGATCAGCACCAGCAGATCGCCTTTCTTCACCCGCTGGTTATCTTTTACCAGCAACTGCACCACGTAGCCCGACGCTTTGGGCGCGATGGTCACGGCATCGCCTTCGGTGAACGCATCGTCGGTGGTTTCAATATTGCGCGTGCTAAACCAGAACCAGAATCCCACCAGCAGCATAATCACCACCACAATCGCCAGAATGATCAGCGGCTTTTTGCCGGGGCGTTTACGGGGTGATTGCTCGTTATCCTGACTGGAATCTGACGTGTTGTTGTCTTTTTGCTCATCGGCGGATGGCGGATTGTGGTTTTCACTCATAATTTGTCATCACTGGCTGGTAATCCCGATCCCCGGGCGAAACGGTCAACTTAACCTTAGATGGGAAATTGACAAATGCCAGTGTAACTTTACATAAGCTAACATCCGACGCATTTTCTGCCACATCACTTAACGCGCTGATAAATCAGCGCGTCTTGCAAAGGCGGACAGGTTGGTCAGGGTTAACGCAGCAGCTGTAACAACAGCCAGCCGCACAGCATCGACCAGGCAAGCATCGGCAGGGAAAACAGATGGAAACGCCACCAAACTTTGGCGTCCTGTGCCATGCGCAGCGCAATCAGGTTGGCCAGCGATCCCGGCAGCAGGCCAAAGCCGCCGATATTCACCGCCCAGGCCAGCACTTCGGAAGGCGGGACTTTTTGTAACAGCAGAATAGTGGCCGGCACGTTGCTGATCACCTGTGACAGGCCAATCGCCAGCAGATAGATACCCCCCTCGCCCAGCTGACCGATGGCGGCAAAATGCGGCTGCAGAATCGGCAGATGCATCAGTAAAAAGACATCAATGAACATCGCCACGAACACCAGCAGTAGGCTCCAGTCGATGGTCGCCAGCACCTGACGCGCCATCAGCAGAAAACAGCCCGCCACCAGCAGCAGCGCCCAGCCGGTGAGTTTCAGCTCCAGCGCGACGATAAACACCACGTACAGCAGCACGCTGACGATAAACAGCGGTTTCTGCCACTGCTGGTTGCCTGGTGCATCATGCTTCTCAATGCTGCGCGCCGGGAAGCTAAACCACGTCAGCACCACCAGCGTCAGCATCAGCATCGCCGCCAGCGGCGCCATCTGACCGATAAAACCGGCCACGCTGAGCGTGCCGTGGCTCCACAGCAGGATATTTTGCGGGTTGCCGACCGGCGTCAGCAACGAGCCGGCATTGACCGCCAGCGCTTCAAAGATGATCAGTCTGGAGATAGGCAGGCGCGAGAACTTGCGCAGCGTCAGCGTGAGCGGCACCAGGATAAACAGCGCTACATCATTGGTCAGGAAGGTCGAGAGCAGCGCCGCCGCACACACCATAAACAGCGCCAGCGTACGTTCGTGCTGGAAGCGCTGCACCAGCCGCGCACCGAGCACATCAAAATAGCCGCTGTTTTCCAGCCCTTTTGTCAGCATCAGCAAACCGGTGAGCGTCATGATGGTGTGCCAGTCAACGGCGGCGGGCAGCTGCGGCCAGCGGTAATCCGCCAGCGGCAACAAAATCACGCCCAACAGCAACAGTAAATGCAAAACGCGGTCACGCATTAAGGAACGAAGCACGATGGGCATGATGGCAGAAGGCCTTGTAGGTTAGCGATTCTCGTAAAATTTCTGGAACACGGCGAGGGTTTCATCACTGACGTGATGCTCGAGCCCTTCGGAATCCCGGCGGGCGGTTTCCGGACTGACGCCCAGCGCCAGCAGAAAGGTTTCAACGATATGATGGCGCACGCGGCTGGCTTCAGCCAGCTTCTCGCCTTCCGGGGTGAGGAACACGCCGCGATACGGCACCTGCTCAACCAGACCGGTGGTACTGAGACGCTTCAGCATTTTGGCCACGGTCGGCTGCGAGACGCCCAGGCGTGCCGCCATGTCAACCTGGCGCGCCTCGCCAAATTCACGAATTAAATCAGAGATTAACTCAACGTAATCATCAATCAGCTCACGGCGATGCGCTTCGCGTACCTGGCGAAATCCTTCGACATGCTCCTCAATATCTTTCAGCGGCCCCTGGGGCATGTGGGTGGCGCTTTTCGCACGACGACTCATTCAGCTTCCTCTTTATTATCTGCCGCACTTTACCTGCGGTGCGGGCTGGCTGCGCTCATTGTAAACCAGGCACAAATAAGCACAAATTTTTCCTGAATAGTGTTGGCTAAAGAGTATAGCCAGTGCTATCTTTGTACATGTTGTAAGCGAATAGCCTACAAAGGAGGCAACGATGAACGAACCCTGGCTGTTGCTGCTCCTTTTCCTGCTGTTTATTGCAGGGCTGTGCTTACTGTTGAGTTACCCGTTTTCCAGGAGGTAAAGATGAGCACGATGAAAAGCTGCCTCGACTGCGGCAAATGCTTCCAGACCGTACAAAGCAAACCGGCTTTTGAGCTGAAGTCGCTGTTGTGTCTGTTTAGCCGCTCGCCTTTTGCCCTGCGCCTGATGCTGCTTGAGAAACTGACCGGCAAAAAAATCGCCGCGCAGCCCTGCCCGAATCTGATCTGGCGCGGCTGAGTTTCCTCAGTGCTTCACAGTCTGACCCGCTGCCTGCAGCGGGTTTTATTTTGCCTGCGAAAAACGCCCTTCACGGCAGCGTTTTCAGGCATAAAAAAACGGCCCGTAAAGGGCCGTTTCTGTGCAACTCTGGTCTAAGCAAAAACTTAGAAGCTGTAACCTACGCCAGCAATCCAGGTGCCCACGTCGACGTTACGGATGCGGCTCTGCTCGTAGCCCACGTCCAGAGCAACGTTCTGGATTGGGTTGAACTGCATACCTGCGCCGTAAGAGAAGCCTACGTCGCTGCTGTCGGTTTTAGACTGACCGGCAGTCTGGTTCTGCTGGTATTTGCCGTAGCCGATACCTACTACGCCGTAGATGCTGGCCCAGTCGTTCAGACGGTAAGCCGGACCACCGGTGATGCCGTAGTACTGACCTTTGTTGTACACGCCATCTTCAGTGCGATCTTTTTCGGTGTAGGTGAAAGAACCGATCCAACCCAGTGGGTTAGAACCGTCTTCGTAGCGGTATTTCAGGTTGAAGCCGTTAGCTTTGTTAGCAACGCCCTGATAGTCGCTCTGCGCGTAGCCGGCAGAAACGGTGCTCTGCGCCATGGCGGAACCAGCGGAAACTGCCAGTACACAAGCCAGTGCTGAAAGACATGCAATTTTTTTCATAACCACCTCAAATGTGAATATACTTCTCTCCTGACAACGCTAAAAATATAACAAAACTTAGCAAGAAACTCTGCCCGCATTTTGTTGTCTAACAGATTGTTTGGTGTAACAGAAAGTTAATGAACTTTCGTATGTCATTCATTTTTCTTATAAAAAGCATCATCTTTCTGCAATAATCCTGCGCACAGAAAATTATCGGTTTAAGTAAATTCCTAAACTAACCTGACATTTCTTTACGGAAATGGCCCTAAAAACGGTGATTTTTCAGCCAGTCGCTGGCGCATTTTTTCCGCCGTCGCGCTTTATTCGCTGGGAATTTCGCCCGAAAAGCGGTGTGAATGAGTCGTCACTGACGCCAGGATAATGCGAGGCGACCGCGCCCGATGATAAAGCGGTGACAGAAACCCCGCATCATTGCCTTAGCCGCCTCCTTATTTCCCGCCGATTGCTTTACACTGGCTGCCCGTTGCCTGGTTATTCATCATCACAGGAATTGATCACAGGATGTCTGCACCTCTTTCCCACCCCAAACTGGCGCCGGTAGTGCTGCCGGTTGCCGTATTACTGATCGCCATGCTGTCGCTGCAGGGCGGCGCGTCGCTGGCGAAATCGCTGTTTCCCACCGTCGGTGCGCCTGGCATTACCGCGCTGCGTCTGGGACTGGGCACGCTTATCCTGTGCGCAATTTTCAAACCCTGGCGTCTGCGCTTTAGCGCCGCGCAGCGCAAGCCGCTGCTGATGTATGGACTGGCGCTGGGCTGCATGAATTATCTGTTCTATCTCTCGATTCGTACCGTGCCGCTGGGCGTCGCGGTAGGGCTGGAGTTTCTCGGTCCGCTGACGCTGGCGCTGGCCGGCGCGCGCCGTCCGCTGGATTTTCTCTGGGTGCTGCTGGCGGTCACCGGCCTGTGGTTCCTGCTGCCGATTGGTCACGGCCTCAGCCATATCGATCCGGCAGGCGCACTGCTGGCGGTGGGCGCGGGTGCCTGCTGGGCAGTCTATATTCTGGCGGGCCAGCGGGCAGGTGCTGAACACGGCCCGGCCACGGTGGCGATGGGGTCGCTGATTGCGTCAGTGATTTTTGTGCCGCTCGGTCTGACCTTCGCCGCGCCCGGCATCTGGCAATGGGAAATCCTGCCGCTGGCGCTGCTTATCGCCCTGCTCTCCAGCGCCATTCCTTACTCGCTGGAGATGATGGCGTTAACGCGTCTGCCGGCGCGCATTTTCGGCACGCTGATGAGTCTGGAACCGGCGATGGCCGCACTCTCCGGCATGCTGTTCCTCGGCGAACTGCTGACGCTGCAGCAGTGGCTGGCGCTGCTGGCGATCATTGCCGCGTCGGCCGGCTCGACGCTGACCATGAAACAGAAAGCGGCACATATAAACGAAGTCGATATCAACGCGCCGCAATAAACAGTGCGGGTTCAGCCGGTTATTTAACCGGCTGAATATAGAAACATTCTCATTATCATTTCTTTGCTATGTGAACGATCGGTTATTATTATTTTGCAACATGATGAGTAAATATTTAACAAACCAGATAATTCCTTTATTTACATGACGTTAAATCTATTAACCTTATTTCTTAACCCACCTTCGGCTTTAACTATTCCTGTCATTGATTTAATCAATCCTGCAGAGTGAAAAACTGCTGCTATACTTATTCCCGTGCTTGATTAGGACAACCATCAATAAGAGGACATTAATGATGAGTACCGCAAAACTGGTTAAAACAAAATCTTCCGATCTGATTTATACCCGCAATGACGTGGCTGATAGCGAGAAGAAAGCTACCATCGAGGTGCTCAACCGTCTGGTCGTGGAATTTATTGACCTGTCGCTGATCACCAAGCAGGCGCACTGGAATATGCGCGGCGCAAACTTTATCGGTGTACATGAAATGCTGGACGGCTTCCGCACCGCGATTACCGACCACCAGGATACCATCGCAGAACGTGTGGTGCAGCTGGGCGGCGTGGCGCTGGGCACCACGCAGGTGGTTAACGACAAGTCACCGCTGAAAAGCTACCCGCTGAACATTCACAGCGTACAGGATCACCTGAAAGCGCTGGCCGACCGTTATGCTGTGGTGGCTAACGATACACGCAAAGCCATCAGCGAAGTGAAAGACGAAGACACGGCGGATATCTTTACTGCCGCATCGCGTGACCTTGATAAGTTCCTGTGGTTCATCGAATCCAACATCGAGTAATGCTCAATCAGGCGGGTTATCCCGCCTTTTTTATGCCTGTCATCCACACGGCTTTTTTGACGCCGTTAACAATTCCTTAATCCTTTCTTTCCCTTATTATCACTCTGATGCACACTGTGCCTGCACCACCACAGCACAATGCACCATTTTGGTGATTCATTCTGGTGCAAACTTTTCCCGGCGTGCAGAATCGTGTCAGCCTGCCCCGGCAATCTGTTGATTTCCGCGTTTGAGAAAAGTTGGCATAATTTTTTCATATGATGAGCCGTACATCAGGCCACCAGGCCTGACGGGTAATAAGGAAAAAAATGATGAAGTCGTTGATTAAAGTCTCCGTGGCCGCGCTGGCGCTGGCCTTCTCGCTTTCCTCCACTGCAGCAGACAAAAAACTGGTGGTCGCTACCGACACCGCCTTCGTTCCGTTTGAATTTAAACAGGGCGACAAATACGTCGGCTTTGATATCGACCTGTGGGACGCTATCGCTAAACAGCTGAAGCTGGATTACACCCTGAAGCCGATGGATTTCAGCGGCATCATTCCGGCGCTGCAAACCAAAAACGTTGACCTGGCGCTGGCCGGCATCACCATTACCGAAGAACGTAAAAAAGCCATCGAATTCTCTGACGGCTACTACAAAAGCGGCCTGCTGGTAATGGTGCGTAACAACGAAAATGACATCAAAGGCATCGACGATCTGAACGGTAAAGTGGTCGCAGTGAAAAGCGGCACCGGTTCGGTGGATTACGCCAAAGCGCATATCAAAACTAAAGACCTGCGCCAGTTCCCGAACATCGATAACGCGTACATGGAGTTAGGTACTAACCGTGCTGACGCCGTGCTGCACGACACGCCAAACATCCTGTACTTCATCCACACCGCTGGCAAAGGCCGTTTCAAAGCCGTCGGTGACTCCATCGAAGCGCAACAGTATGGCATCGCTTTCCCGAAAGGCAGCGACGACCTGCGTGAGAAAGTGAATGGCGCGCTGAAAACCCTGCACGACAACGGTACCTACAACACTATCTATAAAAAATGGTTCGGCAGCGAACCTAAATAATTCAGGCCTGACGCCTTTTTATCAGCAGGGAGCTTTGTTCTCCCTGCTTTTTACATTTCCACTGCAACAGATTCTGGAGTCACACCATGGAGTTTGACTGGAGCGTCATCTGGCCCGCCTTACCGATCCTGATCGAAGGCGCCAAAATGACCCTGCTTATCTCGATCCTCGGCCTGATTGGCGGCCTGGTTATCGGCCTCGTAGCCGGTTTCGCCCGCGCCTATGGCGGCTGGATCACCAACAACATCGCGTTAGTGTTCATTGAACTGATTCGCGGCACGCCGATCGTGGTGCAGGTGATGTTCATCTACTTCGCCCTGCCGATGGCCTTCCCGGACCTGCGCATCGACCCGTTCACCGCCGCCGTCGTGACCATCATGATCAACTCCGGTGCTTATATTGCGGAGATTACCCGCGGTGCGGTGCTGTCGATCAACAAAGGTTTCCGTGAAGCCGGCCTGGCGCTTGGCCTGTCGCGCCGCGAAACGCTGCGATACGTGATCATGCCGCTGGCGCTGCGCCGCATGCTGCCGCCGCTGGGTAACCAGTGGATCGTCAGCATCAAAGACACCTCGCTGTTCATCGTGATTGGCGTGGCGGAACTGACCCGTCAGGGCCAGGAGATCATCGCCGGTAACTTCCGCGCGCTGGAGATCTGGAGTGCCGTTGCCATCATTTACCTGGTTATTACGCTGGTGTTGAGCTTTGTGCTGCGCCGTATTGAGAAAAGGGTGAAAATCCTGTGATTGAATTTAAAAACGTCTCGAAAAACTTCGGCCAGACTCAGGTACTGCACGACATCAACCTGAAAATTAATCAGGGTGAAGTGGTGGTAATCATCGGGCCGTCCGGCTCCGGTAAATCGACCCTGCTGCGCTGCATCAACAAGCTGGAAGAGATCAGCAGCGGCGAACTGATTGTCGATGGCATGAAAGTTAACGATCCGAAAGTGGATGAACGCCTGATCCGTCAGGAAGCCGGTATGGTGTTCCAGCAGTTCCATCTGTTCCCGCAGATGAGCGCGCTGGACAACGTAGCCTTTGGACCGATCCGCGTGCGCGGGGCGAAGAAAGACGCCGCACACAAACTGGCGCGTGAGCTGCTGGGCAAGGTCGGCCTCGCCGAGCGCGCGCACCACTTCCCTTCTGAGCTGTCCGGCGGCCAGCAGCAGCGCGTGGCGATTGCCCGTGCGCTGGCGGTGAAGCCGAAGATGATGCTATTCGATGAGCCTACCTCGGCACTCGATCCCGAGCTGCGTCACGAAGTGCTGAAAGTGATGCAGGATCTGGCGGAAGAAGGCATGACCATGGTGATCGTGACCCATGAAGTGGGCTTCGCACAGAAAGTGGCGTCGCGCCTGATCTTTATCGACAAAGGTACCATCGCGGAAGATGGCAATCCGGACGATCTGATCACTAACCCGCCGAGCGACCGTCTGCGTGAGTTCCTGCAGCACGTTTCTTAATACGGCGTAAAAACAACAAAGCCGCTGCGGATCCCCGTAGCGGCTTTTTTTTTACCTGAGCAGCGCTTAGCGTGCCAGCCGCTGCGCGCGCGTGGCGGGCGGTAAAAATGTCCAGGCGATAAAGCGGCTCTGCTTCTGGCCCTGCGCCATGTCGACGATGCGTACCTGATAAGCGTCGTGCGCCTTCAGCCGATCGCGCAGCTCGGGCAGATGCTCTTTGCGCGACACCAGCGAGGTAAACCAGACGATGCGATCGCCTAACGCGACGCTTTCATCGATCATCCGGCCGATAAACGCGCGCTCACCGCCGTCGCACCACAGCTCGTTATGCTGACCGCCGAAATTAAGCGGCGCCTGCCTGCTCAGGCCGAGATTGCGCACTTTACGCTGGCTGCCGGCCGCCGCATCGGCCGCCGAGGCGTGGAACGGCGGATTACACAGTACCGCGTGATAGCGTTCGTTCTTGTGCACCACGCCAGCAAAAATCGCACTCTCCTGCTTCTGACGGCGCAGGCGAATGGCGCGCTGCAGGCCGGGATTGCTGGCCACAATCTGACTGGCGGCGTTAACGGCGTCCGCGCTGATGTCGGTGCCGGTAAAGCGCCAGCCATACTCCGCGTGACCGATCAGCGGATAGATGCAGTTGGCACCGCAGCCAATATCCATCACGTCGAGATCGCGCGGCAGCACGCCACCGTTATCGCTGGCCAGCAGATCCGCCAGCGCATGGATATAGTCAGCGCGGCCTGGTACCGGCGGCGTCAGATAGCCTTCCGGCAGCTGCCAGTTCAGGTTATAAAACAGTTTCAGCAGCGCCTGGTTCAGCAGCAGCACCGCGTGCGGATCGGCGAAATCAACCGACAGCTCACCGTAACCGTTGGGGCGCACTTTGTCCGCCAGCGGCGGATGCGCGGCAGTCAGGGCAGCAAAATCATAACGGCCCTGATGGCGGTTACGCGGATGAAAGAGCGCGGTAGCGGCAGGCTTGTTCATAGATTCTCCGGACATTAATGCGCGCGTAAGATACGCTGGATGACGGCAGCGCACAATCCGCCAGGAAAATTTAGTGCAACGAATTTAAATCTATTCTCCCTAAAACTGCATCCGCAATACTGCGTCCAGCCGCCAGCGCCGCCGGAACACGCAGTATCCAGGACGAATCAGGAGCGCAAATGCGTCAACGTTACACTTATCAGCCGCGCAGTGGACACGGTCTGCCTCACGATCCGCTCAACGCCATCGTCGGCCCGCGCCCGATTGGCTGGGTCAGCTCGCAAAGCGCCAGCGGCCAGCGCAATCTGGCGCCCTATAGTTTCTTTAACTGTTTTAACTACCATCCGCCAATCATTGGTTTTGCCAGCAGCGGCTGGAAAGACAGCGTGCAGAATATCAGTGAAACCGGCGAGTTCGTCTGGAACCTGGCGACGCGTCCGCTGGCAGAAGCCATGAATGAGAGCTCCGCCTCAGTACCGCCCGATCACGACGAGTTTGCCCTCGCCGGCCTGACGCCGCTGGCCGCTTCCCACGTTAACGTCAGCATGGTAGCGGAGAGCCCGGTCAACTTTGAGTGTCGCCTGACGCAGCTGATTCGCCTGCAGGATGCACAGGGAGGCGAGCTGGAGAGCTGGCTGGTACTGGGCGAAGCGGTGGCGATTCACATCGATGAAGCGCTGCTTGAGAACGGCATCTATCAGACCGCCAAAGCGCAGCCGATTCTGCGCGCTGGCGGACCTTCCGCCTATTACGCCATCAGCGAAGATCAGCGTTTTGATCTGGTGCGCCCGGACGCGCGCCGCGGTTAAATCAGGCCACTGGCGGCGCGCCCCCTCGCGCCGCTAGCAGGCCAGCGTCTGTAATACCTTCACCGTCCGGGCTATCTCCGGTGCCAGCCAGCGATCCTCCTGCCAGGTGGCAACCTCAGCACGCAGCGCGCGTAGCGCCCGGCCCGTGCCGCTGGCCAGCTGCGCCTCACCGTGAAAATCCAGCGCCTGCGCCGCCAGCAGGTACTCAATCGCCAGCACCTGCCAGAGGTTATTCAGCAGCCTGAGCAGCTTGAGCGCCGCGCCGGTACCGAGGCTGAGGTGATCCTCCTGCAGTCCCGAGGTGACGTAATTGTCCAGCACCGCCGGCTGCGCCAGCTGACGATTCTCCGCGCACAGGGAAGCCGCCACGTATTGCGCGATCATCATGCCGGAGTTGACGCCCGGCTGCGCCACCAGAAACGGCGGCAGCCCGCTGACCAGCGGATTGACCAGCCGATCCAGCCGGCGCTCGGCAATACTGCCGATCTCCGCCATGGCAATCGCCAGCAGATCGGCCGCCATGGCAACCGATTCGCCGTGCGGATTGGCCTGCGACACCACGCGCCAGTTATCCGGCGTGCCCAGTACCAGCGGATTATCGGTGCAGGCATTCAGTTCGATCTCAACCTGACGCGCTGCGTGGGCGAACTGGTCGCGGCTGGCGCCGTGCACCTGCGGCATCGAACGCAGGCTGAGCGCATCCTGGGTGCGTATGCCGCAGCTCGCCGCCAGCAGCGGGCTGTCGCTCAGCAGCGCACGCAGACGCTGGCCGCTGTGCTGCATGCCGGGGCTGGCTTTCAGCGCAATCACCTCGGCATCAAACGCCGCCAGCTGACCGCGCAGCGCTTCAAAGCTCATCGCGCCGGTGACATCCGCGCAATCCAGCAGCCGCGCCGCATCGTCCAGCGCCAGACAGCTCAGCCCGGTCATGCACGGCGTACCGTTGACCAGGCTCAGGCCCTCTTTGGCACCGGGACGATACGGCTGTAAACCGGCCAGCCGCAGCGCCTGCTCCGCCGGCATCACCTGTTGCTGGTACTCAACGTCGCCCACGCCAATCAGCGCCAGCCCGATATGCGCCATGTGGGTGAGATAACCGACTGAACCCTGCGACGGCACCTGCGGCGTGATCTGCTGATTGAGCAGCGCCAGCAGATGCTGCACCAGCGCCACCGAAACGCCGGATTTGCCGTGGCTGTAGTTGGCGATGGCCGCACACAGAATGGCGCGCGTCTGCTCGCGCGTCAGCAGCGGACCGACGCCGCAGGCGTGGCTCAGCAACGTATTGCGTGACAGCTGGCTGAGCTGGTCTTCCGGCAGCGTGATGTTACACAGCGCCCCCAGCCCGGTGTTGATGCCATAGGCAATCTGGCCGCTGGCAACGATCTGTTCGACGATCTCGCGACCGCGCGCAATGCGCTGCCAGGCAGCGGCGCTCAGCGTCAGTTCGGCGTTATGTCGCGCTACCTGTACCAGCGCCTGCCAGGTCAGCGGCGCATCGCCCCAGACGACGGTCATACTGGCTGCTCCGCGTGATGGCTCTGATGGCTGGAGATAAACTGCTTAAAGCGCGATGAACCGCTGGCGCCAAACATCGCTTCCGGCGTGCCCTCGCAATCGATGTTGCCCTGATGCATAAACACCACGCGATTAGAGACGTTGCGCGCAAAGCCCATCTCGTGCGTCACCACCAGCATGGTGCGCCCCTCTTCCGCCAGGCTACGCATCACCTTGAGCACCTCGCCGACCAGTTCCGGGTCGAGCGCCGAGGTTGGCTCATCAAACAGCATCACCTCCGGATCCATCGCCAGCGCACGGGCAATCGCCACGCGCTGCTGCTGGCCGCCGGAGAGCTGCGCCGGATAAAAATCCCTGCGGTTAAGCAGCCCGACGCGATCCAGCAACTGTTCTGCCTGGGCGATACAACTCTTTTTATCGCGCTTCAGCACATAGTGCGGACCTTCAATCACGTTCTGCAGCACCGTCATGTGCGACCACAGATTGAAGCTTTGAAACACCATGCCCAGCCGCGATCGCAGGCGTTCAATCTGCTTAGGATTCGCCGCCAGCTGATGGCCGCGCGCGTGGCGCTTCATTTCAATGGTTTCGCCGCCGACGCTCACCACGCCGGCATCCGGCGTTTCCAGCAGATTGATGCAGCGCAGCAAGGTACTTTTGCCCGAGCCGCTGGCACCAAGAATTGAAATAACATCGCCCTGATGCGCCTGCAGCGAGATGCCTTTGAGCACCTCCATAGCGCCAAAGGATTTATGGATATCAGTGGCGGACAAGGTGACTGGTGAAGTGGAATGCATATTAGTCTCCGGCAAGCGGTTTAACGGCAGGCAGCGGCTTTTTTTCAGCGCGGTGCACCGGGGTCAGACGGCGCTCTAACAGCGCGTACAGCTGGACGATAATAAAGTTAAGAATCAGGTAGATCGCCGCAGCGCAGACAAACACCTCCATGGTGCGATAGGTACGCTGGATGATCTGCTGCGCTACGCCAGTGACATCCCATACCGTGACCAGGCTGGCGAGCGCGGTGGATTTCACCAGCAGAATCGCCTCGGTGGAGTACGCCGGCAGCGCATAGCGCAGCATGATCGGCGCGATGATGCGGCGCAGCAGCAGCCAGCGTGACATGCCGCAGGCCAGACCGGCTTCGACCTGACCTGCCGGCACCGCCAGCAGCGCACCGCGCAGGATCTCAGCGGTGTAAGCGGCGGTACACAGCGACAGCGCCAGCACCGCGCAGATAAACGGCTCGCGCAGAAACGGCCAGACGAAGCTGTGGCGAATCACGCCAAACTGGCCGAGCCCGTAGTAGATGAGAAACAGCTGAATCAGCAGCGGCGAGCCGCGAAACACCAGAATATAGCCGCGCGCAAAACCGCTCAGCAGCCGCCAGTGGCTCATGCGCAGCGCCAGAATGCCCAGCGCCAGCAGCCCGCCGCAGACAAAGGCGCTGATAAACAGCCCGAGCGTCACCGGCAGCGCCGCGCTCAGCTTAAGAAAAGTGTCGGCAAGAAAAGCGAAGTCGATCATGCTGCTGCTCCTTAGTGCTGTGCCGCAGTGCGACTTTGCCATGCGCGGCCGAGGCGCGATTCCGCGCGGCGAAACGCATGGTTCGACAGCAGTGTCAGCAGCAGATAGCAGCCACCGCCAATCAGGTAAAAGGTGAAGTAATCGCGCGTTGACCCGGCCGCCACCTGGCTGGCGCGCATCAGCTCGACGATGCCGGTCACTGACACCAGCGCCGAATCTTTCAGACTCATCTGCCAGACGTTGGACATCCCCGGCAGCGCGTAGCGCACAATCTGCGGGACGAGGATGCGCTGGGCGATACGCCAGCGCGGCATCCCGATGGCTACCGCCGCTTCGACTTCGCCCTTCGCCAGCGCCAGGCGCGCAGCGCGATACACTTCACCCTGATAGGATCCGGAGATGAGCCCGATAGCCAGCGCGCCAATCAGGAACGGCGGTGCTTCAATAAAGCCGTCAGCACCAAACAGCTGGCCGACCAGCGTGATCAACCCCGATCCACCGAAGTAGAACAGGTAGATCACCAGCAGCTCCGGGATGCCGCGAAACACCACCGAATAGCTTTCACCCAGCCAGCGCAGCCAGCGCTGGTGCGAGAGTTTCGCCGCCGCCACGCCGGAACCGACCACGGCGCCAATCATCAGCGCCGCCAGCGACAGCAGCAGCGTGGTACCGGCGGCGCTCAGAATCAGGCGACCCCAGCCATCTGCACCAAAACTCAGCAGGCTCATCATCTTTCACCTCACTTACGGCGTTACGTCAGTTTTAAACCACTTCTCGCTCAGCTTTTTCACCGTGCCGTCCGCCAGCGCAGCGTGAATGGCGGCATCGAGTTTGGCCTTCAGGTCGTTATCAGCCATGCGCACGCCCATCGCTTCGCCTTCCCCCCAGATCGGACCGCCCAGCTGCGGGCCGCTGAACGTCAGGTTGCTGTTCTCTTTACGCGCCAGCATCGACTGCGCGAAGGTCACGTCATCAAACACCGCATCAATGCGGCCCGCCTGCAGATCGAGAATCGCATCCGCCGAAGCGGTGTATTCGCGCACGTCGGCCACGTCTTTGAAGTATTTATCGATAAACGGCGTATACACGGTGCCGGAGGCAATGCCGATGGTTTTGCCCTTGAGCGCCGCCTTCAGCGGGGCGATGGCCGCATTGATGGCCGCCTCGTCGTCGTGCAGTTTGATGATGTTCTTATCGGCCGGCAGCAGCGGGTTATCTTTGCTGGTGATGAAGGTCGCCGGCGTTGACGCGTACGGCGTGGTGAAGTTGACCACTTTTTTCCGGTCCGGCGTAATCACAATCGCATCCATGATGACGTCATATTTCCCGGCGTTCAGTCCGGCAATCATCCCGTCCCAGTTCTGCACCACCAGCTTGCACTGAATGCTCATGCGCTTGCACAGATCTTCCATCAGTTCAGGTTCGAAGCCGCCCAGCTTGCCGCCCGGCAGCGTCAGGTTCCACGGCTCATAGCTGCCTTCAGTGGCGATGGTGATGGATTTCCACTCTTTAGCCTCGGCAGCCACGCCGGCCAGCATCAGGCTGGCAAACAGCGTGGTAAGGCAAAAACGGCGAAACGGGGCACGGTGTGTCATACGTCTTCTCCTGGTGGTTAACAAATCTGGCTGTCTCTGTTGGCTGATACAGCGCAAATGACATTTCATGTATATACAAGTTAGCTTGCGGCAGATCATTGTCGGCATAAGCTTTTTGTGAGCCAGCCAGAATAAATAGTCATCATTGCCGCGCGGTCTTTACTTGTACATACAAGCTAGCAAGGGCTGTGCCAGATCGGCAAAGACGGTAAACGGAGGGGATCGGCGTCAGGCGGAACGCGTCGCGCACCCTTTCAGGGCAGGGGTTGCACAGCATTGGGGAGTGAGGCAGCGGATGTACATCCGCCAAATGAGAAACGGGGTCACCGTGATGGCGACCCGCATCAATTAAACGGCTTTCCCCGCCTGCAGAAACGCCTGCAGCAGCGGCTTCAGCACGTGCTGCAACCGCGTGGCGCGATTCTGCTGCCAGGCAAACGGCGGCGCCTCATCCATGTAATTCAGCTGCGCCAGCTCCAGCTGCACCGCCTGCACGCCCTGCGCTGGCTGGCCGTAAGCGCGCGTGATGTAGCCGCCTTTAAAGCGTCCGTTCACCACCCAGCTGTAGTCGCTTTGCGCGGCGCACACCTGCTCAATCGCCGCGATGCTGGCCGCCGAACAGCTGGCGCCATCGTTGGTGCCGATGTTCAGGTCCGGCAGCTGGCCGTCGAACAGGCGCGGAATCACCGAAGCGATGGAGTGCGCATCAAACAGCAGCGCATAGCCATGTTCGGCTTTCAGCCGCGCCAGCTCCTGCTGAATCTGCTGATGATAGGGCTGCCAGATAGTCTCCAGATAGCGCTGACGCGCCGCGCTGTCCGGCGTCATGCCGGGTTTGAAGGTCGGCGTGCCATCAAACAGCGTTTCAGGATAGAGCCCGGTGGTGGCCGTGCTGTACAGCGGCTGGTTGTCCGGCGGACGGTTGAGATCGATCACGAAGCGCGAGTAGTGCCCGATCAGTACGCTGGCACCGAGGTCGCGCACAAAGTCGTACAGCAGCGGAATATGCCAGTCGGTATCCGGCAGGCCGCGCGCGGCCTCGCTCAGCCCGGCGTCAACCTCCGGCGTCAGTTGGGTACCGGCATGCGGAATACTGACCAGCAGCGGCAGCTTACCGGCGGTGAAATGAAAAGGGGTCATTGCGCTTCTCCACGATAGATAACCTGGCACGGCAGTTCGCCGCCCAGCCAGTAAACCAGCTCAGCCGGCCGAGCCAGCGGCCAGTGGACAAAATTGGCTACTTTGCCTGGCTCCAGCGAGCCGTGCGTGGCCTGCAGGCCAAGCGCCTTCGCGCCCCACAGCGTGACGCCGGCCAGCGCTTCTTCCGGCGTCAGGCCAAACAGCGTACAGCCCATGTTCAGCATCAGCCGCAGCGACAGCGCCGGTGACGTGCCCGGATTGGCATCGCTGGCCAGCGCCATTGGCACGCCGTGCTGGCGGAACAGTTCGACCGGCGGACGCTGCGTCTCGCGCAGCAGATAGAACGCTCCGGGCAGCAGTACCGCCACCGTGCCATGCTCCGCCATCGCGCGGGCATCGTCCTCCGTGGCGTATTCGAGGTGATCGGCTGAGAGCGCACCATAGCGCGCCGCCAGTGCGGCACCGCCGAGTGCCGACAGCTGTTCAGCGTGCAGCTTCACCGGCAGGCCGAGCGCTTTGGCGGCATCAAATACCGCGCTCACCTGCTGCGGTGACAGCGCCAGGTGTTCGCAAAACGCGTCGACCGCATCCGCCAGCCCTTCCGCTTTCACCCGCGGCAGCAGGCGCTGGCAGATGATATCAATCCAGCCCTGCGGGTTATCCCTGAACTCTGGCGGGAAGCCGTGCGCCGCCAGGCAGGTGGCCTGCACATCGGCAGGCACCGACTGCGCCAGCTCGCGGATAGCGCGCAGCAGAGTGAGCTCGCTCTCCTCGTCCAGCCCGTAGCCGGATTTGATCTCCACCGTGGTAACGCCTTCGGCCAGCAGGCGATCGAGCCGCCAGCGCGCCGAATCCACCAGCTGCTGCTGGCTGGCCGCGCGCGTGGCGCGCACCGTCGACAGGATGCCGCCGCCCTGCGCGGCGATCTCCGCGTAGCTCACGCCGTTGAGCCGCTGTTCGAACTCCTGGCTGCGATCGCCGCCAAACACCAGATGCGTGTGGCAATCCACCAGACCGGGCGTAATGATGCCGCCGTCAAACTGCTGCTGCCGGCGCGGGGCAAAGTCCGGTAACGCGCTGCGCGGGCCGACCCACACCAGCTCGCCGTTATCCACCGCCACGGCGCCATCCTCAATCAGGTTATAGCGACCGTCACGCATGGTGACCACATCGGCCCCCAGCCACAGGCTGTCGATCTGTTTACTTGCCATCCCACTCCCCTTTTGTCTGGCGATTTACACTGCGCCTCAAAGTATGTATATGTATATACAACTTTCCGCCATTGAGGATCAACCATGGCAGTTTATTTTGCCCCACGCGCACGGCTGGCCGACGGCTGGCAGGAAAACGTGCTGATCGCAACCGACGATCAGGGATTTATTCGCGCCCTTACCGCCGACAGTTCGCCCGGTGACGCCGTGCGCCTGGCCGGACCGGTGATTCCGGCGATGGCCAACCTGCATTCCCATGCCTTCCAGCGCGCCATGGCCGGGCTGGCGGAAGTGGCAGGCGATCCGCAGGACAGCTTCTGGACGTGGCGCGATCTGATGTACCGCATGGTGCAGCGCCTGTCGCCTGAGCAGGTCGGTGCCATCGCCACCCATCTCTACATTGATATGCTCAAGGGCGGCTACAGCCAGGTGGCGGAATTTCACTATCTGCATCACGATCCGCACGGCCAGCCCTATGCCGACGATGCGATGCTGCACCAGCTGATGCAGGCGGCACGCACTGCCGGTATCGGCCAGACGCTGCTGCCGGTGCTGTACAGCTACAGCGGCTTCGGTGCGCAGCCGGCCAGCGACGGTCAGCGACGCTTCATTCAGCACACCGATGCCTATCTGCAACAGCAGCAGCGCGTCGCGCAGTGGAGCGCGCAGCAGCCGCTGATCAACCACGGCCTGTGTTTCCACTCGCTGCGGGCGGTAAGCGAAGCCCAGATGCATGAGGTGCTGGCCGCCAGCGCTACGCATCTGCCGGTGCACATTCACGTTGCCGAGCAGGAAAAAGAGGTTAATGACAGTCTGGCATGGAGCGGCGAACGGCCGGTGGCGTGGCTGTATAACCGCTTTGCCGTTGATGCGCGCTGGTGCCTGATTCACGCCACCCATCTCGATCAGCAGGAGATGGCGCGCATGGCAGACAGCGGCGCGATTGCCGGGCTGTGTCCCACCACCGAAGCCAATCTCGGCGATGGCATCTTCCCGGCGGTAGAGTACATCGGGCGCGGCGGGCGCTGGGGCATTGGCTCTGACAGCCACGTTTCGCTCAGTGCGCTGGAGGAGCTGCGCTGGCTGGAGTATGGCCAGCGGCTGCGCGATCGTCGCCGCAACCGCATCACGCTAACCGATCAACCCTCGGTCGGCGATCTGCTGTGGCAGCAGGCGGCGCAGGGCGGCGCGCAGGCCTGTGGCATTGCCAGCGGTGAGCTGGCGGTGGGCAAACGCGCCGACTGGCTGGTGCTGGAGGAGGATGCGCTGCTGGCCAGCGTCAGCTCCGCCGCGCTGATCAATCGCTGGCTGTTTGCCGGCAGCAGCCAGCAAATTCGAGACGTGTTTGTTGCCGGACAGCCGGTGATTCAGCAAGGCCACCACGCGGCGGAAGAAGCGGCCGCCGCTGGCTTCGCCCGGGCAATGCGGGCACTGCAATGATCGCGCGCTTTGACTACGCGCAGCTGCCGGTCAGCCGCTGGCGCAACGGCGGTGGGGAAACGCGCGAAATTATCAGCTATCCGCCGGGCGCAGCAGAGTTCCAGTGGCGCGCCAGCATCGCCACCATCGACGCCGACGGGCCGTTCTCGCCCTTCCCCGGCGTCGATCGGGTAATTACCCTGCTTCAGGGTGATAGCGTGCTGCTGCGCTGTGAACAGGCCGAACAGCCGTTGCTGCCCCATCAGCCGTGGGCCTTTCCCGGCGAATGGGCGATAGAGGCGCAGGTTAGCGGCAGCTGTCAGGACTTCAATATCATGACGCGGCGCGACAGCTGGCGCGCGGCGGTAAGCGTGGAGCAGCAGACGGTCAGCAGCCTGCATGGCGTGGCGTATGTGCTGGCCGGTACATGGCGCAGCAGTGCGGGCGAGACGCTGCAGGCGCAGCAGGGAATGTGGTGGCTGCAGGAGCAGCAGCAGCTGGTGCCGCAAACGACAGAGGCCAGCCTGCTGTTTATCGCGCTTAGCCGTGTCCCCTGAAGCGGCCCAGCAATTTGTAGCGTGAGCCTGGATAGAGCAGGCGCGCATAGGTGACAATTTTGTTGTCGCTCCACGTCTGGCGGCGGATAAGCAGGCACGGCTCGTGCTCGTCCAGCGCCAGATGCTTACGCTGGCGCAAATCCGGCAGTACCGCTTCAACGATATGCTCACCGGCGGTCAGCGGGGCGACGCGCATCAGATAGGTGTACGGCGTCAGGCTGTGGTAATCCTGGCTGAGGTAGTCAGGCGCGACCAGCGGATTGACCAGACGATCTTCCAGCTGCACCGGCAGCTCATTTTCGTAATGCACGATCAGCGAATGATATAGCGTCTGGCCGGTGGAGAGTCCCAGCACCGCCGCCTGTTCCGGATCGGCCTTCATCTGACCTATCGAGAGAATTTTGCAGCTGTGCGTATGGCCGCGCTGGGCAATTTCATCGGCGATGTTATGCACTTCCAGCATTGCGGTGTAGCCCTTCATCTCCGCGACAAAGGTCCCGACGCCCTGCATGCGCACCAGAAATCCTTCACTGGTGAGTTCGCGCAGCGCGCGGTTGATAGTCATGCGGCTGACGCCCAGTTCATTGACCAGCTCGCTCTCCGACGGCACCCGCTGATTGGCTTTCCAGTGACCTTCGCGGATCTGGCTGACGATTGCCTGCTTAACGCGCTGGTAAATGGGCGCGGGTTCATCCCCCATCGCTGCCGCCAGCTGTGCGATTGCCGTTTGCTCCGCCATTTCCTGTTCCTTTTCCAAATGATATGTGAAGTTTACTGTCTCGCCGCCTAAATGTATATACATCCAATAGTGCAAAGCCTGCCCGCGTGGTGCAGCTGCCGCCCGCTTTTGGTGCAGCGTAGCAGGCTGGAGGTTGCCGCGCCCGCATTGCGGCACGTTTCACAGAATACGATTAATCTGGCACAGCGCTTGCTACTTGTATAGACAAGATTAGACACTTATGCTTCACTCACAACACTTATAGCGCCTCTGGCGGATGCCATCGCAACTTGCGCTCCGCCACAACGTGGCAGATCACTTGTATAGACAGGAGTAGACTATGTCAGGTTCGGTTCAGGCAATTCGCCTCGTTCCCGGTGAAGTGGACCTCGCCACCTTACGCCGCATTTATCAGGATAAGGTGACCCTGCAGCTGGCAGAGGAAGCGCGGGCGGATATTGACCGCGCACGTGAAACCGTCGAGGCCATTGTCGCCTCGGGCAAGGTGGTGTACGGCATCAACACCGGCTTCGGCAAGCTGGCGCAAACGCAGATCCCCGCCGAACGCCTGGCGGAACTGCAGCGTAATCTGGTGCTGTCACACAGCGTCGGCCTCGGCGATCTGCTGCCGGACAACGTCACCCGCCTGGTAGTCGCCAGCAAAATCATCAGCCTGGCACGCGGCCACTCGGGCATCCGCATGGAACTGATTGACGCGCTGCTGGCGCTGTTCAACGCTGGCGTGATGCCGTGCATCCCGGCGAAGGGATCGGTTGGCGCGTCCGGCGATCTGGCGCCGCTGGCGCATCTCTCCCTGATGCTGCTCGGTGAAGGCCAGGTACGCATTGACGGCCAGCTGGTGCCCGCCAGCGAAGGCCTGGCCCGCGTCGGCCTGCAGCCGATTGTGCTGGGGCCAAAAGAGGGTCTGGCGTTACTCAACGGCACCCAGGTCTCTACCGCGCTGGCGCTGCGTGGGCTGTTTGAAGCCGAAAATCTGTTTGCCGCCGGGCTGATGGCTGGCGCGCTGTCGCTGGAAGCAATTAAAGGCTCGGTTAAACCGTTTGATGCACGCATCCATCAGGCGCGCGGCCAGCACGGGCAGATTGCCGTCGCCGCTGCAGTGGCGACGCTGCTCGAAGGCAGCGAAATTCTCAGTTCGCACAGCAACTGCGGACGCGTGCAGGATCCCTACTCGATCCGCTGCGTACCGCAGGTGATGGGCGCCTGTCTCGATAACCTCAGCCACGCCGCGCGCGTGCTGCAGATTGAAGCCAACGCCGCTTCTGACAACCCGCTGGTCTTCAGCGACAGCGGCGACGTGATCTCCGGCGGTAACTTCCACGCCGAGCCGGTGGCCTTTGCCGCCGACATCATCGCGCTGGCGATTGCTGAAGTCGGTGCTATCTCCGAACGCCGCCTGGCGCTGCTGCTCGACACCGGTCTCTCCGGCCTGCCGCCCTTCCTGGTGCGCGACGGCGGTGTGAACTCGGGCTTCATGATTGCGCAGGTTACCGCTGCCGCGCTGGCCTCGGAGAACAAGTCGCTGGCGCACCCGGGCAGCATCGACAGCCTGCCGACCTCAGCCAATCAGGAAGATCACGTATCGATGGCCACCTACGCGGCACGCCGCCTGGGCGAGATGTGCTTCAACACTGCTGCCGTGGTCGGCATTGAAGCGATGGCAGCGGCGCAGGGCATCGACTTCCACCGCCCGCTGCAAAGCTCTGCCGCGATCGAACAGGAGATGAGCCGCATTCGTGCGCAGGTCGCCTTCCTCGATCAGGACCGTTTACTGGCGCCGGACATTGATGCCATGCGCCTGTGGGCCAGCAGTTATGTCTGGCCTGAAACCCTTACTGCGCTGCTGCCAAGCCAGCGTTCTACTGCTAATTAAGGAACCGATGATGAGCGAAACTTTGACTCAGGCTGTTGCCCGTGAAATCCGTGCGCCGCGCGGTAATGAACTGCACTGCGCCAACTGGCTGATTGAAGCGGCATACCGCATGATTCAGAACAACCTCGATCCTGACGTGGCCGAACGCCCGGAGGATCTGGTGGTGTATGGCGGAATCGGCAAAGCCGCGCGCAACTGGGCGTGCTTTGAGCAGATTCTGCGCTCGCTGCGCGCGCTGCAGCCGGAAGAGACGCTGCTGATTCAGTCCGGCAAGCCGGTCGGTGTGTTCCGCACCCATGCCGATGCGCCGCGCGTACTGCTGGCCAACTCCAACCTGGTGCCACACTGGGCGACATGGGATCACTTCCACGAACTGGATAAGGCCGGGCTGATGATGTATGGCCAGATGACCGCTGGTTCATGGATCTATATCGGCGCGCAGGGCATCGTGCAGGGTACCTTTGAAACCTTCGCTGAAGCCGGTCGCCAGCACTACAACAGTGACCTGACGGGCCGCTGGATCCTCACCGCCGGTCTGGGCGGCATGGGCGGCGCGCAGCCGCTGGCGGGCGTGCTGGCCGGTGCCTGCGTGCTGGCGATTGAGTGCCAGGAGTCGCGCATCGATTTCCGTCTGCGCACCCGCTACCTCGACCATAAAGCCTACAGCCTGGATGAGGCGCTGGTGCTGATCAAAGACGCCACCGAAGCCGGCCAGGCGATCTCCGTGGGCCTGTTGGGCAACGCGGCCGAGCTGGTCCCGGAACTGGTGCAGCGCGCGAAAGCGGGCGGCATGAAGCCTGACATCGTGACCGATCAGACCTCCGCGCACGACCCGATCAACGGCTATCTGCCGGTGGGCTGGGACGTGGCACGCTGGGAAGCCGAGCGCGTCAGCAATCCGAAAGCGGTAGAGAAAGCGGCACGCGCTTCCATGGCGCAGCACGTGCAGGCGATGCTCGACTTCCACCACATGGGTGTGCCGACCGTGGATTACGGCAACAATATTCGTCAGGTGGCGCTGGATGAAGGGGTGAAAAATGCCTTTGACTTCCCGGGCTTCGTGCCGGCGTATATCCGTCCGCTGTTCTGCGAGGGCAAAGGCCCGTTCCGCTGGGTGGCGCTCTCGGGCGATGCAGAAGATATCTATAAAACCGACGCCAAACTGAAAGAGCTGTTCCCGGATCACAAAAACCTGCACCGCTGGCTGGATATGGCGCAGGAGCGCATCGCCTTCCAGGGCCTGCCGGCGCGTATTTGCTGGCTGGGGCTGGGCGAGCGGCATAAAGCCGCGCTGGCATTCAATGAGATGGTGCGCAACGGCGAGCTGAAAGCGCCGATCGTGATCGGTCGTGACCACCTCGACTGCGGCTCGGTGGCGTCACCTAACCGTGAAACCGAGGCGATGAAGGATGGCTCGGATGCAGTGTCGGACTGGCCGCTGCTGAACGCGCTGCTGAACACCGCCGGCGGGGCCACCTGGGTGAGCCTGCACCACGGCGGCGGCGTCGGAATGGGCTTCTCGCAGCATTCCGGGGTGGTGATCGTCTGTGACGGTACGGCTGAAGCGGATGCGCGCCTTGGTCGCGTGCTGTGGAACGACCCGGCCACCGGCGTGATGCGTCATGCCGATGCGGGCTACGAGCTGGCGCAGACCTGCGCAGAGCAGCATGGTCTCAATTTGCCGATGCTGAAGTAGTTCCAGGTGCGCATCAATGCGCACCCTACGGTAGGTTACCCCGGCTGGGCAGTGCCGCAATGTGGGTCTGTTAAGACTTAACACTGTTCCCAAAGGTTGCACTGTATAAGGTCGGCATTTATGCCGACCGCGTGCAGCGCCAGCACGGCAGCATCCCATCGCGCCCTGTAGGGTCGGCATTCATGCCGACCACATGCACCACCAGCACCGCGGTATCCCATCACGCCCTGTAGGGTCGGCATTCATGCCGACCGCGTGCAGCACCAGCATGGCGGTATCCTATCGCGCTCTGTAGGGTCGGCATTCATGCCGACCGCGTGCAGCACCAGCACGGCGGTATCCTATCGCGCCCTGTAGGGTCGGCATTTGTGCCGACCTTGCCCCCATCCGCTTATGCCAATCCGCTATAGCCTATAGCCAAATTATTCCTTTCCACGATAGACGCCCCCCACGCTTACCACTACAGTGGACACTTAACTTCCCGCGTCGGAGATTGCGCAGCTGACGCTGCTGATGGAGCCTTACCTTATGAGCCTGCCTGCTGTCCTGCTGGAAAACGCCCTCACCTGGCGTCGTCAGTTACATCAACACCCTGAACTGGGTTACCAGGAGCAGCAGACCAGCGAACTGGTAGCTCAGGTGCTGACCGATGCCGGACTGCAGGTGTTTCGCGGTCTCGCCGGCACCGGCGTGATCGGCACGCTGGAAAATGGTCCCGGTCCGGTCATCGGGCTGCGCGCCGATATGGATGCCCTGCCGATCACCGAAAAAGGCGAGCCGCAGTGGAAATCGAGCCGGCCTGGCGTGATGCACGCCTGTGGTCACGATGGCCACACCGCGATACTGCTGGCCGCAGCCTGTCAGCTGGCCGCCACGCGCAATTTCAAAGGTACGGTACATTTCCTGTTTCAGCCAGCCGAAGAGAATCTCGGTGGTGCGCGCAAAATGGTGGAAGAAGGTCTGTTTCAGCGCTTCCCGATGGATGCCGTGTACGCGATGCACAACTGGCCGGGATTGCCGGTGGGATCGCTGGCGGTAAATCCGGGCGCGATGATGGCATCGCTGGATTCGTTTGAGATTACGCTGCACGGCAAAAGCTGCCACGCGGCGATGCCGGAAAGCGGTGCCGACCCGATGGTGGTCGCCGCCGAGCTGATTCTGGCGCTGCAAACCATCCCGTCGCGCCGCCTGTCACCGCTGGCGTCGGCGGTGGTCAGTGTCACCCAGATTCACGGTGGCGAAGCTATCAACGTCATTCCGGAGCAGATCACGCTGCGCGGTACGGTGCGATGTCTACAGACCGACGTGCGCAATCGCGTGCGCGGTCTGATTGAAGATTTTGTCACCACGCTGCCGCGCCCGTTTGGCGTCAGCGGCGAGATTCACTGGTATCCCGGCTATCCGGTTACCGCCAACCATGTCGCCCCGGCGGAGCAGGTGCGTGACGTGGCGTGCCAGCTGCTGGGTGAACAGCAGGTGCACTGTCAGGTTAACCCGTCGATGGCGTCTGAAGATTTCGCCTGCATGCTGGAAGCCTGTCCCGGCGCCTATTTCTGGCTCGGCGCTGACGGTGCCACGCCTTCAGCCCCGCTACACAATGCCAACTATGATTTTAACGATGCGCTGCTGCCGATTGGTATTACGTTCTGGCAGCAGCTGGTGGAGAGCGTACTGATTAAACGCTGATGGCGCTGCTCAGCAAGCCATTTCAGCTGCGCAGGCGTGCACCCCCTGCGCAACCGCTGCGGTGACAGCCGTCACCGCCCAGGTTTTTCGTGCATGGCCGGCCGGGCAGCCCGGTTAAATTCCCGCCTGCTGTAACCGCGTTTCGGCATCGGCCATCGTTGCGGCTTCGCCGGTCGCCACCAGACAGCACGCCAGCTGCAGGCGCAGCGCCTGCGGCACCGCGCGTTCACCGGCCAGCACCTGACGGATCCACGCTGCGGTATCCTGGGCGCCTTTGCTCTCTGCTAACGCCAGCGCGACCTCTGGCTGCCGCTCGACCCACACTTCCGCTTCTGCGCCGGCACCGCGAATATAATTAATCGCCGGGCAGCGCTGCGGATTGGCATAGACTTCACCTTCTGTGCCGTTCAGCAGAATGGCCGGTGCATCGATATCCTGGAAGAATTTACCCACGCGCGGCACATATTCCGGATGCGACACGCTCGCCAGCCGCAGCGCGGCGCGTTCGGCAAACGGCGTCGCCAGCTTGGCCAGCGTGTGCGCGCTGTTGCGCACGCCCATGCGCCAGCGCAGCGCCAGCTGTTTAGCCATTGGCGCACATAAATTATCGATGGTGATGAACGCCAGCTCGCCAGCGTCGAGTTTCGCCTGCGCCTGTTGCGCGCTGGTCACTGGCGCAATATCCAGCGCCGCCAGCACCGCTTCGCTGGTTACGCGGGTTGGGTCGTCGCTGACGCCGTGCAGCAACACCGGAAAACCCAGCTTCACCAGCAGCAGCGCCAGCAGCGGCGTCAGGTTGCCCTGGCGACGCGCGCCGTTATAGCTGGGGATGACGATGGGCATCGGACGCTGTGCCGGGGCCTGCAGCCGCATCATGCGCTGTTGCATCGCGTGGTAGAAGCCGCGCATCTCTGCTTCCCCTTCGCCTTTGATGCGCAGCGCAATCAGCACGCCACCCAGTTCGAGATCCGGCACCTCGTCCGCCAGCATCGCGCTGTAAAGCGCCACGGCAGTGTCAAAGTCGATATCGCGTGCGTGATTCTTGCCGCGGCCAATCTCTTTAATGATCTTATTCAGTTCCATCACACTTTCCCGCTTCCAGGGCGCGCCGTCACCCGGCGGCCAACAATCGTGCATCCGGCTGTTGCCGCATACTCAGGATTTCTTGCTGCGCTTCGCCGGTTTGTCCGCTTCCGGCACCGGCGGTTGTTCAATCGGAAACACCGGCAGCGCGGCCAGCAGGCGGCTGCCGTAGGTTTTGCTCAGCAGCCGGCGATCGTAAATGACGATTTCACCAAAACACTGATGGCTGCGGATCAGACGCCCGACCTGCTGGATCAGCGTAAACGATGCGCTGGGTAAACTTTGTACTTCAAACGGGTAGCGTTTGAGGCTCTTCAGCCACTCCCCTTCGGTCAAAATTACCGGACTGTCCACCGGCGGAAAAGCAATTTTATGGATGTGCACCTGCGACAACAGATCGCCTTTCAAATCGAGCCCTTCGGCAAAAGATTGCAGGCCAACCAGAATGCTGCTTTGTCCGGCGGTCACCCGTTGCCGGTGAAGCTCCACCAGCCGTGAACGCGGCTGATCGCCCTGAACCAGCATCGACAGACGCAGCTCCGGCACCAGGCTGACAAACTGCTGCATCGCCCGTCCGCTGGCAAACAGCACCAGCACGCCTTTATGCTGCTGCGCCTGCATTTGCTGGCGGAAGAAGCGCGCCATCTCAGCGATGTGCTCCGCTTCATTGGCCAGCAGCGGCTCATAGCGCATTTGCGGGATGATCAGCTTGCCCTGATCGACATGATTAAACGGCGAGTCGAGTGCCACAAAGCGGTCGCCGGCCTTTTGGTTCAGGCCGGACATCTCCTGCAGGCGATTAAAGCTGTTAAGCGAACGCAGCGTAGCCGAGGTCACCACCACGTGCGGGATTTTGCGCCACAGCAGCTTTTCCAGCTGGTCGCTGACGCGAATCCCGGCGCAGTGAAACAGCAGATGCGCCTGGCCGTCACGAATTTCACGCGTCACCCATTTCGACACCGGCGCGTTGGACGCTTTTTCCATCGCCGCCAGCCGCCACAGTTTGCTGATGGATTCAAACCAGCCGAAGTGGCGATTGAGCTGCAGGATGGCTTTGTGCAGCCGCATGATATCGGCCTTGCCGGTCTGTTCGCCCAGCTCGTTGAGCAGCCCTTCGCTCAGGCCACGCAGCGCATCACTCAGCTTAAACAGCCGCGCGCACAGGGTCAGCAGTTCTGGCGGCAGCTCACCGAGCACAAAGCGAAACTCGCCAGGCTGATTGTCGCGCGGCAGCAGAGGATTGAGCGCGTTGCACAGCGTCTGCAGCTGTTCGCGCATCTCATCACAGTGTCCTTTCAGGCGCTCGGGATTGCTCAGCGGCGGCGGGGATTTCGGCCGGAACTGCGCCATGATGGTCTCCACCAGCCGCACAAACAGATCGAGCTGCAGGCTGCTCCAGCCCGGCGTAATCTCCGCGCTCATCTCCAGCGCATCCCGCGCCACTTCCGGCAGATGGTGCCCTTCATCCAGCACCAGCATCAGGTGTTTGGCCGGCGGCAGCACTGACTCATTCTCCATCGCCGCCATCACCAGCGCATGGTTCGCCACCACCACATCGGCCTGCTCGATTTCGCGTCGCGCCACAAAGAACGGGCATTCGCGGTACCAGCGGCAGTGGTGTGCCAGGCAGTTCGCTTTATCAGTGGAGAGGCGCTGCCACAGGCTGTCTTCAATCGCCACGTCGCTGTGATCGCGCAGGCCATCCCACTTATAGCTGCTGAGGTCTTTCTCCAGCCGCGCGCAGAATTTCTGCTCCTCTTTCGAACCGGTCACCGCCTGTTCGTCGAGATACAGCAGCAGATCGCCCTGCTGATCGTCCGTGGCTGCCAGCGCGGTCAGGTTGCGCGGACAGACATAGCGTCCGCGACCAAAAGCCGCGGTGAAGGTGAGGTCAGGAATGATTTTCTTTAATAGCGGCAGATCTTTGCTGAAGATCTGATCCTGCAGCGCCACGTTGGCGGTGCTGATGACTAAACGTTTCTCTTCGGCGCGGCTGACCGCAATGCCGGGAATCAGGTAAGACAGGGTTTTGCCGACGCCGGTGGGCGCCTCAATGGCCAGATGGCGACCCTCGTCACCGGCCAGACTCTTCGCCACTTCGGCGATCATCTGGCGCTGCGGCGCGCGCGGGATAAAGTCAGGAACCTGCTGCTGCAGCGCCTTATACCATTGCGCAATCTGGCTTTTTATCGCTGCTGTCAGGGCCATAGTGAATACTGTTGGTTAAACCGGCCTGTATTTTTACACAGTATTGCCGCAGCGTCAGCTTTCGCGCTCAGTTTTTCGCGCTGGATTCAGAATTTCGCGCATCGCACGGATCAGCGGCTCGCGCGCGCGGCCGCGCCGGAAGGCGAACGAAAACGGCGCGCGAAAGTGAAAATGGTGTGGCAGCAGGCGCAGCAGCTGGCCCTGCTGCTCGCGGCTGCGCGCGTAATGCTCGGGCAAAAAGCCGATATAGCGCCCGGAGAGAATTAGCGTCAGCTGCGCTTCAATGCTCTCCACCGACGCGGTGCTATGGCGGAAACCGCGCTTGTTCAGCTCCTGCTGGTTCCAGTAGCGCCGCGTTACCATACCGGTCTGCTGCACGCGACGCACATCCGCATCGCCCTGCGCCAGCGCATGCTGCGGACTGCAGTATAGCCACTGCTGCTCCTCGTACAGCGGCAGCGTCACCAGATTGCTGGCGCGCAGCGGAAAGTGCCCGATGGCCAGGTCGAGCCGATCTTCCAGCACCTGCTGCTGCAGTTCGTTGGGCTCGCACACGCTGAGGGTGAGAAACACCGCCGGAAAGCGCTGGTTAAAACGGGCGATAACCGCCGGCAGATTCAGCGTGCTGTCGGTGACGGTGGCGTCGACCACGCCGAGCGCAAACGTGCCGCCCTGCGCGCTTTTCAGCGTCTCCACCTGCGACTGCCAGCCGCTCAGGGTCGCCAGCATTTCCCGGGTATAGGCATAGAACTGTTCACCTTTGCTGGTCAGCGCAAAGCCCGCGCGCCCGCGCTGGCACAGAATAAAGCCCAGCTGGCTTTCCAGTTCACTCATGTAGGCGCTGATGGCCGGCGTGGTCATGTTCAGCGCCTGCTGCGCACGCGAATAGCCCTGGTTTTCCACCACGCTGGCGAACACCTGCAGCAGTTTCAGATTGGGTAAGGTTGGCACCGCACTTCCTTCAGGGATTGCTGACAATAGTTAACGAATCGCTGAAGTGATTATCGGCTGACAGGGATTTTTTCTGCAAGCCGCTTTGGCGATGATGCAGCCATTCCCTGAAAAAGAGAGCTTTCGCTATGTCGCAACAAAATTTGCTGTTCCCGGCGCGCGTGCTGCGTGGTGCGGGTGTGATTAACCAGCTGGGGGCCATCTGCGCCGGGCTGGGCCAGCGCGCACTGCTGATTGGCGGCCAGCGCGCGATGCAGGCGGTGGCGACGCAGGTGAAGACGCAACTCGACGCCGCTGGGGTCACACTGCTGGCACCGGTGTGGTTTGGTGGCGAAACCTCGCTTAACCATATCGAACGGCTGGCGGCGTTAGCGGTTGAACAACAGGCAGAAGTGCTGATCGGTGCGGGCGGCGGCAAGGCGCTGGACACGGTTAAAGCGGTGGGCGCGCAGCTCGGGCTGCCGGTGATAACCGTCCCGACAATTGCCGCCACCTGCGCTGCGGTGACCCCGCTGACCATTCGCTACGACGATAACGGCAACTTCTTTGATATTTTCCCGCTGCCACAGGCGCCGGCGGCGGTGATCATCGACAGTGAGTTGCTGGCAGCCGCCCCTGCCCGCTGGCTGGCCGCGGGCCTCGGCGATACGCTGGCTAAATGGTATGAGTTCCGCGCGGTAAGCACGCGCCATCCGGCGCGCACCGGCAATGCGCTATCATCGCTGGCGCACAGCCAGATCTGCTATGAGGTGATCGCGGAGCACGGTCCGGCGGCTTACGCAGCGGTGCTGCGCGGTGAGAGCGGCACTTCGCTCGATCAGGTGCTGGACGCGATTTTTACCTGGGCCGGTCTGACCTCGCTGATGAGCAATGGCGCCCACGCCGCCGCTGCGCATGCCATTTACGAAGGCTTTACCTTCTGCGACAAAACGCGCGAGTTTGGTCACGGCCTGCTGGTGGGTTACGGCAATTTGTGCCTGCTGGCGCTGGAGGATCGCAGCGACGAAGAGCTGGTGGATGAGATGCGCCTGGCGCGCGACTGCGGCGTACCGTTGACGCTGGCCGAGATTGCCGCGCTGGAGGAGAGCGAGCTGGCGTTGATTATACGCGAATCTATCCACGCGCCGGATATGGCGAACATGGCCGAACCGGTCAACGAAGCGCGGTTGCGGGCGGCGATGGCGCGGATTGAAGGGCTGGCGGAACGGGTTTGATTGCGGTCGCAATGGATGTGGTAAATCCCAGGTCACCGTAAACGGCAAATCCAAGGTCACCGTAAACGGCAAACCCCAGGTCACCGTAAACGGCGACCCTACGGGCCAGCGCGCGCTTTTGTAGGGTGCGCATTTATGCGCACCGTCATCATCAGGTCGCGCTGGCCTGACCGATCGGCATTACATCATGGCTGGCGCCCCACTTTTACCGGGTCGCCAGCAACGCCGCGACTTGCCGCACATCCGCCACGCTATCCAGCGTCAGACACAGCGTTTCCAGCTGCTGCACCTGTGCCGCCGGCAAAACGCGCGCGGCGAGGCTGCGGTATTTGGCGTGCAGCGCCGCGTCGCTCAGCGGATTCGCCGGCGATCCGGACGGCACCGCGACGTGCTGCTGCCACTGCATGCCCTGCACCGTTTCCAGCCGGACCCACGGCTCATCATCGCGCCCCTGCTGGTGGTCAATCTCCAGCTCAATACGCGCCATCAGCGCGGCAGCTTCCGCACTCAGGCGACGGCTGTCGTCATAACTCGCCAGCTCCGCAGAGCCGAACAGCGCACGCGCCGTCAGCGCATACGGCAGGCTCATTTGCGCGGCGGCGAGGCTGGTGAGCTCACGCGTGCCGCACATCTCCAGCAGGAACGGATTGAGCCCAACCACAATGCGCGCAATATCCCCGTTTGCCACAGCATGCTGCCGCAGCAGCTGATCCAGCGCATCGATCGCCGCATGCGTGCCGCGACAGGCGGCGTACGGCTTGATGGAACAGCGCGCCAGTTTCCACACCTCGCCCAGTTGGGCCGTGAGCGCGGCGGGCTGTTGCGTTTCACCGGCCAGCGTTTGCAGAAAGCCGCCCCAGCGCGCCTCAAATACCGCAGCCGGTCCGCTGATGCCGCGTTGTGCCAGCAGCGCCGCCTGTACGCCCCCTTCCGCCGCGCGCGCCGCGTGCAGCTTTTTGGTGTGCGAGCCATCATGAATAAAGCCCCACAGGCCACCACTGAAGCTGGCAGCGATGCCCAGCGCCGAGGCACACTGCGCGGCCGGCAGCCGCAGCAAACAACTGACGGCGGCAGCCGCGCCAAAAACGCCACAGCTAGCAGTCGAGTGCCAGCCCGCACCGTTGTGCGCCGCATACCCCCCGCAGGCTTCCAGCACGCGACGGCCGATGTCATAACCCACGACCATCGCGGTGAGAAACTCCCGGCCGTCGACCGGCTGCGTCGCCAGCGGCAGTGCCGCCAGCAGCGCCGGTAACACCACGGCACCGGAGTGATCGCAGCCGCCGGTGTCGTCCAGCTCATACATGTGCGCTGCCACGCCGTTAAGCCACGCCGCCTGGCGCGGGGAAGCTTGCTGCGCACAGCCCCACAGCTGCGCCACGGCGCTGCCGCCCTCTTCGGCCACCAGCGCCCGGCATTCGCGCCAGATCGGGCTGTCACAGCCCGCCAGCGCCGCGCCGAGCGTATCCAGCAGATGGCGCTTCGCCTGCGCTACCAGCGGTTCCGGCAGTTGGGCAAAGCGGGTGGCCGCGATGAAATCCGCCAGCCGATCAAGCGTGGTGTCCATGTTCGCCTCCGCTGACCCGGGCAAACACCTCTGCCGGATGATCGGCATCGTTATCCGGCTGCGTCTGCCAGTGCGCGGCCACCTGGCCGGCAGTAGCGATCCACACGTCATGCTGCTGCAGCGTCTCCAGCAGCTGACGCAGCAGGCCAATGCGCCCGGCGGTGCCGATAATTTCCGGGTGCAGCCGCAACAGGTAGCACAGGCCGAAACGGTGAAAACCGTGGAAATCCTGCGTCAGGTTAGCCAGCGTTTCGCCATAGGGCGCGATGCGCGACTGTCCGGGCGGAATCGCCGGGCTGAGGTTGAAGGCAAAATAGGGCGCATCCTCCAGCGTGTAGTGCATGGGCAGCTCCACCAGCCGGGTGCCGGGGTGAAAATAGGGTAAGTCATCACCGCGCCAGCTGGAGGACCAGCGGATGCCGTGCGTTGCCAGCGCCGCAGCAAGGCCCGGTTTCCACTGGCCAGCCGGCGTGCGAAACCCGGCAATCGGCTGGCCGGTCAGCTGCGCCAGCCGCTCGCAGCCGCGCGTTACGCTGGCAATCTGCTGCGCCAGCGTCAGCGCCGAGAAGTCTTCGTGTCGCTCACCGCTGCAGGCGATCTCATGGCCGGCGGCGACAATACGCTGCAGCACCTGCGGCTGCTCTTCGGCGACGATGGCCGGTAAGCACCAGCTGGCCAGCAGCTGTTTCTCCGCCAGCAGATCCAGCAGGCGATCAACGCCGCGCAGCGTGCCATAGCGCCACACCGACAGGGTTTTATCGCGCCCGGCAACCGCAGGCGCCTGCGTCAGGATGCCGTGAATATCGTGATAGTCGATGGTAATGATGGCCGCCGATTGTTTGCCCGACGGCCAGCGTGAATGTTCAGTCATGTTGCTGCTCCTGCAAATACCACGCGGCCACCGCATCACAGCGCGCAAACCACACATCGTCGCGCGCCGTCATGTGGGCAAACAGCTGCTCCAGCAACAGCAAACGGCCGGGCTGCACGGAAATTTTCGGGTGGAACAGCGTGGTCAGGCACAGTCCTTCCGCCATCGCGCCGTCAAATTCGCGCTGCCAGTTGTCACGGGTGTGCGCATAGCTGGCAATGCGGTCGCCGCCCTGTGGAAAATCCGGCTGGCGCGTGTAGGCCAGCGAGGCGTAATCATCCATCTCCCATTTGCCGGGAATCTCCACCAGCGGCGTATGCCCGGCGACGGCAATGCTGTACGGCCGATCGTCACCACGCATGCTGCTGGAGTAAATCACCCCTGCTTCCCGCAGAATCTGCGGCGTTTCGGCGTGCCAGTCGCCGGAAGGAGTACGAAAACCGCAGGCGCGGATACCAAGATGTTGCTGAAAGATGGCGGCAGAGCGCGCCATCACGGCGCGCTGTTCATCTGGCGTAATCGCCCAGAACGATTCGTGGCGATAACCGTGATAGGCCACTTCGTGGCCCTGTTCGATAATCGCCTGGCACTGCCGCGGCCACTGCTCCACCACCCACGCCGGTACAAAAAACGTGGCCGGCAGTTGGAAGGCGCGCAGCAGATCCAGCAGCCGACCGAGCGCGCGAAACGGCCCGTAGGCGCCAAAGGTGAAATACTCTGGTGTTGACCACAGGCTGCCATTAAGCATGGCATCGCCAGTGGGACCATCAAGATCAAACGCCAGCGCCATACAGCCACGCTTGCCCTGCGGCCAGCGCACTGCGCCCGGTTGTTGCATACGCCCGCTCCTTAGCCCTGATTCACCGTGGCTTCGGCAATGCCGTTGTCGCTCAGGCCCCATTTACTGAGGATTTTCTGGTAGCTGCCATCGGCAATCATGGCATTGATGGCGGCCTGAATCGCCGTGGTCAGCTCACCGGCATCTTTACCCAGCGCCATGCCGGTGTACTGGAAGGAGAAGGCTTTATCCAGCGGCTTAAAGGTGCCTTTTTCCAGGTTCATGATGTACGGCAGGGTTTCGCTGCCCTGTACCGCGCCATCCAGACGACGCTGACGCAGCTGCGTGCGCGCATCGGCGGTGCCTTCCGCGCCCACCACGATAATCGCGGGTTTACCGGCCGCTTCGCAGTGCGCTTTTGACCAGGTAGCAATCTCCTGCGGGAAGGTGGTGCGGCGGCTGGTGCCTACTTTTTTGCCGCACAGATCGGTGGCGCTGTTGATGTCGCTGCGCGCCGCCAGGGTGTAAAACTGCGGACCGGTTTTGAAGTAGTCGATAAAGTTAACCACCTTCTGCCGCTCTTTGGTGTCGGTCATGCCGGACATCACCAGATCGACGCGTTTGGTCACCACCGCGTTGACCATCTGTTCAAACGCGATCTCCTGCCAGTTAACCTTCACGCCGAGCTTCTCGCCAATTGCCTGGCCCAGCTCATAATCGACGCCGCTCAGCTGATTGGTGGCCGGATCTTTAAAATCCATCGGCGGATAGTTCGGCATGATGGCGACGGTCAGCCCCTTCTCTTTGATACTGGCCGGTACGGCAATCTCCGCCCAGGCAGAGGATTGCAGCAGCAGCGCGGCACTGATGGCACTCAATAACAATTTTTTCATCTATTCACCCCGGTCACGTTAAAGAAGAATCGCGTTGATAAAGTTTTTCATCCGTGGGTTTTGCGGGTTCAGCAGAATCTCTTCCGGTGCGCCCTGCTCAATAATGCGTCCCTCATCCATAAACACCACCTGGTTGGCGACCTCACGCGCAAAGCCCATTTCGTGGGTCACCACCAGCATGGTGGTGCCTTCTTTTGCCAGCTGGCGCATTACCGCCAGCACTTCACCGACCATCTCCGGATCGAGCGCCGAGGTCGGTTCATCAAACAGCATCAGTTTGGGTTTCATCGCCAGCGCGCGGGCAATCGCCACGCGCTGCTGCTGACCGCCGGAGAGTGACTGCGGATAGTCGTGCGCTTTGTGCGCCAGTCCGACGCGATCCAGCAGCGCCATCGCCTCTTCGCTGGCCTCGCGTTTCGGACGCAGCAGCACGCGACACGGTCCCTCGATGATGTTCTCCAGCGCGGTCTTGTGCGGAAACAGGTTGAAGCGCTGAAATACCATGCCGGTCTGCAGCCGCTGGCGCGCAATCTGTTTGTCACTCAGCGGATGCAGCTTGTTGCCGGCAATGCGATAGCCCGCCAGTTCGTTGTCGACCCAGATGCCGCCCTGATCCACTTTCTCCAGCTGGTTGATACAGCGCAGAAAGGTGCTCTTACCGGAACCCGACGGGCCGAGAATGCACATCACCTCGCCGTAGTTCACTTCCAGGCTGACGTCCTTCAGCGCGTGGAACTGATCGAAATATTTGTTCACCTTGACGGCGCGCACGATGTTTCTCATCTCTCACTCCCGGTTACTGGCGACGACGATGGCCGCGTGAGAAGTAGCGTTCCAGCTGGCTCTGCCCGAACGACAGCAGCGTCACGATAATCAGGTACCAGATACCCGCTACAAACAGCAGCTCCATCACGCGCGCGTTGGCGAAGTAGATGGTTTGCGCGTTGTACAGCAGCTCGGAGTACTGAATCATGCTGGCCAGACTGGTGGTTTTGATCATGCTGATGAACTCATTGCCGACCGGCGGCAGAATCACCCGCATCGCCTGCGGCAGAATGATGCGCTGCAGCGCCTGCAAACGCGGCATGCCGATGGCTTTGGCGGCTTCATACTGTCCGGTATCTACCGATAACAGCCCGGCGCGCACCACTTCTGAGGTGTACGCGCCCTGATTGATGCTCAGGCCGAGCAGCGCGGCGAGAAACGGCGTCATCACCGTGACGGTTTGCACGCTGAACAGACCGGGAATGCTGATGGTGGGAAACACCAGCGCCAGGTTGAACCACAGCAGCAGTTGCAGAATCAGCGGCGTGCCGCGAAAGATCCACGCATAGCCCACCGCGATATAGTGCAGCACCGGATTGGGCGACATGTACATGATGGCGGTGATGACGCCAAACAGGATGCCCAGCGCCATCGCCAGCACCGACATAATCAGCGTGTTAACCACGCCGTTAAGGATTGCCTGCGCGGTAAAGAACTGGCCGACGAATGACCACTCAATATTGCCGTGCGCAAAGGCGTTAACCAGCAGCGCCAGCAGCACGAGGATCACTGCCGATGCGGTGATGCGGCCATAATAGCGGCGCGGCACCACCTGATAGCGATCGAGATCGTAATGGGGCTGGACGCGGCCATTGTTGACCGACGGTTCAACCGGTGTGGTGTGTGACATAGGCTCTCCTCAGGCGCGCGGTCCGGCGTAATCATCGGCCCAGCGCTGCTGGTCCTGCATCAGGGTTTGCAGACGGGCCAGCTGCTCGCGCACCCGTGCCGGCGCGGTGCCGCCGTAGCCGCTGCGGGCTGCCAGCGCCGCTTCCAGCGTTAATGCCTGACGCACCTCGGGCGTGAGACGTGTATCGACGCCGTGCAGCTGCGCATCGCTGAGATCGGCCAGGCCGCAGTTTTCGCGTTCACACAGCTGCACCAGCTGGCCGGTAATCTCGTGCGCCTCGCGGAACGGCACGCCGTGCATTGCCAGCCAGTCGGCCACTTCGGTCGCCAGCGTAAAGCCATCCGGCGCCTGCTCGCGCATCACCTCAGTATTGAATTTCAGCGTCGCCATCATGCCGGCCATGGCAGGCAGCACCATCAGCAGCGTGTCGACCGCATCAATCACGTTACGTTTGTCGTCACTGAGATCGCGGTTGTAAGAGAGCGGCATGGCTTTCATGGTGGTCAGCAGCGCCATCAGGTTACCGACCAGCCGGCCGCTGCGGCCGCGCGTCAGCTCGGCAATGTCCGGATTTTTCTTCTGCGGCATGATCGAACTGCCGGTGGCATAACTGTCGTGCAGCTCCACCCAGCGGAACTGCCGTGACGCCCACAGGCACACCTCTTCACACAGCCGGGACAGGTTGATGCCGATCATGCTGGTGACGAACAGGAATTCCGCGGCGTAGTCGCGGCTGGCGACTGCATCGATCGAGTTTTCGCACGGTGCCAGATAAGCGAGATCGGCGGCGGCCAGCTGTGGCTGACGCGCAATCGCCGAACCGGCCATCGCCGCCGCGCCCAGCGGACAGCGCGCGCTGCGGCGATCCCAGTCCTGCATACGCTCAATGTCACGCGCGAAGGATTGGGCATGCGCCAGCAGTTGATGGCCAAACACAATCGGCTGCGCCTGTTGCAGATGGGTGAAGCCGGGCGCGACGCTGTCGGTGTGTTGTGCGGCCTGCGTCACCAGCGCCTGCTGCAGCTGCAACAGCGCGCTCACCAGCTTGCGGCCGTTATCCCGCAGGTAGAGACGCAGATCGTTGACGGTCTGATCGTTGCGTGAACGGCCGGCACGCAGCTTGCCGCCCAGCGCGCCGAGGCGTTCTGTCAGCGCGCGTTCGATGAAAGTATGCACGTCTTCATCGGCGGCAATCGGCTGCAGCTGGCCAGCGCGATAATCGGCGTCCAGCGCGTCAATCGCCGCCAGCATGGTATCCAGCTCGTCAGCACTCAATAGCCCGGCACGCGCCAGCTCGCGCGCATGGGCGCGGCAACCGGCGAGGTCGTACGGCGCCAGCGCAAAGTAATAATCCGGGCTACGCGACAGCGCGGTTAAACTGGCTGCCGGAGCCGCTTTAAAACGTGCACCCCATAACAGTTCGGCATTCTCAGACATGCTATTTCCCTCACAAATCAGCCGCAGCAATATGAAAAAGTTTGGATTCAGCCGGCAGCGATAATAAAAACTTATTTTATTGCCACGCTGGCAAATAGGTGGTATTTCAGATTCACTGTACTTTCACCGCAATTATTCCGGAGTTGAATAGCAAAAATGGAAAGTAAAGTTTCCCAGTCTGGAAACAATGCGAATAATCGCGGCGATAATGCGGTTCTGGCGCTGAGTAATATCGACTTAAAATTGCTGCGGGTATTTAAATGCGTGGTGGAAGCCGGAGGATTAACCGCCGCCAGTCACGAATTAAATATTGGCCTGGCGGCGATCAGTAAACAGGTTTCTGACCTGGAGATTCGGCTGGGCATGACGCTGTGCAGCCGCGGCCGTGAAGGTTTTGAGCTGACGCAGTACGGCATCAATGTTTATCAGGCCACGCTGGAGCTGTTCGTATCGCTCAACCTGTTTCGCGAGCGGCTGCACAATAGTCGCAACGAGCTGCTGGGCGACATCGCGATTTGCGTGGTGGATAACACCATTAGCGATCCGCACTCGCCGGTCACCAGTGCGGTGCAACAGCTGCACCAGAAAGCGCCAAAGGTGCAGATTCGTCTGCAGACCGCACAGCTGGATGATATTGAACGCGGCATAAGCGAAGGGCGTTTTCATTGCGGCATTGCGCCCGTGTATGAAATGAAAAATGAGTTTGATTACTTCGAACTTTATAAAGAATACGCAAAATTATATTGCGCTGCGTCACATCCTCTCTATTGCGGATCTTGCGATAAAAATATTTCGGTGGATGTATTACGTCAGCAGAAAATTATTAATCATTTATATGTTACTCCACGCGATGAACGCCGCCTGATTCCGGTGCAGGAGAGCGGTGTGCAGGCGGTGCAGGTGGAATCGGTGGCCATGCTGATTTTAACCGGTCACTTTATTGGGTATTTACCGGAACATTATGCCGCTCCGTTTATTGCCCGCGGACAACTGTGTGAGCTGGGCGATGACACGCTGCGGCGCGAAACCGCATTTTGTCTGGTGATGAAGAAAGGCCGGAAAATAAATCCGATCATCCGGCTGTTTATGCAGGCGCTGGGGTTGAGCGATGCGGCGGCGGCGCACTGATTTGGTGCGTGCGACCGGGTTTCTGCTGGTACGGGACGGGAAAGTGTACGCTGATGCCCTCACCCCGGCCCTCTCCCACCGGGAGAGGGAGAGGCAGCATGTGGACAAGGGAAACGAAACGCGGCGTCCGGTAACAGCAACCAGAACGCTTATGTCAGCCGCTTATACATCACCGTGGTAGCATCCAGCTCGCCGGCTGTGGATTCGGCATAGTACGGAATCGAACCCGCCACCTGCCAGCCGAGCGAAAGATAGAGCGCGCTGGCAACATCGCCGCTGCGCGTATCCAGCACCAGCAGCGTTTTCCCCTGCTGCTGCGCCAGCTGTTCGGCACGTAACATCAGACGGCGCGCAATGCCCTGACGTCGCGCACGCGGATGCACCAGTAGCTTGCTGATCTCCGCGCGATGGCGGCCGTTGGGCATACTGCTGAAGCCCAGCATCACCGTGGCCACTATCTCGCCCGCTTGCCAGGCCACCAGCAGCTGGTTATCGCCGCTCGCCAGGCTGTAAATTTTGTCCTGCCAGAAACGCGCCATCACTGCGCGATCGTTCGCGTCAATGAAGCCGACGCTGGCACCGTCTGCCACGCAGCCGTGCAGCACTTCACACAATGACGCCAGCAGCGGCTGCGCCTGGGTAGCGCTGAGAGAGTCGATTTCAATCATGGTTTGCACACCACCAGAATGTAGCGCGCGCCGCCTTCGGCATGCGCCTGAAAAGAGGAACGTCCGCTGAGGTGGAAGCGCAGGCAATCGCCGGCCTGTAGCGTCCAGCTCTGCGTCTCCATGGTGAGGGTCAGCTCGCCCGACTGCAGCCAGATGTGCTGTTCCAGCCCCTGTACCGGCGGCGCATCATAATCAATGCGCGCGCCCGGACGCAGCACGCCCTCCACCAGCTCCGCTTTAAACTGACTGGCCGGCGGCGAGACGTTGCGCCGCTGGAAGCCGCTGAGCGTATCCTGCCAGACCGGCTGCTGCTCCGCTTTCAGCAGCAGCGCCGCTTCTTCTTCTACTTCGCTGAGCAGTCGCGACATGGTTAAACCGTAGGCCACGCACAAGCGATTAAGCAAAGCGGCGGTAGGGCTGGTCTCGGCGCGCTCAATGCGCGACAATGATGCCCGGCTAATGCCGGTTGCCAGAGCCAGTTCATCCAGCGACCAGCCGCGCTGCAGGCGTAATTCCGCCAGACGTGCCGCAAGCCGATCTTCCGTATTTAGAGCAGACATCTTCAACCTCTCATTTTCGGGAAATAAATCTCACATAAGAGATAAAGCCCGAAATCGTGCAGTGGGTCAAGTTGTACAATAAAATAATCATTGTACAAGCTCACTCTGGCGGTTAAGGTGTTGTTATGCAGGTCAGAATTTTAGAGGATGCCATGGCCTTATACAGTATCGGTGATGTTGCCGAGCGCTGTGGAATTAACCCGGTAACCCTGCGCGCCTGGCAGCGTCGTTATGGATTGTTAAAGCCGCAGCGCACTGAGGGTGGTCATCGACAATTTGATGATGAAGATGTTCAGCGGATCGAAGAGATCAAACGCTGGATAGAGAGCGGTGTGCCTGTTGGCAAAGTCAAAGCCCTGCTTGAAGGAGAGACCTTCAACGTGCATGACGGCTGGACGGCGCTGCAGGAAGAGCTGATGAGCGTGCTGCGCCACGTGCGCGCATCCAAACTGCGCACCAAAATCGCCACCATTGGCCGTGAACACCCGGTCGATGCGCTGATTGACCACGTTTTTGTACCGGTACGCCAGCGTCTCGGGCTGGATCAAAATACCGCCCGCACCATGTGCAGTCTGCTGGACGGCGCACTGATTGATTATGTCGCGTTCTGTCTGGCAGGCGCGCGTAAAAAAGCCGGCAAAGATGCCTTAATGATTGGCTGGGGCGTAGAAGATCGCACCCGCATCTGGCTGGAAGCCTGGCGCTTAGCGCAGCAGGGCTGGCGCATTGATGTGCTGGCGGAACCGCTGGATATGCCGCGTCCGGAGCTGTTTCCCGGCCAGCATCTGTTTATCTGGACCGGTAAAAAGCCGACGCGCCGCCAGCTGGAGCAGTTCGAACACTGGCAGGCTCAGGGCTTCTCGATTCACGTCCACGAACCGACCTGAAAAATCGCACATGCGGCCTTTGCCTTACCGCATGTGCGCGTTATCATGCCGCACTTCATGACTTTTCTCAGGTTTACCTATGAACTGGAATAAAATTCTCATTGGCACCCTGTTTGCCATCATGGCGATTGGCGGCATGGGCGGCATGATGCTGGTTGGCTACAGCCTTATTCTGCATACCCACTGAGTGCGTGCTGCAACCGCTCCAGCAGCCGGTCGCAGATCAGCGCCAGCAGCGCCACCAGCAGCGCGCCCTGAATCACATAAGCGGTATTGAAGCCGCTCAGACCGATAATCACCGGCGAACCCAGACTTTCCGCCCCGACGGTTGAGGCGATGGTCGCGGTGCCGATGTTGATCATCACTGAGGTGCGCACGCCCGCCATAATCATCGGTGCCGCCAGCGCCAGCTCTATCTGCCACAGACGCCGCCACGGTCCCATTCCCAGACCGACGGCGATCTCACGGCTGCTGGCCGGAACGCTGTCCAGTCCCGCCAGCGTGCCTTGCAGAATCGGCAACAGCCCATACAGAAACAGCGCCATCACCGCCGGCGCAGCGCCAAAGCCCATGACCGGCACGGCAATCGCCAGCACCACCACCGGTGGAAAGGTCTGGCCGGCAGCCGCCAGCGTCTCCAGCAGCGGGCGGAACGCCCTGCCGCCGTGACGGGTAGCGAAGACCGCACAGCCAACGCCCACCACTATTGCCAGCGCGCTGCCGCTGATCACCAGCAGCAGATGGGCCAGCGCCAGCTGCCAGAAACTCTCCTGCTGGTACAGCGGACGCTCCAGCTGTGGAAACCAGTGCGCAAACAGCGGCGCACTGTGCGGTAACCCCCACAGCAACAGCAGAAATATCCCCAGCAGCCAGTAGAGCGGATCGCGCAGCACTCGCATCAGCCCGCCTCCTGCTGTCGCAGCAAATCGCTAAAGTGCAGCACGCCCAGCGGCTGCTGATGTTGATCGACAACCGGTAATTTGTCGGTGCGCCGCGCAATAAACTGCGACAGCGCCTCGCGCAGCGTCAGCCCGGCGGCGATCGGTTCCGCCTCCAGCCACTCACCGCGTCGTGCCGCACTGCCGGCCCGCCCCAGCGCCAGCAGACGCACGCCCAGCTCGCTGCGGCCAAAGAACTGGCGCGCGAAATCACTGGCAGGCTGCGTCAGCAGGTCAATCGGCCGTCCCTGCTGCACAATCTCTCCGCCGTCCATCAACACCAGCTGATCGGCGAGAGTTAACGCTTCGTCGATATCGTGCGTCACCAGCACCACAGTGCGCCCCGACAGCTGCTGAATGCGCAGCATCTCCTGCTGCAGCGCCTGCCGGTTGACCGGATCGAGCGCGCCGAACGGTTCATCCATCAGCAGCAGTTCCGGGTCGGCCGCCAGCGCGCGCGCCACGCCAACACGCTGCTGCTGACCGCCGGAGAGCTGGTGCGGATAGCGCGACGCCAGCTGACTGTCGAGATTGAGCAGCGCCAGCAGCTCCTCAACCCGTGCGGCAATTTTTTCCCGCGGCCAGCCGAGCAGCGACGGCACGGTGGCGATATTTTTGGCCACATTCCAGTGTGGAAACAGGCCGATGGACTGAATGGCATAGCCAATGCGCCGCCGCAGCGCGCGCGCATCCATCTGCTCGATCGGCTCACCGGCAAAACGGATTTCGCCGCTGTCATGCTCAACCAGCCGGTTAATCATCTTCAGCGTGGTGGATTTACCCGAGCCGGATGTGCCGATCAGCACGGTAAAACTGCCCTTCTCAATCTTCAGCGACAGGTTGCGAATCGCCTCTTTACCGGCGAACGCTTTGCTTACCTGATGAAATTCAATCATGTCCTCTCTCCAGCAGCGCCGACAGCAATCGCAGCAGCGCATCGAATATCACCGCCAGCGCCACCACCGGAATCACGCCCAGCAGCACCAGATCCAGCGCGCTGCTCAGCAGTCCCTGAAACACAATGGCGCCGAAGCCGCCGGCCCCAATCAGTGCGGCGACTACCGCCAGCCCGACGGTTTGCACCACCACCACGCGCAGTCCGGAGAGCCACACCGGCAGCGCCAGCGGCAGCTCGGCGTGCCAGAACTGCTGCCAGCCACTCATGCCCATGCCGCGCGCGGTTTCACGCACCTCCTGCGGCACCTGCTGCAGCCCCGCGACCACGCTGCGCACCAGCGGCAGCAGTGCATACAGCACCAGCGCAATCAGCGCCGGCGCGACGCCAATCCCGCTGATACCGAGGCGCGCCAGCAGCGGAAAATGCGCCGCCAGCCCGGCCAGCGGTGCAATCAGCAGGCCAAACAACGCCACAGACGGCACGGTCTGGATCAGATTCAGCACGCTGAAGGCGGCATGTTGCCAGCGGGCACGACGCGCGATGGCAAGTCCCAGCGGCAGACCAATCAGCAAGGTGGGCAGCAGCGTGCCGCCCAGCAGCAGCAGATGCTGGCTGAACGCGGCGTTAAAGACGGCGGTGCGATTGCTGTACTCTTTCAGCAGCGACAGCGCGTCCAGCTGACCACTCAGCAGCAGTATCAGCGGCGGCAGCCATAGTTGCAGATTAAGCAGAATACGCAGCGGCGTCTGCTGGCTAAGCTGGCGAATCGCTTCGGCGGCCAGCAGCAGCGCTAATCCTGCCGCACACCAGAGGCCGCTGCCCAGCGCGGTGCGCGCCAGCGGGCTGCCGCTGCGGGCCAGCTCACTGGCGGCGTGGCCGCCGATGCCAATCAGCAGGGCGAACAGTAGCTCCGCGCCCAGCAGCTGCGCCAGCGCCGCGCCGCGACCTGGCGGCCACCACAATCCCAGCCATAGCCATAACAGCGGCAGCAGCAGCAGCCAGCCCGCCGTTACCTGCCAAAGCATCAGCGGCTGTCCGGAGACCAGCCGGTTAGCCGCGTAGCTCAGCAGCGGTAGCGCTCCCAGCGCCAGCGTAATCAGCAGCGTCAGCACCAGCAGCACCGGCTGCTGGCGCGGTCGGTTTATCCGTGACAGCACCGCTTACAGCAACTTATTCTGCTGCAGCCACTGCTGCGCCACCTGGCTGGCGTCCTGACCGTCAACGGCGATTTGCGCGTTGAGCTGCTGCAGGGTTTTCTCATCCAGCTTGCTGAACACCGGCTGCAGCCAGTCGGCAATCTGCGGGTACTGTTGCAGCACGCTGGCGCGGATCACCGGCGCGGGCGCGTAAATCGGCTGTACGCCCTTCGGGTCGCTCAGGGTTTGCAGGCCGAGCGCCGCGACCGGGCCGTCGGTACCGTAAGCCATCGCCGCATTGACGCCGGACGTTTGCTGGGCGGCCGCTTTGATGGTAACAGCGGTGTCCCCGCCAGCCAGCGACAGCAGCTGTGACTGGCCCAGCTTGAAGTTGTAGGCTTTCTCAAACGCTGGCAGCGCATCGCTGCGCTCGATGAACTCCGCCGACGCCGCCAGCTTAAAGGTGCCGCCTTTTTTCAGGTAAGCGCTGAGATCGTCGAGGGATTGCAGGTTATTCTGCTGCGCGACATCGCCGCGCACCGCAATGGTCCAGGTGTTGTTAGCCGGTGCTGGCGTCAGCCACACCAGATGATTTTTCTCTGCATCGAGCTTTTTCACCTTCTCATAGCCCTGCTGCGCGTTTTTCCACGCCGCGTCCTTCTCATCATTGAAGAAGAACGCCCCGTTGCCGGTATATTCCGGATAGATATCCAGCTCACCGGCGGTGATTGCGCCGCGCACCACCTGCGTGGTACCGAGCTGGATTTTATTCACGGTTTTTACCCCATGCTGGTTCAGCACCTGCAGAATGATGTTGCCGAGCAGCGAACCTTCAGTATCGATCTTGGAACCTACCTTGACCGGGTCCGCTGCCTGCACGGCCCCGACACTCATCGCGAATGCGATCATCCCCAATAAACCCTGCTTAATCATGGCGCTTTCCTCAGCATTATTTTCTTTCAGTGATTATCAAGCGTAGCCTGGCGAAACGGGATGGGTGCGGTCAAGCGGCGCAATTCGTTCTTTTTCTGCTATCCGTTGCCGGTTTTATAGAACGCTTTGGTTGCCCTTATAACCAAATAGAATTTTTCACATCCGTGGCGCGGCTTATGCTCATAGCCCCACTCTTTACAATAAATCACACAACATCATGTCTGACTTAACCTCTTCGGCGCACGTGGCGCTGGCAGGGAATACGCCGCAGGGCGAGACGCAGTGGATTCGCAGCGCGGCCGACGTGACGCGGCTGGTCAATAACAGTAACGCCTCGCGCAGCAATGCACGCATCGTCATCGCCATTGCGCTGGGCGGGGTTTTTCTCGATGCCTACGATCTCGGTGCGCTGGCCTTCGGTATTAAAGATGTCACGCGCGAATTCAATCTGACGCCCGCCGGCACCGGCATGGTGGCGTCGGCTATCACCTTTGGCGCGATCGTTGGCGCGCTGATCGGTGGCTATCTCACCGATAAAATTGGTCGCTATCGGGTCTTTATGGCCGATATGTTCTTTTTCGTGGTGGCGGCACTGGCCTGTGCCTTTGCGCCGAACGAGTACGTGCTGGCGGCGGCGCGCTTTGTGATGGGGCTCGGCGTCGGCATCGATCTGCCGGTGGCGATGGCGTTTCTGGCAGAGTTTTCCCGACTGCGCGGTCAGGGCAATAAGGCCGCCAGCGTCGCGATGTGGTGTCCCACCTGGTACGCGGCGATCAGCATCTCCTATCTGCTGGTGCTGCTGCTGTACGCGGTGCTGCCAGAGAGCCATACTGACTGGCTGTGGCGATTGATCCTCGGCTTTGGCGCGGTACCGGCGCTGTTGATCATCGCCATCCGCAGTCGTTACATGAGTGAATCACCGATCTGGGCGGCAAATCAGGGCAACCTGCAGGGCGCAGCGGCAATCCTGCGACGGTCATATAACATTAACGCGGAGGTCGCGCAGGATGCCGAGCTCACTGCCGCACAGCCAGTACGTAAAGCCAGCTGGCGCAACTACGGCGCGCTGCTGCAGGGCGTTTACCGCCGCCGTACGCTGCTGGCAACGATAACCTCGATTGCCTCGTCGTTCGCCTATAACGCCGTGGCCTTTGGCCTGCCGGTGATCATCTCCAGCTTCCTCGCGCAGTCGATGCTGACCACCATTCTGGTCTCGCTGGCGCTTAACCTGCTGTTTGCCTTTGTCGGGGGGCTGCTGGCGGTACGGCTGGTGCCGCGGCTGGGCGCATGGAAGATGTCGGTGGCCGGTTACGCCTGCCAGTGTGCGGCGCTGCTGGGCCTGGCGCTGATTGGTCGCCCGGCCGGCGGCGAGGAAGCGGCCCTGGCGATTGCCATGCTGGCGCTGTTCCTGTTCGGTCAGGGGTTTGGTCCGGGTTCGCACACCATGACCTTTGCCTCACTGAGCTATCCGGCTTCGCTGCGTGGCGTGGGCGTCGGCTTTAACCAGACGCTGATGCGCGCCAGTTCGACGGTATCCCTGTTTGTGTTTCCGCTGCTGGTGGCGGCGTTCGGCACCGGCGTGTTCTGGGTGATCCTGCTCGCACCGCTGGCCGGATTACTGGCGCTGCTGGCGATTCGCTGGGAACCGTCAGGCTATGACGTCGATGCGGAAGATTTTCAGTAAGCGGATAACGCCTCAGCGATGAGGCGTTGGCTCAGGCGGTGAGGCGGAAATCGCCCAGCGTGTTGGGGATGCGTGGAAAAGTGTGCAGGAACCACGGCGTGAATTTTGCCGGATTGTCGCGCATCTCCTGCTGAATCTGTTCGACTGAGCGGTAACACCAGTCGTCAGCCTCATCAAGGTTGAGCACCGGCACTTCGTCACTGATGGCGAAAAACACGTGACCGTACTCGTGTTCGATCAGACCGTTGCTGAGCGGCAGGTTATAGCTCAGTTCAAACACCGGCGTTAACGCCAGATCCAGTCCCATCTCTTCACGCAGGCGGCGCTCAGCCGCATCGCGCGTCGGCTCCTGCGGGTAAGGATGGCTGCAGCAGGTATTGCTCCACAAACCGCCGCAGTGATACTTGCTTTGCGCCCGGCGCTGCAGCAACAGTTCATGGCGCGAATTGAACACGTAAACCGTTACCGCACGATGCAGCAATCCTTTCTCATGCACTTCCAGCTTTTCCATCTTGCCGGTGGGACGATCGAGGTGGTCAACGAGGATAACTTCAATGGCGGGCATGACAACTCCTTCGGAAAAATCCCCACTATTGTACACAATAGCGGAAGCGGCAGCGGAGAAAATCGCGCACATTCCGTGCGCTGGCGCGATAAGCAGTAAGCTTAGCAGCCAGCGGATAATTCTGGAGAATAAGGCAGGAAAAAGCGTGACAGCGGCGCAAAAAACGCGCCGCTGTGCTTTCTGACGGGATGAATTACAGTTTGAAGCCGTGCACCACCTGCTCAAGCTGCACGCTTTGCTCTTCCATGGCGCGCGCCGCTGCCGAGACCTGCTCCACCAGCGCCGCGTTCTGCTGGGTGCTGCCGTCAAGCTGGGTAATCGCCACGTTCACCTGTTCGATCCCCATGCTCTGCTCGCGGCTGGCGGACATGATTTCGCTCATCAGCGTTGTGACGCTGCTGACGCCCTGCATCAGCTCGTCCATGGTTTGTCCGGCCTGCTCCACCAGCTGGCTGCCGGTGTCGATATTGGCCACCGACTCTTCAATCAGCTTCTTGATTTCGCGCGCCGAGTTGGCGGAACGCTGCGCCAGATTGCGTACCTCCGAAGCCACCACGGCAAACCCGCGACCCTGTTCACCGGCGCGCGCCGCTTCTACCGCCGCGTTGAGCGCCAGAATGTTGGTCTGGAAGGCGATGCTGTCGATGACGCTGATGATATCCACCACCTTACGCGAGGAGTGATGGATTTCGCCCATGGTGCTGACCACCTGACGCACCACTTCACTGCCGCGCGCCGCCACCTGGGACGCGCCATCTGCCAGTTGGTTGGCGTGCGTGGCGTTGTCGGCGTTCTGGCGCACCGTGCCGGTCAGCTCTTCCATCGACGCGGCGGTTTGCACAATGGAACTCGCCTGCGATTCCGTCCGCGCCGAGAGATCGGCGTTGCCGCTGGCAATTTCGCGTGAAGCCGCGGTAATCGCCAGTGCGCTGTCGCCCACCTGGCGCATCAGCCCCTGCAAATGGGCGATGAACTGGTTAAAGCTTTGCGCCACAGCATTGAATTCCGGGCTATTGCTGGCCGGCAGACGCTGCGTCAGATCCGCACCACCAGTCGACAGCGCTTCGATGTTTTGATGCAGCAGATTCAGGCGTTTCATCATCGCGCGGACAAAGCCAAGCAGCACCAGCAGCAGCAGAATCGCCAGCGGGATCTGGACCAGGCCGAGACGGGTCAGCATGCTGTGCGTCTGCGCATCCAGCAGCGCGGACGGTACGTCGCTGGCCAGATACCACGGGCTGCCGGGAATGGCCTGCAGGAACAGCGTGTGCTCACCATCTTCTCCGCTGAAGGTGGTTTGCGACGGCTGAGAACCGGCCTGTGCCAGCAGCCCTTTCAGCGCCGCCGCCATTGGCAGCTGGGTATCAGCCAGATTTTCCAGCTTCGGCGTACCCTCCAGCAGCGCGGCATTGCCGACCACTTTGCCGTCCGCTTCGACAATCAGTACGCGGCCATGAATCGCCTCACCCATCTGCTGCGCCAGCTGGTTGAAAAAGCCGAGCGTGACGTCAATGGTTGAGACGCCCCAGACAGTGCCGTTACGGTAAATCGCCATGGCGCAGTTGGTGCGCGGCTGCGGGCTGGCGGCATCCTGATAAGCCTTCGCCCACGCGCACTGGCCTTTTTCTGCGGCCATGCCATCTTTGTACCACGGCTGCTCCCAGTATTTGTCGGCAGCATCGGAGTTCCAGTAGGTGTTGACCTGCAGCTGGTTGCTGGCGTTACGCGCAAAGAACGAGCTGTCTTTCTCTTTCGCCGGATCGCGCCGGTTAGGTAACGGCCAGATACCGCCGCCGAACACGTTGCTGTCCTGATACTGGTTAACCAGCGCCGGCAGCAGCGTATCAATGGCGGCGCTGTCCATCACGCCCGCCGCTTCGGTAATGGCACGCTGCTGCGCCTGCACGCGGTTCATCTGCTCGACGATACGCCCGGCGAGACCATCCACCTCATAGCGCACCAGCCGGCTTTCGTTCTGGCTAAGCTGTGGCGCGATGAACTGGTTGATCACCAGGACGGTGACCAGCATAAGAACAACGAAGAATGCGACTAAAGTCGCGGTAAAACGGGATTGTGTGGTTTTTAACATCGGTGTGCCCTTACCCTGGTGTGGCGAGTTGCCTGATCGAGGTTAACGGCTTGTTACAGAGGAACTTGAGGTGCGCCAGATCACAAAATGGTTAACTGATTGAATAGTGTGATCATAAGAGCGCTTATTGTCACTGGCCTTACCCTGCCTCCTTTCTGACCGCTCTGGTGTTAACTTCGGTGACAGTCAGCACGTAAATACTGAGGCTGAAGGCCCTGGTCGTGAAGAAAAAACCGGCGGTGAGCGGGTCGCCGCCAGGCCTTTTTACAAGCTAAATGTTCAGCGTAGTCTGCAGGGTAATAGCAGACCTGTAGCAAAGCTATTACGTAATAAACTAAGCTCGTGCTGTTCGTCTCTGTTAGTTTGCCTGCACCAGCGGCATAAAGTTTTCCGCAAAAATATCTGGCTCATAACCCGCAGCGGCAAACAGGTGCGCACGCGATTCATCAATGGCTGCGCGGAGGCGCTCGCTGTCAACACCCGAAATTTTACCGTTCTGTTTGACGATGCGTCCGCCGATCAAAACAGTGTCGATGTTACTGCGTTCGGTTGCATGCACCACCGTACCAAAAGCATTTCCATCAGGATAAAGGTTGAGATCTGTAGCATTAATCAGCAGCAGGTCGGCCTGTTTACCAGGAGTCAGGCTGCCCACCTTATCCTGCATTCCCGCACAGGCAGCACCATCAATGGTTGCAGATTTAAGAAGCTGCTCTGCCGGAAGCGTTGTCAGCGAATGCTCTGAATCACAGCAATGCTGCTTATGCATGCCCATTACACGCTGCAGATAAAACGCCACGCGCATTTCCATAAACATGTCGGTGCTGTATGACGTTTCGTTGTCCACGCTAAGGCCAGGATGGATGCCATGACGCCGTGCGGCCTCAATGGCAAACATTCCGTTCTCAATACCATAATGCGAATCTGAGCGCGGGCAGACATTCACACGGACACCGGCTTCGCGCAGAATTTCCCATCCCTGATCTGGCAGTGCCGTGCAGTGATTGAATATATTGTCCGGACCCAGCAGGCCCTGCTTATGCAATGACTCAAGTTCAGAAGCCATCTCAGCACCGAAAAATTCAGTGACGATGGGCAGTCCCAGCCGGCGTGCTTCAGCCCATAGATCAGGCTCCAGTTGAGCCATGACACCCAAAGAAACGAGGCTTTCAGGATTATTTTCGAAATATTTTTTCTGCAGACGCTGCCAGTTACCCGGCCAGTGCGCTCTATTCCATTCGCCTGCTACCGGCGCACCTGAAGCGTGGATGGCACGTATGCCGGCATCAAGCAGAGCCTCTACGGCAGCGTCAGAATGTGCAGCAGTACGGCTGTTGTGGGAATTATCAATGATTGTTGTGATGCCGGCGTCGATAGCACTCAGTGCGGTCAGGAGGTTACCGATATACATATCGGCTGGCCGATAGTACCTGGCAAACGAGAAGTGCGTGGCGTTGCTGTAGTCGTCCAGACAGGTGGCATTTGGATTGATGCGGCGCAGCTGCCCCTCCCATGAGTGACGGTGCGAATCGACCATCCCCGGCATGGCAATCATGTTCGTAGCATCAATTACACGTGCCCCATGAGCATCCAGATTTTGACCTACGGCACTGATGGTTGAGCCGGTGACAAGAATATCACCGCGTTCAAGATTACCGACGTTATCATCCATGCTCAGTATAGTGGCGCCACTGATGAGCGTCATCGGCGGGTTTACGGTCTGGTTATTAACAATATCTCTTCTGTAATCGCTCATTTAAATCGCCTCGTTTCGTGTTGACAGGAAGACGATAGGTCACACAATTACATTGAAAAAGATGCTAAACGCGCTTTCATAATTCAAAATTTGCGAACAATGATATTTAATAGGGGCAGAAATCAGAGGTGTGGGAGCAGGTGAATGGATCGACTTCAGGCAATGCAAATCTTTATAAGGGTGGCTGAAGCCGGAAGTTTTGTTCGTGCTGCCGAGACATTGTCCCTGCCGCCCTCAACGGTCACCAGTTCGATTAAGGGTCTTGAAAAATACCTGCAGGTACGGCTGTTTAACCGTACGACAAGGCGGGTAAATCTCACTGCTGAGGGTCTCCAGTATCTTGCGCAGTGCCGCGAAATACTGTCGTTAATCGAGCATACGGAATCCAGTCTGACGGATTCCAGTAAACGGCCGCAGGGGCGGCTACGTGTGGATATGCCAGGTGGCATTGCCCATTTCATTGTCATGTCAAATCTGAAAGATTTTTACCGCCGTTATCCGGATATTTATCTGATGATTGGGGTGAGCGATCGTCAGATAGATCTCGTTCAGGAAGGCGTGGATTGTGTAATAAGAACAGGAGAATTGCTAAATTCCACGCTAGTTGCACGTCCACTGGGCCGGTTTCGCTGGGTGACATGTGCTTCACCGAAATATCTCAGCGAATATGGCATACCGCAGTCACCTGAAGATTTATCCCGGCATCGGGCAGTCCACTATTTTTCAGACCAGTCCCGGCGTAATGGCGAATTGTGTTTCGTGCAGAATTCAGAGCCGCTTTCCGTGGCTGTCAGCGGCCAGGGTGCTGTAAACGAAACAGGACTCTACATTAGAATGTGTCTTGAAGGTTTTGGGCTGGCCCAGCTTGCCGGAAATATTGTTTCTGAGCACCTGCAGAAAGGAACGCTGGTTGAAGTACTTAACGACTGGCAGCCACCCTCAGTGCCGGTCAGCCTGCTTTATCCCCATCAGCGCTTCCTTTCCCCTGCCGTACGCGCATTTGCAGATTGGATAGAGGAAATCATCTGACAGGTCTGTCTCACGCACATTTCGGCCTTGCATTACTGACGCACCACAGCATGGTGCGAACAGTATCTATTGCTTAGTTGAGCGATGACGCAACGTTGAGATGCAGATTGGGCTGACCCGCTACGCTTAAATTATTTCAAGGGTGATAAAGATTAATTTCATGGTGCTCCTGACCAGGCATTAACGATTAATCCTGCGCCGGAAATAAACAGAATGACGTCTATCAGCACGGCAAATTGTGTGACTGACAGTCTCTGGACTATCACCTTCGTGCTCAGGGTGCCCAGCATAATGCCACTGCCCACTAACACACCGGTGAGCACAACCTGCATTGAGAGCGCCTGCTGGAAGGCGAACGTACTGACCTTGCTGAAATATAACAGCAAGGCGCTCGATGCTTCCGTGCCAATAAACGCGCCACGGCTTAATCCATAGGCGGTAAAAATCAGCACGCTCACCGGTCCGGTGGTGAGAACCAGTCCTGTCAGAAAACCCACCACACCACCACAAAGCCCTAACTGCTTTATCGAGAGCGTCCAGTGACTGTTTTTCAGGCTGCGTCTGACCAAAATCATCACCCAGAAAAACAGACCCAGCGCGCCATCAATGAGCCAGGCAGGTAAAGAGAGCAGCACATGTGCGCCTAACGACGCAGCTGGCACGCCAGGCAGGCTATAGGCCAGAGTGGCGCGCCAGTCGATTTCACGCCACCAGATCGCGATGCGCGAGAGATTTCCCAGGATTGCGGCGATAGCCATGACCGGCATCGCCACTCTGGGGCCGAAATTGCTGACCATCAGCGGTAGCAGCAGTAACGAAGAACCGGTGCCGATGATGCCACTCAGCGCCCCGGAGAGGATCGCGATCAGCGTCACAAAGAGATAATCACCCACTGACTTTCCTCATTTTCAACGGCAAAGCACGCATCTTAATGAGGGCAATTCGATCATAATATCGATAAATATTGCCAACTCCTGATACTAAAAGTCACAGATGAAAAAACGTAACCTGCCACCGTTGAATGCATTGCGGCTGTTCGAAACGGCCGCGCACGCCAACAGCCTGAGTGACGCGGCTGAGGAATTAGGGATGACTCACGGTGCCGTTAGCCGCCAGATCAAATTGCTTGAAGCGTGGCTGGGACAACCGTTATTTGAACGTCAGGGACAGCGCAGCGTGGCGGCGGAACATGCCCGGGCTTTTGCCGCAGAGATCAGCACCGCTTTTGACATCATCAGCGATGCTGCGGTGCGCTTTGGCAAAACACCCAACACCCGCACGATACGCGTCAATGCGCAAACCACCTTTGCGATGCACTGGTTGATCCCGCGCCTGCCGGCATTCCACCGCCAATATCCTGACATTGAAATCTCGGTATCCACCTCAAACAGTTCGGAGGTGAAAGGGCTATCTGGCTTTGACGTATTGATTCGCCGGGATGCGCTGAACAAACCTGAATGGCGTTACTTTGAGAAGAAAGCGTTATTTGAGGAAAAGCTCACCCTGATTGCCGCGCCGAAACTGTTAGCCACAAAAGCGCTGAACACCCCTGCAGACCTGGCGACCCACGTTGTCGTGTTATCCAGTACGCGGTCAGGCGAGTGGGAACGGTGGATGAAGCAGGCTGGCGTCGGGGAGGTGCGTCCGGAACGTTTTCAGCGATTCGAACACAATTATATTAGTCTGCAGGCGATTATTGATGGCGTCGGTGTGGGTATCGGTGGAATACAAATGCTGGGACATGATCTGCAGGGCAACCGGCTTGTCACCCCGTTAGCTGTTGAGGCGAAGGGGAGCCGCTACGTGGCGTTAATTGCGCCTGACGTGGACAAATCATCCTCGCTAAACCGCTTCGTCGCATGGCTGGAAGGGGAAGCATCCGCTTAATACCCGCCTGGTCGCTGCCAGAGGGGTATGTCGGGGCTTTTTCGGCAGGCACTACGGTGCGGACTCCACCACTTCCTGGCGCGGACGGAACACATGATCGCTGCCCTGCGCCAGCAAACGCTGCAGCAGCTGCTGGCCGCCGCGATCGTCCGCCTGGGCAAACAGCCGCTCGGCTTCGGTGATCGGCGTCGCCCACAGCAGATTTGGCCGATCGCCGTCGCGCTTCGGCAGCCGCAGCTGTGCACTTTCGCCCGCCAGCCCGTTGGCCAGCAGGAAGCTTTCAAAGCCGACCGGCGCAACTTCCGACGCCAGCGTGTGCCCTTCGCCAATCCACGTCAGCCGCGCCCACGGCAGATGAGCAAACTCCGCCAGCGCGCTGGCCATCTGTACCGCGTTGGCCTCGGTCATCACTTCACCATCCACCGCCATCGCCAGCTCTACACGCCGGTACTGCGGTGCCAGCTCGTCAAACAGGTAATCCACCTGCGGCATCGGCCGGATACTCATGCCGAGCGTGAAGAAATACCACACGCCGTTATGCCAGTGCTGCGAAATCGCCATCGGCGGCCAGTTGCCCTGATCGATGGCGTAATATTTTACCGACTCACCAAACTGCGCCTGGTAACGTTGCAGCAGCTCGCTCTGCACGCGATCCCACTGCTGGCCATCGTGCCAGTCACGCCAGAAATGACGCTGCTGTTCGGCGCGCGCGTAGTAATCGTTGGTGGAGGCTGAGCCGAGCGGCGCGGTGAGACGGTTCTCTTTGATGCAGCCCGCCGAGAAGCTGACCTGCTTGTCCTGATACAGGCTCCAGCCGGGGATCACCGCCAGCAGCTGGCCGTAATACCACAGCGCGGCACCGTCGTCGCTGGGCTCCCACAGAATCTGCAGGCCGGCCGGATCGAGCATCGGCTCCGCTTCCAGCGTGCGGCAATAGCTGGCGCTGAGCAGCGGCGCAATACCCTGCTCCATCGCTTCGCGATCTTCCTGCGCCGGTGCCGGCAGCAGATTGCGCAACCAGCAGCCGCGCACGGCGTACTGACTGCGGAACAGGTCGTTCGGCCAGATATAAAAATAGGCGGTACGCGCATCCTGTTCGACGATGGCGGTTAAAGTGTGTTGCTGATTCGGCACCTCAGCAATCAGAGGTTGGTGTGTCATAACGCCTCGACAATGCCTGGAGGGATCCATTTTCCCCGAGAATAGAGCAGGATCGGCACTCGCGCCATGTGACACAAGGGTAAAACTCTCAAAGTGCGCCAGGCCATCGTTCAGCCCGGCTTAAGAATGGCAGGGGCAGCGGCGGCGAAGCTTCAGATTTTTTTGCGATTCTTTTACCGCTTCGCATGCTATTGTCAGCGCACTCTTCTGTTGCGGAGCTGTCGTCATGGTGCTGCAAACCCTCGATCTCAATCTGCGCGAAATCGTGATTCTCGCCCTGCTGCTGTGGCTGTTTGTCCGCTATACGTGGGTGATGGCAGCCCTGACGCTGATAGTCGGTGCCATCGCGCTGCTGGTGCTGCTGCCGCTGGATATCTACTACACGCTGGTGCCGCTGGCGCTACTGGGCGTTGGCCTGGGCATGCTGCTGCATCACTATCAGCAGCGCCAGCTCCTGCTGAAACGCGAGGCGCGCACGCCGCGTAGCTACACCAGCAAGCAGGATGAATTTCACCTGTAACGCGGATCGCGCCCCATGCGCTGCATGGCACGCGCCCAGGCGCCACGCTTGATTGACCAGCGCAACAGGGCGGCAATCAACGCGATCTGCTTATCAATCCGCCATTGCGCCACTGGCCCGATCGGCTGTTGCATCAGCTGTTGCGCCCAGTCGGGCAGCAGACCACAGCCAGCCCGCAGCATGACGCGCATCGCCGGTTTCGCCTGCCAGCTGGGTGCTGGCGCATTAAGCAGCAGCTGCATCACTTCGTGAGTGCGCGCATCGTAAACCAGCTCTGCCCGCATCGCCTGTAAATAGGCCTCAACCGCCTCTACGCTTTTCGGCACCTGCTGCGCACCAAGCGCTTCCGCTACCCGCGCCGCTTCGGCGTAATAACGATCGCGATCGGCGAGGCTGAGCTGCGGATTTTTGTAGCGCAGATGCGCGGCCAGGAAGCGGCTGGTTTCTGCAACGTGCACCCAGGTGAGCAGATGCGGATCGCTGGCGGCATAAGGTTTGCCGGTGTTATCGATGCCGGTGACGCGCAGATGGATGCGTTTAACCCGCTCAATCAGGGTATGCGCATCGGCGGTGTTGCCGAAGGTGGTGACCGCGATGAACTGACTGGTGCGCCGCAGCCGGCCGAGCATATCCTGGCGGAAACTGGAGTGATCCCACACGCCCGCCAGCGCCGCCGGATGCAGCATCTGTAGCATCAGCGCGCTGATGCCGCCGCACAGCATCGCGGGAAAGTCGCCGTGCACCTGCCAGATGATGTGGTCAGGGCCGAACAGGCCGGGATCGCCCGGCGGTTGAGAGATGTCAAATTCGTTGAGCGACAGGCCGTTAAGGCGAAAGACCTGCTGTTCGATGCGGTGGCGGAGATTCATCATATTGACGCGTCAGGCTGGTTAAGCTGGTCGGCATGAATGCCGACCCTACAATGTCACGCCAGCATAACATGTACAGGTTAATGCCGCCCCCGGAATGCTACGACAGCATAACCTGTAGGGTCAGCATTTATGCTGACCCTGAGACTCACAAATAATCGAACTGCGCATCCTGGGTTCTCACCGAATCCAGACCGATCATCACGTTGAATTTGCCCGGCTCGGCGACGTGCTGCATCTTCTGATTCCAGAACTTCAGCGCATCGACATCAATCTTAAAGCGCACAGTCTGCGACTCGCCGGCCTTCAGCATAATGCGCTGGAAGCCCCGCAGCTCCTGCACCGGACGGCTGATACTGGCAACCGGATCGTTCAGGTATAGCTGCACCACCGTGGCACCATCGCGTTTGCCGGTATTCGTCACCGTCACGCTGGCTTCGACCATGCCGTTACGCGGCATGGTCGGTGCAGACATCTTCACCGGTGACACGCTGAACTGGGTATAGCTCAAACCGTAACCAAACGGATAGAGCGGACCGTTGACCGCGTCGTAGTAGTGCGAGGTGTACTTGTTCGGCTTCTCGAAATTGTACGGACGGCCGGTTGGCAAATGATTGTAATAAATTGGAATCTGCCCGACCGAGCGCGGGAATGACACCGGCAGTTTGCCTGATGGGTTGTAATCACCGAACAGCACATCGGCGATGGCGTTACCGCCCTCGGTACCGCTGAACCAGGTCTCCAGCATCGCATCCGCCATGCGGTCCTCATTCACCAGCGCCAGCGGACGGCCATTCATCAGCACAATCACCAGCGGTTTCCCGGTGGCTTTCAGGGCCGCCAGCAGCTTCTGCTGGCTCGGCGGGATCACCAGATCGCTGCGGCTCGACGCTTCATGCGCCATGCCCTGCGCCTCGCCCACTGCCGCCACTACCACGTCCGCTTTTTTCGCCTGCGCGACCGCTTCGTCAATCAGCTGCTGCGGCGAACGGGCATCGACACTGACCGCCTGCTCATACAGGTTGAGGAAGTTCTGGATACCTTTGTTATCGGAAATATTGGCTCCTTTGGCATACAGCACGGTGCCTTTGCCGGCCATGGCGCTGCGCATGCCCTGCAGCAGCGAGACAGATTGCTTCGCCACGCCCGCAGCCGACCAGCTGCCCATGATATCGCGCTGGCTATCGGCCAGCGGTCCCACCAGCGCCACGGTCGCTTCTTTCTTCAGCGGCAGGGTTTCATGCCAGTTTTTCAGCAGCACCATACTGCGGCGCGCCACATCGCGCGCTTCCGCCCGGTGCAGGCGGCTTTCCGCATTGGTGTCCTGCGGATCGCTGCCTTTCGGTCCGAGATGGCTGTACGGATCGTTGAACAGGCCCATGTCATATTTAACGTTGAGCACGTGACGGGCCGCATCGTCGATTTCCGCCATGCTCACCGCGCCGCTTTTCACCAGTCCCGGCAGGTATTTGCTGTAATACTCGTCGCTCATACTCATGTCGATGCCGGATTTCAGCGCAATGCGCACGGCATCCTGCGGATCGCTGGCGACGCCGTGTTTGATTAACTCTTTGATGGCACCGTGATCGCTGATGGTGATGCCTTTGAATTTCCAGTCGTTGCGCAGAATATCTTTCAGCAGCCAGCTGTCGGCGGTGGCCGGGGTGCCGTTCAGCGAGTTGAGCGCCACCATCACGCCGCCGCTGCCGGCATCCAGCGAAGCTTTATACGGCGGCAGATAATCCTGGAACAGGCGCTGCGGACTCATGTCGACGGTGTTGTAATCGCGACCGCCTTCTACTGCGCCGTAAGCTGCAAAGTGCTTAACGCTGGTCATGATGGCGTAGCGGTCGGCGGCGCTCTTGCCCTGCATGGCTTTGACCATCGCACTGCCCATCTGCGACGTGAGATAGGTATCCTCGCCAAACCCTTCAGAGCCGCGGCCCCAGCGCGGTTCACGCGAGACATCCACCATCGGCGCCCAGGTCATGTTGAGGCCGTCGTCTGCCGCTTCATAGGCGGAGATGCGTCCCACTTCGCTAACGGCTTGCAGATCCCAGCTGGCGGCGAGGCCGAGCGGAATCGGAAAAATAGTGCGCTGGCCGTGCACCACGTCATAGGCAAAGAACAGCGGCACCTTCAGGCGGCTGAGCTGCATGACCTGATCCTGCATGGCGCGGATATCCGGACGCGTTACCGTATTGAAAATCGCCCCGACCTGGCCGTGCTGAATCATGTCGCGAATCGCCTCTTTTGGCGTATCCGGACCGACGCTAATCAGGCGCATCTGCCCGATCTTTTCATCCAGCGTCATTTTGCTCAGCAGCTGATTAACAAAGGCGTCGCGCGCCTGTTCCGTCATTGGATGGGGGCCGAACAGGTCGTCCGCAAACGCGGGTTGCACGGCAAGGGAAACAGCGAGGCTAACAGAGTAAATCCATTTCATCAGGTCGGGTTCTCTTAAGTAACTGCGCAATATCGAAATAACCGGGGCAGTGTGCCACAAGATGAGGATAGCAGGTAGCCGCCATTGTCACACTGCGCCCCCGTGGCCGACGCGTGCTACAGTAGAAACGCCACGTTAACGACAAGGATAGGCTAATGAATAACAACACCTCACACCCTGCCCTGCTGTCCGAGCTGCGCCGTCTGGTCGGCGCATCGCAGCTGCTGACCGACGCGGAGCAGACCGCGCGCTATCGTAAGGGTTTCCGTTCCGGCGAGGGCGATGCGCTGGCGGTGGTTTTCCCCGGCTCGCTGCTGGAGCTATGGCGCGTGCTGCAGGCGCTGGTACAGGCCGATGCCATCGTGCTGATGCAGGCCGCCAATACCGGCCTGACCGAAGGTTCAACGCCCAACGGCAACGATTACGATCGCCCGGTGGTGATCATCAGTACCCTGCGTCTCGACAAACTGCAGCTGATCGACGGCGGCAGGCAGATTCTCGCCTTTCCCGGCAGCACGCTGTATCAGCTGGAGAAAACCCTTAAACCGCTCGGGCGCGAGCCGCACTCGGTGATTGGCTCCTCGTGCATCGGCGCCTCGGTGCTGGGCGGCATCTGCAATAACTCCGGCGGCTCGCTGATCAAACGCGGCCCGGCCTACAGCGAAATGGCGCTGTTTGCGCAGGTGGACGCCGACGGCAAGCTCCGGCTGGTCAACCATCTGGGCATTGACCTCGGTCATTCGCCGGAAGAGATTCTCGGCCGGCTGGACGACGAGCGCTGGCAGCCGGATGATGTGCGCTGGGATGCGCGCCACGCGTCCGACCACGAATACGCCGAGCGGGTGCGGGACATTCATGCCGATACGCCGGCGCGTTTCAACGCCGACCAGCGGCGCCTGTTTGAGGCGTCAGGCTGCGCCGGCAAACTGGCGGTGTTTGCCGTGCGGCTCGACACCTTCCCCACCGAGCCGAAGCAGCAGGTGTTTTACATTGGCACCAACGACCCGGCGACGCTCGGCGAGCTGCGTCGCCACATGCTGGCGGAGTTTACCCATTTACCGGTCGCCGGTGAGTACATGCACCGCGATATTTTCGACATCGCCGAGGTCTACGGCAAAGACACCTTTGTGATGATTGATAAACTCGGCACCGATAAAATGCCGCTGTTTTTCACCCTCAAAGGCCGGGTGGATGCCTGGCTCAGCAAGCTGAGCTTCGTTAAGCCGCACCTGACCGATCGCCTGCTGCAACGCATCAGCCGCTGGTTCCCGGCGCACCTGCCGAAGCGCCTTAAGCAGTATCGTGACAAATACGAGCACCACCTGATGCTGAAGATGTCCGGCGACGGCGTGGCCGAAGCGCAGGCGTATCTGCAGGAGTATTTCCGCGAAGGCGGCGGTGAGTTCTTTGCCTGCGACGCCAAAGAGGGCGCGCACGCCTTTTTGCATCGTTTTGCCGCAGCCGGTGCCGCCGTGCGCTATCACGCGGTGCACGCTGACGAAGTGGAGGATATTCTGGCACTGGACATTGCGCTGCGCCGCAACGATCAGGAGTGGTTTGAGCGCCTGCCGCCGGAGTTTGATAACGATCTGATTCATCGCCTTTACTACGGCCACTTCTTCTGCCACGTGTTCCATCAGGATTACATTGTGAAGAAAGGCGTAGATGCCCATGCGCTGAAGGAGAAGATGCTGGCGATCCTCGCGGCGCGCGGCGCGGAGTATCCGGCAGAGCATAACGTTGGCCATCTGTATGCGGCCAAACCGCAGCTGCAGGCGTTTTACCGCCAGCTCGATCCGACCAATACCTTTAACCCGGGCATCGGGAAAACCAGTAAGCAAAAAGGCTGGGCGGTGAAAGCCTGAGTCAGATCTGCCGGACCCGTAGCGGCGCGATTTATCGCGCGGGTTTGCTGCATCAGAGGCAAACCTTAGCGCAATGAATTGCGCCGCTACGGTCTCATGCCATTATGGCAACGCTTCACCTTCATTCTGCGTCGCCGGCAGCGCGCGGCGTTCGATAATCATGGTCTGCGGCGTCGACAGCACGATGCCCTCTTTGCGCAGGCGCGTCAGGATATCAAACAGCAGATCGCTTTTCGCACCGGAAATCTGGCGCTGGCTGGCGACGTTGCCGGTCACGCTCAGCACAATACCCGCCGGCGTCAAATCTTTAAACGAAACCGACGGCTCCGGCGTTTCGAGAATACGCTCGTTTTCGCGATACACGTCCAGCAACAGTTCGCGCACCTGCACCGGATCGATATCCAGCGGGAAGGTCAGCTGAATCGTCACCACGCCCTGCGCGTTGCCCATGGTGGCGTTACGCACGTTCTGCGAAATCAGCTGCGAGTTCGGCACGATCACCGTGGATTTATCGCCCAGCTGAATCTCAGTCGCACGCACGTTAATACGGCGAATATCCCCTTCGATGCCGCTGATGCTCACCAGATCGCCGACCTTCACCGGACGTTCGGTCAGCAGGATCAGACCGGAGATAAAGTTCTTCACGATCTCCTGTAAGCCGAAACCGATACCCACCGACAGGGCGCTGACGATCCACGCCAGCTTGTTCCACTGCAGCCCCATAATCGACAGCGTCAGCAAAATAATCAGCACGTAGCCGATATTGCTGAACAGCGTCACCAGCGACACGCGCATGCCGATATCCATGGTGGTCTTCGGCAGGAACTCTTTGTCCAGCCAGCGCCGCACCGAGCGCAGCACGTAGATACCCACCACCAGACACAGAATGGCGTTCACCATGTGCGCCGGCACAATGTTGAGCGACTCCAGCCCTTTGCCACCCCAGAACTCAATGACTTTCTGGATCAGCTCAATCGGCGTGGACGAGGCAAACGTGCCGTTGAGCAGCGCCAGCGCGACAAACGCCACCAGCAGGGTTTTCCCCACGGCGCTGAGCAGCGTTGCCGCCTGCTGCAGATAGCGCTCGTCAATATTCAGTGAGGTCTGCAACCGCTTGCCGGTCGCGTTGTTGGTGGAGAACAGGCTTTCACAACCGTCGTTGATCAGATGACTGAGGAAGTAGAACGAGCCAAACAGGATGCCGCACCAGATCACTTCATAGCTGAGGAAGCGCGCCAGCGTGACGTAGCCGACAATCAGCGAAACCAGAATCGCCACGGCGGTGACCGTCAGCGCCAGCTGCACCAGGCCGACGACTGTGGGACGCGCTTCCGGCGGATTGCCGGCCTGCGCCATGCGACGACGCACGCGATTGGTGCGCATGCTGATCGCCAGCCCGGTGCTGCCAATCAGCAGCGCCGTCAGACCGTTGGCAAAAATGGTGGTGTTCAGGCTGGTGCCGACCGTGTAGTTAAACGACTCGGCGGTCTGGAAGATAAACACCAGCGCGGCGGTAATCGGCGGGAACGGCTTCAGCGCCAGCGCCACTTCACTGGAGATGCTCGGCAGACGCCAGCTCGGGCGGCGCGTTGACAGAAATGCGCGGCCGAGACCAGCGATCAGTCCGCAGTAAACGCTGAGCTGCACCAGACGGCTGATGAAATCCTGCACGTCGCTGGACACTTCATCGCGGCGCACAAACGCCAGCGAGAGAAAGTTAAAGGTCAGCACCACGGCCGCCAGCGTAGTCAGCGCAATCGCCGCCGCGAGGAAGCTGCGCCGCAGCCGCCCTTCCGGCAGTTTGTGAATGCTGACCCACGCCAGAAACTCTTCGCTGTAACGCCGGCCCAGCGTCATCACCAGCAGCGCCGCCAGCAGCCAGCCGACCGTGCCCACGCGCCAGCCCGGCTCCCACGACAGCGCGGCGGTATCCTGCAGCTCGCTGATAAAGTCGCCAATTTTTTCGCCATCCAGGTCCTGACGGCTGAACAGCGGTGACCAGAAGCGCGGTCCTAAAATACTGCCGGAGTTGAGCGCCAGCTGGCTTTTCAGCTGATCGCGCCGCAGGTTGACGATCTGCGAGGACAGTACCAGCGCCCCGTTTTTGATGCCGTCGGCCTGCTTGATCTGATCATCCAGCTTGCCCTTCTGATTCTCCAGCGCGGCGCGTTTGCGCGTCACTTCCGGCGTCTCTTTCACGCCGCTGTCCGCCTTCGGCGCCGGGCCGAGCACCGCCAGCTGCGCATCCAGCTGCTGACGCTGCGGAATCAGCGCCTGGCCGAGGGTTTCCGCATTACCTGACAGCTCCAGCGCCATCTCATTGAGCTGGTTGAGCTGGTTTTCATTGGTATCGCCAGACACCTGGCCCTTAATTTTGTCGAGGATCTTCTGCATCTTCGGCAGTTCAACCGCCGGATTGACCTTCGGTGCCGCGTCTTCTTCCTGCTGCGCGGGCGCGGCGTTGTCATCCGCATAGCTGAGCGCCGGCGTGAATAACACCAGTAGCAGCAGGAACGGGGTAAACAGAGAACGAAACTTGAACATATGAGTGAGATTCCAGCGCAATAACAGCCTATAAACGCAAGGTTGACCGTGAATGGTCGCCAGTGTAGGACTTTGCCGTCAGGGAAACTATAGGAATGGTGGCGTAAAACATTGGTGCTAACGATAAGAAATTTTGTTCATTTAAGCGCCGTTGACCGTCAGCCACGCGCCACCACGACACACGGCGCACTCCCTTGCGCCGCTACGCTGAGTAACAGGTTGCGTTACTCCACGTCCGCACTGCTGGCAAGCTGCGACGCTTTCTGCTTTTTGTACGCCAGCGCGGCCGCCGGCACCGGTGCCGCCTTGCCGGTTTCCAGCCAGTCGCGCAGGCGATTGGCATCGGCAAAGTGGGTATATTTGCCAAACGCATCCAGCACCACCAGCGCCACCGGGCGGTTATTAATCATGGTACGCATTATCAGGCAGTGACCGGCCTCGTCGGTGTAACCGGTTTTGGTCAGCTGAATGCGCCAGTCATTTTTGTACACCAGATGGTTAGTGTTGCGGAACGGCAGCGCGTAGCTGGGGTGTTTAAACACCGCCGTCTCCTCTTTGGTGGTGCTCAACTGGCCAATCAGCGGATACTGGCGCGTGGCCCTGAGCAGCTTCACCAGATCTTCCGCACTGGAGACGTTGTGCAGCGACAAACCGGTCGGCTCTACGTAGTGGGTGTGCGTCATGCCGAGCGCGCGCGCTTTGGCGTTCATGGCGCGGATAAAGGCGTCGTAACCGCCGGGATAGTGATGCGCCAGGCTGGCCGCCGCGCGGTTTTCCGAGGACATCAGCGCCAGCAGCAGCATGTTGCGGCGGCTGATTTCACTGTTGAGCTTCACGCGCGAGAATACGCCGCGCATTTCGGGCGTCTGGCTGATATCCACAGACAGCATTTCGTCCATCGGCAGCCGGGCATCCAGCACCACCATCGCAGTCATCACTTTGGTGATCGACGCGATAGGCCGCACCCGATCCGGATGGCTGGAAAACAGCACTTTGTTATTATCGAGATCGACAATCAGCGCGCTGCCGGAGGCGATTTGCGGCTGGGCAATCGGCGCCAGATCGGCCAGTTTTGCTGCGGCGGCGAGCGCCGGAGTCATCGCAGCTGGCGCGGCGACAAACAGCGCCAGCGACAGCAAAGAAATACGCATTTTTACAGACATCGTGTCAAAAAAATCCGGTGAGGAGGTTTGCGCTGTGTCGAAACACAGGCCGCCGGCGTCAGGCCTGATGCGACGCGGGCTGGCTGCGCTATCATACGCGCTCGTCTGCGAAATTTCTTAGGGAGATTGTTTCCGGGCGTTAAAAAAAAGGCGGGCATGACAAACGCTGCCAGGCGCAGCGGGATCAGTCAGGTCGCCATGGCTGACGACCTGACCTTTATCACGGTCAGAACAAGCGTGGCCCGTAACCCCACAGAATCACCGTCAGCGCCAGCAGCACCTCGAACACCAGCACGCCAATCGCCAGCGTCGAGCCGGAGAAGCGCAGGCTCTCTTCACGGTCAATGTTGAGGAATACCGGGATGCCGACGTACAGCAGATAGCCGGTATACATCAGCGCTAACGCACCGGCCAGTACGCACAGCCACACCAGCGGATAGAGCGCCACCAGCCCGCTGATAAACAGCGGCGTTGCCACATAGCCGGCAAACACGGTACAGCGCTGTATGCTGGGACGCTGCGGATAGTCGCGCGCCATCCAGTGAATGACGCGGCCCATCACCGCCACACCGCCTAAGATGATCAGGTAAAACAGAATGCCGAGACCAATACCGGTCAGCATGTTGAGTTGCACGAACTGCCCTTCGCCCAGATTCCAGCCCAGCTGCGTAGTGCCAATAAAGGCGCAGATCACCGGGATCGCCGCCATCAGCAGAACGTGATGGGTGTAGTGGTGCGAAACGCTCTCGTTTTCCTGCTTGATATCACGCATCTCCTGATTGGGATGCGCCAGAAGACCCCAGACATGATTCATACAATCACTCCTCTGATGCGACGGGCTGCCCCAGCGATCAGGCTGTCCAATGCAGGCAGCTTCAGTTCAAGTATAATCGGCGCGGCTGTTTTTGCGGCCAGCGGCACAAAAAAAGCCGCAGCCAGCTAGACTGTTAGCTGTATCGCTTACCCAGGGAGGAAAAATTGCACATCGATATCAATGGATTAATCACCCAGTACGGTTACCTGGCGCTGCTGATTGGCTGCATTGCCGAAGGCGAAACCTTTACCCTGCTGGGCGGCGTCGCGGCGCACGAGGGCCTGCTGCATTTCAGCGGCGTGGTGCTGGCGGCGATGGGCGGCGGCATTATTGGCGATCAGCTGCTGTTCTGGCTTGGCCGCCGCTATGGCACACGCATTCTGCGGCGCTTCCGCAAACATCAGGACACCATTAAAAAAGCTAACCGGCTGATTCAGAAGCACCCCAGCCTGTTTGTGATTGGCGTGCGCTTCATGTACGGCTTTCGCCTGATTGGACCGATTATTATTGGCACCAGCCGTCTTAAGCCGCTGCGCTTTTTCGTGCTTAATGTCATTGGCGCCGCGCTGTGGGCGCTGATTTTTGTCACCCTCGGCTACTTCGCCGGTGAAATTATTACGCCGTGGCTGCACAAGCTTGATCAGCACCTTAAGCACTTCATCTGGCTGGCGGCGGCAATTGTGTTCGGCATCGTGCTGCGCTTTGTGATTCGCCGCTGGAACCGCCGCCGCGCCGGTTAACTGTGGTACCCCTTGAACTGCGGGTTGGCCAGCATAAAGCCGCCGTCGACCACGAATGATTGTCCGGTGGTGTAGGTGGCCCATTCCGAGCACAGCCACGCCACCAGACTGGCGATTTCGCGCGTGTCGCCAGGGCGGCCAATCGGGATTTCCGGCATGCGCCGGCTGTGCGCCTCGCTGTTGCTCATGTCGTTCATCGGCGTGGCGATGGCGCCCGGCGCCACGGCGTTCACCAGAATATGGTGCGGCAGCAGGCTCAGCGCCATCGATTTGGTCAGCCCGCCAAGCGCATGTTTGGCTGCGGTGTAAGCGGCGGCATCCGGCAGCGGCGTATGCTCATGCACCGAGGTGATGTTAATGATGCGCCCGCCGTCGCCCTGATCGACCATATGCCGTGCGGCAATCTGGCCGCAGACAAAGGCGCCGTCCACGTCAACGGTGAAGACTTTGCGCCAGTCCTCAAAAGTCATATCGAGGAAATCCGCTTTGCTCATTACGCCAGCATTGTTCACCAGCACATCAATACGACCGAGCGAATTGATCAGCTGCGCCAGCTGTTGTCCGCCAGCCTGCGGATCGGACAGATCGAGCTGCCGCACCTGGGCCAGCTGGCCTTTACTCTCCACCAGCCGCGCGGTCTCCTGCGCGCCCTCTTCATCCGAGCGCCAGGTAATGCCGACTGTGTAGCCGGCCTCAGCCAGCATTACGGCGCAGCTGCGTCCAATCCCCGAATCTGAAGCGGTCACTACGGCGACTTTCTGTTTGCCCAGTGTCATAACGTTCTCCTGCCTGATGGGTGTCTTCACAGTATAGAAGTTATCGTTCTGTGCCACGTCGCAGCCGATTCTGCCGTTTCGTCTATAGTTAACAATCGGATAGCGTTCAGGAGGCAGGATGAGCAAGATTAAACGCAGAATTGACGACCACGGCGTCATCGGTGATTTACGCACCTGTGCCCTGATCGCGAACGACGGCACCATTGATTATCTCTGCTGGCCCGAACTCGATAGCCCCTCCGTGTTTGCCGCCCTGCTCGACAGCGACGAAGCCGGCCTGTTTTCGCTGGCACCGCAGTGGCAAAACGCGCGCCAGCAGCAGCTCTACCTGCCCGATACCAACATTCTGCAAACCCGCTGGCTTGATGAGGCCGGCGTGGCGGAAATTACCGATTACATGCCGATCTGCGACGAGCGCAGCAAAGTGCCGCGCCTGGTGCGGCGGGTAAAAATGATCCGCGGCACCGCCACCTTTGATCTGCGCTGCGCGCCGCGTCACGACTATGCCCGTGCGGAAACGCGCACGGAGACGCGCCCCGGCGGCATCGCCTTTGTCGCTGAAGGCCAGCCGTCGCTGCGCCTGAGCGCCACGGTGGTGATGACGCGCGAACCGGACAGCGCGGTGGCGCAGTTTACCCTGCAGGCCGGTGAGCACGCCGAATTTGTGTTTGGCAACGATGACGATCCGCAGGTGCAGCATATCGCGACCGAGCGCTGCTTTCGCGATACCGTGGATTACTGGCGGCGCTGGAGCAGCCACAGCTCTTATCGCGGCCGCTGGCGCGAGATGGTGACGCGCTCGGCGCTGGCGCTCAAGCTGCTCACCTCACACCAGCACGGCTCAATTGCGGCTGCCGCCACCTTTGGCCTGCCGGAAGAGCTGGGCGGCGAGCGTAACTGGGATTACCGCGCCTCGTGGATCCGCGATGCCTCGTTCAGCATGTACGCGCTGATGCGGCTCGGCTATGTGGAGGAAGCGCGTGACTTCACCCATTGGGTCGGCCGCTGCGTTGAGCACAGCCACGACGATACGCCGCATTTGCAGGTGATGTATCGCCTCGACAGCGGCACCGAGCTGCACGAGACCGAACTGCTTAACCTCTCCGGTTACGCCAACTCGCGCCCGGTGCGCATCGGCAATGATGCCTGGCGTCAGACGCAGCTGGATATTTATGGCGAGCTGATGGATGCGGTCTACCTTGCCAATAAATACGGCGAAGCCATCTCGCAGCGCGGCTGGCGCCATGTGTCCAGCATGATTGACTACGTCTGCGTTAACTGGAACCAGCCGGACGCCGGTATCTGGGAGATGCGCGGCGAGCCGGAGCACTTTCTGCATTCGCGCCTGATGTGCTGGGTGGCGCTGGACCGCGCACTGCGGCTGGGCATGAAGCGTTCGCTGCCGATGCCATACGATCGCTGGGACCGGGTGCGCAGCGAGATCCGCGACGACATCTGGCAGAACTTCTGGAACGATGAACTCGGCCACTTCACCGCCACGCGCGGCGGTAAATACCTGGATGCGTCGATGCTGCTGATGCCGCTGGTGCGCTTTGTCAGCTCGACCGATCCGGAGTGGATCGCCACGCTGGATGCCATTAAAACCCATCTGGTGAGCGACGGTTTAGTGCGGCGTTATAACATCAGTGAGACGCCCGCCGATGCGCTGACCGGTGGCGAGGGTGCGTTTGCCGCCTGTTCGTTCTGGTATGTGGAGTGTCTGGCGCGCGCCGGGCGGGTGCACGAGGCGCATTTCGAGTTTGAAAAGCTGCTGAGCTACGCCAATCCGCTGGGATTGTACGCCGAGGAGTTTACCTCGCACGGCAACGCGCTGGGCAACATGCCGCAGGCGCTGACCCATCTGGCGTTGATCAGTGCCGCGTTTTTCCTCAACCGTAAACTGAGCGGCGAAGTGACGCTGTGGCAACCGTAAGAAAATTCACATTTTGGGCGGCGTGGCAAAGAGAATAGTCTGTGAAACGTGGCGTTTTGCGTAAAGTATCTTCAACCAGCGAAAATCCTGATTCCCATCATTGCGCCTATGCACATATAATGCGCAGCGGGTTATTCTGACCCTGATGGGTTCGACACACTGACAAGCCATGAAAATGGCCATAACGACTTGTAAAAACATGAAAAAAAGCATTCGCGCGTTCGCTTCACTCGCCCTCGTACTGGCGGCGTTCAGCCAGTCGGCCTTTGCAGTCGTCTATCCGCTGCCTCCAGCGAATAGCCGCCTGATTGGCGAAAATATTGAAATCACCGTGCCAGACGACAGCAAACTGCCGCTGGAAGCGTTTGCGGCGCAGTACCAGATGGGCCTCAGCAACATGCTGGAAGCCAATCCGGGCGTGGACGTTTACCTGCCGAAAGCAGGCACTAAAATGGTGATCCCACAGCAGCTGATTCTGCCTGACGCACCGCGTGAAGGCATCGTGATCAACAGCGCCGAGATGCGTCTGTATTACTACCCGAAAGGCACCAAAACTGTCGTGGTGCTGCCGATCGGTATCGGCGAGCTGGGTAAAGATACGCCGGTTAACTGGACCACCGCGGTTGAGCGCAAGAAGAATGGCCCAACCTGGACGCCAACCAAAGCGATGCACGCAGAGTACGCGGCGCGCGGCGAGAGCATCCCGGCTGTGTTCCCGGCAGGTCCGGATAACCCGATGGGCCTGTACGCGCTGTACATTGGCCGTCTGTATGCGATTCACGGCACCAACGCCAACTTTGGTATCGGCCTGCGCGTGAGCCACGGCTGCGTGCGTCTGCGTGCGGACGACATCAAATGGCTGTTCGACAACGTGCCAGTGGGTACGCGCGTCCAGTTCATTGACCAGCCGGTAAAAGCCACCGTTGAGCCAGACGGTTCGCGCTACATCGAGGTTCACAACCCGCTGTCGACCACCGAAGAGCAGTTCAACTCACGTGAACTGGTGCCAATCAGCCTGACGTCCGCCGTGACCAAAGTGGTGGCCGATGCCAGCACCAACCAGGATGCCGTGAACAACGCCATCCAGGCACGTACCGGTATGCCGACCAAAATCAACGGTCAGCCGGGCGAAGCCCAGCCTGCGCCGGTGATGGTACAGGAGTCTTCTGACGCGATGCCGAAAGAAGAACCGATGACGCCGCAGGGTGCCACCGCCGTCGCGCCACAGGCCGATGCGCAGCAGCCCGCTGAAGCCGCTCCGGTTGAGCAGGCCGCGCCGGCACAGCCTGCCAGCAACGGCAACAGCCTGTAAGGGTTTGCTGTCGATGATCAAGCCAGCCGCAGGGCTGGCTTTTTTATTGCCCGATCGCCGGGATCATTGTGCGGTTGTGTCGCGGCGCAGTTGCGCGCTCAATCGTGCGGTCGGCGTAACGCCAGCCAGCCCGCCACCAGAGTAAACACCAGCACCACCAGCACTAACAGCAGAAAGCCGTGCGGATTGTTCGCCAGCGGAATGCCGCCCACGTTCATGCCAAAAAAACCGGCTACGATATTGATGGGCAGCGCCAGCACGGTGATTGAGGTGAGCAAAAATAGCGTTCGGTTGCTCTGCTCCATCAGGCGGGCAGCAATCTCCTCCTGCAGCAGGCGAATGCGCTCCATCAGGCTGGCAAGATCGTTAAGCGCCACGCTGAACTCCTCGGTGAAAATGCGCAGCTCACTGAGCGGTTCCCGGTTGAGCCAGTTTGGCGGCCGGTTAAGCAGGCGAAACAGCGCGGCCGGCTCCGGCGCCAGCAGCCGCTGGACGCGCAGCAGCATGCGGCGCAGATGGCCCAGCTCGCTGCGGTTGGCTTTGATCGCCGCGCTCAGCAGCCGCTCTTCTATCGCATCCACCGCCTGGCTGGAGCGCCGCACCACCTGCTCCAGCTGCGCTTCCTGTTCGCCGAGCAGCCACAGCAGCATCGCATCCGGCGCGCTGAAGCACAGCCGATCAATCTGCTGATGCATACGTTCAATCATGCCAACCGGGCGATAGCGCGCGCTGACCATCACCTGCGGCCGGCACCAGATCCACAGCGTCGCATTTTGCGTGCTGCGTTCCTCCTTACTGAAGGTGACGTCATTCAGCACCGCCAGCAGCGCATCGTTTTGCTGTGCCAGCCGGGTGCGCGGCGAGGCTGAATGAATCTCATCGAAAAAATCGTCATCTACGCTGAAGTGGTCCTGAACCCAGCGCTCGGCGCGGGCATGATTCAGGTTAATGTGCAGCCAGAGAAAGCAGCCGTCGGGTAAGGTGTGCCGCGCCAGCTGCGCGGCCTCGCGGGCGTTGAGCCGCTGTGGCGGCGCATCCGGGTTGAACAGGTAACCGTGAATCAGTCCGGCAACTTCGTTGTTGAAGTCCGGTAGCGAGGCAAGCGGCAGAACAGGCTGGAGCATAGCGGCGTGAAGATCCCTGAGCGGTCAGATCCACAGCCTGCGACAGGCCTGTTACAGCACGATGACAGCGCGCGCTGGCATCATCATTCTGTCATACAAAACCCGTATCACACTGCAGTTAACGGGTGCCATTCGTGCATCGTTAATTCACCCCGGGGGGTGTGTTATGGCTGAAAACAGTTTCCCTGCATCATCGTCCGACCGCGGACGGCCCAATCTGCACCCGCGCAGCGGTCGCGCGTCGCGCGTGCTGTTTCTGCTGCTGCTGGTGGCCGGGCTGGTGTTCACCGGTATCAATCTGTTCAACGACGTGGAAGAGACCGGCGCGGTCGTCACCAGCTATACGCCGTTCCTGCTGCTCGGCGTGGCGCTGCTGATTGCGCTCGGCTTCGAGTTTGTTAACGGCTTCCACGATACCGCCAACGCCGTCGCCACGGTGATCTACACTCACTCGCTGTCGCCGGGCGTGGCGGTGGTGTGGTCCGGCTTGTGTAATTTCCTTGGCGTACTGCTCTCCAGCGGCGTGGTGGCGTTTGGCATTATTTCGCTGCTGCCGGTGGAGCTGATTCTGCAGGCGGGCAGCGGTCACGGTTTCGCCATGGTGTATGCGCTGCTGTGCTCGGCGATTGTCTGGAACCTTGGCACCTGGTATTTCGGCCTGCCCTCTTCCTCTTCGCACACGCTGATCGGCTCGATTATCGGCGTAGGCGTGGCGAATGCGCTGCTGCACGGCCGCAGCGGCACCAGCGGCGTCGACTGGGATCAGGCCATCAAGGTCGGTTACGCCCTGCTGCTGTCGCCGGTGATTGGCTTCATCTGCGCCGCCGTGCTGCTGCTGGCCATGAAGGCATTGGTACGCAATCGCCAGCTGTATCAGGCGCCGGAGGGCAATCAGCCGCCGCCAGCGTGGATTCGTGGCCTGCTGATCCTCACCTGTACCGGCGTTTCGTTTGCCCACGGCTCGAACGACGGTCAGAAAGGCATGGGGCTGATTATGCTGATCCTGGTTGGCACCATGCCGATCGCCTATGCGCTCAACCGCTCGCTGCCGCCGGAGCAAATTCCGCGCGTGGCGGCGTTAACCCAGGTGACCGAACAGCAGTTGCTGACGCTGCAGCCACCGCCCGCCGCAATGCCGGCAGCGCGTGAGGTGCTGACGGAATATGTACGCACCAGCCAGAACCGGCCGCAGGTGCTGCCGGCGCTCGGTATGATGCTCGGCGATATCGGCGAACAGATTCGCCAGTACGGTTCGGTAGAAAATATCCCGGCGCAGGCGGTCACCAACACGCGCAACGATATGTATCTCGCTTCGGAAACCATCAAGCATCTGCAATCGGCCAACGTCGCGCTGCCGGAAGAGACGGCGCGCAACCTGACGGCGGTGAAGCACGAGCTGGACGCGGCTACGCGCTTTATCCCGATGTGGGTCAAAGTGGTGGTGGCGATTGCGCTGGGTCTCGGCACTATGGTCGGCTGGCGCCGGATTGTGGTTACGGTGGGTGAGCGCATCGGCAAAACCCATCTCACCTATGCGCAGGGTGCCAGTGCGGAGCTGGTGGCGATGGCCACCATTGGCGCAGCCGATGCCTTTGGTTTACCGGTGTCGACCACCCATGTGCTGTCGTCCGGAGTGGCCGGTACCATGGCGGCCAACCGATCCGGCCTGCAGCTCGCCACCCTGCGTAATCTGGCGCTGGCGTGGGTGCTGACGCTGCCGGTATCGGTGTTGCTGTCAGGGCTGCTGTATGCACTGTTTATTCATCTGGCCTGATAGGCTCTGAAGACTGCTGGTGCAGGCGCAGCGTAATCAGGAACGCGCCCAGCACCATCAGTGCTGCCGCCAGATACACCGACTGCATGCCCCAGTGGCCGATTAACAGCCCCGCCACGGGTCCGGTCAACCCCAGCCCCAAATCGAGAAACGCCGAATAGGTGCCGAGCGCCGATCCCTGATCCTGCTGCTGTACCCGCTTCACCGCTTCCACGCCCAGCGCCGGGAACACCAGCGAGAAACCGCCGCCGGTGAGGAAGGCGCCAATATCCACCAGCCAGCTGCTGTCCGCCTGCCAGATCAGCAGCAGACCGGCGCCCTCCAGCACGAAGGAGATCAGCGAGACCTGCAGCCCGCCGAAGCGCGTGATATAGCGCCCGCACGCCAGCCGCACCAGCACGAAGCCGAGGCTGAACAGTGTCAGCGCGAACGCCGCGCCGCTCCAGTCGCGGCTGGCGAAATAAAGGGTAATGAAGGTGGAGATCACGCCAAAGCCGATGGTGCCAAATCCCAGCGCCAGGCCAAACAGCCAGACGCGGCTGACCACGCGATGAAACGGAATGCGCACGCCGGCGCTGACGCTGACCGCCGGTTTGCCGGAGGCCATCCAGAAGCCGATCGCCCCCATCAGCGCGACCAGACCGGCAAAGCCGCTGATGCCAAAAATCTGGTTCAGCAGCACGCCCAGCGGCGCACCAATCGCCATGGCAAAGTAAGTCGCCACGCCGTTCCACGAAATGACCCGCGCGGTTTGCCGCGGGCCGACAATGTTCATGCCCCACAGCGTCGAGCCGGTACTGCTGAAACTTTCCCCGACGCCGAGAAACAGCCGCCCCAGCGCCAGCAGCGTCAGGCTCAGCAGCGGCGCACCGCTGCACAGCGCGGCAATGATCGACAGCACGCCGCTCATGCCGCAGCACACCAGCCCCATCATCACCACGCGTTTCGGGCCGTAGCGATCGGCCAGCCGGCCAGAGTGCGGGCGACTGAGCAACGTGGCGAAATATTGCAGACTGATGATCAGCCCGGCGATAAACGAGCTGAAGCCCAGCTGGTTATGCACAAACCCCGGCAGCACCGCCAGCGGCAACCCGACGGACAGGTAGCAAAAGAAGGTGAAAACGATGACGGAGAGGATGCGTTTATTTAACTGAGCATTACTCAGTACAGCGGCGTCAGACATGGAAGATGGCGTCAGAAACGTGATGAAAGCGAAGGTTCACTATACCGGTTAGCAGACTAAGGATCGCGGCTTTTTTTGTTATAAAACATGGCGGCAGCACACACTCTCGCGTGGTGATCGCTGGCTTGCCCGTTAACGCGGCGGACCTGGCGGTTCAGGTGCGACCGCTCAGGTTCAGATGCAGGACACCTGGGCCATGCGTGCGGCATGGCGTTCGATGGCGCTGGCAATCTCGGCGGAGACACGCAGCGTGCGGATCTCGCTGAACAGGCCGTCGGCCTCATGGTAGGCTTTGCGCAGATAGCCCAGCCACTGCTTGATGCGCGCAACGTGATAGTTGCCGGTATCACCCTGCTTCTCCAGCTGGGTGTAGCGCAGCAGCAGCTCAACCACCTGCGACCACGGCATCGGGGCTTCGTTGTATTTCACCACGCGCCCCAGGTTAGGCACATTGAGCGCGCCACGCCCGAGCATGACCGCGTCGCAGCCGGTAATGTGCAGGCAATCCTGCGCATCCTGCCAGTTCCAGATTTCGCCGTTGGCGATCACCGGGATCGTCAGACGCTGGCGAATCTCACCAATCGCCTGCCAGTTGATGCTCTCTGCGCGATAGCCGTCCTCTTTGGTCCGGCCATGCACCACCAGCTCGCTGGCACCGGCCTGCTGCACCGCATCGGCGATCTCGAAACGCCGCGCGCCCGAGTCCCAGCCGAGCCGCACTTTCACCGTGACCGGCAGATGAGCGGGCACCGCCTCGCGCATTGCTCTGGCACCGCGATAGATCAGCTCCGGATCTTTCAGCAGCGTCGCACCGCCGCCGCTGCCGTTCACCAGCTTCGACGGGCAGCCGCAGTTGAGGTCAACGCCCCACGAACCCAGCTCCACCGCGCGTGCGGCGTTTTCTGCCAGCCACTCAGGATACTGGCCCAGCAGCTGCATGCGCACGCGCGTACCGGAGGGCGTCCGGCTGTGATGGTGCAGTTCCGGACACAAACGGTAGAAGGATTTTACCGGCAGCAGCTGATCGACCACGCGCAAAAACTCGGTGACGCACAGGTCATAGTCATTCACGCCGGAGAGCAGTTCACGTACCAGCGAATCCAGTACGCCTTCCATGGGCGCCAGTAAAACCCGCATACCGTTACGCGTTCCCGTTGCTCTTGGCTGCCGGACGACGTGAACGCGCCGGTTTACCCGCGTTGCCTGCCGCCGGGCCGTTGTTGCCCGGACGACGCGGTGCACGCGCCTCGCCCTGTGGACGCGCGCCGCCGTTACCGGCGCTGGCACGCTGACCATTGCCGCCGCTGCGGCTGCGCGGTGCGTCAGCACCCTGCCCCGGCGCGCGGCCCTGGCCACGTCCACGCGGCTGCTGCTGACGGCCATTCTGAATCGGCTCCGCCTTGATGCTCGGATCCGGCTCAAAGCCCGGCAGCGCAATGCGCGGAATTTCCCGCTTCAGCAGGCGCTCGATATCACGCAGCAGCTTGTGCTCGTCCACGCACACCAGCGACAGCGCAGCACCGGTGGCCGCGGCACGACCGGTACGGCCGATGCGGTGCACGTAATCTTCCGCCACGTTCGGCAGCTCGTAGTTGACCACGTGCGGCAGCTCTTCGATATCCAGACCGCGCGCGGCAATATCCGTTGCCACCAGCACGCGAATGCCGCCGGTTTTGAAGTCGGCCAGCGCACGGGTACGCGCGCCCTGGCTCTTATTGCCATGGATCGCGGCGGCAGTGATGCCATCTTTGTTGAGCTGCTCAGCGAGGTGGTTAGCACCGTGCTTGGTGCGGGTGAACACCAGCACCTGCTGCCAGTTGTCGCGACCAATCATCAGCGACAGCAGTTCCCGTTTGCGCTTCTTATCGACAAAATGCACCTGCTGCGACACCTGCTCGGAAGCGGTGTTGCGGCGTGCCACTTCCACCTGTTCCGGGTTGGTGAGCAGTTTTTCCGCCAGCGCTTTGATCTCGTCCGAGAAGGTGGCAGAGAACAGCAGGTTCTGCCGTTTGGCCGGCAGTTTTGCCAGCACGCGGCGAATGTCGTGGATAAAGCCCATGTCGAGCATACGATCCGCTTCGTCCAGCACCAGGATTTCCACCTGCGACAGATCGACCGCGTTCTGGTGCGCCAGATCGAGCAGACGCCCCGGCGTGGCGATCAGTACATCAACGCCGCCGCGCAGTTTCATCATCTGCGGATTAATGCTGACGCCGCCGAACACCACCAGCGAACGCATGTTGAGGTACTGGCTGTATTCACGTACGTTTTCGCCAACCTGCGCCGCCAGTTCACGGGTTGGAGTGAGGATCAGCGCACGTACCGGACGGCGACCGCGCGCCGCTGCCGGTTTTTCTGACAGACGCTGCAGCAGAGGCAGCGTGAAACCGGCGGTTTTACCCGTGCCGGTCTGGGCGCTCGCCAGCAGGTCACGACCGGCCAGCACCACGGGAATCGCCTGACGCTGGATTGGCGTCGGTTCACGGTAGCCCTGTTCTGCTACCGCACGCAAAATATCGGCATTCAAGCCGAGAGAGTCAAAAGACATGCAGGTGTATTACTCCGAACCGCCCTGATCGCGCTGCGCGATGTAGTTTTCAGGGGGGATATGACGCAGCCTCAAGGCCTGCGTGTGAAAAGGGCACAAACTACCATGCGTAAGAGCGGCAGTGTAGCAGCTTTCCGCAAGAACCGCGACCAGCAAAACGTGAGGGTAATGGGCCGCTGCGCGGTGGCGCATAAAAAAGGAGCCGCAGTGGGCTCCTCTTTTCTTGCTGGCACGTCCGCTTAGCTGCGTTTTTTCTGCACGCGCTGCGGTGGCTCTTTGGCCAGCAGCGACACCAGCGCCGGGCCCACCAGCATTACCACGCCCAGACAACCAATCAGCAGATTGTTGTGGATGAAGCGTGAAATCAGGAACAGCGTCAGCATCGCCGCGCCGAAGTAGTATGTCGTCGTCACTTCTTCCAGAGAGTCACCAAAGCGGCGCAAACGGGCACTACGCTGCAGGGCCAGCATGGTGATGAACACCAGCGCATAAGCTGCCACCAGGGTACTGCTCACTTCGACCAGTGCCTTATGTTTCCAGCCCCACACCAGTGCCGCGATCACCAGCAGGTGGGTCGCAATATGCAGGCAGGTTTGACCGGTAACAATCTGAACACGATTAGACCATTTCATTCTCTTCTCCTGGCAGACCCAACAGGTCGCCCAAGTGTATCTGACCGCAGCCAGACGGATTTCCTCAATGTAAAGCAAATTTCGGATAACACCCTAATTTTCTGTCTCCAGCACCACCCATTTGTGACAAAGACTACACTTTGTTCTGTTGATGATGAAAAGGAGCGCGTCGCAGTATGCCACAAAACACGCAAGGATCTTCATTTAAAGTCCTGACGATCAATACCCATAAGGGGTTCACCAGCTTTAACCGTCGCTTTATCCTGCCGGAACTGCGCGACGCAGTGCGCGCGACCTCGGCGGATATCGTCTTTTTACAGGAGGTGATGGGCACGCACGCCATCCACTCCGCACACATTGAAAACTGGCCGGAAAATTCGCACTACGAATACCTTGCCGACACCATGTGGCACGATTTCGCTTACGGCCGCAACGCGGTCTATCCCGAGGGCCATCATGGCAACGCGATACTGTCACGCTTTCCGATCACCGAATACCAAAACCGCGATATTTCTGTCGCCGGCAGTGAGAAACGCGGCATGTTGCATTGCCAGATTAGCCTGCCGGATCGGCCGGAACCGATTCACACGTTATGCGTGCACCTCGGCCTGAAAGAGAAGCACCGTCTGGCGCAGATGCGCATGATGTGTGAACTGATTGAGTCGCTGCCACCGGATGCGCCCCTGGTGGTGGCCGGCGATTTTAATGACTGGCAGGTACGCGCTAATCGATTCTTACAGCGCGGAGCCGGTCTGCAGGAGGTGTTTAGCATGAAAAACGGTCGCCCGGCGCGCACCTTCCCGGCGCGCTTTCCGCTGCTGCGTCTCGATCGCATCTATATCCGAAATGCGTCGGTGAGCCAGCCGTGGGCGCTACCGGTGAAACCCTGGTCACATCTGTCCGATCATGCCCCGCTGGCCGTGGAGATCTTTCTATGAATTTCAGCTGGCGCGAAGGTAACCAGCTGCGGCTGCTGGAAAATGGCGATCAATTCTTTCCGCGCGTCTCCGGCGCGATTCAGCGCGCCCAGCGTACGCTGCTGCTGGAGACGTTTATCCTGTTTGAAGATGAGGTCGGTAAGGCGCTGCACCGCGATCTGCTGGCCGCCGCGCAGCGCGGTGTTAAGGTGGAAGTGATGGTGGATGGCTACGGCTCGCCGGATCTTTCCACCCAGTACATCAACAGCCTGACCGAAGCAGGCGTGCGCTTTATCTATTACGATCCGCGTCCGCTGGTGATGGGCATGCGCACCAACGTGTTCCGCCGTCTGCATCGCAAAATTGTGGTAATTGATGAGGAGATTGCGTTTGTCGGCGGTATCAATTTCTCCGCCGAGCACAACACCGATTACGGGCCGGAAGCCAAGCAGGATTACGCCGTGGAGGTGAAAGGACCGGTGGTGCTGGACATCGCACGCTATGTACAGCAGGCGATCGGCAGCGAACAGGTAACGCGCCGCTGGTGGGGCGCGCGCTCCCAGCGCCTGGCGGTGAACGCCCTGCCCGGTGATGCGCAGGTGCTGTTTGTCTACCGCGATAACGATGAGCACCGCGATGACATCGAACAGCACTATCTCGATATGCTGCGCAAGGCGAAGCAGGATGTGATTATCGCCAACGCCTACTTTTTCCCCGGCTATCGCCTGTTGCGGGAAATGCGCAGCGCGGCCCAGCGCGGTGTGCGCGTGCGGCTGATTGTGCAGGGTGAACCGGACATGCCGATTGTCAAAGTCGGCGCCGAGCTGCTGTACAACTATCTGGTGGATGCTGGCGTTGAAGTGTACGAATACTGCCGTCGCCCGCTGCATGGCAAAGTGGCGGTGCAGGATCAGCAGTGGTCAACGGTCGGTTCCAGCAACCTCGACCCGCTCAGCCTGTCGCTGAATCTCGAAGCCAACCTGATCATTCACGACCACGCCTTCAACCAGACGCTGCGCGATAACCTTGAGCAGCTGCTGGCTGCGGACTGCGTGCGCGTCGATGAAGACAAGCTGCCGCCGCGCACCTGGTGGCAGCTGACCAAGAGCGTCATCGTGTTCCATTTCCTGCGCCATTTCCCGGCCATCGCCGGCTGGCTGCCTGCCCATACGCCCCATTTGTCTCAGGTCGATCCGCCGGTGCAGCCGGAAATGGAAACCCAGGACCGGGTTGAAGCCGATAACGAAGGAGCGAAACCCTGATGAGCAAAAAGAACCCGCGCTGGCAGTTAGCGAAAAAAATCCTTACCTGGCTGTTCTTCATTGCGGTGATCGTGCTGCTGGTGGTTTACGCACGCAAGGTGAACTGGGAGGACGTGTACAAGGTCATCGTCGGCTATAACCGCTACGTGGTGCTGAGCGCCGCTGCGTTAGTGGTGGTGAGCTACCTCACCTACGGTCTGTACGATTTGATTGGCCGCGCCTACTGCGGGCATAAGCTGGCGAAACGTCAGGTGATGCTGGTGTCATTCATCTGTTACGCCTTTAACCTGACACTGAGCACCTGGGTGGGCGGTGTGGCGATGCGCTATCGCCTCTATTCGCGCCTCGGCCTGCCCGGCGGCACTATCACGCGCATCTTTTCACTGAGTATTGCCACCAACTGGCTCGGCTACATTTTGCTTGGCGGCGTAGTGTTTGTCGCCGGCATGGTGCCGATTCCGCCCGGCTGGTTCATCGGCGAAGGCACGCTACGGGTGATTGGTGCGGTCCTGCTGGCGATGGTGGCGGTTTATCTGTGGGCCTGTGCTTTCGCGAAGAAGCGCCGCTGGACGGTGAAGGGCCAGCATCTGCAACTGCCCTCGCTGCGCATGGCGCTGTTTCAGTTTGCCGTTTCCTGCGCCAACTGGATGGTGATGGGCACCATTATCTGGCTGCTGCTGGCGCGTGAAGTGGATTATCCCATCGTGCTGGGGGTGCTGTTAATCAGCAGTATTGCCGGGGTGATTATTCATATTCCGGCGGGCATTGGCGTGCTGGAAGCGGTGTTCCTCGCGCTGCTCAGCGGCCAGCATGCTTCGCACGGTGAGATTATCGCCGCGCTGCTGGCTTATCGCGTGCTCTATTTTATTCTGCCGCTGCTGCTGGCACTGGTGCTGTATCTGTGGCTGGAGAGCCGCGCGAAGCATTTACGGCAGAAGAATGAGCGCAAGATGGCGGCGCGATAAGGCGTGCCAGGCGCAGGCTGGAGAACGCGTAATACATTGCGCCGCTACGGACAAGGTGAAACGGGCTGATAAGTACAGACCGTTCACCTGGCCGTAGCGGCGCGATTATTTTCACAGCCTTAATGGCTGGTTACTCTTAGCGACGGTTACCGAAAATCCGCAGCAGCATCAGGAACAGGTTGATGAAGTCGAGATACAGCGTCAGCGCGCCCATGATTGAGAAGCGGCGCAGATTCTCTTTATCGTTAACATCAATGCCCTCACCGATGGCTTTCAGCTTCTGTGTGTCATAAGCCGTCAGGCCCACAAACACCACCACGCCGATATAGGTAATCGCCCACATCAGCGCCGGGCTTTTCAGCCAGAAGTTCACCAGCGACGCCAGCAGAATGCCGATCAGCGCCATAAACAGCAGGCTGCCGAAGCGGCTCAGGTCGCGTTTGGTGGTGTAGCCGTAAAAGCTCATGGCACCAAACATGCCCGCGGTAACGAAGAAGGTACTGGCGATCGACGAGTAGGTATAAACAAGGAAAATACTCGCCATTGTCAGCCCGGTCAGCGCGGAATAGAGCATAAACAGCCCGGTCGCCACGGCGCCGCTCATGCGCTGCACCATGCCGGAAAGCACGAATACCAGCGCCAGCTGCGCGATAATCAGGCCGAAGAAGGTGATGCGATTGGCAAACACCAGTTCCATGACGGCAGGCGTGCGCGCGGCAAACCACGACACAAACGCCGTCAGCAGTAAGCCGCAGGTCATCCAGCCATACACCTGCGCCATATAGGTTTGCAGCCCGGTCGAAGCCTGCTGCACGATTGAACCATTACGTGGATATCGATCCATGATGCACCTCTTTAAAAGTTACTGATAACGTCAGTGTGAAGTGTACACCACGGATCGTCAACGGCGCGTCATACACTGCTGATATCGCCCGTCAACCCGCTGGGCAAACCACGCGGTGGTGAGATTACGGGTAATTTTCGGGCTCTCCAGCTTAATGCCCGGCAGCACTTCGCGCGGCAGACGTTTTCCCGCCATCTTATCGGCGAGGATAAAGGTCTGTTTCCACAGCGTGCTGTCGCTGAAGCTTTCGCTGTCGCCCTTCTCCAGATCGCGGCGAATTTCCCGCGGGCTCATGTCCAGCTGCTTCGCCAGCGTGCGCACCGCCAGTTCGGTGGCGCTCGCCTGTTCGCTGCCGTAGCGGATCAGGTCGCCGTCCAGCGCCAGTTTGATGCCGCTGGCACGCGCCACCGCAGCCTGGAACGCGGCGTTGCGGCTGGCGTACCAGCCGGCGTTGAAGTCAGCAAAGCGATACAGCGGCTGGCTGTAATCCACCGGATAACCCAGCAGGTGCAGCGTGCCGAAGTAGATACCGCCGCGCCGGCTAAACACTTCGCGCCGGATCGAACCGTCAATCGGGTATGGATAGCCCTGCGCATGCGCTTCGGCAAAGGCAATGCTGACCTGCATCGGCCCGCCGGTGTGGATTGGGTTGAGATTACCGAACAGCTTCTGCCCCATCGGCACCATATCGATAAAGTCATCGAAAATGGCGCTCAGCTCTTTCTCGCTGTGCACCTTATCGAGACGTGCCGCGTAGCTCTCGCCGTTGGAGGATTTGATCAGTAACGCGGTGCGCACCAGAAACGCCGGCACGTGCACGCTGGCGGCGCGGCGGTCAATTTCAGCCCAGGCGATTTTTGGCAGACCCGGCACGGTGGCATCGGCGCTGAAGTTAGATTCCTGATCGGTCACGGCGATCACCGCGCAAATATTGCTGGCGCTGGCGTCGATGTGCTGCACGCGCAGCGCGGTATAGATGTCGTCGGCCCAGGCCGATTTTTGCGTCACATGGGCGGGCAGCAATTGCTGAATTTGCGCTTTCACGTCAGCGGGCTGGCGGGCCGGTAGCTGCGGCTCCTTTTTGGTGCTGCATCCGGCCAGCACCAGCGCAGCCAGCAGCGCTGCGCCGCGTAATATCGTGTTGGTGTTCATCCTGCTCCCTGATAAGCCAGCAAAAACCGTACCTTACCGTTTTCGTGGTCTGGCGGCTATCAGCGCGGGCGGATTTTGCGCGCTAGTTCCAGCGTTCAGCGGCCTGATGGTCGCTGTCGCGGGCATCGACCCAGCGATCGCCCTGCGCGGTGGCTTCGCGCTTCCAGAACGGCGCGCGGGTTTTCAGGTAATCCATGATGAATTCACTGGCGGCAAAGGCGCTGCCGCGATGGGCGCTGCTGACGCCAACGAACACGATCTCATCACCGGGGAACAGTTCGCCTACGCGATGAATCACCGTCACCTGCTGCAGCGCCCAGCGCTGACGCGCATCCGCCACAATCTCTGCCAGCGCTTTTTCCGTCATACCCGGATAGTGCTCCAGCGTTAACGCGGCCACGCTGTCGCCGAGATTGTGGTTGCGGACTTTGCCGGTGAAGGTGACGACCGCGCCGTCGCTGTCATGCGCCGCCAGCAGCGCATACTCGTCGCCAACGTTAAACGGCGCGCTGCCGACGCGAATTCGGGTTGTCATGCTCAGCCTCCGGTAACCGGCGGGAAGAACGCCACTTCATCACCGGCGCGCAGCGGATGGTTCATCGGCACCAGCGTCTGATTCACCGCCGCCAGCAGCTTGCCGGACTCCAGCGCCAGCGCCCAGCGATCGCTTTTCTGCGCCAGCGCAGCGCGCAGCGTGGCGACGTCAGCATACTCTGCCGCCAGATCCAGCGTGGCGGTGCCGGTCAGTTCGCGCACCTGGGCAAAAAACAGTACCTTAATCATGGCGCACCGCCTGGAAATCACCGGATTTACCACCGCTTTTGCTCAGCAGCCGCAGCTGGTCGATGACGATATCTTTCTGCACCGCTTTGCACATGTCGTAGATGGTCAGCGCCGCGACCGACGCGGCGGTCAGCGCTTCCATTTCCACGCCGGTTTTGCCGCTCAGGCGACAGCGCGAGGTAATGCGTACGCGGCTGTGCTCCGGCTCAGCCACCAGCGTCACCTCGACTTTGCTCAGCATCAGCGGATGGCACAGCGGAATCAGTTCCCAGGTACGCTTCGCCGCCTGGATGCCGGCAATACGTGCGGTGGCGAAAACATCGCCTTTGTCATGGCTGCCGTCGAGGATCATTTGCAGCGTGGCCGGCTGCATCAGCACCAGCGCTTCCGCCTGCGCTTCTCGCACGGTGTCAGTTTTGCCGGAGACGTCCACCATGTGGGCTTCGCCGGCCGCGTTGATATGGGTTAACGAGGACATGCTTATAACTTCTTCAAATGTGAGACAAAATTACACGGACGCGTACGCGCATCCAGCTGGGCTTCAATGATCCGCTCCCATGCGCTGCGGCAGGCACCGGTTGAGCCCGGCACGGCAAACAGCAGCGTCTGGTTGGCCAGACCGGCCACCGCGCGTGATTGCAGCGTCGCGCTGCCGATCTCCTCGTAGGAGATCATGCGAAACAGTTCGCCAAAGCCGTCAATTTCGCGATCCAGCAGCGGCAACAGCGCTTCCGGCGTACTGTTTTTACTGTTAAAGCCGGTGCCGCCGTTAATCAGCACCACCTGCACATCTTCACTGGCGATCCAGCGCGACACCGTGGCGCGGATGCGATAACGGTTGTCCGGAACAATGGCGTGATCGACCACCTGATGCCCGGCTTCAGTCAGCGCCTCACGCAGATAGTCGCCGGAGCTGTCACTGCTGGCGTCGCGGCTCTCAGAGACGGTCATCACCGCCGCATTTAAGGCGACAAAATCGCCGGAAGGTTTACCCATGGCCGTAACTCCTGTGTTTAGCCACCAATGAAGGAGAGATTCTGCGTGATGCCGGTATTGCCCTGATGCAGGAAATGCGTCTGCTTTTTCTGCCCGAGGCTGTGAGCGATGCGCGCCTGCAGCTCGGCCTGCTGATCGTCGGAGGCCAGCAGATCGCGCAGCGGTACGCCGCCGTCGCCAAACAGGCACAGATGCAGGTTACCGATCGCCGATACGCGCAGGCGATTACAGCTGGCGCAGAAATCTTTTTCATACGGCATGATCAGGCCAACTTCACCCTGATAATCCGGATGGCGGAACACCTGGGCCGGGCCATCGCTGCGGCCGCGCGGCTGGCGCTGCCAGCCCTGCATGATCAGCTGATCGCGGATCACCTCGCCGGACACATGATGACGGCGGAACAGATCGCCGCCCTCGCCGGTTTCCATCAGCTCGATAAAGCGCAGCTGAATCGGTCGGGTGCGGATCCACGCCAGAAAGGTCTCCAGACTGTGGCTGTTGACGTCGCGCATCAGCACGCTGTTGACTTTGACGGTGCTGAAACCGGCATCAAAGGCCGCATCAATCCCCGCCATGACTTCATGAAACTTGTTCTGCCCGGTAATGGCGTGAAACTGCCGTGCGTCGAGGCTGTCGACGCTGACATTGATATGGGTGAGGCCTGCCGCACGCCAGGCGCCGACGTCGCGCGCCATGCGGTAGCCATTGGTGGTCATGGCGATCTGGCGGATTGCCGCGTTGTCGCGCACGGCGGCAATGATATCGGTGAAGTCGCGCCGCATCGAGGGTTCGCCGCCGGTCAGGCGCACTTTTTCGGTGCCCGCCGCCGCAAAGGCACGCGTCACGCGACGAATCTCATCCAGCGAGAGAAAACTTTTGTTGTGCACGCCGTTCGGCCGGTAGCCGTCGGGCAGGCAGTAGGTACAACGGAAGTTACACACATCCGTGACCGACAGGCGCAGATAATAAAAGCTGCGCGCATAGGCATCTGTAAATTGTGGCACCTGAACACCTTTCCAAAGTACGGGAGATGCAGTCATTTCTTTCTGCACCCTGGCAGCTCGCGGCTGCGGCCAGGCATCCATATCACACGACTTAGGAACGCAAGGCTTGGGAGTCTGTTGTCATTGTGGACAACACGGTTAAAGCAAATGGTAGCGCGATTTGACGCTCGCATCCATCGGCATTTATCGCTATATATATTGATACATAACGTTATTTCACCGCATTTTCGCGACAGGATACGGTAAAATGCGCGACAGATATTGATACACATCAGTTGAACGCCGTCTGCACCGCACGTGCGGCGTTTTAAGGAGCAGCATGAATCGTACCCTGGCAGATTTGGATCGCGTGGTGGCACTCGGCGGCGGCCACGGCCTTGGCCGCGTGATGTCGGCGCTGGCGCCGCTGGGCTCACGCCTGACCGGCATCGTCACCACCACCGACAACGGCGGATCCACCGGCCGCATACGCCGTTCAGAAGGCGGCATTGCCTGGGGCGACATGCGCAACTGCATTAATCAGCTGATCACCGAACCCAGCGTGGCCTCTGCCATGTTCGAGTATCGCTTTACCGGCAACGGCGAACTGGCCGGGCATAATCTGGGCAATCTGATCCTGAAAGCGCTCGATCATCTCAGCGTGCGTCCGCTGGAAGCCATCAACATTATTCGCAACCTGCTGAAGGTGGATGCGTTTCTGATTCCGATGTCGGAGCAGCCGGTGGACCTGGTCGCGCAGGATAGCGAAGGCAATATGGTGTACGGCGAAACGGCGATTGACGAAATGAAGCAGGCGCCGGAAGAGCTGATGCTGCACCCCAATGTGGTGCCGACGCGTGAAGCGCTGGACGCCGTCGCCGAGGCCGATTTGATCCTGATTGGTCCCGGCAGCTTTTACACCAGCCTGATGCCGATTCTGCTGATGGAGGAGATGGCACGCGCGCTGCGCCGGACGCCCGCCACCATGGTGTTCATCGGAAATCTCGGGCGCGAACTGAGTCCGGCGGCGGCCAGCCTGACGGTCGCCGACAAGCTGGCGATGATGGAAAAAGCCATTGGCAAACGGGTGATTGACGCCGTGGTGGTCGGCCCGTCAGCAGACACGCGCGGCGTCATTGAGCGGTTGATCGTGCGCGAACCGCTGGAAGCCGCCGATATCCGCTATCGTCACGACCGCCAGCTGCTGCGCCGCGCGCTGGAACATGCCATTCAGGCGGTTTAGCCGGCGCGCAACGCGACCGCCGGTTTCACATTAAGAGGCGGCGATAAACAGTTCACGCAGCTCGTGCAGCTGGTCGCGCACCCGCGCGGCCTCTTCGAACTCCAGGTTCTGCGCGTGCTGCTGCATCTGCCCTTCCAGCTCGTGGATCTTCTTCTGCATGGCCTGGGGCGTGAGCGCCAGATAGCTGGCCTCAGCCTCGGCGGCAGTGCGTGAAGCCGTTTTGCCTTTGCCGCGCGTTTTCACCACGTTTTTGCCCAGTTCAAGAATATCGGTGATTTTCTTGTTCAGGCCCTGCGGCACAATGCCCCGCTCTTCGTTATAGCGCTGCTGCTTCTCGCGGCGGCGCTCGGTCTCTTCCATCGCCCGCGCCATCGACGGCGTGATCTTATCCGCGTAGAGAATCGCTCTGCCGTTGACGTTACGCGCCGCGCGTCCGATGGTCTGAATCAGCGAGCGCTCGGAGCGCAGGAAGCCCTCTTTATCGGCGTCCAGAATCGCCACCAGCGACACTTCCGGCATATCCAGCCCTTCGCGCAGCAGGTTGATCCCCACCAGCACGTCAAACTCCCCGAGACGCAGATCGCGAATGATCTCCATACGCTCAACGGTATCAATGTCGGAGTGCAGATAACGCACCTTCTCGCCGTGCTCTTCAAGATACTCGGTGAGGTCTTCGGCCATGCGCTTGGTCAGCGTGGTGACCAGCACGCGCTCGTTGATTTCGACCCGCTTGCGGATCTCCGACAGCAGATCGTCGACCTGGGTCGCCACCGGACGCACCTCAAGGATCGGATCGAGCAGACCGGTAGGCCGCACCACCTGATCGATGACGTCGCCGCCCGATTTCTCCAGCTCGTAGTTACCAGGCGTGGCCGAGACGTAAATGGTCTGCGGTGCCAGCGCTTCAAACTCTTCAAAGCGCAGCGGACGGTTATCCAGCGCCGACGGCAGGCGGAAACCGTACTCCACCAGCGTCTCTTTACGCGCGCGGTCACCGCGATACATGCCGCCAATCTGCGGAATAGTCACGTGGGATTCATCGACCACCAGCAGGCCATCCGCCGGCAGGTAATCAAACAGCGTCGGCGGCGGCTCACCCGGTCCGCGTCCGGAGAGATAGCGCGAATAGTTTTCAATGCCCGAGCAGTAGCCGAGTTCGTTCATCATTTCGAGGTCGAACTGGGTACGCTGGGTGATGCGCTGCTCTTCCAGCAGTTTGTTGTTCTCCAGCAGCACTTTGCGCCGCACCGCCAGCTCATCCTTGATCTCTTCCATCGCCTGCAGAATACGCTCGCGCGGCGTCACGTAGTGCGTCTTCGGGTAGATGGTGAAACGCGGAATCACCGAGATCACCTGGCCGGTCAGCGGGTCGAACAGCGACAGGCGCTCAACCTCTTCATCAAACAGTTCAACGCGCAGACCAATGTCATCGGATTCCGCCGGGAAGATATCGATCACTTCGCCGCGCACGCGGAAGGTGCCGCGCTGGAAAACCTGATCGTTGCGGGTGTACTGCAGTTCGGCGAGGCGGCGCAGGATGCTGCGCTGGTCGATGATCATGCCGCGCGTCAGATGCAGCATCATTTTCAGGTAGAGATCGGGATCGCCCAGACCGTAGATAGCAGAAACCGACGCCACCACAATCACGTCGCGGCGCTCCAGCATCGCTTTGGTGGCAGAGAGACGCATCTGCTCGATGTGCTCGTTTACCGCCGCATCTTTCTCGATGAAGGTATCCGAACTGGGCACGTAGGCTTCCGGCTGATAGTAGTCGTAGTAGGAGACGAAGAATTCGACCGCGTTATCCGGGAAGAACTCTTTCATCTCACCATACAGCTGTGCCGCCAGCGTTTTATTCGGTGCCATTACCATGGTCGGCCGGTTGAGATCGGCAATGACGTTGGCGATGGTAAAAGTTTTTCCTGAACCGGTAACCCCCAGCAGCGTCTGGTGCGCCAGTCCATCCTCCAGCCCTTCTTCAAGGCGACGAATCGCCTCAGGCTGATCGCCTGAAGGTTTGAAAGCGGAGTTGAGTTTAAAGGCTTTACTCATGGTATTACGGTTCCTGCTGAAGAAGTCGGCGGGCAGGCTGGTAATTCTACTCTGCTATGGCGATTTTGCCAGAAAAAAATACTGGATATAATTACAGATATACTGCACGATGATGGGGAGATGCCGCGATTCGCTTCAGCGTAATTTATGCGGTAATCCGGAAGCGTTTGTTGCGCAAGGTTATCCCCAGACGAGCAACGCTTTTAACAATTGTCAATAGAGCGTCATTAAATTGCAGTCTGATGACAAGCCAGACAATTCTCAGGCTTGCTTTTAAATAACCTGCTGATTTAAAAGACTTTGACTCAAAAGCCCAGTTTCGCAGCATTATGTATGCAACCCGCGTATTTCCTCGCTTGCGCCCGGTTTTCAGTCGCTAATGCACAAGGTTATCCACAGGAATAGTGGATAACTGAATCCAGCCCCACGTCCATCGGCTGTGTATAATTTTCCCCTCGCTTATCCTGCCGTGCGAAAAAATTTTTTTTGCGATTATTTTTCCATCATCCCGTGCGGCTTTAACTATTCTTTTGGCGTACCCCATCGTGCCGTAACGGGAAAAAGCCCAGCGTTAAGGCCACTTATTTCTTCAGTCCCTGCCTTATGACAGCACAGATGCACCAGAAACGTTAAGCAGTCAGCACCGTCAAAGTGCAGGCGAGTTATTACTGTGGGCAATTGTTAAGCTTTTCTCATCAATTATGGCGAGTTTCGCTGCCTTTTACCCCGATTGAGGCTGCTTTGGCGGATCTGGCCTGGGAATTGCAGTGAATTAACGGTGGAGTGACGAGTCCATGCCGGCAGGATGAACAAGCGCCGCCGGCGACAGCAGTGTCCCAATAGCCATTGTGCATGACTGTATGCCAGACGACACAGAGCGGGAGCATTCAGGCGAATAATCTGGAAGGAGAATGTCAGATGCTGAGTTTACGTTCGGTGAATCAATTTTACGGTCAGAACCATATTTTATGGGATGTGGATCTCGATCTGCCGCCAGGCACCTGCACCGGCGTGCTGGGCAGCCCGGGAATGGGCAAAACCACGCTGGTGAACTGTATTATGGGTCGCCTGCCCATTAATAGTGGATCGATGACCTGGCAGGAAGACGGCGCGCCGCCGGAAAACCTGCTGCTGCAGCCTGCTGAGCAACGCGCGCGCATGGGCATCGGCTACGTACCACAGGGACGCCACATCTTTTCCCAGATGAGCGTGGAAGATAACCTGCTGATTGCGCTGATGGCGGCACAGGACGATCGCAGCCGCGCCATTCCCGAGATGGTGTTCGATCTGTTTCCGGCGCTCTACTCGCTGCGTCATCAGCGCAGTGGCGAACTGCCGATGGATCAGCAGCAGCAGCTGGCCCTGGCGCGCGCGCTGGTGCTGCAGCCGAAACTATTGATCCTCGATGAACCCACCGAAGGCATGTCGCCGTGGCTGGAGGAGGAGATGGGGAATCTGATTCGCCGCCTGAACCGCGACTATGGCCTGACGATTCTGCTGCTGGAACAGCATGTGTCGTTCATTCGCCGCGTGGCGGACTATTTTCTGCTGCTGCATCGCGGCCGCAACGTGGCGCAGGGCAGCGTGGCGCAGCTGGATGATGTAACGGTGAGTAAGTGGTTAACGGCCACCTAGCGTCGGTAGCGTGCGGCGCAGGGTGCTGCGCCGCCGCGCCATTTACTGTGGCAGGGTAAGGTAACGGCCACAGTCGGCCTGCTGCGCCGCGCTGCTCAGCCACGGAATCTCACCGAGGAACGGGGCCGCAATGCGCTGTTGCAGCGTTGCCAGATATTCCGCATGTCGCTTACCCGGCGGCTGGATGTCATTGGCAATCCAGCCGGCGAGGCGCAACCCGCGCGCCTTCACCGCTTCCGCCGTCAGCATGGCGTGGTTGATGCAGCCGAGCTTCACGCCGACCACCAGAATCACCGGCAGTTGCTCGGCGGCGACCCAGTCGGCATAAGTTTGCGTCGCGGACAGCGGCGTGAACCAGCCGCCCGCGCCTTCCACCAGCACCCATTCAGCCTGCTGTTCCAGCGCGCGTAAGCCAGCGGAGAGCTGCGCAAATTCAATCGGTCTGCCCTCTTCCGCGCTGACGATATGCGGCGACGTCGGTTCGATGAACGCCAGCGGGTTTACCTGCTCATAGCTCAGCGCCAGGCTGCTGTAGCGCTGCAGCGCCAGCGCGTCGCTGTTGCGCACGCCGTCGGGCGTAATCTCGCAGCCGGAGGCCACCGGTTTGTAGCCAGCAGTGCGTAATCCCGCAGCGCTGGCCGCCTGCAACAGAGCGCCGCTGGCGACTGTTTTGCCCACTTCGGTGTCAGTTCCGGTAATAAACCAGCGTGTCATTTTTGTAAAACTCCATACATCAGGTGATAACTGAGACGATAGCCGTGCGCAGCCTGCGGCCAGTGCTGCTCCAGCTGCGCCAGCTGCGGGCGCGTCAGCAATGCTGCCTGCCGTCCATCGTGCAGATGCGTCGCGCCGATGCCTTTCAGCGAACGCATGGCGCTGAGCGCGCTGGGGAAATGCAGCGTGACGATCTGCGTCTGGCTGCGCAGCGGCAGGCCCGCGGTCGCCAGGGCAAAGGCATCGCCGCTGAGGAAGCGATTGGCGTGACGCCGACCATCGATCTGCGCCCACGCCTGGTGCACCTCCTGCAGCGAGCCGTCGAGCAGCGTCGAGAACAGCACGCTGCCGCCCGGGCGCGTCACGCGCAGAAACTGCAGCAGCGCGGTGCGCAGATCGCTGCTCCACTGCACCGCCAGGTTGCTCCAGACGCCGTCGACGCTGTTATCCGCCAGCGGTAACTGGTCGATATCGCCCTGTAAATAGTCGTGCGCCGAGTGCTGTTCGCGTGCCGCCTGCAGCATCGCCGGTGACAGATCCAGCGCGCAGACCTGGCGACCGCGATCGCGCCAGTAGCGGCTGAACCAGCCGGTGCCGCAGCCGGCATCCAGCAGCTGCGGGCCAAATCCGGCCGGCGCCAGCGCCAGCAGCGCCTCGCCGCTCTGGCGCTGCAGCTGAGCATGCTGTTCGTAGTGCGCGGCCGCCCGGCCAAACGCCTGCGCCACCGCCTGTTTATTCACCTGCAGCGTCATACAGTGCCTCCAGCAACGCGTCGATATCTTCGGGATGATGCGCCGCGGTGAGCGTAATGCGCAGCCGCGCGGTACCCGGCGGCACCGTCGGTGGCCGGATCGCGCTCACCCAGCAACCGGCCTGCGCCAGCCGCTGCGCCAGCGCCAGCGCGGCGTGGTTTTCACCGACGATCAGCGGCTGAATGGCGCTGTCAGAGGCCATCAGCTGCCACGGCAACTGCGCCGCGCCCGCGCGAAAGCGGGCAATATTTTGCTGTAACCGCGCGCGCAACGCGTCGCCCTGCTGGATCTGCGCCAGCGCCGCCAGCAGCGCACAGCACTGCGCCGGCGGCATGGCGGTGGAATAGATTAAATGGCGCGAGAATTGCTCGACGTAATCTGCGGTAGCGTCATCACACAGCAGCGCGGCGCCGCTGACGCCAAAGCCTTTACCAAAAGTCACCACCAGCAGTTCCGGTTTCACCTGCTGCTGCCAGCAGCTGCCGCGCCCCTGCTCACCGGTGACGCCAATGCCGTGCGCATCGTCCACCAGCAGCCAGCCGCCCGCGCGCCGGGTTTCGGCGGCAAGTTCAGCCAGCGGCGCACTGTCGCCATCCATGCTGAATACGCCCTCGGTTACCACCAGCGTGCCGCCTTCCGCGCGCGTCGCCAGCAGCTTCGCCAGGCTGGCTGGCTGGTTGTGGGCAAAACGGCGCAGCGTTGCCGGACTGTGGCTGGCGGCATCCAGCAGCGAGGCGTGCGCCAGTTTGTCAGCGATAATGCGATCCGACTTTTGCGCCAGCAGATGGATTACTGCCTGGTTGGCGGCAAAGCCGGAGATAAACAGCAGCGCGCGCGGGTAGCCGAGCCAGGATGCCAGCTGCTGTTCCAGCTGCGCATGGTGGCGGCTGTAGCCGGTGACGTGGCCGGAAGCCCCGGCACCGACGCCCGCCTCGCGCACGCCCTGCTGCCAGGCAGCCATCACCGCCGGATGCTGGCTCAGGCCGAGGTAATCATTGCTGGAGAAGTGGCGATAGCGCTGCCCGTCGAGGGTAATTTCACGCACGCTGTTGTGCTCAATGCGCCGCCGCTGCCGCCAGCCGTCGGCGGCACGCTGCGCCGTCAGCGCCTGCGCAATACGTTCAGACCACATTTACACGGCCGCGTTATAGAACTGCGCGCTGTCGGCGTGCAGCAACTGCTCGCTGAGCTGATGCTGCTGTTCGTTATCGCCCGCCGTCGTGGCGGTGTGCTCCGGATTCAGGCCCAGCTTGCGGAACAGGATCAGATCTTTGTCCTCTTCCGGGTTCGGCGTGGTCAGCAGCTTGCAGCCGTAGAAAATCGAGTTGGCACCCGCCATGAAGCACATCGCCTGGGTCTGTTCGCTCATCTGCTCGCGACCGGCCGACAGGCGCACGTGCGAGGTTGGCATCATGATGCGCGCCACGGCAATGGTGCGGATAAAGTCGAACGGCTCGACGTCATCGTTATCCGCCAGCGGCGTGCCTTTGACTTTCACCAGCATGTTAATCGGCACGCTCTCCGGCGGCGTGGGCAGGTTGGCCAGCTGCACCAGCAAACCGGCGCGGTCGTTGACCGTTTCGCCCAGCCCGACAATGCCGCCCGAGCACACTTTGATGCCGGCGTTGCGCACTTTATCCAGCGTATCAAGACGCTCCTGATAGGTACGGGTGGTGATGATGCTGCCGTAAAACTCCGGCGAGGTGTCGAGGTTATGGTTGTAAAAATCGAGCCCGGCGCTGGCCAGCCGCTGCGCCTGATCGTGGTCAAGCGTTCCCAGCGTCATGCAGGTTTCCATGCCCATGGCTTTCACGCCCTGCACCATCTGCTCAAGGTACGGCATGTCGCGCTCGTGCGGGTTTTTCCACGCCGCGCCCATGCAGAAGCGGCTGGAGCCGGCTGCTTTGGCCTTGCGCGCCGATTCCAGCACCGCTTCCACCTCCATCAGGCGCTCGGTTTCCAGCCCGGTTTTGTAACGCGCGCTCTGCGGACAGTATTTACAGTCTTCCGGACAGGCGCCGGTTTTGATCGACAGCAGCGTGCTGACCTGCACCTGACGCGGGTCGAAGTGCTGGCGGTGCACCTGCTGTGCTTCAAACATCAGCTCGAGAAAAGGTTTATCAAATAGCGCCTGAGCCTGAGCCAGTGTCCAGCGATTAGCCATTGCTTACTCCAAAAAGGGGGTTCATCCTGACGATTAACGTGGTTATACTTGTAAACTAAATCTTTTAAAAATGGTTTACAAGACAGATGTTCACACAGGACGACCTCCGCTTTGACCGCCAGCATATCTGGCATCCTTACACCTCAATGCGCGATCCGCTGCCGTGCTACCCGGTGGTGGCCGCGCACGGCTGCACGCTGCAGCTGGCCGATGGACGTGAGCTGGTCGACGGCATGTCGTCGTGGTGGGCAGCGATCCACGGCTATAACCATCCGCGCCTCAATCAGGCGTTGCAGCAGCAGATGGCGCAGATGTCACACGTGATGTTCGGCGGCATCACCCATCCGCCAGCCGTGGAGCTGAGCCGCCAGCTGATCGCCATGACGCCCGAGGCGCTGGAGTGCGTGTTCCTCGCCGATTCCGGCTCGATCGCCGTCGAAGTGTCGATGAAAATGGCGCTGCAGTACTGGCTGGGTCGCGGAGAAACGCGGCAGAAATTCCTCACGCTGCAGCGCGGTTATCACGGCGATACGTTTGCCGCCATGTCGGTCTGCGATCCGGAAAACTCCATGCACAGCCTGTGGCGCGGCTACCTGCCCGAGCATCTGTTCGCCCGCGCGCCGCAGTGTGGCTTTGACGATGACTGGGATGACAACGATATTGCCGATTTCGCCCGGCTAATCGAGCAGCACCATCGCAGTATCGCCGCGGTGATCCTCGAATCTATCGTGCAGGGTGCCGGCGGCATGCGCTTTTACCATCCACGCTATCTGCAACAGGTGCGAGCGCTGTGCGATCGCTACGGTTTATTGCTGATCGCCGATGAGATCGCCACCGGCTTCGGCCGCAGCGGCAAGCTGTTTGCCTGCGAACACGCCGGCATCACACCGGACATTTTGTGTCTCGGCAAGGCGCTGACCGGCGGCACCCTGACGCTCTCCGCCACCCTGACCACGCGCGACGTCGCCGATACCATCAGCCGCAGCGCGGCGGGCTGCTTTATGCATGGTCCGACGTTTATGGGCAATCCGCTGGCCTGTGCGGTGGCGGTTGAAAGCCTGAAGCTGATCAACGAAGGGCACTGGCCGGCGCAGGTAGCGGCGATTGAACAGCAGCTGCGTGCGGAACTGCTGCCGCTGCGCGACCATCCGATGGTGGCGGATGCGCGCGTGCTGGGGGCGATTGGCGTGATTGAAACCCATCAGCCGGTGAACATGGCGGCGCTGCAGCAGTTCTTCGTGGAACGCGGCGTATGGATTCGCCCGTTCGGTAAGCTGATTTACCTGATGCCACCTTATCTGATTTCTGCCACACAGCTGACGCAGCTGACGGCGGCGCTAAGCGCTGCACTGGCGGTGGACGGCCACTTTCAGCCCTGACACCGCTGGCACTCGCCGCCATTTTCCACCATCATGGAGAGCAGTACACAACAGGAAAGGAGAGATCATGCGCGTAGTAAGCCAGGATTTTAACGATGGCGATAAAATGCCCGAGCGCCACGTGTTTAACGGCATGGGTTACCAAGGCGATAATCTGTCGCCGCACCTGGCATGGGATGAAGTGCCGGCCGGCACCAAAAGCTTTGTGGTGACCTGCTACGATCCGGATGCCCCGACCGGCTCCGGCTGGTGGCACTGGGTGGTCGCCAATATTCCGGCTGAGGTGACCGTGCTGTCACAGGGCGCCGGTTCCGGCGTGGCGGAGCTGCCGGAGGGTGCCATTCAGACACGCACCGATTTCGGCCAGAACGGTTACGGTGGCGCAGCGCCGCCGCAGGGCGAATCGCATCGCTACATCTTTACGGTGCATGCGCTGGACGTGGAGAAAATTGAGGTGGACGAAGGTGCCAGCGGCGCGATGGTCGGCTTCAACGTGCACTTCCACGCGCTGGCCAGCGCATCGATCACGGTGACATACGCCTGATTGCATAAGGTGCGCATCGCTGCGCACCCTGGCAGAGGTCGCCGTGGATGGCGACCCTGCATGACCGAAGCGCGTTCCTCAGTCCAGCGCGTGAATCACTACCCACATCGGGCCCTGACCCACGGCGTAACGCGCCAGCGGTTGCAGCAGGCCACGATCGCCGATGCGATAGACTTCAATGTGATGCGATTTCTGCCCCGCCGCCACCAGATACTGACCGCTGCCATCAATGTTAAAGCCACGCGGCTGAGTTTCGGTCGGCTGATAACCTTCAATCGTCAGTACCGAGCCGTCCTCACTGATACTGAACACGGTCAGCGTGCTGCTGGTGCGGTCACAGGCATACAGGAAGCGACCGTCCGGGGTGATATGGATATCCGCTGCCCAGCGCGTATCGCTGAAGCCCGGTGGCATGATATCAAGACTCTGCACGCGCTCGACCTGGCCGTTAACATTGTTCAGCGCCCAGATGTCGACGGTGCTGTCCAGTTCGTTAACCACATAGCCATAGGCGCCGTTCGGGTGGAACGCCATATGACGCGGGCCGGCGCCCTCTACGGTGGTCACCTGCGGCTGCGTGCGCGGTGCCAGCGTGCCGTCCGCCTGCAGCTGATACAGGCAGATGCGATCCTGTTTCAGCGCTGGTACAAACAGCGTCTGGTTGCTGAGGTCGATATTCGCCGAATGGCAGCCCTCCAGCCCGTTAATCACCTGCAGCGGTGCCTGCGGCAGGCCGTCGCTGCCAATCGGACTGATGCTGACGCAGGCATCGTTATAGGAGCCGCAGAACAGATAGTTGCCCTGGCGGTCGGTAGAAATGTGAGTCGGGCTGCCCGGCAGCGGCGCTTCACCGGCCAGGCTCAACGTACCGTCGGCCGCAATGCGGTACGCCAGTACGCGAAAATTCGGACGCACGCCGACATAGAGAAAATCTTTCTTCGGGCTCACCACCATCGGCTGCACCTGGCCGGCCACATCCGTGACCTGCAATAACGTCAGTGCGCCATCTTCCTGCATCTGCCAGGCGTGGATCTGCTGGCTCTCGGGACTGGCGGTATACACGACTTGTTTCATGCGTTTTCCTTATTCGCTGCCTGATGAAAAACAGTAACTGTAGCGCGTTTCACCGCCGCGCGCTGGGCTGATTTGTGCCCTGCTTTTTGTCTCAGGGCCGCTGGCGGGTGTAGACTTAACGCTTTGCTAACTCCGGACGGAAAGTGTAATGAGCTACCGCGTAATCGCCCTTGACCTTGACGGCACCCTGCTGACCCCAAACAAAACCATCCTGCCAGAATCCCTTGAAGCCTTAGCCCGCGCGCAACAGGCTGGCGTTCAGGTGCTGATCGTCACCGGTCGCCATCACTGCGCGATTCACCCGTTTTATCAGGCGCTGCAGCTGACAACGCCCGCCATCTGCTGTAACGGCACGTACCTGTACGATTACCAGGCGCAACGGGTGCTGGCTGCCGATCCGCTGGAGAAACGTCAGGCGGCGCGGGTGATTGAGATGCTCGATCAGGAGAATATTCACGGTCTGCTGTATGTCGATGATGCGATGCTGTACCAGGAAGCGACCGGCCATGTGACGCGCACCCTCAACTGGGCGCAGTCGCTGCCGGAAGCGCAGCGCCCGCTGTTTGTGCAGGTGCCGAGTCTGGCGCAGGCGGCGCACGACGCGCAGTCGATCTGGAAATTTGCCCTGTCGCATCCGGATACCCGCGCGCTGCAGCAGTTTGCCGAACGCACCGAACGCGAGCTGGGTCTGGCGTGTGAATGGTCGTGGCACGATCAGGTCGATATCGCTCAGGCCGGCAACAGCAAAGGCAAACGCCTGGCGCAGTGGGTGGCGAGCCAGGGTCTGAGCATGCAGGACGTGCTGGCGTTTGGCGACAATTACAACGATCTCAGCATGCTGGAGCAGGCCGGGCTGGGCGTGGCGATGGGCAATGCCGATGACGCCATCAAAGCACGCGCGCGCAAAGTGATCGGCACCAACCTTGAGCCGGGCATTGCGCAGGTGATCTACCAGGAAGTGCTGTAACGCCAGGCTGATCGCGGCAAAAGGTATCTGTAGGGTTGACCGGAAAAAAGCGCGAAAAAACGCGCTGATCCGCAGACCGGACGTACCGCGCTGTCGTCCGGTTTGTGTTACGCGGTAATCGACACGCTCTTGATCTGCGCATACAGCCACTGATCGGGCCGGATATTCAGCTCGTCGCGCGCCCACGGTGAAATGCGCGCCCACAGCTCGCTGACGCCGATGCGTAGCTTCACTTCGACCTGGTCGTCCAGCTCCAGCAGCTCCACCACCTGCGCCGGTAAAATATTGCGGATCGAGGTATTTTGCGGCGGCTGCAGCGCCAGCGACACGTCCGCCGAGGCGATACGGATGCGCAGTACGCTTTTCACCGGCTGATTCACCCGGCTGACCCAGATGTGCTGATCGCCAAGCGACAGCGCGGTCATCGGGTAATCCGGATGCTGCTCCAGCACCTGCACGCGCAGTACGCTGCTGCGCTCGGCCGCCGGCAGCCAGGGCCGCATCGCGCTGCTGCCCCACACTTTTTCCAGCGCGCCGAAGGCTTTGACGTTACCGTTATCCAGCACCAGTACCTGATTCGCCAGCTGGACAATCTCCTCCAGGCTGTGGCTCACGTACAGCAGCGGAATCTCCACCTGCTTCGCCAGCTTCTGCAAATAGGGCATCAGCTCGCGCTTGCGTGGCAGATCGAGCGACGCCAGCGGTTCGTCCATCAGCAGGATATCCGGCGCGCTCAGCAGCGCCCGGCCCATCGCCACGCGCTGCTTTTCGCCACCCGACAGCGAGGCCGGATAGCGATCCAGCAGCGCGTCCAGTCCCAGCAGCGTCACCAGCGCCCCGAACTGCGCTTTCATTTTGGGCGCCATGCCATACTGCAGATTGCCGCGCACGCGATAATGGGGAAACAGGCGCGCATCCTGAAACACGTAGCCGATGCGGCGTTTTTCCGGCGGCAGATTGATGCCGCTGTCGCGGTCAAACAACAGACGATCGTTAAGCGCAATCTGGCCGCTCTGCGGCTGCGTCAGGCCGCTGATAGCATTGATTAATGAGGTTTTTCCTGCCCCGGACACGCCAAAGATCGCGGTGATGCCGCTGGCCGGAATTTCCACATCGACGTTGAGCTGATGCTCACCGAGCTGTTGCGCAATGTTGATTTTCAGCATCAGGCCGCTCCCAGCCGCTTGCGGCCCCAGCGCGCCAGCAGCTCTGAGGCCACCAGCGACAGCAGCGCCAGCGCAATCGCCACCGCGCACAGCCGCGCCGCAGTGCCTTCCGCGCCGGGCGTTTCAATCAGGGTAAACATGGCTGACGGGATGGTGCGGGTTTCGCCGGGAATGTTGGAGACAAAAGTAATGGTGGCACCAAACTCGCCGAGCGAGCGGGCAAACGCCAGCACGGTGCCCACGATGATGCCCGGAAAAGTCAGCGGCAGCGTGATGGTGAAAAACACCCGCCAGCGGCCCGCGCCTAAGGTCCGCGCCGCCTGCTCCAGCCGGCTGTCTACCGCTTCCAGTGCCAGACGAATGGCGCGCACCATCAGCGGAAACGCCATCACCGCGGAGGCCAGCACCGCACCGCGCCAGCTGAAGGCGAAGGTGATACCGAACCAGTCATATAGCCAGCTGCCAATCAGACCGCGCCGTCCCAGCGTCAGCAGCAGCAAATAGCCCACCACCACCGGCGGCAGCACCAGCGGCAGGTGAATCAGGCTATCGAGCAGGGTTTTGCCGGGAAAGCGACAGCGCGCCAGAATCCAGGCCATCAGGATGCCAAACGGCAGGCTGCACAGCACCGCCACGCAGGAAACTTTCAGGCTGAGGAACACGGCCTGCCATTCGGGATCGCTCAGTATCATCTCTTCGGCGTAAATCCATACTGTTTAAACACGGCAGCGGCATCCGGCCCCTGCAGATAGTCATAGAAGGCCTGCACCGCTGCGTTCTGGTGATCGCTGACCACCGCCATCGGGTACTCTACGGGTTTGTGACTCGCTTCGGGGAAGCGTCCGACCACCTGCACCTTATCACTGGCTACCGCGTCGGAACCGTACACGATGCCATACGGCGTTTCGCGGCGTTCCACCAGCGCCAGCGCGGCACGCACGTTGTTAGCCGGTGCGAGCCGTGAAGCCAGCGTGTCCCACGCGCCCAGCTTTTGCAGCGCTTCTTTGGCATAAATACCTGCCGGCACGTGATCCGGATCGCCCACCGCCAGGCGCTCGCCCTTAAGCAGGTTCTGCCATTGGGTCTGCGCATTGATGGTCACCGGCTGCGCGTTAGCGCTTTTTGCCGCCACCAGCACCAGATCATTGCCCAGCAGCGTGTGACGCGTACTGCCGATCACGCTGTTTTTCGCCACCGCATCGTCCATCCACTGCTGATCGGCAGAGATAAACAGATCCGCCGGGGCGCCCTGCTCGATTTGCCGCGCCAGCGTCGACGAGGAAGCGAATGAGGATACCACTTCAACGCCGCTTTTTTGCTGATATTGCGTGGCAATCTGCTGCATCGCATTGGTCAGCGAGGCCGCAGCGAACACAGTAATTTTCTCCGCCGCCAGCGCCTGACCCGACAGCGACACGGTGACCACGGCCGCGGCCGCCCAGTGATAAAGCGTATTTTGCATAGAGAACTCCAGGTTACGTTATATAGTTGATAATACAACGCGAGCCTGAAAGCTGTCATGAGCTTTATATCGGCAAAAACGGCGGGAAGTTAAGGGCAAAACGCCCGCAGCGTGCGGGCGTTAAAAATCAGTGGTGTGAGCTATTGGCGGGACGGTCGTCGCGGCGGCCAAATTTAGAGATGACGTTAAAGACTTCACCCAGGCCGTAAATCAGACCCAGCATAATCGCCATCACGATGGGCACCATGATGATGGCGACCGCCAGGCTTTTTAACAGTTCCAGCATGGAAACCTCGCGCAAAGAGTAAAAAAGTGATTGTAACGGCTGGAGAAAAAAAGGCACTGCCCTTTTCGTGCTTTTACTTTAGGCCTTACAATTGGCGCATTCACCTAAGGAGCTGACATGCAGGCAGAACTCTCTCTTCACATCCGTCTTCAGCAGAAACTGTTTGCCGATCCGCGCCGTATCGAACTGCTCAGGCGCGTGCAGGAAACCGGCTCCATCAGCCAGGGCGCCAGACTGGCGGGCATCAGCTATAAAAGCGCCTGGGACGCCATCAATGAGATGAATCAGCTGGCGGATCAGACGCTGGTCGAACGCGCGACCGGCGGCAAAGGCGGCGGTGGTGCGCGGCTGACGCGCTACGGCGAGCGATTGATTCAACTGTTTCAATTGATGGAGCAGATCCAGCAAAAAGCCTTTGACGTGCTGCAAAACGACAGCCTGCCGCTCGACAGCCTGCTGGCGGCGATCGCCCGCTTTTCCCTGCAAACCAGCGCGCGCAACCAGCTATTTGGCACGGTGCAGGCGCGCGATCGTCAGCAGGTGCAGCAGCATGTTGAGATACTGCTGAACGACGGCGTGACGCGGCTGCAGGTGGCCCTGACCGAACGCAGCGCGGAGCGGCTGCAGCTCGACAGCGGTAAAGAGGTGCTGGTGCTGATCAAAGCGCCGTGGATCCGCCTGACACCTGACGCCGCCGAGGGCGATAATCAGCTGCCGGGCGTTGTCCACACCATCGAACCCGGCGAGACGCAGAGTGAAGTGCTGATTGCGCTGACGGGCGGTGAAATGTTGTGCGCCACCGTCCCCAGCCAGGCACTTCGCCAGCATAATCTGCAGCCCGGCAGCGCCGTGACCGCCTGTTTTAATGCAGAACACGCCATCATCGCCACACTGCTCTGATCTGGCCGCCATGATTTGACTTCATTTCGCTGGCTCGCTACAACTGAGCGACTTGATGCAGAAAACGGAACAAATCATGGCCTCATTGCAAATTTCGCAAGGCATATTTCACCTGAGCGATAGCCGTACCCTGACCCTGCCGGACTTGACCCTGCACAGCGGCGAAAGCTGGGCCTTTGTCGGTGCCAACGGCAGCGGTAAATCTTCGCTGGCGCGCGCGCTGTCCGGCGAGCTGACGGCGGCAAAGGGCGAACTGCGGCAGGATTTTCAGCGCCGCACCCGTCTGTCGCTGGAGCAGCTACAACAGCTGGTGACGCAGGAGTGGGAGCGCAACAACACCGATCTGCTGAGTGAAGGCGAAGATGACACCGGCCGCACCGCGCTGGAGATCATTCAGGATGAAGTAAAGGATGAGGCGCGGGCGCAGGTGCTGGCCCAGCAGTTTGGCATCAGCGCTTTACTGACTCGCCGCTTCAAATACCTTTCTACCGGCGAAACGCGCAAAACGCTGCTGTGTCAGGCGCTGATGGCGCAGCCGGATTTGCTGATCCTCGACGAACCTTTTGATGGTCTGGATGTGGCATCGCGCGCCAGTCTTGCCGATACGCTGCATCAGCTGCATCGCGACGGCTACACCGTGGTGCTGGTGCTGAACCGCTTTGACGATATACCGGATTTTGTCCAGCAGGTCGGCGTGCTGGCGGAGTGCACGCTGACGCACGTGGGCGCGCGCCAGGCGATTCTCGCCGAAGCGCTGGTGGCGCAGCTGGCGCACAGCGAACGCCTGCAGGGCATGGCGCTGCCGGAGCCGGACCAGCCGGATCAGCTGCCGCAGCTGGCGGCAGATGCGCCGCGCGTTATTCTGCGCAACGGCGTGGTGTCGTATAACGATCACGCGGTGATCGACGGCCTGAACTGGCAGGTCAATCCCGGCGAGCACTGGCAGATCATCGGCCCCAACGGCGCGGGTAAATCGACCCTGCTCAGCCTGGTCACCGGCGATCATCCGCAGGGCTACAGCAATGATTTAACGTTGTTTGGTATTCGCCGCGGCAGCGGTGAAACCATCTGGGACATCAAGCAGCATATCGGTTACGTCAGCAGCAGCCTGCATCTGGATTACCGCGTCAGCTGTAACGTGCGTACGGTGATCCTCTCAGGCTTTTTTGATTCGATCGGTCTGTATCAGGCGGTATCGGATCGGCAGAAAGCGCTGGCGCGCCAGTGGCTGGCGCTGCTCGGCATGGACAATGCGCTGGCCGATGCGCCGTTTCATAGCCTGTCGTGGGGCCAGCAGCGGCTGGTGCTGATTGCGCGCGCGCTGGTGAAGCACCCGACGCTGTTAATCCTGGATGAGCCACTGCAGGGGCTCGATCCCATTAACCGCCAGCTGGTGCGCCGCTTTGTTGATGTGCTGATCGGCGAAGGCCGTACTCAGCTGATGTTTGTGTCCCACCACGCCGAAGACGCGCCGCAGTGCATCACCCACCGCCTGAGTTTTGTAAAACAGGGCGCGGGCTATGCTTATCAGCAGGAGGCGTTGCGTTAGTTTTCATTGATGAGCGGGTCGCCATCCATGGCGGCCCGGCAGCAACAGTACGCACCTGAAAGATTTCTTCCCCTAAAAATGTAACCGCTACCACTAGCCTGCCGCATTATTCAGCAAACGCTGCGCATAAACCCACAAAATGAGAATCGTCACCTTGTGTAAACGATACCATTTATCCAGACTGGATCACGCTTTCAGCGCCACCGTTATGCTACGTTGAAGGCAGTGATTTTCTTCTGTTTGCCGATTACCAGGACTTGTTATGCAAAAATTTAACCCGGTCGATCATCCGCATCGCCGCTATAACCCGTTGATCGATCAATGGGTGCTGGTGTCACCGCATCGCGCCAAACGTCCGTGGCAGGGTGCGCAGGAGACGCCGGCGCTGGAGCAACTGCCCGCACACGATCCGGACTGCTTCCTGTGCGCCGGTAACACCCGTATCACCGGCGACAAAAATCCCGATTACAAAAGCACTTACGTATTCACCAATGACTTTGCCGCGCTGATGACCGATACGCCGGACGCGCCGCAGAGCGATGATGTGCTGATGCGCTGTGAAGGCGCGCGCGGTACCAGCCGGGTGATCTGCTTCTCACCGGATCACAGCAAAACCCTGCCCGAACTGCCGTTGCACAACTTGCAGGACATCGTGCGTACCTGGCAGGAGCAGACCGCTGAACTCGGTCAGCACTATCCGTGGGTGCAGGTGTTCGAAAACAAAGGCGCAGCCATGGGCTGCTCGAATCCGCATCCGCACGGTCAGGTGTGGGCCAACAGTTTTCTGCCGAATGAAGCGCAAAAAGAGGATGACAACCAGCGCCGCTACTTTGCTGATAAAGGTACGCCGCTGCTGGTGGATTACGTAACGCGCGAGTTGCAGGACGGCAGCCGTACCGTGGTTGAAACCGATCACTGGCTGGCGGTAGTGCCGTGGTGGGCGGCCTGGCCGTTTGAAACTCTGCTGCTGCCGAAAACGCACGTGAAACGCATTACCGATCTCAGCGAGGCGCAGCGCACCGATCTGGCGCTGGCGCTCAAGCAGCTCACCAGCCGTTACGACAATCTGTTCCAGTGCTCGTTCCCCTATTCGATGGGCTGGCACGGCGCGCCGTTCAACGGCGAAGCTAACGATCACTGGCAGCTGCACGCGCACTTCTATCCCCCGCTGCTGCGCTCCGCGACGGTACGAAAATTTATGGTTGGCTACGAGATGCTGGCCGAGACCCAACGTGATTTAACGGCGGAACAGGCAGCAGAACGTCTGCGCTCTGTCAGCGCTATCCATTTCCGCGAGGAACAATAAATGTCTTTAAAATCGATCACTCAACAGGTTTTCGCTGACACCTTCGGCTACGCGCCGAGCCACAGCATTCAGGCACCGGGCCGGGTGAACCTGATCGGCGAGCATACCGATTACAACGACGGCTTCGTGCTGCCCTGCGCTATCGATTATCAGACCGTGATTGCCTGCGCCCGCCGCGACGATCGCCAGGTGCGCGTGGTGGCGGTGGATTACGACAATCAGCAGGATAGCTTCTCGCTGGATGCGCCGATTGAGCCGCTCAGCGAACCGATGTGGGCCAATTACGTGCGCGGCGTGGTGAAACATCTGCAGCAGCGCGACGCCAGCTTTGGCGGCGTGGATATGGTGATCAGCGGCAATGTGCCGCAGGGTGCCGGTCTCAGCTCGTCCGCCTCTCTGGAGGTGGCGGTGGGCACCGTGTTCCAGCAGCTGTATCAGCTGAAGCTCGACGGCGCAGCGATTGCCGTTAACGGGCAGGAAGCGGAGAACCAGTTTGTTGGCTGCAACTGCGGCATCATGGATCAGCTGATTTCAGCGCTCGGCCAGCAGGATCACGCCATGCTGCTGGACTGCCGCACGCTGGGCACGCGCGCCGTATCCATGCCGGAGGATGTCGCGGTGGTGATCATCAACTCGAACTTCCGCCGTAATCTGGTGGGCAGCGAATACAATACCCGCCGCGAGCAGTGCGAAACCGGTGCGCGCTTCTTTAACAAAAAGGCGCTGCGCGACGTGACGCTGGAGGAGTTTGCGGCGGCAGAACAGCAGCTCGATCCGCTGGTGGCCAAACGCGTGCGTCACGTGATCACCGAAAATGCCCGGACGCTGGAAGCGGCGGACGCGCTGAGCAGCGGCGATCTGCAACGCATGGGTGAGCTGATGGCCGCCTCGCACGCCTCAATGCGCGACGATTTTGAGATTACCGTCGCGCCCATCGACCAGCTGGTGGAGATCGTCAAAGCGGAGATCGGCCCGCGCGGCGGCGTGCGTATGACCGGCGGCGGCTTCGGTGGCTGTATTGTCGCCCTGATGCCAACCGATCTGGTCGATCAGGTGAAAGCGGCGGTGGCGCAGCAGTACGAAGCGCAGACCGGCATTAAAGAGACCTTTTACGTGTGCAAAGCCTCAGCAGGAGCCGGCCAATGGTAAGCGACGTCAACTCTCATGCGCCGGACGGCCAGCCGTGGCGCATCACCGTGCTGCGCAACCGCAACGGCATGGTCGCCACCTTTATGGACTGGGGCGCCACCTGGCTGTCGGCGCGCGTGCCGATGCAGGACGGCAGCGTGCGCGAAGCGCTGCTCGGCTGCGCCACGCCGTCCGACTATCTGCATCAGGATGCTTATCTCGGTGCCACCATCGGGCGTTACGCGAACCGCATCGCCTTCGCTGAGCTAAAGCCACTTAACCGGCTGCTGGCGGCCAATCAGGGTCCGCACCAGCTGCACGGCGGGCCGCAGGGTTTCGACAAGCGCCGCTGGCAGATCCTCAGCCAGAGCGACAGCGAAGTGCACTATCGTCTTGATTCGCCGGACGGCGACCAGGGCTACCCCGGCAATCTGATTGCCGATGTAATTTATCAGCTCGATGACGATAACTGCCTGTCGATTCGCTATGAAGCTCAGACCGATCAGGCCTGTCCGGTCAACCTGACCAACCATGCTTACTTCAACCTTGATGCGCATCATGGCGACGCGCGCCAGCATCGCTTACAACTGCAGGCCGATCGTTATCTGCCGGTGGACAGCGCAGGCATTCCCAATGCGCCGCTGAAAGCGGTAGACGGTACCAGCTTTGATTTCCGCCAGCCGAAACGCGTGGCGGATGAGTTCCTGGCCGACGACGATCAGCGCGCGGTGAAAGGTTACGATCACGCGTTTCTGCTCACCACCGCCGGTGACAGCAGCCAGCCTGCTGCGCAGCTGTGGTCAGCGGACGACAAACTTAGCGTGAGCGTGTTCACCGCCGCGCCGGCGCTGCAGTTCTACTCCGGCAACTATCTGGAGGGAACGCGCGCCCGTGAACAGGGCAGCTATACTGCTTTCCAGGGCATCGCTCTGGAGAGTGAGTTTTTACCGGATTCGCCCAACCATAGCGAGTGGCCGCAGCCTGATTGCTGGCTGCAGCCCGGCGACACATGGCACTCCGTGACGCGTTATCGCTTCACCCCGCACTAAGCGCCGGTTGAAAAACGCGCACTGCGGTGCCGACAGGCTTACGCCGTGCGCTGTTTTCCGCTATGGTATGGCGCTATCAGTGTGCCGCTGAAATCAGCGGCCGCAGCCGGTTTCTATCATCATCGAAACATTAAGCATTAAGGAGTAAAGCTATGGCCGTAACTAAGCTGGTTCTGGTGCGCCACGGCGAAAGCCAGTGGAATCAGGAAAACCGCTTCACCGGATGGTACGACGTGGATCTGTCCGACAAGGGTCGCACCGAAGCCAAAGCAGCCGGTCAGCTGCTGAAAAAAGAAGGTTTCGTGTTTGATTTTGCCTACACCTCAGTGCTGAAGCGTGCCATCCACACTCTGTGGAACGTGCTGGATGAGCTGGATCAGGCCTGGCTGCCGGTCGAGAAAACCTGGCGTCTGAACGAGCGTCACTACGGTGCGCTGCAGGGTCTGGACAAAGCGGAAACCGCCGCCAAATACGGCGACGATCAGGTGAAACAGTGGCGCCGCGGCTTCGCCGTTACGCCGCCAGAGCTGGATCGTAACGACGAGCGTTTCCCGGGCCACGACCCGCGCTACAAATCCCTGACCGACGCGCAGCTGCCGACCACCGAAAGCCTGGCACTGACCATCGATCGCGTGATCCCATTCTGGAACGAAAGCATTCTGCCGCGCATCAAGAGCGGTGAGAAAGTGATCGTTGCCGCGCACGGTAACTCACTGCGCGCGCTGGTGAAATACCTCGATAACATGAGCGAAGATGAGATCCTCGAACTGAACATCCCAACCGGCGTACCGCTGGTGTATGAGTTCGACGAGAACTTCAAGCCAATCAAACATTACTATCTGGGTGATGCCGACGAGATCGCAGCGAAAGCCGCCGCCGTTGCTAACCAGGGTAAAGCGAAGTAAGTTCACGCTGAAACGCAAAAGGCCAGACGCGAGTCTGGCCTTTTTTATGCCGTGCGCTGCCGTTAGCCGCGACGGGTTTTGATCGCCTGCGCCAGCTGACGCAGCGCTTTTTCCGTGTCGTCCCAGCCAATACAGGCGTCGGTGACGCTCTGGCCGTACACCAGCGGTTTGCCGCTGTCGAGGCTCTGGTTGCCTTCCACCAGGTGGCTCTCAATCATCACGCCGGTAATCGCCTGCTCGCCGCCGGCAATCTGCTGCGCCACGTCTGCGGCCACCACCATCTGACGCTGGAACTGCTTGCTGCTGTTGGCGTGGCTGAAATCGATCATCACCTGTGGGCGCAGGCCCGCTTTTTCCAGCCCGGTTTTCACCGCCGCAACGTGTTCCGCACTGTAGTTCGGCTCTTTGCCGCCGCGCAGAATGATGTGGCAATCTTCATTGCCGCTGGTTTCGACAATCGCCGAATGACCATATTTGGTGACCGACAGGAAGCAGTGCGGCGCGCTGGCAGCACCGATGGCATCGATCGCCACTTTAATGGTGCCGTCAGTGCCATTTTTGAAGCCGACCGGACAGGAGAGCCCGGAGGAGAGCTCGCGGTGCACCTGCGATTCGGTAGTACGCGCACCAATCGCGCCCCAGCTCATCAAATCCGCCATGTATTGCGGCGTGATCATGTCGAGGAACTCACCGGCAGCCGGCAGTCCGGTGTCGTTGATATCCACCAGCAGCTTACGCGCCAGGCGCAGGCCGTCGTTAATCTGGAAGCTACCGTCCATGTAAGGATCGTTGATCAGCCCTTTCCAGCCCACCGTGGTACGCGGTTTTTCAAAGTACACGCGCATCACCACTTCCAGCTCACCCTTCAGCTCCTCGCGCAACGTCAGCAGGCGAGCGGCATACTCTTTGGCAGCCTGCGTATCGTGGATGGAGCATGGCCCAATCACAACCAGCAGGCGGTCATCTTCACCGTGCAGAATGCGGTGAATGGCCTGGCGGGCCTGGGCAACGGTTTGAGCAGCGTTATCGGTGGCGGGGAATTTTTCCAGCAGCGCAACAGGGGGCAGTAACTCTTTGATCTCTCTGATACGTAAATCGTCGTTCTGGTAATCCATACTTATTCCATTCAAATTTCTGGCCCTGCGTACGCCGGGCGCAACCCGTCCAATGTATCCCTTCAGGCACCAGGTGTAAATTATGTCCTGTGCGCCAATGGCTCGCTCAGATTTGCATTTATTCGTTTATGAACTAAGCTTTTTAAACGTAAGCACTGAGGAATGAGGTGCTTTCGCTATTTATATTCATGCCGAACACTCATGACGGAATTAAATTCCGTCGCGGCACGCTTTTTTCGTCAAACAGCACCAGCGGGTGTCACGCGGCAACTATCCATTTATTACAGGAGCATAATGATGAATAAGTTTGCATTGATTTTTCTGACGGCAGCGATGACTTTGGGCAGCGGCGCAGCACTGGCTGCGGATAACAACAACGGCCAGGCGAATGCGTCAGCAGAAGCCGGCGCAGCCGCAGGCGGCGCGAAAGAGAATCTGCCGCCAAATAATGTCGACAATAGCAACATTAATAATGGCAGCATGAACACCAACGGTGCCGCGACTTCCGGTACCAGCTCCGGCAATATGTCGGCCAGCCAGGAACACAAAAATACCATGTGTAAAGATGGTCGCTGCCCAGATATGAACAAGAAAGTTGAAACCAAGGAAGGCGGTGGTCACGTTAAACACAAAACTGACGGCACCACGCAGTAATCCTCGCGGAGCGTGATGCAGGGCGAGCTTCGGCTCGCCCTGTTGTTTTTCCCCTGCCCTATTTCCGCTATGCTAACGCTATGAAATTCACAGGAACTGTTTCATGGCCGCGCTGCTGCTTATCGATGATCACCCTTTAGTTGAAGTCGCGCTGGAAGCGGCCTGCCTCAACGCCCCTATTCCATTACAGCTCTACGCCGCCGGTGACGAAGCCCAGACGCGCCAGCTACTGCAACAGCATCATATTGACCTGATTGTGCTGGATATCGGCCTGCCGGATAGCGATGGTCTGGAGCTGTTGCGCCGTCTGCGTGCGCGCCATCCGCAGTGTCCGGTGCTGATCTACTCGGCCCAGCAGAGCCGCCACACGCTGCTCAGCGCCGCCTCGCTCGGGGCGGCCGGCTATGTGGTGAAGAGTCAAAGCATGGCGCAGTTGCTGAGCGCGATTCTGGCGGTGCTGGGCGGCCAGCAGGCGTTTCCGCCGCTGCCGGAGCGCATTGCGCTACCGCTCACCGAGAAAGAGCAGCAGATTGTGGCGCTGCTGGTGCGCGGGCTGTCGAATATTCAGATTGGCGAACAGCTGCACATCAGCAACAAAACCGTCAGTACCCACAAGAAAAACATCCTCGAGAAGACCGGCGTGCAGTCGGTGGTCGAGCTGGCAGAACTGTGGAAAGCGCAGCAGTGAAACGCTGGCTGCTGCTGTTCGCGCTGTTTTTCAGTCTGCTGGCGCGCGCCGGATTGCAGCCCGCCAGCAGCGTAATGCTGCCCGCCATGATGCCCGCACCGCACGCCGAGCCGTGGCCGGGATCGGTGCTGCGCGTGGCGGTGCCGGCGCAAAACAGCGCGCCCTGGGCGATGCGCATCGGCGATCGCATCTGGGGCATTGATGCCGACTATCTCAGCGCCCTCAGCCAGCTGAGCGGCAGCACATTCAGCCTGCACGGTTACCCTGACTTTGCCGCCCAGCTGGCGGCGCTGCAGCGTGGCGACGTGGATATGGTGCTGAGCACCCGCCAGCGCGATCTGCCCGCCGACGTACTGACCAGCGAGAGCTGGTTCACCAGCCCGATGCGCATCTACCGCAATCGCGACAATCAGCGCGCGGTGATGTTCAACAGTGATAACGCTCAGCTGACCATCGCCGCCGACACGCTGGCGCAGCTGCCGCAAACCTTTGCACATCGCCACCGCTGGCAGACGCTGCCCGGCAATTTACAGGCGCTGTATGCGCTGCTGAACCAGCAAAGTGACTATCTGGTGGCCGATGAAGCCAGCGCCGGTTTCCTGCTCAGCCAGCTGCAGCAGGGACAGATTTATCAAATCACCGCCGATCCCGGTGCCGGCGAGCTGTCGCTGCGCGCACTGACGCGCGATCCGGCGCTGATTGCCTGGCTCAACCGCCAGCTGCGTTTGCTGCCAGCGGAGTTCAGCAACCGCGTGCAGCAGCGCTGGAGTCCACCGCTGCTGCGCTATCAGGATACGCAGACCCTGATGCTGACGGGCGAAGAGAAACAGTGGCTGGCGCAGCAGGATGCCATTCCTTATGCCGCCGAGAGCGATAACGCGCCGTGGAGCTATCGCGATGCCAGCGGCAACGCGCGCGGCTTCGGGATTGACCTGCTTAACGCGCTGAGCCAGAGCACCGGTCTGCGTTTCACGCCGCGCTGGGTCAATAATCCGCAGCAGGCCGCCAGTCTGTTGCAGCAGCAGCAGGTGATGCTCAACCTGTTACAGCCGCTGTACGGGGACGATGCTAACCGCACCGCGCTGCCGGTGTGGCGCGCCATCTGGGGCATTTACACGCTGTCCGACAGGCAGCCGATGGACTGGTCCGCGCTGCACGCTCAGCGCGTCGGCGTGCTGCGTGGCGATCTGGCGCAGCGTCTGCTTCCGGCTGAGATCGCGCCCCAGCTGTTCGACGATCGCGCCCAGCTGTGGCAGGCCCTCAACACTGGCCAGATTGATGCAGTGGTGGATAACGTGCTGTCGGCGCGCTGGCGCATGGCCAGCCATGAGGGCAACCGCGTGCATCTCGCGTTTGTGGCCAGCGATATCGCCTGGCCGCTGGCGCCGCAGGTGAGCGCACAGCAGCCACAGCTGAGCGCCCTGCTCGACCATGCGCTGCAGCAGATTCCGGCGGATACGCTGAACCAGATGCGCGTCAGCTGGTCGCAGCCGCCGCAGCCCGGCACCACCATGACGATGCGCAATGTGCCGCTGCTGATTTTGATTGCGGCCGCCGTGATCATCCTGTTGTTGCTGGTATTGCTGCTGCGCCGTTATCTGCAGCAGCGGCGTGAGCGGTTACAGCGCGAGCAGGCGGAGCGTGCCAACGCCGCTAAAAGCCAGTTTCTCGCCACCGCCAGCCACGAGCTGCGCACGCCGATGCAGGCGATTCTGGGTCTGCTGGAGCTGGAGCAGCAGCAGCATCCGAGCGCGCGGCTCGATCTGATGCACAGCAGCGCACGGTCGCTGATGACGCTGCTGAACGACCTGCAGGATCATGCGCGCATCGAGAATCACAGCTTCCGCCTGACGCCGCGCCCGCTCGATCTCAGGTTGTGGCTACAGCAGCAACAGCAGTTTTACCACCCGCTGATGCGCGATGGCGGGCCACAGCTGCACGTAGCGGCGCTGACCCCGCTGCCGGCCAGCGTGATGCTCGACAGCGATCGCCTGCAGCAGGTGGTGAACAATCTGGTGGCCAATGCGCTGAAATTTACCCGCCACGGCGAAATCCGCCTGACGCTGGCGGTCACCGGGGATATCGCGCTGACGGTGAGCGACAGCGGCAGCGGCATTCCGCTCAGCGAGCAGGCGCAGCTGTTTGAACCGTGGTATCAGGCGCCGTCGGGCAAGCGCCATGCGGTGCAGGGCAGCGGCCTCGGGCTGTTTATCTGTCGCGAGATTGTACAGCGCATGGGCGGCACGCTGTCGCTGCACTCCGCACCGCAGCAGGGCACCACGGTAAGCGTGCGCCTGCCGCTGGAACCCTGTGCGGCGACGGCGGCGGATGACGCCACGCACTGGCCGCACTATCCGCAGCTACGCGTGGCGATTGTCGACGATCACCCGACCAATCTGCTGGTGATGCAGCAGCAGCTGGCGAGCTTTGGCATTACTGCGGCGGTGTTTGAGGATGGTCGCGAACTGCTGCGGGCCGATGCGCAGCAGCCGTTTGATGTGCTGTTTATTGACCAGATGATGCCGCGCCCGGATGGCCTGACGCTGCTGCGCATCCTGCGCCGCCGTCAGCGCCAGCGCGAGCAGCCTGCGCTGCGCATACTGTGCTCTGCCGACGTACAGCTGCTGAAACTGCCGCTGCAGGCGCACGAAGCGCAGCTGGTCAAGCCGGTGACTCTGCGGGATATTGCCCCGCTGCTGGCGCAGGCGGTGCGCGATCCGTTGCAGGTGTTGCCGGACAGCCTGCAGATTCTGGCGCAGCACAATCCGGCTTTCATCCCGCGTATTTGCCACACCCTGCAGCGTACGCTGCAGCAGGATCGTGATGCGCTGCTGCAGGCCAGCGCGGCCGCAGACTGGCCCCAGCTGGCGCGCGCGGCGCACCGCCTGAAAGGCAGCTGGCTGATGCTCGGCATTGACGACGTAGCCGCCCGCTGCCAGCAGCTGGCCGACGCGGCAAAACAGCATCAGCCTGACCGTGATAATCTCAATTTACTGATATCATTAACGAACAGGCTACTTAACCAACTGGAACGTTATGGCACACACTCATTCTCACAGTGAGCACGGCGGCAACCGCACGCGTCTCGCCGCCGCGTTTGGCGTCACCGCGCTGTTTATGGTTGCCGAGGTCATCGGCGGACTGGTGTCCGGATCGCTGGCGCTGCTGGCCGATGCCGGACATATGCTCACCGACGCTGCCGCGCTGCTGATGGCGCTGCTGGCCGTGCAGTTCGCCCGGCGCAAACCGAATGCGCGTCACACCTTTGGCTTGCTGCGTCTTACCACGCTGGCAGCGTTTGTGAACGCCATCGCGCTGCTGGTGATTACCGTCCTGATCATATGGGAAGCGCTGCGCCGTTTTTATCAGCCTGAGCCGATCGAAGGCGGCCTGATGCTCGGCATCGCCATTGCCGGCCTGCTGGCGAATCTGCTGTCGTTCTGGCTGCTGCACCGCGGCAGCGAAGAGAAGAATCTCAACGTGCGTGCCGCCGCGCTGCACGTGCTGGGCGACCTGCTGGGTTCGGTGGGCGCAATCGTGGCAGCGGTGATCATCATGCTGACCGGCTGGACGCCGATCGATCCGATTCTGTCGCTGCTGGTGGCGCTGCTGGTGGTGCGCAGCGGCTGGGCGCTGCTGCGCGAAAGCCTGCACGAGCTGCTGGAAGGCGCACCGACGCATATCGACGTGGATAAGCTGGCGCGGGCGCTGACGCGTCACATTGATGAAGTGCGCAATGTGCATCATGTGCATGTGTGGCAGGTGGGCGAAAAGCCGGTACTGACGCTGCACGTGCAGGTGATTCCGCCGTACGATCACGACGGCCTGCTGCGACGTATTCATCAGTATCTGCACCAGCATTATCAGATCGCCCATGCCACGGTGCAGATGGAGTATCAGCCCTGCGTCGGCCCGGACTGCGAGTTATGCGAGGAGAGCGGCATGCAGCACGAGCACGCAGCGCTGGAAGGCCACGCGCATCACCACTACTAATGGGACAGCGCGCGCGAACCCTGTTCCCGTGCGCTCTGCATCCACAGGCGCGTGCCGTTCAGCGCGATCAGCGTCAGGATGGCGTACTCCAGCGCCATGGCATACACGCCCTGACGCGCAAAGATCATCACGCTGATAACGTTGATCACCACCCACAGCAGCCAGTTCTCGACGTATTTGCGCGTCATCAGGATCATCGCCACAATCGACAGCACCATCATGCAGGAATCCCAGAACGGGAAGGCATCCGGCTGCAGCTGCGGCATCACCACGTTAAGACCGAGCGACTGCATCAGGCCCACCGCGGTGCGCGTGAGGAAAGCGAATACCGGGTCGATATAGCGCGTCATCAGCGCAATGGCGATCACGCAGGCGGCGCCCCAGCCGATGGCTTTCGGCAGCGGCAGCCAGCGGATTTTCAGCGCCGCTTCATGGCTGCTGGTCTGCCGGCTCCACGCGTACCAGCCGTACACATTGGCAACAAAGAAGAACAGCTGCAGCAGCAGGCTGGCATACAGCTGAATCTGAAAGAAAATCACCGCAAACAGCGTGACGTTAATCAGCCCAAACAGATAGTTGATAATTTTTTCCTGGCTGGCGAGCCAGATACACAGCAGGCCGGCCAGCGTACCGATCGCCTCAATCCATGACAGATCGTAGCCGCCGACGCCAATCGGAATGTGAACCAGGATATTGTGTGTGCTAAAGAAGTCCATCATCTGCACCTGTATGAAAACCGCCTCAGGCGTTCCCTTTCAGCGTAAGTTTGAGTTGTGCTGCAAAGTCTAGCATGCGGTTGAGCGGCAGCAACGCTGCCTTGCGCAGTGCCGCATCGACGTGAATTTCATGCTGCTCGCCGCCGTGTGCCAGTCCTTCAGCGATAGCCTGCAGGCCATTCATCGCCATCCACGGGCAGTGCGCGCAGCTGCGGCAGGTCGCCCCTTCGCCTGCGGTAGGCGCTTCCAGTAACTCTTTATCCGGTACCGCCTGCTGCATTTTGTAAAAGATGCCGCGATCGGTCGCCACAATCATCTGCGGATGCGGCAGCGTTTTGGCGGCCTGAATCAACTGGCTGGTGGAACCGACCGCATCGGCCAGTTCGACAATCGCCTGCGGTGACTCCGGATGCACCAGCACCGCCGCGTCAGGATAGAGCGCTTTCATGCGCTGCAGCGCCTGGGTTTTAAACTCATCATGCACGATGCAGGCCCCCTGCCAGCACAGCACATCAGCGCCGGTTTGCTGCGTGACGTAGCGGCCCAGGTGGCGGTCCGGTGCCCAGATGATTTTCTCACCGCGACTGTCGAGGTGTTCAATCAGCTCAACCGCAATGCTGGACGTCACCACCCAATCGGCGCGTGCTTTTACCGCCGCCGACGTGTTGGCATACACCACCACAGTCCGATCCGGATGCGCATCGCAGAAGCGGTTAAATTCGTCAATCGGGCAACCAAGGTCAAGCGAGCACTCCGCCTGCAGCGTGGGCATCAGCACGGTTTTTTCCGGGCTAAGGATTTTGGCGGTTTCGCCCATGAAACGGACGCCGGCCACCAGCAGCGTTTGCGCCGGATGCTGGCTGCCAAAGCGCGCCATCTCGAGAGAATCCGCCACGCAGCCGCCGGTCTCTTCGGCCAGCGCCTGGATTTCCGGATCGGTGTAGTAATGCGCCACCATCACCGCATCGCGTGCTTTGAGCAGACGTTTAATTTCTTCGATGTAACCGGCTTTTTCCTGCGGGCTGAGGCGCGCCGGTTTCGGCGGGAAGGGATAAATGGCGCTTTCAGCATCTAACATTGCACTCATGACACGGCTCTCGTTTTATCGATTTAACAAAATCGCCCATCAGGACGATGATGCGGCATTAAATCCGCCATCGTGTTTTATATGCTAAACACAATAGCGGATTACACCGAGCCTGTCGTGTGATTTTTATGCGGGAAGTACCAGCTGCGCGCCGGCCTGCGCCTGTTGTGGGCTTTCCAGCTCAAGCAGAAACGCTTTTACCGCCAGGCCGCCAGCAAAGCCGGTGAGCTTACCGTTGCTGCCGATAACCCGATGACAGGGCGCCATGATCGACAATGGATTTTTACCGTTGGCAGCCCCGACGGCACGTACCGCTTTCGGGTTGCCGATCTGCTCCGCGATTTGCAGATAGCTGCGGGTTTCACCAAACGGAATGGTGAGCAGCGCCTGCCAGACCTTTTTCTGAAACGCAGTGCCAACGGTGTCGTACGGCATGTCAAACTGCTGGCGCTCGCCAGCAAAGTACTGACGCAGCTGCCGTTCGGCCTCACAAAGAATCGGATGCTGGTCGTTGCGCGCGATCGGTTTCAGCGGCACGCGCTGCGCACCTTCGTTTTCCCATAAAATGGCTGACAGACCGCGATCCGTGGCAATGAGCGTCAGTTCTCCGACGGGCGTGGTAATGATTTTAGCGTGATACATGTTGCACCTCCGGCATGGGCTATGCGGATGATTATCGCACTTTTGCGCGGCGAAACTGGCTGTTTTCGGCCATGAGCATAAACTGGTTAGCTGTCCGAAAGCAGCCAGTTTTCCATCCGCACCTGGGCGACGATGGTGTTTATTTGCCGGAGACGATGATGTTTGATCCTGAAATTGCCTATCAGGCGCTGACGGCGCGCGACAGCCGTTTCGACGGGGTGTTTTTTGTCGGCGTGACCTCCACCGGTATTTACTGCCGTCCGATCTGTCCGGTGAAAGCGCCGATGCAGAAGAACTGCCTGTTTTTCACCAGTGCCGAAGCAGCTGAAAAGGCGCACTTTCGCCCCTGCCTGCGCTGTCGTCCCGAGCTGGCACCTGGTTCGGCACCGGTCGATAGCCATCATCGCATCGCCGACCGGCTGATTCGCCGTATCGAAGAAGGCTTACTGGAAGAACAGGAGACACTGGCTGAGATCGCCAGCGAGTTTGACCTGAGTGAACGCCAGCTAAGACGGGTGATTCAGCAGGAGCTGGGCGTGTCGCCGCTTGAATTGCGGCAAACCCGGCGCATGCTGCTGGCGAAGCAGCTACTGACTGAAACCGCATTGCCGGTGACCGAAATTGCCTATGCCAGCGGTTTTCGCAGTCTGCGCCGTTTTAACGACGTGTTTCAGGCTCGCTATCGCATGACGCCATCGCGTCTGCGTAAGCAGATTCAGACGGAAACCCTGAATGGTGAGCAGGAGAGCGCCGAACTGCGCCTCAGCTACCGGCCTCCTTGTGACTGGGACGCCATCCTCGATTTCCTGCAACAGCGCGTGATGAAGCAAGTCGAGTGGGTCAGCGAGGGCGTTTATCATCGTACTGTGGCGCTCGGTCAGTGTCGTGGCTGGGTGCGCATTAGCCATTTGCCGGAAAAGCAGGCGCTGAAGGTGCAATTTACTACCACGCTGACGCCGGTGCTGCCTGCCCTGCTGCGCCGCTTGCGCGATCTGTTTGATCTGGATGCCCAGCCACAGCGCATCAGCGAGCAGCTCAGCCAGGATCCGCTATTAGCTGCGAGTCTGGCACGCTATCCAGGTTTGCGCGTTCCTGGTGCCTTTGACGGCTTCGAGCTGGCGGTCCGCGCCATCCTCGGCCAGCAGGTGACGGTGAAAGCCGCGACGACGCTGAGCAGTCGCGTGGCGGAGCGTTTTGGCGCGCCCCTCACCACACCGTGGCCTGCGCTCTCCCGCTTACCGCCAGAGGCCGAATCACTGGCTGCTGCCACCCTGGATGATATCGCCAGCCTCGGCATTGTGAGCGCCCGCGCGCAGGCGATCCAGGCACTGGCCGGGGCCTGCGCCTCAGGAGCGCTGCGCTTCAATGGCGCGGTTAATCCGGACGTGGTGCAGCAGCAGTTGCTGGCGCTGAAGGGTGTCGGGCCATGGACAGCGAGTTATATCGCCATGCGCGCCCTGCGCTGGCCGGATGCCTTCCCGAAAGAGGACATTGCGATCCGCAATAATCTCGGCGGCGTGAGCGCAAAGGTCGCAGAGCAGATGTCGCAGGTGTGGCGCCCATGGCGCAGTTACGCGGTGCAGCATATCTGGAAGAGCCTGACGCCGGAAAAGCGGTAGTGAGATTTGGCATGATGTGGTTGCCAGAATAACTGTAATAGTGCTTTCAGCCAAAAGGTACGGAGCGGTTGCGTAAAGTCGCCGTAAATACATCCCTGTAGGCTCTGCCGGCGGTTTACTCGCCTCATCCCTGAGGCTCGCCCACTTTGTGGGCCAACGCTACGCGTTGTTCAAAAATGCTCCCGGCATTTTTGTCCATGCGCCGGAAGCTTTACTCCACCGCTCCGTACCCTTCGGCTTCATATTAACTCTCTGCGCCTTGCTGAAAGCGCTGCAAAACTAAAGCAGCTGAAATGCCTGACAGCCAGAAAAGGCAGGTGCGGAGGAGCGAAGCGTCCGAGCCATGGATGGCGAGGCCGATCCACAGGGATGTGAGGTTCCTTTGCGATCCGCCCCGCCTTATCTGGCCTGAGTACGATCTCAAAGCAACATACCGAACTTCGTAAAAAAGCAAAAAGGCGCCTTTAGGGCGCCTTTCTACATAACTGGTGGGTCGTGCAGGATTCGAACCTGCGACCAATTGATTAAAAGTCAACTGCTCTACCAACTGAGCTAACGACCCGCTCGGGAAGTGGCTTACAACTTTCGACTTGATGGTGGGTCGTGCAGGATTCGAACCTGCGACCAATTGATTAAAAGTCAACTGCTCTACCAACTGAGCTAACGACCCATCAAGGTTGTGAAGCAAACTGAAGTGACATCAAAACTGAATGCTTGAGATGGTGGGTCGTGCAGGATTCGAACCTGCGACCAATTGATTAAAAGTCAACTGCTCTACCAACTGAGCTAACGACCCATCTTCAGTGCTGCCGATACTTGTTAAGATATGTCCCGGCAACGGCGGCATATATTACTGATTTAGCGGGAGGGCGCAACCCTTATTTTCCGCTAAATGTCTCAACTGCTTACCTTTCATGCGGCAAGACCAGAAATCAGACGAAATCCGGTCTTAACTGCAGCAATTACATCGCAGCGAGCCGTTTTTGTGCCTGCTTAGCAGACTCAGAGTTAGGGAATTGTTTGATCACCTGCTGATAGACCGCTTTCGCTTTCGCTGTATCGTTCTTCTCCTGCATGATCACCCCAACCTTAAACAGCGCTTCCGCCGCTTTTGGCGATTTCGGGTAGTTTTTAACTACAGTGGCAAAATAGTAGGCCGCATCGTCCTTTTTGCCTTTGTTGTAAAACAACTGACCCAGCCAGTAATTGGCATTCGGCTGATAGGTGGAGTCCGGATACTTCTTCACCCACGCCTGCAGCGCAGTAATCGCCTGGTCGTACTGTTTCTTCTCAAGAATCAGCGCGACGGCAGCGTTGTAATCGGTGTTGGCATCGCCGGTTTGTGCGGGTGCAGCGGCAGCCGTATTGCTGCTTCCCGCATCAGCGTTTCCCGCTGCAGCACCAGCTGCTGCATCCGCACCACCGCTGGCCTGCGCACCATTACTGCTGCTCAGACTGTCGATCTGCTGATAAAGCTGCTTCTGCCGCTCAATCACCTGATTAAGCTGATAACTGTTCTGCTGGATCTGCCCGCGCAGCGAATCGATATCGCTTTGGTTATCACTCATCTGCTGCTGCAACTGCTGCAGAAGCTGAGCCTGGGCATTGGAGATACGTTCAAGAGTGGTGACACGGTCTTCGACCGAGCCTGAGCCAACGCTACTGATTGACGCCTGGGCATTAGCGGCCCAGGGGGCCGCTACGCCAACCAGTAACGACAGACTCAACAGATGAAGTCTGAAGTTACTAATCATGTGATTCTCTTAGTAAACCAGTACGGCACGACGGTTTTTAGCGTAAGCCGCTTCGTCGTGGCCCAGTACAGCAGGTTTCTCTTTACCGTAAGATACGATAGACATCTGGTCAGCAGACACACCTTTACCCTGCAGGTACATTTTAACGGCGTTAGCACGACGTTCGCCCAGGGCGATGTTGTACTCTGGGGTGCCGCGCTCATCCGCGTGACCTTCGATGGTCACTTTGTAAGATGGGTTGCTGCGCAGGAAAGCAGCGTGCTGATCCAGCATCTGAGCGTATTCAGACTGCACGTCATACTTGTCCAGACCGAAGTAAACGATGTTGTTCTGCTGCAGCTGCTGCATCTGCAGACGCGCCTGCTCGTCAGAAGACATGTTGCCGTTCTGGCCAGCGCCAGCGCCGTATGCACCGTCAGCACCCATACCGGTCTGATCGTTGTTGTTGTTTTTGTGAGAGCTACATGCAGCTACCGCGATAACCGGCAGAGCCAGCATCAAACCCTTCAGCACTTTGTTCAGTTGCATTTCTTTATCCTATTATTTTGTTTGCCATACATTTTACTCCCCCGCCAGGCGAGGGAGCGATGCATCACAGATACGGCGACCAGGCAGGGAATTTGACCTGTCCATCAGTTGCCGGAAGACGCGCTTTGAAACGCCCATCGGTTGAAACCAACTGCAACACGGAACCCATCCCCTGAGTAGAGCTATAGATTACCATCGTGCCGTTAGGAGCCAGACTTGGCGTCTCATCCAGGAACGTGTCCGTTATTGTCTGAACGGCTCCCGTTTCCAGATCCTGTTTGGCGACGTGCTGCGCGCCACCGGCGCTGCTGATCATCACCATCGTTTTACCGTCAGATGACACATCCGCATCCTGGTTCTGAGCCCCTTCCCAGGTAATGCGCTGTGGCGTTCCGCCGTTAACGTTAACTTTGTAAATCTGTGGCGCACCGGCCTGATCCGAAGTGTAAGCCAGCGTCTGGCTGTCCGGGAACCAGGTAGGTTCGGTGCTGTTGTAGCGGCCATCGGTCACCTGACGCGTCTGACCAGAGGCCAGATCCATCACGTACAGGTTCAGGCTACCGGTTTTCGACAGGGCGAAGGCCAGCTTAGAGCCGTCCGGCGAGAAGGCCGGCGCACCGTTATGACGCGGATAAGAAGCCACCTGACGGATAGCACCGTTGGCCAGCGTCTGCACCACCAGCGCCGATTTACCGCTTTCAAAGGTCACGTAAGCCACTTTGCTGCCGTCTGGCGACCAGGCCGGTGACATCAGCGGCTGCGGCGAACGGTGTACCACAAACTGGTTGTAACCATCGTAGTCAGACACGCGCAGCTCGTACGGGAACTGACCGCCGTTGGTCTGCACCACATAGGCGATACGGGTACGGAACGCACCTTTGATACCGGTCAGCTTCTCAAACACTTCATCGCTGGCGGTATGCGCTGCATAGCGCAGCCACTGTTTGGTGACTTTGTAGGAGTTCTGCGCCAGCACGGTGCCCGGTGCGCCACCGGTATCCACCAGCTGATAAGCCACCTGGTAGCTGCCATCGGCGTTCGGCGTAACCTGCCCGACTACCACGGCATCAATACCCAGTGCGCTCCACGCGGCAGGCTGTACTTCCTGTGCGCTGGTCGGCTGCTGTGGCAGACGAGAACGATCCAGCGGGTTGAATTTACCGCTGTTACGTAAGTCTGCTGCGACGATGCCACCAATATCTTCAGGTGCAGCGCCCGGACCGGCCCACTGGAACGGCACCACACCAATTGGGCGCGCGGTGTTCACGCCCTGCGTAATTTCAATGCGTACTTCCGCGTGCAGCATCGCTGCCCACAGCAGTACAAAAAAACCTAAGGTTACACGAAGTGCCTGCTTCATCTTATCTCCCTTATCTGAACCTGAGTTCATGATAATTCGCACAGTTCCTGAAAAAACACGAGTACTCATAGAGTACGGCAAGCTAACCTTAGTTCAACCTGCCGTACGTTACTGCATTATTCTGGTTTGAAACGCATCGGTGCGTTCTTAAACACTTCATATACTGCCTGCGAAGGCGGCTTCGGAATGCGTGCCTGCTTCGCTGCGGTAATCGCCGCCTGACACAGCGCCGGATCGCCGCCTTCAGCTTTCACGTCAATCAGCAAACCATCCGGTGCCAGTTTAATCCGCAGATCGCAGCTTTTACCGCGATACAGATCGGCATCGTAGAAGCGGCTCTGAATCGCACTGGTGATCTGTCCCAGATACGCATTCACTTCAGCACCTGAGGCACCCGCCTTCTTCTGATTGCCCTGACCTGCCGCCGCGCCACCACCGGAAGCGGCGCCGCTTTTCGGCGCATTCTTACCGGAAGAGAGACCGCCTAACAGATCATCCACATCGCTCTCGTTCTTCGCCGCTTCGGCAGCCGCTTTCTTCTTCGCATCGGCGGCCGCTTTAGCTTTCGCCGCCGCATCCGCTTTGGCTTTGGCTGCTGCCTCAGCTTTCGCTTTGGCTTCGGCGGCCGCTTTCTCTTTCGCGGCTTCCGCAGCTTTCTCTTTGGCTTCCTGTGCAGCTTTGGCTTTCGCATCTGCAGCGGCCTGAGCTTTGGCTTCTGCCTCCGCTTTGGCTTTCGCTTCAGCTGCGGCTTTCGCCTGCTGCGCGGCTTTCTCTTTCGCCGCTTCGGCTGCGGCGGCTTTAGCCTGCTCTTCCGCTTTCTTCTTCGCGTCGGCTGCGGCCTGCTTCGCCTGCTCTTCCGCTTTGGCTTTCGCGTCCGCTGCAGCCTTCGCCTGAGCATCGGCCTGCGCTTTGGCATCGGCTTTGGCTTTCGCTGCGGCCGCTTCTGCGGCTTTCTGCTGCTCCTGCGCCTGCTTCGCTGCTGCTTCAGCCGCCTTCTGCTGCTCAGCCTGCTGCTTCGCCTGCTCTTTGGCTTCCTGCTGCGCCTGCAGACGCTCTTTTTCCAGCTCTTTCAGCCGCTGCTGTTCAGCGGCCTGCTTCTGCTGCAACTCTTCCGCCTGCTGCTGTGCCTGCTTCTGGCGCTGCTGCTCGGCGCGCTGACTGTCACTCTGCTGATTCTGCTGACGGTTATACTGCTCAACCACCGCGCCAGGATCGACCATCACCGCGTCGATATCACTGCCGCCACCGCCGCCGCTGGCTTCGATATGTTCGTTAAACGAGCTCCAAATCAGCAGGGCGATCAGCACGATGTGCAGAATCACCGAAATGATTATCGCGCGTTTTAACTTCTCGTTCTGCTCGGTTGCCTTCGACACTCTCGGTTCCCAAAAACGGTTCGCGTTAAATCGGCTGCGTCATCAAACCGACGGATTTCACGCCAGCCTGATGCAACAGGTTCAGCGCCTTGATGATTTCGTCGTAAGGCACATCTTTCGCCCCACCAATCAGGAAGACCGTCTTCGGATTGGCTTCAATACGGCGCTGCGCTTCGCTCACCACCTGCTCCGGCGGCAGCTGCGTCATACGATCGTGATCCACCACCAGGCTGTACTGCCCTACCCCGGCCACTTCCACGATCACCGGCGGATTATCGTCGCTGGAAACGGTTTTCGAATCGGTTGCGTCCGGCAGGTCCACTTCCACGCTCTGCGTAATAATCGGCGCGGTTGCCATAAAGATGAGCAGCAACACCAGCAGCACGTCCAGCAGCGGAACAATGTTGATTTCCGACTTAAGATCGCGACGCCCGCGACCACGGGTTCTGGCCATCGTTAACCTCGACTTACTTGCTGTTGTCGGTAGAGAAAGCCTGACGATGCAGGATGGCCGTGAACTCTTCCATAAAGTTGTCGTAGCCCTGCTCCAGCTTGTTCACGCGCTGGTTCAGACGGTTATACGCCATAACGGCAGGAATGGCCGCGAACAGACCGATTGCGGTGGCGATCAGCGCTTCGGCGATACCGGGCGCAACCATTTGCAGCGTGGCCTGTTTCACCGCACCCAGTGCGATAAAGGCATGCATGATCCCCCACACCGTACCAAACAGACCGATATACGGGCTGATGGAACCGACGGTGCCAAGGAATGGGATATGATTTTCCAGCGCTTCCAGTTCACGGTTCATCGAGATGCGCATGGCGCGACCGGCCCCTTCGACCACCGCTTCCGGCGCATGGCTGTTGGCGCGGTGCAGGCGGGCAAACTCTTTGAAGCCAGAGTAGAAAATCTGTTCGGACCCGCTCAGCTCGTCACGGCGAGCCTGGCTCTCCTGATAGAGACGCGACAGCTCGATACCGGACCAGAACTTGTCCTCGAACGCCTCGGCCTCACGCCCCGCCGCGTTAAGAATGCGGGTGCGCTGAATGATGATTGCCCAGGAGGCAATAGAAAAGCCGATCAAAATCAACATGATAAGTTTGACCAGAAGGCTTGCCTTCAGGAACAAATCAAGAACGTTCATGTCAGTCACTGCTTGAACTCCGCGACAATAGACTTGGGAAGCGCAATCGGCTTCATTAGATGTGGGTTGATGCAGGCAATCAGGACGTCTGCTTCATTGAGCACTTTGCCTTCAGCATTCACGATACGCTGCGAGAACGTCATGGTTGCGCGCGTCATTGCTGTCACTTCGCTCTGGATCTCCAGAAGGTCGTCGAGACGTGCCGCGGCAATAAAGTCCACCGTCATGCGCCGTACCACAAAAGCCACCTGCTCTTCCAACAGGGCCTGTTGATTGAAATGGTGCTGGCGCAACATCTCGGTACGTGCTCGTTCATAAAAAGCAAGATAGCTGGCGTGGTAAACCACACCACCGGCGTCAGTGTCTTCGTAATAGACCCGAACCGGCCAGCGAAACAGCGTTGTACTCACTCTACATCCCGGTCTCATTTTAAACGTTGCTACTATACGCAAGTGAGATCGGCTTGGGAATGGTCCGCCAGAGCCAGGAGAAAATAATTATCAGACGTTAACAACTGGAAGGATTTTTGGGAGATTTCCTGACCAACCGCTGACAAAAACTCACGTCAGCAGCGGTAAAACAGCCCTTGCGGGCTGAGACAGAACTTAATGGTAGAACCAGTAAATTCCCAGCGCCAGCACGATCAACGCCGGCAGCGGGGCAAACAGCGCCTGCCAGCGGGCACGCTGTGGCCGGAAACCGGTGCCGTGGATCACGCCGCTGCACACCGCCCAGATTAACAATAATCCGTGCCAGATAGCGAGCTCACTGGTGCGTGCGGCAAAGCGCGCCGGTTGCCAGATGACGCATCCGGCCAGCCACAGCGCCAGAATCAGTGAAAGGGCCCGCAGCGGGCCCTTATCCATCAGACGATACAGCGTCTGTATCAGGCTGCGCATCAGAGCTTGTCGTCCTGCGCACCGCCCTCTTCCACATGCTCGATCGCCAGTGCCGTGACCACGCCAAACGCACAGGCCAGCAAGGTGCCAAGAATCCAGGCAAAATACCACATGCTTAATCTCCTCAATCAGTACAGGGAGTGCGTATTGCGCTCAATGTGTTCTTTGGTGATGCGGCCATACATCTTGTAGTAACACCAGCTGGTGTAAGCCAGAATAATCGGCACAAAGATGATGGCAGCCACGGTCATGATCTGCAGCGTCAGCAGGCTGGAGGTCGCGTCCCACATGGTCAGGCTGGTGCCTGGCACGGTGCTGGATGGCATGATGAACGGGAACAGCGCAATGCCCGCCGTCATAATGACGCACGCCAGCGTCAGCGAAGAGAAGATAAACGCCCATGCGCCCTTCTCCATGCGCGAACACAGGATGGTCAGCAGCGGCAGCAGCGCGCCGAGCAGCGGGAACAACCACAGCACCGGCATCTGTTCAAAATTGACCAGCCAGGCACCAGCTTCACGCACCACATCTTTACCCAGCGGGTTAGACGCCGCGTGATGATCGATTGCGCTTTTCAGCACATAGCCATCAATGCCGTACTTCACCCACACGCCAGCCAGTACAAAGCCCACCAGCATCACCAGCGCGCTGATTTGCGCCGCGGTGCGGGAACGCAGGTGCAGTTCGCCGCTGGTGCGCATCTGCAGGTAAGTCGCGCCCTGGGCCAGAATCATCGCGACGCTGATCACCCCAGCCAGCAGGCCAAACGGATTAAGCAGCTGGAAAAAATTACCGGTGTAGAACAGGCGCAGGTACTCATCAGCATGGAACGGCACACCCTGCAGCAGGTTACCGAACGCCACGCCAATCACCAGCGGCGGCACAAAGCTACCGATGAAGATGCCCCAGTCCCAGGCACCGCGCCAGCGCATATCTTCAATCTTCGACCGGTAATCAAAGCCGACCGGACGGAAGAACAGCGAGGCCAGCACCAGAATCATCGCCACGTAAAAACCGGAGAACGCGGCGGCATACACCATTGGCCAGGCGGCGAACAGCGCCCCGCCGGCAGTGATCAGCCAGACCTGGTTACCGTCCCAGTGCGGCGCGATGCTGTTAATCATGATGCGACGCTCGGTATCGGTGCGACCGAGGATGCGGGTCAGCATTCCCACGCCCATATCGAAGCCGTCGGTGACGGCAAAACCGATCAGCAGAATGCCAATCAGCAGCCACCAGACAAAACGCAACACTTCATAGTCAAACATGGTCGCTCTCCTTATCCGCGCGCCGGTTGAGTCACAGCTTGTACTGTTTCATGGTGATAGCGGCCGGTTTTCAGGCTGCTTGGACCAAGGCGGGCAAATTTGAACATCAGATACATCTCCGCCACCAGGAACACGGTATACAGGCCGCAGATCAGGATCATCGAGAACAGCAGATCGCCGACGGTCAGCGACGAGTTAGCCACTGCGGTTGGCAGCACCTCACCAATCGCCCACGGCTGACGGCCATATTCAGCGACAAACCAGCCAGCTTCGACGGCAATCCACGGCAGTGGAATACCGTACAGCGCCGCTTTCAGCAGCCAGCGATTCTTACCGATGCGGTTACGAATCACGCTCCAGAACGACAGCGCAATGATGCCCAGCAGTAGCACGCCACACAGCACCATGATGCGGAAGGCAAAATAGAGCGGTGCCACGCGCGGAATGGAATCCTGCGTTGCCTGCTGGATTTGCGCTTCCGTGGCGTTCGCCACGTCCGGGGTATAACGCTTGAGCAGCAGACCGTAGCCGAGATCCTGTTTATGCGTCTCAAACTCACTGCGCACCGCCGGATCTTTACTGCCGGCACGCAGCTCGTTCAGCAGCGCATAGGCTTTCATACCGTTACGGATGCGCACTTCATGCTGCGCCAGCAGATCTTTCAGGCCGGTGACCGGCGTATCGACAGAACGGGTGGCGATCAGGCCGAGCAGATACGGGATCTGGATGGCGTACTTGTTCTCCTGCGTCGCCTGATCCGGCACGCCAAACAGCGTAAAGGCCGCCGGCGCCGGCTGGGTTTCCCATTCGGCTTCGATGGCGGCCAGCTTGGTTTTCTGCACATCGCCCATTTCATAACCGGATTCGTCACCCAGCACGATGACCGACAGCACGGCAGCCATACCGAAGCTGGCAGCGATCGCAAAGGAACGTTTAGCAAACGCGATGTCGCGCCCTTTCAGCAGATACCAGGCGCTGATGCCCAGAATGAACATCGCACCGGTGGTGTAACCCGCGGCCACGGTATGCACAAATTTCACCTGCGCCACCGGGTTCAGCACCAGCTCGGAGAAGCTCACCATCTCCATACGCATGGTTTCGAAATTGAATTCGGAGGCGATCGGGTTCTGCATCCAGCCGTTCGCCACCAGGATCCACAGCGCGGACATGTTCGAGCCGAGTGCCACCAGCCAGGTCACCGCCAGGTGCTGCACTTTACCGAGGCGATCCCAGCCGAAGAAGAACAGGCCGACAAAGGTGGATTCAAGGAAGAACGCCATCAGGCCTTCGATGGCCAGCGGCGCACCGAAGATATCGCCGACGTAGTGGGAGTAATAAGACCAGTTGGTACCGAACTGAAATTCCATGGTCAGGCCGGTGGCCACACCCAGCGCAAAGTTGATACCAAACAACTTGCCCCAGAATTTGGTCATATCTTTATAAATCTGTTTTCCCGACAGGACATAGACCGTTTCCATGATCGCCAGTAAAAACGCCATACCGAGCGTTAAGGGCACGAACAGGAAATGGTACATCGCCGTCAGGGCAAACTGTAAACGCGACAGCTCGACAATATCTAACATGATGACTCCTTGCTCCTCGCATGAACTCATCCTGCGAATAACAACCACAAACAGCGGGCAGTGCGATGCAGAATAAGGTCAGGAACGACTGATTATTGATTCCAGTTTTGTTACCGACAGCACAATGCGTACTGCGGCCCGAAGTGAGCGAGTAACAGTGGTGAAAATTCCCCGAAAAACCGATCGCTTCAGCCTGTTTCGAGCAGGAGTAAGATGAGGAGGCGACAGAATTGATATGACAACGCCTGGCACAAACTCCTGAAAAATGATGAAAAAGACTGAATTGATGCAGCGCAATTTATACCGGTTGGGTTGCTTTTAGCCAGCGGTAAAGTTTGCTATATATCGCCTTTTATTGATCTGGATTAAGACAATAATTTTCCAGATATGTAGTGTTAGAGTTGTTGTTAATTAGTTGTCATAAATCGATAGCGCAATTAAGAAAACAATTACCTTTCCCGTAATTATTTAACCTCTGTGCCAGCCAGATGCCTGGACGCTGACAGGAAAAAGCACGCCTCTTTGCCCTTCTTTACTCAACGACAAAGTAAGCATAGCCGCAGAAAATGTTGCCGTTACGTTTTTACTCCAAATGTGTGAGGACGGCTAATGGCCGTGCATGACAGCCATAAAAAAAGCCACCCGCAGGTGGCTTTGTTCTTTCGGCAGCAAAATGTTATTTCGCTGGCAGTACCGCTTTCACCGCGTCGCCGATATCGGCCAGGCTGCGAACGGTTTTCACACCGGCCGCTTCCAGCGCAGCAAATTTCTCATCGGCGGTGCCTTTACCACCGGCAATGATGGCGCCGGCGTGGCCCATACGCTTGCCTTTCGGCGCCGTTACGCCGGCGATATAGCCGACGACAGGCTTGGTCACGTGCTCTTTGATGAACGCCGCGGCCTCTTCTTCAGCGCTGCCGCCGATCTCACCGATCATCACGATCGCTTCGGTCTGCGGATCGTCCTGGAACATTTTCAGGATGTCGATGAAGTTGGAGCCAGGGATCGGGTCACCGCCGATGCCCACACAGGTGGACTGGCCGTAGCCGATGTCGGTGGTCTGCTTAACCGCTTCATAGGTCAGCGTACCGGAACGTGACACGATACCGACGCGGCCTGGCTGGTGAATGTGGCCCGGCATGATACCGATCTTACATTCGCCTGGGGTGATCACACCCGGGCAGTTCGGGCCAATCATGCGCACGCCTGCTTCGTCCAGCTTCACTTTTACCGTCAGCATATCCAGCGTCGGGATACCTTCGGTGATGGTGATGATCAGTTTGATGCCCGCGTCGATCGCTTCCAGGATACCGTCTTTGCAGAACGGTGCCGGCACGTAGATCACGGTAGCGGTGGCGCCTGTCGCTTCTACTGCTTCACGCACGGTGTTAAACACCGGCAGACCGAGATGGGTGGTGCCGCCTTTACCTGGCGTCACACCGCCAACCAGCTGCGTACCATAGGCCAGCGCCTGCTCAGAGTGGAACGTTCCCTGGCCACCGGTGAAACCCTGGCAAATGACTTTGGTGTTTTTGTCGATCAGAATGGACATTATTTACCCTCCGCAGCAGCGACAACACGCTGTGCTGCGTCTGTCAGGCTGGTTGCTGCAATGATGTTAAGACCGCTGTCCGCCAGTTTCTTCGCGCCCAGCTCGGCGTTGTTACCTTCCAGACGTACCACGACCGGTACGTTGACACCCACTTCAGCCACAGCACCGATGATGCCGTCTGCGATCAGGTCGCAGCGCACGATGCCGCCGAAGATGTTAACGAATACCGCTTTCACAGCATCGTCAGACAGGATGATTTTGAAGGCTTCGGTAACGCGCTCTTTGGTTGCGCCGCCGCCAACATCAAGGAAGTTTGCAGGCTGACCACCGTGGTGTTTCACGATGTCCATGGTGCCCATCGCCAGACCAGCGCCGTTGACCATACAGCCAATGTTGCCTTCCAGCGCGACGTAGTTCAGTTCCCACTGCGTCGCGTGGGCTTCACGGGGATCTTCCTGGCTTGGGTCGCGCATTTCACGCAGCTCTGGCTGACGGAACAGGGCATTGCCATCGGCACCCAGTTTGCCATCCAGACAGATCAGGTCGCCCTGTTTGGTGATCACCAGCGGGTTGATCTCAACCATCGCCAGGTCGCGCTCCAGGAACATGGTCGCCAGACCCATGAAGATTTTGGTGAACTGGCTGACCTGCTTACCGGTCAGACCCAGTTTGAATGCCAGCTCGCGGCCCTGGTATGGCTGCGGTCCGGTCAGCGGATCCAGCGCCATTTTGTGGATCAGGTGCGGGGTTTCTTCCGCCACTTTCTCGATTTCCACGCCGCCTTCGGTTGACGCCATGAAGATCACGCGACGGGTGGCACGGTCAACCACCGCACCCAGATACAGCTCCTGATCGATGTCGGTCGCCGCTTCAACCAGGATCTGGTTTACCGGCTGGCCATTGGCGTCAGTCTGGTAGGTCACCAGACGTTTGCCCAGCCAGTTTTCAGCGAAAGCACGAATGTCTTCTTTACTGTTAACCACCTTCACACCGCCCGCTTTACCGCGGCCACCGGCATGAACCTGACATTTCACCACCCACGGACCCGCGCCAATTTTCGAGGCGGCTTCTTCGGCTTCACGTGGCGTGGTGCAGGCGTAGCCAGTCGGTGCTGGCATACCATACCGTGCAAACAGCTGCTTCGCCTGGTATTCGTGTAAGTTCATGATGTTCTATCCATTCAGATCTAAACAGGGTTAATTTGGGCGCGCCTCGTGCCAGCGCGCCCGGCGAAAATCAGACATCCAGCAGCAGACGCGCCGGATCTTCCAGCAGCTCTTTCACCGCGACCAGATAGCCGACAGATTCACGACCATCGATCAGACGGTGATCGTAGGAGAGCGCCAGATACATCATTGGCAGCACCACCACCTGACCATTCACCGCCATTGGGCGATCTTTAATGGCGTGCATCCCCAGAATCGCGCTCTGCGGCGGGTTGATGATCGGCGTAGACATCAGCGAACCGAACACACCACCGTTGGTGATGGTGAAGTTACCGCCGGTCAGTTCTTCCACCGTCAGCTTGCCGTCACGGCCTTTCACCGCCAGCTCTTTAATTTTCTTCTCGATATCGGCCATGCTCAGCGCATCAACATCTTTCAGCACTGGCGTCACCAGACCACGCGGCGTTGAGACCGCGATGCTGACATCGAAATAGTTGTGGTACACAACATCGTCGCCGTCGATCGACGCGTTGACTTCCGGGAAGCGTTTCAGCGCTTCGACCACCGCTTTGATGTAGAAGGACATAAAGCCCAGACGCACGCCGTGACGCTTCTCGAAGGCATCGCCGTACTGCTTGCGCAGATCCATGATCGGCTTCATGTTGACTTCATTGAAGGTGGTCAGCATTGCGGTGCTGTTTTTCGCTTCCAGCAGACGCTCGGCCACGCGCTTGCGCAGACGGGTCATCGGCACGCGCTTCTCGCTGCGGTTGGCGACTGCCTGCGGAGCCGCATCGGCTGCCGGTGCCGCTTTCGCGCCGTCGGCTTTCTTCGCCAGATGTTTTTCCACATCTTCGCGCGTCAGACGGCCGCCGACACCGGTGCCTTTAATCTGGCTGGCGTCGAGGTTGTTTTCCGCAATCAGGCGGCGCACGGCCGGGCTGAGCGCGTCATTGCTCTCTTCTTCCAGAGATGCAGTCTGACGCTGTGCAGGCGTAGACTCCTTGCTTTCCACTTTCGCCGTGGTCTCTTTCCCGCCGCTGTTGCCTTCCTTCAGACGGCCCAGAATCTGGCGCGATGTTACGGTGGCGCCTTCGTCTTCCAGCACCGCTTCCAGCACACCGTCAGCGGCGGCAGGCACTTCCAGTACCACTTTGTCAGTTTCGATCTCGACCAGCACTTCGTCGCGGGTCACAGAGTCGCCGGGTTTTTTATGCCAGGTGGCTACCGTGGCGTCCGCTACGGATTCAGGCAAATCGGGAACGAGAATTTCTACGCTACTCATTTTCTTTCCTTTTAATTAACCAAGGTTCAGCGCGTCATTGACCAGGTCTTGCTGCTGTTGTTGATGTACGGACATATAGCCCACGGCCGGTGAAGCAGAAGCCGGACGGCCTGCGTAACGCAGTGACGCACCAAATGGAACCACTTCGCGGAAATGATGCTGACTGCAATACCATGCGCCCTGGTTCAGTGGCTCTTCCTGACACCAGACGAAATCCTGAACATGGGCGTAATTCTTCAGCGCTTCCTGCACCGCTTTGTGCGGGAACGGATAGAGCTGTTCGATACGCACGATGGCGACATCGGTCTGCTCGTTCTTACGACGCTGCTCCAGCAGATCGTAATAAACTTTACCGGAGCACAGCACCACGCGTTTCACCTGCTGCGGATCGAGGTCGTCGATCTCACCAATCGCCGGCTGGAAGCTGCCGTTGGCCAGCTCATCAAGGCTGGACACCGCCAGCGGATGACGCAGCAGCGACTTCGGCGACATCACGATCAGCGGACGGCGCATACCGCGCAACGCCTGACGACGCAGCATGTGGTACACCTGCGCTGGCGTTGATGGCACGCAGACCTGCATGTTCTGCTCAGCACACAGCTGCAGATAGCGCTCGAGGCGCGCGGAGGAGTGCTCCGGACCCTGCCCTTCATAGCCGTGTGGCAGCAGCATCACCAGACCACACATGCGGCCCCATTTCTGCTCGCCGGAGCTGATGAACTGATCGATCACCACCTGAGCGCCGTTGGCGAAGTCACCGAACTGCGCTTCCCAGATGGTCAGCACGCGCGGCTCGGCGGTGGCGTAACCGTATTCGAACGCCAGTACCGCTTCTTCCGACAGCACCGAATCCCACACCTTGAACTGACCCTGACCGTTATGGATGTGGTGGAGCGGGGTGTAAGTCGAACCGTTCTGCTGGTTGTGAATCACCGCGTGACGGTGGAAGAAGGTGCCGCGGCCGGAGTCTTCACCCGACAGGCGCACCGGAATGCCTTCGTCCACCAGCGTGGCGTAAGCGAGGTTTTCCGCCCCGCCCCAGTCGAACAGCTTGTTGCCTTCCGCCATCTCTTTGCGGTCGTTGTAAATCTTGGCAACGCGCGACTGCACTTCCACCGCTTCCGGAATGCTGCTGATGCGGCGCGCCAGCTCCTGCAGACGTTTCATGTCCACGGTTTCCGGGTAGCTCTCATCCCACTCGTGGTTGAGGTACGGAGACCAGGTGAACGAGTGCAGGCTCATCGGACGCCATTCCGGCACCACGCACTCGCCTTCATCCAGCGCGTCGCGGTACAGGTTTACCAGCTCGGTGGCATCTTCCTGCGTGGCCACGCCTTCGCTCTCCAGCTGATCGGCGTAGATTTTGCGCGGCGTCGGATGCTTTTTGATTTTCTGATACATCAGCGGCTGGGTGGCGCTAGGCTCGTCGGCTTCGTTATGGCCGTGACGGCGGTAGCACACCAGGTCGATGAACACATCGCGTTTGAAGGTGTTGCGATAATCCAGCGCCAGACGGGTAACAAACGCTACCGCTTCCGGATCGTCCGCGTTGACGTGGAAGATCGGCGCCAGCACCATTTTGCCGATGTCGGTGCAGTAAGGGGTAGAACGCGCATCTTTCGGATTCGAGGTGGTGAAGCCCACCTGGTTGTTAATCACGATGCGTACGGTGCCGCCCACTTCGTAACCGCGAGCCTGCGACATGTTCAGGGTTTCCTGCACCACGCCCTGGCCAATAACCGCGGCGTCACCGTGAATGGTGATCGGCAGTACTTTGTTGCTGCCCGGCTCCGCCAGACGATCCAGACGCGCACGCACCGAGCCCATGACGACCGGGCTTACAATTTCCAGATGCGACGGGTTGAACGCCAGCGCCAGGTGCACCAGGCCGCCTTCGGTTTCCACGTCTGACGAGAAGCCCATGTGGTACTTCACGTCACCGGTACCGAGGTGCTCTTTGTGCTTGCCGGAGAACTCGTCGAACAGATCCTGCGGTTTTTTACCCAGCACGTTGATCAGCACGTTGAGACGACCGCGGTGTGCCATACCCAGCACCACTTCACGCGTGCCGCTCTTGCCGGCGTGGCGAATCATTTCGCGCAGCATCGGTACCAGCGCATCACCGCCTTCCAGCGAGAAGCGTTTGGCACCCGGGAATTTCGCGCCGAGGTATTTTTCCAGGCCCTCTGCCGCCGTCAGCTCTTTCAGGAAACCTTTTTTCTCGTCCGCGCTGAATGACGCATGGCCCACTACCGATTCCAGACGCTGCTGAATCCAGCGCTTCTCTTCGGTGTTATTGATGTGCATGTACTCTGCACCAATCGAACCACAGTAGGTCTGCTGCAGTGCGGCATAAAGATCGGCCAGCTTCATGGTCTCTTTGCCAATGGCGAAAGAGCCTACGTTAAAGCTTTCCTGAAAATCGGCGTCGGTCAGATCGTGGAAGGCCGGATCGAGATCCGCCACGCGCTCCTGCTTCCACAGGCCGAGCGGATCGAGGTTAGCGTGCTGATGGCCGCGGAAGCGGAACGCATTAATCAGCTGCAGCACTTTAACCTGTTTGGAATTAGCGGCCGGATCGGTGACTGTGGAGGTGTAGCGGGTGGCGTCTTTCGCCAGGCGGCGGAAATATTCACGCGTCGTGGAGTGAAACTGCTCAGATTTCACGCCGGTGCCCGGCAGCTGCTGGAACATCGAGCGCCACACTTCATCAACAGAGTCAGGATCGGTCAGGAAATCCTCATAGAGTTGCTCTATGTAGGACTGGTTCGCGCCGGCCAGCCAGGAGGAGTCCAGCCAGGGTTTCATCGCGCTGTTCTGCATTGTGATCCCTTAAGCATTAATCTGCTTTTTTGAGGTTTCATTTGTTGCCGCTTACGCGGCTTGCCGTAGTGAGTTCAGCGATACGAACCTGTGCGCAACCGGCGCCTGGCCCGTAAGGGAACCTTTATAAGCGTGGTCAGTACCGCGCTTATAGAGGCTTCCGTAAACGATCGGGAACCTGGGTTCCCGATCGTGACTTCCGTTTGTTACGCCCCGCGCTGCAGCAGCATCGACTTAATGTGGCCGATGGCGCGCGTTGGGTTTAAGCCTTTCGGGCACACGCTCACACAGTTCATGATGCTGTGACAGCGGAAAACACTGAAAGCATCATTCAGATTGTCGAGGCGCGCATCGGTTTCGGTGTCGCGGCTGTCAATCAGGAAGCGGTACGCCGCCAGCAGGCCGGCCGGACCGATGAACTTGTCCGGATTCCACCAGAACGACGGGCACGATGTGGAGCAGCAGGCACAGAGAATACACTCGTACAGGCCGTCCAGGTGCTCACGCTGCGCAGGCGTTTGCAGATGCTCGCGCGCTGGCGGATTTTCCCCATTATTCAACAGGAAAGGCTTAATCTTCTCATACTGAGCATAGAATTGTCCCATGTCCACCACGAGGTCGCGGATTACCGGCAGACCGGGCAGCGGACGGATAACAATCTTCTTGCTGCCATTGCCCAGTGCGGAGACCGGCGTGATACACGCCAGGCCATTTTTACCGTTCATGTTGAGGCCATCGGAGCCGCACACGCCTTCACGGCAGGAGCGACGGAAGGCCAGCGTAGGATCCTTTTCTTTCAGACGGATCAGCGCGTCCAGCAGCATCATGTCGCGACCATCTTCCGCTTCGAGGGTGTAATCCTGCATGCGCGGTTTGTCATCGACTTCCGGGTTGTAACGATAGATAGAAAATTCGAGTCTCATGATGATCTCCGCAATTAGTAAGTACGCGCTTTCGGCGGGAAGGCCGCACGCAGTTTCGGTTGCATGTTCACCTCACGGCGCGTCATGCTTTCCGTTTGCGGAACATAGAGGCTGTGGCACAGCCAGTTGGCATCATCACGCTCCGGATAGTCGAAGCGGCTGTGAGCGCCACGGCTTTCGGTGCGGAAGTTAGCCGCTACCGCGGTGGCGTAAGCGGTTTCCATCAGGTTATCAAGCTCCAGGCATTCGATACGCTGGGTATTGAAGTCCGGTGAACGGTCATCGAGACGCGCGTTTTTCAGGCGCTCACGAATCTCTTTCAGCTCGGCCAGGCCTTCACGCATCGCATCCCCTTCGCGGAATACCGAGAAGTTGTTCTGCATGCAGCGCTGCAGCGCCTTGCGGATTTCAACCGGATCTTCACCGGTGGTGTTGTTTTCCCAGCGGTTGAAGCGGGCCATCGCCGCGTCGATTTCATCTTCGGTGGCGTCGCGCAGTTCGCCCTGCTCAGCGATGCACTCCATCAGGTGAACACCGGCCGCGCGGCCAAATACCACCAGGTCGAGCAGCGAGTTGCCGCCAAGACGGTTTGCGCCGTGTACCGATACGCAGGCAATTTCGCCTACCGCGAACAGGCCCGGAATCACTTCATCTTCGCCCTGCTCGTTAACGCGCAGCGCCTGACCGGTCACGCGGGTCGGCACGCCGCCCATCATGTAGTGGCAGGTCGGGATAACCGGAATCGGTTCTTTAATCGGGTCAACGTGAGCAAAGGTGCGCGACAGTTCGAGGATGCCCGGCAGACGGGATTCCAGCACTTCAGCGCCCAGATGGTCGAGTTTCAGTTTGATGTGTGGACCCCATGGGCCGTCGCAGCCGCGACCTTCACGAATTTCCACCATCATTGAACGCGCCACCACATCACGGCCCGCCAGGTCTTTAGCGTTTGGTGCGTAGCGCTCCATGAAACGTTCGCCATGCTTGTTCAGCAGATAGCCACCTTCACCACGGCAGCCTTCGGTCACCAGCACACCCGCCCCGGCGATGCCGGTTGGGTGGAACTGCCACATCTCCATATCCTGCATTGGCACGCCGGCACGCAGCGCCATGCCGACGCCGTCGCCGGTGTTGATGTGGGCGTTGGTGGTGGACTGATAGATACGGCCAGCACCGCCGGTCGCGAGGATAGTGGCTTTGGCTTTGAAGTAGACTGTTTCACCGGTTTCGATGCAGATGGCGGTACAGCCGACGATCGCACCGTCAGCGTTTTTCACCAGATCCAGTGCATACCACTCGGAGAAGATGGTGGTTTTGTTTTTCAGGTTCTGCTGATACAGCGTATGCAGCAGGGCGTGGCCGGTACGGTCGGCAGCAGCAGCGGTACGCGCCGCCTGCTCACCACCGAAGTTTTTCGACTGACCACCAAACGGACGCTGATAAACGCGGCCGTCATCAAGACGGGAGAATGGCAGGCCCATATGCTCCAGCTCCAGAATCGCTTCCGGACCGGTTTTACACATATATTCGATCGCGTCCTGGTCACCGATGTAATCGGAGCCTTTGACGGTATCGTACATGTGCCATTCCCAGTTATCTTCGTGGGAGTTACCCAGCGCCACGGTAATCCCGCCCTGCGCCGATACGGTGTGGGAACGGGTTGGGAACACTTTGGATAACAGAGCACAGCTCTGGCCCGATTGGGAGATTTGCAGCGCGGCGCGCATACCCGCACCACCTGCGCCGATCACCACGGCATCAAATTCTCTGACTGGCAAACTCATTTACACACCCCACACCACAACAGTTCCATAAATTGCATACGACAACAGCGCGACCACAATCACCAGTTGCAACACCAGACGCGTTGCCAGCGGTTTCACGTAGTCGGTCAGGACCTGCCACATGCCAATCCAGCCGTGGACCAGAATCGAGAACAGCGTCAGCAACGTGAACACTTTGGTAAAGGAGGAAGCGAAAAAGCCGCGCCAGACGTCATACGTCAGCGTGCCGGTCATCACGACAAAACCGAGGATGTAGAGAATGTAGAGCGTAATTAAGATTGCAGCAGCACGCAGTAACAGCCAGTCATGGATACCGTTGCGTCCTAATGCAGAAGCATTGCTTACCATACGAGGACTCCAGCCAGAATTGAGAGCACGACAGTGATAACAAAAACCGCTTGCGCGGTACGGGTTCCCACCTGCAGGGTTTCTGCCGTAAAACCGAAGTCGGCCAGCATGTGACGAATGCCGCTTGCTGCGTGATATGCCAGCGCGGTCAGAATGCCCCACATGATGAATTTGGCGAAGAAGCTATCCATGATGGATGCCGCTTGCTGGAAACCTTCCGGAGAAGAGAGGGAGAGACCCAGTAACCAGAGCAGAATTCCGAGAGCGACAAAGGTAATCACGCCGGAGACGCGGTGGAGAATGGACGATATTGCAGTAACGGGAAACCGGATCGTCGAGAGATCCAAGTTAACAGGTCTTTGTTTTTTCACGGTTTTGCCCACACAGCTCTTTTTTATTTTGCTTCCTCCGGTCCTGAGTTACAGAAGAGCACAGTGCGTGTTCGGACTGCAACCGCCACCAAAATAGCAACATCCAGTGTTAAGTGAAGCGGGTAAAACGCTGGGTGGCTCCTGGTGTCAGGGTATTCCGGAGACCTGGCGGCAGTATAGGAGGATCACATTCTGATTACAATTCCCCTACAATCTCTTTGGTCACATTTAAGCTGAACAGTGATCCGCCTCACGTATTTCACAATTTATACATTTTTAATTATCTGATTTGACAATAGATCAACATTTCAGTTACAAACGAACGCACTAAAACCCTATGATGCATAAAAGTTATGGGGATACACTTTCCCCTAAGCTCAAGTTATGTAACATTGCCTTTACGAGCAACACAAACCGTCAGGTTATTGGTTACCAAGAAGTTATGTCGTGACAGGATCTTTAACATCCACGATGTGCAGCGCGTCATGCCCGGACACCACCGATTGGCTTTACACATTTCGCTCCGTAACCTTGCAGCATGAACGTTACCGCTGAGTGATGCTGTGAAGATTCTGTTTTAGCCTACGTCGTGCGGGTTGCAACAAGGCAGTAAGCGTGCAAATGATGGGCGTTTACGCAAGTAAATGACCGCACTGCGCGCGCGCAGCCAGTGTAGCGGCGGCCCGAAAATACGGCGGGTAAACGCAACATGATGACTGTTCTGGTGTCTAAGATCCTTACCTACTAAGGCGCTATGGAGACGAAAAATGACAGATAAAAAAGTGACGCTAACCCTACAAGATAACAACTCCGTGGAACTGGATGTGATGCAAGGCACGCTGGGACAGGATGTTGTTGATGTCCGCGCCCTTGGCTCAAAAGGCCTGTTCACCTTCGACCCCGGTTTTACCTCTACGGCGTCCTGCGAATCAAAAATTACCTTTATTGATGGTGATGAAGGGATTTTGTTACATCGCGGTTTCCCTATCGATCAGCTGGCTACCCACTCCAACTATCTGGAAGTGTGCTACATCCTGCTGAACGGCGAAGCCCCTACTCAGGCGCAGTACGACGAGTTCCGCACTACCGTAACCCGTCACACCATGATTCACGAGCAGATCACCCGCCTGTTCCACGGCTTCCGTCGTGATTCACACCCGATGGCAGTGATGTGCGGCGTGACCGGCGCGCTGGCTGCCTTTTATCACGATTCATTAGACGTGAATATTGAACGTCACCGTGAAATCGCCGCCTTCCGCCTGCTGTCAAAAATGCCGACCATGGCCGCGATGTGTTACAAATACTCCATCGGCCAGCCGTTTGTGTATCCGCGTAACGACCTCTCCTATGCCGGTAACTTCCTGCACATGATGTTTGCTACGCCGTGTGAAGAGTACAAAGTGAACCCGGTGCTGGAACGCGCCATGGACCGTATCCTGATCCTGCACGCTGACCACGAACAGAACGCATCAACCTCTACCGTGCGTACCGCCGGTTCTTCCGGTGCCAACCCGTTTGCCTGTATCGCCGCCGGTATCGCCTCGCTGTGGGGACCTGCGCACGGTGGTGCCAACGAAGCCACGCTGCGTATGCTGGAAGAGATCAGCACCGTGGATCACATCCCGGAATTCGTGCGTCGCGCCAAAGATAAGAACGATTCGTTCCGTCTGATGGGCTTCGGTCACCGTGTGTATAAGAACTATGACCCGCGCGCGACCGTGATGCGTGAAACCTGTCATGAAGTGCTGAACGAGCTGGGCATGAAGGACGACCTGCTGGAAGTGGCGATGGAGCTGGAGCACATCGCGCTGAACGACCCGTACTTTATCGAGCGCAAACTCTATCCGAACGTCGATTTCTATTCCGGCATCATTCTGAAAGCGATGGGCATTCCGTCATCAATGTTTACCGTGATCTTCGCGATGGCGCGTACCGTTGGCTGGATTGCGCACTGGAAAGAGATGCACGACGAAGGTATGAAGATTGCCCGCCCACGTCAGCTCTACACCGGTTACACCGAGCGCGAATTCAGCTCGGCGCTGAAAAAATAACAATCAGGGCGGGTTATCCCGCCCTTTTCTTTTTTAGTATACGGCGAAAGTTTGGGGCGCATCGTGCAGAGCCCTGCCTGGCTGAGCCCCGTTTCAGGCGTCCTCGCGCCGCTGACGCGGTACCTTCACACCCTTCGTCAGTCTGACGGACCGCCGTCGACGGGACATCCTGTCCCGGCTCCGGCTTTCGCCCGCATCCATGCGGTCTCATCCTGACTTCCTCATGCTGTTCAGCGCTGCGGATTGCCTGCCCCGGCGCTCAGCCAGTCAGTGCATTAGCTCTGGTGCAGTTTGCCGCAAGACGATGATGGCCTGTCCCACGCCTCGTCTATTAGTGACCAAAACTCAATGCTGACAGCCCGGACACCAGTAAAACGGTCGTGATGACAGTACGCCCTTCTCAATGACGGTACCGCAGCGCCGGCACTTTTTGCCCTGGCGGTGAAACACCTCGAAACGAAACGCCGCCTCTTCGTGATACTTCTTCATGCTGCCACGCATCTGATAAGACAAACGCGGCACCGCCAGCATGGCGTGGCTCAACGCATCCAGCTGCTGATCGCTCAAATCCTGTGCACGATGCTGCGCCAGCAAACCGGCGTGCCACAAAATCTCGACGCGCAGATAGTTGCCGAGCCCGGCGAGAAATGCCTGATCCAGCAGCAAACCGCTGAACTGGCGGCGACGAAAACGCGGCGACAGCAGCCGCTCGCGCACCTCTTCCACCGTCAGCGTGTTGTCCAGCACGTCCGGTCCGACGCGTTGCAAAAACGGATGCGCGCCGAGCGTATCTGCGTTCAGCAGCTCAATATCCGAAGCGCTATACAGCAAAATTGCCCGGTCAGCATTACCCAGCCGCACGCGCAGCTGGCGCGAAGTATTGGGCTCAATCCCGCTCGGCACCACACGCCATACACCGTACAGCTGATTATGGCTGTACAGCGTCAGCCCGTTGGAGAAGTGTGTCAGCAGTGCCTTGCCGCGCGTTTCAAAGGCGTCGATGGTTTCCCCCATCAGCGCCGGTTCGTAGGTCTTCAGCGCCGGAAAAGCAAACCACACCTCGGTCAGAGGCTTGCCCACCATTGCCGCTGCAAGTTGATCCGCCGCGCGGCGGATCTCCGGTCCCTCTGGCATAACCGCTCCTGATTAATGGGTTGCGCCGCCCACTTCGCGAATGTCTTTCTCTGTGCTGAGAATCACCTGCAGCGACGTTTCCAGCGCCTGGATGACACTGGCGGTCGACATACTCGGTGCGCCAGGATGCTGCGCCGCCTGCTGCGGCATATAAGGAATATGCACGAAACCGCCGCGTGCTACGCTGCCAGTGGTCTGCAGCCAGTGCAGCAGGTGATACATGACGTTATTGCAGGTAAATGTCCCGGCGGTTTGCGACACCGAAGCCGGAATCCCCACTTCGCGCAGTGCCGCGACCATCGCTTTGATCGGCAGCGTGGAAAAATAGGCCGCCGGTCCCCCGGCGACAATCGGCTGATCGACCGGCTGCTGCTGGTCATTATCCGGAATGCGCGCATCGTTCACATTAATCGCCACGCGCTCTACGCTGATATCGCTGCGCCCGCCAGCCTGGCCGACGCACAGCACGCGGTGCGGCTGCAGCTCTTCCAGCGCAGCGGTCAGCACCTGGCCGCAGCGGGCGAATACCACCGGCAGCTGGCGCACCACAATTCGCGCGCCGCCAAACTCCCGACCATCAAAGCTGCGTACCGCTTCCCACGACGGATTAATGCGCTCGCCGCCAAACGGCTCGAACGCCGTCATTAACACCGTTTTCATCGCAACCTCACAGGAACATCAGGAAATAAAGCAGGAAAATATTTACTAATAACAGTAGCACACCGGTTGGCACCTGAGCCTTGATCACCGCGTTACGGTCCGGCAGCTCCAGTAAACGCGCCGGAACGATATTGAAGTTGGCAGCCATCGGCGTCATCAGCGTGCCGCAGTAACCGCAGAACATGCCGATCGCCGCCATCACCGCCGGATTGCCACCGTGCTGCAGCACCAGAATCGGAATACCGATGCCGGCGGTGACAATCGGAAACGCCGCAAACGCGTTGCCCATCACCATGGTCAGCAGCGCCATGCCCAGTGCATACACCGCCACCGCAATCAGCCGGTTATCCACCGCCAGATAGTGTTCGGTAAGATGTGAAATCGCTGTCCCAACGCCAGCGCTGGTAAACAGCAGGCCGAGCGTGGCGAGAATCTGCGGCAAAATAAATGCCCAGCCAACCGCATCCAGCAAACGCCGCGTCTCCTGCATCGACTGCAGCGGCTTCTCGTGGGTAAACTTCAGCGCAATCAGCCAGCCCAGCACGCAGCCAATCATCATCGAAAACAGCGTGACCAGCGTCGAATGATTGCCCGGGCCAAACACCCGCTCCTGCAGACCGGGAATATGATTGAACGCCAGCACGCCAATCACCGTCACCAGCGGAATTGCCAGCGCCGGCAGGAACAGCTTATTGCCGAGACGCTGCGCGCTCTGCTGCTTCTGTTCATCGCTGCGCTGATGATAGCGACCGAGGCGCACGCCGCCGAACCCGGCAATCAGCGCCATGACCACCACCGCCGCGCCCACGGCAATATGCAACCAGCGACGTCCCAGCTCCGCATCACCGGCCCACTGCCCCATCAGTTGATAAGCACCGTCGCCAATCAGGAAAATCACACCGTACAGCGCCCAGAATAAACCGGTGGTAAAACGGCGTGGGTTGGCGCTATCGCGCCATGACAGCAGCGCGACAATCAGCAGGATCGCCCCGGCCAGCCACATCAGATACTGTTGCTGAAACATCACTCACCTCCTTTTGCGCGCAGCGCCTGCTGGTTGAGCGCGCCCAGCTCACGCGACAGCTGACGGTCGAGCCGCACCAGTCGCGCAGCATGAATCAGGAACGCACACAGTGCGGTCGGAATGCCCCACAGCGCGATGTGCAACGGTTCGGTGCTGATGCCCGCTGACTCCTGCATAAAGTTGTGCATAAAAATGATCGCGCCGAAGGCCACGAAAATATCTTCACCGAAGAACAGCCCGACGTTATCGGTAGCCGCCGACATGGCGCGCAGCCGCTGACGAATCTCCGGTGATACGCTGCCGTAACGGTTTTCAGTAGCACCTTCGGCCATCGGCGCCAGCAGCGGACGCACCATCTGCGGATGCCCGCCCAGGCTGGTCAGCCCCAGCGCCGCAGTCAGCTCACGCACGAACAGATAGACGATCAGTAAACGGCCGGCGGTGGCGGTTTTGATCCGGGCGATCCACGTCTGCGCACGCTCTTTTAAACCGTGGCGCTCCAGCAATCCGATGACCGCCAGCGGTAACAGCAGGATCAGCGGCAGATTACGGGTATTGAGAAAGCCGGAACCGAGCTTCTCCAGAATATCGCCGAGCGGCATATGCGCCGCCAGCCCGGTGACAAAACCGGCAACAATCACCACCAGCACCGGGTTGAAGCGCAGCACAAAGCCGAGCACAATCGCGGCAATGCCAAGTAACGGCCAGAGATTGACCACGTTATCCATGTTTTCCCCTCGTCAGAAATAAAAAGCCCGGCAACAGGCCGGGCTAACAGTCAATGATCAGGCGCTGGTGACAGCAATCTGATTTGTCGCAAAAGCGGCGCGCAGCGTGCGGGCGAATTCCAGCGCATGGGCGCCATCGCCGTGCAGACAGACCGTCTGCGCATTCACCGCCACCCATTCGCCGCTGACGCTGCGCACCTGACGCTGCTGCACCATGGTGAGCGTCTGCGCCAGCGCCTGCTCAGCCTCTTCGATTAACGCCCCCGGCTGGCTGCGCGGCACCAGCGCGCCACTGGCCAGATAGCCGCGGTCAGCAAACACTTCTTCGCGCGTGCGCAGACCATGATGCGCGGCGGCGGCAATTGAAGCGCTGCCCGCCAGGCCAACCAGAATCAGCGCCGGATCGACGGCTTTCACCGCGCGCGCAATCGCATCCGCCAGCGCCGCATCCGCCGCCGCCTGGTTATACAGCATGCCGTGCGGTTTCACGTGCACCAGCTTCGCCCCTTCACTTTCAGCGAGGCTTTTCAGGGCACCAATCTGGTAGATCACCTGCGCGTAGACGGTTTCCGGTGGCAGCTGCATGGCGGTCCGGCCAAAATTTTCCCGGTCGGGAAAGCTCGGATGCGCACCGATCGCCACGCCATTGGCGCTGGCCCAGCGCACCGACTGCAGCATGGTTTCGGCATCGCCGGCATGGAAACCGCAGGCGATGTTGGCCGAGCTCACCAGTTCCAGCAGGGCCCGATCGCTGGCACTGCCTTCACCGAGGTCGGCGTTAAGATCGATCTTCATGAGCAAGCCCCCAGGCTATCTGATCAAGCGAACGTTGCTGCTGCTGTTTGGCCAGCAGCGCCTCCTCCAGCGTGCAGCGGATGAAGTGAATCGGTTCTCCCAGACGAATCTGCGCCAGCTGATAGAGATCGGCTTCGATGACGCAGGCAATACGCGGATAGCCGCCGGTGGTTTGCGCATCGGCCATCAGCACAATCGGCTGGCCGTTCGGCGGCACCTGCACCACACCCGGCACCAGGCCGTGCGACAGCAGTTCACGTGCGACACTGCGCTGCAGCGGACTGCCCTGCAGCCGATAGCCCATACGGTTACTTTGCGGGCTGAGCTGCCACGGGTTACGCCAGAATGCGTCCTGCGCGTCGTGGGTAAATTCGTTGTACTCCGGCCCCGGCAGTGCGCGGATGCGGTTGCCCCACAGTAGCTGCCGTACGCCAGCCTGATGGCTGAAGCGGCGCGTCGGCTTGCCCAGCGGCAGCTGATCGCCATCCTGCAGTTTACGTCCCTGCCAGCCACCAAAGGCCGCTTTGAGATCGGTGCAGTGCGAGCCCAGCATGGCGTCGATGGCAAAACCGCCGTTCACCGCCAGATAGCTGCGCATACCGCGCGTAGGCATGGACAGACTCAGCACCTGGCCTTTTTTCACCGGCAGACGCCAGCCAGTCCACACCGGCTGGCCATCCAGTTCGGCGCTGCAGCTGGCACCGGTCAGCGCAAACCAGCCGTCGCGACGAAACTCCGCTTTGAACTGACCGAGCACAATCTCCAGCACCGCGCTGTTTTCCGCGTTGCCGACCAGCATATTGGCCGTGCGCATTGAAGGCTCATCCAGTGCGCCGCTCAGGCTGATGCCGTATTGCCGCCAGCCGTGGCGGCCGCGATCCTGCACCGAGGTCATTAATCCGGCACGCAAAATTTTTAACATACGCCCTCCCGTTGTGGCACGAAGCGGACGCTGTCGCCGGGACGCAGTAGCGTCGGCGGCTGCTGTTGTGGATCGAACAGGCTAAGCGGCGTGTGACCAATCAACTGCCAGCCACCGGGCGCAGCCAGCGGATAGATACCGGTCTGGCTGCCGCCAATGCCCACCGAACCGCCAGGCACCACCAGCCGGGGCTCGGCGCGACGCGGCGTGTGCAGCCGCTCATCCAGCCCACCGAGATAAGGGAAACCCGGCTGAAAGCCAATGAAATAGACCACGTAATCCGCGCTGCTGTGCAGCTCCACCACCTGTTGCGAGGTCAGATCCGCCGCACGGGCGACCTCCGCCAGATCCGGACCGCCCGCGCCGCCATACACCACCGGAATCTCAACCTGACGCGGCTCGGCCAGCAGCACCTCGCTCTCTTCCCACCAGCGCTGCAAACGCTCAATTGCATCCAGCGCTTTCAGCTGCGGATCGCGCAGCAGCAGCGTCAGGTTATTCATGCCCGGAATCACTTCCGCGATCTGCTCATTCTGCTGCAGCCGCTGGCACAATCCCCAGATGCGCTGCTGGCTGACGAGCGAAACCGGCGGTTCCAGCTCCAGTACCACCGCCCGCTCACCCAGCAGATAACAACGTGCTCGTTGCAAAACCCACCTCCCGGTCATTAATAAAACGCGCCGTGACCGCAGTGACGGCGCGCCTGAGGGCATTCGCTTATGCGAAAAGTCAATAAGTTATGCGAAAGTGAAGGAGATGTGTCAACTGATTTGCGCCCGGCACGTGTTTTCCGGGCGCATAAGCGAAGCGGTCAGGCGGGGTTGTCGATATCGATAAAGGTCACATCCAGACCATGCTGGCTGGCTAGCCACTCACCGAGCGCTTTAATGCCGCCGCGTTCGGTGGCGTGATGGCCGGCAGCAAAGAAATGCAGCCCCTGTTCACGGGCGCTGTGAATGGTCTGCTCAGAGACTTCACCGCTGATAAAGGCGTCGACGCCAAAGGCGGCGGCCGCATCGATAAAGCCCTGGCCGCCACCGCTGCACCATGCCACCCGGCGAATCAGCGCCGGAGCATTATCACCGCAGTGCAGCGGCTGGCGTCCAAGGCGCGCCGCGATTTTTTCCGCCAGCGCCGGACCGCTTAGCGGCTCAGCCAGCTCGCCCCAGGGCACCAGCGGCTGGATTTCACCTTTCACATCGATATCAAACAGCATGGCCAGCTGGGCGTTGTTGCCCAACTGTGGGTGAGCATCGAGCGGCAGGTGCCAGCCGTACAGGTTGATGTCATTGGCCAGCAGCGTGCGCAGACGCTGGCGTTTCATTCCTTTAATCACCGGCGCTTCGCTCTTCCAGAAGTAGCCATGATGCACCAGTATCGCATCGGCCTGGCGTTTTACCGCCTCATCAAGCAGCGCCTGACAGGCCGTCACGCCGGTGATTACACGGCGCACCTGCTCACGCCCCTCAACCTGCAAACCGTTGGGCGCATAGTCGCTGAAGGCACTGGTGTTGAGTTGCTGATTGACGATCTGTTCTAACTCGAAATTGTTCATAACGGCTCCGTGACCGCCTCAGGCTGCGCTGCGCGCGCGCTCGAAGGCGTCTAATGTCTTTTTACGTGCCGCCTTATGTTCCACGATTGGCGCCGGATAATCGAGTTTCTTGTTATTTTTCTCCGCCCAGGCGTGCGGCTGATGAATGGCGCTGTCCGGTACGTCTTGCAGCTCCGGCAGCCACCGGCGGATAAACTCGCCCTGCTTATCAAAGCGCTCGCCCTGGGTCGTCGGGTTGAAGATGCGGAAGTAAGGCGCGGCGTCGGTGCCGGTCGACGCGGCCCACTGCCAGCCACCGTTGTTAGCCGCCAGATCGCCGTCAATCAGTTGCTGCATGAAATAGCGTTCACCCTCGCGCCAGTCAATCAGCAGGTCTTTCACCAGAAAGCTGGCGGTGATCATGCGTAACCGATTGTGCATCCAGCCCAGCGTATTGAGCTGGCGCATCGCTGCGTCGACAATTGGATAACCGGTTTTGCCCTGCTGCCAGGCGGTAAGGTGTTGCTCATTCTGTTGCCAGCTGACGTTGCGCGTCCAGTCGACAAACGGCTGATGCTTACACAGCGCCGGAAAAGCCACCATCAGGTGACGATAAAATTCGCGCCAGACCAGTTCATTCAGCCACACCAGCGCGCTGCCGTTGTTCAGCGCCTGCGGGTGCTCCTTCAGAATGCGATGCAGGCACTGACGCGGTGACAGCACACCAATCGCCAGATACGGCGACAGGCGGCTGGTGCCGTCAATCGCCGGTATGTCGCGCTGCTGGTCATATTTTTCCACCCGCTGCTGGGCAAACTGGCGCAGCTGCTTCAGCGCCGCCTCTTCTCCGGCGGGAAACCAGGTTTCGTCGAATTTTTCCACAGGATAATCGAATGCCGCTATTTTTTTGCCGGCGGCCACGGGTGCCCCGGCGCGCGCTTTCGGTGCGTGGTGGCACTCTGGCAGCCCCTGTTGCAGACGCCGGATAAACGCTTTGCTGAACGGCGTGAACACTTTGAACATGCTGTTGCTGCCGGTCTGAACGCTGCCCGGTGGTAACAGCAGGCTGTCATCGAATCCCTGGCACACCACGCCCTGCTGATCGAGCTGCTTTTCAACCGCAGCATCGCGCTGGCGCTCATTGAATTCATACTGATAGTTGTAAAACAGCGCATCCACCTTGTGCTGCTGGCAGAAGGTCGCCAGATAGTCGACCGACGCGGCGAAGTCATCGCACTGATGAAAGTGCAGCTTAATACCGCGTTCTGCCAGCGACTGCTGCAGCAGGCACAGGTTTTGATGGATAAAAGCCGCCTGTTTGGGGGCCATGCTGTGTTGCTGCCACTGGCCGGGCGTGGCGATGAACAGCGCCAGCACCTCGGCCTGACTGTCGCGGCAGGCCGCGGCCAGTGCGCTGTTATCATTCATGCGCAAATCGTTACGCAGCCAGACTAAATGAGTGCTCATAACGCTCCGTGTTTACTGGCCGTAGCGCAGACGCAGCGCTTCCGGGTAGGGATCGAAATAACGCTGCTGCGCCAGCCACGGGTGCGGGAACTCTGCCATGTAATGTTTCAGCATGGTGATGGGGGCCAGCAACGGCTGCACACCGCGACGGTAGCGGTCAATAAGCTGCGCCAGCTCCTGACGCTGCGGTGAACTCAGCTTCGGCCGGAAATAGCCCTGTACATGCATCAGCACATTGGTGTGATTACGGCGCGACGCCTGGTGCGACATCAGGTGCATCAGACGGTTACGGTATTCGAAGGCGTACGCATCCAGTGACTCCCACTGTTCCATTGCCGCGACAAACCGTCCCATCTCGCGGTACTCATCCTGCGCATGCGACAGCAGCAGTAGTTTGTAGCGACTGTGGAAGGCAATCAGCTTGTGACGCGTCAGCCCGCTGCGCCACATTTCGTTGAACTCATGCAGCGCATAGACGCGCCCCATAAAGTTTTCGCGGATCGCATCATCGTGCAGGCGTCCATCCTCTTCCAGCGGCAGCCACGGCAGCTCTTTTTGCAGGAACGAGGTGAACACACCGGTGCCAGCTTTGCGATTGTTGTTAGTGTCAGGCTCGTAGACGCGCACGCGCTCCAGTCCGCAGCTCGGCGATTTGGCACACAGGATGTAGCCGCACAGGTGGTGCAGCGATTTGACGCGCTCCGCAGACCAGCGGGCCATTTCGTCGGTCAGCTCTTCCCCGCCGTCTTTACTGAAACACAGGTGGATCTGATCGTCGCTCTGTTTGACCAGCCGCAGCGCCGGGCGCGGCGTCGGCAGACCGATGGCCATTTCCGGGCAGACAGGTTCGAAGCGCACAAATGGCGCGAGCTCGTCAGTCGCAAAGGCAAAACGCTTGTGGCCGCCATCGAATCGGACGCTATCCCCGAGCAGGCAGGCACTGATACCTACAGGAATTTTCTCGCTCATACTTGTACAACCTCCAAAATCTTGTAGAGGTTTAAGTGTAGCTGAAATGCCGCGAGATAACAGCGGGACAATGCGTTTGTCGCACCACTTTAAGATAAAAAAACCCGGTGCCTCGAGCGAGGTCACCGGGTTATCACCGCGAAGCCGGAGGTTACCAGTAGATACCGCCTGCCGCTTCCGATTGCGCCAGCCAGACTGGTTTGGTGCTGGTTTTGCACCACATGCGGTGCAGATAACTGTAGAAGCGCGCGCGATCCTGGCGGAACAGCATCACTGGCAGCGCCAGTACGCCAATCAATACCACCAGCACACGGCGCAGCACAATTTTGGCGAGTGGATATGCCTGATACATCAATGCCTCCTCGTGGTAAATTTTGCTATGAAATGTGATCTGCCTCAGATATTACGCCTGGTTGTGTAATTTTACTACTCATCCGACCACTATTTTGATCTTTTTTCAGTCATTTCCTGGCCGGGATGAAAGGAAGTTACATTTTTGTAAAATTTTGGATCACAGCGAGTTACTGAGATCGTGACGGACGCCGTCGCGGTTTATTGTTAAAGTAATGCGTTAACCTTATTTGCCGCAGGAGTCAGCGTGACGACCATCTTGATTGTCGAAGATGAAAAGGAGATTCGCCGTTTCGTGCGCCTGGCGCTGGAGAGCGAAGGCCTGAAGATTGTGGAAGCGGAGCAGTTGCAGCGCGGCCTGATTGAAGCGGCTACGCGCAAACCGGATTTGGTGATTCTCGATCTCGGTTTACCGGACGGCGATGGCAATGCCTTCATCCGCGAAGTGCGGCAGTGGAGCAGCATGCCGGTAATTGTGCTGTCAGCACGCAGTGACGAGCAGGATAAAATAGAGGCGCTGGATGCCGGCGCTGACGACTATCTCACTAAGCCGTTTGGCATCGGCGAACTGCTGGCGCGCGTGCGCGTGGCGCTGCGTCGTCATCAGCGCAGCCAGCCGGAGCCGCTGGTGCAGTTTGGCGAGGTGAGTGTCGATCTCGCCGCGCGACGCGTGCTGCGCAGCGGTGAGGAAGTGCATCTGACGCCGACCGAGTTTCGTCTGCTCAGCCTGCTGCTGAATAACGCCGGTAAGGTGCTGACCCAGCGCCAGTTGCTTAACCAGGTTTGGGGCCCTAACGCCGTCGAACACAGCCATTATCTGCGCATCTATATGGGACACCTGCGGCAAAAGCTGGAAGCCAATCCCACCCAGCCCAGTCATCTGCTGACGGAAACCGGCATCGGCTATCGCTTTATGCCATAAAAAAAGGCCGCGAGCGCGGCCTTCATGTCATGCGTGCCGCCCTGTCAGGCGTTTTTCAGCACTTCGCTGACAATTTCTACCGCTTCTTTCTCGATCTGCTGGCGATGCTCAGCGCCGAGGAAGCTTTCACAATAGATTTTGTAGGCGTCTTCGGTACCGGACGGACGCGCGGCAAACCAGCCGTTTTCAGTCATCACTTTCAGACCACCAATCGAGGCGCCGTTGCCCGGTGCCGCGGTCAGACGTGCGGTGATCGGGTCGCCCGCCAGCGTATCGGCGCTGACCATTTCAGGTGACAGCTTCGACAGCGCCGCTTTCTGCGCAGAAGTGGCAGGTGCCTGCAGACGGTTGTAGCTTGGCGCACCAAAACGCGCGGCCAGCTCATCATAGTGCTGCTGCGGGTTCTTACCGGTAACCGCAGTGATTTCCGCCGCCAGCAGACACAGGATGATGCCGTCTTTGTCTGTTGACCAGGCGGAGCCGTCGAAACGCAGGAACGAGGCGCCGGCGCTCTCTTCCCCGCCAAAGCCAAAGCTGCCGTCGAAAAGACCATCCACGAACCATTTGAAGCCGACCGGGACTTCCACCAGCTTGCGACCAATGTCGTTCACCACGCGGTCAATCATCGCGCTGGAAACCAGCGTTTTACCAACGGCCACCTCTTTGCCCCACTGCGGACGGTGCTGGAACAGGTAGTTGATCGCTACCGCCAGATAGTGGTTCGGGTTCATCAGACCGGCGGGCGTGACGATGCCGTGACGGTCGTAATCCGGATCGTTACCGAAGGCCAGATCGAACTTATCTTTATACGCCAGCAGACCGGCCATCGCGCACTCGGACGAACAGTCCATGCGCACCACGCCATCTTTATCCAGATGCATGAAGCGGAACGTCTGGTCGATGGCATCATTGACGATGGTCAGATCCAGCTGGTAGTGCTCAGCAATGCGCTGCCAGTAGGCCATGCCGGAACCGCCGAGCGGATCGACACCGATTTTCAGGCCGGCTTTCTGGATCGCCGGGAAGTCAATCACCTGCGCCAGACCTTCAACGTATGGCTGGATCAGATCCTGCTCAACGATGTGGCCACTGGCCCACGCCTGATCCAGCGCCAGACGCTTAACCTCTTTCAGCTCACCTTTGATCAGCTGATTCGCGCGATCTTCCACCACTTTGGTGACGTTGGTGTCAGCCGGTCCACCGTTCGGCGGATTGTACTTGATGCCACCGTCTTCCGGCGGGTTGTGCGACGGGGTAATGACGATGCCGTCCGCCTGCGCGCCGCCGCGCTTGTTATGCTCCAGAATGGCGTTGGAGATCGCCGGCGTCGGCGTATAGCCGTTGTCCTGCTGCACAATCACATCAACGCCGTTAGCGGCCAGCACTTCCAGCACTGACAGGATCGCCGGCTCAGACAGCGCATGGGTGTCTTTACCTACGTAGCACGGGCCGGTGATGCCGTTCTTTTTACGCTCTTCAGCGATCGCCTGCGCAATCGCCAGAATGTGTACTTCGTTGAAGCTATGACGTCCCGCGCTGCCGCGGTGGCCGGAGGTGCCAAATTTCACCGCATGGTCCGGGTTCGCCGCATCCGGCTTCAGGACATAGTACTGCGAGGTTAATTGTGCAACGTTAATCAAATCGCTCTGCTGGGCAGGTTGCCCGGCACGGGGGTGATTGGCCATTGGCGCTTCTCCCTGACGCTTCGGTTTAAATGGTGCCGCAAACTTTCTCTGCCAGTTCCTGCGGGAACTGCATGGCAAGCATGATGTGTTCCACCATGCTGCATTTACGACCTGTATTGGTATTGGTGATCACCCAGTACGGCGTGCCGGGTACGTGCTTCGGCTTAGTATGGGTGCCATTTTGCAACAACGTGTGCTCATCGCCCGCAAAGTAAACGCGGGTGCGGCCCTGCAGCGAAGCAGTAGCATCAGCAAACGCCGCCGGATCAAGACGATAGAGCGTTGACAGGATCAGCATAAAGCGATTAACCGCCTTCTTCTGCTCCGCATACTCGTCAGACAGCAGCAGCTCACGCACGGCGCGCACGCGATCCTGAGGACGCGCTTCGCTGCGTACAGCTGGCGCTTCTTTTACCGCAGCACTGGTCGCTGACGCAGCAGGTGCGCTCTGGCCGGCGGTGAATTTCAGCATGCGGCGCAAAATGTCCGACGCGCTTTCACCAATGTGCTGGGTGTGGCTGGCAATATAACGGTAGAGTTCTTCGTCAACTTCAATCGTTTTCATCTTTTTCCGTACGATTCTGGCAAATGGCAGAACCACGCTATTCTGCAACGGCCTTAGCAAAATCCGGTCGTGCAAAATGTGAGCGGGCTCTAACATAAGGATTATAAAGTTAAATCCGCGACAGCCGGTAGCGCTGGCATCGTTTCCGGGCAAAAGTCGGAATATGCCCTAATGCCTGACCGCCTGGCGCCGGGACAGGTGAATCCATGATACCCTAAGCCCAGGTCTCAACCGAAAGAACTTTAGCCATGATTTTGAACGCCCGTCTGCAAACTGAACAATCTGCCCCTGATGGCCAGCCCATTCTGTTAATTCATGGCCTGTTTGGTAGCCTGGATAACCTCGGCGTACTGGCGCGCGGCGTGCGCGATGCACGGCCCACGCTGCAGGTGGATGTCCGTAACCACGGCCTGTCACCGCGCAGCGTAGAGATGCACTACGCTGCGCTGGCGCAGGATATGGTTGACACGCTGGATGCGCACCACATCGAACGGGTCGATGTTATCGGCCACTCAATGGGCGGCAAAATTGCCATGGCGCTGAGCGCCGTTGCGCCCGAACGGATTGGCAAAATGGTGCTGATCGATATCGCGCCGGTGGATTACCAGACGCGACGTCACGATGAGATCTTCGCGGCAATCCGCGCGGTCAGCGCAGCTGGCGTCACGCGCCGCAGCGCTGCGGCCGACGTGATGCGTGAACACGTGCGCGAAGAAGGCGTGATTCAGTTCATTCTGAAATCTTTCCATGAAGGCGAATGGCGCTTTAACGTGCCGGTGTTGTGGGACAATTATCCGGTGCTCTCCGGCTGGCAGGAGGTGCCCGCGTGGCCTCATCCGGCGCTGTTTATTCGCGGCGGTGATTCACCCTATCTGGACAATCAGCACCGTGATGCGCTGCTGCGCCAGTTCCCGCAGGCGCAGGCGCACATTATCAGCGGTGCCGGCCACTGGGTGCATGCCGAAAAACCCGATGCCGTACTGCGCGCGGTGCGCCGCTTTTTTAACCTGTAAAAGCAAAAGCTTGCTACGGGCGGTTTAGGGTTGGCGTCGCGCCGGGCGCTGGAGTATGATGTCGCGCTAAAAATTTGCCGCGGATGCTTTTTTCGCCGCGGTCGGGCCGATAAATGTTTAAATCGCGCAGCGCCTTTCCGCCGTTCGCGCCCACGCAGTTTCACAAACCATGGCAAAAGAACAGACAGATCGTACCACGCTCGATCTCTTCGCAGACGAGCGGCGTCCCGGTCGCCCTAAAACCAGTCCGCTGTCGCGTGATGAGCAGCTGCGCATTAATAAGCGCAACCAGCTGAAGCGCGACCGGGTGCGCGGCCTGCGCCGCGTTGAGCTGAAAATGTCCAGCGAAGCGGTCGACGCGCTTAATACGCTGGCCGAGCAGCAGAACATCAGCCGCAGTGAACTGATTGAACAAATGCTGCTGGCGCAGCTCAAACTGGCGTAACGTGCACAGACCGCACGCTGGAACACAAACTCAGCGCTTTACACATTCCGCGCTTTTCGCCGGTCTGCTATCATTCGCATAACTGTGTCGTCTTCTGACTTACTTTCACAATCAGGATTTAAGAGGTTACTCACTCCATGGCAATCGTAGGCATTTTCTTCGGCAGCGATACCGGCAACACTGAAAACATTGCAAAAATGATCCAGAAACAACTGGGTAAAGATGTCGCCGAAGTGCATGACATTGCTAAGAGCACCAAAGAAGATCTCGAAGCATTCGATATTCTGCTGCTGGGTATTCCGACCTGGTACTACGGTGAAGCCCAGTGCGACTGGGATGACTTCTTCCCGACGCTGGAAGAGATTGATTTCAACGGTAAGCTGGTAGCGCTGTTTGGCTGCGGCGATCAGGAAGATTATGCCGAGTACTTCTGTGACGCGATGGGCACCATTCGCGACATCATTGAGCCAAACGGCGCAGTGATTGTGGGCCACTGGCCAACCGAAGGTTACCACTTCGAAGCCTCTAAAGGTCTGGCAGACGACAAACACTTCCTCGGCCTCGCCATCGATGAAGATCGTCAGCCTGAACTGACTAACGAGCGCGTCGACAAATGGGTTAAGCAGATCTTTGACGAGCTGCAGCTGCAGGCGATCATCGAAGCCTGATGCTTTCCTGTCCGATGTGGGCGCTGGCTCACATCGGGCAATGGAATTACCTATAAAAATAATAGCTATGGTTTTTTAACTTTTTCCCTCAATTCTGTAGAATACCCGCAACGGTCATCTGCTTATTCCTCGGGCATCAGACTGAGACTGCGCGAAAAGGAACATCGATCTGCACGATCCCGCTGAGGTTCACGACATTTCTCCTTACAGCATCCGGGGAATTGTCCGCCGCAGCCGGTTTTCATTTCGCAGGCTGAGCTCTATAATGAGACGCAAATGAGAATGCGCGTTGACCACACATTCAAGGCCTTTGCGCCGTAAGTGACTAGCAAAGTAACAGGACAATATCCGCATGACTGACAACAACTCCGCATTGAAAAAGGCTGGCCTGAAAGTCACGCTGCCCAGACTGAAGATTCTGGAAGTGCTTCAGGGACCCGGACCCGAGTCCCATCATGTCAGTGCGGAAGATTTGTACAAACGCCTGATCGACATGGGCGAAGAGATTGGTCTGGCGACGGTATACCGTGTTCTGAACCAGTTTGACGACGCCGGCATCGTGACGCGTCATAACTTCGAAGGCGGGAAATCCGTGTTCGAACTGACCCAGCAGCATCATCATGATCACCTGATTTGCCTCGACTGCGGCAAAGTGATCGAGTTTAGCGATGAATCTATCGAAACGCGTCAGCGTGAGATTGCAACACGCCACGGTATCAAACTCAGCAACCACAGCCTGTATCTGTACGGCCACTGTGCGCTGGGAGACTGCCGCGAAGACGAGACGCTCCACGATCAGTAATTGAATATGCTATGCAGTATAAAAAAACCGGTGCCAGGCACCGGTTTTTTTATGGCTGCGTTCAGGCGACCAGCGTTTCCTGCAAATAGCGCCAGCGCGGAACCGGCGTGCTGCAGTCCAGCACCGCCAGCGAAATGCGGGTCTGGTTGTTGCCGTTAAGCATTTGCAGTTCGTGATACTGAATGGTCACTTCCTGCTGCTGCTGGGAAATGATGGCATGCTCACTGGTGGCGATTCGCATCCCTTCCCGCTGCCCGTGCAGTTTGCGAAACAGGGTTTCAGTGTCATTGAGATCGAGCTGTTTGCCTTGCGGCGTCACCATTTTGAAGTCGGGATGAAAGTGCGACAGCAGCAGGTCCATACTGTCATCGCTGCCTTCGGCCTGATTAAAAATACGTTCGATAAGCTGATGTAAAACCACCACGCTATGTTTGGCTTCCAGAGCGAGACTTGTCATTTTTCTTCCTTCGCTAACCCGCACAGCAACATTTAAGAGCGCATAGCCTACCTGAAAATAACGATTTCACACGGGTAAATTAGTTAATTTTATTAAAGTCAGATTAGTCGTAATCGCGCGCAATTACTGTTTTTTGTCTGGTTCAGCATAATCGATTCCCGTTTGCAGATAACGGGCAATAAAAAAGGGCGATTGCTCGCCCTTTGCTGATCATATCGTGCTATCAAGCAGTAAAATTATTCGCCGATTTTTGCCCAGGTATCACGCAGACCCACGGTGCGGTTGAACACCAGTTTCGACGGCTGCGAGTACACGCTGTCAGCGCAGAAGTAACCTTCGCGCTCAAACTGATACGGTGCCAGCGCACTGGCGGCACGCAGACCCGGCTCAACGAAGCCCTGTTTGATCTCCAGCGAGTTCGGGTTAATGGTGGTGAGGAAATCCTCGGCCGCGCCCGGGTTTGGCACGCTGAACAGACGATCGTACAGGCGGAATTCGGCAGGCAGCGCGTGAATCGCCGACACCCAATGGATAACGCCTTTCACCTTGCGGCCATCGGCCGGATCTTTGCTCAGGGTGTCGACATCGCAGGTAGCGTAGATGCAGGTAATGTTGCCGGCTTCATCTTTCGCCACGCGCTCGGCACGAATGACATAAGCGTTGCGCAGACGAACTTCTTTACCCAGCACCAGACGTTTGTACTGCTTGTTGGCCTCTTCACGGAAGTCGGCGCGATCGATCCACACCTCACGGCTGAACGGCACCTCACGCGTGCCCATCTCCGGCTTGTTCGGATGGTTCGGCATGCTGATGATTTCTTCATGCCCGGCCGGCAGGTTCTCGATCACCACTTTCAGCGGATCCAGCACCGCCATAGCGCGCGGCGCGTTCTCGTTGAGGTCGTCACGAATGCACGACTCCAGCGACGCCATCTCAACAATGTTGTCCTGCTTGGTCACACCGATACGGCGGCAGAATTCGCGGATTGACGCCGCGCTATAGCCACGACGGCGCAGACCGGATACGGTCAGCATGCGCGGATCGTCCCAGCCTTCAACAATCTTCTCGCTCACCAGCTGCGTCAGCTTACGCTTCGACATCACCGCATATTCCAGATTCAGGCGCGAGAACTCATACTGACGCGGATGCACCGGAATGGTGATGTTATCCAGCACCCAGTCGTAGAGACGACGGTTATCCTGGAACTCCAGCGTACACAGGGAATGGGTGATGCCTTCCAGCGCATCGGAGATGCAGTGGGTAAAGTCGTACATCGGATAGATGCACCACTTGTTGCCAGTCTGGTGGTGTTCGGCAAATTTAATGCGGTACAGCACCGGATCGCGCATCACAATAAAGCTGGATGCCATGTCGATTTTGGCACGCAGGCAGGCTTTGCCCTCTTCGAAGCCGCCATCACGCATCTTCTGGAACAGCGCCAGGTTCTCTTCCACGCTGCGATCGCGATACGGGCTGTTTTTGCCCGGCGCGGTTAGCGTGCCGCGGTATTCACGGATCTGCTCTGGCGACAGCTCATCAACGTAGGCCAGGCCTTTGTTGATCAGCTCAACCGCGTAGTTGAACAGTTGGTCAAAGTAGTCAGAGGAGTAACGAATGTTGCCGCTCCACTCAAAGCCCAGCCATTGCACATCATTCTTGATCGATTCAACGAACTCCATATCCTCTTTGACCGGATTGGTGTCGTCGAAACGCAGGTTGCACTGCCCCTGATAATCTTGTGCGATACCAAAGTTCAGGCAGATCGATTTTGCATGGCCAATATGCAGGTAACCATTGGGCTCAGGCGGGAAACGGGTATGCACACTGTTGTGCTTACCGCTCGCCAAATCTTCGTCGATGATCTGACGAATAAAGTTCGTTGGGCGGGCTTCAGCCTCACTCATCTCAAAATCCTCAAAACAATAGCGGGTGATTTGTACCACGAAGTAACGGAGTATGATCCACAAAGCGCTGAAGGGAAACAACCGTTTGTTGGTCGTTTTAAAACAAAAAAGGCAGGAATTGCTTCCTGCCTTCAGTGACGATCAAAACGTGTTAATTTTTGACTTCGTACAGCGGCGTAACGCCTGCTACCACGGTACCGCCTGCCAGCAGATTCAGACCAGCAAAATCATCGCTGTTGCTGACCACCACCGGGCTGATCATCGAACGCGCATTGGCATTGAGGAAGTCCAGATCCATTTCGAGGATCGGCTGGCCCGCTGTGACGGTTGCGCCCTCTTCCACCAGACGGGTAAACCCTTTACCTTCCAGCGCGACGGTATCGAGACCCATATGCACGACAATCTCGACGCCATTTTCGGCTTCAAGGCAGAATGCATGGTTGGTGTTGAAGATTTTCACCACGGTGCCCGCCACCGGCGCGACGACAGTTTTATCGCTCGGTTTGATCGCCAGGCCATCGCCTACAGCTTTGCTGGCGAAAGCTTCATCCGGCACGTTTTCCAGCGCGACCACTTCGCCACTGACCGGTGCCAGCAGTGTTGCAATCACCTTTTTCTCGCTGTTGCGCACGGCCTGGGGCTGAGCAGCCGCAGGCGCAGCGGTGGTTGCCGCAGCAGGTGCCGCTGCGCCGGCCACCGGGCCTTTGCTCAGTACGGTTTTCATCGCGGTCGCAATGCTTTCGGCCTGCGTACCAACAATGATCTGCACGCTCTGCTTGTTAAGGCGGATCACGCCAGAAGCACCGAGGCGTTTGGCCACACTCTCATTCACCTGCGCCGAGTCTTTCACATTCAGACGCAGACGGGTAATGCAGGCGTCGATGTTGGTCAGGTTGTCAGAACCGCCCACCGCGCCGATGTAGCGACGTGCCAGAGATTCGGTTTCGCTCTCACCGTTGCTGCTGTGATCAACGTTGACGTCATAGCCGTCTGTCTCATCACCGGCAGCCAGCTCGCGACCCGGCGTCAGCAGGTTGAATTTCTGAATGGTGAAGCGGAACACCACATAGTAGATGACGAAGAACACCAGACCCTGCGGGATCAGCATCCACCAGTGCACCGCCAGCGGGTTACGCGTCGACAGCACCATGTCCACCAGACCGGCACTGAAACCGAAACCGGCAATCCAGTGCATGCTGGCAGCAATGAAGACCGAAATACCGGTCAGCACGGCGTGGATGACATACAGCACCGGTGCCACGAACATGAAGGAGAATTCCAGTGGCTCGGTGATGCCGGTGAAGAAGGCGGCGAATGCCGCTGCCAGCATGATACCACCGACTTTCGCGCGGTTTTCCGGACGTGAGCAGTGATAGATTGCCAGCGCCGCACCCGGCAGACCGAACATCATGATCGGGAAGAAGCCCGCCTGATAGCGACCGGTGATACCCGGGATGCCGGTACCGTTGGCGATAGACTGCGCGCCGCCAAGGAATTTCGGAATGTCGTTGATACCCGCCACGTCGAACCAGAACACCGAGTTCAGCGCGTGGTGCAGGCCAACAGGAATCAGCAGACGGTTAAAGAAGGCGTACACGCCCGCACCGACCGAGCCCAGTTTCTGGATGTGCTCACCAAAGCTCACCAGACCGCCGAAAATAATCGGCCAGACGTACATCAGGATAAAGGCGACCACAATCATCAGGAAGGAGACCAGGATCGGCACCAGACGGCGACCGCTGAAGAACGACAGCGCCTTGGGCAGCTCAACGTGGCTGAAGCGGTTGTACACTTCCGCCGAGAGAATACCCACCAGGATGCCGACAAACTGGTTGTTGATTTTACCGAAGGCGGCAGGAACCTGCTCCACCGGCATTTTCTGAATCATGGCCACCGCGGCGGGTGAACACAGGGTAGTAACCACGAGGAAACCTACAAAGCCGGTTAATGCCGCTGCACCGTCTTTATCTTTTGACATGCCGTAAGCCACACCGATGGCGAACAGCACGGACATGTTGTCGATGATGGCAGAACCCGATTTGATCAGCAGTGCTGCCAGCGCATTGCCTGCGCCCCAGCTGTCCGGATCGATCCAGTAACCTACCCCCATCAGGATTGCCGCTGCCGGCAGGGTCGCTACCGGCACCATAAGCGCGCGGCCGACCTTTTGCAGATATCCTAAAATACTCACCTTATTCTCCCCCTATGAGACTGGCGTTTTGCCGTGATGCGGGTTGATTTTATTATCCCGGCACCCGGTACCTTGATGACACACTTCACCACGAGGCGCAGTGTAAAGATAAATTAATTCGCCTCGCAAATTAAAACCAGTGTAACTGTGACTTTAATCACCAAAATGGACGTTTTTCACTGCGAAATGCTAGCCACCACCACAAACTTATTTTATGATGAAAAATATCAGGTCGCACTTTTCCAACGCCGCGAGCGTGCAAACGGGTTACCCTATAAGCAGCCAGCTGCAGCAGTAAACGCGACCCTAACTTTCCAATCTTAACTGAGGTGAAGACATGAGACTGATCCCTTTGGCCACACCGTCCCAGGTGGGTAAATGGGCTGCACGCCATATCGTTAATCGCATCAATGCCTTTAAACCCAGCGCAGACCGTCCCTTTGTGCTGGGACTGCCAACCGGCGGTACGCCGCTGGAAGCCTACAAGCACCTGATCGAGATGCATAAAGCGGGCCAGGTTAGTTTCAAACACGTGATCACCTTCAATATGGATGAGTATGTCGGTCTGCCGAAAGAGCATCCGGAAAGCTATCACAGCTTTATGTACCGTAACTTTTTCGATCACGTTGATATTCAACCAGAAAATATCAATCTTCTGAATGGCAATGCCGAAGATATTGACGCAGAATGTCGCCAATACGAAGAGAAGATCCGCGCACTGGGTAAAATCCACCTGTTTATGGGCGGCGTCGGCAACGATGGCCACATTGCGTTCAACGAGCCGGCTTCTTCGCTCTCTTCCCGCACCCGCATTAAAACCCTGACGCACGACACCCGTGTGGCGAACTCGCGTTTCTTCGACGGCGATGTTGATCAGGTGCCTAAATATGCCCTGACCGTGGGCGTCGGCACGCTGCTGGATGCGGAAGAAGTGATGATTCTGGTGACCGGCCACGTCAAAGCCCAGGCGCTGCAGGCGGCGGTAGAAGGTAACGTCAACCACATGTGGACCATCAGCTGCCTGCAGCTGCACCCGAAAGCGGTGGTGGTGTGTGATGAGCCAGCCACCATGGAACTGAAAGTGAAAACCGTGAAATATTTCCGCGAAATGGAAGCGGAAAATATGAAGGGTGTGTAACAACACGTTGTAGAAAGCCTGCTGTTAAGCGCAGCAGGTTCAGCCGGGAGAAGAGATGATGTGCGCATTAGTTAACGGCCGGATTTTTACCGGTCATGAAGTTCTGGACAATCACGCCGTGGTGATTGCCAATGGCCTGATTGAGCGTGTCTGCCCGCGCGATGCGCTGGACGCCGCGATTCCACAACAGGATGTGGCTGGTGCGTTCATCGCTCCCGGATTTATCGACCTGCAGCTCAACGGCTGCGGCGGCGTGCAGTTCAACGATGACATCAATGCCCTGAGCGTGGAAACGCTGGAGATCATGCAGCGTGCCAATGAAAAATCCGGCTGCACCAGCTATTTACCGACGCTGATTACCAGCAGTGATGAACTGATGAAGCGCGCGATTGAAACCATGCGCGCTTACCTGGCGAAGCATCAGAATCAGGCGCTGGGCCTGCATCTGGAAGGTCCGTGGCTGAATAAAGAGAAGAAAGGCACTCACAATCCGCAGCTGATTCGTCTGCCGGATGCGGAGCTGGTAGATTTCCTGTGCGCCAACGCTGACGTCATCACCAAAGTTACGCTGGCGCCGGAAAATGCGGGCAGCGCGGTGATTCGCCAGCTGCGTGACGCTGGGATTATTGTGTCGTCCGGTCACTCCAATGCTACCTATGCCGAAGCCAAAGCGGGCATCAGCGCGGGCGTCACCTTTGCCACCCACCTGTATAACGCCATGAGCGCCTTTAGCGGGCGTGAGCCAGGTCTTATCGGTGCGCTGTTTGATTCGCCTGATGTATACTGCGGCATTATTGCAGACGGTTTACATGTCAATTACGCTAACGTGCGCAATGCAAAACGAATCAAAGGCGACAAACTGGTGCTGGTGACCGATGCCACCGCGCCGGCCGGTGCGTCGATTGATCAATTCATTTTTGCAGGTAAAACAATATACTATCGCGACGGCCTGTGCGTAGATGAGAACGGTACCCTGAGCGGATCTGCGCTGACGATGATTGAAGCGGTGCAGAATAGCGTGGAACATTGTGGTATCGCGCTGGACGAAGCGCTGCGCATGGCGACCCTGTATCCGGCAAGGGCAATGGGTGTGGAAAAGCAGTTTGGTACGGTGGAAGCAGGAAAAGTCGCCAACCTCACTGTCTTTACCCGCGATTATCAAATCACTAAGACGTTCGTCAACGGAGACAACGTCCTCAGCGAGTAAGTACTGAATGACCACTGGCGGCCAGACTCAAATAGGAAATGTCGATCTTGTCAAACAACTTAACAGTGCAGCTGTTTACCGGCTGATTGATCAACAGGGGCCGATTTCGCGTATTCAGATTGCCGAACTCAGCCAGCTTGCGCCCGCCAGCGTCACCAAAATTACCCGTCAGCTTATCGAACGCGGCCTCATCAAAGAGGTGGAGCAACAGGCCTCCACCGGTGGGCGCCGCGCCATCTCCATCATCACCGAAACCCGCCATTTTCATACCATCGGCGTGCGCCTGGGGCGCAACGATGCCACGCTGACGCTGTTCGATCTCAGCGGAAAATCGCTGGCGCAGGAAGATTATCCGCTGCCGGAGCGCACCCAGGAGACGCTGGAGAACGCGCTGTTCAACGCCATCAGTGCCTTTATGAGCACGCACCAGCGTAAAATTCATGAGCTGATCGCTATCGCGGTGATCCTGCCGGGGCTGGTCGACCCGATTAACGGCATCATTCGCTACATGCCGCATATCGCCGTCAGCCACTGGCCGCTGGTGGCGAGCCTGAAAAAACGCTTTAACGTCACCAGTTTTGTCGGGCACGATATCCGCAGCCTGGCGCTGGCTGAGCACTATTTCGGTGCAAGTCGCGACTGTGCGGACTCCATTCTGGTGCGTTTACACCGCGGAACCGGTGCCGGCATCATCGCTAACGGCCACATTTTTCTCGGCAGCAATGGCAACGTGGGTGAGATTGGCCATATTCAGGTCGATCCGCTCGGCGAACGCTGCCACTGTGGCAACTTTGGCTGCCTCGAAACCATCGCCGCCAACGGCGCGATTGAGAACCGCGTGCGCCACCTGCTCAATCAGGGTTATCCCAGCAGCCTGACGCTGGATGATTGCCAGATGCCGCAAATCTGCCGCGCCGCCAATCAGGGCGACGCGCTGGCCTGCGAAGTGATCGAGTACGTTGGCCGCTATCTCGGCAAAGCGATCGCTATCGCCATTAACCTGTTTAACCCGCAAAAAGTGGTGCTGGCCGGCGAAATTACCGATGCCGACAAAGTGCTGTTCCCGGCGATTGAGGGCTGCATTAACACCCAGGCGTTAAACGCGTTTCGCAAAAATCTGCCCGTGGTGCGGTCTGAACTGGACCATCGCTCGGCAATTGGCGCTTTCGCGCTGGCAAAACGCGCTATGCTGAATGGCATTCTGCTGCAGCACCTGCTGGAAGAATAATAGAAAGCCTGCCGGCTGGCAGGCCCGACCGGAAGCCACCTATGACCATCAAAAGCGTAATCTGTGACATCGACGGCGTGTTGATGCACGACAATACCGCCGTGAAAGGCGCAAACGAATTCCTGCAGCGCATTCTGGAAAAAGAGATGCCGCTGGTGGTACTGACCAACTATCCATCACAAACTGCGCAGGATCTGGCCAACCGCTTTGCCAACGCCGGCGTCGACATCCCGGATTCGGTGTTTTACACCTCCGCCATGGCCACCGCGGATTTCCTGCGTCGTCAGGAGGGCAAAAAAGCCTACGTGATTGGTGAAGGCGCGCTGATTCATGAATTGTATAAGGCCGGTTTTACCATCACTGACGTCAACCCGGATTTCGTCATCGTCGGCGAGACGCGATCGTTTAACTGGGAAATGATGCATAAAGCCGCCTTCTTTGTGGCTAACGGTGCGCGTTTTATCGCGACCAATCCTGATACCCACGCACGCGGCTTTGTGCCGGCCTGTGGCGCGCTCTGTGCCGGTATCGAAACCATTTCCGGCCGCAAACCGTTTTATGTCGGTAAGCCCAGCCCTTACATCATGCGCGCCGCACTGAATAAAATGCATGCGCATTCAGAAGAGACGGTGATTGTGGGCGATAACCTGCGCACCGATATTCTGGCTGGCTTCCAGGCCGGTCTGGAAACCATTCTGGTGCTGTCCGGCGTCTCTACGCTGAGCGATATCGACGCCATGCCGTTCCGTCCGGACTGGATCTACCCTTCCGTGGCTGATATCGACCTGTTCTGATTCGCGTCATGCTGTCTGCTTATGGCCCTGCTCGCCGTTACGGTATGCAGGGCTTTTTTATCTGTCTGGCACACCGCTGTGATTCAGCCGCTGACGCGATCTCATCGGTTGCGCACAAAACCATCACTTCTGACAATTCATTAGACACCATCTAATTTAATCGTTAATTTTTTGAATAAAATTCAACATTACTTCACGCCAACAATCTTTTTATCAGTATTTGGTGATTTCGCTTGCGTTACCACCATCAATTAGCGCATTTTCTTATACATCACGCAGCGCAGGCTGCCGGACAAACAAGTCAATAACATCGCCACAGGGTGAGATCAGGAGTCAGTTATGTGTTCGATTTTTGGTGTGCTGGATCTGAAGACCGATCCTGTTGAACTGCGCAAGAAAGCGCTGGAATGTTCCCGTCTGATGCGTCACCGCGGCCCGGACTGGTCAGGTGTCTTCGCTGATGAGAAAGCCATTCTGGTACACGAGCGCCTGTCCATCGTTGACGTGAACAACGGCGCCCAGCCGCTGTACAACGCGGATCACACCCACGTACTGGCTGTTAACGGCGAAATTTATAACCACCAGGCGCTGCGCGCGGAACTGAGCGATCGCTACGCCTTCCAGACCGGTTCAGACTGCGAAGTCATCCTCGCGCTGTATCAGGAAAAAGGCCTCGACTTCCTCGATGACCTGCAGGGCATGTTCGCCTTCATTCTGTGGGACAGCGTCAAACAGCAGTATCTGATTGGCCGCGATCACATCGGTATTATTCCGCTCTATATGGGCAACGATGAGCACGGCAACCTGTATGTTGCTTCTGAAATGAAAGCGCTGGTGCCGGTGTGCCGCAGCATCAAAGAGTTCCCGCCGGGAAGCTACCTCTCCAGCACCGATGGCGAAATCCGTCGTTACTGGCAGCGTGACTGGATGGATTTTGCCGCCGTGGCGCAAAACACCACCGATGCCGCTGGCCTGAAGCACGCGCTGGAAGAGTCAGTGAAGAGTCACCTGATGTCAGACGTACCGTACGGCGTACTGCTGTCCGGCGGCCTCGACTCTTCCATCATCTCTGCGGTGACCAAGCGCTTTGCCGCCAAACGTGTGGAAGATCAGGACAAGAGCGATGCGTGGTGGCCGCAGCTGCACTCGTTTGCCGTCGGTCTGGAAGGATCGCCGGATCTGAAAGCGGCGCAGGCGGTGGCCGATCACCTCGGTACCGTGCATCATGAAATTCACTTCACCGTGCAGGAAGGTCTGGATGCGATCCGCGATGTGATTTACCACATCGAAACCTACGATGTGACCACCATTCGCGCGTCGACACCGATGTATCTGATGTCGCGTAAAATCAAAGCGATGGGCATCAAAATGGTGCTGTCCGGTGAAGGCGCGGATGAAGTGTTTGGTGGTTACCTCTACTTCCATAAAGCACCGAACGCCCAGGAGTTCCACGAAGAAAACGTGCGTAAGCTGCTGGCGCTGCACATGTTTGACTGCGCGCGCGCTAACAAAGCGATGTCGGCATGGGGCGTGGAAGCGCGTGTGCCGTTCCTCGACAAGAAATTCCTTGATGTGGCGATGCGCATCAACCCGGAAGACAAAATGTGCGGCAGCAACGGTAAGATGGAAAAACACATTCTGCGTGAATGTTTCTCCTCTTACCTGCCGGAGAGCGTGGCGTGGCGTCAGAAAGAGCAGTTCTCTGATGGCGTAGGCTACAGCTGGATTGACACGCTGAAAGAAGTGGCGGCGAAGCAGATTAGCGAGCAGCAGCTGGCGACCGCGCATTTCCGCTTCCCGCACAACACGCCAACCTCGAAAGAAGCGTATCTGTACCGCGAAATCTTTGAGGAGCTGTTCCCACTGCCAAGCGCGGCAGAGTGCGTTCCGGGCGGTCCCTCCGTGGCCTGTTCGTCGGCGAAAGCCATTGAGTGGGATGAAGCATTTAAATCGATGGACGATCCGTCCGGACGTGCGGTAGGCGTGCACCAGTCAGCGTACAAATAAGCATTTTCTTTATGCGTATAAGGGGCCCATTGTGGCCCCTTTTTCTTGCATCTGACGCGGATACGATCGAAAATTGCCGAATAAATCATCAGCCTGGTTACAAGCCAGACAAACAGGCGCGTTAAGGCAAAAAACGGCAAAAAATTTGTTGACGCTACAAAGCTCAATACGCATAATGCGCCCCGCAACGCCGATGAAGGTAACGCGAAAAAAGATGGCTACGTAGCTCAGTTGGTTAGAGCACATCACTCATAATGATGGGGTCACAGGTTCGATTCCCGTCGTAGCCACCATCTTTTTGCGGGAGTGGCGAAATTGGTAGACGCACCAGATTTAGGTTCTGGCGCCGCAAGGTGTGCGAGTTCAAGTCTCGCCTCCCGCACCATTTCAGTCTTCGGCAGCCGGATGGGGTATCGCCAAGCGGTAAGGCACCGGTTTTTGATACCGGCATTCCCTGGTTCGAATCCAGGTACCCCAGCCAATCCGATGCACTCTCGTGGATACGAGTCGACGAATGGGATATCGCCAAGCGGTAAGGCACCGGTTTTTGATACCGGCATTCCCTGGTTCGAATCCAGGTATCCCAGCCATCATCGGGTGCAGTAAAGCAGTACAATCTGGCTACGTAGCTCAGTCGGTTAGAGCACATCACTCATAATGATGGGGTCACAGGTTCGATTCCCGTCGTAGCCACCAAACAAATTGGGGTGTCGCCAAGCGGTAAGGCAGTGGATTCTGATTCCACCATTCCGGGGTTCGAATCCCTGCACCCCAGCCATACAAAGACAATTTGACCAAACACCTATTGGGGTGTCGCCAAGCGGTAAGGCACCGGATTCTGATTCCGGCATTCCGGGGTTCGAATCCCTGCACCCCAGCCAAATTGCACAACAGGCCCGCTTTTGCGGGCTTTGTTGTTTTTGTCATTCCTGAATTTCACGCTTTATACAACAGATGGCGCCGCCACGATTGCGGCGCCCGGTGAGTTTACAACCCCAGCGCGTAACGCAGCACCTGACGCTTGAGCACGCCAGCATTCTCTGCCGCAATCAGTCCAAGGTTACGCACCACACGCAGCGGCGGCAGCGCGTTGCTAAAGGCGAAGTAGAACAGATCCATACCGCCCTGCATCAGCAAATTATCTTTGTAGCGCTGACGGTGATAACGCTGCAATACCGGCAGTGATGCCCAGCGCTGCGCCTGGCTGCGCGCGTCCACCAGCGTATCAATCAGCGCATCCACATCGCGGTAGCCGAGATTAACCCCCTGCCCGGCCAGCGGATTGATGGTGTGTGCAGCATCACCGACCAGCGCAAGGCCCGGCAGCACGTAGCGCGTGGCATGGCGGCGCACCAGCGGAAACGACGCCGCGTTCTTTACCTGGAAGCGGCCGACACGCGCCGGGAAGTTGGCCTGTACTTCTTTGGCCAGCTGGCTGAGCGGCAGATTTTGCAGCTGACGGATCCGCGCCGGCGCGTCGTACCACACCAGCGAAGCGTGACGATCGAACAGCGGCAGAAACGCGCGCGGTCCATCCGGCGTAAATTGCTGCCAGGTGGCATCGCCGGCCTCGTGTTCACACTCAACGCTGATTAGCATGCAGGATTGTGCATAGTTCCAGCCGCGCACGCCGATACCCGCCAGCTGTCGCACGCGCGAATTAGCGCCATCGGCCCCCACCACCAGCTGGCTATCCAGCGTGCTCCCGTCATCCAGCTGCAGCTGCCAGCCGCCGCTGTGCGCCTGTAACGCCTGCAGTGAGGCCGGGCACAGCAGCGTTACGCCATCCTGCTGCATCTGCTCCCACAGCGCGCGCTGCAGCACGCTGTTTTCCACCATATAGCCCAGCTCCGGAATGCCCAGTGCAGCCGCGTCGAAGGTGACGTGTGCGCTTTGCCATTCCCAGGTTTCCAGCTTGCGGTAGGGCGCGCTGCGCATCGCCTGGACACGCGGCCAGACATTGAGCTGGCGCAGCAGCGCCACCGATGACGCACCAATGGCGGAGATACGTATATCCGGCGCCAGGCTGGCGTCAAACGCGGCCGGTTCGGCACGCTCAATCACCGCCACGCGAAACTGCTGCTGCGCCAGACCACAGGCCAGCGCGGCACCGACCATGCCGCCGCCCACTACCACCACATCAAACTGTGAATCCTGCATCGACTCTTATCCTTCTGATTGCCGTGACGCCTTGCGGCAGCACTCTATGTGGCAAAGTGTACCGGAAATTTACCGCACCAGCAGAAAAGCCCTGCTAATCTTGTGCTTCAGCCGTGCATGTTTAACGCACCTGTCGCGTGAAATATAACCGGGCATCATGCCCAAAATAATTCGTGCGCCGGGAAGGCGGCAAGCAAGGATCATCCCGGGAGCTTACATCAGTAAGTGACCGGGAGAGCCGCGCGCAGCCAACGCACCTGGCGTGTGAAATATAACCGGGCATCATGCCCTAAATAATTCGTGCGCCAGGAAGGCGGCAAGCAAGGATCTCCCCGGGAGCTTACATCAGTAAGTGACCGGGGGAGCTGCGCGCAGCCAACGCACCTGTCGCGTGAAATATAACCGGGCATCATGCCCTAAATAATTCGTGCGCCGGGAAGGCGGCAAGCAAGGATCATCCCGGGAGCTTACATCAGTAAGTGACCGGGGGAGCCGCGCGCAGCCAACGCACCTGGCGTGCGAAGTATGACGGGCATGCTGGTCACACCCGCGCCAAAGCATTACAATACGCGCCCTGCACTTCTCTGCTCAGAATCAATGGCTAGTTCAATGACCAAAAAACTGCATATCAAAACCTGGGGCTGTCAGATGAACGAATATGATTCATCGAAGATGGCTGACCTACTGAACAGCACGCACGGCTATACCCTGACGGAGGAAGCCGAAGACGCAGACGTACTGCTGCTGAATACCTGCTCCATCCGTGAGAAGGCGCAGGAAAAAGTGTTTCACTTGCTGGGACGCTGGAAGAAGCTGAAGGCGAAGAATCCTGAGCTGATTATTGGCGTGGGCGGCTGTGTGGCTTCGCAGGAGGGCGATAAAATTCGCCAGCGCGCGCAGTGCGTGGACATCGTTTTTGGCCCGCAGACGCTGCATCGTCTGCCGGAGATGATTAATCAGGTGCGCGGCAGCAAGAGTCCGATTGTTGACGTCTCGTTCCCGGAAATCGAAAAGTTTGATCGCCTGCCGGAGCCACGCGCTGAAGGGCCTACGGCTTTTGTCTCGATCATGGAAGGCTGCAATAAATATTGCACTTTCTGCGTGGTGCCTTATACGCGCGGCGAGGAAGTGAGCCGTCCCTGCGATGACATCCTGCTGGAAGTTGCCCAGCTGGCGGCGCAGGGCGTGCGTGAAGTGAATCTGCTGGGGCAGAACGTCAACGCTTATCGCGGCGCGACCTTTGACGACCAGATTTGTACCTTTGCCGAGCTGCTGCGTCTGGTGGCCGCGATTGACGGAATTGACCGGATTCGTTTCACCACCAGCCATCCGATTGAGTTCACCGACGACATCATCGACGTTTATCGTGATACGCCGGAGCTGGTCAGCTTCCTGCACCTGCCAGTGCAGAGCGGTGCCGATCGTATTCTGACGCTGATGAAGCGAGCGCACACTGCGCTGGAGTACAAAGCGATTATTCGCAAGCTGGTGGCCGCGCGCCCGGATATCCAGATCAGTTCAGATTTCATCATTGGCTTCCCGGGCGAAACCCAGCAGGATTTCGAGCAGACCATGAAGCTGATCGGCGAGGTTAATTTCGACACCAGCTTCAGCTTTATCTACTCGGCGCGTCCGGGTACGCCGGCGGCCGATCTGCCGGACGACGTGCCGGAAGAGGAGAAGAAGCAGCGTCTGTACATTTTGCAGGATCGCATCAATCAGCAGGCGATGGCATGGAGCCGCCGCATGCTTGGTACCGTTCAGCGTATTCTGGTGGAAGGCACCTCACGTAAGAATGTGATGGAGCTGACCGGCCGTACCGAAAACAACCGCGTGGTCAACTTTGAAGGCGACGTGCGCATGATCGGTAAATTTGTTGATGTCGAAATCGTCGATGTTTATACCAATTCGCTGCGTGGCGTCGTGGTTCGCACCGAAGAGGAGATGGGCCTGCGCGTCGCGGAGAGTCCGGCATCGGTGATTGCGCGTACGCGTAAAGAGGATGAGATCGGCGTGGGCCTGCATCAACCTTGAGACCGCGATTACTGAGCGACAGCGCACAACGCGCTGTCGCCTGTTTCATCCCGCAGCCCTTGCTTTCCGCAGCTGCCGCCCAAATATCTCCCCTGAAGCTTGCGCCCGGGCGCGACCCCATAAATAATTCCGTAAAGATGCTGACGCCTGGCGTACGGTATCTGCTATTTCTTTCAACTGGCCCTGAGTGACCCAAAGGATTCATTTGAATATCGAAACTCGTGAAATCGCCCTTGAACCGGCAGACAATCGTCGACTGATGAGCCTGTGCGGTCCGTTTGATGACAACGTAAAACAGCTGGAGCGCCGTCTGGGCATTGAGATCAATCGCCGCGACAACCTGTTTAAGCTGGTTGGCCGTGCGCTGAGTGTCGAGGCGGCCGCCAATATTCTGCGTTCGCTGTACGTTGATACCGCGCCGGTGCGCGGCCAGATCCCCGACATTGAACCGGATCAGATCCATCTGGCGATCAAAGAGAGTCGCGTGCTGGAGCAGACGGCTGACAGCGTGCCGGAGTACGGTAAAGCGGTAAACATCAAGACTAAGCGCGGCGTGATTAAACCGCGTACGCCAAACCAGGCGCAGTACATCGCCAATATTCTCGATCATGACATCACCTTCGGCATTGGGCCGGCCGGGACCGGGAAAACCTATCTGGCGGTAGCCGCTGCAGTGGATGCGCTGGAGCGGCAGGAGATTCGCCGTATTCTGCTGACGCGTCCGGCGGTCGAAGCCGGCGAAAAGCTCGGCTTCCTGCCCGGCGATCTCAGTCAGAAAGTCGATCCTTACCTGCGTCCGCTGTATGACGCCCTGTTTGAAATGCTGGGCTTCGAGCGCGTCGAGAAGCTGATGGAGCGCAACGTGATTGAAGTCGCGCCGCTGGCCTACATGCGCGGCCGTACGCTGAACGACGCGTTCGTGATTCTCGATGAGAGCCAGAACACCACCATCGAGCAGATGAAGATGTTCCTGACGCGTATCGGCTTCAACTCCAAAGCGGTGATTACCGGTGACGTGACGCAGATTGACCTGCCGCGCAGCACCAAATCCGGTCTGCGCCACGCCATCGAAGTGCTGGCCAATGTGGAAGAGATCAGCTTCAACTTTTTCCACAGCGAAGACGTGGTGCGTCATCCGGTGGTCGCACGCATTGTTAATGCTTATGAAGCCTGGGAAGAAGCGGACCAGAAACGCCGTGATAAACTGGCGGAAGAGCGTAAGCGTGAAGCACAGGCGGCACAACCTGCCAGCCAGCCGACGCCGCAGGAGCCTTCATGAGCACGGTGATTTTAGATTTGCAGCTGGCGTGTGCCGATGAAAACGGCCTGCCCGCAGAAGCGGCGTTTCAGCGCTGGCTGGAGGCGGCGGTCACGCCGTTTCAGCCTGAGAGCGAAGTCACGATACGGCTGGTCGATGAAGCGGAGAGTCATGAGCTTAATCTGACTTATCGCGGCAAAGATAAGCCGACTAACGTGCTGTCGTTTCCGTTTGAAGCACCACCGGGCATTGAGCTGCCGCTGCTGGGCGACCTGATTATTTGTCGTCAGGTTGTCGAGCAGGAAGCGGCCGAACAGGGCAAAAGCCCTGAAGCGCACTGGGCACACATGGTGGTTCACGGCACGCTGCATCTGCTGGGTTATGACCATATTGAAGACGAGGAAGCTGAAGAGATGGAAGCGCTCGAGACCGAGATAATGCTTGCTCTTGGCTATCCCGATCCGTACATTTCGGAAAAAGAAGACGCCTGAACCGCCGGTTCAGGACATTGCGCTGCTGGCGAGGATGCCGGCAGTTCCTTTCCCTCATTCGAGAGAACTAAATAAAAACGCCATGAGCGACGACCATTCTCAAAACAACGACGCACCCAGTAGTAAAAAGGGTTTTTTCTCCCTGCTAATCAATCAGCTTTTCCACGGCGAACCCAAAAACCGTGACGAACTGCTGGGGCTGATCCGCGATTCTGAGCAAAAAGAGCTGATCGACCAGGACACCCGCGACATGCTGGAAGGGGTGCTGGATATTGCCGAACAGCGCGTGCGCGACATTATGATCCCGCGCTCGCAGATGATAACCCTGAAGCGCAACCAGAGCCTTGAAGAGTGCCTGGCAGTGATTATTGAATCTGCCCACTCGCGCTTCCCGGTAATCAGCGAAGATAAAGACCATGTTGAAGGCATTCTGATGGCGAAAGATCTGCTGCCGTTTATGAGCAGCAGCGCAGAGCCATTCAGCATGGAAAAAGTGCTGCGCCCGGTCGTGGTGGTGCCTGAGAGCAAGCGCGTCGATCGCATGCTCAAAGAGTTCCGCTCGCAGCGCTATCATATGGCGATCGTCATTGATGAGTTCGGTGGTGTCTCCGGACTGGTGACCATCGAAGATATCCTGGAGCTGATCGTCGGCGAAATTGAAGACGAATATGACGACGAAGAAGATCGCGATATCCGCCAGCTCAATCGCCACACCTATACGGTGCGTGCGCTGACGCCGATTGAGGATTTCAATGAGGTATTTGGTAGCGATTTCAGCGATGACGAAGTCGATACCATTGGCGGTCTGGTGATGCAGGGATTCGGCCATCTGCCGGCGCGCGGTGAAAGCATCGACATTGAGGGTTACCAATTCAAAGTTGCGATGGCTGACAGCCGCCGTATCATCCAGGTGCATGTGAAAATTCCGGAAGACTCTCCGCAACCGCAACTGGAAGACGAATAATTTTATGGCATTAGCCTCTCTCTACTCGCAGCAGCGGGTTCGCCTGCTGCTGGCGTTAATTCTGGGTGCCGCGGGCACCCTTTCCTTTTCCCCATATGATTTCTGGCCCGCCGCCCTGCTCTCTCTGGCTGGTTTGCAGCTGCTGTTGCTGGATCGCCGCAGCGCGCAGGCGGCAGGCATCGGTTTTGCCTGGGGCTTTGGCCTGTTCGGCAGCGGCATCAACTGGGTGTACGTCAGCATTGCGACGTTTGGCGGCATGCCCGGCCCGGTCAATGTGTTCCTCGTGGTGCTGCTCGCCGCCTATCTGGCGCTCTACCCGCTGCTGTTTGCCCTGCTGCTGAACCGCTTCTGGCCACGGGCCACGCTGTGGCGCATGGCGCTGGCGGCACCGGCGCTGTGGCAGATCACCGAGTTTCTGCGCGGCTGGGTGCTGACCGGCTTTCCGTGGCTGCAGTTTGGCTACAGCCAGATCGATGGGCCGCTGAAAGGCCTGGCGCCGCTGGCTGGCGTGGAAACCATCACCTTCCTGCTGATGGTGATTGCCGGCATGCTGGCCTCAGCCTGCTATCACCGCAGCGTGAAAAACCTGATTATCGCCGTCGCGCTGCTGCTGCTGCCGTGGCCACTGCGGATGCTGCAGTGGTATCAGCCGCTGCCGCAGCGCAGCGTCAATGTGGCGATGGTGCAGGGCAATATTCCGCAGTCAATGAAGTGGGATCCGCAGCAGCTGCTGACCACGCTGCGCGTCTACACCGCTTATAGCCAGCCGTTTATCGGCAAAGCGCCAATCATCATCTGGCCGGAGTCGGCAATTACCGATCTGGAGAGTAATCAGCAGCCGTTTCTGCATGCGCTGGATGACGAACTGCGCGCGCGTGGCAGCACGCTGATCACCGGCATTGTTGATTCGCGCGTTGAGAGCGACAACCGCTATCACGATTACAACTCGGTAATTGTGCTGGGTGGCGCGCAGCCTTACAGCTATCAGAGCCGCAACCGCTACCAGAAAAACCATCTGGTGCCGTTTGGCGAGTTTGTGCCGCTGGAAGGTCTGCTGCGTCCGCTGGCGCCGTTCTTCGACCTGCCGATGTCCTCGTTCAGCCGTGGCGCCTACCTGCAGCCGCAGCTGAAAGTGGCGGGTTACAACCTCACCAGCGCCATTTGCTATGAGATCGTGCTGGGCGAACAGGTGCGCGCTAACTTCCGTCCGGACACCAACTTCCTGCTGACGGTATCGAACGATGCCTGGTTCGGTCATTCGATTGGTCCGTGGCAGCATTTCCAGATGGCACGCATGCGCGCGCTGGAGCTGGGTCGCCCGCTGCTGCGCTCAACCAACAACGGTGTTACCGCAGTGGTGAATGCGCAGGGAGACGTGGAGAACATCATCCCGCAGTTCACCCGCGAAGTGCTGAGCGCAACAGTCACGCCTGCCAGCGGAGAAACGCCGTATGCACGCGTCGGTATCTGGCCGGTATGGCTGCTGACGCTGGCGGGCATCGTGCTGGCGATTTTACGCCGCCGCGCCTGATATCCCGCCCTCTCACCAGGCGAAGCGCTGGCTTCGCCTTTTTTCTGCGCAGTTTTCCGCTCCCTTTATCCTTAGTCACCGCCACTTTCTGCTGCCTTTTTGCCCGCTCTCCGCGTACTGGCACGATCATTGCTAATTATTTCAGTGGTTTTAGCAACATCGGTGATTTGTCAGCGTAATGCCACGTTTGCGCACTATTATCTGGCACCGAAGCGCACTTAATTGGCGCAGAGGCTGTTTTTTGCCTCTTATTGGTGCGGAGCGGCTCGCAAAAAACGAACTTTTTTGTTTCATTACGTTAACAATTCGCTATGTTAATCACTATCCTGCGCGCAGTTGCGCTAAGGGATAATTAAAAAAGCAGCAGGAAATACACACAACATCACAATCTGCGCAGTTTATGTTCTGCGCAACATTCACACGAAGGAGTAGGAACATGCAGATTCGCAAAGTGGCATTATCGCTTCTGCTGTTGGGCACAGCAGCGGGCGCGGCCCAGGCGGAAGATCTCACCGGCACCCTGAAAAAAATCAATGATAGTGGCGTGATTGTCGTGGGGCACCGTGAGTCATCCGTTCCCTTTTCTTACTACGACAACCAGCAGAAAGTGGTGGGCTATTCGCAGGACTACTCCAACGCCATTGTTGCCGCCATCAAAGCGAAACTGAATAAGCCGGATCTGCAGGTCAAAATGCTGCCGATCACCTCGCAAAACCGTATTCCACTGCTGCAAAACGGCACCTACGATTTCGAGTGTGGCTCGACCACCAACAACGTAGAGCGTCAGCAGCAGGCGGCGTTCTCTGACACCATCTTCATCATCGGTACGCGTCTGCTGGTGAAGAAAGGTGGCGACATCAAAGACTTCGCCGATCTGAAAGGCAAAACCGTGGTCGTCACCTCGGGCACCACCTCTGAGATTCTGCTGCGCAAGCTGAATGACGAGAAGAAAATGGATATGCGCATCATCAGCGCGAAAGATCACGGTGACTCGTTCCGCACGCTGGAAACCGGTCGCGCAGTGGCTTTCATGATGGATGACGCGCTGCTGGCCGGTGAACGTGCCAAGGCGAAGAAACCAGATAACTGGGAAATCACGGGTACGCCGCAGTCCAAAGAAGCCTACGGCTGCATGCTGCGTAAAGACGATGCGCCGTTTAAACAGCTGATGGATGACACCATCGCCAAAGCACAGACGTCGGGTGAAGCCACCAAATGGTTCGATACCTGGTTCAAACAGCCAATTCCGCCGAAGAACCTGAACCTGAACTTCGAGCTGTCTTCTGACATGCAGGCGCTGTTTAAAGCACCGAACGACAAAGCACTCTGAATTAACAATGAAAACAAGGGCGGCACTGCTGCCCTCTCGATTGCTGAACACGCGGTGCGGACAGACAGACTGTAACAGGCCGTTCCCCTGAAGCAGGACACAAGACACCGCTCAACAATCTTATGGGTAGCCTCGCTACCCTTTTTTTACCGGAGCTCGTTATGGGTATCGATTGGAACTGGGGCATCTTTTTACAGCAGGCTCCGTTCGGCAATACGACTTACCTCGGCTGGCTGTGGTCCGGATTTCAGGTGACCGTCGCGGTCTCCTGCTGCGCCTGGATTATCGCCTTCCTGGTAGGTTCCTTCTTTGGCATTCTGCGTACCGTGCCTAATCGCTGGTTGTCCACCATTGGCACCTGCTACGTGGAGCTTTTTCGTAATATCCCGCTGATCGTGCAGTTCTTCTTCTGGTATCTGGTGGCGCCAGAACTGGTCGGGGAGAAGCTCGGCATGTGGTTTAAGGCTGAACTGGACCCGAACATCCAGTTTTTCCTCTCTTCAACCATCTGTCTCGGTCTGTTCACCGCCGCACGCGTGTGTGAGCAGGTGCGCGCCGCGATTCAGTCGCTGCCGCGCGGCCAGAAAAACGCCGGTCTGGCGATGGGCCTGACGCTGCCACAGACCTACCGCTACGTGCTGCTGCCTAACGCTTACCGCGTGATTGTGCCGCCGATGACCTCGGAAATGCTTAACCTGGTGAAGAACTCCGCCATCGCCTCTACCATCGGTCTGGTCGACCTGGCGGCGCAGGCGGGCAAGCTGCTGGATTACTCGGCGCATGCCTATGAATCTTTCACCGCTATCACCCTGGCCTACGTCGGTATTAACCTGGTGATCATGCTGATTATGAGTCTGGTAGAACGCAAAATCCGCCTGCCCGGCAACCTGGGAGGCAAATAATGTACGATTTTGACTGGAGTTCGATTCCGCCCAGCCTGCCCTATCTGCTGAACGGCATGATCATTACGCTGAAAATCACGGCGGTGGCGGTAGTGTTTGGCATTATCTGGGGCACCATTCTGGCGGTGATGCGCTTGTCCGCGTTCGCCCCGGTCCGCTGGTTCGCCAAACTGTACGTGAACCTGTTCCGCTCGGTGCCGCTGGTGATGGTGCTGCTGTGGTTCTATCTGGTGGTTCCCAGCTTCCTGCAGCAGGTGCTTGGGCTGTCGCCAAAAACCGATATCCGGCTGATCTCCGCCATGGTGGCGTTTGCGCTGTTTGAAGCCGCTTACTACTCGGAGATTATCCGCGCCGGTATCCAGAGCATCTCGCGCGGCCAGTCCAACGCGGCGCTGGCGCTGGGTATGACGCAGTGGCAGTCGATGAAGCTGATCATCCTGCCACAGGCGTTCCGCGCCATGGTGCCGCTGCTGCTGACGCAGGGCATCGTGCTGTTCCAGGACACCTCGCTGGTGTATGTGTTGAGCCTGGCGGACTTCTTCCGCACCGCGTCCACTATCGGTGAACGTGACGGTACCCAGGTAGAAATGGTTCTGTTTGCCGGTCTGGTCTACTTCGTGATCAGCCTGAGCGCTTCGCTGTTGGTCAGTTATCTGAAAAGAAAAAGGACGGTTTAAATGATTAGCCTGAAAAATGTTTCTAAGTGGTATGGGCACTTTCAGGTGCTGACCGACTGCTCCACCGAAGTGAAGAAAGGTGAGGTAGTGGTGGTCTGCGGACCGTCTGGCTCCGGTAAATCGACGCTGATTAAAACGGTGAACGGGCTGGAGCCTGTGCAGCAGGGCAGCATTCAGGTGAACGGTACCGAGGTGAACAACAAAAAAACCAATCTCGCCCAACTGCGCAGCAAAGTGGGCATGGTGTTTCAGCACTTCGAACTGTTCCCGCATCTCAGCATCATTGATAACCTGGTGCTGGCGCAGGTGAAAGTGCTGAAGCGCGACAAAACTGCCGCGCGCGATAAGGGCCTTGCCCTGCTGAAGCGCGTGGGTCTGGCGGCGCATGCGGAGAAATTCCCTGGTCAGCTGTCTGGCGGTCAGCAGCAGCGCGTCGCCATCGCCCGTGCGCTGTGCATGGATCCTATCGCTATGCTGTTCGATGAACCGACTTCCGCACTGGATCCGGAGATGATCAACGAAGTGCTGGACGTCATGGTGGAGTTAGCCAACGAAGGCATGACGATGATGGTGGTGACGCACGAGATGGGCTTTGCACGCAAAGTGGCGAATCGCGTCATCTTTATGGACGAAGGAAAGATCGTTGAAGACACCAACAAGGATGACTTCTTCAGCAATCCGCAGTCCGACCGTGCCAAAGACTTCCTGGCGAAAATCCTGCACTAATACTCACAATGCTGGCGGTCCACGGACCGCCAGCGTCAGGGCTTATCTTGCCCCTCCTGCACTTCACCAAAATCGATATATTGCTGCTGTGATGCGGTACCCGACTGCGCAAGGCATAGCGTCTTGCCGCACCGGCATGAATCCTCCTGGAGCCTGCCGCCGCGCCTTCCCTGGCGCGGAGGCTGCCGCAAGGCGCTATGCCTTGCGCATCATTAAGCTTCATCATCGCGGTGACAAATGCACTCATACCGCCGCACCTGCTTTTTTACGGTAGAAGGGATCCTGAACTAAGCAGGACGTCACGCGGCAGGGATGCCGCGTGTCGAGGCACGCAGGGATGCGGGTTTTGCCGATCCGAGCGTGTTCAGGTTCCCTTCTGACAGTCCGCACGCCTTAAGCAGCAATACTTTTTTTGCTTCAGAGCACGGTGATAATTCAGGGCTCAAACGGCTGACGCTGGAACTGATCGTGGCCGCACTCCGGGCAGCGCGTCAGGCTCTCCGGGGTGTAAATCGCCCGGGTAAAACCGCACTTTTCACACACCAGATTGCCTAGTCCCACCACTTCGCCGCTCTGATACACGCCGTGATGCCGCAGATCCTGAAACACTTCGCGCCACTCCAGCTGGCTCTTATCGGTGATATCGGCCAGCTCTTTCCACAGGCTTTCACGAATCACCCGCAGAAACACTGAATCGCCGAGCGCTTCGCTGGACTCCTGATAGCTGAGCGCGAACTCGTGCAAATCGCGCCGCACCGCGCGCATGACCTCGTCGACTTCGGCGGTGGTCAGCGTCTGTTTCTGCAGCAGCGCGCTGCGCGCCTCGGCGACCAGTGCGTCGACATCACGCTCGCCACGCTCCAGCCGCTGGGTTAATGCTGCTACCGTTGCACGATACTCCTGCGCCACATTATTCATTTTGTTCTCCTTTCCGCTGCGGATGCTGAGTTAAGTTTAGCCGCTTTGCCATATTTGCTGCGCTTAGCGCAGAGGAAATCGCAAAAGGGTGAAAGCGCTGGCGCATTCCGCACAAATCACGCCGCCGGAGGGCGTCAATTGTTGTTGAGGGGCGGCCTTATGGGTATGCTATGCGGATCAAAAGTGTTTAAAAAACGATTTCACAAGGACCACAGGCAGCCATGCAAGAGCAATACCGCCCGGAAGAGATAGAATCCCGCGTCCAGCAGCACTGGGACGAAAACGAAACCTTCAAAGTGACCGAGCAGGAAGGCAAAGAGAAATACTACTGCCTGTCTATGCTGCCCTATCCTTCTGGCCGCCTGCACATGGGCCACGTGCGTAACTACACCATTGGCGATGTGATTGCGCGCTACCAGCGCATGCTGGGCAAAAACGTCCTGCAGCCGATTGGCTGGGATGCCTTTGGCCTGCCCGCCGAAGGGGCGGCGGTGAAAAACAACACCGCGCCGGCGCCCTGGACCTACGACAACATCGAATACATGAAAAACCAGCTGAAACTGCTGGGCTTCGGCTATGACTGGAGTCGCGAACTGGCGACCTGTCAGCCTGAGTATTACCGCTGGGAACAGTGGTTCTTCACCAAACTGTACGAAAAAGGTCTGGTCTACAAAAAAACCTCCGCAGTCAACTGGTGCCCGAACGACCAGACCGTACTGGCGAACGAACAGGTGATCGATGGCTGCTGCTGGCGCTGCGACACCAAAGTCGAACGCAAAGAGATCCCGCAGTGGTTCGTGAAAATCACCGATTACGCCGAAGAGCTGCTCAACGACCTCGATAAGCTGGAAGACTGGCCGGAGCAGGTCAAGACCATGCAGCGCAACTGGATTGGCCGTTCTGAAGGTGTCGAAATCACCTTTGACGTGGCCAACAGCGCGGAAAAAGTCACGGTTTACACCACCCGTCCGGACACCTTCATGGGGGCAACCTATGTCGCCGTGGCCGCCGGTCATCCGCTGGCGCGTCAGGCTGCCGTCAACAACCCGGCGCTGGCTGACTTCATTGCTGAATGCAGCAACACCAAAGTCGCCGAAGCGGACATGGCCACGATGGAGAAGAAAGGCATGGCCACCGGCCTGCACGCTATCCATCCGCTGACGGGCGAAGAGATTCCGGTCTGGGTCGCTAACTTCGTGCTGATGGAGTACGGCACCGGTGCCGTGATGGCCGTACCGGGTCATGACCAGCGCGACTGGGAATTCGCCACCAAATACGATCTCAACATCAAGCCGGTGGTACTCAACCTCGACGGTACCGCGCCGGATATCAGCGCCGCAGCGATGACCGAAAAAGGCACGCTGTTCAACTCCGGCGAGTTTGACGGTCTGGACCACGACGCCGGCTTCAATGCCATCGCCGATGCGCTGGCGGCCAAAGGCGTCGGCGTGCGTAAAGTGAACTATCGCCTGCGCGACTGGGGTGTGTCACGCCAGCGCTACTGGGGTGCGCCAATTCCGATGGTGACGCTGGAAGATGGCACCGTGATGCCAACCCCAGAAGATCAGCTGCCGGTAATTCTGCCGGAAGACGTGGTCATGGACGGTATCACCAGCCCAATCAAAGCCGATCCGGAGTGGGCGAAAACCACCGTCAACGGTCAGCCGGCGCTGCGTGAAACCGACACCTTCGACACATTTATGGAATCATCGTGGTACTACGCGCGTTACACCTGTGCGAACTACAACGAAGGCATGCTGGATCCGGCGGCAGCGAACTACTGGCTGCCGGTCGATCAGTATGTGGGCGGTATCGAACACGCCATCATGCACCTGATGTATTTCCGCTTCTACCACAAGCTGCTGCGCGACGCGGGCCTGGTCAACTCTGACGAGCCGGCCAAACGCCTGCTGTGCCAGGGCATGGTACTGGCAGACGCCTTCTATTACGTCGGCGCCAACGGCGAGCGCAACTGGGTTTCTCCGGTTGACGTTAACGTCGAGCGCGACGAAAAAGGCCGCATCACCAAAGCCATCGACAATCAGGGCCGCGAAGTGATCTACGCGGGCATGAGCAAAATGTCGAAGTCCAAAAACAACGGCATCGACCCGCAGCTGATGGTTGAGCGCTACGGCGCAGATACCGTGCGTCTGTTCATGATGTTTGCCTCCCCGGCGGAAATGACGCTGGAGTGGCAGGAGTCAGGCGTGGAAGGCGCTAACCGCTTCCTGAAACGCGTATGGAAGCTGGCGTACGATCACGTGGCTAAAGGCGCGACCGTGGCGCTGGATGTCAACGCGCTCAACGATGAGCAGAAAGCGCTGCGTCGCGATCTGCACAAAACCATCGCCAAAGTGGCGGATGACATCGGCCGTCGTCAGACCTTCAACACCGCGATTGCGGCGATCATGGAGCTGATGAACAAACTGCTGCGCGCACCGCAGGAGAGCGAACAGGATCGCGCCCTGATGCAGGAAGCGCTGGTCGCCGTAACGCGCCTGCTCTATCCCTTCACCCCGCACGCCAGCTACGTGCTGTGGCAGGCACTGGGTGGCGAAGGCAGCATCGACGACGCCAGCTGGCCGGTTGCCGATGAAGCGGCAATGGTAGAGGATTCGCTGCTGGTGGTGGTACAGGTTAACGGTAAAGTGCGTGGTAAAATTACCGTGGCGCCGGATGCGACGCAGGAACAGGTGCAGGCGCGTGCGGCACAGGAGCATCTGGTGGCGAAATATCTCGATGGCGTCACCCTTCGTAAAGTGATTTATGTCCCTGGCAAACTGCTTAACCTGGTCGTAGGTTAAGTTCAGGAGGAACTGTGCGACAACTCGTTATCAGGCTGTTTGTCCTGCTGGCAGTGCTGGTCACTGCCGGCTGTGGTTTTCATCCGCGCGGCACCACGCAGGTGCCACCGGAAATGAAAACGCTGATCGTCCAGAGCGGCGATCCGTATGGCCCGCTGGCGCGCACCGTGCGTCAGCAGCTGCGCATCAACGATGTCAAAATCGTTGAAGACAGCAAAGCGGCCAGTGCGCAATACCCGACGCTGCGTCTCGGCGCGGAGAGTCAGGGACGCGACACCGCGTCGGTATTCATCAGCGGCACCACCGCCGAATACTCGCTGGTGATGACCGTCAGCGCGCAGGTGTTGCTGCCGGGTAAAGGCATTTATCCGATCAGCACCACGGTGTACCGTTCGTTCTTCGACAACCCGAACGCCGCGCTGGCGAAGGATGCCGAGCAGGATATGATCGTGCAGGAGATGCGTCAGCGCGCCGCCGAGCAGCTGGTGCGTAAGCTGCTGACGGTACACGCCGCGCAGGAGAGCAACAAAGAGACGCTGCCGCAACCTGAAGTGATTGCGCCAGGCGCGGACTCACCGGAAGTGCCCTCCTCGTCAGCCACCAGTCTGCAATGATCAGGATCTATCCTGAGCAACTGCGCGCGCAGCTTCGAGAGGGGCTGCGCGCCTGTTATTTTCTCACCGGTAATGAACCCCTGCTGATTCAGGAGAGCGCAGATGCCATCCGCGCCGCCGCCGCTCAGCAGGGCTTCGACGAACATTTTTCCGTCAGCGTTGATGCGCAAACTGACTGGGAGGCGATTTTCGCCAGCTGTCAGTCGCTGAGCCTGTTCACACAGCGCCAGACGCTGACGCTGCAGCTGCCGGAAAACGGCCCCAACGCCGCCATCGCCGAACAGCTGGTGAAACTGGCGGCGCTGCTGCACAGCGACATCATGCTGGTGCTGCGGATGGCGAAGCTGACTAAAGCGCAGGAAAACAGCGCCTGGTTTAAAGCGCTCAGCGCCAGTGCGGTGCTGGTGCCGTGCCAGACGCCGGAACAGGCGCAGCTGCCGCGCTGGGTGGCCGCCCGCGCGAAAGCCCTGCAGCTGAGTATTGATGACGCGGCGATTCAGCTGCTCTGCTACTGTTATGAAGGTAATCTGCTGGCGCTGGCCCAGGCGCTGGAGCGGCTGTCGCTGCTGTGGCCGGACGGCAAACTGACGCTGCCCCGCGTGGAAGAAGCGGTGAACGATGCCGCGCATTTCACGCCGTTTCACTGGGTTGATGCGCTGCTGGCCGGCAAGAGCAAACGCGCGCTGCACATTTTGCGTCAGCTGCAAAAAGAGGACAGCGAAGTGGTGATTCTGCTGCGCACGCTGCAGCGCGATCTGCTGACGCTACTGCAGCTACAACGCCAGCAGTCGAAGCAGCCGCTGCGCACGCTGATGGATCAACAGCGTATCTGGCAGAACCGCCGTGCCCTGTTCACTGAAGCGCTGCAGCGACTGGATGCGCAACGGCTGCAGCAAGCGGTGCATCTGCTGGCTCAACTCGAACTGACCATGAAGCAGGACTACGGTCAGAATCTGTGGCCGCAGCTGGAGACGCTGTCGTTGCTGCTGTGCCATCGTGATTTTCCGCTGGGTTTAACTGATGTCTGACCTTTACGCGCTGTTTGGCGGCACCTTCGATCCCATTCATTACGGCCATCTGCGTCCGGTCACCGCGCTGGCGCAGCAGGTTGGCCTGCAAAAAGTGACGCTGCTGCCAAACAACGTGCCGCCGCACCGGCCACAGCCGGAAGCCAGCGCACAACAGCGCGTGGCGATGCTGCGCTGCGCCATTGCCGATCGTCCGCTGTTTGATATCGACACGCGCGAGCTGACGCGCACCACGCCGTCATGGACGGTGGACACGCTGGAAACCCTGCGCGCCGAGCGCGGCGCACAACAGCCCCTCGGGTTTATCATCGGTCAGGATTCTCTGCTAACGTTAGGAAAATGGCATCGCTGGCAGGAGTTGCTGTCGCTGTGTCACCTGCTGGTCTGTCAGCGTCCAGGCTACGCCGCGCAGATGGCTACGCCAGAGATGCAGCAGTGGCTGGATGCGCACCGCGCGCATGAGGTGCAGCAGCTGCATCGCGCGCCGGCAGGCCACATCTGGCTGGCCGATACGCCGCTGTTCGACATTTCTGCCACTGAGATTCGCCAGCGCCGCCATCATGGCCAGGACTGCGCCGATCTGCTGCCGGCGGCGGTGATCGACTACATCGATCGCGCGGGCTTATATCGCGATTGATCGCCGCGTGCTATACTGCGCCGCTTCATTTTTGGCTGCGTTTTCCGGGGCATTCAGCCTGCCCATAATCACCTGTTTTTAAGGGGAACCTTTTGCAAGGCAAAGCACTCCAAGAGTTCGTTATTGATAAGATTGATGATCTCAAAGGCCAGGACATCGTTGCGATTGATGTGCAGGGCAAATCCAGTATCACCGATTGCATGATTATCTGTACCGGGACCTCCAACCGTCACGTCTCCTCCATCGCTGACCATGTGATGCAGGAATCGCGCGCGGCTGGCCTGAAACCGCTCGGCGTCGACGGCAAAGCGGCTGCTGACTGGGTTGTGGTCGATCTCGGTGAAGTGATCGTGCACGTGATGCAGGAAGAGAGCCGCCAGCTGTACGAGCTGGAAAAGCTCTGGAGCTAAACGTTGAAACTGCAGCTTGTCGCCGTCGGCACCAAAATGCCCGACTGGGTTCAGACCGGTTTCATGGAGTACCTGCGTCGCTTTCCCAAAGATATGCCGTTTGAGCTGACTGAAGTGCCGGCCGGTAAACGCGGCAAAAACGCCGACATCAAACGCATTCTGGAAAAAGAGGGTGAAGCGATGCTGGCGGCGGTGGGCAAAGGCAACCGCATTGTGACGCTGGATATTCCCGGACAGCCGTGGGAAACGCCGCAGCTGGCGCAGCAGTTAGAGCGCTGGAAGCTGGACGGGCGTGATGTCAGCCTGCTGATTGGTGGGCCGGAAGGCCTGGCGCCGGCGTGTAAAGCGGCAGCCGAGCAGAGCTGGTCACTGTCCGCGTTAACGCTGCCGCACCCGCTGGTGCGTGTGCTGGTGGCGGAAAGCCTGTATCGTGCCTGGAGTATTACCACTAATCACCCTTATCACCGTGAATAAACGCCTGACAACCTCCAGACAATAAACGCAGCGGATGAAATTACAGAGCAACGCTTTTCGCGATTACACTGCCGAACAGAAACTGTTTGTCCGCCGCGCCCTGGTGGCCTTTGTCGGCATCCTGCTGCTCTCCAGCGTGCTGGTGGTCAATCTGTATCATCTGCAGATCCTGCGCTTCGACGACTACAGCACCCGTTCAAACGAAAACCGCATCAAACTGGTGCCGGTCGCCCCCAGCCGCGGCATCATCTATGACCGCAACGGTGTGCCGCTGGCGCTCAATCGCACCATTTACCAGGCCGAGCTGGTGCCGGAAAAAGTCGATGACCTGAAGCAGACGCTGCAGGATCTGCGGCCGGTGCTGGATTTGACCGACGATGACATCGATGCGTTTGAAAAAGAGCGCAAGCGCTCGCGCCGCTTTACCTCCATTCCGGTCAAAACCGGCCTGAATGAAGTGCAGGTCGCGCGCTTCGCAGTGAACCAGTACCGCTTCCCGGGCGTGGAAGTAAAAGGCTACCAGCGCCGCTACTACCCTTACGGCCAGACGCTGACGCACGTGGTGGGCTACGTCTCGAAAATCAACGATCGTGACGTCAAGCGCCTTGATGAAGAAGGCAAATGGCCGAACTACGCCGCCACCCACGACATCGGTAAGCTCGGCATCGAAAACTATTACGAAGATGTGCTGCACGGCAAAACCGGTTACGAAGAGGTTGAAGTCAACAACCGCGGTCGCGTGATCCGTCAGCTGCATGAGCAGTCACCGCAGGCCGGACGCGATATCTGGTTAACCATCGATCTCAAGCTACAGCAGTACATCGAAACCCTGCTGACCGGCAGCCGCGCCGCCGTGGTGGTGAGCGATCCGCGCACCGGTGAGATTCTCGCGCTGGTCTCCACACCCAGTTACGATCCGAATCTGTTTGTCGATGGTATTTCGAGTAAAGATTATAAGGCGCTGCTCGGCGATGAGAACCGCCCGCTGTATAACCGTGCGCTGCAGGCATCGTATCCGCCAGCTTCCACGGTTAAACCTTATGTGGCGGTCTCAGCGCTCAGCGCCGGCGTGATCAACCGCAATACCAGCCTGTTCGATCCGGGCTGGTGGCAGCTGCCGGGCTCGGAAAAACGCTACCGCGACTGGAAAAAGTGGGGCCACGGTCGCCTCAACGTCACCAAATCGCTGGAAGAGTCGGCGGATACCTTCTTCTATCAGGTGGCCTATGACATGGGCATCGACCGCCTGTCGGAGTGGATGACCAAATTCGGCTACGGCCACCGTACCGGTATCGACCTGCCGCAGGAGAGCCCCGGTAACATGCCGACGCGCGAATGGAAGATGAAACGCTTTAAAAAGCCGTGGTATCAGGGCGATACCATTCCGGTCGGTATCGGCCAGGGCTACTGGACGGCGACGCCGGTGCAGATGAACAAAGCGCTGATGATCCTGATTAACGACGGCGTGATTAAAGTGCCGCACCTGCTGCGCGCCACCCGTGAAGGCAACAGCATGGTGCCGTATCGCCAGCCGCCGGATGCACCGATTGGCGACATTCATTCCGGCTACTGGGAGATCGCCAAAGACGGCATGTATGGCGTGGCCAACCGCGCCAACGGTACTGCGCACAAAAGCTTTGCCGATGCACCGTACAAGATTGCGGCGAAATCCGGTACCGCACAGGTGTTTGGCCTGAAAGAGAATGAGACTTACAACGCGCATAAAATTGCCGAACGACTGCGTGACCATAAGCTGATGACCGCCTTCGCGCCGTACGACAAGCCGCGCGTCGCCGTCACCATGATTCTGGAAAACGGCGGTGCCGGCCCGGCGGTGGGCACCGTGATGCGCCAGATTCTCGACCACATAATGCTGGGCGACAACAATACCGTGCTGCCAGAAGCCGCACCCATGCCGCCCGGCTACGAAGGTGAATAACGATGTCGATGAACGATAGTCCCCAGAAAAGAACGATCTGGACGCGTATCCATATCGACCCGCTGTTTATGCTGATCATCATCAGCCTGCTGGCCTACAGCGCCATTGTTATCTGGAGCGCCAGCGGCCAGGATCCGGGCATGATGGAGCGCAAGCTTGGTCAGATTGCCATGGGCACCATCATCATGCTGGTGATGGCGCAGGTGCCGCCGCGCGTGTATGAAAGCTGGGCGCCCTACCTCTATATTGTCTGCGTGATTTTGCTGGTGGCGGTCGATGCCTTCGGCCACATCAGTAAAGGGGCGCAGCGCTGGCTCGATCTCGGTTTTGTGCGCTTCCAGCCGTCGGAAATCGCTAAAATCGCCGTGCCGCTGATGGTGGCTCGCTTCATCAACCGCGATGTCTGCCCGCCAACGCTGAAAAACACCGGCATCGCGCTGGTGCTGATTTTCATGCCGACGCTGCTGGTAGCGGCGCAGCCGGACCTCGGTACCTCCATTCTGATCGCCGCCTCCGGCCTGTTCGTGCTGTTCCTCTCGGGCATGAGCTGGAAGCTGATTGGCGTGGCCGTGCTGCTGGTGGCGGCGTTCATCCCGATTCTGTGGTTCTTCCTGATGCACGATTATCAGCGCGACCGCGTGATGATGCTGCTCGATCCGGAGAGCGATCCGCTCGGTGCCGGCTACCACATTATTCAGTCCAAGATTGCTATCGGCTCCGGCGGCCTGCGCGGCAAAGGCTGGCTGCATGGCACCCAGTCGCAGCTGGAGTTTCTGCCCGAACGTCACACCGACTTTATCTTCGCGGTGCTGGCGGAAGAGCTCGGCCTGGTGGGCGTCCTGCTGCTGCTGGTACTTTATCTGCTGCTGATCATGCGCGGGCTGGTGATTGCCGCACGCGCGCAAACCACCTTTGGTCGCGTAATGTCCGGCGGCCTGATGCTGATTCTGTTTGTGTATGTTTTCGTTAACATTGGCATGGTTAGTGGTATCTTACCGGTGGTTGGCGTGCCGCTGCCGCTGGTGAGCTACGGCGGATCGGCGCTGATTGTGTTAATGGCCGGATTTGGCATCGTGATGTCGATCCACACTCATCGAAAAATGTTATCTAAAAGCGTTTAAGAGGCTGCACATGCGTAAGGACTGGCTTGGGGTTGCTCTGGCATCACTGGTACTGGCTGCCTGTTCCACACCGGAACAGCAGACGAACACGGCCCCGCCGCAGCCGGCCTACAATGGCCCGGTGGTGGAGATTCCCGGCGTGGAGCCGCGCTATGAGCCGATCAATCCCTCTACCAGCCAGGACTACAGCGTCAACGGCAAAACCTACCGGGTGATTAAAGATCCGTCCAACTACAGCGAAGTTGGTCTGGCAACGTGGTACGGTGAAGAAGCACAGGGCAACCGCACCGCGCTGGGTGAAACCTACGATCCGGACGCGTTAAGCGCCGCACACCCTACCCTGCCGCTGCCAAGCTACGTGCGCGTCACCAACCTGGCTAACGGCCGGCAGATTGTGGTGCGCGTCAACGATCGCGGCCCTTATACGCCGGGCCGGATTATCGACCTGTCGCGCGCCGCGGGCGATCGCCTGAATATTTCCAATAACACCCGCGTACGGGTGGATTACATCAAGGTAGCGCCGGACGGTTCAGTATCCGGCCCGGGCACCATCGGCACCACCGTGGCCAAACAGAGCTATGCGCTGCCGGCACGGCCTGACCTGAGCGGCGGCATGGTGATGACCGGCGCCAGCAGCGCGCCAGCGCCTGCCGCACAGGATGTCCGCGCGGTGGATAACAGTTCACTGCAGAGCAACGGCAACATCGGTGCACCGGTGCAGAGCAGCGGCTTTCTCGGCGCACCGCAGCCGTTAGCCAGCGGCGTACTGGAAGGCAGCGCGCCGGCCACACCGGTTGCCACCAGCCCTGCCGCACCGGCTGCGGCTGCGGCAGCGAGTCCGGCTCCGGCCAGCCACAACGCCAGCGCCCATGCCGGCAGCGGTTTTGTGGTACAGGTTGGCGCCCTTAATGACGCCGCACGCGCCCGGCAGATGGCGGACAGCCTTGGCCAGCGCTTTGGTGTACCCGGCGCGGTGGAAGCCAATGGCAACGTCTACCGCGTGCAGCTTGGCGGTTTCAGCAGCCGGGCTCAGGCCGCGGCGCTGCAGCAGCGTCTGAGCAATGAAGCGCAGATCAGCTCCTTTATTACCACGGCCCGCCCGTCAATGTGACGGGCCGTGCCCTTACCTGCTGATACTGATGCGTAAAGCCAGATGTCGCACGATGGCAGCTTTGCTATAGTAAGGCACTTTTTTCACTCTTAACCCCACGGATGCTGTAGTCCTGAACATGAATACGCTGAAACCTTCTCGTTTTCTGAAACGCCTGACAGTGGGATCACTGGTCGCTCTCTCCCTCAGCCACGTTGCCTTTGCAGATGATGTTAATCTGAAAACCATGATTCCGGGCGTGCCGGACATCGATGCCGAAGCTTACGTGCTGATCGACTATAACTCCGGCAAAGTGCTGGCGGAAAAGAACGCGGACGCGCGCCGCGACCCGGCCAGTCTGACCAAAATGATGACCAGCTACGTCATCGGCCAGGCGGTCAAAGCGGGCAAAATCCATCAGGATGACATTGTTACCGTCGGTAAAGATGCCTGGGCAACCGGCAATCCGGTGTTCAAAGGCTCCTCGCTGATGTTCCTCAAGCCGGGCGATCGCGTACCGGTCTCTCAGCTGACGCGTGGTATCGTGCTGCAGTCCGGTAACGACGCCTGCGTGGCGATGGCCGATTACGTCGCCGGCAGCCAGGACGCGTTCGTTAACCTGATGAACAACTACGTGGGCGCGCTGGGCCTGAAAAATACCCATTTCCAGACCGTGCACGGTCTTGATGCTGATGGTCAGTACAGTACGGCGCGTGACATGGCGCTGATTGGCCAGGCGCTGATTCGCGATGTGCCGGATGAGTACGCGGTCTACAGAGAGAAAGAGTTCACCTTTAATAACATCCGCCAGATGAACCGTAACGGCCTGCTGTGGGATACCAGCCTGAACGTCGACGGCATCAAAACCGGCCACACCGAAGCTGCCGGTTATAACCTGGTGGCGTCAGCGACCGAAGGCCAGATGCGTCTGATCTCGGCAGTGATGGGCGGTCACACCTTCAAAGGCCGTGAAACCGAAAGTAAAAAGCTGCTGACCTGGGGCTTCCGCTTCTTCGAAACCGTGGCACCGCTGAAGGCGGGCAAAGAGTTTGCGTCTGAGCCGGTATGGTTTGGCAACAGCGATCGCGTGCAGCTCGGCGTGGAAAAAGATGCCTACCTGACCATCCCGCGCGGCCGCATGAAAGACCTCAAGGCCAGTTACGTGCTGAACAACACCGAACTGCACGCGCCGCTGCAGAAAAACCAGGTCGTGGGCAGCATCAACTTCCAGCTGGATGGTAAAACCATCGAACAGCGTCCACTGGTGGTGCTGAACGAAGTGCAGGAAGGCGGTTTCTTCAGCCGCATCATCGATTACATCAAACTGATGTTCCATCACTGGTTCGGCTAAGGCGCGCTTGAAAAATCGCCAATCCGTCCCCAGATAAGCTACTATATTGCTCCCGCTTCGGCGGGAGCCTGTTTTTTATGCACCGGAGTTAATATGAAAACCAAACTGAATGAACTGCTCGAATTCCCGACGCCTTTTACCTACAAAGTGATGGGCCTGGCGCAACCGGAGCTGGTTGATCAAGTGGTTGAAGTGGTGCAGCGTCATGCGCCCGGCGACTACAGCCCTGACGTGAAGCCCAGCAGCAAAGGCAATTATCACTCGGTGTCGATCACCATTAACGCCACCCACATCGAACAGGTGGAAACCCTGTACGAAGAGCTGGGCAACATCGAAATTGTGCGCATGGTGCTGTAATGCTGACGCTGGTAAAGGCCGCTTTGCCAGCGTTATACTCTGCCCTCCACTCGCTACCGGACTTCTGCTTTGTCTGCTAATACGCTTCTTGTTCGTCAGCTTGGCCAGCGCGACTGGCAGCCCGTCTCCGATGCCATGCATCACTTTACCGATCGGCGCGACAGCGCCACCGCCGATGAAATCTGGCTGGTGGAACACCCCGCGGTGTTTACTCAGGGCCAGGCGGGCAAAGCCGAACATGTGCTGGTGCCGGGCGATATTCCGGTGGTACAGAGCGATCGTGGCGGCCAGGTAACCTATCACGGCCCGGGCCAGCAGGTGATGTATGTACTGATTGACGTTAAACGCCGCAAGCTGGGCGTGCGCGATCTGGTCACCGCACTGGAAGAGACGGTCATCGCTACGCTGGCTGATTACGACATCAGTGCGCGAGCACGTGCGGATGCGCCCGGCGTATACGTTGACGATGCGAAAATCTGTTCGCTCGGCCTGCGCATCCGTAAAGGCTGCTCGTTTCACGGTCTGGCGCTCAATGTTGCGATGGATCTGGCGCCCTTCCTGCGCATCAATCCCTGCGGCTATGCCGGTATGCAGATGACGCAGATCAGCGCTTTCCAGCCCGGCGTCACGCCGGCGGACGTGCAGCCGCGCCTGGTGCAGCATTTCGCGCGCCTGACCGGCTTTAGCGATACGGAATGGCATGATGAGGTCGCGTGCTGACCTTGACCGTACGTGCGCATTTACAAAATTGTAACTTTCGCCACGGCTTATCGGCTGCTTCTGCCCCGGCGAGATGATATAATTTTTGCAATTTTTTCAAATAAAGTTGAAAGCCTGGTTCTCAGTTTGAGTGAGGAAGCTTTCAAATCGCAATCCCGACCGGAACCTGCAGATTTATGAGTAAACCAATTCAGATGGAACGTGGCGTCAAGTATCGCGATGCCGACAAAATGGCGCTGATTCCGGTAAAAACCGTGGTCACCGAACGCCAGGAAATCCTGCGTAAGCCGGAGTGGATGAAGATCAAGCTGCCTGCGGATTCCAGCCGCATTCAGGGCATCAAAGCGGCGATGCGTAAAAACGGCCTGCACTCGGTGTGTGAAGAGGCTTCCTGCCCTAACCTTGCCGAATGCTTTAACCACGGCACCGCCACCTTTATGATCCTCGGTGCCATCTGTACCCGCCGCTGTCCGTTCTGCGATGTGGCACACGGTCGGCCAAACGCGCCGGACGCCAACGAGCCGCTGAAGCTGGCACAAACCATCGCCGACATGGCGCTGCGCTATGTGGTGATCACCTCAGTGGACCGCGACGATCTGCGTGACGGCGGTGCACAGCACTTTGCTGACTGCATCAGCGCCATCCGCGAGAAAAGCCCGACCATCAAAATTGAAACGCTGGTGCCGGACTTCCGCGGCCGTATGGATCGCGCGCTGGAGATCCTCACGGCGACCCCGCCGGATGTGTTCAACCACAACCTGGAAAACGTACCGCGCGTCTATCGTCAGGTGCGTCCGGGCGCTAACTATGAGTGGTCGCTGAAGCTGCTGGAGCGTTTTAAAGAGGCGCATCCGGACGTGCCAACCAAATCCGGTCTGATGGTCGGTCTCGGGGAAACCAATGCGGAAATCATCGAGGTGATGCGCGATTTGCGTCGCCACGGTGTCACCATGCTGACCCTCGGCCAGTACCTGCAGCCAAGCCGTCACCACCTGCCGGTACAGCGTTACGTCAGCCCGGCTGAATTTGATGAGATTAAAGAAGAAGCGCTGGCGATGGGCTTTACCCACGCCGCCTGCGGTCCGTTCGTCCGCTCGTCTTATCACGCTGATATGCAGGCGAAAGGCCTGGAAGTGAAGTAATCTCCTGCCGCGATTGCGCCCTGCTGCGGCGCAATCGCAAAAATTCTGCTTAAACCGCTTAATTCCTGTCGCAAATCTGTCGCTTTAACCGCTGAGGCCATAAGAGCCTGTTTATTATTTTTTATTTTCTCAGTGTTTTTTTCATAAAGGTCAGATTATGCAATCATCCTTTCATATCGATGAGCTCGATTTTATGCGGGCGGCGGATGTGTCAGGTCCATCCTCTGGTAGACCGCGAAGCGGCGCGTCGGGCGAAAGCCTGGATGCGCTAAAAGCGCGCACCACGCCCATGGATATCACTAATCCGTTCGTGACGCCCCATGCGTCGTGCGAACTGGCGTTTCTTGCAACCGCCATCAGCATCGACCACCGCTACGACGAAATTCATCTGCACCTGCCGCAAAGCGCGCAGCCTGCGTCTGCGCCCGCACTGCCGTTCACCGAACTGCGCAGCGTAACGCCGGATGAAACGCCGTTACTGCCAGCGCTGCCGCCGCTGGAGTCAGCGCAGCATGCCGCCGGCGAGAGCGTCTGGCATAGCCTGCCTGAGGTTCCGGCGCTCAGCCCGGCGCTGTCGCTGGTCAGCGCGCTGCCTGCGGCATGGTATGCCGCTGAACATCAGACGCCCCACCAGTCGGCTGTCCCCACGCCCACAGCCCGGCAGCCGTTGAGCCTGCCTGAGGTGGCTGTGCTGCGCGACATGCAGCAACACGACTATGCGGTGGATTACGATGACAGCGGTGAGCCGAAAATGTTTAGCGGCACGCTGGCGGCGGGCGCTCAGGTGCATATTTATATTGATAATGTGCTGATCGAGGTGGTAACCGGCGACGAACAGGGTCACTGGCAGTTCGCTCAGCCCGCCGATTTAAGCGCGGCACAGCATGTTTTCAGTGCGGAGTTCGTCAATGAACAGGGGCATGTCAGCAGCCGTTACACTAAGTTGATTACCGTACTGCCGCAGCCTGCCGCCATTATTACACCGATTGATGACAGCGATCTCAGCGCGATTGATTGCGCGCTGATGGAACTGGCGATGCAGCAGGATGATATTGCGCCCGCTCTTCTGCCGCTGACCTTCAGCGAAGCATGGCTGGATGAGTGGCACAGCGCTGACAGCACGCTAACCGCCAGCGGCGATCACGGTGGCAACCTGCCAGGCTGGGATGAACCGCTGGAACATCACATTGTCTGGCACTAAAAAACGAAAACCAGACTGTGGCAGTCTGGTTTTTTAACGTAATAAATATTTACACTTATTGACGTTCAGCGCAGAGATTACTCTTTGTGGCCGACGCGTTCAGCAGGCGTTTCTTCGGCACTGCTTTTGGTTGCGGTGGATTCATCATCTTTCATGGCTTTTTTAAAGCCCTTGATTGCGGAACCCAGATCGCCACCCAGTGAACGTAACTTGTTGGTGCCAAAAAGCAGTACGATAAGCGCACCGATGATCAGCAGTTTGGCAATACTGATACCTTCCATATTTTACCTTTCAACCTTCGCGAAAAACGGACAGCACTATTAACGCGCAGTTATTCACCACGCTCAACTGCAATCTGTAACAGAGTGAGATCTCAGCGTCAGATAAAGCGGCTGAGAAACGCCTGGGTACGCGGATGCTGCGGATTGCCAATCACCTGCTCTGGCGGTCCCTGTTCCACCACCACGCCACCATCCATGAACACCACGCGATCGGCGGCTTCACGCGCAAAGCCAATCTCATGCGTTACCACAATCATGGTCAGGCCGCGATTGGCTAAGGTACGCATGGTAGCCAGCACTTCCCCCACCAGCTCCGGATCCAGCGCTGAGGTCGGTTCATCGAACAGCATCAGCAGCGGTTTGATCGCCAGCGCACGGGCAATCGCCACGCGCTGCTGTTGTCCCCCCGACAAATGTCGCGGCCAGGCGTCGGCTTTATCGCTCAATCCGACCGTTGCCAGCAGCTCACGCGCGTGTTGCAGCACCTCATCACGTGGGAATTTGTGCACGCCAATCGGCGCTTCCATGATGTTTTGCAGTACCGTCATATGGGGATAGAGATTGAACTGCTGAAACACCATGCCGATTTTCTGCCGCTGATGGGCAATTTTCCGCGCCGACAAGCGATGCAGCAGGCCGCGCTTTAGCGCATAACCAATCTGCTCGTCACCCACCATAATCGAGCCGGCATTCATCTCTTCCAGATGATTAATGCAGCGCAGAAAGGTCGACTTGCCTGAGCCCGAAGGCCCGAGAATCACCACCACTTCGCCCGGAAACACATCAAGGTCGATGCCTTTCAGCACCGCGTTATCACCGAAGCTCTTTTGCACATTACGCGCGCGCACCAGCGGCTGAATCTCGCTCATACGTCCTCCTTTAAACGCGGGGCCGCGGCTAGCGCCGTGTCACTGCTGGCGCGTCGTTTGTTCACCACCACGGTACGTTTGCTGCCGCGCGCGTAGTAGCGCTCAATGGCTGACTGGCCGACGTTGAGGATCGAGGTAATCAGCAGATACCAGATCACCGCCACCATCAGCATCGGAATGATTTCAAAGGTACGGTTGTAAACGGCCTGCACTGAATAGAGCAGATCGCCCATCGCGATGACGCTCACCAGCGACGTGGCTTTGATCATGCTAATCAGCTGGTTGCCGGTCGGGGGAATAATGGCGCGCATCGCCTGTGGAATGATGATACGCCGCAGCGCGCGGCTGCGGCTCATGCCAAACGCCTGAGTGGTTTCAACCTGACCGTGATCGACCGACAGCAGGCCGGCACGGATAATCTCCGCCATATAGGCGGCCTCGTTAAGCGCCAGACCGGCGATGGCGGCAGTCAGCGGCGTGATCAGATCGTTAGTATTCCAGCTGGCAAAGGTGATGTCCGTCCACGGCACGGTGATCGATAGCGTGGGAAACAGTGTCGACAGGTTGTACCAGAATATCAGCTGCACCAGCAGCGGCGTACCGCGAAAGAACCAGATGTAGAGCGCCGACACGCCGCTCAGCAGTTTATTCTCTGACAGCCGCCAGACCGCCAGCAGCAGCCCCAGCAGGGTGCCCAGCACCATCGACACCACCGTCAGCCCGAGCGTCACCTGCAGCCCTTTCAGCACCGAGCCTTCGGTAAACCACTGCAGCACCACGTGCCACTCAAAATTGGGATTGGTCGCCACCAGCCACAGACCATTCGCTGCCAACGTCAGGACCACGATCCAGCTAACCCAGCGTCCATACGCGGGCGCGCTACGGGCAAAAGCGACGTCGCGCTGCGGCATGTCAGCCTGATCCGTGGGGCGCGCGTTGGGGCCGACGGCACTCATTTTGCCGTCTCCTGCGCAAGGTTACGTCCCGGCTGCGGCAGCATGTTGCCGTCCAGCTGCCACTTTTTCATGATGGCCGCGTAGGTGCCGTTGGCAAACAGCTCTTTGTAGGCATCCAGCACCACCTCGCCCAGCGGCGAGCCTTTGGGAACGACCGTGCCCTGAAAGATATCGCCAAAGCCGTTTTTCTGCCCCTGACCAGACAGTTCAAGCTGCCCCTGCGCCTGCTCAATGAAATAGGTCAGCGGCGCCTGCGAGGAGAAGAAGGCATCCGAACGCTTCGAGCGCACCGCCAGTATCGACGAAGGCTGATCGGTAAAGGACTGCACTACGACTGCAGGTTTGCCCGCAGCCTCACAGGCGGCTGACTGTTTGCGGATCACCTGCTCCGCCGAACCGGCCGCCATCACCGCAATGCGCTTGCCGCAGGTATCTGCCAGACCGTTGATGTGCGCCGGATTGCCCTTCTGCACGCCAAACACCACAAACTCCTGCACGTAGTCGATGAAGTCCACCTTCTGCTGGCGATCCGGATAATCACCTATCGGCCCGATGGCCATCTGATAGCGTCCGGAATTAATGCCGGCCAGTACGCCGGACAGACCGCTCACCGTCGCGTGTTCAATTTTCACGCCCAACAGCTGGCCGAGCGCCACGGTAAGATCGGCCGAGGCGCCATCCATTGAGTGCGGCCCGTTAACGATCTCATACGGCGGAAAGGAGCCGTTGTTTACCGAGATCATTTTGCCAGCCTGCTTGATCTGCGCGGGCAGTCGATCGTGCAGCGCCTGATCCATTTTTTGCGTCGGAATGGCGTCCGCTGCCTGGGCGACGCTCGCCGTCAGGCCGGTCGCCAGCGCGATGGCGGTTAAAAGCATTTTCATCAGTCAGTTTCCCCCAGGCAGGTCAAAGTGATTGCAATTCCGGACGGGCAAAGCGGCGATTTTCCAGTACCGGCAGCACGCTGCGGGCGTAGGCGATGCGGGCCGGATCCAGTTCGGCAAACACCAGTGCGGCGCACTCCGGTGCCTTAGCAATCACCACGCCAAGCGGATCGATCACCAGACTGTTACCAATGTTGCGCGGCCCGCACTCGCCTACCGCCACCATGTAGCAGGTGTTTTCCAGCGCGCGCGCACTGGTCAGCAGTTCCCAGTGCATCTCCTTCAACGGTCCTTTTACCCAGGCGGAAGGCAGCACCAGCACGTCGGCACCGTCCAGCACCAGCCGGCGCGCCAGTTCGGGAAAACGCACGTCGTAGCAGGTCATCAGCCCGACTTTCATGCCAGCCACCTCAACCAGCGGCGGCACGGCATCACCCGGATTGACCCGCTGCGACTCCTGCATGGCGAAGGCATCGTACAGATGCAGCTTGACGTACTGCGCGATGATTTCGCCATTACGCACGGCAATCAGTACGTTGTGCGCTTTGTTATCCTGCGTCGGCACGTGCACGCTCATCATGGTGGTCAGCGCGTTACCTTTGCTGGTTTCCAGCAGCTGACTGACAAACGGCCCGTCCAGCGGCTGTGCGGCTTTTAACACCAGATCGGGATCGGCGATATCGCGCGCCAGCACGCCTTCCGGCAGCACCAGCAGATCGGCGCCCGCCGCCAGCGCATCCTGCATCAGACCGCGACAAATGGCGGTGTTCTCCTGCCATTCGCGGCTAACGGCGAACTGCCCCATGGCTACTTTCATCTTCACTCCCCTCTGGCCGCCGCCGGGAAAATCTCCTCCGGCGAGAGCAACGTTGTGGTTAAGCCCTGCTGGAACAGCTCACGGGCGAAGTCGGCAATCATCCTTTTGTTAGCGGTAAATCCGTTTTGATTCCAGTCGGCAGGCAATTCCTGCGCGGTGCGTCGCAAATCATCCAGCAGCCACGGCGTGGTATCCGCGTACTTCTCGCGTTTGCGCATCCACAGCTGATACGCGCGATCGATCACCTCGCTCAGCGCCTGCGGCAGCCACGGATGCGCCGCCGCCAGCGCCGGCTTCAGCGCCAGCAGATGAATACCGGGCACATAGCCGACGCGGTTGAAGTAGTCGCGCTCAGCACTGACGAAATCCGCCTGCAGCTGGCGCAGACCGGAATCTTTCAGGAAAAAACCCTCAGGCATAAACGGCGTGAACACCGCATCCAGCTCGCCGGCTTTCAACAGTTCAATCAGCGGACGCTCGTCCGGCGCCGGTTCGATGCGGCCCGGGCGACCAAATCCCGCCAGCCGGTCAACAATCGGATGATCAGCGGTCAGGCGTCCGGCAAACCAGAAGGCGTCGTTGATATCGACGCCCGCTTCACGCAGCACGGTGCGCGTCCAGGTATTACCGGAGTCCTGCCAGCCGGTAACGCCGATTCTTTTGCCTTTCAGCTGGGCTGGGGTGGTAAGCGGGCTGGTTGTGGTGGTGATGATGCAGCGCTGGCGAAAGCCACGCATCAGAAAGTGCGGCAGGCCGAGCAGTGAATCGTCGCCGCGCGCCCGTGCCTGCGCATAGCGGCTGAACGACACCTCACCGCCTTCGTAGTGTTCACTGCTGGCCAGGTTATCCACCAGCGTGCCTACGCGGTCAATGACCAGCCTGAAGCCCTGTGGCTGAATATCGCCCAGCGCCAGCGGCGTGAAGTAATCCCAGTCGCGCACCGCCAGTCTGATAGTGATCATCGTTGTGCTTCTCCGTTTGTTCAGCCGCCACGCTGGCGCTGTGCATTTTTTCTGCAAATTGTGCTTGAATTTGAGTCTAAAACGCGAATACTAATCTGAACAATCATTTCTTTGTTACTGAACAAAGCTTTTTCTTATGACGCAAATTGTGGATGCAGAGTGGCTCAGCCAGCAGATTAACGACGCCTCGGTAAAAGGCATTACCCTCGCCGCGTCAACATTGATACGCGATGGACAGATTGCCGTAGGCATGCAGATGCCGGCGGTGCGCGATTTGGCGGAGCGGCTGGCCGTGAGTCCGGCCACGGTATCCGCGGCCTGGGCGCAGCTGAAGAAGCAGAAAGTGCTGGCGGGTAAAGGGCGAAGCGGAATCTGGGTGTGCGGCAACAGTGTGATGCCGCGACCGGTCCGCTTTGAGAAAATTGGCAACTATGGTGAAAACGTCAAAGCCGCGCTGGCGATGGCTGCACCCGATCCGGCACTGCTGCCAGACCTGCGCCCGGCGATGCTGGCCGGGCTGGCGTCACCGCAGCTGAATAGCTATCAGCGTGAGGCGATTTCGCCACAGTTGCAGGCGGCCATTGCGCCGCGCTGGCCCTGTCCGGCGGAGGCGTGGCTGGCGACCGATGGCGGCTTTGATGCCATGAACCTGATTGTGCAGACGCTGCTGTCACCCGGCGATCGGGTGGTGATTGAAGATCCGACCGCGACGCGTCTGCTGGATATGCTCGACAACATCGGTGCCGAGATCCTGCCGCTGCCCGGTGATGAGCAGGGACCGCTGCCCGCGGTGCTGGCGACACACTTACAGAAAGCGCCAGCGATGTTCATTTATCAGCCACGCACCCACTCAGCGACCGGCTACAGCGTCAGCCAGCAGCGCAGCGAAGCGCTGGCGCAGGTGCTGGCGCAGAGTGCCACCCTGATTGTCGAGGATGATGGCATCGGCGATTTGTCGCGCTGGCCGGTATGGAGTCTCGGCCGCCACTATCCGCAGCGCACGCTGCATGTGCACTCCTTTTCCAAAGCCTACGGCCCGGATCTGCGGCTGGCGGTGGTATCCGGCACGGCAGAACTGGTGAAACGGCTGCAGTCGTGGCGTAACTTCGGGGTCAGCTGGACCAGCCGTATTTTGCAGGATGCGGTGGCCTGGATGCTGAGCGATGCGCCCACCCAGCAGCGCATACAGCAGGCCAAAGCCACGTATGCCGCGCGCCGTCAGCAGTTGCTGGCCGCACTGGCGCGGCGCGGGCTGGTACAGGAAGATCGCGACGGCCTGAGCGTGATGCTGCCGGTGGCGTCAGAGCAGTATGCCATGATCACCCTCGCCGCCCGGGGCATCACCGTGCTGCCAGGCGAACGCTGCAGCATCAACAGCGGGCAGTTCATTCGCGTCAGCATTGCGCGGCTGCCGGCCGATCAGCTCGACAGCATTGCCGATGCGTTAGTGATTGCCTGCGGACGCGAGCTTAATATCAGCCCAGATCTTTGATGTGATAGCGTGGCGACTCAACGTAGCCTTCACGCGCATAAAACTGGTTGGCTTTCAGGCGCGAGGCGTGACAATGCACTTCCATGCGGTCGCAGCCGCGGGCGCGCGCCAGTTGCTCGGCGTGGTTCAGCAACTGCTGGCCGCTGCCTTTACTGCGCTCGCCCTCGGCGATACAGAAATAGCTGATGCGCGCGAAATCGCCCGCTAATGCCAGCTGCGGAATAAAGTGCAGCGAAAGAAATCCCAGCACCTGGTTACCGTGTTCCGCCACCAGCAGCGTCTCGTCGGGATGGGCGCACAATTGCGCCAGCCGATCGCTGATAAATTTTTCCGTGCCGCGATAACCCAGCTCGGTTAACAGTGCACTCAGGGCAAAGCTGTCTTTGGCCTGTGCTTCACGTATGTTCATCCTGCCTCCTCCGTTCCCTGACTGCTGTTATATAGCGTTGCCGCTGAAAAATCTGCAAGTAAGCTTTGTTATGAGTATGTTACGGGAATTATCTGTGAGCGACGCCGCAGAATGTGCCTTGTCATGCCGCTGTCACGCTGGCTTAAGGCTGGCTTAATCTTGCTTTGCCATGCTGGCATAAATGAAGTTGCGAGGCATGGCACATGAAGAATCTGGTACCGCACTGTTTAAATGAATGGCTGGCGCTGTCGCTCAGTACGCTGGTGATTGTCGCCTGGGCCATTAGCTGGTGGCAGGGCTGAAAAAAGCACAAAAAAAACCCGCCATCAGGCGGGTTTTTAAAATTCTGACTGTTAACTTACAGAGCGGTAACGTTAGCAGCAGATGGGCCTTTAGCGCCGTCGGTGATTTCAAACTCTACACGCTGACCTTCAGCCAGAGTTTTGAAGCCGTTGCTCTGGATAGCAGAGAAGTGTACGAATACATCTTTGCTGCCATCTTCTGGAGTAATGAAACCGAATCCTTTGGACTCATTAAACCACTTAACGTTACCTTTGATCTTGGACATCTATATTACCTTTACATGAAAAATGGACACTAAACTGTGTCGGCATCTAGTACAGCAATTGCAGTGACATTTGTCCAGCGCGAATTGATGAAAAAGTGATAAATATTGATTTTTTCCATGCCCTTCACACTTTCTGCGCATCTTCAGCGATTAAAACTGAAATCTTAACCAGGCAAAATAGACGTTGCCGTTGTTATAAGTACCTGGAATGTAAGTCATTTGGAAGGTTGCCGGGCCATACCCTATCGAAGCCAGCGGCAATACCAGCGGAACCGGGATATATCGCCAGTTATCTCTGGCCGTCACACCCGCGGTGTAACCGGCGCCCAGATGGAAATTCTGATCGTTCAGCGGTCGCCAGGTCGCTTCCCAGCCGTAGCCGGCGATGGGCTCCCACTTGTTAAACGAGTCTTTAAACGCCATGGCATACAGCCCGTGCCAGTTGCCCTTTTCATCCCAGCGCGAAACGCCACCGCCCACGCCCCACGGCCGCTCGTTGTACTTTTTGATGTGTTCATCATCGTAAGTAAAGCGGTTGTGCCAGGTGATAGCCGGGACGTAAAGATCGTAATTTTGCGGTTGTGTCCAGGTTTGCGCCACGTTATCGGAGAAGGTATTCCAGCCCGATTTAATCGCTTCGCCTGTGGTTGCCGCTGGTGTCGAAAAAGAGACCGATGAAGTCAAAATACAGCCACAAAAGGCTGCAGAAATACGCCAGTTCACAACAATGCTTCCTGTTAAATCATCCTGTATCCGGCAGGCACCGCGTAGCGCCACATCGCGCCGCACCGTGCTGCCGTGGGTTAATGGCTGATGCCACGAGCGTGTACAGCGCGCGCGCCACAGTGGCGCCAGTCGCACCCGGCTCTGCTGGCAATCAGCTGGTTAATTTTACCTCACTGCGCGAACGGAGTCGAAACGGCAAATAAACAAAACGCAGAGGGTAAAAGGTGCAGAAAATGCACTGCTCAGTTGATGATTACTTAGGGTGATTACTTAATATTCAGCAACTTATCCATGCAAATTGATTTCATGAATAAATTAATAAAATTTATCAATTGAACTCACCCGATGATTGAGATAAATCTCATCACTCCAGGACGGAGAGAGGAGGAACTGAGATGACAATTCGTTGCAGCCGCTGCGGTTGCGCCAAATTTTTTTATACAGTACCCGGCAAGGAAAAGGTCGACGATCCCGATCATCACGGCGCCTGTTGCGCCGCGTGCGGCAAGCCGATCAGCCTGCGCGATGTGATCCCGCTGTCATCCCTGCACCCGGCTTCTGCCGCCCGTCACGTTGAATAATGTTTCAGGCACCCGCCGGGTGCCTGAACGCGTCAGAAAATCAGTTTAAACACGCCAGTTATCGTCAGTAACCCGACAATAAAGATGATGGCAATAATCCACAGTATTATTTTCATTGTTCGCTCCTTCAGGATGAAAAATAACGCATCGTGCATTCAGTATAGATGATTATTCCGGCTTCGCTGGGCGCTGCGAGCGCGATCCCAGTCACTTGCCTCAGAGACTGTTACCTGCTCTTTTTTTCTGCGAGCCCGGTCGCAGCTTATCGCTTAAGTTGCTATCCCGCCGCACGCGTAGCGCGCTGATTGTCTAAAATTACAGCGCCTGTAGCAGGCCTCAATTGTTCGCTATGTCTACGTAACAAGGAGATGATATGAGCACGATTAATACCAGCATGGGTCGTTACAGCCTCAAGGCAAAGGATCATGGCAGTCACATTCGTGGCAGCATTGCGATTAATGACGAAGGCGGTACGCAGCTCACCCTGCAAGAGTTTGATGAGCATTATCTTGACGATGTCGTCAACAACGTTATTTATCCAATCACGGGTGGGAACCGTGAAATTGCACGCGCACTGCGTGAACAGATGGTTAAAGCCGGCTTCGAACAGCCGCACTGAGTTTGTTGGGCCACGTGTTGTGGCCCTTTATCAGCCCTTACTTGCGGTTATTATCCATTTCAGCGCAGGATGCTCTCTCCCCCCATAAGGAGATTAACCGCGTGACTGAACTGCATCGTGTTTCCCCTTCCCGCTTACATCAGTTTGTTCAGGCTATCTGGCTGCATGCCGGTAGCAGTGCCGAAGAAGCGCGCCTGGTGGCTGACCATCTTGTTGCTGCTAACCTCGCGGGCCATGACTCCCACGGCGTCGGTATGATACCGAGCTATATGGCCTCGCTGACGCAGGGCTTTCTCCAGCTCAATCAGCACGTCAGCATCGAAAAAGACGCTGGCGCGGTCCTCACCCTTAATGGCCAGAAAGGCTTTGGTCAGGTGGCCGCGTACGAGGCCATGCAGCACGGCATTGAGCGGGCGAACAGGTTTGGACTCGCGGCGGTCGGCCTGCATCATTCGCATCACATTGGCCGTATCGGTCACTGGGCGGAGCAGTGTGCCGCAGCGGGCTTTGTCTCCTTTCACTTCGTTAATGTGATGGGCGATCCGATGGTGGCGCCGTTTAACGGCAGCGATCGCCGCTTCGGCACCAATCCGTTCTGCGCGGTGTTTCCGCGTCGCGACGGCGAACCGCTGCTGCTGGACTTTGCCACCAGCGGCATCGCCTATGGTAAAACGCGGGTGGCGTATAACAAAGGTCAGCCGGTCGCGCCGGGCTATTTGCTTGATGCGCAGGGCCAGCCGACCACCGATCCGGGCGTTATGCATCAGTCGCCGTATGGCGCGCTGACCGCCTTCGGCCTGCACAAAGGCTATGCGCTTGCGACGATGTGCGAAATCCTTGGCGGCGCGCTGTCCGGCGGTCGCACTACGCATGACGCCACGCTGCTCACCGGCACTGAAGCCATCTTTAACGGCATGACCACCATTATCCTGAACCCTGACGCGTTTGACGCACCGGCGATGCAGCAGGAAGCCGAAGAGTTTCTCGCGTGGGTCAGGCGTTCACCGCAAAGTGGTGAGGCGGAGATTCTGGTGCCGGGCGAATGGGAAACGCGCAACAGTACAGCACGTGAAAGCGAGGGCATTCCGCTGGACAGCAACAGCTGGCAGCAGATTTGCGCAGCGGCACGCCAGGCTGGCATGCCGGAGGACGAACTGGCGGCCTTCCGCGCCTTAGCGCAGTAAGCCGCCGGGGCTGAGGCACAGTGCCTCAGCCGGTTACAGCGCAGCGGACAGCAGCAAACAGCCCAGCAGACCGCACACCGAGATGATGGTTTCCAGCGCCGACCACGAGCGAATAGTTTCACCGATGGTCAGGTTGAAGTACTCCTTGAACAGCCAGAAGCCCGGATCGTTAACGTGCGAGAAGATGACACTGCCGGAACCGACGGCAATGACCATCAGCTCCGGGCTGGCGCCGCTGGTGGCAATCAGCGGTGCTACAATGCCGCCGGCGGTAATCGCCGCGACGGTGGCAGATCCCAGCGCAATACGCAGCACTGCCGCAATTGACCACGCCATAAAGATTGGCGAGACGTTGGTTTCATGCATCATGCCGGCGATGTATTTGTCCACGCCACTGTCCACCAGCACCTGTTTGAAGGCGCCACCGCCGCCGATGATCAACAGCATCATGGCAATGATTTTGATCGAGTCAGTGATGGTGCCCATCACCTCATCCATGCTGCGGCCACGGTTAAGGCCAAAGGTGAAGATGGCAATCAGCACCGCAATCAGCGTCGCCATGATCGGATCGCCAAAAAATTCCGCGTACGGCAGCAGCACATGGCCTTTCGGCAGCAGCATTTCTGCCACGGCACGCAGCGCCATCAGGATCACCGGCACCAGCGCCGTCCACACGCTAACGCCAAAACCCGGCATCTCCGCTTCGCTGAAAGTTTTCGGGTTCCACAGCCCTTCCGGAATCGGCTTATCAATGCCTTTCAGAAAACGCGCATACACCGGCCCGGCCAGAATCACCGTCGGAATACCCAGCAGCGTACCGTACAGCAGGGTTTTACCCATGTCGGCATTAAATAACGTGGCGATCGCGGTCGGGCCCGGATGCGGTGGCAGAAAGCCGTGCGTGACGGATAAGGCGGCCGCCATTGGCACGCCGACATACAGCAGCGGCACGCGCGCCGATGCGGCAATGCTGAACACCAGTGGCAGCATCAGCACGAACCCGACTTCATAAAACAGCGCAAAGCCCACGGTGAAGCCGGTGAGCACCAGCGCCCACTGAATGTGCTTCTGGCCGAATTTTTCGATCAGCGTGGTGGCGATACGCTGCGCACCGCCGCAGTCGGCCAGCAGTTTCCCCAGCATCGCGCCAAAGCCCATGATCAGCGCCAGGCTGCCCAGGGTACCGCCGACGCCGGTTTTGATCGATCCAATCACTTTATTGACCGGCATGCCCTGCATCATGCCCACCGCCAGTGCCACCAGAATCAGCGCGATGAAGCCGTTAAGTTTGAAGCGAATCATCAGCAGCAGCAGTAACGCCACGCCAATTGCCACATAGAGTAATGGCATAATTTTTCTCCACTTTTGCGCTCGGCGTATTACCGGCAGCGGTTTGTTGTAATGGGACAAAGGGGTTATCAGTGCCAGATGTTTCAGAATGCGACATCCTGTTACCGGTATCATGTTAAGGGTAACATTGACGGGAAAGCACCTGGTGCAGCGGGTGAATTTCTGTTTTGCGAAGGTGATCAACTTTTTGTCGGAGGGTTATCAGAATGTTTGCCCCGGCAGCGGCGTGGCTTTTGGTTACACTAGCTGTTTTATGCCAACCGATAAGGATCTGCAGGTGAGTGAGAATCTGATTGAGCTGTACAGTAATCAACAAACCCTGTTTGGCCGTGGCAGCATCGACCGCCTGGTCCCGCTGCTGGCGGCGAATCCGCAGCCCACGCTGCTGTTCTGCGGCCGCTCATTTCTCAACAGTCCGGCGTGGGCACGCCTGGGCGCGACGCTGAACGATCACATTCTGGGCTATGAAATTGTCAGCCATGAAGCCTCGCCAGACGAGATCGATGGCTGGGTGACGCGCTGGCGTGGCCACGTCGATCGCGTTGTCGCCATCGGCGGCGGCAGCGTGCTGGATGCGGCCAAAGCCTTTGGCGCCATGATGCAGCATCCGCTGAATATCGCGCGCTACCTCGAGAAAGTGGGCGATACGCCGGTACAGGCGGTCACGCTGCCGCTGATCGCCATTCCTACCACCGCCGGCACCGGCAGCGAGGTCACGCAAAATGCGGTGGTAACCGATCAGCAGCACATTAAGGTGAAGGCCTCACTGCGCCATCCGGTGTTTGTGCCGCAGGTGGCGATTCTCGATCCCGATCTGCTCAAAGGGGCGCCGGATCGCGTGCTGGCCACCTGCGCCATTGATGCCTTTACCCACCTGTTCGAGGCTTATCTGTCACGCAAGGGCAACCTGTTCAGTCAGCAAAACGCGCTCAACGGGCTGCAACTGTTCATGCAGGCGTGGCCGTACCTCAATCAGGACGACAGCCGCGGCGATGCGGCACGTGAAGCGATGATGATGGCATCATGGCTCGGCGGCGTCAGCCTGAGCAGCGCCGGTTTGGGGGTGATCCACGGTATTGCCGGCGAGCTGGGGGCGATTAAACCGTTCCATCACGGCGAAGTCTGCGGTCGTTTGCTGTTCCCGTTCCTGGATGTACTGGCTGAGAGCGCGCACCCCGAACAGCAGCGGCTGATGGCGGCGCTGACTGAACGCCTGCTGCCCGATGAAACGGCACCGCCGGCGCTGGCGCTGAAAGCCTGGCTGCAGCAGCAGGCTATCGTGCCGTTCTGGCTGGAAGGACCCACCCTCGCGGCGGAAGAGGTCGACTGGATTGTGGCGCGCGCCAACAGCAAAAACGGCTGGGTCAATTATGATCCCGCCACGCTCACGGAGATGATTACCGCCGCGTGGCGCGTCGCCTGAGCCTTTCGGGCAGCGCAGGCTGCCCGTTGCTTATTCAGCCAGCAAACGGCCCTTCCCCCGCCAGCATCTGCTCAATCACCTGCAGCACGCCTTCCTGGTTATTGGACGGTGCGCCGTAGCGCGCAGCGTCTTTGACCCGCTGCGGCGCATTCTGCATGGCAAAGCTGAAGCGCGACTGCACCAGCATCTCCAGATCGTTGCCGCCGTCGCCAAACGCCAGCACCTCATCGTTGCTGATGTCCCAGCGCTGCTGCAGCAGGCGCAGACCGTTGGCTTTGTGCAAGCCGGGCACAATCAAATCCACCGAGCCGTGCCCGCTGGAAGTCGCCGCCGCCGCGCCCTGATGCAGACGCTCAATATCAGCCATCAGAATATCGACATAATCATCGGACAGATTCAGCGCAAACTTGAACAGCCGGTCATCGCCCACGTCCGCGAGGCTATCGATCGCCTTGAGGCGATGGCAGTAGTGACGCATTTTGACCAGCCACTGCTCATCCATGGTGTTGAAGTGATAAGCGCTGTTACGGCCGCAGAGGATGTATTTCAGGTTGGGATAGTTACCGCGCTGCAGGGTATCGAGCACGGCATTAACATCCTCGCGCGAGAACGCGCCGCAGAACAGCTCCTCATCCCTATCGAGGATCCACGCGCCATTTTCGGCGACAAAGGCGATCTCACTGGCGATGTCGGGAAAGAAGGATTTGAGCTGGTAATACTGATTACCGCTGGCGACCACAAATTTGATGCCGCGCCGCTTCATCTCCTCATAGCAGGCCTGAAAACGTGCCCGGTTGTACTGTTTTTTATCGTCGAGAAAGGTGCCGTCCATATCCACCGCCACCATTTTTACCATGGTCATCATGACTCCTTAACGCGTTGAAAGGAAAAACGGGTTGTCCAGAGAATAACCTGGTGAGCGGTGAAAGCGGAGAGAAACACGGATGGCCGTCGCCATCCGTGCGGCAGGATTAGTTAAATGCGTTATTCAGCAAAATGGCGGTGATAATGCCGGTCGCGGCCGCCACTAACACATAATTTCCGTCGATAAAGGCCCAGTGCTCGCCGCGCGGCGGCTCATACAGACCGCGAGCCCGCCAGTCGTCGACGCGATAGTGTGGACCACGGAACTCCGGCGGTGCCGGATAACCACGGCGAAAATCATGACCGCGCCAGGCAAAGCGATCGCCGCCGCGATGTCCCCCCGGCATACGATGATCGGCATAGTGATCGTGACGATCCGGGCGCGGTCCACGGTCGTGGCCAAAATCACGACGGTCATGATGATCGGGACCCGGGCCGCGATCCTGATGGCGGTCGCCGCCGTGCGGGTCCCAGCGAGGGTCACCGGGACCGTCGGCCCAGGAGACACTGGAAAACAGTGTGCTGCATGCAATAAATGACGCAATAATCGTAAGTGTTGTTTTTTTCATGGTGTTACCTCCAGGGATAACGGCAGTCTGCACGCCGTTGAGGCTTACTATTGCCTAAACAAAGCTAAAACAGCATTTCCAAAAGTCTTAAAAATCGTAGACTTACAATACATTACGCCAGGTTAGCGCTTTCTTAACGATTGTGGAGAATTTATGGTGGCGTGGCACGATAAGGCTGGCAGGGAAATAAGCAGTTAATTCAGCGGGAATAAAGAAAACCCGATCGCGGGGATCGGGCGGACAATGCTATTTCCATAAAAAGCATAAAGCGGGGAAACCCTGCTAAAAAGAGGGTAAAACTGAAGCACACAACGCCACATCACTAGCATTGCCCGGAAAGAATAACATTCATCAGGGCAAAATACTTTCAGAAAACTTCTATTTTCAGAAAAAACCGTAAAAATGTTCATGGCAGAGAAAATAACCGCCAAAGGTACATAACGTGAAAGGAAATAAGGTCCGTGCTCTGACCAGCTGTCGCCAGGAAATATAGTCAGCCCGTATAAAACATCACCACAAAATCATAATAAATTGAATTTAAAAGATAAAAATCAATCCATACTATTTTTTAGTTATGCCGCTATTTAAGCCGACCGGCAAACTATCTGGCCGGCACATTTCATTGATCACGAGAGCCCTATTGCTGTCCTGGCAATTAATCGATGTGCGTGATTAATATAACGCTAATTTTTCACTGCGCTGAAGCGTAAGGTTAAATAACCAGCAAGCGGGCGCACAATAATTATGCGCCGGCTGTTAATCCAATTGCACTGGCGAATTTAGCGGGGTGGCGCAGAAACAGGATATCGCTGAGTTGCAGCCGGATGGCGCAGCAGCGCCTGCGCCGGACGTATTGGTCGCCGTACCAGCTCACCCGCGCAGTTCGGGCAACGCTGCGCCAGCACGCCTTCCGCACAGTCAACGCAAAACGTGCACTCAAACGAGCAGATGCGCGCATCAGGCGAGGCCGGCGGCAGATCTTTATCGCAGCATTCACAGTTAGGACGTAATTCCAGCATGGCACTCTCCTGTCAGGGTTCAGGGCTATCATCGCCGCCGCCGCCCCGGCGCGCCAGCCTGTGAGCGGACATCGCGCGGACAGATCGGGACAGCTTTTCATCCTGCACGCCTTGCCTTGCGCGCTAAAAACATTACATTCCGCAAAAGCCGTTCTATAGTTCATTCGCTACGTTTATCTGCGAGGCTTTTGCATGCGTGTTAAAGGGTTAAATATCGGTTTCTTTATAGTGATTCTGGCGATTGTCACGATCGCCTTTTTTGATGTGCTGGCGCCCTATTTCTCCGCCATTTTGTGGGCGGCGATTCTGGCGGTGATCTTTGCGCCACTGAAGTCACTGCTGCGGCGCAAAATGGGCGACCGCAACGGGCTGGCCTCTTTTGTGACCTTACTGATTATCTGCCTGATCGTGTTCACGCCGCTGGCGATCATCACCTCGTCGCTGGTGGTTGAGATCAATACGGTGTACACCAAGCTGCAAACCAATTCCGCGCAGTTTCCGACGGTGTTTGCCTCGCTGCTGCAGCATCTGCCGGAGTGGGCACAAACCTGGCTGGCGGATCACGATCTGAACAATGCCGCACAGATTCAGCAAAAACTCTCCGGCTTTGCGCTGAAGGGCGGACAATATATGGCGGGCAGCGTGTTCCTGATCGGTAAAGGGACCTTCACCTTCACCGTGGGCTTTGGCGTGATGCTTTATCTGCTGTTTTTCCTGTTGAAAGACGGCGCCTGGCTGGTCGGGCTGATTCTCGAAGCGCTGCCGCTCTCCACCTATGTTAAGCACCATCTGCTGATGAAATTTGCCGCCGTATCGCGCGCGACGGTCAAAGGCACCGTGGTGGTAGCCGTGGTTCAGGGGGTGCTTGGTGGATTTGCCTTCTGGATCACCGACATCGACGGCAGCCTGCTGTGGGGCGCGCTGATGGCGTTCCTGTCGCTGATTCCGGCGGTCGGCTCGGCCATCGTCTGGGTGCCAGCGGCCATCTTCTTCTTCGCCACCGGTGCGCTGTGGAAAGGCCTGTTCCTGGTGGGCTTCTTCGTCATCGTGGTCGGGCTGGTGGATAACATCCTGCGCCCGCTGCTGGTCGGCAAAGATACCAAAATGCCGGATTACCTGATCCTGATTGCCACGCTGGGCGGCATGGAAGTGTACGGCATCAACGGCTTCGTGATTGGTCCCTTGATCGCTGCACTGTTCATCGCCTGCTGGAATCTGCTCTCCGGCCGCGACAACCGGGAAAACGTCGAAGAGATCGACGAAGAGTTTATCGAAGAGGGTAAAACCCGCGAGTAACGATAAGCAGCGCTACAACAGTTAAAAACCTGCTGTCGGGCTACTATCACTCATAGGCAGGCTCATCCGAAGCGGCGCTTTAAGCGCCGCTTGTCTTTTCAGCGCAGCCGCCAGGCTGTCTCGCACGCAACGCTGTCTGCGCCTTTACTGACCTTTCCCTCCTGCCTTCACCCTTTTACCGGGCTCAGTCAGCACTCAGCCCGGACGTTTCACAATTAAACCCATGCTGCTAAGGTGTCAGAGGACAATCGCGACAATCTGGAGCGTATAATGCTTACAACAATAATTTATCGCAGCCACATCTCTGAAGATGTTCCCGTCAATATCCTGCCGGAGGTGGTGGCAAAAGCGAGTCTGCTCAATGCAGAGCATCATGTTACCGGCATCCTGCTGTTTAACGGCACGCACTTTTTTCAAATCCTGGAAGGGCCGGAGCAAGGCGTTCTGGCAATCTACGCCCGCATCTGTGCCGACCGGCGTCATCACAATGTAGTCGAGCTGATGCGCGACTACTCGCCTTCGCGGCGTTTCGGTAATGCCGGCATGGAGCTGTTCGATTTGCGTAATCACCACAGCGGCAGTGTGCTGCAGGCGGTGCTTGATCGCGGCACGTCGAAATATCAGCTGACCTATGACGATCGCGGGCTACAGTTCCTCAGAACCTTTGTCGAAGCGCGTGAAAAAGAGAACTACTTTGAAGTGCCGCCGGCTGATTGCTGGGAGTTCATCCCCGCGGAAGGGCAATCTCCCGCGCCGGCCAGTGGCGTCACTTTCCGCCCAGTGGTTGATCCCCTTGGCCGTGAAGTGACGGCCATTGAGGCAATTCCGCACGCGCAACCCGCCGGACTCGGGGAACATGAGCGTTACACTCATGACCTCAACGTGGTGACAGACGCACTGCATAAAGCCGGCCAGGCCTGTCCCGATGGCATGACGCTGTATATCAGTATCCTGCCGATGACGCTGGTTTGTCTTCCCAATGCGGTAAGTCAGCTGGTCAGCGCCATCGCGCAGGCGGAGCTGGTGCCGCAGCAAATCATTCTTGGCGTGAGCGAAACGGAAGTCATCTCCCGGCTCGAAGACTTTTCCACGGCGGTCAGACAGCTGAAAGAGGCTGGCATCAGCCTTTCCATTGATAACTTCGGCGACGGCTCGGCCGGTCTCTCTTTACTGGCGCACGTCCAGCCTGACCGGGTACGTATCGGCGCGAATATTGTTCGTGATATTCACCGTAGCGGCCCGAAGCAGGCGGTGATGCAGGCGGTCATCCGCTGTTGTTCGGCGCTGGAAATCAACGTCATTGCGGCCGGCATTGAGCGTCCCGAAGAGTGGATGTGGCTGGAGGCGGCCGGGATCATCGATTTCCAGGGCAGCCTGTTTACGCCTGAGGGCGGTGCCGTGGCATGGCCTGAGAGCCGCGAGGCGATCTGAAAGCGGTTAAGCCTGACGACGCAGAACCTCTGAAGAGATAAAACGTCAGGCTCACAGGAGAAGACAATGCTGAGCGATGCCCGACTGCAGTTTATATCCAGCCATCCGGAGGAGAACGAACCGGAGGCGGTATCCATGGCGCGCGAGTTACTTCGGTACCGCAGTGCGCTGGCGCAGCCATGGGCTGTGGTGGAGGGACTGGGTGTGAAGTACGTGGAGGACGGTAACGGGGCGATGATCTGGCCGGCGCGTTACTGCGAACGCGGCGACACCTTACTTTATCGTCTGGATCAGGCGGCTTCAGAGGTCAGCGGGCGCGCTGAAGCCGCGGAACCCGTCAGAAAGTAGCGCCGTGATGGCCGGTGCGAACGCAAATGTCATCCTCTTTGCAACGCCGGCAACGCAATATGCTGATCATTGCGCCGATAACCCGCGTCCGGCATCTTTTAGCGGAGTTTGATGTGCTCAATGTGTCCGGGTGAGATTCCTGTGGTAAGCTCGTTGCCCTAACCGCAGCCGGACAGACTGATGAAAAACAATTTTGACGATAAAATGGCGGATATCATCATCGGAGAAGCCGTAACGGCGTTACTCGATGATAACGTCGCCATAAGCTGGGCGGCCCTCAACGACAGGCTGCAGGCGATGCTTGACCGCGAAACAGACAGTGACCGAATTCGTGCTGTGCTGCGTGTCATTGAGGACGTCAGACGGGAAATGGAGATGAGCGCGGTGAAGAAAGAGACGTTCACTGCCGGGCATTTTTCTTTTTCCGGCAAGCTGCACTGATCGCTGCCTGACAATCTGCCGCGCCTGACGCTGTGGTTTCTGCTATACTGTATGCTTATCCACCAACGGATGGAGGTCATTTGAGCGATGACACCACCGCCGAAGATATCTACGCCGTTATTGGAACGGTTGTGGCACGCCTTCTTAAGCCGGACCAGCACCTGACACTTCAGGATATCACCCATGCCCTGCATCATCTTGGCGAAACGGCAAGCGAAGATAAACAGCGGCAGGCCTGTTTAAACGCCATCAGTATGCTTGTGAAGCAGATGCACTAAGCTTAATCTACTGCTCCGGCTTACTAACCTTTTCAGAACCCTTCATCATCCGGCGTTCTGCCGACCACGATTTCAAGCACGTTGCGCAGTACATCCAGTTTGACAATATCGGTGGTCATCTCAAGCTCTGCGATGAGATACAGGATGATGGTTTTGCTCGTCACTTTTTGGCCATGGATGACGATGTCGCGAATCACGGCATCCAGTGCCGCGGCTTCGGCTGCATAGCGCTCACCGCCGCTGCGAAAATGGTGAATAAGGGCCGCTTCAGCGCTGAATGCGTGTTCGTTGGTTTGCATGTGTAGTTATCCGTAAACCGGGCGCTGCTGACAGCCCGGTGGTCGCCAAAAAAATCGGCCATCCTGAGATGGCCGTGTTATGCCGGGCGTCCTGCCACACTCCGGTTAATCACGAGATCGTATCGTCCCTGTCATTAATGCTTTTTACCAGCCCTGGGTTGTGACATCCCGCCCAGAGCAGCCATCGGCTTTTCACGATTTTCCCGGGCTGCTGACTGCATCTGCAGTTCCCTGATGGCGATCCTGATCGCCTCCAGACGGTCGGGATTAAATTCCTCTGCGGCCATTGACCGGAGCCGGGCTGAAACGGTCGCCACATTGATTCGTTCATTATTATCGAGCAGCCTGACCACCGCCTCGCCCAGAACGATTTCGGTTAAACGTTCAATTTGACTTCTCTGCATGCCCACCCCCTGCGGGACTGTGCCCTTTCGGACAAGTGGCTGACCCTTCCCGGATCATAAAGCGCATGCTGCAGGTACCACCGATTATCCCTTTACGTATCAGCGTTCAAACAGCATGCCAATCAGCGTCTGGTAATGACGCTCTTCTTCATAATTTGCCGCGACCTCAAGGCGTCTCAGCAGTTTGGTGCAGATCGCCTTACGGTTGAGGTTTTTTCCTGCGCGCAGGATCTCAACGACAATCTGCCCCAGCGTTTCCTGCTGGGTAGGTGCTGTCGCTCTGCTGAAATAGCGGGCAATCTCACTGGCGCTATCTGGAAATTTTGCAACATTCTGACGCATGATGATCCCCTCAAATGGTTAAAATACCGCCGCTTTTCTCTGTGCGTAAACTTATACAAAGAAATAAAACTTGTACAGCAATACTGTTTCTTTATTAGCTACGTTCTTGTGCAAAAAATGCTAACACCTTAATCTCAGGGGTTTACGTGCTGAAATAACCGGCATGATGGATGGGTTCAGCGGCAGGAAAAACGGTATAGGTCTGAACAACCCGCTGATTTCCTGACACGGAGAGAGGATTGTTGCTGTACAGACGATATCGTATCGGTTACTTTGCGCCCTACAAGATGATCGTGAGCTGCAGGTGGACAAATGAGAAACAACGGGCTGCCGCCTTGTCACAATACCGGACTAGCCGGTTACTTCAGTCAGGTCACCGATCCCCGCCAGATTGCGCTACTGGGACGCATCACCGTTGAAATTTTGCGTCAGGAACGTCGGCTGACGCGCACCGCGATCTGCCTCAAGCTTATCGGGCACATCAATGACACGGACGATGACGTCGAAGCGGAACAGGCACGGTCCCTGCTGGCGATGCTGTTTGGTCGCTGATCGTTTGATTCATCCGCTCACCTTCTGCGCGTTGCACATCCGTCGCTAAAGCCCGCATCCATTGTCACATGCCGCGTTGCCGAAAATCGTTTATACGAGGTTTGATGGTGGTGAAGACGTCATCCCTGACAGTTTTCTCCGGCCGGTACACGCTAACGCGCGTCCGATGAGGTCATCTACGTTGTCGTCTTCCGGCCAGAGCCGGACTACGTCTTATGGCGTCAGTTCTTCTCGTCGTTCAGGCCTGCAAGCGTCTGCAGGTACGGCACATGGATCGCGGCCTGCTCAGGCTCATCAAAGCTTCTGAGCCAGCCGATCGCCTCTGAAATCGCGGACAAACGTGTGTCGCTGCCGCCAGCGCGTTTCATGTGTCTGAGCTCGTCGATAAGCGTATTAACGCTGATCTTCTTTTTGCCCAAAGCCAGGCTTAGTGCCGCTTCGCCAATAATGACGTGCCCTTTCCCGTCGTGTTGAATAGACAAATTTACTTCCTCCATTTCACGTTGATGAGAACCTCACGTCACACTGTAGACCCTATTGAGCGAACCGGTGCAGGCAAGTTCTGAAATGAAGCCTGTAACAGGATTTATTTTAGCGAGCATGAAAAAATGCCGCGGCGGGTGTCGCGACAAAGGTTTTTGTCGGCAGGCGCTGACGCAACCTGCCGCAGCATGACGACGATTCAGCCTGATGACGCGGCTTGATCCGCAGGTTCACCAAAATGCTCGCGCATGTGGGATTCAATTTCTTCCAGTGATTTCCCCCGGGTTTCCGGTAACATCACGGCAATAAACACCAGAGAAGCCACATTGATTGCGGCAAAGATAAAGAACGCCTTATTACCCACCAGCGACAGCAAAGGCGGAAACGCCAGCGCCACCACGGCGTTGCATATCCACTGAAATGCTACCGCTGAACCGGTTAATACCCCGCGAACTTTCATCGGAAACAACTCCGACATCAGCAGCCAGTAAACCGGGGAAATGCACATCTGCATAAAGAACAGAAACACCAGAATACACGCCAGCGCCAGCAGGCTTTGCGTCAGGCTTTGTGGCATGAGAACCAGCACCGCGCCCAGCGCCAGCTGCATCGCAATCACCACCGACAGCCCGGTCATCAGCATCGGGCGCCGGCCGAAATGACTGATGGCTTTAATACCGGCAAAGGTGGCCAGTACCGATACCACCCCGTTGCCGATAGTGGCCGCAATCGAAGCACTGGTGCCCAGCCCGGTACTTTTCAGAATGACTGGCGTGTAATACATGAAGGCGTTGACGCCGGTAAACTGCGCGACGATGCCCATGCCGCAGCCCAGCAGCAGCAGACGCACAATCCATTTCTCTTTTAACAATTCGCGCGCAGGTGGCCCCTGACGGGCTTCGCGGGCATTCTGCCGCATCTCTGCCATCTCTTTTTTAATCTCGCGCGGATTTTCCCGCAGTTTGCGCAGGATACGCAGCGCCTCATTAAAGCGTCCTTCCGCCACCATCCAGTGCGGTGAAGCCGGGACAAAAAAGGTGCCAATAAACAGCAGAATGCCGGGGATCATCGCCAGCGACAGCATATAGCGCCACATGCCCGGATCGTGCAGTAACAAACTCATGGCGGCGCTGACGACATAAGCCAGCAGTTGCCCTGACACAATCATCAGTTCGTTGCGGCTGACCAGCGGTGCCCGGCGCTTTGGACCGGCAATTTCAGCGATAAAGACCGGAACCGTTGACGATCCGCCGCCCACCGCGAAACCCAGAATAAAGCGCATCACCACCATGATTTCCAGATTCGGCGCAACCGTGGTGCCTAACGCCCCGGCAATGAACAACAGGGCAAGGCTGCGTAACGTGATACGGCGACCAAAGCGGTCCGAGACATAACCGCTGATGAACGCGCCGAGCGCGGAGCCAAAGGTGAGCGCAGAGGTCACCAGCCCTTCGGTAAATGGCGTGAGATCGAGACCGCCCTGCGCGGCGGGCAGCGTCATGTAGGGCAGCGCGCCGGAAATAATGCCGGTGTCGTAGCCAAACGCCAGCGCGCCCATCGTGGCGACTAACACCACAAAAAACAGGCGCTGCTGAACAGTAAATGTCAGGCTGCCGCTATCATCGGATTGAGACTGCGAAGGATTTTGCTTGCTATCGTCCATGGGTGATTCAAGACCTGGTCAATGACGGGATAAAAAGGAGGTTTGAGTATAGTCAGAAACGAGAAAGTGTGAGGCTGGTCACGATTTTTGCCGGATGGCGACTGAATAAAAATCCCGCACCGCCCTGACTGCACAGCGCATGTTTGCGCCGCAGCCGCGCTCTCGCATTGCGCTCAAACCCTGGCTGGCCTGCTGCAATCCCGCCCCCGACAGGGGGAGAATTTTCTGCTAAGGTACGCTGGCTGGTTAATGAGAAACACGCTAAGGCGTAACGCAGAAAGGTAGGTCCGGCGACAGGTTGCTGCATTAACATTCAGGACAACGGTGTCTTTTAAGGTTGAACGTGAAAAAAGAAACGGTTAAGAAAAATATCATTCTCGCGGCGCTGCAGCTGTTTCGGGAGCGCGGCTTCAACAATGTTTCAACCCGCGATCTGACCAATACGCTGGGCATATCCCGCAGCCATATCTACCACTATTTCAAAAACTGGGATGCGCTGAGGCTGGACTCGATTGCTTTCATGCTGGATGAGGACGTTGCCGCTTTCTCTGTAGAGAGTGAAAAGAGGGATGATTCACAGCATGACGCCTTTTTTCGTGCGCTGGTGGATTATCTCCTGCCAGACGGGCCGGCTTCTCACTGGTTGATCTACCTCGAGTTGTGGCCGCTGGCGGCAAGGGATACGCAATATGAGCAGCTGCTGCTCTCCAGCACGCAGACGTGGACAGCGATCATCCGTCAGGGCTTATCCGGCCAGGCATTTGGCCACCTCAGCGAAGCAGGTAAAGACGAGGTGGCGCGTAATCTTCACGCCCTGATTGACGGTTACTCAAGCGCGCTTATTCTTAACTACTCTGCGGATAAGCGGACACATTTTTTTCTTGAGATAATGGCCGCCTTGCAGAAACTTTGTCGCTAGCAGGGATTTTTCCACATAGCCGCTTACCTCCCTGGCTTTAAATCATTAAACAGCCTGGCCATCTTGCTGCCGGCTGAGGTTTAGGCCGGATTGTTTTTCTCCGGCGCCATCCAGCTTTCATCCGCTTCCGGATGCGGTCCGCTCAGGAGCACCGTGCCTTTACCGTAAGTATATTTCGCCAGCGCGATATCACCGTTGGCATAGCGCGCCAGAGCGACAAAGCCGTGCGCGTCTTCGGCATTCAGGTAAGGACCATCCTGATAATAAAATTTTTCGGTTTTACCCTGCCAGACAACATCGACAACGTAATCGCCCTCGTCGGGTATGTTAGTCCCCTTGCGCATGACTTCCGAGTCCAGCGATGAGGGGATCAGCCCCAGCCAGTTTTCATCGGCCAGATACGCGCCCATGCACAATCCGAGAAAGCTTTTTCCATTGCGGACAAATTTACGTATGGCCTCAGCCCCTTCGTCGCCCAGCGCAGCAAAGGCGCCGGGGATGTCCTGCCCGCCTCCGGGCTGGATGTACACATCAAAAGTGGCGAGATTATCCTCCGTGACCTTTATTTTTTCCTGCTCTCCGACATACGCGATGTCCAGCGGCAGACCGCTCTGTTCCAGCGATTTACGGACCATTTCGGAGCAGCCCGGACAGCCTGCACCGCCGCGATAGATAGCGACATGGGTGACGGCAGCACTGGCCATATTCGCGGTGGCTAACCCGCCGGCAAGCAGAATGGCAGCATACGTCAGAAGGTTCTTCATCAAATAACGCCAGAAACGGGAGGTGGCTCTCAGTAACATTGTTTTCACCATCAACGGCAGGACCAGGCTCAAAATTAGAGCGACTGCTCAATTTAGGGCCAGCACGAAGAGGCTGTCAACAGCCTGACAGCGCGAAAAATACAACCCCCTGTTTTAATTAGTCTTTCACATGATCCCGTCAATGGCTTCCGTGATTGTGCTGGTTGCAGAAGGAGTGTCTGAACCTGACCGGCCGGGAATTATTCGATAAAACCGCTGGCTGACTGCCGTAACCGCCCGGTGATGGCGATCAGTCCTTCGATGTCTTCCGGCGTCAGCAAATCGAGGAAATTTCGCCGCACGCCCGCGGCATGTATCGGCCGCGCTGTAGCAAGCAGCTGGCTCCCGGCCTCTGTCATGCGGACTGAAATCCCTGCGCGAGTCGCGCGGCTGCGCTGTACCAGATCCCGGGCGGCCATACGTGAAAGCTGGTGCGATAGCCGCGACTTGTCCCATTCAAGGTATTCCAGCAGCTCACGCTGCAGCAGTACGCCCTGCGGACTGCGGTTGATTTCCATCAGGATCATGAAATCCGGACCGGACAACCCGGTCGCCTCATTGATCTCTCTGACAATGCGTCCGGTGATGACTTCAGCAAGCCGGCGATATCCGCGCCATGCCTGCCACTCTGCGTTTGAAATCTCTGTGCTGCCCATTATTTATCCCGTCACGTAGTTGATATGTCAACTTTGTGATTATACAGTATCCACTTTACATCGGGGAAGAACAGACATGTCGGACAAACTGACTATCGCTATCGTGGGCGGCGGCCCGGCAGGCCTCACGGCGGCCGTGATTCTTCAGCGCCACGGTTTTAACGTAACGGTGTTTGAGGATGAGCCGGCGGATGCTGCACGGAGTCAGGGCGGTTCGCTTGATTTGCATGCTGACAGCGGCCAGGCGGCACTGCGCAGAGCGGGCCTGCTGGAGCAGTTCATCAGTATCGCCAGGCATGAGGATCAGGAAAGCCGGATGCTGAATTACCTTACCGGAGACATTGAGGTCGACATATTCACGCCGGAAGGTGAAATGGATAAACCGGAGATCGATCGCGGTGAGTTGAAAAACCTGCTGCTGAGCGCCCTGTTACCGCAGACCCTGCAGTGGGATCACAAACTGCATTACGTTGACTATGGCCAGCAAAAAGCGCACGGGCTGGTATTCAGAAACGGCAGGCGCTACGAAGCCGATATCGTGATTGGTGCTGACGGTGCCTGGTCGCGGGTCCGCAGTTACCTGACGCCGGTACGTCCGGTTTATACCGGCATTACCTTTTTCGAAGGCTGGATAGATCACCCGTCCGACCAAATCAACAGCATTGCCGGCAACGGGACCGCGTTCAGCTTTGGCGGTGCGCAGGCGCTGGTCACGCAACGCAACGGCGGCGGGAGGATTTGCGTCTATGCAGCGATGAAGCGCGCCCCTGATGCCATCGATCAACACATAGCTTCCTCCGGCCTCACCGCCTGGGTGCGCGACAGCTACCGCGACTGGGCCGCTTCCCTGCAATTGGTGGTGAACGCCACCGGTGACTATGTCAGACGCCCGATTTACAGCCTGCCCGCCGATTTTGGCTGGGCACCACGGCCGGGCATCACCCTGATTGGCGATGCAGCTCACCTGATGCCGCCGGTTGGCGTCGGAGTCAACCTGGCGATGCTTGATGCTTCAGACCTGGCTCTGGCACTGTGCGAGGCCTCGCACCCGCAGAACGGACTGCGCTCTGCGGAGACCCTGATTATGGAACGCGCGCGCGACATGATGCCTGATGCAATAGCGGGGTTTCAGAACTGGTTCGATGAGAAAGCCTGAGCCGATCTGACAGCATGAGTTCAGACAACGCAGGCAACGCACTCGCGGATTATTGCCTAACCCGCGTGATAGCCGGTTTTTACTCCCTTAATTACGCTTTTGTCATTGTCGCTTCCCGGTAACATAAAAAACATAAAAATATTAATCATCTCTGGGTAGCGCATGAATGCTTCTTTAACCGCCAGGCGTATTTACGCCTGGCTGATAACGGCTGCTTTTTTTTGGGGTATCACTCCGTCAGCCTCAGCGTTATCTAACGGCTGTGCTACCGTCAATGACCTGTCAGGTTCCACCTCTCTGTCTTACAGCGCCAACAGGTATCCTGCCTCGGACTTTACCGCTGGCGACGCGTTGACGCTGAGCTTTACCGACAGCGGTTCTGCTGTGGGCGGCACTCCCATGAACGCCGACAGTCTGAGCGTAGCCCGTTTTGACCTGAGTAATGCTCAGACTTACAACGCCGTAAACTCAACGACAACCTCTTCCCACACCGTGACAATCACCGTGCCGTCCGGCAGTCTGGAGGCCAACGGGCTGGCCGTGCGGATTACCACCTCGCATGGACAGCTCAGTAACCTCGTATTTAACTGTACCAGTGCCTCATCGTCATCCAGCGATGCCACGTTGTCAGGCCTGTCATTGTCTGCCGGCGCGCTCTCACCGTCTTTCAGCGCCGCCACCAGCAATTACAGCGCATCGGTTAACTTCGATGTTTCGTCGGTGACGGTAACGCCGGTGGTGAATGAAAGCCATGCCACGGTGACAGTCAATGGCTCATCAGTGGCTTCGGGGTCGGCCTCGCAGGCCATCGCGCTGAACGTCGGAAGCAACACTATTTCCGTGGTGGTGAGCGCGCAGGATGGTACCACTCGCGGGTACAGCATCAGCGTGACCCGTGCAGAAGCGCCGCCAGCGTCGGCAAACAGCAGTTCAACCGTTGCGGCCAACAGCACCAATAACACTATTTCGCTGGCGCTCAGCGGTGGGGCGGCGACGTCGGTAACTCTCGTAACGCCTCCGACGCACGGTAGCGCCACGGTTTCAGGTACTGACGTGATGTATACGCCGGCAGCAGGTTATTCCGGCAGCGACAGCTTTGTCTGGCATGCCGCAAATGGGGGTGGAACCTCTGCGGATGCTACCGTAGCGCTGACTGTCAGCGCTCCCGCGCTGGCGCTGTCACCGGCATCGGGTGCGCTGTCCGCCGCGACGGTCGGCAACACCTGGTCGCAGACGCTCACCGCCTCAGGCGGCACGGCTCCGTATACCTGGAGCAGCACCGCTTTGCCGCCTGGCCTGTCGCTGAACGCATCCGCCGGTACGCTGTCCGGAGCGCCCGCAGCGGCAGGAAATTATCACTTCCAGGTCATCGCGACGGACGCCCACGGGGCCAGCGGCTCCGCCAGCTACACGCTGACTATCAACGCTGCGGCCCCCTCAGCCAGCAACAGTGCAGCCACGGTCGCGGCCAACAGCAGCAACAATACGCTGCCTCTCAGCCTTTCCGGCGGCGTCGCGACGTCCATCACCATCATTACTCCACCTTCACACGGCAGCATTACCGTAACCGGCACCAGCATAACGTACCAACCTGCTGCAGGATTCTCGGGAAGCGACAGTCTCACTTACACCGCCAGCAACAGTAGCGGAACTTCCAATAGCGCGCAGGTTTTAATCAGCGTGTCGCAGTCCGTCCTGACGCTTTCGCCACCCGGCGGAACGCTGCAGCCTGCAACCGCCGGCAGTGACTGGACAACAACAGTGACCGCAACAGGCGGGACGGCCCCCTATTCCTTCAGCGCGCTTAACCTGCCAGCAGGCATCAACCTGGACAGCCCGACAGGCAAACTCTCAGGCACGCCTGAGGCAGCCGGGAACTATCGCTTTCAGATCACCGCAGCAGACAGCCTCGGTAACCGCGGCACGGCCAGTTATACCCTGGCTGTCACGGCAGCTACGCAGTCAGTCCTGCAGCTACAACCCGCAGGCGGTCAGCTGCCACCGGCTCAAGCAGGAAAAATGTACGCACAGACTTTCAGCGTGACGGGAGGAACCGCGCCCTATCGCTGGCTGTCTGGCGGAACGCTGCCTGCGGGCATGACGTTCGCTGATGGACAGCTCAGCGGTGTGCCACAGGCAGCCGGTAATAGCCAGTTCAGTGTTCAGGTTACCGATGCTGCCGGCAGTACCCTGCGGGTTAATTACACGCTGTCGGTAACAGCTGCCGGGCCTCAGGCCACTGACCACAGCGCCACGCTTGTTGCCGGTCAGTCGGTCATAGTGAACCTGACCAGCGGTGCGACAGGCGGTCCGTTTACCGGCGCGCAGTTGCTTGATCAACCGGAAAGCAGTCTCGGCAAAGCGGAAATACATGCGTCGGGAAGTGAGTTTCAGCTGTTTTTCACCGCAGCCGCACAGGCCAGTGGCAGCGTCGCACTGCGCTATGTGCTGACCGGCCCTGCCGGCACAACGCCGCCGGCCAGCGTGACGTTGACTATTACCGCCCGTCCCAATCCTGCGCAGGACGCAGATGTCATTGGTCTGGTCAGCGCTCAGTATCGTGCCGCGCAGAGTTTCGCTCGCGCGCAGCTACGAAACTTCAGCGACAGGCTGGAACAGTTACACAGCGGCGGCGAGCTCCCTTCGGACATCAACGGCATCCGCTTTTCGCTGCCATCGGCTCAGGCAGAGCATGATGCTGACGAGAAAATGTGGGCAACCGCGTGGCAGCAGAAAGCCTTCAATGATCACCGTCCGGCGCAGCCCTCTCTCCCCGCGCTGCCCTTCTCCACCGGCAGGCAGGTACAGCGCCTGTCTTACTGGACAGGCGGCTATGTTGATTTTGGTGGTGATAAAGCCGGCGGCGTGCATTTCAGTCATACCACCGTGGGCGTGTCTACCGGTGCCGACTACCGCTTCACTTCCGCCGTCGCGGCAGGATTAGGTATTGGTTTTGGCCGTGACGTCAGCGACATTGGCGACAGCGGCACGCGGACCAACGGGCGCGCATTCAGCACAGCACTGTATGGCAGCTATCATCCAGGGACGTTCTTCGTGGACGGCCTGCTTGGGCATGGCGTGATGGACTTCGATAGCAAACGCGTCATCACCGGCACCTACAGTGAAGCTCGCGGCAGCCGCTCCGGACGGCAGATTTTCGCCTCGCTGACCTCAGGCTATGAACTGCGAACCACAGACAGCCTGTTGTCACCTTATGGCCGCCTGCAGTATTACCGCACATGGCTTGATGGCTACAGTGAGTCCGGCGCAGGCGCATATAGTCTGGCTTATGCCCCGCAAACGGATTCTCAGATCATTGGTGGCGCCGGGCTGCGCGGTGAGCATCGGGTAACGAGCGGTCAAATCGCGCTGCGCTTGCAGGGCCGTGTGGAGTATGCGCAGACACTCAGCAACAATGGTATCGCTCGTGTGGGTTATGCTGATACGGGCAACGACACGTGGCGAGTACCGCTGACCGAGCCGAGCCGCCAGACGTTAACGGCAGGCACCGCAATTGATTTTCTGCTGCCGCACAATATCACGCCCGGAATCGCTTACCAGGGAACGCTGGGGCTTGATGCACAGCGCACCCGCGATCAGATGATTATGATTCGGGTGAATATCGGATTCTGAGTGGAGAGTTGCGGGGTTGGATAACTGGAGGCCAGGCTAAGTCATAGCGATTGAGTGGTCTGATTATGCTTTTTCATGACGTTTTTTGAACGTCATGAGAATTGCAAATAAACAGTCTTTTTCAGGTCCGCCACCATGTGGTATTTACCCAAAGCTAAGAAATTTTACATCACTTATATCTATACATTTTTACTTTAGCATTAATCCATGCCAATCAATTCTCTTAAAGCATCAGTTTAAAACGAATCGATGTATGATTCATCACCTCCCCTTCAGGGAAATATCTTTTTTTGATTAATTAAAAGTCGTGGCATCTCAGTCAAACACTTAAAGCCAAGCTAAAAACATGTTACATTGAGGATATTTAATCTCGCAATCAAAAGGCTTAAAATGAGCAAAACCACTGCTTTACTTGACAACTTGTTAAAATATAGTCCATTGGTGACTAACATAGTCACAATCATTGTGGCTATGGTTGTGGGCACCTGGGCAATTTTCTCAACGATTTCAGTTAGAAAAGAAAGTCAAATTGCAGAATATAAACTTCGTGAACTTGAGCAGAGGACACAGCAATTACCACATATTGCAGCCAGAGTAGAGATTTTGACAGAAAAAAAATGTTAATCAAGACCAGATTATTAAAATCAAAGTAGTGCTAACTAATTCTGGCAATAAAGAGAGTCGTATTCAGCTAGATAATGAGTCGTTAACACTCGTACCAGTAAGCTTTAACAAGGGGGAACCTGTTTATAACGAGCCCATAAATCTGATAAATGGTCGTTATCGAGGAGCGGCTAAACGTTATATAATGAACTGGATAGATATTGGAGCTGGTGAATCGTATACATTAAATTTCGTACATTCAATCAACCAATCAGGTACCTATCTTGTTCATTTTTTGGCGTTCAACGACACTCAAACTAATAATAAATTAAAAAATGATATTTTTTCTTTTCAGTATGCAGTAGGAGAGGATAAGTATTTTACGATTGAATGATATCGATAACTTGTGCTAATTACGTTCGAAAACTTATTGCACTTCATTCATGCTCATTATCTGTAGTCCAGAACTGAATCAGCTGTTGCTTGCTACGCAACACATGCTATAGTGTTCCTTATTGAGCAACACTGAGAAGCATGGATGATTAAAACCTGGCTACATAAGGGGCTTGAAGAGTTTTACACCACCGGCACCACTCGTAAGATCAACGCAGCCCATGAAAAGCGACTACGTACGCGTTTGAGAGTGATTGACCTGGCTGAGAAAATTGAGGATATGAACCTTAGTGGCTACAGGTTGCATCCTTTAAAAGGTGACAGACAGGGTATCTGGTCTATCACGGTTACAGGAAACTGGCGCATCACCTTTGAATTTAGAGATGGTGACGCCTACATTCTGAATTATGAGGATTACCACTAATGACTATGCATAACCCCCCTCATGCGGGTGAAATCATTTCCGATATCATGGAAGATCTCGACATCGGCATCAGAGAGCTGGCACGTGCTTTAGCTATCGCCCCCTCCACGGCTTCGCGAATGGTGTCGGGAGCGACGGCGGTAACACCAGAGATGGCTATCAAATTATCGGCCGTGATCGGCAGTACACCTGCGATGTGGCTGCGCATTCAGGCGGCCTATGATTTAGACCGGGCTGCCAAAAATGTTGACCTGTCGGTACTGAATACTAGCTTCAAACCTGGCCCACTACACGGCGTTAACTGAAACCTATGCTGAGGCTTCATCGTGGTAAGTAGCGTCTTCCCTGATAGGATGGGAGATGCATTGTTTTGTCTTTACTGCTCCTGTTTTAATCTGCCAGGCAGCAATCCGGGAGCATCAAGAAACAGGTCAGCCGTTCCGTTCAGCTACGTGTGGCGCCTCAAGCACCGATTTACCTGAGGATTGGCTCTGCGCTGAAATAATATATGGAATTTCATATTTTCCTCCAGATTCCACTTAGCCTCAGCATGAAAATCGCAGTAAAAATCACTCTAACGAGCTTATAGCACAATGCCGAACCTCATATCGCTCTGTCAGCAGCAAAAATAATCACCCCGATCTATAAATTGCCACCAGCGGTCTACTGTTGCTTTTGTTCCGCCTCTTTCTGTTTTTTGGCGGCCATGTGGTGGCCCACCGCGCAGCCAGCTGCCGCACCGGCAACGCCATGATGAACCAGATGACCTGCCACGCCGCCAGCGACGGCGCCTTTCAGACACCCTTTTGCCTCTGCCTGGGCGCTAACGACTAAAAGAAGGCCTGCCGCTGCCAGGGCCGCAATCCACTGTTTTTTCATTGCCTTGAATCTCCATAAAGATACGTGTTATGTCAGTAATGCTGAGCATAGCCTGGCAGAACTGACGGCGTGATATACAGGGGTTAAACGGCAAACTTTGTTACCTATGGTTACGCTTATGCAGCAACGGTCTGATCGGGAGAAAGCCAGTCAGGGCGCAAAACGCACCGGTATCTTTTCTTTCAGATACGCAGGCCGCATGGGAAAGGTATTGGCATCTATCGCCTGCTTTACCGCATCGATAGCGACGGCGCACAGATCAGCATCTCCGCCCTGCGCAGTGACGTTTGTCGGTGGCTGACCTAAGGGCTGCGTAATGACCAAATCACAGGTCTTACCGTGATATAAATTCGCGTCAAAAAACCGATACTGTATTGCGGTAACGGCCTGACAAAGCCACAGATGCGTATCTTTATTTGCTATTTGCGAGGAGGTTTGCGATTCGCACTCGCTTCTTATCTCGGAAGCGGTTGGAAACCTGAATGACTGCCTTGCTGTTTGTTTAGTATGGGACTGGCAGCCGACTAATAACATGACGGCGATAAGTGAGAGTGTTTTTTTCATCATGGCTTCCATGCAGATCATTTATGCATTTATATCATCCCGGACAGATTGCGGAAACCGCGCCTGCTATCGGGTTGCTTTCGCATTGGCAGCGAATACTCACAACCCAGCAACCGACCGCATTACAGATGTGAGAATAAACAGCGTAACGTCTCAAGCCAATTCGCAGACCCCCTCAAAGGTTGCAAAATAAGGCCAGCGTGTTTTGGCCAGCCTGACATGGCGGGGTAGGTTTCTGTTGAAAGGTCGGGACGGCTGCAGAATAAATTCAGCAAACATCTTTCCGCCCCACCCGACTCAATCCCCAACATGCACGTGATTTATTGGGCGTCCTAAGTCTGATTTCTACTCAGGAACGCTGAGCCCTTTTACGTCAGACACGAAATGTGTCCACCATCCCCCGCAGAGCGTGCGCCTGCTCAGAGAGAGACTGAGACGCCGAAGAGGACTCTTCAACCAGCGCAGCGTTATTCTGCGTGACACCATCCATCTGACTTACCGCAATGCTAACCTGAGAAATGCCCTGCATCTGTTCTGAAGAAGCCAGTGAAATATTATCCATGGCCTCTGCCAGTTCGCCCACCATGCTGACAATCTTCAATATGCTCTGCCCTGTACCTGCTGCCACCTCAACGCCGCTTTCGACCTGCTCAACGGCCTGTTCAATCAGCTGTTTGATGTCGCGAGCAGCATTTGCACTGCGCTGTGCAAGCGTTCTGACTTCACCGGCAACCACGGCAAAACCGCGTCCTTCTTCACCTGCCCGGGCGGCTTCCACGGCTGCGTTGAGCGCCAGAATGTTGGTCTGGAAGGCAATGCTTTCGATCACGGAGGTGATGTCCCGTACCTTTGTGGCGCTCAATGAGATCTCATTCATGGTTTCAGACATACGCTGTACGTCGGCCTCACCTGCGCGTGCCAGCGTTGCCGCATCCCGGGCAGACCCAGCGGTCTGCTGCGCGCCGGCCGTATTACTTTTCACGGTGGCGGTTAGCTGCTCCATACTGGCCGCAGTTTCCTGCAGCGCTGCAGCCTGCTCCTCGGTGCGGGATGACAATTCTGTATTGCCCTGTGATATCTCATCCGCTGCCAGCGCCACAGAAGCAGCAGAGTCTTTTATCTTTGATACCAGACCACGCAGGTTTGCCTGCATGCCATCCAGAGAAGCCATCAGGCTGGTACTGTCATTGTTTCGCAGCGTTACAGGCGTCGTCAGGTCGCCAGAAGCAATGGTCGCCGCAAGTGTCTGCGCCTGTACAGGCTCGCCGCCCAGCTGACGCATCAGTACGCGAATGGTCATAACGCACGTTCCCACTGCCAGCAGTGCTGATGCGGCCGCGAGCAACATCAGGATCAGCGATGCCCGGCGTGTCGCCTGACTGTTGGTTTCAACAGCGGACTGCGTATTTTTCATCTGAACCAGCGTCATGTCATTAAGCGCTTTGAGCAAGGTACTCTGCACCGGGCGCGTGACATTCAGCAGATAGGCAGTGGCTTCCTCGGCACGATTTTCAAGACCGAGCCGGCCAGCCTGCTTCAGCGAGGCAAGTGCAGGCTCCTCAGCTTCAGTAATGCGGCTCATGACTTCCCGCCCCTGCGGTGTTGAATCCTCCTGCATCACCTCAGCCAAAGCCTTGCGGCTGGCTATATACTGCGCTTCTTGTTTTTGTACGCGCTCCCATTCAGGCTTCATTGCCTCAATATCCGTTAAGAGCGCCAGGTTACGAACCGCAATGCCCATATCCCTGATGCTGCCACGCATATCCAGCACCAGCTGATACTTTTTCATTTTGACGTTAACCGCATCGTCCATACCTTTGCTCGCATTACTCAGAGCGTTGAGCGCAATGCCGGTACAGATAATAAAAAGTACAACAAGCAGGCCAAAGCCCGTTGCAAGTCGGGTGGATATTTTCATATTAATTCTCGCTGTAAGTAGATGAGAGTGTCGGATATGAATGTGTTATCGGCATTGTGTGACGCAGATTCATCACCCGGAATAGTTAATTTTAAAATTTATTTCGGACCCGTTATTCAGATTTACGTGGGTTACATATCGCTATATTAGTGACACTCTCAATATAAAATTAACCCCCGGCTTTTTGAGAGAAACAATTCTTGCATGCAGGTAATCAATACCTGGCTTAAAACCCTCCGCACCAGGAAATTTTTCACCGATATGCTACCGCTGACACCCTCTTCTTTTCCTGACGCAATAATTCTGGCAACGTTCAGGAGCGATAACCAACCAATTGATTTTAATGAAAAAAAATAATGAATGAATTTTCTTCAACTGACCTGCAATCCTGCCAACGCTAAACACCTGTTATCATCCAGCCGTAACGCCACTAAACCAGAAAAAGAAAAATAGCCCGCAAAGTTTTTATAAAAGGTTAATTATTATTTACTATCCCCACTTAAAAGGTGACAGGTTGATATTAACGGCCGTAAGTATTTAGCAGGAATGGCCTGACGCGCTCCCGAATCAGGTGCCATAATTATTTCTCAAACATTTTCAATGAATATCATCATCCGCGCCTGACTGACAGAGATTCAGAAAATTCACCTGGCAGGAAACCTCGTATCTATCCTGAATGGTCAGGTTAACGTATATAATTCCGGCCTGAAAAGGCATCGCGTGTTGACTGTCAGCGGGAGTATTTCATCAGGGCGCATAGGCCACAATGAGCTGGCGTTTTGTCGCGTCACGCCGTGCTGTAGCCTCAGCACAGAAATGAGCGCATGGGAAAGCATCGAAATGGTTCGCAGGTATGCTCACCTGGCACCGAATCATCTGACAGGCATGCGAGGCAAATTGACGCGATTTTAGGCAGTCGTGTCCCAAATCTGTCCCACGGTGAAATTTTGAAGTTTTGAAGGCTGAAGGAGGTTTTTAAGTGATTGATTTTATTTGGCACGCCCTACAGGATTCGAACGAATACAACAAGCACATGATTTTTAAGAAATATACTGTATTCGATATTTGTTCATACCCCCATAAATACCCCCAACTGACCAATGTCTCAGATATGCCCACTATTTATAATGGAATAACGAGCTGAATTTTAGCGTTCGTAAACAACCTTCCTGTATGTATAAACCTGGTTCGAAAATGATTTGCTTAATAAAGTAGCCCGGCCTTTTGACGCTCTTCAGGCTGCATTTCACCACAAACGAATTTAGGTTCCTTTTGCCAGCGGGTACACAGGTGTGGTGTTTGCATAAACCAGGATGGGATCCCCTGGTGACAAATGTTGCCGATTTTACGCACATCCGATGTAGGCAGCTCAACCTGGCAGGTGAAAACCATTTTTATTAATTAATTTCAGTAACTTAAAAACTGGTCTAATGACACCCCCACAAAAAAATTGTACAGGTGATCACGAAAATTATGCTTTATTTTCATTGGGTTAAGAGACCTGCCGCCGTCGCCATGAAAATGCAAAAATCAGCCGTTTTCCGCGGGGCCGCCGCCTCGTGGACAGGGTACCCTGCCGGGAGGACCCGCTCAATTTTCCACGTCCTGCTGGCCACAGTGATTGATCATCAACAAGCTATTGGTCGGTTAAGAAAATGAAAGTCAGGCCCGAAAGGGTTTTGCCGAAACAGTGCAAAACCTTCAGGTTGTTGCAATGACTTCTCAGAAAGAGCGAACACTCCAACAAAGCCTAAGCCTTTAATTTGTTCGCGACCGTCACTTTGTCTGCCTTAGGAGAGCTGGAAGCCAGATATTTAATGAATAACTCACTGATTTTATTACGAGTGGTCACAGTGACCAACCGCGTCCTGAAGCTTAATCCAGCCCCCTCGTTTGAGGATAGCCCTGCTCTTCGGCCAGGTATAAATCTGTGAGCTGTTGTTTATATCATCAATTCTCACTTTAAGGATAAAGGCCATTCTGTCAAAGATTTCGTTTTTTATGGCGTCGGGGAATGTTTGATACTTCGCTCACGTCAGCACGCTCAGCCATCATCTGGCTGGCTGGCTGCTCAGGGGATGATTTTTTTCTGAATGAGGTTTTACCCGAAAAGTGCAAAACCCCAGACAGCGGCATTGCCTCTCATTTTGCTAATGCTCAACTGGAACTTAAGTCATTGATTTTTCCATTCGCCGTCACTTTGGCCCCGCCCGGATTGATGTCGACGGAATAGTCGATTAATACCCCTCAGATTTCAGTATCGAGGGGACTAGCGATCTCTCGCCTCACTTACCCTGCAAAATGCCCAAACATCACACCTGTTATTCCTGATAAACCCATCGCCAGGCTACTCCAGAAACTGATGCGAATGATACTGCGCATCACCGGTGCGCCGCCCACGATCGCAGCTAAAGCCCCCAGAAATACAAGCGCCAGGAGAGCTGCTAAGACAATAACGGCTATACCTGAATACGTCATTGCCACAATCAAAGGAATCAGCGCACCCGCGGTAAAACTGCCTGCGGAGAACAGCGCAGCCTGAAGTGGCCGTGCACTGAGGGTATCGGATATGCCGAGCTCATCACGGATATGTGCATCAAGGGCGTCGTGTTTCATCAACGCGCTGGCAACCTCCAACGCCAACTCCTTACTGAGTCCACGATGCACGTAAATGGCAGCCAGCTCGTGTTTTTCAGCCTGGTAATCACCCTCCAGCTCGGCCTGTTCCTCTGCAATAGCGACGCGCTCCGTGTCTACCTGTGAAGAAACCGAGACATACTCACCGGTTGCCATGGACATCGATCCTGCGACCAGCCCGGCTACACCAGCCAGAAGAATGCTCTGCGGCGAGCTGCCTGCAGCAACTACACCGGTCAGCAGGCTGGCGGTAGAAACAATGCCATCATTGGCCCCCATTACCGCTGCACGCAGCCTGCCTGAACGTGAAATTTTGTGCGATTCTCCAGACACCATAGTATTACTCCGGTCATTACCCTATCCAGGGGATGCGCAGGATCAGGTTTTTTCAGTCCCGGATGCCGGGGTCTTTCTTACCAGAAGCATATGTAATAACCCCATCAGGCCGTGCGCGTAAAAATAAATCTCGATGAACGTTGTCAGAAATTTGTGCAGACGGAGATAATATTCTGCTGCATCAGATGCATTTTTCAACAGTGTCTCTGCAAGAAACCAGACTCCTCCTGATGAGGCAACGAGAAGCAGTGCAAGAACGCCAAGTCCCTGTACGGCGGCAGCAATACCTCCCTGCGCAGCCCCGGGCAGTTTGCGCTGACTGATCAGTTTGATATCGCGTCTGATACCACTGAAATCCAACATCATCCACGCGTAATACCAGCGGAAGCCTCTTTGTGACAGCATCCATGCCAGTAGCATCAGGCCAAGGAAAATCAGCAGAAAACCAGAAACTACGTGAATCCAGGTTATCACGCCCTCAACACTGCTATCGGTAAGCAGCTCAGCCTCAATAAAATTGGAATTTATAATCTGAGATAAAATAAGTACCGCCACAGCAATATGTAGACCGCGAAAAAAGGGAGCGTAGCTATACGGAATTACGTCTACCAATTTAAATTTCATACTCACCCCAGGGAGAAAGACACCCCTGAAGGATGGTCTTTCAACATTAACTTATCCTTAAGTGACAAAATAATGCATCAGCAGTAACCTTCTGAAAGTATCATTTTTTTAAAGAGAGCTTAACATCCTGCACTGACATTTTGTCCATAGCGGGCTCCATGGAGTGAATTATTGAACCAAATAGACCTCCGCCTTTGGCACATAGTAAATCGACAGTACACAAGATAATGTCCGCCATGAGGGAACAACCGAAATTTTGGAAAGGGAAAAGCTTAATATCCCCCTAACGTCACAGCGATGATCTTATAAAAGCAGTTCCGGCACAAAGCGGAATGACTAATGCCCATATTGCAGCAGTCATTTCCCTGACCGAAAACAGCGAGCAAGGCTCAACAAGATGACGCTATCGTCTGCTGACTATCACAGGAGGCAAACATGCAATTTAGAATTTCAGGGCTTGATGCAACCCCCTTCCTTCATCTCTTTGGTAGAAAGAACATTACTTAAAAAAACACGGTGCGCTAAGAAGAGACGTCGACAGTTTTCCCGGCTATCCCGACAGAATTTCATTAAATGATATGCCCGTCGGTGAGACAGCGATACTGATTAATCATACCTATCAGCCTGCTGATACCCCCTATCACGGCACACATGCGATTTATCTCCGGGAAGGCTGTACTCATCAGGGGATATATATCAATGAAATCCCAAAATCACTCGCTGTCAGGCTCCTTTCAATGAGGGCCTTAGATGAAAAGCATTTCATGCTGGAGGCGGATATTTGTGACGGTGCGGCGGCGAAAAGTCGGCTGAATCATTTCTTTGACGATCCCACAGCCAGCTATGTCCATATTCATTATGCTAAGCCGGGATGTTACGCCTGCCTTGCCGAGCGTGTTCAGTGATTACCTGCGCCAGCTTGAGCATCGCTTCATACTGTTTGCAACGTCTGGAATCACTGATGTTAAACAATTTGACTGGGCCTCAAAATAATGCCGTTAGATTTGCGAAGCAATTTCTCAGTAGGAAAGCCTTCTCACGAAACGGACTTATTCAACAACTTTCATCGGATGCTGAAGATAGTTTCTAGATTTCTGACACTTCGGTAGCAGTGGACAACCTGAATATTGATTGGAATCAGGAGGCGGTGAAATTGCGAAGCAGTATCTCAACATGAAGGGCTTCTCATGCAAAGGCCTGATTCAGCAACTCTCCTCATGTGCCGGAGACACATATACAGTTGAGCAAGCAACCTACGGACAATACAGGCAGGTGGCTGCTAAAAAACGATGTGGTTTGAGTGACGTTTACCCTCGAACCACCGAATTCTCGGCTACAAACTTACGACGTAGGCGGTAAATGGTATATGACCGCAACTTCGGAATCCATCTCTATGCGCGGGTAGTGCTCACGCATCCCTTCTAGCAGTAATGCATCCGGCCATTCCACACTTTTTCCAAGCCTGGCCGCAACGTCAAAAAGCGGCATTTTTTCAACCTGCGTCACACATACCATGACCGTGTCATAGGCATCCTGCGCGTTTACGTAAAGCATAGGGCCCGGCACAATCTCGCATTCCCGCCATCGGATGGTATGACGCTTCCTGCCTGCGCGAACGTCCGGAAGCAGACGAGACACGATTTCAAGATACTGCAATGTCATATCACCTCCGGTGACCTGCACTAAGTAATGGATATAACGATCAGTAAGTAATATCGGTTTTTGACTAGTGGGTCGAATGTAATCTTATACAAGTTAGCTGATAAAAAAAGCAAAGCGTATCTTCTAAACGTCCGTTTCTGGCACAATGCGGATATTCTGCCCAGATTTCCTTAGTGAGCCTTAACGTCATGCCAGCAGTGTGTAAGCACCGCCATTTAAACCTCTCTTACTTCTCCCCACTTGCTCCCCACTTTTTCAGTTCCCCACTTGCTCCCCACCTGTTTTTTTCAAAACCCTGCTCAGCCCAGTACTGGTGCGGGTTTCAGGGGTTCTCCCCACTTTCCGGGTATATACAGGGAAAAAGTGGGGAATCCGGGGGCACGCTCCCCACCTTCCTCACCGCTTCCCCATTTTTTTACCCACTTTTATGATGTGAATGGAGCGTAAGGTGATCACCGTTCTGGATAATCAGATCATCATCAGTCAGCTTCTGCAGCCAGCGGGTAAAGTGTTTGGTATTAATCCCCATTGCTTTAATGGTCGTCGCGTACAATCATTTTTGTACATGCCTCCTGGCTGGCAATACGACTGCGAATAGCCTGCCAGAGTGCCATATGATTTCCTGTAATGTTCGGCACGCCGGCCAGTTCTGGTTCGCGCTCATCAGCCTCCCGGGCCACGTCCCGCACGGCCAGTGAATGGATTTCCTCTCCCTCTTCGTCCGTATACAGCCTGACCGGCTGCAGGTCGTACGCCCGGCGCTTCGGCTCTTCAGCGTCTTTCATCTTGGTGCAGGTCAGTATCAGGCGATGTTCTCATCCTCGCGCTTCACCTGAAACTCAGCGTCCAGCGCCGCGCGAAACGCGCTTGAGCCCCGCGCCCCTGTAGCCTCGTCTTTACCTGAGCGGTAAGCCACCAGCTTTGCTGCAAGGCTGGCACCTTTTGGAGCAGTATTATCTGCTGTCCGCTATGCGCGAGAAACGGACATTATCGTGGTTTTTTCAGCACAAAATGATTGCTTTCAGAAAATGGTTTCCCTCTTTTACTGGACGAGCTCCCCCTATGATTGTCCTACCGTTTAACTCATTTCTTGCCTCTTTTATCTACGACTTTAATGGCTAATATCACAATGTCTGAGCAGACGTACGAATTTAAATTCAGTCGTAGCGGTTCTGTGACAGACCATGATGATTAACAAATACTTACTTAAACATCTCAATAAGAGGATATAAGGATGAAGCGTCCAAACTGGTTTCAAGTTTCCGCTGAGGGTGGCAAGGCTATAGGAGCGATCCATAATTACGCCATTACCGGGACAAGTTTGCCAGATGATCTGATTCATTTAATTTTTTTAAGAGTTTCACAGATCAATGGTTGTGCACACTGTATAGATATACATGCTCGCGATCTTATTAAGAGTGGCATGTCCGTCGAGAAGATTGTATTGGTGCCTGTCTGGAGAGAATCTACCTATTTATTCTCGGGTATAGAGCAAGCTGCGCTCTCATGGGCGGAAGAAGTTACCCGTGTAAGTGAAACGCATGCTTCTGATGAAGCATATTCCGCAGCGCTTTCTGTATTCGGTGAAAAAGATTTGGTTGAACTTACCATTGTTATTGCCACTATGAATGCCATTAATCGTATGGGGATTAGTTTTCGAATGAAGCCGCTAGCTAAAGCCTGACAGATGTAAGCTACTCCTAAAATAGACTCTGGAGCCGTATTAAAGTCCGCTTTTGGCACAAAGCGGACCGATACTTGCCAGTCCGTAGAGGGGGGCGGATCAGAATATCAGCGTGTCTCCGCACATGTAGGCAAGACTGCTGATGAAGGATGAAACGGGAAGTTTTTTCTTTAGCGGGAAGTTGATTAGCTTGATCCCATTAAGAAGGTGCACGTCGCAACGCCCTTCTGCGGTATGCAGAAACAGCTTATCTATGTGTCGGGCGGCGTAGTCACGGCATCGTTCACGGTTGCGCCTGTCGGCGAGGTTCAGTGCGGCGATCCAATCTTTGGAACCTGCTACACCTCTGCTTCTGAGGGCGCGCAACTTCAGTTCACCCGCCCGTAGCTCTTTGCTCAGTTCCCGCACTTTCATTGCCAGCTCCGGAACGTCCGGAGCAATCTGGAGCGCGGCGATAAGCCGGTTGATGCTAAAGTTGAGTTCGACCAGACGGTTTTCTAGCCGACTGGCGGTGCCCACGACGGTTCCGTTTGCCTGCAGCATATCCATGCTGCACAGCAGGACGTCCACTAGGGCAGCATCAACGTGATCACGGCGTATGGCCGGTTCGTTGCAGCGTTTCAGGCGCCTCATTGGACAGGCGTAATAGCCCCGGCCCTTTTTGTCGACGCTGGTCAAAATGATGGAGTGCCCGCACGTTCCGCAGTACATCAGCGATCTGAAAATATTAATGAGGTAAGGATTGTCGCTGACGCCAGGGTTACCGAATCGGGCGAGACGGACGCCCTGCACGTCGTGGAAGAGTTTGTCCGGAACCACCTGAGGAAAATACCCGCTGATTTCGCTTACTCCTTTTGCCATCGTCTGATAAGACGGAGTAAACGTGCCTGTCAGGGCCTTATTGCCAAGCAGACTTTCAATGGTGCTGGGATTCCATCGCCCGATTTCCCCCGTCAAGGTTGGAACGCCGCGTTCATTGAGCGTTTTCGTGATGCCATTGAGTAAGGAGCCTTTAAGCCTGAGCCTGAATATCACATTAATGGTTCTGGCATGTTCTTCAATCAGCTCAAACTTCTCACCGTCAGGCGAAACAGTCAGCCAGCGCGGGCAGCTGCGCGTAATGAGCTTTCCGGTTGCCGCCGCATCTTCCCGTTTTTTCTGCCAGGCCGCACGCATGCGTCGTGACTTCGTCTCGCTCTCTTCATTCGCACGTTGTGCGATGAGGATAGCTTTAATAAGGGCATAGGGGTCATCAAGCGAGTCGATGCTGTAGTGGGTATGATCGCACAGCGTGACTACTTCGACGCCGGACCGCAGGATGCTCTTCAGCCGCTCGGTGGCATCGCTGATTTTTTCACGTGAAAGCCTGTCCAGGCTCTCTACCAGAAGAACGGTTCCTGCAGCAATGTAGCCGTGCTCTACAGCGTCCAGAAAGTCGTAAAGCGCGCCGCGGGTGGCGTTCATACCGCTGTAAGCACTGAGACCCAGATCCTGGTAGGTTGTTTCATCGAGCTCATAATCCGGATGCTGGGACAACCACTCAGAAATGAGTGCGTTCTGACGCCGCAGGGAGTCACCGTACTGCTGGGAAGCATTTGAAAATCTCACATAAGCTATGGCTTCTTTATCATGATGATCTCCTTCATATCGTGACAGCATGACACTTGTGTCGCTCAGGTTATGTGAAGGCAGGCACATCATCAGTTTTAATAGTCTGGCGTTTTTATCGTTAAGGATGGCCTTGCATGCGAGGACGGGACTTCTCTCTCCGTGCACGGCTTAAACAAAGCTGGTTCACGAAGGCGGTCGTCGATATTTATAAACGGGTTTCTAACATGTCAGTCAAGTCGATGGCGAGGTGGTTTTAGCCGCTGCATATTCCATTAGTCATGAGTCAACGCTTGCTATCTACAGTCGAATTACCCCAAACGGGATAACTTAATGCCGGCCTGGTGCTTAACCGCTGCGAAAAAATTGAATGGCATTATATTAATAAAAGGAATGATATGCGCCAGTGTCTGCTATGAGCGAAAAGCAGACGTTGCCCGCCGTTAGCCAGCGGGCAACATAATAACCAGCTATTTACGCAACAGGCGCAGGCCGTTTGCCACAACAAGCAGACTTGCACCCACATCGGCAAATACAGCCATCCACATGGTTCCCATGCCGGCAATGGTCAGGGCCAGAAATATTGCTTTGATGCCAATTGCCATAACGATGTTCTGTACCAGAATGCTGTAAGTCTGTTTTGAAAGCCGGACAAAGGCAGGGATTTTACGTAAGTCATCGTCCATCAGGGCAACATCAGCGGTTTCGATGGCGGTATCGGTGCCCATCGCGCCCATGGCAAAGCCGATATCGGCGCGAGCCAGCGCCGGCGCATCATTGATGCCGTCGCCTACCATGCCAGTGGTACCCTGAGCCGTAAGTGTTTCAATGGCGCGCAGTTTGTCCTCAGGCAACTGGTTACCCCGGGCTTCATCGATACCGACCTGAACGGCAATGGCCTGCGCTGTACTCGAATTGTCTCCGGTCAGCATGAGTGTCCGGACGTCCAGACCGTGCAGCTGGCTCACCGCTTCGCGACTGCTTTCTTTGACTGTATCTGCCACTGCAAACAGCCCGAGTACCTGATGACTGTCACAGAGCAGGATGACCGTTTTACCAGCGGACTCCAGTTCCCTGAGCGTCGCCCTGACAGTCTCCGGGCAGCTGCTCGTTTCGTCAGCCAGTCTCAGATTCCCGAGGCTGTAGGTTCTGTCATTGATGACACCCCGCACCCCGCGGCCCGGCAGAGCTTCAAAGCGCTCAACGTCATAACGCTGCGAACCCTCTAATGCTGCCGTCACGGCCTGCGAAACCGGATGATCGGAGTAACCCGCCAGACTCGCAGCCAGTCTGCGGCCTTCATCTTCGGCAACCCAGGTATAGATAATCACATCCGTTTGTACAGGTTTACCGTGCGTCAGCGTGCCAGTTTTGTCGAGCGCCAGCCATTTCAGTTTTCTGCCCTCTTCAAGATAAATGCCACCTTTAATCAGGATCCCCCGGCGGGCTGCCGCCGTCAGGCCGCTGACGATAGTTACTGGCGTGGAAATGACGAGCGCGCAGGGGCAGGCGATAACCAGCATGACAAGCGCCTTATAAACCCACTCGTGCCAGCTTTCACCTGCCATCAGTGGCGGGAGGATGGCAACCGCAACCGCGATTGCAAACACCACGGGGGTATAAACCTGTGCAAAGCGGTCAACAAAGCGTTGCGAAGAGGCTTTTGCCCCCTGGGCCTCCTCCACGGCATGAATGATGCGTGCGAGTGTAGTATTTCCGGCAGCAGCCGTTACCCGGTATTCAAAACCACCGGAGCCGTTAACCGTCCCGGCGAAAACCGGATCGCCTTCTCCTTTTTCGATCGGCAGGCTTTCGCCGGTAATGGGTGCCTGGTTGATGCTGGTCCTGCCTCGGACAACCCTGCCGTCAAGGGCGATACGCTCACCCGGTTTTACCCGGACCACGCTGTCAAGGGGTACAGATCTGGCATCTGCCACTGTCCAGGAACCGTCCGGCTGCTGAATCGTGGCTGTTTCAGGCGTCAGCGTCATCAGGGAGCCAATAGCATTGCGGGCGCGGTCAAGAGACTTCGCCTCAATCAGTTCCGCGATCGTGAACAGCACCATTACCATGGCGGCTTCCGGCCACTGCCCGAGCGCCAGCGCCCCGGTTACAGCAATGCTCATCAGGGCGTTAATATTCAGATTGCCGTTACGCAGCGCAATCCAGCCCTTTTTGTAGGTAGACAGGCCGCAGGCACCAACAGCGGCCAGGGCCAGAACTGCTTCCAGCCATTCCGGCATGCCTGTCCAGTGCATAGCTTCGGCCGCCGCTGCCGCAACGCCGGCCAGTGCCAGCGGCCACCAGGGATTTTTCTTTTCCTCAGTAGCCGCGTGCCGCCCGCTGCTGTCAGAGAGCTCAGGTTCAAAGCCCAGCGAACGAATGGCGGCCAGAACCGGCTCCAGCGTACCCGGTGCATGAACGACCGTCAGAACGCGCTGCATAAGGTTAAAATCCAGCTCCTTAACGGCCGACATACCGTCCAGCTTTTTACGGATCATGCCCTCTTCTACCGGGCAGTCCATCTGCCTGATGCGGATGCTGGTACGCACTCCGTCAGCGGTCAACTGCTGTGCCTGCAGCTCACCGGAAGTGACAGCCGCAGGTGCGCAGCAGGAACCGCAGGCGCTTTCCGCTTTGCTGCCTGAACAACTGATGCCGGCAGGCCGGGTGACTTTATCAGCCAGTTCCGGGTCAAAACCCAGAGAGCGCACCGCCTGTAGTACCGGCTCCAGTGCCTGCGGCGAGTGGGTCACGGTAAGTACCCTCTGCATCAGATTGAATTCAAGCTCACTGACGTCAGACAGTTTTGTGAGTTTTTTACGAAGCAACGTCTCTTCCGTCGGGCAGTCCATCTGCACGATGCGCAGACGTGTCTGAACGCTATCGCTCCCGTCGCGTTCTGCCACTGGCCCGGAAGGCTGACTCAGACTCTCCGATGAACAGCAGCTTCCGGCACTACAACAGTCCGGTGAGGCATCAGCCATTTTTTGCGAAGTTTTTCCGGAGGCGTCTGCCGTGGCAGCAGAGGTATAGCTGACGGATGTCCGCTCTCCGGACGCGGCAGAACCGCACTTGTTATTACTACAGCAGTCACTCATGTTTTTATCTCGTTCATAGCATATACTGGCATTAAAGACCCTGAAGTAACTACAGGGTCAAGTGTACAAGGAAAAAGTTATGAAAATTGGCGAACTGGCCCGGCAGGCAGGCTGTCCGGTAGAGACGGTGCGTTATTATGAGCGTGAGGGGCTGCTGCAGGCAGCATTACGTGACCAGGCAAATAACTACCGTCACTATGACAGTGCCCATCTGGAAAGACTGATGTTTATCCGCCGCTGTCGGGCGCTGGATATGACCCATGAAGAAATCCGGGTGCTGCTGCAGGCACGCAGTCAGCCTGATGCAGATTGCGGTATGGTTAACGACCTGATAAACGAGCACCTTCTTCATGTACAGGCCCGTATTCGTGAACTTAATATGCTGGAAACGCAGTTGTGCGAGCTGCAGAGTCATTGTAACGCCAACCGTGCAACGCGCGACTGTGGCATTTTGCGCGAACTGGAGCAGGCAGATGAGTCGGATGATGTCCTTCCCGTTATTTCTTCTGGCCATCTTGCCGGCAGCCATCCGCATTAATTTTTTAAGAGCAGGCTCTGTAACGAGCCGTTTTAATTAAAAGATAACGTCCGCTTCTGGCACAGAGCGGACATGCTGACTGAGCTGGAGGTCCGCTATGAGCGAGGAGCGGACCTTGATCGATTACAACTTATTTATCGACGTACTCTATATCTGACCTGCAAGATAAAAAACCACCAAAAATATATGTTTTACCGAATGTATAGTTGCTCGCTACCCCCTACTTAGCGATACTGCTCACTGTTTGTTAAACAGGAGTTGTAATGCTTCAGCTTAATCCTCTACAGCTTTTCAAAACGCTTTCTGACGAAACACGGCTCAGTCTGGTGCTGTTGCTGCGGGAAAAAGGAGAACTTTGCGTCTGCGAACTCACAACTACTCTCAGAGAATATCAGCCAAAAATTTCCCGTCATCTTGCGTTACTCCGGGACGCCGGTCTGCTTATCGACAGGCGTGATGGCAAGTGGATTCATTACCGACTGTCACCTCATATGCCCGTCTGGGCGGCAGCTGTAATTGAACAGGCTTATCTGTGCCAGCGGGATGACATCCTGCAGCTCAGCCAGCAGGCTGAGCGGGACAATGTAACCACCAACGGCAAGCCAATCTGCATTTAAATTTTTTAACTATTCATATGTGTTTTCCCATATGTATATTTTTAAGTTCTCTGCGCCAGGCCTGACAGGTGCAGTATTAAAGGAGAGTATATGTTTCTGGCGGGTGCGATTTTTGTTCTGACGCTGGTACTGGTTATCTGGCAGCCGAAAGGACTGAGTATTGGCTGGAGTGCCGTTATCGGGGGCGCTCTGGCGCTAATGACCGGCGTGGTGCATATCGGTGATATTCCTGCCGTATGGCAGATTGTCTGGAATGCGACGGCCACGTTTATTGCGGTCATCATCATCAGCCTGCTGTTAGATGAGTCCGGCTTTTTTGAGTGGGCAGCACTCCATGTTTCCCGCTGGGGAGGCGGCAGAGGAAGACTGCTGTTCACCTATATTATTCTGCTGGGCGCGGCAGTGGCATCGCTGTTCGCCAATGACGGCGCGGCGCTTATCCTGACGCCAATCGTTATTGCCATGCTCCTGGCGCTGGGCTTCAGTCCGGCTGCCACGCTGGCATTTGTAATGGCAGCGGGCTTTATCGCTGACACTTCCAGCCTGCCGCTAATCGTGTCGAACCTGGTCAACATCGTCACGGCGGACTTCTTTAAGCTGGGCTTCAGTGAGTATGCTTCCGTCATGGTGCCGGTGAATATTGCTTCCGTGGTGGCTACGCTGGTGATGCTGCATCTGTTTTTCCGCAAAGAGATCCCGGCAACCTATGACCTGGCGAAGCTGAAAGCGCCAGCGGAAGCTATACGCGACATGCGCACCTTTCGGGCCGGATGGTTTGTTTTACTTCTGCTGCTGGTCGGATTTTTCGGCCTTGAGCCCCTTGGAGTACCGGTCAGCCTGGTAGCAGCGGTAGGGGCGTTTGTTCTCTGGCTGGTTGCCCAAAAAGGACAGGTTATCGACACCCGCAAAGTGCTGAAAGGCGCGCCCTGGCAGATAGTCATTTTCTCGCTGGGCATGTACCTCGTGGTATATGGCCTGCGTAACGCCGGCCTGACGGATTACCTCTCTGCTGCTTTGAACCGTTTTGCTGAGCACGGCGTCTGGGGTGCCACACTTGGCACCGGCTTCCTGACTGCGGCACTCTCTTCCGTAATGAACAACATGCCTACCGTGCTGGTTGGCGCGCTTTCGATTGACGGCAGCACGGCTCAGGGTGTGGTGAAAGAGGCAATGGTATACGCCAACATCATCGGCTGCGATCTCGGCCCGAAAATCACACCCATCGGCAGCCTGGCGACACTGCTGTGGCTGCACGTGCTGGCTCAGAAAAACATCACCATCAGCTGGGGCTACTACTTCCGCGTGGGCATTGTGATGACCCTGCCGGTACTTTTTGTGACGCTGGCGGCGCTGGCCCTGCGCCTGTCTTTTCAACCTTAACCCCGGGGCTGCGTCTGTGCAGCTCCTTAACGGAGTACCGTTTATGACTGATATCACTATTTATCACAATCCGGCCTGCGGAACGTCCCGTAATACTCTGGCGCTTATCCGTAACAGTGGCGTGGAGCCAACAGTGATTTTGTATCTGGAGATGCCACCATCCCGCGACGAGCTTAAAAAGCTGATAGCTGATATGGGTATTAGCGCACGCGCCCTGCTGCGCAAAAATACAGAGCCGTATGAGCAGCTGGGGCTGGCAGAAGACCGGTTCAACGATGATGAACTGCTGAATGCGATGCTGGCTCACCCTATCCTCATAAACCGCCCCGTGGTTGTGACGCCGCTCGGCACAAGACTCTGTCGTCCGTCTGAAGCGGTTCTGGACATTCTGCCTGACCCGCAGCAGGGAGCATTTACGAAAGAGGACGGCGAAAAAGTCATTGATGAACACGGAAACCGGATGAGCCACTGATTTTTTCAGTGTGCTGCCGGCAGGAAGGGAGACGCAAAAACAGAAGCCGGCAGATGCCGGCTTTTTTCATATACTGCGCTGATTAACCCGCTCAGAGAGCTGCGCGGTACTTTCTTTCCTTTCGCTGTAGCGATCGGTCAGGTAGTCACTGCGCCCGCGCGTCAACAGAGTGAACTTCATCAGCTCCTCCATTACGTCCACGATGCGATCGTAGTAAGGCGAAGGCTTCATGCGACCATCTTCATCAAATTCAGCCCAGGCTTTTGCCACGGATGACTGATTCGGGATAGTAATCATACGCATCCAGCGCCCCAGAATGCGCATCTGATTAACTGCGTTGAAAGACTGCGAGCCGCCGCTGACCTGCATGACAGCCAGGGTTTTTCCCTGCGACGGGCGAACCGCACCTGACGTCAGCGGTATCCAGTCAATCTGCGCCTTCATGATGCCGGTCATAGCGCCGTGACGCTCCGGGGAGCACCATACCATGCCTTCCGACCAGAGAACCAGTTCGCGCAGTTCCACAACTTTGGGATGCGTTTCAGGGGCATCATCAGGCAGCGGCAGACCGGACGGATTAAAAATTTTGACCTCTGCACCCATTGCCGTCAGCAGCCGGGCGGCTTCTTCCGTCGTCAGCCGGCTATAAGATCGTTCCCGCAGCGAGCCGTAGAGCATCAGAATGCGGGGCGGGTGCGCCACTTCTGCAGCCCTCAGCTTATCTTCCGTCAGCGGCACGTCCAGGAGTGAAGTATCAACATTTTTCAGGGTATCGTTCATGTTATTCACAATGAGGTCTCTTTGTGAGTCGTCGCGGGTGACAGGCTGCAGCTACTGCCTGCGCAGCATTCTTCAGTAAGAAAGGCCATCAGTTGTTCAAGCTGCGTATAGCAAGGTCTGCAAAACAAGGTACGGCTCTGCCGTTCCTGGCTGATCAGGCCCGCGGACATCAGCGCCGAAATATGATGACTGAGCGTGGAGGGCGGAATACCGAGGCGCTTCTGCAGAACACCGACTGGCAGGCCGTCATGACCCGCTCTCACCAGCTCCCGGTATACGCTAAGACGGGTCGGGTGCCCCAGCTCCCGAAGCGCATTTGCTGCTGTTTTTAAATCCATACGCCCTCTTTGAACTATATTTCCAGAATAATAGAAATATAATCAGCGTCAAATATTTTTCCCCGGAATGGATGGCTCGCCCTTATCCCGGTTCGGTCCAGCAGAGGAAGGATGACGACGCCAGATCACTATGGAAATCGCCGTGATGAACAGGGTAAGGATGGCAGATAAAAGCAGCGTGCCGGGTGTGCCGTATTGCTCCAGCAGTATGGCGTAAACTGACGGCGCGAGCGCCGCGAGCAAAAAAGCGGGTGACAGCAGTAAGCCTGTTTTACGGGCATACTGCTGCGGATCAAATAGCACAAGAGGCAGGACGGCCTTAATGATCGTACTCAGTCCGTTTACAGCCCCGTAACTCAGAATAAAGATGGCTGTAGCCACCGGGGTAACATTCCCTGCAAGGCCAACCAAAAAGCATAATGGCAGAATAATGCCGGTAAACAGGCTCAGACGGATCGCTGAAGTACGTGCACCGGAAGCCACGTCCAGCAGTCTGGCGCTCACCTGTCCCACCCCCCACAACATACCCGCTACGGCGGGCATACCATAAGCGGCCAGTATCTGAGGAAAATGAGCGGACACGCCGGTGGAAACAAAGCTTATCAGCGCTATCAACGTGGCGTACCACAGGCCGCTGATAAAGGCTTTCCGGTCTTCTGCTGGTCCGATCGCCTGAAGAGCGGGCTGCCCGGCAACGGAAGGTTGACGCCGATAACCTGCCGGAACGGTGGTCAAAAAAAGCAGGCTGACAATGCCTGCACAGCCGTAAACGATAATGGCATGCCGCCAGTCGGTAAAGTGCAGTAGCGCAGCGCCAGCAGGCCAGAACGCGACTGACGCGAGACCACCCAGCAGTGTGACCAGGGTGATTGCCCGGCGGGCCTCTGCGCCTGCAATTTCTACAAGCAGCGCAAATGCGGCATCATACAGGGCAAGTCGCATGCCAGCTCCCATCAGGAGCCAGACGGCAACCCACGATGTGGTTGAATGGGTAAAAGCCATCAGAAAACAACCGAGGACTATGACGAAGGTTCCCACCATCATCACCGTACGCCCGCCGGTACGTGCTATAAGGGGGCCGGTAAGTGGCGAGACAAGCCCCATAACAAGCATGGCAATAGTCAGCCCGGAGAATGTCACAACTGGTGACCGGCCTGTCTCCGACATGATGGCGGTCCCGAAGACCCCCGGCATATAGAATGTGATACCCCAGTTGATTAGCTGCGTCATGCCAATGCAGAAAATGGTGCGGCCTGTCAGATACCCGTCAGTCAACCCGTGCTCTCCGGAAATGTGGCGTCGCCCTGCCCGAGCGTACGCTGCAGGATGACCGTATCAAGCCAGCGTCCGTGCTTGAAGCCCACAGATCTGAGCGTTCCTGTAATGCTGAAGCCTGCCGCGCGATGCAGGGCAAGAGAGGCGCTATTTTCGCTGTTTCCAACTACGGCCACGAGCTGGCGAAAGCTACGGTCCTCTGCCCATGTGACCGCACTCAATAACAACTTTTTTCCGATCCCCTGGCCCTGAAAATTGGGGGCAATATATACAGAATTCTCCAGGGTGAATCTGTAGGCACACCGTTCCCGGTAGAGTGACAGGTAGCAGTATCCGCGGACATTGCCGTCCTCAACAGCCACAAACCAGGGCAGTCCTGCTGCACGCACCTTTTTCAGGCGGGCTGTCATTTCAGCCGGATCCGGCGGTTCAGTTTCAAAAGTGGCGGTGCCATGCAATACGTGATAAGCATAAATCTGCTGGATGGCAGGAATATGTCGTTCATCTGCTTCGGTTATTTCCATCGGTACGGCTCCTTCTGCGGTCATAAGCAGAGACTAACCGGAATGAACAATTTCAGACAGGCAGCAGGACTTATCAGCGGCATAAGGAAAATTTTGGCATGACAAACCTGAACCTCGATCACCTGGCTACTTTCAGACTGGTCGTCAGCCGGGGCAGTTTCTCCGGGGCGGCTGAAGCACTTGGTCTGTCGCAGCCGGCAGTGAGCCTGCATATAAGACAACTGGAGCAGGCGCTTCAGGTCCGGCTTATTGAGCGAACCAGCCGGGGAGTAAGGCCCACGCCAGCCGGGCTGACTCTCGTTGAGCACAGCATGAAAATTGATGCAGTGGTAAGTACAGCAGTTGAATCGGTGTGCCAGCATTCTGATGAGATAACCGGCACTGTTACTGTTGGCACAGGCGCAACGGCCTGTATTCATTTACTTCCCCCCTTACTACAGCAACTGCGGCAGGCCCATCCCCTGCTGAAGGTGGACGTACGCACAGGTAACACTTCCGATATAGTGCGGGGCGTGGAGGAAAATCGTATAGATATTGGCCTGGTGACTCTGCCAGCTGCAGGTAAAAACCTGAGCATCATCCCGCTGGGTACGGATGAGTTTGTTGTCATCATGGAAAAGGATGCATCAGAGCCGAGTGCGAAAATATGGAATCCGGGCGCTTTGTTGCCGCTGCCGCTGATTATCTTTGAACCGGGAAGCGGGACACGCGCCCTGATTGACCAGTGGTTCCGGGAGACGGGACATATTGCCTGCCCGGTCATGGAGCTTGGCAGTATCGAAGCTATTAAAAGAATGGTCCGTGCCGGTCTTGGCTACAGCATTGTTCCCAGAATGTCCGTTGCATGCATTGAGGAAAGATCGGGGCTCGATCTTTACTCTGTGACGCCCTCTCTTCACCGGACTCTCGGGACAGTCATGCGGGAAGACCGGATTGTAAGCAGAGGTATCAATGAAGTGCTGAAAAACCTAAACAGCAGTTTTGCAAAAAACGAAATCAGATAAATATTCTTCGATATCTAAACCGGACAGGTCTACTCTCTCCGGCGAAGTATCACTACAGCTTTTACCAGCTACCAACGTCCGCTTCTGGCACAAAGCGGATATTCTGCCTGAGCTTTCCTGAATGAGCTTTAATGTCAGGCCAGCAATGTGCAAGCAAGCTGACACTCCGCGCTTCCCTCACACCTCCTCACTTTCTCCCTCACTTTTTTGCCCTTCACTTTTTCCGCACCTGTTTTTCGAAAAATCGCTCTGAAGCCAGTCATACCAAGGGTTTCCGCACCGTCCCTCACTTTTTCCGCATATATACATGAAAAGTGAGGAGCAGAGGTTAAATTCCGCACCTCCCCCTCACCACTCCTCACTTTATCCCTCACTTTTCCGGCAGCTGATAATTGTTATTTCTTCATCGTTGATTGTTACCATCCCATGGCTTTCAAGCTTGGCCAGCCAGCGACTGAAGTTTTTGCTGACATCTATACCCATGGCTTTCATGTCATCACGCAGTAATGCACGGGTACAGGCATCACCGTTTTCAGTCCGGCTACGGATAAGCGCCCACAGAGTGGCATGGTTTTCACTCAGGTTCGGGATACTGGATAAATGTGGATCGTGATCATTAACATCGCGGGCCACATCCCGCACGGCCAGCGAGTGGATTTCCTCTCCCTCTTCGTCCGTAAACAGCCTGACCGGCTCCAGGTCGTACGCCCGGCGCTTCGGCTCCTCAGCGTCCTTCATTTTGGTGCAGGAAAGTATCAGGGCGATGTTCTCATCCTCGCGCTTCACCTGAAACTCAGCGTCCAGCGCCGCACGGAACGAACTGGAGCCCCGCGCCCCTTTGGCCTCGTCTTTCCCTGAGTGGTGCACCACCAGCACCGTGGCGCCGGTCTTCCGCTTGATATCGTCACAGCCCTCTATGAACGCCCCCATATCGCGGGCATCGTTCTCATCATTGCCGCCAAAGCAGCGCGCCAGGGTGTCGATGACAATCAGCCGCACCGGCAGACCGCTCTCTGACGCAATCTGCCCTGCCGCCAGGATGACCTCCTGCACCTCTGACTGACGCACCGGAAAGACGGGGCGGTTTACCAGCCAGACGTTTTCCACGCGCTGCTTATAAACCTGCTCCCAGGCGCGGATGCGGCGCGGCACGCCGATGCCCCCCTCACCCACGATATACAGCACCGCGCCGCGGTTAACTCTGTGGCCTGCCCAGGGGAGGCCCGCCGAAATATGGCAGGCCCAGGAGACGGCGAGAAAGCTTTTGAACGAGCCGCTGGGGCCGTAGATGCTGCACAGCGCCTGCGCGGGCAGGACGTGCTTCATCACATAGTCCTGCCGGGCGTCGAAGCCCTCAGAGCCGCGCGACAGCGGCAGCCGGGTCCTCGTCGCGTCTGCCGCAGGGAAGACGCGCTGAATGCGCCCGGTGTCGCGCAGGCAGGCATTCAGCGCCTCCGTGCCGAGGATTTCCGCCACGACCGAGCGGCGGAGCGCCTTCACCTGCTCAGCGTCCGTGCCCAGGTAGCCGGCGTCGCACAGGTCTTCGTAGGTCATGCCGTGCAGCTGCATCAGCCGCACCACCAGCCTGCCGCAGCGGGTTGCCGGGTCGTGATGCTGGCGGGCGGCCTTTTCCAGCTCAGAGCGGCTGCAGGGGCGTCCGTGCGCCCAAAGATAGACGCAGGCAAAGAGCGCGTCGGAAAGCGGCTCAGTAAGCCGCAGGGGATGGCTCATTTCGGCAGGCCTCCGCTCATCTGGAATTTGCCAATCAGCGGGTGGTACCAGTACGCCGAGCCGTACTTCCGTTTGGCCGCACGCAGCACCAGCCGGGCCGCCTCACGGAATTTTTCGTCCGGCACCAGATAGCCTCCGGCCCTGTGCCGCACCAGCATCACGCCGGCGTTTTTTGCCAGCTCCTCCGCCTTTTTGGTCGAGATGCCAAACTCCGCCGCCAGCGTGCTGACCGGCGCCATGCCGGGCGGAATGGTGCCGCCCTGTGAATCCACCAGCGCGTTCAGGCTGGCCTCCAGGTCCCCGACGCGCGCAGTGAGCGCCTCCACCCGGCTGGCCAGCTCGTTAAACTTCACGTTACTGATCATGGTGCTTTCCTCCGTCAGCCCTGAGCGCGCGGTAAATCTCAAAGTTGATGTCGCAGGCTAGGCTGATGAGGTGCCGCAGCTGGGGGAGCACTCCCGGCAGGCCTTGTCCATAATCACTTCAAACAGCGAGGTGGCCATCTCGGCCTGGAATTCAGCCTGATCTAAATCCATGGGCTCACGCATTTCGGGCCTCCTGAACGGGCAGCGGGTCCGCGGGGGAGAGGGTAAGGCAGCGGATATTCTGCTCTGAGCCGGCACCGGTGCAGAGACGGAACGGGGGCACAGACCGGTCCTGACGCGAAACGGCCAGGAAGCGGTGCTGATATCTGGGACGAGTTTGGGTATGCTTGTTCACAGCCATAACTGTTACTCCTATTAACGGTTTGGTCAGACGCCTCGGTACTGCTCCAACAGTCCGGGGCGTTGTCTCAATAGGTGCACACATGTTAGTGTGTACACCTAAAAGAGAACCTACATTCATAGGTGTGCACATGTCAACACGAGATAGCCAGTCCAGAGGTAACGGAAAGTCACCTCCATTCCATATGCGAATTAATCCGGAACTAAAAGAACAGCTTGAGGCTGCCGCTGCAAAAGATGGAACAAGCCTGGGGAACTGGTTTAAAGAACTGGCAAGGAAAGAATTGAAGCGACAGGGCATTGAGCCCAAAGGCTGACCCTGACAGCAAACACCAGCAAGTGCGTATATCCCGAAGCCATAACAAACTTATCCCGGATCATCTCAACGTTAGCTGAGACAGCTCAGATACATTCACGCGGTCTGAGTAAGGCGTGCAGACGTCAGAATTGCATCTAAACCTGACTGAACAGGTAAGGTTCCGCCAGCCGTAATGTCGGGTTATGCGAAAAGATTTGTATATTCACTGCACACATTTCTTTCTCTGCCGAAAATCCTTTTAAAGAGAGGAGTGTGCAGATGAAGCATAATGAGAACGACAGTGAATTACCTGGAAAACCCGTAAACACCGATAACAGTAACAGAACAAGCCCGCAGCACGTCGAACAGGATAATGACTGGCTTTCAGAGCTGGAACACGAGATGAAGGAGATGGCAAAAAAATGGCCTGGATCAGGCCAGGCTTAATGATCTGCAGACGTAAAAGCCGGTCGTTTTGAGTTGCAGAACACATAATCTCACGCGTTGAAAAACAGAGTAATATTCCCTAAGACGAGCAGCCTTGTGTGGTCAGAAAAATACGCGGTCTCACCACCTCGGTTGCCTGTGAACGCGCTCTGCCCCTACCCCACAGTGCCAGAATGCCAGGCTTCTACCAAAGTGCCACGAAATGGACATGCATTATGTGAAAGTTTCGATAATACATGTCCAATGGTATGGCTGATCTGAACGGGAACGTTTTGTCTGACAATAAGGTATGTTACCGTTAAAAGTCTGGCTAATCAGGCACACCGCCCCCCTTTATTGAAGGGTTTCAACATGGCCTTTTTGACATCACTGAGACTTAACCCACGACGCTGGGATATATACCAGACGATCAGTTCATTATTATTTTTTGCACCGAGCTTTCGCATGATTCTGCGCTTTAAATAACTTACCGATTGATGTCTCATACCGACGCGGTACGCGATATACTCCAGCTTTAAGCCCGTCATGATAAACCAGATGACGATAGTTTCTACGTCACTAAGTACCACGCTTTTTCCATGAATCCCTTTTACGATAAGCAAAACACCCTCACTTAAACTGAAAGTTTCTTAAATATTCATTTATAACAACGCCTATAATATGACTTTGTTGCTTTTTAACTGATAGTTGTAGTCGCTGACGCTCACTATATTGAGATGCATGCCATGAAGTAACTGACCGGAGGACGCAGAACACATTTCTTCACCCGGTAATACGTAGGATTTCTTAAACGTCACGGTGATGTGTTTTTCATCCGAATTCATCGTCGGAACAAAACGAAAAACTTTGGCACTGGGATTTTGTATACATAGCTTCCCCTCATCGAGACGGTACTTCACGATCTGCCACATATCTTTTTGTTCAATGTTTTTTCTCAGGTTGACCACAACCGGAAGATCCTGCCCGATAAGAATTTTTATCTTACCTTCACTGACCTCATCCTGAGGGGCAGACCGGTGAAAACGACCCGGGCAATATGCTCATGACTGTCAGGGGAGTTGGTCCGGTAAATGATGCGAATACTTTGTGTATCACCCGGCGCCACAAGAATAGCCTGCGGTTCGGTAAACAGGGTGCCATACGCCAGATCATCATCGGGTAGCTTTCTGATTTTACTGTAAAGCAGTACACTTTTATTACCGTTATTTTTTATATCGATAGAGGCTTCATTCTTACCCGCTTCAATAATCACAGCGGAGGATGAAGGTGTAATTTCAGCCAGGGCGGAATGGGACAGAACCGCTGCCGTTAACGCCGACGCAGCAAGGCTACGCGCCATTACAATTGAAGATAACATCATTGATACTTTCCTGTTTTTTCAGATTAAATCTTGTGAGTCTGCACTGCACATTTATTCTGGCTGGTGAATACATACCTGACTTCTGAAGCTCGTTGACATCATTTTCATTAATCAGAAGAATGTCCTTATCAATAAACCGGGCTATCAGTTTTCCGGCAGCATCGTAAAATAGATCGTCCTGTTGTATCCATGCAGGTTTACTTTTCCAGCGCATTAATAAGGAACGGTTGTTTACCACATGAAAATCAAAAAAAGGTACTGCCCCCCGCTCAGCAGAAAATTCCCTGACGTTATTTTTAATAATAACGCCAGGCGGCAATCCTTCCGGATATACGCGTATAAAGTCAGCACTGCCTGCCGCCACAGAAGTAATGATTGCTTTTCCGTCATGATTCGTCACAACACTGTTTCGGAGCGACGACACTTTCAGATATCGATGCACACCAGTATCCACCACGGCCCAGGTGTCACTGATTCGCCCCGGAGAAAAGATAACGCCTTTCCTGCTCATTGCGATGGATCCCGACAGAGATACCGCGGTCATCCGGGATGAGTTCCCACTGTCGTTGCCCTGTGACAGTGAAACATCCGCTGCGGTATAGGGCGTACTGACGTTATTGTCCAGCATGTAAGACTCGGATCGCGTCCTCCCGGATACCCGCTGGTGGCTGGCAGTGACGGTATATCGGTCCGTAACCTGTGCACTCAGTGAGTTCGAGAATCGGCTTCTTTTCGCGTAGCTGTAATACTGGCTACGCCAGTTTGCACTGTGTTTTTTAAAACTAAACGGAATACTGAGTGACAAATTCGTACTGACTTTGTCCCTGACAGAACGGCCTGCCACAGGGGACATATACGACAGCCCTATTCCCAGTGAAGCCATACCAGCGGAGTAGTTCAGACTGACCGAAACTGCATCATTGCTGTGTGCACGATAAAATCGATAATGCGTAAGTGAGACACTCCCCGTTATCCTGTCTGATAAGGGCTGAGTTTGTGTAAGGCTGATGCTGCTCCGCCCGGAACGGTAATGTGCCTGTTGCGCCTCTCCCACATAGCTGAAGTGACGACTGTTAACGCTATAGCTCAGACTGGTATTTTTATGGTTGGTTGTAACGTTCAGACTCAGACTGCGCTGCCCTCTTTCATTCTGTACTCCCGTCAGCCACATCGTGGAGAACAATCCCTTGTAAAAAGTTGTGTTGCTGACTGCCAGGCCCCGGTACTTTCCCGATGTAACCATGGCCACAGAGGGAGCCATATTTTTTCCCAGTGCCTTGCTGAACCCCACGCCATTCACTATCAGTCGGGACCCACTCACTGCACGCCCTGAAAAGGCGTAGTAGCCGGTCATGCCGTATCTGTTTGTGGTAATCTGGCCGCGGGAAATTATCTGTGAATAGATAACCTGATCCTGACGCTTAACCAGCACCGTAACATCACTGCTGAACCCGGCAACCGGAATATTACGCAGTTCAGCGTGCCCCTTCTGAATGATTTGTTTCCAGAGAAGCAAATTGTTTTGCCAGAACTCCACCGTGAGGACTTCAGGGGCATCATAGGAAAAATTAATATATGCAGACGCGTTTCCCTCGGCAGAAGAAACGATTGCACCATCAACGTAACCTGTTCCGAATCCACCGTCATTGACTATTGTACGTCCAGCACGAATTCTCACACGGTTAAAATCCCGTTCAATATAGCCATCACGCACCTGGTTGACTGAAGACGATACGTTTTTACTCCGGTACTGACTGTAGTTTCCATGCACCCGAATTATCGCATTATTCACGTTGCCTCCTGCCTCATAGTCGGCATTAAGACTGCTGAACATTCCGGAAACGCTGGAATAGCGATAGGCGTAGGTATTGTAGTTGATGAAAGCGCCGCGCCCTCCACGAAATCTCGCTTTATCAGCAGGCTCTTCAAGCAAATCAGCCGGCACAATGAGGCGCAAAGCGTTATCAGAGCGGTCGAATTTATAGCGAACCCTCTCATCCAAAAAATAACCAGCCTCGCGCTTACCCCTGACGTATTTCCTCCATGCACTATCTTTAATCCTCAGCTTTGATTTCACTGCGCGTGTAAATATCAACAACCCGCTCATCGAATGAATTCCTCCTGAAGCGATGTAAAATCCATTTATGTAAACCTCAACCTTCCTGTAACCTTCAGGTAAAACATAGCGATTTAACGCGTCATTTAGTTGCTCAGAGGATATGCCGTTTGCAGCAATAAGATTTTCGTCAAAATGTAAAACGTCACCCCAGGCGTTGGCATCCCAAAGAAAGCAGGCACAAATATAAATAGATAGAAATTTATTAGGCATTTTAATATAAGGCATCCCTTGAAGAGATGCCTGCGTTCTTTAATTCGACCAGTCAGAAGTAACGCACGTTAACCTGCGCTGTTCCCTGCCACTCTATCTTCTGCGCATTGCTAATCAGCTCACCTTTATTCAGTTGTGGCTCGATGTCCAGCAACCACGAAATTGACTTACCCACCGCAGGCTTATTAGCCGCTTCATCCCATGGCGTCCAGTCCTCAGCTTTACTGTAACTCCATTGTGAACTCAGAATTCTTGAGAAAATAGAATTATTGTGTGAACCGCTGACCTGATATCCGACTGAGGTGGAGTTAGTCACACCGTCGACTGTCGAAGAAACCGGAGAAAGGGTGAAGTTTCCTATCTTATTTTGGGTTACAGGATCCAGGCCCAGCCCAAAAACACGCAATTTGGCGATGTGACCTACCTTTCCAGAAGTATCCATTCCCTCCAAGGCGCTATTTTCGTTAGGATCTGTAGCCCAGAAAGCGACACTCTGCGCTGATGGACAGCTTACCTGCAACGTAACCTGCTTTTTTGGCAAAGTATTAAAATCATGCTGTTTAAGATTCTCATGCTGAGTCGTTGCCCAGTCCAGAGAATCACCGCCAATGATACTGGCTGTACAGGCATTTGGCGAAATAGCACCATGAACATTGATATCCATGGCGGCAAAAGACGAATTAGCAAATAAGAAGCTACCTGTAACACTAAAAGCAACGAACCGTTTTAAACACATAATGACAATGACCCCCTGTATTTTTCTGCAAGTGTATTCCTGCAAGTTGATTTCATGGAGGACTTTAACCGGCTGGGAGAACTGAGAGTAGTTATAATATATTCATAAAAATTAAATAAAATAAAACAATTAAATTCAATAGGTTACAACCAATTTCTCTGTTAAAAAATGTAGTTTTCAGAACGTGATGAAGTTATTTAAGAGGCGCCCCATGACTGTACGAGAAAATTTTTCTGTCAGGGGCCCCTTCGTTAATCAATGTATCTTTTCGCAAACAAAAAGCGGTGTTGTACTGGTAAAGATTAGTGAGCTATGGTGAGTGACAGGACGAGAAGTCCAGACAAGCGTTTGCCCCACATCATAAAAGAAAGAGGGGAACCATTCCTTTTCCACTTCCCGACTAAGCGACATCTGAGGTGAAACGGAAATGACCCTGGATGTAGCAAGATAAACATTATCTTTTTTTTCATAGGAAAAACTGATTGTCTTGCTGATGTAGCCCACCGTTTTTCCCCTTTTAGACAAAACCCCCGAAACAGATACTGTGCCAACCCCGGAAAAGAGATGCTGAAATGTCACCAGGTTGAGTTTGTCGTCACCTCTTATGAAAGAAAATTCCGCATGACATTTTTCCGGTACAAAATGGCTTCCACCATACGACATACAAAAGAAGGTCGCCACTCCCGAAACCACGAAGAAAATTATCTTTTTCATTTCCGCATATCCTCAATGTAGTATAAGGAGTAGCATTCTGAGGGTATTTTATCATTTAAGGGATTTCGGCAGATAACCAGTGAAACTCTATCGGAAAACCTGTAACTGGTGAGGTAAGCATAACGGTTATTTTCACACCTGAGATTGAGGTCATCAACAAGCCTGAACATTTCACCCCCTTCGAAATCATTTTTATTATTAGAGTAAATGACACATCCTTTGTAATAAACCGGCTTTTCAGAAAATACAGGGGGAACATACATGTTTAAATCTATATAATAGGTAATTCCCCGATAACCATCCCTGACAGACACGCTAACATCCACCCCACTTTACTGTTCCTGCACATTACAACATGACTTTCGCTCTTCAATGGCAGAACAGTTTTCGATGGTTCCATTTCAGCGACAACATTAAAATTTATAAAATCATCCTTTTCTTTTTTATCTTCCATGGTCATTTCTTTAGCATTAACATCATCAACCACAATCCGTTCTGGTTCTGTCCGGTTAATTTGCGTCAGGGGAGATAAAAGAAATCCTCTTCGCGGCATCGTTCTGATTATATCCTGTTGCAGACCGGCCTTAATGAGCGACTTACGCAGTGCTGAAATATTCTGATAAAGAGATGTTGAGGTTGGTTCCATACCAAATCGTCGCCAGGCATAATCATAGAACTGATCGTGCGTTACCAGATCCCCGACATTATCAATAAGAAGTTCGAAACATAGTGCAGCCGAGGCGCTCAGACTGGATGTTCCCTTTTTACCCGAAATTCTTTTTTTCTCCGGCTCGAAATCCACCACACTATTAATAATGATTTTCCTGCTCATCCCTCCTCCTCTGGAAAAAAATCTCACTAAGCTTTAACTCACACGCTGCAGGTTGCGCCAGTTTCTGATGACGCATTCTTACGTCTCCCGCAGGCATATCAACGTGGTCATAAAGTCATTATTTTGTCATAGAAAAACATCGCATAAAATATAAAGGAGTGTCTAAATAAGTCAGAATTATGCTGACCATCTGAAACGAATTTGATTTTCTTCCTAAATACACAGGTAATATCGTCACTACATAGTGGTTCAATCATTAATTTTAAGGTCACCCCGCCCCCTTCATCATGCGTATGTCCATTATGTCAGGCTGTATACCCTGCGCAGAGAAGTAAAGTTTCCAAAAAATTGAATTGGCAGGCGTCATTAACGATGAAGTAAAGGGCTGGCAGGCGGTGATTTTACTGCTCTGAGCAGGCATCAATGCCTAAACGGAACGGAAGATACAGACCGATCGTTTCGGGATGTCGCCACCACAAATGATAATGATTGACTTACAGAATTTGAACAGCAGATGGAGGAGAGAGAAAAATGTCCTGAATCAGGAAATGTTCACTGAATCGAAGATGCATAAGCCGGTAGGATTGCACTGCTCAGCACGCAACGCAGTACGCCAGAAACACGTTGACACGAAAAAAATAGCAGAGTCAGCCTTCTTATTAAAGGTGATACAAGTGGCACCGCCACGCCTGTTTCACTGATGCATTATGCTGCGCCACCTGATCTTTCAGGCGCGGTTTTGCAGCAGCTGAGTTTTTCCTTTTCTTTATCCGGTCGCTCCTGAAATCATTATGTATACCTGACGCACCACCATAAGGTCGTGCAGGAAATGGATGACAAATCAGGAATTCATGGACTTACACATTTCCCCTTCATCTGCAGGCTGCTGCCCCAACAAAGAAAGGATAAAGTATGGGGCCAGAATGCGGCGGGCTTCCTGTTCTGAATCCGCATCAATACAAAGACGGAACGGGGGAGCGGACCGGTCCTCGCGTGAGACAGCCAGAAAGCGATACTGGTACTTAGGGCGCGTCTGGGTAGGTTTGTTCATAACCACAACGGTTGCTCCGGTTAACGGTCGGACAATTGGCCTGATGGCGATGGCCATACCTGCAAGCGTCACTGTTTTGAATCACGTGTACTGGGTTTATGGTATCGACTCCCTGGAATAAAATCACCCCAGCCCCCTCCCGCGAAAGTCAAAAAATCAGACGCACGTTGCTGATTCGAACAGGACTGAAGCACTGAAGTCTGATGATGACATCGGGTGCAAATCGATGCAGGTTTCCAAGGCATTGCTAACACCAGGCGCTAGCACAGGGGTAATAGTGATGACGGTATCCCACAGGTCCTATTGAAAGTAACAATTTCCGCCAACGATTGTGTCACAGGGATCCTTCCCTGCCCGCGGGCACCCAGTTGATGCGCGCCCGCTTATTAATGGGGCTCAAAAGCAGTGCCTTAACGGTACAGCCGGCCAATCATTTACGAATCAGCCAGATATTGTACGACGATCACCCTAATGATAATTAACCATGGGGGTGAATATCTATCTCCTGAGAGTCCGGTTATAGTCTACGGTCGTGCCGTTAAAGGTTGTTTCCACATGCGCCGATAATGTAAGTCACATCACCTGAACGTATAGTGCGCTACAACTCACTCTCACTCATCACTGCGGGTAGAATTTACGGCTGCAAGAGTGAGCAAACAGAATGCAGAATACGTCATTGCTCCTGCCGGAGCGTCACATAACGAAAAATCCTCCTGCTCTTCCCATCTGGTTTTCGGGGCAGCAATGCGGGTTACCGACGGCGGCACTGACGGAAATTGAGCGCGTTTAGTTTCGTCAACAAACATCGGAGACGATCATCCTGGACACTGTTATCACATCAACTTTTTCCGCTGTTTGGACCACGGACGACCAGGGCGTTTGCATTACCAGCCAGGAATACCCTGAAGGTCTGATACCCGCATTGAAAGGTGTCACGCTCAGCGCATGGCTGAAGTTTGCGCAGGCAGACGATGATGCAAAAATTGCGCAGCAATTAACGGCTGCGCTTGAAGGCGTTGCCCCGTTTCATATTGAAGTACCGATCCGCTGTCTCGACGGAAAAATGCGACGGGTGATTTTTTCTGGCCTGCCACATTGTCAGCCTTCGCCTGATTACTCTCATTATCAGGGGTTTATTCTGGATATAACCGGTCAGCGCAAAGCGCTTGAGGACGCACTGCGCACGGCAGCAGAATACCGCCTGTTAATTGAAAACAGCACTGACCTTATTGCCCATTGTGATGCCAGCGGCAGGTACGTATCTGTCTCACCGTCATACAGCGCAATGATGGGCTGGTCAGCAGATGAAATGAACGGGCAGAGGGTAATTGATTTTCTGCATCCTGACGATCGGGGCCCCGCGACAGAAGCGCTGGAACACATCTTCAGTGGAGGTATCCTGCCAGACGTGGTGGAGGTCAGAAAACGGCATCGGGACGGTTATTATCTTACCCTTGGCACCAAAGCCTGCGGTGTCAGTAACCCGTCGACGGGCAGGAACATCGGCGCAGTGCTGGTTTCACGTGATATCACTCGCGATAAAGAGCGGATGGAAAGGCTGGAGAGAATGGCAACCCGCGACATGCTGACCGGGTTACCCAATCGTGCGTGGATCAATACCCGAATTGAGCAGATGCTCGCACAACCTAAAGATGCAGACTACACAACCGTCCTTTTTCTTGATCTCAATGGGTTCAAGGCAGTCAATGACACGATGGGGCACGCCGCGGGCGATACGTTATTGCAACAGGTCAGTAAGCGACTCAAGCAATGCATGCGCCCGGGCGACGCTGTGGCGCGCCTGGGAGGCGATGAGTTTGTCATAGCCGCAAGGTGCACTAACCGCAAGGCGGCATCCTCCATTGCCCAGCGTATTATTGAGAGCCTGGCAGAACCTTTCACTATCAATAAAATGGAAGTACGCGTGGGAGCCGCAATTGGCATCAGCCTTGCGCAATTCGGCACGGCATCAGCAAAAACGTTACTGGATAACGCCGATGTCGCGATGTACCAGGCGAAAGCACGTCGTGATGGGTCTTATCAGTTTTTTGATGCTGCGCCACAGATTACGAATGTGCAGAAGTCAGACTGACATCCCTGATTCGTACCTGCCACTCAGCTCCTCTGCAGAAGAGCCCTTTCGCAACGTACAAGCAACAAGACGGCGAGAAAACGCATTGATTTAACTACGGGGGGTCACGGTGACCTCCCGCCTCCTGTCTTAACAATGGTGGTTAACACACACGCTTAAATGCACATGCAAAACCAGGATAACCCACCAGCCGGACCTGCCATGGCTGGCCCGTAATTATCACAGCATCACATTGATACGGGGAAACGTCTGACTGGATGAACTGCCTAACAGGTGAATGTTGCCATAATCATCCGACTCCCCTGTCCGGGCTGGGGCGGATAGTAGGCGTTTTTTTATGTGACAGGTGGGAGTGAAAATCTTCAGCGTAAAAACAGGCAGCGCAAAAAAAACCCGCGCTGAGCGGGCTGTAAAGAGAGTACTGAAGGTCCATCATGCTTATCACTGCGGCATGGTATCTGAATAATAGTCCATGCATGAAAACTGTCCAGTTCTATCCCCGAATGCCGCCATGCCGGAGGTTGCCTGGGACTCTCCATTATTTACGATTTTTCATACGTCCCGCTTTTCTCTCTGGGGCAAAACACTCAAATAAATGCTGCGTTTTAAACGGTAACTCAGGTTTAGACATTCGCTGTATGCTGGACCGGTCGTTTGTCCGTTATCTGTACATCCCGACGACATCATTTATGCTTATATCTCTCAGCTCTGATGATTCCTCTTCCAGTAATAATTGGCCGCCTGCCGTAGTACACGCCGGTCACTGCTCTCCGGACGCATCAGCCACTGGAGGATGAAAACGCAGATTCAGGGCGCATTGCGGTAAGTGGGATGACGGTCAGAAATCAAATCTTCTCTAACGTTCAGTTCTTACTTTCATGAACTGATGGCAGGCCAGCGGCACTAACCTTCCGGGACAACGGCTTTATGGCCGGTATACTCCTGAATCTGGCAACGTGTGTTATGCCTTGCAGTGAGGGGACTGGACGCAAAAAAGGCCCGCTAAGGGGCCGAAGTGGGGTGAAACATATTTTTTGCTTTCACCGTTCATTCTTGCAGCGTTATTTATTTTGACAAGCGTAAGCGGTAAAAGAAATGCGATTCAACGTTCACTTTGTCATGCTGAGCACCGTTAGTTACGTTCAGCCCAGGTCAACATCGCATGACTCTTTGCTGTGGTGCCTTGTGCCGGGTCATCACATTTGCAAGCTTAATCAGCGCAGATTTTTCCAACGCCAGGCAGACACAACAGACTTTCGAAGAGTTAAGTCAGCGATTCGCATTTGACGGGATCGTCAACAATGTGGGTCTGGTTAAACCTCAGCGTCTCGGCGATGTAGATTTAGCGACTTTCGAAGATGTTATACGCGTCAATCTTTATCCCGCTGTACAGGGAACACAGGCCATTCTCGCCGGCATGAATGACCGGGGCTGGGGGCGAATCATTAATATTTCCAGCCTGACGGTGCCTGGCAGTGTTGAACGGACAGCTTATGCCGCTGCAAAAGCGTCTCTTATCAGCTTCCCCCGTAACTGGGCACTGGAACTCGCTCAGACAGGTATTACGGTGAACGCGGTGGCGCCGGGGCCGACTGAAACGAAGCTTTTTCGGGCGAATAACCCGCCAGGCAGCACAGGTGAAGAGCGTTATCTCAGGGGAGTGCCAATGAGGCGATTTGGCAAGCCAGACGAAATTGCGGCTACTGTTGCTTTTCTGATGTCACAGTATGCCGGCTTTATAACCGGCCAGACCCTCTATGTCGATGGTGAGGCATCAGTGGATCATCAGCTTTTTCAGCGGGACAGTGATAAGCATTAAGTTTTCTAAGACGCTTAAAGCGAGAAACCGAGCCTGAAACATCAGACGTTGCCGTTTACATCAGTCTCTGAGCGGGCTGACACCAAAGGCCTCTGATATACGTAAATTCAGAACAGCAACGTTTTTCAAACGCACGAAAAAAAAAGAATAGTGGTTTAAGTGTTCACCTGTTCACCTTTGCTGTTTTTATATTATTTATCAAAAAATTAAATGGTGACTACTTTGAGTAATAGTATTCACCAGGTGTTCACCCTGGTGGTCACCCTGGGAGGCTTAAAGGTGAACAGGTGAACACCTGGTGAATACTTAAAGAAAAAGTATTCACCCCTTATACTTATGATAAATAGTCATTTTTTTGCAAGATGAACACTGGTGAACACTTTTTTAATTAATTTAATTTTCTCCTGTTTTACCAGTACAACAAGGCAACCATTCTTCAGCCTCGGGTGTAAGCAGCAGGTTTGACCGCATGCCCTACTTTGTCCTTTTCTTCTCATACAGTTTTCCATGTTCGGCAAGGGCGCCAGGCATGTCCGTGCCAAACCGCATGAGCGATACCGGCTTGCTCAGCCCGTTCGCCCGCATGTAAGCCATGTAGGCGTGGTAGAGATAGCGGCGCGGGCTGAACGGAACAATTTCTGCATTACCGATAAACATGCCGTCACACTGCGGTGAAGCCGTCAGGTAACCGCAGAAATCCACCAGCGAATCACACTCGCGCTTGATGGCGGGGCATAAGTGGGTCATCAGCTCTTTCAGCGGGACAGTGATAAGCATTAAGTTTTCTGAGACGCTTAAAGCGAGAAACCGAGCCTGAATCATCAGACGTTGCCGTTTACATCAGTCTCTGAGCTGGCTGACACTAAAGGCCTCTGATATTCGTAAAATTCAGAGCAGTAACGTTTTTAAACGCACGAAAAAAAAGAATAGTACATTAACTCTCCACCTCTCCACTTTTTGATTTTTTTACTTTATTTTCATGCTTTTAATGGGTGGATAGTTGTTATTCAAGTGTCCACTACTCTCCACCCATTCCTCAGACTCTCCACCTGTTCTTTCTGCACTTCAGATGGAAGGTGGAGACTGTCACTCTGACTCTCCACCCCTTAACTCTTTGTTTTAAAATAAATATATAAATAATGGGTGGAGAGTTAATAATTAACTGTCCACCCATTAAGTTATTGTTATAGAAGTGAAAACCACTAAAGGTGGAGAGTAGTGGACACTTTTTTAATTTATTTATTTTTCCTGTTCTCCGGCAGCAAAAGGTAACCACGCTTCAGCATCCTGGCTGAGCGTGAGGTTAGAGCGCATATGGCCTTTGGTACTTTTCCTGCGAAGATACGCTTTACCATACTCAGCCATGGCCCCGGGCATGTCCGTGCCGAAGCGCGTCAGAGATACCGGCTTGCTCAGCCCGTTCGCCCGCATGTAAGCCATGTAGGCGTGATAGAGATAGCGACGCGGGCTGAACGGAACAATTTCTGCGTTACCGATAAACATGCCGTCACACTGCGGTGAAGCCGTCAGGTAACCGCAGAAATCCACCAGCGAATCGCACTCGCGCTTGATGGCCAGGGCCTCCCCGGACGTCTGCTGTTCAGACAGCAGCTGACGCGCCTCCTGCTGGTCCGTAAAGCGGGTAAGAAGGTGGCGGATGATGACCGGCAGCTCAGCCTCTATCTTTGCCGTCATCAGCGGATCGCGTTCGTCTTCCGGGATGACCCGTGAAAAGTTAAAAATGACCCGGCGCCGCGATATGCCCCCGCTGCGATCGCTGAAGGTCATGGCGTTATTGTTGACGGCCAGAATGACGGCCGGGATGCGCGTGGAGTACGGTGGCTTGTGCTTGGGGTCGATCGCCACCTTGTCCCCGCCCGTAATGGCCTTGATGCCGGCACCGTCGCCGGCATAGCGGGTCATGTCCGGCATGATGATGAGCGAGTACCCCACGATGAGCGCGCGCTCGCGCGGGTTCTCCAGCGCGGCCATGCTGGCTGAGACGGTGTTGCCCTTACCCGCCAGCATGGTGCAGATTTCGGCCATCACGCTTTTCCCGCTTCCCCCCGCCCCCGTGACCTCAAGGAACAGCTGCCAGTCGTAGCGGTTGGCCATCACCATATAGAGGGCGGCCAGTATCCGGTCGGCCTTGCGCGGATGATGCCCGGCGCACCCGTTCAGCCACTGCTGAAAAACAGGCGCGTGCCCGGCCAGCGTCTCGTTCTGCACCGCCGCCGTGAAGGTGACGTCGCTGGCGATTAGCAGCCAGTCACCGGGGTCGTGCGGGCGGAAAATCCCCTGCCGGGTGTCGAACACCCCGTTACGGAAACCGACAAGATGGCGGGACGGCGCTCCCATCACCGGCAGGCTCAGCTTCATGGCGTCGACGGCATTCTTCATGGCCGGCATGGAATAGGCCGTTTCGCTGTCGATAAAAATGGCCGCCATCTGGCGCGCCAGCGCCCGGTCGCTCAGCGGCTGCCAGACGATGCCGTTATAGTGATGCACCACGTCTGAATCAGCATCCAGCGCCAGCTGCCCGCTGTAATGCTCAAGAAGCACCCCGCCGCGCTGGCTGGGCCCCATCTGGGAAAGGGACAGCCCCGCCTGGCGGGGAGCTGCCGGCTGCTCTTTACCGGCGGGAAAAAGGCGGTTAATACGTTCTGAATCACACAGCAGCGACTTAACGGCCTCCCCGCCCGTGTAACCGGCAATCAGGTTCATCCGCGTCTGACGCTGCTTCTTTGCGTCTGTCTGGCAGAAGCCTGCCTCACACAGGGCTTCATAGCTCATGCCGCTGCCCGGCACAAAGTCTTTCATTTTCTGCGCCAGCCGGCCGTAGCAGGAATGTTTATCGCGGTGCCGTGAGGCGGCCTCACGGGCCGCTTTTTTATCAACGGGATGCCCATTCACCCACAGGTAGATGCAGGTGAACAGCGCGTCAGACAGGGTTTCCGTTTCCGTCACGCTCATTTCGGTATCCCTCCGCTCATCTGGAATTTGCCAATCAGCGGGTGGTACCAGTACGCCGAGCCGTACTTCCGTTTGGCCGCACGCAGCACCAGACGGGCCGCTTCACGGAATTTCTCGTCCGGCACCAGGTAACCTCCGGCCCTGTGCCGCACCAGCATCACGCCGGCGTTTTTTGCCAGCTCCTCCGCCTTTTTGGTCGAGATGCCAAACTCCGCCGCCAGCGTGCTGACCGGCGCCATGCCGGGCGGAATGGTGCCGCCCTGTGAATCCACCAGCGCGTTCAGGCTGGCCTCCAGATCCCCGACGCGCGCAGTGAGCGCCTCCACCCGGCCGGCCAGCTCGTTAAACTTCACGTTACTGATCATGGTGCTTTCCTCCGTCAGCCCTGAGCGCGCGGTAAATCTCAAAGTTGATGTCGCAGGCCAGGCTGATGAGATGCCGCAGCTGGGGGAACATTCCTGACAGGCCTTGTCCATAATCACCTCAAACAGCGAGGTGGCCATCTCGGCCTGAAATTCCGCCTGATCTAAATCCATGGGCTCACGCATTTTGGGCCTCCTGAACGGGCAGCGGGTCCGCGGGAAAGAGGGCAAGGCAGCGGATATCCTGCTCTGAGCCGGCGCCGGCGCAGAGACGGAGCGGGGATACAGACCGGTCCTGACGCGAAACGGTCAGGAAGCGATACTGATATCTGGGGCGAGTTTGGGTATGCTTGTTCACAGCCATAACTGTTACTCCAACTAACGGTTTGGTCAGACGCCCTGACAGTGGTTCCAAGCACTGTCGGGGCGTTGTCTTTTGGTATGCACGTGTCATACACTTATTAACACTTAAAAAGTAACCAGGTGTCAGACAAGTGTCAACCAAAGATATTAAAGCCAAGGGTAACAAGCAGATCGCGCTACGTGTTGAACCCAATTTAGAAGACGGGATCAAACAGGCAATCAAATTGGATGGCGATGCGTCTGTATCTGCATGGATAAAGCGCATCATTCGCAAAGAGCTCCAGTCCAGAGGTATAGAAACCAAAGGCTGACCAGTTCTGGCAATGGCCGCCTTGATAACTGCAATGTTCTCTGCTCTGTCCCCCGGAGCCGCCTTATGGCTGGATGAAGGGTGAGTCTGGGCACTGCCAGTTAAGGCAGTCATTTTTTTACCAATCATTTCTTTTGCTCCAAATCAGTCTTTAATCAGAGCCGCCGCGACAGCGAGGGTGATAGTGCAATTAATCCATCGCAAGAGCGCGCAATTTATTTTCTTTCAGGTGTAGAAGAGGATTTACATGCATTTGCGCTCCCGTTGTGTTGGGTTTTATCGGCGTTTGAAGGTGGTGTAGCTGAGCGTGAGGCATTGATGCGTTCTTCGATCCACGCATCGATTTCGCTTTCGATAAACGCAATCGCGCGGGCGCCAATTTTGACTGGCAAAGGGAAACGTTTTTCACTCATCAGGCGATACAGCCAGGCTTTGCTGTAGCCCGTGCGACGCTGAACTTCTGACAGGCGGATAAGTGATTCAGACATAGTGACCTCCTGATTCCTCGTGTGGTTTACAGGACTATTTCAGCAAGAAAAAAGAGGGAGATGTGGAAGCAGAGGTGAAATAACTGGAAGTGTAAACAAACGAACTGGAAGTGTTTTGCTGGCATTCCTGAAGTGAAAGCCGATTTGGAAGTCTGCAGAAACAGTTTTGGAAGTCTCTCCGGCTTGATGGGCCGAAACTGGAAGTGTTCAGGGTTCTGTTTTAACAATATGGCTTTTCAGCGCCGCTCTGAGTAAATCTGTCATCGCTTTACTGGTTATCTCTGTCCCCTTTCCATACTCATTGATCGCCTTTCTCGCGGCTTCAACGACTGCACTCTTGTTCAGTCTGGCCCCTCTCAAATAACGACCGCCGGATTGTTCAAGAGCTACAGCCAGACCAGCAATCATCATCAGCGCCGTTTCCTTACCAGCGAAACGCCCCCATTTCACAGGCTCAGCGGCCAGAGCAGTTATAGCTTCGTCAGCCGACAGGGGATCGGCTGATGCATTATCCGCCCCTTTACGACTCAGTTTCTTATATTGCTCGTAGAGCTTAATCGCAGCAGAGAGACCGTCGGAGAATTCGACGGGAACAGCCATGTCATTATGGAGCAGAAAAAGGATCAGCTCTGTTTTTTTGAAATAGAACCCTTCGTATATCTGGAACCCGTCCACCAGATAAATATCGGAACCAAACCCAGCGGATGCCTGAGGAAACTTACACCCGCTCGCAATTTTGCTGAGAAATTTTAAACTTTTATTTTCCAGGTCTTTATCGGATGTAAAGCCCTGGTCACGCGAATAGCGGTAAAAGCGAAACTCACACAGGTTATGAGGATATTCACCTTTAAAGGCTCGCATAGCCCTCACCATCAACAGTGCACCCTCACACATTGTGCGTTTGCTGGCTTCAGCAATAACCTCAATGGCATCCGTGAAATGCACGGCTTCAGCGTGTTCTTTATCCAGTTCTTCGAAGTTAATCTTTTGCATATGACGCACAGCATTCGTCAGCGATAGTGAGTAGATGAGGGGGCAGATGTTCAAACGTTTTCTGATTTCAGCCACCACACTGGCTGGCTGTTTTTTGTTCTTATAAAGTCTACTATCGTCTACTCAATGGGTCTACGGGTTCGTTCAGAGCCAGCCATCCGTACTCTGAGGCATGCCTGCCGGAATTCGGGTTGTTGCCTTTTCCTGCGATTCGAGAAAGTCGGCATACCACTGAAGCATTGCCCGGCGCCCCTCCAGATACTGGGCATGGTTATAGACCCCCCGGATAGTATTTTTATCAGCATGAGCCAACTGCGTTTCAATCCACGCCGTGTTGTAGCCCCGCTCATGAAGAATCGTGCTCATGGTGTGACGGAAGCCGTGCCCGGTGGCTTTTCCGTGATAACCGATGCGCTTGATCACCTGATTGATACTGGCTTCGCTCATTGTTTTTCCTGCGTCATTACGCCCGGGAAAAACAAAGCGACCGCGCCCGGTCAGCTGTTTTAGCTCTTCAAGCAAAGCCAGCGCCTGACTGGACAGCGGAACGATATGCGGGCGACGCATCTTCATTCGCGCCGCCGGAATCTGCCACAGGGCTTTATCCGGATCGAATTCAGCCCATTCAGCCGCCCGTAATTCAATCGTGCGCGTGCCGGTCAGCATCAGCAGCCTTGTGGCATACTGCGTCACTCTGCTGCCTGTATAGCCGCTGAGCGCGCGCAGGAAGTCACCTAACTGGTCAGCGGTGAGATGAGGGAAATGCTTTTGCTTTGGCGCTTTCAGTGCGCCGGCGAGATCGGTAACAGGATTCTGTTCTGCCCTGCCGGTAATCACTGCATAGGTGAAAATCTGTCGGCATGCCTGCCGGGTTTTCTTCAGCTTATCCAGAACGCCACGCTGTTCCATCTTACGCAGTACGGAAAGCATGTCGGTCGTTTTGATTTCAGTAATGGCACGCCTGCCAATCCAGGGGAAAACATCTTTGCGCAGATATTCGAGAATGTCGTCCGCATAGCCCTGAGACCAGCCCTCACGCTTGTGCGCATGCCACTCCAGAGCCAGCTCTTCGAAACTGTTGGTGACGGCTACACGCTGTGCCTGCTTTTCAGCCTGTTTAACCTCGCCCGGATCCTGTCCTGCAGCGAGCAGGCGCTTCGCCTCGTCACGTTTTGCCCGGGCATCAGCAAGCGGGACCTCAGGATATACCCCCAGTGATAACAGTTTTTCTTTGCCTGAGAAGCGGTACTTCAGCCGCCAGTAACGTGAGCCGCCGGGATGAACGAGCAAATATAACCCACCGCCATCGGACAGTTTGTAGGGTTTATCTTTGGGTCTGGCAGCGCTGACCTGACGGGCGTTTAGCTTCATTTTGGGGGTATCTCATTTCATTGAACGGGAGATACCCCCAAATGTACCCCCAGAATGATGTAGATTCCAGCAGATAAGGCTATGCCTCAGCAGACGCTGATTTAGATAAAATGCTTGTTTTTAAGGGATTTTGTAGACTTCAGGAGATGCTAGAAGAAGAGAGAATGGCACGCCCTACAGGATTCGAACCTGTGACCTACGGCTTAGAAGGCCGGTGCTCTATCCAGCTGAGCTAAGGGCGCATAGAAGATGCGTCGGATTATACGTCGGCACGCTGGCGCGTCAACGTTTTTGCCGCCAACGGACGGCAGAGTGTCGAGGGAATGAACAATTCGCCTTAATGACGCTGACGCTACTCGCTCAGTGAGACCAGATTACTCACCTCCGCGGATTCCCCTTCCAGTTCAATCCCCTGCGGCGTGAAGCGCGCATTATACTGCTCGCGTAACGCATTCAGCTCCTGGCTGTCCGGCTCCAGCTGGCGCAGGAATCCCAGCGCCAGCAACAGCTGCTGACGTGAAATCAGAGCGGAGAACCCCGCCTTCGTCAGAATGTGATGCCAGCGCTGCGCGTTCTCATCGCTGCCATCGACAATCAGCACCTGCCAGATCAGCAGCACTGCCGCGCCATTATTGAGGTGCACTTCGTTGTCGCCGCGAATGTAATCGGTGAACTCATTTGCCGCCTCTTTGCCCATCTGTGCAAGCAGCGATTCAACATGCACCGGCGGCAGTTGCAGCCGCTTGCTGAGCGCCTGCGCGGCGTGGCGCGAACCGGCGGTCAGCAGCTGAAATCCCACAACAAACACTATCGCCAGCGTGGCGAGCATCAACCAAATCATCACGTGTTCCACATCATTGCCTGGCGGGCATAATACGCGCTAAGCCTGGCGCGCGCCACGGCGAAAAATTGGGAAACCGGTCGCGTAAACGAATCTGTGACTGACAGCCGCACGCGCTTCTGACAGAATAGGCGCCATCCCCGATTTAACTCTCTACAGATGGATTTCCTCTCTGATGGCAGCAAAAATTATTGACGGTAAAACGATTGCGCAGCAGGTGCGCCTTGAGGTTGCCGAAAAAGTGCAGCAGCGTCTCGCTGCCGGTAAACGCGCCCCTGGCCTGGCCGTAGTGCTGGTCGGTGAAAACCCGGCATCGCAGATCTATGTCGCTAACAAACGCCGCGCCTGCGAAGAGGTCGGTTTTGTCTCGCGCGCTTATAACCTGCCCGCCAGCACCAGTGAAGCTGAACTGCTGGATGTGATCGATGAGCTGAACAATGACGACGCTATCGATGGCATTCTGGTGCAGCTGCCGCTGCCGGCCGGGATCGATAATGTCAAAGTGCTAGAGCGCATCACGCCGGATAAAGACGTCGATGGCTTCCATCCTTATAACGTCGGTCGTTTGTGCCAGCGCGCCCCTAAGCTGCGTCCGTGTACGCCACGCGGCATCGTGACGCTGCTGGAGCGCTATAACATCGATACCTACGGCCTGAACGCCGTGGTGGTTGGCGCATCAAATATCGTTGGTCGCCCGATGAGCATGGAGCTGCTGCTGGCCGGCTGCACCACCACTGTCACGCACCGTTTCACTAAAGATCTGCGCCATCACGTTGAGCATGCCGACCTGCTGGTAGTGGCAGTCGGTAAGCCGGGCTTTATCCCGGGCGACTGGATCAAACCGGGTGCGATTGTGATTGATGTCGGTATTAACCGGCTGGAAAGCGGCAAAGTGGTTGGTGATGTGGATTTTGCGTCAGCCTCTGAGCGCGCGGCTTACATCACGCCTGTACCGGGTGGCGTTGGCCCGATGACGGTCGCCACGCTGATCGAGAACACGCTGCTGGCGTGCGAACAGTATCACGACATGGAGCAGGCATAATGGCGAGTTTTTCACTGGGTAAACATGCGCACGTTGATTTGTGCGATCTGCTGAAGCTGGAAGGCTGGGTGGAGAGCGGCGCGCAGGCCAAAGCGGTGATCGACGAAGGCGAAGTGCGCGTTGATGGTGCCATCGAGACGCGTAAGCGCTGCAAGATTTTTCCCGGTCAGACGGTTGAGTTTGCCGGTCAGCGCGTAACGGTTGTGGCCTGATTAGCCAGGTGCGCATGAATGCGCACCCTACACCCGTTGATCGCTGGTGATAAAAAGGGCGAACCGCAGTTCGCCCTTTTTGTTATTTACGGCGCCAGCTTGACCCCTGCGGGCCATCTTCCACGATGACGCCCAGCTCGTTCAGCTTGTCACGTGCGATGTCCGCCTGCGCCCAGTCTTTTGCAGCACGCGCATCGGCGCGGGTTTTCACCCAGTGTTCAATCTCCGCCACTTCATCGGCATTCACCTGTGCGCCACTCTGCAGGAACTGCTCCGGATCCTGCTGCAGAATGCCCAGTACATCGGCCAGCTGACGCAGTTTTGCGGCCAGCGCATCGGCGGCGGCTTTATCTTCACCCTTCAGGCGATTGACTTCACGCGCCATATCGAAGAGCACCGAGTAAGCTTCCGGCGTGTTGAAATCATCGTCCATGGCGGTACGGAAGCGGGCTTCAAACGCCTCACCGCCGGCCGGCGTCGCGCTGGCATCGGTATGGCGCAGCGCGGTGTAAAGGCGCTCCAGCGCCGCGCGTGCCTGATTCAGGTTATCTTCGCCGTAGTTGAGCTGGCTGCGATAGTGGCCGGACATCAGGAAGTAGCGCACGGTTTCCGCATCGTAGTGCTGCAGCACATCGCGCACGGTGAAGAAGTTGCCGAGCGATTTCGACATCTTTTCCCGGTCAACCATCACCATGCCGGAGTGCATCCAGTAGTTCACGTATGGGCCATCGTGTGCACAGGTCGACTGCGCCACTTCATTTTCATGGTGCGGGAACATCAGGTCTGAACCGCCGCCGTGGATGTCGAAATGGGTGCCAAGCTGTTTGCAGTTCATCGCCGAGCACTCAATGTGCCAGCCCGGGCGGCCGTTGCCCCACGGTGAGTTCCACGCCGGCTCATCAGCCTTGGACATTTTCCACAGCACAAAGTCCATCGGGTTGCGCTTCACTTCCGCCACTTCCACGCGCGCGCCGGCCTGCAGCTGTTCGAGATCCTGACGCGACAGTGCGCCGTAATCTTTATCGCTCAGCACATCAAACATCACGTCGCCATTATCCGCCACGTAGGCATGGCCGCGATCGATCAGCTTGCCGACCAGTTCGATGATCTCCGCGATGTGGCGCGTGGCGCGTGGCTCGAGATCCGGCGGCAGAATACCCAGCGCGGCAAAATCTTTGTGCATTTCGGCGATCATCCGGTTGGTCAGCGTTTCGATGCTTTCCCCGTTTTCGTTGGCACGTTTAATGATCTTGTCATCGATGTCAGTGATATTACGCACGTATTTCAGCTTATAGCCCACGTAACGCAGGTAACGCGCGACCACGTCGAATGCCACAAAGGTACGCCCATGGCCGATATGACAGAGGTCGTAAACCGTGATTCCACACACGTACATACCGATTTCACCGGCATGAATGGGTTTAAATTCCTCTTTCTGGCGACTCAGGGTGTTATAGATCTTTAGCATTGAACGATTCCGTTGTTTACGTGTGCGGGATACGCCTTCTTGATGTAGCCGGTTATTGTGCCGTATTTTTCCGACTTGTGCATCGCTCGCTTCGCAACTGCCGTTGCCTTACTGACGCGTTATTGGAAATTGTGATATAAGAGGCGTCTACAAAAATGCCCCGCCGCCTTGCCGGTGCGGCAGTTGATACTGACGACAACCTCCACAGGACGAATATAATGGTCACTTTCCAGACGAACCATGGCGATATCGTAATCAAAACCTTCGATGACAAAGCGCCGGCTACCGTACAGAACTTCCTGGACTACTGCCGTGAAGGTTTCTACGACAACACCATTTTTCACCGCGTGATCAACGGTTTCATGATTCAGGGCGGCGGTTTCGAGCCGGGCATGAAGCAGAAAGCCACCAAAGCAGACATCCGCAACGAAGCCAATAACGGCCTGAAAAACACCAAAGGCACGCTGGCGATGGCGCGTACCCAGGCACCTCACTCGGCTACCGCACAGTTCTTCATCAACGTTGCCGATAACGACTTCCTGAACTTCCGTGACGAAAGCCTGCAGGGCTGGGGTTACTGCGTGTTTGCTGAAGTGGTTGAAGGCATGGACGTGGTCGAAAAAATCAAAGCAGTGAAAACCGGCCGCAGCGGCATGCACCAGGACGTGCCGGTTGATGACGTGATCATCCAGAAAGTGACCGTCAGCGAGTAATGTCGCGCACGCTGTTTATCGCAGATTTACATCTGTGTCAGGAAGAACCGGCAATCACTGCCGGTTTTCTGCATTTTTTGCAGGGGGAAGCGCAGCAGTGTGATGCGCTTTACATCCTTGGCGATCTGTTTGAAGCCTGGATTGGCGATGACGATCCTAATCCGCTGCATCAGCAGATCGCCGACGCCCTGCGTGCCCTGCCGGTGCCAAAATTCTTTATTCACGGCAATCGCGACTTCCTGTTAGGTCAACAGTTCGCCCGCGCCAGCGGCATGACGCTGCTGCCCGAAGAGCAGGTGCTGGAGCGCTATGGTCAGCGCGTGCTGATGATGCATGGCGACACGCTGTGTACGGACGATCAAGGTTATCAGCGTTTTCGCGCCAAAGTCCATCAGCGCTGGCTGCAGCGGCTGTTTCTCGCGCTGCCGTTGCGTCTGCGCATGCGCATTGCTGCGCGGATGCGGGCCGACAGCAAGCAGGCCAACCAGCACAAGTCACTGAGCATCATGGACGTCAACCCGCAGGCAGTAGCCGCGGCGATGACGCGCCAGCAGGTGTCGATCCTGGTTCACGGCCACACCCATCGCCCGGCGATTCATCAGTTCGAGCTCGCCGGCACGCCAGCGCAACGCGCGGTGCTGGGCGCGTGGCATGAGCGCGGATCGATGATTCAGCTGGACGCACAGGGCGTGCAGTTGATCGAATTTCCTTTCTGATTGTTTGCGGCGGAAATGCCGGTTTTCCGCCCACGCAACCGTTTTCCTTGCCGCTGTCTCGTGCTATTCTCTGTGCCCTTCTTTACCTGCCCGCCCGGCCAGGTTCGTTTGATTATTCACAGGAGTTGACCGCATGTCATCCAACGCCGCCCCGGCCCGTATCGCCATCGTCATGGGTTCCAAAAGTGACTGGGCTACCATGCAGTTCGCCGAGGAAATCCTTAACAGCCTGGATGTCCCGTTCCACGTTGAAGTGGTCTCTGCGCACCGAACGCCAGATAAGCTGTTCAGCTTCGCAGAGCGCGCAGCCGACAACGGTTTTCAGGTGATCATCGCCGGTGCCGGCGGTGCGGCGCACCTGCCAGGCATGCTGGCGGCGAAAACCCTTCTGCCGGTGCTGGGCGTACCGGTACAGAGCGCAGCACTGAGCGGCGTGGATAGCCTCTACTCCATCGTACAGATGCCGCGCGGCATTCCAGTCGGTACGCTGGCCATCGGTAAAGCCGGTGCCGCCAACGCCGCACTGCTGGCGGCGCAGATCCTGGCGATTCACGATCGCGAGCTGGCTGCACGCCTGGCCGCCTGGCGTCAGAGCCAGACCGATGAAGTGCTGAATAATCCGGATCCGCGGGAGGACGCATGAAGCCAGTTTGCGTACTCGGCAACGGTCAGCTGGGCCGCATGCTGCGCCAGGCGGGCGAGCCGCTGGGCATCGCCGTGTATCCGGTCGGACTGGACGCGGAGCCGTCGGCACTGCCGATCGCGCAAAGCGTGATCACCGCGGAAATCGAGCGCTGGCCGGAAACCGCGCTGACGCGCGAGCTGGCTAACCATCCGGCGTTCGTCAACCGTGATATTTTTCCGCGCCTCGCCGATCGCCTGACGCAAAAGCAGCTGCTCGATCAGCTCAACCTGGCAACCGCGCCATGGCAGTTACTGGCTGATAAAAGCGAGTGGCCGGCGGTATTCAGCACGCTGGGCGAGCTGGCGATCGTCAAGCGCCGCACCGGCGGCTATGACGGCCGCGGCCAGTGGCGCCTGCGCGCCGACGAAACCGCAACGCTGCCGGATGAGTGCTACGGCGAGTGCATCGTTGAGCAGGGTATTAACTTCAGCGGTGAAGTCTCGCTGGTGGGCGCGCGCGGGCACGATGGCCGCACGGTGTTTTATCCGCTGACGCACAACCTGCATCAGGACGGCATTCTGCGTACCAGCGTTGCCTTCCCGCAGGCTGATGCCGCGCAACAGCAGCAGGCAGAAGCGATGCTGAGCGCGATCATGCATGAGCTGAAGTATGTGGGCGTGATGGCGATGGAGTGTTTCGTCACACCGCAGGGCTTGCTGATCAATGAGCTGGCACCGCGCGTGCACAACAGCGGCCACTGGACGCAGAATGGCGCCTCAATCAGCCAGTTTGAACTGCACCTGCGTGCCGTGCTCGGTCTGCCGCTGCCGCAGCCGGTGATGTTTGCGCCGTCGGTGATGGTCAACCTGATTGGCGCCGACCTCAATACCGACTGGCTGCAGCAGCCGCTGGTGCATCTGCACTGGTACGACAAAGAAGTCCGCGCCGGACGTAAGGTCGGCCACCTGAATCTGACCGACAGCGATCCGGCACGCCTCACCGCCGCACTCAATGCGCTGGTACCGCTGCTGCCTGATGCCTATGCGAGCGGCATTGCATGGGCCGTGGCGAAGCTGTAGTTCTGCGGTATTCCCCTCACCCTGCCCTCTCCCACAGGGAGAGGGAATTATGCGGTGCGATTTTTCCGTTTGACGCTTACCTGAACGTTCTGAAGTGCAGAATCACGCATACGGGCTCGATCGGCTCCCTCTCCCGTGGGAGAGGGAATCATGCGCTGCGATTTTTCCGTTTGACACTCACCTGAACGTCCTGAAGTGCAGAATCACGCATACGGGCTCGATCAGCTCCCTCTCCCGTGGGAGAGGGCTGGGGTGAGGGCATCAGGCAGCATCAAACCGTCTGAACAGCGCTTTCCCCTTCAATAAGCGGACACCCAGCCAGCCGCCGCACAGCGACAGCAGCACCGCGCCGCACAGCGGCAGCGCCAGCCACAGCGTCCAGTCCGGCTGCCACGGGAAATCAAAAATCTTACGCTGAAGTCCCCACAGTGCCGCTTCCGCCCCCAGCGCCGCCGCGATTCCGGCGACCACGCCAAGCAGCGCAAACTCACACCATAGCGTGCCGCGCAGCAGGCGCTGGCTGGCACCGAGCGTGCGATACACCACCAGCTCCTGCCGGCGCTGGCGCATGCCGACCTGGATCTGCGCCAGCAGCAGCAACACACCGCAAACCGTCACCAGGATCACCATGATCTCCAGCGCCTGGCTCACCTGCGCCAGCACCTGTCCAATCTGCTTCAGCATGCTGCCGACATCCAGCAGGCTCAGCGTCGGGAACGCGCGGTTGAGCTGCGCCAGCAGCGCGGGATCGTTCGCCATGCGGAAGCTGGTCAGCCAGGTTTGCGGCTGCTGATCGAGCGCGCCCGGCGGGAAGATAAAGAAGAAGTTTGGCCGCAGGCTCTCCCAGTCGACCTTGCGCAGACTGGTGATCGTCGCGCTGAACTGCTGGGTATCGCCGCTAAAAGTCAGCCTGTCGCCGAGCCTGACGCCCAGACGGTCAGCCAGCTCGACCTCCATCGAGACTTCACCGGCTTTCGGTGGCCAGCTGCCGGCCACCAGCGGATTATGGTCCGGACGCTCCGCCTGCCACGTCAGATTGAGCTCGCGATTCAGCGCGTTATCCAGCCTGGGATCGGCCGGCTTGCCGTTCAGTTCCGTGAGTCGCGCCCTTACGATCGGATAGAAGGTTCCGGCGTTAACCTGATGCTGCCGCAGGAACTCGTCTACCTGCGGCACCTGCTGCTGGGTCAGATTGAGCAGAAAATAGTTGGGCGCATCCGCCGGTAATTGCTGCTGCCAGCGATCGAGCAGATCGCCGCGCATCACCAGCAATAACGCCAGCAGCATAAAGGAGAGCGAAAACGCCGCCAGCTGGCTGAGCGTCATGGCGGGCTGACGCAACAGACGGTTGATCGCCAGGCGCAGCGCCAGATTACGCACCACCAGTCTGCGCAGCAGCAGGAGCGTGCCCCAGCCGAGCAGCGCCAGCAGCAGTGCCAGCATCACCACGCCAGCCAGCAGCGCCCACAGCATTTTGCTGCCGCCCATCAGCAGCGCAAGGAGTGCCACCACCACCAGCGCCATCACCGGCAGATAAATACGCAGCGGCCATAGCGTGGCTACTGCATCACGACGCAGCACGCGCAGCGGCTGTGTGGCCATCAGCAGACGGTACGGACGCAACCCGACCAGCAGCGAGATCACCACCAGCGCGCCAATCGCCCACAGCCACGGCCAGACGCTGGCAGCCGGTAAAGCGGCGGGCAGCACCGGTTTAAGCATTATCAGCAGCGCGACTTCAATGCCCTGCCCCAGCGCACTGCCGGCGATGGCCGCCAGCAGCAGCACGGCCAGCCACTGACCGATAATCAGCCGCTGCAGCGATTTACGCGTGGCGCCCAGCGTTTTCAGCACCGCCACCAGATCGTAACGGCTGCGGCAGTAATGACTCATGGCGACCGCCACTGCGGCAATCGCCAGCAGCAGGGTTAACAGCGCCGAGAGCAACAGGAACTGCTGCGCACGCTGCATTGAGCGGCCCAGCGCATCCTCGGAATTCTCCACGCTGATCCAGCGCTCGCCGGCCTGCAATTGCGGCTGAATCCAGCGATCATAGCGCGCCAGCGGTGCCGCCTCGCCGGAGAACTTATAGCGCCAGCTCAGCCGGCTACCGGGCTGGATGGCGCCGGTTTTCTCCACGTCAGCAAGGTTCATCAGCAAACGTGGCGCCGTCTGAAACGGATTAAATCCGCCGTCCGGCTCCTGAATCACTTCGCCGGCAATGCGCAGCGTGGTATCGCCCACGTCAATGTGGTCACCGACCTTAAGGTTAAGCAGCGCCAGCAGACGCGGTGCGGCCAGCACCGTTCCGGCCACCGGACGCAGGCCGGGCGGATCCGTCTGCAGGGTGCCGAACATCGGGTACGCATCATCGACCGCTTTGACATCGGCCAGCTGCGGCGTCTCCTGCGCAAAGGTCATGGTCATAAAGCTGAGCTGCCGGCTGACCGCCAGCCCCTCTTCGCGCGCTTTGTCCAGCCACGCATCCGGTGCCGGTTTACTGCTGCGCAGCGTGCGGTCGCCGGCCATAAAGTCACGGCTCTGCTGGCTCAGCCCTTTCTCCATGCGATCGCTAATGGAGCCCAGAGCCAGCACGCAGGCCACCGCCAGCGTCAGCGCCAGCCAGACAATCAGCAGCGAGGGCGAACGCCACTCGCGCCAGAACCAGCGCCAGATCATGCTTCCTCCCACAGCTTGCCGTCGCGCAGCCGCAGGCGACGATCGCAGCGTGCCGCCAGCTGCTCATCGTGCGTCACCAGAATCAGCGTGGTGGCGAAATCGCGGTTGAGCGAAAACAGCAGATCGGCGATGCGATCGCCGGTTTTGCGATCGAGGTTACCGGTCGGCTCATCGGCAAACAGCAGGCCGGGACGGCCGCTGAAGGCGCGTGCCAGCGCCACGCGCTGCTGTTCGCCGCCGGAGAGCTGGGCCGGCAGATGGTGCAGACGATCTTTCAGTCCGAGCTGCGTCAGTAATTCAGTGGCCTGCGCGCGACTGTCGCGATCGCTGTCTCCGCGCAGCAGTGCCGGAAGCTGCACGTTCTCCAGCGCGTTGAGCGTGGGCACCAGCATAAAGGACTGAAACACAAAGCCGACCTCAAGCGCACGTAACGCGGCGCGCTGCTCTTCGTTCATCTGGTGCAGCGGCTGGCCCAGCAGATGCACTTCGCCGCTGCTGCCATCATCCAGTCCGGCGAGAATACCCAGCAGGGTGGATTTCCCGGATCCCGACTCGCCGATCAGCGCCAGCGTCTCGGCTGGTTTGACAACCAGCTCAACTCCGGTAAGGATGGTCAGTTGATGCTCTCCCTGACCGACGGACTTAGTAAGATGATGAACTGCAACAATGTTTTCCGCTGGCATTATTCCTTCCTGTTGTTATTGCTGCTGCTGGTGTCGCGCATCGCCGCCGCCGATACCCTGCTGATTCTCGGCGATAGCCTGAGTGCCGGCTATCGCATGTCCGCCACCGCCGCCTGGCCGAGCCTGCTCGACAAAACCTGGCAACAGCAGCCCAAAGTGGTTAACGCCAGCATCAGCGGTGATACCGCCGGTCAGGGGCTGGCGCGGTTGCCGGGCCTATTAAAACAGCATCAGCCGCAGTGGGTGTTAATCGAATTGGGCGGTAACGATGGGCTGCGCGGCTTCCCGCCGCAAAACATCGCGCAGGATCTGAGTAAAATTATCGATCAGGTCAAAGCCGCTAACGCCCAGCCGCTGCTGATGCAAATTCGTCTGCCGGCTAATTATGGCCGACGCTACACCGACGCGTTCAGCGCGCTCTATCCGCGCCTCGCGCAGCAGTATCATATTCCGCTGGTACCGTTCTTTATGGAGCAGGTTTATCTGAAGCCGGAGTGGATGCAGCAGGACGGTATTCACCCCAATCCGGATGCGCAGCCGTTTATCGCCAACCTGATGGCTGAACAACTGGCTCCGCTAGTTAAGCATGATTAACGCCGCGACGAGCCCAATGACAGGTAAAGATATGCAAAAGTCTGTATTAATTACCGGCTGCTCCAGCGGCATCGGTCTGGTGGCGGCCAACGATCTGCTGGCGCGCGGCTATCGCGTGCTGGCCGCCTGTCGCCGTGCTGACGATGTGGCGCGCATGGATGAGCTCGGCTTCACCGGCATCCTGCTGGATCTTGACGATCCGGCCAGTGTGGATGCCGCCGCCGATCGCGTGCTGGCCCTCACCGATCACTGCCTGCACGGGCTGTTCAATAACGGCGGCTTCGGCCAGTACGGTCCGCTGACCAGCGTGTCGCGTCAGCAGCTGGAGCAGCAATTCTCCACCAACTTTTTCGGCACCCACCAGCTGACGCTGCGCCTGTTGCCGGCGCTGCAAAATAGCGGCGACGGGCGGATTATCAACACCAGCTCGGTGCTCGGCCTGATTTCCACGCCGGGCCGCGGCGCTTATGCCGCCAGTAAATGGGCGCTGGAGGCGTGGAGCGATGCGCTGCGCATGGAAGTACGCCCCAGCGGCGTGCGCGTCAGCCTGATTGAGCCGGGCCCGATTACCACCCGGTTTACCGAAAACGTGCAGCAGGGCGAACGCGATAAGCCCGTGCGCAACCCCGGTATCGCCGCACGCTTTAGCCTGCCGCCGGAAGCGATTCTGCCGAAACTGCGGCATGCGCTGGAGAGTAAACATCCGCGCCTGCGCTATCCGGTGACGCTGGTCGCCTGGGCGATGAGTCTGCTCAAGCGACTGCTGCCGGGCTGGATGCTGGATCGCATTTTACGCAGTAACTAAACTGCAAGCCAGAATTGAACTTGAAGCCGGGGCGTTTGCCCCCATATCCTCAACACACTTTCTGCCAAGAGACGTATTCATGTCACACGCTTTGATTATCGACATCAACGAATCCAACCTGCAGCAGACGCTGGAGCAATCAATGCAGCTGCCGGTACTGTTCTACTTCTGGTCGGAGCGCAGCCAGCACTGCCAGCAGCTGACGCCGGTGCTGGAACGTCTGGCACAGGAGTACGCCGGCCAGTTTATTCTGGCGAAGCTGGATTGCGATAAAGAGCAGCTGGTGGCATCGCAGTTTGGTCTGCGCTCTCTGCCGACCGTCTACCTGTTCCAGAACGGCCAGCCGGTCGATGGCTTCCAGGGCCCGCAGCCGGAAGAGGCAATTCGCGCGCTGCTGGAGAAAGTCCTGCCGCGTGAAGAGGAGTTAAAGGCGCAGCAGGCGATGCAGCTGATGCAGGAAGGCAAGCCGCTGGATGCGCTACCGCTGCTGAAAGACGCCTGGCAGCTGAGCAATCAGAACAGTGAAATCGGTTTTCTGCTGGCAGAAGTCCTGATTACACTGAACCGCAGCGAAGAAGCCGAAGCGGTGCTGGCTGTGGTGCCATTGCAGGATCAGGATACGCGCTATCAGAGCCTGATTTCGCAAATCGACCTGCTGAAACAGGCCGCCGACACGCCGGAGATCCAGCAGCTGCAGGAGCAGATGGCAAGCGAACCGGACAATGCCGGTCTGGCTGCTAAACTTGCGTTACAGCTGCATCAGGTGGGCCGCAATGAAGAAGCGCTGGAGCTGTTGTTAGGTTTTCTGAAGCGCGATCTCAGCGCCGGTGACGGCGAAGTGCGCAAAATGTTCCAGGAGATTCTGGCGGCCCTCGGCACCGGCGATGCCCTCGCCTCGCGCTATCGTCGCCAGCTCTACTCGCTGCTGTACTGACCGGTACCGCGCGGTAAACGGGCCGAAGCGACTCGGCCCGACAATCTGACAGCCAGGAGGTTATATGTTAACAGTGATTCCCGTCATCATCGTGCTCGCGCTGGTTACCGTGTGGGCCGGTGTCAAAATTGTGCCACAGGGCTACCAGTGGACGGTGGAGCGCTTTGGCCGCTACACCAAAACGTTGCCGCCCGGCCTGAATTTAGTCGTGCCGTTCATGGATCGTATTGGTCGCCGGATCAATATGATGGAGCAGGTCCTCGATATCCCCTCGCAGGAGATAATCTCCAAAGATAACGCCAACGTCACCATCGATGCAGTGTGCTTTATTCAGGTGGTGGATTCGGCGCGCGCCGCTTATGAAGTCAGCAATCTTGAGCTGGCCATCATCAACCTCACCATGACCAATATCCGCACCGTGCTCGGCGGCATGGAGCTGGATGAGATGCTGTCGCAGCGCGATAACATTAATACCCGTCTGCTGCACATTGTTGATGAAGCGACCAATCCGTGGGGGGTAAAAATCACCCGTATTGAAATCCGCGACGTGCGCCCGCCGCAGGAACTGATAGCGGCCATGAACGCGCAGATGAAAGCCGAGCGTACCAAACGCGCCGATATTCTTGCCGCCGAAGGCGTACGCCAGGCGGCCATCCTGCGCGCCGAGGGCGATAAGCAGTCGCAAATCCTTAAAGCGGAAGGCGAACGTACCTCCGCCTTTTTGCAGGCGGAAGCGCGCGAGCGTCAGGCCGAAGCCGAGGCCAACGCCACGCGAATGGTGTCAGAAGCTATCTCTGCCGGAGATATCCAGGCGATTAACTACTTTGTGGCGCAGAAATACACCGATGCGCTGCAAAAAATTGGCGAAGCGAATAACAGCAAAGTGGTGATGATGCCACTCGACGCCAGCAGCCTGCTCGGCTCGGTGGCCGGTATCAGCGAGCTGCTGAAAGAGAGCCGTCAGGAGCGCAAACCGTGATGCTGATGGAGCTGATTGCGCATCCGCACTGGTTCTGGCTCACGCTGGGCGGTTTACTGCTGGCTGCGGAGATGCTCGGCACCAGCGGTTACCTGCTGTGGAGCGGCGTGGCGGCGGTGCTGGTCGGGATCATTGAGTGGCTGTTTCCGTTCTCGTGGACCAGCCAGGGCATGCTGTTCGCCACTCTGACGCTGCTGTGCGTATTTCTTTGGTATCGCTGGATGCGCTTTCGCGAAAGTGCGCAGCAGCCCAATACGCTCAATCAGCGCGGCAGCCAGCTGATTGGCCAGCACCTGACGTTAGACAGTGCGCTAAAAGACGGCGTCGGTCATGTGCGCATTGGTGACAGCAGCTGGCGCGTGCAGGCGCAGGAAGATTTGCCGGCGGGCACACCGGTGATCGTGACCGGCGTGTCAGGCATCACGCTGCTGATTCAGCCGCGTTTGCCACCCTCCTGATGACCGCAGCCCGCCAGGTGATTGATGATGGGACATTCGGCACCGTCATCGCCCGGGCAGGCTGCAGCCAGTTCCAGCAGACGCGCGCGCATCGCGTGCAGCTCTTCAATGTGCGCCGCGATCTCATCCGCCTTCTGCAGGGTGCGCGCTTTAACATCGGCACTGTGGCGCGCCGGGTTATTAAACAGCGCGACCAGTTCGCGACACTCCTCGAGCGTGAAGCCCACCTGCCGCGCCTGGCGCAGAAAATTGAGCTCATCCAGGTGGTGCGCGCCATAACTGCGATAGCCGTTGTCACTGCGTAACGGCGGCGTAACCACCCCTTTCTGTTCGTAAAAACGAATCGCTTTGCTGGTCAGCCCGGTTTTTTTTGCTACATCGCTGATGTTCATCTCTGCCCCTTGACCTTCCCCTGAATGGAAGGTTTAGGCTTTATAACTAATGCAAACCTTGCAGCGAGTCAAACCTGATAAACGAGGAGTTGATGATGTCACACACACAATTACTGGCTCTGGACGGTTTGTCCTGTGGCCACTGTGTTAAACGCGTTAAAGAGGCGCTGGAGCAGCGCAGCGATGTGGAACAGGCCGAGGTAACGCAGCAGGAAGCGCGCGTCACCGGCGCAGCCAGCGCCAGCGATCTGATTGCCACCGTTGAGCAGGCTGGTTATCACGCCACGCTGAAAAATGAGGCGTCCAGCCCAAAGCCTGATCCGTTGCCAGCTCAGGAGCCGCAGCCGGAGGCGCTGACAACGGAGTCGCAGCCGGCAGAAGAGAATCTTGCGGTGCACCATCTGCTGATAGGCGGGATGAGCTGCGCCAGCTGCGTCAGCCGCGTCGAGCAGGCGTTACAGAAAGTGCCCGGCGTGAACCAGGCGCGCGTCAATCTGGGTGAGCGCAGCGCGCTGGTGCTGGGCGATGCCGTACCCTCAGCGCTGGTCAGCGCCGTAGACGAGGCAGGTTATTCTGCGGAAGTGATCGAAGATGAACAAACCCGGCGCGAGCGCCAGCAGGTCAGCGCACAGCAGGCGATGCGCCGCTTTAGCTGGCAGGCGGCGCTGGCGCTGATCGTCGGCGTGCCGATGATGGTCTGGGGCATGCTCGGTGATCACATGATGCTAAACGACAGCAATCAGACGCTCTGGCGCGTGCTCGGTGCCGTCACGCTGGCGGTGATGGCGCTTGCCGGCGGCCACTTCTATCGCAGCGCGTGGCGCAGCCTGCGTCATGCTACCGCCACCATGGACACGCTGGTGGCGCTCGGTACTGGTGCGGCCTGGATCTACTCAATGAGCGTCGCGCTGTGGCCGGCATTTTTCCCGCCGCAGGCGCGCCACCTTTATTTTGAAGCCAGCGTGATGATCATCGGCCTGATTAACCTCGGCCATGCGCTGGAACAGCGCGCGCGCCAGCGCGCCTCACAGGCGCTGGAGCGGCTGCTGGATTTAACCCCGGCGCAGGCCTGCGTGATCACTGCCGAAGGGGAAAAGCCGCTGCCGCTGAGCGAAATCACACCGGGCATGACGCTCAAACTGGTCACCGGCGATCGCGTACCGGTGGACGGCGAAGTCAGCCGCGGCGAAGCCTGGCTTGACGAAGCAATGCTCACCGGCGAAGCGCTGCCGCAGTCGCGCCGTCCTGGCGATAAGATTTATGCCGGGACGCTGGTGCAGGACGGATCGCTACAGTTCACCGCCCGCGCCACCGGCAGCCATACCACGCTGGCCCGTATCATCAATCTGGTGCGTCAGGCGCAGAGCAGCAAGCCGGAAATGGGCCGGCTGGCCGATCGCATCTCGGCGGTGTTTGTGCCGGTGGTGGTGGCGATTGCCCTGCTCAGCGGAGCGGTCTGGTATTTTATCGGGCCGCAGCCGCAGTTGGCCTATACGCTGGTGATTGTCACCACGGTGTTGATTATCGCCTGTCCTTGTGCGCTGGGCTTAGCCACGCCGATGTCGGTGATTGCGGGCGTCGGCCGCGCTGCCGAGCTGGGCGTGCTGGTGCGCGATGCCGATGCGCTGCAGCGGGCCAGTGAAGTCGACACCATTGTGTTTGATAAAACCGGCACCCTGACCCAGGGTACGCCGCAGGTCAGCGAGGTGCTGCTGTACAGCGACTGGGATCGTCAGCAGGTATTGCAGGCGGCCGCCCAGCTGGAGCTGGGATCGGGGCATCCGCTGGCGAAGGCGATCGTCGCCGCCGCACCGACCGTCAGTGATGCCCGCGTTGCGCAATTTCGTACAATACGTGGCAAAGGCGTGAGTGCTACTGTCGCTGACAGAACGCTGCTGCTGGGCAATGCGGCGCTGCTGGAAGAGCAGCACATCGACCTGCGCGCCGCACAGCAGGATATCGCGCGGCTCGCCGCGCAGGGCGCCACGCCGGTGCTGCTGGCGGATCAACAGCAGCTGCTGGGCCTGATCGCCCTGCGTGACCAGCTGCGTCCGGAGAGCCGTGCGGCGCTACAGCGGCTGCATCAGTTGGGCTATCGTCTGATCATGCTGACCGGTGACCATCAGACCACTGCCGAAGCCATCGCTGCCGAAGCGGGTATCGATGAGGTGATCGCCGGCGTGCTGCCGGACGGTAAAGCGCAGGCGATTGCGCAGCTGCAACAGCAGGGGTGCAGCGTGGTGATGGTGGGCGATGGCATCAACGACGCCCCGGCGCTGGCGCAGGCGGATGTGGGGATCGCCATGGGCGGCGGCAGCGATGTGGCGGTTGAAACCGCGGCGATGGCGCTGATGCGCAACGATCTGCACTGCGTGGCCGACGCGCTGGCGATGGCCAACGCCACGCTGCGCAATATGCGGCAGAATCTGCTGGGTGCCTTTGTCTATAACAGCCTGGGCATTCCGATTGCTGCCGGCGTACTCTATCCGTTTACCGGCGTGCTGCTCAGCCCCATCGTCGCCGGTGCCGCCATGGCGCTGTCGTCGATCACCGTGGTGAGCAATGCTAACCGTTTGCTGCGCTTTAAACCGGCGCAGCGGCAATAGCAACCTCTGCCCTGTCTTTCGCTGAGCGAAATCGCTAGCATGGATTTTTGACTTAAAAAGGACAAGGCATGAGACGCAGTGTGTGGCACCGCCTGCAACAGCTGGCCAGCAGCCTGTTCCCCGCCAGCTACAGCTGGCCCGCCATGGATATCAGACTCGGAGACCGCCGTCTGCATCTGGCTGGCAGTATTCATATGGGCACGCGCGATATGCAACCGCTGCCGGCCGGCTTGCTGCGCCAGCTGCAGAAAGCCGATGCGCTGGTGGTAGAGGCGGATATTACCCGCGGCAGTTCACCGTTTAGTGAGGGTGAAGCATATCCGCCGCTGGCAACGCGGCTGACGCCAGAGACGCTGCAGCAGCTGACGGCGCTGTGCGATGAGCTGTCACTGAACATCGCGCTGTTTGATAGCCTGCCGTTCTGGCAAATTGCGCTGATGCTGCAGGCGCAGCAGGCGCAGCGGCTGGGGCTGCGACCGCAGTACGGTATTGACTATCAGCTGCTGCAGGCAGCGCAGGCGGCAGGAAAACGCATTATTGAGCTGGAAGGGCCGGAAACGCAGATCGCGTTGCTGAAATCACTACCGCAGGATGGCCTGGCGCTGCTGCTGGATACGCTGGAACACTGGCACACCAACGCGCGACTGCTGCAAACCATGATCAGCTGGTGGCTGGATGCGCCGCCCGCCAGTCAGCCGGTGGCGCTGCCGACTACGTTCAGCAGTGAACTGAACGATACTCTGATGCGCAACCGTAATCAGCACTGGCGCGAGCTGCTGCTGGCGTTGCCGCGCGGGCGCTATGTGGTGGCGGTCGGTGCACTGCATCTCTACGGCGAAGACAATTTGCCGCAGCTGCTGAAGGCATAAAAAAAGAAGGCCAATATTGCTATCGGCCCGTCAAAGAGGAATTTGTTTATGATTTTGGTTATCGCCAGGGTGACTGGCGCCGGCCAATTTTCGCGCAAAGTTCAGATTTTCGCCAGTACTTTCACGCAAACCGAGATAAGAATTTTCGTAGCAAGGATTGATTATGACACCCGCCGTAAAACTGCTGGAAAAACAACAGGTCGCTTTTACCCTGCATCCCTACGAGCATGACAGCCATGAAACCCACTTCGGTGACGAGGCGGTGCGCAAGCTCAACCTGGATGCGCGCCAAGTGTTTAAAACCCTGCTGGTGGCGCTTAACGGTGATGGCAAAGCGCTGGCAGTGGCGGTGACGCCGGTCTCTTCACAGCTGGATTTGAAAAAAGTCGCCAAAGCGCTGGGGGCAAAAAAAGCCGACATGGCCGATCCGCAACTGGCGCAGCGCGTCACCGGCTATCTGGTGGGTGGCATCAGTCCGCTGGGGCAGAAAAAGCGGCTGCCGACGGTGATCGATCAGCAGGCCAGCGAATTCCCGACCATCTTTATTTCCGGCGGCAAGCGCGGGCTGGATATCGAACTGGCCGCGCAGGATCTGGCAAGGCTGCTGGATGCCACGCTGGCTGACGTGGCGCGCCGCGATTAATCAGGCTGCTGCGCGCACAGCTGGTCGATCATCCAGCGGCCGGCCGGGCCCGGCGGATTGCGCCGCGACCAGATGACATCCACCGCAATATGCTGCGGCCAGCCCGGCACCGGCAGCTCGCGCAAGACCTGATGACCAAACTGCTGCACCAGCCAGCGCGGCAGTACGCTCCAGCCAAACCCCTGCTCCGCCATCTCCAGCAATAAAAGATAGGTTGGGGCCGACCAGGTGCGGCCCGCCGGCAGCGGCTGGCGGGTTTCCACCCAGGTATTGAGCCGCAGCTGACGCAATTCGCCCAGCTGCGCCTCGCTCACCTGCGAACGGGCTGCCAGCGGGTGATCCTGATGCAGGAAAATCGCCATTTGCGCTTCAACCTGCAGTCGCGCCACCGCCAGATCCGGCGGCAAACGCGGCTGGGCGCGCACCACGCCGAGATGCACGCGCCCGGCCTGCAGTAAATCCAGCACATCCTCATCTTCCGCAATCATGCATTCAAACTCGATATCCGGATAGCGTGCCTCAAAGCGCGTCAGCAGATTTTCATGGTGATCGGCCTGCCAGAAGTCGGAAATGGCCAGGCTGAGGCGCGGCTCAACGCCCTGCGACAGCCGCACCGCCAGTTCATCCAGCCGCTGGCTGGCAGCAAGAATTTGCTGCACCTGCGCCAGCGCGCGCTGGCCCTGAGCGGTCAGCACCGGCTGGCGACCGCTGCGATCAAACAGCGCAAAGCCTAAGTCATCTTCGAGATTGGCCACCGCGCTACTGATGGTGGACTGACTTTTTGCCAGCGCACGCGCCGCTGCGGAAAACGAGCCGCTGGCGACGGTCTGGACAAATGCCTCAAGGGATTCTGGTGAGTACTTCATGCTGAACCATCGCTTTTATCGATAGGTAATCATTTTATCTTAGCATTGTGCAGTGAGAAAATGCGTGGCGTTACTCAAAAGGAGGTTTATATGCGTACCCGTTCACTGAAAGAACGTTTTTGTCATGCCGCAGGCTTTGAAGGGTTAGCGATCGTCACGGTTGCGCCGCTGGCCGCCTGGGTCATGGATAAACCGCTGTTTCAGATGGGCGCGCTGGCGATTATGCTGTCGACCGTCGCCATGCTGTGGAACATCATTTATAACAGCGGTTTTGACCGCCTCTGTCCGCCGCAGCGCCAGCGCGGTCTCGGCCTGCGCGCGCTGCATGCGCTCGGCTTTGAAGGCGGCTTTATCCTTATTGGCCTGCCGATTGCCGCGTGGATGTTGCACATTTCGCTGCTGGAGGCTTTCCTGCTGGAAGTGGCGTTCTTTCTGTTCTTTCTGCCCTATACCATGGCTTACAACTGGGCATGGGATAAGCTGCGCCAGCGCTGGGTGAGCCAGAAATCCTGCCGCGCCTGAAAAACCACGGGCGGCTGAAGTGCCGCCCGTGTTGTCACTCGTGCGCCGCGCGCGGCCAGATCCACGCCAGGATCATCTGCGGATAGCTGCGCTTCTTTTGCTTCTCCAGCGCTTTGTCGCGCTCCTCAACCTGCTGTGGTGTCAGGTGCACAATCTGCGGTGGCGCATAATCGGCGACGCGCAGCGGTGAGTGCTGACTGACATAGCTGCGCAGCACCTCCGCATCACGCAGGCCGCTGTTGCGGAAACCAGCATGGCCATCAATCACCGGGTAGCCGTCGCCGCCGCTGGCGTTAAAGCTGTTGGTGGCCATGCGATAGGTTTTATCCAGTTGCAGCGGCTCGCCATTGATTTTCACTGCGCTGACGCTTTTGCCATCGGCCACCAGGCTGATGTTGCTGAACTGCGCGAAACCGCCGGAATCGGCTTTGATATTCGCCACCGTCGCCAGGTAGTTCAGCAGCTCTTTGCCCGTCAGCGTCACGGACACCACCTGATTGCCAAATGGCTGGATCTGCAACAGATCGCGCCAGCTGATCTCTCCTTGCGCCAGCGAGGTGCGAATACCGCCGCCGCTGATAACGGCAAAGTCGGCCTGAGTAGCCGCCATCTGCGCGCGCAGGATCAGCTGAGCCAGTGGCATTTGTTCAAAGCGCACCTTGCTGCGGTCGCCATCAAACACGCTGTCGCTGCGACCCACGTTGACCGCCAGCTGTTTGCCGGCGCGCAGCTGATACGGCGTCAGCAGCTTCATCATTGCGCCGTTCTGCGCTATCGCTTCCTGATACGGCAGCCAGGTTTCGCTGCCATCAAGGTTCTTTACCTTGTGCTTAAGGTTGACCGGAATCAGCTGATAGTTATCCAGCGTCAGCTCACCGTTGCGGAAGGTGAAATCGCCGCGACCGACAAATTTCCCCCACTCTTTTGCCTGCACGATCCACACGCCGTTCTGGCGATCCGGCTGGCACGGCTGTCCGGGCTGATAATCCGCCACGCTGACGTTCTCTTTTGCCATGCACACCGCATCGTGCGAATGCCCGCCGACGATCACATTAACCGTGCCCGGCGGCAGGCTGCGCGCCAGTTCCACATCACCCGGTGCGTTGCTGCCATGCTGCCCATCGTCGTAGTGGCCCATGTGCGTCAGCGCGATAATCACATCCGGCTTGTCGCTGGCGCGCAGTTCCGCCACCGCTTTTTCCGTCTCTTTCACCGGATCGCGAATCTCTATCTGCGCCACGTTTTGCGGATTGGCGATGCGCAGCGTATCAGTGGTGGTCAGGCCGATCACCGCAATTTTCAGCCCCATACGATTGAATATCGCCCATGGCTTAAACAGGCGCTTATCGCTGCCTTTGGCATAAATGTTGGCGGCAAGAAAAGGAAACTTCGCCCATTTCTGCTGCTTCTGCAGCACGCTGAGCGGTTTGTCGAATTCGTGGTTACCGAGTGCCATCGCGTCATAGCCGATGAGGTTCATGCCGCGAATGTCCGGCTCGGCGTTCAGCACATCCGATTCCGGCACGCCGGTGTTAACGTCGCCCGCCGACAGAATCAGCGCGCCGCCGCCTTTGGCCTGTACATCATACCGCTGCTGATCCATCAGCGTTTTTTGCGCGGCCAGACCATATTCGCCCTGCGCATTGGCCCAGAAGTGGCCGTGATGATCGTTGGTGTGCAAAATGCTGAAGCGATAGCTGCGGTCCGGCTGCCACGCCTGCGCCAGCAGCGGCAACAGCAGCATAAACAGCGCCAGCCAGCGCCCTCTGTGCGGTGATAACAACAAAGCCGATCTCCTTATTCTGCGTTTTTTACCGGGCGGTGCGCCGGATGTGCTTTTTCGCCCTTCTGTGTCGCACAGTTCGCCCTTTAACTCAAGGCCAAAGGCGAATACAGTCATGCATGACGTAACAATCTGATAACGAAATTCCCACCCCTTCAGGATCTTTATGGCAAGTGAACAGACGTTAACCCCGACGCGGCGCACCGGGCGTACCGCTTTTGGCATTCTTGGTGCCATCAGTCTCGCGCATCTGCTGAACGATATGCTGCAATCGCTGTTACTGGCGATCTATCCGCTGCTGCAAAAAGATTTCAGCCTCAGCTTTGTGCAAATTGGTTTGATTACGCTGACGTATCAGGTTACGGCCTCATTATTACAACCGCTGATTGGCTATTACACCGACAAATATCCGAAACCCTGGTCACTGCCGGTCGGGATGGGGTTTACCCTGTTCGGTCTGGTGCTGCTGACCTTTGCCAGCACTTATCCGCAGGTGCTGCTGGCCGCGGCGCTGGTTGGCTGCGGCTCCTCGGTGTTCCATCCGGAATCGTCGCGCGTAGCGCGCATGGCATCCGGCGGCCGCCACGGGCTGGCTCAGTCGCTGTTTCAGGTCGGTGGTAACTTTGGCAGCGCACTCGGGCCGCTGCTGGCCGCCATCATCGTCGCGCCCTATGGCAAAGGCCATCTCAGCTGGTTCATGCTGGCCGCGCTGCTCGGCATCATTGTGCTGCTGCAGGTGAGCCGCTGGTACAGCCACCAGCAGCGCGCCACGCAGGCCAGCGCTGCCAGCAGGCCGCGTAACCCCCTGCCGCGCAATAAAGTGGCGCTGGCCATCGGCATTCTGCTGCTGCTGATATTCTCCAAGTACTTTTATCTCACCAGCCTGAGCAGCTATTACACCTTCTATCTGATGCACAAATTCGGGCTGTCCGTGCAGGCCTCGCAGTTCCATCTGTTTGCCTTTCTCGGCGCGGTCGCCGCTGGCACCATTATCGGTGGGCCGATAGGCGATAAAATCGGGCGGAAATATGTCATCTGGGGATCGATTCTCGGCGTGGCGCCGTTTACCCTACTGTTACCGCACGCCAGCCTGATGTGGACCAGCGTGCTGAGCGTAATTATTGGTCTGATCCTGGCCTCGGCGTTTTCCGCCATTCTGGTCTATGCCCAGGAGCTGCTGCCCGGGCGTATCGGTATGGTTTCCGGGCTGTTTTTCGGTTTTGCTTTTGGCATGGGCGGCCTCGGCGCGGCGGTCCTGGGCGTAGTAGCCGACCACACCAGTATTGAATGGGTGTATCAAATCTGCGCCTGGCTGCCACTTATTGGCCTGTTGACCGCTTTCTTACCTGATCAGCAGCAGCGCTGAGCCCTTTCGGGGGGCAACTATTTTTCTCTGCCCCCCTCCATTCTGCATAAATCCTGCCGATATGCTGAGATAACTGAGGAAAATAGCGCTTCGGCTGCGTTTTTGTCTCATTTTTTCAATTTTTTCGTCTTTCACCGCTCAAATGTTTAAACGCGGCGAACGATTGTGCATTACACTAGGTTGTTACAAGCGGATACATTTGCACACAAGGAGACAGGCATGCATCACACTACCCCGTTGATCACCACCATTGTCGGAGGTCTGGTCCTCGCATTTCTCCTTGGTATGCTGGCGAATCGCCTGCGCATCTCGCCGCTGGTCGGCTATCTGCTGGCCGGCGTGCTGGCGGGTCCTTTTACCCCGGGCTTCGTCGCGGATACCAATCTGGCCCCCGAACTGGCTGAACTCGGCGTTATTCTGCTGATGTTTGGCGTCGGTCTGCACTTCTCGCTTAAGGATTTGATGTCGGTAAAGTCGATCGCCATTCCCGGTGCCATCGCGCAGATCGCGGTCGCCACGCTGCTGGGAATGGGTCTGTCATGGGCGATGGGCTGGTCATGGATGACCGGCCTGGTGTTTGGCCTGTGTCTCTCTACCGCCAGTACCGTGGTGCTGCTGCGCGCGCTGGAAGAGCGTCAACTGATTGATAGCCAGCGCGGGCAAATCGCCATCGGCTGGCTGATCGTCGAAGACCTGGTGATGGTGCTGACGCTGGTGCTGTTGCCAGCCATTGCCGGCATGCTGGAGCAGGGAAATGCCAGCCCGACGCTGCTGGCGTGGGACCTGTTACTGACCATCGGCAAAGTCGCTGCCTTTATGGTGCTGATGATGGTGGTCGGCCGCCGCGTGGTGCCGTGGATTCTGGCCAAAAGCGCCGCCACCGGTTCACGCGAGCTGTTTACGCTGTCGGTACTGGCGCTGGCGCTGGGTATCGCGTTTGGTGCGGTGGAATTCTTTGACGTCTCCTTTGCCCTCGGCGCCTTTTTTGCCGGCATGGTGCTGAATGAATCAGAGCTCAGCCACCGGGCAGCACACGACACGCTGCCGCTGCGCGATGCGTTTGCCGTGCTGTTTTTTGTCTCGGTCGGCATGCTGTTCGACCCGATGATCCTGCTGGAGCAGCCGCTGGCGGTGCTGGGTGCGCTGGCCATTATCGTGCTGGGTAAATCGATTGCCGCCTGGCTGCTGGTCACGCTGCTCGGCCACTCGCGGCGCACCGCGCTGACCATCTCCGTCAGCCTGGCGCAGATTGGCGAATTCGCTTTTATCCTCGCCGGACTGGGAATTTCGCTCGGCATGCTGAGCGACGAAGGCCGCAACCTGGTGCTGGCGGCGGCGATTCTCTCCATCATGCTTAACCCGATTCTGTTTACCGTGCTGGAGCGTTATCTCGACAAAACCGAGACCATGGAAGAGCAGACGCTGGAAGAGGCAATTGAAGAAGAGAAGCAGATTCCGGTGGATATCTGCAATCATGCGGTGATTGTGGGTTATGGCCGCGTCGGCAGCCTGCTGGGACAGCAGTTGATGGAAGCTGATGTGCCGCTGGTGGTGGTGGAGAATTCGCGCCCGCGCGTCGAAGCGCTGCGCGAACAGGGCATCAAAGCCGTGCTGGGTAACGCGGCGCGAGTCGATACCATGGATTTAGCGCGTCTTGACTGCGCGCGCTGGCTGCTGCTGACCATCCCCAACGGCTATGAAGCCGGGGAAATTGTTACCGCCGCGCGCGAAAAGCGGGCAGATATTGAGATTATCGCCCGGGCGCATTATGACGACGAAGTGGCCTATATCATGGAGCGTGGCGCCAATCGCGTGGTGATGGGCGAGCGGGAGATTGCCAACAGTATGTTGCATGTATTGCAGGAAGAGATCGCGCAAAACCCGATTGTGCGCGAGTGCCCGATTTAAAGACGTTATTACACCGTAGCGGCGCAATTTATTGCGCATACTAAAGCCATATCACGGCTGAAGAATGCGCAATAAATTGCGCCGCTACGGGTTCGTTATTACCTGTCCCAGTAAGACTCTTCTAAACTGTCTTCCCGCTCCGGCAGCCCGCGCGTCAGACGCGGTGAGTGCTGGTTCAGCACCTGATAACTGACGCGGTTGGCATATTTACACACCTGCGCCAGCGACGAGTAGGTCAGGTATTCGCGGGCGTGTTTGCTGGAGTTTGGCACTTTCTGACGGTGGAAATTGTTGGCGGTAATATCGTGCAGCAGCGCCGCCAGGGCTCCATCACCGGCACCGTTGGTGTTCATGATCTTCTCCGGACCGCCCATGTAAGGCGCAATGTGCGAGAAGATCCGCAGCGGCTGCTGGCAATCCTGATAGCGCATGGCGCGGCTGAACTCAAACTGATTGAACTCGGCAATCGCCCCCGGCAACAGCGGATGATTGGTTTTGCGCTTAAACGCCTCTTCGGTGAACCCGGCCATATACAGCCCGGTCGGTCCGGCGGTGCACAGCACCAGATCGACCCAGTCCAGCGCCATGTTGGAGGCCAGCAGCGGATCCGCTTCGCCGGTCAGCGCGAACGCTTCCTCTTCATTCATCGCCACAATCGAGACGTGTTCGCGCAGGAAATCGCGCCAGAACTGCGGGTTATCCTGAATCACATATTTGGTACCGAGCGTCAGCACCACCGGTACATTGTGCTTTTTGGCGAACTCGATGGCCCGCAGCGTCGCTTCCGGCATCGGTTCGCCCGGCTGACAGCGCACCAGGTAGGATGTCAGCACCAGTGCCGACGCACCGGCAATCACCTCTTCCGGAATACTGGCGGCCTGCAGCTGGTTCATCAGGCCAGGGCTGATAGCAAAGGTGCGCTCGCCCTGCTCGCCGATCAGGGTAAAGCAGCGGCCAATGGCGCCATCGACGCCCTGCAGGAAGTTAAGGTCCATGCGGCTGGAGGTATTGCACAGGTAGCGATAGGCGTAACCGCCAATCTGGATGTTGTTACACATCACGCCGAGCAGCACCGAACGGTCATCAGCCAGCACCGAGTAGTTGTGCAGCGTATTACCGATGGTACCGCCGGCAAACTGGTGGCTGATCAGCTGCTCGCGCATCAGCTCGTTATACAGCGCTTCGGCGGTCGCATCGTCGATGACCAGCGAATGACCGGCGCTCAGGCCATAGCGCTGCAGGAAGTCGTCATCGACTTTGGCTTCGATATCTACCAGCGTCTGGTCGATACCCACCACCCAGCTGCCCTCTTCCTGCTCCTGCTGGGAAGCCTGCAGCAGCGGATCGCGCGCGTTGACGGGAAAATAGTGTTTGGATTTGCGTTTGCCGGGAAATTTCATGAAAGCTGCCGTCAGGGAAAATCAGGCAGAGAATGATATCACATTCTCTGCCGCACCCTTAGCGGCGCGCTTGTACCAGCTGCACCATCATCTCGATGTGCTCATCATCCGCATTAAGCGCCGGAATGTATTCGAATTTCTCGCCGCCAGCGTGCAGGAAGATTTCGCAGTTTTCGCCGCTGATCTCCTCCAGCGTCTCGAGGCAGTCCGCCGCAAAGCCCGGACTCATCACCTGCACATGTTTAATCCCTTTGGCCGGCAGGCTTTTCATGGTCTCATCCGTGTACGGCATCAGCCAGGGCTCGCGGCCAAAGCGCGACTGGAAGGTCATCATGATTTTATGCGGCGCAATGCCGAGCGCGGCGGCCAGGGCATCGGTGGTGTCTTTACAGCGCAGCGGATAATCGTCGCCTTCATTGGCGAAGCGCTGCGGAATGCCATGGTAAGAGAGCACCAGCAGATCCGGCTCGCCGTGTTGGGCAAACGAGCGCTCTACCGAGGCCTTCAGCGCGGCGATATAGGCCGGATGTTCGGCGTAATCGCGAATAAACGCCACTTCCGGCAGGGAACGCAGCGGTTTAAAGCTGGCCGCCAGGCCATCCCACACTGCCGCCACCGTGGAGCAGGAGAACTGCGGATAGAGCGGCAGCACGATGAATTTGGTGACGCCCTGCGCCAGCAGACGCTCCACCGCACCGTTGAGGCTCGGCTGGCCGTAACTCATGCCCAGCTCTACCGGCATATCCAGCCGCAGCGCCAGCGCGGCACGCTGCCGCTTGCTGAACACCATCAGCGGGGAACCTTCGTCCATCCACACCGATGCGTACAGCTTCGAGACGCGCGGCGAGCGGAACGGCAGAATGATGAAATTGAGAATCGGCCACCACAGCCAGCGCGGCGTATCCACCACGCGCGGATCGCCGAGGAACTGTTTCAGATAGCGTTTCACCGCCGCGGTGGTCGGTGCGTCTGGTGTACCTAAGTTAACCAGTAAAACCCCAGGCTTATCTTGCCTCATTGTATTTCCTTGATGTCGCAGACAATGGTTCTGAATCGGGGGAAATTGTAGCGGAAAAAGCGGAGGGGGAAAGCAATTGCTGCAAAAGGGCCGGACAACCGGCCCTGGTCACCACTTAGCCGAGGATATCAGCCAGCTGTGCACTCACTTCGGTCACCTGGCGGGTGCCGTCGATTTTGTGGTATTCGGTGTTACCGGCTTCGGCTTCTTTGCTGTAGTAAGCAATCAGCGGCGCGGTTAGCTGATGGTATTCCACCAGACGCTTACGCACGGTCTCTTCCTGGTCATCTTTACGCGTGGTCAGCTCTTCGCCGGTCACGTCATCTTTACCTTCCACTTTTGGCGGATTGTATTTGATGTGGTAAACGCGGCCTGACGGCGCATGCACGCGGCGGCCGACAATGCGATCGACAATCAGTTCGTCCGGTACGGCGAACTCGAGCACGTAATCCACCTTGATGCCCGCCTCTTTCATGGCGTCAGCCTGCGGGATGGTGCGTGGGAAACCATCGAGCAGGAAGCCGTTTTTGCAGTCTTCCTGCGCGATACGCTCTTTAACCAGCGCAATCACCAGCTCGTCCGTTACCAGTTTACCGGCATCCATGATGGCTTTCGCCTGCTGGCCCAATTCGGTGCCGGCTTTGACAGCCGCACGCAACATGTCGCCCGTGGAGATCTGCGGAATACCGTATTTCTCCATGATGAATTGAGCCTGAGTGCCCTTACCTGCGCCCGGTGCCCCGAGCAGAATAATACGCATTGCGTAATTCCCCTTGCGAATCGCATTGATCAATCTGAGAAGGCCAAGAACATACCATTATGACCCGCACACCACAAGGCAACGGGCCCCCGGGCGCTGAAAGGCCTACTTTGACCTGCTTTAGCGCTGTGCGCCAGTAGCACGCACGTTTTTAAGAATTTCAGCTGTCTCTGAGCACCTCGCGCAGCCGTTTTTTTAGCGCAGCGGTGACGTTCTGCGGCTTATTGCCGTTGCCGCGTACGCTGACCGGCAAAAACAGGCGATGCGGCGCGGGCAGCAGCTGCATATCCGCGGGCAACGCGGGCAGCGCACTGCCGGGCGGCAAGGGCAGCAGCGCAAACGGCAGGCCGGGCTGGTGAATCGACTGCAGCGTGAACGGCGTATCCAGCGTCAGGCTGTCAACACTGGCAACGTTGAAGGGTTGCCAGTCGTCCTGCGCCATGCACTCCAGCGCGCGTTCCGGCGCGTCACCAAGCGCCAGCCCCTGTTCGAACAGCCGCAGTTCGCTGCGCACCAGCGTACTAAAATCATGGGTACGCAGCGCAATCAGCACCAGATCGTCGCTCAGCATCGCATGCTGATTCAGCTGGGTGACAAACAGTCGCGCCTCGCTGATGAGTCGTTTATGCAACACGCTGGCGAAGGAGCCGGACGCGTGCGTCACGCCCTGGCTCTGGCAGGCACTGAGATTGCGCACCCGGCCCTGCTGCATATCGACGTGATCGACCAGCGCGATATTGCCCGCCATCATCGGCAGGGCTGGCAGCACGCTGAGTTCGCTGACCGGATATTGCGCGGCGTAGCGCGTCTGATTGCGCGCCTGCTCCTGGCGCAGAAACAGTTGCGAGAGCAGCACGCGCGCGATGTGCAGTGAAGGGGCAAAAAACAGATCGTAATTTTCCAGCCGATAGTGACGGGACAGCAAGCCGCGCAGCCGATCGCGCGCCGCCGCCCTGGCAGTAGCCTGTTGTGAAGTCATCACGTGACATTTCTCTGTATTATTGTGCTGTGTGAAACTGGCGCTGGCAGCGGACATCGCCGCTGCTTTACACAGCGAAGCCGGTCCGTCAACCCGCCAGATTAAGCAGGAAAGGTTAGGTTAATGCGGCTGGACATTAAAATGATATAAACTGACAATCCCTGTTAGGTTTTTACACAGGGGATGAGTATGACCGCGCTTCCGTCGTTACGTGCACTGCACTATTTTCATCAGGCGGCGCTGCATTGCAGCTTTAGCGTCGCGGCCGAATGTCTCCATGTCACCCACAGCGCCATCAGCCATCAGATTCGCCAGCTGGAGAGCTGGATGGGCAAACCCCTGTTCATCCGCACCAACGGGCGCGTGCGCTTAACCTCTCACGGCGAACGCCTGCTGGTGAGCTGCCAGAAAGCCTTTAGCGAACTCTCTACCACCTGCGTAAGTATTCGCACCGGGATGCGCAATCATCTGAGCGTCGCCTGTACCCCGAGTTTTTTATCCCAGTGGCTGATTCCGCGCATCAGCAGCTTTTACCAGCGCTATCCCGATATTGAAGTGCAATTTCAGCCGCAGGGCGATATTGCTCAGCTGCGCAGCGAACACACCGATGTGCTGATCCTCAGTTATGAACAGGCGCCGGACGACGACATAGATGCCTCGCTCATCAGCGATGATTACGTTGGCCCGCTGTGCGCCCCACAGTACGCGGCGCGTTTTCACAGCGAGCAGGATCTGGCGTCGCTGCCGCTTTTGCACGCCGATACCCGCCTGCAGGCCTGGGCCGAATGGGCGAAGATCAGCGGCGTGCGCGGTAATTTTTGGCTGGGCAAACATTTCGATAATCTGACGCTGGCGATTCAGGCCGCGAGAAACGGGCTGGGCGTGATTGTGGCGCCGCGCCTGCTGGTGCGTCAGGAGCTGAACGACGGCACGCTGATTGCGCCGCTGGGATTTGTGCGCGCCGACCGCGCCACCTGGATGATGACCAAGCGGTCACGCCAGCACGATGCGGAGATTACGTTGTTCCGGGATTGGCTGCGGGATGAAGCGCTGAAGTAAGCAAGGGCGGCATAAATAAAAAAAGGTCGTCATTAATGACGACCCTACAGAGAGTGGACAGTTGTCGAATCGGTGCCAGGTAACCTGTAGGGTCGGCATTCATGCCGACCGTTCCGATTACCGCACCGCGTTACGCCGTCAGCAACTGATTCATGCGGCGGATAAACTGGTTAGGATCGTCCAGCGTGCCGCGCTCAGCCAGCAGCGCCTGATCCAGCAGCAGTTCAACCCACTCCGCAAAGCGCGCTTCATCCTGCGTATCAGCCACGCGTTTCACCAGTGTATGCTCCGGGTTGATCTCAAAGATGTACTTCACTTCCGGCACATCCTGACCGGCTGCGGCGAACAGCTTCGCCATCTGCGTGGTCATTTCGTTGGCGTCGGTGGTGACAATCGCCGGCGTGTCGGTGAGGCGATGGGTCAGACGCACCTCTTTGACGCGCTCGCCCAGCAGGGTTTTCACGCGATCGACGAACGGCTCCAGCGCTTTTTCCGCTTCCTTCTGCGCTTCCGTCTCTTCGTCCGCCAGCTTGCTCAGCGACTCATCCGCTTTGCTCACCGACTGGAACGCTTTGCCATCGAATTCCGTCAGGTAGCTCATCATCCACTCGTCGATACGATCGGACAGCAGCAGGACCTCGATGCCTTTCTTACGGAACAGCTCCAGATGCGGGCTGCTTTTCGCGGCGGCATAGCTGTCGGCAGTGATGTAGTAAATCTTCTCCTGCCCTTCAACCATGCGGCTAACGTAATCTTCCAGTGAAACGGTCTGCGCCGCGCCTTCGCTCTGGGTGGTGGCGAAACGCAGCAGTTTAGCAATCGCCTCCTGGTTGGCATGATCTTCCGCCGGGCCCTCTTTCAGCACCAGACCGAACTCTTTCCAGAACTGCTGATATTTCTCTGCGTCGTCTTTAGCCAGTTTTTCCAGCATCTGCAGGCTGCGTTTGGTCAGCGCGGCGCGCAGGCTCTGCGTGACGCGGCTGTCCTGCAGGATCTCACGGGAGACGTTGAGCGGCAGATCGCTGGAATCTATCAGGCCACGCACAAAGCGCAGGTAGTTCGGCATGAACTGTTCCGCGTCATCCATGATGAAGACGCGCTGCACGTACAGCTTCAGACCGTGCTTGCTGTCGCGGTTCCACATGTCGAACGGCGCACGCGACGGGATGTACAGCAGACTGGTGTACTCCTGCTTACCTTCGACGCGGTTGTGGCTCCAGATGGCCGGATCGCTGAAATCATGGGCGATGTGTTTGTAGAACTCGTTGTACTCTTCGTCGCTGATTTCGCCTTTGTTGCGCGTCCACAGCGCCTGGGCTTTGTTGATCTTCTCCCAGGTGACGGTATCGTTCTCTTCGTCTTTGGTCTCGATCTCCACCGGCAACGCGATGTGATCGGAATATTTGCTGATCACGTTGCGCACGCGCCACGCGTCGAGGAAGTCATCTTCGCCTTCACGGAAGTGCAGCGTAATTTCGGTGCCGCGATCGGCTTTCTCAATCTCCGCCAGCGTATATTCGCCTTCACCGGCGGATTCCCAGAACACGCCTTCGTCAGCTTTGGCGCCCGCAGCACGGGTGCGTACCGTCACTTTGTCAGCCACGATAAACGCCGAGTAGAAACCGACGCCGAACTGGCCGATCAGCTGGCTGTCTTTTGCCTGATCGGAACCCATCGATTCCAGAAACGCTTTGGTACCGGATTTCGCGATGGTGCCGAGGTTTTCAATCACCTCATCACGGCGCATACCGATGCCGTTATCGCTCAGCGTCAGCGTGCGTTTTTCCTTGTCGACCGAGATACGCACGCGCAGGTCGCCATCGCCTTCGTACAGATCCGGCGTCGACAGTGCGCGGAAGCGCAGCTTGTCAGCCGCATCGGAGGCGTTGGAGATCAGTTCACGCAGGAAAATCTCTTTGTTTGAATAGAGGGAATGGATCATCAGGTGCAGAAGTTGTTTTACCTCTGACTGGAAGCCACGCGTCTCTTGTCCTTTCATGGTCATTGCTACCTCAACAGAATCGGGGTTGATCAATTGTTGAGAGTGAAATGGGGATGGTGGGAAGAATTTCAAGCCGGTATCGCAGCAGGATACCGGCAAGTGGTCAGAATTTAATCTTGTGCCGTCCGGCAAGCGAGTGCGACAGCGTTGTGCCGTCGACCATTTCCAGTTCACCACCGACCGGAACCCCGTGCGCAATGCGGCTGGCGTCAACGCCATACTGGCCGCACAGCTCGGCGATATAGTTAGCCGTGGCTTCGCCTTCCACCGTGGGGTTGGTGGCGAGGATCACCTCCTGCAGCGTCTCACGTTCAAGGCGCTGCTCCAGCCGATCCAGTCCAATGTCATGCGGGCCGATGCCGTCCAGCGGCGACAGATGGCCCATCAGCACAAAATAGCGACCGCCAAACTGGCCGGTCTGCTCGATGGCGTGGATATCCGCCGGGCTCTCCACCACGCAAATCTGGCCGTTTTGCTGACGGCGGGGATTGGCGCAGATGGTGCAGATCTCCTGCTCGGTGAAGGTGCGGCAGTCGGAACAGTGGCCGATCTCTGCCATGGCGCGGGTCAGCGCCTGCGCCAGACGCATGCCACCGCTGCGATCGCGCTGCAACAGATGAAACGCCATGCGCTGCGCCGATTTCGGGCCAACGCCCGGCAAACAGCGCAGCGACTCCATCAAAGCTTCAAGCAGTGGACTGGTTTGCATCAGAACGGCATCTTGAAGCCAGGCGGCAGCTGCATACCGGCAGAGACGGACGCCATCTTCTCTTTCTGCGTTTCATCAATACGGCGCGCCGCATCGTTGAACGCCGCAGCGATCAGATCTTCCAGCATCTCTTTGTCATCTTCCAGCAGGCTGGGATCGACTTCCACGCGGCGGCAGTTGTGCGCACCGTTGATGGTCACTTTGACCAGGCCAGCCCCTGATTCGCCGGTGACTTCCAGTGCGGCGATCTCTTCCTGAACTTTGGCCATTTTATCCTGCATCTGCTGGGCCTGTTTCATCAGGTTGCCCAATCCGCCTTTACCAAACATAGTTTTCTCTCTCTGCTGGGGCTGCGCGCAACGCTGCGCGACAGCGTGATCATACGGGTCGGATACTCTCTTCATCCAGGTCCGCATCAAAGAAGCGACGCAGCGTCTGAATGTGGGTATCGCTTTCGATCGACTGACGCGCCTGCGCCAGTTTCTCTTCATAAATGGCCTGACGCCACTCCAGCGGCGTCAATACCGCCGGATTATCGTCTTCCACGATGGTCAGTACAACCGTCTGGCCGGCCGCCTGGCTCAGCGCGTCCTGAATTGCCTGGCGCGCCGGGGCAGAGTTGAGATGACGCTGGCTGCTGCGCAAATGCAGCGTCACGCCCTGCTCATTCACCTCTTTCCACGCGTTCAGCGCGACCTGCTGGACCAGCTTCGGCAGCGTCAGCGTGGCGATCTCCGCCGCCCAGGCGTCGCGCTGCAGCGCCTCTTCCGCCAGTTTGAGCGCCAGCTCTGGCGTTTTCTCATGCTCCAGCGCAGAACGCAAGGCTTTTGGCGTCGCCACCGGCTCCGGCTTGATCTCCTCCTGCTGCTGGGCTTTCCAGCGATACGCTTCCGGTTTCGCCGGCGCTTTTACCGCCGGTTCAGACGCGCGCTGTTGCACGCGCTCGGTGACGCTTGCCAGACGTTCCAGCGCCGGGTTTGCCGGCCGCGCGGAACGCGCTGCCGGCTCACTCTTTTTTGCTTTGCCGGCTCCCTGACGCAGCAGTTGCGTCCGCGCCTGTAACAGCTGACTGGTGGCGTCGGGCAAGTTATCCGGGGCCGGTGCCATATCGGGATAATCATCGGCCGGCGGCGGCGACTCATCCATCGGCGGTGCCATCTGCGGCTGCGCGGCCACAGCGGGTGCGGCTTTGGTCTGAGGCGCTGGCGCGGCAACGGCCGGTGCGGCCTGCGGCGTCAGCGACGGGCGCGCCACCGGTTCAGCAATGGTGGCCTGCGGATGAAACGCCAGTGCACGCAGCAGCGTCATTTCCACGCCCAGCCGACGATCCGGCGCCAGCGGCAAATCTTTGCGCCCCATCAGCAGCGTCTGATAATAGAGCTGAACGTCAGCAGGCGGCAGCACGCGCGCCAGTTCGCGCAGGCGCTGCGCCTGGCTGGCATCATCTTCGCCAAGCGAGCTGGGCAGCAGCTGGACCATCGCGATACGGTGCAGCAGACGCAGCATCTCCACCAGCAGCGCCTCCCACTCCACGCCGCGCGATGCGGCCTGATTCAGCAGCGCCATCACCTGTTCGCCGTTGCCTTCCACCAGCGCTTCAATCAGCGCCAGCGGCTGTTCATCATCCAGCGTGCCCAGCATTTGCGCCACGCTGTCGCGCGTGACGCTGCCCTGCCCCATGGCAATCGCCTGATCGGTGAGGCTGAGCGCATCGCGCATACTGCCGTCGGCGGCGCGCGCCAGCAGATGCAGCGCGCGCGGCTCGGCGTCAATCTGCTCCTGCTGCAGCACGTGCGCCAGCTGCTGCTGAATCTGTTCGACGTCGAGGGCTTTCAGGTGGAACTGCAGGCAGCGCGACAGAATGGTTACCGGCAGCTTCTGCGGATCGGTGGTCGCCAGCAGGAATTTCACATGCGACGGCGGCTCTTCCAGCGTTTTCAGCAGCGCATTAAAGCTGTGGCGCGACAGCATGTGCACTTCATCGATCAGATAGACCTTAAAGCGCCCGCGCGCGGGTGCATACTGCACGTTATCCAGCAGGTCGCGCGTGTCTTCCACTTTGGTGCGCGAGGCAGCATCGATTTCAATCAGATCGACAAAGCGCCCCTGTTCAATCTCGCGACAATTATCGCACTGTCCGCAGGGCGTGGCCGTAATACCGGTTTCGCAGTTGAGGCCTTTGGCCAGCAGACGCGCAATCGAGGTTTTCCCCACGCCGCGCGTGCCGGAAAACAGATAGGCATGATGGATGCGTCCCAGTGACAACCCGTTGGCCAGCGCCGTCAGCACATGTTCCTGACCGACTACGTCGGCGAAAGCCTGGGGACGCCATTTTCGCGCAAGTACCTGATAGCTCATGTGGATTCAATCACTGGAGTTGTTTAACCTGGCACAGCAGCACGCTCAGTTGCGCCGATTCTGCCGTGGGACTTAGGGGAAAAATGCGGTGACGCAAACCCTGTTTATTTTGACAGGAGTGTAACAGCCACAGCCGGATATGCCTATACCCGTGATACGTTGCGCGCTGCGCTTCAGGGCGGAATACGCCTGTCAGGGAGTGCGAAGAGAGGCGCCGCCGGGCATCAAGGCTGGCGGCGCGATGGCCTTAGTGGCCGGGGAAGTTGACCAGGCTGTAGCAGTCGATACCCAGCGCGTTCAGGCGCGCTTCGCCGCTTAAATCAAACAGGTTGATCACAAACGCGGCATCTTTAACTTCACCGCCCGCACGACGAATCAGTTTCACCGTGGCTTCAAGGGTGCCGCCGGTAGCCAGCAGATCGTCCACCACCAGCACCACATCGCCGGGTTTGATGGCGTCTTTGTGCAGTTCCAGCGCGTCTGAACCGTACTCCAGTTCATAGCTTTCGCTGAAAGTTTCACGCGGCAGTTTGCCCGGCTTGCGCACCGGCACAAATCCCACGCCCAGACCCAGCGCAACCGGCGCCCCGAACAGGAAGCCACGCGCTTCAGTGCCCACCACTTTGGTGATGCCTTTATTACGATAACGCTCTACCAGAATGGCGATCGCTGCGGCATACGCCTGCGGATCTTCCATCAGACTGGTGACGTCACGGAACAGGATGCCCGGCTTCGGATAGTCAGGGATGCTTTTGATGCTGTTTTTGATCAGTTCAAGCTGCTGCGCAGTTGCGGTCATAAAGGTTACGCCTGGAAAAATATCTAAAACGCGCAGCTTCCACAGCGCCAATACCCGGAAACCGGGTTAAGCGAAGTCGTTTCTCAAAGGGAAGCCACGCACGAAGATGCCCAAATCTAAGCAAACAGCCGGCTAAATGCAACCCTGATGCTACGGTTCGTGCGGGTTCGCACTTTCTGCTACAACCGGGATGCGCCACAGCATGAGCAGCAGCAGCGCCAGCATCACACCGAGCAGGATGCGCAGCCACAGCAGCTTCACCAGCCAGATTGAAACCGCAAAGGTGATGACAATCAGCAACATGGCACGGCTTTTGGCACCGGGCGGCATGGCGCGATGCTGCTGCCAGTGGCGCAGATAGCGGCCAAACGGCGAGCGCCACAGCAGCCAGTGGTGAAAGCGTGGCGACGAGCGGGCAAAACACCAGGCGGCCAGCAACACGAATGGCGTGGTCGGTAGTAAAGGTAATACAATGCCCAGCGTGCCCAGCACAATCGCCAGCCAGCCAAGGCTTAACAGTAAAATGCGCTGCATGCCAGATGCCTGAAAAATGTCACAACAGCGCTACGTTAACACAGACGGAATCGAAGTGATGCCTCAACTGCCCGCCCAACAGCGTCTGCACGCTATGATTGACACGCTGCGCCAGCAGATTGCGCAGCAGCCGGACGGTAGCTGCCGTCAGCCGCGCTTTGACGCGCAGCTGTTTCGCTGTAAAGGCACGCGGCTGGCTGACTATCTGCAAGAGCTGCAGCACAATGCGGCGCAGCTCGCGGCGTCCGACAGTGATGCGTCGCGCCGCCAGTGGCTGGCGCAGAAGGTGCTGGACCAGATTGCCGCGCTGCAGCGCGAGTGCAGTAGCCAGCAACTGCGCGTGGTGCGTGAACGGCCGCGTCGCGATCCGCTGCAGCCGAAGCGTGATGAGTACCGCGGCTACGAAACGCGATTGCTGGCCATGCTGCAGCAGCGCGAACAGCACCTGGCGCAAGCTGAAACGCTGAGCGTGCAGCAGCAGCTGATGCGCGAGGTGGAGATTCTGCAGGAGCGGCTGGCGCGCTGCCGCGCCGCGCTGCATAAACTGGAGATCGCGGCGCAGCCGTAAGCCGTTCGCTTTCCTCTATACTGGAAACAGCGCTGACGGGAGGAGAAGCATGACCCTTATCATCTGGATTATTATTGGCCTGGCTGCCGGCTGGCTGAAGCGGAGGGTGTTTCCCGGCCGTCCCGGCGGACTGGTGCCGACACTGGTGCTGGCGGTGATCGGCGCGCTGATTGGCGGCTACATCGCCACGTATTTCACCACGGGCGACCTCGGTACGCTGCATCCGATGGGCTTTGCCGTGGCGCTGGCCGGTGCCCTGCTGATGCTGCTGGTCGCCGCTAAACTACGTATTTAGGAGACACTATGACGCTGGATACCGCGCCGGACGACATCAAGCTGGCGGTCGATTTAATTCAGCTGCTGGAGGAAAACCAGGTACCCACGGCCACGGTGCTGGCTGCGCTGGCGATTGTCCAGCGCGATTACGAGCAGAAGCTGGCGGCCGAACGCAGCGCTTAGCGCGTGCCGGCGAGCGTCGGGCTCAGGCGCAGCATATCTATAAAGGCCTCGACCACCTGCGGCGCTTCACTCACCAGATCAAAACTTTGCGGATTGAACAACCAGCTCTCCATCATGCCGCTGATGTAGCCGCGCATCAGCAGCGCCGCCTGACGGGTGTTGAGGCTGGCCGGGAGTTGCCCGGCCTCGATACAGCTGCGCAGCACCTCTTCGATGCGGTCATAACACGCCTGCAGCAGCCCCTGCTGCATCGCCATTAACGTCGACATTTCGCCAACGAACTCACATTTATGGAAGATAATCTCCATTAATGCGCGTCTTTGTGGATCCTTTGCTGTGGCTTCAAGGATATAGATCAGCATCGAACGCATTACAGAAAGTGGATCGCCAGGGTATTTTGTCTGATACTCAAGTTCCACATCGTCGAGCCCGGCGTCACAGCGCAGCCAGATCTCCTGTAACAGATCGGCTTTATTTTTAAAATGCCAGTAGATAGCGCCGCGCGTGACGCCAGCGGCCGCGGCGATATCCGCCAGTGAGGTGGCGGCCACACCGTGTTCAGAAAAGTGAGCTAAAGCGGCATCCAGAATTTGATGTCGCGTTTCAAGTGCTTGCGCTTTGGTTTTTCGTGCCATAGAGGACTGTTTTTACAAACTGGCAAGTTTACATACATTTGTGAATGTATGTACCATAGCACGACCCGTGTTTTAACGCAGCAATGGGTTTAACGGTTTGTGATCCATTGATCATTTGATATCGGACACTAGAGGTTTATTTATGAATAAAAACAGAGGATTAGCGCCTCTGGCGGCCGCCGTGATGCTTACAGGCAGCTTTTTGTTAACAGGATGTGATGATAATAAATCCCAGCAAGCCGCCCAGCAGCAGCCCCCGGAAGTGGGGGTTGTCACGTTAAAAAACGAGCCCCTGAAAATCACCACCGAACTGCCAGGCCGTACTTCGGCGTTCCGCGTGGCTGAAGTGCGTCCGCAGGTGTCAGGTATCATTCTCAAGCGTAATTTTGTTGAAGGCAGTGATGTTAAAGCCGGCGATTCGCTGTACCAGATCGATCCCGCCACCTATCAGGCCGCGTACGACAGCGCAAAAGGCGATTTAGCCCAGGCTCAGGCCAACGCGCGCGTTGCCCAGCTGACGGTGAATCGTTACAAGCCGCTGCTGGGTACCAAATATATCAGCCAGCAGGACTACGATAACGCCGCGGCCACCGCCGCGCAGACCGCCGCAGCCGTACAGGCGGCGCAGGCCAATGTGGAAACCGCCCGCATTAACCTGGCGTACACCAAAGTGACCTCGCCAATCAGCGGTCGCATTGGTAAATCCTCGGTAACGGAAGGTGCACTGGTGTCGAACGGCCAGACCACCGCGCTGGCGACCGTGCAGCAACTCGACCCGATGTACGTCGATGTGACCCAATCCAGCGATGATTTCCTGCGCCTGCGCGGCGAGCTGGAGTCTGGTCAGCTGAAGCAGAACGACGGCAAAGCTAACGTTACCCTGCTTATGCAGAACGGTAGCGCATACAGCCAGCCGGGCACACTGGAATTTTCTGATGTTACCGTGGATGAAACCACTGGCTCGATTACCCTGCGCGCGATTTTCCCGAATCCGGATCATCGTTTGCTGCCGGGCATGTTCGTGCGTGCACGTCTGGATGAGGGCACTAACCCGACGGCGCTGCTGGTACCGCAGACCGGCGTAACCCGCACGCCAACCGGTGAAGCCACCGCGATGGTCGTGGGCGCGGATAATAAAGTCGAAGTGCGTAAGATTACCGCGAACCAGGCGTTTGGCGACAAATGGCTGGTGACCGATGGCCTGAAAGAGGGCGATCGCGTGATTACCGTCGGTATTCAGCGTGCTAAACCGGGTGCTCAGGTGACGCCGCAGGAAGTCAAAGATGATGCCAAAGCCGCACCGGAATCTCAGTCTGCTAAATCATCGTCATAAACAGGAGCCGTTGATACATGGCTAAGTTCTTTATCGATCGCCCCATTTTTGCCTGGGTGCTTGCCATCATTATTATGCTGGCGGGTGCGCTATCGATTATCAAACTGCCGATCGAGCAATATCCTAACGTTGCGCCGCCGGCAGTTGAAATCCAGGCATCTTATCCGGGTGCAGATGCGAAAACGCTACAGGATTCGGTAACGCAGGTTATCGAACAGAATATGAACGGCATCGACGGGCTGATGTATATGTCCTCGAGCAGTGACTCTTCTGGTACGCTGACGCTGACGCTGACCTTCCAGTCTGGTACTGACGCCGACATTGCTCAGGTGCAGGTGCAGAACAAACTGCAGCTGGCAATGCCACTGCTGCCGCAGGAAGTACAGCAGCAGGGGATTCAGGTGAAAAAATCCTCCAGCAGCTTCCTGATGGTCGCCGGTTTCGTCAGCGAAGATGGCAGCATGACGCAGAACGACATCTCAGACTACGTAGCGTCGAACATCAAAGATCCGATCAGCCGTACGCCTGGCGTCGGTGATACTCAGGTGTTTGGTGCGCAGTATGCGATGCGTATCTGGCTAGATCCGCACAAGCTTAACAACTACCAGCTGACGCCGGTGGATGTGATCAGCGCGCTGCAAACCCAGAACACCCAGGTGGCTGCCGGTCAGCTGGGCGGTACCCCACCGGTGCCAGGTCAGCAGCTTAACGCCTCGATCATTGCCCAGACGCGTCTGACCTCGACCGAAGAGTTCGGTAACATCATGCTGAAGGTCAATCAGGACGGCTCACAGGTGCGCCTGCGCGATGTCGCGAAGATTGAACTCGGCGGTGAAAACTACGAGATCATTGCCCGCTACAACGGCAAACCAGCGTCCGGTATCGGTGTCAAACTGGCGACCGGCGCCAACGCGCTGGATACCGCCGACGCGGTGAAAGCGGAACTGGCCAAGCTGGAACCGTTCTTCCCGGCCGGCATGAAAACCGTTTACCCGTACGACACCACACCATTCGTTAAGATCTCCATTTTTGAAGTGGTGAAAACGCTGTTCGAAGCCATCGTGCTGGTGTTCCTGGTAATGTATCTGTTCCTGCAGAACTTCCGCGCGACGCTGATTCCTACCATCGCCGTGCCGGTAGTACTGCTGGGCACCTTTGCCATCATCAGTGCCTTTGGCTACTCGATAAACACCCTGACGATGTTCGGCATGGTGCTCGCCATCGGCCTGCTGGTGGATGACGCCATCGTGGTGGTGGAAAACGTTGAGCGCGTCATGGCGGAAGAGGGATTACCGCCGAAAGAAGCCACCAAACGCTCGATGGAACAGATTCAGGGCGCGCTGGTTGGCATCGCGCTGGTGCTGTCAGCGGTATTTATCCCGATGGCGTTCTTCGGCGGCTCAACCGGGGTGATTTATCGTCAGTTCTCGATCACCATCGTTTCGGCGATGGCACTGTCGGTGCTGGTGGCGTTGATTCTGACGCCAGCGCTGTGTGCCACCATGCTGAAGCCCATCAAAAAAGGCGAACACGGCAAAACCACCGGTTTCTTCGGCTGGTTTAACCGCCTGTTTGATAAGAGCACCAACCATTACGTCGACAGCGTCGGCCACATTGTGCGCAGTACCGGCCGCTATCTGCTGATTTATCTGTTGATTGTGGTCGGCATGGCTTACCTGTTCCTGAAACTGCCTACCTCGTTCCTGCCGGAAGAGGATCAGGGGCTGTTACTGGCACAGGCGCAGCTGCCTGCCGGTGCGACCCAGGAGCGTACGCAGAAGGTGCTGGATCAGGTTACGGATTACTTCCTGACCAAAGAGAAAGACAGCGTGAATTCGGTGTTTACCGTTAACGGCTTTGGCTTCGCCGGCCGTGGACAGAACACCGGTATCGCCTTCGTCAGCCTGAAGCCATGGGATGAGCGTGGTGATGCCAGCCTGAAAGTGCCGGCGATTGCCGGACGTGCGATGCAGGCGCTGGGTCAGATCAAAGATGCCATGGTGTTCCCGTTCAACCTGCCGGCCATTATCGAACTGGGTAACGCCACCGGTTTCGACTTCCAGCTGATCGATCAGGGTAACCTCGGCCATGAGAAGCTGACCGCCGCGCGTAACCAGCTGTTTGGCATGATTGCCCAGCATCCGGATACGCTGGTGGGCGTGCGTCCAAACGGGCTGGAAGATACGCCGCAGTACAAACTGATTATCGATCAGGAAAAAGCGCAGGCGCTTGGTGTGTCGCTGTCCGACATCAACACCACGCTGGGTGCGGCCTGGGGCGGTTCTTATGTCAACGACTTCATCGACCGTGGTCGCGTGAAGAAAGTGTACGTGATGGGTCAGGCCGACTCGCGTATGCTGCCGGATGACATCAGCAAATGGTACGTGCGCAACAGCGCCGGGACCATGGTGCCGTTCTCTGCCTTCTCTTCGGCGAAGTGGCAGTATGGTTCACCGCGTCTGGAGCGCTACAACGGTCTGCCATCAATGGAGATCCTGGGTCAGGCGGCACCGGGCAAGAGCTCGGGTGATGCCATGAACCTGATGGAGAGCCTCGCCTCGAAGCTGCCTGCAGGTATCGGCTACGACTGGACCGGCATGTCCTATCAGGAACGCCTGTCCGGCAACCAGGCGCCTGCACTGTACGCCATTTCGCTGATTGTGGTGTTCCTGTGTCTGGCCGCGCTGTATGAGAGCTGGTCGATTCCGTTCGCGGTCATGCTGGTGGTGCCGCTGGGTGTGATTGGCGCCCTGCTCTTCACCACGCTGCGCGGTCTGAGTAACGACGTGTACTTTGTGGTGGGTCTGTTGACCACTATTGGTCTCTCGGCGAAGAACGCCATCCTGATCGTCGAATTCGCCAAGGATTTGATGGAGAAGGAAGGCAAAGGGCTGGTCGAGTCGACGCTGGAAGCCTCACGTATGCGTCTGCGTCCGATTCTGATGACGTCGCTGGCGTTCATCCTCGGCGTACTGCCGCTGGCGATCAGCAGCGGTGCCGGCTCCGGCGCACAGAACGCCGTCGGTACCGGCGTGATGGGCGGGATGGTGACGGCCACCGCGCTGGCGATCTTCTTCGTGCCGGTGTTCTTCGTAGTGGTGCGCCGCCGTTTCAGCAAGAACAAGTCTGAGCTGGAACAGGGCCATCCGGTGGATCACCCTCACTGATAGTTTCTCTCTGCTAAATGGCCGCGCAAGCGGCCTTTTTTATTGCGCACTCCCCTGCCCGCTCGTCCCATGACAAATCCGTACCGGAAGCGTGGTTGCAATCCTGCGGCGCGAGGTTCATAATATTGTTATATTATAACATTACACGAGAACGCTATTATGAAACCAAACATTCATCCGCACTACCGTCCTGTGGTGTTCCACGACACCACCGTCGACGAATACTTCAAAGTCGGCTCAACGATTCAGACCGATCGTACCATCCAGTTTGAGGGCGAAGAGCTGCCGTACGTCACGCTCGATGTGTCGTCGAAGTCGCACGTTTACTACACCGGTAAACAGAAAGAGTTTGCCAAAGAGGGCAGCGCCGCACGCTTCAACAAGCGTTTTGGCAGCTTCCTGACGCGCAGCAAATAACCGGAGTTCAGCCACATGCAAGTTGTCAGTTCATTGCGGTCTGCCAAGACCCGTCACAAAGATTGCAAAGTCGTGCGGCGTAAAGGTCGTATTTATGTGATTTGCAAAACCAACCCGCGCTTTAAGGCGGTGCAGGGAAGAAAGAAAAAACGTTAGGAAAGTGTCGTGATAATTGGCCGGGATGCTCCCCGGCCTTTTTTTTACTTCATGCTGTGCAGCAGAGTTTCCACGTTGTGCTTAAACGCCGCCTCATAGGTGGGCGCCGGCCCGCTGGCCGCTGACAGCGCTTCCGGATAGAGCTCGCCACCGGGTTGCGCACCGGTTTCACTGGCGATCTGTTTCACCAGACGCGGATCGGTCTGATTCTCCATAAAGTAGGTGGTGATGTGCTCGGCCCGGAGCTGTTTGATGATAGCGACGACATCGCTGGCGCTGGCTTCCGCTTCGGTTGAGAAGCCCACCGGCGCGAGGAATGTCACGCCGTAGCGCTGGCCGAAGTAGCCAAAGGCATCATGGCTGGTGAGCACCTTGCGTTTACTTTGCGCCACGCCGGAAAATTCACTTTTGGCCCAACTATCCAGCTTCTGCAACTGCTGAATATAACGTTCACCGCTGTGACGGATGTCGGCAGCATCATCCGGATCGGCTTTGATCAGCGCGTTCATCACGTTAGTGGCGTAGATCACGCCGTTGTGCATGCTGTTCCACGCGTGTGGATCGGTGATGGTTTTGCCATCCTCCTCCATTTTGCGCGTATTGACGCCGTTCGAGGCGACCACCACCGTGCCCTTGTAGCCGGACGCGCTAATCAGCCGGTCCATCCAGCCTTCCATGCCCAGTCCGCTGACGAACACCACATCGGCCTGCGCCAGCGCCTGGCTATCCTGCGGCGTGGGCTCAAAGGTGTGCGGATCGCCATCCGGACCCACCAGCGATTTCACCTTAACGTGATCGCCGCCGACCTGTTTAACGATGTCTGCCAGCACGGTAAAACTGGCTACGGCATCAACGGTTTTTGCCAGCGTCAGCGGGCTAATCAGCATCGCGCCAATCGCCAGACTCAACGGTAACTTCTTCATACCTATCCCCTTGTCATCTTATTATCGACGGCGCAGCAGGCCGCCACATGGTCCTGTCAACACAGACAGCAAAAACAGTACGGCCGCACTCAGTACCACCGCCGGTCCGGCAGGCAGGGCATAGTGCCAGGAGAGCAACAGGCCGATAAAGGCGGCGATCAGCGCCAGCAGCATGGCAATCGCCAGCATGCGCGTAAGGTGACGGCTCCAGAAGCGCGCGCTGGTGGCGGGCAGCATCATCAGCCCAACAGACATCAGCGTGCCGAGCACCTGAAAACCCGCCACCAGATTCAGCACCACCAGCGTGAGGAAAATACCGTGCACCAGCGGTGCGCTCCATTTCCCCTGCGCACGCAGAAAATCAGGATCAAAGGCATCAATGACCAGCGGCCGGAAGATCACGGCCAGCATCAGCAGGGTGAACGCGGCGATGCTGCCAACCAGCACAATCGCGCCGTTGTCCACCGCCAGCAGCGAGCCGAACAACACGTGCAGCAGATCGACACTGGACCCGCGCAGTGATACCAGCGTGACACCGAGCGCCAGCGAACCCAGATAGAAGCCGGAAAAGCTGGCATCCTCCTTCAGATGGGTGTAACGGCTGACCGCACCGGACAGCAGCGCCACCGCCAGCCCGGCAATCAGGCCGCCAATGCCCATCGCCACCAGCGACAGGCCGGACACCAGATAGCCGATGGCCGCGCCCGGCAGTACCGCATGGGACAGCGCATCGCCCACCAGGCTCATACGGCGCAGCGAGAGAAAGACGCCGAGCGGCGTTGCACTGATCGCCAGCGCCATGCAGGCCACCAGCGCCCGACGCATAAAACCAAACTCAATAAACGGCTGGAGTAACGTCATGACGCCACCCGACACAGCCGCGGTTGCTGCGCACTGTCGCGCTCATCCAGCGACAGCACGTCACGAAAATGGCGCGCCACCAGCAGCTTGTCGTGCAGCACCACCAGCAGCGTGGTGCCCGCCCGCTGCTGCTGTTCGAGAATCGACATCAGTAAGGTTATTGTCGGCGTATCAATGCCGTTAAAGGGTTCGTCCAGCAGCCAGAGCTGGCTGCGCTGGAGCATCAGGCGCGCAAACAGCACGCGCTGCAACTGCCCGCCGGAGAGCATCGCGGGCTGCGCAGTGGCGAAGTCGCGCATCTGCACCGCCTCCAGCGCGGCATCAATCTCCCGGCGCAGCGCACGCGTGATGCCACCGAACCAGCCGCAGCGCGGCCAGCAGCCCATTGCCACCAGCTCATAGACGGTGAGCGGGAAGCGGGTGTCCAGCTCGCTGCGCTGCGGCAACCAGCCCAGCGCTTTTCGCGGCAGCTGCAGTTCACAGCGTCCCGCCACCGGCGGCAGCAGTCCGGCGATAGTTTTGAGCAAGGTTGATTTGCCCGTTCCGTTGGCCCCGACCAGTGCCGTCATACTGCCGGCCGCCAGTTCGCCATTCACCACCGGCGTCACCGCCCTGCCCTGATAGCCGCCCTGCAGACGATGAAAACGCATCATTGGTGCAGGCCCCAGACGATGGCTAGAGCCAGCAGGCTACTCAGCAGTAGCGCTACCAGCAGGCGCCCGCCGAGCGAGAGAAGTAATCCACTGTGATTCATGACAGGCAACCAAAATGTTATAACATAACAATATACTACCTGATTGCATCATCGCGACGCGCGGACGAAAGTGTTTCAAAAATTGATCAGCGGCGAAATGCCTGGGCGATTTGTGCCATCAAGCCAGCGCCCATCGCAGCAATCGCCCTTTCTGTTTACCAATAGCTTGCAATGTCAGAGCTGAAAGCCAATGATAGAACACTCCTTGCTTTTTACGGGATGCAGAATGCAGTCTATTATTCATAGTGATATTGACGTGAATGAGGATGATTGCGGCAAGTTACGCCAGATTATCCAGGGGAATATTCTCAAAATAGCCCAGGACCTTGCCGGCGATTTACAGTGGTATTCTCAAAACGCGCAATTAGTTCCGGACAGTTTTACCATTATTTCCATTCAGCCCGTCGGCCACAAACGATTTAAAATGCTTTACGATTTCACGTGGGATTTATTTAATCCCTGCCTTGATTTAAATGAAACCTTTACCCAACGTGAAGAAGTTATGTTCCAGACAACGCCCGGTGCGCTGGTGTTTGAGGTGATAGACAATACCCGCCCGTCACCGTGCGACGAATTGTAATATTTAGTAATTGGGTGAGCAAAACTAATGATTGTGGATTATATTTAAAAGGTCGCTGAATTCTTTTTATTCGTGATCGCTCCCTGGTAGCTTTTCCAAATCTCGCCGCGTCGCGGTAACTGTGCTCGCTATGGAGGGGAAAAAGATGGACGAATACTCACCGAAACGGCATGATATTGCCCAGCTTAAATTTCTGTGTGAGAACCTGTTTGACGAAAGTATGGCGACGCTAACCGACAGCCATCACGGCTGGGTTAATGATCCCACTTCGCCAGGCAATTTACAGCTCAACGATTTGATTGAGCATATCGCCTCTTTCACGATGAATTACAAAATTAAGCATGTTGAAGATGAAGCGCTGATTACGCAAATCGATGAATATCTTGATGATACCTTTATGCTGTTTAGCAGCTATGGAATCAATACGCAGGATCTTCAACGGTGGCAACGTTCAGCAAAACGCTTATTTAATCTGTTTGCCGAAGAGTGCGCTTATCTCCAGCAACCCAGCCATTCCTTTTAGCATCAGAGTGAGATCGGTTTATTTATGAGCAACCCAGCCTTAACCAAAACAGACTATTTGATGCGACTGCGTCGTTGTCGCTCAATTGACACCCTTGAACGGGTGATTGAAAAGAACAAGTATGAATTACCCGATGATGAGTTAGCGGTATTCTACTCCGCAGCCGATCACCGTCTGGCCGAGCTGACCATGAACAAGCTCTATGACAAAGTGCCCGGATCTGTCTGGAAGTACGTCCGCTAAGTTTTCTCCCCGCAGGTCGTTTCGTTACTCACCTTTATTTCCACGGATGACAGGCAGGCAAAGGAGTGCCGATACGGTGCTGTGCCGCATTGCGCGCAGGGATTTTGCATGGGCAGAAATGGTGGAGGCCCTGCCAGCTACATCCCGGCACACGCGTCGCCTGCTGCGGCTGCTTCCTTCCGGACCTGACCGAGTTCACAAGTTAGCGTTGCGGGAGAACCAACAGGGCCCCCATTGACGAGCTCTCATGTTGAGAGCGCTGGCATTATCGGGGAAGCCCCTGGCAATTGCAAGCGCAGGCCGGGCAACCGTTGGTTTCTTGAACAGGCCGGCGGCAAAACCCTGCTGATAGCCGCAATCGCATGCTAAAGTGGCGCTTTTCCCGCAGACGAGGTGCGTCAGTGAGTGAACAGAGCAATTTTTCCGAGCGCGTCTGGCAAATTGTTGCCGCTATTCCTGCCGGTAAAGTGACGACCTACGGCGATGTCGCGCTGCTGGCTGGTTCACCGCGTGCCGCACGTCAGGTGGGCGGCGTGCTGCGGCGCCTGCCGCCAGGCAGCAAACTGCCGTGGTTCCGCGTGATTAATCGTCATGGTCGTATTTCGCTGCAGGGCGATGATCTTTTTCGTCAGCGCGATGCACTGGAAGCCGAAGGTATTGAAGTGAGTGATGCAGGAGAAATTGAACTGGCGAAGTATCGCTGGGAGTATTAATGCAAGCGGTGCAAAATGTGGCCCCCGAGCCCGCAGCCGTTACGTAAAGCCGCTGTCTCGTCCCTGATCGCTCGGCACACGCCATCCCTGGCGTGTGACGCTTTACTTCACGGCAGCGGGCCCGTGAGCCTGTCTGCCGCGATGGGTGTGTTACAGACTGGTTGGTGCCGGCACGGAGGCTGACGGCGTAACCTGGGTTGGCGACGTCGAAGGCACGGTGGTAGCAGCGCCCGGCTGGGTTGGCATCGCCATATTGGTCACCGGTACCAGCAGCAGTTCCGCTTTCGTTCCACCCTGATTAATCACCGGTTTCACCGTATCGGTAATAAACGCCAGCTTGCCGTCGATGGTGATCGCTGCGCTCAGCAAAATGCGTGCATTCGGCTGGATATCGGCCGGGTTAAAGGGCAGCACAAACTGGAACGGTGCCTGTTTGCCCTCGGTGCGAACCACACGCTGTGACAGCACTTTGGACGGCGCGTCCGCCAGTGACGCATCGGCCAGCGTCACGGTCAGCACCGCATCCGGCGGCAGCGCAATACGCTGGCGAATATAGACGGAACCGCTTACGTTCGGCTGGGCAATCGCCGACGGCTGCCCGGCCACGCTGGCGCCTAAAGTTGGTGTCGGCACGGGTTTACTGTGATCGGCACAGCCTGTGATTGCCACCGCCAGTGTCATACCGCTAATTACATGCCAGAGTTTCATCGATGTCGTCTCCTTATGAACACTATGATTGTCGGCGGTAAATTTATTGGCTGGGTTTTCCACCGCCGATTGCTGTTAATTCTGGCACAAAAATCCCCTTTGCGCCTGAAGCCCCGCCATGCTGCTGAAAACCGGGTAAAAGCGTTGCGCAAACTGGTCGGATCTTTCACACTGACGCCATTGGCATCACTGAGGAATCCGTTATGAGCCAGGCACTGCACAACCTGCTTAATTTATTGAATCTGGAAAAACTGGAAGAGGGCCTGTTTCGCGGCCAGAGTGAAGATCTCGGCCTGCGCCAGGTGTTTGGCGGCCAGGTGGTGGGACAGGCGCTGTATGCGGCAAAACAAACCGTGCCGGAAGCCCGTATCATTCACTCCTTCCACAGCTACTTTCTGCGCCCGGGCGACAGCCAGAAAGCCATTATTTACGATGTGGAAACCCTGCGCGACGGCAAAAGCTTCAGCGCCCGCCGCGTCAGCGCCGTACAAAACGGTCAGCCGATCTTCTACATGACCGCCTCCTTTCAGGCACCGGAAAATGGCTTCGAGCATCAGAACAGCATGCCGCAGGTGCCGGGACCCGATAACCTGCCCTCCGAGCAGGATCTCGCCCACCGACTGGCTGCGCACCTGCCGCTCAAGCTGAAAGAAAAATTCCTCGCCGAGCGCCCGCTGGATATCCGTCCGGTGCAGATCCACAATCCGCTGAAAGGCCACGTTGATGAGCCGCTGCGCCAGGTCTGGGTGCGTGCCAATGGCCAGTTGCCGGACGATCGCCGCATTCATCAATATCTGCTGGGCTACGCTTCCGATCTCAACTTTCTGCCGGTCGCGCTGCAGCCGCATGGCAAAGGCTTCCTTGAGCCGGATATGCAGGTGGCGACGATTGACCACTCCATGTGGTTCCACCGTCCATTCGATCTCTCGGAGTGGCTCCTGTACAGCGTGGTAAGCACCTCAGCGTCCGGCGCGCGCGGCTTCGTGCGCGGTGAGTTCTTCAGCCAGGACGGCACGCTGGTGGCGACGACGGTGCAGGAAGGGGTGATGCGTCAGCGCGAAGCATAAAAAAAGGGGCGATTATCTCGCCCCTTCCTCATCATTATAGTTATAGCGCACTGCTCTTCTGCCAGCCGGCACTTACTGGTTGTAAGCGTTCTCGCCGTGGCTGTTCACATCCAGACCTTCACGTTCCTGTTCTTCCGGTACGCGCAGGCCAACAATCATATCTGCCAGCTTGAAGCCGATGAAGGCAACCACGCCAGACCAGACGATGGTCAGGCCACAGCTGAACAGCTGAACCCAAACCTGATGGCCCATAGTCACGCCTTCTGCGTAGCCCACGCCGCCCAGTGACGAGGAGGCAAACACGCCGGTCAGGACACAACCGAGGATGCCGCACACGCCGTGCACACCAAATACATCGCACGGGTCATCCACGCGCAGCCATTTCTTCAGCGTGGTCACACCCCAGATACCTGCCAGGCCACCGGCCAGACCGATAATCAGTGCGCCGCCGACGCCGACATAACCACAGGCTGGCGTGATGGCAACCAGACCGGCGATGAAGCCAGAAGACGCACCCAGCAGTGAAGGCTTACCGCGCAGCGCCCACTCACCGAACACCCACGACAGCACGGCACCCGCAGTGGCCACTACGGTATTCAGGAAGGCCAGCGCCGCGATTTCGTTAGCGGAAGACGCAGAGCCGGCGTTGAAGCCGAACCAGCCAACGTACAGAATCGCGGTACCGGTAAACACCATCGGCAGGTTATGCGGTTTGAACGCTTCTTTACCGAAGCCAGCACGCTTGCCTACCAGGTAAGCACCAACCAGACCCGCAACGGCGGCGTTGATGTGCACCACGGTACCGCCAGCGAAGTCCAGCGCGCCATCCTGTGCCAGGAAGCCGCCAGCCCACACCATATGTGCGATAGGCAGATAGGCCAGCGTCAGCCACACCAGTACGAAAATCAGTACCGCCGAGAAGCGAATACGTTCAGCCAGCGAACCAACAATCAGCCCCACGGTGATACAGGCGAAGGAAGCCTGGAACGCCACGTGAATGTACTGATAGAAGCTGCCCATCACCGCTTTCAGCTCGATATTTTTCAGCATTGCCCACTGGAAGTTACCGAAGAAGGCGTTGCCTTCGCTGAACGCCAGCGAGTAGCCGTAGACGATCCACAGTACGCACACTAACGCGAACGTCACCGCGACCTGCGTCAGCATCGACAGCACGTTTTTGCCGCGAATCAGGCCGCCGTAAAACAGGGCAATGCCGGGAATTGTCATGAACAGTACCAGCGCGGTACAAATCATCATAAACGCGTTATCGGCTTTATCCGCTACGGCAGGCGCAGCTGCCATCGCAAGAGACGGTAACAGCGCCAGGCTGGTGAGGCCCAACTTAGTCATTACTTTATTCATTTCTTTCCATCCCATCACAATTCAGAGCCCCAGTTACAGTGCTGCTTCGTCGGTCTCGCCGGTACGAATACGAATCACGCGCTGCAGTTCCGCGACGAAAATTTTGCCGTCGCCAATTTTGCCGGTGTACGCGGCTTTGCTGATCACATCCACCACTTCATCCAGCTGATCGTCCGCAATCGCAATATCGATTTTTACTTTTGGCAGGAAGTTAACGCTGTACTCGGCACCGCGGTACAGTTCTGCATGGCCTTTCTGACGACCGAAGCCTTTCACTTCGGTCACGGTCAGGCCCTGAATGCCAATGGAGGATAAGGCTTCACGCACGTCCTCCAGCTTAAATGGTTTGATTACCACGGTAACCAGCTTCATACGTTCCCCTCCGGATATAAAAATAGGTGAGTCTTCGCGGACACGCAGAGAGTTAAGCAAAGGCTGTGCCACAAATGGCAAAAGTGGGCGCTAAGGCTGCCGGGCGCAGAGTATCGCGCTCCGGTATGGCGTAACGGGCAAGGTTTTCATGCGGAAAAACAGAAAGGTGGGACTTTACTGCACTCCTTTGGTGCTTGCGGCCTCAAAGGAGTGCATCAATACAGAACATTCCGATAAATCTGCGCAAAAAAGGTGCAAATCACCCCTCTGCCGTTGCGGGTATGCCCGCCGCGAGTTCATCGCCGGCCTGCTGCAGCTGGTACATCTGCCAGTAACGGCCCTGCTGCGCCAGCAGTTCGGTGTGCGTACCGCGTTCGACCACCTGACCACGGTGCAGCACCAGAATCTGATCCGCTTCGGTGATGGTGGAAAGACGGTGAGCAATCACCACCAGCGTGCTGTGCTGGCGCAGCGTGCGCAGCGCCTGCTGAATCGCCTGCTCGGTGCCTGAGTCGATATTGGCAGTGGCCTCATCGAGGATCAGAATCTGCGGCAGCGACACCAGCACGCGCGCCAGCGCCAGCAGCTGCTTCTGCCCGACCGACAGCGTGTTCCCCTGCTCACCGAGCCGGGTATGAATGCCGTCGCGCATCGCGCGGGCCAGCGGTGCCAGCTGCACCTTCTCCAGCGCGCGCCACACGTCCTCTTCGCTGATATCGCGTCCCAGGCGCACGTTGGCCAATAGCGTATCGGCCAGTACTACCGGATCCTGTTGCACCATCGCCACGCTGCCGCGCAGCGCATCGTGCGTCAGCTGGCGCAGCGGGCGGCCATCCAGCTCAATGCCACCGCGCGTCACCGGATAGTAGCCCATCAGCAGATTGGCTAAGGTGCTTTTGCCGCTGCCGGTATGGCCGACCAGTGCCACGAAGCCGCGCGCCGGCACTTCGAGGTTGATATGGCTGAGCACGTCGCGGTTGTCGCGGTAGGCAAAGCTGACATCGCGCAGGGTGATACGCCCGGAAGTCAGCGGCTGAGCGTCACTGCCGTAGTCCTGCTGCGCCGCATCCATCAGTTCAAAAATACGCTCGCCCGACACCACCGCCTGCTGCAGCATTGACTGCTGCGTGGTGAGCTCGATCAGTGGCTCGTTAAGGCGGCCAAGATAAGTGATAAAGGCGTAGAGCACGCCAACCTCAAACACGCCCGGCGTGGCAAAGCTGAACAGCATTAGCAGACCGCACAAAATCAGTGCAGAAAACAGGCTGAGCAGCGGACGCAGCAGAAAGCCGTCCAGCCGCAGCGTCTCCATCCGCGCCAGATAGTGCGATCGGCTGGCTTCGCCCATGCGCTCGCCAAAGCGCGCCTGCTGGCGAAACTGCTGGATCACACTCATGCCGTTAATCACTTCGTTGAAGCCATTATTGATTTCGGCCAGATAGCTACGTACGCGGCGCGCAATCGGCGTGCTGTAGCGCTGATAGATCAGCATCACCGTTAACACCAGCGGGAAAATCACCAGCGCCACCAGCGCCATACGCCAGTCGAGTGCAAACATCGCCACCAGCATCGCGCCAATCAGCGCAGCGCTGCGCAGCACAGTGGCTACTACCGTGACGTAAAGATCTTTGATCACTTCGGTGTCGTTGGTGACGCGCGAGATAATCTGCCCCACCGGCTGGGTATCGAAGGCACTGAGCGGCTGACGCAGCGCCGCATTCATCACGTCGACGCGCAGTTGCTGCACGACACCAATCGCCGCGCGGTTAAACAGCAGCGCCTGGAAATAGTGCAGACCCGCTGCCAGCAGCTGCAGCAGCACAAAGCCCACCAGCAGCGCGGCCACGATGCCCCACGGCATCTGGTGTTTTGCCACCAGGTTATCGATAAAATAGCTGACCAGCACCGGACCGGTGACTTCGGCAGCGGCAGCGATCCACAGCATGCCGACGGCCAGCCACAGCGATTTGCGCCACGGTTTACCGTAGGCCAGCAGGCGTTTCAGCGTTGGCCATAAGCGTTGCGATTTAGCCATGGTCGGCTCCCTGTTCTGCCTCGTCCTCATCCAGCGCGGCTTCCAGCTGCTGATAGCGATACATATCACGATACCAGCCCGGCTGCGCCGCCAGCGTATCGTGATCGCCGCGCTGTGCCACTGCGCCCTGCTGCAATACCAGAATCTCGCTGGCTTCGGTCAGCGCTGACAGCCGATGCGCGCTGATGATCAGCGTGCGCCCTTTGCCCCAAAGGCGCAGGTTATGCAGGATTTCATGTTCGGTACGGCCATCAACCGCCGACAGCGCATCGTCGAGGATCAGAATCTCCGCGTTGAGCAACAGCGCACGCGCAATGGCGATGCGCTGTTTCTGCCCGCCAGAGAGCATGACGCCGCGCTCGCCCACTTCGGTAGCGTACCCCTGCGGCAGACGCAGTATGTCATCGTGCACGCAGGCCATCTGCGCCACGCGCTCGATCTCTTCCTGCGTTGCCTCCGGGCGGCCTAGCGCCAGGTTATTCGCAACGGTATCGGAAAACAGGAACGGCGTCTGACTGACCACCGCCAGCCGGCTGCGCCAGCTGTCCAGCCGCAGTTGCGGTAGCGGAATGGCGTGATAGCAAATCTCGCCCTGATCGATATCAAAATGGCGCTGAATCAGGCTCAGCAGCGTGCTTTTGCCGCAGCCGGTAGGCCCGCACAGCCCAAGCATCTGCCCGGGCTGTAACTGGAAATGCACGTCGCTCAGCACCGGCGCGCTGCTCGCCGGATAGTGGAAGGCGCGGATCGCCACCTGCAGCACGCCCGCTTCCGCCGGCAGTGGCTGCTGACCATCCTCAACCGCAGGCGCTTCCGCCAGCAGCGCACCAATACGGCTCCACGCCGCGCTGCCGCGCTCGACGATGTTAATCATCCACGCCAGCGCCAGCATCGGCCAAATCATCAGCCCTAAGTACATGACGAAGCTGGTGAGCTGCCCGAGCGTCAGTGAACCGTGCCACACCATCCAGCCGCCACCGCCAATCGCCAGCAGATTCGAAAAGCCCACGGCGATATAAATGATGGGATCGAAGCGCGCATCGACGCGCGCCACGTGCAGATTTTTGCGGCCGGTGTCGCTGGCGATATCCGCAAACTGGCTCGACTGATGATCTTCCAGGCCAAAGGCTTTGATCATGCGGATGCTGGTCAGACTCTCCTGCGTTTGATCGTTCAGGCTGGAGAACGCCGCCTGCGCCACTTTGAAGCGCTGATGCAGGCGCGCGCCGTCTTTCTGGATCACCAGCGCCATAATCGGCATAGGAATCAGCGCCAGCAGCGTCAGCTCCCAGCTGATCTGCACGCTCATTACCGCCAGCACGACCAGCCCCATCACCAGCGAATCCACCAGCGTCAGCACCCCTTCACCCGCGGCAAACACCACGCGATCGACATCGTTAGTCGCGCGCGCGATCAGATCGCCGGTACGGTGGCGCAGGTAAAACGCCGGATGCTGGCGGCTAAGCTGGCGGTAAAAGTCTTCGCGCAGCTCCACCGCCAGCTGGTAAGAGGCGCCGAACAACAGCACGCGCCAGACGTAGCGCAGCAAATAGACAATCACTGCGGTCACCAGCATCACGCCGATCCACAGAAAAATTTCGCCGCGCGTCAGGCTGTGCTGGGTCACGCCGTCGACAATCACGCCGACCAGATGCGGAGGCAGCAGCTGCAGCAGCGCAATGATAATCAGCAAGCTGATGGCGCCCAGATAGCGCCGCCACTCGCGCAAAAAATACCAACTTAACTGGCTGAATAATCGCACAAAACAATCTCTTGTAATGCCCGTTCAGGGCGCTACCGGCAAGGCGGTGGTGTATTTAATCTCTTCCATAGCGAAGCTGGAGGTGACGTCAATCAGCCCCGGCACGCCGTTAACCAGACGCTTGTAAAACGCGTCGTAGCTCTTCATATCGGCCACCTGAATGCGCAGCAGGTAGTCGTACTCACCCGCCATGCGGTAAAAGGCCATCACTTCCGGCATCTGCTGTACCACCGCGACAAACTGCTGAAACCAGTCGCTGCTGTGCTGCTGGGTTTTGATCAGCATAAAGGCGGTGAGCGACAGGCCGAGCTTTTCACCATCCAGCAACGCGACGCGCGCCCGAATAATGCCATCATCTTCCAGCTTTTTCAGGCGTTTCCAGCACGGCGTGGTGGTGAGATTCACCGCATCGGCCAGCGCCTGCAGCGACAGCGTGCAGTCTTTTTGCAGCAGCGCCAGCAGTGTGCGGTCAGTTTTATCTAGCATTCGCCACCTCAGGAGAAAAATTTTCTCTTATTTGCCGATTATAACCAACTTTTAGCAACCTCTTTTTCCTGCCAGTGCCTTACACTGAGCGCAATCTCGCTGCAGGAATCGCACCATGCAAACGCCCTGGGTTCGCCACGCTATCAATGAAATTAACGCCGACTTTCAGCGCTCCGCTGATACGCACCTGATCCGTTTTACGCTGGACGATTTCCCCGGCATTCGCTTTTATCTTAAGGATGAAAGCACCCATCCAAGCGGCAGCCTGAAACATCGCCTGGCGCGTTCGCTGTTTCTCTATGGTCTGGCCAATGGCTGGATTGGAGAAAACACGCCGATCATCGAAGCCTCCTCCGGCAGCACCGCGGTGTCGGAAGCCTATTTTGCCCGTCTGCTCGGCCTGCCGTTTATCGCCGTGATGCCAGCCAGCACTGCGCGGCGCAAAATCGAGCTGATCCGCTTTTACGGCGGGGAGTGCCACTTCGTCGCCGATCCGTGCCAGCTGTACAGCGAATCCGAGCGTCTGGCGCGTGAACTCAACGGCCATTTTATGGACCAGTTTACCTATGCCGAACGCGCTACCGACTGGCGCGGCAACAACAATATTGCCGAAAGCATTTTCCGCCAGATGGCGCATGAACCTTTCCCGGTGCCACACACCCTGATCATGAGCGCCGGCACCGGCGGCACCTCGGCTACGCTGGGGCGCTACATCCGCTATCAGGGCCACGACACGCGCCTGCTGGTGGTCGATCCGCAGCACTCGGTGTTTTTCGATTACTGGCACAGCCGCGATCGTAGGCTGCGCAGCGAGCGTGGCAGCCTGATTGAGGGGATTGGTCGCCCGCGCGTTGAGCCGTCGTTTTTACCGGATGTGATTGACGAAATGATGAAAGTGCCCGATGGCGCCACCGTGGCGGCCATGTTAAGGCTGGAGCAGATTCTCGGCCGGCGTCCGGGTGCCTCTACCGGCACCAATTTCTGGGGCATGCTGCAGGTGGCAAAACGGCTGCGCGCGCAGGGGCAATCCGCCGCGCTGGTGACGCTGCTGTGTGACAGCGGCGAGCGCTATCCGGATACCTATTACAATCCGCAGTGGGTCGCTGAGCAGATCGGCGATATTCAGGCGTGGCAGCGCGAGCTGCAATAAAAAACCGGACATCCTGTCCGGTTCACTGTAAGCCTCAGCATTCGGGGGAATAATCGAGGTGTGGTGTGGTCATCCAGTGATTTAAGTAGTGAGACACTGCCTGTGTCTCGCAATGGCCAATAATCGGTAAATGGGGCAGCGAGGTTTTCAGCTGATGCATGGCGTTGCCCATGATAAAACCGCGCCCGACGCGCTCCAGCATTTCGCGGTCGTTCATCGCATCGCCAAATGCCATGCAATCCGCCAGCGACAGCGACAGATGCTGGCACAGCCGCGCCAGCGCGGCGCCTTTGTGGCAATCCACCGGTAAAACTTCCAGACACTCCCTGGCGGAGAAGCACAGGCTGGCGCGATCGCCGAGCGCCTGTTGCAGTTCAATCTTCAGCGCCAGCAGCATCTCATACGGCGCGATAAAGCAGATCTTGGTGACTTCATGTGCCGGCATGCGGCGCAAATCACGCAGCTGATAGTGAAACCCGCTCATCGCATGCGCTTCCAGCAATCCCGGGAGCGGTTTATCGGTAAACCAGCCTTCGTCATTGAAGATGTGGATCGACGCGGGGGTTTGCCAGTGACTGTGCAATACCTCTTCCGCCACCGACGGCGCTAAATCACAGCCGTACAGCTGCCTGCCCTCGACATCGTGAATGCGCGTGCCGTTACCGGTGATCAGCCAGGCGGGCAAGGTGATCTGCTGGCGTACTGCCTGCATATCCAGCAGGTGACGCCCCGTGGCAAACGCCAGTGTAACGCCACGCTGGTGTAGGGCGTTGAGGCTCTGCAGCGTCTCCGCACCTAAACGGTGGGTAGGCAGCAGCAGTGTACCGTCCATATCAAATGCCGCGAGGCGGGCCATAGCAACTCTCCGGTCTGAATGAGGGGTTTACTATCGCCTGGTAATTACGGAACTAATAGTGAATACTTTCAAAAAACTGTTCCGGGTTTAATCATGCGACAGCTTCATCGGGTTAATCAGTTTCAGCGCCTGTGGCAGCTTAGCCAGGGCGAAGCGCAGCGCATCAGCGTTGCGGCCATGGCGCAGCACTGCTTTTGCAGCGAGCGCCACGTGCGCACCCTGCTGCGGCAGTGGCAGCAGGCGGGCTGGCTGCAGTGGCACGGTGCGGCGGGACGCGGTAAACAAGGCGAATTGCGCTTTCTGCTCTCTCCCGAACAGCTGCGTCAGCAATTGCTCAGCCAGCAGCTGGCAGCCGGTGAAGCGGTACAGGCACTGCAGGTACTGGATGTCGCGCCTGAACGGCTGGTGAAAATGCTGCGCCCACTGATGGGCGGCCAGTGGCAGAATCAGGCGCCGGTGCTGCGCATTCCCTATTATCGCGCGATGGAGGCGCTGGATCCGCTGCAGCTCACCGGACGCGCCGAGCAGCATCTGGTACGCCAGATTTTTTCCGGCCTGACGCGCTTTAACGCGGATGATGTCGAGGGCGATCTGGCACATCACTGGCAGCACGATGCACAGGGCCGCGAATGGTATTTCTGGCTGCGGCCACTCCTCAGCTGGCACAACGACGAACCAGTGCAGGCGGCACAGCTGGTCCAGCAGCTGCAACGTATCATGCAGACGCCGCAGGGCGGCCGCCTGCTGGCGGCGGTGGAACACATCGATGCGCCACATCCGCTGGCGCTGCGTATCCGGCTGCGCACCAGCGATTACTGGCTGCCGCAGCGGCTGGCGCATCAGTTTTGCCTGCTGCCGCATCCGGAACATGCCGATATCGGCAGCGGACCGTGGCGCCTGACGCACTTTACCCGCGAGCTGGTGCGGCTGGAGAGCCATGCGCGCTGGCACCATCAGCGTCCGCTGATTCAGGTGGTGGAATACTGGATTACGCCGCAGCTGTTCGATCGCGGGCTGGGCACCAGCTGTCGCCATCCGGTGCAGATCGCGATTGGCGATCCCGACGAGCTGGACACGCTGCGGCCGGTGGATCGCAGCATCAGTCTCGGTTTCTGTTATCTGGCGCCGCGTTTCTCGGCTCGCTTCAGCCAGGCGCAGGCCAAAACGCTGCTCGCGCTGATTCAGCACAGCGGCGTTATTCAGCAGCTGCCGCTGGATGAAGGCTTAATTACGCCAACCGCAGAACTGCTGCCCGGCTGGCCGCTGCCCGCCCCGCACCGCCCGGATGGCGCACTGCCCGCAACGCTGACGCTGCATTATCACCTGCCCATCGAACTGCACGTCATGGCGCAGGCGCTGGTGCCGCTGCTGGCGGCACAGGGCTGTACCCTCACCTGCGTATTTCACGACGTCAAAAGCTGGCGCGACGACATCGATCTGAGTGACGCCGATATCATCATGGGCGACCGTCTGATTGGTGATGCGCCGCAGTTTACCCTGGTGAACTGGCTGGAAAATGATGCGGCCTGGCAACCGCTGCGTCCGGCGGTACTGCAGGCACCGCTGCACGCTATCGCCCGTCAGCCCAGTCCGGCACTGCGCAGCGCCGCGATTCATCAGCTGTTCCAGCAGCTGATGCGCGACGGCCATTTGCTGCCGCTGTTTAACTATCGCTACCAGGTGTTTGCTCCGCCAGGCGTCGAAGGTATTCAGCTTAACAGCATGGGCTGGTTCGATTTCACCCGCGCCTGGATCCCGCCGCCTGCCGCAGGCGGTGCTGTTCAGCCCGCGCCGGAGCCAGTACCATAGGCGCACTGATTTATGGGGAAGAAAACATGAAACGAGCCGTTGTCGTATTCAGTGGCGGACAAGACTCCACCACCTGTCTGATTCAGGCGCTGCAGCAGTATGATGAAGTGCACTGCGTGACCTTTGATTATGGTCAGCGCCATCGCGAAGAGATCAGCGTCGCCGCAGAGCTGGCGCATCAGCTCGGCGCGCGGGCGCACAAAGTGCTGGACGTAACGCTGCTCAATGAACTGGCGGTCAGCAGCCTGACGCGCGATAACATTCCGGTGCCAGCCTACAATCCACAGGCCAGCGGCCTGCCCAGCACCTTCGTGCCGGGGCGCAATATCCTGTTTCTGACGCTGGCGTCGATTTATGCTTATCAGGTGGAAGCCGAAGCGGTGATTACCGGCGTATGCGAAACCGATTTTTCCGGCTATCCGGATTGCCGCGATGAGTTTGTCAAAGCGCTGAACAACGCTGTCAGCCTCGGCATGGCGCGCGAAGTGCGTTTCGAAACGCCGCTGATGTGGCTGAATAAAGCGGAAACCTGGGCGCTGGCAGATTACTGGCAGCAGCTGCCGCTGGTGCGTGCCGAGACGCTAACCTGCTACAACGGCGTCAAAGGCGACGGCTGTGGTGAGTGCGCGGCCTGCCACCTGCGCGCACGTGGCCTGGCCGATTACCAGGCCAATGCGGCCAGCGTGATGGCGGCGATGAAACAGAAAAGCGGCCTGCGCTGATTGCGGCCGCGCTGCGGGCTGGCGTGCTGTCAGGGCATGCCAGCTCAGGAAGGCGCGGTCATCAATGCCGCCAGGCGTTCACGTAACTCCCCTTCCAGCGGCACGGTTTTTTGCGTGCGCAAATCGATGCAGACGAAGGTCAGCGCCGCATCCGCCACCAGCGTGTTATCACCCGCCAGCACCACCCGCTGTAAAATAATGCCGCTTTTGCCGTTGAGCTGCGAGACCTCGCTCTCTATGTGCAGCACGTCGCCCAGCACCGCCGGACGACGATAGTTAATGTTGATATTCACCACCACAAACGCCAGCTGTTGCTCCAGCAGCCAGTGAAAGGCATCGGCATCTTCCAGCCACTGCCAGCGCGCCTCTTCCAGAAATTCCAGGTAGCGCGCATTGTTCACATGCTGATAGACGTCAAGATGATAGCCGCGCACTTTGATGGTGGTTTGCATGATTGCTCCTGTTCAGGCTGTGAATGACAACTGGTTGGACCTGTTGAGCATAGCACAGCCTGATGGGCCGCTTTAGCAATCCTTCAGAGTCGCGAGCCGCTTCACAATTTCAGCCGCGCGCTGTTCCGCTCCACCAGCGCACTGCCAATACCCGGTACTTCTTTCAGCTGCTCGATGGCGCTGAAGGGCCCGTACTGCTCACGATAGCTGACAATCGCCTGCGCTTTTTTCAGTCCAATACCGTTCATGGCGGCGGCCAGCTGCTCGGCCGTGGCCTGATTGATGCTGACCTGTTCCGGCTGCGGCGTGGACACCTGCGTCGCCTGCGTTTCACTGGGGCTTTCCGCCGCCGCCAGTCCGCTGGTCCAGAGCGCGCCGCCCAGCGCCAGCGTGATGCAAAAGGCACGAAATGTTGATTTAACCATGCTGTGTTTCTCCTTGTGTTTGACAGCCACTGCAGGGTGGCACAAGCGAGAAACGCACTCAAAAGGCGATGATCAGAAATGGAAAAGGCCGCAGAAGCGGCCTTTCGGTATTGCAGCAGTTTACCTTTTTTTGTGAGGCTTACTGGTTTTGTGCGGCGGCGCCGTACTTAATCTTCGCCTCTTTACGCAGGTTTTCCAGCAGCGCTTCAAAGGCAATCTGCGCGTTGTTTTGCGTCACGCCTTTCACCATTTCGTCGATCTGCGCCTGCGGCATGTTGCCCGCGCTGACCTTATCCAGCGCGACCAGCACCACGTTGCCCTGCATATCTTCGCTGACACCCCACGACGGCTGGTTATCCGCTGGCTGTGGCAGGTTGAATGCGGCCTGTGCCACCGGATCCTGCGCGTTGCGATCGACGGTTTTGCTGGCGCTCAGCGTCAGGCCAGCCGCCTGCAGCGCGTCCTGTTTGCCCGCTTTCAGCTCGGTCAGCAGTTTGTCTGCCTGCGCTTTGGCCTGCTGCGTCGCTTTGTCATGCTTCAGGCTGTCGGCAATCTGCGCTTTGACCTGATCCAGCGGTTTAACCGCTTCCGGTTTGTGCTCGCTGATGCGCAACACAAACGCCCGATCGCCATCGACGCTGATGATGTCAGAGTTGTTGCCCGGCGCGCCGTTCTGACCGGTCAGGCCACCGTTGAAGATCGCCTGTTTAACCGCATCGAAATCGAGATCGGCCGGCACGTTATCGCGGGTGATCCAGCCCGTTTCCACCACTTTCAGGCCAGATGCCTGTGCGGCGCCCGCCAGAGATTCGTTGTCGTTGCTGGCGGCTTCGCTCACCTTCTGCTGCATCTTATAGAAGGCGTCGACGGCTTTTTCCTGCTTCACTTTATCCGCCACCGCGTCGTGCACCTCCGCCAGCGGTTTAACCTGCTCTGGCTGGATATCGTCCAGACGCACCACCAGGAAACCTACTGAGGACTTGATCACGCCAGACAGCTGGCCTTTCTGCGTCAGGTTGGCGTTTTTCAGCTCATCCGGCGTGGTGTTCGGCTCCAGCCAGCCCATGTCGCCGCCTTTACGCGCAGAGATTGGGTCGATGGATTTGCTCTTCGCCAGCGTGGCGAAATCCTCGCCCTTTTTCAGCGCATCCAGCACTGCGTTGGCATCGGCTTCGGTTTTGGTCTGAATGATGCTGTAACGGTTGCGCTGCGGCTGTGAATAATCGGCTTTGTGCTGATCGTACCAGCTCTGAATATCCGCTTCGCTGGCGTTCTCCTGCAGGCTGGCCGCATCCATTTTGATGTAACTGACGCGGAACTGCTCAGGTGCCATAAAGCTGCTCTGATGCTGCTGGTAGTACTGATTGATTTCGTCGTCGCTGGCAGTTTGTTTCGCGGCCAGCGCATTAACGTTAATCACCGCCTGACGAATCGCGCGCTGCTGCGAGACCAGATCCACCAGCTTGCTGGTTTCACCCTTCAGCATGAAGTCGGTATTGGCGATGGCGTTGATCAGCTGCTGCGTCGCCAGCTGCTTGCGCAGCGCTTCGGCGTACTGATCGGCACTGAAGCCCATGCTGGCGATCAGGCCGTTGTATTTTGCGTTGTCGAACTTACCGTTGGTCTGGAAAGCCTGCTGATTGAAAATAGCCTGCTTCACCTGATCGTCGCTGATGCCAATGTGCAGATCTTTGATGTACTGATCGAGCAGCGCCTGATCGATCAGCTGCGACAGCGCCTGCTGGCGCATCTGCTGCATGTAGCCGTCGTTGCTGGCCAGCTGCGAGAACTGGTCGCCCAGCATCTGCTGCTGACGGTTGCGCTCGTTGTTAAATGCCTGTTCCAGCTCACCGCGGCTAATTTCATGGCCGTTCACTTTGGCAGCGTAATCGCTGTTACCGCCAATCAGGTAGTTGCCCACCCCGGTCAGTACGAATGACAGGATGATCAATCCCAGAATGATCTTGAGCACGACATGGTTCGACGCCGCGCGTAAATTGTCCATCATGGTATGACAACACTCCGCTGTAGTGTGGATGTAAAGCTCTGACACGATGTCATCATCGTGCAGCTGCGGTTCAGGCTGGCAGCTGGCAACCATGCGGAGACTGAAGCCAGCGGCTAAAGTCGCGCATCAAGATAAAAAAAGGCACATCAAAAATGATGTGCCCGTATGTTACATGAGAACGCCTTTTTCGTCCTCAATCCATGGAAGAAAATGCTTCGATGGACAGGTCAGCGGTCATTAATTGACGGCGTCTTTCAGTGCTTTACCTGCACGGAAGCCCGGTACTTTACCAGCCGGGATGGTGATTTCTTTACCGGTTTGTGGGTTACGGCCGGTGCGGGCAGCACGCTCGCGTACAGAGAAGGTACCGAAACCGACCAGTGCCACTTCGTCACCGCCTTTCAGCGCGTCAGAAACGGAGCCCATGAATGCATCTAACACACGTCCCGCTGCCGCTTTAGAAATGTCAGCGTCTGCAGCAATTTTGTCGATCAACTGTGACTTATTCACTCTCTTCATCCCCTCTTTTATTATTCACTCGCACCCGCGCTTCCCGCCCGGTGCGAACGCGCAGCCAGTTATATCAAGCCTGTGGAGCTGAAACAACGGTATTCATCTTAATCGTTGATCCAGCAGCCCCCTAAATTAGCGGCACAAAAAAAAGCTGGCAAGCCCGATTTGGCCTGCCAGCTTCGCTTTTTAGCGCTTTTTGTCGCTAATCACTATTTTGCCGTGGCAACCTGCATCCCGTACGGGGCATTTTCCAGCGCCAGGCTCAGCACTTCTTCAATACGCTTCACCGGATGGATCGACAGATCGGCAATCACGTTCTGTGGAATCTCTTCCAGATCGCGCTTGTTTTCGTCCGGGATCAGCACGGTTTTGATGCCGCCGCGATGCGCCGCCAGCAGTTTCTCTTTGAGGCCACCAATCGGCAGTACCTGACCGCGCAGTGTGATCTCGCCGGTCATCGCCACGTCCGAACGCACCGGGTTACCGGTCAGACAGGAGACCAGCGCGGTACACATCGCGATACCGGCGCTTGGACCATCTTTCGGCGTCGCCCCTTCCGGTACGTGTACGTGGATGTCACGCTTCTCGTAGAAGTCGCCGTTGATGCCGAGTTTCTCCGCACGGGCGCGGACTACGGTCAGCGCCGCCTGGATTGACTCCTGCATCACCTCACCGAGTGAACCGGTGTAGGTCAGCTTGCCTTTGCCCGGCACGCAGGCGGTTTCGATGGTGAGCAGATCGCCGCCCACTTCGGTCCACGCCAGGCCGGTAACCTGACCAACACGGTTTTCGCTGTCGGCACGGCCGTAGTCAAAGCGCTGCACACCCAGGAAATCCTTGAGGTTTTCGCCGTTGATTTTGATGCTCTTTTTCGCTTTGTCCATCAGCAGCGCTTTCACCGCTTTACGGCACAGCTTGGAGAGTTCGCGCTCCAGGCTACGCACGCCCGCTTCACGGGTGTAATAGCGGATAATGCCGATAATGGCGCTATCGTCAACGCTGATCTCTTTCTCTTTCAGCGCATTACGCTCGATCTGCTTCGGCAGCAGGTGCTGTTTAGCGATGTTGAGCTTCTCATCTTCGGTGTAGCCGGAGAGACGAATCACTTCCATACGATCCAGCAGCGGAGCAGGAATGTTCATGGAGTTAGAGGTAGCCACAAACATCACATCTGACAGATCGTAATCCACTTCCAGATAGTGATCGTTGAACGCAATGTTCTGCTCCGGATCCAGTACCTCCAGCAGCGCTGAAGCCGGATCGCCGCGCATGTCGGATGACATTTTGTCGATCTCATCCAGCAGGAACAGCGGGTTTTTCACGCCGACTTTGGCCATTTTCTGGATCAGTTTGCCCGGCATCGACCCGATATAGGTACGACGGTGGCCGCGGATTTCTGCTTCGTCACGCACACCGCCCAGCGCCATACGTACATATTTACGGCCGGTGGCTTTGGCGATTGACTGTCCCAGCGAGGTTTTACCCACGCCCGGCGGTCCAACCAGACACAGAATCGGCCCTTTGATTTTGCTGACGCGACTCTGCACCGCAAGATACTCAAGGATGCGGTCTTTCACGCGCTCCAGACCGTAATGGTCGGTATCCAGCGTCTCCTGCGCTTTCCGCAGGTCTTTTTTCACCTTGCTGCGTGCGTTCCACGGTACCTGCACCATCCAGTCGATGTAGCCGCGCACCACGGTGGCTTCCGCTGACATCGGTGACATCATCTTCAGCTTCTGCAGTTCGGCTTCGGCCTTCTCGCGCGCCTCGGCCGGCATTTTCGCCGCGTCGATTTTGCGTTTCAGCGCTTCGTATTCATCCGGCGCATCATCCATCTCGCCCAGCTCTTTCTGAATCGCTTTCATTTGCTCATTCAGATAGTACTCGCGCTGGCTTTTCTCCATCTGCTTTTTAACGCGGTTGCGAATACGCTTCTCAACCTGCAGCAGATCGATTTCCGATTCCATCATCGCCATGAGATATTCCAGACGCTCATTGATGTCGGACATCTCCAGCACTGACTGTTTGTCAGCCAGCTTAAGCGGCATGTGCGCCGCTACGGTGTCGGCGAGACGCGCCGCGTCGTCGATGCTGTTGAGTGAAGTCAGCACCTCCGGCGGGATTTTTTTGTTCAGCTTGATGTAGCCTTCAAACTGATTGATGGCGGTACGCACCAGCACTTCCTGCTCGCGCTCTTCAATTTCCGGCGAGATCAGGTATTCGGCCTGGGCAACAAAGTGGTCGCCATTGTCCGCTAAAGTGGTGATGTGTGCGCGCTGAAGACCTTCCACCAGCACCTTAACGGTGCCGTCTGGCAGTTTCAGCATCTGCAGTACGGAAGCAACGGTCCCTACCGCGAAGAGATCGTTAATACCAGGTTCATCCGTTGAAGCCTCTTTCTGGGCAACCAGCATGATCTTCTTGTCATGATCCATCGCCGCTTCGAGGCAACGAATCGATTTTTCCCGACCAACAAACAACGGAATTACCATGTGCGGATAAACCACCACGTCGCGCAACGGCAACACGGGGATTTCAATGCGTTCAGAACGCTCAGGATTCATAGAGCTCTCTCTTAGTTTAATGTCCGCCAGGTGATGGGAACCGCGTGATACAGGCTGTATGCAGTTAGACCCACAGGATTATGAGTATATGGGGATGCTTGCACGACATTCAATGTCACAGAGGTGAGAAAAATAAAAGGGGAAACATTTTCCCCTTTTTTAAGATAACAACGTGGTGTAATTGATTATTTATTCGCCAGAAGCCTGGGCTTCATGCTTACCGTAAATCAGCATCGGGTCAGATTGCCCCTCGATCACTGACTCATCGATCACCACTTTCTCTACGCCTTCCATTGATGGCAGGTCGTACATGGTTTCGAGCAGCGCCGCTTCTACGATAGAACGCAGACCACGTGCCCCGGTTTTACGCGAGTTCGCTTTCTTCGCAATCGCCGTCAGCGCTTCGTCACGGAACTCCAGCTCCACGCCTTCCAGGTTAAACAGCGCCTGATACTGCTTGGTCAGGGCGTTTTTCGGTTCACGCAGGATCTGGATCAGCGCTTCTTCGCTCAGCTCGTTGAGCGTCGCCACCACCGGCAGACGACCAATGAACTCCGGAATCAGACCAAATTTGATCAGATCTTCCGGCTCAACCTGTGACAGCAACTCGCCTTCGCTGGCTTTCTGCGATTTACCTTTAACGGTCGCGCCAAAGCCAATACCGGAGCCGGTTTCAACACGCTGTGAAATCACTTTATCGAGGCCGGCAAACGCACCGCCACAGATAAACAGGATTTTCGAGGTGTCGACCTGCAGAAACTCCTGCTGCGGATGCTTACGTCCACCCTGCGGCGGCACGGCAGCCACCGTGCCTTCAATCAGTTTCAGCAGCGCCTGCTGCACACCTTCACCTGAGACATCACGGGTGATAGACGGGTTGTCTGATTTACGGGAAATCTTATCGATTTCATCGATGTACACGATGCCGCGCTGCGCTTTCTGTACGTCGTAGTCGCACTTCTGCAGCAGTTTCTGGATGATGTTTTCCACATCCTCGCCCACATAACCGGCTTCGGTCAGCGTGGTGGCATCCGCCATGGTGAAAGGCACATCCAGCAGGCGCGCCAGCGTTTCCGCCAGCAGGGTCTTACCGCTACCGGTTGGACCGATCAGCAGAATGTTACTTTTGCCCAGTTCAATCCCGTTGCTGGTGTCGCCGTTACGCAGACGTTTGTAGTGGTTGTACACCGCCACCGCCAGCACTTTTTTTGCCTTCTCCTGACCGATAACATAATCGTCAAGGTGATGGCGGATCTCATGCGGCGTCGGGAGCGCGCTGCGCTCGCGGTGCGGGGCCACTTCTTTAATCTCTTCACGAATGATGTCGTTACACAGATCGACACACTCGTCGCAAATATACACTGACGGCCCGGCAATCAGCTTACGGACTTCATGCTGGCTTTTGCCGCAGAAAGAGCAGTACAGCAACTTACCTGAACCGTCTTTGCGCTTATCTGTCATCAGCTAACCTCTTTTCGTTCTCAGACCTAATTGGTGTACGGCAATGGCCGCACAGCAACGGCCGATATGCATGCAACTCACCTGTCTGCACCCGTTAACTATAGCGTAAGGGGCAGACAGATGTGTCTTATTGGCGATGCGTCAGGATGGAGTCGACCAGGCCATACTCTACCGCTTCGCTGGCAGAGAGGAAACGATCGCGCTCGGTGTCGCGTTCAATCTGCTCCAGCGATTTGCCGGTATGTTCCGCCATAAGCTCATTCATACGCTGCTTCACTTTCAGGATTTCACGCGCGTGGATCTCAATGTCCGTCGCCTGGCCCTGATAGCCGCCCAGCGGCTGGTGAATCATCACGCGTGAGTTTGGCAGACAGAAGCGCTTGCCTTTAGTCCCCGCCGTCAGCAGGAATGCGCCCATCGAACAGGCCTGGCCCATACAGATGGTGCTCACGTCCGGCTTGATGAACTTCATTGTGTCATAAATCGACATACCGGCGGTAATCACACCACCTGGCGAGTTAATGTAGAGGTAAATGTCTTTTTCAGGATTCTCAGCTTCCAGAAACAGCATCTGCGCCACAATCAGGTTCGCCATGTGATCCTCAACCTGACCGGTCAGGAAGATCACGCGCTCTTTAAGCAGGCGGGAGTAGATGTCGTAAGAACGCTCGCCGCGCGAGGTTTGTTCGACCACCATTGGCACCAGCGCATTGGTTGGTGCAGTAAATTCACGATCGCCACTGTATGACATTACCGTCTCCTGATAAATTTCATTGGCAACATTCTGTACCGATTTTACGCGAGGCGCGCGGCGAAAACTATGCGCAGCGGTCTCGTTCCGACATAACAGGACGGTTAATCAGCCAGTCTTACTGTTTTCACGCATTCTCCCTGTATCTGGGGATGCAGCCCAGTTGTTTCAAGCATAACAACCTTTTCCCCATTCGCTAACACGGAAAAACAGCTTAGCGAAGAATTTGCCGATTAATTAGTCAAATAGCGCACAAATGTAGTTGGTTTCCGCCAGAAACGAAAAAGCCCGCGACACAGCGGTCGCGGGCTTTAGCACTCAGGGTTAACTCACGAATCAGGCCGCAGAGGTCTGGTTCATCAGCTCCTGGAAGTTAGTGGCTTTGTCAGTCACTTTGGCTTTCGCCAGTACCGCTTCAACCGCCTGCTCTTCCAGCGCAACGTTGCGCATGTTGTTCATCAGCTCGCTGTTTTTGCTGTAGAACTCGATCACTTCCTGCGGATCTTCGTACGCAGAAGCCATCTCTTCAATCAGCGCTTTAACGCGATCTTCATCGGCTTTCAGCTCGTTGATGCGAATTACTTCGCCCAGCAGCAGACCGACCACAACGCGACGTTTTGCCTGCTCTTCGAACAGTTCACGTGGCAGTTCCAGCGCCTGCTTCTCGTTGCCGCCGAAACGCTGTGCAGCCTGACGACGCAGAACGTCGATTTCGCTGTCGATCAGTGCCACTGGCACGTCGATTTCGTTCGCGTTAACCAGACCGTCAATCGCCTGCGTCTTCACGCGGTTACGGATAGCGCCTTTCAGCTCGCGCTCCATGTTCTTACGCACTTCAGCGCGCAGACCTTCGATGGAGCCATCTTCCACGCCGAAACGCTTGATGAATTCAGCGGTCAGCTCCGGCAGTTCGCGGGTTTCCACTTTCTTCAGCACGATGTCGAACTTCGCATCTTTGCCTTTCAGGTTTTCCGCGTGGTAGTCATCCGGGAATTTCACGTCGATGGTGAAGGTGTCGCCAGCTTTCTTGCCAGTGATGCCTTCTTCGAAGCCTGGGATCATACGACCCTGACCCATCGCCAGCACGAAGTCAGACGCTTTGCCGCCTTCGAACTCTTCGCCGTCTACAGAGCCGGTGAAATCGATGGTCGCGCGATCTTCTGCTGATGCCGCTGCATCGGTCTCTTTCCAGGTCGCCTGCTGCTTCTGCAGGGTTTCCAGCATGGTGTCGACGTCAGCGTCGGTCACTTCAACCACCGGTTTTTCGACTTCGATTGCATCCAGGCCTTTCAGCTCAACTTCCGGATACACTTCGAATTCAACCGCGTAAGTGAAATCTTCACCTTCTTTATACTCACCCGGCACGTAGTTCGGTGCGCCAGCTGGGTTGATCTTCTCTTTGATGATGGCGTCAACGAAGTTACGCGTCATCAGCTCGCTCAGGACGTCCTGACGAACAGAGGCACCGTAGCGCTGATTAATGATGGTAGCCGGCACTTTGCCTTTACGGAAACCGTCGATACGGACTTTCTTAGCCACTTCCACCAGTTCTTTCTTCACTGCGCTTTCGATGCTGTCCTTAGGAACAGTAATCGAAATGCGACGGCCCAGACCCTGAGTGGTTTCTACTGAAACTGTCATCTTGTTACCTCAAAAAATCACGTGCTCGGTCAACTTCAGACACCACACAATTAATGCGCCGTATCCAACAACCGGGACGGCCTCTGCAGGCAGAACCTAATCCCTGTCACCAGAAGCGTCCCGAAGACATTCCGGAAAAATAGACGCCGCATTATAGCGGCATCCCCGGAATGAGTCGAGGCTGCAAACTCACCACTTTTTAACGGTTTTGCTGCTTTTTTGCGCCGCAGATCGCGTTTGTGCATCATTGAGGGAAGAAAAAACGGCCCGCAGGCCGTTTTGGAGAAAGCTGGAGAGGAAAACTCAGGCCAGCGTACCGGCACCGCGACAGTTCGGTGAGGCGAGTACGGTATCCTGCAGTCCATCCCACTCTTTGCGCGTGTAGGTATGCAGCGCCAGCGCATGGACGCTGCCTGCCAGCTCGGTTGCCAGCTCGCCATAAATGGCGCGGTGACGCTGCAGGAAGCGCTGTCCGGTGAAAAGGTCGCTGACGATCACCACTTTGAAGTGACTTTCAGAACCGGCAGGCACGTTATGACGATAGCTTTCGTCATGCACTTCGAGATGTGCAGGCTCAAAAGCGTTACGCAGCTTTTCTTCTATTTGTTCGCGAATCATTGTTAACACTCCTCTACGGCGAGCGCTGTGCCCCATCTGTTTAAATATTAGTAGGTTTTTTTACCTTTCCCGCAGTCTGGCAGGAAATAAATCCTGCTGCGCTGCGCATCTTAGCCTGCTGAGGCTGCCGGTCAATCGGTTACCGCGTCCGGCTGTCCGAAAAAATCCTTTACAATCAATTTCCCCTGGTGCGGGGCTTTTTTCGCCGTGCCGCAATGCTATGATGGCCGCAGTTTTGCAAACCAACCCATATGCTAACGAGAATGAGTATGTTGAAAAAACTGTTATTCCCTCTGCTGGCTGCCTTTATTTTGGCCGGCTGCGCCAGCAATAACACCACGCTGAACATCCAGCCAAAAATCCAGCTGCCACAGCAGGATCCGAGCCTGATGGGCGTTACCGTCAGCGTTAACGGTGCCGATCAGCGCAGCGATCAGGCGCTGGCCAAAGTGAACCGCGACGGCCAGCTGATCACCCTGACCCCGTCACGTGACCTGCGTTTCCTGCTGCAGGAAGTGCTGGAGAAGCAGATGACCTCGCGCGGCTACATGATTGGCCCGAACGGCGCGGTGGATCTGCAGATCGTGGTTAATGGCCTGTACGCCGATGTCACGCAGGGCAACGTGCGTTACAGCATCACCACCAAAGCGGATATCTCTATTATCGCTACCGCGAAAAACGGCAACAAGCAGGTGAAAAACTACCGTCAGACTTACAGCGTAGAGGGTGCCTTCAGCGCCACTAACGATAAAATCACCAACGCGGTTAACTCGACCCTGAGCGACGTGATTGCCGATATGGCGCAGGACACCAGCGTCAATAACTTCATCAAGCAAAACGCGCGTTAATTTTCCGCAGTAACCTGCCCGGTCCCCGCTGACCGGGCTTCATTTCAGGCTGGCTATGACATCTCACTATCTGCGTATTTTTACCCAACGTAACGCTGCGGTCCTGCTGCTGCTCGGTTTCGCTTCCGGTCTGCCGCTGGCGCTGACCGCCGGTACGCTCCAGGCGTGGATGACGGTAGAGAATGTCGACCTGAAAACCATTGGTTTCTTCTCCCTCGTCGGTCAGGCTTACGTGTTTAAGTTTCTGTGGTCGCCGATGATGGATCGCTATACCCCGCCCTTTCTTGGCCGGCGGCGCGGCTGGCTGCTGGTCACGCAGTTAGCGCTGATTGCCGGCATTGTGGCGATGGGCTTTATGCAGCCGTCACGCGACCTTACCCTGCTGGCGGCGCTGGCGGTGCTGGTGGCTTTCTGCTCAGCCTCGCAGGATATTGTGTTTGATGCGTGGAAAACCGATGTGCTGCCGCCGGAAGAGCGCGGCAGCGGCGCGGCGATTACCGTGCTCGGTTACCGGCTGGCGATGCTGATTTCCGGCGGCCTGGCGTTGTGGCTGGCGGATCGCTATCTCGGCTGGCAGGCCACCTACTGGCTGATGGCGCTGCTGATGGTGCCCGGACTGATCGCCACGCTGCTGGCGCGTGAACCTGAGGCGCCGGTGCGCGAGCCGCACTCGCTGCGTCAGGCCGTCGCGTTTCCGCTGAAGGATTTCTTTCAGCGCAACAACGCCTGGCTGCTGATCACCTTAATCATTCTCTACAAGCTGGGCGACGCGTTCGCCGCTTCGCTCACCACCACCTTTCTGATTCGCGGCGTGGGCTTCAGCGCCGGTGATGTCGGTCTGGTGAATAAAACGCTTGGCCTGCTGGCGACCATTATTGGTGCGCTGTACGGCGGCGTGCTGATGCAACGCCTGAGCCTGTTCCGCGCGCTGATGATCTTCGGCGTGCTGCAGGCAGTATCTAATTTCGCTTACTGGCTGCTGGCGGTAACGCCACCGCATCTGTGGAGCATGGCCAGCGCGGTATTTATCGAAAACCTGTGCGGCGGCATGGGCACCGCCGCCTTTGTGGCGTTGCTGATGACGTTGTGCAACAAATCGTTCTCGGCCACGCAGTTCGCGCTGCTGTCAGCGCTGTCAGCGGTTGGACGCGTGTATGTCGGTCCGGCGGCTGGCTGGCTGGTCGAACTATGGGGCTGGCCGGTATTTTATGCCTTTACCGTGGTGGCCGCCGTACCCGGCCTGCTGCTGCTGTGGGCGTGTCGCGGCACGCTACAGGCAATGCAGCACAGCGGTGAATTCATGAAGCGCAGCCTGTGGCCACAGGGTTATCGCTGGACGGTACGCCTGTTCGCGGCGGGCTGTACGCTGCTGGCGCTCTGGCTGCTGACGCTGGCACTGCGTGCAGCGAATATCTGGCACAGCGCGACGCTGCCAACCCATCTGTTTGAGGCAGGGATGGCGCTGGCGCTGCTGGCGGTGCTGCTCGGCGTGATGCTCGACTGGCTGGCATTAAGGAAAACAGCGTCAAATCGTGCACATTAACGCTGCGCTATTTGCCAGACGGGGATAAATCGCTTAAAAATAGCCCCCGGCGAATTTTAAGCGATAGCATTTTTTTTAACGCGAAATAGAAACATTAAATTAACAATCCCGCGTAATATTTAAATCCGGTGAGCAATTAATTTGTAGAAATTTCATCGCTAAAATGATGCAGAATTGTTAAATAAATGAGTATTAAAACTCCGGTTTATGCTTTCCCTGTTTTCTCTGCGGTTAATGTCATTGGTTTTTGTTATATTGCCGCCAACTGCTTGTCGCAGTTAATAATTTGTCACCCTGCGCAACATCTGTGACACCCTTAGCAAAAGGTGTCAACAGCCTTCTGACACATCCTTAAGCTGGTTTACACTGCATAAACCTTCCCGTAAAATGCGCGCACACTTAAACGACAATAGAGCCCTTTGTCATTGAGGTCGTTAAATGAGACTCAGGAAATACAATAAAAGTTTGGGGATTTTGTCATTAATTGCAGGCGCTGTATTACTCAGCGGCTGCGATAGTGCGTTGTTAAATCCCAAGGGACAGATTGCACTGGAGCAACGTTCACTGATTCTGACAGCTTTCGGCTTGATGATGATCGTCGTTATTCCGGCAGTCTTAATGGCTGTTGTGTTCGCCTGGAAATATCGGGCAACCAATACCAACGCGAAGTATAGCCCTAACTGGTCACACTCTAACAAAGTGGAAGCCGTGGTCTGGACCATTCCGATCCTGATCATTCTCTTCCTCGGCGTGCTGACCTGGAAATCAACCCACGCGCTGGAGCCGAGCAAACCGCTGGCCTCTGACGTGAAACCGGTTGAGATCGACGTAGTGGCACTGGACTGGAAATGGCTGTTCATCTACCCGGAACAGGGTATTGCAACCGTCAACCAGATTGCCTTCCCGGCAAATACTCCGGTGAACTTCAAGATCACCTCGAACTCCGTCATGAACTCCTTCTTTATTCCTACGCTCGGCAGCCAGATCTACGCCATGGCGGGTATGCAGACCAAACTGCACCTGATCGCCAACGAGCCAGGTACGTTCGACGGTATCTCTGCTAACTTCAGCGGTCGCGGTTTCTCTGGCATGAAGTTCAAAGCCATTGCCACCAAAGACGATGCGGAATTCCAGCAGTGGGTTGCCAAAGTTAAAGCGGCACCTAACACGCTGACCACTATGGATGATTTCGAAAAACTGGCTGCGCCAAGCGAAAATCACCCGGTGGAATATTTCTCAACTGCTAATCCGGAACTGTTCAAGCAGGTTATTGATAAGTTCATGATGAGCCACGGGAAAATGGACATGTCGCACGAAGGCATGGACATGAATCACGCCGCAGCTGCGGGAGCCGAGGAATAATACGATGTTCGGAAAATTAACACTGGATGCAGTGCCCTACCATGAACCCATTATCATGGTTACGGTCGCCGGTATCATCATTGGTGGTCTGGCGCTGATCGCTGCTATTACCTATTTCGGTAAATGGCAGTATCTGTGGTCTGAATGGTTAACCTCCATCGACCACAAAAAACTGGGTATCATGTACATCATCATGGCCTTCGTCATGCTGCTGCGCGGCTTTGCCGATGCGGTAATGATGCGTACCCAACAGGTGATGGCTTCCGCCGGGGAAGCAGGCATACTGCCACCGCACCACTACGACCAGATCTTCACCGCTCACGGCGTGATCATGATCTTCTTCGTGGCGATGCCTTTCGTGGTGGGTCTGATGAACATCGCGGTTCCGCTGCAAATCGGTGCCCGTGACGTTGCCTTCCCGTTCCTGAACAACCTGAGCTTCTGGTTCACCGCTATCGGTGTGATCCTGGTTAACCTGTCACTGGGTGTGGGCGAATTCGCACAGACCGGCTGGCTGGCTTATCCACCGCTCTCGGGGGCAGAATACAGTCCTGGCGTCGGGGTCGATTACTGGATCTGGAGTCTCCAGCTCTCCGGTATTGGTACCACGCTGACCGGTATCAACTTCTTCGTGACCATTCTGAAGATGCGTGCACCGGGCATGGACCTGTTCAAGATGCCGGTATTCACCTGGGCAGCACTGTGTACTAACGTCCTGATTATCGCTGCGTTCCCGGTTCTGACCGTGACGCTGGCACTGTTGACGCTTGATCGTTACCTCGACTTCCATTTCTTTACCAATGATATGGGCGGTAACATGATGATGTACGTCAACCTGATCTGGGTCTGGGGTCACCCGGAGGTGTACATCCTCGTTCTGCCGGTGTTTGGTGTCTTCTCTGAAGTCACGGCCACCTTCTCGAAAAAGCGTCTGTTTGGTTACACCTCGCTGGTGTGGGCAACCATCGCCATTACCGTTCTGTCGTTCATCGTTTGGCTGCACCACTTCTTCACCATGGGTGCCGGTGCGAACGTTAACGCCTTCTTCGGTATCATGACGATGATCATCGCGATTCCGACCGGGGTGAAAATCTTTAACTGGCTGTTCACCATGTATCAGGGTCGTATCGAGTTCAACTCGGCGATGCTGTGGACCATCGGCTTCCTGGTCACCTTCTCCGTTGGTGGGATGACCGGCGTACTGCTGGCGGTGCCAGGCGCAGACTTCGTGCTGCACAACAGCCTGTTCCTGATTGCACACTTCCACAACGTTATCATCGGTGGTGTAGTGTTCGGTTGTATGGCTGGCGTGACCTACTGGTTCCCGAAAGCCTTCGGCTTCACCCTGAACGAAACCTGGGGCAAACGTGCTTTCTGGTTCTGGATCATCGGCTTCTTCGTTGCCTTTATGCCGCTGTACGCGCTGGGCTTCATGGGGATGACCCGTCGTCTGAGCCAGGACATCGATCCGCAGTTCCACTCTCTGCTGGTAGTTGCAGCAGGCGGTGCAGCGCTGATCGCCTGCGGTATCCTGTGCCAGCTTATCCAGTTCTGGGTATCGGTACGTGACCGTGAGCAGAACCGCGATCTGACCGGTGACCCGTGGGGCGGCCGTACGCTGGAGTGGGCAACCTCTTCACCTCCGCCGTTCTACAACTTTGCTGTGATCCCACATATCCACGAGCGTGATGCGTTCTGGGAAATGAAAGAGAAAGGCGAAGCGTACAAGCAGCCAGAAAAATATGAAGAAATTCATATGCCGAAAAACAGCGGCGCGGCCATTGTTATCGCTGCCTTCATGACAGTCTTCGGTTTTGCCCTGATCTGGCACATCTGGTGGCTGGCAGGTCTTACTTTCCTTGGCACCATCGTGACCTGGATTGTGAAGAGCTTCGATGAAGACGTGGATTACTACGTACCGGTTGCTGAAATCGAGCAGATCGAGAAGAAGCACTTTGATGACATCAGCAAAGCAGGTCTGAAATAATGTCAACTGAAACCGTTAAACACCACCACGACGCCCATGCGGAGCATGGGCATCACGATGCGGGAGCCAATAAAGTCTTTGGCTTCTGGATCTACCTGATGAGTGACTGCATTATCTTCGCAACCCTGTTTGCGACCTATGCGGTCATGGTTAACAACACTGCCGGTGGCCCGGCAGGTAAAGATATCTTCGAACTGCCGTTTGTGCTGGTTGAAACCGCGCTGCTGCTGCTGAGCTCCATCACGTATGGTATGGCAGTGATTGCGATGAACAACCAGAACAAAGGTTCGGTCATCAGCTGGCTGGCGTTGACCTTCCTGTTCGGTGCCGGATTTATCGGGATGGAAATCTATGAATTCCATCACCTGATCAAGGAAGGTTTCGGTCCTGACCGCAGCGGCTTCCTGTCTGGCTTCTTTACTCTGGTCGGTACGCACGGTCTGCACGTGACCTCTGGTCTGATCTGGATGGCCGTGCTGATGTTCCAGATCGCTAAACGCGGTCTGAGCGCCACCAACCGCACCCGTATCATGTGTCTGAGCCTGTTCTGGCACTTCCTGGATGTGGTGTGGATCTGCGTATTCACCGTTGTCTATCTGATGGGGGCCATGTAATGAGTCATTCTGTAAACGAACATGGTGCATCTCACGGTAGCGTGAAGTCTTACATGATCGGCTTCATCCTCTCGATCATCCTGACGGCGATCCCGTTCTGGATGGTGATGGATGGCAGTGCTTCTCACGGCACCATTCTGGGTGTGGTTCTGGTGTGTGCAGTGGTTCAGGTGCTGGTGCACCTGGTCTACTTCCTGCATCTGGACAGCAAATCCGAGGGTGGCTGGAACATGGTGGCCATTGTCTTCTCCGCAGTCATTATCCTGATTGTGGTGATTGGCTCACTGTGGATTATGTGGAACCTCAACTACAACATGATGGCCCACTAAAGAGTCACGCGTAATGATTAAGCAATACCTGCAAGTAACAAAACCAGGAATTATTTTCGGCAATTTAATTTCTGTGATCGGTGGATTCCTGCTGGCTTCAAAAGGCAGCATTGATTACCCCCTGTTTCTCGTCGCTTTGGTGGGCGTTTCGCTGGTGGTCGCATCCGGTTGTGTATTCAACAATGTGATTGACCGCGACATCGACATCAAAATGGAGAGAACGCGGAACCGTGTTCTGGTCAAAGGCCTGATCTCGGCGAAAGTAAGCCTGGTTTATGCAACCGCATTGGGTATTGCTGGCTTTGCGTTGCTGTATTTTGGCGCTAACCCGCTGGCCATGTGGCTGGCGGTGATGGGCTTCGTCGTCTATGTCGGCATTTACAGCCTCTACATGAAGCGTCATTCGGTCTATGGCACGCTGATTGGCAGCCTCTCTGGCGCTGCGCCGCCAGTGATTGGCTACTGCGCGGTGACCAACCAGTTTGATGCCGGCGCGTTAATCTTACTGGCTATCTTTAGCCTGTGGCAGATGCCGCACTCCTACGCGATTGCCATCTTCCGCTTCAAAGATTATCAGGCCGCCAATATTCCGGTTCTGCCGGTGGTGAAAGGCATCTCCGTGGCGAAAAATCATATTACGCTGTACATCCTGGCGTTCATGATTGCCACGCTGATGCTGTCGCTGGGCGGTTATGCTGGCTACAAATATCTGGTGGTGGCTGCCGCCGTCAGCGTGTGGTGGCTGGGTATGGCACTGTCAGGTTACAAAACCTCAAACGACAAAGTTTGGGCGCGTAAACTGTTCGTGTTCTCCATTGTCGCCATCACTGCGCTGAGCGTGATGATGTCGGTGGACTTTATGGCCCCGGCCTCTAAGGACCTGCTGACTTACGTCTGGTAAGTCAGACCGTTACTCCGGACAAGGGCGCGAATTTCGCGCCCTTTCTTTTTGTTACCACTGCTTAAAAACAATTGTTTTACCCGCCCTGCCCTGCTTTCTAAAATAAGCGCTGCATGCCCCGGTGAGCCGGGTCGCAGATAAGGGCGCGCAACCTGTGCCGCTGCAACCTGAAGTCCCAGGGGCATAAACTTACAGAGGTTGGAATGAACGATAATAGAATGACACCAGTTGAGCTTCGGGCAACATGGGGTTTAGGCACAGTTTTTTCCCTGCGCATGCTGGGAATGTTTATGGTCCTGCCGGTACTGACCACTTACGGTATGGCTTTACAGGGCGCCAGCGAAACGTTGATCGGTCTGGCAATTGGTATTTATGGTCTGGCGCAGGCCGTGTTTCAGATCCCCTTTGGTCTGCTGTCCGACCGTATCGGCCGCAAGCCGCTGATTGTCGGTGGCCTGCTGCTGTTTGTGCTTGGTAGCCTTATTGCCGCCACCAGCACCTCCATCTGGGGCATTATCCTTGGTCGTGCGCTGCAGGGCTCCGGTGCCATTGCCGCGGCGGTGATGGCGCTGCTGTCAGACCTGACCCGTGAACAGAACCGCACCAAAGCGATGGCGTTTATCGGCATCAGCTTCGGCGTTACCTTTGCGATTGCCATGGTGGTCGGCCCGATTGTCACGCACGCGCTGGGTCTGCACGCGCTGTTCTGGATGATTGCCCTGCTCGCCAGCCTGGGTATCGTGATCACCCTGCTGGTAGTGCCCAATGCGCCGGGCCACGTATTGAACCGCGAATCCGGCATGGTCAAAGGCAGCATTCGCGCAGTGCTGGCCAATCCCAAATTGCTGAAGCTGAATATCGGCATTCTCTGTCTGCACATTTTACTGATGTCGAGCTTCGTCGCGCTGCCGGGCCAGTTTGAACAGGCGGGCTTCCCGGCGGCTGAACACTGGAAAGTGTATCTGGTGACCATGCTGGTGGCGTTTGTCGCCGTGGTGCCGTTTATTATCTATGCCGAGGTAAAACGCCGCATGAAGCGGGTGTTTGTCGGCTGCGTGGCGCTGATCATCATCGCGGAAATTGTGCTGTGGGGCGCCGCAGGCCACTTCTGGACGCTGGTGATTGGCGTGCAGCTGTTTTTCCTTGCCTTTAACCTGATGGAAGCGATTCTGCCGTCGCTGATCAGCAAAGAGTCGCCGGCGGGCTACAAAGGCACGGCCATGGGGATTTATTCCACCAGCCAGTTTATTGGCGTCGCGATTGGCGGCAGCCTGGGCGGCTGGATTTTCGGCCACTTCGATGCGCAAACGGTGTTTCTGGTCGGCGCGATAGTGGCTGCTGCATGGCTGTTTGTCGCCATGTCGATGCAGGAGCCGCCGTACGTCAGCAGCCTGCGCCTGGTGCTGAGCGATGCGGTGCTGGCGGTACCGAATCTGGAGAAGCGGCTGCGCGCGCAGCCCGGCGTGGCGTCGGTGTTTATCGTGCCGGAAGAGAAAAGTGCTTACATTAAAATTGACAGCAAAGTGACGAGCCGCGTGGAGCTGGAGGCGCTGCTCGCCAGCAGTTAATGACTTAGCCACAGCGGACCGCGATGCTCTGGCGCCACGCGGTCCGCTCAGCGTCACTACAGCGACATATCCACCACAATACGCCCTTCAATTTTGCCGGCGTGCATGCGCGCAAAGATATCGTTGATGTTAGTCAGCGGCTCAACCGCGACATTCGCTTTCACCTTATGGCGACCGGCAAAATCCAGCGCCTCCTGCAGATCTTTACGCGTGCCAACAATCGAGCCGCGCACCGTGATGCCATCCAGCACCATGTCGAAGATCGAGAGATCGAATTTCCCTGGTGGCAGGCCGTTAAGCACCATGGTGCCGCCGCGACGCAGCGTGCCGATCGCCTGTTCAAACGCTTTTGGCGAGACCGCCGTCACCAGCACGCCGTGCGCACCGCCAAAGCTCTCCTGAAACACTTTCGCCGGATCGACCTGCTTCGCATTGGCAACCACGCTGGCACCGAGCCGTTTTGCAAACGCCAGCTTATCGTCGTCGATGTCGACCGCCGCCACGTTGAGCCCCATCGCCACCGCATACTGAATAGCCATGTGCCCCAGACCGCCGATGCCGGAAACCACCACCCAGTCACCCGGTTTGGTATCGGTCATCTTCAGGCCTTTGTAAACCGTTACGCCAGCACATAAAATCGGTGCCACTTCATTAAACTCAACGTTATCCGGAATGATGCCGACGTAGTTGGCATCCGCCAGGCAGTACTCGGCAAAGCTGCCGTTGACCGAATAGCCGGCATTCTGCTGCGACAGACACAGCGTTTCCCAGCTGTCGAGGCAGTGCTCGCAGTGGCCACACGCCGAGTAGAGCCACGGTACCCCGACGCGATCGCCCAGTTTGAGATGTTTGACGCCCTCGCCGACGGCCACCACCTGCCCGACACCTTCATGGCCGGGAATGAACGGCGGATTGGGCTTGATCGGCCAGTCGCCTTCGGCGGCGTGCAGGTCGGTGTGGCACACGCCGGTGGCGGCGATTTTCACCAGAATCTGCCCCGGCCCAACGGACGGCACCGGCACCTGCTCAATCACCAGCGGTTCACCAAACGCCTTCACAATCGCGGCTTTCATGGTGGTTTTGATTTGCATATTCATCTTTCACTCTCCATTTGAACGGATGCGGACTCAGAACAGCCCCAGTGGCGCTGTGCCATAGCTGACCAGCAGATTTTTGGTTTGCTGATAGGCGCTGAGCGCCATTTTGTGGGTTTCACGCCCGACGCCCGACTGCTTGTAGCCACCGAATGCCGCATGAGCGGGATAGATGTGATAGCAGTTGGTCCAGACGCGACCGGCTTTAATGCCGCGGCCCATGCGATACGCCAGATTGGTATCGCGCGTCCACACGCCCGCGCCCAGGCCAAACTGGGTTTCATTGGCGATCGCGAGCGCCTCTGCCTCATCGTGGAACGTGGTGACGCCAATCACTGGCCCAAAAATCTCCTCCTGGAAACAGCGCATCTGGTTGCTGCCCTTGATCAGGGTGGGCTGGATGTAGAATCCGTTATCCAGCTCCGCGGCGATATGCGCACGCTCGCCCCCTGTCAGAATCTGACCGCCTTCTTCACGGGCGATGTTGATATAGGACAGGATTTTGTCGAATTGCTGGCGGGAAGCCTGAGCCCCGATCATGGTGTCGGTATCGAGCGGATCGCCACGGCGAATGGTGGCAACCTTCGCCAGCACCCGCTCCATAAAGGGCTGGTAGATCGATTCATGAATCAACGCGCGCGATGGACAGGTACAGACTTCGCCCTGATTAAAGAAGCCCAGCACCAGCCCCTCGACCGCTTTCTCGATGAACGCCTCTTCGCCCGACATCACATCCGCGAAGTAGATGTTGGGTGATTTGCCGCCCAGCTCGACGGTGCAGGGAATGATGTTCTCCGCCGCACAGGCCATGATATGCCGCCCGACCGGCGTGGATCCGGTAAAGGCAATTTTAGCGATGCGCTTGCTGGTGGCCAGCGCTTCGCCGGCTTCGCGGCCAAAGCCCTGCACCACATTCAGCACGCCCGGTGGAAACAGATCACCAATCAGCTCCATCAGCAGCGTAATACCAAGCGGCGTCTGCTCAGCCGGTTTCAGCACCACGCAGTTACCGGCGGCCAGCGCCGGTGCCAGCTTCCACGCCGCCATGAGCAGCGGGAAATTCCACGGGATGATCTGTCCGACTACGCCCAGCGGCTCATGGAAGTGATAGGCCACCGTGGTTTCGTCGATCTCAGCGGTGCTGCCCTCCTGCGCGCGCAGGCAGCCGGCAAAGTAGCGAAAATGGTCGACCGCCAGCGGCAGATCGGCATTGAGCGTCTCGCGAATCGGTTTACCGTTATCCCAGCTCTCCGCTACCGCCAGCTTCTCAAGACTGGCTTCCATACGATCGGCCACCTGCAGCAGCAGGTTGGCGCGCTGCTGTACGCTGGTTTTGCCCCACGCATCGGCGGCCTGATGCGCGGCATCCAGCGCCAGATCGATGTCGCGCGCGTCGGAGCGCGGGAACTGAGCGATATCGCTGCCGTCTACCGGCGAGGTGTTCATAAAGTACTGGCCGCTCAGCGGCTCGGTGAAGTTGCCGGCGATATAGTTGCCGTAGGTCGCCTGGAAAGAGACCAGCGCGCCGGGCGTGCCGGGATGTGCATAACGCATCGCAAACTCCTTATTATCAGGTCAGAGGGTCTGAACAGGCAGCGCAACTGCCTGTGTTGGTATTGCAGCGCGCGTGCCAGTTTTTTCTCATCAGGCGCAAAAGCGACAAATGCATTATTTATCAATCAAATAAAATCATTCCCCCGCCAGCAACCCTGTCTGTTCTCCGGGACAAACACTGTATCTGTGTTGCGTATCGCAACAGTGCAGAAACCCGAGCGCTACAATATCGCAACACTTACACGCCGTTCTGAGGTCACTCATGCAGGGAAATTCAGCCGCGTCTGCCGTGCACGCCAACCCGCTGTTAAGCGACTCCTGGTTCCGCAGCCAGCTGTATGGATTAGAGCGCAGCGCCGACGATTTCCCGCGCGTGCGTCAGGGCGAGCTGGCCGATGTGCTGGCCAGCAACGCCGGGTTGCAGCAGTTTGCGCAGCCGGTCATCCGCCAGCTGGCGCAGCAGATGGCGGAGACGCAGTCGGTGGTGATCCTGTCCGATGCCAGCGGGCTGGTGCTGAACACCTTTGGTGATATGCAGGCGCTGGAGAAAGCGCAGCGCTTTGCCCTGGCACCCGGTAATCTGTGGAGTGAATGCGGACGCGGCACCAATGCGATTGGCACCGCGCTGGCGATTGATGACGGCTGTGAAATTGATGGCCAGCAGCATTTCCTGACGCGCAATCAGGGTCTGTACTGTGCCGCGATGCCGTTGCAGATGCCCAACGGACAGATAGCTGGCGTGCTGGATATCTCGGGTCCGGCACACTTTCCGCATCCGCATACCCTGAACCGGGTGAAAGCAGCGGCAAAGCAGATCGAGTACCTGTGGGTGAAGCAGAGCCTGCATCCGCAGCAGTGGCTGCTTAGTCTGCATCCGCAGCCGCAGGGCATCGACACCAGTGATGAACTGCTGCTGGTGTTTTCTGACAATGTGCTGACTGCAGCTAACCGGCTGGCGATGCGCGAACTGGCTCTCAGCGCCGATCGCTTTGCCAGCCTGACGTTTCAGCAGCTGTTTCCACAACTGCAGCAGCAGGCCAACAGCGTTCCCGCCGCGGTCGACATTGGCGCGCAGCGCTACTGGTTCCGCCTGCGCGCGCCGCAGCGCAGCCATGTCAGCGTGCCGGACAGTCGCACGCATGACTTGCCGCGCGTGCTGGGAGCTGACGGCGCAAAAATGCTGCGCTTGCTGGATGCCGGCGTTTCGCTGTGCATTTATGGTGAAACTGGCAGCGGCAAGGAGTATGTCAGCCGCGTGCTGCACCAGCAAAGCCGCTGGCGCACGGGCAAGTTTGTCGCCATCAACTGTGCCGCCATCCCCGAAGCGCTGATTGAATCCGAATTGTTTGGCTACCAGCCCGGCGCATTTACCGGCGCCAGTAAAAATGGCTACATCGGCAAAATTCGCGAAGCGGATGGCGGCGTGCTGTTTCTGGATGAAATCGGTGATATGCCGCTGACGCTGCAGACCCGTTTGCTGCGCGTGCTGCAGGAAAAAGAGGTGGCGCCGCTCGGCTCCAGTCGCAGCTGGCCGGTGAATTTTGCCGTGATTTGCGCCACGCATCGCGATCTGGCCCAGCGCGTGGCCGCCGGCGAATTTCGTGAGGATTTGCTTTATCGTCTGCAGGAGTTCGCGCTGACCCTTCCGCCGCTGCGCGCCTGGCCGAACGTCGCCGGGTTTATCCGCGATTTATGGCAGGAGCTGGGGGCCGCGCAGCGTGGCGTACAGCTGTCTCCGGCGCTGCTGACAGCGCTGGCGCAGCAGTCATGGCCGGGCAATGTGCGCCAGCTACGCAGTCTGCTGCGCGTGCTGCTGGCGCTCGCCGATGAGGGCGAAACGCTGACGGAAAGTCACCTGCCGGCAGAGTATCGCCGCCCGCCGGCACCGCCGCTGCGCGAACGCCACGATGAACAGCTGATCAGTGAAACGCTGCTGCGCTATGACGGCAATATCAGTAAAGCGGCGCAGGCGCTGGGGGTCGCGCGCAGCACGCTGTATCGTCGTGCGGCACGCGACAGAGGGGATTAATCGCGGAAGTTTTTGAACTGGAACGGCTGACCCAAGTTGCCACCGCGCACCAGCGCCATCGCACCCTGCAGATCGTCGCGGGATTTACCGGTGACGCGCAGCTCTTCACCCTGAATCTGCGTCTGCACTTTCAGTTTGCTGTCTTTGATCAGCTTAACGATTTTCTTCGCGACATCGCTTTCGATGCCTTTTTTCAGCTTCGCTTCAACGCTCCAGCTTTTACCGCTGTGCACAATCTCTTCCGGTACTTCAATCGCCGCGCCTTCAATGCCGCGCTTCAGCAGCTTTTCACGCAGAATATCCACCAGCTGCTTTACCTGAAAATCCGATTCGCTGGTGACTTTGATGGTCTCATTCTTTTCGTTGAGCTCAAAGCTGGCGCTCACGTTGCGGAAATCGAAACGGGTTGAGATCTCACGGTTGGCATTCTCCACCGCATTACGCACTTCCGGCAGTTCGACTTCGGAAACGATATCGAAAGATGGCATCTTTTCTTCTCCTGATACTAAAGTGACATGCATAATACGCGTCTTGTCGCGCTAATAAAACACGCGACGCGGAAAGCTATAATTAAGGGTGTGACACCCATTCACCCACCCGCCAGCGGGAGGCATAATGAAAATTACCGTGTTGGGTTGCGGCGCCCTGGGGCAAATCTGGCTCGCGGCCCTTGCACGCCAGGGACATGACGTTCAGGGCTGGCTGCGCGTACCGCAGCCGTACTGTTCGGTCAACGTGGTTGATCCGCAGGGCCACGTCAGCAATCACACCTTCATCGCTAACGATCCGCTGTTTCTGGCCGAAAGCCAGTTGCTACTGGTGACCCTGAAAGCACCACAGGTTTCCCCTGCGGTGAAAAACCTGCAAAGCGTACTGCCGCGCCACGCGCCGATCCTGCTGCTGCACAACGGCATGGGTACCATCGAAGAGCTCAAAGAAGTGCAGCAGCCGCTGCTGCGCGGCATCACCACGCACGCGGCGATGCGCGACGGCACGGTGATTAAACATGTCGCGCAGGGTATCACCCACATCGGGCCTGCCAGCCGCGAAAGCGCGGCGCTGAGCGATATCGCCGATATTCTGCATCAGGCGCTGCCGGACGTGGCGTGGCACGATAACATCGCGTCTGCCAGCTGGCGCAAGCTGGCAGTTAACTGCGTGATCAACACGCTGACGGTTGAGCACGACTGCCAGAACGGCGCGCTGCGCGCCTGGCCGGAGCAGATTAACCGGCTGTGCGAGGAGCTGGCCTGGGTGATGGAGCGCGAGGGCCAGCACATTGCGCTGGATAACCTGCGCGACATTATTTACGACGTCATCGACAGCACCGCCGCCAACGTCTCCTCAATGCTGCAGGATGTGCGTGCGCAGCGTCAGACTGAAATTGATTACATTACCGGCTACCTGCTGCGTCGCGCCCGTGCGCAGGGGATTGCACTGCCGGAAAACACCCGCCTGTACGACCTGATTAAACGCAAGGAGTCCCAATATGAGCGCGAACGCATCAGTGCTGGTTTGCCTGGCCCATGGCAGTGAAGAGACCGAAGCGGTCACCACCATTGACCTGCTGGTCCGCGCCGGCCTGAAGGTGACCACCGCCAGCGTGGAGAGCGACGGCACGCGCGAGATTGTCTGCTCCCGCGGCGTACGCCTGCTGGCTGACGCACCGCTGGTGGAAGTAGCGGATAACGATTTTGCCGCCATCGTCCTGCCGGGCGGCCTCAAAGGCGCTGAAACCTTCCGCGACAGTCCGCTGCTGGTGGAGACGGTACGCCAGTGCCATCTGGCGGGCAACATTGTCGCGGCGATCTGTGCCGCGCCGGGCACGGTGCTGGTGCCGCATGACCTGTTTCCGGTGGGCAACATGACCGGTTTTCCCGGCCTGAAGCACACCATTCCGGAAGAAAAATGGATGGAGCGCCGCGTGGTGTGGGATCCGCGCGTTAATCTGCTGACCAGCCAGGGGCCGGGCACGGCGATCGATTTTGCCCTGAAGCTGATTGACCTGTTGGTGGATAAAGAGCAAGCGCGTGAAGTCGCGTCACAGCTGGTGCTGGCGGCAGGGATTTATAATTATCAGGAATTTGAAGAGCGCGCATAAAAAAGGTCGCCATCAATGGCGACCCCACGAGATCAGCGCACATTTTTATTCGTCGCGTTGGTTGCAGGGTGCGCATTCCTGCGCACCGGGTTTTGCCCGTGCACCCGAAATCAGGCGCGCCAGGCTTAACACCCCCGCGGTTACGGACGGTACACCTTCACGTTCTTAAAACCCTGCTCATGCAGATACAACGCCTGCAACCGGCTCATCACGCCGCGATCGCAGTACAGCAACCAGGTTCTGCTCTGATCGAGATCGCCGAACTGAGTGCTCAGCTTATAGAACGGCAGCGATTTCACTTCCACGCCGGTCAGCGCCAGCGGCTTGTCGTCCTGTTCATCAATTGAACGGATATCCAGCACCACATCGTTGCCGCTGAATGACGCCACGGTTTCCACTTCCACCACTTCTTCTTCCGTCTGCTCCGCAATTTCACGGATATCGACGTTGCTGGCTTCCTGCACCACGCGCTGCAGAATGTCGAAATCGAAGTTCTGCTCTTCGGCTTCGATCTTCGCCTTCACCGCTTTCACCGTGGGGCTTTTCGAAATCACGCCGCAGTACTCCGGCATGGTGCGGGCAAAGTCTTCGGTGCCGATCTGACGCGCAATATTGATGATGTGCTCTTTATCGTGCGAGATCAGCGGGCGCAGAATCAGCGTGTCGGACGCGTTATCAATCAAACGCAGGTTAGTCAGCGTCTGGCTGGAGACCTGGCCCAGCGCCTCACCGGTCACCAGCGCCTGCACGCCGTAACGCTCAGCCACCATCGACGCCGCACGCACCATCATGCGCTTCAGCACCACGCCCATCTGGCCGTCATCAACTTTTTCCAGAATTTCGCCCACCACCGGCTCAAAATTGATGGCGACAAAACGCACGCGATGTGAACGGCCAAAACGCTGCCACAGATAGTGCGCCACCTGACGCACGCCGATTTCATGCGCCGCGCCGCCAAGGTTAAAGAAGCAGTAGTGCACACGACAGCCGCGGCGCATCAGCATATAGCTGGAGACGCCGGAGTCAAAGCCGCCAGAAATCAGCGACAGCACATCTTCCTGGGTGCCGATCGGGAAGCCGCCCAGGCCTTCATAGCGGCCGGTAATCAGCAGCAGGCGATCATCTTCAATCTCCAGATTCACCGTCACATCCGGGTGATTCAGCTGCACGCGCGCGCTTTCAATGTGCTGATTGAGACCGCCGCCGACGTAGCGCTCCACATCCTGCGAGCTAAAGCTGTGCTTGCCGCGACGCTTCACGCGCACGCAGAAGCTCTTGCCTTCCAGCCGCTCGCGGTTGAGCGCCAGCGTCTGCTCGAAGATATCGTGCATGTCGGTATAGGCGCGGTCTTCGACCGCCAGCACATGGTGGATACCGGGAATGCGCGTCAGCTCTTCCGTGACGGTGGCACGCAGCGCTTCCTTCTTCGCGCGCACTTCGATGTGATCCCAGTGGCGCACCACGGCGATCTCTTCGTCGAGGGTGCGCAGGGTATTACGGATGTTACCGGTCAGAATTTTGATAAAGCGCAGGCGCACCGACTGACTTTTGATGGTGATTTCAGGGAAGAGCTTGATGATAAACTTCATGGCGACACAGCTTCGTTGGGCAAATAAGTGCTAAAATCATCAACACTTAGCTGGTAAAATCATATAATTGCGGGTTGGCATCAGCCACCGCATCCGAGGCGCGCAAGTATATCACCTTTGTCGGGTGACTGCTGTAAGCAACCTTCGCCGCATTGATTATTTTGCTAATCAATGCCCGTCGGCTACCATGACCGATTGCAACATAATGTCCCAACCTGTGAGTCGACACTGATTATGCCGAAAAAAGCCGAAGCGCCCGTGAGTTTTGAAAACGCACTGCAGCAGCTGGAACAGATTGTCAGCCGTCTGGAGAGTGGCGAACTGCCGCTGGAAGAGGCGCTGAATGAATTCGAGCGCGGCGTACAGCTGGCACGCAGCGGCCAGCAAACCCTGCAGGCGGCGGAACAGCGCGTGCAGATTCTGCTGAGCGACGACAAAGACGCCCCGCTCGCCCCTTTCACGCCGGAAAATGAGTAATGGATTTCGTGCAACTGCAGCGCGCCTACCATGAGCGCGTGAACCAGGCGTTGACGCGCTTAATAGATCCACTTCCTTTTCAGAGTTCTCCTCTGGTGAACGCCATGCAATATGGGGCACTATTAGGCGGTAAGCGCCTGCGCCCGTTTCTGGTGTATGCCACTGGCGAGATGCTGCGCGCCGAGGCGGCCAGCCTGGATGCCCCCGCCGCAGCGGTGGAGTGCATTCACGCTTACTCATTGATTCATGATGACCTGCCGGCGATGGACGACGATGCGTTACGTCGCGGGCAGCCAACCTGCCATATCAAATATGGCGAAGACACGGCGATTCTGGCCGGCGATGCCCTGCAAACCCTGGCGTTTACCATTCTTGCGGACCAGCCGATGCCCGGCGTAAGCCCGCAGGATCGCATTGCCATGATTTCCGAACTGGCGCAGGCCAGCGGCGTGGCCGGCATGTGCGGTGGCCAGGCGCTGGATTTAGCCGCCGAAGGCAAATCCGTGGACCTGAACCAGCTGGAGCAGATCCATCGCCATAAAACCGGCGCGCTGATCCGCGCCGCCGTGCGTCTCGGCGCCCTCACTGCGGGTGCCGCGGGCCGCGATGCGCTGCCGCAGCTGGATATCTACGCCAACGCCATCGGACTGGCGTTTCAGGTGCAGGATGACATCCTCGATGTGGTCGGCGATACCGCCGTTCTGGGCAAAACCCAGGGAGCCGATCAGGCGCTGGGGAAAAGCACTTACCCGGCGTTGCTGGGACTGGATAACGCGCGGGCCAAAGCGCAGGATCTCTATCGCGAAGCACTGGGCGCGCTGGAGGTGCTGGCGGCACAGTCGTATGACACGTCCGCTCTGCAGGCGCTGGCCAGCTTTATAATTGAACGCGATAAATAACTTATATAATGAGTCTCTGATGAGTTTTGATATTGCAAAATACCCGACACTGGCGTTAGCAGGCACGGTTCAGGAATTACGTTTACTGCCTAAAGAAAAACTTCCGGACCTGTGCGACGAGCTGCGTCAGTATCTGCTGGACAGCGTGAGCCGCTCGTCCGGCCACTTTGCTTCGGGTCTGGGCGTCGTCGAGCTGACCGTCGCGTTGCATTATGTATACAACACCCCGTTTGATCATCTGGTGTGGGACGTCGGCCATCAGGCCTATCCGCACAAGATTCTGACCGGCCGCCGCGACCGTATCGGCACAATCCGCCAGAAAAATGGCCTGCACCCGTTCCCGTGGCGCGGCGAAAGCGAATATGACGTGCTGAGCGTGGGCCACTCGTCGACGTCCATCAGCGCCGGTCTCGGCATGGCCGTGGCCGCCGAACGCGAAGGCAAAGGTCGCCGCACCGCCTGTATTATTGGCGACGGCGCGATTACCGCGGGCATGGCGTTTGAAGCCATGAACCACGCTGGTGATATCAAGCCGGACATGCTGGTGATCCTCAACGACAACGAAATGTCGATCTCTGAAAACGTGGGCGCGCTGAACAATCGCCTGGCGCAGATTCTCTCGGGGAAAACCTATTCACGCCTGCGCGAAGGCGGCAAGCGCGTGCTGGGCGGGCTGCCACCGATCAAAGAGCTGGTGAAGCGCACCGAAGAGCACCTGAAAGGCATGGTGGTGCCGGGCACGCTGTTTGAGGAGCTGGGCTTTAACTATATCGGTCCGGTCGACGGTCACGATGTGCTGACGCTGGTCAGTACGCTGAAGAATATGCGCGATCTGAAAGGGCCGCAGTTCCTGCACATCATGACCAAAAAGGGCAAGGGCTACGCGCCGGCGGAAGAAGATCCGATTACCTGGCACGCGGTGCCGAAATTCGATCCGGCCAGCGGCTCGCTGCCGAAAAGCGCGCCGGGCCTGCCGAGCTACTCGAAAATTTTTGGTAACTGGCTGAGCGAGATGGCCGCCGACGATGCGCGGCTGATGGCCGTGACGCCAGCCATGCGCGAAGGCTCCGGCATGGTGAGCTACTCGCGTGATTATCCGCAGCAGTACTTTGACGTGGCGATCGCCGAGCAGCATGCGGTGACGTTTGCCGCGGGCATGGCCATCGGCGGTTACAAGCCGGTGGTGGCGATTTACTCCACCTTCCTGCAGCGCGCCTACGATCAGGTGATTCACGACGTGGCAATTCAGCAATTGCCGGTCCTGTTTGCTATCGATCGCGGTGGCATCGTGGGGGCCGACGGCCAGACGCACCAGGGGGCGTTTGATATCGCCTATCTGCGCTGCGTGCCGGGTATGGTGATCATGACGCCAAGCGATGAAAACGAGTGCCGGCAGATGCTTTACACTGGCTACCACTATCAGGATGGCCCGAGCGCGGTGCGCTATCCGCGCGGCACCGGCACCGGCGCCACGCTGGAACCGCTGGCCAGCCTGCCGCTTGGCAAAGGGGTCATCCGGCGTCGCGGCGAGCAGCTGGCCATCCTCAACTTTGGTACTCTGCTGCCGGAAGCGCAGGCCGCCGCCGACGCGCTCAACGCCACGCTGGTCGACATGCGCTTTGTTAAGCCGCTGGATGAAGCCCTGATTAGCGAACTGGCGGCCAGCCACGACGCGCTGATTACGCTGGAAGAAGGCGCGATCAAAGGCGGTGCCGGCAGCGGCGTCAACGAATACGTGATGGCGAAACGCCTGCGCGTGCCGGTGCTTAACCTCGGCCTGCCGGATGAGTTCATTCCGCAGGGGACGCAGGAAGAAGTGCGTCAGGATTATCAGCTGGACGCCGCAGGCATCCAGCAGCAAATCGCCGCCTGGCTGGCGCAGTAACCGCCCTTCCCCGCTCCTGCTGCTATGCTTGAGGGTAAAACCCCACGCATAAGAGCAGGAGCCCTTCATGAAAACCGTTCGTTTAGGCCAGACCGATCTGCAGGTTTCACGTCTCTGTTTAGGCTGTATGACCTATGGCGATCCGCTGCGCGGTAATCACGCCTGGACGCTGCCGGAAGAGAGCAGCCGACCGCTGATTAAGCAGGCGCTGGACGCGGGCATCAACTTCTTCGACACCGCTAACAGCTACTCCGACGGCAGCAGTGAGGAGATCCTCGGCCGCGCGCTCAAAGATTATGCGCAGCGCGATCGGGTGGTGGTGGCGACCAAAGTCTACTTTCCGCTGAGCAACCTGTCGCAGGGGCTGTCGCGCACCAATATTCTGCAGTCGATTGATGACAGCCTGACGCGGCTTGGCATGGAGTATGTCGATCTGCTGCAGATTCATCGCTGGGATTACGCCACGCCGATTGAAGAGACGCTGGAAGCGCTCGATCAGGTAGTGCGGTCAGGCAAAGCGCGTTACATCGGGGCTTCTTCGATGCATGCCACACAGTTTGCGCAGGCGCTGCAGTTACAGCAGCAGCATGGCTGGGCGCGTTTTGTCAGTATGCAGGATCAGTACAACCTGATTCAGCGCGAAGAAGAGAAGGAGATGCATCCGCTGTGCCAGCGCGAAGGCATCGCGGTGCTGCCATGGAGCCCGCTGGCGCGCGGTAAGCTGACGCGTCCGTGGGGAGAAACCACTGCGCGTTCGGTGTCGGATAACGTAATGGAAAAACTCTATACCGGCACCGAAGAGAATGACGCGGCCATTGCGCAACGGCTGGCAACGGTGGCTGCGGACAAAGGCGTAACGCGCGCGCAGGTGGCGCTGGCATGGCTGCTGCATAAGCCGGTGGTTACCGCGCCAATTATTGGTGCCTCGCGCGAGCAGCAGTTTGCCGAGCTGGTGAAAGCCGTCGACGTGGAGCTGAGTTCAACCGATATCGCCGAGCTGGAGAGCGTCTACCAACCACATCCGGTGGTGGGATTCGAGTAACGGTCCGGTCAGGTCGCCTTTAGGGCGACCTGATGTCACAGGCAGCGCGTGCATGGCGACCTGCCTGTGGTCTACGCATTCATACGACCTGCCTGCGGGCTACGCATTCCTGGCGACCTGCTGTGGGCTACGCATTCATGGCAACGCTTTCTGTAGGGTGCGCATTCATGCGCACCTGGCGCATTAAAGCACCAGCCCCAACCCATACAAAATCGCCGCTGAAATGACCCCGGCGATAATGTCATCGACCATAATGCCCATGCCGCCGTGCACGTTACGGTCGAACCAGCGAATCGGCCACGGCTTCCACATATCGAAAATACGGAAAATCACAAAGCCGGCGAGCACCCATTGCCAGCTCATCGCCGGTATCGCCATCAGCGTAATCCACATGCCGATGAACTCATCCCACACGATGCTGCCATGGTCGTGCACACCCATATCACGCGCGGTGCGGTGACACAGATAGACACCCACACTGATGCCTATCAGCACCAGCAGCGAATACAGCTGCAGCGGCAGCAGCGTCATCAGCCACCAGAAGGGAATGGCGGCAATCGAACCGGCGGTGCCGGGCATAATCGGGCTCAGGCCGCTGCCAAAACCGGTCGCCAGCAGGTGCCACGGATTGGCCATGCGCAGACGGCTTTTGGCCACATCTTTATTTAGCGTCAAAGTGATCAAATCCCTTGTGATGGAAACTGCGCGGCTTGCCGTTCTCCAGCAGCGTCAGCCCTTCTGCTTCCGGCGCGATCTGGCCGATGCAGGTATACGCCACGCCAAGATGGCCCAGCGCCACATCCAGTGCACCACGATTGACTTCCGGCACGGTAAAGCACAGCTCATAATCTTCACCCCCGCTCAGCGCCCAGCGCAGCACCTGCTCAGGCTCAAAGTGATCGCGCAACGCAGCCGACAGCGGCAGCGCATCCAGATTGATGCGGGCACCGACGCGGCTGGCGGTGAGAATGTGGCCGAGATCGGAGATCAGGCCATCGGACAGATCGATGGCTGACGTCGCCAGATTGCGCAGCGCCTGGCCCTGCAGCACGCGCGGCATCGGGCGCAGATGACGCTTGATCAGCACTTCATGCACCGCCGGATCGTTCAGGCGATGATGGTGCTGCAGCAGCGACAGACCAGCAGCGCTGTCGCCCAGCGTGCCGGTGACAAAAATCCAGTCACCCGGTTTGGCCCCGGCGCGCTTCAGCGCACGGCCGGCCGGCACCAGGCCATGAATGCCCAGCGTCAGGCTGAGCGGCCCGCGCGTGGTATCGCCGCCGATCAGCTGCATATCGTAATAATCCAGCAGCTCAAACAGGCTGTCGCTGAACGCCGCCAGCCACGGCTCATCCACTTCGGGCAGGGTTAACGCCAGCGTTAACCATGCCGGATCGGCGCCCATCGCCGCCAGGTCGCTCAGGTTAACCGCCAGCGCTTTGTAGCCGAGATCGGCCGGATGGATATCACGTAAGAAATGCACGCCCGCCACCAGCGTATCGGTGCTGATGGCCAGCGTCTGTTTTTCCGGCACGTTAAGTAACGCGCAGTCGTCACCAATTCCCTTCTCCACATCGCGGCGGGAGCTGGTGACGCGGTTAAAATAACGTGCGATCAGTTCGAATTCACCACAGGACATAAGTCAGGTCTCAATGAAAAAAGGCCGGTGAGCCGGCCTTTTGCACTTATTTTTTGTTCGGTCGAATTTGCGGAGCGGCTTTATCCAGCACGCCGTTAACAAACTTGTGGCTGTCTTCAGCACCAAACACTTTGGCCAGTTCGATACCTTCGTTGATCGCCACTTTGTACGGCACATCGTCACGCTTGCTCAGTTCATAGAGCGAAATGCGCAGGATGGCTTTTTCTACCTGGCCCAACTCTTCCAGCTGGCGCGACAGGTAAGGCTTCATCAGGCCGTCCAGGAACGCGCTGTTGGTCGCCACACCGGCCAGCAGTTCGCGGAAATAGCTAATATCGACGTCTTTGACGTCTTGTTCCGCCAGAAACTGGTATTCCACATCGGCAATGTCGTTGTTAGACAACTGCCAGGAGTAAAGCGCCTGGACAGCGCACTCACGGGCGCGACGACGAGCAGCAGGTTTCACAAAATTCCCCTTACAAAAATCAGGCTTTGATGGCTTTCAATACGTTAATCATTTCAAGTGCGGTCAGGGCCGCTTCGGCGCCTTTGTTACCCGCTTTGGTGCCGGCGCGTTCAATCGCCTGCTCGATGTTTTCGGTGGTCAGGACGCCGAAGGTCACCGGAATTTCGCTGTTCATCGCTACGTGAGCGATGCCGGAGCTGGCTTCACCCGCCACGTATTCGAAGTGTGCGGTACCGCCACGGATCACCGTGCCCAGTGCAACGATCGCGTCGTGCTTGCCGGTTTTCGCCAGGGCGCGTGCCGCCAGCGGCAGCTCGTAAGCGCCCGGTACCCAGACCACGGTGATGTTTTCCGCTTTGACCTGGCCAATACGCTTCAGCGCGTCAACTGCACCGTCCAGCAGGCTGTCATTGATGAAATTGTTAAAACGCGCGATTACGATGGCAATATTGGCATCAGGCGTGGCAACAGCAGCTTCGATAACTTTCATACATATCCTTTGGGTGTTTGTTTTATGGCCCCGCAGAAGGGGGCGGATTCTATCATACTCTTCGGCAACGCGCTCAGGCTTTTCCGTGCATGCTCAGCGCGGTGTCAGGGTCAGCCGTAAATCGTCGCCAACCTGACGCACGTCGCTAAAATTCAGCGCTGGCGCATCGGCCAGCGTTTCCAGTCCCGGCAGCGCACACAGACCGCGCGCGGCATTACCCAGCAGTTTCGGTGCCAGATAAACGATCAGTTCATCCACCAGGCCGGCCTGCAGCAGCGCACCGGCCAGACCGGCACCGGCCTCGACCCACACGCTGTTGATCTGACGCTGACCGAGCAGCATCATCATCGCCACCAGATCGAGCTGCTCACCGCGCGGCGGCACCTCAATCTGACTCACGCCCGGCGGCCAGCTTTGTGCATCAGCCTCCGTGCGCATCAGCCAGGTTTCGCCGGGCTGGGCGATCAAACGATGCTGCGGCGTCACGCGCTGCTGACTGTCGATCACCACCCGCAACGGCAGACGCAGCTGGCTCTCATCCAGCTGCTGGCGCACGGTCTCGCTCAGTTCATCCCAGCGCACCGTCAGCGACGGATTGTCCGCCAGCACGGTGGCGCTGGTGGTAAGGATAGCTGAACTGCGGGCACGTAAACGTTGCACATCGCGCCTTGCCGCTGCGGAAGTGATCCACTGGCTTTCGCCGCTGGCCATGGCGGTACGGCCATCTAGCGAGGCACCCAGTTTGAGCTGAATCCACGGAAAACCGGTACGCATGCGTTTGAGAAAACCGCGATTAAGCCCTTCCGCTTCGTTCATCATCAGGCCGTGACTCACGTCGATGCCGGCCTGCTGTAAACGATACAAGCCGCGCCCGGCCACCTGCGGATTAGGATCCTGCATCGCCGCGACCACCCGGCTGACGCCGGCGGCAATCAGCGCATCGCAGCACGGCGGCGTCCGACCGTGATGGCTGCAGGGTTCCAGCGTGACATATGCGGTCGCACCGCGTGCGTGGTCGCCCGCCATGCGCAGCGCGTGCACTTCCGCGTGCGGTTCACCGGCGCGCTGATGCCAGCCTTCGCCCACGATCGTGCCGTCGCGCACGATAACGCAGCCGACGTTAGGATTCGGGGTGGTGGTATATTGTCCGCGCCGCGCCAGTTCCAGCGCGCGCGCCATGTAGTGCGCATCGGTCATGGATTAATCCTGTAAGCGGGCGATCTCTTCGCCAAAATCACGAATATCTTCAAAACTGCGATACACCGATGCGAAGCGAATATAAGCGACTTTATCCAGCTTCTTCAGCTCTTCCATCACCAGGTTACCAATCAGCTTGCTGGGAATTTCACGTTCGCCGGTGGCGCGCAGCTGGGTTTTGATGTGATTAACCGCATTGTCGACGGCATCCGCGCTCACCGGACGCTTCTCCAGCGCCTTCATCATACCGCTGGCCAGCTTATCTTCGTTAAAGGGTTCGCGCACGTCGTTGCTTTTCACCACGCGCGGCATTACCAGCTCGGCCACTTCAAAGGTGGTAAAACGCTCATGGCATACCAGGCACTGGCGGCGGCGGCGCACTGAGGAGCCCTCACTAACCAGACGTGAATCAATCACTTTGGTGTCCACAGCGGAGCAGAATGGGCAATGCATGACGTTTCCTGTCGCGAGAATTGGGGGCAGATAGTGTAGCGCGTTCCCGGTTGCAACAAAATACAGGGCGCAGAATCGCCACCTGGCTCACAGCGACGCCTGACGGTTACAGCAAACCGTGAAAAGTTACTAAGCTTAGAGAGCCAATCCGGCTTAATGACAGGAGGATGTATGGGTTTATTCAATTTCGTCAAAGAAGCGGGTGAAAAACTGTGGGATGCGGTGTCAGGCGGCGATGACCAGAGCAAAAAGCTGCAGGAGCACATTAATCAACTCGGCCTGCCCGACAGCGATAAAGTGAAAGTCGATGTCCAGGGCGATACCGTGAAGGTCAGCGGTGACGGTATCTCGCAGGAGTTGAAAGAGAAGATTCTGGTGGCGGCGGGTAACGTGGCCGGCATCACCAAAGTGGAAGATAACGTCACCACCAGTGACAGCGCCGCGCAGGCCGAATTCTACACGGTGAAAAAAGGCGATACCCTGAGCGCTATCTCGAAGCAGGTGTACGGCACGCCGAACGAATACAACAAGATCTTTGAAGCGAACAAGCCAATGCTGACGCATCCTGATAAGATCTATCCCGGCCAGGTTTTACGTATCCCTAAATAACCGGAAGGACATTGCATGACATTCAGGATGATTTGGGTGCCGGCAGCGCTTGCTGCGCTGGTGCTCAGTGGTTGCAGCTCCACCCCCGCTTCACCTCAGGTCAAAGCGCTGCATCAGGAAGTGAGCCAGCTCAACCAGCAGATGCGCAAACTGACCAGTCAGGCCAGCGCGCTGGAGATTCAGGGGCAGCTCAACAGCCAGTCGACGCAGGGCGCATGGTTACTCCCGCAGGCGAATACGCCGGTAGAGCTGCAGACGCAGCTGGGTAAACTGCGCCTGTCGCTGTCGCACGTTGAGGGGGAAGCCAGCGGCAGCCGCGCTAACCTGAATATCCGTTCAACCGATGATAAGCCGGTGCCGGCGCTCAGCGCCCGCGTGGTATGGGGCGAAATCGATCCCGCCAGCGGCAAGCCGCTGAACGCCGACAGCCTGAGCCAGACCATTACCGTGCCCGCCAGTCTGATGCCGCGCAATTCGGTCAGCGTACCGCTGCGACTCAGCGGGCTGGCACCGGGTCAGCCCGGCTACGTGCGCGTGCATGATGTGCAGGCGGTGACGGACGTCAGCACGGTTGTCACAGGCCAGTAACTCTGGCGTCAGGCATAAAAAAACGGGCTGCACTCAGGCAGCCCGTTTCATTTCTCCGGCACAATTACGGCAGAATCGAAGGCTGATCGGCGCCCTCTTTCTCCACTTTCTGCACCAGCATGTGTTCACGCTTCATGCCCAGCTTCAGCGCCAGCGCGGACGACACGTAGATCGACGAAATGGTACCGATGGTGACACCGATCAGCATGGTCAGCGAGAAGCCTTTCAGCAGCGCGCCACCAAAGATGAACAGGATCAGGATCATCGCCAGTGTGGTGATCGAGGTGATCAACGTACGGCTCAGCGTCTGGGTCAGCGACACGTTAGTGATGTCGTAAGAAGAACCGCGACGGATTTTGCGGAAGTTCTCACGAATACGGTCGGAAACCACGATCTTATCGTTGAGCGAGTAACCAATCACCGACATCAGCGACGCCACAATCGTCAGATCGATCTCGATGTGGAACAGCGACAGAATGCCGCAGGTGATGATCACGTCGTGCGCCAGCGCCAGCACGGTGCCCAGCGCCAGACGCCACTCAAAGCGAAAGCCGATGTAGATCAGAATCGCAATCAGCGCCGACAGCAGCGCCATCGCCCCGGCCTGCGCCAGATCGCTGCCCACGCTCGGGCCCACGAACTCAATCCGCTTCACAGTCGCGTTCTGCTGCGTCGTCTGGTTGATCGAGGCAACCACTTTGTTGCCCAACTCCTGGCCTGCATTGCCGGTGGTCGGTGGCATACGCACCATCACATCACGGCTGCTGCCAAAGTTCTGTACCAGCGGCTCCTCAAAGCCTGCCTTCACCAGCCCGTCACGCAGCGCATCCAGATCCGCCGGCTTCTCGAGGTTGATCTCAATCACCGTCCCGCCGGTGAAATCGAGCCCCCAGTTAAAGCCGCGCACACCGATAATGGCGATGGACGCCACAATCAGCAGGCCGGAGATGATAAAGGCCAGCGTGTCCCAGCGCATAAAGTCGACGACTTTACGCCCATGGTTCAGCTGTTCAATACTATATTCCTGTGCCACAACGCACTCCTCAGATAGACAGCTTATTGATGCGTTTGCCGCCGTACACCAGGTTAACGATGGCACGGGTGCCGACGATAGCGGTGAACATGGAAGTCGCAATACCGATAGCCGTGGTAATCGCAAACCCTTTGATCGAGCCGGTACCGACCGCATAAAGAATGATAACTTTAATCAGCGTGGTGACGTTGGCGTCGACGATACTGGAGAAGGCGCCTTTATAGCCTTCATGAATCGCCTGCTGTACCGAGCGTCCGTTACGCAGTTCTTCTTTAATACGTTCGTTAATCAACACGTTAGCATCCACCGCCACCGCCAGCGTCAGCACGATACCGGCAATGCCCGGCATGGTGAGCGTTGCGCCCGGTAACAGTGACATGATGCCGACAATCAGCACCAGGTTGCACAGCAGTGCGCTGGTCGCAATCAGACCAAACTTCTTGTAGAACACCACCATAAAGATGATGGAGGCGATCAGACCCCACAGACAGGCTTCGAGACCCTGCGTGATGTTCTGCTGGCCCATGGTTGGACCGATGGTCCGCTCTTCCACAATCTGGATTGGCGCAATCAGCGCACCGGCACGCAGCAGCAGCGACAGCTGACGCGCTTCGTTCGGGTTGCTGATACCGGTAATTCGGAAGCTGTTGCCGAGGCGCGACTGAATGTTCGCCACGTTAATCACTTCTTCCTGCTTCACCAGAATCGCACGACCGTTCGCATCTTTCTTACCGCTGTCCTTGTACTCCACAAACAGGGTCGCCATCGGCTTGCCGATGTTGTCCTTGGTGAAGTTGGACATGATGTTACCGCCGGCGCCATCAAGCGAGATATTCACCTGCGGCTGGTTGTACTCATCCATACTGGACGTCGAGTCGGTAATGTGGTCACCGGTGAGAATCACGCGCTTGTACAGCACCACCGGCTGACCTTCACGCGTCTTTTTCACTTCCGAGTCACCCGGCACGCGGCCGCTGGCAGCTGCGCTCGGATCCACCGAGGTGTTGACCAGGCGGAACTCCAGCGTTGCGGTAGCACCCAGAATCTCTTTAGCACGCGCGGTATCCTGGATACCCGGCAGCTCAACCACGATGCGGTCAGCGCCCTGACGCTGTACCAGCGGCTCAGCCACACCCAGCTGGTTCACACGGTTACGCAGGATGTTGATGTTCTGCTGCACCGCATATTCGCGCGCTTCACTCAGACGCGCATCGGTCATCACCGCACGCAGCGTGTCGCTGCCAGCGCTGGTGATCACCAGGTCGCGATGGCGCGGCGTCAGATAGCTGATGGCCGCATCACGGCTGGCGCCGTCGCGGAAGCGTATTTCGGTGCCGTAGTTAGCGATTTTGCTAACGTTGGTGTAAGGGATATTTTTTTCGCGCAGATCGCTGCGCAGGCCATCAGCGTTCTGCTCCTGCAGCTTACCGAGGGCAGTATCCATGTCGACTTCCATCAGGAAGTGCACGCCGCCGCGCAGATCGAGGCCGAGTTTCATCGGTTCAGCGGCCAGCATGGTCAGCCAGCGCGGTGTGGCAGGGGCCAGGTTGAGCGCCACGACGAAATCTTCGCCCAGCGCATTGGTGATGGCTTCACGCGCGCGCAGCTGAATATCCGTGTTAGCGAAACGGGCCAGAATGGCACCATTTTCCAGCGCGAGGGATTTGCTCTGGATATTGTCTTGTTTTAATACGGTCTGGATCTGATCCAACGTTTGCTCACTGGCGGCGCCACCGCGCGCACCAGTGATCTGAACGGCCGGATCCTCACCATAAAGGTTAGGAAGCGCATACAACAGGCCGACGAGAATCACGACGACCAGCATGATGTACTTCCACAAAGGATAACGGTTTAACACGGCAGTTCCCTTCGGGAAGAATAAATTACAGCGCCTTCATTGTACCTTTCGGCAGAACGGCGGCCACGAAATCACGTTTAATCACTACTTCAGTGGTGTCGTTCAGGGCGATAGCGATGTAGCCGGTTTCAGCCACTTTCGTTACGCGGCCCACCAGGCCACCGTTGGTCAGCACTTCATCACCTTTGGAGATGGAATCCATCAGCTTTTTGTGATCTTTGGCGCGCTTCTGCTGTGGACGCAGGATCATGAAGTAGAAAATCAGACCAAAAACCACCAGCATGATCACCAGAGAATACGGACTTCCCTGAGACGGAGCGCCAGCTGCGGCCACGGCGTCAGAAATGAAAAAGCTCATTAAATTTCCCTCATTGATAGAATTATCAGACGTTTAACGGTGGAACCGCTTTGCCCGTCCGTTGGTAGAACTCGCTAACAAAGTGCTCTAATTTACCCTCTTCGATGGCCTGGCGTAAACCCGCCATCAGACGCTGGTAATAGCGCAGATTGTGGATGGTGTTCAGACGTGCGCCCAGTATTTCGTTACAGCGATCAAGATGATGCAAGTAGGCACGCGTGTAATTGCGACAGGTGTAACAATCACACTCCGCATCCAGCGGCGCGGTGTCATCTTTGTATTTCGCATTGCGGATTTTCACCACGCCATCGGTGACGAACAGATGGCCGTTGCGCGCGTTACGCGTTGGCATAACACAGTCAAACATATCGATACCGCGGCGAACGCCTTCCACCAGATCTTCCGGTTTGCCGACGCCCATCAAATAACGCGGTTTGTCTTGCGGAATTTGCGGACAGACGTGTTCCAGGATGCGGTGCATGTCCTCTTTCGGTTCACCCACCGCCAGGCCGCCCACAGCGTACCCATCAAAGCCAATCTCTACCAGACCTTTAACCGAGACATCACGTAAATCTTCGTAAACCCCGCCCTGAATAATGCCAAACAGCGCATTTTTGTTACCGAGCGCGTCAAAGCGGTCGCGGCTGCGCTGCGCCCAGCGCAGTGACATCTCCATCGAGCGTTTAGCGTAATCCCAGTCCGCCGGATACGGCGTACATTCGTCGAAGATCATCACAATGTCGGAGCCGAGATCGTACTGAATCTCCATCGATTTTTCCGGGTCGAGGAAAATCGGGTCGCCGTTGATCGGGTTGCGGAAATGCACGCCGGCTTCGGTGATCTTACGGATATCGCCGAGGCTGAATACCTGGAAGCCGCCGGAGTCGGTCAGGATTGGGCCCTGCCAGTGCATGAAATCGTGCAGGTCGCCGTGCAGTTTCATGATCTCCTGCCCCGGACGCAGCCACAGGTGGAAGGTGTTACCCAGCAGGATCTGCGCGCCGGTCTCTTTCACTTCTTCCGGCGTCATGCCTTTGACCGTGCCGTAGGTGCCGACCGGCATAAACGCCGGGGTTTCCACGACGCCGCGATCAAAGACCAGACGGCCACGGCGCGCGCGCCCGTCGGTGGTATCTAATTCAAATTTCACATTGACCTCTTTCGATAATCAGAGAAACAGTCTGATTACTCAGCCACCAACGATTTCGTCGGGAGCCTGTGGATTACGGGTGATGTACATCGCATCCCCGTAGCTAAAGAAACGGTACTGCTCCGCCACCGCGCTCTGATAAGCCGCCATGGTGTGTTGATAACCGGCAAACGCCGAGACCAGCATAATCAGCGTCGATTCCGGCAGGTGGAAGTTGGTGATCAGCGCATCAATCACCTGGTAGCGATAGCCCGGATAGATAAAGATCTGCGTGTCATCGAAAAACGGCGCGATCAGCCCATCCTGGCAGGCCTGCGCTGCGCTCTCCAGCGAACGCACCGAGGTGGTGCCCACCGCCACCACTTTGTTACCGCGCGCTTTGCACGCCAGCACTGCGTCCACCACGTCCTGCGGCACTTCGGCATATTCAGAGTGCATGATGTGATCGTTGATGTTCTCTACGCGCACCGGCTGGAAGGTGCCAGCGCCGACGTGCAGCGTCACAAACGCCATCTCCACGCCTTTCGCCTTCAGCGCCGCCAGCAGCGGCTCATCGAAGTGCAGACCGGCGGTCGGCGCTGCCACCGCGCCGGGGCGCGCGCTGTACACCGTCTGGTACAGCTCGCGGTCAGCTTCCTCATCCGGACGATCGATGTACGGCGGCAGTGGCATATGGCCGACGCTGTTCAGGATATCCAGCACCGCGCGCTCGTCCGCAAACTCGATTTCGAACAGCGCATCGTGGCGCGCCACCATGGTGGCTTTGACGCTTTCGTCGTCGCCCAGCAGTAATTCGGCACCCGGCTTCGGCGCTTTGGAGGCGCGCACGTGCGCCAGCACGCGTTTGTCATCCAGCATGCGCTCAACCAGCATCTCAATTTTGCCGCCGCTGGCTTTACGGCCATAGACGCGCGCCGGAATCACCCGGGTATTATTGAACACCAGCAGATCGCCCGGATTGAGCTTATCCAGCACATCAGTAAACACGCCATGGTTCAGCGCCCCGCTCGGGCCATCCAGCGACAGCAGGCGACATCCGCTGCGCTGCGCCTGCGGATAGTGGGCGATCAAAGATTCCGGTAATTCAAAGGCAAAATCGGCTACACGCATGCATCACTTCTTCAGGACTCAAAAAACAGGCGGCATAGTTTAGCGGAAAAGTGGGCAATTCTGAACAACTGGCTGCGCCGGTGTGATTCTGCCTATAATGCGCCATGAACTTTCTTGCTCACCTTCACCTCGCAACCCTGGCCGACAGCTCACTGCTGGGTAATCTGCTGGCCGACTTTGTGCGCGGCAACGTTGAGGCGCAGTGGCCGCAGCCAGTGGTGGCCGGTATTGCCCTGCACCGGCGCATTGATGTGCTGACCGATAACCTGCCGGAAGTGCGCAGCGCGCGTCAGCTGTTCCGCGCCGAAACGCGCCGCGTCGCGCCAATCACCCTCGACGTGATCTGGGACCACTTCCTGGCGCGCCACTGGGATCAGCTACATCCGGCGCAGTCGCTGTCCGCCTTTAGCGCCGCCGCCGAGCGCGACATTGTGCCGCAGTTGCCCGGCACGCCGAGCGATTTTATCGAGCTCAACGCGGTAATGTGGCGCGAACGCTGGTTTGAACACTATGCTGACCCGGCGCGGCTGGCGCGCGTGCTAAGCGGCATGGCGCATCGCCGGCCGCGGCTGGCGGCGCTGCGCGACTCCTATCAGGATTTTGTCGACCACTACACCCAGCTCGAACCGCTGTTTTTCCAGTTCTATCCACGCCTGATGGCCGCCGCGCGCGCCCGGCAGCTGTGAAGCACAATTTGCCGCTGCCCCGCATTGCCTCCCCTTGCCAGCCGCAGCCATCTGCGGCTTAATGAAGCCTTGCTTAACTTTTGTTAAGCCAGTCACACAGCCATGGCGCTTTATCCGGCGTGGTTCGCCATGTCGATTGCCAGTGAATGATAAGAGGGAAAAATGTCATCAGCTACGCTAACCGAATTAGATGCCCGTTATCACTATGCCTGTGAGGTGGCGAAGACCGCTGCCAGCCGCGCGCTGGCGTGGTATCAGCAGCGCCATCAGCTGGTGGTGGAGCACAAGAAGGATTTGCAGGATGTGGTCAGCGAGGCGGATCGCAACGTTGAGCTGCTGGTAAAACACCTGATTCATGAGCGTTTTCCTGACGATGCGGTGCTGGGTGAAGAGAGCGGCGGTGATGTCAGCGGCGCGCGCTTTATCTGGGTCATCGATCCGATTGACGGCACCAGCAGCTTTCTTAACGGCCTGCACAACTGGTGCGTCTCGCTGGCGATTGTCTGTGACGATCAGCCGGTGATTGGCGTAGTCAGCGATCCTAATCATCAGGAAACCTTCCACGCCTGCCGCGGCAAAGGTGCCTGGGTGAATGACAAGCGCATTCAGGCACACAGCGCGCAGCGGCTCGATCAGGGGCTGCTGGGCCTTAGCAGCTCGAACAGCCAGCCGATTGAACCGCTGACCACCTTTATCAGCCAGCTGCTGGCGCAGGGCGGCATGTTTATCCGCAACGGTTCCGGTGCGCTGATGAGCGCCTGGGCAGCCGCTGGCCGGCTGATTGGCTATTACGAAGCGCATATGAATCCGTGGGATGGCCTGCCCGGCATTGTGCTGATGCGCGAAGCGGGCGGCGTCACCAACGATTATCTCAGCCACCACGGCCTGCAACAGGGTAATCCGGTGCTGCTGGCCAACGCGGTGCTCTATCCGCAGCTCAAAGCGCTGCTGCCGGCACAGCCAACGCTATGACACGTCTGCTGCTGAGCGCGCTGCTGGCTTTGCTGGCGCTCACCGCGCAGGCGCAGCCGCGCTACCAGCTGGAAAAAGTGGTAGAGATCAGCCGTCACGGCGTGCGTCCTCCCACCGCAGGTAACCGCACGGAAATCGAAGCCGCCACCCAGCGCGCCTGGCCGCGCTGGCGCAGCGCCGACGGCGAACTCACCGCACACGGTTATGCAGCGGTCGTGAATAAAGGTCGCTGGCAGGGTGAACACTATCGCCAGCTCGGCCTGCTGCGCGCCGGCTGTCCCGATGCCGGGCAAATTTACGTGCGTGCCAGTCCGCTGCAGCGCACCCGCGCCACGGCGCAGGCGCTGCTGCAGGGTGCCTTTCCTGGCTGCGATGTGGCAGTTCATCACGTCGCGGGGGCGGTCGATCCGCTGTTTCAGAGCGAAAAACTGCCGTTCGGCCAAACGGATGCTGCCACGGAGCGGGCAGCGGTCGCGGCGCGCGCCGGCGATCTCGCCGCACTGCAGCAGCGTTTACAGCCCGCCGTGCAGCAGCTCAGGCAGGCGGTGTGTGTGGGAGATTGCCCGTTCTTCGATCGCCCCTGGCAGCTGAAGCAGAGTAAAAGCGGCCATACTTACGTGCAGGGTCTCAGCGTGCTGGCCAGCATGGCCGAAACCTTACGGCTCGGCTGGAGCGAAAATCTGCCGTTCAGCCAGCTGGCGTGGGGCAACATCACCCGGGCGCAGCAGATTAGCGCCCTGCTGCCGCTGCTGACCGCCAATTACGATCTGAGTAATGATGTGCCGTATATCGCGCAAAAGCGTGCGTCGATTCTGCTGGACGCGGTGGTGCGCAACCTGCAGGACGATGCGGCGACGCCCTCCACCCGCTGGCTGCTGCTGGTGGCACACGACACCAATATCGCCATGCTGCGCACACTGATCGGCTTCAGCTGGCAACTGCCCGGCTACGCGCGCGGTAATATTCCGCCCGGCAGCAGTCTGGTGTTTGAGCGCTGGCGCGATAACCAGACGCAGACGCTGCTGCTGCGCGTCTATTTTCAGGCGCAAAGTCTGGATGCGCTGCGCCAGCTAACGCCGATCGATCGGCAGCACCCGCTGCTGCGCCAGGAGTGGCATCAGCAAAACTGTCGCCAGACGGCAGTGGGCACGCTGTGTCCTTATCAATCGACGCTTGAGCACTGGCGCACCGCCATTGATCAGCGCGCGGTAATCCCCGTGGACTATCCCTGATGCCAGCCACCGGGTTAAGCCAGACAGATTACGCCGGCTTATTCCTGCAGCGAAATTACAGCAATAAACTGCAAGCTGATGGGCACGGTTATCTGAGACTTTTCTTTTTTTTCCCTTAAAAGCGTTAACGCTGAAAAACTGCGATATGCTGCACGGGTCAATCATCCCTTAGTAATACCTTTCTCTTTTTACATTTTTCGGCGACAGGATGCGCCGAGCTATTTTTACCCGCAGTAATAAAATCACAAATTAACATTGAATAACTGGGATCCTGTTATGTCTGTACCTGTTTCGCTGCGCTATCGTCCGGATATCGATGGTCTGCGCGCTGTCGCCATTATATTGGTTGTGCTGTTCCACTGCGGCGTCAGCGCTGTGCCGGGCGGCTTTATTGGCGTCGATATATTTTTCGTTATTTCCGGCTTTTTAATTGGCGGTATTATCAGTAAAGAAATTACCGCCGGCACCTTCTCGTTTTATCAGTTTTATTTACGCCGCATCCGGCGTATTGCACCCGCCCTGTTTTTTATGCTGATGGTATTGCTGCTGCTCGGTTATCTGCTGTTATCACCGCTGGAATTAAGCCAGCTGGCAAAATACAGCATGGCGGTGTTTCTCTCGGTGCCCAATATGCTGTTACTGAAGAGCGGCGACTATTTCAGTGCGGATGCCGATCTCAATCCGCTCCTGATGACCTGGTCGCTGGGCATTGAGGAGCAGTTCTATATCGTGCTGCCGTTTGTTCTGCTGCTGGCCGTGCGGCTGCGGCGCACAATGACCGGCGTGGTGCTACTGCTCAGCCTGCTGTCGCTGGCCGGCTGCCTGTGGTTAACGCCCCTCTCCAGCACTCAGGCGTTTTATCTGCTGCCAACCCGCGCCTGGGAACTGGGTGCCGGCGTGCTGCTGGCGCTGTGGCAACCCCGCCCCGTCACCGGCCGGCTGGCCAGCCTCTGTCATCTTGCTGGCTGGCTGTTGATCATCGGTGCCACGCTGTTACTCAGCCATAGCGATCGCTTTCCTGGCTGGCTGGCGCTGCTGCCGGTGCTGGCGGCCTGTCTGATGATCGGTGCACGCAGCCCGCTCAATCAGCGGCTGCTGGAGAACGCGCCGATGCGCTTCATCGGTAAAATTTCCTACTCGTGGTATCTGTGGCACTGGCCGCTGCTCAGTCTGGCACGCATCTGCAGCGATCGACCGCTCAGCATCTGGCAGGCGTTGAGCATCTGTGCCGTTGCGCTGGTCATCGCCTGGCTCTCCTGGCGCTTCGTCGAACAGCCATTCCGTCGGGCGCGCAGCGGTACGCGCTGGCTGATCCCCGGCTACTGCGCCTCGTCGCTGCTGGCAGCCGGTGCCATGGTGCTGCTGTGGCAGAGCGGTGGCCTGAAATCGCGCGTCAGTGAAGCGGTGATGCTCGGCGACGAATGGAAAGTCGCCGCCCAGCGCGATCCCTGCCTGCTGGATTACGGCGCCACGCGGCCCGCCCGCGATGCGCAGTGCCAGCCGCAGAGTGATACACCGGCGATAGCGCTGATTGGCGACAGCCATGCCGCCGCGCTGGCGGCCAACGTCGCCGATTACGCCCGGCGGCAGCAGAAACCGCTGTTTCAGCTGACCAAAGCCTCCTGCCCTTTCCTGCTTGACGCCACGCGCGCGATGCCGCAAAAACCGCAGCATGCACAGCAGTGCCTCGATTTTAATCAGCGGGTTTTGCCGATCATCCTGAGCGATAAAATAGACGAAGTGGTGATCAGTGCGTTCTGGGCGGCGGGCCTCAGCGAGCAGCCGGGCAGCGGATTCCGCAGTCTCCGCGATCCGGCGCAGGACAATCTGCAGGCGCTGAAAAGCGGGCTCGATACCGTGGTGGCGCAGCTGCTGGCGGCGGGGAAAAAGATCACCCTGATTGACGATGTGCCGACCATCACGCTCGATCCGCTGCGCTACAGCCATAACCGCAATATGCCGCTGCGCCGCAGCCTGAATAGCTGGCTCAGCGCGCAGGATGGCGCGGCGCTGGCGGCGGAACGCACGCAGCAGATGCAGATGCCAAACGCATCGGTGGCAGAGCTGTTAAAGAACTATCAGCAGCGCGGCGTGCGCGTGTTGTCACTGCAGGAGACATTGTGTAATGCGCAGGGTTGTCTGGTCACCCATCAGGGCATGCCGCTCTGGTACGACAACAATCACCTGAATCCGTACGGCGGAGAGATGGCGCTGGGGAAAAACTGGTAATGCACCGCGGGCGAAGTCTCGCTTCGCCCGCGGTAAAGCTTCTTACGCTTTACGTTTCTTCGCCAGCGGCCACGCCAGCAGCAGCAGAACAATCCACGCAAACCCGACGTACAGCGAGATACGCGTATCCGGGAAGTAGCCAATCAGCGCGATGATAAAAGCAAGGAACAGCACCCCCACCCACGCCGTAGCGCTGCCGCCCGGCAGAGCAAACTGCAGCTTACCGGCCTGCTCTTTGCCGATTTTGTGGCGGAACGCGATCTGCGACAGCAGAATCATAATCCACACCCACACGGTGGCAAACGTCGCCAGCGAGGCAATCACCAGGAACACTTTTTCCGGCATCAGATAGTTGAGGTACACTGCCACCAGCATGGCAAGCATCATCACCAGCACCGTGACCCACGGAATGCCGCGATTCGACACCTTCATAAACATCTTCGGCGCATGACCCTGCTGCGCCATACCGTGCAGCATGCGGCCGACGCCAAACACATCGCTGTTAATCGCCGACAGCGAGGCAGTCAGCACCACAAAGTTCAGAATGGAGGCGGCGGCGGCGATGCCGAGGTGCTGGAAAGTCAGCACGAACGGGCTGCCTGCGGTACCGACCTGGTTCCAGGGATAGATCGACATGATCACAAACAGCGTGCCGACATAGAACACCAGAATACGCAGCGGTACGGAGTTGATGGCACGCGGGATCGATTTCGCCGGATCTTTAGCTTCGCCGGCGGTGATACCAATGATCTCAATGCCGCCGTAGGCGAACATCACCATCTGCAGGGACAGCAGCATGCCGACGATACCGTGAGCAAAGAAGCCGCCGTTGGTCCACAGGTTATGGATGCCGGTCGGCTGACCGCCGTTGCCGATGCCCCAGAAAATCATGCCGAAACCGGCCACGATCATGATGATGATGGTGGCGACTTTGAAGAAGGAGAACCAGAACTCCACTTCGCCAAACACCTTCACGCTCATCAGGTTGATGGCACCAATGATCAGCACTACCGACAGCACCCAAATCCAGTGCGGCACCTCCGGGAACCACACGCCCATGTAGATACCAAAAGCCGTGACGTCGGCGATCGCCACAATCAGGATTTCAAAGCAGTACGTCCAGCCGGTGATATAGCCCGCCAGCGGTCCGAGGTAATCCTGCGCGTAGCGTGAAAACGAGCTGGCCTGCGGATTGTTAACCGACATCTCGCCCAGCGCGCGCATAATGATATACGCCACGGCGCCGCCGATGATGTAGGCCAGCAGTACGCTGGGGCCTGCCATTTTGATGGCATCTGCCGAGCCGTAAAACAGCCCGGTGCCGATCGCCGATCCCAGCGCCATAAAACGGATGTGGCGCGTGCTCAGTCCGCGTTTGAGCTTATTGGTTTCTTGCATAACAAACAGTACCTGTGGAAATGAAAAAACCACGGGCAAGCCCGTGGTCGGAATTAACAGCGATGTCGCTTACTGGTGAACGGCAACCTGCTCACGCCCTTTCACCCGATCAACCACCGCAGCAATCACCAGCATCGCCAGCGACGGCGGCAGCCAGGAGAGACCCTGATCGGCCAGCGGCAGATGCTGGCTAAACAGCGGCAGCGCATCTTTAAAGCTGGTGGTTTTGATGGCGTCGACGATACCAAACAGCAGGCTGATCAGCATGGTTGGCGCAATGATGCGCGTGCTGCGATTCCACCAGCTCAGGGTAAAGCTCAGTACCACCAGTACGATGCACGGCGGATAGATAGCCGTCAGCACCGGAATCGAAATCTGAATCAGGTGGCTGAGACCGAGGTTCGACACCAGCATGGCGAACAGGCCCAGAATAAACACCAGCGCTTTATACGACAACGGCAGATATTGCGCAAAGAATTCTGCGCAGGCGCAGGTCAGGCCAACCGCCGTGACCATACAGGCGACGAAAATCAGTGCGGCGAGGAAGACGCTGCCCATGCCGCCGAAGGTCTGCTGCACGTAAGCGTGCAGAATCGCCGCGCCGTTGGCGTTCTGATCGACAATCGCGCCGCTGCCGGAGCCCAGCTTGAACAGGCTGAGGTACACCAGCGTCAGGCCAACACCGGCGATCACGCCGGCCAGCATGGTATAGCGCGTCAGCAGTTTGCTGTCTTCCACGCCACGTGAACGCGCCGCATTAACGATGACAATACCGAACACCAGCGCGCCGAGCGTATCCATGGTCAGATAGCCGTTCACGAAACCGCTGGAGAAGGCCGCACGCTGGTAGTCGGCGGTGGCCGGCGAAATGCCGCCAGCCGGCCACAGCAGCGCCGCGACGCCCAGAATGGTCAGCGCGACAATTTTCAGCGGCGCGAGGAAGTGGCCGACGGTGTCCAGCAGCTTGCCCGGATAGAGCGAAATGCCGATCACCAGCGCGAAGTACACCAGGCTATAGATAAACAGCGGCAGCGGGCCGTCGCCGGTCAGCGGCGCAATCCCGACTTCAAATGAAACGGTCGCGGTGCGCGGCGTGGCAAACAGCGGGCCGACGGCGAGATAGCACACGGTGGCGAGCAGCAGACCGGCCGCTTTACCAATCGGTGAGCTGAGCGCATCAATACCGCCGCCAACGCGCGCCAGCGCGATCACGGTCATCACCGGTAAACCAACCGCGGTGATCAGGAAGCCGAAGGCGGCAATCCAGACATGTTCACCAGACTGAATACCGACCATAGGCGGGAAAATGATGTTTCCTGCGCCAACGAACAGGGCAAAGGTCATGAAGCCCAGCGCCAGGATATCCCTGGAGGTTAAACGATGTGTCATAAACTTCTGTACTGCCTGTAGCTGATGTTGCGGTGGAAGTTGGGTTTGTGTTGTCCCCTGAATGCGCGAAAACAATGGCTTAACTGGCTTGACCAGTGCGTTATGCGGGCCGAATCGGTACAGCGCAGGTGATTTAAACTGCTTTTCTTCTGTTCACAGAGGGATGAATCGACAACGGCGCAAATTAAAACGTTTATAGCGAAGAAAGGCAATACGGGATCGGAAAACCAGAAGGATATAACAGGAAAGCGTCAGAACGCAGTGGATAAGCAGGAAATAGTCGGAAAACACCTGAGATGATTTGCTTAAAGTTTCTGCAAAGCGGGCGATATCCTTGCAGAAAACGCCGCAGGGATGCACAAAAGGCGCGCTTTACGCGCCTGTTTGCACAACTTTACAGCATCACCACACCTGTTGTGCGATGTCGACAACCAGACGAATCTTCTGCCACTGCTGCGCTTCGGTCAGGCTGTTGCCCTCTTCCGTTGACGCAAAGCCACACTGCGGGCTGAGGCAAATCTGGTCGAGGCTGACAAACTGCGCCGCTTCCTGCAGGCGCGCCTTTACCTGTGCAGCGTCTTCCAGCTCGCCGGTTTTGGTGGTAATCAGCCCTAATACCACCTGCTGATGACCGGGTTTGATGAAACGCAGCGGCTCAAAGCCACCGGAGCGCTCATTATCGTACTCGAGGAAAAACGCGTCGATGTTCACGCTGCCAAACAGAATTTCCGCCACCGGCTCGTAGCCGCCTTCCGAGATCCAGGTCGAGCGGAAGTTACCACGACACACGTGCAGACCGACGGTGAGATCCGCCGGTTTATCTTCCAGCGCGCGATTCAGCACCTGCGCATAAATGCGCGCCAGCTGTTGCGGATCTTCACCGCGCTCGCGGATTTGCTGCTGCTGATCGCCTGAACACAGGTACGCCCACACGGTGTCATCCAGCTGCAGATAGCGGCAGCCAGCGTCGTAAAACGCCTTGATCGCCTCTTTGTAAGTCTTTGCCAGATCGGCGAAGTACTGCTCCAGATCCGGATACACCGTGGCATCAATCACTTTACGGCCGCCGCGGAAGTGCAGCACGCTCGGGCTGGGAATGGTCATTTTCGCCACCGCATCGCCGGCCACGCTTTGCAGGAAGCGGAAATGGTCCAGCATCGGATGCTGCGGGTTAAAAGCGACTTTGCCGGTGACCTTCACGCCGTGCGCTTTGGTCTGCACGCCGTTGAACTGAATGCCCTGATCGGCCTCAAACAGCTCGACGCCGTGCAGATGGCCAAAGAAATCAAAGTGCCACCAGGCGCGGCGGAATTCACCGTCGGTCACCACCTGCAGACCGCTGGCGCGCTGCTGCTCCACCACCTGGCGAATCGCATCGTCTTCTACCTGACGCAGCTGGTCGGCGCTGAGAGTGCCACTGGCGAACTGCTCGCGTGCATGCTTAATGGCAGCGGGACGCAGAAAACTGCCGACGGTATCGGCGCGGAACGGGGCGGTGTTGCGTTGCATATTCACTCCTGCACTGGCGCATAATTGCGTCAGGGTATAATTGCGTACGGTTATTTTTGGCCATCTGGATGGCTATATGTCCATAAGAGTGACATGCCGCCCTGCCGGCGGCAATAGAAGAAAATTCAGGGGACGTGAAAAAAATTCATGATCGGTCAGCGTGAATTAGTTTTGCGCAATCGCCGCGCGCGCCTGCGCGATCTGGCTGTCGGACAGCGGCAGGTAGCCGGCCTCCGTTACGCGGCGCTGGCCCTGCGCAGAGAGCACCTGCTGCAGAAAGGCGGCGACCAGCGGCGGCAGCGGTTTGCCGGGCGCCTTGTTAGCGTAAATATACAGCGGGCGCGACCACGGATAACGGCCGCTGCGGATCGATTCGGCATCTGGCATAACGCTGTCGCCGCTGGCGGTGACGATTGGCAGGGTTTTCACGCCGCTCAGGTGAAATCCAAAGCTGGCGTAGCCGATGCTGTTCGGCGTGCTGGCGACCGCCTGCACCACCGCCGCCGAGCCGGGAAACTCCGCGACGTCAGCGCGGAAATCGCCGCGACACAGCGCCTGCTGCTTGAAAAAGCCCCAGGTGCCGGAAGCGGAGTTACGGCCAAAGCGCTGAATACTGCGCGTTGCCCAGTTCGCCGTATGCAGGCCAACATCGCCCCAGCGCTGTGGCACCTGCTGTGCGCCGCATAGCCGCGTCACGGAGAACAGCGCATCCAGCTGCGGCTGACTGATGGACGGCAGCGGATTGTCCTGATTAACCACCACCACCAGCGCATCCATCGCCACCGGCACCGCCAGCGGTGCATAGCCATAGCGCGCGATAAACAGCTGACGCTCATCCACCTGCATCGGCCGGCTCATAGCGCCAAGCTGAGCGGCCCCGGCGGCCAGCGCGGTCGGCGCCGTCGACGATCCCGCCGCCTGCACCTGCACGTTGACACCCGGCGACTGACGGCTGAAATCTTCGCCCCACAGCGTCATCAGATAGCCCAGCGTGTCCGAGCCCACGCTGCTCAGGTTGCCGGTCAGCATGCTTTGCTGAGCCGTCGCCAGCAGCGGGCACAGTAATAAAAGAGAGAGCAGCAGCGATTTCATCACAGAGTCCGGTGGCGTTTACTGCGCCACATTCTCGCGGATTCCGTTCGCCACAATCAAGCGCGGTGGCAGCACGAAGCGGAAGCAGGTTTCCTGATGCGGCACGCTGCTGATCTCCAGCCGCGTGGTGTGGTGGCCGAGCGCGTGCTTAACAATGGCCAGCCCCAGCCCGCTGCCGCCGGTGGCGCGCGAGCGCGCTTTATCCACGCGGTAGAAGCGTTCGGTCAGGCGCGGCAGATGCTCCTCGCTGATGCCGGGCCCGTTGTCGCACACTTTAAATTCGGCGCCCTGTTTGGTGCGCAACCAGCTGATGTCGATGCGCGTGCCGTCCGGCGTGTGGTTCACCGCGTTATACACCAGATTGGAAATCGCGCTGCGCAGCTGTTCATCATTGCCGAACACCTTCAGGTGCGGATCGGTGTGGAAATGGATGCTGTGACGGCCCTGGCTGAGGGTTTCCGCCTCGCGCTGTAACAGCAGCAGCATGGTCGGCACATCCACCGTCTCTTTCAGGTCAATGGCGGGGGCCGCTTCGATGCGTGACAGCGTCAGCAGCTGCTTCACCAGGCTGTCCATGCGTCGCGTCTGCTCCTGCATGGTACTGAGCGCCTTGCTGCGGGTGCGCTCGTTCATCCCGGCATCGTCCATCATCTCCAGATAGCCCTGCAGCACCGTCAGCGGGGTACGCAGTTCATGGCTGACGTTGGCGAAGAAGTTACGTCGCGCCCCTTCCAGCTGGTGCATCTGGGTGACGTCACGCGCCACCATCAGCCACTGCCCTTCGCTGTAAGGCATGACGCGGAACTCCATGTGATGCTGATTATTGAGCACCAGCGTCAGCGGCTTGTTGAAGTCGCGCTGGCGGATATAGCGGGAGAATTCAGGGTAGCGCAGCAGGTTAAGGATATTCTGGCCGTTATCTTCCGGCCAGCGCAGCCCGAGATGCTGCTGGGCCAGACCGTTACACCAGAAAATGGTGCCCTCTTCGGTGGTGAGCACCACCGCGTCCGGCAGCGATTCAGCCCCGCTGCGAAAGCGTTTGATCAGATTGCCCAGCTCGCGCCGGCGGCGGCGATTGCGCAACTGCATTTGATACAGGCCGTAAAACAGCGGTTCCCAGCTGCCGCGCCCGGTGGGCGGCGTCATTGAACGATCAATCCACAGCCAGTGCGACAGCCGCATCAGATTTTTGAAGTGCCAGAACAGCACGCCGCACACGGCCAGTAACAGCCACCACGGCAGATAGCCAACCAGCAGACCCAGCACCAGCGCAGGCAGACACACCAGCGCCAGCTCGGTCAGTAATCTCTTCCAGGAGAGTCGTTCCAGCACGGTAAAAGACTCCGTTTAGTAGCGGGCAGAGAAACGATACCCTGTTCCGCGAACGGTTTGTACCATGCGATCGTGGCCGGAAACTTCCAGTGCTTTACGTAAACGACGGATATGCACATCCACGGTGCGGTCTTCCACATACACGTTAGTGCCCCACACGTGATTCAGCAGCTGTTCGCGGCTGTATACGCGCTCTGGATGCGTCATAAAGAAGTGCAGCAGTTTGTATTCGGTCGGCCCCATTTCCAGCGGCGTGGTTTCGGACATCACGCGATGCGAGGAGGGATCGAGGCTCAGCCCCTGCATCTCAATCACCTCTTCCACCGCCATCGGTGAGATACGGCGCATCACGGCTTTAATGCGCGCCATCAGCTCTTTGGGCGAGAACGGCTTGGTGATGTAATCATCGGCGCCCACTTCCAGCCCGCGCACGCGATCTTCCTCTTCGCCGCGCGCCGTCAGCATCATCACCGGAATATCACGCGTCATGGCTTCACGCTTTAAATGTTTGATGAACTGAATGCCGCTGCCGCCGGGTAACATCCAGTCCAGCAGAATCAGATCTGGCCAGGGTTCGATCAGCTTGCCAATCGCGCTGTCATAGTCCTCAGCCTCAATCGGCTGGTAATCGTTTTGTTCCAGCACGAAACATAACATTTCACGGATGGGAGCTTCGTCTTCCACAACCAAAATGCGCTTAGCCATTATTACTCCTGCGATTGTGACGGCATGTCACGGGGGTTTGCGGCGCCATTATGCGTCAGTTTTGTGACACTTTTATGAAAAACCCACCTCATGATAATCAGATAAAAAGCGCAATTGTGACAACCGGTTTCGCTTTTTTTTCATTGCGTTGTTAAGCGGTTATACTGCCGCTTTGCGATAGCAGGCACGGAGCATTCATGCGAATTATTCACACCGCTGACTGGCATCTCGGTCAGTTCTTTTACAGCAAAAGCCGCGCCGCCGAGCACCAGCAATTCCTCGACTGGCTGCTGGCCGCGATTGTGCAGCATCAGGTGGATGCACTGATCGTCGCTGGCGACCTGTTTGATACCGGTTCGCCGCCCAGCTACGCGCGCGAACTGTTTAACCGTTTCGTGGTGGCGCTGCAGCCCAGCGGCTGCCAGCTGATTGTGCTGGCCGGCAACCATGATTCGGTCGCCACGCTGAATGAATCGCGCGAGCTGCTGGCCTGCCTCAATACCCGCGTCATTACCAGCGCCACGCCCGGCGGCGAGCAGCAGGTGCTGACGCTGCAACAGCGCGACGGCACGCCGGGGGCGCTGCTGTGCGCCATTCCCTATCTGCGTCCGCGCGACATCCTGCGCAGCCAGGCGGGTCAGTCCGGTCGCGATAAGCAGCTGTCGCTGCTACAGGCGATTGAGCAGCACTATCAGCACTGTTATGCCGCCGCCGTGGCGCAGCGCGAAGCCATGGACAGCGCGCTGCCGATCATCGCCACCGGGCATCTCACCACCGTGGGTGTCAGCAAGAGCGATTCGGTGCGTGATATCTACATCGGCACGCTGGACGCCTTTCCGGCGCAGGCCTTCCCGCCAGCCGACTACATTGCGCTGGGCCATATACATCGCGCGCAGCGCATCGCCGACAGCGATCACATCCGCTACAGCGGTTCGCCGATTGCGCTCAGTTTTGATGAGCTGGGACGTGAGAAAAGCGTATTCCTGCTGGAATTTAGCACCCGGCTGGAGTCCGTCACACCGCTGGTTATTCCGTCATTCCAGCCGATGCAGATGTTAAAAGGCGCGATGGCGGAGATCGAACAGCAACTGACCGCGTTTCACACCTATGAAGGCGATCTGCCGGTGTGGCTGGATATCGAAATCACCACTCAGGAGTACCTGAGCGATCTGCAGCGCCGCATCGAACAGCTAACCGACGCGCTGCCGGTTGAGGTGCTGCTGGTGCGCCGCAGCCGCGATCAGCGTCAGCGCAGCCTGGCGCGGCTGGAGAACGAAACCCTGAGCGAACTGAAAGTTGAAGAGGTCTTTGCCCGCCGGCTGGCGCTGGAGGAGCAGCTGGAGGATGAACAGCGCGCGCAGTTAACGCAGCTGTTTCGCAGCACGCTGGCGACGCTGGAGGATCCGGGCGCATGAAAATTCTGACGCTGCGTTTTAAAAACCTCAACGCGCTGCGCGGCGAGTGGTTTATCGATTTCCGCCGCGAGCCGTTTGCCAGCAACGGGCTGTTCGCCATCACCGGCGCCACCGGCGCGGGTAAAACCACGCTGCTGGATGCCATCTGTCTGGCGCTCTATCACCAGACGCCGCGCCTTGGTGGCCTGTCGCAGAGCGAAAATCAGCTGATGACGCGTGACACCGCTGAGTGCCTCGCCGAAGTGGAGTTTGAGATCAAAGGTGAAGCCTGGCGCGCCTTCTGGAGCCAGAACCGCGCGCGCGGCCTGGCGGAAGGTAAACTGCAGGCGCCGCGTGTCGAACTGGCGCGCGTGGCGGACAACCAGATCGTCGCCGATAAAGTCGGTGACAAGCTCAAAGCCATCGAAACCTTGTCCGGTCTCGATTTTGCCCGCTTCACCCGTTCTATGATGCTGTCGCAGGGGCAGTTTGCCGCCTTCCTCAATGCCAAACCCGGCGAGCGCGCCGAGCTGCTGGAGGAGCTGACCGGCACCGAAATCTACGGCCACATCTCGATGCAGATCTACGAGCGCTGGCGCACGGCGCGCGCGGCACTCGACACGCTGCGCGCCCGCGCCGGTGCGGTGCAGTTGCTCGACGACGCCCGCCGCGCCGAACTGGCGCAGCAGCTGGAGCAGCTGACCCGCACCGAACAGGATCTGAGCGAGCAGCTGGCGCAGGCCCAGCAGCAGCAGCAGTGGCTGACGCAGCAGCAGCAGCTCAACGCGGAGCAACAGCAGGCGCAGCAGGCGTTGCAGGCTGCCGCCACGGCCTGGCAGCAGGCGGAAGGCGATCGTCAGCGGCTGGCGCGTGCTGAACCGGCGGAGAAGCTGCGCGACAAACTGCAGCAGCGCGAACAGCTGCAGCGCGACCAGCAGACACTGAACCAGCAGGCGCAGCAGTTACAGCAGCAACAGCAACAGGCGCAAGCGGCGCTGCAGCAGGGTGAAAGCCACTATCAGGCCGCACAGCAGGCACGTGAACGCGCGCTGGCCGAACAGCAACAGCTGGAGACGCTGCTGAGCGAACAGGTGATCCCGCTCGATCAGCAGATCGCCAGCCGTGCACAGCAGCTTGAGCAGCAGCAGGCGCTGCTGAGCGAACAGCAAAAAACGCTGTTACTCAGCCAGCAGGCGCTGGATCAGCATCAGCAGGCAAGTGAACGCTTACAACAGCAGCTGGCGCAGCAGCAGGCGTTTCGCCTGAGTGAAGCCGCTGTCGCCCGCTGGGGCGGCGAACTGGCGCGCTGGCAGGCCGAACTCGCCCGGCTTGAAGAGCGTGAGCAAACGCTGACGCAGCTCAGCGCGCAGCAGCAACAACTGCAAAGCCAGCTCGAACAGCAGCAGCAGGCGCTGCAGGCGCGCGAACAGGCGGCACAGCCGCTGCAACAGGCAGAAGCCGCGGCACAGCAGCAGCGCCAGCAGGCGGAGCAGGTGCTTACTTCGCTGGAAGCGGAGATCGCCAGCCCGGCGCTGCGGACGGCGCTGGCGCAGCATCAGCAGCAGCGCGGCGCACGTCAGCAGCTCAGCCTGCTGGCGGCACAGTGGCAAACGCTCCAGCCGCAGCGCCAGCAGCGTCAGCTTAAACTGCAGCAGTTACAGCAGCATGCTGAGCAGGAAGCGCTGGCGTTGCAGCAGCTGCGCGAGGAGTACAAGCGCGAGCATCAGACGCTGCTGGATGTGCGTCGCCTGTGCGAGCTGGAGCGCACCATTATTCAGCTGGCCGACGAGCGGGCCCGGCTGCAGCCGGAACAGCCCTGCCCGCTGTGCGGCTCCTGCCAGCATCCGGCCATCGACCGCTACCAGCAGTTGCAGCCAGATGAAAATCAGCAGCGGCAGGCGGCGCTGGAAACGCACGTGGCGCAGCTCAGGGAAGCCGGCACCGCGCGGGGCGAGCAGCTTAAACTGTCGCAGCAGCAACAGCAGGCGCTGCAACAGGAAATCGCCGATCTCGACCAGCAGATCGCCGCCACCCGCGAGCGCTGGCAGGCGCTGTGCGGTGAGCTGGCGCTTACCTTCAGCGCTGAACAGCACGCAGAATTCAGCGCCTGGCAGCAGCAGCAGGACGCGCTCGAAGCCCGCCAGCAGCAACAGTTGCAGGCGCGTGAACAGGCGGCCGTCACGTTGCAGCAGGCCAAAGACGCGCATCTGCAACAGCAGCAGCGCTGGCAGCAACATCAGCAGCAGCAACAGCTGGCACAGCAGCAGCTGGCCAGCGCCCGGCAGCAGCGGGATGAGATCGATCAGCGCGTCAGCGGTGAACGGCAGGCATGGCAGCAGCAACAGCAGCAGCTGGAACAGCAGCTGGCTGCCCATCAACTTAGCCTGCCGGCAGCGCCCGAGCGCGCCGGCTGGCTGCAAACGCTGCAGCAGCGCTGGCAGCAGTGGCAGGAAAGTGAGCGGTTACTTGCTGAGCTACAGCCGCAGCTGGCGAAAAGCGAAACGGAAGGCAGCAGCCTGCAGCACGCTCTGGCGCGTGAACAGCAGCAGGTCGCCAGCCTGCAGCAAGCCCTTAACCACCTGCAACAGCAGCAGCAGGCCCAGCAGCAGCAGCGCCAGCAGCTGTTTGGCGACCGGCGCGTGGCGGACGCGCGTCAGCAGCAGCACGCCACGCTGCAACAGCATGACCAGGCGCTGGCGCAACAGCTGCAGCGCTGGCAGCAGGCGCAAAGCGAACTGCACGGCCTGAAAGGTCAGTATGAACAGATTGTCAGCCAGCAGCAGACGCTGGCGCAGCGCGCAGCGGACGCCGAAAGCGCCTTCCGGCAGGCATTGCTGCTCAGTGATTTCGCTGACGAAAGCGCCCTGCGCGCCGCGCTGCTGGCGGAAGATGAGGTGCAGACGCTGCGCCAGCGGCTGCAAACGCTGGAGCAGCAGCATCAGCAGCACACCGCGCTGCATGCCAGACTGGCGCAGCGGCTGAGCGATCACCAGCAGCAGCGCCCGGCTGCGCTCAGCGATGCCGATGCTGGCTCCATCGCCATCCGGCTGGAGCAGCTGCGCGTGGCGCTGCGTGACAACGCACGCCAGCAGGGGGAAGCGCAGCAGCAGCTGCACAGCGATACCCGGCAGCGTCAGCAGCAGCAAACGCTGCTGGCGCAGATCGCCGCTGACGAAGCGGAACTGGCACAGCTGAGCCGCCTCAACGATCTGATCGGGTCGGCCAAAGGCGACAAGTTCCGCCGCTTTGCTCAGGGCTTAACCCTCGATCATCTGGTGTGGCTGGCAAACCGCCAGCTCGATCGCCTGCACGGCCGCTATTTATTGCAGCGCCGCGTCAGCGATGAGCTGGAGCTGGAAGTGGTGGATACCTGGCAGGCCGATGCCACGCGCGACACGCGTACGCTGTCCGGCGGCGAGAGCTTCCTCGTCAGCCTCGCGCTGGCGCTGGCGCTGTCCGATTTGGTCAGCCATAAAACGCGCATTGAATCACTGTTTCTCGACGAAGGCTTCGGCACGCTGGATGCCGAAACGCTGGACACCGCGCTGGATGCGCTCGATGCGCTCAACGCCAGCGGGAAAACCATCGGCGTGATCAGTCATGTGGAAGCGATGAAAGAGCGTATCCCGGTGCAGATCCGGGTGCGTAAAATGAACGGGCTCGGCTACAGTAAACTGGAGCTGCCGGGCGAGTGATGCGTGAAGTGGCGCGGCGATCAGCTGATCGCCGCGCCAGCGAGATTAACGCGTAACCGGCGCTTTGTAGCGCGGACCGGCCAGCAGACCACCCTGCTCGTTCTGCGCTAACAGACGCGCGCTGGTGACACCGGCAATGGTGTGCGCTTTGTCACCCGCGTTGCTGGCGATCTGTTTGATCGCCGCCGACACCAGCATGCCAATGATGCCGCCGTTGCTGTTGTTGCTGTTCTCAGAATCATTGGCGGTGGCCATGCCCTGCCACAGCTCTTTACCGCTGCGCAGATCAACCAGACGGGCAGTGGCCGAGACCGTGGTCACCGAATCAACCACCAGATAGCTGCTGCCATAATCGGTAATCGAAATGTACAGTGCGCTGTCTGCGTTGAAGATGTCATGCAAGCGCTTCGTGCTCACCGCCTGAATTTCATGCCCGTTGCTCAGGCCGTTTTGCTGGAAGGTCTCTTCCACCACCGCCACCGGGAACACGTAGTAACCCGCTTCCGCCAGCGGCTGGGTCACCAGCGAGGTGAAGCTGTGCGAGGCGTTGATATCCGGCGCACGGTTATCGGCAGGCAGCACCAGAATTGATGCCGGCTTACTGGCACGGAAGGCGCTGTAGTCATACGGTTTCTTATTCTGGGCACAGCCGGTCAGCAGCAGCGCCGCGAATACGCCGCACACGGCAATCAGTTTTTTCATTGGTTCACTCCTTTTTTCTTCATCAGAAAGTCCATGTACGGCGCCGATTCCGGAAACAGCTGCTTCTCAAGGGCGAACTGGCTGAAAGCTTTATCCGTATTGCCGTTTTTGGCGTACAGCAGGCCCAGCTGGGCGTGCAGACCCGGTGCTACCGGCTTGTTCACCGCTTTGGCCTTTTCGATATCCAGATTCAGCGCATCAATCTGCTTCTGCGGATCGCTGTCTTTCTGGTAATAGCTGTAGACCTGCTGCTGGTAATCACCCCAGTAGTAGATCGGCTCCGGTCCTTTTGGCGCACAGCCGGCCAGCACGCCTGCCGCGATCAGCGCGGCGCTCAGTTGCAGTAATTTCATCGTCAATATCCTTATTTCACCGGGCGCCATGCGCCATTATTGATGCCATCCACCAGGTGGTCGACCGCTTCACGGATCGCCAGATCCATCACTTTGCCGTTCAGGGTAGAGTCATAGCTGGCGGTGCCGCCAAAGCCGATCACCTCACGCGCTGACAGCTGGTATTCACCCGCGCCCTGCACGCTGTACACCACTTCTGAAGTGGTCACATCCACCACATTCAGGTTCACTTTGGCGTAAGCGATCTGGCTTTTACCGCGCCCGAGGATGCCCCACAGCTGCTGGTCGCCCACTTCTTTGCGCCCGAACTCGGTGATGTCACCGGTGATGATGTAGTTAGCGCCCTTGATGTTCTGCTGGCTGTGTTTGAAGTCGGCTTCCTGCTGCAGCTCTTTCAGGTTGCTGCGATCCAGCACGTTGAAGCGATTGGTCTGCTGCAGATGCGTGATCAGAATGGTTTTGGATTGGTTGCCCAGACGATCAACGCCGTCGGAGAAAATCCCATTCATGTATGACGAACGGTTATCAAACTGTCCCACCGCGATTGGGCTGCGCACGCCCTGATAAGCCGGCTGGCTTGCGGCGCGAACCTGAGGCGCGTCGATAGCGCGTGACGACTCGGTGGCACAGCCACTGAGCAGCGCGGCGCTTAACAAGGAGAGTGCCGCAAAGGCATATTTCTTCTGCATTTCTGGTCCATGAATAAAGGAAGGGATAACACCGCCACCAGGCGGCAAATTCTGGTTATGCCGACAGTCAGAGTAATGCCATAGCATTCCCTGCTGCGGTCTGTAGACTGTCGGCAGCAGCGCCAGGAATCTTTAGCGAAAATGCAGGCTTATTAATGAATTTAATTAATCGATTAGCGAGACTATCAGGTGGGTTAGTGATGATGGTGGGGCTCAGCGCCTGCCAGCAGGTGTCCGCGCCAGCCCCCAGCCTGGCCAATCAGTGCCAGCCGCAGGGCGATGCTGACAGCGCCGCCTGCCACTGGAGTGAAGCACTGCAGCAGCAGCTCAATAAGCAGTTTCACGATGCGGCGCGCTATGCCGGACAGCAGTGCTGGGTGCGCCTGGAGTGGCAGAACAGTGGGCGCTACGCGGTGACGCAAACCCAGGGCGACGAAGCGCTGTGTTTGCGCGCGTGGCAGCTTATTGGTCAGTCGCGCGGCTTACCGCCTCCGCCGCAGCGCGACCAGCCAGCGTGGTTTGGCTTTGCGCCGCACCGGCCTGACTTACCAGCCCATCCTGGCGCCACTGGCGCGGGCTGATGCCGAACCAGCGGCGGAAGGCGCGGGAAAACGCGCTGACCTCGGAATAGCCAAGCAGCAGCGCCATCTCCGAGATCGGCAGCTGTCTTTGCTGCAGATAGTGCGTGGCCATTTCGCAGCGCACCTTATCCACCAGCGCGCTAAAGCTGATGCCCTCTTCGCGCAGGCGTCGCTGCAGCGACCAGCTCGACAACCCCATTTTGCCGGCGATCTCCTCCAGTACCGGTTCGCCCTGAATGAGCGTCAGGCTGACCTGTGAACGCGCCTGTTCGACCACGCTCTGCACGCTGGCGCTGCTGTTGAGGCGGCGAATGGCATCCTGCATCACCATCAGCAGCATCGCATCCTGCTCCGGCATGGCGCGCTGCAGGTCGCGTTTCGCGATCAACAGTGAGTTAAACGGCTGATCGAACCAGACCGGCGCATCAAACACTTTGCAGTGCTCGTGCCACTGCTCCGGACGCGGATGTTCAAAGTGCACCTCGCGCGGCGCCCAGTTTTTGCCCGCCACGTGGCGAATCAGGTTGAGGAACATGCCGAGCGTCAGCTCCGCATCCTGACGGCGTGCCAGGATCGCTCCGTGGCGCACCTGATAATCGAGCCGCCAGCAGTCGCCCTTGTCCACCAGCCGCGTCAGCGTATCGTGCTGGTGCCAGGGAAACGCGTTCACCACATTGTGCAGCGCCTGCTCCAGCGTCGGCGAGCACAGTCCGATGTAGCCAATTAACCCTAATGACTGCGGTTTGAACTGCCTGCCGTAATGCAAACCGAAGTTATCAAAGCCGGAGTGGCGCGCCGCTTCTTCCATCACGCGGCAATAGTTCACCAGCCCGAGGCTCAGTGTCGGGCTGGCCAGCAGTTCAGAATCGATACCGCTGATGCCAAAGATGCGATCGACATCGCCGCCTTTATCCGTAATGAAGGCGCTCAGACCAGTCGCCGCCGCGGCCAGAACGCCACGGTTGCTGGCGGGTGTGGCAAACGCGCTGAAGGCATCAGCAGCAGAGATGAGTGATTGCATGGGAACCTCTCAGGGATCGCGCGGATAACAGAATGAAGGGATCCAGCAATTTTCATACCAGCGTCACCGCGCCCGCGTCAGCGCGCCTATAAACGCCAGCGCGCGCTATCCGCAGGCACCCGATCAGCACATCAGCGCGCGCCGCTGCCCTCTGCTGGTGCAGGTCACGCGCCTACCGGCAGCTGGCTGCTCTCAAGATAGCGACGGCACAGCCGCACCGAATGGCTGGCCCAGTGCGGCCCGAGGCTGAGCGCCATCTCGGTATCGGCGTGCGTGCCCATCCACGCCGTCATCTGGATACGACGCTGGATCAGCAGCGTCGGCACCAGCGCCATCTCAGCATCGCTGATGTGCGCCACGCGTTCATAGCCGAGGATCCAGTTATCCACCCACTCCGCCGCACGCGGATGGTGCTCGACGAAACTGATCGCGGCCGCCAGATCGTGCAGATACCAGCCCATGCCGCAGTCGTCGAAGTCGATCACCCGGGTTTCGCCTTTGTGCAGCAGCAGATTGGTCAGACGCAGATCGGCGTGGATCAGGCCGTAGCGATCGCGCTCTTTACCAAATTCCGCCAGCGCCTGCCCGGCACGCTCCACCGCCGCTGCGATAATGCCGTGATCGGCCGGATCGAGATGCGGCGCATCCTGCCAGCGCCCCCAGTGGCTGTGCTCGCTGACCATGGTGTGATGATCCCAGATAATGCGCTGAAAACCTTCGGGTTTCTGCCAGCTGCGGCTGTGCTGATGCAGGCGCGCGGTGATGGTCCCGAGCTGCTGAAAGGCTTTGGGATCGACGTCGGTGGTCGGCATCTCGCCGTCAATCCAGTGGAACAGCACCGCATGACGCGTGCTGCCGTCCGCCAGCGTCAGCGTCAGCACGCTTTCACCGTCGCGCGCCGGGATGGCCTGCGGCACCATGATGCCGGTCTCGCGCAGCGCATCAAGCCACATCAGTTCACTGAGAATATCCGCTTTGCTGTGGTAATCCGGCCGGTGCAGGCGCAGCGCGTAGCGTTTGCCGCCGGCACGCAGCAAAAAGGTGGCGTTCTCCGAACGGCACAGTAATTGCAGCTCACCGTGCAGCGCGGCGGGATAGCAGGCCAGCGCACGTTGCGCCAGCAGGGTGATCTCGGCATCGGTCAGGGATTCGGCTTGTTTGGCGCTCATTCATCACTCTCCAGCATCAGTCTCTATAAACCAGTGTTATCAGCATGGGATGAGGTCGTCCTGACTGCCTGACCGCAGAACAGCAAAAGTTGACCGCAGCGTACAGCCCGCGCTTTTTCTGGCAGCGAGTTGACCGCAGAGGACAAAACTCACTGCGCCGGCGTCAAGTTTTCCCGTCCCGGGCAGCGGCATTATCCCTTCACTGTAGCGCAAACCCACAATAGCGCGGTGCCAACGCCGCACAACAAGCATGACGGGGAGATGAAGATGACAGGCAAACTAAAACCCACGCTGGGCACCCTGCATTTATGGGGTATTGCGGTTGGACTGGTGATTTCCGGTGAGTATTTCGGCTGGAGCTATGGCTGGGGCGTGGCCGGGACGCTGGGATTCCTGATCACCACCGCGCTGATCGCCACGCTTTATACCTGCTTTATTTTTAGCTTTACCGAACTGACCACGGCGATTCCGCATGCTGGCGGGCCGTTCGCTTACAGCCGTCGGGCATTTGGCGAAACCGGTGGTCTGATTGCCGGTCTGGCGACGCTGATTGAGTTCGTGTTCGCCCCGCCGGCCATCGCCATGGCGATTGGCGCCTACCTCAACGTGCAGTATCCCGATCTCAACCCCAAAACGGCGGCGGTCGGGGCTTATCTGTTGTTTATGGCACTGAATATTCTCGGCGTGAAGCTGGCCGCGATGTTCGAACTGGTGGTGACGGTGCTGGCAGTGCTGGAGCTGCTGGTGTTCATGGGCGTGGTATCGCCGGGTTTCAGCGTCGCTAACTTCGCCGCCAACGGCTGGGCTGGCAGCGATCATTTTGGCATGCCAGCGCTGTCCGGCATCTTTGCCGCCATCCCGTTCGCTATCTGGTTTTTCCTCGCCATTGAAGGCGCGGCCATGGCGGCCGAAGAAGCCAAAGATCCGAAGCGCACCATCCCGAAAGCCTATATCAGCGGCATTCTTACCCTGGTGGTGCTGGCGATTGGCGTGATGCTACTGGCCGGCGGCGCGGGCGACTGGCGCAAGCTGTCGGACATCAACGATCCGCTGCCGCAGGCGATGAAGATGATCGTCGGGGAGCACTCTAACTGGATGCATATGCTGGTATGGATCGGCCTGTTTGGCCTGGTCGCCAGCTTCCACGGCATCATCCTTGGCTATTCGCGCCAGTTCTTTGCCCTGGCGCGCGCGGGCTATCTGCCGCCCAGCCTGGCGAAGCTGTCGCGCTTCCAGACGCCACACCGCGCCATCATCGCCGGCGGTGCCATTGGTATCGCCGCCATTTACAGCGACGGACTGATCAATCTGCAGGGCATGACGCTGACGGCGGCGATGATCACCATGGCAGTGTTCGGCGCGATTGTGATGTACCTGATGAGTATGCTGAGCCTGTTTAAGCTGCGCCGCAGCGCACCGGATCTGGAGCGCAGCTTCCGTGCGCCGGGCTATCCGCTGGTACCGGGCATCGCACTGGTGCTGTCGCTGGTGTGTCTGGTGGCGATGCTGTGGTTCAACCCGGTAATCGGCGGATTGTTTGTGGCGATCATGGTGCTCGGCTACCTTTACTTCCTCGCCACCAAAGCCCAGCGCGAGCGCGCACCGCAGGATTCCATGCTGGTCGGTGAGTAACAAACGCATCGCCCCTGCCCTTCAGGCAACGGAGGCGGGTACACAGAGCCCTTTGTGTACCCGTCTCTTTCTGTCTCACGTGATAAATCCATCCCACCACAGCACCGCTCCGGTCTTGCTGCTGTGATACCTTTTTTGCATGACGAAAATGACAATTCATTACGCGTAATCGGGGTGCAACAATCAAAAAAACCACAAAAGGAGCCACTATGCACACCCGACATTTATCGCAAACCCTGACTGTCAGTTCGATCGGCTATGGTGCCATGGGACTGAGCGAATTTTATGGCCAGACAGACGACCACGCTTCACTGCAGCTGTTACACACGCTTATCGACCTGAATATCACGTTTATCGACACCGCGGATATGTACGGGCGGGGCCATAATGAGCGGCTGATTGGCCACTTTCTTGCCGGTCTGGATAACACCACGCGTGAGCAGTTTAACATTGCCACCAAGTGCGGAATCGATCGCCCTGCGGACCAGGCTTATGCCCGGACGATTAACAACCAACCTGACTACATCACCCGCTGCTGTAATGAATCGCTTAAAAGGCTTGGCGTTGAGCGCATCGATCTGTTCTATCTTCACCGCGTGAGCCAGGTTACGCCGATTGAAGAGAGCATGGAATGCCTGAGCCGCCTCGTTAAAGCGGGTAAGATCAACCACATTGGCCTGTGTGAGGTTTCTGCTTCAACCCTGCGCCGGGCCCATGCCATTCACCCGCTCACTGCCCTGCAAACCGAATATTCACTGTGGACGCGCGATATCGAAGCTGAGATTCTGCCGGTGGTGAAAGAGCTGGGTATAGGTTTAGTTCCCTACTCTCCGCTGGGCAGAGGGTTTCTGACCGGAAAGTATCGTCATAACAGCGACTTCGCTGAGGGTGATTTCCGCAAAAATAATGCGCGCTTTAGTCAATCCAGCCTCGACCATAACGCCCAGCTTCTTGACGCGGTGCACCCGCTTGCTGAAAAGTACAGCTGCACGCCGGGGCAGATTGCGCTGGCCTGGCTACTGGCGCAGTACGACAAGCTGATCCCCATTCCGGGAACGAAACAGACCCGCTATCTGGCGGAAAATGCGCAGGCCGCCGATATCGTGCTGGAACAGGCAGATATCGCCTTACTGAACGCTATCCACCAGCATATTGAGATAAAGGGCGAGCGCTATTCTCAGGAAGGGATGAAAAGCATTAATGCCTGAAGCCCTGGCCGGGTAACGCCCGGTCAGGATGTCTGACGTAGTGCCGGCCAGACCGATTAACCCCATATCCTGCTGATCTTTAGCGGGGTAGAATAACGTCTTTGATTACCCGGATGGACTCTATGGCGACGGCAGAACACCTGATCAGCAACCATCTCCCCAGCGTGAAACAGCTTCAATGCTTTCTTGCGGTTGCGCACGAGCTGAACTTTCGCCGGGCCGCCGAACGGCTCAGAATGACTCAGCCTCCGCTAACCCGACAGATTAAGCGCCTTGAAGCCGTGCTGGAGCAGCCGTTGTTTAGCCGCAGCACCCATGACGTCAGTCTGACGGACGCTGGCCGGGCGCTGGTAATCAAAGCGGAGAAGATCCTTCAGGCGCTGAATGAACTCAAGCCTGGCTCGCTTTCTTCAGAAAAGCGCCTGCGTATCGGCCTCACCCGCACGCTGAATTTTGCACTGATTGCGCCCATTCACCAGCAACTGCTGAAACTGGACGCCGCCGACGATGTGGAAACGCCCGATCTGACGTCTGCGCAGTTGCTGCAGTGTCTGGCAAAAAACCGCCTGGACCTGGTACTGACGGGCGAAAGGGCAACCGGCCACGAAGATACCGTGCAGTACCAGTGGATCGGTCGTGAGCCTTTGCTGGTAGCAATGCCGGCCAGACATCCGGCCAGCCTGAAAGAAAAAGTCTCGCTGGAAGCTATCGGTGATTTACCGCTGTTCTGGTTTGCCAGAAGCGCAAATCCGTCATTCTACGATAAATGTGAACGCTTGTTTTCACAGCTCCACACCCCGCTTAAAAGAGTTAAAGAGCCCGATGATTCACTGGTTATGCTGACACACATTGCCAGAGGAAAAGGCTTTGCCCTGATGCCGCAGTCAAAATGTACCTTTCATCAGGAAGGGTTGTGTTATCGCGCACTGGCTGACGATGAAGCGCAAAAACTGCATATCGATATTTATGCCGCCATCCGACTGAATGAAAACCGGCCGGCCGTGCTGCATGCGCACGATATCGTGTGTCACGCCGGTCAGTTAAGACAAAACTGACCCGCTTCGGCCGCCCTCTTCCGCTGGAAGAGGGGTTAAGCACGCATAAAGCGCCGTGATGCTACCCTTTCACCGGCCACAGCCAGGCGGCACCACGCACGCCGCTGGAGTCACCGTGCACCGCTTTCAGCACCGGCGTTTCGCACTCGCGTCCGAACACCCACTGTTTCATCAGCGTCGGCACCGTTTGGTACAGCCGATCGTTGTTGCTCATGCCGCCGCCGAGCACAATCACATCCGGATCGAGCAGGTTAACCACCTGCGCCAGCGATTTGGCCAGCCGCGTTTCATAACGGCTCATCGCCAGCTCGGCCACCGGATCCTGCTGTTCGATCAGCCGGATGATCTCCGCGCCCTTCAGCGCCTGTCCGCTGAGACGCTGATAATCAATGGCGAAGCCAGTGCCGGAGACAAACGTCTCAATACAGCCCTGCAGCCCGCAGTAGCACGGCACTTCCGCGCGATAACGCAGTTCGTCTTCATCCATCCACGGCAGCGGATTGTGCCCCCACTCGCCTGCGTTACCGTTACCGCCAATGCGTGATTCACCGTTGATGGCCACGCCTGCGCCGGAACCGGTGCCAATGATCACCGCAAACACCAGCGGCTGGCCTGCGCCTGCGCCATCAACCGCTTCGGAAACCGCCAGGCAATTCGCGTCGTTGGCGATGCGCACGTCACGATTCAGCGCACGCGCCAAATCTTTGTCCAGCGGCTGGCCGTTGAGCCACGTCGAGTTAGCATTTTTTACCCGCTGGGTATAAGGAGAAATCGTGCCGGGAATGCCGATGCCGACCGTCCCCTGCTGCCCGGTCTGCGCTTCCGCCAGCAGGACTAAATCGACAATCGCCTGCACCGTGGCCGCGTAGTCGTCACGCGGGGTATTCACGCGGTGGCGAAACAGCTCCTCGCCCTGGTCAGACAGCGCAATCACTTCAATTTTGGTGCCGCCTAAATCAATACCGATACGCACGATTTATTCCTCATTATTCGTTCAGGTGACAGATACAGTAGAAGGCTGAATCGGGAAAGGCAATGAAACCACTCCGATGTTTCGCTATCATGCGCGCTGACTGTTTTAGACTTGTGCGCCCGATCGCACCCACGGTAAGGAATCCTGATGTTGTGGTTTAAAAATATGATGGTTTATCGTCTGAATCGGGACATCCCGCTGTCCGCAGACGATCTGGAAAAACAGCTCGACGCCTTCACCTTCACGCCGTGCGGCAGCCAGGACATGGCCAAAACCGGCTGGGTCTCGCCGATGGGCAACCGCAGCGAAGCGCTGACGCATGTGATTAACGGTCAGATAGTGATCTGCGCCCGCACCGAGCAGAAAATTCTGCCGTCGCCGGTGGTGAAGCAGGCGCTGGAAGCCAAAATTGAGAAGCTGGAAGCGGAACAGAGCCGCAAGCTGAAAAAGACCGAAAAGGATTCGCTGAAAGATGAAGTGCTGCATAGCCTGCTGCCGCGCGCCTTCAGCCGTTTCAGTCAGACCTTTATGTGGATCGACACGGTCAATAATCTGATCATCGTCGACTGCGCCAGCGCGAAGAAAGCGGAAGATACGCTGGCGCTGCTGCGTAAGAGCCTCGGCTCGCTGCCGGTAGTGCCGCTGACGCTGGAAAATCCGATCGAGCTGACGCTGACCGAATGGGTGCGCTCCGGTGAATTGCCGGCGGGTTTCACCCTGATGGATGAGGCTGAGCTGAAGGCGATACTGGAAGATGGCGGCGTGATCCGCTGTAAAAAGCAGGATCTGGTTTCCGACGAGATCGCCACCCACATCGAAGCCGGTAAAGTGGTCACCAAACTGGCGCTCGACTGGCAGGAGCGTATTCAGCTGGTGATCGCCGATGACGCCTCGGTGAAGCGTCTGAAGTTCAGCGACACGCTGCGCGAGCAGAATGACGATATCGATCGCGATGATTTCACCCAGCGTTTTGATGCCGATTTCATTCTGATGACCAGCGAGCTGGCGGCATTGATCAGCAATCTGGTGGAAGCGTTAGGCGGCGAAGCGCAGCGTTAAGCGGACATCGCCGGCTGGAAGGATAGTACGGGTGTGTTTAACGGTCGCCATGAATGACGCCCCTGCAAATATGCTGATTCATACCTGTAGGGTCAGCATTTATGCTGACCTCAGGCCACACCCCATGCTGACGCATAAAAAAACCGGTAACGCCGCACAGGCATTACCGGTTGATAATGGATGCTGCTTTAACGCTTAAAGATAGCGGCACAGGTAAGACGTTGGCTCTGCCACCTGCAGATGGAATTCGCTGTGGCCCGGCACGTTAAATACCGATCCGGCTTCGTACCATTTCCACTCGGCTTCGCCCGGCAGCAGCACTTTCAGCGCGCCGCTCACTACCGTCATCTCTTCCGGCTGGCCGGTACCAAAGGTGTATTCGCCTTCCGCCATCACGCCAACGCTGGCCCGGCCAATGGTGACGCTGTCGAAACCAATGGATTTCACTTTTCCGTCGAAATACTCACTTACGTTGAGCATGTTACTTCCTCACAGCACATTAGGGTTACCGGCAGATTACAAGGGAACTCGCTGATCTGTCACGCGAATTAGCGCCGCCCGTCGCAAGTTGTGATCGGCCTCGATCAGACGATCAGTTCAGCCGCCAGTTTCGCCACCAGCACATTCGACAGCAGCACCGGAATGCCCAGCATGTTCTGCAGGAAATCGCGGTGTTTCTGGTGATAACCGATACAGTCGAGCACCACCACATCAGCGCCCTGCTCCTGCAGGGTCAGTCCGGCTTCCATCAGTTCGCTCTGCTGCGCCAGGTATGGACTGGCGACGGCAAAACAGGGCGTGCTTTGCAGGTTACGCCATTTGCTGGCCTGCTCAGCGATCTGCTCCTCAACCGGCACCACGATGCCGATTTTGTGCGCCTGTACGATGGCGCTGACCAGCGGCGGAATGATGCGATCCGGCTCCAGCAGCAGCGCCGACGTGGTTTTTAGCGCGCCGAACTCACCGGTACACAGCAGCAGAATGGTGTCGTAACCCTGCTGCTCCAGCGCGGTAATTTTACGCTGCAGTCCCTGTTCGACAGTGGCCGCCGCCAGCCGTACCTGTTCGCCGCTGCTCATGCGCGAAACCAGCACTTTATCGCCCGGCGCGGGAGCGTATAACTGCTCCACTTCAGCCAGCGTCAGGCCATCCAGCAGACCGGCATGCGCGACGGCGTCGGCGGGCAAATGCTCCTGCAGCAGCGGCAAAATATCGCTACGCGGTGACTGGCCAATGGTTAAGGTTACTAGCGACGGTTTCATCATCAGGCTTTCCGGCTGCGCAGGTGGCTGAGGCTACCATACAAAGATAGCAGCAGCGCGTACTCCTGCGGGTCATAAAACTGGCAGGTCTCACGGCCAAACTCTTTGGCCACTTCCACCGCAAAGCGCACGGTCGCCGCGATGTCCACTTCATGGCTGGCGCCGGTGCCGCAGCCAGGCACCACGGATTGCGCACAAATCGCGACGCCCACCACTGGCACATCAGTGGCGGTGGACGGTTGCAGGATGCTGTTGAGATGATACACGCCGTTGCCGTAAGGGGTGATGTCCTGCGTGGTGATCGGGAACGTCACTGCAGGCTGACCGCTGGTCATCTCCATAATGCGCAGCAGATCTTCCGACACGCGCAGGATGTAGCCCTCTTTCACCGTGGGAGACAGCGCATAGCCCTTATGGTTGAGGATGCGGTTTCCTTTAGTGGTATCGATAGAGAGAATCGCGTCGACGCCCGCAACCACTTCGTTGTCATTCATGGTGATGTCGTCGCAGGGCGAATCCATGAAGTCCACCGGCTCGTGCGGCCGGGTCGGCGCATCCGGACAAATATGCGTGGTTACGATCACGTCGCCGGCCAGCACGTCGCCTTTGGTCTGCATCTGTGCCAGCTTCAGCGCGCTGCTCACCGCAGCAACCGCACCGTCGGCGTCGGACACCATGCCGATGCGCGTCGGGCGCGCACCGATGCCGCCGAGACGGCCAATGATCCCCAGCGTCGGCGCGCTGCCGCCCCGGCTTTTGCCCTGAGCGCCCGGAATGTCGATGCGCACAAAATCGGTGCGCCCTTTTGGCCCACTGACGCGCTTAAAGCTGGCTTGCACGCCCGGATAGGCGGCAAACAGATCGACCACCTGCTGGCCATCTACGCAGGCGCTGTCGAGTAACTCAAAAACCTGTAGTGTCTGCTGTAAACTCATCGCTAAATCCCTGGATTATTTCTTACTGCTACTGGCAAAAAGTGAGTGGAAGAAGCTGTACAGCGCGTCGCCCGCAATGAATCCAGCGGCCATCACCTCCATCGGTGAACGTCCACGCTCGCCCCACACGCGCAGGATCAGGACACGTAACGCAATCCCGACCAGCACCGCCCAGCCTGCGGCGGCGTTGTTGATTAACAGACCGGTGGCTAACAGCACGCCGAGCTGGCGCTTAGGCCCGCCGATCAGCTGAATAATCGCTCCCGGAATCGCCCACATCAGCAGGCTGCCGGCAATGCCCGGCTCCGCGCCGGCCTGAATGGTTTTGGCGTAAACGCGCGCCACCGGCGGCAGCAGGTTGTCGACAAAGAATAGATTATGCGCATACCACACCACCGGAATTGCGATGACGAAAGCGATCATCGCGGCGATCAGCTGGATGCGGCGGCCCCACAGCTCCTGCTGCACATCGGCCCCGTTGCCGCGCAGAATAAAGCCGGCCTTCAGGTCATAGCCCATATCAGCGAAGGCCGGACCGGTGGCCGCGGTGAAGCCGCACAGCAGGCACAGCGCCAGCGGCGGGAAGCCGAGCAGGATGCCGAGGATCAGGGTGATCAGCGCCACCGCGAAGGCCGGAAACCAGCCCGAGTGCATCGCGGCGATGCCGACGATCAGCTCATGTACGAAGGCGGCAAAGGCCGCGTAGATAATAAACAGCAGCAGCATCGGCAGGCCCATTTCGCTCCACAAGCCGCCACCCAGCGCCAGCAGCGCCGAGATCACGATATAGCCGACAGTCCCCAGGCCGAGCGCGCGTTTGACTTCGTTGTCACTGCGGCTGACGTTGAGGTTGTCGTGACGGTGGCTGCGAATCACCTGCACCACCTGAATCAGCGCCACCAGACCGGCTCCGACCATTACGCCGTGCGGAATGTACAGCGCGTTAATATCGATACCGGCAACCGGTTGCGCATAGGCACGCAGCAGGAAGCCGATGCCGAGCATGGTCAGCGCCCAGATATTGCCAATGAATGCCGTACCAAAAGCGGACATCGGGATTTTCAGCATTGAGCCCGCGACGCCACCCACGATTCCAGCCACCAGCAGCCACGCCTGGCGACCGCCCTTATCACCGGCTTTGATCGCTTCTGCCGCTGCCACGCCTGGTGGCCATGCATTGCTGGCCGGGAACACGCGCGTATCAAACAGACGATACAGCAGCCACGCATCCAGCAGCATGGCCGCGCTGACGCCGACAAACAGCGGCAGCACCAGCTGCGGCTCACCCAGCGCCCACGGCACGGCAATCGGCATCAGCAGGCTGTTGGCAGCGCCGAAGGTAGCGGAAGAGATGGCGGTCTGTGCAAGGTTTTGCACTTCAACCGAACGGTAGCGGCGAAACCACTGCAGTGGAATGCGCGCCAGCAGCATGGCAAATAGCGCGCCGATAATAGAAGTATTGGGCGTTACCCCAATAGTTGTGATCAGCTGTACCCCAATGATGGCCCCTGCAACTGACAGCAGAACCAGCATCAGTCCCACGCCAATATTTTTTATTGGATTATCCAGACGCATATTATCCCCGTATTTTCACCCTGTAGAAAACGCGCAATGACATTGTGCCCGACACGCGGAACCTCAATGTTTTATTCATCGTTCCCTGACTATTGAAATAAGCAGGTCCGAAGACCTGCTATTTCCCCGGTGTGGCGCGAAGTATTACGCCTTGAAATCAAATTAGGGTTGTCCTGTTTTATTCAGGACGCTGCGCCGTATTTTTCGGCCATCAGTGCAGCCGTTGCGCGCAATTCGCTGAGCAGCGCTTCCGGATAACCCGGGGCCGCTTCCTGCGAAAGAAATGAGAGACACAATGCGGCACTTTCACCGCGGTGTTTATTGGTTACCGCTACGGCAAGCGAGCTAATGCCAGGCAGCGTTTCATTGCGTGCCAGTGCCCAGCCCTGCTGACGAATCAGCGCCAGCTCTTTGCACAGTGCATCGATATTCAGCGGTGAATTGATCGACGCGGTTTGCCAGTTATCGCTGAAGCGCGCGCGCACCTCGTCATCGCTCAGCTGCGCTAACAGCACGCGGCCGGTCGACGTGCCGGTAACCGACACCCGTGTACCAGGCGGCGTCACCAGCTGGGTAAAGAAGCGACCGTGGTACATGCGCATCACCAGCACATCGTCACCGTCCAGCACCGAGATATAGCCCATGCAGCCGCTGCTGGCCGCCAGGCGCGCCATCGGCGCCGATGCGCTGTCAATCAGCGGTGTCGAAAGATAGTGCCCGGCAACGGACAACAGCACGCGGCCAATCTGAAAACAGCGGCTGTCGGGATCGCGCTCCAGTAAGCCTTCACTTTCCATGGTCGCCAGCAGGCGCGACACGGTACTTTTCGGCAGCCCCAGCGCCTCCACCACCTCGGTAAAGGTCAGGCCGGGATGGCCCTGCGCCACGCCAAAGCGCTGAAACAGCTTAAGCACGGCGGCGGCATTTTCGAGTGTGGTCATGGCGCTGGTTTCACTATATGGAACTGAGTTCCTGTATCGATAACCCGAAAGTAAAACGCGACGGTTTATCGGTCAAGCGCAAATTTTGCACCGGACAAAACGCAGGCTATTTAAGGCAGCAGAAAATAAGGGCTAAAGGCAAAATAAAAAGACGTTATCAGGCAGGAGAGCGATTAAACAGAAAAGACGGCAGCTTTTATCGCCGTAATTAGCGCATCAGGGAAAATAAAAAATCTATTTAGCGACCGGACGTAATTACGCTAAAGCGGGCATCCCTGCCCGCCGGGATTATTCTTTTTCCACATCTTCATAGCGGTCTTTGGCATCCTGCGCTTCCGCTTCCGATTTATGTTCGCTAATTAAGGTATCCGGACGTGGATGGTCGGCCCGTAATTCATACCAGGTGACGGTATTGCCCGCCTGCCCTTTTTCAACGGCAACAATGCGCGCTTCTCGCGGATAGGGTGGTCTGGTTGGCATCGTTTTCCCTCTTATGTCAGGTTTCCACACAGACAGCGGTGATCCTCTGCCTGCTATTCAGTATAGACAATCGAGGATCGCTGTAAAAAAGAGGGAGAATTCTTAGGCAGTTAGCTGGCGCGGGCGAGAGACAGCGATTGCAGAATATGTTCCACCACCTGCTCCGGTGCCTGCATCGCGTTGACTTCATGGTGCGCGGCCTGACGATAGAGCTGCGCGCGTTCACGCAGGATATCTTCCATCTCTTCCGCGATGGGCCGGCCGGTCAGGGTCGGACGCTGTGCCGCTTCTGGCTGACGCTCCAGCCGATCGGCCAGCACGCCAGAGGGTGCGTTGAGCCAGATGACCTGGCCATGCTCACGCATGAAGTGACGATTGACGTCAGCCAGCACCATGCCGCCGCCGGTGGCGATTACGCTGGCAGGTGCGGTAACCGCCCGCAGCGATTCACTTTCACGCGCGCGAAAGCTGTCCCAGCCTTCCGTTGCCACAATCTCTGCCACGCTACGCTGTGTGGTGAGCTGCAGGTGGTGGTCGGTGTCACGAAAGGCATAGCCCAGCGCTTGCGACAGCGCCTGGCCAATAGTGGTTTTACCGCAACCGCGTGCGCCGATCAGATAGATGGGTAATGACATCCGGGCTCATCCTCCGCCGTAGTCTGCCGCGCGGGCAACGTCATCAGGTCAATAATGCGTCGCATGATACCTGGATTTTATTTTATCAGCCAGCCGCGAAGCACGAATTACGCGTATTTCAGCGATAGCTAATGCCATTCTTTTGATTTTTAAAGCAAAAACGATGCGCATTTCGTGCATCAGGCGATTTGTAAGCGCGGGGCAACATTTGCTTACCAGGCCGCTGATTTACTTTCTGTCACGCAGCCCGCATATACGCTTTATAGTTCAGGCAACGGACGTCCTGTTGGTCGCCTGAAGAACAACACGCTATGCCTAACCGGAGGTTCACCATGCAGAGCCAGGAACAACAACTTATTGAAAGCCTGTTCAGCCGTCTGAAACAGGCAGAAAGCCAGAGCGGCCCGCGTGATGCCGGTGCCGAACAGTTAATCAATCAGCATTTACAGAGCCAGCCCGGTGCGCCCTACTACATGGCGCAGGCGATCCTGATTCAGGAAGCGGCGATGAAAAAGCTCAACGCGCAGGTATCGGAGCTGGAGAGCCGTCTGGCGCAGGCGCAGCAGCAGGCCCCGCAGCAAAGCAGCGGCGGTTTCCTGTCGAGTCTGTTTGGCGGCGGTTCACGCCCGGCGCAGCCGCAACAGCCGGCATGGAACAGCGCACCGCAACAGCCACAATATGCCGCACCGCCTCAGCAGCAGTACGCTGCACCGGCGCGCGGTACCGGTTTCCTGGGTGGCGCACTGCAAACGGCTGTCGGCGTGGCCGGCGGTGTGGTGATGGCGGACATGCTCACCAGCCTGTTCCACCATTCGCAGCCGGAAGAGATCGTCAATATCATCAACGAACCGGCGCTGCCACAGGTGGATGATAATCTGGACACCTTCAACGGCAATGACAGCAACAATGCCTTCCTGAATGACAATTCAGGCTGGGACAACAACAGCTTTGCCGATAACAATGATTTCAACGATTTCGGCAGCGGCGGTGATTTTGACGACGACGACAGCTTCGTCTGATTAACGCTGACGTAACCATTTATCCAGTTCGTTAGCAAACTGCTGGCGGTCACGTGGGCTTAATGCCGACGGGCCGCCGCTCTGAATGCCGCTGGCGCGCATCGTTTCCATAAAATCGCGCATGGTCAGACGCTGGCGAATGGTATCGCTGCTGTAACGCTCCCCGCGCGGATTTAGCGCTGCCGCCCCTTTCTCCAGCACTTCTGCTGCCAGCGGAATATCGCCGGTAATCACCAGCTCGCCCGGCTGCACGCGTTTCACAATCTCGTTATCGGCCACGTCAAAGCCGGCAGCTACCTGCAGCGTTTTCAGAAACGGCGACGGCGGTACGCGCAGCGGTTGGTTAGCGACGAAGGTCACGGTGACTTTGGTGCGCTCAGCGGCGCGATACAGCACCTCTTTGATGACATTGGGACACGCATCGGCATCCACCCAAATCGACATGTTTAATCCTTATTAACGGGCAATGCCTGCGATCTTGCCGCGCTGACCGCGAATGGCAAATGTTATTTGTGCGCGACTTGTTATTCACCGCCGCTGACGTAAGCTAACCCACTGAGAAAACCGAACCACGTAAAGGATAAAGCGATGCTGGAGAAGAAAATCGGGTTTGTCGGCTGCGGCAATATGGCGAAAGCCATCATCAGCGGCCTGGTGAACAGCGGGCAGATCGCCCCGGCCAATATCTGGGTGCACGATCGAAAACCCGACACCAACCAGGCGATGGCGCAGCAGTATGGCGTGACGGCGGCGGAAAGCGTCGAGAGTCTGGCACGTGAAGTGGACATTCTGTTTGGCGCGGTGAAACCCAACGTGATTCTCAAAGTGCTCAAGGATCTGGCCGGCCAGCTGAAGAAAGATGCGCTGGTGGTGTCGATTGCTGCAGGTGTGACGCTGGATTCGCTGGCGGCGGTACTCGGTCATGACCGTAAAATCATCCGCGTGATGCCGAATACGCCGTCGCTGGTCAACGAAGGCATGACCTCTATTACGCCGAACGTGCTGGTGGAACCGCAGGAAGTGGACGAGGTGGTGACCATTTTTGAGAGTTTCGGCAAAGCGGCGGTGGTGAACGAGTATCTGATTCATGCCGTGGTGGGCGTCAGCGGCTCGGCACCGGCTTACGTGTTTATGTTTATCGAGGCGATGGCTGATGCCGCCGTGCTGGGCGGCATGCCGCGGGCACAGGCTTATCAGTTTGCGGCGCAGGCGGTAAAAGGTTCTGCCCAGATGGTGCTGGAGACCGGCAAACATCCTGGCGAACTGAAAGATATGGTGTGCTCACCGGGCGGCACCACCATTGAAGCGGTGAAGGTGCTGGAAGAAAAAGGCTTCCGCGCTGCGGTGATGGGCGCGATGCAGCAGTGCATGGCGAAGTCCGAGGCGCTGAGTAAGCAGTGATGGTGCGGGTTTCCCCTCACCCTAACCCTCTCCCGCAGGCGGGAGAGGGGACTGTTGGGTGCTCGTTTGTCTCTTCCGCAGGCGGGAGAGGGAACTGTTGGGTGCTGGCTTCAGGATCAGCCCTGATACGCTTCAAACAGCGCCAGGCCTTGTTCCAGCGTCATTGGCTGCTGCATCTCATGCACCAGCGCGGCGGTGAGCGTATACATGCCGGCTGAACACACTGCCGCAATCATGCCCTGCTGGCAGTAAAAAGCGATAAAGCGCTTGTCCTGCAGCGATCCCAGCAGGCGATAATCGTCCCACTCCTCTGCATGCCCCAGATACTCATAGCGGGTGCCGTAATGCGCAGTCCAGAAGAACGGCGCGCGATCGTACATGATGCGTTTGCCCAGCATATTCAGCGCGGCAATGCGCCCCTGCTGATGCGCCACGCGATAGTGCTCAATGCGCTGCACGCCACGCGGCGTGAGATAGCTGGCAATATCCCCCGCGACCCAGATGTTTTCACTGACCCGCAACTGACTGTCGGCCAGCAGGCTGCCATCCTTCTGTAAGGGCAGGTCGTGAATAAAATGGGTGGCTGGCACAATGCCGGTGGCAAACAGCACCTGGCTGGCTGGCACGGTTTTGCCATCTTTGAGCCGCACGCCACTCACTGCGCCTTCGCCGGTCAGCGCTTCCGGTTCACCCTCGACAAATTTCACGCCGTTGCTGCGGTGCAGCTCATAAAAATGGTGGCCAATCTCTTCGCCGAACTGGCTGGCAAACGGCAGCGGATGACGCGCCACCACCGTGACATCTATGTCGCGGTTACGCAGCGCACCGGCCACTTCCATACCGATAAAACTGTTGCCGATAATCACCAGCTGCTGCGCCTCATCCACCTGCGAAATCAGCGTGTCGGCCTGGCGCAGTGAACGCAGCAGGTGCACGCCATCCAGATCCTTGCCCGGGATATCAAGCGGCTGCGGCACGCCGCCGGTCGCGATCAGCAGCTGGTCAAACTTCACCTGCTGCCCGTCTTTCAGCACCAGCGTCTGCTCCTGCGCCTTCAGCTGCACCACCTCCCCCTGCAGCCACACCACCGGGCCCAGCACATCCTGTTTCAGCAGCTTTGGTACCTCATCGATGGCCATCTTGCCGGAGGGGACAAATTTACTCAGCGTGGTGCGATCGTAAGGTGCGTCGCTTTCACGCTCGATACGCACAATACGGCCGCTAAAGCCTTCATCGCGCAGCGTCCAGATCGCGGCACTGCCCGCCGCGCCAGAGCCGAGAATCACGCACACCGGCGCTTCACCCTGAGCTACCGGCGCACTGGCCGGCGACATCGCCTGCGGATTGATCAGCACCTGCCCCTGTTCAATGCGCACCGGATAGCGTTTGAGATTGGCCAGCGCCAGCGGCTCGCACATTTTGCCATCGCGCAGCTCAAATACCGCCTTATGCCACGGACACACCAGTTTGTCGCCGCACACTGCGCCCTGCTCCAGCGGCGCGCCCGCGTGCGGACATTTTGCCTGCAGCGCCTGCACGCGGTCGCCGTCGCGAATCAGCACCATATCCGTTTCGCTGACGGTCACTTTAGTGGGTTTACGCTGCGCCAGCGCTTTGAGTTCCACGACAGATTGATAGCTCACGGTTCGCCTCCTTCGGGGTTATTCGTCTGATACGACAATTCCTTACAAAGAGTAAGTGTGGCAAAGCGTGAGGATTTAGCAGGAGAAACAAAGCGAAACGGCGGTTAACTGACTGTTAAACCGCCGTTTTAAGCGGCACGAAAGGATCAGAAGAACACGCTGGGCACGATGATTAGCGCGAAAATCGCCACAATCAGTCCATGTTTGACCCAGTAATACAACCGGCGATTGCGTTTCTTCAGGTTCTGACCGGCATCGCGCAGCGCATAAACGTATTTGAAGATGCGGTTGAGGAAGCCGGTACGATCGTTTTCGTCGTTGGGCGATGCCGCTGCTGACATTAACGTCGAGCCCACCCAGTGATTGACCGCCTGTGCCCAGCGCCATTTCATTGGCCGCTCGATATCGCAAAACAGAATGATACGCGTCTGCTCGCTTTCATTCTGCGCCCAGTGCACGTAAGTTTCGTCGAAAATCACCGCCTGACCGTCGCGCCAGCTGTGGCGCTGACGATCCACTTCAATAAAGCAGCGATCGTCGTTCGGCGTTTGCAGCCCGAGGTGATAGCGCACCGAACCGGCATAAGGATCGCGGTGTTTGCCCAGATGGCTGCCCGGCGGCAGTTCAGCAAACATGGCCGCTTTAACGCCGGGAATGTTGCTCACCAGTTCGGTGGTTACCGGACAGAGTTCGCGCGCTGACGGATGTGCATCGCTATACCATTTTAAATAGAAACGCTTCCAGCCACGCTTGAAGAAGGTATTAAATCCGGCATCGTTATGCGTCTGCGCCGCTTTAATGTGATCCTGCAGGCGAATGGCTTCATCGCGAATCACCTGCCAGTTATCGGTCAGCTGACGCAGCTCAGGAAAATCCTCAACCGGAAAATAGGGCTGTTTAGCCGGCAGTCGCGACAGCCCGGTCATAAACATATTGATCGGCGCCATAAAAGTGGAGTGATCAAATAACTGACGGGAAAACTTTTGCTTTTCCACGCCGCGTGAGTGGGCGTAAAGCACACTAATAATAAATACACCAATAATGATCGCAGCGACCATACAACAGGTTCCTTATGTTGCACGTAAAGCCGCTCTGGCCACGGTTAAGCGTCAGAGAGACTGGATGGGGAGAAATGGAATTTTATGTAAGGATTTTGTAAAGTTTTGGCAACGCGTGCCGTTTATGACAGAAAAAATACGTCGCGCATTAACCCTGCGAGTGCGGACACAAAAAAGCGGCCCGCAGGCCGCCAGAGGTTTAAGCACTCTTCTTCAGACAGCTGCTCATAAAGGTTTTACGCGCATCGCCGCTGAGTTTTTTCTCTCCTGCTTCGCTATTACAGCTTTTCATTTTCATCTGCTGCGGCGTCATATTGCCCATTTTGCTGTCTTTCTTCAGGCATTCGCTCATAAAGCTTTTACGCGCATCGCCTTTCAGATTTTGCGCGCCTGCATGCTGATTACACAGCGTCATTTTTTCCTGCTGCGCGGTTTTCTCCGCCGCGCCCGCACCGCCAGCCAGCAGCAGGCCTGCTGCCATTATTGCCACAAGACACGATTTCATTGCCGGTTTCTCCGTGTGATTATTGCCTGTTAAGCATGGCACGGAATAAGCAAAGCGGAAAAAAATCTATGCGCATACGGCGGGATTATTCGCGCGGGTGGTTGAGCAACTTTTCGACGTAATTACGCAGCATCAGCGCGTCCGGATTTTCCTGCACGGAAGCGGCGGGCGGCATCGCGCGATCAATACCCGCCGCGATGTCGCTAACCTGGGCGGCATCCAGTCTGCGCAGCATGGCGGTGAGCACGATTTCAAGCGCCTCAACCTGGACCACTAATTCTTTAGACTCTTCTTCTTTTTCTGCCAGCTTGAGCAGGAGTTCCGCAATCAGGTTTTTCATGCGATGGACTCAGTCAGAATGGGAAAACAAAAATTAGCATTGGCAGGATTAAAACAACAAGAATTTTTGCCGGCCAGAGGAAAAATAATGGTTAGCCGAAGCGTAAAAAAAGTGGCTGAAATTCAATATATAACGGCGAAACGTTTCACTGACAAAATACGCCGCAGATAAAACGTTTCGCATCGCTACATTAATTATGCACTGGCGCTAAATTAACGCGGACCCTGATACCCATGGCCGGGACCGCCACCGCCAGGACCACCCCAACCTCCGCCGCCGCCGCCCGGCGGCGGAAAAAGACAACCGCTTAACGCGGACACCAGCGCTACAACAGCAGCGAGCTTAACGATACGGATCATATTGACCTCAGGTTGCTGAAATTGCGCTGAGTGTATGAAGCGGCGGTTAACACGACAATACAGAATGCTCCGCAACCCGGCGCTATTCATGCCTGCTCACCACGCTTAACGTTTTAGTGGCAAGAAACCGCTAAAAAAGCCTCACAGACCGCTCAATACGCCAGCTTAAGTTACAGCGAACGCTGTGCCGCAAACGTCAGTGCTGCTCGCTGTGCGCGCAGTAACAAAATTGCGCGCTGCGTCTTTACAGCTATCGCTATTTCACGCAATGTGAGCGCAATACAATTAATGAGATCTCACTATGACCTTAGCGGCTGTTTCTCTGAGTGAAGTGCTGGCGCGCCGTGACTGGGAAAACCCGGTTATCACCAGCCTGCATCGCCTGGACGCGCATCCACCGTTTGCCAGCTGGCGCGATGAAGTCAGCGCGCGCGATGGCCATCCCTCACCTGCGCAGCAGCGGCTGAGTGGTCAGTGGGCCTTCAGCTATTTTACCGCACCGGAAGCGGTGCCGCACAGCTGGCTGCTACAGGACTTACCGGACGCCGCAACGCTGCCGGTGCCCGCCAACTGGCAGTTGCACGGCTACGACGCGCCCATTTACACCAACGTGCAGTATCCCATTCCGGTCAATCCCCCTTTAGTGCCACGCGAGAACCCCACCGGATGTTACTCGCTCACATTTAAAGTTGATGACGGCTGGTTAAGCCAGGGACAGACGCGCATCATCTTTGATGGTGTCAGCTCGGCCTTTTATTTGTGGTGCAACGGACAGTGGATGGGCTATTCACAGGATAGCCGCTTACCCGCCGAGTTTGATCTCAGTCACGCGCTGCAGCCGGGAAACAACCGTCTGGCGGTCATGGTGCTGCGCTGGAGCGACGGCAGCTATCTGGAAGATCAGGACATGTGGCGCATGAGCGGCATTTTCCGCGACGTGACGCTGCTGCACAAACCGGACACCCGCCTGAGCGATGTGCAGATCGAAACCGCGCTCAGCCCGGAATATCTGCGCGGCGATTTACGGGTGAGTGTCAAAATCCATGCCGGCGCGCGCCCGCTCAGTCAGTGTCGGGTGCGCGTCACGCTATGGCGCAACGGCGACTGTATTGCGCAGCACGAACAGCCGCCGGGCAGCGCCATCATTGATGAACGTGGCCACTATCCGGAACGCACCCTGCTGGTGTTGCCGGTGCTACAACCGCTGTTGTGGAGCGCCGAAACGCCTCATCTCTACCGCGCGGTAGTCACGCTGCTTGATGATGCCGGCGAGGTGATTGAAGCCGAAGCTTATGATGTGGGTTTCCGTCGCGTCAGCATTGAGCACGGCCAGCTGTGCCTCAACGGTAAGCCGCTGCTGATACGCGGCGTTAATCGTCATGAGCACCATCCCGAACGCGGTCAGGTGGTGGATGAAGCCAGCATGCGTCAGGACATTGAACTGATGAAGCGCCACAACTTTAACGCGGTGCGCTGCGCTCACTATCCTAACCATCCGCTGTGGTATCGGCTGTGCGATGAGTACGGCCTGTACGTGGTTGACGAAGCCAATATCGAAACGCACGGCATGCAGCCGATGAACCGCCTCTCCGACGACCCGCGCTGGTTTGCCGCCTATAGCGAACGCGTAACGCGCATGGTGCAGCGCGATCGTAATCATGCCTGCATCATCATCTGGTCGCTGGGCAATGAGTCCGGCCACGGCAGCACGCACGATGCGCTGTACCGCTGGGTGAAAAGCAGCGATAGCACGCGCCCGGTACAGTATGAAGGCGGCGGTGCCAACACGGCGGCCACCGATATTCTGTGCCCGATGTATGCGCGCGTCGATCAGGACCAGCCCTTCCCGGCGGTGCCGAAGTGGTCACTGAAAAAATGGATCAGCCTGCCGGATGAAGCGCGTCCGCTGATTCTGTGTGAATACGCCCATGCGATGGGAAACAGCTTTGGTGGCTTTGCCAAATACTGGCAGGCATTTCGCCAGTTTCCGCGGCTGCAGGGTGGCTTCGTCTGGGACTGGGTCGATCAAAGCCTGACGCGTTATGACGAACACGGCCAGCCGTGGCAGGCGTACGGCGGCGATTTCGGTGACACGCCCAACGATCGCCAGTTCTGCATGAACGGGCTGGTGTTTGCCGATCGCACGCCGCATCCGGCGCTGTTTGAAGCACAGCGCGCCCAGCAGTTTTTCCGGTTTACGCGCGATCCCGGCGATGCGTATCGCGTGACCGTCACCAGCGAATATTTATTCCGCCGCAGCGACAACGAACGGCTGCGCTGGTGGATTGAGCAGGACGGTGTAACCCTCGCGCGCGGTGAATGGGTGCTGGATCTCGATGCCGAAGGCAGCCACACCTTTACCGTGCCCGCGCCTGAAACGCTGCAGGGTGAAGCGTGGCTCAACCTCGCGGTGCATCAGATCGCCGCCACGCCCTGGTCTGAGGCGGATCATCGCGTGGCCTGGGATCAGTGGGCGCTGCCGGCCGCACTGCCGGTTACGTTGCCGCCGCTCAGCGCCAGCGCCTGCGCGCCCCAGCTGGAAACCAATCACAATCTGGTGGCGGTGGTGCTGCCCACGCAGCGCTGGCACTTCTGTCGCCGCAGCGGCGCGCTGCTGCAGTGGTGGGTGAACGATCGTGAAACCATGCTGACACCGCTGGAGGAGTGCTTTATTCGCGCACCGATCGATAATGATATCGGCACCAGCGAAGCTGCCAATATCGACCCTAACGCCTGGGTCGAGCGCTGGAAACGCGCGGGCTATGATCGGCTGCAAACAGAGTTGCTGGCGATGCAGGTCGACAGCCTGCAGCACGGCGTGCAGATTGAAACCTGGCATCGCGTACTGGGTGAGGGTCAGCACCTGTTTACCAGCCATAAGCGTTATGGCATTAGCGGCGATGGCGAACTGACTATCAGCGTCGATGTACAACAGGCCGCCGGTCTGCCGCCGCCCGCGCGCATCGGCCTGCGCTGCCAGCTGGCTCAGGTCCCGCACCAGGTGAGCTGGCTGGGACTGGGGCCTCATGAAAACTATCCGGATCGCCAGCTGGCGGCGCAGTTTTCACGCTGGCAGCTGCCGCTGGCGGCGCTCAGCACCGGCTACGTCTTTCCGGGTGAGAATGGCTTGCGCTGCGGCACGCGCCAGCTGGATAGCGGCAGCTGGCAGATCAGCGGCGACTTCGCCTTCTCGCTCAGCCGCCACAGCCTTGAGCAGCTGCGCGCCACCTCACACCGCCATTTGCTGCAGGACGAACCCGGCTGCTGGCTGCATCTCGACGGCTTCCATATGGGCGTCGGCGGCGACGATTCGTGGAGCCCGAGCGTCAGCCCGGAGTTTTTGCTTTCTCAGCGGCGCTGGCACTATGCGCTGAGGCTGCGTCAGCCGGCTTAGTGGCGGTCGCCGGGCTAAGGGGTTTCAGCTCGGTTTTTGGCCGGCGATAGAAGCGCTGCAGCAACAGCACGTTGAGCAGGACGACGACTGCGGTAGCGAAGAATACCCAGCGGTAACCGGTGGCGGCAGAGACCGCTGCGCCCAGCAGCGGTCCGGCGACGTTACCGAGGTACATGAAAGACTGGTTATAACCAAAAATACGGCCGGTGACGTTATCGCGTGAATGACGCACCAGCAGGGTTTGCACCGCCGGCATCATCGCGCCATCGGCAAAGCCGAGCAGAAAGCGCAGGACGCCCAGCTGCGTGGCGCTGGTGACAAACGACATGGCAATCAGCAGCAGCAGCGAGGCGATCATGGTCGCCAGCAAAATACGCTGGGTACCGATGCGATCGCCGAGTTTGCCGAGACGCGGTGCGGCGATGAGTGCCGACACGCCGGGCAGCGCGGCAATCACACCACTGAGAAACGCGATATTCTGCGCATCCGGCGCCAGCTCACGCACGAACAGCGTCAGGATAGGATTCACCGAACCGTTACACATCTGAATCACCATGGTGGTGACGAACAGGCAGAACATCAGACGTGGATTATCGAGGCTGCGCATTACTTCGCGTCCGCTCAGTTTGTCCTGCTTGCTCACCGGCGTGTAGCCGGTCTCCTTAATCAGAAACAGCGTCACCAGAAAGCTGACCATCAGCAGTACCGCGGTAACGATAAACACCATGCGCAGGCCCAGCCAGTCGGCCAGCAGACCGCCAATCATCGGCCCGAGGATCACGCCGCCAATTTGTCCGGTCGACACGCAGCTCAGCGCCCAGCCGCTGCGCTCACGCGGCACCTGCGCGGCCACCAGCGCCATGGCGTTGGGAATATAACCGGACGTCAGTCCCATCAGCGCGCGCAGCAGCAACAGCTGCCACGCCTGAGTGACAAACGCCTGCAGCAGCATCACCGCGCCCATGCCAAACGAAGCGCGCAGCAGCATCAGTTTGCGCCCTTTGCGATCGGCAAGGCTGCCCCATAGCGGCGCCACGGCGGCAGAAACAATAAAGGTGACACTGAAGGTCAGGCCTGACCAGATACTGAGCGCGTTGCCGCCACGGATACCCAGCTCTTCCACGTAAAGCGGCAGGAAAGGAATGATCTGACTAATGGCCAGGCCGGTAAAAAAGCAGCCAAACCAGACGGATATCAGATTGATCTTCCAGGATTCGATGGAGCGTAGCATGAGCGCAGATGTCAGAAAAAATGAAACGAGGGTTCAGTCTAACAACCTCGTAACATTGCCGGACGGCAAAACATGGCATGAGGATGAAAACGCAGTTTTTCGCTGCCGGGCGTGATTCTGCTCACAGCAAATAGGGCAATGCCTCACTTTTGTAGTGTCTTTATGTGCGGTTACCTGGCATAAGGCCCGATAAGCGCATCGCGAGAGACGGCAAACGTGAAAAAATATGACGATTCGTTACTGACAATATTCCACACCGCATCTATGTTTAAAAAATCACCAGTCATCACTGGCGAGGCGCTGCCCGTCCTGGACAGTCCGCATGCTTAATTCAGGTTTTCAGTTGCTGCCCGTCGTGGGTGGCAGGCTTCGTTGTCTCTGCGGAGGTCGGCTATGAGAACGCACCATGACAGCGCCAGTCGGGCGATTACCGACTATTTCAACAGCCCCGCCTGGCACGCGCCGCACGAGAGCGATTTGCTGGCCGCCATCATGCGCGAGCTGATGGATGATGGCCAGCCCGCCACCAATAAAGCGGTGATTGCCCGCGTGATTACCCGGCTGGAAGTGGAAGGCGATGAACAGCGCCTGCAGAGTTACCGCAACCTGCTGGCGCAGCTGTTAGAAGCAGGGCCGCAAAAATAGCGGCCCCGGAGATTATTTCACCACCCGCAGCTGGTCGGCTTCGCTGACCACTGCTTTACCGCTCTGACGCTGATACAGGCACAGTTCCCGCCCCAGCTGATTTTTCATGTGCTTTTGCGGATAGCGGCCTTCCAGCAACAGCGCATCGTAGCCAACGCTGTCGTCGTACATGATCGGCTTGCCCACCACCTTCACCGCTTTCAGACCGCTGGCCTGCACACACGCCTGCTGCAGGTTTTTATCGTGTTGCTGCCATGCCGCCTCGCTTGAGGCCTGCGCCAGCGGGCTGAGCAGCAGCGTCAAACACAGCGTTCGGGTCAGGTATTTCATCGTCACTCCTGTAAGGTCAGTCTGTTATTGCTGCCTGTACGCCTGGCGTCGCAGAGCCGCGATTCATCGCGCGCTATGGCGGGGGCAATATGGCGCAGCAGGCAGGTTATAGCGAAAAAAATTCCCGCCGTAGCGGGAAGAAACAAGACGAGCATTGCATATTCGAGAGTGACGAGGAAATCTCCGTAATGCGCAGCTATCCTCGCCCGCCGCCGTGACAGCCCGATGACAATGCCGTGTCCGTTTGGTGTTACCCGCAGTAAACCCGGGAAATTTTCCCGTTCTGATCGCCGAGGAAATTCAGGCGGCGCAGATTGAAGTCCATGGTGGCGGCACCGTTCCATGGAATCGCACGCACCGGTACGGCAAAGCGCTGGGTATCAAGCGCGCTCAGCGGCTGACCGAGGTAGTTCTGATACTGCGAGGCACCGCACTGGTCGGTTTCCGGATCGTGGCTGACGGCGTGACTGCTGTCAGTTTTACTGGCTGACTGACAGGCCGTTAAGGCGAGCATCGCCGTCAGCAGCAGCGCTTTTCCATAATGGTTCACAATTTTCTCCTCCTGGATAATGAACAAGCGGGTTCCTGAGAGTAACAAAGCGTGCCGCCGATGCGAAAATTTTTCCAGCAGACTGGTCGCATTGCGTGACAAAAGGCGCGATTTTCTGCTCACATTTTCGGATTAATCGCACGCTGTGTCTAAAAATCACCCGGACAGACGCTACAATTATCTAAGACTTTTCTGAGGAGATAATGATGGAACTGGCTATTTTTATCGGCTTCGCCATCGTGGTGACCTTCGTGGCCGTCCGGGTGCGTTAAGCCTCGTTAATTTTCTCTCTGCCGTTGCGCACCAAACGGTGCCAGCGGCATCCTCCGCGCCAGATAAGTGATTCGGTTCCCTCTCCGCCTGCTCGCCAGATGAAAGCGCAAGCCATCATGCCGCGCATCGCCTGCGATGAGGCGGTCGGTTAGCGCCGCGATTGTGGCGTATCTGAACCGGCGAAAATCTCCGCAAACGCACCTCGACAGCACCGATCGCCGTTGCTACTATGCGTCTTCCTCTGCCCGCTGAGTCGCCTATGGACACCCAATCCGACAAAGTTACGTTGACCCTGTTTTACGTCGGTAGCTTTGTGGTTTATTACCTCGTGACCATGCTGATTACGCTGTTTCCCAATTACGGGACGCTGCGCAATAACGGCTTGCTGGTGCCAGTGCTGTGCCTGTTTGAATTTGCCGTGATCTATCCCCTGTACCGTTTTTACTGCCAGCGCCGCAGCGACATTCCTCTGGGCTTTCTGCGTCCCGGCCAGGCACTGCTGTTCATCGGCGCGCTGTTTGTGCTGATGGTGGCGCAGACGCAGTTCCTGCAGCCGGAAGGCTGGCTGATTGAACAGAGCCAGCAGGGACGCAGCTCAATGCTGATTCTGCTGCTCACCGCCGTGCTGCTGGCGCCGGTGTTTGAAGAGGTGCTGTTCCGCGGCTTCCTGCTGCAGGCGTTTTTGCTGTGGGCGCCCAAAAGCCGTTTTGCCTGCATGTTGCTTACTTCGCTGCTGTTCGCCGCGTTGCACACGCAATACGTGCACTGGGAAACCATCGTTGCGCTGACGCTGTTCTCGCTGCTGCTGTGCTACGCGCGTCTGCGCAGCAACAGCCTGGCGTTGCCGATTTTTCTGCATACGCTGAATAACCTGATAGCCATCCTGCCCGCCTGGTTCTACGCCTGATCCCCCTCACTGTTTGCTAACGATGCCATTAATTTCCCTGCATTTTCAGGTACTATCGCTTTTTAGCCTGCAGGAATGATGGTCGAAGCGCTGATGATTACTATGCTGGATGTGGCCCGCAAAGCGGGCGTTTCTAAAGCCACCGTGTCGCGCGTGCTGGCGGGCAACCGCTATGTCAGCAAATCCACGCAGCAGAAAGTGTTTCAGGCGATAGAGGAAACCGGCTACCGCCCGAATCTGCTGGCGCGCAGTCTGGCGACGCAAAAATCGCAGAATATCGGCCTGATCGTCACTCATTCGCTGTTTAACGGCCCCTATTTCAGCGAGCTGCTGTACCAGACGGCCACGCTGACCAATAACTATGGCCGCCAGCTGATCCTCGCCGATGGCAAAACCAGCGCTGACGATGAGCGCGCGGCAATCGAGTTTCTGCTCGATCTGCGCTGCGACGCCATCATTATCTACCCGCGTTTTCTCGACACCGCCGCGCTGGAAGCGATCATCGACCAGCACGATATCCCGATCATGGTGGTTAACCGCCGTCTGACGCAGCACGCGGCGAACTGCGTCTGGGCTTCGCATCAGCAAAATACCCGTGATGCGGTGAACTACCTGATTGCGCGCGGTCACCATGATATCGCGTTTATCACCGGACTGGCGGGATCGCCCACCGCCGACGCGCGTCTGGCTGGCTATCAGCAGGCGCTGGCCGACCATCAGCTGCCGTATGAAGCGGCGCGCGTACTGCCGGGCGCGTGGACGCCGGAGAGTGGTCAGGCAGCGGCACGCCAGCTGCTGAGTGCCGGCGTACCGTTCAGTGCGCTGATGGCCAGCAATGACGATATGGCGATTGGTGCCGCGCTGGCGCTGAATGCGGCGGGCAAACGGCTGCCGCAGGATGTATCGCTGATGGGCTTTGATGATATTCGCATGGCAGAGTTTTTCCTGCCGCCGCTCACGACGGTTCACGTGCCGGTGGCGGAGATGATTCAGCACACGCTGGCGCAGCTGGTGGCGATGCTGGAGGGCGAAGCGATTGCGCCCCTGCCGCCGTTCAGCGGACGGCTGATTGAGCGCGCTTCCGTGGCCGATGGACCGTTTCGCCGCTCATAACGCCTGATCGCCGTCATCCTGCGTGACCAGCCACTGCTCCAGCTGCTGTAGCGTAGCAGCCTTAACGCTCTCCTGCGGGCGCACCAGGTAATAGGTGTGCAGGCCACAGTCCAGCTGGTAATCCTCCATGGCGATTAGCGTGCCCGCCTTCAGCTCCGCTTCCACCAGCACGCGCTGCGCCAGCGCAATCCCCTGCCCTTCAATGGCGGCCTGATAGGCCAGCGCCGAACTTTCCATCTGCCGCCGGTGCGGCAGCGCGTCCATTTCCACGCCAAATGCTTCGCACCAGCGCTGCCAGTCATCAGGACGTCCGCGCACCAGCAGCAGGGTATGCTGCGCCAGCCCGGCCAGATGCATGCTGGCGCGCCGGTCAGCCGTCGGACGACACACCGGCACCAGCACGTTTTTCACCAGCGGCGTGGCGTGCTGCTGCGGCCACGTACCGTCACCAAGCCGAATCGCCGCGTCGCAATCCACCGTATCGTCCCATTCCGACGCGGTCGTCAGGCGCACGTCAATCGCCGGATGCGCCAGCTGAAACTGTGCCAGCCGCGGAATAAGCCAGCGGGTGGCGAAGGTGGTGAAGGAGTGCAGCCGGATGACCGTGCGGCCGGCATTGCGCTGCAGCGTGGCGCTCGCCTGGCGAATACCGTCGAGGTGCTGGCTGATTTGCAGAAAATAGGCATTGCCGGGCAGCGTCAGTACCAGCCCGCGCCCCTGACGCTGAAACAGCGCCGTGCCAAAGTACTCTTCCAGCAGACGAATCTGACGACTCACCGCGCCTGGCGTCACCGACAGGCCATCAGCCGCTGCCCGCACGCTGCCGCTACGGGCGACATATTCAAACGCCAGCAAGGCATTCAGGGGTGGCAAATCACGCATCAGTTAACCGTTCAGTTTTTCTCAATGATGGAGCAATTTTAATCGATTGTGGCGAAAAGGCCAGACGCGCATCATTTCTGCACAGCGGCAGCCAGCCCGATAACGCTGACTGCCATGTTGTCACATTGATTCTGACACTGGAGCACACTGGAATGATTAAAGTCACCAATCCTGCCGACGGCAGCCTCGTCGGCGAAGCACCGTTCATGCGCCACGACGAGGTCGCGGCCGCTATCGATCGCACCTGTGCCGCGTTTCCGGCATGGGCGGCAAAAAGCGCGAAACAGCGCAGCGACCTGCTGCGTGGCTGGTACGATCTGGTACGCGCCGATAAGCACCTGTTTGCTGAACTGATGGTCAGGGAGAACGGCAAATGCCTGAGCGAAGCGCTGGGCGAAATCGAGTACGGTCTCGGCTTTATTGAGTGGTATGCGGAAGAGGCCAAACGCGTCAACGGTGATACCCTGCCGTCGCAAGATGCTAACGCCTCCGTGCTGGTGGTAAAAGAGCCGGTCGGCCCGACCGCGGCCATCACGCCGTGGAACTTCCCGTTTATGATGATCACCCGCAAAATCGCTACCGCGCTGGCCGCAGGCTGCACCATGATCATCAAACCGGCAGAAGAGACGCCGCTTACCGCGTATAAACTGCTGGAGTATGCACGTCAGGCCGGTATTCCCGCGGGCGTGTTTGAGATGGTGACCGGCGATCCGCAAGCCATCGGCGAAGCTTTTACCAGCGATACGCGCATCCACAAAATCTCCTTCACCGGATCTACCCGCGTCGGCAAACTGCTGGCGCAGCAGTGCGGGGCCACGCTGAAAAAGATGACCATGGAGCTGGGCGGCAACGCGCCGTTTATCGTGTTCGCCGACAGCCCGCTGGAAGAGAGCGTGGCCGGGCTGGTCAGCGCCAAACTGCGTAATTCCGGCCAGGTGTGTATTTCGCCTAACCGCATCTTTGTGCATGACGCGATTTACGATGCCTTTGTGCAGCAACTGGTGAAAACAGTCAGTGAGATCCGCGTCGATCAGGGTATGCAGCAGGAATTTGTGGTTGGCCCGCTGATTAACCGCATGGCGCTCGATAAAGTCACCGCGCTGGTGGATGATGCGGTAGCACAGGGGGCGACGCTGCGCCTCGGCGGCAAGCCACACGCGAAGGGCGGGCTGTTCTATGAACCCACCATCCTGTGCGATCTGGACGCCTCGTTTGCCGTGCACAACACCGAGATTTTCGGACCGGTATTTGCCCTGTACCGTTTCAGTGATGAAGAGCAGGTGATTCGCTGCGCTAACGACACCGAATACGGCCTGGTAGCATATGCGTGGACGCGTGACGTTGGCCGCGCTTTCCGCCTGTCGAAAAAACTGGAAGCCGGCATGGTGATCCTCAATTCCGGCTCAGTCGGTACGGCGTCAGTGCCGTTTGGCGGTATCAAGCACTCCGGCTACGGCCGTGAGGGCGGCCATTACGGTATTGAAGAGTATGTGCAGGTAAAATATGTGCTGATGGCGGGACAACACCGCTAATCACGCTGCTGGCGCGGCGGCGACCCAGCCGGGATGCCGCCGCGCCGCGCGTTAGTATTCCACCTCCGCATCAGGCTGTGCGCCGTTATTGCGGATCAACTGCTGATACCAGAAAAAGCTCTTCTTGCGATAGCGCGCCAGATCGCGCAGATCGTGTTCATCGCGGTTAACGTAGATAAAGCCGTAACGTTTGCTGATGCCCTGATGGGTGCTGACCAGATCGATGGCCGACCACGGACAGTAGCCAAACAGCTCGACGCCATCGGCAATTGCCAGCCGCAGCTGAGTGATATGCTCGCGCAGATAGGCAATGCGATAGTCGTCATACACTTTGTTGCCCGCCTCCAGCGTGTCGAACGCACCGAGACCGTTTTCTGTGACAATCAGCGGCAGGCGATAGCGCGCGTAGATCTCCCGCGCGGTAATGCGGAAACCGACCGGATCGATATACCAGCCAAACTGATTCTGCTGCAGATGCGGATTGTTGCAGCCGACGTACACCGATTTGTCGATGCCGGCCATCTGCTGGTCGGCCTGCTGCTTGCTGTTCAGCTCACCGCGCGCGACCTCAGGCATGTCAGCACTGACGGTGGCCGATGCATAGTAGTTGAAGGCGATAAAGTCCGGCTGACCGGCGGCGATGGTCGCCATATCCTCCGGCTCAATGTGCGGCAGCCAGCCGCGCTGCTGCAGAAACGCCCACACTACGTTGTTGTAATGGCCGTGCACCGCCAGGTCGAGGTAGAGCCAGTTGCGGATCGCTGAAAAGTTATCGGCGGCCAGCACATCTTCCGGTCTGGCGCTGGCGGCATAGATACAGGAGATGTTCGGTGCCGGGCCAATTTTGGCCTGCGGCAAGCGCTGGTGACAGGCAATCATCGCTTTGGCCTGCGCCAGCATCATATGGTGATTCTGCTGATACAGCGTCTTCTGCGCATCCACCGTGCCGGCCGGCAGCGTGCCAATCACCTCGCCTTTGAGGATCATCATGTTCTGTTCATTGATGGTCAGCCAGTATTTCACCCGGTCGCCATAGTGCTCGAAACAGGTGATGGCGAAGCGCTCAAAAGCGGCCACGGTGCGCCGGTTTGACCAGCCGCCATCCTGCTGCAGCGCCCACGGCAGGTCGAAGTGATAGAGCGTGACCAGCGGCTCAATGCCGTGGCGGCAAATTTCATCAATCAGCTGCTGATAAAACGCAATGCCCGCCGGATTCAGCTCGCCGTCTCCCTGCGGATAGATGCGGCTCCAGGCGATGGAGAATCGATAGGTTTTCAGGCCCAGCTCCGCCAGCAGCGCGATATCTTCCCGGAAGCGATGATAGTGATCGCTGGTGACGGTGAAATCCGTCATCCCCTCAGGAAAATGGCCTTTATCGATCACCGACGGCCCTTTGCCGTCTTCGTTCCAGGCGCCCTCGACCTGATACGCCGAGGTTGAAGCGCCCCACAGAAAGCCGTGCGGAAACGCACCGGGGTTAAGATGTTGCATACTGCCTCCTTGTTAGTCCGCAGCCAGCTCGCGCCGCAGCTGGATGATCTCTTCCGCCAGTTCACGGCACAGCATGGCGTTCATCAGATGATCCTGCGCATGCACCATGATCAGATTGACCGGAATTTTGCCGCAGCCTTCGTCGGCACCGATCAATTCGGTCTGGATACGGTGCGCGGCTCTGGCCGCCTCGCTGGCTTCGCTCAGCAACGCATCGGCGCGTGGCCACTCTTTGCGCCGCGCCGCGCGCAGCGCTTCCATTGAGCAGGAGCGCGCTTCTCCCGCCTGAATAATCAGTTCCATGACCGTGCTCTCATCAATTTCCATCATGCCTCCTTAACCGGTTGCGCTGCGGCGGCCTGCTCAAGCTCCTGCTGCAGCAGTTGCCGCTCATAAATTTTGAAAAACGGGTAGTAAATCAGGGTGGCGATGGTTACCAGCACGGCAATCAGCACGATGACACGCCAGTCCCAGCCGGTCGACCAGGCCGCCCCGATCGGTGCCGGCGTGGTCCAGGGGGCCAGCGACACCACGTGGTTAATCAGGTGGGTTTTGGTGGCTGTCCAGGCGAGCGTGGCGTTGACTAACGGCGCGCAGATAAACGGAATGAACAGAATCGGATTCATCACCACCGGCGAACCGAAGATGACCGGCTCGTTGATGTTGAACATGCTGGGCACAATGCTCAGCTTGCCAATCGAGCGCAGATGCGCCGAGCGGCTGCGCAGGTAGAGCAGCACCAGCCCCATGGTGGAACCGGAGCCGCCAATAACGATGAAAAACTGCCAGAACGGCTCGATAAACACGTGCGTGATTGGCTCACCGGCGTTGAGCGCCTGCTGGTTGAGGCCAAGGTTAGTCAGCCAGAACGCCTGCAGAATGCCGCCGACAATCACCGCACCGTGAATGCCGGCGAACCACAGCATGTGGCACAGCAGCACCGCCACCAGCACCGCCGGTAACGAATCCGAGGCGGAGATAATCGGTGCGAACAGCGCCATGATCGCCTGCGGCAGCAGCAGGCCAAACTGCGCCTGCACCCACAGGCTGAGCGGAAACAGCGTGATGAAGATGGCGATGATCGGGATCAGCAGATCGAACGACTGACAAATTTTGGGCGGCACCTGCTCCGGCAGCTTAAAGCCGATGTTGTGCTTTTGCAGGAAGTGCATCAGCTCAGTGGCGAACAGCGCCACCAGAATCGCGGTGAAAATGCCCTCGCCGCCGAGTGAGCCAACCGGCAGCGTGCCGTTGCTCTGCGGCGCGGCCACCACCAGAAACGCCATCAGCGCCAGGCTGGCCGCCATAAAGCCGTTCATCTTGTAGCTGTTCGCCAGGTTATAGGCGATAGCGCTGGCGATATACAGCGCCATGATGCCCATGGTCATGTTATACGGCATCATGATTTGCGCTTCATGCGCGCGCACCATACCGAGCCACCACTGGGCAAACGCCCATGAACTGTCAGCTGAGAACGGCGGATGGGCAAACAGCAGCATAAACGAGCCCACAATCAGAAACGGCATCGAGGCGATAAATCCATCGCGGATGGCAATCACATGGCGCTGGCTGGAGAGGCGTCCGGCCAGCGGGCTGATGCGGTTTTCAATCACACCAAATAACGATTCGCTTATGCTGCTCATCGGCGAGCTCCTTGCATCAGGCAACAACAGAATAAGCCTGTGCATTGGTGCACAGGCGTAAACAATTATTTTATTTTCGAAACAATCGTCAGGCGTGAATCAGCTTTAGCGAATCATCTAATATTTTCGCGCCATTCATCATGCCGTAATCCATGCTATTAATCACAGTGATAGGCTTATTTAGCTGCTGCGCCAGCGGCTGGAAGTCCGCCAGTTTGTATTTAATCTGCGGCCCGAGCAGGCAACAGTCAAAGTTCGCGATCTGATCGTTAAACTCTTCAATGCCAACGGCTTTTATCTCAACCTCGACGCCCTTCTCTTTGGCGGCCTTCTCCATTTTCTGCACCACCATGCTGGTGGACATCCCGGCGGCGCAGCAGAGTAAAATCTTTGGCATCATTCAATCCTCAGTGTGGGGTTTAATTAACGAATACCCGCGCTAAAGATTTTCTGCAACCGGTTTCAGATTTGCGTTACGGATCTGTGAGAAATATCAAAAAGCGCGCTGCAAATTTAATCGGGATGCAATAATAAACGGAAGAGATTATGTGAAAGTCGGGGAACAGTGGCGCGGCCAGACACAGCGCGCCACCGGGGCAGAACGTCAGGAGATGGCGGAATCTTTTTGCTTGTCGGCTTCGAAGTGTGCCTTGAACTGTTCGTAGATGGAGATCATATTGGAGGCATCGCCGTGCAGCGGGCTCAGTTTACCGGCGCGCACCAGTTCGATGACCAGTTGCAGGGCGGCCTGTTTTGGGCTGCTGGCCGGATGGGCAATTTCATGAGACATCAGATATCACTCCTTATTGTTGTCAGTGCCGCACAGTTTAGCCCAGATTGTGCTGCTAATGGGCGCGGCGCTGGTTATCATCATCCTGTTCGGACAAAAAAGCCGCTCAGGCTGTTCATTGACGCCTGAGGCGTTTAGCTATACTGGATCAAAAAAAGGAACACACAGCCACGCATTCCGTACCACGGGAATGGTGCAGAAGGAGTCGGTTATGTTGATTGGTTTTGTCTTGTTAGTGAGCGCCTGCGGCCACGATGCCTGTGATGCCCTGCCGGTGTCGGAGCGGATTTACCCCACGAAAGTGGCCTGCGAACAGATGGCCGATCGCATCCATAAAGTCCGGCCGAACGTGGTGCTGCTTTGTGGGGAAGTGCACCGTTAATTCGGTGCCAGTGCGTCACCAATTGCATAAAAAACAGCCAGACGGCATTGCAACCTGGGCCCGCAGCGTTCAAAATATAAGCTGCTTTACACTATTACAGTTGTGAATCCCATGAAAAAAACTCGCCCCCGTCGTCCCAACGGACGCTGGGTTTATTACATTTTGTATGACGGCATTCTCTGGCCCTGTCCGGTGCGCTGGGAGTGGGAGAGCGGCTTCGGCGGCTGGCTGCCGTTTTACTATTCGCCCACCTTTGAATTTGTCGCGGGCGATCCGCGCAAGGCCTACCGCATTGCGCGCAGCAGCGTGCGCAATCTGCGCCAGCATGAGCATGACGGCGAATATGCCTGAGGCGTCAGAACTGCCACGGCAGCCACGAGGCTGTCAGCAGGTAGTGCACCAGTTCCAGCACCAGAATAATCATCACCAGCACCCCGAGCTTGTGGCGGCATACCCAATCCTTTAGCCCCATATCATCGCCGCCCAGCGAATCAGCATCAGCGCGCCGCAGATGCACAGCAACACCACAATCATCTTCCAGTGTTTTGTCGCAGCCAGTTTTTTTGCCATGTTTCCTCCAGACAGCAGAAAGCAACGATGCGCCCGCAGGCGCATCGCATAGTCTACCGCTGGTCACCCGTGAGGGCGATTAATTATTCAGCGTATAGTCGAGGGTGATTTCGGCATTCAGCACCTGAGACACCGGGCAGCCGGCTTTGGCTTTCTGAATGATTTCATCAAATTTGGCATCATCGATGCCCGGCAGCGCAATGGTGCTGTTGAGGGCAATTTTGGTGATGGCGAAGCCGTCGCCCTTTTTGTCCAGTGAAACATCGGCGGTGGTGTCGATGCTTTTCGGTGGATGACCGGCCTGGCCCAGCATCAGCGACAGCGCCATGGAGAAGCAGGCGGCGTGTGCCGCGCCAATCAGCTCTTCCGGATTGGTGCCCTTCTCGCCTTCAAAACGGGTGTTAAAACCGTATGGCTGGTTGCTGAGCACGCCGCTTTCAGTGCTAACCGTGCCTTTGCCTTTGATGTCGCCTTCCCAATGGGCCGATCCTTTCTTATGAATGGTCATGTCATTCCTCCTGTTAGTCAGACAGCTATTCAGTATAGACAAGAGCCGGCGCTTTGCCTGGCTTAGCGCACCGCGTGCGGGCGCGCCGGGCTGAGTCCGGCTTCGCTCAGCAATGCATTCGCCTGCACCAGCGAATCCTGGGTAATGTCCGCAATGGTTTTCGCGCCGGTCAGCGTCATCGCCACCCTCATCTCTTTCTCAACCAGACTTAGCAGATTCTCCACGCCGCGCTGGCCGTGCGTCGCCAGCGCATAGATAAACGCGCGTCCCAGCAACACGCTGTCAGCCCCCAGCGCGATCATGCGCACCACATCCAGCCCGTTACGAATGCCGCTGTCGGCCAGAATGGTGATGTCGCCCTTCACCGCGTCGGCGATGGCCGGCAGCGCGCGCGCCGACGACAGCACGCCATCCAGCTGACGTCCGCCGTGGTTGGAGACCACGATGCCATCGGCGCCAAAACGCACCGCATCGCGCGCATCTTCCGGGTCGAGAATGCCTTTGATCACCATCGGCCCTTCCCAGAATTCGCGAATCCACTCCAGATCCTGCCACGAGATCGACGGGTCGAAATTGTTCGCCAGCCAGCCGATGTAATCTTCCAGGCCGGTGGCTTTCCCCAGATAAGTGGAGATATTGCCGAGATCGTGCGGACGACCGTGCAGCCCGACGTCCCACGCCCACTGCGGATGGGTGGCCGCCTGCCAGTAACGGCGCAGCGCGGCATGCGGGCCGCTCATGCCGGAGTGCGCATCGCGGTAGCGCGCGCCCGGTGTTGGCATATCGACGGTGAACACCAGCGTCGAGCAGCCTGCCGCTTTGGCCCGCTCCAGCGCGTTGCGCATGAAGCCGCGATCGCGCAGTACATAGAGCTGAAACCACATCGGGCGAGCGATCGCCGGTGCCACCTCTTCAATCGGACACAGCGACACCGTCGACAGGGTAAACGGAATACCGCGATTGGCTGCCGCACGTGCCGCCTGCACTTCACCGCGTCGCGCGTACATGCCGCACAGGCCGACCGGCGCCAGCGCCACCGGCATCGACAGCGTTTCATTGAACAGCCGCGTTTCCAGACTCAGCTCAGCCATGTTTTTCAGCACGCGCTGACGCAGCGCCACGTCAGAGAGATCGGCCACGTTGCGCTTCAGGGTATGTTCTGCGTAGGCCCCGCCGTCCAGATAGTGAAACAGGAATGGCGGCAGGATACGTTGCGCCGCGGCGCGATAGTCACTGGCAGCAGAAATAATCATCAGTTGTCTTCCTTACGGGTAGCCTGCGTGGCGCCCGGTAACCGCGTGATGCGGGCCTGGCGCGCTTCGTCTTCATGCAGCGTTTTCATGGTGGTGTGAACAAAGCCGAGGTGATCCATCGCCGCCTGGCGCGCCGCGTCGGCGTCGCCCGCCATCACCGCATCGAACATCGCCTGATGCTGGGCGTTGAGCTGGTTGAAAATCACCGGCTGGGTGTACATACGCTGGCGGCTGTGCAGCACGGAGGATTGCAGCAGATCGAAAAATCCGCGCATGGTCTGCAGCAGCACCAGATTATGCGAGGCTTCGGCAATGGCGAGGTGGAAGCGCAGATCCGCCTGCGCGGCCAGTTCGGGATCGTCGCAGTCGTTCATTTGTATCAGCGCGTCAAAGGCATAGCGCAGCCGCTCTTTATCCGCCTCGGTGGCGCGCTGCGCGGCGTGCCAGGCGGTGCTGGCCTCAATCGCGTGGCGCGCCTCAAGAATATCCCAGCGGTAGTCAGGGTCGGCGGCCAGCAGCTGGCGAATAGGCTCAACGATGCGCTGTTCTGACCACGGCTCCTGCGGCTCGCACAGCCAGGTGCCGCCGCCGCGTTTACTGATCAGCACGCCACTGCTGATCAGCTGCTGGATGGCCTCACGCACCGACGAGCGCGACGCGCCGAAGCGGGCGGCCAGCGCACGCTCCGAAGGTAAACGCATGCCGGGTTTCAGCTGATGCTCTTCAATCCAGGCGCTAAGACGCGCGCGCAGCGTATCCGCCAGCCGCGGTGTGGGTTCAGTCATGGAATCATCCAGGTAAAGACATACGCCTGCAGCGTGGTGATCACGCCGACCATACAGGTAAAAATCAGGCTGTGTTTAACGGTAAACCGGAACAGATCGGACTCGCGCCCCACCAGCCCCACGGCGGCGCAGGCGATGGCGATCGACTGCGGCGAAATCATTTTACCAGTAACACCACCGGTGGTATTGGCGGCCACCAGCAGCACATCCGACACACCAATCTGCTGCGCGGTGGTCGCCTGCAGCGCGGCGAACAGCGCGTTAGAAGAGGTATCGGAGCCGGTCAGAAAGACGCCCAGCCAGCCGAGGAACGGCGAGAAGAAGGTGAAGGCCTGGCCGGTGTGCGCCAGCGCCAGGGCCAGCGTGGCCGACAGCCCGGAGTAGTTTGAGATGAACGCAAAGGCCAGCACCATGCCGATGGAGTAGATCGGCAGCGCCAGCTCCTTCAGGGTTTCGCCAAAGGTGCGCAGCGCCGCCGCCGGCTTCATACGCAGGAAAATCACCGAAATCAGCGCCGCCAGCAGGATCGCGGTGCCGGTAGCGGAAACCACGTCAAATTTGAACAGCGCCGCATACGGCGTTGCTGCGCTCACTACCGGCGGCATGCGTGCCACCAGTTCGTGCAGCAGCGGCACCGGCACGCTAAACACCCAGTCATACAGCGCGCCGCCTTTAGCGAACAGCGCTTTAAACGGCGGAATACTCCACAGCGTAACGGTCGCGGTAAGGAACAGGAACGGCATCCAGGCACGCACAATCTGCGCCAGCGTGTAGCGTTGCGTCCCTGAGGGCGCAGTCTCTGGCGCGGGCTCTTTAAAGCGGAAGATGCGCACCGGCTGCCAGCGGCGCAGAAACAGCGTCAGGCAGATCAGCGAAGCCAGCGACGAAATAATGTCCGGCAGCTCCGGGCCAAGGAAGTTAGAGCTGAGGTACTGGGCGATGGCAAACGAGCCGCCTGCCACCATCACCGCCGGCCAGGTCTCTTTGATGCCGCGCCAGCCATCCATGATCGCCATGATCCAGAACAGCACGATGAGGGTGAGAAACGGCAGCTGGCGTCCCGCCATCTGGCCAATCTGGAAGCTGTCCAGCCCGGTGACCTGACCGGCGACGATGATCGGAATCCCCATCGCGCCGAACGCCACCGGCGCGGTGTTGACGATCAGGCACAGGCCGGCGGCATAGAGCGGATTAAAGCCCAGCCCGACCAGCAGTGCGGCGGTGATCGCCACCGGTGCCCCAAAGCCTGCCGCGCCCTCTAAAAACGCGCCAAACGAAAAGCCGACGATCAGCATCTGCAAACGCTGGTCTGGCGTGATGGAGAGAATCGAGGCGCGAATGATATCGAACTGGCCGGTTTTCACCGAGATCTTGTAGACAAATACCGCCGCCACGATGATCCAGGCAATCGGCCACAGGCCGTATAAAAAACCATACGCCACCGACGCCAGCGCCTGGGGCACCGGCATGCCGTACAGCAACAGCGCCACCAGCAGCGCCAGCACCACGGTGATCGTACCGGCCTGATAGCCCTTCAGCTTGAGCTTAATCAGCGCGAAGAAGAAAAAAACAATCGGGATCACCGCCACCAGGCTGGATAGCCACAAATTGTTGAGCGGATCGTAGTTTTGTTGCCACACCTGCATGCCGTTTCTCCAGAGGTCACCAGAGGGATGCGGCGCATCGGCAAAAGCAGGCGTGCGCCGCAGATTGTTGCCCGGTTCCGCACCACAATTGGTAGGACCACATTGCGGCTGACGGGCTTTCTGGCTCCAGATAGTTAATGCATTGTTAACCCAAAGCAACGCGACAGGCGTGATTTTTCGTGTTATGTGACCATGTGGCTACATTTTTATAACATTGGTAGGACCAATCAGCGCGCAGCCGCACCAAAGGCGCGTGCATAGCTGCGCGGATGAAAACGCAGATTGAGTCCGATCAGCCCCAGCGTCACGACGCCCTGCATCAGCCATACGCTGGCAAAACTGTGGGTGAGCACCTGCAACTGACCGGCAATAAACGGCATGCAGCCGGCGATGATGAATCCTGCGCCCTGCATGAAGGCCACCAGCCGCGCGCCTGCCTGCGGCTGCGGCAGATGATCGAGCGCCAGCACCATCGCCAGCGGGAACGCGGCACCGAGACCGAAGCCGGCGATGGCGGCCCACAGCCACGGCGCCAGCAGCGGCGCAAAAAGAAACCCGCTCATCCCGGCCAGCTGACACAGCAGACTGACAATCAGTTGCGGACGGCGATCGGCACCGCGCGCCAGCAGCGGCATCAGCAGCGCGCCGGCAACCTGGCTCAGAATCATCACGCCCAGCAGCGAGCCGCCGGCCTGCGCCGACCAGCCCAGCCGGTGATACGCATCCGGCAGCCAGGCCACGCAGGTGGCATAGCCGCCGTTGACCAGGCCAAAGCTCAGCGCCAGCGACCAGGCGCGCGGCTTACGCCACAGCGGCGGCAGCGTTACCTGTGCGGCATCCGGCGCGGCAGGCACGCGCACCAGTAGCCACAGCAGGATAGCCAGCAGCACCGGCAGCGCCCAGCCGCTGAGCGCCAGCGGTACGCCAAGCTGCGCGCTGAGCCACGGCGACAGCGCCGCGCCCAGTCCACCGCCGCCCATCAGCGCGCCCGCCCACAGCCCGGTAACCGCCGCGCTGCGCCGGCTAAAACGCTGTCGAATCAGTCCCGGCATCGCCATCTGCACCACGCCGACGCCGATGCCGGCAAACAGCGCGCTGAGCACCAGCCCGCTGCCGCTGTTGATTACGCCGCGCGCCGCCAGCGCCAGCAGCAGCAGCGTCAGCCCGGCCAGCAGTAAGGGCTTTAAGGCCACGCGCTGCATCAGCCTGGCGCTGAACAGCGCCACCGCGCCCATCATCACCATCGGCACCGCCGGCAGCAGCGAGGCGGCCAGCCCTGACAGATGCAGGCTGTGGCGCAACTGGCCCAGCAGCGGACTGACCGAGGTCAGCAGCGGGCGCATGTTCAGCCCGGCCAGCACCAGCGCAGCCAGCGTTAACGTATTGGCATGTCGGTTCATAACCCATCCTGCAGTGAAAAGGTTGTCAGCATCGCAGCAGACAGTACTATTTGGAAATGAAATAACACCATGATGGGCAGTGGATAAATGAATCGTCAGCCAATGTTTACGCCGCAGCAGCTATTAAGCTTTGTGGCGGTGTGCGAGACCGCCAGCTTTACCCGCGCCGCCGAGCGTGTGCACCTGTCGCAGTCGACGGTCAGTCAGCAGGTGCGGCGGCTGGAAGAGATGGTGGGTAAAGCGCTGTTACAGCGCACCTCACATCAGGTGGCGCTGACCGAAGAGGGAGAAAAATTGCTCGGCTACGCGCGGCGCATCATCGCCCTTAACGGCGAAGCGCACGATGTGCTGAGCGATAAGTGGCGCGACGGCATTGTGCGCATTGGCGTGCCGGAGGATTTTGCCGCCCCGACCGCCAGCCTGCTGGCCGGATTCAGCCGACAGCATCCGCAGCTGCGTCTTGACGTGATGAGCGGCATGTACGTCGATCTGCATCGCGCATGGCAGCGCGAAGAGCTGGATCTGATGCTGATCAAGCAGCCGGGCGGCGATCGCCCGCTGGCCGCCCGGCCCGAGCCGCTGCTGTGGCTGGACAGTGCCGAACATCCCTGCTTTGACCAGACGCCGCTGCCGCTGGTGGTGTTTCCGCAGCAGGGGCTGTATCGCGAAGAGATGTGTCAGACGCTGGATGCGCTCGGCCGCAGCTGGCGCATCAGCTACAGCAGCGCCAGCCTGGTGGCCCTCGCCAGCGCCAGCGCCGCCGGTCTCGGCCTGACGCTGCTGCCCGCCAGCTGCCGCCTGCCCGGTCACCGCGTGCTGGGCAGCGCTGAGGGTTTACCAGTGATCAGCCATTTCGAGCTGGCGCTGTTCTGCCGTAAGCCGCAGGATGCGCTGCAACAGGCGCTGGCCGCTGCGCTGGTGCAATTCTGCCAGCTACAGTGGCAGTGATTTTTCCACTGCCTGGCAGTGGGAAATATCGCAGCGCGGCGGCGTCGGTTTTGCCAGATTAGGTTTTTTCCTTTTGCCTGGAGTTTCCGATGCCTCTGACCGCTTCCAGCCGCCGTGATTTCCTCAGCCACGGCGTGCGCCTTACTGCCGCAGGCAGCCTGATGATGGCTGGCATGAGCAGCGCCGCCCGTCCCGACACACCACCGGTCTCGTCCACCCCGCCGCCTGCCGTGGCGCACTATCAGCTGCTGAATGTGCGCCTCGAAGAGGGATTTGAGCGCGACGGCGCGGAGATAGTCGCCACCCGCACTGCGCTGTACGACATCACCATTAAAGAAGGCAAGTTCAGCGCCATTAGCGCCGCCGGCCAGGCGCGCCAGCCTGCCCTGCCGCAGTGGGATGCCGGCGGTGCGCTGCTGTTACCGCGCACGCGGGACATGCACATCCATCTGGATAAAACCTTCTACGGCGGACCGTGGCAGGCACCGCGCCCGCGGCAGGGCAAGACCATCATGGATATGATTGCGCGCGAGCAGGTGCTGATTCCCCAGCTGCTGCCAACCTCGCAGGCGCGCGCCGAAGCGCTGATTGGCCTGCTGCAAAGTAAAGGCAGCACCGAAGCGCGCAGCCACTGCAACATCGATCCAGTCAGTGGCCTGAAAAGTCTCGAACATCTGCAGCTGGCGCTGGCCAACCATCCGGCGTTTCGCTGTGAGATCGTCGCCTTTCCGCAGCATGGTTTGCTGCATTCGCAGGTCGATGGTCTGATGCGCGAGGCGATGCAGCTCGGCGTGCAGTATGTCGGTGGGCTGGATCCCACTAACGTGGACGGCGCCATGCAGGCTTCACTTGATGCGATGTTCCGCATCGCGCTCGATTACGATCGCGGCGTGGACATTCATCTGCATGAGACCAGCGCCGCCGGCGTGGCAGCCATTCAGTACATGATCGCCACTATCGCCCGTAACCCGCAGCTGAAAGGCAAAGTGACGCTGAGCCACGGTTTCGCGCTCGCCACGCTGGAAGGTAAGGCGCTGGATGAGATTATCGCTGGCATGGCCGAACAGCAGATGAGCGTGGCGTCAACGATTCCGATTGGCAAGCTGACGATGCCATTGCCGCAGCTGCAGGCAGCCGGCGTGACGGTGATGACCGGCACCGACAGCGTGATTGATCACTGGTCGCCGTTCGGTACCGGCAGCATGCTGGAGAAAGCCAATCTGTATGCCCAGCTGTATCGCGGATCGGATGAGTTTGGCCTGAGCCGCGCGCTGCATATCGCCACCGGCGGCATTCTGCCGCTCGCCAATAGCGGGGAGCGCCAGTGGCCGCAGCAGCAGGATGAAGCCAGTATGATGCTGGTCGACGCCAGCTGCTCGGCGGAAGCCGTGGCGCGCATTGCGCCGGTGCGCGCTACGTTCCAGCGCGGCACGCCGGTATTCAGCGCCTGAAGGCGCATCGCAGCCAGCACCAGCACGCCAGACCCGGCCACAAAAAAGCCTCCCGCAGGAGGCTTTGGAAGGTGACACCGGCGCGGCAAGCCCGATGATAATGCTGGATTTAAGACAACATCTGAATCGCCAGCGCATACAGGCGCTGGTGCTCATCGTCATTAACAGGCTCTTCTTCCGCATAACAGGCAATCATGGAGCTGACTTTATCGGAGGATAACGTCTCTCCATGCAGATGCAGCGTTAGCACGGCGCGGCCGACGATTTTCAGAACGTCTTCGTTTTGTCCCTGGACATAGTGACTCAATGAGGTGACCTCTGAAGTAATTATTAATTGCCAAATGGCGCGCTAAATATAAAGCAAAGCGGTTAGGATTTTTACTCAGATTTTCCGAATAACGCCTAACATATAAGCGAAATATCACTGAAAATCACCGCAACGTGCCGCGATAATGCCGTATTGCTGCGGCTAATATCATTTTTTCCCTCGAAAAAGCGTTTTTACCGTTCGTGCTGCCTCGTGTGAAATTCGGAACATTCATTAAAACTTTGCGATAGTTGCACCTCATCATTGACCTGACAAAGCGCAACGGCTGACTAATTTCATCGCGTGATTATTGCCGCAATTGCCGTTGCCGATAGCCCGCCTTTCTGCCAGACTGGCCGCCGCTATTCCTGCTACTATCAGAGATGCTCCTGTGACTGCTTTTTCTACCCTGACGCAACTGCCTGCCAGCCAGCTCGACAACCTGCGCGAGATGGGCTTCGACGCCATGACGCCGATCCAGGCCGCTTCCCTGCCGGCCATCCTTAGCGGACGCGATGTGCGGGCGCAGGCGCAAACCGGCAGCGGTAAAACCGCCGCCTTCGGTATTGGCGTGCTGAACCGCATCGACAGCGGGCGTTTTCATACCCAGGCGCTGGTGCTGTGCCCGACGCGCGAACTGGCCGATCAGGTCAGCAACGTGCTGCGTCAGCTGGCGCGCTTCACCCGCAACATCAAGATCCTGACGCTGTGCGGCGGCCAGCCAATGAGTGCGCAGCGCGACTCGCTGGTGCATGCGCCGCATATTGTGGTCGGCACGCCGGGGCGCATCCTCGATCATCTCAAGCGTGACAATCTCGATTTGAGTCAGTTGCAGAGCCTGGTGCTGGACGAAGCCGATCGCATGCTGGAGATGGGTTTCCGCGACGATATGGAAGCCATCATTGGCTTTACGCCGGATTCGCGTCAGACGCTGCTGTTCTCGGCCACCTGGCCCGATATCATTGCCAGCCTGAGTCAGCGCTTTCAGCGCGATGCGCTGGCAGTAGCGACCGAAGCGCAGTCGGAACTGCCGGCGATTGAGCAGCAGTTTATTGAAGCCAGCGCCAGCGAGCGTATCAACCTGCTCAGCGCCCTGCTCAGCCAGCAGCAACCGGCTTCCTGCGTGGTGTTCTGTAACACCAAACGGGAATGCGATGAGATTGCGGCCGCGCTCAACGATCGCCAGATCAGCGCGCTGGCGCTGCACGGCGATCTGGAACAGCGCGATCGCGAACGCGTGCTGATTCGCTTTGCCAACGGCAGCATCCGCGTGCTGATCGCCACCGACGTCGCCGCACGCGGCCTCGACATTAAATCGCTGGCGCTGGTGGTTAACTTCCAGCTGGCGTGGGATCCGGAAGTGCACATTCACCGCATTGGCCGTACCGGCCGCGCCGGCGAACAGGGGCTGGCGGTCAGCTTTGTAGCGGCCGACGAAATGGTGCGCGCTCATGCGCTGGAAGATTACCTGCAGCAGAAGCTCAACTGGCAGCCGGCCAGCACGCTGAAAGGCAAAGGCGCACAGCCGCTGCCGGCGGCGATGATGACGCTGTGCATTGACGGTGGGCGTAAAGCCAAGATGCGTCCCGGCGATATTCTGGGCGCCCTGACCGGTGAAGCCGGTTTCAGCGGCGATCAGATCGGTAAAATCGATCTCACCCCGACCCATGCGTATGTCGCCATCGACGCCGCGCAGGCGAAGAAAGCGCTGATCAAACTGAAAGAGGGCAAGATCAAAGGCAAAAGCGTGCGCGCGATTCTGCTGAAGTAACTGTTGTGAGCGTGAGGGCGATCGCCCTTACGCTAAATTTTCATCGCCCTTCCCTTCATTTTTTTCCTCCGCTGCCGATAAGTTAATCATGGCGCTATTGCCCTGCCCTTTACTCCGCCCAGATTCTGCCCCGAGGCCACAATGGATAATTTTCAGAAAGAGATCGATGAACGCGCCAACCTTGCGCTTTCTAACAAGTTCGAACTGCTGCTGTTCCGGCTGGGTTCCGATCGGCTGAAAGGCAAGTCTGAGCTGTACGGCATCAACGTATTTAAACTGCGTGAAATTGTGCCGATGCCGACGATTACCCGCGCCGCTGGCATGAATTCACCGCTGCTCGGCATGGCCAGCATTCGCGGCCAGTTTATTCCGGTGATCGACCTGCCGGCAGTAACCGGCTGCAAACCGGAAACCGGCCTCAACCTGCTGCTGGTGACCGAATACGCGCGCAGCACCCAGGCATTTGCCGTGGAATCGGTGGAGAACATTGTGCGTCTCGACTGGAATCAGGTGCACACGGCGGAAGCGGGTATCGGCAGCCGTAACATCACCAGCATCGCCTGTCTGGACACCGACGGTCAGAGCAACAATCTGGCACTGGTGCTCGATGTCGAGCAGATTCTGTATGACATCATTCCGTCGGTGCGTGGCGTCGAGCCGAGCGAAGAGACGGCGAAGAATTTCAACCTTAAACCCGGCCAGGTAGCGATTGTTGCTGAAGACTCCAAAGTGGCGCGTCAGCTGCTGGAACAGGGGCTGAAAAGCATGGGCATTCCGGCCATCATGCACAATACCGGGCTTGAAGCGTGGATTAAAATCAGCGAGATGCAGAAAGAAGCGCAGGCTAACGGCGAGTCGATTCACGACAAAATCGCGCTGGTGCTGACCGACCTCGAAATGCCGGAGATGGACGGCTTTACCCTGACGCGTAACATCAAGCGCGACGACGCGCTGCGGCAGATTCCGGTGGTGATTCACTCTTCGCTCTCAGGCAGCGCCAACGAAGATCACGTGCGCAAAGTGGGCGCTGACGGTTACGTCGCTAAGTTTGAAATCAACGAGCTTTCCAGCGTGATTTATCGCGTGCTGGAGAAGAAGCGCTAAGCGCTTACACCGATTATCCCCTCAGGCGCGATGTTCGCGCCTTTTTTGTGCCCGCTCGCCTGCCTTCAGCAGCGTTACCGTAACGACGTATTTATCCTGTCTTACTGATCTATTAATCGTCTTAGGTCACCATGAATGGTGACCCTACAGGGTCTCTGCGCGTTTTTTGCAGGGGGCAGTTTATTGCGCATTCCGCCACGGTGCGGGAAATGAAATGCGCGATGAATCGCGCCGCTACGGTTTGTGCGACGGGATAATGCAGATATCCCATCCGCAATGAATCATGATGGCGCGACGTGTCACGCAGATATTCCTTCCATGTGATGCCGCTGATAACCGCACGGGTGGTAGCGGCGCAATTTATTGCGCATTCCGCCGCGGTGCGGGAAATGAAATGCGCGATGAATCGCGCCGCTACGGTTTGTGCGACGGGATAATGCAGATATCCCATCCGCAATGAATCATGATGGCGCGACGTATCGCGCAGAAATTCCTTTCATAAGATGCCGCTGATAACCGCACGGGTGACTAATATTCCTTTCATGTGATGCCGCTGATGACCGCACGGGTGGTAGCGGCGCAATTTATTGCGCATTCCGCCGCGGTGCGGGAAATAAAATGCGCGATGAATCGCGCCGCTACGGTTTGTGCGACGGGATAATGCAGATATCGCATCCGCCTCTGCGCGTTTTTGTAGGGTGCGCAATTTTGCGCACCGGCACAGGCCGTGACGCCAGCTAATTACGACCAGTGATTAATCAACCTTAAGACCTCTTAACCGTTTTGTGACAAATCCCTAAAAAATTAAAGTTAAAACATTAGCAACCGATAACTTTAGCGCCTGCGCTGGTGGCGCCAGACCCGTCTCGTCGCAATGGCAAAAAATCTTTCCTTTACACATCATCGACATATTGCAGACCCATCGTCTGCGTTTCCATTTTAATACAACAGCATTCTGGCATTGCGGGGAGATCCAATGTTGAGCTTAAAGAATATGAAGGTCGGCGTCCGTCTGGGCATCGCCTTTGGCTTAGTGGTGGCACTACTGGTGGTGATTGGTATCACCTCAATCATGAAGATCAACAACATTAAGAGCGGCATTACTTCGATTGTGGAAGATCGCTATGTAAAAGTGCGGCTCGGCTTTGACGTGCGCGATGGCGTCAACGATCAGATCAAATACCTGCGCGGCATCGTCATCGATACCACCCGACCGCAGTTCAACGTGCAGCGCTTTCAGCAGCTGGCAGACGCCACCGCCCGTACCAACGCGGCGATGAAGAAGATCGAAGCGATTCAGATTACCGCCGTGGGCAAGAAGAAAATTGCCAGCCTGCTGGCTGCCAGTCAGCAGTTTGAACAGCAGAAAAATGAGGTGCTGGATCTGGTGCGGGCCGGTAAAGCCGATGACGCCAGCTACTACGTACTGAAAAAAATTACCGCCGTGCAGAATGCCTACCTCGACCTGGCGGTGGCATTTGCTGATTCCCAGTCCTCGCAGCTCCAGCAGGAAGGCGCCGGCATTATCGACGATGGCACCACGGCGATTGAAGTCACGCTGGTGTTCTCCGCGCTCGCCATTCTCGCTGCCGTGGTGATGGGCTGGCTGCTGACCCGTTCGATTGTGCATCCGCTGAATGAAGCGGTGACCATCGCCAGCAAAGTGGCTGCCGGCGATCTCAGCTCGCGCATTGAAATACGCAGCAAAGATGAAACGGGCGCGCTGATGCAGGCTCTGCAGGCGATGAACGATAACCTGCTGACCATTGTTTCCGATGTACGCGCCGGATCCGACACCATCGCCGTGGCGTCCAGCCAGATCTCCAGCGGCAACATCGATCTCTCTTCGCGCACTGAACAGCAGGCCAGCTCGCTGGAAGAGACGGCGTCCGCGATGGAGCAGATGACCGCTACCGTGAAGCACAACGCCGACAATGCGCGCGAAGCCAACTCGCTGGTGGCGAAAACTTCCGGCGTCGCCAAAGAAGGCGGTGAAGTGATGGAGCAGGTGATTGTGAAGATGGAGGCGATTGCCCTCTCCTCGAAGAAGATTGTCGATATCATCAGCGTGATCGACTCTATCGCCTTCCAGACCAATATCCTGTCGCTCAACGCGGCGGTCGAAGCGGCGCGCGCTGGTGAACAGGGTCGCGGATTTGCCGTCGTCGCCACCGAAGTGCGTAACCTGGCGCAGCGCTCTGCCTCCGCGGCGAAAGAGATCAAAGTGCTGATTGAAGACTCAGTGGCGAAGGTGGATGAAGGCAGCCGTCTGGTGACGCACGCCGGTTCGACCATTGGTGAGGTCGTCAATAGCGTAAGCAGCGTGGCGGAGATCATGAGCGAAATCACCATCGCCAGCAGCGAACAGAGCAGCGGCATCAGTGAAATCAATCAGGCCATTACGCAGATGGAAGCGGTGACGCAGCAGAACGCCGCGCTGGTGCAGGAAGCGTCCGCTGCGTCTCAGGCGCTGCAGGAGCAGGCCGATCGTCTGGCGCAGTCGATGAGCGTGTTTAAAACCGCTGCGGTTTAAAACAGACAGCCCCGATCTGCATGCGTCAGACGGGGCCGTTCAGTGTCGCAGGCGTTGTCTTGGCGGTGCGCATCGGGTCCGGCGCACCGCGCCCTGCTGTTAATTCATCAGCGAATAAGCGATGGATGAAATCGCCAGAATCCCCACCAGCACCACAAACAGGTTGCTGACTTTGCCGCTGTACTGGCGCATCGCCGGGACTTTATGAATAGCGTACATCGGCATCAGGAACAGAATCATCGCAATCACCGGCCCGCCCAGCGTCTCAATCATGCCGAGAATGCTCGGGTTCAGTGTGGCAACCAGCCAGGTGGTCAGCAGCATAAACAGCGTGGTCAGGCGATTCATTTTCTGCGGCGTGATGGTTTTGCCGCGGCTGCGCAGCGACTTCGCCACCATGCCGTTGAAGCCTTCACGCGCGCCCAGATAGTGGCCGAGGAACGATTTGGTGATCGCCACGATGGCGACAATCGGCCCCATCCAGGCAATCATCGGCACGTTAAAGTGGTTCGCCAGATAGGACAGAATGGTGATGTTCTGCGCCTTTGCTGCCTGTAAATCGGCGGGCGACAGGCTCAGCACGCAGCTGAACACAAAGAACATCACGGTCACCACCATCATCAGATGGGCGCTGGCGAGAATGCGTGAACACTTCTTCTCCGCGCCGGCACCGTACTCGGCGCGTTTCGCCACGGCAAAAGACGAGATAATCGGCGAATGGTTGAAGGAGAACACCATCACCGGAATCGCCAGCCACAGCGTCATCCAGATACTGCTGTCGCTACCGCTTTGCGCAAACGATAAGGTCTCCAGCGCCGCACCGTGCCAGTGCGGCACCAGATACGCAGCCAGCAACATCAGCACTGCCACAAACGGAAACACCAGCACGCTCATCGCTTTGACAATCATCTGCTCGCCGAAGCGCACCACCGTCATCATGCCAGCGATCAAAATCAGCGACAGCAGCGCACGCGGCGGCGATACCAGCCCGAGCTGGTGCACAATAAAGCTGTCCACGGTATTGGTGATCGCTACGCTGTACATCAGCAGGATCGGGTAGATGGCAAAGAAGTAGAGCAGCGTGATGATCTTACCGGCGCCGACACCGAAATGCTCTTCCACTACGTCCGTGATATCCGCACCGGGATTTTTGCCGGAGAGCACAAAGCGCGTCAGCGCACGGTGCGCAAAGAAGGTCATCGGGAAGGCGAGAATCGCCATGATGAGTAATGGAATCAACCCACCCGCGCCGGCGTTAATCGGCAGAAACAGTACCCCTGCGCCAATCGCGGTGCCGTACAGGCCCAGCATCCACACCGTATCACTCTTGCGCCAGCCGGTTGCTGCCGCCTCCACCGTACCAAGGGTACCGGTTTGTGAGTTATCCATCTGTCTCTCCAAAATTGTCTCAAATGCAGCCGGAACGACGGCTAAAAATTCGCGGCGGCCTGCAGCGTGCGGTCGCTTAACAAAACGCGCCTATGCTACCCGTTTTTGCCCGGCGTGGATTGCCGCAACGCAAGACATGCATCACAAAGGCGGTAAAAATGCGCGAGATGGCGATAAAAGCAACAATAACGCACAAAACACGCACGCAATCGATTGCCTGGGGCGCTATTTGACCTGAGAAGCGTCAGGAGTGCAAGACACAGCGCGAAGTGGACGTGAGCGGGAGAATGAAGTGCGGGGATGTTGCCAGCAGCAGAGCGCTGTGAAGGAAACTCCCCCGGCAGCTAGCCTCGGGCAATGCTGTACTTCGCCAGAGGATAACGCCGGGAGAATTGAAAATCAGAACGCCCGCATTCTGTAGAGGGCGTAAAGGAAATAGTACGCTGTGATAGTATTCAAATTGATAATCATGTACTTCAGTTTTTCATTTTTATTCAGCAGCGTAAAAATACCTTTAGAATATTTTCCGCGCTTGATTTGATTAATTTCCTGCGCAATATCGGCAGGTGAAAACGAGGCGTGATACATGGCGGTGACAATCTGCATATCCAGTGCCAGCACGCGTTTCGAGATCGCTTTTAAAAAATGGTCGAGATTACCCGACGCGTACTTTTCCACAATCGAATCGTACAAATCGGTAAGCGACTGTTTACGCACTTTCAGTTCGCTGTACTGCACTTTACGTTTCGACAGCGATCCCGCCACATCCTCATAGTGATAAGCCGCGCCTGGGGTAATGAGAAAATTACTGACGCAGCTGAAAAACTTCAGGTTAAACAGCAGGTCCTCACTCATCGAGACGCCTTCCATGAAGCGCAGATGAAGATCGTCAATAATCTGGCGGCGATAACATTTATTATGCAGATAGCCAATGTTGTCGCTCATCTCCAGCTCGCCCAGCACGTAAGGAATATCCTGCTGGCTGAAGAATCCCGCCTGCGAGACTTTGCCGATACGGTTGTCGTTGAGATTGCCGACCATTAAGTCCACCGCTTCGGCCGGCCAGGCATTGAGATTGAGTTTGAAACTCATCAGAAAGTTATCGTCAACCCAGTCATCCGAATCGAGAAACAGGACATATTCCCCGCTGGCCTGCTGCAGCCCGCTATTACGAGCCGCACTGACGCCTGCGTTAATTTGATTAAGCACCGTAACCTGCGGATAGTGAGCAAATTCCTGCAAAATTCTGGCACTGTTATCGCGACTGCCATCGTTGACAACAATTATTTCATAGCTACTGAAGGTTTGATTTAATACGCTTTGCAGCGTACGCCGGATAGTGTTTTGCGCGTTATAGACGGGAATGATAATACTAAATAGCGTTTTTTCATTCATGATAAACTCTCTTTACTGTCTGAGGTTTTGATAGTGCTAAAGAGCTGCCATAGTTTCCTGGGGTTGAAAAAGATCAGATGAATACGCATGACCGGCTGTGCCGGGAAAAAGTAATTCAGCAGGGAGAACGATAAAAACTCGGTTAATACCACGCTCATGGCGGCACCGGTTAAGCCGAAATGCGGCACCAGCAGCAGCGACGACAGCAGGCAAATCACTAATACCGCGAAGGTTTTCTTCACCAGATAGCGATAGCCGTTATATTTAATGATGAAGCGATCCATGACGCTGCTCAGCACCGCGCACATCGCACCGAGGCTGAGTAATAACGTCGGCGCGACGGCATCAAGATATTGCTCACCGTAGAAGTCACGAATAAACCAGCCCGACAGCAGCCAGATCGCCACAATTACCGCAGCGGAAACGCCAATCACCAGCAGATGCAGTTTCTGCGCTTTGACGATCGCCTGCTGGTCATTCCGCTCGGCAAAAAATGCCGGATAAAACGACGCCAGCAGCGCGCTGGGTAAAAATACCCAGGCGGTCGACAACGTCAGCGCCACGGAAAAAATGCCCGCCTCTTTCACGCCGAGAAAATAAGAGACGCTGATTTGATTCACGCGGGTATAGAGCGCAACGGCAATCGCAGAGAAGATCAGCGACATGCCGGACACCAGCATGTAGCGCGAATACTTTTTCACGTGGCGCAGCGCCGGAAGCGGTGCACGCCGCTCATACAGCAGAAACAGCGTTAACTTGATGGTGAAAGGAATAAAGGTGGCGAGCACAATCGGAATCGCCAGCCAGGCCGGTTCCAGCTGGTAATAGGAGATCAGAAAGCGCACCGTCAGGCTGATCGCCAGACCGATGACGTTGGCAATCACATTGAGACGCGCGTTGAGCCTCGCTTCGTTGTAAATATTGACCAGGTCAATGGATGAGAACAGGCAGGCAATGGCTGCCGCGCAGATAAAGACCAGCGCGTCGGCGTTCCACTCCTCTTCCATAATCGCCATGCCAACAATCGACAGCACGCAATACAGCACCAGTACCAGCAGGAAGGTCGCCATCATCAGGCGCAGGCCGGAGTGATGATTCTGCGCGATGCGTTTCAGCAAAATCACATCGCTGCCCATCAGTGCGATGGTCTGAATAAACTGAAATACCAGCATGGCGATGGAGATAATGCCGAAGGTGGTGGGCCCGACGTATTTCGCCACGTAGGAGGTGACAAAGATCAGGCCGAATACCGCAATCAGCTTTTCGGCAATCATCCACATGGAGTTTTTTAATTTGTCTTTCACAACGCCTCCGGTGCGATTATTTCTCTGCCAGCCGGCGCAGCCGTGAAACCAGGCGCGGGCTAATGAAAAACAGCGCAAAGTACAGGCTCCACGGATTTAATAGCGGTCCGGCGGAGCACCAGCTGCGGAAACTGCGGCGATAGAGCGTGATGTATTCATCAATAAAGGCGCGGCTCAGGCTGTCGCTGTGCAGCCCTTTGTGGATGTAGGACGCCGTGACTTTTAAATAGAGGTGGTAATAACAGCGATAATGCTGGCTCGATAAAAATGCTTTCATGCCGCTGAACGAGCGGGCAAAAGAGAAATGTTTTTCCCGCAGCGCCGAACGCGTGGCGGAGTGCGTGGATTTGACGTAGTGATAAACCACCCGCTGCGTCATCACTACCTGGCGATCCTGTTGCAGATGCAGGTAGTTCATGACAAACAGCAGGTCTTCGAAATTGGCAATCTCTTCGTTGAACCGCAGCCGGTGCTGACGAATGACATCGCCGCGAAACACCTTGTCGCAGATACCGTGGCGCGGGTGGTAATAGAGCAGATCGTTAATCGCCGCCGACACCGACAGCGCGTGCGCCTGCTCACGGTTGGCGGGAAAATCCAGCGGTGCGCCGTCCGGGTTGAAGTGTTGTGACTCGCCCACCACCATCGCCGTTTCATCACTCATCAGCCGCACATACGTCGAGAAGGCCTGGGGCGGCAGAAAGTCATCGGCGTCTAAAAAACACAGCAGCCGGCCGCGCGAGGCGCGAATGCCCCGGTTGCGCGCCGCCGAGACGCCCGCGTTGGCCTGGCTGATAAGGTGAAACTGCGGATAACCGGCGTAGCGCTGCAGGATCGCCAGCGAGTCATCGCTGGAGCCGTCATTAATAAAAATGGCCTCAAAGCGAACCTCATCCTGCTGCAGCAGGCTGTCGATGCATCTTTCCAGATAAGCTGCGGCGTTATACACCGGCACAATGACGCTAATCAGCACGTCGTTAACGGGAGTTTGCATATGACCTCAAAACATAATTTATTGGGGGTTGAACCCGCCGTGACAAATAAAAATCGATACTGAACCGTTAATGCTTAACGTTTAACGGCCTATGCTTTCATGCGGCTTAACATTAATACACCGCTGTTTTCAGAGTTTCCTCAGCAAAATATGACCGCCGGAATAAGACTATTTTTCGCTGGCGCCAGATAAGAATTTCGCTATATATTCAGGTCAGGTTTATCTGGCGATTTAAAGGTTAAAAACCGCAGGCTACCGCCCCTGGCTTACAGCGACCAGCGTGCTGGAATTCTCTTTGGTGCATTTTCAGGCGTAAAGAAGGGGCGCTGCACTCCGCAGAGTTCAGTTATTTATCAGCCAGTTAGCCCCAACATCTCCTGCACAGCAACGTATTTATTGCGTTGCTGCCGGGTAAAACATTTATCAGATAGAGGTTTATTCGTTATCCTGATCGGCGCTACCTCTCCAGCTATTTTTTGCCGCATCAGGAGAACGGGAACTGCCGACCGCGGTTGAAAAGGTGCATCTTTCGACGGGCCTTCGCAACGAGCGTCACGACATTAACGATATTTGCTGTATGCCCTGCACTTTTATTACGCCGCGATGTGTGTTGCGCGGCGCGGGGTGCAAGTGGCGTTAATTCAGTCCGGCTATCGCAGCCGGACTGCAAATGGCACAAGGCCAAAAATTGCGATCTGATTCAAAACTTTTACCGCATTCTTACCAGGCGCAGTTATAAGGTCAATGCCTTCCAGACCAAAACGGAATTTACTCACCCGCCCCGCCGCCTTATTTCACGCTGACTGATTAGCATGGATAAAGCGCAACCGCGGCGATTGATAAGGGCGGCGCGCGCTGCTGACCAGGAATAAGAGCAGGGAAACCGGCGGATAAGTCCAGTAGCATCCTAAGCGGTTGTTATCGCAATGGGTTACGCCCTCGCCGTCCCGCTTAAGCAGTAATAATCTTTATTCATTCTGCTGACCTGCTATTTTTAGTAGTCGTCAAGCGCTGCCTCTATAAATTAGCGTCGTGCAGAAAAATACAGATCCTTACCGCACCACAAACTCAACTTAGCGCGATTTCATGCTGCTTATTTTAACAATCAGCGCTTCGCTGACGTGACTTAGGCCAAATATTTTTTTAAAGAAAGCCGGTAAATGCCGATAACGCTATCAGTGTATTTATCAGTGAGCCCGGAAATGATCAGCCTGCAAACCAATCTGTCTGCCCTCAACGCCAGCAAGCAATCTGCCAGAAGTGGCGCGGCGCTGGGCGATGCGATCCGCCATTTATCGTCGGGTATGCGCATCACCAGCGCGCGTGACGATGCGGCAGGTCAGGCGATTGGTAACCGTTTTAGCAGCCAGCAGAACGGCCTGGCGGTGGCGCAGCGTAATACCGGTGACGGCCTGTCACTGGTCGAAACCGCGGAAAGCGCGCTGGATGAGATCAATAACCGCCTGCAGCGGATTCGCCAGCTGGCGGTTCAGGGATTAAATAGCACCAATTCGCAGAGCGACTCGGACGCCATCCAGGCAGAGATTAACCTCAATCTGAAAGAGATTGACCGGCTCAACACCAGCAGCAGCTTTAACGGCATCAGGCTGCTGGATGGCAGCGCCGGTAAGCTGGGATTCCAGGTTGGCGCTAATGACAACGAGAAAATCAGTCTCGACCTGTCGGCGCCCGGCTTCAGCGTGGAGGCGCTGGGACTTAAGGATTTGGTGATCAGCGGCATCAGCGGCAAAGTGACCAATGTCACTACCCTCACCGGCCTCGCCACCAATATGGCGTTCAGCAACCCGGCGATCACCGTAAACTATGTGCCCGCCAGCGGCTCACCGCAGCTGGTGCGCAGTAGTGGTGATAACCGCCAGTACGTGCAGAGCAGCGACGCCGACGGCAAGCCGGTCTATTATCTGGCCGCCGTCAGTGCGCGCTGGGACACCGCCACGGCTGCCGGTAACGTCTCGATTAGCCGCAGCAATCCGGCGCCGCTGTACAGCAACGTCAGCAGCATTGCGTCGCGCACCATCCCGGCGGTTAATTTTCAGGACAGCAGCGGCAGCGCGCTGAGCACCACGCCCGCAGCCACGTTAACGCAGGATAATGGCCAGTATTATATTGAGCAGAACAACCGCTGGTATCCGGCCACGCTCAGCTTTGGCAGCAGCGGCGCGGTAACGGCACGCATGACCGGCGGTGCCGCCAAATCCGACAGCGATTTCGCCACCCTGCCGACCACGGTGACCGACACGCCAGCGATCGACACCAGCACCGCCAGCCTTAGCTTTAGCGATGCCAGCGGCAACGCGGTGAGCAATGGCCGTCTGCTGCGCACCAGCGGCGGGCAGTATGTAATGGAAGTGGATAACGGCGGCGGTAACTACCAGTATTACAACGCCGCCGTCAGCGCGACCTCGGATGGCACCAGTAATGCCCTGAGCATCGTCGCGACCAGCGCCAGCAGCATTAACAGCTTCAGTGCGGTAAACAGCGTGACCGGCACCTCTTACATCACGCTCGATCCGGCCAATGTGGATGTGCGCTATACCGATGTCGATGGCAACAGCAGTAATGATGTGCTGAAACTCGACGCCGACGGCAATTACTACATGGATGTGCCGAACGGCAATCTGGATAAAACCGCCACCTTCGTCCGCAGTGACAGCAGCGGCAACCTGATGCTGAAAACCTTGCAGGGCGTGGGTGACGTGCAGATTTACTTCCAGGCGGCTTTGTCGTCAGTGACCGATGCCTCCACCAACTTTACGACGCTGCGCGTGGCCGAGACCGGTTCAGAGATCCGCCTGAAGCATCCGGACGATCCGCTTGCCACGCTGGATCGCGCTATCGGGCAAATCGACAGTCAGCGCACCCGCCTGGGCGCCGTTGCTAACCGGCTGCTCTCGGCGCAAACGCTGCAGGGTAACGCGACCGCCGCGATTGCGGCATCGCGCTCCCGTATTGAGGATGCGGATTACGCCACGGAAGTCTCCAGCCTGTCGCGCCAGCAAATTCTGCAGCAGGCCAGCAGCGCCCTGCTGGCGCAGGCTAATCAGCTGCCGCAGCAGGTGCTGAAGTTACTGAACGCCTGATAAAGGACGTCATCCGGCTTCAGATGAGGCAGAAGCATCACGCTGCTCACGCACAAAGTCGGTGAGCGCCCGCAGTGCCGGCGGCACCAGCCGGTGTCCCGGATAGTAGAGGCAGAGCGCACCGAGGGGCACCTGCCAGCCGGGCAAGAGGTGCACCAGTCGGCCCGCCTGCACATCCGCCGCAACCTGCTGTTCCGTCATGCAGGCAATGCCCAGACCCGCCAGCGCCGCCTGGTGGATGGCGCTCATGTCGCTGGCCGCCATACGCGGCTCGCCCTGCAACCGATAACGCTGTTGCTGCTGGCTCAGCTCCCAGCGGTAAACGCTGCCGTCCGCCATGCGCATACACAGGGTTTGATGCTGATCGAGCGCCTCTGGCGTCTGCGGTGTGCCCGCGTGTGCGAGGTAAGCTGGCGCGGCCACCACAATCATGCGCATTTCCGGCGTCAGCCTGACGGCAATCATATCGCCCGGCACGTCCTCTGCCAGCCGAATGCCGGCATCGAAGCCGTCGGCCACGATATCCACCCGCTCTTTCTGGCTGTAAATATCGACGCGAATGCGTGGATAGCGCTGCAGGAACGGCAGCAATATCGATGCGTACCACAGTGCACTGCTCTCCGGCGGCACGTTGAGACGCAGCATACCGGCCGGATCGCCCGGATCGCTGCCGGCTTCCTCAGCCGCGCTGCGGATCATCGCCAGCGCTGGCACAATTTTCTCGCTGAAACGCCGTCCGGCATCGGTCAGCGCGACGCTGCGCGTGGTGCGGTTGAAAAGCCGCACGCCCAGTCGTTTCTCCAGCGCGGCAACCGCATTGGTCACCGCCGAAGGCGACATCTCGAGCTCGCTGGCCGCCGCTTTAAAGGTGCCGCGCCGCGCGACCGCCAGCACAATTTCCAGTTCAGTCAGACCTGTCCGGTTCATCAATTATTCCGTTTTGCGCAATACCCTTTGCAGGCGGAGGCGGATTATCGCCGCCGGTGGTGCGTGCTATTTTGCCGCCACGCAACATGCAAAGGAGCATAGCCATGCACATGATTGAACACATCTATATCAACGGCCAGTTTGTCACTCCTGACGGCGATGAATGGCTGGATATTATCAAACCTGCCGACGGCAGCGTAATCGGTAAAGCGCGTCTGGCCGATGCGCAGGATGCTGAACGCGCGATTGCGGCAGCCGCGGCGGCGTTTCCCGCCTTCGCCGCGACCACGGTGGCGCAGCGCATTTCCCTGCTGGAACAGATGTACCATGCGGTTAACCGCGCCGAAAGCGAGCTGCGTGCGGCGATCCTTGAGGAGTACGGCGCGCCCACCGCACGCTCCGAGTGGATGAGCCGCTATCCGGCTGATGTGATTCTGCAGGTAATTGAAGAGCTGAAACGCTATCCGTTTGTACAACAGGCAGGCCGCGCGCAGGTGCAGATGCTGCCGCTCGGCGTTGCCGGCCTGATCACACCATGGAACAGCAACGCGGGCTTTATCTGCCACAAACTGGCAACCGCGATTGCCGCAGGCTGTACCGCCGTGATCAAACCCAGCGAGTTCAGCCTGCTGCAGACCCAGGTGATCACCAGGGCGCTACACACCGCCGGTTTGCCTGCGGGGGTGTTTAATATCGTCACCGGACGCGGTGCCAGCGTCGGTGAAGCCCTGAGCCGCAGTCCGCAGGTGGCGAAAATCTCCTTCACCGGCTCGACCGCCACCGGCAAAGCGATTTTGCGTAGCGCCGCCGACACTTTTAAACGCGTCACGCTGGAGCTGGGCGGTAAATCACCGACGCTGATTTTGCCGGATGCCGATGCCGCGCAGGCGGCCGGGCTGGCGGTTCAGGCTGGCTTTATCAACAGCGGCCAGGCCTGTATTGCCGGCACGCGTATTCTGGTGCCGGAGCAGCGCAAGGCCGAGTTCGAACAGGCGCTGACGGCGGCGGTCGCTGCGGAGGTCTCCGGCGATCCGGCTGACACGCGCACCACCATCGGGCCGATGGTCAACGAGAAGCAGTGGCAGCGCGTGCAGCACTATATTGCGCTTGGCGAACAACAGGGCGCGCGCCTGCTGACCGGCGGCAGCGGCCGCCCGGACGGGCTGCACCACGGCTGGTATATCCGCCCGACGCTGTTCAGCGATGTCACCAATGAAATGCCGCTGGCGCGCGAAGAGATTTTTGGCCCGGTGCTGAGCATCCTGACCTACCGCGATGAAGCCGAAGCCATCGCCATGGCCAACGACAGCGATTACGGCCTGTCGGCACTGGTGATCGGTGCGGATGAACAGCATGCGCGCAACGTAGGAGAACAGCTGATCGCCGGCCGCGTGATGATCAACACGCTGGCTCACGAACCACGCGCGCCGTTCGGCGGTTTCCGCCACTCTGGCATAGGCCGGGAGATGGGTCAGGCGGGTATCAGCGCGTTTCTGGAACCAAGGGCGCTGATTGCTGGTTAAGGAAGATATGAACGCCGCAGTTGATCACACTGCGGCGCTCAATAAGAGATATCATTGAGCATCTGCCTGAATAAAAATCAGTTCATTCATCACATCCCCGTACCATGAGTTGTTCACTATGCGTGGGGATTTGAGATTTGCAGCCAGAGACGTCGCCCTTGCTGATCTTTGAACCCGGCCACCGCGCCGGTTTTTCGTGACTATCTACACTCATCGGCTTTCTAACAGCACTTACGTCTTAGCTCAATATTTATTGATACTGTACGCGCCCGCCCTTCGCCGGCGCTTATTTCGCCTCCTTTTGATAACGATCAATATATTACCTGAAGATGATCATTAGCATTCAACTCTTCACAAAACGGTACTGTCGCGCCTGTTGATTTAAATAAACACAAGCGTTACTCAATTATGCAACGCAGTCCTGGGCAATAAGCAACCTCTGCGAAACCTAAAAGACGATAGGACCTGGTTATGTCTGCAAGATGATTAACTAAAGGGATTATAATGAGGTTGAATTCTCTAACTTCACTAAGGTTTATTGCTGCCTTTGGCGTTTTTTTGCATCACTTTCATATGCTGAATGACTCAAAAAACCATATAATCAATTGGTTTAGTTCAATTCTTTTTGAAGGTTTTGTCGGAGTAACCTTTTTCTATGTCCTGTCTGGATTTATTATTTCCTATAGTCATAAACAGCATTGCAAAGCACGGGAATTTAAAGTCTCAGATTTCCTTTATAATCGTATAGCAAGATTATACCCGGTACATATCATAACTCTCTTTATTGCTATATATTTTTATATACCTTCATATAATTATGGTTTAATACATCTCGATCAGTTCGCCTACAACCTCTTTTTAGTACAAAGCTTGATTCCAGATCCACAGTATTTTTTTAGCTTTAACGGGGTATCGTGGAGCGTGTCAGCTGAGATGTTTTTCTATGTTGCCTTTATATTTCTGGTGACACTGAACAACAAGCAATTAATCATTTTTTTTGGGATGATGTTAGCGCTGATTGTTTACCACATGATCGCTATCCCGGACACAGCTAAATACGTTGGATGGACTTATTACATCAACCCTGCATTTCGCGTAATTGATTTTATGGCCGGAATGCTACTATTTCGTTTATACGATACGGGTAAGTTAATTGTCAGAGATAAATTTGCCACCGCTATGGAGTTTGGATCGCTAATCATCCTGACAGCCGCGATGGCTTATGGCATGAAAAACGTTGGCATGAAGTACCGTTACGACCTGTTTTATCTCATACCGATGATGTTTATCGTCTACATTTTTTCTTATGGAAAGGGAGTAATTTCACGGGTCATAAGTTACAGGCCAGTAGTTTTTTTAGGTGAAGCCTCATTCTCGCTATATATGATACACCAGATTTGCATTTACGTGGCAAGCAATAATTATAAATATAATCTGGACAGCATGGCTTCGACATTTTTCTTCATGGCCTTCACGATGGGTATAACGATAGGAATAAGTTGCATACTTTATCACTTCTATGAAAAACCCATTAATGACAGCCTTAGAAAATTAAGGTATAGAAATAGAAAATAAGAAAATTTTAGCACGATGAGTTAAGGCTTAATTAACTATGTTAAACACATCCATATGATGATAAAATTACCCCTATAATGATGTATATTTTATGGGTGATATTTCATGAAATTGAAAAAAATTGCATTCCTTAAAACTTTAGGCGTGATGGGGTCTTTATGTGGGATTATTGCGACAGCATTCGCAATCTATGCTCACTACAACCCGACTGGCCCTTCCACTCAGAGACATGACAATATCATGGGAAGCTGGCTCTCTGACTATTCTTATACTGAAAAAGGAAATACCGTTAGGGTTAATGGCAAAACAACATTTTTTTCAAATGGAAAATATAACTTCCACGGTAATATATCCATTAACTCATCTGCTTCAGGAAAGGATATATTTATTGATTATCTTTCTGATGGTGCAGGAGACTGGGAACTATATGATAAGGAGTTAATTACATCTTTAAATATTTTGAAAACAAGGCCTGTTAAGCTGGTATTTAATAACCTTGAAGTTGACCCAATTAAAATGGAAATGATTAACAATAAAAAATTACCAACTATTGAAGATGATATGGCCAATGGATAAAACCAGGCTTATAAAATAACAAAGCATACAGAGGGTCAGCTGACGCTGGAAGTTATTAACGAAACTGGAAATAATTTTAAATTTACAATGAAAAAAGAAAATTCATTATGATGGTAATCTTAAGCCACCATCATCACCACCGAAATAAGCATCTGACTCAAATTCTATTATAACGAGCTTATAAAACCCTAATTTTTTTGTTGATAGTCATAAATAGTGCATTCTCTTTCCCACTCAATACATCTATAATATTTGACATATTATTTTTTAAATCTAACGCTTCGAGATATTTAAATAGAGATGAAAACATTGCTCACATCGAGGTGTATTTATGATGTCACAGAGTGATAGAGCGGTTTAATTAAATAGTTAACGAGGGGGATTTATGGCCGGTATTGGCTATTCGGTAGGTAAGTCTATTGACGACTTTTTGATCGGCGACTTGAACGGCGCAATGCTACACGCATGTATGGCCGTTGATGGTACTTCGAAAAAAACGCACCCGGAAATGTACCGACACCGCACGAGATTTATAACAACGTTGCGCGAAAACTACTCTATCCTCCGTCCAATGTCTTTTCCTGGTTTAGACATTGAGCAAATAAAGTGGCCTGTTAAGATCTCTGCGGACCAAAAGCCTGACGAATGGCCTGACACAGCTGAGGTAATTTATGGTGTCCACCGCTGTGCACATGGTCACGGTGACGATCTACCTGAGGGTTTCGAATTAATGCCTGATGTGCTCCACGGTGATACTAACAGCACAAGTTTGATAGCCGCGCCGGGTAGTGTGCAAATTTCTGATAGGGTGATCTTTGGCTTGCTGGCAATTGCCGTACTTGCTCCAGTAAATCATGATTTGAGCACTAAGGACGGACACTGGTTATCGCTCAACCACATACAATTTATCATTAACGAATGGTGGGGTAAGCGGGATGAGTTTTTAGCCATAGCCGCACCGCATGATACACAGCGCGTTAATTTGGATTTGGGTAACTGGTATTCACAGGTGAATTCAGAAACGCAGCTTTAAAAGGATTCTCTTATTATCTAACTGAGGAATGAACACGAAAAAGCTAACGACCGCCCTTATATTGTGTCTGCTAGCGGCTAAGGCATCAGCCGTGCCAATTACGTTGATACTGTCTGATGAATCAAAAAACTCGTGATAAAACGTAGCTACATCAGACCTGACTGGTCGGCTTGATGTTTAAGGTTTGGTTGTGTGGTGCCGGAAACAGGAGTCGAACCTGCGACCTTCGCATTACGAATGCGCTGCTCTACCAACTGAGCTATACCGGCATTGAGGCGGGAACTACGGGGAGTAAACATAGAAAAATCGGGGGGATGAGTCAAGATGGTGCCGGTTAAGTGCTGCGTTTTTCAGCATCACCCGGGCTGGTCTTACGATTTTGACGCGGAGAAACCGCCGCGAATAGCGCCCTCTCGCGCCAGACACAAAAAAAGGCGAGGCCGCAGCCTCGCCAAAAGGTGCTGGCCTCAATCGTAATAAGGAAGCTTACGATCGACACCGTTGATATTGACCAGCACAAAGCCCGTCGGCGTGGTTTTATTGGTCGGCGTACCTGCTGCCGTCGCGACGGTAAGCACGCCTTTCTCGTTAGCCCCAATACCCGCGACGCCATTGTGCAGGCCAAAGCGCGCCGCCGGTTTGAGGGTGCCCATTTTGGTGGTATCCGTCACCACCGAGAAATCAGGCTGGAACAGCGAGCATGAGCCGGCTTCAAAACGCGTCGGACCGGTAGTCTTCAGGTTAATCAGCGTGTCGCCGCTGTTGGCGCGCAGCTTCACCCACACCACGGCATACGTGGTGCCGACGCGGCTGTAGCGAATATCCAGCACCGCCGGCTGCCCCATATGGCAGGCGTCAGCCCATACCGTTTCCAGCCGCTGCAGGTTAATCCACGTTTTCCCGGTGCCCGCCAGATTGACCGGCGAGGCGGCCGTTCCGGTTGGCTGGGTGGCGTCGGCTTTACCAATTAGCTCCATCACCCACTGCTGATTCGCCGTCGGGAAGAACAGCTGGCCAAGGCGATACCAGTTATCGGTGTCGGTATTGTTGGTGACTTTGTGGCCGCTGTAATAGCCCGCGCGGAATGAGCCGGTGATCAGCGTGCCGTGATGCTCTTCGCGGCGATAGCCGTAGTCAAAGGTCGACAGCCAGCGCGTGCCCGCCAGATCGTTCGAGATCTTCGCTCCGGACTGCAGGCCAATCTGGCGCATGATGACGCGCGCATTATTGAGATTGAACGGCGTGCCGCAATCCTCAATGTTCAGCGTATCAATGCTCCAGGCACCGTCCGACAGATCGCCCGGATTACGCGTGTGCTCAATCCACACGTTACGCATGATGCCCTGCGTCACGCGCGGCATGTACAGCGTGGCGTCGCCATAGCCGGTCTGGAAGTTACAGTTGCAGATCTCGATAGCCGTTGAGTGGTCCCACTTGCCGTTTGGCGAGTTCGACCAGCCAATGTCAAACACCCGGCCATAGGTCCACAGCGTGTAGATCTGGTCAAATTTACTGTCGAGCGTATCCAGCGCTTTAATCACCGTGCCGCCGCTGTTTTGCGCGCGGAAACAGTAAATATTTAACGTGGTGCCTTCGATGCAGGTGTTTTCGAAGAACGGCTGCACGTTGGTACACATCTCGGCGGTAATGGTACCTTTGTTGGTGGTGACGTCGGCCGATGCCTGACCGTGCCAGGTGATGCCTTTGATCGCGGTCCGCCGTGCCTTCACTTTGAACACCGTGCTGGCACTTTTGTCGGAGATGATGGTGGTGCGCGGCAGCGAACCCAGCTCCACGTCATCCCCCTGCAGACCAAAAAAGGCGATCTCGGTAGCGCTGATGTCGATCGGGTTAATCAGGAATTTACCGCCCGGGAAACGCACCGGCAGGTCACGGATATTACCGCTGTAGCCCTGCGTCCACGCCAGCATGCGGTTAAAGGCGTCGGTATCGTTAGCGTAACCGTCCCCTTTCGCGCCGAAGTGGTAGACGTTGACGTCGGCCGGATCGTTGATCACGCGTTTCCAGTAAAAGCCATTGCCGACCGCCAGCGTACCGCCGTCATCGGCGGCCGTGGTGGTGCCGATAAAGCCGGTGAAATCACCGCCGCCACGGAAGGTGGAGTCCGGGTTATAGCGGCGCAGGAACGCCAGATCGCCGTTTTTGGCCGGCACAGTGGTACGCAGTTCAGCAAAAGAGTTAACTTCGATCATCTTAGCCTCCTCGGCATTTCAGGTTTGCAATACAAAGCGAGAGAACAGCGTCAGTGCGCCGCCGGGCGGCAGTGCTGGTCCCAGAGATCGTTGTGGTTGTTGATGGCGCGCACGGTGCGAATGTCCATGCGTTCGGCGTCATTGCCGTGGGTGTAAATCGGGGAAAATAACGAACAGGCGGAGTCGATAACGACGGGCGCCTCAGGGTTGGTGGTATTTCGACTGCTGCAGCTTGTCACGAGCAGCAGCGTCATCAAGATTACCGTTGCGGGTTTCCACACGTCTGGCCTCCTCACGCAGCTGTTGCTGCTGCTGATTAACTTCAACCGCCTGCGCGGCGGTCTTTTTGGCCTGCGCAACATCAGCTTTCGCCTGCTGCTGCACCTTGCCGATTTTTTTGCCGCCGGCGTAGCTGGCAATCAGCGCGGCAATCACGCCGCCAATCGCCGCCAGCCAGTGCCAGCTGCCGGCAAGCTGAGAAAGAAGAAAGCTCATGGTTTGTCCTCCAGCGTTTTTCTCTGCTCCACCAGGTTCTTCTGACGTACGAACTGCGCCAGTACGCCCATCGCCACCATGAAGGCGCCGATCAGGCCGAGATAGTTGTGCGGCAGGATCTCTTTGATATCCGCCGGCAGCGCGTTCCACGCATCCAGCGCTGACGAGGGAAAAGACTGCACCCAGGCGCTGAGCATCGAACCCAGCGACGCCAGCCACACCGACCAGGTTTTAAACAGCAGGCGCGCGTGTTTAACAAACTCCAGCGTGGTGAAGCGCTGCAGCAACAGCAGCAGGATGATGGCCGCCAGTACGGCGATAACGAACAACAGCCAGCGCATGTTCATAACAGCCCCCGATAAATGTCGTAGGTGCCCGTGCGCATCACTTCGGCATGACGCCGGGCGCGCCCCGCAGTTTGCCGCGCCCACAGGCTGTCGAGCATGGCGTTCGCCGCCGCGTCGAAATCGCGTTGCGTCACCGCGGTGAGCATGCCGCGAAACAGCGCCAGACCGTCAACGCCCATCTGGTAGGCCATGCTGATCAGCACATCGCTGCGCGCTTCATTGCATTGACTCAGTGCCTGCTGCAGCAGCGCGCGCTGCTGCATCTCCTGCACCTTGCCCTCAACGATGCACTGCTTCCACACGTCGCCAACGCGGCGCGGCACGCGGAAGATATAGTGGCTGAGCGACGCGCCTTTCGGCCCGATGCGAATACCGCCCGCAACGGTGGGAAACCCCTGCGTGTCGAGGTAAGGCGCTTCGCGGTATCCCTCTTCGAAATTCAAAATGGCAATGATTTGGCTCATAACGGTTCCTCTTTGACGGGCGCAACGGCATGAAAAGCTGCGCAAATAACCACAACACATAAACCTCGCTGATCGGTTGCGCCGGGCGACAGGCAGCCGTTAAGCGCAACGCTCAAGCGCAACTAAACAGTGAGGAAAGGTGAAACGTTCCGTTCAGAACTGGGAAAACAGCAGAGAATTAACGCACGGCGTACAGATGAACGTGGGGCAAACAGCAGTTATCAAAGCTGGGGTTGTCGTTGCAGGGCCGCGTAGGCGCCAGTACTGCGCGGTCTACCCGGGAGCGGATTTCCCGCTGGCAGATGCGCTCGGCGGTGCGCAGGGTGATCTCATCACACTCCAGGCCCAGGGCACTGTCGATGCTGCGCTTCAGGCGGCTGAGCGGCTGACGCCGCCGGTGGCGACGGGTGCGCGCGTTTCCGCTAAAGACTGATTTGCCATATTGAATAATCGCCATAACTCCTCCTGTGAATGAGTCTTTGGCGATGGGGTGGTGAGCACGGCGATTCGGCACAGACCGGGACGTCCGTGGCCCCTCTGCAATCACCCGCAACTGGCTTGCCCGGCCGTAAAAAACGGCCAGGTATAAGCAGAGGAGAGTGAAAGCAGAGGACAACTGACGACGCTGCTAAGTGCGTATCCACCCCATCCCAAAATTCACTGACTTTGGGTGGGTTGTCTCGCGCTTGTGCAGCGCCTCAATTGTTTAAGAGCGGGCTCATCCGGGAGCAGAGATGTCGTCCATCTATGGTCAAATTATTAACAGGTTCTAATGCATTGGCAAACACTGACAGTTAATTTTTTATTTACCGACAGTTAAATTTTTGATTTCAGCCGGATTATTTTTTTGCCGGTTAACGCACTGCTGCTCAGCCCAGAATCTGATAGTCACGCGCCTGGCTCATGATGACGCGGGCAATCACCTGCAGCGACGCCGCTTCGTCCAGCGTCAGGTACCAGGTCTCGTAGCGTTTGTTGTCGGAGATCACCGCCACCTTCTTGTGCTGTAACTGCAGCCGCTTGAGGTAGAGCTGGTTGTCGAGATTGAACAGATAGATGCCGTCGCCGTCGAAGCGGTGCACGCTGATATCGACAAACAGCTGATCGCGCGGAGCAAAAGTACCGGCCATGGAGTCACTGTTCAGGGCAATCAGCCGGATATTTTCGGCCGGACGACCGTTAAACAGCACGCGCGCCTCATCCAGACCGTATTCAATCGCCTGAATGGTCTCGACCAGTTCGTCGCGCGCGACAATACCCTGTGCGCTGCGTTGCCCGATGTCCAGGCTTTCGACGCGGAACATGTGCTGCGGATCGATCAGGCGCTGACGGGCAAGCGCCACATCCGGTTTTTCCATGCCGAACTGCAGCCACTCCACGCGCACGCCTAACAGCTGGCTGAGCGCCAGCAGATTACTGTCATCCGGAATGGATTGCGCGTTAAACCATTTCCAGACCCCTGGAGTTGAGATCCTGCATCCCCGTTGTTGCAGTGCCTGAGCGACCTGTTTGTTCCGTCCATGTCCGACAATTCCCGCGCTCTCGCATGCGGCAATCAGCCTGGCAGTAAAAGCTTGTCTCGTACTCTCTTTTTTAACCATCAGTTAATAGTCTGCCATCAGTAAAAGACTGAATGTTATTTTCATTTTTGCTACCAGTTCATTTTATATTACCGCTAGTTTACTACCCAACCGCTTTTATCAATAAAGCTGGACGATCATTATCCTCTTCGCCCTGGTGGAAACCAGTAATGAATCTCTGACAGCTTGTTCTGGCTGGGGTTTTCAGGATTGTTCTGTAACGCTGAGACCAGCACCCACAGCAAAAAATGGGCGAAAAGCCGCAGGCGCGCCACAGATGACAGGAATAAAACGAAAAGCTCTGGAAATAACTGGATCGAAAGCGATCAAAAAGGGCACCGCGTCAGGTGCCCATTATGATGCCGGAGAGAAAACTAACGGCGCAGGGTATCGTCGCCCCAGCCAATCCATTTGTAGGTGGTGAGCGCTTCGAGGCCCATCGGACCGCGCGCATGCAGTTTCTGCGTACTGACCGCCACTTCAGCGCCGAGACCGAACTGGCCGCCGTCGGTAAAGCGGGTGCTGGCGTTGACGTACACTGCCGATGAGTCGACCTGATTCACGAAGCGATTGGCGTTGCCAATACTGCGCGTCAGAATGCCGTCGGAGTGCTGGGTGCCGTGCGCGCGGATGTGCGCGACCGCTTCATCGAGGTCCGCCACCAGCTTGACGTTCAGATCGTTCGACAGCCACTCATCGTCGTATTGGTGCATCTGCACCGCCACCACGCTGGCCGGCCCCTGCTGCAGCAGCGCCAGCGCGTTTTCGTCGGCGTGCAGCGCAATGTTCTCCTGCGCCATACGCTGCAGAAACGCCGGAATGAAACGCTCAGCCTGACCGCGATGAATCAGCAGGGTTTCCAGCGAGTTACAGGCGCTGGGACGCTGCTTCTTGGCGTTAACAATCACCTCCAGCGCGGCGTCCGTCTCCATGGTTTCGTCGAGATAGAGATGGCACACGCCGATACCGCCGGTGATCACCGGAATGGTGGAATTTTCGCGGCACAGCTTGTGCAGCCCGGCGCCGCCACGCGGGATCAGCATGTCAACGTAGCGATCCAGCTTCAGCAGCTGATTCACCAGTTCGCGATCCGGGTTCTCAATCGCCTGCACCGCTGCTGCCGGTAAACCATGTTCAGTGAGCGCGTTCTGGATCACCCGCACTGTGGCGGCGTTGGTGCGCCAGGTCTCTTTGCCGCCGCGCAGAATCGCCGCGTTGCCGGTTTTCAGACACAGTGACGCCACGTCGACCGTGACGTTCGGGCGCGCTTCGTAGATCACCCCAATCACGCCGACCGGCACGCGACGTCGTTCAATGCGCAGGCCGCTGTCGAGCAGCCCGCCGTCAATCAGCTGGCCAACCGGATCGGCCAGACGGCACACCTGGCGCACGTCATCCGCGATGCCTTTCAGGCGCTGCGGGTTGAGCGTCAGACGATCGAGCAGCGCCGCACTCATGCCGTTAGTGCGCGCATCGGCCAGATCCTGCTGGTTAGCCGCCAGAATGTCGGCGCTTTCCGCTTCCAGCCGATCGGCGATAGTCAGCAGTACCTGATTTTTTTGTTCGGTGGAGAGCTCCGCCAGTTTGTACGACGCCTCACGCGCCGCTTTACCCATCTGTTCTAACATTATCCGCTCCTTAACTGACGATCATATCGTCGCGGTGCACCGCAACCGGGCCATATTCGTAACCGAGGATCTCACCAATCTCCTGACTGTGATGACCGGCGATCATGCGCATCGCATCGCTGTTATAGCGCGTGACGCCGTGGGCGATGTCGCGCCCCTGCAGGTTACGAATGCGGATCACTTCGCCGCGCGAGAAATTGCCCTGCACGTCACGGACGCCTTTCGGCAGCAGCGAACTGCCGCGCTCCAGCACCGCCGCCAGCGCGCCGTCGTCTATGGTGATCTCACCCGCCGGTGGCGCGCCGAAGATCCAGCGCTTGCGGTTTTCCAGCGGTGACTGCTGCGCGTGGAAGCGCGTCCCCACCGGTTTGCCGTGCAGCACATCCCCGATCACATCCGGGCGGCTGCCGGCCGCAATGATGACGTCAATGCCGGCGCGGCAGGCGACATCCGCCGCCTGCAGTTTGGTGGCCATGCCGCCGGTGCCGAGACCGGAGACGCTGCCGCCAGCCAGCGTGCGCAGCGCATCATCAATCTGATGCACATCGCTGATCAGTTCTGCCTCGGGATTGGTGCGCGGATCGGCGGTAAACAGACCTGGCTGATCGGTCAGCAGCAGCAGTTTATCGGCACCGCCGAGCATCGCCGCCAGCGCGGACAGGTTGTCATTGTCGCCGACCTTGATTTCCGCGGTTGCCACCGCGTCGTTCTCGTTAATCACTGGCACGATATGGTTGTCGAGCAGCGCGCGCAGCATATCGCGCGCGTAGAGGAAGCGTTCACGATCTTCCATGTCGGCGCGCGTCAGCAGCATCTGCCCGATATGGATACCGTAGATGGAGAACAGCTGCTCCCACAGCTGGATTAAACGGCTCTGCCCCACCGCAGCCAGCAGCTGCTTTGAGGCGATGGTCGGTGGCAGTTCCGGGTAACCAAGGTGTTCGCGACCGGCGGCAATCGCGCCTGAGGTGACGATGATAATGCGATGACCGGCGGCGTGCAGTTGTGCACACTGCCGAACCAGCTCCACCATATGCGCCCGGTTCAGCCGGCGCGATCCGCCGGTGAGGACGCTGGTACCCAATTTGACCACCAGGGTCTGACTGCCACTCATGTTTTTCCTGCCATGTAAGAAAAAAATCTGCGAAGGGACGTTTTAACAGGAGTCAGCAAGGAAGCCAACAGCGGCAAGGGGAAAAGCACAAAAAACGCCTGACAAGCGGGTAGACCAAAAGTTCGCGATTAACAAGAAATCAGAAAAAATGTCATAAAACCTTCATTGCCAGTCGGTAAAACGTCCCGTGTTTTACAAACCTTTTCACGGGTACAACAAATTTTACTCATTGGGATTGATAGCAAAATGAAGAAAAGCACACTGGCACTCATCGTTTCCGCGCTGGCTCTGGCCTCAACCGCACAAGCCGCAGAAGTTTATAACAAAGACGGTAACAAACTGGATCTGTACGGTCGTGTGAAAGGCATGCACTACTTCAGCGACAACGCAGCCGCTGACGGCGACAAAACTTACATCCGTCTCGGCTTCAAAGGGCAGACGCAGATTAACGACCTGATGACCGGCTACGGTCAGTGGGAATATCAGTTCCAGGGTAACCGCGCGGAAACCAACACCGACGCTAACATCGGTAACAAAACCCGTCTGGGCTTTGCCGGTCTGAAGTTTGGTAACTACGGCTCTGTTGATTACGGTCGTAACTACGGCGTGGTTTACGATGTGCTGGCATGGACCGACGTGCTGCCAGAATTCGGTGGCGACAGCGCCTACACCGACACCTACATGCTGGGCCGTACTTCTGGCGTCGCTACTTACCGCAACAGCAATTTCTTCGGTCTGGTTGATGGCCTGCGTTTCGCGGTGCAGTATCAGGGCAAGAACGATTCCACCAGCGCCAACGGCCGTTCAGAGATTCCTAAGCAGAACGGCGACGGTTACGGTGCGTCACTGGGTTACACCCTCGGCGATAGCGGTGTCAGCCTGATGAGTGCGATCTCCTCTGCTGACCGTACCAACTCGCAGGACGTGGCGACCCGTCTGGGCCGTGGTGACAAAGCGGAAGCCTGGGGCGCGGGCATCAAATATGATGCGAACAGCATTTACCTGGCATCGACCTACTCTGAAACCCGTAACATGACGCCAATCACAGGCGGCGTGGCGAATAAAACGCAGAACTTTGAAGTGGTTGCACAGTATCAGTTCGACTTCGGTCTGCGTCCATCGCTGGGCTACGTGCAGAGCAAAGGCAAAGACATTGAAGGCATTGGCGATGCGGACATCGTGAAATATGTCGACGTGGCGATGACGTACTACTTCAACAAAAACATGTCGGCCATGGTTGACTACAAAATCAACCAGCTGGATGACAACAACCCGCTGGGCATCAACAGCGATGACGTGGTGGCGGTCGGTCTGACCTACCAGTTCTAAGCTTCAGCATTACCCTGTCTGTGTCTGTAAAAAAAGAGCCGGCTCATCACCGGCTCTTTCTTATTCAGGTCTGACTCAGGTTCAGGCGCTGAGTTTAACCGGCTCTTCTTTGAACCCCGCCGCGGGCCTGAGATCAAGCTTAAACTCATGCAGCGTGGCTTTCAGGCGCTCGTGGAAATTACGCAGCGTGCTCTCCACTTTCTCATTGTTCTCTTTGCCCTTGATGGCGGCCACGCTCCAGTCGCCGTCTTTATCAAACAGGCCGAAGTGATATTCGTAGGTGAAGTGATCTTCATAGGCGTTCAGCGTCATCCACCAGCCCCAGAACTCGCGGCTTTCCGGCGCCGGTTTGACGTTGACGCACGCTGCCAGGCAATCAAAGAAGAAACGCGTCTCTTCACACTGTCCTTCACGGATGTACGGCCCCAATTCGGTGAAGCGCTTAAGCAGGCGACTACGGGGGTGACCACTCGGTAACGTCATGCTAACTCTCTCCCTCAAATAAACCGTATAAAACGCAGCGCGGCGGCAAAACGCCACCGCACGTATTTTCCCGAAGATAAGTTGTAGCAGAGTCTGCGTATTTCGCCAGTTAGTGCTGCAACTGTTTTGCCAGCCAGTCGCAAATCTGATTGAGCGCCTTATCAAAGCTGGCAAACACTGGCGTGGCGGGAATCGCCAGCGCCTTGCCCTGCGCCGAGGAGTTGACGATCAGCTGCGCCTCCTCTTCCGGGCTGAACAGATCGTTGGGCCAGTAAGCGGCCAGCATCGGCACCGGCGTCCGGCGGCCCAGCAGGCCCTGCACTTTGAGCGAATAGCGGTTGAGCTCGATGCGCAGATTGCTGTCGGAGGTCGACGACATGCCCAGCCGGCTGGCAAGCATGTCCATATACATATCCGGCAGTTGCTGCTGGCGCTGTGCATCGACAAACACGTGATGCACCATCGGCCCGAGCGACGCCACCGCGCGCAGACGCGGCACCTCAAGGTAAGCCAGTCGCGTTGCCACGTTGGCGCCAAAGCGGTAACCGAACAGCGCCACACGCGTGTGGTCAATCCACGGCACATTGCTCAGCTCGCGCAGCACCTGCTGATGCAGCTGGCTGGTGTCCTGATTGAGCGTCCATTTGCTGCTGAAACCCACCGACGGCATATCCAGCGTCAGCATGGCGATGCCGCGCGGTGCCAGATAATCATGAAACAGCCGGTAATGGTCGCTCTGCAGCGAGTCGAGACCGCCGCACAGCAGCACGGTGGGATACGGCGCGCTGGCCTGGGCCGGCATATGCAGGAAGCCGGTGACCGGACTGCCGCCGCTGATGGGAAAGGTCAGGGATTTCAGCTCGCCGGGCAGGCGCTGGGTGGCTTCTTCATAAGCGCGATTCGCCAGCACCTGCGCCTGATCCGCCAGCTCATCACCTTTAATGTAGGGATACGCGGCCAGGCTGTACAGACTGGCGGCATGCAGCCACTGCTGGCCGGCCTCATCGTGATCGGCGTTCTGCATTGCACGCTGCTGCCACAGCGCCGCCTGCTTCGACCACTCATAGTTCCAGTTGCCGCCGCGATAGCCAATCACCGTGTCCAGCAGCGTTTCGTCGGTGTGTTCAAATTTACTGACGGCAATGCGCGCCAGCACTTCGCTGATCTCCTGCGGCGCCAGGCCGCGCCACGTCCACAGCAGCTTATTCAGCATGCGATACCAGCCGCGCTGGGTATCGCCTTCCAGGGCATTGTGCACCTGCGCCGTCGGGTGGTGCTGGCGATGCACCAGCGAGGAGGTTTCCGGGTGTTTGAAGCGGGGTTTGAACAGTTCTTCGCTGAGATTTTTCTCGGCCATCTTAAGCTTCTCCTGCGGCAGTCGCATAGATGGCTAAGAGTGTACTGCACCCGCCGCACGGGCGCGAGGCGCAGAAAGCACAACGCCCGGCATAACCGGGCGTTGTTTGCGTTGCATCAATCAGCTTTTTACAATCGGCGGAATGTACACCACGCCCATGTCCCACGGCTGCTCGATCCAGGTGTTCTGCGGAATATCGACAATGTAGTCGTCCACCAGCGCGCGGCCAGCCGGCTTGGCGAAGATGGTGCAGAAACGCGCTTTTGGATACATATCACGAATCGCCTGCGCGGTACCGCCGGTATCCACCAGATCGTCGATGACCACAAAACCTTCACCGTCGCCTTCTGCGCGCTTCAGCACTTTCATTTCACGCTGGTGATCGTGATCGTAGCTGGAGATGCACACGGTATCGACGTAGCGAATCCCCAGTTCACGCGCCAGCAGCGATGCCGGAACCAGACCACCGCGGCTGACCGCGATGATGCCTTTCCACTGTTCCACAGGAAGCAGGCGCTGGGCCAGTTTACGGGCATGAATCTGCAGCATGTCCCAGGTAACGACGTATTTTTCGCTCATAAAAGGAATCCCGGCCAATGAGATTGGCTTAAAAATATGCAAGGGGGAAAAGGTTGCGCGAGATTATAAGGATCTGACGCGTTAAAAACCAGCACCCGTCACATCGGTTGCAGGTTTTTAGCGCGCCCGATGGCGCACCCGGCAGGAAACAGTGATATTCTCTGGCCCATCACGTCAGATGTGCTGACGGCGATCTTTCACTGGAAACCCGCGTGCGAGCGGTATGTCCGCCGCGCTGACACAGGAGACGCGTTGTGTCTGAATTGTCTCAACTTTCCCCGCAGCCGCTGTGGGATATCTTCGCAAAAATCTGCTCGATTCCGCACCCTTCTTACCATGAAGAAGCGCTGGCCGAATACGTTGTTGGCTGGGCTAAAGAGCAAGGTTTCTGGGTTGAACGCGATCAGGTCGGCAATATCCTGATTCGTAAACCTGCTACCGCAGGCATGGAAAACCGTACTCCGGTGGCGCTGCAGGCGCACCTCGATATGGTGCCGCAGAAGAACAATGACACGGTACACGACTTCACCAAAGACCCGATTCAGCCGTACGTTGATGGCGAGTGGGTGAAAGCGCGCGGCACCACGCTGGGTGCGGATAACGGTATCGGTATGGCCTCTGCGCTGGCGGTGCTGGCTGACAACAGCCTGACCCACGGTCCGCTGGAAGTGCTGCTGACCATGACCGAAGAGTCGGGCATGGACGGCGCCTTTGGCCTGCAACCAAACTGGCTGCAGGCGGACATCCTGATCAACACCGACTCGGAAGAGGAAGGTGAGATCTACATGGGCTGCGCCGGGGGTATCGACTTTATCACTACCCTGCCGCTGAGCCGCGAGGCCGTGCCTGCCGGTTTCGAAACCCTGAAGCTGACGCTGAAAGGTTTGAAAGGTGGCCACTCCGGCGCGGACATTCATCTTGGTCTCGGCAACGCCAACAAGCTGCTGGCGCGCTTCCTTGCCTTGCACGCGGCTGAGCTGGATATCCGTCTGATTGAGTTCACCGGCGGTACGCTGCGCAACGCGATTCCGCGCGAAGCGTTCGCTACGCTGGCCATCGACAGCCATAAAGTGGATGCGCTGAAGTCTGCTGCCGCCCATTTCCAGGCCACGCTGCAGAATGAGCTGGGCAGTAAAGAGAAGAACGTCACCGTGCTGAGCGAGCCGCTGGCGCATCAGGGCCAGGCGCTGACCGCAGACAGCCGCGATCGCTTCATTAACCTGCTGAACAGCACGCCAAACGGTGTGATTCGCAACTCGGACGTGGCGAAAGGCGTGGTGGAAACCTCGCTTAACGTCGGCGTGGTCACCATGGAGCAGGACAGCGCCGAGATCATCTGCCTGATTCGCTCGCTGATCGACACCGGTAAAGATTGGGTGGTCGAAACCCTGACTTCGCTGGGTGCGCTGGCCGGGGCGAAAACCGCGCCGAAAGGCGGTTACCCGGGCTGGCAGCCGGATGCCGACTCGCCCATCATGGCGCTGACGCGTAAGACCTATGAAGCGCTGTTTGGTAAGACGCCAAACATTCAGGTGATTCACGCCGGTCTGGAGTGCGGTCTGTTCAAAAAACCGTATCCGGACATGGACATGGTGTCGATTGGACCAACCATCACCGGTCCGCACTCGCCGGACGAGCAGGTGCACATCGACAGCGTCGGTCTGTACTGGAAACTGCTGACCGCGCTGCTGAACGTGGTACCGGAAAAAGCGTAACGCCGTTGCGATAAAAAAAATCCTGCCCCCGGGCAGGATTTTTTATTTACGGTAACGGTGCCGCGTCAGGCAACCGCGCTGTAGCGCTCTTCCAGCGGCAGCTCAGCCATTACAACCCCAGCACCAGCTGGCGCTCCAGCTGCGGATTTACCAGCGTGACGTGCAGCCCCACCAGCCGCACACCGCGTCCGGCGCGGCGTTCGTCCCAGGCCTGACGCGCTACGGCGATCATGTCGTCTTTATTCAGCACCGGCCAGACATGCTCCTGGGTGGTGAGCTGGAAATCGTTGAACTTCAGCTTTACGCCCTGACGTGCAATCTGCTTATCCGGGCGGATCGCGCTGAGACGGCGATCGAGTTCGGCGTAGAGAAAATCAATAATCTCCAGGCACTGCTCCCAGTGATGGATGTCCTCGCCCAGCGTACGCTCGACTCCCAGCGATTTGCGTTCGCGCTCCACCACTACGTCACGATCGTCGATGCCGTTGCTGCGCTCCCACAGCACGCGGCCAAATTTTCCAAAGCGCTTCAGCAGCTGCGCCAGATCGGCCTGTTGTACGTCAGCGCAGGTGCGCAGTCCCATCTCTTCCAGCTTTTTGGTGGCCACTTTACCGACGCCGGGAATCTTGCTCAGCGGCAGCGTCAGCAGAAAGTCCGGCATCGCCTGCGGCGTGATCACATACTGGCCGTCTGGCTTGTTCATGTCTGAGGCGATTTTGGCGAGGAACTTGATCGGCGCAATGCCGGCGGACGCGGTCAGGCCGGTTTCGCGCAGGATATCGGCGCGAATCGCCTGCGCCATCAGCGTGGCCGATCCCTGGCAGTGTTCACTGTCGGTGACGTCCAGGTAGGCTTCATCCAGCGACAATGGCTCAATCAGTGGCGTATAGCGGGTAAAGATGGCGCGAATCTGCTGCGAGGCTTCTTTATAGGCGTCAAAGCGGCCGGGCAGCAGTTTCAGATGGGGACAGAGGCGCAGCGCCGTGGCGGTCGGCATCGCGCTGCGCACACCGTATTTCCGCGCCGGATAGTTGGCGGTGCTGATTACGCCGCGCTGCACGCGGCTGCCGCCGATGGCAATCGGGATATCACGTAATGAAGGATCGTCGCGCATTTCCACTGCCGCGAAAAAGCAGTCCATATCGACATGAATGATTTTGCGCATACGCCCCTCCGGATACTGGATAAGTATACAGCAGAGAAAAACAACGGCAATATTTGTGGCGCGTGCGATTAAAGTTTACAAATTTGTGGTCGTATTCCCTTTAGGATTGCACCATTTTCTCGGACTCCGGCTTGATTAAACGCCAGACAATGATAATGTTGCGCTGCGGTAGCGGATATTTCCGATAATGCAATACAGTGACGCACTGCGTCAGCGTTCCTCTTCACTTCAAGGTACACACAGAATGGGCAGAATCGCATTATTGTTTGCGATGATTCTTATGCCGCTCCTGAGCTGGGCAATGACGCCTGAGCCAATGCAGCCGCTGGCTCCGGTGAGCAAAGAGTTAAAGAAACAATTACTGGGTACACCGGTATTTATTCAGATCTTCAAGGAAGAGCGTACGCTGGAACTGTACGGCAAAATCGGTAATGAATATCGACTGCTGGACAGCTATCGCATCTGTAACTTCTCCGGCGGCCTCGGGCCGAAACGTCGTCAGGGCGATTTTAAAAGTCCGGAAGGCTTTTATAACGTGAAGATGAATCAGCTCAAGCCGGACAGCCGTTTTTATCGCGCCATCAATACCGGATTCCCGAATCAGTACGATCGCGCCAAAGGCTATAACGGTAACTATTTGATGATTCACGGCGATTGCGTGTCGGTGGGCTGCTATGCCATGACCAACGCATCGATGGATGAGATCTTCACTTACGTGAACGCCGCGCTGCGTAACGGTCAGCAGGATGTGCAGGTCAACATCTTCCCGTTCCGCATGACCGACAGCAACATGCAGCGCCATCGTTACTCGACTTACATCAGCTTCTGGCGTGAACTGCAGCCGGGCTATGCTTACTTCGCCAAATACCACGTGCCGCCAACGGTCAACGTGACGGCAACCGGTCAGTATGCGGTGAACAACACGCCGGTCATGACCACGCCGGAAGCGGCGTCGAAATCATTCCTGGCGCTCACCCAGGTAAAATAATGCCCACTCACCTGGCACGATGCGGTGCCAGGTTTCATTACCGGTCAGCGGCTGCGTCGCAATCACCGTCACCACGTCTTTCGGCGTGGTCTGCTGCAGAAAATCAATCTCCACATCCTGATCGAGCAGCTTCGCTTTGCCAAACGGCGCGCGGCGCGTAATCCAGTACAGATTGGTTGAGCAGAAGGCCATTAAATAGCGTCCGTCAGACAGCAGCATATTGAATACGCCCTTCTGGCGCAGCTCCGTCGCCAGTTCCGCCACATAGCGAAACACCGCCGGCCAGTTGCCCGGCGTGCGCGGATAGCGCTCAGCCAGCTTATGCAGAATCCAGCAAAACGCTTTTTCGCTGTCGGTTTCGCCTACCGGACGGAAATGCCCGGTCTCCAGCTGGCGATAGCCCTTTAGCTGGCCGTTATGCGCGTAAGTCCAGTTGCGGCCCCACAGTTCGCGGGTAAACGGATGGGTATTTTCCAGTGATACCTGGCCACGATTGGCCTGACGAATATGCGCCACCACCGAGTGCGACTTAATCGGATACTCCTGCACCAGGCGGGCAATCGGCGAGTTGTAGCTCGGCAGCGGATCTTTAAAGGTGCGGCAGCCTTTATCTTCGTAAAAGGTGATGCCCCAGCCATCTTTGTGCGGCCCGGTTCCACCGCCACGCTGCACCAGACCGGTAAAACTGAAACAGATATCCGTGGGGACATTGGCGCTCATCCCGAGCAATTCGCACATAGCAACCGCCTTATCAGAACCTCCCGCGGGCGCGGGAGGAGCACGTCATCACTTAACCATCTCTTTTTCGATTAACAGCATCAGGATGTGGATCACTTTGATGTGAATCTCCTGAATGCGATCGGCATATCCAAAGTGCGGCACGCGAATTTCGATATCGGCCGTACCGGCCATTTTGCCACCGTCTTTGCCGGTCAGGGTAATCACTTTCATGCCTTTGGCGCGCGCGGCTTCTACGGCTTTGATGATGTTGGCCGAGTTACCCGAAGTGGACAGCCCCAGCAGCACATCGCCCTCGCGCCCGACCGCCTCGATGTAGCGGGAGAACACGTAGTCGTAGCCAAAATCGTTGCTGACGCAGGAGAGATGGCTGACATCCGAAATGGCGATGGCCGGATAGCCAGGACGATTTTCGCGGTAGCGCCCGGTCAGCTCCTCAGCGAAGTGCATGGCATCGCAGTGCGAGCCGCCGTTGCCGCAGGAGAGCACTTTGCCACCGGCTTTGAAGCTGTCGGCCAGCAGCACGGCTGCGCGCTGAATGGCGTGAATGTTGGCTTCATCACTCAGGAACTTATTGAGCGTATCGGCGGCTTCATTGAGTTCTGAGCGAATAATGTCCTGATACATAGGGATGTCCTTTAGAGGAAAATTGACCCAGCAAGTTTAACGGAATGGGCCAGAGCCGCAAAGCGCCCGCAGCAGGGAAAAGCGCGACGCCGCGCTGACGTCCAATTGCCGGCGCGATTTTGTGAGTTCGGTTGTAATTGCGATGTAAACAGATTGATAAATTTCGTGCGCTGCTCTAAACCTTATCACTAACAGGTCAGACCTCTTACAACTTACGGAGCGGTTCATTATGTTGCTTGCCTCGATCATCGCGACGCTGGTGTTAATTAGCGCCCTCTTCTACCATCAGGTTTCACTGCGGCTCAGCAGTGCGATTGTGCTGCTGTGGACCGCGGCACTGGCCGCCACCGGTCTGTGGACGCCGTGGCTGCTGCTGCCGCTGGCCATAATTCTGCTGCCTTTCAACCTGCCGGCGATGCGCCGCAGCATGTTCTCTAAGCCGGCTCTGCACAGCTTCCAGAAGGTGATGCCGCCGATGTCGCGCACCGAAAAAGAGGCGATCGACGCCGGCACCACCTGGTGGGAAGGCGATCTGTTTCGCGGCAAACCGGACTGGCAGAAACTGCACAACTATCCGCAGCCGCGCCTGACCGAAGAGGAACAGGCGTTTCTGGATGGCCCGGTGGAAGAAGCCTGCCGCATGGCTAACGACTTCGAAATCACCCATGAAATGGCCGATCTGCCGCCGGAGCTGTGGGCTTACCTCAAGCAGCACCGCTTCTTTGCCATGATCATCAAAAAAGAGTACGGCGGTCTGGAGTTTTCCGCTTACGCGCAGGCGCGTGTGCTGCAAAAACTGGCAGGCGTGTCCGGGATCCTGGCGATCACCGTCGGCGTGCCGAACTCGCTGGGTCCGGGTGAACTGCTGCAGCATTACGGTACCGATGAGCAGAAAGATCACTACCTGCCACGCCTCGCGCGCGGCGATGAAATCCCCTGCTTTGCGCTGACCAGCCCGGAAGCGGGCTCCGACGCCGGCGCCATTCCGGATACCGGCGTGGTGTGCATGGGCGACTGGCAGGGCCAGCAGGTGCTGGGCATGCGCCTGACCTGGAACAAGCGCTACATTACCCTGGCGCCGATTGCCACCGTGCTCGGCCTCGCCTTTAAGCTCTCCGACCCCGATCATCTGCTGGGCGAAACCGAAGAGCTGGGTATTACCTGTGCGCTGATCCCGACCCATACGCCAGGCGTTGAAATTGGCAGACGTCACTTCCCGCTAAACGTGCCGTTCCAGAACGGGCCGACGCGCGGCAAAGATATCTTTGTGCCGATCGATTACATCATCGGCGGTCCGGCGATGGCCGGTCAGGGCTGGCGTATGCTGGTTGAGTGCCTGTCGGTAGGACGCGGCATTACCCTGCCGTCTAACGCCACCGGCAGCCTGAAAAGCCTGGCGCTGGCGACCGGTGCCTACGCGCACATTCGCCGCCAGTTCAAAGTCTCTATCGGTAAAATGGAAGGGATTGAGGAGCCGCTGGCGCGCATCGCCGGTAACGCTTACGTGATGGACGCGGCGGCGACGCTGATCACCAGCGGCATTATGCTGGGCGAAAAACCGGCGGTGCTGTCAGCGATTGTTAAATACCACTGCACCCATCGCGGCCAGCGCGCCATCATTGATGCAATGGATATCGCCGGCGGTAAAGGCATCATGCTTGGCGAGAACAATTTCCTGGCGCGTGCCTATCAGGGCGCCCCGATCGCCATCACCGTTGAGGGCGCGAACATCCTGACGCGCAGCATGATTATCTTTGGCCAGGGCGCAATCCGCTGCCATCCGTGGGTGCTGGAAGAGATGAACGCCGCCGCGAAGAACGATCTCGTCGCCTTTGACCGTGCGCTGTTCAGCCATATCGGCCACGTCGGCAGCAATAAAGTGCGCAGCCTGTGGCTTGGCCTGACCGGCGGCCGCACCAGCGCTACGCCAACCCGTGACGCGACCCGCCGCTACTATCAGCAGCTGAACCGCCTGAGCGCCAACCTTGCGCTGCTGTCGGATGTGTCGATGGCGGTGCTGGGCGGTAGCCTGAAACGTCGCGAACGTATTTCGGCACGCCTCGGCGATGTGCTGAGCCAGATGTATCTGGCATCCGCCACGCTGAAACGCTATGACGATGAAGGCCGCAACGAGGCGGATCTGCCGCTGGTGCACTGGGGCGTGCAGGATGCGCTGCATCAGGCGGAAGTGGCGATGGACGATCTGCTGCGCAACTTCCCGAATCGCCTGGTTGCGGGTGCGCTGCGGCTGGTGATTTTCGCCGGCGGCAAACACTGCCCGGCACCGTCCGATAAACTGGATCATAAGCTGGCCAAAATGCTGCAGCTGCCGTCCGCAACCCGCACCCGTCTGGGCCGCGGCCAGTATCTGACGCCGAGTGAGCACAACCCGGCCGGTCAGCTGGAGCAGGCGCTGCAGGATGTGATGGCGGCGGAAGTGATTCACGATCGTCTGTGTCAGCAGCAGAAAAAACACTTCTCCTTCACCCGGCTGGATGCGCTGGCCCAGCGCGCGCTGAAAGAAGGCTGGATTGACGAGAGTGAAGCGAAGGTGCTGACGCGAGCCGAAGCCAGCCGGCTGAAGGCCATCAACGTGGATGATTTTGCGCCCGAGGCGCTGGCGGTGGCCAAACCGGACAGCAAACCCAAACCGAGCGCCCGCCCCAGCGAAGCGGCGTAACCGCACAAAGCCTCCAGCCGGAGGCTTTTTTATGGCCTGCGGCAGCGGATAAGCGCACTCAGCGTCTGTGCCAGCCACGTTTAGACGTCTAAGCGTCTCGATTGCCAAGTGTTAACATCCTGTTTATAGTGGCTGCAGCACAAGGTTACTCCGCAACGACATTCGCGCTTAAGGCACCCGATGATGACGCAGCCCAACCTGATCCCCGAGAGCAAACTACCGGCGCTCGGCACCACCATTTTTACCCAAATGAGCGCCCTCGCCGCCCAGCACAACGCCATCAATCTGTCACAGGGCTTTCCCGATTTTGACGGCCCGCGCTATTTGCAGCAGCGCCTGACACATCACGTCAGCGAAGGCGCTAACCAGTACGCGCCGATGATTGGCACCCTGCCGCTGCGCGAGGCGATCGCCGATAAAACCGCAGATATGTACGGTCACCGGCCGGATATCAACAGCGACATCACCGTGACGGCGGGCGCAACCGAAGCGCTGTATGCCGCGATCACCGCGCTGGTGCGGCCGGGCGACGAGGTGATCTGCTTTGATCCCAGCTACGACAGCTATGCGCCGGCGGTTCAGCTGGCCGGCGGCGTGCTGAAACGCATCGCGCTGCAGCCGCCCGCTTTTCAGGTCGACTGGCAGGTCTTCAGCAGCCTGCTCAGCGTGCGCACCCGGCTGGTGATCGTCAACACGCCGCATAATCCGTCCGCCACCGTGTGGCACGCCAGCGACTACGCCGCGCTGTGGCAGGCGATCGCCGGACAGGAAATTTATGTGCTCAGCGATGAAGTCTATGAGCACATCTGTTTTGATGAGCAGGGCCATGCCAGCGTGCTGGCACATGCCGACCTGCGTCAGCGCGCCATCGCAGTCTCATCCTTCGGCAAAACCTTTCATATGACCGGCTGGAAAGTGGGTTACTGCATCGCTCCGGCGGCGATCAGCGCCGAAATCCGCAAAGTGCATCAGTATCTCACTTTTTCAGTGAATACCCCGGCGCAGCTGGCGATTGCCGATATGCTGCGCCAGCAGCCGGAACATATTGATGCGCTGCCGGCATTCTATCGCGCCCGGCGTGACCGCCTGACGCAGGCGCTGGCCGCCAGCCGGTTTAAGGTGCTGCCCTGTGCCGGCACCTATTTCCTGCTGGTGGATTACAGCGCCATTTCCGATTTGGATGATGTCAGTTTCTGCCAGTGGTTAACCCGCGAAGTGGGCGTGGCGGCGATTCCGCTGTCGGTGTTCTGCGCGGACCCTTTCCCGCACAAGCTCATTCGCCTGTGCTTTGCTAAACAGGAAGCGACGCTCGACGCCGCTGCGGAGCGTTTATGTCAGCTTTAAAACTTACCGTATTACAGGAAACCCTGAGCTGGATGGATGGCGCGGCCAACCTGCGTCATTTTGATGAGGTGCTGCAGGGCTTGACGGGCCGCGATGTCATCCTGCTGCCGGAGATGTTTACCACCGGCTTCGCCATGGAGGCGGCGGCCAGTTCGCTGCCGCAGGATCAGGTAGTGGCGTGGCTGCACGGTCATGCCAAAGCCCTGAATGCCCTGGTCGGCGGCAGCGCGGCGATTCAGAGCGACCAGGGCGCGGTAAACCGTTTCCTGCTGGTGGAGCCCGACGGCACGCTGCACCAGTACGACAAACGCCATCTGTTCCGCATGGCCAATGAGCACCAGCACTATGTGCCCGGTGAAACGCGCAAGGTGTTCCACTGGCGCGGCTGGCGTATTCTGCCGCAGATTTGCTACGACCTGCGCTTCCCGGTGTTTTCGCGCAACCAGAATGATTACGATCTGGCGCTGTACGTCGCCAACTGGCCGGCACCGCGCGCGCTGCACTGGCAGGCGCTGCTGCTGGCGCGCGCCATTGAGAATCAGGCCTATGTAGCCGGTTGTAACCGCGTCGGCAGTGACGGCAATCAGCATCAATACAGCGGCGACAGCCGGATTATCTCGCCGCAGGGTGAGATCCTCGCGGCCGCTGAACCCTTCGCCCGCGCGCGCCTCGATGCCGAGCTGTCACTGGAGGCGCTGCGTGACTATCGCGAGCGCTTCCCGGCCTGGCGCGACGCCGATGAATATACGCTGAAGTAATCTTTTAGCCGCATCCCTGCGATGCGGCTTCCACATATCCTCCTGCCCTGTTGTTTCCTGTGTGGAAACATTCTATGTTGTGCGTTACAATGTTTCCACCCTGGAACAGTTCGAGGGAATGATGCACATTATCTCAGGGAAAGTGTTTAGCGAAGCGATTCAGGCCTCCAACAATCTGATTAAAGCCGTGCCGCTGCTGGGCGGGAGTCAGTCCAGAGCCGATTATGAACAGGCGCTTGAACTGGTGGAATACCTGGTTGAGCATCAGCCGGGGCATCCGCTGATCGAGATGCTGGCCGTTAAAGTCGCGAAGTATGAAGAAACCGCAGCGGAATTTGCCGCGTTTAATGCACGCACTCAGGCGCTGCCGGGTGGCGTGGCGCTGCTGCGGGTACTAATGGACCAGCACGGTCTGAATCAATCCTCTTTCGTGGCAGAAATCGGTCAGCGTTCGTATGTGAATCGCATTCTGAAAGGCGAGCGCAGATTAACGGATAAGCATAAGGCGGCGCTGGCGCGACGCTTTAATCTGCCGTTTGAGGCATTTCGTGAGGCATAAGCAGGAATGAGCCGCAGCGCATGACGCTGCGGCTCAGGGGATTACAGATCGAACCGGTCGAGGTTCATCACTTTGGTCCAGGCGGCCACGAAGTCGTTAACGAACTTCTGCTTCGCATCGCTGCTGGCGTAAACTTCCGCCAGCGCGCGCAGGATGGCGTTAGAACCAAACACCAGATCGGCGCGGGTGGCGCTGTACTTCACTTCTCCGCTCTGACGATCGCGGCCTTCGAACAGCTCAGCGCTCTCATCGGTGGCGCGCCATGCGGTGCGCATATCCAGCAGATTGATGAAGAAGTCGTTGCTCAGCACGCCCACGCGATCGGTAAACACGCCGTGCGCGCTGCCGTCGAAGTTGGTGCCCAGCACGCGCAGACCACCCAGCAGTACCGTCAGCTCTGGCGCGCTCAGCGTCAGCTGTTGCGCTTTGTCCAGCAGCAGGGTTTCGGTGGAAGAACCGCCCTGTACGCGGCGATAGTTACGGAAACCATCGGCCAGCGGCTGCAGTACGTTGAATGACTCGACATCCGTCTGGTCCTGACGCGCATCCACGCGGCCCGGCGTGAACGGCACCTGCACTGCGACACCTGCCGCTGCTGCCGCCTGCTCAATCCCGACGCTGCCCGCCAGCACAATCACATCCGCCAGCGATGCTTTACCTGACTCCTGCTGAATCTTCTGCAGCACCGGCAGCACATCGCGGGAGACGCTGGCGTTGACCGCCCAGCCGTTCTGCGGTGCCAGCGCCAGACGGGCACCGTTCGCGCCGCCGCGTTTATCGCCGCCACGGAAGGTGGAAGCAGACGCCCAGGCCGCAGAGACCAGCTGGCTGACGCTCAGACCCGAAGCGGCAATTTTTGCTTTCAGATCGGTGATGTCATCCGGCGTCGGCTGATGCGTGGCCTGCGGTAACGGATCCTGCCACAGCAGATCTTCCTTCGGCACTTCCGGACCGAGGTAGCGCGCTTTTGGCCCCATATCGCGGTGCGTCAGTTTAAACCAGGCACGGGCGAAGGCTTCGTTGAACGCCTGCGGATCGTTAAGGAAACGACGCGAAATCTTCCCGAACTCCGGATCGAAGCGCAGCGTCAGGTCGGTGACCAGCATGGTCGGCTTGCGTTTTTTCTCTGGATCGAACGGATCCGGGATAATCGCTTCGGCATCAACCGCTTCGAACTGAATCGCGCCCGCCGGGCTGTGCGTTTGTACCCACTCATATTTGAACAGGTTCTCGAAGAAGTAGTTGCTCCACTGCGTTGGGGTTTGCGTCCATACCACTTCCAGACCGGAAGTGATGGCATCGGCACCGGCACCGCTGCCGTAGCTGCTGTGCCAGCCCAGACCCTGCGCTTCCAGCGGCGAGGCTTCCGGATCGACGCCCACGTGGCTGGCCGCAGCGGCACCGTGCGTTTTACCCAGCGTGTGACCGCCGGCAATCAGCGCGACGATCTCTTCATCGTTCATGCCCATGTTGCCGAAGGTAGCGCGAATCGCCGGGGCCGCCGAGCGCGGATCACCGCTGGCTTCCGGACCTTCCGGGTTCACGTAGATCAGGCCCATTTCCGTCGCACCGAGCGGCGCGTTTGCCAGGCTTTCCGGATGGCGGTGCGCCAGCCATTCGGTCTCATGTCCCCAGTCCACGTCCATGTCCGGTTCCCAGACATCTTCACGACCGGCACCAAAACCAAAGGTACGGAAGCCGGCGTTTTCCAGCGACACGTTACCGGCAAGAATGTAGAGATCGGCCCAGGAAATTTTCTGGCCATACTTCTGTTTCACCGGCCACAGCAGACGACGCGCTTTGTCGAGGCTGACGTTATCCGGCCAGGAGTTGAGCGGCGCAAAGCGCTGCTGGCCACGTCCGGAACCGCCGCGACCGTCGATGGTGCGGTAGGTGCCGGCGCTGTGCCATGCCATACGGATAAACAACCCGATGTAGCTGCCCCAGTCGGCAGGCCACCAGGATTGCGAGTCGGTCAGCAGCGCACGAATGTCGGCTTTCAGCGCGGCGTAATCCAGCTTGCTGAACTCTTCACGGTAGTTGAAAGTGTCACTGAGGGGGTTAGAACGGCTGGAATGCTGGTTTAACAGATCGACGCGCAGCATGTTTGGCCACCAGTCGCGGTTAGTGGTCCCGCTTCCGGCGCCACGCGCTAAAACGCTTTTCTCTTCCGATGCTCCATGATGAAAGGGGCATTTTCCTGAGGCGGCTGCATTATCATTATTTTCGGGCGTGCTCATTTCTCGGCTCCATTGGCTTCACGTTGTCCGGTTAAGATAACCGCACCGTGTTGCAGAATATATTTGGATGGACCGAAGGTTTTGATAGTTACTGGCTTTCAAGCGCAAGGTTTGTGATAGAGAGCACGAATTTCAGGGCGCATAGATACACCTCATGATGGATCGGGTTATACCGGTGCGCATGAATGCGCACCCTACGGAACCGCACCACGACTTTGCCGGGTCGCCATCATGACTAACGGTCACACAGGTGAGCAAAAATTGACAGCATCATGCCGGTGCGCATCAATGCGCACCCTACGGAACCGCATAACGATTTTACAGGCGCGCCATTTATGGCGACCTGGATCAACTCCCGCGGTAAGTCGACCACGACCATGGGGAAATGAGGAACGGCAGGTGATAATGGCTGCCGGCGGAGCCAATCACAAAATCAATCTGCGCGCTCACATACAGCGCATCACGCCCGTCGGCGGCGAAATAGTCACCGATCTCCGCGGTTAAGCGATAGTGGCCCGGCGCCAGCGGTTCAGGCGTGAGATCTTTGATGCGCCCGTCGCTGTCGGTTTCGCCCTCGGCCACTGGCAGCCATCCCTCAGGGCTGTTCTGCTCCAGCGACATCGCGACGCCAATCGCCGGTTTGCCCAGCGCGGTGTCGAGAATATGGGTGGTGATGGTGCTCATGTAATGCTCTCCTTAAGCCGTAACAGGGTAATTTCCCGCAGCTGCGCCAGCGCTTCCTGCTGCTCAGTCTCCTCATCATTGTTGAGCCTGCGCTGCAATTCCGCCAGCATCTGTTCACCGCTGCGCCCTTTGGCGCGAATCAGAAACACCCGGCCGAAGCGCTGCTCATAGCGCTCATTACCGGCCAGCATCGCCAGCTGCAGCGCACCGTTAGCCTGCTGCATCGCCGCCTGTTCCTGCTGCGACAGCGCGGCCTCTTTACCCGCGCCCTGCGCTTTTTCGCCGATGCGCGGATGGGCGCTCAGCGCCTGTTGCAAGGCGTCGCCCTGCCACGCCAGCGCCAGCTGTTGCGCAGTGGTGTACAGCGCCGTCAGGCTGGCGAACGGCCGCGCCGCCACCAGCGCCTGCTGCCAGGCGGGAATCGCCACGCAGTGGGCAATCGCCGCCTGCGCCTGCGCGACGCTCGCCTGATTAAAATCGTTCAGATCCATTTCCCGGCTCCTTTAGCTGCGCGCCAGATCGCATACCGCCTGCAGAAAGGCCTGCACGCCGAGCGCCACATCGGCCACCTGCACAGATTCCGCCGGATGATGGCTGATACCGCGATGGTTACGCACAAAAAGCATGCCCACCGGCCAGCGCTCAGCCATCGCGATCGCGTCGTGACCGGCTCCGCTCGGCAGCGCCAGACTGCGCCCCTGTACGGTTTCTACCGCATGGCTCAGCGCCTGCTGCAGCCGCGTATCACAGGCGGTGGCCGCGATGCGATAGTACTCGTTAGCGCTGAAGCTGAGCCCGCGCCGCAGCGCGATAGCTTCCGCCTGGGTCAGCAGGCTGGAGAGCAGACGTTCCAGCGGTTCATCCTGCGGTCCGCGCACGTCCAGCGACAGCTGCACTTCGCCAGGAATAACGTTGACGGCGCCCGGCAGACAGCTCAGCGTGCCCACCGTAGCCACCAGCTGCGCATCCTGATCCTGCGTGGCCTGTTCAACGAACACCATCCACTCGGCTGCCGCTGCCAGCGCGTCTTTACGGTGGATCATCGGTACCGTGCCGGCATGACCCGCCTCACCCGTGAAGCGGCAGTTGAGGCGGCGCGCGCCATTAATCGCTGTCACCACACCGAGCGCCAGATTTTCCTGTTCGAGGCACGGTCCCTGCTCAATGTGCAGTTCGAGATAAGCCACAATGTCGCTCACCTCACGTGCCGCCTGCGGGATCAGCGCTGCGTCCAGGCCGAGGTCCTGCATCGCCTGCGCCACCGTAATGCCGTTGCCGTCCGGATGCGACACCCAGCTTTCCGGCCAGCTGCCGGTGAGGCCGCGGCTGCCGAGCAGCGTGATGCCAAAGCGCGTGCCCTCTTCATCGCCGAAGCCGACGATTTCAATCGCCAGCGGCAGGCGCTGCTGATGGTCGTGCAGCCACTGTACGGTTTCGATGGCGCTCAGCACGCCCAGCATGCCGTCGTAACGTCCGGCGTTGCGCACCGTATCAAGGTGCGAGCCGAGCAGCAGCGCCGGTGCACCCGGCTCTGCCGCCTCGTAGCGTCCGCAGATATTGCCGACCGCATCCTGCCAGGTGTGCATGCCCGCCGCCTGCATCCACTCAGCAACGCGCGCGTTGGCGCGCACCTGCTCCGGCGACAGATAGACGCGGGTCAGCCCCTCTTCGCTCTCACTGATTGCTGCCAGCGCGTCACAGCGCGCCATCACCCGCGCCGCCGCTGACTGCGCCTCACCGGCGCTCATCAGGCTATGACTCATGCGTGGCTCCCGTAGTGGTCCCAGGCAGCCTGCAGCGCCGCGCCCTGAGTAGTGCGGAAACCGACGTGATTCAGCACGGACTCCAGCGCGCTCAGCGTTAGCATCACGCAATCTTTGCGCGCGTTGTAGCCCATGGTGCCGATGCGCCACACTTTGCCGTGCAGCGGACCGAACGAGGTGCCAATCTCAATGCCGAAATCGTCCAGCATCAATTTGCGTACCTGGTCGCCGTTGATGCCCTGCGGGATCACCACGCCAAGCACGTTATTCATCTTGTGTCTGAGATCGCCAAAGGTTTCCAGCCCCATGCCCTGAATACCTTTCAGCAGCGCATCACCGTGCAGCTTGTGACGCGCGATGCCGTTATCCAGCCCTTCCTGCAGGATCAGACGGGCACATTCGCGTGCGCCAAACAGCGCCGAGGTGGCTTCGGTATGATGGTTGAGCCGCTCCGGTCCCCAGTAATCCATGATCATGCCGAGATCGAAGTAGTTGGAGTAGATCATCTCGTCGACGCCATCCTGATGTGCGTCGGTACGGATGCCCTGCTCCACGCACTTACGCTGACGGATCACCGCTTCCATTTGCGGGCTCAGAGTGATCGGCGAGGTGCCGGACGGACCGCCGAGGCATTTCTGCATCCCGGCAGAGACCGCATCCAGCCCCCAGGCATCGGTTTCCAGCGGGTTGCCGCCCAGCGATGCGGTGGCATCGGTGTACAACAGCACGCCGTACTGGCGACAAATCGCACCGAGCTGCTCCAGCGGTTGCAGCATGGTGGTTGAGGTATCGCCCTGCACCGTCAGCAGCAGGCGCGGTTTGACTTTTTTGATCGCATCTTCGATCTGATCCGGGGTAAATACCTCGCCCCACGGCACCTCAATGGTATGGACTTCCGCGCGGCAGCGACGGGCGATTTCGCACAGCAGATGGCCGAAGCGGCCGAACACCGGCACCAGCACTTTATCGCCCGGACGAATCGCCGACAGCAGGATGGCTTCGATACCGGCGCGTGAGGTGCCATCAATCAGCAGGGTCCAGCGGTTTTCAGTGCGGAATACGCCACGGTACAGCGCCATCACCTCGTTCATATAGTGCGTCATCGCCGGATCGTACTGCCCAAGCAGCTGGCTCGACATGGCGCGCAGCACGCGCGGGTCGGCGTTGATCGGGCCCGGTCCCATCAGCAGACGCTGTGGCGGATTGATTTGCGAGAACTGGCTGATATCCATGAGGGGTTCCTTATTGTTCGGTTACAGACGCACGGTCGAAATAAACTGCTTCAGCTCGGCGGTTTGTGGATTTGCAAACAGCGTTTTGCTGTCACCCTGCTCCCACACGCGTCCCTGATGCATAAACACCACGCGGTCGCCCACGTCGCGGGCGAAGTTCATTTCATGGGTGACGAGAATCAGCGTCATGCCTTCGGCGGCCAGCTGCTCCAGCACTTTCAGTACTTCACCCACCAGTTCCGGATCGAGCGCCGAGGTGATTTCGTCACAGAGTAAAACTTTTGGCTGCATCGCCAGCGCGCGGGCAATCGCCACGCGCTGCTGCTGACCGCCCGACAGGTTGGCCGGGTAGTAATGGAGGCGCTCGCCGAGCCCGACTTTTTCCAGCATCTGCGTGGCCAGCGTGCGGCACTCCGCCTCGCTCTTTTTCAGCACGCGGCGCGGTGCCAGCATCACGTTTTCCAGCGCGGTCATGTGCGGAAACAGGTTAAAGTTCTGAAACACCATGCCTACCGAGCGGCTGATTTCACGCGCCTGCGATTCACGATCGGTAATCGTCATGCCGCCCAGTTTAATACTGCCTTCCTGATAGCCTTCCAGCCCGTTCATGCAGCGCAGCAGGGTACTTTTGCCAGATCCGCTGCGGCCAATGATGGAGATCACTTCGCCGTTGTCGATATCCAGATCGACCCCTTTCAGTACGTGGTTATCACCGTAGTACTTCTGGACCTGATTAATGGTGATGAGCGGCATTGAATTTTTTCTCCAGGTACTGGCTGTAACGTGACAGCGGATAACACATCAGGAAGTAACCGAGCGCCACCAGGCCAAACACCTTGAAGGGCTGATACGTCACATTGTTGAGAATGGTGCCGGCTTTGGTCAGCTCGATAAAGCCGATAATCGACGCCAGCGCGGTGCCCTTGATCACCTGCACGGCAAAGCCGACGGTCGGCGCGATGGCGATGCGGATCGCCTGCGGTGCCACCACGCGATACAGTGTCTGGCCAAAGTTCAGGCCGAGGCAGCGCGACGCTTCCCACTGCCCTTTTGGCAGCGCGCGAATGCTGCCGTACCAGATATCCAGTAAAAACGCGCTGGTATACAGCGTCAGCGCCAGTGACGCCGCCGTCCAGGGCGCGACGTCGATGCCGAACAGGCCGACGCCGAAGAAAGCGAGAAACAGCTGCATCAGCAGCGGCGTGCCCTGAAACAGCTCGGTATAACAGCGAATCAGGCGGGTGAGCCAGCGACGCTGCAGCAGACGCAGAAACAGCAGCGGCAGTGTTACCAGCGTGCCGCCGAAAAAGGCCACCAGCGACAGCAAAATCGTCCAGCGCGCCGCCAGCAGCAGGTTGCGCAGGATGTCCCAGTCAGTAAACGTTGTCATGCCGGCTGCGCTCCAAACCATTTGCGACCCAGCGCCAGCAGCAGCTGACGCATGGCAATCGACAACGCCAGATAGATCAGCGTGGTCACCAGATAAACTTCAAAACTCAAAAAGGTGCGCGACTGAATCAGGTTGGCGGCAAACGTCAGCTCTTCATACGAGACCTGCGACACCACCGACGAACCGAGCATCACAATAATGCACTGGCTGACCAGCGCCGGATAAATGCGCTGCAGCGAGGGCGGCAGCACCACGCGGATGAAGGTTTGCGTGCGGCTCAGCCCGAGCACGCGCCCGGCTTCCCACTGCCCGCGCGGTGTCACCTGGATGCCGGCACGGATGATTTCAGTGCTGTAGGCGCCAAGGTTAATCAGCATCGCCAGCAATGCCGCTTCACCCGCCGTTAGTTTCAGACCGAGATTGGGCAGACCAAACACGATAAAAAACAGCTGTACCACAAACGGCGTGTTGCGAATCAACTCGACGTAGATGCCCCACAGGCGGCTGGCCCAGCCCGGTTTGCCGCTGCGCAGTGCCGCGCCGAGAATACCCAGTCCGACACCGCCCACCGTCGCCAGCACCGTAAGCTGCACCGTGACCCACAGTCCGGCCAGCAGCTCTGGCCAGTGCGGCCAGAGATCTGCAAAGTTAAGTTGCCCAATCATTGGCCGTTCCTGTTATGCGCCGAGGTTGGCAGGCAGCGGCGCTTTCAGCCACTCTTCCGACAGCTTGTTCAGCGTGCCGTCTTTAATACCCTGCTCAATCAGTGCGTTCACTTTCTCTTTCAGCGCTGGCTCATTCTTTTTCAGGCCGATAAAGCACGGTGAATCTTTCAGCATAAACTGCGGCACCGGGGCTTTTTCCGCGTTCTGGCGCGCAATCGCCGCGACCACCAGGTTACCGGTGGCGACATACTGCACCTGACCGGAGAGATAGGCGGACAGCGTGGTGTTGTTATCTTCGTAGCGCTTCACCTGAGCATCTTTCGGAGCAACATCACTCAGTACCATGTCCTCTACCGCACCGCGCGTCACGCCAATCGATTTACCGCTCAGCGCCGCCGCATCTTTCAGCGTCTCGCCTTTCGGGCCGAACACGCCGAGGAAGAACGGTGCGTAGGCGCGGCTGAAGTCGATCACTTTTTCGCGCTCGGCGTTTTTGCCCATGCTGGAGATCACCAGGTCAACCTTGTCGGTCTGCAGATACGGTACGCGGTTGGCGCTGGTCACCGGCACCAGCTGCAACTTCAGTTTCATCTGCTTCGCGAGGTATTTCGCCATGTCGATGTCATAGCCCTGCGGCTGCAAATCGGTACCGACCGAGCCAAACGGCGGGAAGTCCTGCGGCACCGCCACGCGAATCACGCCACGCTTCTGGATATCCTGCAGCTGATCGGCCATGGCGCTGCCTGCCTGCGCCAGCAGCAATGCTGCCCCTGCTACTGCCAGTAATACTTTGTTCATTATGCACCCCGGTGAGTTAATGGTGAAACAAAAGATTCTTGATAAATTGATTTGCAACTAATGTGCCAACCACAACGGGCAGCAAACGCAGCGGCTAAGCGGAGGATTTAAGGCGATTAAGGGCGCATCTTAACGGGGAGCACCCCGTTAGCAGACGCGATCAAAAAAGGTGCAAAGCACCAAAACGGTGCCCTTTAGCGGTGTTCCAGCTCGTCGAGCTGCTGGTAAAGATCGGCAATCTGATGGATGCGCTGACGCCCCTGCGACAGCATTTCGTGCAGCAGCGCGTTGGCCAGCAGGTTGATCAGGCTCATTGCCGAGGCGTAGCTGTCAAAGGCGGAAACGCTGTCGAGCGGTGCGCACAGCTGCCAGCGCGCCAGGGTGAGAATGCCCTGCGCCTGGGGTTCGCACAGCACCAGTACCGGGATGCCGCTCTGCTGCAGCTGCTGCATCAATGGACGGATGATGCGTGGCCGGCGGCGAAACGCCATCACCACCACCACATCTTCCGGCGTCATGTCCACCAACTCTTCGCCCAGCGTCTGGCCTGGCTGCGGCAACACCTGCACCTGGGCGCGCGCCTGCAACAGCTGCTGACGCAGGTGCAGCGCCACCGGATACGCGTTGCGCATCCCAATGATAAACACCCGCCGCGCGGTGCCCAGCGCAGCAATCACCTCGCTAAACTGCCGGGCGTCAATGCTGTTGACCCACTGCGTCAGGTTCGCCATCTCCTGCTTGTAATGACGCGACAGCAGCGTGTTGCCCTGCACCGCATCGCGGTTATCGGTCAGCGGCATTCCGCTCTGGCGCAGGGTGCGCAGCTCGTCACGCATGTCTTTGTATTTTTCATAGCCGAGGCGTTTGAACAGCCGGCTTACCGTGGCCTTTGATACGCCGCTGAGCCGCGCCAGCTCAGCGCTGTTATAGCTAATCAGATCATCAAAATGGTCAAACACAAAGTCAGCAATGCGCTGCTCCTGCGGCGACAGTTGCGGATAGTGACTGCGAAGGCGTTCATCGAGCTGTTTCATCATCGGTCCTGTAACTTTCGTTTCATCACAAGCTAGCATAAATCGATCCAGGCTGGCGTAACACCAAAACTGGAACGGCTCTTGCTTTACCATTGACACAGACTGGTAGCGGCGCAATTTGTTGCGCTTGTTTTCCCTATCCAGCGCGCTAAATCGCGCCGCTACAAAAGAATAATCCGGGAACAGTTCACTATGATTCAAAGCAATATGGCCCCGATGGGCATGGCGGTGACGCCACATCACCTTGCCAGCGAAAGCGCACTGGCAGTTCTGCGTGAAGGCGGCAACGCGCTGGAAGCCATGGTGGCCGCCGCGGCGACCATTGCGGTGGTTTACCCACACATGAATGGCCTCGGCGGCGACGGCTTCTGGCTGGTGGTGCCGCCCGGTGGCGATCCGATTGCTATCGATGCCAGCGGCGCCGCCGGTTCGCTGGCGCACCCCGACTTCTATCACGGTGAGAGCCATATTCCGCATCGCGGCCCTAAAGCGGCACTGACGGTCGCCGGCACCGTCAGCGGCTGGCAGGAAGCGCTGACGCTGGCGCACGAACTGGGCGCGACGCCGCTGCCGCTGAGCCGTTTGCTGCGCGATGCGATTCGCTATGCGGCCGATGGCATTCCGGTCACCGCCTCGCAGGCGGCAGCGACGGCGGCAAAACAGCATGAGCTGCAACATCAGCCCGGTTTTGCCGCCACCTTTCTGCCTGATGGCGCACCGCCCACCGCCGGCAGTCGTTTTACCCAGCCGGCGCTGGCGCAGACGCTGAGCGTGCTGAGCGAGCAAGGGCTGGAGAGCTTTTATCGCGGTGAGCTGGCGCACCATCTGGCGCGCGAAATGGGCGCGCTCGGCATGCCGATTACGCTGGACGATTTACACCGGCAGCGTGCCCGGCGCTGCACGCCGCTGCACCTCGCGCACAGCGAAGGCGATATCTGGAACATGACGCCGCCAACGCAGGGGCTGGTATCGCTGGCGATCCTCGGGATCACCGATCGTCTGGCGATGGCCGACGCCAGTGAAGCACAGACGGTGCACCGCATCGTTGAAGCCACCAAACAGGCCTTTGCCCTGCGTGATCAACACATCACCGATCCGCGTCACATGGCGATTGATGTGCAGTCGCTGCTGAATGCCGATCATCTCGGCACGCTGGCCGCGCAGGTGCAGGACGATCGCGCCGCGCCCTGGGGCACCGGACGCGGACCGGGCGATACCGTGTGGATGGGGGTGATGGACAGCAGCGGCCTGGCGGTCTCCTTTATCCAGAGCATTTACCACGAATTTGGCAGCGGCGTCGTGCTGCCCGGCACCGGTATTACCTGGCAAAACCGTGGCGCGGCGTTCAGCCTGCAGCCGGATCACCTGCTGACGCTGGCACCGGGCAAACAGCCGTTCCATACGCTCAATCCAGCGGCGGCACGCCTGAAAGATGGCCGCACGCTGGTGTACGGCTCGATGGGCGGTGATGGCCAGCCGCAAACCCAGGCGGCGATCTTTACCCGCTATGTCATTCAGGGCCAGCCGCTGCAGCAGGCGGTCAGCGCACCGCGCTGGCTGCTTGGCCGCACCTGGGGCCAATCCTCGGACTCCCTCAAGCTGGAGGCGCGCATCGCGCCTGAAACCGTGCAGCAACTGCGCGCGCTCGGTCATGAAGTCGAACTGCTGGCTGAATACAGTGAAGTGGTGGGCCACGCCGGCGCCATCGTCAGACACAACAATGGCATGCTGGAAGGCGCGTTTGATCCGCGCAGCAACGGCAGCGCTGCCGGTTTTTAACGGAGAAAATCATGAGTGCACAACCGGACTGGGCAACCTATATCGCCCAAATGGAGCAGATTCTGGCGCTGGAGCTGGACGACACGCGCCGCGCCGAGCTGCTAACGCAGTTTAACCGTATCGCCGCGATGGCGCAGCCGCTGATGGCGCTGCCGCTGGATGATCGCCTGGAAGTGGCGGGAGTATTTCATCCATGACGCTGGCAGCCTTATCGATAAGCCAGCTGCAGCAGGCACTGGCGCAGGGCGATCTCAGCGCGCGCGACATCGCACAACAGACGCTGGCTGCCATTGAACAGCATAACCCGGCCATTAACGCCTGGACCGCCGTCACCGCGCAGCGCATGCTGCGGGAAGCCGATCGGCTGGATCAGCAGCGTCAGCGCGGCGAGCCGCTGCCGGTGCTGGCTGGCATTCCCTATGCGGTAAAAAACCTGTTTGACGTCGCCGGTCACAGCACGCTTGCCGGTGCCAGCCTGTTCAGCGAGCGGCCGGTGGCGCAGCAGGATGCGTGGGCGGTCTCTAAGCTGCAGCAGAGCGGCGCGCTGCTCTCCGGCATGCTGAATATGGACGCCTACGCCTACGGCTTTACCACCGAGAACACCCATTATGGTGCCACCCGCAACCCGCGCGATCTGTCACGCGTGGCCGGCGGCTCGTCCGGCGGTTCCGCAGCGGCCGTCGCCGCCGGGCTGGTGCATTTTTCACTCGGCACCGACACCAACGGCTCGATTCGCGTGCCTGCTTCGCTGTGCGGCATTTTCGGCCTGAAACCCACCTTTGGTCGTCTGTCGCGCAGCGGCAGCCATCCGTTTGTCGCCAGCCTCGACCACATCGGTCCGTTTGCCCGCTCGGTGGAAGATTTGAGTCTGGTCTACGATGCGCTGCAGGGCGGCGACGCCAGCGATGCGTTTCAGGCGGCGCGGCCTGCGGAACCGGTCAGTGACAGGCTCTCTGCTGGCAGCGAAAAGCTGCGCAGCGCGGTGCTGGGCGGCTTTTTTGCTGACTGGTGCAGCGATGAGGCGCGCGCGGCGGTGGCGGTAGCGGCCCGCGCGCTCGGCGCGACAGAAGAAGTGACGCTGCCCCAGGCCGAACTGGCGCGCTCGGCCGCGTTTATCATGACCGCTGCGGAAGGCGGCAATCACTATCTGCCGGCGCTGCGCACCCAGCCAGAACGCTTTGAGCCGAATTCACGCGAACGCCTGCTGGCTGGCGCGATGCTGCCCGCCGCGTGGTATGTGCAGGCCCAGCGTTTCCGCCGTCACTTCCAGCAGCAGGTGCTGCCGCTGTTCGACCATTATGACGTGCTGATCGCCCCGGCCACGCCCTGTACCGCCACCACCATCGGCCAGGAAACCATTCACATCAACGGTCAGGATTTGCCGACACGCGCCAGCATGGGCATGCTCACGCAGCCGATTTCGTTCCTCGGCCTGCCGGTGTGTAGCGTACCGCTGCTCACCGCCAGCGGCTTACCGATTGGCCTGCAACTGATTGCTGCGCCGTTTAACGAACAGCTGGCGCTGCGCGCCGCCTGGGCACTGCAGCAGCAGGGTGTGACGCTGCCACAAACCTCTTTTATGGATGCCTGAAGATGACACCTGAACATATCGATCGTCCGGCGATACTGGCTGAAGTCACCGCCGCGTTTTACCGCTACGAGCAGGCGCTGGTGAGCAATGATGTCGCCGTGCTGGACGAGTTGTTCTGGCACGATGCGCGTACGGTGCGACTCGGTGCCGGAGAGAATCTGTACGGGATTGAGGAGATTCGCGCCTTTCGCGCGGCGCGTCCGTCAAAGGGGCTCGATCGCACGCTGCGCAATACGGTCATCACCACCTTTGGCGATGACTATGCGGTGTGCAGCACCGAGTTCACCCGCGAGGGCGTAGAGAAGATCGGCCGTCAGCAGCAGACCTGGGTACGGCTGCCGTGCGGCTGGCGCATCGTGGCGGCGCAGGTGAGTTTGATGAGCTGAGGCGGGCGCGAGTGTTGCCCTCTCCTGACAAGAGAGGGCAAAAACGACCTGACATCGGTGGAAAGTAAGGCCGCTTAGGCAGCCGGATGCGTCTTCATCCAGTGATCGGCAATCTGCTGACGCGTGCACACCCACACCTTGTCGTGCTGCTGAATATGGTCGAGGAAACGCTGCAGCGCGCGGAATTTCCCCGGACGCCCCAGCAGACGGCAGTGCATGCCAATCGACATCATCTTCGGCGCCGTCGCGCCCTCTTCATACAGCACATCAAAGGTATCGCGCAGATAGGTATAGAACTGCTCGGCGGTGTTGAATCCCTGCGGCGTGGCGAAGCGCATGTCGTTGCACTCCAGCGTATAGGGAATGATCAAATGCGGCTTCACCGTGCCGTCCTGACAGGTGACCTGCGTCCAGAACGGCAGATCGTCACCGTAGTAATCGCTGTCGTAGCTGAAGCCGCCCTGCTCGACCACCAGCCGCCGCGTATTGGGGCTGTCGCGCCCGGTATACCAGCCGGTGGGCGCTTTACCGAATAACTCGGTGAGCACGTCCACTGCCTGCTGCATGTGCTGACGCTCGGTTTTGGCATCCATCCCCTGATAGTGAATCCAGCGCCAGCCGTGGCTGACCACATCGTAATCGGCGGCTTTGATGGCCTCGACAATCTGCGGATGCCGCGCCAGCGCCATCGCGACGCCAAAGATGGTCAGCGGCAGGCCGCGCTGCTGAAACTCCTGATGGATGCGCCAGAAACCGGCACGCGAGCCGTACTCATACAGGGAATCCATCGACATGTGGCGATCGGCATAGCTGGCGGCACCGATGATGTCGGAGAGAAACTGCTCAGAGCCCGCGTCACCGTGCAGCACATTGTTTTCAGCGCCCTCTTCATAATTGAGCACGAACTGCACCGCCACCCGCGCCTCACCCGGCCACTGCGCGTGCGGCGGCTGGCCCGCATAGCCAATCAGATCGCGCGGATAATTTTTGTTGAAGCTGTACTCTTTCTTTTCAGATACATCACTCATTCTGCAAGTTCCTGTCATCAGTCCTCAACCAGCCCTTAGTTTAGGTGCTGAAATGCCGCGCTGAGCGGTTTTTTAATCGGGTAAGCCAGATCGCCGTGTTTGCTGGTACCAAAGCCCAGCGCCAGTAATGACTCGACCATTTTCACCGCCGCACTGACGCCATCAATCACCGGCAGGCCCAGCTCTTTGGTCAGATCCTGCGCCAGCGACGCCATGCCGCCGCAGCCCAGCACAATCGCGCCGCTGCCATCTTCACGTTTCGCCTGCAGGCAGCGCTCGCGCACTTTCTCCTGCGCGACGCCGCTGCCGTCTTCAAGCGCCAGCACCGGCAGATCAATAGCGTGCAGCGCGGCACAGTGATGGCTGAATCCGTACTGCTGCAGCAGATGGCGGGCGATCACCAGCGTGCGCGGCAGCGTGGTGACAATCGAAAAGCGCGTCGCCACCAGCGTCGCGGTGTGCATCGCCGCTTCGGCGATGCCAATCACCGGTCCGCTCGCCAGTTCGCGCGCCGCCAGCAGTCCCGGATCGCCAAAGCAGGCGATGATATGGCCGCTGACGCCCTGCTCTTTGCCGCGTTTTACCTGTTCCAGCACGCCCACCGCGGCAATCGCTTCATCAAAGTGTCCTTCAATGGAGGGCACGCCCTCGCTCGGGCACACCGCCACAATCTCCGTGCCAGGTGCGGCCACGGCGCGCGCCGCTGCACCGATGGTCGCCGTCATGGCGGCGCTGGTATTCGGGTTGATCACCTGGATCAGGCTCATGATGCCGCTCCTTTATGACCGGCAAATAACCGGGTGAAATCAGGCAGGGTTTCGCCGCTGCGTTCAAAGTGCAGGCTGGCGACGATATGTTCGAAGTGATGCTGCAGCGCCGTAGTTAACGCCGGCAGATCGTTTTGCCGCAGCAGATCCACCAGCCGATCGTGATGATCGCAACGACAGCCACGCTGCCACGGTGCACCGTAAGCGGCGATCACCAGTGAGGAGCGCTGCGTCAGGCGCGTCACCATGTCAGTCAGCACCTGGTTGCCGGAAATCGCCTGCAGCTGGATATGAAAAGCCGCAGACAGACGGATGGCGGCGGCCCCGTCATGCTGCTGGTGCGCCTGCTGCTCGTCGGCAATTAAGCCACTCAGCGCGGCGAGATGCGGCGGCTGCAGATGCGCCAGCACCGCCGGCAGGTTGGCGCACTCCAGCAGGCTGCGCGTGGCGAAGATGTCGCGCGCTTCCTCCACGCCCGGCGTCGCCACCTGTGCACCACGTCTGGGCGACAGGGTGATCATTTGCACCGCCGCGAGGCGCTGCAGCACCTTACGAATGCCGGTACGGCTGACGCCAAACACCTCCGACAGCGCCTCTTCCGGCAATTTGCTGCCCGGCGGCAGCTGGTGCTCCACGATGGCGTTCAGCAACGCCTGATAGATAGGTTCGTCTCTGTCATTCAGATCGGCAGCCGTTTTCAGGCCTGTTTCACTCTTCATTACCCGCTCCGGCAAGTGACTGTATGCAGACATCGTATACGTGAAATTCATTTTTTGTATACAAGAAATCAATTCTGGCCTGGATCCTGCAATACCGTTTCACGCTGTCATTATTTTTCCATGAAGTTAAGAGGAGCAGGTTTCATGCCAAATCATTCTGAAGTGACCTCTGCGGTGGCCTCTGAAGCCAACGCCCATTACAGCCCGCGTCTGTGTAACGACGACCTGGCGCCGACCCGCAACCAGAGCTGGTCGTGGTACAACATTTTTTCGTTCTGGATGTCGGACGTGCACAGCATGGGGGGTTATGTAGTGGCGGCCAGCTTCTTCACCCTCGGTCTGGCCAGCTGGCAGGTGCTGCTGTGTCTGCTGGTGGGAATTTGCATCGTGCAGCTGTGCGCTAACCTGGTGGCAAAGCCGAGCCAGATGGCCGGCGTGCCTTATGCGGTGATTTCGCGTCAGGCATTTGGCGTGTTCGGGGCCAACATCCCGGCGGTGATTCGCGGGCTGATCGCCTTCGCCTGGTACGGCATTCAGACCTATCTGGCGGCGAATGCGCTGATGCTGGTGCTGCTGAAGTTCTACCCGTCGTTAAGCAGCATGACGCAGAGCAGCTGGCTCGGCCTGTCGCAGCTTGGCTGGTGCTGTTTCGGCGTCATGTGGCTGCTGCAGGCGATGGTGTTCTGGCACGGCATGAGCGCGATTAAACGCTTTATCGATATCGCCGGTCCGGCGGTCTACGTGGTGATGGTGGCGCTGGCGGGCTGGATTGTATACAAAACCGGTTTTGACGGTATCTCCTTCACCCTGGCCAGTAAATCACTGAGCGCGGGCGAGCAAACCTGGCAGATGATTACCGCGACCGCGCTGGTGGTCTCTTATTTCTCCGGCCCGCTGCTCAACTTTGGTGACTTCTCGCGCTACGGCAAAAGCATGGGTGAGATTCGCCGCGGCAACCGCTGGGGCCTGCCGTTCAACTTCCTGCTGTTTTCGATTGTGACCGTGGTCATTGTCTCGGGTACTCAGTCGCTGTTTGGCAAAATGATCACCGATCCGATTGAAACCGTGAGCATGGTAGGCAACGATGTGGCGGTCGCTATCGGGCTGCTGACCATGATTACTGCCACCATCGGCATCAATATCGTGGCGAACTTCGTTTCACCAGCGTTTGATTTCTCTAACTGCTCACCGCAGAAGATCAGCTTCCGCGCCGGTGGCATGATTGCCGCCGTGGGTTCAGTGCTGTTGACGCCGTGGAATCTGTTCCAGTCGCCGGAGCTGATTCACTACACGCTGGATGTGCTGGGATCGTTTATCGGGCCGCTGTTTGGCATTCTGATCGCCGATTTCTACCTGATCAAACGCAGCAAGGTATACGTTGATGACCTGTTCAACGATACGCCAAAAGGCCGCTACTGGTACCGCGGCGGTTTCAATCCGAAAGCGATTGCTGCACTGCTGCCTTCCGTCGGCATTTGTCTGGTGATTAGCTTTATTCCGTCCCTGCACGCGGTGGCGAACTTCAGCTGGTTCATCGGCGTGGCGCTGGGCGCTGGCTGCTACCGCTGGCTGGCGCGTGCTGAACGTGAGGTGCCGCAAGCCACCTATCGTGCGGAAGTGGCGGTACAGAAGGATTAATGCGCTGGCGGTCGCCATGAATGGCGACCGTACACCAGATGGGTATGATTTAGAAAAGCAAAAAGCCGATGCATTGCTGCATCGGCTTCTTTAAAGAGATTGGCGGAACGGACGGGGCTCGAACCCGCGACCCCCTGCGTGACAGGCAGGTATTCTAACCAACTGAACTACCGCTCCGCGCTTTGTTCCCCGTCGGGAACGAGGCGCATATTAATGGCAGCCTCATCCCTCGTCAACGCTTTTTGCAGGGGAATCTCTCGTTTGCCGGTTTTTTCAGCTTAACGACGCTTTTCCACGCAAAATCAGCGGTTTCAGGCGCGCCACAGGCAGTTGCCGCCCTTCTTTTGCACCAGATCGAGCCGGCTCTCATGCGCCATTATCTCTTCATCGCTGGCGCTAACCACGCGCAGGCCGGCGCCCGGACGAACGATGCGCTGTATATGCTCACCTGCCACCTCATTGCTCTGCTCGCCTTCCATCGAAAACGCCAGCGAGGTCTGGCCGCCGGTCATGGTGAGGAACACTTCGGCCAGAATCTCGGCATCAAGCAAAGCGCCGTGCAGCGTACGTTTGCTGTTGTCGATCTCGAAACGGTTACACAGCGCATCCAGGCTGTTGCGCTTGCCCGGGAACATTTTACGCGCCATCGCCAGGCTATCGGTGATCTGACAGAAGGTTTCTGTCTTGCCGATGTCGCGCTGCAGCATGGAAAATTCGTAATCCATAAAGCCGATGTCGAACGAAGCGTTATGGATCACCAGCTCCGCGCCGCGAATATAATCGAGGAATTCGTCGGCGATTTGCGCAAAGGTCGGTTTATCGGCGAGGAATTCATCGGCAATACCGTGTACGCCGAACGCTTCCGGATCCACCAGCCGATCGGGCTTGAGATACATATGGAAGTTGTTGCCGGTCAGGCGACGGTTGATCACCTCAACCGCACCGATTTCAATGATGCGATGTCCTTCGTAATGCACCCCGATCATGTTCATGCCGGTGGTTTCGGTATCGAGGACGATCTGGCGGTTATTTGCAGTGCTCATAGGACTCGTTTTATGTCAGACTTGGCGTTTTGTCAGAAGGAAGTCTACCAGAGATGCGCAAACAGGTAGAAATATTCACCGATGGATCCTGCCTGGGCAATCCCGGTCCCGGCGGCTACGGCGCCATTCTTCGCTACCGCCAGCACGAGAAATTATTCAGCGCCGGCTATCGCCTTACTACCAATAATCGCATGGAGCTGATGGCGGCCATTGTGGCACTGGAAGCGCTGACCCAGCCGTGTGACGTGGTGCTCAGCACCGACAGCCAGTACGTGCGCCAGGGGATCACCAGCTGGATTCACAACTGGAAAAAGCGCGGCTGGAAAACCGCAGAAAAGAAGCCGGTGAAGAACGTTGATCTGTGGCAGCGACTCGACGCGGCGCTCAGCACTCATCAGATTCAGTGGGAGTGGGTAAAAGGCCATGCCGGTCATCCGGAGAACGAACGCTGTGATGAACTGGCACGCAGCGCTGCCGGCAATCCTTCCCTCGACGATATTGGCTATCAGGTTGAGTCCTGATCGCTGGCTTCACGAAACTGCCGCGTGGCATTGACCGCTGGCCGTAACTGGGTTTTGCCGGGCATCATCTTCACTTTGCCCGGCGTCAGCGGGAAGGTGCGCTTACGCGCAACCACGATATTCAGACAGCCCAGCGCCGGCAGGTGCGTGCTGATCATCTTGCCGCCCTGGCGGTGCCACGGCACCACCTGAAAGCGCGTACGATACACCACTTCATAGTTGAGTAAGCTCAGCCAGTCGAGCAGGCGCACCTGGCTGAACATCCGTCCGCTCCACGGTGCGCGGCGCTGTAATCCGGGCAGGCCTTTACTGATGCCCAGCAGGCTAAACGGATTGAAGCCGCTGATAATCATCCAGCCGTCATCAATCAGTACACGATCCACTTCGCGCAGTACGCGGTGCGGATCCTGGCTCCAGGCCAGCGTGTGCGCCAGCAGACAGGCATCTATCGATTTGGCTTCAAACGGCAACTGCGTTGCGCTGGCGATGACGTGCAGCCCATCGCCCTCATCGCCCACATTAACCTGATGCGATATGGCACACTGTCGGGTATTGATTTCTGCGCTGAGGCTGCCAATTTTAAGCATATGAAAGCCGTACAGCTTGCCGAGATACGGTTGCAGTTGCTGGGTTAACGCGTCGCGGAAATAGTCGCCCCAGGGCATATCCTGCCAGGAGCGCGGCGCAGTCAGGATTTGGCGTGTTTTCGCTGGCTTCATGCTCTACCATTTTCCTTTTTCTACGACCTGAGAGGTGTTTATGAATCTTACCAGTATTCCCGCGTTGCAGGATAACTACATCTGGACACTGAGCGATGAACAGGGGCACTGTCTGATCGTCGATCCGGGTGAAGCCCGACCGGTGCTGGAAAAAATTCACGCCAATCACTGGCAGCCGCAGGCCATTCTGCTGACCCATCATCATCGCGATCACGTGGGCGGCGTTAGCGAACTGCTGGAGCACTATCCACAACTTGAGGTTTATGGTCCGCAGGAGACCGCCGATAAAGGCGCGCGCACTATTCTCAGTGACGGTGATGAATTTACGCTGCTCGGGCTAAATTTCCGCGTCATCGCAACGCCTGGACACACTTTAGGACATATCTCATATTTCAGCTCACCTTATCTTTTCTGTGGCGATACGATGTTTTCGGGTGGCTGCGGACGACTGTTCGAAGGCACTGCGCAGCAAATGTTTGAGTCGTTTCAGGCGCTTAATCAACTTCCTGCCGATACGCTTATCTGCTGTGCGCATGAATACACTTTATCCAATATGAAGTTTGCTGCGGCTATTCTGCCTCAGGACCCGAAAATTTTGGCAAGGTATCAGCAAATTAAGGACTTACGCGCAGAAAATCGCATTACTTTGCCAACAAAACTGGCGCTGGAGCGTGAAATAAATTTATTCCTGCGTACGCAAGATCCTGATTTGCAAAAGGCTTTAGGCATTAATGTGTCGTCGGCTCCGTTATGGCTGACTTTTGCCGATCTACGCGAGAAGAAAGACCGTTTTTGATATTTCTGGTTGTGTTGTGCCGGTCGCTAACGTATAGTTGCTCGTCTTTTAAGCGAACTATTGACACACACATGAAGGCTAAAGCGATATTACTCGCCTCGGTCTTGCTGGTTGGATGTCAGGCATCAAGGAATGACGCCAGTATCCCGGTACAGCATGCACAGAGTCTGTCTTCAGCTGGTCAAGGTGAAAATGGAAAGTACGGAGATCGCTTGTTGTCGCCGCGCTGGCAAGATGATGGAACCAGCCTCGCAGAAGACACTGATCTCTGGAATCACATTAGTGACGAGTTGAAGATGGGGATTCCGGAAAACCCGCGAATCCGCGAACAAAAAACAAAGTACTTAAAAAATAAGAGCTATCTCCACGATGTAACATTACGGGCAGAGCCGTACATGTACTGGATTGTCGAGCAGATACAGAAACGTAAAATGCCGATGGAACTGGTACTGCTACCCATAGTGGAGAGCGCTTTTGACCCACACGCAACCTCTTCTGCGAATGCCGCTGGCATCTGGCAGATCGTTGCGCAAACGGGCAAAAACTATGGTTTGAAACAGAACCAATGGTACGACGGACGCCGCGATGTGGTGGCCTCAACCAAAGTTGCGCTGGATATGATGCAGCGTCTGAACGGCATGTTTGACGGTGACTGGTTACTGACCATCGCCGCCTATAACAGCGGTGAAGGACGTGTGCTGAAGGCGATGAAACAGAACAAGGCGCGCGGTAAGCCGACCGACTTCTGGCATTTATCGCTGCCACGCGAGACCACGGTTTACGTACCTAAAATGCTGGCCCTGAGTGATATTCTCAAGAACAGCAAGCGTTACGGTATTAAGCTGCCAACCGCCAATGAGAGCCGTGCACTGGCTCGCGTTGAAGTGGGACAGCAGATTGAACTGACGCAGGCCGCAGATATGGCCGGTATGTCGCTCAGCAAGCTGAAGACATTCAATGCCGGGTATAAAAACGGCACCACCGCGCCAAACGGACCGCACTATATTATGGTGCCAAAGTCCAACGTGGCTCAGCTGCGCAATTCGCTGGCTTCCGGTGATATTGCTGCGGTACAGCCCGGCGAGCTGGCGAAAGTCAGCGCTGCAGGCAATAGCTATAAGGTCCGCAAAGGCGACACCTTATCGGGCATTGCCAGTAAGCTTGGTGTGAGCGTTAGTGCACTGAAGCAGCAGAATAACCTGCGCAGCGCGTCAGTACGCATCGGTCAGACACTGACCGTTGGCAGCAAAGCTGGCGCGTCGCAGCTGGCGGATAACGGCAACAGCATCACCTACCGTGTACGTAAGGGTGATTCTTTTGCCAGTATCGCCAAACGTCACGGTGTTAACACCAAAGACGTGATGCGCTGGAACAGTGACGCTAAAGACATTCAGCCCGGCGACAAGCTGACGCTGTTTGTGAAGAATAGCGCAACACCTGATACCTGATGCACCGAAAAGGCTGACTTTTGTCAGCCTTTTTCATTATTTACCTTTTCCCTTTCCCGCAGTCAGACACACTCACGCGTAAACCTCGTTAATTTCGCCGTTGCGCCATGCCTGTAGCGGTCTGAAGTGGTTTATTGAGCAGGATGCGGCTTCAGCGCTGTGAATCATTCGCCTTTGGCGCGCCGCACTTGGCTTAACGTTTAGTCGCGCCGGGACTGAATTCAACCAGCAGAGGATTATGGTCAGAGGCACGCGTCACCAGCACCGACGCCTCGCTGACTTTCATGTCGCGGTAAAAGACAAAGTCCAGCGGGCGGCCAAAGGCCTTGCGCCGATGATCATCAGTAAAGTTTACTTCGCGCAGCACCATCTCACGGGCAAAGCGGTAGAGCGCATTCATACGCTGGCGGCTCCAGGCATTGAAGTCGCCGGCCATGATCACCGGCCCGCGATGATGCTGGATTTGCTCGCCAATCGGCCCCAGCTGTTTGCTGTACACATCAACGCCGAGGCTGAAATTGACCGCATGAATGTTCACCACCATCAGCATTTCGCCGGTGGGAAGCGGATAGGCAGTGACCAGAGCGGATTTAGACAGCCTCAGTAGCGGCTCACGTTCACGCAGCGGACAGCAGTAGACCGGATGGGCAGAAGCCAGCGTCATGACGCCAGAGGGGTGTTGTGGCAGCACAAAGGCCGGTACCTGATCGGCCGCCAGATAATTACTGGTGGCGAACTGCACCAGTTCCGGTGTGGTCTGCGCCTCCTGCAGCAGTACCAGATGGGCATCTTTACCGAAGCCCTGCAGTACTGACATCCAGTCTGCCCGCTGCTGTTTGAAGATATTCCACACCAGCACGCGCAGGGTTGGGTCGGCTGGCAGCGGTGCACCGGGCGGTAACGCCTGCCCAAGATGCAGCATCGCCCCTGGCGGAAAAATCCGCTCAGCAGGCTGACCTGCTACATACCGCATTGCATAAGTTTTTTTTCGCACTGTCCCGCCTGGCTGATTTACGACTACAACTTCACCTGACTGTTATAGGGATTTTAGCGCGGGGTTTCAATTGCTGTTATTGATTGTCGGAATTCGCCTCACAGCCAGCAACGGCAACAGCCCGCCATGCGGCAGGCTGTTGTGTGGCTTATTCAATGATGGCTGCCGCGCGTGGCTTATCCAGCTGGCCGCTGAGGCGGACCAGCAGCAGAGCCGCAAACACGATGACGGCACCCACCCATGGCGTCTGCGCCAGACCGTAATGTTCCACGATGTGACCGCCGACGGTTGAACCCAGTGCGATGCCAATATTAAAGGCCGCGATATTCAGCCCGGACGCGACATCAACTGCGCCTGGCGCATAGTGTTCGGCCTTTTGCACCACGTAAACCTGCAGGCCCGGTACGTTAGCAAAGGCAAAGACGCCCATCACCAGCACCGTGAGCAGCGCGGGGTAATGCATGCTGGCGGTGAACTGAAATACCACTAACAGAATGGCCAGCGCGATAAAAATCAGCGTCAGCGCCGGTACCGCCCCGCGGCGATCGGCGAGCCTGCCGCCCCAGATATTCCCGATCGCCACCGCAATACCGTACCCCAGCAGCACGCCGCTGACGGCGGTCGGCGAGAAACCGGCCAGTGACTGCATCATCGGTGCCAGGAAGGTAAAGGTGGTAAAGATGCCACCGTAGCCCAGCGCAGTAATCGCGTAAATCAGCAGCAAACGCGGATTAATCATCACCGCGGCCTGTTGTGCCAGGGAGGTGGCAGGCGGCTGTGCGATGTTACGCGGTACCAGTATCATACTGCTGACCAGTGCAATCACACCCAGCAGAGAGACCGCCAGAAAACTTTCACGCCAGCCAAAATGCTGACCAATCAGTGTGCCAAGTGGTACGCCGGTGACCAGCGCCACGGTTAAGCCGCCAAACATGATGGCTATCGCACTGGCAGCCTTTTCTTTGCTTACCAGGCTGGTCGCAATGGTTGAGCCGACGGAGAAGAAAACGCCGTGCGCCAGTCCGGTCAGCAGACGCGCCATCACCAGCGTTTCATAGTTGGGTGCCAGCCAGGCCACCAGATTACCGACGGTAAACAGCGCCATCAGACCCATCAGCAACTGCTTGCGCGGCAGCTTGCCGGTTAAGGCGGTCAGCACTGGCGCGCCGACGGCCACGCCAAGCGCGTAGATGGATACCAGCATCCCGGCAGAAGGTAACGTAATGCTGAGCTGTTCAGCGATGGTCGGAATCAGCCCGACGATAACAAACTCGGTGGTTCCGATAGCGAAGGCGCTGATGGTCAGCGCCCAGAGTGCAAGTGGCATGGTTGACTCCCAATAATGTTTTGATGGGCGCCATTATCGACTCGTGCTTTAATAACAAAAAGAAGCAAAGTAACAATAAACTTTTGCCTGAGGAGGCATAATGAAGGCATCTTCAGAGGAGTTAAAAGTCTTTATCGCTGTGGTAGAAAGCGGCAGTTTTAGCCGTGCAGCGGAGCAGTTACAGATGGCCAATTCAGCGGTGAGCCGCACGGTGAAGAAGCTGGAGAACAAGCTTGGCGTGTCGCTGCTGACGCGTACCACCCGTCAGCTGGCGCTGACTTATGAAGGCGAACTCTATTTCCGGCGCGTGCAGAAGCTGATCCTTGAGATGGCGACAGCAGAGAATGAGCTGATTGAGCGCCAGCAGGCGCCACAGGGCGTGCTGCGCATCGACGCGGCTACACCGGTGATCCTTAACCTGCTGATGCCGATGATTAAACCCTTTCGCGAGCGCTATCCGGCGGTCACGCTATCGCTAATCTCCTCTGAAAGCTTTATTAACCTGATCGATCGTAAAGTGGATGTCGCTATTCGTGCCGGGGATTTAACCGACTCCACGCTGCGTGCCCGGCTGCTGTTCACCAGCTATCGTAAAATGGTCGCTACGCCAGCTTATCTGGCGAAATATGGTACGCCGGCGTCGGTGGAGGCGCTGGCACATCATCAGTGCCTCGGTTTTGTCGAGACGCCTCGTCTTAATCGCTGGCCCGTGTCGGCCAATGGCAGCGATCTGTATGAAATTGACGCGGCGATGTCATCAAACAGCGGAGAGACGATTAAGCAGCTGTGCCTTAACGATCAGGGTATCGCCTGTCTGTCGGACTTCATGGTGAATGCGGAAATTGCGGCGGGCACTTTTGTTGAGGTGCTGGCGCACCAGTCGGTACCGGTTGAGATGCCTTTTAATGCGGTGTATTACAGCGATTTAGGGGTGAGCCAGCGCGTGCGGGCCTTTATTGATTTTCTCAGCGAGTGGGTCAGAGATCAGCCCTGGCGCGTGCAGGGCTGATGCATGGGAGAATTAATCCCAGTCTGGTGCCAGACCTTCCGGGCTGACCAGACGCTGCTGGCGATCCAGCGCGGCGATCTGCGCCATGTCGTCCGCATCCAGTTTCAGATCCTGCGCCGCCATATTGCTGGCCAGGTTCTCACGTTTGGTTGAGGAGGGGATCACGGCATAACCCAGTGCCAGTGCCCACGCCAGGACGACCTGCGCGGGTGTGGCCTGATGTTTCTGCGCAATCTGCTTTATCACCTGTTCTTTTAACGCTTCGCCATACGCCAGCGTCATGTATGAAGTGATATGAATGCCCTGCTGTTTCGCGAAGTCCACGACCTGGCGATTTTGCAGGAACGGGTGCAGCTCAATCTGGTTGGTCGCAATGTTCTCTGCGCCCACAGCGGCAATGGCCTCTTTCATCAGGGCAATCGGGAAGTTAGAGATACCAATCTGACGCGTCAGTCCCGCCTCTTTCGCTGCAATCAATGCCTGCATGCTCTCTTTGACTGATACCGCTGCACCCGGCGATGGCCAGTGGATCAGCGTCAAATCGACATAGTCGGTACGCAGTTTCGCCAGGCTCTGCTGCAGGCTGGGGATCAGTTTGTCGGCGGCGAGATTCTCAATCCAGATTTTAGTGGTGATAAACAGCTCATCACGTGCCACGCCGCTTTCAGCAATAGCCTGACCTACGGCAGCTTCGTTTTCATAAATTTGAGCGGTATCGATAGTACGATAACCGAGTTCCAGTGCGGTTTTCACTGAATAAATAACGACATCGTCCTGCAGACGAAATGTTCCTAAACCAAAAGCGGGGATTGTCATGTTTTCCTCATCATTGCGTTGAATGTTGCGATGAGGCGTATTGTGGCAGGATTATTGTTGCTGAAAAATCCGCTTATGAGCAGAGGAATTTTGCGTTTTACTCAACAATGGCGGGTTTTTAGCGGACATGAAAAAGCCCTGACTTTGCAGTCAGGGCTTCTCAATTTAAGTGGCGGAACGGACGGGGCTCGAACCCGCGACCCCCTGCGTGACAGGCAGGTATTCTAACCAACTGAACTACCGCTCCACCGATTCTGTACTGATTTCAGACCGTCGCTGATTTCAGGTGTTTCGCCCTTTCCGCGTCACCGGGAAGGTCACGACCCGATTAGGGGTCTTAAATTGATGCCTGGCAGTTCCCTACTCTCGCATGGGGAGGCCCCACACTACCATCGGCGCTACGGCGTTTCACTTCTGAGTTCGGCATGGGGTCAGGTGGGACCACCGCGCTGTTGCCGCCAGGCAAATTCTTTGTGCCCTGTCCCGCGTCTTTCGCACTGATGCCGCGTTGGCCGCCCTCGTAAAGTCAGTCACATACTCGTGTATGCTCCTTCCTTTCCTCCGGCCTGCCGCCTCGCCTCAGCGCAAAATCCTCCGGACTCGCGTCCGCAGAACAAAGCTGATTCTTTATCCGTCACAAGCTGAAAATTCTTTCTGTCTCTCAGACCAAAACGCCTCTGGCGTTGTAAGGTTAAGCCTCACGGGTCATTAGTACCGGTTAGCTCAACGCATCGCTGCGCTTACACACCCGGCCTATCAACGTCGTCGTCTTCAACGTCCCTTCAGGACCCTTAAAGGGTCAGGGAGAACTCATCTCGGGGCAAGTTTCGTGCTTAGATGCTTTCAGCACTTATCTCTTCCGCACTTAGCTACCGGGCAGTGCCATTGGCATGACAACCCGAACACCAGCGGTGCGTTCACTCCGGTCCTCTCGTACTAGGAGCAACCCCCCTCAATTCTCCAGCGCCCACGGCAGATAGGGACCGAACTGTCTCACGACGTTCTAAACCCAGCTCGCGTACCACTTTAAACGGCGAACAGCCGTACCCTTGGGACCTACTTCAGCCCCAGGATGTGATGAGCCGACATCGAGGTGCCAAACACCGCCGTCGATATGAACTCTTGGGCGGTATCAGCCTGTTATCCCCGGAGTACCTTTTATCCGTTGAGCGATGGCCCTTCCATTCAGAACCACCGGATCACTATGACCTGCTTTCGCACCTGCTCGAGCCGTCACTCTCGCAGTCAAGCTGGCTTATGCCATTGCACTAACCTCCTGATGTCCGACCAGGATTAGCCAACCTTCGTGCTCCTCCGTTACGCTTTGGGAGGAGACCGCCCCAGTCAAACTACCCACCAGACACTGTCCGCAGCCCGGATCACGGGCCTACGTTAGAACATCAAACATTAAAGGGTGGTATTTCAAGGTTGGCTCCACGCAGACTGGCGTCCGCGCTTCAAAGCCTCCCACCTATCCTACACATCAAGGCTCAATGTTCAGTGTCAAGCTATAGTAAAGGTTCACGGGGTCTTTCCGTCTTGCCGCGGGTACACTGCATCTTCACAGCGATTTCAATTTCACTGAGTCTCGGGTGGAGACAGCCTGGCCATCATTACGCCATTCGTGCAGGTCGGAACTTACCCGACAAGGAATTTCGCTACCTTAGGACCGTTATAGTTACGGCCGCCGTTTACCGGGGCTTCGATCAAGAGCTTCTCCTTGCGGATAACCCCATCAATTAACCTTCCGGCACCGGGCAGGCGTCACACCGTATACGTCCACTTTCGTGTTTGCACAGTGCTGTGTTTTTAATAAACAGTTGCAGCCAGCTGGTATCTTCGACTGGCTTCGGCTCCGGGAGCAAGTCCCCTCACCTACGCGCCAGCGTGCCTTCTCCCGAAGTTACGGCACCATTTTGCCTAGTTCCTTCACCCGAGTTCTCTCAAGCGCCTTGGTATTCTCTACCTGACCACCTGTGTCGGTTTGGGGTACGATTTCGTGTTACCTGGAGCTTAGAGGCTTTTCCTGGAAGCAGGGCATCAGTTACTTCACCGCCGTGGCGGCTCGTCATCACGCCTCAGTGTTAAAGAAGACCGGATTTGCCTGGTCTTCACACCTGCACGCTTAAACCGGGACAACCGTCGCCCGGATAACCTAGCCTTCTCCGTCCCCCCTTCGCAGTAACACCAAGTACAGGAATATTAACCTGTTTCCCATCGACTACGCTTTTCAGCCTCGCCTTAGGGGTCGACTCACCCTGCCCCGATTAACGTTGGACAGGAACCCTTGGTCTTCCGGCGAGCGGGCTTTTCACCCGCTTTATCGTTACTTATGTCAGCATTCGCACTTCTGATACCTCCAGCGTGCCTCACAGCACACCTTCAGCGGCTTACAGAACGCTCCCCTACCCAACAACACATAGTGTCGCTGCCGCAGCTTCGGTGCATGGTTTAGCCCCGTTACATCTTCCGCGCAGGCCGACTCGACCAGTGAGCTATTACGCTTTCTTTAAATGATGGCTGCTTCTAAGCCAACATCCTGGCTGTCTGTGCCTTCCCACATCGTTTCCCACTTAACCATGACTTTGGGACCTTAGCTGGCGGTCTGGGTTGTTTCCCTCTTCACGACGGACGTTAGCACCCGCCGTGTGTCTCCCGTGATAACATTCTCCGGTATTCGCAGTTTGCATCGGGTTGGTAAGCCGGGATGGCCCCCTAGCCGAAACAGTGCTCTACCCCCGGAGATGAGTTCACGAGGCGCTACCTAAATAGCTTTCGGGGAGAACCAGCTATCTCCCGGTTTGATTGGCCTTTCACCCCCAGCCACAAGTCATCCGCTAATTTTTCAACATTAGTCGGTTCGGTCCTCCAGTTAGTGTTACCCAACCTTCAACCTGCCCATGGCTAGATCACCGGGTTTCGGGTCTATACCCTGCAACTTAACGCCCGGTTAAGACTCGGTTTCCCTTCGGCTCCCCTATGCGGTTAACCTTGCTACAGAATATAAGTCGCTGACCCATTATACAAAAGGTACGCAGTCACCTAACAAGTAGGCTCCCACTGCTTGTACGTACACGGTTTCAGGTTCTGTTTCACTCCCCTCGCCGGGGTTCTTTTCGCCTTTCCCTCACGGTACTGGTTCACTATCGGTCAGTCAGGAGTATTTAGCCTTGGAGGATGGTCCCCCCATGTTCAGACAGGATACCACGTGTCCCGCCCTACTCGTCGGACTCACAACTCATGCATCTTCGTGTACGGGGCTGTCACCCGGTATCGCGCGACTTTCCAGACGCTTCCACTGATGCACAAGCTGATTCAGGTCCTGGGCTGCTCCCCGTTCGCTCGCCGCTACTGGGGGAATCTCGGTTGATTTCTTTTCCTCGGGGTACTTAGATGTTTCAGTTCCCCCGGTTCGCCTCGTTAACCTATGTATTCAGTTAACGATAATGCACAAGTGCACTGGGTTTCCCCATTCGGACATCGACGGCTGTAGCGGTTCATATCACCTTACCGTCGCTTTTCGCAGATTAGCACGTCCTTCATCGCCTCTGACTGCCAGGGCATCCACCGTGTACGCTTAGTCGCTTAACCTCACAACCCACAGGCGTTTTGCAACGCTGCGGACTGCAAGCATTTGAGAGACCCGAACGCATCGCCATTTCATTCTTATTACGGAGAATGAACACGACGCGTCGTTTCAAATTTTCAGCTTGTTCCGGATTGTTAAAGAGCAATATCTCAAACACGACGTTACCGTCAGTTTTGAGATATTCTGTGGAGACACCTTTCACCTGTCACCAAGCAGTGGCGTCCCCTAGGGGATTCGAACCCCTGTTGCCGCCGTGAAAGGGCGGAGTCCTAACCGCTAGACGAAGGGGACACAAAGTGTCACGACTTCGCAGCCGTCCTGCTCGTTACTTTTCTATCAGACAATCTGTGTGAGCACTTCGCGGGAAAGTATCTTCAGGTAAGGAGGTGATCCAACCGCAGGTTCCCCTACGGTTACCTTGTTACGACTTCACCCCAGTCATGAATCACAAAGTGGTAAGCGCCCTCCCGAAGGTTAAGCTACCTACTTCTTTTGCAACCCACTCCCATGGTGTGACGGGCGGTGTGTACAAGGCCCGGGAACGTATTCACCGTAGCATTCTGATCTACGATTACTAGCGATTCCGACTTCATGGAGTCGAGTTGCAGACTCCAATCCGGACTACGACGCACTTTATGAGGTCCGCTTGCTCTCGCGAGGTCGCTTCTCTTTGTATGCGCCATTGTAGCACGTGTGTAGCCCTGGCCGTAAGGGCCATGATGACTTGACGTCATCCCCACCTTCCTCCGGTTTATCACCGGCAGTCTCCTTTGAGTTCCCGACCGAATCGCTGGCAACAAAGGATAAGGGTTGCGCTCGTTGCGGGACTTAACCCAACATTTCACAACACGAGCTGACGACAGCCATGCAGCACCTGTCTCAGAGTTCCCGAAGGCACCAAAGCATCTCTGCTAAGTTCTCTGGATGTCAAGGCCAGGTAAGGTTCTTCGCGTTGCATCGAATTAAACCACATGCTCCACCGCTTGTGCGGGCCCCCGTCAATTCATTTGAGTTTTAACCTTGCGGCCGTACTCCCCAGGCGGTCGACTTAACGCGTTAGCTCCGGAAGCCACGCCTCAAGGGCACAACCTCCAAGTCGACATCGTTTACGGCGTGGACTACCAGGGTATCTAATCCTGTTTGCTCCCCACGCTTTCGCACCTGAGCGTCAGTCTTCGTCCAGGGGGCCGCCTTCGCCACCGGTATTCCTCCAGATCTCTACGCATTTCACCGCTACACCTGGAATTCTACCCCCCTCTACGAGACTCAAGCCTGCCAGTTTCAAATGCAGTTCCCAGGTTAAGCCCGGGGATTTCACATCTGACTTAACAGACCGCCTGCGTGCGCTTTACGCCCAGTAATTCCGATTAACGCTTGCACCCTCCGTATTACCGCGGCTGCTGGCACGGAGTTAGCCGGTGCTTCTTCTGCGGGTAACGTCAATCGGCGAGGTTATTAACCTCACCGCCTTCCTCCCCGCTGAAAGTACTTTACAACCCGAAGGCCTTCTTCATACACGCGGCATGGCTGCATCAGGCTTGCGCCCATTGTGCAATATTCCCCACTGCTGCCTCCCGTAGGAGTCTGGACCGTGTCTCAGTTCCAGTGTGGCTGGTCATCCTCTCAGACCAGCTAGGGATCGTCGCCTAGGTGAGCCATTACCCCACCTACTAGCTAATCCCATCTGGGCACATCCGATGGTGTGAGGCCCGAAGGTCCCCCACTTTGGTCTTGCGACGTTATGCGGTATTAGCTACCGTTTCCAGTAGTTATCCCCCTCCATCGGGCAGTTTCCCAGACATTACTCACCCGTCCGCCACTCGCCACCCAAAGAGCAAGCTCTTCTGTGCTGCCGTTCGACTTGCATGTGTTAGGCCTGCCGCCAGCGTTCAATCTGAGCCATGATCAAACTCTTCAATTTAAGTTTGATTTGCTGCAACGAGTGCAGCGATGCTCTGTGAATTAAACTTCGTAATGAATTACGTGTTCACTCAGCAAAGACTTGATATTTTTTACGTCCGGAGACGCTGATATCAATCCTGCGAGTGCCCACACAGATTGTCTGATAAATTGTTAAAGAGCGGTGCGACGCGGCGTTCGGCCTGCTGTCGCGAGGTGGCGTATATTACGCTTTCCTCCTTCAGAGTCAAACACTTTTTTCAGCGTTTTTCTCCGGCGGGGTGAATCACTTCACACCCTGCTGAGCCGCCTGCGTTGCCGCTTTGCCGTCTCAGTGGTGGCGCATTATAGGGCGAACTTATGGAAGCGCAAGTGCAAATTTCAACTTTTTTACTGTTCGCTTAAGATTTGTGCAGAAGGCCTGATTTCAGGCCTTTTTCATGCGCGCCGGCAGCTCTGCGAGACTATCAATTACCCAGTCCGCGGCCGCTTCGCCTTCGGCGGTGACTGGCTTACCGCTGCGCACCAGCACTTTGGTTCCCACGCCTGCCGCCTTTGCTGCCAGCATATCTTCCAGCTTATCGCCCACCATATAAGAAGCTGCCATATCGATGTTCAGGTGTTTCTGCGCCGAAAGCAGCATGCCCGGTTGCGGCTTGCGGCAATCGCAAGTCTGGCGGTACTCCACGACCGTTGCATCAGGCAGATGCGGACAGAAATAGATGCCGTCGAGATCGACATCGCGATCGGCCAGCGACCAGTCCATCCACTCGGTGAGTTGCATAAACTGATCTTCGGTAAACATGCCGCGCGCGATGCCAGACTGGTTGGTCACCAGCACCAGCGCGTAGCCCATCTTCTTTAACGCCTGCAGCGCTTCAATGGTGCCATCAATAAACTGAAAATTATCGATCTCATGAACATAGCCGTGATCGACATTCAGGGTGCCATCACGATCGAGAAAAATAGCCGGGACTGGGTTCGCCACGTAGAAACTCCTGCTGCAAATAGTGCCGCGCAGTATCGCATGATTGCGCGTACCGTGAGAATGGCAGATTGAATGACTTTGATTGATTTAGCCGTCTGGATGCCTTACCATCCATCCAGATTTCGCCTGCCCCGGCGGCGCGAAGACCGATACACCACGGACAACGCAACACGATAACAATTAAACTAACAATTAAACTAATGATTAAACTCGAAAATATCACCAAAGTGTTCCAGCAGGGTTCACGCACTATTCAGGCGTTGTCAAACGTTAGCCTGCACGTGCCTGCCGGACAAATTTATGGCGTCATCGGTTCATCCGGTGCCGGTAAAAGTACGCTCATCCGCTGCGTCAATCTGCTGGAGCGCCCGACATCCGGTCGCGTGCTGGTTGACGGTCAGGATCTCACCGCGCTCTCTTCCGGGCAGTTAACGCTGGCGCGCCGCCAGATTGGCATGATCTTCCAGCACTTCAACCTGATGAACTCCCGCACCGTGTCGGGCAACGTTGCGCTGCCGCTTGAGCTGGGTAACCTGTCACGCGAGGCGATCAAAAAGCGCGTCAGCGAACTGCTGGAGCTGGTCGGTCTGGCGGACAAACACGACAGCTGGCCGGCGAATCTGTCCGGCGGTCAGAAACAGCGCGTCGCGATTGCCCGTGCGCTGGCCAGCAATCCGAAGGTCCTGCTGTGTGATGAAGCCACCAGCGCACTGGACCCGGCCACCACCCGTTCGATTCTGGAGCTGCTGAAAGACATCAACCGTCGTCTCGGTATCACCATTCTGCTGATCACCCACGAGATGGATGTGGTGAAACGCATCTGCGATCAGGTAGCGGTGATCAGCAACGGCGAACTGATTGAAAAAGACAGCGTCAGCGAAGTGTTCTCCCACCCGAAAACGCCCCTGGCCCAGCAGTTTATTCAGTCAACGCTGCATCTGGATATTCCGGATGATTACCAGCAGCGCATGCAGGCGAGCGCGGGCAGCGAGAGCGTGCCGCTGCTGCGACTGGAGTTCACCGGTAAATCGGTGGATGCGCCGCTGCTGTCAGAAGCCGCGCGCCGTTTCAACGTCAATAACAACATTATCAGTGCCCAGATGGATTACGCCGGTGGCGTGAAGTTCGGCATCATGCTGGCCGAAATGGACGGCAGTGAAACAGATACACAAGCCGCGATTGCCTGGCTGAAAGAAAATCATGTGAAAGTAGAGGTGCTGGGTTATGTCTGAAGCGATGCTGTGGTTACTGACGCGTGGCGTCTGGGAAACGCTGATGATGACCTTCGTTTCTGGTTTCTTTGGCTTTGTGCTTGGCCTGCCGGTTGGCGTACTGCTGTACGTCACGCGTCCGGGGCAGATTCTGGCCAACACTGCGCTGTATCGCGTGCTGTCAGCCATCGTCAATATTTTCCGTTCTATTCCTTTCATTATCCTGCTGGTGTGGATGATTCCGTTTACCCGCGCTATCGTTGGCACCTCCATTGGTCTGCAGGCGGCCATCGTTCCGCTGACCGTGGGCGCAGCGCCGTTTATCGCCCGTATGGTCGAGAACGCGCTGCTTGAGTTGCCGACCGGACTGATTGAAGCCTCGCGCGCCATGGGTGCCACACCGCTGCAGATCGTGCGTAAGGTGCTGCTGCCGGAAGCGCTGCCAGGGCTGGTGAATGCCGCTACAATTACCCTGATTACCCTGGTGGGCTACTCCGCCATGGGTGGTGCTGTGGGCGCGGGCGGTCTGGGCCAGATTGGCTATCAGTATGGTTACATCGGCTATAACGCCACCGTGATGAATACCGTGCTGATTTTGCTGGTGGTGCTGGTGTATTTAATTCAGTTCTGTGGTGACCGCATCGTGCGTGCGGTGTCACATAAATAAGCAAACAACATCAATAGTCCTCTATTAAGGAAAGGATATGTCTTTCACATTTAAAAAGATTGCCGCTGTGGGTGCTCTGATTGGCGCGATTGCGCTGGCAGGATGCGATCAGAAAGAGAAAGATCCCAACCACATTAAAGTGGGTGTGATTGTCGGGGCTGAACAGCAGGTTGCGGAAACTGCCGTGAAAGTCGCGAAAGAGAAATACGGTCTCGATGTTGAACTGGTTACCTTTAACGATTACGTGCTGCCTAACGAAGCGCTGAGCAAAGGCGATATTGACGTTAACGCCTTCCAGCACAAGCCGTACCTCGATCAGCAGATCAAAGACCGCGGTTACAAACTGGTGCCGGTCGGCAACACCTTCGTTTATCCGATTGCCGGCTACTCGAAAAAAATCAAATCGCTGGATGAGCTGCAGAACGGTGCGCAGATCGCTATCCCGAACGATCCAACCAACCTCGGTCGTTCTCTGCTACTGCTGCAGAAAGTGGGCCTGATCAAACTGAAAGATGGCGTGGGCCTGCTGCCAACCTCACTGGATATCACTGAGAATCCAAAGAACCTGAAGATTGTTGAGCTGGAAGCGCCACAGCTGCCACGTTCACTCGACGATCAGCAAATTGCGCTGGCGGTGATCAACACCACTTACGCCAGCCAGATTGGCCTGACCCCGGCGAAGGACGGCATCTTCGTAGAAGATAAAGACTCGCCGTACGTGAACCTGATCGTTAGCCGCGAAGACAACAAAGACGCGGAGAACGTGAAGAAGTTTGTTGAGGCTTATCAGTCAGACGAAGTGTCTGAAGCCGCCAACAAAATCTTCAACGGCGGCGCAGTGAAAGGCTGGTAATTATCCCTTTCATGCGGTGCAGGGCGGCTTCGGCCGCCCTTTCTATTTCAGCATGTGGCAGCTGACTTGTTATTTCTGGTCGTCCTTGTTTCAATAACGCCACTTTATATTACATGAGGATGTTGCCATGCGTTTTTTACCGCTCTGCTTGTTGGCATTGATGCTGACCGGGTGCGTGCGTGAATATCACCCAATAAGCAGTGCTCCGTCTCGCCCGCAGCAATCAACCAGCGAACCTCAGCGCAAACCGGCTGCGCGTCCGGCCCCGGTTAAGATCTATACCGATGCGACCGATCTGGTCAGCAATCCGTTCCGCGATCTGGGCGAAGTGTCGGGTGATGATTGCCAGAGCAGCACCCAGGACTCACCGCCGAACCTCAATACCGCGCGTAAACGCCTGCAGATTAAAGCGGCCGGCATGAAAGCCAACGCCGTGCTGCTGCACAAGTGTGAAATTGTCTCCAGCACGCCAGGCTGCTATCGCCAGGCGGTATGCCAGGGTTCCGCGCTGAAAGTCTCCAATCAATGAGTGAATTTGCCTTTGCGCAAATCGGCGTGATCCGTTCGCCGTGGAAAGAGAAATTTGCCGTACCGCGCCAGCCGGGTCTGGTGCAGGACGGCGGTGGCGAACTGCATCTGCTGGCGCCGTACAATCAGCCTGAAGCGGTGCGTGGACTGGAGGCATTCAGCCATCTGTGGGTGCTGTTCGTCTTTCACCAGACCATGGCCGGCGGCTGGCGCCCAACCGTACGCCCGCCGCGCCTCGGCGGTAATGCCCGCATGGGCGTATTTGCCACCCGCTCGACCTTTCGCCCCAATCCTATCGGCATGTCGCTGGTTGAGCTCAAAGGCATCCGCTGCGAGCAGCAACAGGTGATTCTGCAATTAGGCAGCCTCGATTTGGTGGACGGCACCCCAGTGGTGGATATCAAGCCTTACCTGCCCTTCGCCGAAGCGCTGCCTGAGGCGCGCGCGGGGTTCGCCCAGAGCGCGCCCGACGCCAGCATGCCGGTGCGTTTCTCCGCGCAGGCGCAGCAACAGCTGCAACAGCAGCAACGCGATTACCCGCAGCTGGCGCGCTTTATCACTGAAGTGCTGGCGCAGGATCCGCGTCCCGCTTATCGCAAAGGTGAAAGCCCTGGCCGTGAATATGCCGCCTGGCTGCTCGACTTTAATGTGCGCTGGCGCATTGACGCGGCGGGAACCGAGGTGATCGCGCTCGATCCGCGCTAAAACAAGCTTTTGAGTGACGGATCTCGCTGGTACACTAGCCGCCAGCAAATTTTTTGTTCGTATCCTTCCGTACAACTGGAATCGTAAATTAATGCGTACTACTCAATATCTGCTCTCCACCCTGAAGGAGACGCCTTCCGATGCTGAAGTGATCAGCCACCAGCTGATGCTGCGCGCCGGTATGATCCGCAAACTGGCTTCCGGTCTCTATACCTGGCTGCCGACCGGTATTCGCGTGCTGCGAAAAGTTGAAAACATCGTGCGCGAAGAGATGAACAACGCCGGTGCGATTGAGATCTCTATGCCGGTGGTTCAGCCAGCCGATCTGTGGGAAGAGAGCGGTCGCTGGGAGCAGTACGGCCCGGAGCTGCTGCGCATTAAAGACCGCCACGAACGTCCGTTCGTGCTGGGTCCGACCCATGAAGAAGTGGTCACCGACCTGATCCGCAACGAGCTGAGCTCCTATAAGCAGCTGCCGCTCAACGTCTATCAGATCCAGACCAAATTCCGTGATGAAGTACGCCCGCGTTTTGGCGTGATGCGTTCGCGCGAATTTATCATGAAGGATGCGTACTCATTCCACACCTCGCAGGAGTCGCTGCAGGAAACTTACGATGCGATGTACCGCGCCTACAGCCAGAGCTTCAGCCGCATGGGGCTGGATTTCCGCGCCGTGCAGGCCGATACCGGTTCGATTGGCGGCAGCGGCTCGCATGAGTTCCAGGTGCTGGCGCAGAGTGGTGAAGATGATGTGATCTTCTCCAGCGAGTCCGATTACGCGGCCAACATTGAGAAAGCCGAAGCGCTGGCACCTGCCGGTGAGCGCCCGGCGGCAACGCAGGCGCTGACGCAGTTCGCCACGCCAAACGCGAAGACCATCGCCGAGCTGGTCGAACAGCACCAGATCCCGGTAGAAAAAACGGTGAAAACGCTGGTCGTGAAAGCCAGCGAAGAGAGCGGTCATTCGCTGGTTGCGCTGCTGTTACGCGGCGACCACGAGCTCAACGAAATCAAAGCCGAGCATCTGGACATCGTGGCCGCGCCACTGGAAATGGGCAGCGAGGAAGAGATTCGCGCCGCCATCGGTGCCGGTTTTGGCTCTCTCGGTCCGGTCGGTCTGACCATCCCGGTGATTGCTGACCGCACCGTGGCAAAAATGAGTGACTTCGCGGCAGGCGCCAACATTGATGGCCAGCACTATGCCGGCATTAACTGGGGTCGCGATCTGCCAGAAGCACGCGTAGAAGATATTCGTAACGTGGTAGAAGGCGATCCGAGCCCGGATGGCAAAGGCGTGCTGATGATTAAGCGCGGCATTGAAGTCGGCCACATCTTCCAGCTCGGCACCAAATATTCGGATGCGATGAAGGCAGCGGTACAGGGTGAAGATGGTCGCAATCAGATCATGACCATGGGCTGCTACGGTATCGGTATCACCCGCGTCGTGGCGGCGGCTATCGAACAGAACCACGACGAGCGCGGGATTATCTGGCCTGCAGCGCTGGCACCGTTCGAAGTGGCGATTCTGCCGATGAACATGCACAAATCCTTCCGCGTGAAAGAGCTGGCGGAACAGCTGTACAACGAGCTGCGCGCCAAAGGCATCGACGTCATTCTTGACGATCGTAAAGAGCGTCCGGGCGTGATGTTTGCCGATATGGAACTGATCGGCGTACCGCACACTATCGTGATTGGCGACCGCAACCTGGATAACCAGGAGATCGAGTACAAAGCCCGCGCCGTCAGCGAGAAGCAGATGATTAAGCAGCACGACATCGTCGACTTCCTCAGCCGCGCACTCAACAAGTAATCCCCTGACGCCTCCTGCCGGAGGCGTTTTTTTTAGCGCAGCTTGCCGCGCAGCGCCTTCACATTGCTGCGTCGTGATTTACCTTCCAGCCGCCGCTCTCTGGACGCCCGCGTCGGGCGCGTCGCGCGGCGCACTTTCTCCACCGTCGTCAGCTCGCGTATCAGGTTGATCAGCCGCTGCAGCGCCGCCTCGCGGTTCATCTCCTGGCTGCGATACTCCTGCGCTTTGATAATCACCACGCCATCGGCGCTGATCAAATGGTGGTTCGCCTCCAGCAGCCGCTGTTTATAAAACGGCGGTAGCGACGAGGCGTGAATATCGAAACGCAGATGGATAGCGGTCGACGTCTTATTGACGTGCTGGCCGCCCGCGCCCTGAGCGCGAATGGCACTGAGCTCCACTTCATTGTCCGCAATTGAAACACTACGTGACAGCACAATCATCTGCCACCTGCCGTTATCAGCGCGGTTGTATCCGGAAATAACCTGTTCATCAACTTAACCTTTTGTGCGCCGCCAGGCTGGCTGAGACCAGTGCTGGCTGTCACTTTTTGCCCTTTCTTTGCCACCTTCCCTGCGCCCCCTGGCTGATTTCCAGCGAACCCCTGTGATATAGTCGCATATCAACCAGAGTATTGATGCTCTGCTGAGGAGGTGTATGTGCAAAAGTATTGTGAGTTAGTTCGCCAGAAGTATGCCGGGATTGGCAGCGGCGACCTGGGGTATGTGCCAGACGCGATCGGATGCGCACTGAAAGCACTCAATGATATTGCCGCTAATTCTGCGCTAAACTCTTCTGTCAGGGAACAGGCAGCGTATGCCGCTGCAAACTTATTGGTGAGCGACTATGTTGACGAATGAAGCCTACAAACCCATCAACTGTGATGACTACGACAACCTCGAGCTCGCCTGTACCAAACACTGGACGCTGTCGCTGGAGCTCAAAAACGGCGACCAGCTGAAAGCGAAAGCCGTGGACATGGTCTCACGTAAAAACGTCGAGTATCTTGCGGTCGACCTCTCCGGTGAAACGCGCGAGCTGCGCCTCGACCACATCGCCAGCTTCAGCCATCCTGAGCTGGGCACCGTTATCGTCAGCGAAGACGAATAATCTCTCCCCGGGCGGGAAAGCTATTCCCGCCCACCTCGCTTAAGGCTGCAGCGAAGCGTAGTACGCCGCTAAATCATCCATATCCTGATCGCTCAACCCGGCCACAAAGGCTTTCATCACCTCTGCCTGACCGCCACTGCGCTCGCCTTTTTTGTAGGCCTGCAGCGAATGCAGCAGGTAGGGCGCATGCTGCCCGGCCAGATTAGGGTAAAGCGGCACCGCGCTCTTACCTTCCGCGCCATGGCACGCCATACAGCTGGCGGCTTTCTGCGCGCCAGCCTTGACGTCGCCCTGCGCAAACGCCGGCAGCGCAGCAGCCAGTAGCGCCGCGACAATCCACTGTTTCATCATTGCTGTTCCTTTTTAGGGTGTTGACCAGATCGCCTGCCAGCCTTGCGTCTCGCCCGCCGCGCCTGCGCGGGTGACAAACAGCCCCGGCGCAGCAATCAGCGTCTGGTTGTAGTAAATCAACGGAATGCGTTCGCGCTGCCACGGCGGGACGCCCAGCTCCTGCCACAGTTTTTTCATTTCGCGACCACCAGCCCGGCCGACAACATGGTGATAGCCGTGGGCCTGAAAGCGCACAATAACCTGCTCATCCGCCGCCGGCTGGCGCAGTTCCGCCTGCGCCGGAATGGCGCGCAGTTCACCCAGCCCATCAGGCAAAATTAATGGCTGCGTCTGCGGCTGCCAGGTTAGCGAGTGCTGACTCAGTGAGTGCTGTCGCGGCAGCCAGTAAAGCCGTTCCCGGTAGCGCCGCAGTTCGTGCGCGCCAAAGCGCAGACACGGCTGCGCATCTTCACGGCTGTGCATCACCTCGTCGGTAATGCGCTGCAGCGCGTCGCGCGCGGGCATTGCGCCACCACGTTCGCTAATCCAGCGCCGCAGCAGCGCGTGCCGCCGTGCCTCGCTACAGGCCAGCAGCGGCGGAAAATGCAGTGCGCCCTGGGCATCGGTCAGCTGCGCCAGCTGCTCGCTGAGCAGCTCATCCAGCAGTTGCTCCTGCTCACCGCATAGCGCTGCGCTGCGGGCACTGGCCGCGCTGAAGTGCGGCCAGCGCGCCTGCAGCAGCGGCAGCACGTCCTGGCGCAGGAAATTGCGATCGTAGCGACGGTCAGCGTTGCTCTCATCGTCAATCCAGTCCAGCTGGTGCCCGACAGCGTAAGCTTCAAGCTGCTGACGGCTGAGGTTGAGCAACGGGCGCAGATGCCAGTGGCCGTTAACCTGCCGCTGCTGCGGCATCGCCGCCAGACCAGCCGGACCGCTGCCGCGTTTCAGCGCCAGCAGCAGCGTTTCAGCCTGGTCATCGAGGTGCTGAGCAGTAAGTAAGTACTCACCGGGTTGCAGATGACTAAATAACGCCTGATAGCGCGCCGTGCGGGCTGCGGCTTCGATCCCGCCGGCGCGAGCATCCACCTGCACGCGCAGCACCTCGCAGGGAATGTGCCACTGCTGACACTGCTGCTGGCAGTGCGCCGCCCAGCGATCGGCGTTGGGGCTTAAACCATGATGCACGTGTAATGCGCGCACGCGCAGCTGCGGCTGCTGGCGTTGCCAGCTCACTAACTGATGCAGCAGGACGCTGGAATCGAGCCCGCCGCTGAATGCCAGCACGCAGCGGGCATCGGCTGGCAGCAGCGCAGCAAGATGAGAAAAGGACATGCACGCATTCCGTTGAGGTGAACCGCCGGATTGCGGCTCACTGCGCGCGCTATTTTACGCCTGATACAGCTCCAGCGGCAAACCATCCGGATCGGGGAAGAAGGTGCAGGCTTTACCGGTGAGAGCATCGATGCGGATCGGCTCGCACACCACGCCCTTTTCTGCCAGCGCGGCAACCGACTGTTCGACATCATCCACACAAAACGCCAGATGGCGCAGCCCGCACGCTTCCGGCCCGCTGACGCGCGGCGGCGGCGCAGGAAACGAGAACAGCTCAATGGTATAGACGCCATTAAGGCCAAGATCGCCTTTCCATGAGTCGCGCTCAGCGCGATAGTATTCACCCAGCAGCTCAAAGCCCAGCACGTCGCAGTAAAACGCCTTACTGCGCTGATAATCGGTGGCAATAATGGCGATGTGGTGGATCTGTTTTATCTGCAGCATAGCGGCTCCGAAAGTATTCTGAGCCGCTTAGCCTACGTGCCCGGCGCGGCGCTGAAAAGATGCAATTATCTGAAGTTAGCGCGCAGGCTCGTCGCGCAGCACGCGCACCAGATAGCGACCGTCGTCGGTGAGCGTGGCACCGTGAATATCCGTTTCAAAGCCGGGATAGTGCCGCCCGATGGTACAGAGCATCAGCAGGAAATCCAGCACCGCCCGGCTCTGTTCGGTAATCATCTCGCCCGGCATCACCAGCGGCACGCCTGGCGGATAAGGCAGGATCATGTTGGCTGAAATCCGCCCGACCAGCTCGCGAATGTCCACGGTTTCCACCTGTCCCTGCACCTGCCGCTGAAACGCCTGGTGCGGCGTCATCTTCATCTCCGGCAGAACGTCAAATGCCCGCAGCATCAGACGCGGCAAATCGTGCTGCAGGATCAGCTGATGAATGCCCTGCGCCAGCGTCTGGATGCGCATATTACGGTAGAAGTCAGGATCTTCAGCATAGAGATCCGGCAGCATGTTTTTTACCCGCAGGTTGAGATCGTAGGCACGTTTGAACTCCGTCAGCCCGCGCAGCACGCTCATCGCTTTGGTTTTATCGATGCCAATGCTGAACAGGAACAGCAGGTTATACGGTCCGGTCTTCTCCACCACGATGCCACGCTGGTCGAGGAATTTCGCCACCAGCGCGGCCGGAATGCCCTCTTCCGCCATCTGGCCCAGTTCGCTCATGCCCGGCGTGAGAATGGTGACTTTGATGGGATCAAGGTACATATGATCGCGATCGGCGTGGGTAAAGCCGTGCCACGCCTCGTCGCCCGGCTGAATCGGCCAGCATTCGGCTTCATCCACCTGTTCCGGCTGCCAGATATCAAAGAACCAGCCGTCAGACTCTTCGCGCAACCGCTGGATCTCGCGGCGAAAATGCAGTGCGCGCTCCACCGAGCGATTAATCAGCCGCCGGCCCGGATTACCGCGCAGCATCGCCGCTGCGGTCTCAATCGAAGAGACGATCGCGTAGCTCGGCGAGGTGGTGGTGTGCATCATGTAGGCTTCGTTGAAGGTGTCGTGATCGTAATCGCCCTTGATGTGAATCAGCGACGCCTGTGAGAACGCCGCCAGCAGTTTGTGGGTCGACTGGGTTTCATAGATCACTTTGCCGGGAATGCGCTCGCCGCTCATGCCACTTTTGCCGCTGTAGATAGGGTGAAAATTGGTGTATGGCACCCAGGCGGAATCGAAATGGATGGACGGCACGTCCAGCGTCTGTTTGATGTATTGCGTGTTATACAGCAGGCCGTCGTAGGTTGAGTTGGTGATGACCGCATGCACCGGCCAGCTGGCGCGCGGGGTATCGTTAACTTTCTGCTGGATGCTGTCGCGGGTGAATTCGCGCTTAGGGATGCCACCCAAAATGCCCAGCGCGTTGCGCGTTGGTTTGAGCCAGATGGGGATGATGTCGCTCATCATCAGCAGATGCGTCAGCGATTTGTGGCAGTTACGGTCAATCAATACCGTGCTGCCGGCCGGTGCGGCGTACATTCCGACGATTTTATTCGAGGTCGACGTGCCGTTGGTGACCATATAGCTCTGCTCAGCGCCAAAGGTGCGCGCCACATACTCTTCTGCTTCGAGGTGCGGACCGGTGTGATCGAGCAGCGAGCCCAGTTCAGTGACCGAGATCGAAACATCCGCTTTCAGCGTGTTGGCGCCGAAGAAATCATAGAACAGGCTGCCGACCGGGCTTTTCTGAAACGCCGTACCGCCCATGTGGCCCGGCGTGCAGAAGGTGTATTTCCCCTCTTTGACGTAGGTGAACAGCGCTTTGGTCAGCGGCGGCATAATTTTGTCGATGTACTCATCGGTGTACTGCCGGATATGCAGTGCAATATCGTCAGCGGCGTTGAGCGCGTATTCGAAGAAGTGCAGCGCCATGCGCATTTCATTAATGCTGACATCCATCTGCGAATGGGTGTTGATGAAGGCATACAGCGGCAGTGATTCGTTAAGCTGATTGATGTCGCTGCACAGCGCCAGGCTGTAGTCGTCCCAGTCAAATATCACCCCGCAGACGCGCGGGTTGTGTTCAATCAGTTTCAGCAGGTCGCTGGCATTGTTGGGATAAACGGTCTGGAAACCCTGCAGCTTCAGCGCCGCGTCCAGTTCGCGAATCGGTTCATCTTTGTAGAACGCGCCGTGCGGTCCCATGATCGCAATAATATTCAATGCTCACCTCCTGTGGTGTTGTGGCACGGAATAAGGATAGCGAAAAGTGGCGGGTGAATGTTCCGGAATCGCGCCGTTGTTGGCCTGATGTTTGTCAGCGATGCATCTCAGGTCGCCATGAATGGCGACCCTACAGGATTACTACCCGGTTTTTCCCAGGGTGCGCATTGAGGTACAAACAGGCATAAAAAAAGCGGACCGGGGTCCGCTTCTGTGAAGGCTTTTCGGCGCTTACGCGTAGCCGTAGCTCATCAGGCGCTGATAACGGCGGTTGAGCAGCTCTTCCGTGCTCAGCACATCGAGATCGGCCAGATCGGCCAGCAGCTGCTGCTTGAGCGCTGCCGCCATGTCCACCGGATGACGGTGCGCGCCGCCCAGCGGTTCCGGGATGATCGAATCGATCAGCTTCAGCTCTTTCAGACGTCCGGCGGTGATGCCCATCGCTTCTGCGGCCAGTGGTGCTTTGTCGGCGCTCTTCCACAGAATTGATGCACAGCCTTCCGGTGAGATCACCGAATAGGTGCTGTACTGCAGCATATTCACTTTATCGCCAACGCCAATCGCCAGCGCGCCGCCGGAGCCGCCTTCGCCGATCACGGTACAGATCACCGGGATCTTCAGGCCTGACATCTCGCGCAGGTTGCGGGCAATCGCTTCAGACTGACCGCGCTCTTCCGCGCCCACGCCCGGATAGGCACCCGGCGTGTCGATGAAGGTGATCAGTGGCATCTTAAAGCGCTCGGCCATCTCCATCAGACGCAGCGCTTTACGGTAGCCCTCGGGTGCTGGCATACCGAAGTTACGCCGGATTTTCTCTTTGGTTTCGCGGCCTTTCTGATGGCCAATGACCATCACCGGACGCCCATCCAGACGAGCGATGCCGCCGACAATGGCTTTATCATCGGCATAGGCGCGGTCACCGGCCAGCTCGTCAAAATCGTCAAACGCATTGCGGACATAGTCCAGCGTATAAGGACGCAGCGGATGGCGCGCCAGCTGCGCAACCTGCCATGCACCCAAATCGGAGAAGATTTTACGGGTCAGCTCGACGCTTTTCTCGCGCAGACGCTGCACTTCTTCATCCAGATTAATATCGTGTTTCTCATCCGAACGACCAATCGATTTCAGCGAGTCGATTTTCGCTTCCAGTTCAGCGATTGGCTGTTCAAAATCCAGGTAATTAAGACTCATAATGTTCCTGTTTTAGTCAAACTCCAGTTCCACCTGCTCCGACCCTACTAACGACCGCAAATCGTTGAGTAAACGATCGCTGGGCGAAATACGCCACGCTGCACCAAAACGCAGCTTCGCCCGCGCATCTGCTCTCTGATAATAGAGATGCACCGGAATGGTCCCGGAGCGATGAGGCTCCAGAGACTGGCGGAGACGGTTTAAAAGCTGGTCATCAATTTGCCTGTCCGTCAGCGAGATAGCAAGTCCGCGCGCGTATTTTTCCCGCGCTTCGTCGATGTCCATGACTTCCCGGGCGGTCATTTTAAGCCCACCGCTAAAGTCATCAAAGCTGACCTGTCCACTGACGATCAGGATACGGTCCTTCTCCAGCAGCTGCTGGTATTTATCTAACGCATCGGTAAATAACATCACCTCGAGACGGCCAGAGCGGTCGTCAAGAGTACAGATACCAATTCGGTTGCCGCGCTTGGTGACCATGACGCGGGCGGCAATCACCAGCCCGGCCGCAACGGTCACTTTACCACGTTCTGTTGGATGCATGTCTTTCAGGCGCATGCCGCCAACGTAGCGCTCAATTTCTTTCAGATACTGATTGATAGGATGACCGGTGAGATACAGACCGAGCGTCTCACGCTCGCCGTCCAGCTGCACCTGCTCCGGCCACGGCGTAATGGCCGCATAAGATTGCTCAACCTGCTCGGGCTCTTCCGCCAGCACGCCGAACATATCCGCCTGTCCCGTCGCTTCGGCTTTGGCATGCTGATCCGCCGCCTTCAGGGCGTCACCCAGCGCGCTCATCAGCGCCGCGCGGTGCGGGCCAAGACGATCGAACGCGCCGGACATGATCAGTTTTTCCATCACGCGACGGTTGATCTTTTTGGTGTCGGTGCGCGCGCAGAGATCAAACAGCTCTTTAAAGTAGCCGCCCTGATTACGCGCTTCGAGGATCGCTTCGATCGGCCCCTCACCCACGCCTTTGATGGCGCCGATGCCGTACACGATCTCCCCGTCATCGTTGACGTGGAACGGATAGAGCCCGGAGTTAATGTCTGGCGGCAGCACTTTCAGCCCCATGCGCCAGCACTCATCCACCAGTCCAACCACCTTCTCGGTGTTATCCATATCGGCGGTCATCACCGCCGCCATGAACTCGGCCGGATAGTGTGCTTTCAGCCACAGCGTCTGATATGAGACCAGCGCATAAGCAGCAGAGTGCGACTTGTTAAAGCCGTAGCCTGCGAATTTCTCCACCAGATCGAAGATTTTCATCGACAGTTCGCCGTTGATGCCCATCTTCTCAGCACCATCCTGGAACACCGAACGCTGCTTGGCCATCTCCTCCGGCTTCTTTTTACCCATGGCACGACGCAGCATATCCGCGCCGCCCAGCGTATAGCCGGACAGCACCTGGGCAATCTGCATCACCTGTTCCTGATAGAGGATGATGCCGTAGGTCGGCTCCAGCACCGGCTTCAGGCTCTCATGCTGCCACTGAATGTCCGGGTAGGAGATGGCTTCACGGCCGTGCTTACGGTCAATAAAGTTATCGACCATGCCCGACTGCAGCGGCCCCGGACGGAACAGCGCCACCAGTGCGATCATATCTTCGAAGCAGTCCGGCTTCAGTCGCTTGATCAGATCTTTCATGCCGCGCGATTCAAGCTGGAACACCGCGGTGGTTTCCGAGCGTTGCAGCATGTCGAAGCTTTTTTTGTCATCCAGCGGGATGGCGGCGATATCGATCGGCGGTAAACCCTGCTTTTCACGCCGCGGGTTGATCATCTTCAGCGCCCAGTCGATGATGGTCAGCGTGCGCAGGCCGAGGAAGTCAAACTTCACCAGTCCGGCGTATTCCACGTCGTTTTTATCGAACTGGGTGACCGGGAACTGGCCGTTCTCATCGCAGTACAGCGGCGCAAAATCGGTGATTTTGGTCGGCGCAATGACCACGCCACCGGCGTGCTTGCCGGCGTTACGCGTGACCCCTTCCAGCTTGCGCGCCATGTCGATCAGCGCTTTGACCTCTTCGTCAGCTTCGTAGATCTCCGGCAGCTGCGGTTCCGCCTGGAACGCTTTTTCCAGCGTCATGCCCGGATCCGGCGGGATCAGTTTTGAGATGCGATCAACAAAGCCGTACGGATGCCCCAGCACCCGACCAACGTCGCGAATCACCGCTTTCGCCGCCATGGTACCAAAGGTGATGATCTGCGACACCGCATCGCGGCCGTACATCTCAGCCACGTGATCGATCACCTGGTCACGTTTTTCCATGCAGAAGTCGACGTCAAAGTCGGGCATCGAGACACGTTCCGGGTTAAGGAAACGTTCGAACAGCAGGTCAAACTCCAGCGGATCGAGATCGGTAATTTTCAGCGCATAGGCCACCAGTGAACCGGCACCGGAACCACGTCCCGGCCCGACCGGAATGCCGTTATCCTTCGACCACTGGATAAACTCCATCACGATCAGGAAGTAGCCGGGGAAGCCCATCTGGTTAATGACGTTGAGCTCGATGTCGAGACGCTCGTCATATTCCGGCCGGCGTTCAGCACGCACCTGCTCATCCGGGAAGAGAAACGCCAGGCGCTCCTCCAGCCCTTCGCGCGACTTCATCACCAGGAAATCTTCGGTCGACATGTCGCCGGTCGGGAACTGCGGCAGGAAATATTCGCCGAGGCGCACCGTGACGTTACAACGCTTAGCAATCTCTACGCTGTTTTCCAGCGCTTCCGGGATGTCCGAGAACAGCTCGCACATCTCCTCTTCGCTGCGCATATATTGCTGAGGACTGTAGTTGCGCGGACGTTTAGGATCGTCCAGCGTGTAGCCGTCGTGAATCGCCACGCGGATTTCATGGGCATCGAAATCTTCTTCGTTGAGGAAGCAGACTTCATTGGTGGCCACCACCGGCACCGATTCAGCAATCGCCAGCTCAACCGCGGCGTGCAGATAGGCCTCTTCGTCTGGCCGGCCGGTACGCGTCAGTTCCAGATAGTAGCGGTTAGGGAAATGCTGCTGATAGAAACTCAGGCACTGCGCCACCAGCGCGTTATTGCCGCGCAGCAGGCTGCGACCGACGTCACCGCGCCGTCCGCCCGACAGCAGAATCAACCCTTCGCCCAGCTCCAGGAGCCAGTCGCGATCGATAATCGGTCCGGCGATACCGTAACCGCGCTGGTAAGCGCGCGAAATCAGCAGCGTCAGATTCTGGTAACCGGTGTTATTAGCCGCCAGCACGGTGAGCTGCGTCAGCTCATCGCCCATCAAATCGCTGGCCACCTGGAAGTCGGCCCCGACGATCGGTTTGATACCGGCGCTGTGCGCGCTGCCATAAAAGCGCACCAGCCCGCACAGGTTGGTGTAGTCGGTGATGGCAATGGCTGGCATGCCGAGCGCGGCCGCCTTTTTTACCAGCGGCCCGGTCTTGGCCAGACCATCAACCATGGAGTAATCGCTGTGTACGCGCAGATGTATAAAACGAGGTTCAGCCATATCAGTTTCCGGTTAAAACAGCGTCAGGCTATTAAAGCGTAGTCGGCTGGCGCGCGGCCAGCACATCAGCATCAATCAGGGCGTTACGCACCGGCGCAAAGCTGCGGCGGTGGTGAGGTGTGGCACCAAACTGCGTCAGTTTTTCCATGTGCAGCGCGGTCGGATAGCCTTTGTGCTGGGCGAAACCGTACTGCGGAAACAGCAGGTCCAGCTCGGCCATTTCGCGGTCGCGCGTGACTTTGGCGATGATCGAGGCGGCGCTAATTTCCCGCACCAGGCTATCGCCCTTCACCACCGCCTGCGACGGCATCGGCAGCGCCGGACAGCGGTTGCCATCAATCAGAACAAAATCCGGTGCAATATGCAGACCGGCAACCGCGCGCTGCATCGCCAGCATGGTGGCGTGCAGGATGTTCAGCTGATCAATCTCTTCCGGTTCAGCGCGGCCCAGGCTCCACGCCAGCGCTTTCTCTTTGATTTCATCAAACAGCGCAAGGCGGCGCTTTTCAGACAGCTTTTTGGAATCTGCCAGGCCGGCAATCGGCCGCGCTGGATCGAGGATCACGGCGGCGGTCACCACGGCACCGACCAGCGGGCCACGTCCGACTTCATCAACGCCGGCAATCAGCCGGGCGTCAGGATAGATAAATTCAGCCATTGGCAATCTCCAGTACCGCATCCGCCGCCTGTTCGTCGGCGTTCCAGCGAATCTGCTGATGCAATTGGGTGAAAGTGGCCAGCAGCGCGTCACGCTCCGGACCGGCATGCAGCAGCGGCTCCAGCGCCGCGGCTAACGCTGCAGGCTGGCACTCCTCCTGCAGCAGCTCCTGCACCAGCTCACGGCCGGCCAGCAGGTTAGGCAACGAAACGTACGGGGTTTTCACCAGCCGCTTCGCCAGCCAGAAGGTGAACGGCTTCATACGATAGCCCACCACCATCGGGCATTTCGCCAGCATGCACTCCAGCGCTGCAGTGCCGGAAGCCAGAATCGCTGCGTCGCTGGCGATCATCGCCTGGCGCCCTTTGCCATCCAGCAGGTGCATTGGCAATTCCGGCGCGACGCTGGCTTTGATCTGCTCGAACTGCGCGCGCCGCTTCGCGTTAACCAGCGGCACCACGATCTCCAGCGCCGGATAGCGCTGGCGCAGCAGCTGTGCAGCGCGCAGGAAATCGGCGCTGAGCATCTCCACTTCCGCGCCGCGGCTGCCCGGTAGCAGGCCAAGGCACAGCGCATCATCAGCAATGCCTAATTCACGCCGCGCGGCCAGTTTGTCCGGCTGCAGCGGCATCGCATCGGCCATGGTGTGCCCGATGAAGCGGCACGGCACGTTGTAGCGATCGTAAAACGCTTTTTCAAAAGGCAGAAACGCCAGCACCAGATCAGTGTTGCGGCCAATTTTGAACACGCGCTTTTGTCGCCAGGCCCACACGGAGGGACTGACGTAATGAATGGTGCGAATGCCGGCACGCTTGAGGTTGCCTTCCAGCGTGATGTTGAAATCCGGGGCATCGATGCCGACGAAGACATCCGGCCGCAGCTCGGTAAAGCGCTGGGTTAAATCCTTGCGGATGTGCAGCAAACGGCGCAGGCGGCCAAGCACCTCAACGATGCCCATTACCGCCAGCTCTTCCATCTCGTACCAGGCTTCGCAGCCTTCGGCCTGCATCAGCGGACCGGCAACGCCAACGAAGCGCGCGTCAGGATGGCGCGCTTTTAGCGCACGAATCAATCCGGCACCAAGAATATCGCCGGAGGTTTCTCCGGCGACCAGGGCAATCGTTAAGGGACGCACTGACATGAATTAACGAATCAATCCACGGGTAGAACGGGCAAAGAAGTCGTAGAAAGGCTGCACTTCGCTATGAAGTTTGGCCAGTTCTTCAATCTCCGGCTTCACTTCATCCAGCGTTTTACCGCTGCGGTACAGCAGCTTGTACGCGTTACGAATGGCGTGCAGTGCTTCTTTGCTGAAGCCACGACGCTTCAGGCCTTCGATATTGACACCGAACGGCGTGGCATGGTTGCCCTGCGCAATCACGTACGGCGGCACGTCCTGCGCGACACCGGAACAACCGCCTACCATCACGTGGGCACCAATGGTGCACCACTGGTGCACCGCCGTCACGCCGCCGATGATGGCAAAATCATCCACGGTAACGTGGCCGCCCAGCGTTACGTTGTTGGCCAGAATACAGCGATTGCCGATCACGCAGTCATGAGCAATGTGCGCATTGACCATCAGCAGGTTGTCACTGCCGACTTTGGTCAGGCCGCCACCCTGCGTGGTGCCACGATGAATAGTGACGCTCTCGCGGATGCGGTTGCGATCGCCGACTTCAACGCGGGTCGGTTCACCGGCATATTTCAGATCCTGATTCACTTCGCCAATCGAAACGAACTGGTAGATCTGGTTATCTTTACCGATACGCGTGTGGCCATTCACCACCACGTGCGATTTCAGCACCGTGCCTTCGCCAATTTCCACGTTCGCTCCGACAACACAAAACGGACCGATTTGGACGTTGGCGCCGATCACCGCACCTTCTTCAATGATGGACGTTGGATGGATGCTGGCGGTTGAATCAATCACTAATTATGCCTCCCGGCTACGGGCACACATCATGGTCGCTTCACAGACAATCTTACCGTCTACGGTTGCCACGCCTTTGAAGCGCGTCAGGCCACGGCGGGTCTTCTCGAAGGTGACTTCCATGATCATCTGGTCGCCCGGCACTACCGGACGCTTGAAACGGGCTTCGTCGATACCGGCGAAATAGTACAGCTCGCCCGGTTCCAGTTTTCCAACGCTTTTAAACGCCAGAATACCGGTCGCCTGCGCCATCGCTTCCAGGATCAGAACGCCTGGGAAAATCGGTTTACCAGGGAAGTGTCCCTGGAAAAACGGTTCATTAACAGAAACGTTCTTTACCGCACGCAGGTATTTATGCTCTTCAAATTCCAGCACGCGGTCAACCAGCAAAAACGGATAGCGGTGCGGCAGCAGTTCTAAAATCTCTTCAATTTTCAGAGTATGCGTTTCAGTTGTCAAAATACTCTTCCTGTCCTAAAAAATCTGATGGCAACAATAACACGGCCTGCACCGATCAAAATGATCTTTCGCAGGCCGCAAATCAGTTCAGTGGCGTTTCGCTTACCATGATACCTGCTGCCGCACTCTGGTTAACCCCGAGGTGAAAGAAGGTACGCTGCTTTATTATGAAAGCGGGTAGAGCCGGGATGTACTCAGTCGTCTTTGCCGACCTTGCGTTCGATGGCTTTTAAGCGTTTGCTCATGTCATCGATGTTCATCACCAGCGCTGCCGTTTTACGCCAGGTTTTGTTGGGTTGCAGCGGAATACCCGATGAGTATACCCCAGGCTCTGTGATGGGACGCATGACCATGCCCATGCCGGTTACCGTCACTTTGTCACAGATTTCCATATGGCCGTTAATGACGCTGGCTCCGCCAATCATACAGTAACGCCCAATCTTCAGACTACCCGCCATGATCACACCACCGGCAACCGCGGTGTTATCACCAATCACGACGTTATGCGCAATCTGACACTGGTTGTCTATGATAACACCATTGCCGATCAGAGTGTTATCCAGCGCACCGCGATCGATCGTGGTACAGGCACCAATTTCTACCCGATCGCCAATCACCACGGTGCCCAGCTGAGGAATTTTCACCCAGTTGCCGCGGTCGTTAGCATAACCGAAACCATCGGCACCAATCACGGTGCCAGACTGAATCAGACAATCCTGACCAATCTGAATCTCATGATAAACCGTAACGTTGGCCCACAGACGGGAACCACGGCCAATGCGCGTGCGCTTGCCGACAAAGCAGCCGGCGCCAATCACCACGTCATCACCCAGCTCAACGCCGGACTCGATGACCGCGTTAGCGCCCACCGAGACATTGTTCCCCAGCTTCGCGCTCGGATCGATCACGGCGCTGGGCGCGATATTTTGCGCGGGCTGCGGCGTGGTGTCCAGCAGTTGTGCCATACGGGCATAAGTCAGGTAAGGGTTTTTCACCACCAGCGCGGCGGTTTTACACCACTCCAGATCCGCTTCCGTCAGCACCACGGCTGAGGCCTGAACCTGTGCGAGCTGCTCGCGGTAGCGGCTGTTGGCAAGAAAAGTGATTTGACCAGGGGTGGCGGATTGCATAGAAGCAATGCCGGAGATGGCGATATCGCCATCTCCGTGCAATTCTGCATCCAACTGCTGGGCTAAATCAGCCAGTCGAATTGATGACATCGATTATTTAACCTGTTTCAGCACGTCAGCAGTAATGTCTTTCGCGTTAGAAGCATAGGCAACGGCATTGGCGTCGATTACCACGTCATACCCTTCGCTGTCCGCCACTTTCTTCACTGCGTCCTGAATACGGCTCAGCAGTTTGTTACGCTCTTCCATCTGACGACGGCGGTTATCCTGATCGAAAGCCTGCGCTTTCGTCGAGAATGCTTCGCGCTGTGACATGATGTCTTTTTCCATGCGGCTGCGGTCGCTGGCCTTCATGGTTGAACCATCACGCTGCAGTTTCTGCATTTTAGTCTGCAGATCGCGCTCCTGGCTCTGCAGCTCAGTGGCACGGCCCTTGAATTCGTTTTCCAGCTGTTTAGCAACGGTCGCACGTTGCGGTAACTGTTGGAAAATGCTGGACACGTTTACCACTGCAATTTTGTCAGCAGCCTGAACGCCCGCGGAAACCGCTAAAGCAAGACCCAGACCTGCGGCACACAACAACTTTTTCACTATAAACTCCTTACCATCAACGTTTGTGTCAGCGACACAGTGTTGGCATCGTCCGGCTCCCGTCTGGCGCCGGCGCGATGCCGTACTACGACTCTGCTTCCGTGCTCAGAACCTTACCAGGTTTTACCGATGTTAAACTGGAACTGTTCTGCTTTGTCTCCCTCGACTTTTTTCACTGGCTGTGCGTAGGAGAACACCAGTGGTCCAAGTGGCGACATCCACTGCAGCGCAAGACCGGCAGAGACGCGAATGTTGTTCGGGTCGCTGTAGTCCGGAATGCCCGCCGCGCGGGTTTCCGCGGTGTTCTGCCACTTGGTATCCCAGACGGTACCGGCATCCATAAATACCGAGGTACGTACTGAGTTTGCATATTTCTCGCTCAGGAACGGCGTTGGCGTAATCAGCTCAAGGCTGGCGATCGCCATGGCGTTACCGCCCACCGCATCGTCAGACTTACAGATGCCGTCCGGATCGGTCAGATTACAGCTCGACGAACGATCGTTCAGGTAAGCGGCTTTCGGACCAATGGTGTTGGACTGGAAGCCACGCACGGTGCTGGAACCGCCGGCGTAGAAGTTCTCATAGAACGGCATCTCTTTGCCACCGAGTCCGTCACCGTAGCCAACACGGCCACGACCCAGCACCACCCAGGTGCCATCACGGTTCAGCGGCACGTACTGCTGGGTGTCCAGCGTCGCTTTGTAGAACGAGTTATCAGAGCCCGGAATGGTCACTTTACCGTTCAGGTTGGTACGGTTACCGCGCGTCGGGAAGAAACCACGATCGAGCGTGTTGTACGTCCAGCCGTAGTTGAAGGTGAAGTCATCCGCAGAGAAATCACCGTCATCATTCAGCCCCTGATGACGACCCACCGAGTCAAGGTAACGCCACATCGCCACCTGCGGACGCATGTTGGACAGGTCATTGTGCACATAACCTAAGCCAACGCGCAGCGTGTTGTTTTCGTTAACCGGGAAGCCGAGCGTACCGTCCACACCGTAACTCTTGTTGGTGTAGTCGGAGAGATCAGCATCATCCGCTTTAAAGTCGTTGTAGAAGAGGCGGCCGCCGAGGCTCACACCGTCCACCGTGAAGTACGGATCGGTGAGTGAGAATTCTGCGTAGGTCTGGTAGTCGTTCTTGGTACCGCTGATGCCGACGGTATTACCGGTGCCGAGCCAGTTCTCCTGGGTCACGCCGACCTGGAAGCTGACGCCACTCTCAGTACCGTAACCCACACCAAAGTTGAAGGTACCGGTGTTACGCTCTTTGACTTTGTAAACCACGTCAACCTGGTCTGGCGAGCCCGGAACGCGCTGGGTATCAACGTCCACGGTTTCGAAGTAACCGGTACGGTTCAGGCGCTCTTTGCCCTGATCGACGAGGTCGCTGCCCAGCCATGCGCCTTCCATCTGACGCATTTCGCGGCGCAGTACGGCATCTTTCGAAGTATCGTTACCCTCAAAACGCACTTTACGCACGTAGTAACGGTTACCGGCATCAACGTTGATGTGCAGCTTAACGGTTTTATCCGCATCGTTGATTTCCGGCTGCGTTACCACGCGTGGATAGGCGTAGCCATAACGGCCCAGCAGCTTCTTGATGTCATCTTCCATCTGGGTGACTTTGGTGCCGTTATACAGCTCACCGTTAGGAATCTGCGTCAGGTGCTCAATTTCCGCCGAGTGGCCCGCCATGCTGCCGTTGACGATCACGCCGGCAATCTTGTACTGATCGCCTTCAGTGATATTGACGGTGATGTAGATGCCTTTCTTGTCCGGCGTCAGGCTTACCTGCGTGGAATCAATATTGAAACGCGCATAACCGCGATCCAGATAGAAGCTGCGCAGGGTTTCGAGATCGCCCGCCAGTTTCTGCTTCTGGTATTTACGATCGCCCACCACGTTCCACCACGGCACTTCGTCGCGCAGCTGGAAGCGGGAGATCAGTTCGTCTGAGCTGAACGCTTTGTTGCCGACAATGTTGATCTGCTGGATCTTGGCCGAGACGCCTTCCTGGAAGACGAATTTCAGATCGACACGGTTACGCGGCAGCGGCGTCGCGATGGCTTTGACGCTGGCGGTATATTTACCGACGCTGTAGTAAAAGTCCTCCAGCCCCTTCTCGATGGAAGAGAGCGTGGTGCGGTCAAGCGCTTCGCCGACGCGCACACCGGAGGCCTCAAGGTTCTCCTTCAGCTGATCCTCTTTCACCGCTTTGTTACCGGAGAAGGTGATGCTGGCAATGGTCGGACGTTCCTTCACCTGAACAATCAGGGTGGTGCCGTCACGCAGAACCTGGACATCTTCAAAGTTACCGGTAGCGAACAGTGAGCGAATGGTGTTTCTGATGTCATCATCATTCACCGTATCACCGACGCGTACCGGCATGCTGAGCAGAGCCGCGCCGACGGCGACTCGCTGTAGACCTTCGAAATGAATGTCCTTCACTACGAAATCGTCTGCACCGTAAACGGTGGCGCTGCTAAACAGCAGCGACGCTATGAGCAACTTTTTCATCGCCATCGTTGTTATGCGTTTTCCTAACACATCCCGCGCCTGTCTGCGTTCCAGCGATTACAGGCGAGAGAAATCATTGAAAAGTGCAAGCCCCATTAAAAGCACCAGCAAAATTGAGCCGATGCGATAACTGAAGTCCTGAACTCGCTCGGACACCGGTCCACCTTTGATCTTTTCGATCGCCAGAAAGAGCAGATGTCCACCATCTAAAACCGGCAGAGGGAACAGATTGATGATCCCTAAGTTGACGCTAATCAGCGCGAGGAACATCAGGTAATAAATCACCCCATATTCAGCTGATAATCCGGCACCCTGCGCAATCGAAATTGGCCCGCTCAGGTTATTCAGCTTGACGTCCCCGGTTATCAACTTGCCCAGCATCGAAACCGTCAGCTTCATCAGTTGCCAGGTTTTGACACCGGCTTCACCAATCGCGGCGAAAGGTCCGTACTGTTTTACCGTTTTGTACTCATCCGGCAGCGGGATCACACGCGGGATCACCCCGGCAAAACCTTCCGCTGCGTTGCCCGGTTTCGCTTCCGGCGTTAGCGTCAGCGTTAACGGTTCACCGTTACGCTCAACCTCCAGCGCCATGTTTTTGCCGGGATTATCCCGAACCTGAGCCGCAAAAACCTGCCATTGCGTTAATGGCTGACCATCGACTTTAACGATCCTGTCGCCGGCTTGCAAACCGGCAGCACTTGCCGGTGAACGTGCCTGCACTTCTGCCAGCGTGGTTTCGATTTGCGGCCCGCGCGGTCGAATACCTAAAGCGACCACCGGGTCCTGTTTGTCCGGTTCAAATTGCCAGTCACGCAGATTGAGCTGTTTCTGCTGCGTCGCCTGCTGACCAAACTGTGACACGGTCAGCGTGGCGCTGCTGTCGCCGATTTTACCGATCAGCGCCAGGCGCACAGCATCCCAGTCAGGCGTTTCGATACCGTCAACCGCTTTAAGTTCCATGCCGGAGGTAATTTGCGCTTCTGCCGCGACGGAACCGCTCATAATTTCGCCGACCACCGGGCGAACACCCGGCACACCATGGATGAACACCACCCAGTAGGCAAACACGGCAAAGATGAAATTGGCGATGGGACCGGCGGCAATGATTGAGGCACGCTGCAGCACGGTTTTATTGTTGAAGGCCTGATGACGCAGCTCAGCGGGCACGCTCTCTACGCGCTCGTCGAGCATTTTGACGTAGCCACCGAGCGGAATCAGCGCGATCACGTATTCCGTGCCCTGGCGGTCAGTGCGACGCCACAGGGCTTTGCCGAAACCGATCGAGAAGCGTTCTACTTTGACACCGCAGCGACGCGCCACCCAGAAGTGGCCGAACTCGTGCACCGTAATCAGCACGCCGAGCGCCACGATAAAGGCGACAAAACTCCAGAGTATGCTCAACATCGTCGCTTATCCTCAGAGGGTGCGGAACACCAGCAGCAGCAGGCAGGCAAATACCGGCACCGCGGCTGTCAGGCTATCAATGCGATCGAGGATACCACCGTGCCCCGGAATCAGGTTACCGCTGTCTTTGATACCGGCTTCACGTTTGAACATACTTTCCGTGAGATCGCCCAGCACGGAGGCCAGCGTGGCAATCACGGCGCAGATAATCAGCGTGCCCGGCGCCACCGATAGCGGGGCCAGCAGCGCAAACAGCCAGGCGATAATCGCCGATGACAGCAGTCCGCCAAAGAAGCCTTCCCAGGTTTTGCCCGGCGAGACTTTCGGCGCCAGCTTATGCTTGCCGAACAGACGACCAAACATGTAAGCACCGGAATCCGCGCCCCAGACGAGGAACATCACGAACAGCAGCCACCAGGCGCCGGCGAAATGGTCGGTGTCATAGTGATACTGGCGCAGCGCCATCATGCCCCAGAAGAACGGCACCACGGTCAGCACGCCAAACAGCAGGCGCAGCGGACGCGATGCGCGCCACAGCGCAGCGGAGGCCGGATAAAACAGCACGAGAAACAGCGCGACAATCCACCAGCCCAGCGAGGCCCAGAGCGAGCTCTCCATCTGGAACTGGTGCAGATTACGTTGATAGGGTTGCAGGGTGAACAGCATCACCGCCAGCAGCAGGCCGCATAGCACCGCCAGCCAGATACGCTGCTGACGCGTTGCCATCCCCGCCAGCTGCCCCCACTCCCAGGCGGCAAGCATGCAGATGATGATGGTGGTAATCGCAAAACCGGACAGCGGCAACCAAAACAGAGCAGCGATCACCAGCGGAATCAGAATAAACGCGGTGATCAGACGAGACTTCAGCAAAGGTTACCCCCAGGTTGCTCAGGCGCCGCCTGGTGCAGCGCCGCCATAGCGTCGCTCCCGCAGAGAGAATGCATTCAGTGCACCTTCAAAAACGTGTTCATCAAAATCAGGCCAGAGAACATCGGTAAACCAAAACTCAGCATAGGCGATCTGCCACAGCAGGAAGTTGCTGATCCGATGCTCTCCCCCGGTCCTTATCACTAAATCCACCGGCGCTTGCTCCTGCATACACAGATGCGGAGCCAGACTTTCTTCAGTTATCTGGTCAGGACGTAGCAGTCCTTCCTGAACCTGTTCAGCCAGTTTTTTTACACCCTGGATAATATCCCAACGGCCGCCATAGTTGGCAGCAATGTTGAGGGTGAGTCCATCATTTTGCTGAGTCAGTTCCTCGGCGCGGCGAATGCGTTCCTGAATGCGGTTATTGAAACGGCTGATATCACCAATAATGCGCAGACGCACATTGTGCTTGTGCAGGCTTTTGACTTCGCTGTCGAGCGCCCAGACAAACAATTCCATTAAGGCCGTCACTTCCTGTACCGGTCGGCTCCAGTTTTCACTGCTGAACGCATAGAGCGTGAGCGCTTCCAGCTTGTTGCTGACCGCAAAGCTGACGGCCCGGCGTACTGATTTTACCCCGGCTTTGTGGCCTGAAATACGCAGTTTGCCCTGATTTTTTGCCCAGCGACCATTACCATCCATAATGATGGCCACGTGACGTGGCGTGCAGTACGACCCGTCATCGATTGTATTGTGATTGTTGGACGACATAACGCGTAATAATTCCTTTCATCAGAAATGCTGTGGTTTCTGAATACATTGCGCCTGCGGCAAACGCCGGTAACCTCACCGGATGACATCGAAACAATGTCGGGCCGTAAAACGCGAGCGAGCGACTATACCATTTTCACCCTGAGCGAACAAATAGCGCCACCATCAACCGGCTAAACGAAAGCGCGGCAGCAACGCCGTGGCCCGCACGCGTGCGATCCGATCAATCTCCATCACGTCATCCACGCTGCCCGGCTCCTGACACTGCAGGGTTGCCAGCACTTCACTGTTGATGGCCGCGATATCGGTAAAGCGAATCTGATGCTGCAGAAATGCCGCTACCGCGACTTCATTGGCTGCGTTCAGCGTGGTGGTGGCCGCCTGTCCGGTTGCGCATGCATCGATTGCCAGCTTCAGGCAGGGATAGCGTGCGTAGTCCGGCTCAGCAAACGTCAGCGCCTTCATTCGGGTGAAATCAAGCGGCGTTACGCCTGCGGTAATACGTGCCGGCCAGGCCATGCTGTGGGCGATTGGCGTGCGCATATCGGGTGAACCCAGCTGCGCCAGCACGCTACCGTCGCAGTATCGCACCATGGAGTGAATCACCGACTGCGGATGCAGGATGACCTCCATTTGTGCGTCGGTGGCGTTAAACAGCCAGCGGGCTTCAATGTATTCAAGACCTTTATTCATCATGGTGGCCGAATCAACGGAGATTTTACGCCCCATTGACCAGTTCGGATGCGCACAGGCCTGATCTGGCGTCATAGCGGCCAGCTCGGCTAATGGCGTGTCACGAAAAGGACCACCCGATCCCGTAAGGAGAATCGACTCGATGCCATTCTCCCGCAGATCAGCGTACCCCAACTGATGCTGTATGGAAGCGGGCAAACTCTGAAAAATGGCGTTGTGCTCGCTGTCGACCGGCAGCAGCTGCGCCTGATGCTGGCGTACCGCCTCCATAAACAAACGGCCGCATGTGACAAGCGATTCTTTATTGGCAAGCAGGACGGTTTTGCCGGCGCGAATGGCGGCCAGCGTCGGTTGTAAGCCGGAAGCGCCCACAATGGCGGCCATTACCTGATCGACCTCATCCAGTGCGGCCAGTTCGCAGGCGGCCTGAACGCCGGAGAGCACTTCCGTATCCATGTTGAGTGCTTTCAGTCGTTCACGCAGCGCCGCAGCGGAAGCGTCGTCGGACATCGCCGCGTAGCGCGGTTTAAATTGCTGACACTGTTCGGCCATCAGCGCCACATTCTGACCGGCCACCAGCGCAGTCACCTGATAGAGCTCAGGATGCGCCGCCACTACCGCCAGCGTGCTGGTGCCAATTGAGCCGGTCGAACCCAGCAGAGTTAATCGCTTCATGGTGCTGTCCCTGTGAAGTCGTGGTGCGCGCCCGCGCGTACGCCGGGCACAATGTAAAACGCCGCCAGAGTCGTACTACGTCTCTGAACGGCGTTTTGTCAGGCAAATGACGGAATCAGAATTCCATCAGTTCCTTCTCTTTCTCGGCCAGCGCCGCATCAACGTGTTTGATGCGAACGTCGGTCATTTTCTGGATCTCGTCCTGCGAGCGACGTTCGTCGTCTTCGCTGATCTCTTTGTCTTTCAGCAGCGCCTTGATCTTGTCGTTCGCGTCACGGCGCACGTTGCGCACGGAAACACGACCCTGCTCGGCTTCGCCACGCACAACCTTGATCAGATCTTTACGACGCTCTTCGGTCAGCGCAGGCAGTGGAACACGAATGTCGCTACCGGCTGAGCTTGGGTTGAGGCCGAGGTCAGAAGCCATGATGGCTTTCTCGACTGCCGGACCCATTGAGCGATCGAACACGTTGATTTTCAGCGTGCGTGAATCTTCAACGGTGACGCTGGCCAGCTGACGCAGCGGCGTTGGCGTACCGTAATATTCCACAACGATGCCGTCGAGCAGTGAAGGCGAAGCACGACCGGTGCGCACTTTGCTGATGGTGTTTTTGAATGCTTCCACGCATTTGTCCATGCGCGTTTCAGCATCTTTTTTAATATCGTTAATCACGTTGAAACCCTTGGATTCGGTTTGACCTGGCCACTTCCGGACGCAGCGGAACGGAAACGGTATCGATAAACATCGATCATCCTGAATGCTGCGCGACAGCAGTGCAGCGCGCCAACAGAATATACCTTATTTTATCCTGCGTCGGGTATTAATGCGTAATCAGGGTGCCTTCTTTTTCACCCATCACCACGCGACGCAGCGCGCCAGGCTTGTTCATATTGAAGACGCGGATCGGCAGTTGATGGTCGCGCGCCAGCGTAAAGGCGGCCAGATCCATCACTTTCAGCTCTTTTTCCAGCACTTCACCGTAGGTCAGCTGTTCATACAGCGTGGCATCCGGATTTTTCACCGGGTCGGCTGAGTAGACGCCGTCGACCTTGGTAGCTTTCAGTACCACGTCCGCTTCGATTTCGATGCCGCGCAGGCAGGCCGCTGAGTCGGTGGTAAAGAACGGGTTGCCGGTACCGGCAGAGAAAATCACCACGCGGTTATTGCGCAGCAGGCTGATGGCTTCTGCCCAGCTGTAGTTATCACATACGCCGTTCAGCGGAATCGCCGACATCAGGCGCGCGTTGACGTACGCACGGTGCAGTGCGTCACGCATTGCCAGGCCGTTCATCACGGTCGCCAGCATCCCCATGTGGTCGCCGACCACGCGGTTCATACCTGCCTGCGCCAGACCCGCGCCACGGAACAGGTTACCGCCACCAATTACCACACCCACCTGAATGCCCAGCTCAACCAGCTCTTTCACCTCTTGCGCCATACGGTCAAGCACGCTCGCGTCGATACCAAAACCTTCGGCACCCTGCAGTGCTTCGCCGCTCAGTTTCAGTAAGATACGTTGATATACAGGTTTTGCGTTGGTCGCCATGGTCAATTCTTCCTGGAAGATAAGATGAATGAGAAGTTAAATCTGATCGATCATCCGCTTAGCGCGTGAGAAAAGCTATTGGGATGAGACTGAAAATTGCTGCGCCAAAACGCAGACAAAAAAGAACCGCCTCTCGGCGGTTCCTGCAAACCATTAAGACTGTTTGGACATGGCAGCAACTTCGGCTGCAAAGTCAGATTCGACTTTCTCAATGCCTTCGCCCACTTCGAAGCGGATGAAGTTGATCACGTCAGCGCCTTTCTCTTTCAGCGCCTGGCCAACAGTTTTGCTCGGATCGATAACGAAAGCCTGACCGGTCAGAGAGACTTCGCCGGTGAATTTCTTCATACGGCCTTCAACCATCTTCTCAGCGATCTCTTTTGGCTTGCCAGACTGCATCGCGATGTCCAGCTGAACCTGGTACTCTTTCTCAACCACGTCAGCAGAAACATCTTCTGGCTTCACGAACTCTGGCTTGCTGGCAGCAACGTGCATCGCAATCTGCTTGCTCAGCTCTTCATCAGCGCCGGTGGTAGAAACCAGTACGCCGATACGTGCGCCGTGCAGATAGCCGTTCAGCTCAGCACCTTCGAGGACAGCAACACGACGGATGTTGATGTTCTCACCGATTTTCGCAACCAGTGCCACGCGCTCTTCTTCGAACTGCGCTTTCAGAACTTCCACATCAGTCACTTTACCGGCAGCAGCAGCGTCCAGCACTTTGTCAGCAAAGGCCTGGAAACCGGCATCTTTTGCCACGAAGTCAGTCTGGCAGTTCACTTCCAGAATCACGGCGTAGCCGTCAGCGATTTTGGTTTTGATCACGCCGTCAGCAGCCACGTTGCCTGCTTTCTTAGCAGCTTTGATTGCACCAGACTTACGCATGTTCTCGATCGCCAGCTCAATGTCGCCGTTCGCTTCGGTCAGCGCTTTTTTGCAGTCCATCATGCCTGCGCCAGTACGCTCGCGCAGTTCTTTTACCAGTGCAGCGGTAATTTCAGCCATTCCAGAATCCTCGATTCGTCTCGCAGTGCTTTCACACTGTCAGAAACTTGTTGCGGAAAATTTACTTGCCCCGCCAGCCCGAACAGGGTGCGTGACTAAGTGAGATAAATAAAGGGGCCTTCACGGCCCCTTAACAGATCACATCTGATGTCTAAGGGCTCTCAGAAAGAGCGAACCTTATTAAGCTTCAGCAGCTTCTTCAGCCTGCTCAGCCAGGTCCTGTGAACGGCCTTCGCGCACGGTAGTGGCAACGGCAGTCAGGTACAGGCTTACAGCACGGATCGCATCGTCGTTACCTGGGATAACGAAATCAACGCCGTCTGGATCAGAGTTAGTATCAACGATAGCAAATACCGGGATACCCAGGTTGTTTGCTTCTTTGATTGCGATGTGTTCGTGGTCAGCGTCAACAACGAACAGTGCATCCGGCAGACCGCCCATATCTTTGATACCGCCCAGGCTGTTTTCCAGCTTGGCCAGCTCACGAGCACGCATCAGTGCTTCTTTCTTGGTCAGTTTGTCGAAAGTACCGTCCTGAGACTGAGTTTCCAGATCTTTCAGGCGTTTGATTGACTGACGAACGGTTTTCCAGTTGGTCAGCATACCACCCAGCCAGCGGTGGTTAACGAAGAACTGGTCGCAGCTCAGTGCAGACTCTTTTACCGCTTCGGCAGCAGCGCGCTTGGTACCAACAAACAGAATCTTACCTTTACGGGAAGAGATCTTGTTCAGCTCAGCCAGGGCTTCGTTGAACATTGGTACGGTTTTCTCAAGGTTGATGATGTGAACTTTGTTACGCGCACCGAAAATGAATGGCTTCATTTTTGGGTTCCAGTAACGGGTCTGGTGACCGAAGTGAACACCAGCCTTGAGCATGTCGCGCATGGAAACAGTTGCCATGATTACCTCTAAAAGTTTGTTTGGGGTTGGGCCTCCATGTATCCCATACAACCGACCTCTTACGAGGCACCCCGGCGTACGTGTCGATACATGTGTGTTTTAGTACACATAATGAGATTTATGCGTTTCCTGCCCCCTCTCATACGAGGTGACAGAGAATCGTCGGCGCGCTTTATACCACAATGCGCAGGAATACGCCAACAGTTGTTAGCATGAGCGGCAGGCTGTAATCCCGATTTGGCAGCCCATTTGCTGACTGCTAACATGACTGCCACAGAACTCATTATTGTCGAAAATTGCGGCGATTGCGGATTATTTAATGGCCATTTCAATCAAAACCCCAGAAGAAATCGAAAAAATGCGCGTGGCGGGCCGTCTGGCTGCAGAAGTGCTGGAGATGATCGCTCCACACGTCGTGCCGGGCGTCACCACCGGCGAGCTTGACCGTCTGTGCCACCAGCACATCACCGAAAAGCAGCAGGCCATTTCAGCCTGTCTCGGCTACCACGGCTTCCCGAAATCGGTGTGTATTTCGGTCAACGAAGTGGTATGTCACGGTATTCCCAGCGACGATCGCGTGCTGAAAGACGGCGATATCGTTAACGTCGACGTCACGGTGATCAAAGATGAATACCATGGCGATACGTCAAAGATGTTCATCGTCGGTAAACCGACGATTCAGGGCGAGCGCCTGTGCCGGGTTACGCAGGAGAGCCTGTACATTGCGCTGCGTCTGGTGAAGCCGGGCATTCGCCTGCGTGAACTGGGCCGGGCGATTCAGAAATACGTGGAAGCACAGGATTTTTCCGTGGTCCGCGAGTATTGCGGACACGGCATCGGTAAAGGCTTCCATGAAGAGCCGCAGGTGCTGCATTACGATGCCGACGACAGCGGCGTGGTGCTGCAGGCTGGCATGACGTTTACCGTCGAACCGATGGTAAACGCCGGTGATTATCGCATCCGCACCATGAAAGATGGCTGGACGGTGAAAACCAAAGATCGCAGCTTGTCCGCACAGTATGAGCATACTATTGTGGTGACGGAAAACGGCTGTGAAATCCTGACGCTGCGCGCAGACGACACTATTCCAGCGGTGCTGGAAAACAACGCGTAACGCTCGTCATCAGGATAACAGGCCGGCTCAAAACGAACGCCTGTCAGTTTAGGTTCACCCATCCCTGCACCTCCCGTAGCGGCGCCATCAGTTGCGCGTTAACCCGCGCCGCTACTGCGGTGGTGTCACGGACGGTGACTAACTGAACGGCATCACGGCGTTAAGCCCGCTTTTTATGGCGCAGAAGAGGCATGTTGATGAGTGGTAGCGTGACCGAAGCAGTACACAAAGGCCTGACCGATTCCCCCGCCAGCTGGCCAGACGACGCGCTGACGCGCGACAAACTCAAACAGTATCTTGAACAGTTCCAGCAGCATCTGGGCAGCGCTTTTGACGCTGGCAGCGATATCGAATCGCTGATTGATGCGCGCACGCTGTTTATCGATCGCCTGCTGCGCCGGCTATGGCGACTGTTTGGCTTTGACCAGATGAAAGAGATCGCGCTGGTGGCGGTGGGCGGCTATGGCCGCGGTGAGCTGCATCCGCTGTCGGACATCGACGTGCTGATCCTGAGCCGTCAGCCACTGGACGAAGCTGCCGCGCAGCGCACCTCAGAACTGCTGACGCTGATGTGGGATCTCAAGCTGGAGGTCGGCCACAGCGTACGCACGCTGGAAGAGTGTTTGCTGGAGGGCTTGTCGGATCTCACCGTCGCCACCAACCTGATTGAGTCGCGCATGCTGACCGGCGACGTGGCGCTGTTTCTCGAACTACAAAAGAATATTTTCAGCGACGGTTTCTGGCCGTCGTCACGCTTCTTCGCCGCCAAAATTGAGGAGCAGCTGGAACGCCATCAGCGCTATCACGGCACCAGCTACAACCTCGAACCGGATATCAAAAGCAGCCCGGGCGGGCTGCGCGACATTCATACTCTGCAGTGGGTCGCGCGCCGCCACTTTGGCGCCACCACCATGGATGAGATGGTCGGCTTTGGCTTTCTCACTGAAGCCGAACGCAATGAGATCAATGAGTGCCAGGAATTTCTCTGGCGCATCCGTTTCGCGCTGCACCTGACGCTGCCGCGCTACGATAACCGCTTACTGTTCGATCGCCAGCTCAACGTGGCACAGCGCCTCAACTATGGCGGTGAAGGCAATGAGCCGGTTGAGCGCATGATGAAAGATTTCTATCGCGTCACGCGCCGTATCGGCGAGCTGAACCAGATGCTGCTGCAGCTGTTTGACGAAGCCATTCTGGCGCTGTCGACCACCGAGAAGCCGCGCAGCATTGATGAGGATTTTCAGCTGCGCGGTAATCTGATTGACCTGCGCGATCCCACGCTGTTTGAGCGCGAGCCGCAGGCGATTCTGCGCATGTTTTACGTGATGGTGCGTAACGAAACCATCACCGGCATCTATTCCACCACGCTGCGCCAGCTGCGCTACGCCCGCCGTCATCTGCAACAGCCGCTGTGTCAGATCCCCGAAGCGCGCCGCACCTTTATGGCGATTCTGCGCCATCCAGGCGCGGTAAAGCGCGCGCTGCTGCCGATGCATCGCCACAGCGTACTGTGGGCCTATACGCCGCTGTGGGGCAACATTGTCGGCCAGATGCAGTTCGACCTGTTCCACGCCTACACCGTGGATGAGCACACCATCCGCGTGTTGCAGAAGCTGGAAAGTTTTGCCGACGAAGCCACGCGCCCGATGCACCCGCTGTGCGTCGAGCTGTGGCCGCGTCTACCGCAGCCGGAGCTGCTGCTGATGGCCGCGCTGCTGCACGATATCGCCAAAGGGCGCGGTGGCGACCACTCGATTCTTGGCGCGCAGGACGCGCTGGACTTTGCTGAGCTGCACGGCCTCAATTCGCGCGAAATGCAGCTGGTGGCGTGGCTGGTGCGTCATCACCTGCTGATGTCGGTGACTGCTCAGCGTCGCGACATTCAGGATCCTACAGTGATTCAGCAGTTTGCTGAAGTGATGCAAAATGAAAACCGGCTGCGCTATCTGGCCTGCCTGACGGTTGCCGACATCTGTGCCACCAATGAAAGCCTGTGGAACAGCTGGAAACAGAGCCTGCTACGTGAGCTGTTCTTCGCCACCGAAAAACAGCTGCGCCGCGGTATGGAGAACAGCCCGGATCTGCGCGAGCGCGTGCGTCATCACCGGCTGCAGGCGCTGGCGCTGCTGCGCATGGAGAATCTCAACGAAGAGCGCCTGCACCATATCTGGAGCCGCTGCCGCGCCGACTACTTCCTGCGCCATACGCCCAACCAGCTGGCGTGGCACGCGCGGCATCTGATCAACCATGACCTTAGCAAACCGCTGGTGCTGGTAAGCCCGCAGGCCACGCGCGGCGGCACCGAGATCTTCATCTGGAGCCCGGATCGCCCTTACCTGTTTGCCGCCGTAGCCGGAGAGCTCGACCGCCGTAATCTGAGCGTGCACGATGCGCAGATCTTTACCAGCCGCGACGGCATGGCCATGGACACCTTTATTGTGCTGGAGCCGGACGGCAGTCCGCTGGCAGCGGATCGCCATCCGCTGATTATCCAGGCGCTGGAGCAGGCGATCACCCAAACGCAGTGGGTGCCACCGCGTACGCGCCGGCCGTCGTCACGTCTGAAACACTTCAGCGTCGATACCGAAGTCAACTTTTTGCCCACCCATACCGACCGCCGCAGCTATCTGGAGCTGGTGGCGCTGGACCAGCCAGGTTTGCTGGCGCGCGTCGGCGAAGTATTTGCTGACCTCGGTGTTTCGCTGCACGGCGCCCGCATCAGCACCATCGGCGAACGGGTGGAGGATTTGTTCATCCTTGCCAACAGCGAACGACGTGCGCTGGATGCCGAAATGCGCTCCGTGCTGCAACAACGGTTGACAGAGGTACTTAATCCAAACGATAAAATGTGACCCGGCTTCCATTCTTCACGTTGCCGATGCATTGGCCTGGTGACCCGGCCTATCCGTGGATCTCGCCGCAATGGGCGCGCCACCGTTCTGCAGCATGAAGGATGTTTGCCCGATAATTTTACTCTGCACGCCAGCTGGCGTGCATCCGCAATGACAGACTCAGGAATTAAATATGCAACAGTTACAGAGCGTTATCGAATCTGCCTTTGAACGCCGCGCCGACATTACGCCGACCAGCGTGGACAGCGCCACCCGTGAAGCGATCAACCAGGTGATTGGCCTGCTGGACAGCGGTGAACTGCGCGTGTCAGAAAAGATCAACGGCGAATGGGTAACGCATCAGTGGCTGAAAAAAGCGGTACTGCTGTCGTTCCGTATCAACGACAACCAGGTGATCGACGGGGCAGAGACCCGCTTCTACGACAAAGTGCCGATGAAATTTGCCGGCTGGGATGAAGCGCGCTTTAAAAGCGCCGGCTTCCGCGTCGTGCCACCGGCCGCAGTGCGTCAGGGTGCATTCATCGCGCGCAACACCGTGCTGATGCCGTCCTATGTCAACATCGGCGCGTATGTCGATGAAGGCACCATGGTAGACACCTGGGCCACCGTCGGCTCCTGTGCGCAGATTGGTAAAAACGTGCACCTGTCCGGCGGCGTCGGCATCGGCGGCGTACTGGAACCGCTGCAGGCCAATCCAACCATCATCGAAGATAACTGCTTTATCGGTGCCCGTTCTGAGATCGTTGAAGGCGTGATCGTCGAAGAAGGCTCGGTGATCTCCATGGGCGTTTACATCGGCCAGAGCACCAAAATTTATGACCGCGAAACCGGTGAAGTGCACTACGGTCGCGTACCGGCAGGTTCGGTGGTGGTTTCCGGTAACCTGCCGTCTAAAGATGGCAGCTACAGCCTGTACTGTGCGGTGATCGTGAAGAAAGTTGACGCGAAAACGCTGGCAAAAACCGGCATCAACGAACTGCTGCGTACCATCGATTAAGTTTTTTCTTCCCGCTTATTTTTATAGCCACGGGCCTGTATTCAGGCCCGTCATTTTTTCTTTACACTTCTACCGCTATTACCTGTTTCGCGCCGCGAATTAACAGGTGCGTTTGTTTTTCAAACAGGTCATAATCCGCGCCAGTTAACTCCGGTCGCGCACTGTTCATCCCGGTTTTTGTGTCTACAGTTGATTAAGTATGCCGTAAGCGTTCGGTTCGTTGCGCTTATTACGCAGCCGAATGATGATGATAATCCTGCGCGCTCACTCACTCTCAGATGGAATATAAACGCTATGTACGACAACCTGAAAAGCTTAGGTATCAGCAATCCTGAAGACATTGACCGCTACAGCCTGCGTCAGGAAGCCAACAACGACATCCTGAAAATCTACTTCCGTAAAGACAAGGGCGAGTTCTTCGCCAAAAGCGTGAAGTTTAAATACCCGCGTCAGCGCAAAACCGTGGTGGCCGATCACACCACCCAGGGTTATAAAGAGATTCAGGAAATCAGCCCTAACCTGCGTTACGTGATCGACGAGCTGGATCAGATCTGCCAGCGCGATCAGGTAGAAGTGGATCTGAAGCGCAAAATCCTCGCCGATCTGCGCCATCTGGAGAACGTGGTGTCGAACAAAATCGCCGAAATCGAATCCGATCTCGATCAGCTGACCCGCAACGGTCGCTAATTCCCGCCGCTTCTCAGGCCAGCTGCTGCTGGCCTTTTTTATGCCTGCTCATCAAGCTGCAGCGCCACATACAGCAGCAGCCGATCGTCAAAGTTCGCCAGATTAAGGCCGGTCAGTTCCGAGATGCGGTTCAGGCGGTACTCCAGCGTATTGCGATGAATAAACAGCGCGCGCGCTGTGGCGCTCGGCTGCACGTTATGACTGAACCACGCAACCAGCGTGCGCCGCAGCAAACCGTTATTGTCCATACTCTTCAGCTTTGCCAGCGGACGTGCCAGCTCGCTGGCCTGCCAGCCGCCGCGCAGGCTATCCAGGAGTACAGGCAGCACCAGATCCTGATAGAAGAAGCTCCGCTGCTGCGGCATGCGCTGTTTGCCCACCATCATGGTGGTGCGGGCGGTGCGATAAGAGCGCGCAATGCTGCCGGGCCCGGTAAAGAAATTGCCGAGCGCGATGCGCATCCGCACCTGACCGCTCTCTTTCATGCGCTGCAGCAGTTGATCGACGCGGCGGCGATGATCGTCCTGATCGTAACGGCCATGGGCATTCAGCGCTGGCTTCAGCACCACCATTTCGGTGAGCGAAACAATGGCGATCAGGTTGTCGCGATTGGGCGTGGTCAGCAGCGTCTGTAATTGCTGCAGCTCCGACATTGCGCTGTCGACCCCCAGCTGTCCGCTGTCCACTTCCACCACCGCCACCACGCGCGGCTGATTGAGATCGATGCCCAGTCGCTGCGCCCATTCGTTCAGCGCCGGCGACAGCGTATCGCTGCGGATCAGGTTCAGCACCAGCTCCTCGCGCAGGCGGCTGTCCTGCGCCAGCATATGCAGCAGGCGCGCCTGTTCCAGCATCATCTCTGCCGTCATGCACACCAGCTCGCCGTAGTGGCGTAACGTGCTGGGCTGGCCGGTGAGGCCAATCACGCCGACGATGTCGCCATCAATGCGCAGCGGCAAATTGATGCCCGGCCGCACGCCGTGCAGGTGTTTAGCCACCGCTTCGTCAATATCAACCACCCTGCCCTGTGACAGCACCAGCAGCGCGCCCTCGTGCAATTCGCCAATACGCTCGCGATCGCCACTGCCAATAATGCGGCCGCGCGCATCCATCACATTGACATTGCTATCGATAATTTTCATGGTGCGGGCAACGATATCCTGAGCCAGTCGCGCATCAAGATGATAGGTGGCCATCAAACACTCCAGAATTCGGGACGAACCGACAGAATACGCATCCAGATTGCCCCTGGCATTGTGCAACTGCACATAGCCGCAGGGCGATTACCGGAATTGCGGCAGCGGTCACACTGGGAAGGCACAGATGACTGGGGCGCAGCAGCATACAGGCAATAAAAAAGGCGAGCCGAAGCTCGCCTGAGAGACCAATAAAAGGATTACTGCATCAGCAGATAGAGGCTGCTGTCGCCGCGCTTGACGTTGAGCGCCAGCACCGACGGTTTGGTGTCGAGGATTTTACGCAGCTCGCCAAGGTTGCTTACCGCCTGCTGGTTCACACCGAGGATCACATCGCCTTTCTTCAGGCCGATACGTGCCGCAGCGCTGCCGGCTTTCACGCTGTCAACGCGCACGCCCTTCTGGCCGTTGCTGTCGACGTTGCTGAGATCGGCGCCTTCAATGCCGGTGTAAATCGTCGCGGACTGCACTTTATCCTGTGAGCTCTGCTGCAGCTCAACCGTCACGTTGAGCGGTTTGCCATCGCGCAGCAGACCCAGCTGCAGTTTGGTGCCGACCGGCAGCGAGCCGACTTCTGCACGCAGCGCCGCAAAGCTGGTCAGCGCTTTACCGTTCATGGAAACCACCACATCGCCCGCTTTCACACCGGCTTTCGCCGCCGCGGAGTTTGGCAGCACCTGGCTGACAAAGGCGCCACGCTGCGCATCCACTTTCATCGCTTTAGCCAGCTCGGAGTTGAGCTCGGTGCCCATAATGCCCAGCTCGCCGCGTTTCACCTGGCCATACTCCACCATCTGCGCGGTCAGGTTTTTCACCATGGAACTCGGGATGGCAAAGCCGATACCGATGTTGCCGCCGTCCGGTGCGAGGATCGCGGTGTTAATACCGATCAGCTCGCCGTTCAGGTTAACCAGCGCACCGCCGGAGTTGCCGCGGTTGATGGCGGCATCGGTCTGGATAAAGTTTTCGTAATTTTCGACGTTAAGGCCGCTGCGCCCCAGCGCTGAGACGATGCCGGACGTGACCGTTTCGCCCAGGCCGTACGGGTTACCGATGGCCACGGTGTAATCACCGACGCGCAGATTGTCGGAGTCTGCGATCTTAATTGCCGTCAGGTTTTTCGCATCCTGCAGCTGAATCAGCGCGATGTCAGACTGCGGATCTTTGCCGATGACCTTAGCATCGTAGCGACGGCCATCGCTCAGCTGTACCTGAATTTTGGTGGCGTTATCTACTACGTGGTTGTTGGTAACCACATAGCCTTTGTCGGCGTTGATGATTACGCCGGAACCGAGTGCGCGGAACTGCTGCTTCTGCGCGTTGGCGCCATCGTCGCTACCGTCACCGCCGCCGCCCTGGCACATGGGTGAACCCTGGAACGGCGATCCGTCCTGACAGAACGGGGAATTATCGCCAAAGAATTGCTGGAACTGCTGCGGCATGCGCGGGGTTTTCACCGTGGTGCTGCCTTCCACGCTGATACTGACCACGGAAGGCATCACTTTTTCCAGCATGGGTGCCAGGCTGGGCAGTTGCTGACTGGAGGAAGACGCTGTCTCCGCCGCGAAAACACTGACAGGGCTTAACGCCATGCCCAGACTAAGCGCCAGCGCACTTAACATTAATGTGCTTTTTTTCATTCGTCTGTGTCTCTCTGAAATTAACGTGCAGACCATTGCTGTGGTCGTGATGATGAGATTAAGTTTTTAGCGCGAAGTTCCTGATAAAGTATTGGGCAAAGGTAAAAATTTATTCTTCGTCTTTACAAAACTGCGCTTATTCCACCGCCATCAACCGACGATACTCATCCCAGGCGTAATTGTCCGTCATCCCGCTGATATAGTCCTGAATCAGCCGCGAGCGATAATAACGTTCCCATAACAATCGCTGATATTTATGCTGCACCACCAGGTTACGCATCTGTTGCTGATAAGCTTTACGATGTTTACCGGAAAGTTTATGAAACAGTCGGGTTTCGATCGGATGTTTCGCGAGAAAATCCTCATTCATTAACGTGGTAAACTGTTCATAATCGAGCTGCATCAGCGACTGATAAATTTCCAGTAATCCTTTAATGACCCGATAACCCTGTAATTCCAGCTGCTCAACTTCAGGGTGATTAAACACCTGCTGGCGCGCCACGGTTTTAAATAATTTTAACAGGCGCCCTTCATCACCGTCATCTTCCAGCAGCGCATGGTTAAAGCTGCCGGCAAAAATGGCAGGTAAATTATCAACAAAGCGGCGCACCGCATGGCTGACCAGCACGCTCTGGACGTTGACCCGCAGCGACATGAAAAATTGATCGCTAATACTGCGACGCTTTTTCTGATTGGCCTCTTTCCACGCTTCATTAATGGTGCGGCTGAACGCGTCGCCGGATTTCACCGGACCCCAGGCGTTGAGCAAAGAATGATAGAGCGTATCGACGGTGAAGATGTCTTTTTCTACGGCGTCATCAAGGTCGGCAATACAATAGGAGATATCGTCAGCCGCTTCCATTATCCAGGTCAGCGGATAACGGTGGTGCTCAGGTATATCCGTTGCCGCGCGGAGATCGGCCACATATTCACGTTCGGATAAATAGAAACCCGGCTTTTTCATTAACACGCTGAACTCCGCCGGCTTATCGCCCTGCCACCACGCCGGCGCGGTGTATTTTAAAATACACGCTACCTGCGCATAGCTAAGATTTAGCTGCAGCAGGGTATGCACCAGCCGAATGGCCTGCGCATTCCCTTCGAAATGGCACAAATCCTGACGAATCATTGCATTTAACCGGTCGAAATCGGCACGCTGCGCGTCATCCGCCACGCCCGCCACCAGCGGATCCACCAGTTCGGCCGGCAGGTTGTCATCAAACCAGTCATTGATCGCCGCTTCACCAAAATGGCCAAACGGCGGGTTGCCGACGTCGTGCAGCAGGCAGGCCATCTCCACCAGGCTCTCGACCGCGCCCTCAAAGCCATCGAGGCCGTAAGCCGCCAGCCCGCCGCCCTGGGTTTTCAGCGTATGCAGAATCTCTTTGGTGATGTAACGCCCGGTTTGCTGCACCTCAAGCGAATGGGTCAGGCGCGAGCGCACGGCCGCATTCCGCTCCAGCGGAAACACCTGGGTTTTTTGTTGCAGACGGCGAATCGCGGCAGAATTAATAATGCGTCCACGATCGCTTTCAAAGTGGCGGGTAATAAAGTATTCGCCTTCGGGATCTTTGCGGCTTGTATAAGGGCGGGTGAAACTGATCTTCTTCCTGAAATTGATCGTCGCCATTGTTACCCCTTATTTTTTCCTGAATTGATCCCCTTTGAGCCATGTTAGACTATGCCTCACTTTAGCCTTATACATCCATAACTACAGCGAGATTCTTTATGAAAGCAGGCATTATTGGCGCGATGGAGCAGGAAGTCACACTGCTGCGTGACAAAATTGAAAACCGTCAGACGCTGACGCTGGCCGGCTGCGAAATTTACACCGGTACGCTCAACGGCGTTGAGGTGGCTCTGCTGAAATCGGGCATCGGCAAAACCGCGGCGGCGCTGGGTACCACGCTGCTGCTGGAGCTGTGCAAACCGGATCTGGTGATCAACACCGGTTCCGCAGGCGGTCTGGCGCCAACCCTACAGGTGGGCGATATCGTGGTGTCCGATGAAGTGCGTTATCACGATGCCGATGTCACCGCTTTTGGCTATGAGCCTGGTCAGATGGCGGGCTGCCCGGCGGCGTTTGTCGCGGACAGCGCGCTGATTGCCGTCGCAGAGCAGGTGATCAAACAGCTGGATCTCAACGCGGTGCGCGGTCTGGTGGTCAGCGGTGACGCCTTTATCAATGGCGCCGCGCCGCTGGAGCGTATCCGCAGCACCTTCCCGCAGGCGATTGCGGTAGAGATGGAAGCCACGGCGATTGGTCACGTTTGCCATCAGTTTAAGGTGCCGTTCGTGGTGGTACGCGCTATTTCTGACGTGGCCGATAAAGCGTCGCATCTGAGTTTCGAAGAGTTCCTCAGCGTGGCGGCTAAACAGTCGTCACTGATGGTGGAAAACCTGCTGGCTCAGCTGGCGCGTGGCTAAATATCTGCTGCTCGGGCTGTGGCTGCTGTGCCACAGTCTGCTGGCCGCACCGCGCGTCATTACCCTGTCGCCGCATCTCACCGAACTGGCGTTTGCCGCCGGCATCACGCCAGTGGCGGTGAGCGCCTGGTCAGACTATCCCGCCGCTGCTCGCCAGCTGGAGCAGGTGGCGAACTGGCAGGGCATTCGCGTTGAACGCATTGTGCAGCTCAGGCCGGATGTGGTGCTGGCCTGGCGCGGCGGCAATCCGCTACGCCAGGTGGAGCAGCTACAGCGTCTGGGCATCCATGTGGAATGGATCGATCCGCAATCACTCGATCAGATGATTGACGCGCTGGCAGCGCTGCAGCGCTGGAGCCCACAGCCCCAGCGGGCCACCGCGGCCGCACAGGCGTTACACCAGCAGCTGCAGACGCTGCGTCAGCGCTATCAGCAGCAAACGCCGGTGCCGCTGTTTCTGCAGTTTGGCCAGCAGCCGCTGTTTACCGCCGCGCGCAGCACGCTGCAGAATGAGGTTATCACCCTGTGCGGCGGTCGCAATATCTTTGCTGACAGCAGTGTGAGCTGGCCTCAGGTGAGCCGGGAGCAGGTGCTGATGCGGCATCCGCAGGCGATTGTCACTGGCGGTGATGCCAGCCGCGCCGCCAGCGTCGCGCGCTTCTGGCAGCCGCAGCTTAACGTGCCGGTGATTGCGCTTAACGATGACTGGCTGAGCCGGCCGGGTCCGCGCCTGCTGCTGGCGGCAAAACAATTGTGCGAAGCTTTACATCCGACGAAAAATAAAGCATTACCAGACTAAAGATTCGACGATTCATGTCGAAAATCAAATAACAAGGCACAGCGGCCACGTATGCTCTGTGCCCTTTTAGCGCGTAGCGCACTTTTGACATCACCAGGATTTCACCATGACCAGAGCGCTGCTGCTGGCCATAGGGCTGATCGTGGCTGCACCGATCGGTGCGGCAACCACCACAGGCTCTATCGCCGTCTCGCTAACGATTTTCTCCCGCTGCGATATCTCACGCCCGAGTGAGCAGACGCTGCCGTCTGTTGACTGCGGCCGGCATTTCAGCGCGCAGCCGCGCGTGACACAAAGCGTACTGAACCGCGATGCGTTGCGCCGTGAAACGGCTCGCTTAGTGACAATTGAGTGGTAAATCATGGCTGCCAGAACGGCAGCCAGCCCAGCATCAGATGCTGAAAGAGGAGCCGCAGCCGCAGGTGGTTTTGGCGTTGGGATTGGTCACGATAAAGCGGGAACCTTCCAGACCTTCGGTGTAGTCAACCGATCCACCCACCAGATACTGCAGGCTCATCGGGTCAACCACCAGCGCCACACCCTGCTTCTCGATGGTCATGTCGCCGTCATTCATTTGATCGTCAAAAGTAAAACCATACTGGAAGCCACTGCAGCCCCCGCCGGTGATATATACGCGCAGTTTCAGCGCCGGATTCTCTTCATCCGCAATCAGGTTTTTTACTTTTTTCGCTGCTGCATCGGTGAACTGCAGAGGCAGCGCGGCTACGTCGTCACTCATCTTTTACTCCGGGTAAACGTCCAGGTCAGAAAACGACCTCAATTTCGCTATTATCTGCCAGCCGTCCAGTGCAATCAAGTAGCGCCCTTGACACTGTGTGCCGCCAGTTATGGCATAAAGTATAGCAATGTCGCAGGCGCAAGCGGCCGCGCGCCTTTCTTCACCGGCCGCTCTTCCGTAGAATGGCGCCAGATTTTTTCCAGAACAGCAGGAGCCGAACCATGAGTAAGTCAGAAAACCTGTATGCCGAAGCACAACGCCTGATCCCGGGCGGCGTGAACTCCCCGGTGCGTGCCTTTACCGGTGTGGGCGGCGTGCCGCTGTTCATCGAACGCGCCGACGGTGCCTATCTGTATGATGCCGATGGCAAAGCCTATATTGATTACGTCGGCTCCTGGGGACCGATGGTGCTGGGCCACAATAACGCCACCATACGCAATGCGGTGATCGAAGCCGCCGCGCGCGGCCTGAGTTTTGGCGCGCCGACCGAGATGGAAGTGAAGATGGCCGAGCTGGTGTGCGAGCTGGTGCCGAGCATGGACATGGTGCGTATGGTTAACTCCGGCACCGAAGCCACCATGAGCGCCATCCGCCTGGCGCGCGGTTTCACCCAGCGTGACAAAATCATCAAATTTGAGGGCTGCTACCACGGCCACGCTGACTGCCTGCTGGTGAAAGCCGGTTCCGGTGCGCTGACCCTCGGCCAGCCCAACTCGCCGGGCGTGCCGGCGGATTTCGCCCGTCACACCCTGACCTGCACCTATAACGATCTCGACTCGGTGCGCGCGGCGTTTGAGCAGTATCCGCAAGAGATCGCCTGTATCATCGTCGAACCGGTGGCAGGCAACATGAACTGCATCCCGCCGCAGCCGGAATTCCTGCCGGGCCTGCGTGCGCTGTGTGATGAGTTTGGCGCGCTGCTGATTATTGATGAAGTGATGACCGGCTTCCGCGTGGCGCTGGGCGGTGCCCAGGCTTATTACGACGTTACGCCAGACCTGACCTGCCTCGGCAAGATCATCGGCGGCGGTATGCCGGTTGGTGCCTTTGGCGGCCGCCGCGAAGTGATGGCCGCGCTGGCCCCCACCGGCCCGGTTTATCAGGCGGGCACGCTGTCCGGCAACCCGATTGCCATGGCCGCCGGTTTTGCCTGCCTGTCGCAGATTGCGCAGCCTGGCACCCATGCGACCTTAACCGCGCTCACCGACCAGCTGTGTGCTGGCCTGCTGGCGGCAGCTGAGGCGGAAAATATCCCGCTGGTGGTAAACCACGTCGGTGGCATGTTCGGTATTTTCTTCACCGACGCCGACAGCGTGACCTGCTACGCCGACGTGACAAAGTGCGATGTGGAGCGCTTTAAGCGTTTCTTCCATCTGATGCTGCAGGAAGGTGTTTACCTCGCGCCATCGGCCTATGAGGCCGGCTTTATGTCACTGGCGCACAGCCAGGAAGATATTCAGCGCACCGTCGATGCCGCCCGCCGCTGCTTCGCGCAGCTGTAAACCTGCCGGGGCGCCATTCATAGCGCCCCGCTTCACTAAGCGCGCCTTAGCAGCCAGATAAAATACGGCGCGCCGAAGAAGGTCGCCATCAGACCCGCCGGGATTTGATCCGGGAAGGCCAGCATGCGGCCGCACCAGTCGGCGAACACCAGCAGGCCCCCGCCGAGCAGGCCAGCCATCAGCAATTGCGGCAGCGCGCGACGGAAGCCGAGCATGCGCACAATATGTGGCGCCATCAGGCCAATAAAACTCAGCGGACCGATAGTGAGCGTCGCGGTGGCGGTCAGCGCGGCCGCCAGCAACAGCAGGCCGAAGCGCGATCGGTTCAGCGCCATGCCGGCTGAGCGCGCCGTGGCACTGCCGAGCGGCAGCAGCGTCAGCCAGCGGCTGGCCAGCGGTGCCAGCGCCACCAGTATCATGCCCACGACAGCACTCTGCAGCGCCTGCGTCATTGAGATATTGTACGTCGAACCGGAAATCCAGCTCAGCAGCCCGGCCATGCGCGGATCGCCGCTCGCCAGCAACACCATCAGTAACGTGACAAACGCACTGTTCAGCGCCATTCCGGCCAGCAGCATGCGTTCCGGTGCAAAACCGCCGCGGCTGGCCACCAGCATAATCACCAGCAGCGTCAGCGCGGCACCCAGCACGCCCGCAGGCAACAGCCAGGCGACCGCGTTGCCGGGCACAAAGAACAGCATCACCACCACCCCGCAGGCCGCCCCGGAGCTGATGCCCAGCACTTCCGGACTGGCCATCGGATTACCAGTCAGGCGCTGAATCAGCACCCCGGCGACGCCCAGCATCGTGCCGACCACCAGTGCCGCCAGCACGCGCGGCACACGCCACGGCAGCAGCTGTTGCAGCATATCGCCGCTGACCCACGTCCAGCCGTGTGCGTCGCGCCCAAACGCGATGCCTGCCAGACTGCACAGCGCCAGAATCATCACGCCCGCCAGGCACCAGCGCAGCACGGCCTGTCGCTCCTGCGGCACTGTGTCGCCGGCATTCATCGCCGGCGGCAGCGAGCCCGTGCGCAGACGCGGCAGCAGCCACAGCAGAATCGGCACGCCAATCAGCGCGGTAGCCGTCCCGGTTGACACTTCACGCCAGTGCGCAGTCAGCCACAGCACGCACTGATCGGCCAGCCACAGCAGAAGTGCGCCAATCAGCGGCGCCAGCAGCAAGCGGCTCAGCAGACGACGCGCCCCCAGCATCTTCGCCAGCAGCGGCGCGAACAGCCCGATAAAGCCGATGATACCGGCGACGTTAACCAGCTGCGCACTGAGCAGGATCGCCAGCGCCAGCGCGGCAATGCGCGCCGCCGACAGCGCCAGACCGAGGTTTTTTGCCACGCCATCATCCAGCCCCATCAACGTCAGCGGACGCAACAGCGCCAGCGCCAGTGCGAACGCCAGCAGCAGGCGCGGCCACAGCAGCGCCACGTTGTGGCCGTCGAGCTGGTTCAGCGCGCCGGTGCTCCACAGAAACATGTTTTGCAGCTGATCGTGATTGAAGATGGCAAAGATTTGATTAACCGCGCCGGCATACAGGCTCAGTACCAGACCGGCCAGGATCAGCGTCACCGGCGACAGACGCTTGCCCCAGGCGATACCAAACACCAGCACGCCGACCAGCACCGCCCCGCCCATCGCAGCAAACTGCTGCGTCAGCTCCCCGCCCGGCAGCTGCCACAGAGTGGCGACGGTCAGGCCAAGCTGCGCGCCGGAAGAGACGCCCAGCGTGGTCGGCTCCGCCAGCGGATTGCGCAGCACCTGCTGAAACAGCAGGCCCGCGAGGCCAAGTCCGGCCCCGACCAGCAGCGCCAGCGCCAGCCGCGACAGCAGGCTGTAGTGGAACACCACCTGACGGATGTTATCGATATCCGGCGCGAACATCGCCTGCTGCCACTGCGCCAGCGGCAGCGCCTGGCGCAGGTTGATAAACGTGAGCGCCAGCGCCAGTAAACTGAGCACGCTGAGCAGCGCGACGGGAAACAGACGGTTGCGCATCAGTGCGACTCCAGCGCGCGTTCCAGCACGCGAATAAATTTGATGGCTGAGTAAGTGGCGCCGTAGTACCACACCGCAGGCACCCGCCGGAAACGGCCGGAACGGACAAACGGCAGCGCCTGCCACAGTGCGCTTTGCGTCACCTGCTGCATATCGCGTTCGTTATCGTGATCGAAGCAGATCACCTCAACGTCACCGACCTCCGCCAGCCGCTCCAGCCCGACCACCGCACTGCCCCAGAAGTTGGTTTCGCCCTGCCAGGCATTGCGCAGGCCAAGCTGCTCCATCACCTCGAGGAACAGGCTGCCTTTACCGAAGGTAATGGCGTGACGCGGATCCATCAGCGACATCAGCAGCAGCGGACGTTGCGCCCACGGACGTAACCGCTCACGCGCGGCCGCCACTTCACCATCCACCCAGTGCAAATGGGCCTGTGCCTGCGCTTCAAGGCCAAGCCGGGCACCCAGCGCATGCAGCGATGTGCGCGCGGTGGTGAACGGTTTGCCATCGCCGCTGTTGAGGTCAAAGCCCATCGTCGGCGCAATGCGCTCCAGCTTGTCGACCGCCGGGCCGTAACCGTTGGAGTGCAGGATCAGTGACGGTGCCAGCTGGGTCATCAGTTCCAGATTGGGTTCGGTGCGTAAGCCGAGATCGAGGGTGCCGGCTGGCAAGACCGGGTCGCCCACCCAGATGGCGTAGTTATGCAGATCGGCCACGCCGAGCGGGGCGACGCCGAGCGCCATCAGCAGCTCCACCGGCAGCCACTCCAGCGCCAGGATGCGCTGGCTGTCCGGCGGCGCGGCGCGCAGCGGTGCAAGGTTCATCAGCGGTGAGAGCGCCAGCGCGGTCAGCAGACGGCGACGGGAAAGGTCGAACATCACGAGGCCTCAGTAGACAAAGCTGACGGGCGCGCCGCCCTGCGGATGCGGCAGAATGCCCATCGGAATGCCATAAATATCACCCAGCACCCCGGCCTGCATAATCGCTTCCGGTCCGCCTTGCGCGATCACTTCGCCCGCGCGCAGCGCCACCAGCCGGTCACAGTAGCGAGCCGCCATGTTGAGATCGTGCAGTACCGCTATCACCGTCAGGCCGCGTTCGTGGCTGAGACGCTGAATCAGCGCCAGCACATCAACCTGATGGGCGATATCCAGCGCCGACGTGGGTTCGTCCAGCAGCAGGCAGCGGCTGTTCTGTGCCACCAGCATTGCCAGCCACGCACGCTGCCGCTCGCCGCCGGACAGGCTGTCCACCAGCCGCCCGGCGAAGGGTTTCAGTCCAACCAGCGCAATCGCCTCGTCTACCCGATCGCGATCTTCCTGGCCGTAGCGCCCCAGCGCACCGTGCCACGGATAGCGCCCAATCGCCACCAGCTCGCGCACCGTCATGCCCTCCGCCGCAGGCAGCTGCTGCGGCAGATAGGCTACCTGACGTGCAAAAGCTTTACTGCTCCAGGTATCAACCGCCTCACCGTTCAACATCACGCGCCCTTCGCTGGCGGCATGGTGACGGCCGAGCATCTTCAGCAGCGTGGATTTACCGGAACCGTTATGCCCGATCAGCGCGGTGACTTTGCCCGGGGCGAAAGTCAGCGACAGCGGATGCAGCAGCGTGCGGCCCGGTACACGGAAGCTGACGTTTTCCAGTGAAAAGGTGGTTTCTGCGTGGTGCGGATGCTGCATGATAATCCCTGGTTAACGGGCGCCGCAGCGCCCTGTGTTCAGTATCAGAAGCGGAAGGTGGCGGTACCGACGATCTGGCGCTCTGCGCCCCAGTAGCAGGCGTAGTCGCGGTAGCAGCTGGCAACGTATTCGCGATCGAACAGGTTGTTGATGTTGACGCCGACGGTTGAGCCCGGCAAGCCGAAGCGGCCCAGATCGTATTTCAGTGCGGCATCTACAGTGGTGTACGCGGCGACGTCAAAGTTCTGGTTGGCATTTGCGCCGCTGGCGTACAGGCCTTTGCTTTCCCCCACGTAGCGTACCCCGGCACCCACGGTGAAGCCCGACAGTGCGGTTTCATGGAAGGTGTAATCGCCCCACAGCGAGGCCATGTGCTTCGGCACCTGCACCGGCGTACGGCCTTTCAGCAAGGTGTCTTCGGTGTATTCCGCATCGGTATATGAGTAAGCCGCCGTCAGGTTGATGTTGGCGTTAAGCGCCGCTTTGGCTTCCAGCTCGACGCCACGTGAGCGAATCTCCCCTCCCTGCACACTAAACTGCAGGCTGTTCGGATCTGCCGTCAGGTTTTTGGTTTTAGTCAGCTGATAAACCGCTGCGGTGACCACAATCGGGCGATCTTTTGGTACGTATTTTACGCCAGCCTCATACTGCTTCGCGCGGGATGGGTCAAAAGGTTTCCCATCAACCGTGGTGCCAGCCGTTGGGATAAAGGATTCGCTGTAGCTGAAATACGGCGCGATACCATTATCAAACACATAGTTCACACCACCGCGCCAGGTAAATGCCTGGTCGTGGTTTTTTACTTCGCTGTTACCGTTACGGTTCAGTGCGGAGGTCATCGCATAATCGTATCGCCCGCCCAGCGTCAGCACCCATTTATTCCATTCCATCTGATCCTGCGTATACAGGCCAGTTTGTTCCTGACGGTTCAGATATTGATAGGGGAAGGCGGCACCCACAGCATCATTACCGTACTGCGGATCGATCGCATTGATTGGCGCTGCGGAGGCAAATGCAGCATCAATATCATTACGGGTGCGCTGATAATCAACCCCCATCAGCAGCGTATGATCGACCGCACCGGTAGCAAATTTTGCCTGCACCTGATTATCGACAGCAAACTGATTCAGTTTCTCATCGGAAATGGCTGAACCACGTGTAATCTCTTGTGACTCAGGCAAATAGCCGTTGCCATAAATACTACGATAATTCGTTTTCAGCTCCGCATAGCGCAGATTCTGGCGCACCGTCCAGGTGTCGTTAAAGCTGTGCTCAAAGTTATAGCCAACCATTTTGGTGTTGCGCGAGATCTTATTGCTGTCTTCGCCTTCATCAAAATTGGTGGGCAGCTTATAGCTGCTGCCGTCCGGCCGGGTGATGCCCACCACGGTGCCTTCACGCGGCAGCCAGCCGTAATAGCCGGTTTCCGGTTCGTTCTGGAAGTAGGTCAGCAGGTCAAAGCGGGTATTGGCATCGGGACGCCAGCTGAACGAAGGCGCAAGGGTATAGCGCTTCTCTTTGTTCATCTCCTGTTGCGCATCGGCGCTGCGCGCCAGGCCGGTCAGGCGATAGCTGTAAACGCCGTCATCATCCAGTGAGCCGCCAAAATCGAAGCCGGTGGAGAACAGGTTGTCGGTGCCCATCTGGAACTGGACTTCACGCAGCGTCTCCTGGGTCGGCCGCTTGCTCACCAGTGACACCACACCGCCCGGGTTGCTCTTACCGTACAGCACCGACACCGGGCCGCGCAGCAGCTCCGCGCGCTCAAGGAAGTAAGGATCGATAGCGAATTCGGAGTAGTTGTCACCCTGTAGCTTCAGGCCATCCAGATACTGGTTGGTGTTGGTTTCGCTGAAGCCGCGAATCGACAGCGCGTCGATAACGTCCGAGCTGCCGCGGTTACCGGTCAGCACGCCTGGCGTGTAATTGAACGCACCTTTGACGCTGGTCACCGCATGCATTGACATCTCTTCCTGCGTCACCACCGACACCGACTGCGGATTCTTCTCGATTGGCGTATCGGTTTTGGTGCCGGTCGCGCTGTGTTTAGCGGCGATGGTCGGCGATGGTCCCCATGCGCTCTCCTGCGCGACGCCGCTGCCGCCATCAGCCGTCACTACCACGGTATCTTCGGCCAGCGCCTGCATGCTGAGTGTGCCCAGAGTCAGGGAAATCAATAACGCGAGCGGTCGACGGGTGGTCACCGCGCGCAGAGAACAAGGAAAAGTGTTTCGCGCATTCATAGTGGGATCTCATGAAAATAGAACAATGCAGGCGAATGGAAACGAGAATGATTATTAGACGCACGGATTTTAGGCGAAACCCGGCAAGCACCGCAAGATGTAATGCCTGCTGGCGGTGAGTTTGCCAGCGGATCGCACATATCCATGATCGCGGCTAAAAAAATGGCGGGCAAAGAAAAAGGCGCCGCAGCGCCAGAGGGAGTTAAATTCAGCTTTTATGCAAGACTCAGGCTGGAGCGCCGCCATGTATCTGGCACCGCCACGTGGTGGTAAAACGCCGGCACTGCACAGGCTCTGAAGGTATAAAGCCGGTGCAGTGCCGGATGGCTTATTTACTGCCAAACATATCTTTAATCCAGCCCGCGACGCCGTCAGAGTCCTTCTGCTCGCCCTGCGGCTGCTGCTGTTGCTGTTGTTGCTGTTGTTGCTGTTCTTGCTGTTGCTGTTGCTGAATCTGCTGCTGTTGCTGCTGGCACAGCGCGTTCGGATCCAGCGCCCACACCGGCAGCGAACGCCAGGTGCTGCTGCCGCTGCCGCAGACAAAGTTACCGGCCGAATCGATATTCATCTGAGTGATATCTTCCGGTGGCGTCAGGACCAGTGGCATCGGCGCCTGATTGTCGAGGTAGCGACGATAGATCTGCATCGCACCACTGGCACCGTACAGCTTCGAGGTCTGGTTGTTGTCGCGGCCAACCCAGGTGATCGCCACTTCTTTGCCATCAATACCGGCAAACCAGCTGTCGATCAGGTCATTGGTGGTACCGGTTTTCGCCGCCAGATGCGCACCCGGGAAGCGTGCGCCCAGCGCCCGCGCCGTACCGTGATCGGCCACCTGCTGCATGGTATACAGCGTCAGATACGCCGCCTGCGCCGGCTCAACGCGCTGCGCCTGCGGGAAGCTCTGATACAGCACCGTGCCATCTTCCGCAATTACCGAGCGCACCGCCGACAGCGCAGCGCGGTTACCGCCGCTGGCAATTGACTGGAACGCCTGCGCCACTTCAATCGGCGTCAGATTAAGCGCCCCCAGCAGCATCGCCGGTACCGGATGCAGCTGATCTTTTGGCACGCCCAGTTTGGTCCAGGTATCCACTACCGCGTCGAGTCCCAGCGTCATACCGAGGTTAACGGTTGGCACGTTCATCGAGTTAGTCAGCGCATCCACCAGCATCACTTTACCGCTGAAGCGACGATCGTCGTTCATCGGCTTCCACACCGAACCGTTTGGCTGTTTCAGCGCGATCGGTTCGTCGGCGATCCAGCTGTTCAGGCGATAGCTGTTTGGCTGGCTGAGGGCGGTCAGATAGGTCGCCGGTTTTGCCAGTGAGCCAATCGAGCGACGCGCCTGCAGCGCGCGGTTATAGCCGGCAAACTGCGGATCGGCACCGCCGACCATCGCGCGCACTTCACCACTGAAGCGGTCGACCACCACCATCGCGGTTTCCAGATCTTTCAGCCCGCGCTGTTTCTTCAGCGTGGGAATGCCGTCTTCAACCGCTTTTTCCGCCGCATCCTGCGAAATCGGATCGAGCGTGGTGAAGATCTTCACGCCGGAGAGATCTTTGACCTTATCGCCCAGCTTCGCCTGCAGCTCATTACGCACCATCTGCATAAATGCCGGCTGCGGCGTGATCACCCCACCTTTCGGCTGAACGCCAAGCGGCCGCGCCGACAGCATGTCGTACAGCTCCTGGTCGATCACTTTCTGCTGTTGCAGCAGACGCAGCACCAGGTTACGTCGCTCCAGCGCCAGCTGCGGATTACGCCACGGATTGTACAGCGACGCACCTTTAACCATGCCGACCAGCATCGCCTGCTGATCAAGGCTCAGTTCGTCCACCGGGCGGCCAAAGTAGTACAGGCTGGCCAGCGGGAAACCGCGGATTTGGTCGTTGCCCGCCTGGCCGAGATACACCTCGTTCAGGTAGAGCTCAAGAATGCGATCTTTGCTGTAGCGCGCATCCATGATCACCGCCATATAGGCTTCACGCGCTTTACGCCACAGCGAGCGTTCGTTGGTGAGGAACAGGTTTTTCACCAGTTGCTGCGTCAGCGTACTGCCGCCCTGCACCGCTTTACCGGCGGTGATATTGGCGAGGAAGGCGCGACCAATCGAGTACGGGCTGATGCCGTCATGCTCGTAGAAGTGGCGGTCTTCGGTGGCGATCAGCGTATCGACCAGCAGATCCGGGAACCCGGCGCGCGGCACAAACAGACGCTGCTCGCCGTTTGGCGACTGCAACATGGTGATCAGCCGCGGATCGAGGCGGAAGAAGCCAAAGTCGCGTCCGGTATCGAGGTTTTTAATCTCGCTCAGCTCGTTGTTGCTGAAGGTGAGACGCGCGTTAATCTGGCCCTCTTTGCTGTCCGGAAAATCAAACGGACGGCGCAGCAGGTCGATGGTGTTGCCTTTCACGCTGAACTCACCCGGACGGGTAATGCGCGACACTTCGCGATACTGCGTGCCTTCCAGCAGCGCAATCATCTCTTTCTTGTCGTAAGCCATGCCCGGTTCGAGGCTGACCATGCGCCCGTATACGGCCGCTGGCAGCTGCCACACTTTACCGTCAATGCGGCTGCGGATTTCCGAATCGAGATAGACGCCCCAGGCGGCCATCACCACGACAAACACCAGGAAGAGTTTAATCAACCAGCCTAACCAGCGGCGTTTGCCACGCGCGGGTCGTTTTCCTTTACCTTTGGGTGGCACCGGCGCACTCTCCTCATCATCTTCGTCAAAATCGTCCTGATCGATATCATCTTCAGGCTCCCTGCGGCGACCCCGGCGCGTAACGTTACGCGGCGGCTTTGGCGCTTTTCCTTTGCGCCCAATAGGTTCGCGATCGTTCCCAGACATGCTTTGTTTTCTCCAGGCATAGCTACGGCAGCGCCGCTACTCTAACTGCTTTCTCGTGCCGCGCATGGCAGAACCCTCTGAATTCGATCCACTGCGGGCTACGAGGAATATTTTTTGGTACGCCTCGTCGGCAAGGCGCTGGCCGGATCGTCCGGCCACGGATGTTTGGGATAGCGCCCTTTCATCTCTTTCTGCACTTCAGGATACGCACCGCGCCAGAACGCCGCGAGGTCACGGGTGATCTGCAGCGGACGGTGCGCCGGCGAAAGCAGCTCCAGCACCAGCGGAACGCGCCCATCGGCAACCGCCGGGTTCTGCGCCTCGCCAAACATCTCCTGCATACGCACCGCCAGCGCGGGGGGCTTTTCCGCGTCGTAGCGAATCGGCAGGCGACTTCCGGTCGGCACAGTGTAATGAGTTGGCAGCACAGTATCCAGCCGCTGCCGCTGTGACCATGTCAGCAAATGTAATAAAGCGCTGACAAGATTAACGCTCTGCAGCCCTTTCAAATCGCGTACTGCGCCCATCTCCGGCAACAGCCAGTGCTCCAGCGAGGCCAGCAGCGTGTCATCATCCAGCGTCGGCCACGCCTCTTCCGGCAGCCACTGCGCGGCGCACTGCAGGCGCACACGCAGCTGCTCTGCCTCTGGCGTCCAGACGAGCACCGCCAGCCCTTTTTCGCGGATCCAGCGCAGCATCGCCGGATGCAGGATCTCCGGCTCGGGCCGCGCCTGCGGCTGGGCCCGCAGGATCAGCGCGCCAATCGCTTCCCGCTTCCACGCGCGCAGCGTGCCTTTGTCTTCATCCCAGTCCACATCGGTACGCTGCTCCACCAGCTGCGGGCACTGCTGGCGTAACGCATCCATCTCTACCGGCAGCGCCAGCAGCATGCGCGCATCAGCGCTGCTGGCCCCCTGCAGCAGGCTCGGTGCAATCAGCCACTCATAGCGGCTCAGGCCGTCGTGCTCATCCAGCATCGCGCCGATACCATTGGCGAGCTGATAGCGCGCGCTGTGACCGCGACGCTGCGCCAGCCGGTCAGCAAATCCGGCGGCCAGCAGCGCCGGGAAGCGATCGGCGTCAACACGCCCCTGACCTGCATTCAGGCGCTGCTGCCAGTGGCGCGCGCGCCGCAGCCACTGCGGTTGTGGCTGGTTGAGCGCATCGCGCAGATCGACACTGCCGCTGCGCGGCGGATCCTCCAGAATCGCCACCAGCTGCGCCGCGCTGGCGATGGCGTGCACATCGTCGCCGGCGGCGCACAGCATCGCCGTGAGACGCGGATCGCTGCCGAGCTGCGCCATTTTACGGCCGCGCGCGCTGAGCCGCCCTTCGCTATCCAGTGCGCCGAGCCGCTGCAGCTGTTGACGTGCCGCCTGCAGGCTGCGCGCCGGTGGACTATCCAGCCATTGCAGCTGAGCCGCGTCCTGACAGCCCCACTGCAGTAAATCCAGCTGCAGCGAGGCCAGATCGCTGGTGAGTATCTCCGGCTCACTCTGCGCCGCCGCACGCAGCGCCTGCTCCTGCGGCAGCAGATGCAGACAGATCCCCGGCGCCAGGCGACCGGCGCGGCCAGCGCGCTGCGTCATTGATGCCTGGCTGATGCGCTGGGTCAGCAAACGCGTCACGCCGCTGCGCACGTCAAACTGCGCCGCGCGCTCCAGCGCGCTGTCCACCACCAGGCGAATACCTTCAATCGTCAGGCTGGTTTCAGCGATGTTGGTGGCGAGCACCACTTTACGCCGGCCCGGCGCGGCCGGCAGAATAGCCCGCCGCTGCGCCTCCAGCGACAGCGCACCATATAAAGGAGATAAATCCACCTCATCACTGACGCGCGACGCCAGTTCACGCTTCACCCGTTCAATCTCCGCCACACCGGGCAGAAACAGCAGCAGCGAACCGGGCTCATCCCGCAGCAACTGTGCAACCTCGCGCGCCACTGCCTCTTCAAACCGCTGCTGCGGATTGAGCGAAGCGTAACGTCGGATCACCGGAAAGCTGCGCCCCTGTGACGCAATAAACGGCGCGTCGGGCAGTAGCGTGCGTAGCTGCTGATTATCCAGCGTTGCCGACATCAGCAGAATTTTCAGGTCGTCGCGCAATCCCTGCTGCACATCAAGCAGCAGCGCCAGCGCCAGGTCTGCCTGCAGGCTGCGCTCATGGAATTCGTCGAGGATCACCAGCGATACGCCCTCCAGCAGCGGATCGCGCTGCAGCATGCGCGTCAGAATGCCTTCGGTGACCACCAGCAGACGCGTCGCTGCGCTGCTGCAGTTTTCCCCGCGCAGCCGATAGCCTACCGTCTCGCCTGGCTGTTCACCCAGCTGTTCCGCCAGCCGCTGTGCCACGTTGCGTGCCGCCAGCCGGCGCGGCTCCAGCATGATGATTTGCCCTGACAGCTGCGCCTGTTGCAGCAGCTGTAGCGGCAGCCAGGTGGATTTCCCGGCGCCGGTCGGGGCCGCCAGCAGCACCTGTGGCGACTGCGCCAGCGCGGCCAGCAATGCAGGCAGTACCTCGCTTACCGGTAACTCACTCACACTCAACTCCCACTCTGCCTGTGCTAAGATGGCGCGCATTGTACACCACCCGGCGCCAATTACCGGAGTTCAGCATGGCCACGCAACGACTGTTTTTTGCCCTCGAATTGCCTGATGCCCTCCAGCAACAGCTGGTGCAATGGCGGGCCGATTGCTTCGCCGCAGACGCGGGTAAACCGGTGGCGGCGGCGAATCTGCACCTGACGCTGGCGTTTCTCGGTGAGGTCAGCACGGAAACGGCGGAGCAGCTGCAGCAGCTGGCGGCACGCATCCGCCAGCCGGGCTTTACGCTGGATCTCGATGACGCCGGTCACTGGCCGCGTCCCGGCGTGGTGTGGCTTGGCTGCCAGCGCGCGCCGCGCGGTTTACTGCAGCTGGCCAATCTGCTGCGCGCCCAGGCCGCGCGTCATGGCTGTGCGCAGAGTACGCAGCCGTTCCATCCCCACATCACCCTGCTGCGCCACGCTGCGCAGGCCGTGGCGCTGCCGCCGCGCGGTTTTCACTGGCGCATTGAGGTGAGTCATTTCGCGCTGTTTGCGTCCAGCTTCACGCAGGGACGCACGCGCTATCGCCGGCTGGCGCGCTGGCCACTGTTATCTGCCGCAGGAGCATAAATGCAGTTCGATCCGCCGTTACAATCAGCCCGCTTAATCACCCGCTATAAACGTTTTTTAGCCGATGTCATTACGCCGCAAGGTGACACCTTTACCCTGCACTGCGCCAATACCGGCGCGATGACCGGCTGCGCCACGCCAGGCGATACGGTGTGGTACTCCACCTCGGCCAGCGCGACGCGCAAATATCCGCACAGCTGGGAAATAACGCAAACCGCGCAGGGTCACTGGATTTGCGTCAATACTCTGCGCGCTAACCAACTGGTGCGCGAGGCGCTGCTGCGCGACGCAATTCCGGAATTATCCGCTTATAGCCACTGCCAGGCTGAGGTGAAATACGGCACGGAAAAAAGCCGAATTGACTTCCTGTTGCAAGCGGAGGGCAAAGCCAACTGCTATATTGAAGTCAAGTCCGTCACCCTTTTACAAAATGGTAAAGGCTATTTTCCGGATGCGGTGACGGCTCGTGGACAGAAACATCTGCGCGAATTAAGCACTATCGCGGCAGAAGGCCACCGGGCCGTTTTGTTGTTTGCTGTTCTGCACACGGGGATTGAGGACGTTTCCCCGGCGCACCATATCGATGCGCAATACGCAGAACTACTGGTACAGGCGCAGCGCTGCGGTGTGGAAGTGTTGGCGTATCAGGCTCAGATTTCACCGGCAGAAATGTTACTTACCCGGCCGTTAACGGTAACGATTAACGCACAGTTGTAATATTTAACGTTATTTGCTGTGATAAGAATGTTCTGAGCGGTGCGCTAAATACGCTGTTCCTCACAGGCTTGTCAAGGTGCGTTCATGAATAATTGCCAACCTTGATTGCTTCTGCTATTTATAGCGGCCTGTTTTTTTCCCTGATGGGAATCGATATGCCCCGCATGCGTCGGGTTGCAGGCAAAGGCTTTCGCAATCTGAAACAGAACGGGTAGTGCGTGTTATCCAGGAGAAACAACATGCAAGAAGGGCAAAACCGTAAAACATCGTCCCTGAGTATCCTCGCCATCGCTGGGGTGGAGCCGTATCAGGAGAAACCGGGCGAAGAGTATATGAATGACGCCCAGCTGAGCCATTTCCGCAAGATTCTGGAAGCCTGGCGCAACCAACTCAGGGATGAAGTAGACCGTACTGTGTCGCATATGCAGGACGAAGCTGCCAACTTCCCGGATCCGGTTGACCGTGCCGCCCAGGAAGAGGAATTCAGCCTGGAGCTGCGTAACCGCGATCGTGAGCGCAAACTCATTAAAAAGATTGAGAAAACGCTCAAGAAAGTGGAAGACGACGACTTTGGCTACTGCGAATCCTGTGGGGTCGAAATTGGTATCCGCCGTCTCGAAGCGCGTCCGACCGCCGATCTCTGCATTGACTGCAAAACGCTGGCAGAAATCCGCGAGAAGCAGATGGCAGGCTAATGGCCGTTAACAGACTGTCGCCGCACAGCCGGGAAAACCACTGTTTTCCCGCCGTGCGGTGTACCACAGCATGATGTCCGCCACGCTTCCCTGCATCGGGCGTTTCGCCCCCTCTCCTTCCGGTGATCTTCATTTCGGTTCGCTGATAGCCGCATTAGGCAGCTACCTGAGCGCGCGTGCGCAGCAGGGCCGCTGGCTTGTGCGCATTGAAGATATTGATCCGCCACGTGAAGTCGCCGGTGCCGCAACGCGCATCCTGCGTCAGCTGACCCATTATGGGCTGCACTGGGACGGCGACGTGCTGTGGCAGTCGCAGCGCCACGAGGCTTATCGCGCGGCGCTGAGTTGGCTGCGCGAACATCGTCGAAGCTACTTCTGTACCTGCCCGCGCAGCCGCATTCAGCAGTTGGGCGGCTTTTACGACGGTCACTGCCGCGATTTACATCTGCCGCCGGCCGGCGCCGCGCTGCGGCTGCGTCAGCATGCGCCGGTGTACGGTTTTGACGATCGCCTGCGCGGCCATCTGCAGGCGGAGCCGCGTCTGGCGCAGGAAGACTTTATTATTCACCGTCGTGACGGCCTGTTCGCCTATAACCTTGCGGTGGTGGTCGATGACCATTTTCAGGGCGTGACGGAGATTGTGCGCGGTGCGGATTTGATTGAGCCAACGGTGCGCCAGATTGCGCTGTATCAGCAGTTTGGCTGGCCGGTGCCGGCTTATCTGCATCTGCCGCTGGCAATTAACCCGGACGGTAATAAATTGTCGAAGCAGAACCACGCGCCGGCCTTACCGGACGGCGATCCGCGACCGGTGCTGGTGCAGGCGCTGAGCTTCCTGGGGCAGTCGGTTTTGCCGGGCTGGCAGGACCATGGGCTGGAGGCGTTGCTGGACCATGCCGTTACACACTGGGATAGCGCATCGATTCCGCGGCATGATGCGCAACAACCGGATGAGACGACAACGCCATTCCTAAATGGTTCGCAACAGGCTATGATTAGCCGCTGATTTTATTCACACCCATTTTCTCACTGTCGAGGTGTCCCATTTTTACCCGAGTCGCTAATTTTTGCCGGAGAGTCCTCAAGCGTGATGAGGAGGCCCCTGAAGAGGTGGAAACCGTAAGTCTGATGACCGTTATCCCCCGGGAAAGCCACAATATCTCACGCAAAGATATCAGCGAAAACGCTCTCAAAGTGCTGTATCGCCTGAACAAAGCCGGATACGAAGCCTATCTGGTTGGCGGCGGCGTGCGCGATTTGCTGCTGGGTAAAAAGCCGAAGGACTTTGACGTGACCACCAACGCCACGCCGGAGCAGATGCGTAAGCTATTCCGCAACTGCCGCCTGGTCGGGCGTCGCTTCCGTCTGGCGCATGTGATGTTCGGTCCGGAAGTGATCGAAGTCGCCACGTTCCGCGGCCATCATCAGGAAGAGAGCGTCGACGATCGCAACGGTTCGCAGCGCGGTCAGAACGGCATGCTGCTGCGCGACAACATTTTTGGCAACATTGAAGATGATGCGCAGCGCCGCGATTTAACCATCAACAGCCTCTATTACAGCGTGGCTGATTTCACCGTACGCGATTACGTCGGTGGCCTGCAGGATCTGCAGGAAGGCATCATCCGCATGATTGGCGATCCGGAAACGCGCTACCGCGAAGATCCGGTGCGTATGCTGCGCGTGGTGCGCTTCGCCGCCAAGCTGGACATGAGCATTGCGGCGGAAACCGCCGAGCCGATTCCCCGCCTCGCCACGCTGCTGAATGACATTCCGCCGGCGCGCCTGTTTGAGGAGTCGCTGAAGCTGCTGCAGGCCGGTTACGGTTATCGCACCTATCTGATGATGCGCGAATACCAGCTGTTCCAGCCGCTGTTCCCGACGCTGGCGCGCAACTTCACCGAACAGGGCGACAGCCCGATGGAACGCATGCTGGCCCAGGTGCTGAAAAACACCGATACCCGCCTGCACAACGACATGCGCGTGAATCCGGCGTTCCTGTTTGCGGCGATGTTCTGGTATCCGCAGCTGGAGTCAGCCGAGCAGATTGCGCAGGAGAGCGGCCTGACCTATTTCGACGCCTTTGCGCTGTCCATGAACGAAACGCTGGATGAAGCCTGCCGTGCGCTGGCGATTCCGAAACGTATCACCACGCTGATTCGCGATATCTGGCAGCTGCAGTTGCGCATGTCGCGCCGTCACGGTAAGCGCGCATGGAAGCTGATGGAGCATCCTAAATTCCGCGCCGCCTACGACCTGCTGGCGCTGCGTGCAGAAGTCGAGAACAACGCCGAGCTGCTGCGCCTCAGCCAGTGGTGGGGCGAGTTCCAGTCGGCGGTGCCGACACAGCAGAAAACCATGCTCAACACCCTGGGTGACGATCCGGCTCCGCGCCGTAAACCGCGCCGTCCACGCCGTCGTCCTGCTGGCCCGCGCCGCGACAGCAACCACAGCGCGTCATGACGCGGGTCTATCTCGCCTTAGGCAGTAATCTCGCCGATCCGCTGCATCAGGTTGATGCAGCGCTGGCCGCGCTGGATGCCATTCCCGATACCCACCGCGTCGCCACCTCCGCGTTTTATCGCACGCCACCGTACGGCCCGCCGGATCAGCCGGATTACCTCAACGCCGTGGTGTCGCTGGAGACCACACTGGCCGCGGAAACGCTGCTCGATCACACCCAGCGCATTGAGCTGGAGCATGGCCGGGTGCGCAAAGCCGAACGCTGGGGCCCGCGCACGCTGGACCTCGATATTATGCTTTTCGGCAATGCAGTGATCCACACGCCTCGCCTGACGGTGCCGCACTACGATATGCACAACCGCGCCTTCATGCTGGTGCCGCTGCTGGAGATTGCGCCAGCGCTGCGCCTGCCGAACGGTCAGCCGCTGGCCGGCATTCTGGCGACGCTGGACCGCAGCAGCATCCGCTTGTGGTCTGCCTGACGCGGCAGAATCGCACGCCCGTCGTATCGCCTTTGCAATCAATCCAGTACACTGCGCGCATCAGAAAATGCTGGAGATTGCGATGAAACCCACCACCCTCTCTCACTTACGCCAGCTGAAAGCCAGCGGCCGCAAGTTCGCCACGCTGACCGCCTACGATTTCAGCTTCGCGCGCCTGTTTGCCGACCAGGGCATTCCGCTGCTGCTGATTGGCGATTCGCTCGGCATGACCGTGCAGGGCCATGATTCCACGCTGCCGGTGACGGTCGACGATATTGCTTATCACACCGCCGCCGTGCGGCGCGGTGCGCCCAACGCGCTGGTGATGGCCGACCTGCCGTTTATGAGTTACGCCACGCCGCAGCAAACCTTTGACAGTGCCGCGCAGCTGATGCGCGCCGGTGCCAACCTGGTAAAACTGGAAGGCGGCGCCTGGCTGGCAGAGACCGTGCGCATGCTGACCGAGCGCGCCGTGCCGGTGTGTGGTCATCTGGGATTGACGCCGCAGTCGGTTAATATCTTCGGTGGCTACAAGGTGCAGGGGCGCGATGAAGCGGCAGCCGAGCGCCTGCTGGCGGATGCGCTGGCGCTGGAAGCGGCCGGCATGCAGCTGCTGGTGCTGGAGTGCGTGCCGGTCGCGCTGGCTGAGCGCGTCACAAAAGCGTTATCGGTACCGGTGATCGGCATCGGTGCCGGTAACGTCACCGACGGCCAGATTCTGGTGATGCACGACGCGTTTGGTATTACCGGCGGCCACATTCCAAAATTTGCCAAAAATTTCCTTGCGGAAACCGGCGACATTCGTGCGGCAATTCGCCAGTATATGGCCGACGTTGAGGCAGGCACCTACCCTGCTGCCGAACACAGTTTCCAGTAAATCAGGAGATTTGCAGTGCTGATCATTGAAACGCTGCCGCTGCTGCGCCGTGAGATTCGACGCTGGCGCCAGGCAGGTAAACGCATCGCGCTGGTGCCCACTATGGGTAACCTGCATGAGGGGCATCTGACGCTGGTGGATGAAGCACGCCAGCGCGCAGATATCGTGGTGGTATCGATCTTCGTTAACCCGATGCAGTTTGATCGCGCCGACGACCTGGCGCGCTATCCGCGCACGCTGCAGGACGATTGTGAAAAACTCAATCGCCACAGCGTCGACCTGGTCTTTGCCCCGGCGCCGGCCGATGTCTATCCGCAGGGTCTCGACAGCCAGACGTTTGTTGAAGTCCCGGGCCTCTCCTCGCTGCTGGAGGGCGCCAGCCGTCCCGGTCATTTCCGCGGCGTGGCCACCATCGTTAGCAAGCTGTTTAATCTGGTGCAGCCGGATATCGCCTGTTTTGGCGAGAAGGATTTTCAGCAGCTGGCGATCATCCGCAAGATGGTGGCGGACATGGGCTTTGACATTGACATCGTTGGCGTGCCGACGGTGCGCGCCAAAGACGGTCTCGCGCTCAGCTCACGTAACGGCTATCTTACTGCCGATGAACGCAAGCTGGCGCCGGTGCTCAGCCAGGTGATGAACAGCATGGCGCAGCGCCTCAGCAACGGCGAGCGGCACGTGGATGAGATTATTGAGCACGCCGAACAGACGCTGCGCGATCAGGGCCTGCGCCCCGACGGCCTGGCCATCTGCGATGCCGATACGCTGCAGCCGCTGACGGTCGACAGCCAGCGCGCAGTGATTCTGATGGCCGCCTGGCTCGGTAATGCGCGTTTGATTGATAATCAGCAAGTGGATCTGACGGTTTAACGCCGTCGTTTATGGGCAGCATGTACCCGCTACACACTGCGCGGTAGAAACCGGCCGCGCACGGGTATAACAAAGGTATCACGCTATGATTCGTACCGTATTACAAGGCAAATTGCACCGCGTAAAAGTGACGCAGGCGGATTTGCATTATGAAGGCTCCTGCGCCATCGATCAGGATTTTCTTGATGCCTCCGGCATTCTGCAATACGAAGCCATCGACATCTATAACGTCACCAACGGCCAGCGCTTCTCTACCTATGCCATTGCCGCCGAGCGTGGCTCGAAAATCATTTCGGTCAACGGCGCAGCCGCGCGCTGTGCCTGTCAGGGCGATCTGCTGATCATCTGTTCTTATGTGCAGGTGGAAGATGAAGTGGCGCGCAGCTGGCAGCCCAAAGTGGCCTACTTCGACGGCGATAACGAGATGAAACGTATCGCTAAAGCGCTACCGGTGCAGGTGGCCTGATCATCCCGCGCGCTGTACGGACAGCGCGCCTTTTCCTTATACGCCCGCCAGCTGCGGCTGCCCTTTGCGCTTCAGCGTAAACAACCAGTCAAACCATCCTTTTGCCCGCAGTACGCACAGCGCCGTTGGCAACGCCAGCGCGACGCTGAACGCCAGCACAAAATGCAGGTCAGCCAGCCACGCAGAGTGGCCGTCGTGGCGCAGCAATTTACTGCACACCTGAATCGCCAGATAGTGCGACAGATAAAACACAATCGAATGGCGGCCAACGTAGTTAACCGCCCGCAGATTGATACGGCAGGCCAGCGCAACGAACAGCGGGATTGAGGGCAGCGCCAGCGGCAGCAGCCACGGCGAATGCTGACGCAGCCCGCCCCACAGGCTGAACGCCGCGAGCAGCATAAAGGCGATCAGCGACAGCAGCAGCGGCGTACGACGCTGCGCGAACGCGGCAATATCAATATCCTGGCGCACCAGCCAGTCGGCGCTGTAGAAGAAGGCAAACAGCACCAGCGACTTGTTCAGATGCAGGTTGTCGAAACTGGCAAACAGCGAGTCAGGCGGCACCGGCGGCAGCAGCACCGCACCGGCAACGCACAATGTCAGCACCAGCGCCGCGGGCAGGCGGCGCGCCGGGATAATCAGCACAAAGAACAGAAACAGCGAGTGCAGAAACCAGGTGATATCGCCGCCGCTCAGATGGCCGAGCGCGATGGCCAGCGGCGACTGTGGGTGATTGGCCATCGCGCTGAAGGTCCACTTCAGCCCGCCGTAGATCAGCGCCCAGACGGCAAACGGATAGAGAATGCTGCTGACTTTGTTTCGCAGATAGCGCGCCTGCCCGTGGCGTAAACCGCTGGCGACGAACAGTCCGGAGACAAAGCACATCAGCCCCATACGCACCGGCGCCAGCAGCTGATTCACCAGCTCGTTAAAGGCAGTGAAGTGCCCGGCCTGCTGGTTCACTGCAATCATGCAGTGCAAAAAAATCACCGCCAGAATGCTCATGCCGCGTAAATTATCAATCCATGATACCCGATTCACTCTTCGCTTCCCCGCTGCTTTTTTGGTCAGCGGCCACTATGGGGAAAGCCACAGACTGAAAGCACAAGACGCGTCTGGAATTGCGAAGAGTGGGTAAAAAAAAGCCGCCGCCGGACGACGCCGGCAGAGGCTTCTTATTCGGAGCTGCGCCTCAGGTGCGCAAGCCACGTCCGCGCTGAATCAGCGCATACACCAGCACGTAAAACACCACGATAAACGCCACCAGCACTGACAGCGTCAACACCAGCGGAACATCATTGATACCAAGGAAGCCATAGCGGAACCCGCTGATCATGTACACCACCGGATTGAGCTTCGACACCGCCTGCCAGAACGGCGGCAGCAGCGCCAGCGAGTAGAATACGCCACCGAGGTAAGTTAACGGCGTCAGCACGAAGGTCGGGATCAGGCTGATATCGTCAAAGGTGCGCGCAAACACCGCATTCAGCAGGCCCGCCAGCGAGAACAGAATCGCCGTCAGCAGCAGCGTGATCGCCACCATCGGCCACGAGAATACGTGGAACGGCACGAAAAACAGCGACACCGCCGTCACCAGCACGCCCACGCACACGCCGCGCGCTACGCCGCCGCCGACATAACCGGCGATAATGATGTGCGTCGGCACCGGCGCCACCAGCAGCTCTTCAATGTTGCGCTGGAACTTGGCGCTGAAGAATGACGAGGCGACGTTGGCGTAAGCGTTGGTGATTACCGCCATCATAATCAGGCCCGGCACGATAAACTGCATATAGCTGAAGCCGTGCATATCGCCGATGCGTGAGCCGATCAGATTGCCAAAGATAATGAAGTACAGCGTCATGGTGATCACCGGCGGCACCAGCGTCTGAATCCAGATGCGGGCAAAACGGTTGATCTCTTTGCTCCAGATACTCTTGAGCGCCACCCAGTACAGATGCGTCATGCGGTTACTCCTGTTTTTCCCTGCGTCAGGCTGACGAACAGCTCTTCCAGACGATTCGCTTTATTGCGCATGCTGAGCACCTGCACGCCCTGCGCGCTCAGCTGGCTGAATACGCTATTCAGCCCCTGTTCACGCATCACTTCCACTTCCAGCGTTGAGGTATCAACCAGACGATACTGGAAGCCCTCCAGCTGCGGCAGCGGGCTGCGCGGCGCCAGGTCGAGGATAAAGGTTTCCGACTGCAGCTTGGACAGCAGCCCTTTCATTGAGGTGTTCTCCACCAGCTCGCCGCTCTGGATGATGCCGATGTTACGGCACAGCATTTCCGCCTCTTCCAGATAGTGGGTAGTCAGGATGATGGTGGTGCCTTTGGCGTTCAGCTCTTTCAGGAACACCCACATTGAGCGGCGCAGTTCGATATCCACACCAGCCGTCGGCTCATCAAGAATCAGTAGTTTCGGTTCATGCATCAGCGCACGGGCAATCATCAGCCGGCGCTTCATGCCGCCGGACAACATGCGCGCCCGTTCGTTACGCTTGCCCCACAGGTCGAGCTGATTGAGGTATTTTTCCGCGCGCTTGTTCGCTTCGGCGCGTTCCACGCCGTAATAACCGGCCTGATTAACCACAATCTGCATCACGGTTTCAAACGGGTTAAAGTTGAATTCCTGTGGCACCAGCCCAAGCTGCCGCTTGGCGTTGACCACATCTTTCTGCAGGTCGTAGCCAAACACGCGCACGCTGCCGCTGGATTTGTTTACCAGCGAGCTGATAATGCCAATGGTGGTGGACTTACCGGCACCGTTAGGGCCCAGTAAGGCATAAAAGTCGCCTGCTTCCACGTTGAGATCGAGGCCTTTCAGCGCCTGTACGCCGCCGGGATAGGTCTTGGTCAGCCCGGAAAGTTCCAGTGCATAAGTCATTGCGAGTCCGTACCCTGTTGTAGTGACATCATAGCCATATGAAATGATAGTGCGCTCGCGTCGAGCGTGCGGGGTTATTCAGCGATAACGGTTGTGAAATCAAAGGAATTGCGCAGAGTGATAACCCACCACACTCTACCACTCTGCGTACCGCAGGAAAACGCGTGCCGAGCCCGTAAGTCATTGAGTTACGGGCTGCGCATCTTATCGCAGGCGGAGGGAATCAGCCTTGGAAGATTGTGCGGTTATTCGTCCAGCAGCGTAACTTTGCCGATATACGGCAAATGACGATAGCGCTGTGCGTAGTCGATACCGAAGCCGACCACGAACTCATCCGGAATGGTAAAGCCGACAAACTCGACCGGCACCTCAACTTCACGACGCTCCGGCTTATCCAGCAGCGTGCAGATCGCCAGCGATTTTGGCTCACGCAGCTGCAGAATTTCACGCACTTTGCTCAGGGTGTTACCGGAGTCGATGATGTCTTCGACGATCAGCACATCTTTGCCGCGAATGTCTTCATCGAGATCTTTGAGGATTTTCACGTCGCGCGTGGAAGACATGCCGCTGCCGTAGCTGGAGGCGGTCATGAAGTCGACTTCGTGCGCGACATCAATGGCGCGGCACAGGTCTGCCATAAACATGAAGGAGCCACGCAGCAGGCCGACCAGCACCATTTCGCTGCCGCTGTTGCGGTAGTGCTCGCTGATCTGCTTGCCCAGTTCGGCAATACGGGTTGCGATCTCCTGCTCAGAGATCATCACGTCGACGGTGTGTTTCATTGCATTCGCCTAAGAAGGTTTTCAGAAAGCCGCGCATTCTATCATAGTCGACGCACAGGCTAACGCCGCGCACAGAACGCAAACGTTATCGTGGCGAAATTTATTGCGCTGGCGTTAACTGTAAGCATCCTGCCCGCTCTCTCTGGAGATCCCTATGGCCGCTTCATCAGGTAAAAAAACGCAGATCGGCACGCGTGAACTGCATCCGGAAACGCAGATGCTCAACTACGGTTACGATCCGCGCCTGTCAGAAGGTGCGGTGAAGCCGCCGGTGTTTCTGACGTCAACCTTTGTGTTTAACAGCGCCGAAGAGGGCAAAGAATTTTTCGATTTCGTTGCCGGCCGCCAGCAACCGCCGGCGGGCAAAAGCGGCGGGCTGGTCTATTCCCGCTTCAACCACCCTAACAGCGAGATCGTCGAAGATCGGCTGGCCATTTATGAAGGTGCCGAAAGCGCCGCGCTGTTCTCTTCCGGCATGTCGGCGATTGCCACCACGCTGCTGACCTTTGCCCGTCCCGGCGAAGTGATCCTGCACTCGCAGCCGCTGTACGGCGGCACCGAAACGCTGCTGAGCAAAACGCTGCACGATCTGGAGATCAAAGCGGTGGGGTTCAGCGACGGCACCGACGAAGATAAAGTGTATGAGGCCGCGAAGCTGGCGTGGCAGCGCGGGCGCGTCGCGATGATTCTGATTGAAACGCCGGCCAACCCCACCAACAGTCTGGTAGATATCCAACTGATGCGTCAGGTGGCAGAGGTGATCACCCAGCAGCAGGGCTCCCGGCCGATTCTCGCCTGCGACAACACCCTGCTCGGCCCGCTGTTTCAGCGTCCGCTGCAGCACGGCGCGGATATCTCGCTCTACTCGCTGACCAAATATGTCGGCGGTCATTCCGATTTGATTGCCGGCGCCGCGCTGGGCAGCCGGGCGTTAATCAACAAAGTGCGTTCGCTGCGCAGCGCGATTGGCACCCAGCTCGATCCGCACTCCAGCTGGATGATTGGCCGCTCGCTGGAAACGCTGTCGCTGCGCATGGAGAAAGCCGCCAGCAATGCGGAACAGGTCGCGGCATTTTTACGCGATCACGCGCAGGTGGCGAAACTGCACTGGTTGCCCTATCTCGACGCCAGCAGTCCGGCAGGCGAAACCTGGCAGCGCCAGTGCAGCGGTGCCGGTTCCACCTTCTCCTTTGATATCGAGGGCGGCCAGGCTGCGGCATTCCGCTTTCTCAACGCGCTGGCGCTGTTCAAACTGGCGGTGAGCCTCGGCGGCACCGAGTCGCTCGCCAGCCATCCCGCCAGCACCACCCATTCCGGCGTGCCGCAGGAGGTGCGGGAGCGCATCGGCATCACCGACGCGACGGTGCGCCTGTCGATCGGCATCGAACATGCCGATGATTTGATTGAGGATATCCGCCTGGCGCTGGAAGCGGCCGTCAGCTCACCGTAAAGCCCAGCATCATGCCGGTATCTTCATGCTCCAGCAGATGGCAGTGCGCCATATAGGCATTTTCAGTATCGGCGACGTAGTTGAAGCGCACCAGCACTTCACTGCGCCAGCCGTTGACGCTGACCATGTCTTTCCAGCCGGCGCGATGCGCCGCAGGCGGCTTGCCGTTTTCGGACAGAATGCGGAACTGCGTGCCGTGAATGTGGAACGGGTGCAGCATGGCGTCGCCTTCGCCGGAGATGGTCCATTTTTCATATTTGCCCAGCGGCACGGCAAACATGGGCTTTTCCATGTTGAAGGCCTGGCCGTTGATTTTGTTGCCGTTGTGGAAATCATATGCGGCGCTGCTGGCGTGGTTACCCTGATCCATCGCCATATCGCCGTGATCCATGTTGCCATGATCCATCGCGCCATGGTCCATGTTCATGCTGCCATGATCCATCGCTTTGCCCGCGCCGTGCTGGCTGCCCATCGCTTTGGCACCGTAGCGCTGCTGCAGCGCCTGCATGCCCTGCTGATCCAGCTGCGGATCCATCATTAGCTGCAGCCAGCGGCTCTGCAGCCCTTCCGTTGCCGGCAGCGGCGGCACATCCACCAGCTGGTCCGGCAGCGTACCGCTGGCCATCACGCGCAGCGGCAGAATCTGCACCAGCGGCAGCGGCTGATCGAACGGCGCCAGCGTCATGCCCATCTGCGTGACCGGCAGCGTTACGATATCGAAGGTTTTGCCGTCTGAAGTATCCACCAGCACTTCAAAGCGCTCGCCCGGCAGCAGCGGCAGGCTCTCCACCTTCACCGGTTCAGCCAGCAGGCCACCGTCGCTCGCCACCACGTACAGCGGACGTTTATCGCTGGCGGCGATGTGCAGCGAGCGCGCGTTGCAGCCGTTGAGCAGGCGCAGCCGCAGCCAGCCGCGCGGCACCGCGTGCTGCGGATACGGCACGCCGTTGGTCAGCATCAAATCGCCAAACCAGCCCACGGCGGCGCGCATGATATCCAGCTGATAATCGATACGCGTGCCGTCCTGAGTGAGCTGCTTATCCTGGAAAATCAGCGGCACATCATCTTCGCCCCACTGCATCGGCAGCCGCAGCTTGCCGGACGCCTCATCTTCCAGCAGTACCAGCCCCGCCAGCCCCTGCGCCACCTGATAGCCGGTTTTGCCGTGCTGATGCGGATGGAACCAGCAGGTCGCCGCCGGTTGATCGGGGGTAAAACTCACCTGACGCGTGGCGCCGGGCGCAATCAGCGCCTGCGGACCGCCATCCACCGCGCCGGGAATTTCCAGCCCGTGCCAGTGCAGCGTGGTGGCTTCCGGCAGGCGATTATGAATATTGACGGTGACGCTTTTCTCACGCTGCAGCCGCAGCGCCGGGCCGAGCAGGCTACCGTTGTAACCCCAGGTTGGGACGGATTTGCCGTTCCACTGGCTGCTGCCGGTCATGGCGGTCAGCGTGTACTGGCCGTGTGCATCGGGCTCCAGCAGCGACGGGATGGGCAACAGCGGGCGCGTAGCGGCCATCAGCGAGCGGCTCCAGAAGGGCAGCGCGCCGGCTGCACTGAGGGCGGCAGTCAGCTTGAGAAAATGACGACGTTGCATATTCATATCCTTATCGTGAATAGGGGCACAGCGTAAACCTTTCCCCTGCGGGAGGGTCAAGCGATGAAAGCGCCCGCCGGGATAAAAAACGCGCCAGTGGCCCATTTAGCCAAATTTAGCGGAATCCCGGCAATAACTGTGCTAACGTCATTAAATTGTCCCTTGTTGAGAACGATTATGACGAAAAGCATCAAGATCCTGCTGCTGGCGGGACTCCTTGGCTTCTCCTCCACCAGTTTTGCCCTGAGCGAATCCGAAGCAGAAGATCTGGCTGACCTCACCGCCGTGTTTGTCTATCTGAAAAATGATTGCGGCTATCAGGATCTGCCCGACGCGCAGATTCGTAAAGCACTGGTGTTTTTTGCCCAGCAAAACCGCTGGGATCTGAGCAATTACAGCGCTTACAACATGAAATCCCTCGGTGAAGAGAGCTACAAAGATTTGAGCGGTATCGCCATTACCAACGACAAAAAGTGTAAGTCGCTGGCGCGCGATTCCCTCAGCCTGCTTGCCTACGTGAAATAATCCTCCGCCCTGCGCTGCTGTTAACGCCCTGACCGTGCAAGCACGGTCATAATTCGTTATGCTTTTTTCTGGCATTATTGCGCGTTAACAGCATAAGGAGCGCTCCGGCATGGCCGACAAAGAGACCTGGCATGAGACGCTGCATAGCGGCTTTGGCCAATATTTCAGCGTAGACAATCTGCTATACCACGATAAAACCGCGCATCAGGATCTGGTGATCTTTGAGAACGCCGCGTTTGGCCGCGTGATGGCGCTGGACGGCGTGGTGCAAACCACCGAGCGCGATGAGTTTATCTATCACGAAATGATGACGCACGTGCCGATTCTGGCGCACGGCAATGCCCGGCGCGTATTGATTATCGGCGGCGGTGACGGCGCGATGCTGCGCGAGGTCGCCCGGCATCAGCGCGTTGAGCACATCACCATGGTGGAAATTGATGCCGGCGTGGTGAATTTCTGCCAAACCTATCTGCCTAATCACAGCGCCGGCGCCTTTGACGATCCGCGTCTGCAGCTGGTAATCGACGATGGCGTTAACTTCGTCAGCCAGACGCAGGAACGGTTTGATGTGATCATCTCCGACTGTACCGATCCAATCGGTCCCGGCGAGAGTCTGTTCACCTCGGCGTTTTATGCCGGCTGCAAACAGGCGCTCAATCACGGTGGCGTGTTTGTCGCGCAGAACGGCGTCTGCTTCCTGCAGCAGGATGAAGCGGTCAACAGCCACCGCAAACTCAGCCACTATTTCGCTGACGTCAGCTTTTACCAGGCGGCGATTCCGACTTACTACGGCGGCATCATGACCTTCGCCTGGGCGAGCGACGATCCGGCGCTGCGCCAGCCGGACCTTGCGACGCTGCAGTCACGTTTTGCCGCGGCCGGACTGCCCTGCCGTTACTACACGCCACAGCTGCACATCGGCAGCTTTGCCCTGCCGCAATATCTTTTAAACGCGCTCAGCTGATCTCAGGAGGTGAACCCAATTGCAAAAGCTAAAACTACATGGCTTCAATAATCTGACCAAAAGCCTGAGTTTTTGTATCTACGACATTTGCTATGCCAATAGCGAAGCCGAACGTGATGGCTATATCGCCTATATTGATGAGCAATATAACGCCAACCGCCTGACGGAAATCCTCACCGAGACCTGTTCGATTATCGGTGCTAACGTGCTGAATATCGCGCGCCAGGATTATGAGCCGCAGGGTGCCAGCGTGACGATTCTGGTCAGCGAGGAGCCGATCAATCCGCAGGATATCGATAATTCCGAGCATCCCGGCCCGCTGCCCAATTCGGTGGTCGCGCACCTCGACAAGAGTCACATCTGCGTGCACACCTATCCGGAAAGTCACCCGGAAGGCGGTTTATGTACCTTCCGCGCCGACATTGAAGTCTCGACCTGCGGCGTGATTTCGCCCCTGAAGGCGCTGAATTATCTCATCCACCAACTGGAGTCGGATATCGTGACCGTGGATTACCGCGTGCGCGGCTTCACCCGCGACGTCAATGGCGTGAAGCATTTCATCGACCATGAGATCAATTCTATTCAGAACTTCATGTCCGAGGATATGAAAGCGATGTACGACATGGTGGACGTTAACGTTTATCAGGAAAACATCTTTCATACCAAGATGTTGCTGAAAGAATTTGATCTGAAGTATTACCTGTTCAACACCAAACCTGAAGAGCTGAGCCCGCAGGAGCACAAGCGCATCACCAATCTGCTGTGGAAGGAGATGCGTGAGATTTACTACGGACGCAATATTCCGGCGACGGGATTGAAGTTGTTATAACTCAGCGCCAGCAGTGGGTGAAGGCTGCGCCGCGGTAGCGCAGCGCACGTCATTCACCCGCTGATGCGGGCGGCACATTTACGCGGTCAGCTGCAGGCCAATGCCGCGCTCGCGCAAATCACGGCATACCGCTTCATCAAGGCGGGAATCGGTCACCACATCGGTCAGGCTATCAATCGGTGCCGCGCAGTACAGCGACCATGAACCATATTTGCTGCTGTCGGCCAGCAGAATACGCCGGCGCGCGTTGGCCAGCAGATCCATCTTCAGCCCGGCTTTGTCTTCCGTCGGCGTGGTAATACCGCGCTCAATGCTCCATGAGTTACAGCTGACAAACGCAATGTCCGGATTGATGCTGCGCAGCAGGCGCCGGCCGTGCTCACCAATGCACGACTGGCTGGAGTCGTCGATGCGGCCGCCGATGATGGTGGTCTCAATCTGTTTAAACTCCGACAAAAACAACGCAATGTGCAGATCGGCGGTGATCACCCGCAGCTGCAAATGGGTCAGCTGTCGTGCCAGTTCCAGCATGGTGGTGCCGGCATCCAGCACTACCGCATCGCCGGACTGCACATAGCTGGCGGCGAACTGGGCGATGGCCTGCTTCTCCGCCAGGTTACGCTGCATCTTCTCCAGCGTGGTCGGCTGCGTCGGGATAAAGCGGTTCAGCGTGACGCCGCCGTGGCTGCGGCTAATCACCCCTTCCTTGTCCAGCTTAATCAGATCGCGGCGAATGGTGGCTGGCGAAGCAGAAATGGCGCTCACCAGCTGTTCAACAGTGACCAGATTATGACTTTTGAGATAGTCCATAATCTGGTCGAGACGGCTTTGTCCCTTCATATTTCCCTATGCAAGCTGCATCGCGAGTTTTATCGAGATCGCCATGCTCGCAGAGTTCGCTTTACCTGTCCAGGCGATATCAAATGCCGTGCCGTGGTCGGCGGAAGTGCGGATAAACGGCAGTCCCGCCGTGATGTTGACGCCATCGTAAAAGCCAAGCAGTTTCAACGGGATATGTCCCTGATCGTGGTACATCGCCACCACCATATCGTACTGCCCCTGCTGGCACTGTAAAAACACCGTATCCGGCGGGCACGGGCCATGGACATCAATGCCCTGCTGCTTCATTGCCTGGATCGCTGGCGTCACCGTGGTGATCTCTTCATCCCCAAACAGGCCATTCTCGCCCGCGTGCGGATTGACCCCGGCGACGGCGATGCGCGGTTGGTCATAGCCCACGCGGCGCAGGAAGCTGTCAGCCATGCCGATCACCGTCTGAATACGTTCGCCGTTCAGCGTGTCGAGGAACTTACGCAGCGCGATGTGCGTGGTCACGTGGATCACTTTCAGATGGTCGGTATACAGCACCATGGCGTAATTTTTGGTCTGGGTCAGCTGTGCCAGCAGTTCAGTGTGACCGGGATAAAGGTGGCCCGCCGCGTGCAGCGCCTCTTTGTTCAGCGGGGCGGTGGCAATCGCCTGCACGTCGCCCGCCAGCGCCAGTTCGGTGGCGCGCTTCACGCAGCGCCAGGCCAGATCGCCGGCCTGCTTCTGTACCTTGCCCGGCTGCAGCGCGTCAGGATCGGCCAGCGGCTCATCGATGACGTTAATGATGCCCGGTGCGAAATGCGCATCCTGCACGCTGTCCAGCACGCGCAGCTCGGCCTGCGGCGTAATGTTCAGCGCCAGCACCCGACGCAGCGTCGCGGCACAGCCGACCACCACCGCCGGAATGCCCGCCAGCTCCCCTTCCGCCAGCGCTTTAATGATGATTTCCGGGCTGATGCCCGCCGGATCGCCCATGGTCACCGCAATAGTGTTATTCACTCGACTTCTCCTCAATAAAACGAATGGCTTCTGCCAGGGTGTTTTCATCACCAAAGCCACCCGCTTTGGTCATCACCGGCAGGTGTAATTCACTGTTAAGCAGAACCCCGTGCGGCACACAGCCCGCCACCTGGCCCTGAATCTGAAAGCCGCTGGCCCCGAATGCCTGCGCCACCGCGATGGCCACGTCACCGCCGGAAAGAAACAGGCCGGCAGGCTGAATGTGTGCGCAGACGGCGCGCGTCAGCTGCGCCAGAAACTGGCAGATGCGCTCGCCGAGCTGCTGGCGCGTAATCTGCTGCTGCTGACACAGCTGCGCAATCGCGTGGCGCTGATCAGCCTGTTGCGTGGTGCGCACCACACAGTGCACGCCCTCGCGCAGCGCCTGGACCATCGCCTGCTGCCAGGCTGCCGCCTGCGGCCATGCCGGTGTGGCAAACAGCTGGCAAATATCAATATCAATCAAGCAGATGTCACGCTGGCTGGCGAGCCGGGCGATTTGCTGCTGCGCCATGGCGCTCATCGAACCGACTATCGCCAGCACCGGGCGAGAGGGCCGCGCAGCAAGATGCGCACCCAGCGCATCGCTTAACCCGGACGCGCCGACCAGCAGCGGACGTTCCGGCAGCGTCGCGGCAGCCGCGATAATGGCGTTGATATCCGCCTGCTGTTCCGCGTCCAGTACCAGCAGGCCCTGACTGGTCACCAGCCGTGCGGCCAGCGTGCCGCTGCGTACCGTGGCAAGATCGATCTGCTCGCCTGGCAGGTCGCATTGCATCTGCAGGCGCGTCAGCACGTTACTGCTGGTCACCGGGGTTTTAGGATCGCTGGCAAATTCGGTGTCAGTCAGGCGCTGCTGATGGATCCACACTTCCCCGCCGCGCGTGATGCGGCCCAGCTTAGGCACCGCCGGCACCACCAGCGCCAGCCGTTTCGCGCTGACCTGCAGCGCGGCCGCCACCTCAGCGCCTGGATTGCCGCGCAGCGTTGAGTCAATCTTCTTAAACAGCCAGCCGTGTTGCGCTATCTGCTGATGCGGCTGCATGGCGGCATGTGTACGGCTGGCGGCTTCCGCTGCGCTGACCGCACGGCTATCGGTACTGATCACCAGCACATCCGCTGCGCCGGCATCCGGGGGCGTCAGGTTATTGAACAGCACGTGGACGCGTGCGCCGGCCAGTGCGAAGCCGCTGCCTGCGTCGTTGGCGCCGGTAAAATCGTCGGCAATCACCAGAACGGGCGTTTTCCATGGCGATGAAGTCATTCTCTCTCCTGTCACGGCCCCTTGCCGTGCTGCATTTGATTATATTCAATCATGATTGATTATATGTGAGCAAGATCAAATTAATTGAAATCGATATCGCCTATAAATTTAGCCTCAGAAAGAGATACACCTCGCACAGCATTGAGCAAACCTAATCATAATGTGCAAAACCGTTATAAGGGCATGACATGAATATCAACAGCACCGTGATCAGTGGCTATCAGGCTCTGAACGATCTCAGCTATTTACTGCAGGATAAGCAGAAGGCGTTGCTGGTCACGGATAAAAACATTCTGGGTATTCCGGCGGTGCAGGCGCTTGTCGCCCGGCTGCAGCAGCAGATCGCCAGCCTGAGCCTGGTTGATACGGTGCCGCCCGAGCCGAGCCAGCATGATGTGGCGGCGATTGTTGCGGCGCTGCCGCACGGCGACGTCGATCTGGTGATAGGCATTGGCGGCGGCAGCGTACTGGATGTGGCGAAGCTGCTGTCCGTGCTATGCGTGGCCGATGCGCCAACCCTGACGGCGCTGCTGGCCGGTGAGAAGCCGCACACGCGTACCGCTTCTTTACTGATCCCAACCACGGCCGGCACCGGCTCGGAAGCCACGCCCAACGCCATCCTTGCCATTCCGGAGAAAGAGACCAAAGTCGGTATTATTTCGCCGGTGATGCTGCCGGACTACGTGGCGCTGATTCCGGAACTTACCACCAGCATGCCGGCGCACATCGCCTCGTCGACCGGAATTGATGCGCTGTGCCACCTGATTGAGTGCTTTACCGCCACCGTGGCCAATCCGGTGAGTGATAACTATGCGCTGATCGGCATGAAAAAGCTGTTCGCCAGCCTCGAAAAGACCCTTGCCGAACCGGACAACCTGGAAGCACGGCTGAATATGTTGTGGGCGTCCTACTACGGCGGAGCGGCGATCGCCCATGCCGGGACACACCTGGTGCACGCCATGTCGTATCCGCTGGGCGGCAAGTATCATCTGCCACACGGCGTGGCCAACGCCATTCTGCTGGCGCCGTGCATGCAGTTTGTGCGTCCGGCGGCGGTGAGCAAGTTCGCGCAGGCCTACGATCTGCTGCCGGATGCCGATAGTGCACTGGATGAAGAGGCCAAATCGCACGCGCTGGTGGCCTATTTCGCCGCGCTGGTGCAGCGCCTTAAACTGCCGGCCAGCCTGGAAGCACTGGGTATCGGGCCGGATCATCTGCCGTATCTGGTCGAAGCCGCGCTGGACGTGCAGCGCCTGATGAAGAATGTACCGATGAAAGTCAGCGCCGACGATGTGCGCAACGTCTACCTGACGCTGTTTCCGGCGTTAAATCACTCAGCATGAGCGGGGAAATCATGAGCAAAAATATTCAGGGCGTACTGACCGCCATCGTCACCACTTTTGATCGCGACGGAGCCTACAATCCTGCCGCGCAGCGTGAACAGATTCAGCGTCAGCTGAGCGCCGGCAACGGTATTTTCTGCGGCGGCACCAACGGGGAGTTTTTCGTGCTGAACGAGCAGGAAAAGCTGGCGGTGACCGAGACCTGCGTCGACGAAGTAAACGGCACTGCACCGGTGGTGGCGCACATTGGCGAGATCTCGACGCGTGAGACTATCCGGCTGGGCAGGCAGGTAGCAAAGCTGGGTGTGGATGCCGTCTCGGTGATCACCCCTTACTTTGTCCCGCTTAAACAGGAAGAGCTGATTGATCACTACCGCGCCGTGGCCGACGCCCTCGACGTCCCGCTGTTTCTCTACAACATTCCGGCGCGCACCGGTAATACGCTGCAGCCGGAAACCGTGCGTACGCTGGCAGCGCATCCCAACATCATTGGCATCAAAGACAGCGCCGGCAGCTACGAAAGTCTGAGCGGCTTTCTGCAGGCAGCGGCAGGTATTGCGCATTTCAATGTACTGAACGGGCCGGATTCACTGATTCATCAGGGCTTCGTCGATGGCTGCTCCGCCTGTATTTCCGGGCTGGCTAACGTGGCACCGAAAGAGATTAACGCCATCTGGGCGCGCTTCCATGCCGGCGACATCGCCGGATCGCGCGCCGCTCAGGAGAACGTCACCGGCCTGCGTACCGATCTCTACAGCATCGGTTTCTCCCCGGCGGCGGTGAAAAAAGCCGTGGCGCTGCTCGGCTATGAGGTTGGCGACAGCCGCTATGCGGTGCGCTTCTCTGCGGAGGAAGAGCAGAAGATCCGCCAGATCGTGAATCAGTATTTGCAGTAAAGCCAGTAAATTCAAAGCACTTACCGCACGCAGCTGTGGTAGCGGCGCGATTCATCGCGCAATACAGGCGCCGCTCCCCCCTGCCGCCATCAGGGTTAGGGTTAATCTGACGGTGGCGGGGCGGATTCAGGCAGCGATGGCTGCCGTTATTAACACCGGGACGCATTTGCTATGAAAGTCATCTGTACTTCACCTTCGTTCGCCCGCTATGACGCCGCGCCGATCGACACACTGCGCCAGCAGGGCTTTGAGCTGATTACGCTGCCCGCCGACGCGCCGCTCAGCGCGCTGGCGCCGCATCTCGCCGACACCGTCGCCCTGATCGTGGCCTTTACCGAGGTCAACGATGCGCTGCTGTCGCTGGCACCGCAGCTGAAAATTGTCTGCAAGCACGGCGTAGGCGTCGATAACATCGACCTCGACGCGACGCGTGCGCGCGGTATTTACGTGACAAACGTGCCGGACGCGAACAAACACGCGGTTGCCGATTTCGCCTTTGCGCTGATTCTCAATAGCGCGCGCCAGATCACCACCGCCGCAATAGAGACCCGCGCCGGCCACTGGCCACGCATTTTTGCCACCGACGTCTACGGCAAAACGCTCGGCATCATCGGCCTGGGCAATATCGGTAAGCAGGTGGCACTGCGCGCTAAAGGCTTCAATATGCGCATCCTCGCCTTCGATTTTTATCCCGATGACGCCTTCGCCGCCGAACACGGCGTGACGTTTGTCAGCCTCGATCAGCTGACGGAGCACAGCGACTTCATCACCTTACATATGCCGCTCACCGACCAGACGCAAAACCTGTTCGACGCCGCGCGCCTGAAGCGCATGAAGAAGAGCGCGTTTCTCATCAACGCGTCACGCGGTGGCGTAGTGAATGAGCAGGATCTCTACCAGGCATTGCAGGATAACGTGATTGCCGGTGCGGCGGCGGATGTCTTTGTGCAGGAGCCGCTGGCGCAGCATCCGCTGTTCACCCTGAGCAACTTTATCCCCACGGCGCACCTTGCCGGTTATACCGACGGTGCTATCAGCGCCATCGGCGAACGCTGCGTGACGCAGATTGTGCAGTGTATCAAACAGGGCGAACGCCCGATGAATGTCATGAACGGGCTGGCCTGACGCCGCCCTCCTCTGTCACCCTTTTCGCGTGGATAATGATTATGACCAACACCGCACGCTCAACACGCATCAGATGGTGGATCGCCGGCCTGATGTGGCTGGCCATTGCCATTAACTATATTGATCGTACCGTACTCTCTGCCGCCGCACCGCACCTGATCACCGAGCTCGACATCAATCCGGAGATGATGGGCTTTATCATGGCAGCATTTTTCTGGTCCTACGCGCTGTTGCAGATCCCGGCAGGCTGGTTTGCCGACCGCTTCGGCCAGAAAAAAGGCCTCGGTATCGCTGTCGGCTGGTGGTCGATTGCCACCATGGCGATGGGGCTCGCCACCGGCTTTAAATCGCTGCTGGCGCTGCGTCTGGCGCTCGGCGTGGGTGAAGCAGCGGCTTATCCCAGCAACGCCGGTATTACCGCGCGCTGGTTCCCGGATCGCGAGCGCGCCACCGTCTCAGGCCTGTTCGACAGCGCATCAAAATTTGGCGGGGCCGTCGCCATGCCGCTGATCGTCTTTATGATCGCGCTGTTCGACTGGCGTCTGACCTTTCTGGCGATTGGTGCCGTCGGGCTGATCTGGGTCATCGCCTGGTATTTCATTTATGCCGAGAACCCGGAAGACCATAAAGCGATCAGCGCCGATGAAGTGCGCCTGATCCGCGATGGCCAGGCGCAGAAGCACGGCGATAAGAACGTGCGGCCGATGAAGTGGTACAAGCTGCTGCGCTACCGCAACATCTGGGCGATGTGTATTGGCTTCTTCACCATCAATTACACCTCCTACTTCTTTATCACCTGGCTGCCAACCTACCTGGTGAAAGACAAAGGGATGGATTTCCTGAAAATGGGCATGGTGGCGGCGCTGCCGCTGATCTGCGGCATGGTGATTGAGGTGCTGGCGGGCTGGGCGTCGGACCGTATGGTGCATAAAAAAGTGCTGTCGCTGACCGCCACGCGCAAGCTGTTCCTGACGATTGGCCTGCTGATGGCGCTGTGCATCGGGTTCGCGCCGTTCACCGATTCCGTGTTCATGACGGTACTGCTGCTGTGTATTGCTAAGTCCGGCACCACCGTCGCGGCCTCTCAGGTGTGGGCGCTGCCGGGCGATGTTGCGCCCACCAACAGCGTGTCAATTGTTGCCGGGCTGCAGAATACCGTCTCCAATATGGGCGGCGCGGTCGGGCCAATCATTACCGGCGCTATCGTCGGTGCCACCGGCCACTTTACCTGGGCGCTGGTGTTCTCGGCGGTGCTGGTGGTGATCGGAATCCTTAACTATCTGTTCCTGCTCGGTAAGGTCGAACCGATTGTGGATGAGGAACCTTTATCCCACGCCCGTTCCGCCATTAACGGCGTGTAAACTGCGCAACGGCAGTGGCGCCCCGGCTGCGGGCGCCCGTTAGCGGCCGGCCATAAACCGGCGATAAGCAGCAATCACCGCGAGAAAATCCTCCACGCCGCAGAACGACAGGCTCTCCTCATCGTAATAAGTCATGCCCTCTTCCAGGCCGTCATCCTCTAACGCCAGCTGATTGGCGCGGATCATCACCTCTTCCTCATCCAGCCACAGCGTATATTCGTGCCCGACGCGCTGCCACTGCTGCTGCGTGCCTTTGACTGCACGCACCGCGGCTTCGACTTCATCCAGCAGCGCAAAGTTCTCTTTCACCTCTTCATTGAACCAGTGCCCCACCGCTTCGTGGTCCATCGACATGCGTACCCGGACCTGACCGGTCACGTCACGCAGAAATTCATATTCCATGTTGGCCTCATACCAGTGGCGCGCCAGACGGCACGCTTTCGTGCATTTTGTGCGCAGCGCGCGCAAGAAAGTGGGATCGCGCTCGCATTATGCCTGGAGACGGCGAGGGAAAAAAGCGCATAAAAAAAGGGACGATGCGCTCGTCCCTTTTTCACTGGCAGGCGTATTTTACACCGCGGTCTGGAAAATCACTCCATCCGCTTTTTCGGTGTACTGGCCCAGCTGATCGAAGTTCAGGTAGCGGTAGGTGTCGGCAGCGGTTTTATCCACCTGCACCATAAACTGCTGATACTCGTCCGGCGTAGGCAGTTTACCCAGCAGGGAAGCGACCGCGGCCAGCTCGGCTGATGCCAGGAACACATTGGCACCGGTACCCAGACGGTTCGGGAAGTTACGGGTGGAGGTGGAAACCACCGTCGCGCCGTCTTTCACGCGCGCCTGGTTACCCATGCACAGTGAACAGCCCGGAATCTCGATACGCGCACCGCTCTTACCAAAGACGCTGTAGTAGCCCTCTTCTGTCAGCTGCGCGGCATCCATCTTGGTTGGCGGCGCTACCCACAGGCGGGTCGGCAGCTGGCCTTTGTGCGCGTCCAGCAGTTTACCTGCCGCACGGAAGTGACCGATGTTGGTCATGCACGAACCGATGAACACTTCGTCGATCTTCTCGCCCTGCACGTCAGACAGCCAGCGTGCGTCGTCCGGATCGTTCGGCGCACACAGGATTGGCTCTTTGATTTCCGCCAGATCGATTTCGATTACCGCTGCGTATTCCGCATCGGCATCGGCTTCCAGCAGTTGCGGATCGGCCAGCCATTTTTCCATGCCCTGGATACGGCGCTCCAGCGTACGACGGTCGCCGTAGCCTTCGGAGATCATCCACTTCAGCAGTACGATGTTGGAGTTCAGATACTCGATGATCGGCTCTTTATCCAGCTTGATGGTACAACCCGCAGCAGAACGCTCGGCCGAGGCATCGGTCAGCTCAAACGCCTGCTCAACTTTCAGCTTCGGCAGACCTTCGATTTCCAGCACGCGACCGGAGAAGATGTTTTTCTTGCCTTTCTTCTCAACGGTCAGCAGGCCCTGCTTGATGGCGTACAGCGGAATCGCATGCACCAGATCGCGCAGCGTGATGCCCGGCTGCATTTCGCCTTTGAAGCGCACCAGCACTGACTCCGGCATATCCAGAGGCATTACGCCCGTCGCCGCGGCAAACGCCACCAGACCAGAACCGGCCGGGAACGAGATGCCAATCGGGAAGCGGGTGTGTGAGTCACCGCCAGTGCCGACGGTATCCGGCAGCAGCATACGGTTCAGCCAGCTGTGAATCACGCCATCGCCTGGACGCAGCGAAACACCGCCACGGTTCATGATGAAGTCCGGCAGCGTGTGGTGTGTAGTGACATCGACCGGCTTCGGATAAGCGGCGGTGTGACAGAAGGACTGCATCACCAGATCGGAGGAGAAGCCCAGACACGCCAGATCTTTCAGTTCATCACGGGTCATTGGACCGGTGGTGTCCTGAGAGCCGACCGAGGTCATTTTCGGTTCACAGTAGGCGCCAGGACGAATCCCTGCCACGCCGCAGGCGCGGCCCACCATTTTCTGCGCCAGCGAGTAACCACGGTTGCTTTCGGCCACATCTTTGGCTTTGGTGAACACATCGCTGTGCGGCAGACCCAGCGACTCACGCGCTTTGGTGGTCAGGCCGCGACCGATAATCAGCGGAATACGGCCACCGGCGCGCACTTCATCCAGCAGCACGTCAGTTTTCAGCGCAAAGGTCGCCAGCAGTTCATTGGTCTCGTGATTGCGTACTTCACCTTTGTATGGGTAAACGTCAATCACATCGCCCATGTTCAGGCGCTCGACGTCGAGTTCGATCGGCAGCGCGCCGGCATCTTCCATGGTGTTGAAGAAGATCGGCGCGATTTTACCGCCGAGGCACAGACCGCCGCCTTTTTTGTTCGGCACATACGGAATGTCGTCACCCATGAACCACAGCACTGAGTTGGTCGCGGACTTACGTGAAGAACCGGTACCAACCACGTCACCGACGTAGGTCAGCGGGAAGCCTTTCTGCTGCAGAGCTTCAATTTGTTTGATCGGGCCAATGTTGCCAGCATCGTCGGGTTCGATGCCGTCACGTGGGTTTTTCAGCATCGCCAGCGCGTGCAGTGGAATATCCGGACGTGACCATGCATCCGGCGCCGGAGAGAGGTCGTCGGTGTTGGTTTCGCCGGTCACTTTGAACACGGTGGTGGTGATTTTTTCTGCCAGCTTAGGACGCTTGAGGAACCATTCTGCATCAGCCCAGGACTGGAGGATTTTCTTCGCGTGGGGATTACCCGCTTTGGCTTTCTCTTCGACGTCGTAGAAGTTATCGAACATCAGCAGCGTGTGGGACAGTGCTTCAGCGGCAATCGGTGCCAGAGCCTCATCGTCAAGCGCCTCGATCAGCGCATGGATATTGTAGCCGCCCTGCATGGTGCCCAGCAGTTCGACTGCTTTTTCACGAGTGACCAGAGGAGAGTGGGCTTCGCCCTTTGCGATAGCTGCCAGGAATCCGGCTTTTACATACGCCGCTTCATCAACACCCGGCGGGACACGGTTGACCAGCAGGTCAGTCAGGAATTCTTCTTCACCCGCTGGCGGGTTTTTCAGCAGTTCAACCAGCGCGGCCATCTGGGAAGCATCTAACGGCTTAGGTACGATTCCCTGGGCAGCACGCTCGGCAACGTGCTTACGGTATTCTTCTAGCACGACGTTCTCCTCGCTCTCATTGTATAGCTTTCCGGTGCACCTGTTGATGCTGTCAAACAGTAGGGTGAGGTGCCCGGTTCTGCGTCGGCCAGCATAGCAGGATTTCGGCTGATTGTTAATCCGTTTACAAAAAAGCAACATCCGCGCGTTATTTAGCAGATTTGTCTGCGCTTTGCGCCAGGAGAGACGCCAGAATGGCCGTGACAGCGGCTGTTCGCGCCTGTGCCGATAGCCAGCGGAGCCAGGGTGTAGCGCGTAATTTGTTGCATCCGGCCTTCACGCAGCGAATCCATAACCTGCAATCCCCTTTCAGGCCGGTTCATTCACTTTTGGTTATGTGCTAATGCGCTTGCACTAAACGGCTACCGTTCAGCTTCCCATACGTTTTCCTGAGGAAAAATTAATACCACATCACCTGATAAATATTGAACGCAATGCCTTGCGCACATCTAATTAATTATCAACGCAGTGCCGGTTTAAATGAATCTTTAAACTTAGTCATTCAATTAAAATAAACCCTTAAAAAATAACTGCGATTTAAAAAAGAGATAAAAAATAAAAGAGGAAATGATAAATAAATAGCGTAGACTGCCTGCGGGCGCTTGAGGCTATCTGCCTTAAGATCTGCAAAAGAAATTGAGGTGGATGGTGGAAGGTGAACCGTGCGATTAATTTTCATTAACCGCACGGGTGAGCCACTACCCTACACCCAGACAGTGTCAGGGTAATGGCTTGCTCGTGCTAATGCAAGGAGTAAGTGATTATGAAGGTGAAATTCAGCACGCTGATTATCAGCGGGCTCATCCTGTTAGGTTTATGCCTGGCAAATCGCAGTTCACTGTGTGAATTACGATTGCGGATATTCGCGGCTGAATTATCGGCTGTCATGGCTTACGAAGCACAACAGTAAACTTCAATAGCGGAGGGTTTCCTCCGCTATTCCGGCAACGTTTAACGTGTTGCTCCTGCGCCCGCTTTTATCTATTCAACTTACTTTTTCAATTAATAAAAAAACGGCTCCTTACAGGAGCCGTTAATAAACCTAAGCCTCAGGCGAAATTATTTCTTTTTCGCTTTTGGATTTGGCAGGTCAGTAATGCTACCTTCAAACACTTCCGCCGCCAGGCCAACCGATTCGTGCAGGGTTGGGTGCGCGTGGATGGTCAGCGCGATATCTTCGGCATCACAACCCATCTCGATAGCCAGACCGATTTCACCCAGCAGCTCGCCGCCGTTGGTACCGACAATCGCGCCACCAATAACACGGTGCGTCTCTTTGTCGAAGATCAGTTTGGTCATACCGTCTGCACAGTCAGACGCGATAGCACGGCCCGATGCCGCCCACGGGAAGGTGGACACTTCGTAGCTGATGCCTTTCTCTTTGGCTTCTTTCTCGGTCAGACCCACCCAGGCCACTTCTGGCTCGGTATAAGCGATAGAAGGGATCACTTTCGGGTCGAAGTAGTGCTTCAGACCGGAAATCACTTCTGCCGCCACGTGACCTTCGTGCACGCCTTTGTGCGCCAGCATTGGCTGACCGACGATGTCACCGATAGCATAGATGTGTGGCACGTTGGTGCGCATCTGTTTGTCGACGCGGATAAAGCCGCGATCGTCCACTTCCACGCCTGCTTTACCAGCATCCAGACCTTTACCGTTCGGTACACGGCCAATCGCCACCAGCACTGCGTCGTAACGCTGTGGTTCAGCCGGCGCTTTTTTACCTTCCATTGATACGTAGATACCGTCGTCTTTCGCTTCTACCGCGGTGACTTTGGTTTCCAGCATCAGGTTGAATTTCTTGCTGATACGCTTGGTGAACACTTTCACCACATCTTTATCGGCGGCCGGGATCACCTGGTCAAACATCTCGACCACGTCGATCTCTGAACCCAGCGCATGGTAGACGGTACCCATCTCCAGACCGATGATGCCACCGCCCATAACCAGCAGACGCTTCGGAACTTCTTTCAGCTCCAGCGCATCGGTAGAGTCCCACACGCGCGGATCGTTATGTGGAATGAAAGGCAGTTCGATAGGACGCGAGCCTGCAGCGATGATGGCGTTATCGAAGTTGATGGTGGTTGCGCCACCTTCCCCTTCTACCACCAGCGTATTGGCGCCGGTGAATTTACCCAGACCGTTGACCACTTTCACTTTGCGGCCTTTTGCCATGCCAGCCAGACCGCCGGTCAGCTGAGTGATGACTTTCTCTTTCCAGGTACGGATTTTGTTGATGTCAGTCTGCGGCTGGCCAAACACGATACCGTGCTCTTCCAGAGCTTTAGCTTCTTCGATGACTTTCGCCACGTGCAGCAGCGCTTTTGACGGGATACAGCCGACGTTCAGACAGACACCGCCGAGGGTGCTGTAGCGCTCTACCAGTACGGTTTCCAGACCTAAATCAGCGCAACGGAAGGCTGCAGAGTAACCTGCAGGACCTGCCCCAAGTACCACGACTTGAGTTTTAATCTCTGTACTCATCATGACCTCTTGTTAGATTGCCGGCGGTCAAAAGCGACCCTTTCCCAGGCTCTTGATGCCCTATCTCCACCGGGACATTTCACCGCGAGAGTTTACAGAATTGTTAACAAACTGCCAACCGCGGCAACTCCGAATGCTTACAACAAGGCCGGCATTTGCCGGCCTTGATTAACGTCACATCACCAGACGGCGAATATCAGACAGCATATTGTTAATGATGGTGATGAAGCGCGCACCATCCGCACCGTCGATGACGCGGTGGTCGAACGACAGCGAAATCGGCATCATCAGGCGCGGAGCGAACTCTTTGCCGTTCCACACCGGCTCCATCGCCGACTTAGACACCCCGAGGATAGCCACTTCCGGCGCGTTAACGATTGGCGCGAAGTGCGTGGTGCCGAGGCCGCCAAGGCTGGAGATGGTGAAGCAGCCGCCCTGCATATCGCTGGCGGTCAGTTTGCCATCACGCGCTTTCTTCGACGTCGCCATCAGCTCACGCGACAGCTCAGTGATGCCTTTCTTGTTCACGTCTTTGAACACCGGAACCACCAGACCGTTTGGCGTATCGACCGCCACACCGATGTTGATGTACTTTTTCAGTGTCAGCTTCTGGCCATCTTCCGACAGCGAGCTGTTGAAACGTGGCATCTGCTCCAGTGCCGCGGCGACCGCTTTCATGATGAACACCACCGGGGTGAACTTCACATCCAGCTTGCGCTTCTCGGCTTCCGCATTCTGCTGCTTACGGAACGCTTCCAGATCGGTGATATCGGTTTTGTCGAAGTGGGTCACATGCGGAATCATTACCCAGTTACGGCTCAGGTTAGCGCCCGAGATTTTCTGGATACGACCCAGTTCCACTTCTTCGATTTCACCGAACTTGCTGAAGTCCACTTTCGGCCATGGCAGCATGCCCGGAATACCGCCGCCTGCGGCCGCAGCCGGTGCCGCTTCAGCGCGTTTCACCGCATCTTTCACGTAAGCCTGCACGTCCTCTTTGAGGATGCGACCTTTACGGCCGGTGCCTTTGACTTTCGCCAGGTTAACACCGAACTCGCGCGCCAGGCGACGAATCACCGGCGTGGCGTGCACGTAAGCATCGTTTTCAGCAAATTCGCTCTTCGCATCGGCTTTCGCCGCTGCTGGCGCAGGTGCAGCAGCCGGTTTGGCTTCTGCAGCTGGTGCGGCTTCCTGTTTCGCTGCCGGTGCCGCAGCAGCCGGCGCAGCGCCTTCTACTTCGAACACCATGATAAGCGAACCGGTGCTGACTTTATCGCCGGTAGCCACTTTCAGCGCTTTAACCGTACCGGCAAACGGCGCCGGAACTTCCATTGACGCTTTATCGCCTTCCACCACGATCAGTGACTGCTCAGCCTCAACTTTATCGCCTACTTTGACCAGCACTTCGGTGACTTCCACTTCGTCGCCGCCGATATCCGGGACGTTAACGTCTTTGGCACCCGCAGCCGCGGCTGGCGCGGAGGCCGCCGCTTCTTTCACGGCAGGTTTGGCAGCCGCTGCTGGCGCCGCGCCTTCGGCTTCAAAGATCATGATCAGTGAACCGGTGTTCACCTTGTCGCCCGTGGCGATTTTGATCTCTTTCACCACACCGGCAAACGGTGCAGGCACTTCCATGGACGCTTTGTCGCCTTCGACGGTGATCAGCGATTGCTCGGCCGCCACTTTGTCGCCCACTTTAACCAGAATTTCGGTGACTTCGACTTCATCGCCGCCGATATCCGGTACGTTAACGTCTTTCGCTTCGCTGGCGGCAGCCGCAGCAGGTGCGGCTTCCGCTGGTTTCTCTTCGGCGGCCGGTGCCGCAGCAGCTGCACCTTCGGCGTCGAAAATCATGATCAGTGAACCGGTATTCACTTTGTCACCGGTCGCGATTTTGATCTCTTTGACCACGCCGGCCTGCGGCGAAGGCACTTCCATCGAGGCTTTATCGCCTTCCACGGTGATCAGCGACTGTTCGGCTTCAACCTTGTCGCCCACCTTGACCAGAATCTCGGTGACTTCAACTTCGTCTGACCCGATATCCGGTACGTTAATTTCGATAGCCATTACTCTCTTACCTCTTAAGCCAGACGCGGGTTAACTTTATCGGCATCGATGTTGAATTTCGCGATCGCATCCGCCACCACTTTCTTCTCGATTTCGCCGCGTTTAGCCAGTTCACCCAGGGCTGCAACCACTACGTATGACGCATCCACTTCGAAGTGGTGACGCAGGTTTTCGCGGCTGTCTGAACGGCCGAAACCATCGGTACCCAGCACGCGATAATCGCTGGCTGGCACGTAGCTGCGAACCTGCTCTGCGAACAGCTTCATGTAGTCGGTCGATGCCACCGCCGGCGCGTCGTTCATCACCTGAGCGATGTACGGTACGCGTGGAGTTTCCGTTGGGTGCAGCATGTTCCAGCGCTCACAATCCTGACCGTCGCGTGCCAGCTCGGTGAACGAGGTCACGCTGTAGACGTCAGAACCGATGCCGTAATCCTTCGCCAGGATCTGTGCCGCTTCGCGCACGTGACGCAGGATAGAACCTGAGCCCAGCAGCTGCACTTTGCCTTTGCTGCCTTCTACCGTCTCCAGCTTGTAGATACCCTTACGGATACCCTCTTCCGCACCCTGCGGCATCGCAGGCATGTGGTAGTTTTCGTTCAGCGTGGTGATGTAGTAGTAAATATTTTCCTGCGCTTCGCCGTACATACGTACCAGACCGTCATGCATGATGACTGCCACTTCGTACGCGTAAGACGGATCGTAAGAGATACAGTTCGGGATAGTCAGCGACTGAATGTGGCTGTGACCATCTTCGTGCTGCAGACCTTCGCCGTTCAGCGTGGTACGACCGGACGTGCCGCCCACCAGGAAGCCGCGCGCCTGCTGGTCGCCTGCCAGCCACATCAGATCGCCGATGCGCTGGAAACCAAACATCGAATAGTAGATGTAGAACGGAATCATCGGCAGGTTGTTGGTGCTGTAAGAGGTCGCCGCCGCCAGCCAGGAAGACCCTGCGCCCAGCTCGTTGATCCCTTCCTGCAGAATCTGGCCTTTCTCGTCTTCTTTATAGTAAGCAACCTGCTCACGGTCCTGCGGCGTATACTGCTGGCCGTTCGGGCTGTAGATACCAATCTGACGGAACAGACCTTCCATACCAAAGGTACGCGCTTCGTCCGCGAGGATCGGCACCAGACGATCTTTGATCGACTTGTTCTTCAGCATCACATTCAGCGCACGCACGAAGGCGATGGTGGTAGAGATCTCTTTGCTCTGCTCTTCCAGCAGCGCACTGAACTCTTCCAGCGCCGGCATTTCCAGCTTTTCGCTGAACTCAGCCTGACGGGTTGGCAGATAGCCACCCAGCTTCTCGCGCTGGCCGTGCAGGTAGTTGTACTCTTCTGAGCCTTTTTCGAAGGTCACATACGGCAGCTGTTCGATCTTGTCGTCAGCCACTGGCACGTTGAAGCGATCGCGGATGTAGCGAACACCATCCATGTTCATCTTCTTAACCTGGTGCGCGATGTTTTTACCTTCCGCAGTGTCACCCATACCATAGCCTTTGATGGTATGCGCCAGGATCAGCGTTGGCTGACCTTTGGTCTCTTGCGCTTTCTTCAGTGCCGCGTAGATTTTCTTCGGATCGTGACCACCACGGTTCAGGGCGAAGATCTCTTCGTCTGACCAGTCTTTCACCAGCGCTGCGGTCTCCGGGTATTTACCGAAGAAGTGCTCGCGCACGTACGCACCGTCGCGTGATTTGAAGGTCTGATAGTCGCCGTCAACGGTTTCGTTCATCAGCTGAATCAGCTTGCCGCTGGTATCTTTCTTCAGCAGCTCGTCCCAGCGTCCGCCCCAGATCACTTTGATCACGTTCCAGCCAGCACCGGCAAAGATGCCTTCCAGCTCGTTGATGATCTTACCGTTACCGGTGACCGGACCGTCGAGACGCTGCAGGTTACAGTTGATGATGAACACCAGGTTATCCAGCTTCTCACGGGTAGCGATGGTGATCGCACCTTTGGATTCTGGTTCGTCCATCTCGCCATCGCCAAGGAAGGCGTAAACGGTCTGCTTAGAGGTATCTTTCAGGCCGCGGTGTTCCAGATATTTCAGGAACTTCGCCTGATAGATGGCGTTCAGTGGGCCGAGCCCCATCGACACGGTCGGGAACTGCCAGAAGTCCGGCATCAGTTTTGGATGCGGATAGGAAGAGAGACCGTTGCCGTGGACTTCCTGACGGAAGTTGTTCATCTGCTCTTCAGTCAGGCGTCCTTCAAGGAACGCACGCGAGTAGATGCCCGGAGAAATGTGGCCCTGGAAATAGACCAGATCGCCGCCATCCTGCTCGCTACGCGCGCGGAAGAAGTGGTTGAAGCACACTTCATAAATGGTGGCAGAAGACTGGAAAGACGACAGGTGACCACCCAGCTCCAGATCTTTCTTCGACGCACGCAGAACCGACATAATGGCGTTCCAGCGGATTGCGGAACGGATACGACGTTCAAGAGAGGTGTTCCCCGGATATTCCGGCTCATCTTCGACCGCAATGGAGTTGATGTAGTTGCTGACGGCGTTGCCGCCCGCTGCCACTTTCACACCGCCTTTGCGTGCAGCACTCAATACCTGATCAATCAGATACTGCGCGCGCTCAACACCTTCTTCACGGATGACCGATTCGATCGCCTGTAGCCAGTCACGAGTTTCGATCGGATCCACGTCATTCTGTAAACGTTCTGACATGGGGTGTATTCCTTATCTGTGTCTAATACGTTGAATTATCAGGAGCCTGTCTGCTTGTGCTTTGCTTCTGATTCACAGCACAAGAAGACAGGCCCGTCGTTTATGTCGCACGTTCATTGCCGTGCGTTATTCCTTACGTTGCTGTAAACGACGCAGGGAGCGTTCACGACGGCTCTGCTCCCGACTTCTGTCCAGCAAGATTTCCTCAATGAACGCCAGGTGACGATGGGATGCCTCGCGTGCTTGTTCTGGCTCACGAGCCACAATCGCCTCAAAGATACTGGCGCGGTGACCGCTCACTTTCGCCAGCATTTCGCGGCGAGCGTAGAGCAATTCGAAATTCTGACGGACGTTCTGTTCCAGCATAGGGCCCATCGAACGCAGCAAATGCAGCAGCACCACATTATGGGCTGCTTCTGTGACAGCGATCTGATACTTCATGACCGCATCGGCCTCAGCATCTAAATCGCCACTGTCCTGCGCCTGCTGGATGTTGACGTGACAGTCGCGAATCCGCTGCAGGTCTTCGTCGGTGCCGCGCAGCGCAGCGTAGTAGGCCGCAACGCCTTCCAGCGCGTGGCGGGTTTCCAGCAGGTCAAACTGGGATTCAGGATGTTCAGCAAGCAGGCCGACCAGCGGGTCGCTCAGGCTTTGCCAGAGATTCTGCTGTACGAAGGTGCCACCACCCTGACGGCGCAGCAGCAGGCCTTTGGCTTCCAGACTCTGGATCGCTTCGCGCAGCGATGGACGTGAGACATCAAACTGTTTGGCCAGTTCACGCTCGGGAAGCAGTTTTTCACCCGGCTGGAGCGTCCCTTCCATAATCAGGGATTCCAGCTGCTGCTCGATTGCATCGGAGAGCTTGGGTTGGCGAATTTTACTGTAGGCCATCATCCCTTCTTATGAGCCAAACGTCCGGAGTAAATTGGTAATACCAATTGAAAAATGGTGCCCGTAAAGTAACAAAGTATTCACCTTGTGTCTATATGGCCCCCCGCACACTTTCACCGCAGACACCGGTTACCGTGCGCTAACTTACCGGGATCTGGCAGAAAAGCGTCTCAGCCCGGCAAATGTTAACAGATTTCACTTTTACCAAACCTTACACTGCATTAGCGCACACCAGGCTGCGTAGCCATAAGCGAATGCTATTCGTGTTTAAGCCTTATTCATGGCAGAAATAGCGCAAGGGAAGCGCAGAGGATGCTGCTGCTTTTTCAGCCATCTCTCAGCACAAAAAGCAAAAGCAGGTGCAAAGCGGCGCGCTTATCACTATTCTGGTCGCCAGGGTAGCTCAGGCTTGCACACAGCCCGCCGGATACCGTAAAGAAAAACGTACACAGATAGAACAGCCTTACAGTGCGCGCACTGCAGGTGCACAATAACAACATCATGAGGTTTGTATGGAACAACAGCATGGCGAAACGCTGCATCGCGGCCTGAAAAATCGCCATATTCAGCTGATTGCGCTGGGCGGTGCCGTCGGTACCGGTCTGTTTCTGGGTAGCGCATCAGTGATTAAATCGGCCGGTCCGGCCGTGATTCTCGGCTATGCCATCGCCGGTTTTATTGCCTTCCTGATCATGCGCCAGCTCGGCGAAATGGTGGTGGAAGAGCCGGTGGCCGGCAGCTTTAGCCACTTCGCCTATAAATACTGGGGCAACTTTGCCGGCTTTGCCTCCGGCTGGAACTACTGGGTGCTGTATGTGCTGGTGGCGATGGCTGAACTCACCGCCGTCGGCAAATATATTCAGTTCTGGTGGCCGGAATTCCCTACCTGGGCCACTGCGGCTATCTTCTTTGTGGTGATCAACGCCATCAACCTGACCAACGTTAAAGTGTTCGGTGAGATGGAGTTCTGGTTCGCGATTATCAAAGTGGTGGCGGTCATCGGCATGATCCTGTTTGGCGGCTGGCTGCTGTTTAGCGGCAACGGCGGCCCACAGGCCAGCGTCAGCAACCTGTGGAACCAGGGCGGTTTCCTGCCGCACGGCGTCAGCGGGCTGGTGATGATGATGGCGATCATCATGTTCTCCTTCGGCGGCCTTGAACTGGTGGGGATCACCGCCGCAGAAGCCGACAATCCACAAGAGAGCATCCCTAAAGCCACCAACCAGGTGCTGTGGCGTATCCTGATTTTCTACATCGGCTCACTGGCGGTGCTGCTGTCCCTGCTGCCATGGACGCGCGTCACCGAAGAGACCAGCCCGTTTGTACTGATCTTCCACGAACTGGGTGATGCGCTGGTGGCAAATGCGCTCAACGTGGTGATCCTGACCGCCGCGCTGTCGGTGTATAACAGCTGCGTTTACTGTAACAGCCGCATGCTGTTCGGCCTCGCGCAGCAGGGCAACGCGCCAAAAGCGCTGCTGAAAGTGGACCGTCGTGGTGTGCCGGTGGCGACTATTCTGGTCTCGGCGGTAGCCACTGCGCTGTGCGTGTTGATTAACTATCTGATGCCGGGCGAAGCCTTCGGCCTGCTGATGTCGCTGGTGGTCTCCGCGCTGGTCATCAACTGGGCGATGATCAGCCTCGCGCACCTGAAATTCCGCAAGAAAAAAGACCAGCAGGGCGTGACAACCCGTTTCAGGGCGGTGCTGTATCCGCTGGGTAACTGGATCTGCCTGCTGTTCCTGGCGGCCATTCTGGTGATCATGCTGATGACGCCGGGCATGGCGATTTCAGTGTGGCTGATTCCGGTGTGGCTGCTGGTGCTGGCCGTGGGTTATACCGTTAAAAATCGGGTACAGAAAGCCTGATGCTTCACCGGGCCCGGCACGCTGCTGCCGGGCCGATCCGCTTCACACTTTTCCCCGCCCGCGTATTTTGTCCATCATCCTGACCGATTGTTCCCCACCAGGTTACTGATTTAACGCTGATAATTTTTGCTCCACTTGTCGCAGGAGACGACTAATGAAAGGAGCAGCCCTCTCGTTCAGAGAAAAACTGGGATACGGCATGGGTGACGCCGGATGCAACATGATCGGCGGTGCCATCATGCTGTTCCTCAACTACTTCTACACCGACGTATTTGGCCTTGCTCCGGCGCTGGTCGGCACGCTGTTGCTGTCAGTACGGGTGCTGGATGCGGTGACCGACCCGATAATGGGCGCGATTGCCGACCGCACACAGAGCCGCTGGGGACGCTTTCGCCCATGGCTGCTGTGGATATCGCTGCCCTACGTGCTGTTCAGCGTGCTGATGTTTACCACCCCGGACTGGAGTTATGAAAACAAGGTGATCTGGGCATTTGTCACCTATTTCCTGATGTCGCTGACCTACACCGCCATCAATATTCCTTACTGCTCGCTGGGCGGCGTCATCACTAACGATCCCGGTGAACGCGTCTCCTGCCAGTCATACCGCTTTGTCATGGTGGGCATCGCCACGCTGATCCTCTCGCTGTCGCTGCTGCCGATGGCCGAGTGGTTTGGCGGCGACAACAAAGCGCGCGGCTATCAGCTGGCGATGAGCGTGCTGGCGCTGATTGGCCTGGTGATGTTTCTGTTCTGTTTTGCCACGGTGCGCGAGCGTATTCGCCCGGCGGTACCGAGCAACGATGATCTGAAGAAAGATTTGCGCGATGTATGGAAGAACGATCAGTGGGTGCGCATTCTGCTGCTGACGTTCTGTAATGTCTGTCCCGGTTTTATTCGCATGGCCGCCACCATGTATTACGTCACCTGGGTGATGGGCCAGTCGACGCACTTTGCGACGCTGTTTATCAGCCTGGGCGTCATCGGCATGATGCTGGGCAGCACACTGGCGAAAGTCCTCACCGATCGCTGGTGCAAGCTGAAGGTGTTTTTCTGGACCAACATTGCACTGGCGCTGTTCTCCAGCGGCTTTTACTGGATCGATCCGCACGCCACCGTCACCGTGGTAATTGCTTATTTCCTGCTGAACATCCTGCACCAAATCCCGTCGCCGCTGCACTGGTCGCTGATGGCCGATGTCGATGACTACGGCGAATGGAAAACCGGTAAACGCATCACCGGGATCAGCTTCTCCGGCAACCTGTTTTTCCTCAAGGTCGGACTGGCGGTAGCGGGTGCCATGGTCGGGTTTTTATTGTCGATGTATGGCTATGACGCAGCGGCGAAACAGCAGTCTGCCAGCGCGCTCAACGGCATTGTGCTGCTGTTTACCCTGATCCCCGGCGTCGGCTATCTGATCACCGCCGGCGTGGTGCGCCTGCTGAAAGTGGACCGCGCGCTGATGCGCACCATCCAGCAGGATCTCGCCCTGCGTCGCGCCAACTTCCATGACTTATCTGCCCCCGTTCGCCCCGCAACCTCACAACCAGGAGAAATTAAATGAGCTGGCCTAACCCGTTTATTACGCAACGTGCCGATCCGTTTATATTGCGCCACGGCGATGGCTACTATTTTATCGCATCGGTGCCCGAGTACGATCGGCTGGAGCTGCGCTATGCCAGCACGCTTAACGGCCTGATTACCGCCCCGGCCACTACCGTGTGGCATAAACCGGACAGCGGTCCCTGCAGCGCCCTGATCTGGGCACCGGAACTGCACGTGATCAATGGCCAGTGGGTGATTTACTTTGCTGCCGCGCCGTCCCGCGAAATCAAAGAGGGGCTGTTTCAGCACCGTATGTACGCGCTGGTATGTGATGATGCCGATCCGCTCAGCGGTCACTGGCAGCCGTGCCGCCGCGTGCAAACCCACCTCGATACCTTCGCCCTCGACGCCACCCACTTCGTGCATCAGGGTAAAAACTGGTATCTGTGGGCGCAAAAAGACCCGGCGATTCCCGGTAACTCCAACCTGTATCTGGCGGAATTACTGAATCCGTGGACGCTGAAAACCCAGCCGCTGATGCTCAGCCGGCCGGAGTATGAGTGGGAGTGTGCCGGCTTTAGCGTCAATGAGGGACCGGCGGTGATTCGCCATGGCGAGCGGCTGTTTGTCACCTACTCAGCCAGCGCCACGGATGAAAATTACTGCCTCGGCATACTGAGTATTGACGCGCAGGCCGATCCGCTCGACATCAGCGCATGGCACAAATCGGCGCGGCCGGTATTTGCCACCAGCTGGGATAATCACCAGTACGGTCCGGGGCATAACAGTTTTACCGTGGATGAAGCAGGACGGGACGTGCTGGTGTATCACGCACGGAATTACACCGAAATTGAGGGCGATCCGCTGTGGGATCCCAACCGCCATACGCGGCTTAAATATTTTGCCTGGCGCGAAGACGGCACACCGGATTTCGGCGTGCCGCCTGCCGATCACACTAACGTGCCGTAGATAGTCAGCAGCGCCACTACCACGACCAGCACCAGCGAAACGCGTTTGGCCAGCGCCACGGCAACCCGTGGCGTTTCCACTTTATCCAGATGCGGATCGCGCGCCAGCGAGAACTGCGCCAGGCTGGTCAGCACCTGATACTGTGGACGATGCACATCGCTGAGCGCAGCAAACCATGCCGGCAGCGCACGCTCGCCGTGGCCGAGCAGCGCATAAGCCACACCGGCTAGCCGCACCGGAATCCAGTCCAGCACGTGCAGAATGCGATCGATGCCGGACTGTGCGCGTTCCAGCGGTGAACGGTGTTTCGCCAGCCAGCTCTGCCAGGCACGCAGAAACGCATACCCCACCAGCAACACTGGCCCGTAAGGGCCACCCACGACAAACCAGAACAGCGGCGCAAGATAGAAGCGGAAGTTAATCCAGATCAGCGCGTTTTGCAGCGCCTGCAGAAATTCGCGCTCGCTACAGTCAACCGGCACGCCGTGAATCAGCGTCAGCTCTGCCGCCATCGCCTGATGGGCCGCTTCATCATCGTGGCTCGCCGCTTTAAGATACTGATGATAATGCAGCCGCACCGAGCCGGCACCAATGCACAGCAAACCGACCACAATCCAGAACAGCAGCTGCGCCACGCCAAACAGAATGCCCTTCAGGCTCAACACCACCAGCCAGACCAGCAGCATGGCGATCACGGTCATCAGCAGCGTACGCAGCAACGAGAAGCGCTGGCGACCGCGAAACAGCGGCTCAAGCCGATGATCCAGCTGCCAGTGTTCACCTAATTTAAAAAGGCGTTCCCAACCCAAAACTAACAACAAACTAAACAACGTCATACCTGCTCCTGCGGTGTCAGGGGTGCTCCTGCCCGATAGCCTGTTTATAGCGTATCCAGTCAAATGCCGGACCGGGATCGGTCTTGCGTTCCGGCGCAACATCGCTGTGACCGGTGATACGCTGCGGCGTCAGCGGATAATGCTGCATCAGCAGGCGGGTAACCTGCTGCAGCGTAGCGTACTGAGCATCGGTATAGGGCAGCGTGTCAGTGCCTTCCAGCTCAATGCCCATAGAAAAATCGTTGCAGTTTTCCCGTCCGTCAAACTGCGAAATGCCGGCATGCCAGGCGCGCTGGTCAAAGGAAACATACTGTACCAGCTCACCGTCACGGCGAATCAGACAGTGCGCCGCCACGCGTAACTGGGCGATATCCGCAAAATAGGGATGCGCATCGGCGGGTAGCGTCCCGGTGAACAGCCGGTCGATCCACGGACCGCCAAATTCGCCCGGCGGCAGACTGATGTTATGAATGATCAGCAGCGATGGCGCTTCGTTATCCGGCCGCGCATTGAAGTGCGGCGACGGCACCTTGCGTGCGCTCGTGATCCAGCCGTGTTCCAGTTTCATGCCTGTTATCCTGAACAAAATCTGGCTGAGAATACCATGATTCCACCTCGCTGCTTGTGACTTAATGCGTTATGGCATCAGCAAGTTAAGGATACTAAACATTTCACCTGACGTGGCTGGCAATAGCTGCAAAATCAGGCTAAGGTGAGCGCACGTAATCCGCAGGGTGGAGTCGCAAAATCATGGTGTCGCGTCGTTATAATCCCGAACATCGTCGTCAGGAACTGCTTAAACGTATTCAGCTGGATATCCCGGAAACCGTGGCGCGCGCGCTTCAGGAGGATTTAGGCGGTGACGTTGACGCTGACCGCGACATCACCGCCCAGCTGTTGCCGCAGGCGGCGCAGGCTGAAGCGCGCGTTATCACCCGCGAAGCCGGTGTTTTCTGTGGTAAACGCTGGGTGGAAGAAGTGTTTATCCAGCTGGGCAATAACGTTTCCATTACCTGGCACGTCGAAGACGGCCAACCGCTGGTGGCCGATCAGCTGCTGTTTGAATTACAGGGACCGGCACGGTTGCTGCTGACCGCAGAACGCACCGCGTTAAACTTTGTGCAGACGCTCTCTGGCGTGGCGACAGCCGTGAACCGCTATGTGGCGCTCTTGTCTGGCAGTAATACCCAGCTGCTGGATACGCGCAAAACCCTGCCCGGGCTGCGCACCGCGCTCAAGTATGCGGTGCTGTGCGGCGGCGGGCAGAATCATCGCCTGGGCCTGTCCGACGCTTTCCTGATCAAAGAAAACCACATTATTGCCAGCGGTTCTGTCAGTAAAGCGGTGGAGAAAGCCCTGTGGCTGCACCCGGATGTGCCGGTCGAGGTGGAAGTGGAAAGTCTCAGCGAACTGCAACTGGCGCTGGCGGCCGGTGCCGACATCATCATGCTGGATAACTTCACGCTGGCGATGATGCAGCAGGCGGTTACGCTGACGGCGAAGCGCGCGCTGCTGGAGGTGTCCGGCAACGTGACGGAGATGACGCTGCCGCAGATCGCCGCCACCGGAGTGGATTATGTCTCGGTAGGCGCGCTGACTAAGCACGTGCAGGCGCTCGATCTGTCGATGCGTTTTCGCGAAGTCTGACGTATAGCTACGCCGCCGGTGCTGGCGGCAAAATGCGAGCCGGCTTCCATCATCATGTGGCTTCGCCTGTAACGCGCTACATTGTCTGCGCGCCCCTTTCCGGGATTGAAACGCGCCCCCTTCCGCTTTTCCCCGCCCTTTTTTACCGTTGCGGCTCCACAACAAGGAGCCTCATTATGGATAAACAACGCGGTTTTACCCTGATCGAGCTGATGATTGTCATCGGTATTGTCGCCATCCTCAGCGCCATTGGCCTGCCCGCTTATCAAAATTATCTGCAACGTGCCGCGCTGACCGACATGCTGCAAACCATGGTGCCCTATAAAACTGCCGTGGAGCTGTGCGCCATTGAGCGCGGCGGACCGGCGCAGTGTCAGGCCGGCGAGCGCGGTATTCCCTCCGCCAAAGGCTCACGCTATGTGGCGAGCCTGAGTGTGGTGAATGGTGCCATTACGCTGACCGGCCAGGAGAGCCTGACGGGGTTAACCGTTGCAATGTTGCCGATATGGAATGCGGCGGAAGGCGCACTCAGCTGGCAACGCAGCTGCACCAGCGACAACGCCAGCCTGCGCGACAGCTGCCTTGAGCAGTTCCGCTTTGCCGACAAGGAAGAAAACAATGGATAAGCCGGATAGCACCCTGCAGGCACTGTGTGCCCGCTATCAGGCCGTGATACTGCATCATGACGCCACGCAATTGCGCGTGGCGGTCGCGGACGCGCCAGACCCGCTGTTGTTGGAGGCGCTACAGTTTGCCAGCCAGTGCGCAGTCGAGATCGAGTGCTGGCCCGCCGCACGGCTGGAACAGTTGCTGCACCAGCCAGAAAGCAGTGCGGCACCGCGCGAACAGGCCAGCGCCGAGTCCGCCATCCACGCGGTGGATCAGATTCTGCGCCAGGCCATACAGCGACGCGCCTCCGATGTGCACTTTGAACCGCAGCGTCACGGGCTGCGCGTACGGCTGCGGATTGACGGCGTGTTGCATCCGCTGCCGCAGTTACCGGATGCCCCACCCGCCGCCGTGCTGGCACGGTTGAAAATCCTTGGTGGTCTGGATATCGCGGAGCGTCGGCTGCCGCAGGATGGCCAGTTCAGTCTGGAGATGGATGACAAACCGGCGGCGTTCCGCCTGTCGACCCTGCCGGTCAGCCAGGGTGAAAAAGCGGTGGTACGCCTGCTGCAAAGCGAAAACAGCGCCATTGCGCTCGATAAGCTGGGCATGCCGCTACCACAGCTGCGCCTGCTGAAAAACGCGCTGGCCAAACCGCAGGGGCTGATTCTGGTCACCGGCCCAACCGGCAGCGGTAAAACCTTTACGCTGTACAGCAGCCTGAGCGCCCTCAACGTGCCAGAGAAAAACGTCTGCAGCGTGGAGGACCCGCTGGAAATTCCGCTACAGGGGATTAACCAGACGCAGGTACAGCCACGGAGCGGTCTCGATTTTAACCGCGTATTGCGCGCGCTGCTGCGGCAGGATCCGGACGTCATAATGATCGGTGAAATCCGTGATGCTGAAACCGCCAGCATCGCCGTAAAAGCGGCGCAGACCGGACATCTGGTGCTCTCAACCTTGCATACCAACTCGACGGCCGAAACCCTGACCCGCTTACGGCAGATGGACATTCCCGGCTATCTGCTTGGCCCGGCGCTACAGCTGGTGGTGGCGCAGCGGCTGGTGCGCCGTTTGTGCGTGCACTGCCGTCAGCCGGGCCAGGCGATTGCCCATCTGCCCGGCGACATGTGGCCCGGCACGCTGCAAACCTGGCGTGCCCCCGGCTGCGATCACTGCTTCTCGGGTTATTACGGCCGCCTGGCGCTGTTTGAAATCCTGCCGATGAGCAGCAGGTTGCAGAACGCTATCTCGGCTGATATGCCGCTGGAGCACCTGCTGACGCTGGCTGCGGAGCAGGGAATGAAAACACTGCTGACCGCCGGGCTGGAGGCGGTGAGCCGCGGCGACACCTCTTTCGAGGAGATGCAGCGCGTGGTGGGCCTTGGCAATGGCTAATCGCTACCAGTTTCACTGGCAGGCACTGGACAGCATGGGCCTGCTGCAGGAGGGCGAGTCGCTGCAGCCCACCCAGGATGCCCTGCTCGGCCAGCTGGGCGATCGCGGCATGCTGGTGGTGAGCTGGCAGCGCGGGAAATGCTGGCGCGCGCGCGACTGGAAGTGGCAGCAGAAAATTGACCTGATGCGCCAGCTGGCGACGTTGCTGAAAGCCGGGCTGCCGCTGGCGGAGAGTCTGACATTGCTGGCCAGCGGCCATCCCCACGCAGGCTGGCGCGTGCTGCTGAGCCTTCTGCAACAGCGGGTCATGGCCGGAGAGCCGTTTTCTCAGGCGCTGCGCGCCTGGCCGGATATTTTCCCGCCGCTGTTTCCTGCACTGATGCAGGTGGGTGAGCTGACCGGGCAACTGGACGAATGCTGCCGCCAGCTGGCACTACAGCAGAGCAGGCAACAGTTTCTGCGCCAGAAGGTGGTGAAAGCGTTGCGCTATCCACTGTTTATCCTGCTGGTGGCGCTGGCGGTCAGCGCCGGGATGCTGCTGTTTGTGCTGCCGGAATTTGTTGCGGTGTACGCCAGCTTTGACGCACCGCTGCCAGCCTTTACCGCCGGCGTGATGGCGCTGTCGGCACTGTTGCAGCAGGCGGCGCTGCCGCTGCTGTTGTGCGGTGTGGTGTCCGGGTGGCTGGCGCGTCTGGCCTATCGGCGATCCGTTGCGTGGCAAAAGCGCAGCCAGCAGTGGCTGCTGCGGCTTCCGCTGCTGGCCCCGTTGTGGCGCGGCGGTCAGCTCAGCCAGATCTACGCGATTCTGCAACTGACGCAGCAGGCCGGGCTGACGCTGCTGCAAAGCCTGCAGGCGGTGGAAGTGACACTGGCCGCGCGACTGTGGCGCGATGCCGTCGTGGCGTTACAGCAGCATATTGCCGCTGGCGCGCCGCTGCACCAGGCTCTACAGGGACATCCGCTGTTTACGCCGCTGTGCGCTCAGCTGATCCGCGTCGGTGAAGAGGCCGGTGCGCTGGATGTGATGCTGGCGCGGCTGGCGGAGTGGCACGAAGCGCAAACGCTGACGCGCGCAGACAGCCTCGCCGCTTCGCTGGAGCCATTAATGATGGTGGTGATTGGCGGCATTGTCGGCACGCTGGTGATTGCCATGTATCTGCCGGTATTTGGTCTGGGAGACGCCATACGTTAAACGGGCGCACGCGGCGCCCGTTGCGGCACATCAGCGGTTAAAGACGCGGTTTTCCTGCTCTGCCACACGAATAAAGGTGGTGCGTTTGGTCAGCTCTTTCAGGCGCTCTGCGCCGACGTAAGTACAGGCCGAACGCAGCCCGCCGAGGATATCCTTCACCGTCTCCGCGACCGGTCCACGCAGCGGCAGACGAACGGTTTTACCTTCTGCGGCGCGGTAGCCCGCCACACCGCCTACATGACGTTTCATCGCGGATTCGGAGCTCATGCCGTAGAACAGCATGAACTGCTCGCCCTGCTCTTCAACAAGAGTGCCTTCGCACTCATCGTGTGCCGCCAGCATGCCGCCGAGCATCACGAAGTCAGCGCCGCCGCCGAACGCCTTGGCGATATCGCCCGGCACGGCGCAACCGCCATCGCTGACAATCTGCCCACCGAGGCCGTGCGCCGCATCAGCACACTCAATCACCGCGGAGAGTTGCGGGTAGCCAACGCCGGTTTTGACGCGCGTGGTGCAGACCGATCCCGGGCCGATTCCCACCTTCACAATGTCGGCACCGGACAGAATCAGCTCTTCGACCATTTCACCGGTCACCACATTCCCGGCACAAATGGTTTTCCCCGGGAAGCTTTCCCGCGCACGCTGCAGGAAGGCAACAAAGTGCTCGGAGTAGCCGTTTGCCACATCAATACAGATAAAATTGAGTTGGGGCGACAGCGCGAGGATCGCGCTTAACTTTGTGAAATCTGCTTCTGAGGTGCCGGTAGAGACCATTACGTGGCTGAGCACCGTGGCCGGTACGCGCTGGATAAAAGTCTGCCACGCTTCAACACTGTAGTGCTTGTGAACGGCGGTCAGCACGTTAAAGCCAGCCAGCGCTTCGGCCATGGTAAAGGTGCCGACGGTATCCATGTTGGCGGCAATCACCGGAACGCCGGACCAGGCGAGGCCTGAATGTTTGAAGGTGAACGTACGTTCCAGCTCAACCTCGGAACGGCTTTTCAGCGTGGAGCGTTTCGGGCGGATCAATACATCTTTAAAGCCCAGTTTTACATCTTCTTCGATACGCATAGCAGAGTGTCCTGGTTAGTGACGACGAACCGCAGTTCGGGTAGCGCTCACGGCTCCAGTGTCGTTATCATACGCGCCATTCGTTCCGCGACAAGACTGCGAATTTCACTTTATTTAAGCTACAATCCGTTAAATTTAGCTGAGAAAACCGATTGTGATCGGGCTCTCATCACGCTGCGGCAGATGAGAAAAATGTTGAGAGAACGCTATGCCTTTTACCGTTGCACTGACCGGCGGCATTGGTAGTGGTAAGAGCACCATTGCTAACGCTTTTGCCGCGCTGAACGTCGACATCATTGATGCCGATGTGATTGCCCGCGAGGTGGTTGAACCGGGCACACCTGCGCTCAATGCGATTGTGAAACGCCATGGAGAATCGATTCTGACCGCAGAAGGCACGCTTTATCGCGCGCGGCTGCGGGAAATTATTTTCCAGCAGCCGCAAGAGAAAAACTGGCTCAATCAACTGCTGCACCCGCTGATTAACGCCCGTACCCAGCAGCTGAAGGCGCAGGCAGCTTCGCCTTACGTCATGTGGGTAGTGCCGCTGCTGGTAGAAAATGGTCTGCAGCATCAGGCCGATCGGGTATTAGTCGTGGATGTCGATGAGGCCACGCAGCTGCAGCGCACCCGCCAGCGTGATGGTATCTCTCTCAGCCAGGCGCAACGGATTCTTGCCGCGCAGGCCAGCCGTCAGCAGCGTTTAGCCTGCGCGGATGACATCATTGATAACAGCGGCACGCCGGAACAGGCTTTGCCGCGCGTTGCTGAACTTCACCAGCGCTATTTACGCCTGGCAGCAACCGGACGGGATTAATATCATGAGCACAGTGGTTCTGTTTGAACACCCATTGAATGAGAAAATGCGCACCTGGCTGCGCGTGGAGTTTTTGATCAACCAGCTGCACGAAACGCTGCCGGTCAACAGCTCGGTTGCCGCACTGGGTGTGTTTCGTATTATTGGCGACCTGCTGGATATCTTCGAACGCGGCGATATGCGCACCGAGCTGTTAAAAGAGCTGGAGCGTCAGCAGCAAAAACTGCGTGCCTGGCTGGATGTGCCGGGTGTCGATGAACACACCGTTAGCCAGCTGCGTGAACAGCTGAAGCAACAATCCAGCGAGCTGATGGCCGCGCCGCGCATGGGTCAGCAGCTGCGCGAAGACCGGCTGATTGCCTCCGTACGTCAGCGCCTGAGCATTCCCGGCGGCTGCTGCAGTTTTGATCTGCCGGGTTTACACATCTGGCTGCACCAGCCACAGGCGCTGCGCGATACTCTGGTGAATAGCTGGCTGGCCTCGCTCGATCCGCTGCGCAACAGCCTGACGATGATCCTCAACCTGATTCGTCAGTCGAGCGTGTTTCGCCATCAGACCAGCCTCAACGGCTTTTATCAGGATAATGCCGAGGGGTCCGACCTGCTGCGCCTGCAGCTGACGCTGGAAGATGCGCTCTATCCGCAGGTCTCTGGTCATAAAAGCCGCTATGCCATCCGCTTTTTACCGCTCGATAGCGAACGCGGTGAAGTGCCGGCGCGACTGAATTTTGAATTAGCCTGTTGTTAGAGGATGTTATGCAGGAAGAGATGATTACCGTACCTTGCCCCAACTGCGGTAAAGCCGTGATGTGGGATGAACTCAGCCCGTGGCGCCCGTTTTGCAGCAAACGCTGTCAGTTGATCGACCTGGGCGAGTGGGCCTCTGAGGAGAAACGCATTCCCAGCAGCGGAGACATGACGGAGAGTGACGACTGGAGTGAAGAGCAGTCGTGATCGGCAGGGGCACGCGGCCCCTGAGTTTAAATCTCGCCCGCCACTAAGCGGGCAATCAGGGCGTGGTTGGCCGGTGGAAATTCATCGGCCACTAAATCACGCTGCTCGACCCAACGCTGCGGCTGACCTTCGCGTCCCCACGGCTCACCCTGCCAGCCCTCCACCAGGAAGAAATGCAGCGTAACATGCAGGTCATCGTAACTGTGGTCGGCCTGACCAATCGCTTTCGCCGCCGTCACCTCAATACCGGTTTCTTCCATCAGCTCACGTTTTAACGCCTGTTCAGCGCTTTCGTGCTGTTCAATTTTTCCGCCCGGGAACTCCCATTTGTTGGCCATGTGCGAGCTTGCTGCGCGCTGGGCAAGAAAGATCTGACGACTGGCATTGCGAATGATGCCCACCGCCACCTGCAGGTGTTTCATAAGCTGGATTCCGCTTGTAGTGAGTGAGCGCTGATTTTAAAGCAGACGCCGGACGATGTTAACTGCTGTCGGCTTCACCGCGATCCTGTCGCACAGATTCCAGTTATTAAGACAGGTCGTAATGATCGCACGGCGCCATGTTGGGAATACTCGCAGCCACTTTACTCTAGCCAGGCCGACTACACATGGAACGCAAACTAACAACGTTTCTGGCGCAAGACGCACAGAAACAGATGAATACCTTACGCCATTTGGTTTTTCACGACATCCTGACGCTCGACAGCGCGCAAAACACCTTAACCTGGTGGCCAGAACAGAAGACCATCCCGCTTAATGAAGCGCAGAAGCGCTTCTTCTCCTGCCTGCTGCTGCGCATCACGTCGAAACGGCAGATTATTGCCACGGTATGGAATGAGAGCTATCCGGGGATCAGCGACAACAACTATCACCAATTGCTGTTTCAGAGCCGGGCGTTGCTGAAACGCTATGGTTTGCCGGATGGGCTGCTGGTTACGCTGCCCTATCATGGCGTGCGGCTGAATGAGGAGAAGCTGATGGCGATTACCCGCTAATCAGCCAAAGAAAAAGGAGCCCGCGGGCTCCTTTTTGTTATCAGGCCAGACGACCGTGACACTGTTTGTATTTTTTACCTGAGCCGCATGGGCACGGATCGTTACGTCCCACTTTCCGCTCACCGCCCTGTGCCGCCAGTGCAGCGGCCGCTGCGGTGTCGTCATCGACGTGACTGAGCTGCTGCTGCTGTGCCAGACGCTCTGCTTCTTCACGACGCTGCTGCTCCATCGCTTCTACTTCTTCCGGCATCCGCACCTGCACTTTGCTCAGGGTGCTGATCACTTCGTACTTCAGCGACTCCAGCATCGCGGCAAACATGGCGAAAGATTCACGTTTGTACTCCTGCTTCGGATCTTTCTGCGCATAGCCACGCAGATGGATACCCTGACGCAGATAGTCCATCGCCGCCAGATGCTCTTTCCAAAGCGAGTCAAGCGTTTGCAGCATCACGCCTTTTTCGAAGTTGCGCATCATTTCTGCGCCGACCACTTCTTCTTTCGCCGCATAGTCTTCGCTGGCGCGGCTCATGATGCGCTCACGCAGCGTCTCTTCATGCAGATCCGGCTCTTTATCCAGCCACTCGGCAATCGGCAGATCCAGATCGAAATCATTGCGCAGACGCTCTTCCAGCCCCGGGACGTCCCACATCTCTTCCAGCGACTGCGGCGGAATGTAAGTGTCGATAGTGGCTTTGAACACATCTTCACGGATGCTGTTGATGGTGTCCGAAACGTCAGAGACATCCAGCAGTTCGTTACGCTGGCTGTAAATGGCGCGGCGCTGATCGTTAGCCACGTCGTCGTATTCCAGCAGCTGTTTACGGATATCGAAGTTGCGGCTTTCAACTTTGCGCTGCGCATTAGCAATCGCTTTGGTTACCCACGGATGCTCAATCGCTTCACCCGGCTTCATACCCAGCTTACGCATCATGTTGGACACACGATCGGAGGCAAAGATACGCATCAGCGCATCTTCCATCGACAGATAGAAGCGCGAAGAACCGGCGTCACCCTGACGGCCCGCACGGCCGCGCAGCTGGTTATCGATACGGCGTGATTCGTGGCGTTCGGTACCGATAATGTGCAGACCGCCTGCCGCCAGCACCGCATCATGGCGCAATTTCCACGCCGCCTTGATGGCTTCAATCTGCTCTTCCGTCGGGTTTTCCAGCGCGGCCACTTCCGCCTGCCAGCTACCGCCGAGCATGATGTCCGTACCACGACCGGCCATGTTGGTCGCGATGGTTACCGCGGCTGGCTGACCTGCCTGTGCCACGATATCCGCTTCGCTGGCGTGGAACTTGGCGTTCAGTACGCTGTGCTTAATACCCGCGCGCGTCAGCTCCTGAGATACCACTTCCGATTTTTCAATCGAGATGGTGCCCACCAGTACCGGCTGACCGTTAGCCGTACAGGTACGAATATCTTCGATAATGGCGTCGATCTTCTCTTTCTCGGTCATGTAGACCAGATCGGCCATATCTTTACGCACCATCGGACGGTTGGTCGGCACCACGATGGTATCGAGTTTGTAGATGGAGCTGAATTCAAACGCTTCAGTATCAGCGGTACCGGTCATACCGGCCAGTTTCTCGTAGATACGGAAGTAGTTCTGGAAGGTGATGGAAGCCAGCGTCTGGTTTTCATTCTGGATCTCCACACCTTCTTTGGCTTCGACCGCCTGATGCAGGCCATCAGACCAGCGACGTCCCTGCATGGTACGGCCGGTGTGTTCATCAACAATGATCACCTCGCCGTCCTTCACGATGTAGTCAACGTCGCGGGTGAACAGTGCATGGGCGCGCAGTGCTGCCGTCACGTGGTGCATCAGCATGATGTTGGTCGGCGAGTAGAGTGATTCGCCCTCATCCATGATGCCCTGACTGACCAGCAGCTCTTCCACTTTCACCAGACCGCGCTCGGTCATGTGCGCCTGACGGGCTTTTTCATCCACCCAGAAGTCACCTTCGCCCTGGAAGTTATCCGAGTCTTCTTTTTCCTGGCGCACCAGGTGTGGAATGATTTTGTTGACCTTGATGTAGAGATCGGAGCTGTCTTCGGCCGGACCCGAGATAATCAGCGGCGTACGCGCTTCATCGATCAGGATCGAGTCCACCTCATCCACCAGCGCATAGTGCAGTTTACGCTGTACGCGCTCTTCCGGACTGAAGGCCATGTTATCGCGCAGATAATCGAAGCCGTATTCGTTGTTGGTGCCGTAGGTGATATCGGCTGCATAGGCAGCGCGCTTAGCCACCGCCGGCATGCCCGGCAGGTTAATACCGACTGTCAGACCGAGGAACTCAAACAGCGGACGGTTGTTTTCGGCGTCACGCTGCGCCAGATAGTCGTTGACGGTCACAACGTGCACGCCCTTGCCGCTCAGCGCGTTCAGGTAGGCTGGCAGCGTCGCAGTCAGGGTTTTACCCTCACCGGTGCGCATCTCCGCGATGCAGCGTTCGTTGAGCACCATGCCGCCGATCAGCTGCACATCAAAGTGGCGCATGCCAAACACGCGCTTACTGGCTTCACGCACGGTGGCGAAGGCTTCGGGAATCAGGCTCTCCAGCGTTTCACCTTTTTTCAGGCGCTCGCGGAATTGATCGGTTTTCGCTTTCAGTTCGTCGTCAGACAGTTTGACGAACTCCGGCTCCATCTTGTTGATGACATCGACCACTTTACGCATGCGGCGCAGAGTACGATCATTGCTGCTACCAAAAACTTTCGTTAACAATTTGATTAACATAATAAATTTATCTCAATTCAGCCGTAACAATACGGGCTGCAAAGGCAAAAAACAGAAACAGGAAAATAACGTTAGCTTTGAGCAATGAAAGGTCCGGCGCGGATGCCATGAATAGCAGCCTGCCAGTCAGCAGAAGAGTGAACGTTGGGCGAAACATGATGCGCTCGCGACGGCGGTGCCATCGTGGCTAAAGGTTGCGCGGGTGAAGTCAGCAGCGCCTGCAGCGAGTCAATCAGCGCCAGCTTTTGCGCCGCCAGCGGCAATGCATGCTCCGCTTCCGCGGTCGCGGGCGGCGTCATGCTGAATGAGAGATGGCGAATAACGGTGCGGATGGCGTGCTGATGCCAGTAGTCAACGTTGAAACTGGGGCGACGCGCGCTTTCCTGCAGGCGAATCAGGTGATCAAACCGCACCACCTTGCCGGTAAACAGGCTGCTGACCGGCGAATCGCTGCTGGTGGGCTCTGCGCTTTGTGCACAGGCAGGCAGGCCGAGACTGGCCGCCACCATTCCCAACAGGAGATGAGGCCAGAAATAGCGTCTGCCGAGTTGTCGCCAGCGTGAGAAAATCCCGATCACCTTTCGTCCATCATGCCAGTCATTAAGCGCTAAGCCAGAGTTGCGTTACGTACCCTGCTTACATGAGCGCCAGATAATAGCACTTATGTGGGGCTTCGACATCAGGGATTAAAGGGCTTACGGCGGATTTCACGTTTTTTTGCGCAGGGTTTGGTCGCTGACAAAAGGGTTTTGCGAGCGGGATTACAGCCTCAGCGGCGGGCAATAAAAAACGGCGGGTTCCACTGACCGGAGAGGGTGTCAGGGAAGCCCGCCGTTTGATGGCTGACTTATTAAGCCAGCACTAAATTTGGCGCTTTGAAGGCCAGTGGCAGTTCAGCTTCGTCTTCGAAGGTCGCCCATTCCCAGGCTTCCTGTTTCGCCAGCACCGCCTGCAACAGTTTGTTGTTCAGCGCATGGCCGGACTTGAACGCAGAGAATGCGCCAATCACGTTATGACCACACATGAACAGGTCGCCGATGGCGTCCAGCATTTTGTGACGCACGAACTCATCTTCAAAGCGCAGGCCATCTTCATTCAATACGCGGAAGTCATCGAGGCCAATCGCACAATCTAAACTACCGCCCAGGCACAGGCCTTTAGACTGCAGATATTCGATTTCACGCATAAAGCCGAAGGTGCGCGCACGGCTAATCTGACGCACAAAGGATTCAGCCGAGAAATTGAGCTGGTAACGCTGCGAGCTTGAGTCGATCGCCGGATGTTTGAAGTCGATGGTGAAGTCGAGTGAAAAACCGTTGTACGGTTTGATCTCGGCCCACTTATCGCCATCTTCTACCCGTACCGTTTGCTTCACGCGCACGAATTTCTTCGCACTGTTCAGCTCTTCGACACCGGCATCCATCAGCAAATAAACAAAAGGCGCGGCACTGCCATCCATGATCGGAATTTCTGGCGCATCAACTTCAACAATAATGTTGTCGATACCCAGACCTGCCAATGCAGCATTCAGGTGTTCAACCGTCGAAATACGCACGCCTTCATCATTCACCAGGCAGGTACTCAGCATGGTGTCGCGCACGTATTTTGCATCAGCCGGGAAATCAACCGGTGGATTCAAGTCAGTGCGACGATAGATGACCCCGGTATTAGCCGACGCAGGGCGTAAAGTCAGCGTGACTTTTTTGCCGGTATGCAAACCGACGCCAGTCGCCTGAACAATACGTTTTAATGTCCTTTGTTTGATCATCGCATTATCTCGCAATATTACCCATCCGACCGCCAGTATAAATTACCGGCGGGCGAATACTTTAGCACAAAGAGCGGAGAATCCCAATTCTCAGGATATTCTTAGTCTGCCTGTTTACGCAGGAAGGCTGGAATATCAAGATAGTCAGGCTCTTTGCTGGATGACGCTGGCTGGTCATTCACCACTTTCGCGGCCGGTTTCTGCTCCTGCGGCAGCGGCGCCATGCCGTGCTGCTGGTAGCGATGATCCATGACCGGCTGAGTCGCAGGCTTGTTAGTCACCAGGGTGATTTCCGGACGTTTGTCCATGCCGATACCGGTCGCCACCACGGTGACGCGCAGCTCGTCGTTCATCTCTGGATCCAGCGAGGTACCGATAACCACGGTCGCGTTGTCCGAGGCGAAGGCGCGGATGGTGTTACCCACGGTTTCGAACTCATCCAGACGCAGGTCGAAGCCCGCCGTGATGTTGACCAGCACGCCACGCGCACCCGACAGATCGATATCTTCCAGCAGCGGGCTGGAGATCGCCATTTCGGCCGCTTCTTCAGCACGGTCCTCACCACAGGCAACGCCAGAACCCATCATCGCGTAACCCATTTCTGACATCACGGTACGCACGTCGGCGAAGTCGACGTTCATCAGACCCGGACGGGTAATCAGTTCTGCGATACCCTGCACCGCACCTTTCAGCACGTCGTTAGCCGCACCGAAGGCATCCAGCAGAGAGATACCACGGCCCAGCACTTTCAGCAGCTTGTCGTTAGGAATGGTGATCAGTGAATCAACATGCTTGGACAGCTCTGCGATACCCTGCTCAGCAAACGCCATGCGTTTTTTCCCTTCGAAGTTGAAGGGCTTCGTCACCACCGCAACCGTCAGGATACCTAAATCTTTGGCTACTTCAGCCACCACAGGAGCTGCACCGGTACCAGTACCGCCACCCATGCCCGCGGCGATAAACACCATGTCTGCCCCTTCCAGCGCAGAACGCAGTGCTTCGCGATCCTCTTCCGCCGAGGTACGACCGACTTCCGGGTTAGCACCCGCACCGAGACCTTTGGTGATATTGGTCCCGATCTGAATCGTCTGGCCGACCGCCGTTTTACGCAACGCCTGCGCGTCGGTATTCACAGCGAAGAATTCCACACCTTCGATACGCTCGCGTACCATGTGCTCTACGGCGTTGCCACCGCCACCGCCGACGCCGATGACTTTAATCACCGCGTCATTGGTTAATTCCATAGGTTCAAACATGATTTCTCTCCGTTATGTGCCTGTCGCCTGGAGATCATAAACATTGCCTGATGATCTCCTTTTTCAAAAAATTAAAACTCTTTCTTCAGCCAGCTGTTGATGCGTTTAAACCAATTGCCCACTGAAGCACGTTTTTCCGTTTCTGCATCACCGTTCATGTGTGACTCTTTGCCGTAATGCAGCAGGCCAACCGCCGTCGAGTAGTACGGCTCCTGCGCATAATCCGTCAGGCCGGTGATGTTAAGCGGCTGACCGATGCGCACCTGGGTGTGGAACACCCGCTGTGCACAGGCCGCCAGACCTTCAATCTGCGCCGCACCGCCGGTCAGCACAATACCGGCTGCCAGATGGTGCTTAACGCCCTGCTGGCGCAGTTGCTCCTGCAGTTGCAGAATCTCGTCGTTCACCAGATTCAGCAGTTCGGTGTAACGCGGCTCAATCACTTCTGCCAGCGTCTGGCGCTGCAGGCTGCGCGGCGGACGTCCACCCACGCTCGGCACCTCGACGTTTTCGTCTTTGCCGACAATCGAACCCAGCGCACAACCATGACGCACTTTAATCGCTTCGGCGTCGGTTGGCGGTGTGCCAAAGGCATAGGCGATGTCGCTGGTCACCACGTTCCCGGCATAGGGAATCACTTTGGTATGACGCAGCGCGCCGCCGGTGTACACCGCGATATCCATTGTACCGCCACCGATGTCAACAACACAGACTCCCAGCTCACGTTCATCTTCGGTCAGCACCGAAAAACTGGATGCCAGTCCGGCAAAAATCAGTTGGTCAACTTTCAGGCCACAACGTTCAACGGCTTTCACGATATTTTTTGCCATATCGTTGTGGCAGGTGATGAGATGCACCTTGGCCTGCATACGCACGCCGGAAAGGCCAACCGGATTTTTAATGCCTTCCTGATAATCGATGGCGTATTCCTGTGGAATCACATGCAGAATACGATGTTCGTCGCGCACGCGAACGGATTTCGCCGTATGCACCACGTTTTCCACATCATCCTGAGTGACTTCCTCTTCGGAAATCGGAACCATCCCGATTTCGTTCTGACAACTAATATGTTTGCCCGATAAAGCAAGGTATACCGACGAAATCTGGCAGTCTGCCATCAATTCCGCCTGGTCGATGGCGCGCTGAACGCACTTCACCACCGACTCCAGATCGTTCACGCCGCCTTTGTCCATACCGCGGGACGGGCAGCTGCCGACGCCAATAATGTTGACCATACCATCGGGCAGAATTTCCCCAACCAGGGCGGCGACCTTCGCAGTGCCGATTTCAAGTCCTACTACCAGTTTTCTGTCCGTTGCCTTGATCATTGTGGTTTAGCCTGTGCCTGGTTTTGTTGCTGATTACTGTCCTGTGGCTCAATCGGTGCCGGTGCCCAGCCTACTGCGGCGCCGGAGTCATAGCGTAGATCAACATAGCTGATGCGCTGGTTCTGACTCTGGCCCTGCTGCTGCAACTCCGGATAGAGCTCAATAAAACGGTTCAGACGCTTCATGGTATCGCTGCGCCCCAGTTCGATGCGCACATCGTCGCTGGTCACCAGCTGCCACGAGCGCCGCGCCGTCATCGACGCGACCTTCAGGGTAAACTTACTGGCCCGCAGCACATCACTCATGGTGTGATAGCCGGCCAATACCTCTTTCTCACTGCCTTCCGGCCCATACAGCATCGGCAACGTCTCTTTGCCGATGTGGCTGGCCGGGACGCTGAAGGAGACGCCATCGGCGTCCACCATGTGCGAGTCATTCCAGCGTGCCACCGGGACGTACTCCACCAGGTTTATCTTCAGCTCATCAGGCCACTGCTTGCGCACGCTAACCTGTTTAATCCACGGTAAACGCTCGATCTGCTGCTGGATAATATCCACGTTCTGCGACATGAACGTTCCCGGCGCGCCGAGCGATAAAATCGCCTGACGAATATCATCGTGCGTGGTGTAGTGGGTTTCGCCCGTCACCACCAGCTTCGACAGCGGCAGACGCGACGCATCATTCATCCACTTCAGCACCACGAGGCCGCCAGCCACCATGATGCCCATCACCAGCAGCAGGAACACGATGCCAAACAGCCGTGCTCCGTTGCTCCGTCCGGAGCGCGCACGCTCCTGAGGTTCGCGATTTCTAACGCGCAGTGCCGCCTGAGACATATCAGTCAGCCAGCTCCAGAATGCGCGCCACCAGTTGCGGGAAGCTGTATCCCGCCTGCTTTGCCGCCATCGGCACCAGGCTGTGGCTGGTCATGCCTGGCGAGGTGTTCACTTCCAGCAGCTGGAAATTGCCGTCACCGTCGACCATCACATCAACCCGTCCCCAGCCGCTGCAGCCTAACGCGCGCCACGCGGCCAGCACTAATGTCTGCAGTTCCGCCTCTTTCTCCGCACTCAGGCCGCTCGGGCAGAAGTATTGAGTATCGTCAGAAATGTATTTTGCTTCATAGTCATAGAACTCGCTGGCGGTCTGAATTCTGATTGACGGCAGAATTTCGTCGCCGACGATGCCCACGGTGTATTCGGCGCCGCTGAGAAAAGCTTCCACCAGCACGTCATCATCATGGCGAAACGCCTCCTGCAGCGCGGCTGGCAGCGCTTCCGCCTGGTTCACGCGGCTGATACCGACACTGGAACCTTCACAGCTTGGCTTCACAAATAGCGGCAGTCCGAGCGCGGCAATCGACGCCTGCGCTGCAGCATCCAGCCCCTGCTCATACTGCTGGCGCGTCAGCCAGACAAATTTGCCCGCCGGCAATCCCCTGCCCTGCCACAGCAGTTTGCTGCGCAGTTTATCCATGGTGATGGCCGACGCCATGACGCCGCTGCCGGTGTAGGGCAGTTGCAGAAACTCCAGCAGCGCCTGCAGCGTGCCGTCTTCGCCACCGCGACCGTGCAGCGCGATAAACGCTTTTGCAAAGCCCTGCTGCGGGAGGTCCAGCACTGAGACGTCACGGGTGTCGACACCGTGCGCATCAATGCCCATCTCACGCAGTCCCGCCAGCACCGCGCTGCCGGACATCAGTGACACCTCGCGCTCGGCGGAGGTACCGCCCATCAATACCGCGACTTTCTCAGCCATGGCGCGCCTCCGTGTTCAGAGCCGGCTGCAGCTGAATCTCAGCCAGCTTGCGGGCAATTTTGCCGATGTTGCCGGCGCCCTGCACAATCACCAGATCGTCGCCGGACAGCAGCGGTGCCAGCGCATCCGGCAGCGCTTCGTGCTCGGAGACCAGAATCGGATCGACCTTGCCGCGATTGCGGATGGCACGGCACAGTGAACGACTGTCCGCGCCCGGAATAGCGGCTTCGCCCGCCGGGTAGACATCCAGCATCAGTAACACATCCACCTGTGACAGCACATTGGCGAAATCATCGAACAGGTCGCGGGTGCGCGTGTAGCGATGCGGCTGAAACACCATCACCAGCTTTTTCTCTGGCCAGCCGGCGCGCGCCGCTTTGATGGTGACATCCACTTCGGTCGGATGATGACCATAATCGTCGACCAGCATCGCGCTGCCCGCTTTGCCGTTAACCGCCGCAGTGTCGAACTCGCCCAGCACGTCGAAACGGCGACCGGTGCCCTGGAAACTCTCCAGCGCCGCCAGAATGGCGTTGTCGTCAATACCCTCTTCGCTGGCAACCGCCACGGCTGCCGCGGCGTTCAGCGCGTTATGGCGACCCGGCGCATTCAGCGTCACGTGCAGCACCGGTTTGTCCTGACGAATCAGGGTGAAGTGGCCCTGCGCGCCGCGCTGTTCGTAGTTTTCGACCCGCACATCCGCATCGTCGCTGAAACCATAGGTGGTGACCTGACGGCCCACGCGCGGAATCAGGTCGCGAATCACCACATCGTCCACGCACATCACCGCGCGCCCGTAGAACGGCAGGTTGTGCAGGAAGTTAATAAACGTCTGCTTCAGGTTCTCAAAATCGCCCTGATAGGTATCCATGTGATCCGCTTCGATGTTGGTGACAATCGCCACCATCGGTTGCAGATGCAGGAAAGAGGCGTCGCTTTCGTCCGCTTCCGCAATCAGATAACGGCTGCTGCCGAGGCGCGCGTGCGTACCCGCCGCTTTAACCAGACCGCCATTGACGAACGTCGGATCGAGACCGCCTTCCGCATAAATACTGGTCACCATCGCGGTGGTGGTGGTTTTGCCGTGCGTGCCGGCAATCGCGATGCCGTGACGGAAACGCATCAGCTCAGCCAGCATCTCCGCCCGGCGGATCACCGGGATACGCTGCTCACGCGCCGCCACCAGCTCCGGGTTATCCTGCGCCACGGCGGTGGAAACCACGACGACGCTGGCGTCGGTAACATTTTCCGGGCGATGGTTGAAGTAAATGGTCGCGCCCAGCGAGGCCAGATGCTGCGTAACCGGATTGGGCGCCAGATCGGAGCCGCTAATGTGATAGCCTTCGTTCGCCAACACCTCGGCAATACCGCCCATGCCGGCACCGCCGATGCCGACAAAGTGGATGTGCCGGACGCGACGCATCTCGGGCACAATAGAACGCAGTTTTGCCAATTGTTGTGTATTCATCTGTCTCTGTTACCTGTTTTCCCGTTTGCACCTGCATTCAGATGCGGGCCAGTCAAACTGACCGGTTAACTTACTTCGCGACGCGCGCAACCTCTTGTGCCACCCGTTCGGTCGCATCAGGAATCGCGACCTGGCGGGCTTTTTCCGCCATCGCCAGCAGCGTGGCGCGATCCCAGTGGCGCAGCGTGTCTGCGACGGCCGCAGCAGTAAACTGCGGCTGCTCGAAAATTTTGGCCGCGCCGGCTTTTTCCAGCGGCAGCGCATTCCAGTACTGCTGACGATCTTTGTGCTGGAACGGCACGAAAATCGCCGGTAAACCCGCCGCCGCCACTTCACTGACGGTCAGCGCGCCGGAGCGGCACACCACCACATCGGCCCACGCATAGGCTTGCGCCATGTCATCGATAAACTCGGTGACCTTGTGCTGCGGCTGGCCAGCGGCCTGATACGCCTGCTGCACGGTCTCCCGTGCACCTTTGCCGGTCTGATGCCACAACGTGATGGCGTCACCCAGTTCGGCGGCGACCTGCGGCACGATCTGATTGAGGATGCGCGCCCCCTGACTACCGCCAATCACCAGCACGCGAATCGGCCCGCTGCGGTGTGCCAGACGCTGCGCCGGAAGCGGCAGCGCCAGCACATCATTACGCACCGGGTTGCCCACCACCTCGGCAGTGGGGAACGCGCCCGGAAAGGCCTGCATCACTGTGGTGGCGATCTTCGCCAGCCACTTATTGGTCAGGCCGGCAATACCGTTCTGCTCGTGCAGCACCACCGGGATGCCGCAACTCCACGCCGCAAGGCCGCCCGGACCGGAAACATAACCGCCCATGCCCAGCACCACATCCGGCTGCCAGTTTTTCATGATGCGGCGCGCCTGGCGCCACGCATTGAAAATGCGCACCGGTGCCAGCAGCAGGGCCTTTACGCCTTTACCGCGCAGTCCGCTGATGCGAATGAAGTCGATATCGATGCCATGCTTTGGCACCAGATCGGCTTCCATCCGGTCTGCGGTTCCCAGCCAGCGCACCTGCCAGCCTTGTTCGATCAGATGATGCGCCACGGCCAGTCCGGGGAACACATGTCCGCCGGTACCCCCTGCCATGACCATCAGCCGTTTACCACTCATCGGGCACCTCGGGTAAACGCCTGGGCTTTTGCCAGACGTGTTTCATAATCTATGCGCAATAAAAACACGATGGCGGTCGACATAATGATCAGACTCGATCCACCGTAACTGATCAGCGGCAGCGTCAGGCCCTTGGTCGGCAGCATACCCGCCGCCGCACCAACGTTAACCAGCGCCTGGAAGCTAAACCACACCCCAATGGAACAGGCGAGGAAGCCGGAAAAACGCTGGTCGATCTCCAGCGCGCGACGGCCAATCGACATTGCGCGAAAAGCGACGAAGAATACCATCAACAGCGCCAAAACCACACCGACATAACCCAACTCTTCACCGATAATTGAGAAGATAAAGTCGGTATGCGCTTCCGGCAGATACTCCAGTTTCTGCACCGAGTTGCCCAGGCCCTGTCCCCAGAACTCACCGCGGCCAAACGCCATCAGCGACTGGGTCAGCTGGTAGCCGCTGCCGAATGGATCTTCCCACGGGTTCCAGAAGGAGGTCACGCGGCGCATACGGTAAGGTTCCGCGATAATCAGCAGCACCACGGCGAAAATGCCCGAGCCGATAATCGCCAGGAACTGCCACAGTTTGGCGCCCGCCAGGAACAGCATCGCCAGCGTGGTAACAAACAGCACCACCACAGTGCCGAGGTCCGGCTGGGCCAGCAGCAGCACCGCCAGCACCACCATCACGCCCATCGGCTTACAGAAGCCCCAGAAGTTGTTCCGCACCTCTTCCACTTTGCGCACCAGATAACTGGCGAGATAGCAGAACAGCGACAGCTTGGATAACTCCGCCGGCTGAATACGCAGCGGCCCGAGCGCGATCCAGCGCGATGCGCCGTTAACCGAGCTACCGACCACCAGTACGATCAGCAGCATCGCCACCGAAGCCATCAGCATCGCGTTACTGTAGCGCTGCCAGAAATCCATCGGTACGCGCAGCGTCACTAACGCCATCCCCAGCGCCAGTGCGATATAAAAGGCATCTCGCTTGGCAAAGTAGAACGGATCGTCGTTAAGACGCTGTCCAACCGGCATCGACGCCGAGGTGACCATGACAAAACCGATAATCGCCAGGCCAAATGTCAGCCATAGCAGCGTGCGGTCATACAGCACCACCGGCGCGTCGTCGTTGTCGCGCGCGCCCATCACCCAATCACGCAGGCGCAGCGAAATAAAACTGGCGATACTGGCTCCGGGAATACGCATCAGCTCAGCTCCTTCGCCAGTTGCGCGAAGCGATCGCCACGCTGTTCAAAATTACGGAACTGGTCGAGGCTGGCGCACGCCGGTGACAGCAGCACCAGGTCGCCCGCCTGCACCTGCGCGGCAATCTGCGTCATCGCCTGTTCGAGCGTGTCGGTGCGCGTCGCCACTGCCGGACGCAGCGCGGCCAGCGCGTCGCCGTCGCGGCCAAAGCAGAACAGCCGCACGTTGTCGCCCTGCAGATAGCGCGCCAGCGGCGTAAAGTCCGCCCCTTTGCCATCGCCACCCAGCAGCAGCCACAGCGTACCTTTCACCTGCAGGCCGTTAAGCGCGGCTTCGGTGCTGCCCACGTTGGTGGCTTTCGAATCATTAATCCAGCGCACGCCATGCGCTTCGTGCACCAGCTGGAAGCGATGCGGCAGGCCGCTGTAGGTGGTTAACGCTTTCAGGCTGGAGGCGCGCGGGATATTCACCGCATCGGCCAGCGCCAGCGCGGCCAGCGCATTGGTGTAATTGTGCTGCCCGACCAGCTTCATCTCGTCGGTATTAAGGACTTTCTCGCCCTTCACCCGCAGCCAGGTACTGCCCTGCTGCTGGTTGAGGTGATAATCGCCCACGTCGATGCCAAAGCTGACGCAGCGGCGATCGGCGCCGCGCACCGGCATGGTCATGCCATCGTCGGCATTCACCACGCAGATATCCGCGTTTTCATAGATGCGTAATTTAGCGGCGCGGTACTGCTGCATGCCGAGCGGATAGCGATCCATATGATCCTCAGTGACGTTGAGGATGGTTGCCGCCGCCGCTTTCAGGCTGTAGGTGGTTTCCAGCTGGAAGCTGGAGAGCTCCAGCACATACAGCTGCGCCGGCGATTTGAGCAGTGTCAGCGCTGGCAGCCCAATGTTGCCGCCTACGCCCACCTGCCAGCCCGCGGCGCGCGCCATTTCGCCCACCAGCGTGGTGACGGTACTTTTGCCATTGGAACCGGTGATCGCCACAATCGGCGCCTGCGCTTCACGGCAGAACAGTTCGATATCGCCGACAATTTCAATGCCGGCGTCAGCCGCTTCGCTCAGCGCCGGGTGCGCCAGCGCGATGCCCGGGCTGGCGATGATCAGATCGCATGCCAGCAGCCAGTCGCTGTTGATACCGCCAACGTGGCGCTCCACCTGCTCTGGCAGTTTGTCCAGCCCCGGCGGTGACACACGGGTATCCATCACGCGGGGCGTCACGCCCTGCGCGAGGAAGAAATCAACACAGGACAGGCCGGTAATGCCTAATCCAATGATGACGACTTTTCTGCCCCGATAGTCAGCCATGATTAACGTACCTTGAGCGTTGCCAGGCCAATCAGCACCAGCATCAGCGAAATAATCCAGAAGCGCACGATCACGCGCGGCTCCGGCCAGCCTTTCAGTTCATAGTGGTGGTGAATCGGTGCCATGCGGAAAATACGCTGACCGCGCAGCTTGAACGAACCCACCTGCAGAATCACCGACAGCGTCTCGACCACAAATACGCCGCCCATGATCACCAGCAAAAATTCCTGACGCAGCAGCACTGCCAGCGTGCCCAGTGCGCCACCCAGCGCCAGCGAACCCACGTCGCCCATAAAGACCTGCGCCGGATAGGTGTTGAACCACAGGAAGCCGAGACCGGCCCCGACAATCGCGGTACAGACAATCACCAGCTCACCGGCGTGACGCAGATACGGAATGTGCAGGTACTCGGCAAATTTCACGTTACCGGTCGCCCAGGCCACCAGCGCAAATCCCGCCGCGACAAACACCGTCGGCATGATGGCCAGACCATCCAGACCGTCTGTCAGGTTGACCGCATTACCGGTTCCGACAATCACAAAGTAGGCCAGCACCACATAGAACAGGCCGAGCTGCGGCATAACATCTTTGAAGAACGGCACCACCAGCTGTGTGGCAGGCGTATCTTTACCGGCGATGAACAGCGCGAACGCCACGCCGAGCGAAATCACCGACATCCAGAAATATTTCCAGCGCGCGATCAGGCCCTTAGTGTCTTTACGCACCACTTTGCGATAGTCATCAACAAAGCCAATTACGCCAAAACCGACCAGCACCACCAGCACGCACCAGACGTAAGGATTGGACGGATAAGCCCACATCAGCACCGAAACCGTGATGGAGGTCAGAATCATTATGCCGCCCATGGTCGGCGTGCCGCGCTTGCTGAAGTGCGACTCCGGACCATCGTTACGTACCACCTGGCCAATCTGCAGTTTCTGCAGCCAGGCGATTAGGCGCGGGCCCATCCATAAAGAGATGAACAGAGCGGTCAGCAGGCTGACAATGGCGCGAAACGTCAGATAGGAAAAGACGTTAAAGCCGGAATAAAATGCGACCAGATGTTCGGCCAGCCAGACTAGCATGTTCCTTTCTCCTGTAAGCTCTGTACTACCTGCTCCATGGCGGCACTACGTGAACCTTTAACCAAAATAGTGATGTCCGCATGTTGGGACAGCAGCGTGCGTAAACGTTCAGTCAGTTCAGCTTTACTGGCGAAATGTTCGCCCCGGCCGCTGCTTTCACTAATCAAATGGCTGAACCTGCCGGTGCTCAGCACACAATCAATACCAGCGGCTTTCGCCGCTTCACCCACCTGACGATGACAGGCTTCGGCTTCGTCGCCCAGCTCGCCCATGTCGCCGACCACCATGACGCGGAAGCCCGGCATATCGCCCAGCACCTGCGCAGCGGCGGTCATCGAGCCAACGTTAGCGTTGTAGCTGTCATCCAGCAGCAGCTGATTACCGGCGAGGCGAATCGGGAACAGGCGCCCAGGAACGGGCTGTAAGGTTTTAAGGCCAGACTGGATAGCGGTTAACGGCGCGTCAACCGACAGCGCCAGCGCGGCAGCAGCCAGCGCATTAGCGATATTGTGCCGACCCGGCAGCGGCAGCTCGACGGCGATGTCGCCGCGCGGCGTGTGCAGGGTAAACAGCGTGGCGTCAGCGCGCAGTACGATATCGCTGGCGCGGAACTCCGCGTCTGCCATCGGCTGCGGCGAAAAGCGCCACAGGGTTTTGTCAGCAAACTGCGGCTGCCAGTTGGGCAGATCGTTGCTGTCAGCGTTGATGATTGCGGTGCCGTGCACCGGTAAGCCGCCAAAGATTTCGCCTTTGGCTTTTGCCACGCCCGCCAGTGAACCGAAGCCTTCCAGATGCGCCGCCGCCAGATTGTTGACCAGCGCGGTTTCCGGACGCACCAGATTGGTGGTGTAGGCGATTTCACCCTGATGGTTCGCGCCCATTTCAATCACGGCATACGCGTGTTGCGGCGTAAGACGCAGCAGCGTCATCGGCACGCCGTAATCGTTGTTGAGATTGCCGGCGGTATACAGCGTTTCACCGCACTGGCGCAGAATCGCCGCGGTCATCTCTTTCACAGAGGTTTTCCCGGAGGAGCCGGTCAGCCCCACCACGCGCGCTTTCGCCTGCTGACGCACCCAGGCGCCGAGCTGCCCAAAAGCGATACGCGTGTCAGCGACCACCACCTGCGGCACGTCAACCGCTAAACGACGATTCACCAGCAGCGCCTGTGCGCCACTGGCGATAGCGTCGGCGGCAAAATCGTGCGCATCAAAACGTTCACCCACCAGCGCGACAAACAGGCTGCCTGGGGTAACTTTACGGGTATCCGTGGTGACATCCGCAATAGTGAGATCGCTGCCGTGCAGCTGCCCACCGCTAATCTCTGCCAGGGTTTTCAGCGTAACCGGAATCATGCCATTACCCCCAGCAAACGGGCGACGGTGTCGCGGTCAGAGTAGTCAAGGCGGCGGTTGCCGATGATTTGATAATCTTCATGGCCTTTACCGGCCACCAGCACGATGTCGTCGGCGCTGGCCTGCATCACCGCATGGGTGACCGCCTGCGCTCGTCCTGCAATGACGCGGGCCCGGCCCGGATCGAGCAGGCCGGTGAGAATGTCGTTAACAATCGCCGTCGGCTCTTCGCTACGCGGATTGTCATCGGTGATCACCACGATATCGGCAAACTGTTCGGCAATCGCGCCCATCAGCGGACGTTTGCCTTTGTCACGGTCGCCACCGCAGCCAAACACGCACCACAGCTGGCCCTTGCAGTGCAACCGGGCCGCTTCCAGCGCTTTTTCCAGCGCGTCTGGCGTATGTGCGTAATCCACCACCACCGTCGGCTTGTGCGCGGCGGTGAACACTTCCATACGCCCACACACCGGCTGCAGCTGGCTGGCACTGGCCACCAGCGTGTCGAGCGGATAATCCAGCGTCAGTAGCGTCGCCAGCGCCAGCAGCAGATTGCTGACGTTAAAGGCGCCCATCAGGCGGCTGTCAAACTCGCCGTTGCCCCAGCTCGAACTGAACTGCACGTGTGCGCCGCCGTCGTGATAATCGATCGCCGTCGCCTGCAGCCAGCGGCCACGACAGCCGGGCTGCAGATTGTTGCCCAGCGTAACGGCCACGGCATCCGGTAATTTTTCCAGCCAGCGGCGGCCCACTTCATCATCAGCGTTGATGATGGCCTCGCCTACCTGATGCTCAGAGAACAGCAGCCACTTGGCCGATTCGTAGCCCTGCATATCACCATGATAATCAAGGTGATCGCGGCTCAGATTGGTAAATACCGCGGCGGCAAACGGCAGCGCGGCCACGCGATGCTGCACCAGTCCGTGCGAAGAGACTTCCATCGCTGCCACGGTAGCCCCCTGCCCGACCAGGTCGTGCAGAATATGCTGTACATCCACCGCCGAACCGGTGGTATTTTCACTCGGCACCAGCTGACCGAACAGGCCATTGCCCACCGTGCCCATCACCGCGCCGGTTTCGCCCAGCAGGTTGGCCCACTGCGCAATCAGCTGCGTGGTGGTGGTTTTACCGTTAGTGCCGGTCACACCAATCAGCTTCAGTTTGTCAGCCGGCTGCTGGTAGAAACGCCCGGCCAGCGCGGAGAGGCGCTGCGGCAGTTGGGCCAGATAGATGACCGGGACGCCGTGCATCTCGCGGATATCACCATCGCTGGCTTCACCTTCAGCCTCGGCAATGACCGCCGCCACACCCTGGGCGATGGCCTGTGGAATAAATCGACGTCCATCAGCATGATGGCCCGCCACGGCGATAAACAGATCGCCAGCAGCCGCAGCGCGGCTGTCCAGTGTCATGTCACGGAGTGGACGCGCCGGCGCGCCAGGCACCCACGGGGCCAGCAAGTCGCGCAGGTTACGATCTGTCACTTGATTCCTCACTTCTCTTATTCTTCACCAACTCGTTTTTATCCACCGTTGGCAGCGCATCCGGTTCAATGTTCATGGTGCGCAGCACACCGCCCATGATGGCGCCAAATACCGGTGCAGAAACCGCACCACCATAATATTTACCGGCCTGGGGATCGTTGATCACCACCACCAGCGCAAAACGCGGGCGACTGGCAGGCGCAACGCCCGCGGTGTAAGCAATGTATTTATTGACGTAGCGTCCGTCCGGCCCGACTTTTTTCGCGGTACCGGTTTTGATCGCGATGCGATAGCCCTTGATGGCGGCTTTAACACCACCGCCACCCGGCAGCGCCACGCTTTCCATCATGTGCATCACGGTTTTCACCAGGTCTTCCGGGAAAACGCGCTCGCCCGCCACCGGCGGGTCAACTTTGGTAATCGACAGCGGGCGATTGATGCCGTAGCTGCCAATGGTTGCGTAGACTCGCGCTAACTGTAACGGCGTTACCATTAGCCCATAGCCGAAAGAGAAGGTGGCCCTCTCTATGTCAGACCACCGTTGTTTTTGAGGGTATAAGCCACTACTTTCCCCGACCAGCCCCAAATTGGTCGGTTTACCCAGGCCAAAGCGCGCGTAAGTTTCTACCAGCGCTGAGGAGGGCATCGCTAACGCGAGGCGCGAAACCCCGACGTTACTCGACTTCTGCAGAACCCCGGTAAGGGTCAATTCGTTATAGCGCGCCACGTCTTTGATCTCATGACCATTGACGCGATACGGCACGGTGTTCAGAACGCTGTTCTCTTTCACCACGCCGCGCTGCAGTGCGGTCATCACCACCATTGGCTTCACGGTGGAACCTGGCTCGAAGATGTCGGTAATAGCGCGGTTACGCATGACGTCTTTCGGCGTGTTGCTGAGATTATTGGGGTTGTAAGCCGGGCTGTTGGCCATCGCCAGCACTTCGCCGGTGTTCACGTCCACCAGCACCGCAGTGCCCGATTCGGCTTTGTTGAAGGCAACAGCATTGTTCAGTTCGCGGTACACCAGCGCCTGCAGGCGCTCGTCGATGCTCAGCGTCAGGTTGTGCGCGGCGCGGCTATCGACCGAGGAGATATCCTCAATCACCCGCCCGTAGCGGTCTTTGCGCACGGTACGTTCGCCCGGCTCACCGGTCAGCCATTTATCGAAGCTCTTCTCGATGCCTTCAATGCCCTGGCCGTCAATGTTGGTGAAGCCAATCAGGTGGGCAGTGACCTGGCCGGCCGGATAGTAGCGGCGCGACTCCTGACGCAGGTAAATACCGGGCAGCTTGAGCTTTTTCACGTATTCGCCAATCGCCGGGTTAACCTGACGGGCGAGGTAAATAAAGCGCCCTTTTGGGTTGGCATTGACGCGCGCCGCCAGCTGATCCAGCGGGATCGACAGCGCATCCGACAGCGCTTTCCAGCGACTATCGACGGTGACGCCGCCGTGCTCGGTCAGCTCTTTGGGATCGGCCCAGATGGCGTTAACCGGCACGCTTACCGCCAGCGGGCGTCCGGCGCGATCGCTGATCATGCCGCGTGCGGTAGGCACTTCCTGCACGCGCAGCGAACGTAAATCGCCCTCTTTGACCAGCTTATCAGGGCTGATGACCTGCAGCCACGCCACGCGCGACAGCAATCCGCCCAGCGCCAGAAGAATACAGCCGCACAGCAACGCAAAACGCCAGCTTACAAAGCTGGCCTTATCTTCTTGTTTTCTTAACTTCAGCGTTTTGCCTGCGCCGCTCATTGAGGTCTGCGATTCCTTATTTCTGCACCACAATATTTTCCTGTGAAGGATCAACATGCTGCAACTGCAGCTTATCGGTTGCTATCCGTTCTACCCGGCTGTGATCGCCCAGCGCATTCTCTTCGAGGATCAGGTTGCGCCATTCGATATCCAGCGCATCACGCTCCAGCACCAGCTGCTCACGCTGCGCCGTCAGCAGACGGGTCTTATGCGTGGTGGTCACCACCAGCACCGAAGAAACCAGCACGGCGATCAGCAGCAGCAGCGGGATCTTGCCAAAACGCAGCAGATCGCCACCAATGACGCCGGGCAGGCTGTGACGCTCATTGCCAATCACGATGCGGTTCTCTCAGCGATACGCAGGACCGAACTGCGCGCGCGCGGGTTGTCTTTGACTTCGGCTTCGCCAGGAATCAGCTTGCCGAGGGTTTTCAGTTCACGTCCGCCCAGCGCTTTCAGCTGGCTCTCGGTCATCGGAATCCCGGCCGGCACCTGCGGTCCGCGGCTCTGATCACGCATAAAGCGCTTCACCAGCCGATCCTCCAGCGAGTGGAAGCTGATGATGGATAAACGCCCGCCCGGTGCCAGCACCGTTAATGCCCCTTTCAGCGCGATATCGATCTCTTCCAGCTCACTGTTGATCCAGATGCGTATCGCCTGGAAGCTGCGCGTCGCCGGATGCTTAAACTTGTCTTTTACTGGCGTTGCCGCCGCAATCAGATCGGCCAGCTCTTTGGTGCGCGTCATCGGCTGTTCCCGGTTGCGCTCGACGATGGCACGGGCGATGCGTTTCGCGAAGCGCTCTTCGCCGTAGGTTTTCAGCACAAACGCAATGTCTGCCTCTTCCGCGCTCTGCAACCACTCGGCTGCCGACTGACCGCGCGTCGGATCCATACGCATATCCAGCGGCCCGTCGCGCATAAAGGAGAAACCGCGCTCGGCGTCATCCAGCTGAGGCGAAGAGACGCCCAAATCCAGCAGTACGCCGTCGATTTTGCCGGTCAGCCCGCGCTCTTCGACATACTCAGCCAGCGCTGAAAACGGCCCGTGCACAATCGAAAAACGTGGATCTTTTATCTCAGCGGCTGCGGCTATGGCTTGCGGATCGCGATCGATCGCCAGTAACTGTCCGTGCGCGCCAAGCTGCGACAGGATCAGGCGTGAGTGACCGCCGCGACCAAAGGTGCCGTCAATATAAATGCCGTCTTCCCTGATATTAAGGCCGTTAACCGCCTCATCCAGCAGCACCGTGGTGTGTTTAAAATTTTCCTGCATAGCTATAGCGACAAGTCCTGCAACCGCTCAGATAAAGGCTCCTGAGCTGACTGTTCTGCGTCAATATCGTCCTTAACTTGTTGATACCAGGTCTGTTCATCCCACAGCTCAAACTTGTTGAACTGTCCAACCAGCATCACTTCTTTGGTCAGGCTCGCATGCTGGCGCAACGTATTCGCCAGCAGTAAACGGCCTGCATTATCCATCTGGCACTCGCTGGCATGACCTAACAGCAGACGCTGCACGCGACGCTCGTTCGGATTCATACTGGATAACCGGGCCAGTTTTTTCTCAATAATTTCCCATTCGGGCAGGGTATAAAGCAGCAGGCAGGGCTGATGGAGGTCAATGGTGCAAACCATTTGACCCTGAGACTCTGCGAGCAGCAATTCGCGATAACGCGTCGGCACCGCCAGGCGCCCTTTGCTGTCGAGATTGACTAACGTTGCTCCACGGAACATGCCAGCCCTACCCCTCAGTTACCCGTTTTCACCACTTTATCCCACTTTTTACCACGAAACGAGTTTACGGAGCCGATGAAATCCTTGTCAAGCCGCAACGGCAAGTGAATATCACTCTTTACACCGAATGAAATTAACCGGAGAGAAGAATAAGAGGAGAATGAATGGTCAATTTAAAATTAACCTGATGAATAACAGTATAAAAAAAATTTGCGTCAGATTTATCGGTGAAAATTAGCGCAATTTTACCGCTGCGATTATTCTGCCCCAATCTGCGACGGCGGCGGCATTTTAGGGGATTTCTGAAAGGAAGCCCAGCACCATCGCGTCAGCTCTGCTATGCGCGATTGCTGAAGATGTAAACAAATAAGAAAATCCAGCGCCGATAATTCGTTAGCCGGGGCGATGATAATTTACGCTTTTTTACGCCCGTGTGCGTCTGGTTAAATATGGATGAGAGAAATTAGCGCGGGCGACGTCTCGCCCGACGCTTCATTTAGCGCGACGACTTAATTGTCCGCGGCGGAATAAATTACGGCGAATACGGGTTAAACCTGGCTTCGGTTTGCGTGGCTCATCCAGCGAAGCCAGCACCAGCTCCAGCACACGCTCAGCAACATCGCGATGGCGCTGCCCTACCGCCAGCACCGGGCACTCCAGAAAGTCTAATAATTCGTGGTCGCCGAAAGTTGCAATAGCCAGGTCAGTTGGCAAGCGGCCGTCACGCTTCAGCGTCACGTCCATCACCCCCTGCAACAGGCCAAACGAGGTGGTAAACAGCGCTTCGGGCATCGCGTGGTCTTCAAGGTATTTTTCAAACAGCGTCGCCGCAGCGGCGCGGTCAAAGCTGTTGCAATAGATGAAATCGATCGGGCGCTCATCGCCCTGCCACGCCTCGCGGAACCCCATTTCACGCAGGAAGCTGACCGACAGCTCCGGCAGCGCGCCGAGAAACAGCACGTTTTTCACCGGCAGCTGACGCAATTCAGCCGCCAGCGCCTGCGCGTCATCCTGATCGGCACCGACCACGCTGGTGAAGTGTTCACGATCCAGCGCGCGGTCCAGCGCGATAATCGGCAGCGGATCGTTGACCCAGCGCTGATAGAACGGATGTTCCGGCGGCAGCGACGTGGAGACAATGATCGCATCCACCTGACGCTGCAGCAGGTGCTCAATGCAGCGCATTTCGTTATCCGGCTGATCTTCGGAACAGGCAATCAGCAGCTGATAGCCGCGCTGACGCGCCTGGCGTTCGAGATAGTTGGCGATGCGGGTATAACTGGTGTTTTCCAGATCGGGGATCACCAGACCAATCGAACGGGTGCGTCCGGCGCGCAGGCCCGCAGCCACCGCGTTGGGGTGATAGTTGTACTCACGCACCACCGCCATGACTTTCTCAACGGTTTTGTCGCTGACACGATACTGCCGCGCTTTGCCATTGATGACATAGCTCGCCGTGGTGCGCGACACGCCCGCCAGGCGCGCAATTTCATCCAGTTTCACGATGACACCTTAATTCTGATAAGCCAGGGCTGGCGAAAATGTCCGCAGAGTAGCTAAGGGTAAAACATTTGTAACATCTAACCGCAGAACAGTACGCTGAGCAACCGCTTTTCATGCACAAGCGGCCGAAGCGCATAAAATAAAAAAACCCGGCATTCCGCCGGGTTAGCTTGAAAACCGATGATAACTTTGCGGTATTAACGCATTACGCGATCGCCGCGTGATACCCCGACGATGCCGGAACGCGCCACTTCAACGATTTCCGCCACTTCGCGCACGGTGTTGAGGAACGCGTCGAGTTTATCGCTGGTGCCGGCCAGCTGAACCGTGTACAGCGTCGGCGTCACATCGATGATCTGCCCACGGAAAATTTCCGCACTGCGTTTTACCTCTTCGCGACCGTACCCGCTGGCCTGAATCTTCACCAGCATGATTTCACGCTCGACGTAAGCGCCCTGCCCCAGTTCGCTGACGCGTAACACGTCCACCAGCTTGTGCAGCTGCTTTTCGATCTGCTCCAGTACTTTCTGGTCGCCCACGGTCTGAATGGTCATGCGCGACAGGGTAGGATCGTCGGTCGGTGCGACGGTCAGGCTCTCAATGTTATAGCCGCGCTGGGAAAACAGCCCCACCACGCGCGACAATGCGCCGGATTCGTTCTCCAGCAGAACTGATAAAATACGACGCATAATTAAGTCCTCTCCGTTTTGCTCAACCACATCTCATCCATCGCGCCACCGCGAATCTGCATCGGGTAGACGTGCTCGCTGCCGTCCACCGTGACATCCACAAACACCAGACGCCCTTTCGCCAGCGTATCAAGCGCCAGCTGCAGCTTCTCTTCCAGCTCAGCCGGATGCTGAATCGCGATGCCCACGTGGCCATAGGCTTCCGCCAGGCGCACGAAGTCCGGCAGCGATTCCATATAGGATTGTGAATGGCGGCCGGAGTAAATCATGTCCTGCCACTGTTTCACCATGCCGAGGAAGCGGTTGTTCAGGTTCAGCACCAGCACCGGCAGGTCATACTGCAGCGCGGTCGACAGCTCCTGAATGTTCATCTGGATACTGCCGTCGCCGGTCACGCAAATTACGGTCTCCTGCGGCAGCGCCATCTTCACGCCGAGTGCCGCCGGCAGGCCAAAGCCCATGGTGCCGAGGCCGCCGGAGTTGATCCAGCGACGCGGTTTATCGAACTGATAGTAAAGCGCGGCGAACATCTGGTGCTGGCCGACGTCCGAGGTCACATACGCCTCACCGTGCGTCAGACGACAAATGGTTTCGATCACCGCCTGCGGTTTGATTTTGTCGCTGGTACGGTCAAATTCCAGGCACTTGCGGCTGCGCCAGCCTTCAATGCTCTGCCACCAGTCACGCAGGCTGTCGAGCTCCTGCTTCGCCTCACTCTGCGCCAGCAGCTCCAGCATCTGCGTCAGCGTCTGTCTGGCATCGCCGACAATCGGAATATCGGCGCTGACGGTTTTGGAGATCGAGGTCGGATCGACGTCAATGTGCATCACGGTGGCATTCGGGCAATACTTCGCCAGATTGTTGGTGGTGCGGTCGTCAAAGCGTACGCCGATACCAAAGATCAGATCGGCATTGTGCATGGTCATGTTGGCTTCATAGGTGCCGTGCATACCGAGCATGCCCACACACTGGCGATGCGTGCCCGGGAACGCGCCCAGCCCCATCAGCGAGGTGGTGACCGGAATATTCAGCTGCTCTGCCAGTTGCAGCAGTTCCGCCTCGCAGCCTGAAGTAATGGCCCCGCCGCCGACGTAAATTACCGGCTTGTGCGCCGCCAGCAGCGTCTGCAGCGCGCGCTTGATCTGGCCTTTGTGGCCCTGCAGCGTCGGATTGTAAGAGCGCATGCTGACGGTTTCCGGCCACACGTACGGCAGCTTATTGGCCGGATTCAGAATATCTTTTGGCAGATCGATCACCACTGGTCCCGGACGACCGCTGGCCGCCAGCCAGAAGGCTTTTTTCAGCACTGTCGGAATCTCTTCGGTGCTTTTCACCAGGAAGCTGTGCTTCACCACCGGACGCGAAATCCCCACCATGTCGCACTCCTGGAAGGCGTCATAGCCAATCAGCGAGGACGGCACCTGACCGGAGAGGATCACCAGCGGAATGGAATCCATATAAGCGGTCGCAATACCGGTGATAGCGTTGGTGGCGCCAGGACCTGAGGTGACCAGCACCACGCCGACTTCGCCGGTCGCGCGCGCCAGGCCATCCGCCATATGTACGGCGCCCTGCTCGTGACGCACCAGCACGTGGTCAATACCACCGACCGTTTGCAGCGCATCATAAATATCGAGCACCGCACCGCCCGGATAACCGAATACCTGCTTAACGCCCTGATCGATTAACGAACGGACGACCATTTCGGCTCCTGACAACATCTCCATTTTCTGCCTCCAGGCTTGAGAGCCAGCTGCGCCAGCAAACGCTATCCTGCGTGCCGCTCGCATCTGTCCCTTTATTGCCAATTAAGATCAAAACCTTATGTTTATGCTCAGAAGACGCCATTCATTTCGTCTTCCAGGTACAGGGAATCTACCTGCGTGGATTCTTTTGAGAGTAGGTCGATTACCATAACCGCAGAAAACCCGGCCTGCAAACGTCATAAGGCGGCACGGCGCTGTCAGTGGCAAAAAAGGCACTGACGCGTGATTATAGCCCGGGAGGAATAAACTAATGCGATGGCATATGGACAGAGGAAAATGCTGGTTTGCAGATTATTTACAGCGTGTTGTAAGAAATATGATTTTCATATTGCCAGCGTGTTTAGCCCACAATTTTTTCCGTTACCGCGTTTCTGGCGTGATTAACTCTTAAATCCCTCTTCCACATCACAATCTGCTAAGCAACAAGCTTTATCTTGTTTTTCCACCTGACGAATAATCCTTACTAAAAACATATAGTTCAGCAACTTAAAATTACCCGCCTTTTTTAAAAGATTTTTTAAAGTGGCATAACGCGCTAAGCCACCGTTAATTAATGGCAATGCTCTGTGATGACCGATAATCCCAGCACATCGCCCTTTTCCGGCCAGAGAAATACCCATTCACTTAGGGTTGACATCGCCAGGCGAATCCAGTACCAATATGTGCAGCACTCATTTTACGAGGTTTGATTCATGTCACGTTCTTTTCGTCTACTCGGTCTACTACTCAACGCATCCAGTTTGCGCGGTAGACTCGTGGGCGAAATCAACAACTGATTCGAACCTGCTGAAAGTTAAAAAACCCGCGCCACTGCGCGGGTTTTTTTATGCTCGTAGCACCGGCGAAGTCAATGCAAAAGGAAGATGACCATGAGCCAGCAAGTAATAATTTTCGATACCACTCTGCGCGACGGCGAACAGGCTTTACAGGCCAGCCTGAGTGTTAAAGAAAAACTGCAGATCGCCCTGGCGCTGGAACGGATGGGCGTGGATGTAATGGAAGTCGGTTTTCCGGTCTCTTCGCCGGGTGATTTCGAATCCGTGCAGACCATTGCCCGGACCATCAAAAACAGCCGCGTGTGTGGTCTGGCGCGCTGTGTCGAGAAAGATATCGACGCGGCTTACGAATCGCTGCGCGTGGCCGATGCCTTCCGTATTCACACCTTTATCGCCACTTCGCCGATGCACATCGCCACTAAACTGCGCAGCACGCTGCCGGAAGTGATTGAACGCGCGGTACACATGATTAAGCGGGCGCGCAACTATACTGATGACGTTGAGTTCTCCTGCGAAGACGGTGGCCGTACGCCGATTGACGATCTGTGCCGCATGGTAGAAGCCGCGATCAATGCCGGCGCGACCACCATTAATATTCCGGACACCGTGGGCTATACCCTGCCGGGCGAGTACGCCAACATCATTGGTCAGCTGGTACAGCGCGTACCCAACATCGACAAAGCGATTCTGTCCGTTCACACCCATGACGATCTGGGCATGGCGACCGGTAACGCTATTGCGGCGGTACTGGCCGGTGCGCGTCAGGTCGAAGGCACGCTGAACGGCCTGGGCGAGCGCGCCGGTAACTGTGCGCTGGAAGAGGTGATCATGGCGATTAAAACCCGTCAGCAGATCATGAACGTGCACACCAATATCAATCATCAGGAAATCTACCGCACCAGCCAGATTGTCAGCCAGATCTGCAACATGCCGATCCCGGCCAATAAAGCGGTGGTCGGTTCCAACGCCTTCGCCCACTCCTCCGGCATTCATCAGGATGGCGTGCTGAAGAACCGCGAAAACTACGAAATCCTGACGCCAGAATCGATTGGCCTGCACAAAATTCAGCTGAACCTGACGTCCCGCTCCGGCCGTGCCGCCGTGAAGCACCGTATGGAAGAGATGGGTTATAAAGAGTCCGATTACAACCTGGATACGCTGTACGACGCCTTCCTGAAGTTGGCGGACAAGAAAGGCCAGGTGTTCGATTACGACCTGGAAGCGCTGGCCTTCATTAATAAGCAGAATGAAGAGCCGGAGTACTTCCAGCTGAACGAATTCAACGTGCAGACCGGCTCCAGCGTCACCGCAACGGCGTCAGTGCAGCTGGGCTGCGGCGAAGAGGCCAAAGCCGACGCCGCCACCGGTAACGGTCCGGTTGATGCCGTCTACCAGGCCATTAACCGTATCACCGGCTTCGATGCTGAGCTGGTGAACTACAAGCTGACCGCGAAAGGCCACGGCGAAAACGCGCTGGGTCAGGTCGATATCGTGGTCAACTACAACGGGCGTAAATTCCACGGCGTGGGCCTGGCGACCGATATCGTCGAATCCTCGGCGAAAGCGATGGTGAATGCCCTGAACAACATCTGGCGGGCAAAGCAGGTCGAAAAAGAATTGCAGCGTAAATTTAAAGATCAGAAGGAAACGGTGTAACTATGACTCAGTCTTATCATATTGCGGTAATGCCAGGCGACGGAATCGGTCCGGAAGTGATGGCGCAGGCCATGAAAGTTCTCGACGCGATTCGCGCGCGCTTCGATATGCGCATCACCACCAGCGAATATGATGTCGGCGGTATCGCCATCGATCGTCACGGTGAACCTTTACCCGCCGCCACCGTGGCCGGTGCTGAGCAGGCCGATGCCATTCTGTTCGGCTCGGTCGGCGGTCCAAAATGGGAACACCTGCCGCCGGCCGGCCAGCCTGAGCGCGGTGCGCTGCTGCCGCTGCGTAAACACTTCAAACTGTTCAGCAACCTGCGCCCGGCGGCACTGTACAAAGGTCTGGAAGCATTTTGCCCGCTGCGCAGTGACATCGCCGCCCGCGGCTTCGATATCCTGTGCGTGCGTGAGCTGACCGGTGGCATCTATTTCGGCCAGCCGAAAGGCCGCGAAGGCAGCGGCGCGCATGAACGCGCTTTTGATACCGAGGTCTATCACCGTTTTGAAATCGAACGTATTGCCCGCAACGCCTTTGAAGCTGCGCGCAAGCGTCGTAACAAAGTGACTTCCGTTGATAAAGCTAACGTGCTGGCGACCTCGGTGATGTGGCGTGAAATCGTCAACGAAGTGGCAAAAGATTATCCGGATGTGCAGCTGAGCCATATGTACATCGACAACGCCACCATGCAGCTGATTAAGGATCCGTCGCAGTTTGACGTTTTACTCTGCTCGAATCTGTTTGGTGACATTCTGTCGGACGAGTGCGCGATGATTACCGGCTCGATGGGCATGCTGCCTTCGGCCAGCCTGAATGAAGAGGGATTCGGCCTGTTCGAACCGGCGGGCGGTTCCGCACCGGATATCGCCGGCCAGAACATCGCCAACCCGATTGCGCAGATTCTGTCGCTGGCGATGCTGCTGCGTTTCAGCCTGAACGCTGACGCCGCTGCGGATAGCATTGAGCGCGCGGTAAGCCGTGCGCTGGAAGCGGGCCATCGCACCCGTGATTTGGCCGGTGACGGCCCTGCCGTGAGCACCGATGAAATGGGCAGCATCATTGCCGGTTACATCAGCGAGGAAAAATAACAAAATGAAAAGCTTATACCAGAAGTTATTTGATGCACATGTCGTTCACGAAGCGCCAGACGAAACGCCGTTACTGTATATCGATCGTCACCTGATTCACGAAGTCACCTCGCCGCAGGCGTTTGACGGTCTGCGTGCGCACGGCCGTAAAGTGCGCCAGCCGTCGAAGACCTTTGCCACCATGGACCACAACGTTTCCACCCAGACCAAAGACATCAACGCCTCGGGTGAGATGGCGCGTATTCAGATGCAGGAGCTGATGAAGAACTGTGCTGAGTTCGGCATTCAGCTGTATGACCTGAACCACCCGTTCCAGGGCATTGTGCACGTGATCGGTCCTGAGCAGGGCATGACGCTGCCGGGCATGACCATCGTTTGCGGCGACTCGCACACCGCAACGCACGGCGCCTTCGGTTCCCTGGCGTTCGGTATCGGCACCTCCGAAGTGGAGCACGTGTTCGCCACCCAGACTCTGAAACAGGGCCGGGCGAAAACCATGAAGATTGAAGTGCTGGGCGAAGCTGCGCCGGGCATCACCGCCAAAGACATCGTACTGGCGATCATCGGTAAAACCGGCAGCGCCGGCGGCACCGGTCACGTGGTTGAATTCTGTGGCCCGGCGATTGAAGCGCTGAGCATGGAAGGCCGCATGACGCTGTGCAACATGGCGATTGAGATGGGCGCCAAAGCGGGCCTGGTGGCACCGGATGACACCACGTTTGCCTATCTGAAAGACAAGCAGTTTGCGCCGAAGGGCGAGCAGTGGGAGCAGGCGGTGGCTTACTGGCGCACCCTGAAGTCCGACAGCGACGCGCAGTTTGACGCCGTCGTGACGCTGAATGCTGCCGATATCGCGCCGCAGGTCACCTGGGGCACCAATCCGGGCCAGGTGATGGCCGTGGATCAGGCCATCCCGAATCCGGCCTCGTTTGCCGATCCGGTTGAACGCGCTTCCGCCGAGAAAGCGCTGGCCTATATGGATCTGCAGCCGGGCATCAAACTGACTGAGGTAGCGATCGATAAAGTGTTTATCGGTTCCTGCACCAACTCACGTATCGAAGATCTGCGCGCGGCTGCCGCGATCGCCAAAGGCCGCAAAGTGGCGCCGGGTGTGGTTGCGATGGTGGTGCCAGGTTCTGGTCCGGTGAAAGCGCAGGCTGAAGCCGAAGGCCTGGACAAAATCTTCCTCGAAGCCGGTTTTGAGTGGCGTCTGCCGGGCTGTTCGATGTGCCTGGCAATGAATAACGACCGTCTGAATCCGGGCGAGCGCTGTGCCTCAACCAGTAACCGTAACTTTGAAGGTCGCCAGGGTCGCGGCGGTCGCACCCATCTGGTGAGCCCGGCGATGGCTGCTGCGGCGGCGGTAACCGGTCGTTTTGCCGACATTCGTGAATTGACTCAGGGAGCTTAAGCCATGGCGAACAAATTTACCCAACACACCGGGATTGTGGCCCCGCTGGATGCCGCAAACGTCGACACCGATGCCATCATCCCGAAGCAGTTTTTGCAGAAAGTGACGCGCACCGGCTTTGGCGCGCACCTGTTCCACGACTGGCGTTTTGATGATGATGCCGGCACCCAGCCAACCGCCAGCTTCGTGCTGAATAAGCCGGAGTTCAAAGGCACCAGCATCCTGCTGGCGCGCGAGAACTTTGGCTGCGGCTCCTCGCGTGAACACGCGCCGTGGGCGCTGACCGACTTCGGTTTTCACGTGGTGATTGCGCCGAGTTTCGCCGACATCTTCTACGGTAACAGCTTCAACAACCAGCTGCTGCCGGTGAAGCTGAGCGAAGAGCAGGTCGATGAGATGTTCAAACTGGTGGCCGCGCAGCCGGGCATCCGCTTCACCGTCGATCTCGAAGCGCAGACCGTCACCGCCGGCGACAAGGTTTACCACTTTGAAATCGACAGCTTCCGCCGTCACTGCATGATCAACGGCCTCGACAGCATTGGCCTGACGCTGCAGCATGAAGCGTCCATCGCCAGCTACGAATCCAGCCAGCCAGCGTTTCTGCGTTAAGGTTTACCCGGTGCGCATCAATGCGCACCCTACAGCAAACGCGTCAGTAATTTGGTCGCCATTGATGGCGACCTTCAATCTCCAAATCGCCCTCACCGCGCATCGCGTACCCGCGCCGCCAGCACCAGCGCCACCACCGCCATCACCAGCGCCAGCCAATACACCGACTCATGACCAAAGCGCTCACTCAGTATCCCCTGAATCAGGCCGGCGATAATCAACCCGGTTGAAATCGAGGTGGTGAACATGGTGGTCGCCGCACCGGCACGGCCCGGCATCAAATCCTGAAACCACAGCATACCAATGCCGGCGATGATGCCGATAAACGCGGCGTTAAACAGCTGCAGCACCATCAGCGCGGTTTGAGAACGGAACAGCACCAGCCCGAGATAAAACACAATCGCTGCTACCAGCGCCAGCAGCATCAGCTTGCGCTTGCCGTAGCGCTTCGCGTAATGGCCGGCCAGCAGCATGATCGGGATCTCTAGCCCGGCGGCGGTGCCCATCAGCAGACCCGCCAGCTTCTCCGGCAGGCCAAGGGTTGCGCTGATGTACAGCGGCATATCAATGATATACATGGTATTACACGCCCACATCACCACCGAGGCGATAAACAGCAGCCGCACCTGGCTGTCTTTCCACGGGCTGAGCTGCATCAGCACCTGCTCCGGCGTGGCGGCGATGCGCGGCACCGAGGGCAGCGTGCGCCAGATCAGCAGCATACTCAGCAGAAAAATCACCGCCGCCACGCAGAACAGCGTAACGAAGCCGTAGTTGAGCGCCAGCGCGAACGACAGCGGCGGCCCAATCACCCACGCCAGCGACAGCTGCGCGCGCATCACCGAACTGAACATCACCACTTCCCGCGCTGACTGATCGGCATATTCACGCGCCAGCGCGAAGATCTGCGGAATCGCCACGCTGGCCAGCGCCGACAACAGCACGCCGAGGGTGATGAGCGTCAGATAGTGACGGTTAAAGGCAAACAGTAGCGCGTTGGCCACCGCCATCAGGCAGCAAAACAGGATCAAATGACGGCGATCGCCACGGTTATCCGAACGCTTCGCCATCAGCAGGCTGATCACGATCCCGGCGACGGCGTTGATGGTAAAGAACAGGCCGACCCAGAACGGTCGCACCTGCACCTCGCGCGTCAAAAACAGGCTGAGCGTCGGCGCCTGTAACGCCCCCGCCACGCCGACCATAAACGACACCGCCATAAAGGAGAGGTAAACCGGATTCAGGCGGCGCGGCCGCGGTAACAGCGATTTCATGCAGAAATCCCTTTGAGGAAAAAGACCGGAAAAAAAACAGCGTAGAAGATTCCACAGCAAAACGAAAAAAGCCAGCAGAGAAAAACTCCGCTGGCGGTGAAATTGCACCCTACTCAGAAAAGGTTCCACGTCGGCGGAACCGCTGGCAGAGCGCCATTCATTGCTGAATGCCTCCCGCTCTTCCATTGCCCGCCAGTATGCCTCTAATATGGGGCAGGAAAAACTGAGCGAAGTCGAGAAGGAGTTCCCCTTTTATGTCCTCTGCGCGTCTGCAACAGCAATTCATTCGCCTGTGGCAACACTGTCAGGGCCAGGATCAGGAAACCACGCTGAGCGAGCTGGCCGAACTGCTGCACTGCTCACGCCGCCACATGCGTAACCTGCTGAACGCCATGCAGGCGGCGGGCTGGCTGATCTGGCAGGCTGAAGCTGGCCGCGGTAAACGCTCGCTGCTGAGCTTCTGCTACACCGGACTGGCGCTACAGCAGCAGCGCGCCGAAGACCTACTGGAGCAGGATCGCATCGACCAGCTGGTGCAGCTGGTGGGCGATAAAAACCAGGTGCGACAGATGATTGCCGCGCACCTTGGCCGCAGCTTTCGCCAGGGCAAGCATATATTGCGCGTGCTCTACTACCGGCCCCTGCCTAACCTGCTGCCCGGCTCGCCGCTGCGCCGTTCAGAAACCCATCTGGCGCGGCAGATATTCAGCGGCCTGACGCGTATAAATGAGGAAAAGGGGGAAATCGCCGCCGACATTGCCCATCACTGGCAGCAAACCTCTCCGCTGCACTGGCGCTTCTTCCTGCGGCCGGCAATCCGCTTTCATCATGGCCGCGAGCTGGAGATGGAGGATGTCATCGCCTCGCTGGACCGGGTGCGCAGCCAGCCGCTGTTTTCGCACATCGACCAGTTGCACTCGCCGGCACCGTGGACGCTGGATATCCATCTCAGCCAGCCGGACTGCTGGCTGCCGTGGCTGCTGGCCAGCGTCAGCGCCATGATTCTGCCGCGTGAATGGCCGACACTGCGCCACTTCGCCCGTCAGCCCATTGGCACCGGTCCGTACAGCGTGGTGCGCAATCAGCAAACCCAGCTGAAAATCGCCGCGTTTGATGACTACTTCGGCTACCGCGCGCTGATTGATGATGTCTCGATCTGGGTGCTGCCGGAGATCAGCGATGAGCTGGTCTACGCCGGTGTAAAACTGGAAGGCGAAAACGACGACGAAAAATCGGAAGAGAGTCGTCTCGAAGAGGGCTGCTATTTTCTGCTGTTCGATCAGCGCTCTGAACGCGGGCGCGATGCCGGTTTCCGCCGCTGGGTGAGCGATCTGCTTAACCCTATCGCGCTGCTCAATCATGCCGGCGTCGGCTATCAGCGCTACTGGTTCCCGGCTTATGGCCTGCTGCCGCGCTGGCACCATCGGCGCGATATCACCCCAGCCCACAAGCCCGACGGCGTGACCCAGCTGACGCTCAGCTGGTACAGCCACCATGTCGAACACGAGGGCATCGCCAATGCGCTGCGGCCGCTGCTGGCGCAGCAGGGCGTCGAGCTGATTACCCGCGAAGTGAGCTACGAAAGCTGGTTCGACGGCGCGGGCGAGAGTGACATCTGGCTGGGCAGCGTCAACTTTACCCTGCCGCTCGACTACGCCCTGTTCGCTCAGCTCTACGAGCTACCGCTGATGCATCACTGTATCCCGCTGGACTGGCAGGCCGACGCCGCGCGCTGGCGAGAGAAAGCGCTGCCGCTAGCGGAGTGGAGCAAACAGCTGGTAAACAGCGACTATCTGCATCCGCTGTTTCATCACTGGCTGCTGCTGGAGGGCCAGCGCAGCATGCGTGGCGTGCGGCTGAACACGCTCGGCTGGTTTGACTTCAAGTCCGCCTGGTTCGCCCCGCCGGAGCTGTAAAAAGGGCAGCATCGGACAACACGACCAGCAGGTGAACCTTTCGCGTTGTCCTGTAAATGTCTAGAATATGTCGTTCTCAACGGGGTGCCGGTTAACTGGCTGAGAGAGACCCGTCGAACCTGATCCGGCTCGTACCGGCGTAGGGATTTGAGATGCTCCGCCCTCAGATCCTTTGCGACGCAACCTTACCTTCTCCTTAAGGAACGCAAAGTGTTAAATAAAGTTCTGCCCCTGTTGCTGCTGATCGCGGCGCCGGCTCTGGCGGCCAAACCCGTCCTCACCGTGTATACCTACGACTCGTTCGCCGCCGACTGGGGCCCCGGTCCGGCAGTGAAAAAAGCCTTTGAGGCCCGGTGCGGCTGTGAGCTGAACTATGTGGCGCTGGAGGATGGCGTATCGCTGCTTAATCGCCTGCGCATGGAAGGAAAGAACAGCAAGGCCGACGTGGTGCTGGGGCTGGACAATAACCTGATTCAGGCGGCGGAAAAAACCGGCCTGTTCAGCAAAAGTACGGTGGATACCCGCGGGCTACAACTGCCGGACGGCTGGCACAATGACACTTTTATCCCGTTTGATTACGGCTACTTCGCGTTCGTTTACGACAAAAACAAGCTGAAGAATCCGCCGCACAGCCTGAAGGAGCTGGTCGAAAGCCCGGAAAAATGGCGGGTGATTTATGAAGACCCGCGCACCAGCACGCCGGGGCTCGGTCTGCTGCTGTGGATGCAGAAAGTGTACGGCGATGACGCGCCGGCGGCCTGGCAGAAGCTGGCCAGCAAAACCGTGACCGTCACCAAAGGCTGGAGCGAAGCTTATGGTCTGTTCCTCAAAGGCGAAAGCGATCTGGTGCTGAGCTATACCACCTCGCCGGCTTATCACATTATTGAAGAGAAAAAGGATAACTACGCCGCCGCGCCGTTCAGCGAAGGCCACTATCTGCAGGTAGAAGTGGGCGCGCAGCTCGCCAGCAGCAAACAGCCGCAGCTGGCGCAGCAGTTCATGCAGTTTATGGTGTCGCCAGCGTTTCAGAGCACCATTCCCACCGGCAACTGGATGTATCCGGTGATCAAAAGCGATTTGCCCGCCGGTTATCAGGCGTTACCGGTGCCCGCGAATGCGCTGCAATACACCCCGACAGAGGTGGCTGACCATCGCGCGGCGTGGATTAGCGCGTGGCAGCGCGCCGTCAGCCGCTGATGCCCGGCTGGCTGCTGCCCGGCGCGTTCAGCGCGCTGCTCTTGTGTGCGGTCGCGCTGCTGGCGCTCGGTGCCCTGCTGCTGACTGCGCCGGCCACCGACTGGCGCGCACTGCTCAGCGATAGCTATCTGCACCATGTGCTGGCGTTTTCCTTTGAGCAGGCGCTGCTATCAGCGCTGCTTTCGGTGCTGCCGGCCATTCTGCTGGCCCGCGCGCTTTATCGCCGCCGCTTTAGCGGCCGCACGCTGCTGCTGCGCCTGTGCGCCATGACGCTGGTGCTGCCGGTGCTGGTCGCCGTATTCGGTCTGCTGAGCGTCTATGGGCGCAGCGGCTGGCTGGCGCAGCTGTGTGCCACAGTCGGTATCGACTATCACTTCTCGCCCTATGGCCTGCAGGGTATTTTGCTGGCGCACGTGTTCTTTAATCTGCCACTGGCGACGCGCATGCTGCTGCAGGCGCTGGAGAGCATTCCCGGCGAGCAGCGCCAGCTGGCGGCGCAGCTCGGTCTGCGCGGCTGGTCGCTGTTTCGCCTGCTGGAGTGGCCGTGGCTGCGCCGTCCGCTGCTGCCAACGGCGGCGCTGATCTTTATGCTGTGCTTCGCCAGTTTTGCCACCGTGCTGGCACTGGGCGGCGGTCCGCAGGCCACCACGCTGGAGCTGGCCATTTATCAGGCGCTTAGCTTTGATTACGATCCTGGCCGCGCCGCGCTGCTGGCACTGCTGCAGCTCGGCTGCTGTCTGCTGCTGGTGCTGCTCAGCCAGCGCTTCAGTAAAGCGATTCCGGCCGGTAGCCAGACGGTGCGCGGCTGGCGCGATCCGCAGGATTCCTGGCGCGCACGCGTCGCGGATACGCTGCTGATTACGCTGGCGCTGCTGTTACTGCTGCCACCGCTGGCGGCGGTGCTGGTCGACGGCTTACGCGGCGGCATTGCCGGCGCGCTGCAACAGCCCGCGCTATGGCAGGCCACATGGACGTCGCTGCGTATCGCACTCGGTGCCGGTGTGCTGTGCGTGCTGCTGACCATGATGCTGCTGTGGAGCAGTCGCGAACTGCGCCAGCGTCAGCAGCGCTTCGCCGCGCAGGCCATGGAACTCAGCGGAATGCTAATTCTGGCAATGCCGGGCATCGTGCTGGCGAGCGGGTTCTTTCTGCTGTTCAACGCCACCGTTGGCCTGCCGCAGCGTGCCGATGCGCTGGTGATCTTTACCAACGCGCTGATCGCCATCCCCTACGCCATGAAAGTGCTGGAAAATCCGATGCGCGATCTCAGCGCGCGCTACGCTCAGCTGTGCGCCTCGCTGGGCATCAGTGGGTTTACTCGCCTGCGGCTGATTGAACTGCGGGCGCTGAAACGTCCGCTGGCACAGGCGCTGGCATTTGCCTGTGTGCTGTCGATTGGGGATTTCGGCGTGGTGGCGCTGTTTGGCAGCGCCGATTTCCGCACCCTGCCGTTTTATCTGTTCCAGCAGATTGGCGCCTATCGCGGTGCCGATGGCGCGGTGACCGCGCTGCTACTGCTGCTGTTATGCCTGCTGCTGTTTACGCTGATGGAAAAATTACCGGGTCGCCATGCTGACACTGAATAACCTTACTTATCTCTACCAGCATCTGCCGATGCGCTTCAGCTTTAGCGCACAGGCCGGTGAACGTCTCGCCATTCTCGGCCCGAGCGGCGCGGGCAAAAGTACCCTGCTGAGCCTGCTCGGCGGCTTTCTGCCGGTGAGTCAGGGCAGCCTGCTGATCGATGGCGTCGACCACACTCGTAGCGTGCCTTCCGCGCGACCGGTATCGATGCTGTTTCAGGAGAACAATCTGTTTCCGCACCTGACGGTGCAGCAAAATCTGGGGCTGGGCCTGCATCCCGGCCTGAAGCTGACGCGCGAACAGCAGCAGCAGGTACAACAGATTGCGGAGCAAACCGGGCTGGAATCGATGCTGACGCGTCTGCCCGGCCAGCTCTCCGGCGGCCAGCGCCAGCGCGTGGCACTGGCGCGCTGCCTGCTGCGCAATCAGCCGGTACTGCTGCTGGATGAACCGTTTTCGGCACTCGATCCGGCGCTGCGCAGCGAGATGTTACAGCTGGTGCGCGCGGTGTGCGAGGCGCGCACTATCACGCTGCTGATGGTGTCGCACAGTCTGGAGGATGCGCAGCAGATTGCGTCACGCAGCCTGGTGATTGTTGACGGTCGGGTGTACTGGGATGGCAGCACCGCCAGCCTGCTGCGCGGAGAAAGCCCGGCGGCCGCCATCCTTGGCGTATCACCGCGTTAAGCGAAGAACACTTTCCACAGCAGCTGCAGGAAAATCGGCATCATCGGGTGGAACAACAGCGCAATAAAGGCACCCACGCCGATGAGCGCCATCAGCGGAGCCAGCCAGCGCAGCCGCGCCAGTGGCAGATAAGGCGTGGCCCAGTCGACGCTTTTGCCGCTGCGCCACCAGCGCCACAGCAGCCAGCCGCCGATCCACAGCAGCAGCGCCACCGCCAGCAGCAGCCATTTGAAGCTGTCGCCCTGCGCCGCCTGCGGCACGTCGATCGCCACGCCCGCCAGAATGCCCGGCATCAGGTAGGCCGGCGGCCACAGGATGCAGCCGATAATGTTCGGCGGCAGGAATTTACGCACCGGCAGCTCCAGCATGCCGGCCGCCAGCGGAATCAGCGGACGCGTCGGTCCGACAAAGCGCCCCACGAGGATGGTAAACATGCTGTGCTGATGCAGCGCGTGCTCGGTTTTATCCAGCAGCCCTTTGTATTTTTGCAGGTATTTCCAGCGGTGCAGCGGTCCCTGGAATTTCCAGCCAATGCCGTACGACACCCAGTCGCCAATCAGACAGCCGGCCAGCCCGGCGGCCCACGCCGGATAGAGCCCGATTTGTCCGCTGCCCACCAGCGCGCCGAGGCTGGCCATCAAGACCGTTCCCGGCAGCAGCAGGCCGACAAACGCCAGCGACTCAAGAAAGGTCACCAGCGCCACGGCAATCAGCGCGTACTCCAGCGATTGCGTAAACAGGTGTTGGATCCAGGCTTCCATAACTATCCTCTGCGGAATATAGAGGCTGGATTGTCCTGAGACAGCCCCACAGCGTCAAGCAATTCCCCGCGCTGCCGCACGCCCGCGCCGCGCAGACGACGGCACCACCGCAGTACACTGTATAAACATCCATGATATACTGAAATGAATTCATTCTCCGGAGTTAACGTGACCGAACCGCGCGCAGGATTTTTGCTGACTCGCCACTGGCGGGATACCCCGACCGGCAGCGAAGTGGTGCTGTGGCTGGCCACCGACCAGGGCCCGCAGCGCCTGGTACTGCCTGCGCAGGAGTCAGTGGCGTTTATTCCCCGGGAGTTCCAGGCGCAAACCGAAGCGCTGCTTCGCGACGAGCGCCATACGCGCCTGCAACCGCTGGATCTGAAAGATTTTCGTCGCCGACCGGTGCTGGGACTCTATTGCCGCAGCCACCGACAGCTGCAAAGCATCGAAAAACGCCTGCGTGAAAACGGCATTGCGGTGTATGAAGCAGATATCCGCCCGCCGGAACGCTACCTGATGGAGCGCTTTATCACGGCGCCGGTGTGGTTCAGCGGCGAGCCGCGCGGCGACAGCCTCGTCAACGCGCGCCTCAAGCCGCATCCCGATTACCGTCCGCAGCTGAAATGGGTGTCGCTCGACATCGAAACCACCGAGCACGGCGAGCTGTACTGCATCGGGCTGGAGGGCTGCGGCCAGCGCCAGGTGTATATGCTCGGCCCGCCGAACGGTGATGCCAGCCAGCTGGATTTTGAGCTGATCTACCTCGACAGCCGGCCACAGCTGCTGGAGCAGCTTAACGCCTGGTTCGCCCGTCACGATCCCGATGTCATTATCGGCTGGAACGTGGTGCAGTTTGACCTGCGCGTGCTGCAAAAACATGCCGACCGCTACGGTATTCCGCTGCGTCTTGGCCGTCAGCAGCAGCCGCTGGAGTGGCGCGAGCACGGCTTTAAGCCCGGCGTGTTCTTTGCTCAGGCCAGCGGCCGGCTGGTGATTGACGGGATCGAGGCGCTGAAATCGGCGTTCTGGGACTTCGCCTCATTTAGCCTGGAGGCGGTGTCGCGCGAGCTGCTGGGTGAAGGCAAAGCCATCAACAATCCGTGGCAGCGCATGGAAGAGATCAACTGGCGCTTTGCCCACGATAAACCGGCGCTGGCCACCTACAATCTGAAGGATTGTGAGCTGGTCACGCGCATCTTCCAGCACACCGCTATCATGCCGTTTTTGCTGGAACGCGCCACCGTCAATGGCCTGGCGGTGGATCGCCACGGCGGATCGGTGGCGGCGTTCAGCCACCTGTATATTCCGCGCATGCACCGCGCCGGCTTCGTCGCGCCCAACCTCGGCGAAGTGGCGCCGGAAGCCAGCCCCGGCGGCTACGTGATGGATTCGCGCCCCGGACTGTATGATTCGGTGCTGGTGCTGGATTATAAAAGCCTCTATCCGTCGATCATCCGCACCTTTCTGATTGATCCGGTCGGGCTGGTGGAAGGCCTGGCGCATCCGGACGACGCCGATTCGGTTCCCGGTTTTCGCCACGCGCGCTTTTCGCGCCGCACCCACTGTTTACCGGCGATTGTCGGGCAGATCTGGCAGGGGCGCGAGGCCGCCAAACGCGACGGCAACCAGCCGCTGTCGCAGGCGCTGAAGATCATCATGAACGCTTTTTATGGCGTACTTGGCACCAGCGCCTGTCGCTTTTTCGATCCGCGCCTCGCCTCGTCGATCACCCTGCGCGGTCACGCCATCATGCAGCAAACGCGTGAGCTGATTGAAGCCGAAGGTTTTGACGTGATTTACGGTGACACCGATTCTACTTTTGTCTGGCTGAAAAGCGCCCACAGCGAAGCCGATGCCGCCGCGATCGGCCAGCGGCTGGCCGGGGTGGTCAATCGCTGGTGGCAACAGCATCTGCAGCAGACTTACGGTCTCGACAGCGCGCTGGAGCTGGAGTATGAAACCCACTTCAGCCGCTTCCTGATGCCAACCATACGCGGCGCCGAACAGGGCAGTAAAAAGCGCTATGCCGGACTGATTCGCCGCGACGGCGACGAGCGGCTGGTGTTTAAGGGACTAGAATCGGTGCGCACCGACTGGACGCCGCTGGCGCAGCAGTTCCAGCAGACGCTATATGGCCGCATCTTCCGCGGTGAACCCTGGCAGGATTACATTCGCGACACCGTGGCACAGCTGCTGGCCGGTGAGCTGGACGATCTGCTGGTATATAAAAAGCGCCTGCGCCGGCCGCTGAAAGATTACGAACGCAACGTACCGCCCCACGTGCGCGCCGCGCGTCTCGCCGATGAACATAATCGTAAATTGCAGCGTCCGCTGCAGTATCAGAACGGCGGATCGATCCGCTATGTGATCGCCACCGCCGGACCGGAGCCGCTGGAAGCACGCAGCACGCCGCTGGATTACGATCACTACGTTAGCAAGCAGCTGCAGCCGATCGCCGAAGGGATTTTACCGTTTGTCGGCGATGACTTTGCTACACTGATCACCGGGCAACTGGGGCTTTTTTGACAGGTGACGAATGCCCTGCCATCCAGTACCATAGCGCCCTTCCTGATTCTCACCGCGTGCACCAGCTGACCAGATAACTGTCTGGCGGTGGGGTATTGTCTGAGAGCAGGTGAACGTCTTTCTATCTTTTAGAGAATCGAGCAAAAAATATATGGTTTTTACACTGGGTCAACGCTGGATTAGTGATACGGAAAGTGAGCTGGGACTGGGGACAGTCGTGGCGCTGGATACGCGCATGGTCACACTGATGTTTCCCGCCACCGGCGAAAACCGCCTCTATGCCCGTAATGATTCTCCGGTCACCCGCGTGATTTTTAATCCGGGTGATACCGTCACCAGCCACGAAGGCTGGCAGATGCAGGTTGATGAAGTCCGCAACGAAAACGATTTAGTGACTTACATCGGCACGCGTCTTGATACCGACGAAAGCAACGTGGTGCTGCGCGAAGTGATGCTCGACAGCAAACTGGTGTTCAGCAAGCCACAGGATCGCCTGTTTGCCGGCCAGCTGGACCGCATGGATCGCTTTGCCCTGCGCTTCCGCGCACGCAAATACCAGAGCGAACAGTATCGCCTGCCGATCAGCGGCCTGCGCGGTATGCGCACCAACCTGATTCCGCACCAGCTGCACATCGCACATGACGTCGGTCGCCGTCATGCGCCGCGCGTGCTGCTGGCCGATGAAGTCGGCCTGGGTAAAACCATTGAAGCCGGGATGATTATTCAGCAGCAGCTGCTGGCCGGACGCGCCGAGCGCGTGCTGATCGTGGTGCCGGAAACCCTGCAGCACCAGTGGCTGGTGGAAATGCTGCGCCGCTTCAACCTGCGCTTTGCCCTGTTTGACGACGATCGCTACACCGAAGCGCAGCACGACAGCGACAATCCGTTTGATACCGAGCAGCTGATTATCTGCTCGCTGGATTTTGTCCGCCGCAACAAACAGCGGCTGGAGCTGCTGGCCGAAGCTGACTGGGACCTGCTGGTGGTCGACGAAGCGCACCATCTGGCGTGGAGCGAAGCCGCGCCGAGCCGCGAATATCAGGTTATCGAACAGCTGGCGGAAAAGACCGCCGGCGTGCTGCTGCTGACCGCGACGCCGGAACAGCTCGGCATGGAGAGCCACTTTGCCCGTCTGCGCCTGCTGGACCCGAATCGTTTCCACGATTTCGCGCAGTTCGTGGCCGAGCAGCAGCACTATCGCCCGGTGGCTGACGCCGTCAGTACGCTGCTGGCCGATCACGCCATCAGCAAAGACGAGATGAACCTGATCAACGATCTGGTCGGTGAGCAGGATATTGAGCCGCTGCTGCAGGTGGCGAACAGCGATCGCGACGGCAAAGACGACGCGCGTAAAGAGCTGATTTCGATGCTGATGGATCGCCACGGCACCAGCCGCGTGCTGTTCCGTAACACACGTAACGGCGTGAAGGGCTTCCCGAAACGCGAACTGCATCAGATTCGCCTGCCGCTGCCAGCGCAGTATCAGACGGCGATTAAAGTCTCCGGCATCATGGCGGCGCGCAAAACGGCGGAAGAGCGCGCGCGCGACATGCTGTATCCCGAGCAGATTTATCAGGAATTTGAAGGCGACAGCGGCACCTGGTGGAACTTCGACCCGCGCGTTGAGTGGCTGATGGGCTACCTCACCAGCAACCGTAAAGAGAAAGTGCTGGTGATTTGCGCCAAAGCGGCCACTGCGCTGCAGCTGGAGCAGGTGCTGCGCGAGCGTGAAGGCATCCGCGCCGCGGTGTTCCATGAAGGGCTATCGATTATCGAACGCGACCGCGCGGCCGCCTTCTTCGCTTCGCAGGAAGATGGCGCCCAGGTGCTGCTGTGTTCGGAGATCGGCTCGGAAGGGCGTAACTTCCAGTTCGCCAGCCGGCTGGTGATGTTCGATTTACCGTTTAACCCGGATCTGCTCGAGCAGCGTATCGGCCGTCTCGATCGTATCGGCCAGCTGCATGACATCCAGATTCTGGTGCCGTGGCTGGAGAAAACCGCCCAGGCGGTGCTGCTGCGCTGGTACCACGAAGGGCTGGACGCGTTTGAGCACACCTGCCCGACCGGCCGCACCATCTACGACAGCGCCTACCCGCAGCTGATTGAGTATCTGGCCGCACCGGACAACCCGCAGGGGCTGGACGACTTTATCGCCCAGAGCCGCAAACAGCATGACACGCTGAAGGCGCAGCTGGAGCAGGGGCGCGACCGTCTGCTGGAGCTGAACTCGAACGGCGGCGAAGCCGCCCAGGCGCTGGCTGATGCCATCGGCGAGCAGGATAACGACACCGAGCTGGTGAACTTTGCGCTCAACCTGTTTGATATCGTCGGCATCAACCAGGAAGATCGCAGCGATAACCTGATCGTCCTGACGCCGTCTGACCACATGCTGGTGCCTGATTTCCCCGGCCTGCCGGAAGATGGCTGCACCGTAACCTTTAACCGTAACCAGGCGCTTTCACGCGAAGATACCCAGTTCATTACCTGGGAACATCCGCTGATTCGCAACGGCCTCGACCTGATTCTCTCCGGCGATACCGGCAGCTGTGCGCTGTCGCTGCTGAAGAACAAGGCGCTGCCGGTGGGCACGCTGCTGGTAGAGATGATCTATGTGGTCGAAGCACAGGCGCCGAAGCACCTGCAGCTTACCCGCTTCCTGCCGCCCACGCCGGTCCGCCTGCTGATGGATCGCGCCGGAAATAACCTCGCCGGCAAGGTGGAGTTCGAAAGCTTTAACCGTCAGCTCAACGCAGTCAATCGCCATACCGGCAGCAAGCTGGTGAACGCGGTGCAGCAGGATGTGCATCACATTCTGACGCAGGCGGAAAAAGTCATCGTGCCGGAAGCGCAGGCGCTGATTGCGGCGGCCAAAGCCGAAGCCGATGAGAAGCTGAGCGCCGAGCTGTCGCGCCTCGAAGCGCTGAAAGCGGTCAACCCCAACATCCGTGATGATGAGGTTGATGCGCTGGAGAGCAACCGCGAGCAGGTGCTGGCCAGCCTCGGTGAAGCCGGCTGGCGGCTGGATGCGCTGCGTCTGATCGTTGTGACACACCAATAATCGCTGAGGCCGCGCTGAATCATGCTGATGGAACCCTACAATCCGCCGCTCGACCCCTGGCTGCATATTCTGTATCAGGACGAGCACATCATGGTGGTTAACAAGCCGAGCGGTTTGCTGTCGGTGCCCGGCCGCCTTGAGGAGCACAAGGATAGCGTGATGACGCGCATCCAGCGTGACTTTCCGCAGGCGGAGTCGGTGCACCGGCTCGATATGGCCACCAGCGGTGTGATTGTGGTGGCGCTGACCAAGGCGGCCGAGCGCGAGCTGAAGCGGCAGTTTCGCGAGCGCGAGCCCGCGAAGCAGTACGTGGCGCGCGTCTGGGGACATCCGGCGGCGGAACAGGGCATGATCGATCTGCCGCTGATTTGCGACTGGCCTAACCGGCCGAAGCAGATGGTGAGTGTAGAGCTGGGTAAGCCGGCGCAGACGGAGTATCAGGTGCTGGCGTATGACGCCGATAACAGCGCGCGGGTGCAGCTGAAGCCGATCACCGGCCGTTCCCACCAGCTGCGCGTGCATTTGCTGGCGCTGGGGCATCCGATTCTCGGCGATCGCTTCTATGCCCATCCCGAGGCGTTAGCCATGGCGCCACGCCTGCAGCTGCACGCCGAATCGCTGACCATTACCCATCCGGCGTTTGGCAACAGCATGACGTTTCGCCAGCCGGCCGATTTTTAAGGGGCCGCAGCCCCTTATTTAAAGCCCTTCTCTTTGCGAATCAGGTCGTACGCGGCCTGAATCTCCTGCGCTTTCTGCTTCGCCATCTCCATCATCTCCGGCGGCAGACCTTTCGCCACCAGCTTATCCGGATGGTGCTCGGCCATCAGCTTGCGGTAAGCGCGCTTGATGGTGGTGCTGTCGTCGCTGCTTTTCACCCCCAGCACGCTGCAGGCATCTTCCAGCGTCGGGCCACGTTTCGCCTGCTGATAAGCGCCGCCGCCGTACGACGAACCGCCACCAAACTGCTGACCGCCCTCCATCATGCGCAGGAACTGGTCGAACTGCGCGCGGGAAATCCCCAGCTCTTCCGCGATGACGTATAGCACCTGACGCTCGTTGGGATGCAGCGAACCATCAGCAAACGCCGCCTGGATTTGAATTTCCAGAAACATCCGAATCAGATCGAAACGGCCAAAGCAGGCGCTGCGCAGCTCGCGCAGTTTATTACGTAACGGATATTCGCTCTGCTTACCTTCACGAAACGCACGCTGCGCCGCGGTACGCGCCTCGCCATGCAGCTGCATGCGATCCATAAATAAAGAGGCAATCTGGATATCCGCTTCGGTGACGCGCCCTTTTGACTTGGTCAGATGGCCCATCACCTGGAACGTGGTGCTGAAGAACAGCGTCTGACGCGCCTGATTATTGGCGAAGTAGGCCTGTCCTTTTACGCTGCGCACTTTGTCAAACAGATGACCAATGATCAGACCCAGTACGATGCCCCAAAAGCCTGCTCCGGAAAGTAAGCCGAGAGCCAGACCAATAACTTTTCCCCAGTAGCGCATAAACTCCTCAATTCGCCATGCTTGCGGCTGAAAATTGCATTATCATACCTGTCATTTATCTCCGCGCCTAACGGCAACGCAGGCAGAGCAGGATTAACACTGGCGCAACGCCGGGCGGTACGTTAGTCTCTGTCCGGATTGTCGGCATGATGCCAGTTTTCATGGAATTATCGAAACCGCGTATGAAAAAACGTATACCTACCCTGCTGGCTACCATGATTGGTGCAGCGCTTTATAGTCAGCATGCACTGGCCGACGATCTGATGTCGCAGTGTATGCTGGGCGTGCCGAGCTACAATCGTCCGCTGGTCAGTGGCGACGCGAATTCGCTGCCGGTAACCATCAACTCTGACTCAGCAAAAGGGAACTATCCGAACGACGCGGTGTTCACCGGTAATGTTGATGTGCAGCAGGGGAACAGCCGTCTGGTTGCCGACGAGATGCAGCTGCATCAGCGTCAGCAGGACGGACAAACGACGCCGGTGCGTACCGTCGATGCGCTGGGTAATGTGCACTATGACGACAACCAGGTCATCCTGAAAGGTCCGAAAGCCTGGTCCAATCTGAACACCAAAGACACCAACGTGTGGAACGGTAATTATCAGATGGTCGGCCGTCAGGGTCGCGGTGATGCTGACCAGATGAAACTGCGCGGTAATAACCGCTATACCATTCTGGAAAACGGCAGCTTTACCTCCTGTCTGCCGGGCTCCAACAGCTGGAGCGTGGTCGGTTCGGAAGTGATTCAGGACCGTGAAGAAGAAGTGGCGGAGATCTGGAATGCGCGCTTCAAGCTCGGCAACGTGCCGGTGTTTTACAGCCCGTATCTGCAGTTGCCGATTGGCGACCGCCGCCGCTCCGGCTTCCTGATCCCCAACGCGAAATACGGCAGCAACAACGGCTTCGAATTCATGCTGCCGTACTACTGGAACATCGCGCCTCAGGCCGACGCCACCATTACGCCGCACTACATGAGCAAGCGCGGTCTGCAGTTGCAGAACGAGTTCCGCTACCTGACGCAGTTTGGTGCCGGCCTGTTAGAGCTGGACTATCTGCCGTCTGACAATCAGTACAACAAAGATAAAGCCGCGCGACCGTCGGTGCAGAACGACAGCAACGACGACCGCTGGCTGTTCTACTGGCGTCACTCCGGCGTCTACGATCAGCACTGGCGCTTCAACGCCGACTACACCAAAGTCAGCGATCCTTATTATTTCAACGATCTTGATTCGAAGTACTACAGCTCGACTGACGGCTACGCCACGCAGAAATTCAGCGTAGGCTACGCTGACACCAACTGGGATGCGACGCTTTCAACGAAGGATTTCCAGGTATTCGGAAGCACCAGTGGCAGCAACGTCTATCGTGCAATGCCACAGCTCGACGTCAATCTCTACCAAAATGATATTGGGCCATTTGACGGCAGAATCTATGCACAAGCCGTGAAATTCACCAGTGTTAGTAACGATATGCCAGAAGCGACTCGTCTACACATCGAGCCAACATTGAACCTGCCTATATCAAATGGCTGGGCGAGTCTGGACACAGAAGCAAAACTGCTCGCAACACATTATCAGCAAGACAATATCGACCGCTATAACACCCGTTGGGACGCCAATCCTAACGGAATAAGCGGACGACTTGATGATTCTGTAAACCGTACTCTTCCTCAATTTAAAGTTGATGGTCGCCTGGTATTTGACCGCAATATGGACTGGGCTGAAGGCTACACCCAGACGCTGGAACCGCGCGTACAGTACCTTTATATCCCGTATCGCGACCAGAGCAACATCTATCCGTACGACTCCACGCTGCTGCAGACCGACTACACCGGCCTGTTCCGCGATCGCACCTACAGCGGCCTCGATCGTATCGCTTCGTCTAACGAAGTGGCGACCGGCGTGACCACGCGTATTTATGATAACGATCTGGTTGAACGTTTTAACGTTTCCGTGGGTCAAATCTACTCGTTTACCCCGTCTCGTACCGGCGTAAACCAGACGAATAAAGAAGATGATACCGGTAGCCTGGTGTGGGCGGGTGATACTTACTGGAAAGTCAGCGATCGCTGGGGCGTGCGCGGCGGCCTGCAATACGATACGCGGCTGGACAACGTTTCCCAGGGCAATGCCATTGTGGAATACCGTCGTGATGCCGACCGTATGGTGCAGCTGAGCTACCGCTACAGCAGCCCGGAGTATGTGGCGCAGGCGTTGAGTGATTCTGGTTTGATTGACAACCCTAGCTACCAGAAGATCTACAAAAACGGTATTTCGCAGGTGGGCGCCACGGCCAGCTGGCCGATTGCCGATGCCTGGTCGCTGGTGGGTGGTTACTACTATGACACCCGCAACAGCCGTCCGGCCGAGCAGTTAGTCGGTCTGCAGTACAGCTCCTGCTGCTACGCCATTCGTCTGGGTTACGAACGCAAGATCAACGGTTGGGAAAACAACGACAGCAAGTATGACAACCAAATCTCATTCAACATTGAGCTGCGTGGTCTGAGTTCTAACTATGGCTTAGGCACCAATGAAATGCTGCGTCAGGGCATCATCCCTTATCAGCGCGCTTTCTGATGTTGTGATATTTGACAGGCTATCCCGCAGTGCGGAAACAACAATGGATAAAGTATGAAGAACTGGAGAATGCTGATTCTTGGTGTGGCGATCACCGCTAACACTGCGTTCGCAGCCCCACAGATGGTCGATAAAGTTGCCGCAGTCGTGAACAACGGCGTGGTGCTGGAAAGTGACGTAGACAACATGCTGCGCACGGTGAAGTCACAGGCGCAGCAGGCTGGTCAGCAGCTGCCGGATGACAAAACCCTGCGTCATCAGATCCTTGAACGCCAGGTCATGGACGCCATCATTCTGCAGATGGGCGAAAAAGCCGGTCTGCAGGTGAGCGATCAGCAACTGGATCAGGCGATCCAGAATATCGCCGCGCAGAACCGCATGAGCGTTGATCAGCTGCGCAGCCGTCTGGCCTATGACGGGATGAACTACAACGATTATCGCGCGCAGATCCGCAAAGAGATGCTGATCTCTGAAGTGCGTAACAATGAAGTGCGCCGTCGTGTCACCATTCTGCCGCAGGAAGTGGATACGCTGGCTAAGCAGATTGGCTCGCAGAATACCCAGGGCACCGAACTTAACATCAGTCAGATTCTGCTGCCGCTGCCGGAAAATCCAACCCAGCAGCAGGTTGATGACCAGGAAGCGCTGGCGCGTCAGCTGGTGGGTGAACTGAAAGGCGGTGCCGATTTCGGTAAACTGGCCGTGACCTACTCTGCCGATCCGCAGGCGCTGAAAGGCGGCAACATGGGCTGGGGCAAAATTGAAGAGCTGCCAACGCTGTTCTCGCAGGCGCTGAGCAGCGCGAAGAAAGGCGACATCGTCGGCCCAATCCGCTCCGGCGTTGGCTTCCATATCCTGAAAGTGAACGACCTGCGCGGTGAGAGCAAAAACATTTCGGTCACCGAAGTGCATGCCCGCCACATTCTGCTGAAGCCGTCACCGATCCTTACCGACGATCAGGCACGTCAGAAGATTGAACAGATCGCCGCAGACATCAAGAGTGGCAAAACCACCTTCGCCGCTGCCGCGAAACAGTTCTCCGACGATCCGGGTTCCGCGAACCAGGGCGGCGACCTCGGCTGGGCGTCACCGGAAATCTACGATCCGGCGTTCCGTGATGCGCTGCTGAAGCTGCAGAAAGGCCAGGTCAGTGCGCCGGTGCACTCCTCCTTCGGCTGGCACCTGATTCAGCTGCTGGATACCCGTCAGGTGGATAAAACCGATGCCGCGCAGAAAGAGCGCGCGTACCGTCTGCTGTTCAACCGTAAGTTTGCCGAAGAAGCGCAAACCTGGATGCAGGAACAGCGCGCCAGTGCTTACGTGAAGATTCTGGATGGCAATGGTCAGTAATTATCGTGTGGCGATCACGCCCGGCGAACCCGCCGGGATTGGTCCCGATCTCGCCGTTGCGCTGGCTCAGCGTGACTGGCCGGTGGAGCTGGTGGTGTGCGCAGACGGCGACGTGCTGCGCCAGCGCGCGGCTCAACTGGGTTTGCCGCTGACGCTGCGTGACTATCAGCCCGGCGTGGCACCACAGCCGCAGCAGGCCGGTACGCTGACGCTGCTGTCCATCGCGACGGCGCAGCCGGTGACCGCCGGCGAACTGACGGTCGCCAACGGTCATTACGTACTGGAGACGCTGGCCCGCGCCTGCGACGGCTGCCTCAGCGGCGAGTTTGCCGCGCTGGTAACCGGTCCGGTGCACAAAGGCGTGATCAATGACGCCGGCATCCCCTTCACCGGCCACACCGAGTTCTTTGCTGAGCGCGCCGGTGGCGATCGCGTGGTGATGATGCTGGCGACCGAAGCGTTGCGCGTGGCGCTGGCCACCACGCATCTGCCGCTGAAAGATGTCGCGGACGCCATCACCCGTGACAGCCTGCATGAAGTGATCACCATCCTGCATCAGGATTTGCAGCGTAAGTTTGGCATTCCGCAGCCGCATATCTTTGTCTGCGGGCTCAACCCGCATGCCGGCGAAAGCGGCCACATGGGCCGGGAAGAGATCGATACCATCATTCCGGCGCTCGACGAACTGCGCCAGCAGGGCCTGCAGCTCACCGGTCCGTTACCGGCGGATACACTGTTTCAGCCGAAATATCTGCAGCACGCTGATGCGGTGCTGGCGATGTATCACGACCAGGGCCTGCCGGTGCTAAAATTTCAGGGATTTGGTCGCGCGGTGAATATCACCCTCGGCCTGCCATTTATCCGTACCTCTGTTGACCACGGCACCGCGCTGGAACTCGCCGGTCTGGGCAGCGCAGAGCCGGGCAGCTTTATTACGGCGCTTAACCTCGCCATCACTATGATCAAGAGCAGTAATGAATAATCGCGTCCATCAGGGGCACTACGCCCGTAAACGTTTCGGGCAGAACTTCCTGAACGATCAGTACATTATCGACAGCATCGTCTCCGCTATTCATCCGCAAAAGGGTGAAGCCATGGTGGAGATTGGCCCAGGGCTGGGTGCGTTAACCGAGCCGGTGGGCGAGCGTCTTGATGCGCTGACTGTCGTCGAGCTGGACCGCGACCTTGCCGCGCGTTTGCAGACGCATCCGTTCCTCGGCCCTAAGCTGACGATTTATCAGCAGGATGCGATGACCTTCGACTTCTCCGCGCTGTCGAAGGAGCAGGGTCAGCCGCTGCGCGTGTTTGGCAACCTGCCGTACAACATCTCGACGCCGCTGATGTTCCACCTTTTCAGCTATACTGGTTCGATTAAAGATATGCACTTCATGCTGCAGAAAGAGGTGGTTAACCGTCTGGTAGCCGGCCCGGGCAGCAAAGCTTACGGGCGTCTCAGCGTGATGGCGCAATATTATTGTCAGGTGATTCCGGTGCTGGAAGTGCCACCACAATCGTTCACCCCGCCACCGAAAGTGGATTCGGCGGTAGTGCGTCTGGTGCCCTTTACCCAGCCACCGTATCCGGTCAGCGATGTGCGTTTACTGAGCCGCATCACCACCGAAGCGTTTGGTCAGCGACGCAAAACCCTGCGTAACAGCCTGGGACACCTGTTCACGGCCGGTGCGCTGGATGAACTCAACATCGACGCCTCGCTGCGGGCAGAAAATGTCACCGTGGCGCAGTATTGCCAGCTGGCAAACTGGCTGGGCAATCATCAGGCTGAATCTGCGGAGAACTGAGTGCATGAGTGAACTGGCCCGCGTTTGTGTTCAGGTACTGAGTCAGTATGTGGAATCGCAATCCTCTCCCGATGAGGATCGCTACGTGTTCGCCTACACCATCACCATCCGTAACCTCGGGCGCAACAGCGTGCAGCTGCGCAGTCGCTACTGGCTGATCACTAATGGCAACGGGCGCGAGACCGAAGTGCAGGGTGAAGGCGTGGTCGGTGAGCAGCCGCATATCGCGCCCGGCAATGAGTTTCAGTACACCAGCGGTGCGGTTCTGGAAACGCCGATGGGCACCATGCAGGGACACTATGTGATGATCGACGAAGAGGGCGAGACCTTCCACGTGGAGATCCCGGTGTTCCGCCTCGCGGTGCAAACCCACATTCACTAATTCCTCCTCCGCCCGGCCAGTCCGGGCGGCGCGTTTTCATCGGACTGACTTAATGAGTACATACCTGATTGGCGATATTCACGGCTGTTATGACGAGTTACGTGCGCTGCTGGCGCAGGTCAATTTCGATGCGCAGCAGGACGAGCTATGGCTGACCGGCGACCTGGTGGCGCGCGGTCCGGGTTCGCTTGAGGTACTGCGCTACCTCAGGTCGCTCGGAGACTGTGTGCGCATGGTGCTGGGCAATCATGACCTGCATTTGCTGGCAGTGTATGCCGGTATCAGCCGTAACAAGCCCAAGGATCGCCTGACGCCCCTGCTGGAAGCGGACGATGCCGACGAGCTGATTAACTGGCTGCGTCGCCAGCCGCTGCTGCAGGTGGATGAAGAGAAAAAGCTGCTGATGGCGCATGCTGGCATTACGCCGCAGTGGGATCTGGAGACGGCACAGCAGTGCGCGCGTGAAGTTGAGGCGGTCTTGTCCAGCGACAGCTATCCGCTGTTTCTCGATGCCATGTATGGCGACATGCCGAACAACTGGACACCGGAGCTGAGCGGACTGGCGCGCCTGCGTTTCAGCACCAATGCGCTGACGCGCATGCGCTTCTGTTTCCCCAATGGTCAGCTCGATATGATCTGCAAAGAGGCGCCCGCCTCAGCGCCGCCGCCGCTGAAACCGTGGTTCCAGGTGCCCGGCAAAATCAGCAGCGATTATACGCAAATCTTTGGTCACTGGGCTTCGCTGGAAGGAAAAGGCACGCCAGAGCATGTGATCGGGCTCGACACCGGCTGCTGCTGGGGCGGAACGCTGACCCTGCTGCACTGGGAGAGCGGCCAGTATTACACCCAGGTCTCGAACCGTGACAAGGCCATGGCGGAAAGCGCGGTGAATGCGCCCTCCCCCCTGAGCGATATGCAGTAAACAAAAAGCCCCGCGATGTTAGCGGGGCTTTTTTTTGGTCACCATAAATGGCGACCCTACAACGACCATCTGTACCGTGACAGCCATCAGCCTGATATTGCACGGGTTTATCGCGTCAAAAACAGCGCTTGATCCCTGCCGTTGTAGGGTGCGCATTCATATTGCACCGTTTTTACAGGCTGCGCATTCATGCGCACCTGGCCACTCTCAACGGCGGCGATCCAGAATCTCAAAGCAGTAACTGTGCGAATTCTGCGCATCGGCATCGTGGAACTCACTGAACGTCGACTGCCACTCGTCCGGCTCGTAATCCGGGAACTGGGTGTCGCCTTCCACTTCCGCATCGATATGCGTCAGATAGAGACGATCGGCGCGCGCCAGCATCTGCGCATAAATCCGGCCACCGCCAATCACCATGATCTCTTCTGCCTCACCCGCTGCGGCAATCGCTTCTTCCGGCGACGTCACCCAGGTCACGCCGTCATGGTTGCCGGGCTGGCTGCTGACCACAATATTCAGACGTCCCGGTAACGGACGACCAATCGATTCAAAGGTCAGACGGCCCATAATCACCGGTTTGTTCAGCGTGTTGCGCTTGAACCACGCGAGGTCGGCAGGCAGGTGCCATGGCATGGCGTTTTCCATGCCAATAATACGATCTGCTGCCAGTGCCGCGATCAAACTAATCATGTTAAAAGACCTACAGGAAAAAAATTGGCGCAATGATACGTAAAGGTGAAACTTTCGTCGATAGGACGACCGTGCTATTTACGTAAAGCCCGCTTGGCTCGGCGTTTTGTCTGAGCGACAGAGTTTTACTCCGGCTTTGCGGCCGTTAGCGGAAAGAGCCGCCAGAATTCGCGGTGAAGGCGCTACAACTCAGGGTGATGCTCCGCGCTGACCGTGCGCTGTGTAAAGAAAAGCGCACTGTGCCCGCCAAAAAAAACAGCTCCCGCAGGAGCCGTTGATTTACGCATCAGAAATCGTAGCGCAGGCGCACCAGATTAACGTTGCCCAGAGATTTATCGGTACTGGAGGTGATCACGTACTCGTAGTCGACGCGGAAACCGTAGTCGAGCTGCGCGCTGACGCCCACGCCGTTATCGATACGCTTGTAGTTACGTCCGTTGACGAACTCCAGGCGATCGCCCATGAAGTAAGGCTGGATGCTCTTTACAGCATACTGGCCGATCGGGAATTTATAACCGGCGAAGTATTCAACGCCCCACGCATCATCCGCGAAGTAGTTGTTAACGGTGTTGCGTTTAGTTGGCGAGAAGTTCTCATACCAGCCCGCACCGGCGGACAGCGTCCAGTTGTCCGGCGTCCAGCTCAGCGCGGTGCCGTAGATATTCTGGTCGTAACGCTTGCTGTCACCATTGCCCTGATTGCGGATATCCGCGCGGGTGTAGTTCCACGCGGTGCCCCACGCCAGATCTTTGGTGATGTGATAGTTCACGCCCAGCGAACCGCCGCCCTTGCGCTTGTAGCGCAGGCCGTTGCCCGGCAGATAGTCGTCATCTTCAAACAGATAAGCGGCATAGACATCCGCATCGCCAAAGGTGTTTTTATACTTCAGCATCTTGCGCGAGCGGTAAGATCCGTCGTAGTCACCGTTGATGCCGTTACCCGGTGCCTGGGCCAGCATATCGTAGTCCCAGATATCGGTTTTAGCGCCGACGACATCGTAATAAACGCTGTTCTGCTGGCCAAAATAGAGCTCGCCAAGCGATGCGCTTTTGAAACCGGTATACAGCTGGCGACGCGTGGTGTTATGGGCACCGTCCGCATAGTGGTTATCCCAGCCCCACCAGGCAGGGAAGTTAACGCCCAGCTCGTAGTAACCCACCCAGCTGACATCGTCAAACAGGTAGTAGTTGGCGCTGAAGCGGAAACGTGAACCGCCGTCGTAGCCGTTACGCTTATAAGATTTATCGTTAACCCCGTTCTGATGCAGATACTGCGGACGAATACTGCCGCCCACTTTGAAATCGAGACGGCTAAGCGGATCGCCGGCCTGCGGATCCTGCTTCAGCAGGGTGATTTCCGCCTGACTGGCGAGAGGTGCAGCAACAAGTAACGCAGCCACTGCGCTGAGAGTGAAAGCACGCATTTTCATTTTTATATCCCGTAAAGGTGAGCGCTCTATGATTGAGCTGCGGAATAGTACGGTGCGCTTAGCGGAGAGGTATTTATAATTTTGTGCGGATGCGCCTGAATGTAACTGGTTTCGCATCAACTGATAAAAATTATGTCAAATCAATAGATTTGTAACGTATAACCTTATGCAGCACAGGCAAAACAGGCCAAAAAAAACGGCCCGCGCGGGGCCGTTTAGTTACAGAGCAGTCGGTTTAGCCTTTGATCTGCGCGTGCATTTCCTGCACCGAAATTACTTTTTCGGTCGGATCCGCATTCAGCGCCATCGCGGTAGCAAAACCACCGTTCAGCGTGGTGTCGTAATGCACTTTGTACTGCAGCGCGCTGCGGCGAATCAGTTTCGAATCCTCAATCGCCTGACGTCCTGCGGTGGTGTTGACGATGTAGGTGTACTCACCGTTCTTCAGGCGATCCTGAATGTGCGGACGCCCTTCGTGCACCTTGTTCACCAGGCGCGGATTGATGCCGGCTTCACCCAGCACCACGGCGGTACCGTGCGTCGCATCCAGCTCGAAGCCAAACTTCTGCAGCTTCGCGGCCAGGTCAACAATACGTTTCTTGTCGCCTTCACGCACCGACAGCAGCGCACGCCCCTGCTTCTTCATATTGCTCTGCGCGCCGAGCATAGCTTTGCTGAATGCTTCCGCGAAGGTGCGGCCCACGCCCATCACTTCACCGGTCGAACGCATTTCCGGACCAAGAATCGGGTCCACGCCCGGGAATTTGTTGAACGGCAGCACCACTTCTTTCACCGAGTAGTACGGCGGAATCACCTCTTCGGTCACGCCCTGTTCAGCCAGGGTTTTGCCAGCCATCACGCGCGCAGCCACTTTCGCCAGCGGCACGCCGGTGGCTTTGGAGACAAACGGCACGGTACGCGCGGCACGTGGGTTCACCTCAATCAGGTAAACTTCGTTGTCCTTGACCGCAAACTGCACGTTCATCAGACCACGTACGTTGAGTTCGAAAGCCAGCTTTTCCACCTGCTGGCGCATCACGTTCTGAATCTCAGTGCTCAGGGTGTACGCTGGCAGCGAACAGGCCGAGTCACCGGAGTGCACGCCCGCCTGCTCAATGTGTTCCATGATGCCACCAATCAGCACGCGTTCGCCGTCGCAAATCGCATCGACGTCCACTTCCACCGCGTCATCAAGGAAGCGATCCAGCAGCACTGGCGCATCGTTGGACACGGACACCGCAGTCTGGAAGTAGCGCTTAAGATCCACTTCGTCATAGACGATTTCCATCGCCCGGCCGCCCAGCACATAAGAAGGACGCACCACCAGCGGATAGCCAATCCCTGCGGCTTTCTCTACCGCCTGTTCCAGCGTCGCCACCGTGGCGTTAGCTGGCTGTTTCAGTTTCAGGCGATCCACTGCCTGCTGGAAACGCTCACGGTCTTCCGCGCGGTCAATGGCATCCGGACTGGTACCAATTACCGGCACGCCAGCCGCTTCCAGCGCGCGCGCCAGCTTCAGCGGCGTCTGGCCACCGTACTGCACGATAACGCCTTTTGGCTGCTCGATGCGCACGATCTCCAGCACGTCTTCCAGCGTTACCGGCTCGAAGTAGAGACGGTCTGAGGTGTCGTAATCGGTTGACACGGTTTCCGGGTTACAGTTGACCATAATGGTTTCGTAACCGTCTTCACGCAGCGCCAGCGCTGCATGCACGCAGCAGTAATCGAACTCAATGCCCTGACCGATACGGTTTGGCCCGCCGCCCAGAATCATGATTTTGTCGCGATCCTGATTAGGATTGGCTTCGCACTCTTCTTCATAGGTGGAGTACATGTAGGCGGTGTCCGTGGCGAACTCTGCCGCACAGGTATCCACGCGCTTGTAAACCGGATGCAGGTTGAACTGATGACGCAGCTTGCGGATTTCACTCTCCGCCACGCCCGCCAGCGTTGCCAGGCGCACATCGGCAAAGCCTTTACGCTTCAGCGCACGCAGGAAATCCGCGCTCAGCGAGTTGACACCTTCGCGCGCCACCTGCTCTTCCAGGCGCACCAGCTCTTCAATCTGCACCAGGAACCAGCGGTCAACGTTGGTCAGGTTGAACACGCCGTCGACTGACATGCCGGCACGGAACGCATCAGCGATATACCAGATGCGGTCAGAACCGGCATCTTTCAGCTCGCGGCGGATACGGGTCAGGGCTTCGCCATCATCCAGATCCACTTTCGGGTCGAAACCGCTGGCGCCCACTTCCAGACCGCGCAGCGCTTTCTGCATCGACTCCTGGAACGTGCGGCCAATCGCCATCACTTCACCAACCGACTTCATCTGCGTGGTCAGACGGTCATTGGCACCGGCAAACTTCTCGAAGTTGAAGCGGGGAATCTTGGTGACGACGTAGTCGATGGACGGCTCGAACGAGGCCGGCGTACGGCCACCGGTGATGTCGTTCATCAGTTCATCGAGGGTGAAGCCCACCGCCAGCTTGGCCGCGACTTTGGCAATCGGGAAGCCGGTCGCTTTCGAGGCCAGCGCTGAAGAACGCGACACGCGCGGGTTCATCTCAATAACGATCAGGCGGCCATCTTTCGGGTTCACCGAGAACTGGACGTTGGAACCGCCGGTTTCGACACCGATTTCACGCAGTACCGCCAGCGAGGCGTTACGCATGATTTGATACTCTTTGTCGGTCAGCGTTTGGGCAGGCGCCACGGTGATGGAGTCACCGGTGTGAATCCCCATGGCGTCAAAGTTTTCGATCGAGCAGACGATGATGCAGTTGTCGTTTTTATCACGCACCACTTCCATCTCGTACTCTTTCCAGCCAATCAGCGACTCATCAATCAGCAGCTCATTGGTTGGCGACAGATCGAGGCCGCGCTCGCAAATCTCTTCAAACTCTTCGCGGTTGTAAGCGATACCGCCACCGGTGCCGCCCATGGTAAACGACGGACGAATGATGCACGGGAAACCGACCTCCTCCGCTACCGCCAGCGCTTCTTCCATGGTGTGCGCGATACCGGAACGTGCGGTATCCAGGCCGATGCTCTTCATCGCCACGTCGAAGCGGCGACGGTCTTCGGCTTTATCAATCGCATCGGCGGTGGCACCAATCATGGTCACGCCAAACTCGGCCAGCACGCCCTGGCGCTCCAGCTCCAGCGCACAGTTCAGCGCGGTCTGGCCACCCATGGTCGGCAGCACCGCATCCGGGCGCTCTTTTTCAATGATTTTACGCACTACTTCCCAGTGGATAGGCTCGATGTAGGTCGCATCCGCCATTTCCGGGTCAGTCATAATGGTGGCCGGGTTAGAGTTCACCAGAATGACGCGGTAACCCTCTTCACGCAGCGCTTTACACGCCTGCGCACCTGAATAGTCGAATTCACATGCCTGGCCAATCACAATCGGGCCAGCGCCAAGGATCAGGATAGATTTTATGTCAGTACGTTTTGGCATCGTGGGCTCCTGATTACTTCGCGTTAGAACGGTAAGCTTCGATCAGTTCGATAAAGTGATCGAACAGCGGCGCCGCATCGTGCGGGCCTGGGCTGGCTTCCGGATGTCCCTGGAAGCTGAACGCCGGTTTGTCGGTGCGGTGAATACCCTGTACGGTCTGGTCAAACAGGGAAACATGGGTCACGCGCAGGTTAGCCGGCAGGTTGGTTTCATCGACGGCAAAACCGTGGTTCTGCGCGGTGATCATCACAGTATTGTTATCGAGGTCTTTCACCGGATGGTTGCCACCGTGATGGCCAAGTTTCATCTTCACGGTTTTCGCACCGCTGGCCAGCGCCAGCAGCTGATGGCCAAGACAGATACCAAACACCGGAATGTCGGTTTTCAGGAAAGCCTGAATCGCGCTGATGGCGTAGTCGCACGGCTCCGGGTCGCCAGGGCCATTCGACAGGAAAATCCCGTCCGGATTCAGCGCCAGCACCTCATCAGCCGGCGTTTGCGCCGGGACAACCGTCAGGCGACAGCCGCGATCCACCAGCATGCGCAGAATGTTGCGCTTGGCGCCGTAGTCATAAGCCACCACGTGGAACGGCAGCGCGTCAGCGCTTTGCTGCTCAGGCAGGCCGCCTTTCAGCGCCCAGCTCCCCTGCTGCCACGCGTAGGTTTCCGCCGTGGTCACTTCTTTCGCCAGGTCCATGCCTTTCAGGCCCGGAAACGCCTGGGCTTTCTGCAGCGCCAGCGCCGCATCCGGGCTGTCGCCAGCGATGATGCAGCCGTTCAGCGCCCCTTTCTCACGCAGCAGGCGCGTCAGTTTGCGCGTATCGATATCGGCGATACCGACAATATTGTTGCGCTGCAGATAGGCTGACAGGCTCTCTTCGCTACGGAAGTTGCTGGTAATCAGCGGCAGATCGCGGATGACGAGGCCCTGAGCATGGATTTGACTGGATTCTTCATCGGCGGCATTGGCACCAACGTTGCCGATATGAGGATAAGTGAGGGTGACGATCTGGCGGGAATAGGAGGGATCAGTGAGGATTTCTTGATAACCGGTCATTGACGTATTGAAAACGACCTCCCCCACTGCCGATCCCGTTGCCCCGATGGCCCGACCGTGGAATTGGGTTCCGTCTTCCAGAACCAAGAGCGCTGACTTAATCAAAACATCCTCCAGGGAATAAACAGTCACAATATCTGCATATTAATTCAAAATGATGCGCTGAATCAATGCAAAAACCGCCTGACCGCTCGATTTTTGGCAAATTGCGCGCATTCTAATGATCGACCTGGTGATTGTCTACCCTGAGCGGTTATTTTTTTGTATATTTTGGGCTACTGAATGTTAAAAGTGAAGCAAGGCGACAAAATAGTGAGAGATCTCCGATAAATAATCGGTTGCCTGACGCAATTAATGGCAAAACACCGGCTAACTGCGTAAATTTTTGACCAAATGGTCAAAAAAAGCCACTCAACATGAAAAAACGTGCAGATAAATCACAAAAATAACCATCATAAACAAAAATCACTTTCAGCTTGCCATTTTACAGACAAAATAAAGGGCAATGAAAACATTGCCCTGTTCAATCAATATCTTACCGATTGAAATAACCACATCACGATGGTTCACAACACTCACAACATCGATAAATCCAGCACATCACGCATATCATAAAGGCCGGATTTTTTATCTTTCAACCATGCAGCGGCTTTAACGGCCCCATTGGCGAAGGTCATGCGGCTGGAAGCCTTGTGCGTAATCTCTACGCGCTCGCCGATATCCGCAAACATCGCGGTGTGCTCACCGACAATATCGCCCGCGCGCACGGTGGCAAAGCCGATGGTTTGCGCCTTGCGCTCGCCGGTATGGCCTTCGCGCGCGTAAACCGCGTGCTCATCCAGCTTCCAGTGCATGGCGTCGGCAATCGCCTCTCCCATCGCCAGCGCCGTGCCTGATGGCGCATCCACTTTGTGGCGGTGATGCGCTTCCACAATCTCGATATCCGCATAGTCGCCCATCACTTTTGCCGCCTGCTGTAACAGGTTAAGCACCAGATTGACGCCTACGCTGAAGTTCGCGGCAAACACGATGCCAATCTCTTCAGCCGCTTCACGGATGGCTGCCTTACCGGCTTCATCAAAACCGGTGGTGCCAATCACCATCGCTTTTTGATGCTGACGGCAGAACGCCAGATATTCCAGCGTGCCTTCCGGACGGGTGAAATCGATCAGCACATCGAAATCATTCACCACCTGCCGCAGATCGTCGGTCACCCGTACGCCGGTTTTGCCGATTCCCGCCAGTTCACCGGCATCCGCCCCCAGCAGCGAGGAACCGCTGCGCGCCAGCGCCGCGCCTAACACCACGCCTTCCGCCTGCTGTGCGGCCTGAATCAGATTGCGTCCCATGCGACCCGGCGCACCAACAATAGCAATGCGGATTTCACTCATATTTATTCATTCCTGATACAAAACTATGCATGCAAAGCGTAAACAGGTTAACGGTCAGATAACAGTCACGCCACAATAATAACGGGATAATAAGAATTTTAGGCCAGCCGCGATAGATTATCAGTAAAAGCAATCCCGCCCGCTGGAAGTCACGGCTGAGGTGATAAAGGATAAAGAAAAGGCCGAACATTGTCGGCCTGTTTCTGTCAGCAAATTGAAGTGCTTACTGCACGTTGCGTACGTCGACGCGCAGCTCTTTCGGCACTTCAAACACGATATTCTCTTCACGGCCAATCAGCTCAATCGCCGCTTCGCCGCCCAGCTCACGCAGGCGCTGAATCACCTGCTGCACCAGAATATCCGGAGCCGAAGCGCCGGCGGTAACGCCGATACACTGCACGCCTTTGACCCACTCTTCCTGAATATCATCCGCAGAATCAATCAGCTTCGCCAGCTTGCCGGCACGCTGCGCCAGCTCCGCCAGACGATTCGAGTTGGAGGAGTTTTTCGAGCCGACCACCAGAACCACCTCCGCATCCTGCGCCAGCACGCGCACCGCTTCCTGGCGGTTGGTGGTGGCGTAGCAGATATCATCCTTACGCGGTCCAATGATTGCCGGGAAGCGCTGACGCAGCGCATCGATCACGTCCGAGGTATCATCCACCGACAGCGTGGTCTGCGTCATAAAGCACAGGTTGTTTTCATCTTTTACCTGCAGCTTAAACACATCCTCTGGCGACTCCACCAGATACATGCCGCCGTTCGGATTGCTGTACTGACCCATGGTGCCTTCCACTTCCGGATGGCCGGCGTGGCCGATGAGGATCGCTTCCACGCCTTTACGGCTGGCACGCGCCACTTCCATATGCACCTTGGTCACCAGCGGACAGGTGGCGTCAAACAGCATGGTGAGGCTGCGCGCTTTCGCTTCGGCCCGCACGGCCTGGGAAACGCCGTGTGCCGAGAAAATCAGGATGGCGTTGTCCGGAACTTCACTGATCTCTTCAATGAAGATCGCACCGCGCTCGCGCAGACTGCTGACCACGTAGCGGTTATGCACCACTTCATGGCGCACGTAAATTGGCGCGCCATACATCTCCAGCGCCCGCTCGACAATGCTGATAGCGCGGTCGACGCCTGCACAGAAACCGCGTGGGTTAGCTAACAGGATTTGCATCGCTGGCCTCCAGCACCGGATCGATCTCCAGCACTTCAATCTCAAATTTAATGCGCTGACCCGCCAGCGGATGGTTGAAATCGACGGTAATCGAGTCACCGGAAATTTCACGAATCACGCCCGGCATCTCGCTGCCGCCCATGCCGCTGAACAGCATGATGGCACCGACTTCCGGCTCGCCCGCGTCGATGAAATCACGGCGCGAGAAGTACTGGATCAGATCCGGGCTGGCAGCGCCAAAGGCGTCTTCCGGCTCCAGCGTAAAGGCGTGCTGATCGCCCACTTTACGACCGACCAGCTCCTGCTCCAGCGCCGCCGACAGGCTGCCATCTCCCAGACGGAACAGCGCAGGCTTGCCGTTGGCGCGCGTGGATTCAGCCGTCGAGCCATCCTCCAGCTTCAGTGTAAAATGCACCAGCAGCGCGCTGTCGCGCTGAACGATGTCTGTCATCTGTTACCCTTATTTATTCGTGACCTGTTTGCCTTTCGGGCTCAGAAAGCCCTCCAGCACCACCAGCGCCGCACCGATGCAGATACCGCAATCGGCAATGTTAAAGGTGGCGAAGTGCCAGTCACCGACATAGAAGTCGATAAAGTCGACCACAAAGCCGTGCCAGGCACGATCAAACAGGTTACCCAGCGCCCCGCCGATAATCAGCGCGTAGGCAATATTGGTTAATTTATTGCTGGCGCGATTGCGATACATCATCACCAGCAGCGACACCACAATGGCGATGGCGATACCGGCAAAGAACCAGCGCTGCCAGCCGCCTTTGTCTGCCAGGAAGCTGAACGCCGCGCCATAGTTGTGCGCATAGAACAGGTTCAGGAACGGCATCAGCGGCTGGGTTTCATGCAGCATCATGTTGTTCATGACCCACTGCTTGCTGGCAAAATCGACCACGATCACCACCAGAACCAGCCATATCCAGCGCAGTCCGGTTGAGCACAGTTTACTCATCAGGCAAATTTCCGCACTTCACCGTTTCCGGCTACGTTGGTGTAGCAACGTCCACACACCGCAGCATGCTCCGGATTCTGGCCGACGTCAGTAGTGTAATGCCAGCAGCGCGGACATTTCTCGCCTTCTGCTTTGTGCAGCGCGATTTTCAGACCTTTTAACAGTTCGCTCTGCTGCGCTTCGTCGCTGGCCGTCACGTAATCCGCCACGGTCGCGCCCGAAGTCAGCAGCACGAAACGCAGCTCATCGCCCAGCGCCTGCAGCTTCGCCGCCAGTTCCGGATCCGCGTACAGCGTGACGGTGGCTTCGAGTGCGCCGCCGATGCGCTTGTCGCTGCGCGCCTGCTCGATCACCTTATTCACTTCACCGCGCACTTTCAGCAGTTCTGCCCAGTAAGCATCATTCAGCGCTTCATCCTGCGCCAGACCAAACAGGCCCTGATACCACTCTTCGGTGAACACGTACTGTGGACGCTCGCCAGGCAGATAGCCCCAGATCTCATCCGCGGTGAACGACATGATCGGCGCCATCCAGCGCACCAGCGCTTCAGCGATATGCCACAGCGCGGTCTGACAGCTGCGACGCGCCAGGCTGTCGCCCTTCGCGGTGTACTGACGATCTTTGATCACGTCGAGGTAGAACGAGCCCATCTCGATGGAGCAGAAGTGCATCAGACGCTGCACCACTTCGTGGAAATCGTAGTTCTCGTACGACTGCACAATGTCCTGCTGCGCCGCCAGCGCACGGCCTACGGCCCAGCGATCCACCACTACCATCTCTTCCGGACTGACGCAGTCGGTCGCCGGGTTGAAGCCAGCAAGGTTCGCCAGCAGGAAGCGCGCAGTGTTACGGATACGGCGATAGCTGTCGGCGGCCCGTTTCAGGATTTCGTCAGATACTGCCATCTCACCGGAGTAGTCGGTTGAGGCCACCCACAGACGCAGAATATCCGCGCCCAGCTTGTCCATCACATCCTGCGGTGCCACGGTGTTGCCGATTGATTTCGACATTTTGCGGCCCTGACCGTCGACGGTGAAGCCGTGGGTCAGTACCTGACGGTAAGGCGCTTTGCCTTTCATCGCCGTGGAGATCATCAGCGACGACATGAACCAGCCGCGATGCTGATCCGAGCCTTCCAGATACATATCCGGTGCGTGCCCGTCAAATTCCGGACGCGCATCCACCACCGAGAAGCTGGTCGATCCGGAGTCAAACCAGACGTCGAGGGTATCCGGCACTTTGACGTAGTGATCGGCGTCATCGCCCATCAGATCGCGCGGATCGAGATCCCACCACGCCTGAATACCGTCCTGCTCGACGCGCTGCGCCACTTTCTCCATCAGCTCCAGCGTATCCGGGTGCAGCTGCTCGCTCTCTTTATGGACGAACAGCGCCATCGGCACGCCCCAGGTGCGCTGACGCGAGATGCACCAGTCCGGACGGTTAGCGACCATCGCTTCGATACGCGCCTGGCCCCAGTCCGGGATCCACTGCACGCCTTTGATCTCTTTCAGCGACTGCGCACGCAGGCCTTTCTGATCCATGCTGATAAACCACTGCGGCGTAGCACGGAAGATGATCGGCGTTTTATGACGCCAGCAGTGCGGATAGCTGTGCAGCAGTTTTTCCACGTGCAGCAGCGCGCCTTTCTCCTGCAGCAGCGCAACGATCATGTCGTTGGCTTTAAATACGTTAACGCCATCCAGGGTTGGATAGGTGCCCGGCAGATACGCGCCGTCCGGTCCGACCGGGTTAGCGGTTTCGATGCCGTACTTCTGGCCGATCACATAGTCATCCGGACCGTGGCCTGGCGCGGTGTGCACCGCACCGGTACCGGCGTCCAGCGTGACGTGCTCGCCCAGCACCACTTTCGACTGGATCTGCTCAAGGAACGGATGCTGGAACAGCTGCAGCTCCAGCGCGGCGCCTTTGCATTCGCCCAGCACCTGCCACTCACTGATGCCTGCGCGTTTCAGCACCGATTCCACCAGATCTTTCGCGAGGATCAGGCTGCGGCCGGCAATCTGCACCAGCTGGTAGTCGAATTCCGGATGCAGCGAGATGGCGCGGTTTGCCGGCATGGTCCACGGCGTGGTGGTCCAGATAACCAGTGAAACCGGGCCTTCTGACGCCGCAACGCCAAACTTCGCGCGTACCGCATCGGCGTCCAGCGCGTTAAACATCACGTCGATAGAAGGTGAGGTTTTGTCGTAATACTCCACTTCCGCTTCCGCCAGCGCGGAACGGCAGTCCATGCACCAGTGCACCGGCTTGGCGCCTTTGTGCAGATGGCCATTACCGATAATCTTGCCCAGCGCGCGAATGATGTTGGCTTCGGTCTGGAAATTCATGGTCAGATAAGGACGATCCCAGTCACCGAGCACGCCAAGGCGGATGAAGTCCTTCTTCTGGCCTTCAACCTGCTCCGCCGCGTAGTTGCGGCAGGCTGCGCGGAATTCAGCTGCGCTGACTTTCTCGCCCGGCTTGCCAATCATCTGCTCAACTTTGTGCTCAATCGGTAAGCCGTGGCAGTCCCAGCCGGGAACATACGGCGAGTCAAAGCCCGCCATGCCTTTCGACTTAACGATAATATCTTTCAGAATCTTGTTAACTGAGTGACCAATATGAATGCTGCCGTTCGCATATGGAGGGCCATCATGCAGGATAAAGGTTTTTTTCCCTTTTTTGGCTGCGCGGATGATGCCGTACAGGTTGTCATCATACCAACGTTGCAGCATTCCCGGTTCGCGTTTGGCCAGATCGCCACGCATCGGGAACCCCGTTTCCGGCAAATTCAGGGTAGATTTATAGTCACTCATCAGATTCTCGGTTCCGTATTTCGGTCATTAAACCGGTGTTTTTAGCCCAAAAAATTGGCGGGCCGTCACCACATCTTTCGCAATTTGTTCTTTCAGCGCGTCCAGCGAAGCGAAACGCTGTTCGTCGCGAATCTTCTGCTTCAGCACCACCTCAATGTGGCGCCCATAAAGATTCATATGTGTGTCGAGCAGGTGAACTTCAAGCTGCTGACGCAGACCTTTTACCGTCGGGCGCGTACCAATGTTTGCCACGCCGGGAATCGGCTGCTCGCCCAGCCCCAGCACTTCAACCGCAAAGACACCTTTTACCGGCGTCACGGTGCGTCGAAGCGGGAGATTGGCGGTCGGGAAACCAATGGTGCGTCCCAGTGCATCACCGTGCACCACGCGGCCAGAAATACTGAACGGATGACCGAGCAGCTGCTGCGCCTGAGCAAAATCGTCCTGCGCCAGCGCCTGACGTACCGCCGTACTGCTGATACGTTTGCCGCCATCACAATAGGTCTGGGTGCTGATGACCTCAAAGCCATACTCCGCACCGGCTTTCTGTAATAACAGGAAATCCCCCTGGCGACCAGCGCCAAAGCGGAAATCATCCCCCACTGCGAGGAATTTCACATTGAGCTTGTCGACCAGCAGTTCGCTGATAAAGCTTTGTGCTGAGTGTGCCGCAAAACGGCGATCGAAGCGCACGCACACCACGGCATCAACGCCGGCCAGTGCGAGGTATTTGAGCTTTTCACGCAGACGCGTCAGGCGCGCCGGCGCTTTGTCGCCGGCAAACAGCTCCAGCGGCTGTGGCTCAAACAGCATCACCACCACCGGCAGGTTGCGTTTACGTCCTTCGGCAATTAACTCCGCCATCAGCGCCTGGTGGCCGCGATGCACGCCGTCAAAATTACCAATGGTCAGGACGCAGCCGCGATGCTGCTCTTTCAGATTGTAAATACCGCGGATAAACTTCATGGCTGACTCAAACCGGTGGAAATCGGCGGATTATACCCTTGAATAGCGTTCAGGTTAACCCGTCTGCGTGCCTTTCCTGCGCCTGATTCAGCGTCAGGCGCCCGCTGGCTGGCGGCTCCGGCCCCATCACAACAATTTTGTTGCGAAATACTGTATTCAGCGCGGTGTTGCTGGTAGAATCTTGCGCCATCAATTACGTAAGCGGGTGTCGTGGTTAAAACGACGCTTTATTGCACAAATCCATTGACAAAAGAAGGCGCAAAAGGCATAGTCCTCGGCCTTTGATTTGTCCATATAGAACACATTTGGGAGTTGGACCTTGGCTAATATCAAATCAGCTAAGAAACGCGCCGTAACATCTGAGAAACGTCGCAAGCATAACGCGAGCAATCGTTCTATGATGCGTACTTTCATCAAGAAAGTATACGCGGCTATCGCAACCGGCGACAAAGCTGCTGCGCAGAACGCATTCAACGAAATGCAACCAATCGTGGACCGTCAGGCTGCTAAAGGTCTGATCCACAAAAACAAAGCTGCACGTCATAAAGCAAACCTGACTGCTCAGATCAACAAACTGGCTTAATCGCCGTCTGTTTATCGCTTTGTTAAAAGAACCGGCGCTTCGCCGGTTTTTTTATGCCTGCGATCCGTGGCTGAACAGCGCGCTGAAGTCGCGATGGCAAATGCGCTGCACCGCCGGATGCTGAATCATGCGCCCGGCAAAAATAACGTGATACTCCTCCATCACCGTCTCCAGCCTGCCGATCTCGCGCACGCTATCGTCACGATAGACATCATCCCCGTACAGCGTCGGTGCGACAAAGATCGCATTATTCTGCGCGCCAAACGCCTTCATCAGCGCCGCATCATCAAATTCACCGAGAATCTCAACCTGTAACCCCTGGCTGTGGATCCAGTTCAGCAGCTTGCGCCCCAGCATCGAACGCCGGCCGGGCAACAGCAGGCGCCGCTGCTCCAGACAGGCCGGAAACGGCAGCTCAGGCAGTGGCGCATTACACCAGAAGCTAACCGGACATTCGCCGAGCTTGACCGAAAACAGCCCGGCCTGCTGGGTTGAATCTATCGGGCAGTCGGAGAGGATCATATCCAGCTTATGCTGGCTGAGCTGCTCCAGCAGCATTTCATGCGTTGATTCAAAGCAGCGCAGCTGAATTTTCTCGCCGGCCATCACCACCGTTTCCAGCACCTTGCTCACCAGCTGTTTTGACAGCGCATCCGCCACGCCAACATCAAACAGCAGATGTGACTCCTTGCGGTAGTTAACGATATCAAGCATTTCCTGGCTGAGCATAAACATGCGATCGGCATAGCGGAACACCAGTTGCCCCAGCTCGGTGGGCACCAGACCACGCCCCTGACGGCGAAACAGCACGCCATCCAACTGCTCTTCCAGCGCTTTGATCTGGCCGGTTACGGTCTGCGGCGTGAGGCACAGCACTTCAGCGGCGCGCACCACCGAACCGGTTTTGCACACCTGCCAGAAGTAGTAGAGATGATTAAAATTGAGCTGATTCATACCATAAAGGAGGCTTGCGCCTCTCCTTATTAGCGCAGTTTGATGCGCAGCAGCGTATAACCTATCACCGCCGACAGCAGTGAACCGCTAAGAATGCCCAGCTTCGAGAACGTCACCAGCTGTTCATGCGCGGCGTCAAACGCCAGCGAACTGATGAAGATCGACATGGTAAAGCCGATACCGCACAGCACGCCGATTGCCATAATGTCGCGAATGGTGGTACTGCCTGGCAACGCCGCCAGCCGCAGCTTCACCGCCAGCCAGCAGAACAGCGTGATACCTAACGGTTTACCAATCAGCAGACCGAGGATAATGCCAAGCGGCTCCGGCGACAGCACATCGCCAAAGGTGATGCCGCTGAGCGAGATGCCGGCGTTGGCGAACGCGAACAGCGGCAGGATCAGCCAGTTCACCCACGGCATCAGTCCGTGCGCCAGGTGCTCAGCCGGTGAGTGTCCCTCTTTTTCCTCCAGCGGCACAAAGAAGCCCACCACGACGCCCGCCAGCGTGGCATGCACGCCGGACTTCAGTACCGCGGTCCACAGCACCACGCCCACCAGCATATACACCGCGATGTTGCGCACGCCGCAGCGATTGAGGATCGCCAGCAGCACGATAGCGCCGCCCGCCACGCTCAGCGACAGCACTGACAGATCGCTGGTATAGAACAGCGCAATAATCACGATGGCACCGAGGTCATCAATGATCGCCAGCGCCATCAGGAACACTTTCAGCGCCGCCGGTACCCGGCTGCCGAGCAGCGCCAGCACGCCGAGCGCAAAGGCGATATCGGTGGCCGTGGGAATTGCCCAGCCGTTGCGGGCAACCTCGTTATCATGATTGAACAGCAGGAAAATGAGCGCCGGCGCAACCATGCCGCCCAGCGCAGCAATCACCGGGAAGATCGCGCGATCGCGACTGGCCAGCTCGCCGCTGATCAGTTCGCGCTTCACTTCGAGGCCTATCAGCAGAAAGAACAGCGCCATCAGCGCATCGTTAATCCACAGCAGCAGGTTTTTGCTGATATCCAGCGCGCCGAAGCGAATCTGTACCGGCTCCGCCAGCAGGTTTTGATAGCCCTGCGCGGTGGCGGCATTATTGGCCAGCACCATCGCCGCCACCGCCGCCAGAATCAGCACCATGCCGTTGCTGGCGTCACTTTCGATAAAGCTTTTCAGCAAGCTTCGAATACTACGGGGTTTGTTCACAACTCCTCCTGAGCAGAGACATTTGGTGGAGAAGTTTAGCCGCTGTAACACCTCGTTAAAAGCAGCTTATGTCTCGTTTATTGCTCGGGATTTTCGAGTTATTCGCCAGGCCGGGCGTATTGCAGCGGAGGGAGAGGCTGAAAGCGGACGGACGCAATACGGCGCTGGTCACTAAGCCAGGCGCGCCATCAGGCCTGATGGTTGGTGCAGGTCAGCAGCGTCACGTCATCGCTATGCTGCTGGGGCAGCGCATTGTCGCCGGCAATCTCGTGCTGGGCGCAATGCGGCTGATGCGGATGCAGGCCGCCTGGCGGTGAGAAAGGCTCAGCCATCTGGGCACTTGCCAGCGCGGAAAACGCCACAAGCGCTGTTGAAAGTAACAACGGTAGAAGTCGCATAATTTTTTGTCTTTTCACTATAACGGTCCGGAATGGACCAGGCATGCAGGTGATAATCCAGCCTGAGAGGTGGCAAACAGTGTTTTCCACGGTCAGTCAGGTTTCAGTGAAGGATTTTACGCCACTCAGGCGCAGGAATTTATAAAATCGTGCGGTTTATCACAGTTTACCGCACGATTTATGCATTATCCGACTTTGACCGGAATGTAAAAGGTGCCCTGCAGCAGATCCGGCGTGCTGTAGCGGAGATCGAGCTTAATCAGGTCCTTGCCCGACCGCCGCGCCACGCCGAGCGCAGGCAGATGGTTGTAGTACACCTCTGCGGTGAACGCATTGATCTCTTCCGGCGCGCCGTGCCAGTCAATCTCCGCATACAGTCCGCTTTCACCGGTCCAGTTCTGTACATTGCCGGTCAGCACGTCGGCGTACTGGCTCTCCAGCGCCTGAAACAGGCTGATATGCTGCTGATCGCTGGAGTTGACGCCCGGACTGAACTGGAAACCCAGCCAGCCACGCTGCACGTGCTGGCCGGCGAAGGCGATGAAATCACGCGTATGCTGCGCCACCACGTGATTGTGGTGGTCAATGTATTCGCCGAAGCGGCACTCCCACTCGATCACTTCTCCGCACAGCTTCAGCTCCGGCTTCTCTGCCAGGCGCGCACTCACCCACTGCCGCTGGGTTGAGATGCGGCTGTGGAAGTCTTTCATCTGCATCTCAGGAATGCGGCGATAAGCGCCTGGCGTCATGGCGAAGTGGCTTTTAAACACCCGGGTAAAGTTTTGCTGATTATCAAAGCCAAACCGCACGGCGATATCGATAAGCGGCATGCTGGTCAGGCGCAGCGCCATGGCAGCGAGCGTCAGACGACGTTTGCGCGTGTACGAGGCCAGCGTCTGGCCGGTCATCTCTTTAAACATGCGCTGCATGTGCCACTTGGAGTAACCGGATTTCAGGGTAATCAGATCGATGTTGAGCTCGTCGGTCAGATTGGCTTCGATCCAGTCCACCAGATCGTTGATGTACTGTTTTTTCAGATTCAGGCTGAGCATTTTTTTAATTGAATGGGTTGGGAAAGGCGGTGCTTTTGCGTAATCCGTCACATAAATATAACAAAATCGTATGGATAACGTAAGGAAGAGTAAAGACAGCGAGACGGGAAAAGCATTAATTGCTTAGGTAACTAACCTTTTATCGTCTTAACGGCATCGCATCGTTGAGCAGTGATGTGCCTGCGCGTAGCGGTGCGCATTAATGCGCACCCTGTGAAAATCGTGCATCGCCTTGCAGGGTCGCCATTAATGGCGACCGATAACACCGGGCAGGCGTGCCTGCCCTCTTCGACCACTCAGTGCGAACGCATGCCCGCTGCCGTCATCATCATACGAAACAGTGATGCCACCACGCCCAGTGCCAGCACGCTTGCGCCGTAGATGATTACTAACCACAGCACGCGCTTCCACCAGGGGGCTTTCGTTTCAGTGGGGTTGTTCATATTGCTGACCTCGGTTTGCATCTCAGTGGTATCCTTCGTCGGCTTTGATTTTTCCGCGGAACACGTAGTAACTCCAGAAGGTGTAACCCAGAATCACCGGAATAATCAGTAAGCTACCGACCAGCATAAAGGCCTGACTCTGCGGCGGTGACGCGGCGTCCCAGATGGTGATCGACGGCGGAATAATGTGCGGCCACACGCTAATACCGAGGCCGGAGAAGCCGAGAAACACCAGCGCCAGCGTCAGCAGGAACGGCGAGTAGTGCGCCTCACGCTTGATGGCGCGCACGATTCCCCACGAACACAGCAGCACCAGCACCGGTACCGGCAGGAACCAGAACAGGTTAGGACGGCTGAACCAGCGGTGTGCAATCGCATCGTGGGTGAACGGCGTCCACAGGCTGATGATGCCGACAATCAGCAGCAGCGCGATCACCAGCGGTGTCGCCAGCGCGGACATCTTACGGTGCAGTTCATGTTCGGTTTTCATGATCAGCCAGGTACAGCCCAGCAGCGCATATGCCACCACCAGACCGACGCCGCAGAACAGCGGGAACGGCGCCAGCCAGTCCATCGCCGAGCCAGCAAACTCGCGCCCTTTCACCGGGAAGCCGTCGATAATCGCACCGACCGCAACGCCCTGGCTGAAGGTCGCCAGCAGCGAGCCGGCAATAAACGATTTATCCCAGAACGCGCGGTGCTCTTCAGTGGCCTTAAAGCGGAACTCAAACGCTACGCCACGGAAAATCAGGCCAATCAGCATCGCGGTGAGCGGAATGGCCAGCGCATCGGCAATCACCGAATAGGCCAGCGGGAACGCACCGTACAGACCGGCACCGCCCAGCACCAGCCAGGTTTCGTTACCATCCCAGACCGGCGCAACGGTATTCACCATCATGTCGCGCTCAACTGCATCTTTATTGAACGGGAACAGGATACCGATGCCAAGATCGAAGCCATCCATCACGATATACATCAGGGTGGCGAACACGATAATGGCGAACCAGATAATGGAGAAATCGATCATTTATTTACCCTCCTGCGGTTCGTTCAGACTCTCATGGGCCGCAGAAAGCGGACGCGCAGGTGTTTTGCCCTGCCCCGGACCACCGTGGCGCACATCTTTACCCTCGCCGGTCAGCGGACCTTTCTTGATCAGGCGCATCATGTAAACGTAGCCGACACCAAACACCGACGAATAGACGAGGATGAAGGCCAGCAGGCTGATGCTCATATGCAAATCGCCGTGCGCCGACACCGCATCAATGGTGCGCTGCACGCCGTACACCACCCATGGCTGACGACCAATTTCCGTGGTAAACCAGCCGGCAAGAATGGCGATCAGGCCGGACGGCCCCATCAGCAGGGCGAACCACAGGAACGGCCGGGAGTTATACAGCCGCTTTTTGTAACGCAGCCACAGGCTCAGCACGCCGAGGGTGATCATCAGCAGGCCCATCGCCACCATGACGCGGAACGACCAGAAGATCACCAGCGAATTCGGACGGTCCTCTTTCGGGAAGCTCTTCAGCGCCGGGACCTGTTTGTCCAGGCTGTGGGTCAAAATCAGGCTGCCGAGGTACGGCACTTCCAGCGCATATTTGGTGCGCTCTTCATCCATATCCGGAATACCGAACAGAATCAGCGGCGTCGCTTCCCCCGGCGGGTTTTCCCAGTGGCCTTCAATCGCCGCAATTTTTGCTGGCTGATGCTCAAGGGTATTCAGGCCGTGCGCATCGCCGATCATCGCCTGAATCGGCGCCACGATCAGTGCCATCCACAGTGCCATGGAGAACATTTTGCGGATTGCCGGGTTATCGTTACCGCGCAGCAGATGCCACGCGCCAGACGCGCCAACAAAGAAGGCGCTGGCGAGGAAGGCCGCCACCGACATATGGAACAGGCGGTACGGGAACGACGGGTTGAAGACAATCTTAAACCAGTCCTGCGGCACCACGATGCCATTCTCTATGATGTAGCCCTGCGGGGTATGCATCCAGCTGTTGGACGCGAGGATCCAGAAGGTCGAGATGATAGTGCCGAGCGCAACCATGCAGGTGGCAAAGAAGTGCAGGCCCGGTCCAACACGGTTCCAGCCAAACAGCATCACGCCGAGGAAGCCCGCTTCAAGGAAGAAGGCGGTGAGCACTTCATACGTCAGCAGCGGACCGGTAATACTGCCGGCAAACTGCGAGAAGCCACTCCAGTTGGTACCAAACTGATACGCCATCACCAGCCCGGACACCACGCCCATACCGAAGTTAACGGCAAAGACTTTGGACCAGAAGTGGTAGAGATCGCGATAGGTCTCGTTACGGGTTTTCAGCCACATGCCTTCGAGCACCGCCAGGAAACTGGCGAGACCGATGGTGATGGCCGGGAAAATAATATGGAAGGAAACAGTAAAGGCGAACTGAATCCTGGCCAGGTGGAAGGCATCTAATCCAAACATTGCTTACCTCTTTGCCACAAGATTGCACCGAATTTTTACTTATAATTAACAAGTTTGACGCACAAAATTATTAATTCGTGACGTCGAAAGAGATTCACGCCAATTGTAAGGCAAGCGGCGAGAACAAAAAGAAACAGTGGGAATGGCTAAAACTATAACAGTATTTTTTGATTTCGATCATTGTTTTCACCAGAAACTACTTGTTTAAAATCACTAAGTTAAGGTTAAAGCCCGTGATTTATTGTGACAATCTTGTTATTAAGCAGAGCGAGAGGAAAAGGCGTTAATCTGGTAACTGGCTAATTTAGCTGTTAATTACTGCGCCAGACAAAACGGCAGAGGACCGCACCTTCACGTTACGCTGTAAAATTTCCTGCACAGTCGCCAGAAAGAAAGTTTGTTAATTAAAAGATAATTTTTATAGACCAAAAAGAAATTAATTTGCTGTCTTTCGGTGACATTCTGTGAGCCATCGCGCATTAACCCGCTGGGGCATGGCATTTGCCAGCGGCGTCAGGCTGTGCTTTGTTAAAGCAGCACAGTCCGGTTAATCAGCGAAGGAGAGGTTATGACCCGTCTTACCGCCCAGGATTTTCCCCAGGAACTGCTTGAGCTTTATGACTACTATGCACACGGTCGCATCAGCAAGCGCGAGTTTCTCTCGCTGGCCGCGAAGTTCACCATCGCCGGCATGACCGGAACCACCCTGCTCAGCGCCATGAGCCCCAATTATGCGCTGGCAGAGCAGGTGTCGTTTACCGATCCTGATATCAACGCCGAATACATTCACTACCCGTCGCCCCAGGGACATGGCGAGGTACGCGCTTATCGGGTGCGCCCGACTCACGCCAGCGGCAAGCTGGGTGCCGTGGTGGTGGTACACGAGAATCGCGGCCTGAATCCTTACATTGAAGACGTGGCGAGACGGGTCGCCAAAGCGGGCTATGTCGCGCTGGCGCCGGATGGCTTAAGTTCGCTGGGCGGCTATCCGGGCAATGATGAAGAGGGCCGCGCGATGCAGGCCAAAGTCGACCCGGCCAAACTGATGAACGATTTCTTCGCGGCGGTCGATTTCCTGATGCAGCATCCCGAGGGGAACGGCAAAGTCGGCATCACTGGCTTCTGTTATGGCGGCGGCGTGGCAAATGCGGCGGCAGTGGCGTTTCCTGAGCTGGCCTGCGCCGTGCCGTTCTACGGCCGCCAGCCAAAAGCGGAAGATGTGGCGCGCATTCAGGCGCCGCTGCTGCTGCACTATGCCGCGCTGGATAAAGGCATCAACGAAGGCTGGCCAGCCTATGAAGCCGCCCTGCAAGCCAGCCACAAAACCTATGAAGCGTATATTTATCCCGGCGTGAATCACGGCTTTCACAACGACTCAACGCCACGCTATGACAAAGCTGCCGCCGACCTGGCATGGGGTCGCACACTCGGCTGGTTTGAGAAATATTTGCACGCCTGAGCCTGGCGCGCCGCGACGGCACTCACGCCGTCTGCGGCGCTTTAATGATGCGGTGGACATTGCTTTCCAGCCAGTCGGCGAGGCCGATGACCTGCCCTTCCACCTCATGGCCCAGCGCCGTCAGCCGGTACTCCACGTGCGGCGGCACCACTTCATAAGCGATACGCTCAATGAAGCCATCCTCTTCCATGTAGCGCAGCGTCTGCGCCAGCATGCGTTCACTGATGCCACCAATCCGGCGGCGCAGTTCGCTGAAGCGCAGCGTCTCAGCACGCAGCGCCAGTAACACCAGCACACTCCAGCGGCTGGTAATCCGTTTTAACACTTCACGTGACGGGCAGTTCACATTGAGCAATTCACCACGGGAAAATTTATCACTCAGGTTTTCAGCCATTTACATCACTCCGCTCAAACTAACAAATCTGTAAGTACTTACTAAAAGTTAGTTTATCTCGTAGGCTGTTTCCATACCAGTTCAACCTGAGGAAAAACACCATGATTGCGATTACCGGAGCCACTGGCCAACTGGGCCGTTTAGTGATTAATGCCTTGCTGAAGAAAGTACCGGCCAGCGAGATCATCGCGGTAGTACGTTCACCGGAAAAGGCGCAGGACCTGCAGGCGCTCGGCGTCGCGCTGCGTACCGCAGATTACAACCAGCCACAGACGCTGCAGGGCGCCTTTGCCGGCGTGCAGAAAGTGCTGCAGATCTCCTCCAGCGAAGTGGGCCAGCGCGAAGCCCAGCACCGGGCGGTGATTGATGCCGCCAAAGCGGCAGGCGTGTCATTTATCGCGTATACCAGTCTGCTGCATGCCGATACCTCGCCGCTGGGTCTGGGCGTCGAACACCGCGCCACCGAAGCGCTGCTGCAGGCTTCAGGCATCCCTTATGCCCTGCTGCGTAACGGCTGGTACAGCGAAAACTATGCGGCCAGCATCGCACCGGCGTTAGCGCATCATGCCTTTATCGGCGCGGCGGGCAACGGGCGCATCGCGTCGGCGGCGCGCGAGGATTATGCTGCCGCGGCGGCAGAGGTGATCAGCCGTGACGATCAGGCCGGCAAAGTGTACGAACTGGCCGGCGATGACACCTATACGCTGGCAGAATTCAGTGCGGAGATCACCCGCCAGTCCGGCGAACAGGTGGAGTACGTTAACCTGCCGCCTGCGGAATTCAGCGCGGCGCTAATCGGAGCCGGCTTACCCGCGCCGCTGGCCGAACTGCTGGCGGATTCCGACGCCGGTGCCGCTCAGGGTGCCCTGTTCGACGACAGCCACACGCTCAGCAAACTCATTGGCCGCCCGACCACACCGTTCGCCGCGGTAATTAAGGCCACGCTGGCAAAGTAAGGCGCTGATGGCGCCCTCACCTGCGGTGAAATCCGGGGTGAGGGCGACGAAAAGCCCTTTTTTCCCCGTCTCGTTTGCCATCAAATGATCAACCTCTTCCCGCTTTTTTGCCGTCATCACTGACGATTTTCTTATTTACAGATAATTCTGTTCACTTATTTAAAGCTTCATCTGAAACACTGCTTTCAATTCCTGAAATATAGGACGTTGTATTCGCTGAAAAAAGCCTTAAATAGCCGATCAATCGACAAGATTTATTACGTTCATAGATATTTCGCATTGTTGTCTCATCGGGTCAGAGATCTATAATTTGTCCTTTGAGCAACCAGGCAATTTCAGGAGGCCGCTATTAATACTAACCACCAGCAACGTCAAGCTTTCGGAGAACACGAAGCCCATGCTGATCTGGGGTATCAATACGATCCTCACGAGTTTATCCGCGAAGGTATGCAGGATTCGGAGCCGGAACCCGAGCTGATTGAAGGCCTGCCTGCGCCTGATGCGCTGACGCCTGCCGATCGTTATCTGGAGCTGTTTGAGCACGTGCAGACGTCACGTATTTTTGCCGACAGCAAAACGTTTCCGGACTGCGCGCCTAAATTCGATCCGCTGGATATTTTAATCCGCTATCGCCGCCGCAAACGCTCGGCGGAGTTCGACCTGGAAAAATTTGTCCACGAGCATTTTTATTTACCGCAGGTCAATGAGAGTTTTTATGTTTCCAATCCGGATAAAACCCTGACGGAACATATTGACGATCTATGGCCAGTGTTAACCAAAATGCCGCAGCAGCATTTACCGCATTCGTCATTGCTGCCGCTGCCGAAGCCCTACGTGGTGCCCGGCGGGCGTTTTGGTGAAACGTATTACTGGGACTCCTACTTCAGCATGCTGGGACTGGCCGAAGCGGGCCGCGACGATCTGCTGCGTCATATGGCGGACAACTTCGCCTGGCTGATTGATAACTACGGTCACGTGCCGAATGGCAACCGTACCTATTACCTCAGCCGCTCACAGCCGCCGGTGTTCGCGCTGATGGTCGAGCTGTTTGAAGAGGACGGCATTCGCGGCGCGAAGCGCTATCTTGACCAGCTGATGAAAGAGTATCAGTTCTGGATGGACGGAGCCGGCGAACTGATGCCGCATCAGGCCTATCGTCACGTGGTGCGCATGCCGGATGGTTCGCTGCTCAACCGCTACTGGGACGATCGCGACACGCCGCGCGATGAGTCGTGGATGGAAGATGTGGAAACCGCCAGCAAATCGCGTCGGCCGGCCAGCGAGGTCTATCGCGATCTGCGCGCCGGTGCCGCTTCCGGCTGGGATTACTCCTCGCGCTGGTTGCGCGATCCACAGCGTCTGGCCAGTATTCGCACCACCCAGTTTATTCCGGTGGATCTGAATGCGTTTCTCTACAAGCTGGAGCTGATGATCTCGACGCTGGCGCACGCGAAGGGCGAAGAGCTCACCGGCCTGGCGTGGCAGAAGAAGGCGGATGCGCGCAAGCAGGCGATTCATCGCTATCTGTGGGACAACACCGCTGGCGTGTACCGCGACTACGACTGGCGACGTGAACGCTTTGGTGCCTTTACCGCAGCGGCGGTGGTACCGCTGTTCCTCGGGCTGGCATCACCGGAACAGGCGCATCTGCAGGCGGTGGCGCTGCGCCAGCTGCTGCTGACGCAGGGCGGGCTGGTGACCTCCATGGTGGAGAGCGGGGAGCAGTGGGATAAACCCAACGGCTGGGCACCGCTGCAGTGGATGGCGGTGGTCGGACTGAATAACTACGGTGAAGAGACGCTGGCAACCGAGATTGCGGTCAACTGGCTTACCACGGTGAAGAATTTCTATTCGCTGCACCATAAGCTGGTAGAGAAGTACGATATCAGCGGCGATCGCGCCCGCCCGGGCGGCGGCGGTGAGTATCCGCTGCAGGACGGCTTCGGCTGGACCAACGGCGTCACCCGTCGCCTGCTGGCGATGTACGGGCATTTGCTGGCGGACTGACGCGGGATACTGCGGCCTGATGCCCTCACCCTGGCCCTCTCCCACAGGGAGAGGGAAACGCTGCCATATGTGATTAATGAATTAATTGTTCACTCGATCGGTCCCCTCTCCCGCGGGCGGGAGAGGGTTAGGGTGAGGGAAAAAACGCACTCCCCCTTAATTCCCCTGCAAAAACGCCAGCAGATCCGCATTCAGCTGGTCCTGATGCGTCACCGCAAAACCGTGCGGGCCATTCTCATACACTTTCAGCTGCGAACCCGCAATCATCTCGTGCACCAGCTTACCGGTGGCTTCAAACGGCACCACCTGGTCATTACTGCCGTGGATCACCAGCGTCGGCACATCCACTTTGGCAATATCCGCACGGAAATCCGTCTCAGAGAACGCGGTCACGCAATCCAGCGTACCTTTCAGCGACGCCAGCAGCGCAATGTTCAGCGTCTGCGTCAGCACCCCATCGGAAACCGTCTGGCCCGCGTTGGTGCCGTAAAACGGCGTGGCGAACTCTTTGATAAACTGCGCACGATCCTTCAGCAAACCCGCTTTGATCCCGTCAAACACCGCTGATTCCACCCCTTCCGGGTGATCGTCGGTTTTACCAAAAATCGGGGTAACGGCGCCCAGCAGCACCAGTCCTTTCACTTTCGCGGTACCATAACGACCAATGTAGCGCGACACATCCCCACCGCCCATCGAGAAGCCCACCAGCGTCACCTCATCCAGCTGCAGGTGCTCGATCAGGCCGTGAATATCGTCGGCAAAAGTGTCGTAATCGTAGCCTTCCCACGGCTGATCGGAGCGACCAAAGCCGCGGCGGTCAAACGCGATGACGCGATAGCCGCGCTCGGCGAGGAAATTGAGCTGGCTGTCCCACATATCGGCATCCAGCGGCCAGCCGTGGCTGAACAGCACCGGCTGCCCCTTGCCCCAGTCTTTGAAGTACAGGTTTACGCCGTCTTTAGTCTTGAATGTGCTCATGTTTTTTCTCCGTTAGTCAGTGATGTTGTGTCTGGCAATCAAACTAGCGCGGGATGCTGGAAAAACCTAAAGCAGAGATTTTGACAACTTGTGCAAAGATTTTTGCTAAGCCCTGCCGTCAAAAATCCTTGTACAAGTTGGCCGATTTTTTCCGCTATCTCCTGACGGGCGAGCTTCGTATCGTGCTCTCATCGCACACTGACAGGAACAGCCTGATGAACCAGCCAAATCCACAAACAGCGCGCAGCGGCGCGTTTTCCCCTTTCGCCTACGGGCTTTTCGCCGTGATCTGGACCGCTTCGGTGCTCGGCAATACCGGTAGCTTTATCCGTGACGTCGCCAGCGCCTGGCTGATTACCGGACTGTCGGATAACCCAACCGCCGTCGCGCTGATGCAAACCGCCGCCACCCTGCCAGTGTTCCTGCTGGCGCTGCCGGCCGGCGTGCTATCGGATATTGTTGACCGCCGCCGCCTGCTAATTGTGGTGCAGCTGCTGATGGCCAGCGTCAGTGGCACGCTACTGCTGCTGTCGCACAACCACTGGCTCACCGTTGAATGGCTGATCGGCCTGACCTTTGTCGGCGGCGTCGGCGCGGCGCTGTTCGGTCCGGCATGGCAGGCCATCGTGCCGGAACTGGTACCCCGCCATGAGCTGAAAAATGCCGTAGCGCTCAACTCGCTGGGCATCAATATCGCCCGGGCGATTGGACCGGCTACCGGCGGCCTGCTGCTGGCAAGTTTAGGTGCTATGGCCGCTTACGGTGCCGATGTCGCCAGTTATTTTTTCGTCATCGCCGCGCTGCTGTGGTGGAAACGCCCGGCGAAAGCCGCTACCGCGCTGAATGAGCACTTCTTTGGCGCTTTCCGCGCCGGGCTGCGCTATGTGAAAGCCAGCCGCGAACTGCACCGCGTACTGTTGCGCGCCGCGCTGTATTTTGCCTTCGCCAGTGCCATCTGGGCACTGCTGCCGCTGGTGGCGCGTACCATGCTGCACGGCAGCGCGGGCTTTTATGGCTTGCTGCTTGGGGCCGTCGGTGCCGGTGCCATTGCCGGCGCGCTGCTGCTGCCGCGCCTGCGTGCCCGGCTGAGCCATGATGGACTGATGCTGCTCTCCGCCGTGCTCAGCGCGCTGGTCATGGTAGCGCTGGCGCTCAGTCCGCCGCAGTGGCTGGCGCTGCTGCTGATGCTGGTACTGGGCACCGGCTGGATCATCGCGCTGACGACCCTCAACGGCGTGGCGCAGGCGGTGCTGCCCGACTGGGTGCGCGGTCGCGGGCTGGCGGTCTATCTGATGGTGTTCAACGGCACGCTGGCGGGTGGCAGTCTGGCCTGGGGGCTGATCGCCCAGCACATGGGTCTGGCGTCAACGCTGATGCTGGCCGGCGCTGCGCTGCTCATCACGGCGCTGCTGGCAAAACGGCTGGCACTGCCGGCGGGCGAAGCGGATCTGCAGCCGGCGCAGCACTGGGCTGAACCGGTGGTGAGCGATGCGGTGGATATCCGCCGTGGCGCCGTACTGATCCAGATTCGCTACCGTGTTCCCCAGGCCGATCGCGCCGCTTTCCAGCACGCCATGCACAAACTGGCGCAGGCGCGACGCCGTGACGGTGCCTATGCGTGGGGATTAATGGAGCAGACCGACGATGCCGGGGCGCTGCTGGAGTGGTTTATGGTGGAGTCATGGCAGGAGCATTTGCGTCAGCACCAGCGCGTCTCGCGCGCCGATGCTGAGTTACAGCAGGCGGTACTGCAGTACCATCAGGGTGATGAACCCCCGCAGGTCAGCCATCATATTGCGCTGTGATCAGGCTGGCGCGTAGATGTCACTCAGGCCGGGCAGCGTCGGCAGGCGCTCGCGCCACCAGATAGCCGCGTTGCCGCAGGCGCTCTCATTCCACGCCAGATAGGCGATATCGCGCCGGCACTCGCTGTCCAGCTGGCGCGCCACCAGCGCACCGCTCGCCAGGTGCGGGCGCGCCAGGTAAAGCGGCAGATAACCACAGCCGAGCCCGGCGAGATGCGCCTGCAGTTTGGCCGGGAAATCATGCACGCTCAGCGTCTTCTGCTCATCCAGCACGCGTAAATCCATCCCGGCACCGTGGCGGGATGAATCATGCACCGTGACCGCGCGATACTGGCGAATCTGTTCACGCAGCAGCGGTTCGGGCTCCGCCGCCAGCGGATGGTCAGGAGCGACAGCGAACACATACTCCAGCCAGCCCAGCGGCTCGCAGACAATCTCTTTGCGCGTGGCGGGTTCCTGAACCGCGCCAAAGACAATGTCCGCTTCGCCGTAGTGCAGCGCTTCCCAGCAGCCGGCCAGCACGTCCTGACGGAACTGCAGCTGGGTGTGCGGGTGCTGCTGATAAAATTCGTCAATCAGCGGCGTGAGGATGCTGAACGGCAGCGAAGCATCCACGCTGATGGTCAGCAGACTCTCCCAGCCGCTCTCCACGTAGCGCGCCTGCTGCTCCAGCTCGTTCACCGCACGCAGCAGCGTTCGCCCTTTTTCCAGCATCAGACGGCCGGTCGGCGTGAACGTGGCGCGATGGCCGGAGCGATCGAGCAGCGTGATTTTTAAATCGCTCTCCATCTTCTGCACGGTATAGCTCAACGCCGACGCGGTTTTGAACAGTCGCGCGGCCGCAGCGGCAAAGGTGCCATGACGATCGAGCGCATCCAGAATCAGCAGCGCCTCCAGATTTAAACGCATTCCCTACCCTCCGTAAAAAAAGTTGAACGACAACGTAAAAACAATCCGTTATCAATAACTGCTGTCATTTCGTATTTTTTTCCTCATCGGCGCAAGCATTTTTAACCGCGCATTAACACGGTGGCTGAGGGCCGCTACGCTTAATTTAACGGAGAGAACAGAATGACGACCGCATCCCTGATTTTTACCAACGGTAAGTTTCATACCGTCGACCGCGCAAACCCGCTGGCCACCGCCGTAGCCATCAAAGACGGCAAGTTCCTCGCCGTAGGTAGCGAAGCGGACGTCATGCGCTTTGCCGGCAGCGACACGCAAATCATCGACGCCAAAGGGCACACCGGCATTCCCGGCCTGAACGATTCCCACCTGCATCTGATTCGCGGTGGCCTCAACTACAACCTTGAGCTGCGCTGGGAAGGCGTGCCGTCGCTGGCCGATGCGCTGCGTATGCTGCGCGAACAGGCACTGCGTACGCCGTCACCGCAGTGGGTGCGCGTGGTCGGGGGCTGGAGCGAGTTCCAGTTTGCAGAGCGCCGCATGCCGACGCTGGACGAAATCAACGCCGCCGCGCCCGATACGCCGGTCTTCATTCTGCATCTGTATGACCGCGCGCTGCTCAATCGCGCCGCGCTGAAAGTGGTGGGCTACACCAAAGAGACCCCCAACCCGCCGGGCGGCGAAATCCAGCGCGACAGCAATGGCAATCCGACCGGCATGCTGATCGCCCGTCCTAATGCCATGCTGCTGTACGCCACGCTGGCGAAAGGGCCCAAACTGCCGCTGGAACAGCAGGTTAACTCGACGCGTCAGTTTATGCGCGAGCTGAACCGCCTCGGTCTGACCAGCGCCATCGACGCTGGCGGCGGCTTCCAGAATTACCCGGACGATTACGACGTGATCGCCGAACTGCACGCGAAAAAGCAGCTGACGGTACGCATCGCCTATAACCTGTTCACCCAGCGGCCCGGCCACGAGCTGGAAGACTTTGAGAAGTGGACCGATATGCTGAAGCCGGGCCAGGGCACCAATTTCCTGCGCCACAACGGTGCCGGTGAAATGCTGGTGTTCTCGGCGGCGGACTTCGAAGATTTCCTCGAACCGCGCCCGGATCTGGCACCCGGCATGGAAGATGAGCTGGAGCGCGTGGTGCGTCACCTGGTGGAGCATCGCTGGCCGTTCCGCTTGCACGCCACCTATAACGAATCAATCAGCCGCATGCTGGATGTGTTTGAGAAGGTGAACCGCGACATTCCGTTCAATGGCCTGCACTGGTTCTTCGACCATGCGGAAACCATCACTGAAGCCAATATTGAGCGGGTAAAAGCGCTCGGCGGCGGCCTGGCGGTGCAGCATCGCATGGCTTTCCAGGGAGAATACTTTGTCGATCGCTACGGTAAAGAGGCCGCGAAGCAGACGCCACCGGTGGCGCGCATGCTGGAGGCCGGCGTGCCGGTCGGCCTCGGTACCGATGCCACCCGCGTCGCCAGCTATAACCCGTGGACCGCACTGTACTGGCTGGTTTCAGGCCGTACCGTCGGTGGGATGCAGCTGTACGATGACAATGCACGCATCGACCGTGAAACCGCGCTGATGCTGTGGACCAAAGGCAGTGCCTGGTTCTCCAGCGAGCAGAGCGCCAAAGGTGAGATCAAAGTCGGCCAGCTGGCGGATCTGGTGCTGCTGTCGAAAGATTTCTTCAGCGTGCCGGAAGAGGAGATCAAAGGCATTGAATCAGTGCTGACGCTGGTGGATGGCAACGTGGTGTATGCCGCCGGCAGCTTCACGCCGCTGGCACCGCCGCCGGTGCCGGTGTTGCCGGAGTGGTCGCCGGTAGTTACCGTGCCTGGCCACTACCGCAGCGCCCCGCCGCAGACCAGCGGCCACGCCGCGCGGATGCCGCAGGTACACCAGTGCAGCGGCCCTTGTGGCGTGCACAGCCACGCCCATGATGTCGCGCGCCAGTCATCGGTGCCGGTGTCAGACAATAACGCGTTCTGGGGTGCGCTGGGCTGTTCCTGTTTTGCGTTTTAAGTGATCAAGGGGTGCGGGCGCTGGCCCTCACCCCACCGATATATTGCCTGCCAGGCCAAAGCCCTGCTTACCGTTCTTCTTAATCTGGTACATCGCGCCATCTGCCCGGGTCAGCGCGTCGTCGAAGCTGTCGCGCCGGTGTACCGGGGCGATACCGATCGAAGCACCAATCCGCGCATGACCATTGTCGATATCAAACGGCGTCAGCGCCGCATCCAGCACCGCCTGCGCCAGAATGCGCACCTTCGGGTAGTCAATCAAAAACGGCAGCAGCAGCACGAACTCATCGCCGCCAAGCCGCCCGACGATGGCCTCTGACGGCAGCAAATCGCGGATGCGCTGGCTGAGCTGAATCAGCACCTCGTCACCGCTGCGATGGCCGAGCGTGTCATTGACGTGCTTGAAGTTGTCGAGGTCGATAAACGCCACGCACAGCGGCCCGGCGCGTTGCAGCTGACTAAAATGCGCCTGCAGCGCGTGGCGGTTGGGCAACGCGGTTAACGGGTCGTGATGCGCCAGCAGGGAGAGCTGGGCTTCGTAATTCTTCTCTTTGGTCATGTCGATATGGGTGCCGGTCACTTTGAGCGGATTACCTTGCTCGTCCCACTCGCTGACGCGTCCGCGATCCAGCACCCAGGTGATTTTGCCGTTCTTGCCGATCATACGGTGCAGCGCCTCGTAATAGGGCGCGCGTCCTTCAATATGATCGTAAAAGGCGCGCAGCACCTCATCGGCATCTTCCGGATGCAGGCACTCGCGCCAGGCATCAAAGCGCGCTTTGGTCTCTTTCGCCTGAAAGCCGAGCATCGCGCCCCAGCGCCGGTTAAAAATCACCAGCTTGCCGCTGGGAATATCCAGCTGCCACAGGCACAAGCCGGTGCCGTCCAGCGCCGCGTTCAGCTTATTACGCGCGTCGTGCGCCAGGCGCTTGAGGCGCGCATTGTGCTTTTTCAGGTTCTGAATCTGCTGGCGCAGCGCTTCTTCGGACATGGTTGATCGCTGGAGAGAAAATAAGGGCTATTTTGCCTGCACGATAGATTCTGTAAATAAAACAAATGAAAAGGCGATTAGCGTCGGAAAATTGCGCCGGGTTCAGCAGGAATGGCGAAGCAACGCGGTAATTTCAGCAAACAAAACTTACACTTACTAAAAATAGCAGCGCGCTTCGCTTCGGCGCGCCGGCGGAACCTGGCTTTCACCAGGAATTTTCTCTCCTGTTTTTAAGAAATTTCTTAAGCGCGATTTAAGTCCACTTGTATTAAGTCGCTGTTGAAGGATGCCTGACGCGCAACGTGCCGTCAGAGAAGAAGTGCCGTCATGGTGGCGGCGCGCGCAACCGGTCCAGCGAGTGAAATCATCCGTGAGTAAACGCATCCTCAGCCTCCTTCTGTTACTGGGCTTTTGCCTGTCTGCCTGGGGTGCAACCACGTTAAATTTCTCACCGCGCTATGGTCTGGTAGCACCGGAAGTCACGCTGTCGCCGCAGAGCCAGCAGTGGCTGAAACAGCACTCTGTACTGCGCGTCGGCGTGTGGAACAACCCGCTGCCGCCCTATTCCGTGTCGTTTGAAGCCAATACCTACGAAGGACTCTCGGCCGATTATCTGGCCATCGTGGCGAAGGCGTTAAATCTGCCGGTGAAAATCAAGGTGTATAAAACCCGGCTGGAGCTGGTGGATGCGCTCAACGACGGTGAAGTCGATCTGATTCCTTACTACACGCTGGCCGCCAATCAGGATACGCAGCTGGCGCTAAGCCTGCCGTATTCACTGGCGCGCAGCGTATTAATCAGCAAACGTAACGCGACCTTCGACAGTGAGCTGAAAAATAGCCGCTATCGTCTGCTCTATTACGGTGATGCGGAACTCAAAGCACTGCTGCACAAGCGCTATCCGCGCGCCACGCTGGCCCCGGCCGCGCCGCCGCTGTGGGCCTACACCGACACCGCGTTTAGCGAAAACACCCTGTTCTGGAGCAACAGCGCCACTCAGCGCTTTCTTTCGCATCGCGGCCTGCAGAATGTGATTGAAGCGCACAGCACGCCGTACACCAACGATGTCGACGCGCGCTTTGCCAGCAACAGTGCCAATCTGCCGCTGATCGCAGCCATCGATGAAATCCTGAAAAACATTCCGCTGCGCAACGCGGTACAGATCGCGGAAGCCTGGAGCCTGGATTATCAGTCGGTGGTTAAAAATCATCCGCTGGATCTCAGCGACAAAGAGGCCGCGTGGCTGGCAGAGCACCGCGAGATCACCGTTAACTACGATCCTTCGCATACGCCGTTTACCTTTACTGATAACCGCCAGCGCGTGGTCGGGCTGAGCGTTGACCTGCTGAAAATGGTTTCACAGCGCACCGGCATTCGCTTTCGCTATAACCCGATTCAGGGGTTGAGCAACATGCGCGATACGCTCAACCGCCAGCGCGATGCGATTATCGCCGTCAGCGACGCCACCGCACAGCAGGATGACAAAATCCGTTACACCCGCTCTTATATCTACTCGTCGTGGGTAGTCGTCACGCGCAAAGACAGCCCGTGGAAAAGCTTTGATGAGATGGCGGGCAAACGCATTGGTATCTATGAACGCGCCTACTATCGTTATGATTTACGTGAGCGCTGGCCGGGCATTAACTTCGTTGAAAATGGCGTATCGATTGATTCGCTCGGTCAGTTGCTGGATAAGCAGCTGGATGGCTTTATCGTGCCGTACGAGTCGTCGCTGTTTCTGCTCAACAACCATTTCAGTGACAGCTTCAAAGTGGCCTTTGTCGCGCCGCTGCCGATGTTCCGTATGGCGATGGCGGTCAATGGGCAGGATCAGGTGCTGCTGTCGATCCTTAACAAAGCGCTGTCTGATATTCCGCAGCCAACCATGCAGTCGCTGATGGAGCGCTGGATTAAATACACGCCGCCCGCTACCAGCACCTCATGGCAAAGCTATCGCAGCTATATATTGCGCATCGTCGCCGTAGCCGGGCTGGGTCTGCTGTTTTTCCTGTGGCGTAACCATCTGCTGAAAGCCTCGCTGGCGAAACAGCGCGAGCATGAGCGTGAAATCAGCGAGCAGCTGGCGCATATCGAAGCGCTGATGGCCGACCTGCGTAAAGCCAACGAAGTTGCGGTGCGCGCCAGCGAAGCGAAAAGCACCTTCCTGTCGCACATGAGCCATGAAATCCGCACGCCGCTGGCGGCGCTGATTGGCCTGCTGGAAATCGAGCATCTCGGCCAGAGTAATGAACAGCAGCGGCAGAAAAACATTGATGTCGCCTGGGAGTCGTCGCGTTCGCTGCTGTCGCTGGTGGGCGATATTCTCGACCTGGCAAAAATCGAATCCGGGCATTTTAGCGTGCAGCTGCAGCCGATGTCGCTCAGCGAAGTGGTGCATGACTGCGAAGCGCTGTTCCGCCAGGTGGCGCTGAATAAAGGCCTTGAGCTGAATATTGTACTGGAGCTGACGCAGGATCAGGTGCTGTTTGACCCGGTGGCGCTGAAGCAAATTCTCTCCAATCTGGTGAGCAACGCCATCAAGTTTACCTCGCACGGCGCAGTGGAAGTGGCGCTGTATCAGGCAGAGAGCACGCGGCCGGAGTATGTGCTGGAGGTGAGCGACAGCGGGGTTGGCCTGTCGGCAGAACAGCAACAGGCGATCTTCGAACCGTTTATCCAGGTCGGTCAGGGCAGTAATCGCGCCAGCGGCACCGGGTTAGGCCTGAATATCTGCCGCCGGCTGGCGGTGATGCTCGGCACCGAACTGCACGTCGAGAGTGAACCGGGTGACGGCAGCGTGTTTATGCTGCGCTTCCGCGCAGAAGCGGCGCGTATTGAGCATGAGCAACCCGCCCTGCCACAGCCGGTGGTGCCCGCCAAACAGGCTGCACTGCGCATTCTGATTGTCGATGACAACGCCACCAACCGCCTGCTGCTGGCCCAGCAGCTGCGCTACGCCGGGCACCATGTGCTGGTGGCCGACAGCGGTACAGCGGCACTGGCGCTGTGGCGCGAAAATCAGCCGGACCGCGTAATTACCGACTGCAACATGCCGGAGATGGACGGCTTCGAATTCACCCGCCAGCTGCGCGCCGAAGAGAAGCGCCTGGTGCGACGCGCGGTGCCGGTTTACGGCCTGACGGCGATGGCGGAGGAGCGCGTGGCGCAGCTGGCGCAGGACGCCGGAATGAACGGTTGTCTGTTTAAACCGCTGGAGCGCGCGCAGCTGCTGCAGGTGATCACCGGCGCACCGATGAACCCGACGCGCGACGATACCCTGCTGACGCTGGAAAATCTGGCGGCAAACAACCCGCAGGCGTGGCGCGACCTGGTGACCACCGCGCGCCAGCAGAACAGTTACGATCTCGCCCAGCTGACGCAGGCGGTGGCTGCGAACAATTTTGCTTCGGCGCGTCACGCCGCGCATCAGCTACTCGGCAGTGCCCGAATGCTGCGCGCCGACGCGCTGCAACATCGCTGCCGCGCCGCCGAACAGGCGGCGGAGCATGAAGATGGTGCGCTATTACAGCAGCTGCTGCCGGAGGTCGCCGGGGCGGTGGCCGAGCTGGACGCACTGTTCCTGCGTGCCCTGGAAACACCTATTCCTGAAGAGGTGATGTAATGAAAGAGAGCGCAATCTGGCAGATTGCCGTGCTGGACGATCATCCGCTGATTGGTAAAGCCATGCAGTACCGTTTAGCGCAGGAGCCGCAGCTCGATCTGGCCGGGGCCTTTGCCCAGCGCCAGCAGCTGATGGCCTTCCTGCAGCGCCACCCGCTCGATATCCTGGTGCTGGATTACATGCTGGGTGAAGACCAGCTCGACGGGCTGCAAATGGTGAAACAGCTGCGCCTGCACTACCCGCAGCTGAAGATTCTGGTGTCGTCCGCGGTGGAAAAACCGGCAATTGTCCAGCTATTGCTGAAAGCCGGCGTCCAGGGATTTGTCGGCAAAAGCCACGATCAGGAGGTGCTGATCGATGCCATCCATCAAATCTGTCGCGGCAAGCGCTTCCTGACGCCGGACATGATGCTGGAGCTGGATAAATTCCAGGAGAGCGATCGCGAGATGCACGACTACCTGACACCGCGCCAGGCGGGCGACGACATCACGCTGCTGCTGCGCGAGCTGAGCCCGCGCGAAATCGAGGTGATTCGCTGTTATCTCGACGGGTTGAGCATTACGCAGATCGCCGGTAAATACGCGCGCAGCCGCAAAACCATCAGCGGTCAGAAGCAGACCGCGCTGCGCAAACTGGGGCTGCGCTCGGATCTCGAACTGTTTAAGTACAAGCAGTATTTCACCGAACTGGTGACCACCCAGTAAGCGACTGCGCTGCGGATAAAACCGGTTCTGTGACGCGGATCAAGGCTTAATCGCCGCGCAATGCTGCCCTCATGAATTCTAGTATGGTAGTTTAGCCATTATCATACAGACACGATGACGGTGGATGACATAATGCAGCTGACAATGCGGTGGTTTGGGCCGAAGGAAGACAAGGTTTCGCTGGAATATATTCGCCAGGTGCCGGGCGTACGCGGCGTGGTGGGCGCACTTTACGATGTGCCGGTGGGCGAAACCTGGCCGCAGGAGAAGATCCAGGCGCTGGTCGATCAGGTGCACGCAGCCGGACTGACGGTTGAAGTGATTGAGAGTGTTAATATTCACGACGACATCAAGATCGGCCTGCCGAGCCGCGATCGCTACATCGCCAATTATCAGCAAAGCATCCGCAACCTGGCGGCCGCCGGGGTAAAAGTGATCTGCTACAACTTCATGCCGGTGTTCGACTGGATGAAGACGGATATGAATTATGTGCTGCCGGATGGCTCCATCACCATGGCCTTCGAGAAACAGGGCATCGATAAAAGCCTCGATGAAGTGGTGAAAGAGGTGCTGGGCAGCGCTAACGGCTTCGCGCTGCCGGGCTGGGAGCCGGAACGGCTGGCAAAAGTTCAGGAGCTGTTTGCCAAATATCAGGACGTTGATGACGCGAAGCTGCGTGAAAACCTCGCCTATTTCCTCAAAGCGGTGATCCCGGTGTGCGAAGAGGTGGGCGTGAAGATGGCGATCCACCCGGACGATCCGCCGTATTCGATCTTCGGTCTGCCGCGCGTGGTGAAGAACCGCGACGATCTCGACTGGATCTGTAACGTCGTCGATTCTGAAGCCAACGGCATCACGCTGTGTACCGGATCGATTGCCGAGGATCCGCAGAACGATGTCTATGCCATTCTGGCCGAATTCTCGCGCCGCAAGCGCATCCCGTTTGCCCACGTGCGCAACATCAGGATCATCCGCGATAAAGATTTCTACGAGTGCGCGCATCCGACGGAATATGGCTCGCTGGATATGTATAAAGTGCTGCAGTCGATGTATGACAACGGCTTTGACGGCTATATCCGTTCGGATCACGGCCGCTTTATCTGGGGTGAAACCGGGCGCCCAGGCTACGGTTTGTACGACCGCGCGCTGGGCACCACCTATCTGCTGGGCCTGTGGGAAGCGCTGAGTAAACGTTAATGGGCTACGATCTGGCGCTCACCCTTGCGGCTTTTTCAGTAACGGCACCAGCAGCGCCGCGACGAAAAAGCCTGTCATGATCAGCCAGAACGCGTCGGAAAAGGCCTGGGTGCGCGCTTCACGCAGCGTCAGCGCCGCCAGCGACTGCAGCGCGGCCGTATGCGCGGCATCCGGGCTCAGGCCGCTGGCCATCAGCGCCTGAGCGCGCCCCTGCAGAAAATCACCCAGCGTCAGGCTGGCGCTGTTGAGATGATCCGCCAGCCGGCTAAAGTGCAGGTTGGTGCGGTCGTTGAGCACCGTACCGCACAGGGCAATGCCAATCGCACCGCCAAGGTTGCGCATCAGATTAAACAGGCCAGACGCGAGCTTCAGGCGGGCCGGTGGCAAACTGCCCAGCGTCAGCGTCACCGTCGGTGCTACGGCAAACTGCTGCGCCATACCGCGAAACGCCTGCGGGAACAGCAACTCCTTCGCCCCCCAGTCATGGGTAATCGGCACGAAGAAATGCATCGACAGCGCAAAACAGATCAGCCCCGCCGCCAGCAAAATACGCAGATCGACGCGGTTCGCCAGCCAGGCATACAGCGGGATCGACAGAATCTGAAACACCCCGGTGGAGAAGATCGCCAGTCCGGTCTCCAGTGCGCTGAAGCCGCGCACCTGGCTGAGAAACAGTGGCGTAAGGTAAATGGTGGCGAAGATCCCCACGCCCGCCATAAACGAGAAGTAGCAGCCGAGGCTAAAGTCGCGGTCCTTGAGCGCGCGTAAATCGACGATCGGTTTGGCATGCCGCAGCGTGCGGATCACAAACAACACGCCCGCCGCCAGCGCAATCCAGCCGGTGGTGGCAATGGTGTCATCATCAAACCAGCCCCAGCGCGGCCCCTCTTCCAGCGTATATTCCAGACAGCCGAGCGCCAGCGCCAGCAGCACGATGCTGAGATAATCCGCACCGCGCAGCAGTTCGCGGTTGGGCGCGTCGATGTTCACCAGCAGCGGAACCGCAATGGTGATGTAAATACCGGGAATGATGTTGATAAAAAACAGCCAGTGCCAGCTGAAGTTATCGGTGATCCAGCCGCCAACGGTCGGGCCGAGCGTCGGCGCCAGCGACGCCAGCGCGCCGACGGTCGCGGCAGCAATCACCCGCTGCCGGCCCTGGAAAAAGGCGAAGGCGGTGGTGAACACCAGCGGGATCATCGAGCCACCCGCCAGCCCCTGCAGCGCACGGAACGCGATCATGCTCTGAATGTTCCACGCCCAGCCGCACAGCAGGCTCATCAGCGTAAAGCCACAGGCCGAGGCGGCGAACAGCCAGCGCGTAGACAGCACGCTGGCCAGCCAGCCGGAGAGCGGAATAATGATGATTTCGGCGATCAGGTAGCTGGTCTGCACCCACACGGTTTCATCATCGCCCGCCGACAGGCCACCGCCAATGTCGCGCAGCGAAGCTGAGACAATCTGGATATCCAGCAGCGCGATAAACATACCGATGCACAGGGTGGAAAAGGCGAAGACTTTCCGGCTGACCGGCATCTGCGCGGGCGCGATCGGCGCGGCGACCACACGGCTCATTGCGCGCTGCGCTCATCGACGGTAACAGTCACCGACAGTCCCGGACGCAACAGCCCGAGCGTGGCCGCATCGCCGTCCAGCGCAATGCGCACCGGCACGCGCTGGACAATTTTGGTGAAGTTACCGGTGGCGTTTTCCGCCGGCAGAATGCTGAAGCGCGAACCGGTCGCAGGCGACAGGCTGGCGACATGCCCGCTGAAGGTGCGGCCTGGCAGCACGTCCGCCACAATCGTTGCCGTCTGACCTGGCCGCATGTGTGCCAGCTGGCTCTCTTTAAAGTTGGCGTCAATCCACAGCCCCTGCGCCGGCACCAGCGACAGCAGCTGCGTGCCGCTGCTGACATACGAACCAGCCCAGGCGCGGCGATTGCCGATTACGCCATCAAACGGCGCGCGGATAGCGGTGTATTCCAGATTGAGCTGTGCCAGTGCCAGGTCGGCCTGCGCCTGTGCCAGCGCGGCGTGCGTCTGCTGCTCACGCGCATCCAGCACCTGCAACTGACGTTCGGCGACCGCGCGATCGGCACGGGTTTTGCCCTCCTGCGCCAGCGCCTGATGGTAATCGGCCTGCGCATGATCGCGAATCTGCTGCGACACCGCAGCGCTGCTCACCAGCGCGTCATAGCGGCGCTGGTCGGCGGTGGTTTTCTGCGTTACCGCCTGCGCCGCCAGCAGCGCAGCACGCGCGCCGTCGATGGTGGCCAGCTGGAGCTGGCGCGTGGCGGCAATATCCTGCAGCGCCGCCTGCTGCGCGGCGACTTCGCCCGCCGCACGGTCAACCGCCGCCCGATAGTCGCGGTTATCCAGCTGTACCAGCAGGTCGCCCTTTTTAACCGCCGCATTATCCTGCACCGCCAGGGTCTGAACATAGCCGGACACTTTGGCCGAAATCGCACTGATATCCGCGCCGACGTAAGCATCATCGGTCGAAGGCATAAAGCGCGCGCTGTGCCACCAGTAATAGCCATAGCCGGCCAGCGCCACGCCGCCGCAGGCCAGCATCAGCAGCAGTGCCGCTTTTTTCCGCGTCAGGCTCATGGTTCGTTCCCGGCCACCGTCTGCGGGGCGAATTTTTGCGCCGTATCGCCTGCGCGCTTTCTCGCCAGATACTGCTGGCGGTAGTGCATCATCGGGCTGGCCGCCGGGCCAGGCACCATCTGGTATTTGTCACTGGAGAGCGGCTGGCCGGTGGCGCTGTCGACCATTTGCGGCGTCACCGGGCGCTGAGTGGCGCTTTCAACCAGCTGCATCTGCCGTCCTTCCGGTGAGAAGTGGGTGCTACCCCACTCGGCCAGCGCCAGTATTACCGTACGAAAATCGCGGCCCGCCGCAGTGAGCTGGTACTCGTAGCGTGCCGGAGTGTCGCTGTAACACACCTTTTCCAGCAATCCATCCTCTACCAGCTCTTTCAGCCGGCGCGACAGAATATTGGGTGCCACGCCGCTGCTTTTCTGAAATTCATCAAAGCGGGTAAAGCCGGCCAGCGCATCGCGCATGATCAGCATGCTCCAGCCGTCGCCGACGCGTCCAAGGCTGCGTGCGATAGGGCACGGCATATTACACAGAGGTTGGTTTTTCATGGGCCAGTTCCCGATGTGAAGTCGATGCGGGATACTGTGGCAGGGTAACTTTCATTTTGCAAGTCACTTGCATAATGAAAGTAATAAACAGAACGTCAGCGCGCGTTCTGGCGCAGCCTCACAGCCTGTCGATCAATTCCTGCCGGTGGTCATGCAGCAGACGCAGCATTTCACGCAACAGCGGATCTTCGTTGCCCTTCTGCCACGCAATACTCAGCGGCAAGCCTTTGATCTGCTCAGGTAACGTCAGCGCGATATAGCGCACGCTGTCGCTGTTCATGGTGCGATAAGAGGCTGGTACCACCGCCAGACCGAGGCCGGCGGACACCAGGCTGAGAATGGTTTGCTTCTCTTCGGCATATTGCGCGATATGTGGCGTCAGGCCGGCCTGCTTAAACAGGCTGATGGTGAGATCGTGGCTGTGCGGCCGGGTGCGGCGGTCCGGAATGATCATGGCTTCATGCTGAAAATCCGCCACCGTCACCTGCGCTTTATCCGCCAGCGGATGCGTCAGCGGCACTGCCAGCACGCAACTTTCGCGGGTAATAAAACGCAGCGCCAGTGACGCATCCATGCGCTGCGGCGCGCGGATAATAATCATATCCAGCCAGCCGGATTTTAATTTAGGAATCAGGTTAAGGGTTTTATCTTCGATAATATGGATATCGCTCAGCGGATGACGCGGCACAAATAAATTCAGCAGTGCCGGAACTAAACCGCGCGCGGCGCTATCGATAGCGCCAATGCGTAATGTCCGGCGTTCATCTTTTAATCCGCCTTTAAAACGCAGCGCCAGCGCATCAAACTGATCGATCAGTTTTCCCGCTTCGTCAAAAAACAGGGCTCCCTCGGCGGTTAATGAAACATTGCGCGTTGAGCGGTTTAACAGGCGCACGCCGAGATCCTCCTCCAGCAGGCGAATAAAGCGGGAAAGTGATGCAGGCATCATTTCCATACTTTGTGCCGCCCGACCGAAATGCAGTTCTTTACCCACCGCGACAAAACAACGCAATTGATTTATATCCACATTTCCCTCACCGCACGATTATTCAAATAGTTTATATAATCCACGCCTGATGATCGCGCAATACAAACCTGCATACTGCATTCGACAACCAGAAAATAATACTACCCTACACAATCTGGAGCACTTTAATATGAAATCTCACCTCGAAAAAAGGGTGATGCGTAAAGTGACGTTGCGCATTGTGCCCTTCATCATGCTGCTCTATTTCATCGCATTTCTCGATCGCGTCAATATTGGTTTTGCCGCGTTAACCATGAATCAGGATTTAGGTTTCTCGCCCACGGTATTTGGTTTTGGCGCCGGGATCTTTTTCCTCGGCTATTTTCTGTTTGAAGTCCCGTCGAATTTAATTTTGCACAAAGTGGGCGCACGCATCTGGATCGCCCGCGTGATGATCAGCTGGGGATTGGTCTCCGGCTGCATGGCGCTGGTGCAGGGCACCACCAGCTTCTACCTCCTGCGCTTTCTGCTCGGCGTGGCGGAAGCCGGTTTCTTTCCTGGCATCATTCTCTACCTCAGCTACTGGTTTCCGGCGGCGAAGCGCGCGCAGGTTACCGCCATCTTCATGGCTGCCGCCCCGCTCTCTACCGCGCTCGGCTCGCCGGTCTCTGCCGCGCTGCTGGAGATGCATGGTCTGCTGGGCTACGCCGGCTGGCAGTGGATGTTTGTATTAGAAGCGATTCCGGCGTTGCTGCTGGGCATCGTAGTGCTGTTTTTCCTCACCGACCGTCCGGCGCAGGCTAAATGGCTGAACGCAGAAGAGCGGCGCTGGCTGCAGGAGACCATGCAGGCTGAAGAGCAGGCGCGGTCGACGCAGCACGGCCACAGCAGCGCCTGGCGCGGGCTGGCGGACAAGCGCGTACTGGCCCTGGCGCTGGTGTACTTCGGCACGTCGGCCGGGCTGTACACGCTGGGGATCTGGTCACCGCAAATCATCCGCAGCTTCGGCGCCTCCTCGCTGGAAATCGGCTTCCTCAATGCTTTCCCGGCGGTGATCGGCGTGATTGGCATGATCCTGTGGGCACGTCACTCCGATCGTCGTGGCGAGCGCAGCTGGCACGTCATTGGCGCCTGTTTACTGGCTGCCGCCGGGCTGATTTATGCCGGTAACGTCAGCACGCTGCTGGCGGTGATTATTGCGCTGACGCTGGTCACGGTCGGCATCAGCGCCTCCAAGCCGCCGCTATGGAGCATGCCGACGCTGTTTCTCAGCGGGCCGGCTGCAGCCGCCGGCATCGCCACCATTAATTCCATCGGCAACCTCGGCGGTTTTGTCGGCCCGATGATGATTGGCGTGATCCGCCAGCAAACCGGCAGCTACACCTGGGGACTCTATTTCGTCGCCTCGCTGCTGGCGTTGTCCGCGCTCATCGTGCTGATTCTCGCCGCGCACACGCCAAAACCGCAAAGCGCCGATCTGCCTCATCCTCATACCCATTAATTGACTGGAGAAGACTATGCGTAACTACAAAATTGCCGCGATTCCGGCAGACGGTATTGGCCCGGAAGTGATTTCGGCTGGCGTTGAGGTGCTGCAGGCGCTGACGCGGCACGATGAACAGCTGACGTTTGACGTGCAGACCTTTGACTGGGGCTCGGATTACTACAAACAGCACGGCGTGATGATGCCGGAAGATGGCCTGCAGACGCTGAAGCAGTTTGATGCCATCTACTTTGGTGCGGTGGGCGCGCCGGACGTGCCGGATCACATCACGCTGTGGGGGCTGCGCCTGCCGATTTGTCAGGGCTTCGATCAGTACGCCAACGTGCGGCCCACCAAAATTCTGCCGGGCGTGACCTCGCCGCTGCGCAACCGTGGACCGGGCGATCTTGACTGGGTCATCGTGCGCGAGAACTCGGAAGGGGAATACTCCGGCAACGGTGGCCGTGCGCACCGCGGCCTGCCAGAAGAGGTGGGCACTGAAGTAGCAATTTTCACCCGCGTCGGCGTGACGCGCATCATGCGCTACGCCTTTAAACTGGCGCAGTCGCGACCGCGCAAACTGCTGACGGTGGTGACCAAATCCAATGCCCAGCGGCACGGCATGGTGATGTGGGATGAAATTGCGGCGGAAGTGGCGCAGGAGTTCCCGGATGTGCAGTGGGACAAGATGCTGGTGGATGCCATGACGCACCGCATGACGCTCCACCCGCAATCGCTGGACACCATTGTCGCCACTAACCTGCATGCGGATATTCTCTCCGACCTCGCCGGCGCGCTGGCCGGCAGTCTCGGCGTCGCGCCAACCGCCAATATCGATCCGGAGCGGCGTTTTCCTTCGATGTTCGAACCGATTCACGGCTCGGCGTTTGATATCACCGGCAAAGGCATCGCTAACCCGATCGCCACCTTCTGGACTGCGGTGCAGATGCTGGAGCATCTGGGCGAACGCAACGCGGCCGCGCTGATAATGCAGGGCATTGAGCACGTGTGCGCGGCGGGCATTCTGACGCCGGACGTCGGCGGCAGCGCCACCACCGCTGACGTGACGCGCGCGCTGGTGCAGTTTATTGAAGCCAAATCTCAGGTGGCGGCAACCGCCTGAGTCGAAAGGCGGGGTGTTACAGCGTCGCCGCCAGCCGGTCCAGCGCCAGCAGGATGCCATAACGCCGCGCCGGTGCTGCATCCGGCAGCGGCAGCCAGTAGTTGGCCTGGCTGGCGAGATCCAGCGCCGCCGGGCACAGCGCCATCACTGGGGTCTGCTGGATGTGAGCGTGATGCACCGCGCTGAGCACGCTGCTGTTGATGGTATCCGGCGCGAGGATCAGCAGCAGATCGTCCGGCTGCAAACGGCTGAGCGTCAGGCGCAGCAGGTTGTCGTCCTGGATCCACGCCAGCGCCAGCCCGGATTCACTCAACCGCTGCTGCACTTCCGCCACCAGCGGCGTGTGCTGGCCGGCGGCACCGATCAGCAACACGCTGCGTGCCTGACGCAGCGCCTGCGCCGCCTGCTGCCAGCGGCTGTCATCCAGCTGCTGCCACTGCTGGGTCAGCGCCTGATGCAGACTCACCAGCTGCGGCACCGCACCGTGGCTGGCAGTAGCCGGTTCGGCGCTGGCGCGTGCCAGCCGCATACGCAGATCGCGAATATCGTCGCAGCCGACCGAACGGGCAAAGCGGGTAATGGTCGCCGCACTGACTTCCGCCCGGCTGGCCAGTTGTTCAATGGTGGCCGAGGCCGCGAACGCGGCGTCACGCAGGATGGCGCGCGCCACCCGCTGCTCCTGCTGGCTGAGGGAAGCCTGCCGCTGACGAATCACCGTCATAAACGCACTTTCCTGCTGGCCGGCCTGGCGCACCTGGTGCAGAAAATCATCCAGATCGCGGTAGCCCGCCGAGGCAGCAAAGCGCTGGAGTACAGCCGGGCTGACACCCGCCTGCGTCGCCAGACTCTCCATAGTGGCCTGCGCGCTGGCGTGCAGGTTATCCAGAATAAATCGCGCCAGCTTTGATTCCTGCGCATCAAAACGCGCCGACTGCTGCTGCAGTTGCCAGACAATATCCATTAGCTCATCACATCCTCAGTAACGAACTCTCATGATGCATGAAAATATTTTTCATGGTGAGATTTTTTTCAGCTGAGCGCACTGAATTTTCCTGGAATTAAAGCACTCGCAACAGAAAATCATCGTGCCGATCACACCAATGAAAATTATTTTCATGACGGTTTGATGATTAATCTATTGATAAATAATATTTTAAATAACTTTCATCACAAAATCATCTGGCTGCAGGGTATTTACAGTGCGGCTGAGACAGGTCTTAAATGCCGGAGTCAATTCACAGGAGGATAAATTATGCGCATTGTTCTTTGCTGTGCCGCCGGCATGTCTACCAGCATGCTGGTGAATAAAATGCAGCACGCCGCACAAGCGCGCGGGCTGGCGATCAACATTCAGGCCGTCCCGGTGGCCGATTTCGAACGTATCCTGCCGGACGCAGACGTGGTGCTGCTCGGCCCGCAGGTGCAGTTTGAAGCTGCCCGCCTCACCGCCATCGCAGCCCCGCAGGGCAAGGCGGTCGCCGTTATCGACATGATGGATTACGGCATGATGCGCGGCGAACAGGTGCTGGATAAAGCGCTGGCGCTGCGCGCTTCCTGATTCTTCGTTTCCCCCAATCTGACTGATAACACACGGCGTTGCGCTGTGGGAGATTCTGCATGCCTGAAGATGACGTAATGGTGGTTCCGGAAGAGGAGATCATGCTGCTGCTGGTGCAGGCCGGTGCCGCGCGCAGCGCCGCTCTCAGCGCCCTGCGGCTGGCGCGCGCCGGCCAGTTTGATGCGGCACAGCAGCAGCTGGCGGCGGCGCGGGAAAACGTGAGCAGCGCGCACCAGCAGCAGACGGCACTAATTAGCCTGGACGAAGGCAGCGGCCGGTTGCCGGTTACCCTGATTCTGGTTCATGCCCAGGATCACCTGATGAACGCCATGCTGATTCAGGATTTAGCGGGCGAAATCATTGAACTCTATCGCCGTACCACGGCAGGAGAAAACGATGCTTAAGATAGCAATCATTGGCGGCGGCAGCAGCTATTCGCCGGAGCTGGTGGAGGGAATCATCAACCGTTATGCGCAGCTGCCGGTAACCGAACTGGCGCTGGTGGATGTGGCGGCAGGACGCGAAAAGGTGCAGATCATCGCCGATCTCACGCGCCGCATGCTGCAAAAGAACGGGCTGGAGCAGGTTAAGGTCAGCGTGCACTTCGTGCTGGATGAGGCGATTCGCGGTGCGCGCTTTGTGCTGACACAGCTGCGCGTCGGCCAGCTGGCGGCACGCGCCGCCGATGAACGGCTGGGCCTGAAGTATGGTCGTCTCGGCCAGGAAACCACCGGCGTCGGCGGCTTCGCCAAAGCGCTGCGCACCATTCCGGTGATGCTGGAGATTGCGCGCAAAGTGGAACAGCTGGCACCGGACGCCTTCATCATCAACTTCACCAATCCGGCGGGCATCGTTACCGAAGCCGTGGCGCGCTACAGCAACGCGAAGATCATCGGCCTGTGTAACGTGCCGGTGAATATGCACCATATGATCGCCGGCATGTTACAGGCGCCGTTTGACGAGGTGGCGCTGCGCTTTGCCGGGCTGAACCATCTGGTGTGGGTGCATCAGGTGCTGTGCCGCGGCGAGGACGTGACCGCCGGGGTGATCGAACAGCTGTGCGAAGGCCAGTCGCTGACCATGAATAACATCAAAGAGATGCCGTGGTCGCCGGCGTTTCTGCGGGCGCTGCAGGCGATTCCCTGCCCTTATCACCGCTACTACTGGCAAACACCGCAGATGCTGGCCGAAGAGCAGGAGAAAGCGCAGCACGGCCAGGCCGGAACGCGCGCCGAACAGGTGATGAAGGTGGAAGCCGAGCTGTTCGCACTGTATGCCGATCCGCAGCTGGCGCACAAGCCGGAGCAGCTGAGTTTTCGCGGCGGCGCATATTACTCTGAAGTGGCCGTTGAGCTCATCAGCGCCATCCATAACAATAGCGGGCAAAATCTGGTGGTGAACTGCCAGAACCACGGGGCGATTCACGGTCTGCCGGACGACGCAGTGGTGGAAGTGAACTGTGTGGTCGATGCGCAGGGCGCGCACCCGCTGGTGTTTGGCGCGCTGCCACCGCTGATGCACGGGCTGACGCAGCAGATCAAATCCTTCGAGCGATTGACCATCGACGCGGCGGTGCACGGCGATCGCGGTGCCGCGCTGCTGGCGCTGGTCGGCAATCCGCTGGTCGGCGACGTCGCCAGCGCCGAAGCGCTGCTGGACGAAGTGCTGACGCTGAATCAACCGTGGCTACCGCAGTTTGCGTAATATCCCTGTGGCAAACCGCATTCTGGCCATCGAGGCGCGCTTCATCGCGCAATAAATTGCGCCGCGAGGGCCGGGTGCAGGTATCCGCTGCCGCGCCGAAGTGACACGCATTGACCTGTTAATTTGTTGCGCCATTGTGCCCGAGGAGGCCCTATGTCCAACCGTAATATCATCGAACGTTATGTGCTGCCCGCCGCGCTCAAGGTGGCCGGGCAGAAGCATGTGCTGTCCGTGCGGGACGGCATCATTCTCAACATGCCGTTCATGCTGATCGGCAGCTTTTTTCTGATCTTCGCCTACCTGCCGATCCCGGCGTGGGGCCATCTGATGGCCGACCTGTTCGGCGACAGCTGGCGCAATAAACTGCTCTATCCGGTGCGTGCCACCTACGACATCATGGCGCTGATCTCCAGCTTCGGCATCGCTTACCGGCTGGCGGAGAAATACCGCACGCTCGACCCGCTGACCAGCGGCGCGATGGCGCTGGTGGCGTTTGTGATGACCATTCCGCAGCAGACGCTGTTCGCCCCGGTTGAAGGCGCGCCCGCGCAGTTGGTCACTGGCGTGCTGCCAATTTCGCTGATCGGCAGTCAGGGCCTGTTCGTGGCGATTGTGATTGCGCTGCTCTCCACCGAAATCTACCGCTTTGTGCACAGCCGTAACCTGGTGATTAAGATGCCGGAAGGCGTGCCGCCGGCGGTGGCGAAATCGTTCCTCGCACTGGTTCCCGGCTTCTGCGTGCTGGCCGTGGTGCTGCTGCTGCGCCTGGCAGTTGAAGCCTCACCATTCCATGACATCAACAACCTGATTGCCACGGTGATTGGTTTGCCGATGCACCACGTCGGCGGCACGCTGCCGGGGATGATTTTCTCGGTGCTGCTGATTGGCATTCTGTGGACGCTCGGCCTGCACGGCGATGCCATCGTGCTGGTGTTCATTCAGCCGGTATGGCTGTCGAACATGAGTGAAAACCTCGAAGCCTTTCAGCATAACCAGCCGATTCCGCACATCTTTACCCAGCAGTTTTACGATTTATGGATTGCGCCCGGCGGCACCGGCGCGCTGCTTGGGCTGGTGATCTTTATGCTGATCCGCGCGCGCAGCCGCCAGATGAAACAGCTGGGGAAAATCGCCGCGCCGGCGGCGCTGTTCAACATCAGCGAGCCACTGGTGTTCGGCATTCCGCTGGTGATGAACCCGTACCTGTTCCTGCCGTTTATCCTGACGCCGGTGCTGCTGGTGATTGTCTCGTGGGCGGCAATGAGCAGTGGTCTGGTGGCGCCGCCAGCCGGCATCGCCCTGCCCTTCACCACGCCAATCTTCGTCAGCGGCTATCTCGCCACCGGCGGCCATATTTCCGGCACGGTGTTGCAGGTGGTCAACCTGACGATTTCGCTGGTGGTCTACTATCCGTTTTTCCGCGTGTGGGATCGCCTGAAACTGCGCGAAGAGCAGCAGAACGAACAGCAGGCGCAGGCCGCCAGCGGCAGTGCCGTCGTACCTTCCTGAATCACCCCCTCTACCGGGTGCGCCCTGCTGCGCACCCGGCCGCATCCTTCCACTTTTTGCAATAATGACTTCGCAGATCTGGCTATTCTGCCAGCAATACGGCTGTGCGAACCTTAGGCCACGGCTCGGGATCACCCCGGCCACTACCTGAGGAATCGCATGATGAAACTGTACAATTTAGCGCTCTCCGGCCACGCTCACCGCGCACTGCTGGCGCTGTCACTGCTCGGCATAGCGCATGAAACGGTCGAAGTTGACCTGCCTGGCGGCGAACATAAAACCCCGGCGTTTCTCGCCATCAACCCGTTCGGTCAGGTGCCGGTGCTGGAAGACGAAGGCGTTTACATCGCGGATTCCAACGCCATTCTGGTGTACCTGGCGAAGAAATTTAACCGCAGCGACTGGCTGCCGGAAGATGCGCTGGGCGCCGCCCAGGTGCAGCGCTGGCTGTCGGTGGCGGCCGGTGAACTGGCTTACGGTCCGGCGGCGGCGCGCCTGATTACCGTGTTTGGTGCCAAATTTAATGCTGAAGAGGTGCTGGCGCGCGCGCATCTGATTCTTTCACGGCTGGAAAGCCATCTCAGCCAGCGTGAGTGGCTGGTGGGCGACCATCCCACCATTGCTGACATCGCTTTATATAGCTACCTGGCCGGTGCGCCGGAAGGCAACGTCGAGATGTCCGGTTACCCTGCGGTGAATCAGCTGCTGCGTCGGATTGAAGCGCTGCCCGGCTTTGTGCCTTTTCCGCAGACCGCCGCCGGCCTGCGCGCCTGACAGGAGCCAGCATCATGGGCGAGAAACTGATTACGCTGCCGGTATGGCATGACGGCGAAATTGCGCTGCAGCAGCAGGCGGGCGTAGCGGAACGTATGGCCGATGTCGGGCAGCGCGTGATTCGCGATTACATGCCCGATCAGCATCGTGACTTTTACGCGCAACTGCCGTTTATCGTTGCCGGCAGCGTTGATGCACAGGGTGATGCCTGGGCCACGCTGCTGGAAGGCCAGCCCGGTTTTATCTTCTCGCCCAACGCCACCACGCTGGATATCGCGGCCTGTCCTGACGCCAGCGATCCGGCGGCCGGCGGGATGACCGATGGCGCGCCGGTGGGCCTGCTCGGCATCGAGCTGCACACGCGGCGGCGCAACCGCATGAACGGCGTGCTGACGGCGATTGGCGGCGGCCTGCGCGTGCAGGTCGACCAGAGCTTTGGCAACTGCCCGCGCTATATTCAGCTGCGCGACTTCCGCTTCGATCATGCGCCCGGCAGGGCTTATCAGGGCGAGGTTGAGACGCTCAGCGCGCTGGATGACGCCGCGCGCGCCGCCATCGGGCAGGCGGACACGTTTTATGTCACCACTTATGCCGACCAGGCGCGCCGTCAGGTGGACGTTTCGCATCGCGGCGGCAAAGCCGGTTTTGTGCGCATCGCTGCCGATGATGTACTGACCATTCCGGACTTCAACGGCAACCTGTTCTTCTCCACCCTCGGCAATATCGTACTCAACGGCAAGGCCGGGCTGCTGTTTATCGACTACGCCAGCGGCGATGTATTGCAGATGAGCGGCGATGCCACGGTGATAACCGATTCCGCCGAAATCGCGGCCTTTCAGGGTGCCGAGCGCCTGTGGCGCTTTAGTGCGCGCCGCATCGTGCGCCGGCGCGCTGCCCTCGCCCTGCGCTGGACCGTTCAGCCAGACGGCATATCGCCCGCCTCGCTGATGACCGGCGACTGGCCGTCCGCCAGCGAACGCCTGCAGGCGCAGCAGCTGGCGGCGCAGTGGCGCCCCTTCCGCATCACGCGGATCGTCGATGAGAGCGCGCAGATTCGCTCGTTTCATCTTATGCCGGATGATGGCGCTGGCGTGCTGCCGCATCTGGCAGGCCAGCATCTGCCGATCCGCCTGACGCTGCCGGGCAGCACTAAACCACTGATTCGGCAATATACGCTGTCAGTTGCGCCGTCGGATGGTTATTACCGCATCAGCGTGAAGCGTGAAGGCGTCGTATCACAGTATCTGCACGATGCCCTGCGCGTCGGCGATCGGCTGGAGGTGCGCGCACCGGCCGGCGACTTCACTATTGATGCACACGAAACGCGGCCAGCGGTGCTGCTGGCGGCGGGCGTCGGCATCACGCCGCTGCTGGCGATGCTGCGTCACCTGATTTATGAAGGCCGACGCCAACGCAGGATGCGTCCGGTGTATTTGCTGCAGTCGGCGCGTAACCCGGCAGAACGCCCGTTTGCGCGTGAGCTTGATGCGCTGCTGGCAGCCAGCGAAGGTGCGTTGAAACTGGTGCGGGTGCTCAGCCAGCCGGGCGAAGCCGAAGCGGGCGTGGATTACGACGTTGCCGGACGCATCGATATGGCGCTGCTGTCGCAGGTGCTGCCCTTCAACGATTACGATTTCTATCTGTGCGGCCCGCCGTCATTTACCCAGGCGATGTATGACGGATTGCGCGGCCTGAATATTGCCGACGCGCGTATTCACGCCGAAGCGTTTGGTCCGTCGTCGCTGCAGCGTCAGCAGGAGGATGTGCCAGAGCCCGCCGCGCTGCCGCCGGTGGCGACCGAAGCGGTGCCGGTGATGTTTACAGAGTCACTGAAAGAAGCGCGCTGGACGCCGCAGTCCGGCACGCTACTGGAGCTGGCCGAAGCGCGCGGCCTGAGCCCGGCCTACAGCTGTCGCGCCGGACATTGCGGCAGCTGTAAGACAAAACTGGTGAAAGGTGCGGTGACTTACCCTACCCCGCCAGGCATCACGCTGGCGCAGGATGAGGTGCTGATCTGCTGCGCGGTGCCGGCGCAGCTCGAAGACGGGGACGCGGCGGTGCAGCTGGCGTTGTGAGGTGAGTGCCCGGCAAGCCGGTTATTCCTGGTTATGCATGGATCATATTCGGGGTCAGGGTGAAATTGAAACATTACTAACATCGCAGCGTATTAGTAAACGGGGAGCAGGTCAGTTGGAACCCCAGCTTGTGAACCTCTTTAACTCAGCAAAAGGCTTAAACAACAAGGAACGTTCAGGTGCCGCCTCCAGTAATTTGACAGTATTCAGTTAATGGCTAATCATGTTGAAAATACTTGAAATGTGTGAAATATTTAAAACTGGTGTGCAGGCAGAATTTTGAATTGTGTTTCGCAATTCTTGATTTCAAGGGCTCAAGCTCTCGCTGCTATGATGCTCATAGCAGGATTTGCTGGGATTACCATAAAAGTGCGTAAGAGTGCCTGCACACCGCTATTCATGGAGCTGTGATGACTACCCGCCTAGAAAAACTAAAAGCATGTAATTCCAAACCAGATTTCGCTCGAGTTTTAGGAGTTGACCCGGTTTTCATGACCCGTGTTATATATTTAAGAAACACTGACAATTTATATTCACAGTTTCCTATTAAAAAAAAGAATGGTTCTGATAGAATTATATCAGCCCCAGATCCTGAGCTCAAAGAAATACAAAGTAAGCTTGCCGATTTACTTCAAGACTGTTTAAATAACCTCCGGGATAATTTAAAAGAAAAGAACCATTTCTCACATGGATTCGAGCGAAACCGCAGTATTATTACAAACGCAGAAAAGCATAAATCAAAGAAGTGGGTTCTTAACATAGATCTTTTTAATTTCTTTGATGAGTTTAATTTTGGAAGGGTAAGAGGTTACTTTTTAAAAAATAATAACTTTTCTCTCAACACAGAGCTTTCCACATTAATAGCCAAAATCGCGTGTCACCAGGATAAACTACCCCAAGGTAGTCCCTGCTCCCCCGTAATAACGAACTTAATCCTAGTTTCTTTAGATAGGCGGCTGAGTAATTTATGTAATAGCGTTGGCTGTACATACACACGATATGCTGATGATATAACCATCTCAACTAATAAAAAGGAGTTTCCTAAAGAAATCATCAGAGACCAAGATAAAAAAAACATTACCTTAGATAAAAAATTCATTAAGGAAATAACATCTGCAGGCTTCAAAATTAATCACAACAAATTAAGACTACTTGACAGTAAATTTCGCCAAGAGGTTACAGGATTAACTGTTAATCGGTTTGTTAATGTAGATAGTAAATATGCAAAAAAAGTTCGCGCAATGGCACACAGTCTATTTAATAAAGGGGAATATACATTAATTGATAAAAAAACACGCAACAAAAGATCTGGTACTCTCAATGAGTTAGGTGGCATGCTGAGTTTTATTGATTTTGTGGATAAATACAACAACAAATTATCGCACGTGTTCAAATCCTCACATAACAAGCGTGAAAAATTATATTCGGATTTTCTTTATTACTCTGCTTTTTGGGCAAATACAAAGCCAACGATATTGACTGAGGGCAAAACAGACATTACGTACCTGAGAGTAGCTCTGGATGCGTTATCAGTAAACCATCCCAATTTAATTGGAAGTAAAAAAATGGGCAATGAAACAGTACGAGATTATGGGGTTAAATTCTTCAAAAACACATCTAAAACAAAATATCTTTTAAACTTAGACGGAGGGTCTTCACATCTCAAAGACTTCATTGTTGGCTTTGAAAAAAAGACAGATGCATTTAAAGAAATCGCCAACCAAAAGCCTGTGATTGTAATTTTAGACAATGATTCAGGCAGCGGTGGTGCTAATGGCATCTTCCAAACTTTGATTGGAAAATCTTTCCCTAACATTACTCTTACAAGAGATGAACTGAGAAATCAGAAGTGGACGTGGCTTACAAAAAACTTATATATAATTTTCACCCCTCTTAATGGTTTAAAAGATAGCTCTATGGAAGATCTATTCCACAGTTCAGTATTGCAAACAAAACTTGGCGGCAAAGTATTTAACCGAACTAATTCTAAATGTAAGGATAATGAATACGGCAAAGATTTTTTTGCTAAAGGTGTTGTGTTAAAACTGCGTAAAACAATAGACTTTTCAAATTTTGATTGCATTTTTGAATCAATTTCAGAAGTAATTTCCCATAATAATTCCAGAACAACAAATCAAGGTTAATTTTTTTAATATTCATTAGGTTGCTAATGATGATTATTATTTTTTGATCGAAGCAACTGTAACTTAGAGTATAAATACTCAAGAATCCCGCTGGCGGCGATGTTGGGTGATAACTTTTGACAACTCATTGCTTTCACGAACTGACTGACCTATTCCCGATAAATTAATACATACGATTTCAGCAATATCTGCTGACCTTGCCCAACTGGTTGACGCAGATCGAACGATAGTAATGTCCGTTTCTGGCATGAGCGGACAGTCACGCAGAGTAAATTTTAGATTGGGACGTGCTCATTCCATTGTTTATAAGCCGGACAACAGCGCACAAAGCTTGGCTTTGTGCGCTGTTGTCAGCAGTCAAGCTGCCAAAGCGGCAGGGCAGTTTAGTAATTAATCAATCCAAACACTGAAGTCTGATTTATTAATAATTGCTCATAATCCACTTCATAGCAGATGTGGCAATATACTTTACTTTCAGAAGGTTGAATCCAATGCTCACTAGTCTTTTTGACATCTAAATACTCTTTGACTTGATAAGGCATTTTAAAATGGTTCAGGATATCCTCAGCGGTAAGAACATCACTTTTCCATTGCCTATGCATGACTTTTAAGTTATCAATTGTGTAGTCATCTGATTCGTCATTTTTTTGGTAAGTATGTCCTGTTAACACTGGCGTGCTTAGCAACTTATCAAAAGAAGAGAAGTCTGATATATAAACACCTTCAAATTCACCTGGCCATGAAAAAGGAAGTCTATTCATAATTACTGGAACAATATCATAATCATCGATGTTAACCATGAACTTCTTATTGAAGTGACTAGGATGTTTCTTTAATCCATAAACTAAGCGTTTAACTTGCTTGGCTGTAGAGTGGAAAAATTGATTTTTACGCTTGGCAGTTTTAACAGAACCAAATGATAGCATTGTATTTTTACATTCAAGTAAAAAAACCTTATTATCAAGTATAAATAGAGCATCATACTCATATTCATCACCACCCTCTTTAAACTTCAACCCACCACTTCTAATGTTCTTATTACTGAGGAGCCGTAAAACTAACCTTTCAAAACCTAAGCCTTTTTCAGACATGTCAATCTTATAAGTAGAGAAAAGAGATAATAATATATGTACTATGCTGGCGGAAAAATACGCTGGAGTATAAAATATGTAATTACCCCCACTGGTTTTTATTAGCGGGGCATCATATAAATCTTTTGAGTTCTTTTTGAATGTTATAGCGGATATGAATTTATCGATAGCAATATCAGTTAAACCAGCTTTGGAAAACCACCCTCTCATTTCATGATTACTATATGTGCGAATTGTGCCGTCTCTATCGCAAAGATATTTTAAAGTCGCAAAACCACGCGTCCATTCTCTGAGAGTTAACCCATAAAATAAATGATTGATTTTCTTTTCTTCTAAACAAAATATTTCTAACAGTGTAATGTAGGATGGCAACTCATCATGGAATATAAATCGTCCATCGTCGAGATTAGTAACTTCATCGATATCAACAATGACTTTTTTTAACATATCACTTTCGTACATCATTGAAGTTTGATTTTGATGAATTTTCCTAGACATCCTTTCATTTGCTATACTATCTATATATAAATAGTCATTGGTTGCATCATATATAAATGCTTCTTCAATCCCTTTTGAGGAATAATCGTCAGATAATTCAGTTTTATTGAAAATTTTATTTTTTTGCCGAAAAGCATGCATTTATGAGAGGCGCTTTCAAGATCTTTCCAATAGATTGAATTCAACATTACTAATTGTGTGCCATCAAGATCTGCATCTTCAACAGGAGTTTCATCAGGAACAACTATCTCCTCATCGTGATTGTACAACTTGTTGTTGAAGGCAATCATGGAAAGGGTGAGTGATGCGAAATTAACATTTTTGTTATTAGCATCATCCGGATTATATGATCGGCCTTCTTCATTCTCCAATATAAAATTACTACTTACCAGAAAACTGTCTGTTTCTCTCAGAGACTCCATTTTTTCATTAACTTTACTCATTAGGTAAGATGACTCAGATTGTGATAGTTTTAAAGCTGACCAAACCTGAGTTGCTACGCTTTTTTTGCTAATATCCAAGGATGATAAAAAGTTTCCAACCTCATCGAATAGAATTTCACTACTTTCGCAACAATATAATATGTCATTAATTGTCTCTGTGTATTCATCACCTTTAAGGATACTTACTAATCCATTAAAGTATTTATTTCTTTTTTTTCTTTTTGATTTCGAATGAATCAATAAGTTACCAACTCTTTCAGCATTGAATTTTATGAATGTGAGTATCTCATCGTTTATTCCGACATCTTCGATTGCTTTGGAAATCCCTGATAACTCAAATAAATCAGCCTCTGTCTGCAATGATTCAAAGTCAATTGTCATTTCTTATCCTTAGTTTGATAAATCCCATTCATCACTCTGCATTGCTAAAATTTAATGTCTCAAAATCTGATTTCATTTTAGCCTTCAAATATCAGAGAGGATTAAAGGACATTAAAAAAAACAATGAGGAGTTATGATATGTCCAGATGTAATTTTACTAAAAATCACTCTTAGCTTGTATCGTCCTTAAGTCAATATTCTTTAGTAATACTGTTTTATTTGCTTCTGAACTTGACGAACTCGCCACCACCCAACGCCTACTAGACCAAGTCCAGCTCTCCCTCGACCGCGCCCGCACCGTCGCCGCGCAGTCCGATCCTAACAACAGCCGCCGTTACCTGTTCGACTACAAGAAAGCCAATGAAGACCTCAACACCATACGTGCTGGCCTCGACCGCTACACGCAGCCTTCGCGTGCGCAACCGCTGGATTACGGCAAGGTCAGCGGCGATTACATGCGAGGCCGTCCGTTATGGCGATGACTGCCGCGCAGATCAACGCATTTAAAACGGCATCCGGCAAAATCGATATTGGCGTTTTGTAACGGGTGACCGTTGGTCTACTGCTGTGCGTGCTGTTTCTCTGGGCAGCCTGGGCTGCAGCGAATGTCAGGCATGGACGGGAAAATACCTAAGCCAGGGATGCCGCGCTAGTCCGATTTGTTATCCGCTCAACGGCTTTACTGATCGTCTGCATCTGGATGTTCGCCAGTTAACGCAGTCATTTTTGAAGTGCTTTTATCCGTCAGGTTACTTAAGGGGAAGACTCATACTGGATAGCTGAAGCAGTACAGTGACCTCAGCAGTCAAAGTGACCAGAATTCATAGGTGCTTCAAAAAGCAAAAACCCAGCCATAAAGGCTGGGTTTTCAGAATGTTGGTGCCCGGACGCGGAATCGAACCACGGACACGGGGATTTTCAATCCCCTGCTCTACCGACTGAGCTATCCGGGCAACGGGGCGCATTAAACCTTACTCGCGCCGTACCGTCAAACGCTTTTCGGTAAAAATCAGCTGACTGCTGCCTTTTGCAGCAACCGCCGGACCCGATGGTAAAAACCTGCGCAACCGGGTTATTTAGTGGTGAATTTTTATCCACTCACGCCGATAACCGTGCTGACATCCCATAACCATAATAAGGTCCACCATGTTCAGCACTATTACATCGGGAATCCTGTCGCGCCTCGCGTGGCAGAAACGCAGTCACAGCAGCGCAACGCTCAGTTCGCTGCAGGAGGCCATCGCCATGGTCGAGTTTACGCCTGATGGTCACATCCTCACCGCTAACGCGCTGTTTCTGGAGCGCATGGGCTACACGCTGGCAGAAATTGTCGGCCAGCATCACAGCCTGTTCTGCACGCCGGATATGGTGCAGTCACCGCAGTATCGCGAGTTCTGGCAGCGTCTGAATCGCGGCGAAGGCTTCAGCGATAAGTTTTTGCGCGTGGCGAAGCACAGCCGTCCAATCTGGCTGGAAGCCAACTACGTACCGGTGCAGGATCGCCACGGCCGGGTGATCAAAATCGTCAAGCTGGCGAGTGATATCACCGCGCGCATCATGGATGCGCAGGAGCAGCGCGCCATGACCACCGCCATTGAGCGCTCGATGGCGGTGATTGCCTTCAACCTCAAAGGTGAAGTGCTGATGGCCAACGATAACTTCTTCAATACCATGGGCTATCGCGCTGATGAGATCATCGGTCGCCATCACAGCCTGTTCTGTCCGCCCGAAATGCGCACCAGCGAGGCCTATCGCCGCTTCTGGCACAAGCTCAATCAGGGTGAATACATCTCCGGCCAGTTCGAGCGCGTCAATAAGCAGGGCAATACCGTCTGGCTGCGCGCCACCTATAATCCGGTGTTTAACAGCGCCGGCGAGCTGTACAAAGTGGTGAAGTTCGCCACCGACGTTACCGCGCAGGTGGAAAAGAACCAGCTGGAGCGCGAAGCAGCGCAGCAGGCCTGGCAAACCGCGCTGCACACCAGCGAAAGCACACAACAGGGTGCGGCGGTCATTGAGAACAGCGTGCAGAATATCAATGCGCTGGCCAGCGAACTGCACGGTATTTCTGGTGATATCAATGATCTGAGCGACTCTTCCGATCGCATCGGCGCCATCGTGGAGAGCATCCGCCGCATTGCCGACCAAACCAATCTGCTGGCACTCAATGCGGCAGTGGAAGCCGCGCGCGCCGGTCAGCACGGCCGCAGCTTTGCGGTGGTCGCCAGTGAAGTGCGCACCCTCGCGGCAAACATCAATCGCGCCACCAGCGAAATCGAGAATCGGGTGAGGCATAACCATCTGCTGGCGGATAAGGCGCAGAAAGGCATCGCGTCGAACCTGAAACGTGCCGATCAGGGCGTAGTGCTCGCGCAGCAGGCGGGCGGCGTGATTGCCGAAATTCGCGGCAGCTCCAGTGAGGTGGTGCGCGCCATCAGCCACGTCGCCGATACACTAAAAGCCCCGCAGTAAGCGCAGCAGCGAGCGCTGGCCGGCGGTGACATAAAAGTGTCATCGCCGTGCCGTAACCTAAGATTATTCCTAATCAACGCCAGACTCTTTCTCATGCAGCAGCCTGATTTCCGCACCGGGCTTAGCGCCCTGACGGGTCGTGCCCGCGCGCGTTCGCTGTGTATTGCGGTGCCGTTCGTCACGCCAGCGATGGACAACACGGCGGTAATGGCGCTGTTTAGCGAACACAAAGATTTGATTGGCCTGCCGGTGGTGGAAAACGGCACGCCGTTCGGCATGATTAACCGCCACATCTTTCTGTCGCAAATGACGCGCCCGTTCTTCCGCGAGCTGTACGATCGTAAAAGCTGTATCGCCTTTATGGACAAACAACCGCTGGTGATCGATGCCGAAACCGAACTCGATCGGGTCGCGCAGCAGGTGGTCGCCAGCGGGGATAAATCAGTAACCGATGGCTTTATCGTGACTGAACAGGGCCGCTATATTGGCATCGGTCTGGGTATCGACCTGATTCGTACCGTCTCCGATTTGCAGGCGCAGCAGCATCAGCAAATTTTACAGAGCATCGATTACGCGCGGGTGATTCAGGACGCGATGCTGGACCGCTCGCGGCAGCAGATGGCGCAGCAACTAAGCGACTGGTGCCTGCACTGGCAGCCGCGCGATGGCGTGGGCGGCGACTATTACGCCTTTCACCGCGACGAGCACGGCTGGCTGGCGCTGATTGCCGACTGCACCGGTCACGGCATTCCCGGCGCGTTTATGACGGTGATTCTGCATGCGGCGCTGGAGCGTGCGCTGCAGCACAACCATCGTACGCCGTCTGCCCTGCTGCAGGCGCTTAACCGCCACATCAAACAAACCCTGGGCCAGCTTAACGCCTCGCAGCAGACTTCGCTGTCCAACGACGGCTGCGATGCGATTGCGCTGCGGCTGGAGACGGCCAGCCATCAACTGAGCTGGGCCAGCGCGCGCATGCACGCGGTGCTTCAGCCGGTTCAGGGTGAAGCAGCCACGCTGCAGGCCGATCGCGTCGGCGTTGGCTACACCGATACGCCGCACGACTATTGCTGGCCGCAGCAGCAGCGCAGGCTGCAGCCCGGCGATGTGCTGCTGGTGATGAGCGACGGCGTGACCGATCAACCCGGCGGCGCGCGGCAGATCATGTTCGGTAGAAAGCGGATTCAGACGGTCATTGCACAACATAAAACCCTGCCGATGGCCGAGCTCTCCATGGCGTTTGCGCAGGCATTTCTTCACTGGCAGGGCAACCAGCCGCGACGCGATGACGTCACCTGGTTTGGCCTGCGTTATTAACGAGCCTCTTATGCATCCAGCTTCCACCGGCACACACCTGCCGCCCGACAGCGTTGCGCTGCACTATACCGGCTTCTTTTCGCCGCAGAACATTACCGCGATGGGTGAAGTGATCAAAGTGTTTCTGGAAAACCAGCAGGCCCCGCTGAAAGTGCGCCGCCGGCTGTTCTCCAGCTTTGTCGAGATTGTGCAGAATATCCTGCGCTATTCGCAGGACAGCCGTACCCTGAGCCACGCCGAACAGCACTTTCGCTTTGGCACCGTAACGCTGCACGTGGATGGCGATAACTACGTGCTGGAGAGCAGTAATCAGGTCGAACAGGCCGCCTGCGAGCAGCTGCGCGACTGGCTCGATCTGCTGCGTACCATGAGTAACGACGAAATTAAGCAGGCCTACCGTGTCGGTCTGCGCACCGAGAGCCCCGCCACCAGCAAAGGGGCCAATATCGGTTTGCTGACGCTTGCCCGTGATGTCAGTGAGCCGCTGGAGTATGAACTGCGTCCGCTGCCCGCCAGCGGCTACGCCACGTTTTGGCTTAAAGCCACCATTCACCAGGATTGAGGTTGTATGCAAAACCTGATTATCGCTGCCACTGAGAGCACGCCCGAAGTGAGTTTTGATTTTGCCATCCGCCAGTTTGCGCTGCGCGGCGAGTCGTGGCCGGAGAACGCGGCGGCGTTTTATCGCCCGCTGCTGGATGCCCTTGAGCAGTGGCAACCCACCGACAACGACGCCGTGGTCGTCACTATCGCGCTGCGCTACTTCAACAGCTCCAGCACCAAAATGCTGTTCAGCCTGTTCGATCTGTTCAACCAGCTGGCGCAGCGCGGTCAAGGCGTTACGCTGAACTGGCTGTTTGATGCGGAAGATGACATCGCGGAAGAGTTTGGTCAGGAACTGGCGCTGGATTTTACCGATCTGCAGGTTAATCTGCAGGCGGAACTGGCGTCATGATGGACCTCAATGAGCTGTTCCGTGAAGAGAGCGAGGTGCTGAATCGCTCACAGCATGTGGCGGCGCAAAACACGCTGAGCGCGCAGGATTACCGCGAGGCGCTGCTGCACCTGAATCGCCACTATCAGCGCCTGATGCGCGAAACCTGGCGGCTGATCTCCCGCAGCGATCGCGCGGAGCGCGAGCTGAACCGCGTGAATGAGCAGTTAAACCAGCTGGCGCAGGAGCTGGAGTACAAAGCCAGCCACGATCCGCTAACGGCGGTGTGGAATCGCGGCGCGATTATTCAGCGCATCAGCCAGACGCTGGAGAGCGGTCCGGCGGCGCTGATCATTCTGGATATCGATCACTTCAAGAAGATCAACGACGAATACGGCCATCCGATGGGCGATAAGGTGATTTGCGGACTGGTGACGCGCATTCAGGCGCACTGCCCGGCCGGTGCCAGCATTGGTCGCATCGGCGGCGAAGAGTTTACCGTGCTGCTGCCGCACTATCGTCTGTCCGACGCGGTGATTGTCGCCGGTGCGATCCACGCCTCGCTTAACGCCTCGCCGCTGGCGGTGCTGCCGCAGCAGCTGGTGACCGCCAGCCTCGGCGTGAGCTACGGCAAGCCGGGCTCCGATTTCGACACGCTGTACAGCAATGCCGATGCCGCGCTCTACGATGCCAAACACCACGGCCGCAACCGGGTATTTTTCCGCTGATCAGCGCGCCTGCGCGGTGCTGGCCGTCTGCATCGGCACGCTGCTATCCGGCGGCGGCAGGAAAATGTGGTCGAGGATATTGCGCATCACCGGCGCGGCCGTAATGCCTTCGTTACCGCCGTTTTCCAGAATCAGCGCCACCGCCACCTGCGGGTTGTTAAACGGCGCAAAGGCGGTATAGAAAATGTGGTCGCGCAGGCGCACCGGGATCATCTTCGCGTTGTAAGTCTGGTTCTGCTTCAGGCTAAACACCTGCGACGTACCGGACTTGGCGGCGATGCCGTACGGCGCGGTATGGAAATATTTATAACCGGTGCCGTTAGGCGCGTTAGCCATACCAAACATGGCATGCCGCACCAGCGACCAGTACGGTGATTTCGCATCGCCAATCTGCGGCTGCGGCGCGGTCGGCTGATAAACCTGCTGCCAGGTGCCGCGCTGTGCTTTAGCCAGCAGGTGCGGATTAATCACCCGGCCGTTATTGATCAGCGCCACCATGGCTTTCACCATCTGAATCGGCGTGGCAATCCAGTAGCCCTGGCCGATGCCCACCGATACCGTATCGCCCTGATACCACGTATGCTTATGCACTTTCTGCTTCCATTCGCGGCTTGGCAGCAGCCCGGCGTACTCTTCATTCAAATCGATACCGGTAGGTTTGCCGTAGCCGAACTGGCTGAGCATGCTGTGGATGCGGTCAATACCCATCATGAACGCCACCTGATAGAAGAAGGTGTCGGCGGACTCTTCAATCGCTTTGGTGACGTCGAGCATGCCGTGGCCGGACTTTTTCCAGTCACGGTATTTGCGATCGGTGCCCGGCAGCGTCCAGGTCGGCGCACCAAAGAAGGTGGTGCCCGGCGTAATCACTTTGCTCAGCAGCGCCGACATCGCCATGTAGGGTTTTACCGTCGATGCCGGTGGATACAGCCCCTGGGTGACGCGATTGATCAGCGGCAGGTTTTTATCCTGCAGCAGCGTTTTATAGGCTTTGTAGCTGATGCCCTTCACGAACGGGTTGGGATCGTAGCTCGGGCTGGAGACCATCGCCAGCACGCCGCCATCGTGCGGATCCTCAATCAGCACCGCCGCACGCTGCCCGGCCAGCTGGCTCTCCACATACTGCTGCAGATGCAGATCCAGCGTCAGCCAGATGTTTTTGCCCGCCACCGGCGGCACCTCTTTCAGCACGCGCACGATACGGCCGTGATTATCCACTTCCACTTCCTGATAGCCGGTCTTGCCGTGCAGCAGGGATTCATAGTAGCCCTCAATACCCTGCTTGCCGATGTTATGGTCGGCGGCATAGTTTTCGCCCACGCCCTCGGCATTGAGCCGCTTGTAATCATTGTCGTTAATCTTCGACACGTAGCCGACCACGTGCGCCAGATCGGCGCCGTACGGGTATTCCCGATCCTGATAGGTATCGATGGTGACGCCGGTGAAGCGGAACTGATTGACCGAGAAGCGCGCCACCTCTTCGTCGGTGAGCTCGGCCTTCAGCTCCACCGGTTTATAGCGGCTGCTCTGCTTCAGTTCATGCTCAAAGGTTTCGATATCATCCGGTGTCAGATCGACGATGGGCGTCAGCGCCTTCAGCGTCGCCTGCATGTTGTCGATTTTGTACGGCGTGACGAGGATGTCGTACCAGGTGACGTTGCGCACCAGCGGGATGCCGTTGCGATCGAAAATCAGCCCGCGCGTCGGCGCGATGGGGATCATTTTGATGTCGTTCTCGTTGGAACGTGTCTGGTAATAGCTGTGCTGATCCACCTGTAAGCGATACAGGTTGATGCCAAGAATGGTGAAGCAGATAACAACCAGGGCAAACGCCACCAGCGCGCGGCGCACAAACAGTTTCTCTTCGGCTTCGAAATTGCGGAAATTCATCAGGGGTTTAGTCTCTTCATTATCACGCTAATGATAGGGAGAGATCGCCGCAGAGCCAGCAGGAAGATGCACAAGCCTGGGTAAAAGTGTGTCAGATGTTTACGGTGGGGCTGGCGCGTGGGGAATGCGCAACAGGGCGTTGATCGTAGCGCGATCGGTCCCCTCTCCCGCGGGCGGGAGAGGGTTAGGGTGAGGGCGAAGAAAAACCCAGGAAAATCAATCCCCCAGCAGCACCGACTCCAGCGCGATCTTAATCATATCGTTGAACGTCGTCTGACGCTCTGCCGCGGTGGTTTGCTCGTGCGTACGGATGTGATCCGACACGGTACAGATGGTCAGCGCTTTGGCACCAAACTCTGCCGCCACACCATAGATGCCGGCCGCTTCCATCTCCACACCGAGGATGCCGTACTTCTCCATCACGTCGAACATCTGCGGGTCCGGCGTATAGAACAAATCAGCGGAGAAGATGTTACCGACGCGCGCGTCCACGCCCAGCGCTTTAGCCGCGTCAACCGCGTTACGCACCATATCGAAATCCGCGATGGCGGCAAAATCGTGATCTTTGAAACGCATGCGGTTAACTTTTGAGTCGGTGCAGGCACCCATACCAATCACCACATCACGCAGTTTCACGTCTGCACGCACGGCACCGCAGGAACCCACACGAATGATCTTCTTCACGCCGAAATCGGTGATCAGCTCTTTGGTGTAGATCGAGCAGGATGGAATACCCATACCGTGGCCCATGACGGAGATTTTGCGGCCTTTGTAAGTCCCGGTGAAGCCCAGCATGCCGCGTACGTTATTCACTTCGACCACATCGTCGAGGAAAGTCTCGGCAATGTGTTTTGCACGCAGCGGATCGCCTGGCATCAGCACCACGTCCGCGAAATCGCCCATTTCGGCATTAATATGAGGAGTTGCCATTGTTGTTCTTCCTTATCAAAAAGTGGTGGCTGTTTTACAGCAAGCTTTTGCCGTAGTCCATGCTGGACAGGCCAAAATAGCTGGCGATGGTCTGGCCGATATCGGCGAAGGTATCGCGGTAACCCAGCGAGCCCGGTTTTACTTTTGGGCCATAGATCAGAATCGGGATGTGCTCGCGCGTGTGCTCGGTGCCATGCCAGCTCGGATCGCAGCCGTGGTCAGCGGTGAGGATCAGGATATCGCCCTCTTTCACCAGCGCCATCAGCTCCGGCAGACGGCGGTCAAACAGCTCCAGCCCTCCGGCATAACCGGCGATATCGCGGCGATGGCCCCAGGTCGAGTCAAAATCGACGAAGTTGGTGAACACTATCGAGTTGTCCGGCGCCTTCTTCATCTGCTCAATGGTGGCATCAAACAGCGCATCCAGACCGGTGGCTTTGACCTTTTGCGTGATGCCCTGCTCCGCGTAGATATCAGCGATTTTACCCACTGAAATCACTTCGCCGCCCTTCTCATCCACCAGCTTTTTCAGCATGGTTGGTGCCGGTGGTTCGACCGCCAGATCGTGACGGTTACCGGTGCGCTGGAAGTTACCGGCTTTATCGCCGACAAACGGACGCGCGATTACGCGGCCAATGTTATAGCCGCCGTTGGTCAGCTCTTCACGCGCAATTTCACACAGCGCGTACAGGCGATCGAGGCCAAAGGTCTCTTCATGACAGGCAATCTGGAACACCGAATCTGCCGAGGTATAGAAAATCGGCTTGCCGCTTTTCATGTGCTCCTCGCCCAGCTGGTCAAGAATTACCGTGCCGGAGGAGTGGCAGTTGCCGAGGTAGCCCGGCAGATCGGCGCGTTTTACCAGCGTATCCAGCAGCTCCTGCGGGAAGCTGTTCTCTTTGTCGCTGAAGTAGCCCCAGTCAAACAGCACCGGCACCCCGGCGATTTCCCAGTGGCCGGACGGCGTATCTTTGCCCGAAGAGAGTTCGCTGGCGTAAGCGTAAGCGCCGATAATTTCCGCCTGCGGATCCAGTCCCGGCGGGAAGCGGCCGGTAGAGAGTTCCGCCGCTTTGCCAAGGCCGAGCGCGGTCATATTGGGCAGATGCAGCGGACCTTCGCGGCCTTCATTGGCGCGGCCTTCAAAGCACGCTTCGGCGATATGGCCGAGCGTATCCGATCCTTCATCACCGAATTTATCGGCGTCTTTGCTGGAACCAATCCCGAAGGAGTCGAGAACCATAATAAAAGCACGTTTCATGCAAGTCTCCTGCGCCATAGCGCGATGACAAGTCAAAAAAAAGCGATCAGATCAGTATACCCGAACGGCCGCTACCTGGCACGCAGTTACGCCACTATTCGCTGATGCGGCGATACACCACCGGCGTGGCCTGCGGAGCATGGTCGCTGAGCGTTATCGCCGCTTTCACTGCCGCAGCGGCCTGCTGCCACTGCGCTTCCGATGCGGCATGAATCACCGCCAGCGGCTGCTGTGCATTGACCTCACTGCCCAGCGTAATCATGTCGCTGAGGCCCACGCTGTAATCAATGCTGTCGCTGGCGCGCTGACGACCACCGCCCAGCGCCACCACCGCCATGCCCAGCGCCCGCGTGTCCATGGCGCTGACGATGCCGGGACGATCGGCGTACACCGCTTTGCTCAGCATCGGTGCCGGCAGGTAGCGGTCCATCTGCTCGATGAAATCCGTCGGGCCGTTCTGCGCCGCCACCATGCGGGCAAACACCTCAGCCGCTTTACCGTTGTCCAGCACCTGCTGCAGTTTTTGCCGCGCTTCCACTTCGTTCGCCGCCAGCTTGCCGGAGATCAGCATCTCGGCGCACAGCGCCAGCGTAACCTCCAGCAGCCGCGGATTGCGCGCCTCGCCGGTAAGGAAATGCACCGCTTCGCGCACTTCCAGCGCATTACCGGCGCTCGACGCCAGCACCTGGTTCATGTCGGTGAGCAGCGCGGTGGTTTTGCATCCCGCACCGTTAGCGACGCCGACAATCGCCTGCGCCAGCTGCTGCGAGGCCTCAAAGGTTGGCATAAACGCCCCGGATCCGACTTTGACATCCATCACCAGCGCGTCTAATCCTTCGGCTAATTTTTTGGCGAGGATCGAGGCGGTGATCAGCGGAATAGAATCCACGGTGGCGGTGATATCGCGCGTGGCATAGAACCGCTTGTCCGCCGGCGCCAGCGAATTGGTCTGACCGATAATGGCAACGCCGACCTGTTTGATGATCTGGCGGAAGCGATCGTCGCTGGGGAAGATATCGAAGCCGGGAATGGCTTCCAGCTTATCCAGCGTGCCGCCGGTGTGACCGAGGCCGCGCCCGGAAATCATTGGCACGTAGCCGCCGCAGGCCGCCACCATCGGACCCAGCATCAGCGAAGTGACATCGCCCACGCCGCCGGTCGAGTGTTTATCAACAATCGGTCCGTTGAGATTCAGCGCCTGCCAGTTGAGCACCGTGCCGGAATCGCGCATCGCCATGGTCAGCGCCACGCGTTCTTCCAGGTTCATGTCGTGAAAATAAATCGTCATCGCCAGCGCGGCGATTTGCCCTTCAGATACGCTGTTATCACGCACGCCGTTGATGAAAAAGCGGATTTCCGCTTCGCTCAGCGGCTGGCCGTCGCGTTTTTTACGAATAATTTCTTGTGGCAGGAACAAGGTTGCCTCCCCGGAAAAGCGATCTATCGCTGAATGACAGCCGCCAGATGCGCAGCAATACGCACCTGACGGCAGTGACACCGTGGGCCGCCATTTTAGCGACCGCGTGGATCAATAACCGGCTTTGCTGGTCGCCGTAGCGTGACCCAGGGTATTCAGCAGGCTGGCTAACAGGCTGGAAGCGCCGAAGCGGAAATGACGCGCATCCGCCCAGCCGCTGCCGAGGATGTCGTCGGCCAGCTGCAGGTAGATAGCGGCATCTTCCGCCGTGCGCACGCCGCCAGCCGGTTTGAAGCCCACCTGCTGCTGCACGCCTTTGTCACGGATTACCTGCATCATGATCGCCGCCACCTCTGGCGTGGCGTTGACCGGCACTTTACCGGTAGAGGTTTTGATGAAATCCGCGCCGGCATCGATCGCGATTTCGGACGCTGCACGAATCAGCGCTTCCTCTTTCAGCTCGCCGGTTTCGATGATCACTTTCAGCAGCACGTTCGCCGCCGCGCAGGCCTCTTTACAGGCTTTTACCAGCGCAAAGCCGACGTCACGATTACCGGCAATCAGCGCACGGTACGGGAACACCACGTCAACTTCATCCGCGCCATAGGCGATTGCCGCACGGGTTTCCGCCAGCGCGATGTCGATGTCGTCGTTACCGTGCGGGAAGTTAGTGACGGTCGCGATACGAATTTCCGGCGTGCCCTGCTCGCGCAGCGTCTTACGTGCAATCGGGATAAAGCGCGGATAGATACAGATCGCCGCCGTGTTACCGGCCGGTGATTTCGCCTGATGGCACAGCGCGATCACTTTTTCATCGGTGTCGTCTTCGTTCAGGGTGGTCAGGTCCATCAGTTGCAGCGCGCGCTGCGCGGCCGCGTTCAGATCGGTCATGGTGCTCTCCAAAGTCAGGCCGGTGAAATCTGCTCACCGGAGAATGTGATAATTATAACAACCCACGCCGCGTGGAATTGCGAGGTTTGTCACAAGGAAAAGGAAGCCGCGCTCTGATATACATGCATTTAGCGATTTTAATCACATTAAATCGCTATTTTGCCGAACAGCGCGGCATGATGCGATTGTGATTATTATCACAAATGTTGCCGCAAAAAGGTATCGGATATCGTTAAAGCGTAGTTAATTTGCGACAGAGCGGGAGTTGTCAGCACATCATCAGAAGTGGCAGAGGCGTTGCAGCGACGCGATTCATCGCGCAAGAAATTGCGCCGCTGGCACAATTGCAACGGCCATTAACCGTGATGGCGCTATTAGATAAAGTGAGAGGGCGGCAGGCGCAGGATCAATACTCAATCCGGCAGGGCGAACAAACGCAGGCTGTTGTGCCACAGCGCATCGGCGATCTCATCGGGCGGTTCCGGGCGCAGCTGGCACAATACTTCGAACACATTACGCGCGCGCTCCGGGCGATTTGGCTGGCCCTGAAAACCGTGCAGCGGCATATCCGGCGCATCGGTTTCCAGCAGCAGCGCCTGCAATGGCAGGCTGGCGATGGTGTGGCGGGTTTTGCTGGCGCGCGTATAGGTAATGGTGCCGCCGACACCAATCGCGTAGCCAAGGGCGATGAAACGCTCCGCCTGCTGCTGGCTACCGGCAAAGCCGTGCACCACGCCGCGTCGCGGCACGTCGTGACGGCGCAGATGCTGCGCCAGCTGATCGTGCGTACGTCGCGAATGCAGGATCACCGGCAAATCATAGCGCCTTGCCAGCTTCAGCTGCGCCTCCAGCAGCCGGGTTTGCCGCGCAAAATCCGGCGCTTCCATATACAGATCCAGCCCGATTTCCCCCATCGCCACGCGTTTTGCATCCGGCGTTTGCAGGTACTGCTCAAGGCGATCGAGATCGTCATCCTGATGTTGCGCAATATTGATCGGGTGCAGCCCGAGCGCGCTATACAGCGCCGGATGCTGCTGCGCCAGCTGGCTCACCACGGCAAAACGGCTGGCATCCACGCACGGCACGATGATGCGTTCCACGCCCGCCTGCGCCGCCTGCGCGATACTGTGTTCGGCAGCGGTGACGAATGGCGGAAAATCAAAGTGGCAGTGGGTGTCGATAAATCTCATGCCAGCGATCCTGCATCGTAGTCGGCGTCATTGCCCGCCAGCGGCGGCGTGCTGACCGGCCGGTTATCTGGCGCGTTGGCGACGGCGGCGGGCGGCGTCACGGCAATCGGTCGCGCCAGCGGTTCAGCATCGCTCAGCCACTGGCCCAGCGTCGCCAGGAAATAGCGCCCGCTGCGGCGGCCCAGATGATAATCCTGATTCAGCGACGCCAGACGACTGCCCAGCGCCATGCTGGCCAGCGGCTTTGGCGGAAAGATTTCAATAATGCGCAGATTATCCGGCGGCTGTTCAATAAACTGCTGAATCTGGCGGTAGCTCTCTTCGTGCTGATGCAGGATATTGATCATCGGCTGCAGGGCGCTGTCGCTCAGCCAGCGCTCCATGCGTTTAAACCACTTCGGCGTATACGCCATCTGTGACGGCACGGTACGGATCACCACAATGGTATCGGCGCCACGCCGCGCCGCTTCGCGCACCGGAATGGCGTCGCTGATGCCACCGTCGAGATAGCTCACGCCATCCATCAACACGCCGCTGCGGTAGAAACCGGGGATCGCGCTGGAAGCCTTAATGATGTCATGCCAGGTCAGGTTGGTGGGATTGAAGTACTGCGCGCTGTAATCATCGCTGCGGCAGGCGCACATGTAAAATTCGCTGCCTTTGGCAAACAGGCTTTCGGCGCTGCTCAGCGCCAGCGGGAACTCCTGTTTAGTAATATCCACCAGCCAGTCAAGATCGATCAGGTGGCCACCGCGCACAAAACGCAGCGGATCGAAAAACAGTTTACTGGTGGTGTAACGGGTAATCACGCGCCGCGCATAACCGGGCTGAGCACAGACAAAGGCTGAGAGGTTTTGTGCACCGGCTGAGGTGCCGAGCATTAACTGAAAGGGGTTAAAGCCTGCGCGCTGAAATTCATCCAGTACGCCCGCCGTGAAGATGCCGCGTTGCCCGCCGCCTTCGCAGACCAGCGCGATTTTTTTGGATTTGAATGGCGTGAGTGCCAGTGGCTCAAAGGTGTCCAGCGACACCGGGATGCGTATTCCCAATGGATGTCCCTCAGTGTTTGCTGCTCTGAGGGAGGCGCTCAATCAGCATCCCGGAGAACCAGTCATTGTCGTTCCCTGACCAACCGCATCCTGCAATCGTCGCGGCGCACCTTCAATGGTGGCAATGACTGGCCTCCGCTTTATGTGACTAGCGGGTTAACATGGTTAACGCAGTGGGTCAGGGTCGTTTGCGCCCGGTAAACAGGCTCACGAGGAACAGAATAATACCGACAATAAAGACAATTTTAGCTGCCCATGCTGCCGTACCCGCCAGACCGCCAAAACCTAATGCTGCAGCAATCAGAGCGATGACCAGAAAGATAATACCCCAACGAAACATAAGCCTCTCCTTTACCATAGTGAAAATCGAACTGCTTATTCTTCACATCACTGTTTTTAATACGGAACGGCACCGTTGGTGATGCCGTTCCGGTTGCGTTAAGATTTCACCTTGAGGTCATTCTTCACGCTTTTCACGCCTTCAATGGCTTTGGCGATCTTCTCAGCCCGATCGGACTGGGCCTGATTCGCCACTTCCCCGGACAGCTGTACCACACCATCGGTGGTTTCCACCTTCACGTTGCGCGATGGCACAATGTCATCTGCTAAAAGTTTAGCTTTTATTTCACTGGTGGTTGCTGCATCACCTGCATAACCTTTCAATGAACTCTGTTTGCTGTCTCTGACGTGTAGTTTGTCGCTGACGGATTTAACCCCTTCCACCTTCTGCACCAGCGCCACAGCCTTCTCGGCCTGGTCCTGCGAGGTGACAAAACCGCTCAGCGTAACCACGCCTTGCTGCGTTTTTACTGAGATATCCGTACTTTTAATTGCTTCATCATCCACCAGTGCGGCTTTGGCTTTGGCGGTGATGCCGCTGTCATCCATAAAGCCATCGACTTTTTTCATAGAACTATCGATTTTGGAACCCGCGCTGCTGCTGGTATCAGCCGCCATTGCCGCGCCGCTTAACAGCGCAGTACCGGCCAGTGCAGCAATCAGGGTTTTAGCAATCTTAGTCTTATTCATCGATATCATCCTTCTATCAGTTAACCCACTCGCAACCGCGAATGCGCCAGCAACACACCACGTTGCTGCGTGATGGACGTAATCAGACCCACAGGTCCGTTTTCTCGTCCGACAGAATAATCATAGTAGGGATTACAGCTTTTGCTGGCTTTTGTGGTTGATATCTCGCCAAAAAGCGATAACCGCAGCGCAATTAAGAGGAGTCTGTATCGGAGAAAACCGGGCGGCAGAAAGCTGCAGCCCGGTGAAGACGGCGAACTTAGTGCTCGCGCGTTTTACGGAAGGTCACGTCAGGATAGCGCTCCTGCGTGATGTTGAGGTTGACCATGGTCGGGGCGATATAGGTGAGGTTGTCACCGCCATCGAGCGCCAGGTTGATCTCGTTTTTGCGCTGGAAGTCGTCGAACTTCTTCGCGTCGCTGCACTCAACCCAGCGGGCGGTCGACACGTTGATGGCCTCGTAAATCGCCTCAACGTTGTACTCGCTCTTGAGACGCGCCACGACCACATCAAACTGCAGCACGCCCACCGCACCCACGATCAGATCGTTGTTGTGCACCGGACGGAACACCTGCACGGCGCCCTCTTCCGACAGCTGGACCAGCCCTTTCAGCAGCTGTTTCTGCTTCAGCGGATCGCGCAGGCGAATGCGACGGAACAGTTCCGGAGCGAAGTTCGGAATACCGGTGAACTTCATGGTTTCGCCCTGGGTGAAGGTGTCGCCAATCTGGATGGTGCCGTGGTTATGCAGGCCGATGATATCGCCCGGATAAGCTTCCTCAACGTGCGAACGGTCGCCCGCCATGAAGGTCAGCGCGTCGGAAATCACCACATCTTTACCGGTACGCACCTGACGCAGCTTCATGCCCTTCTCATATTTGCCGGACACCACGCGCATAAAGGCCACGCGGTCACGGTGTTTCGGGTCCATGTTGGCCTGAATCTTAAACACGAAGCCGCTGAACTTCTCCTCTTTGGCTTCGACTTTGCGGGTATCGGTCTGGCGCGGCATTGGCGTCGGCGCCCAGGCAACCAGACCATCCAGCATGTGATCGACACCAAAGTTGCCCAGCGCGGTACCAAAGAACACCGGCGTAATTTCGCCGCTCAGGAACAGCTCTTTGTCGAACTCGTGCGATGCGCCCTGCACCAGCTCCAGCTCGTCGCGCAGCTGCTGCGCCAGCTCTTCGCCGACGGCCGCGTCCAGTTCCGGGTTCGCCAGCCCTTTTACCACGCGCACTTCCTGAATCGTGTGGCCTTTGCCGCTCTGATACAGGTAAGTTTCATCGTTGTAGAGGTGATACACGCCTTTGAACAGCTTGCCGCAGCCAATCGGCCAGGTGATCGGCGCACAGGCGATTTTCAGCTCGCTCTCGACCTCATCCAGCAGTTCCATCGGATCGCGAATGTCGCGGTCCAGTTTGTTCATAAAGGTGATGATCGGCGTGTCGCGCAGACGGGTCACTTCCATCAGCTTGCGGGTACGATCCTCAACCCCTTTCGCGGCGTCGATCACCATCAGGCAGCAGTCCACCGCCGTCAGCGTACGGTAGGTATCTTCCGAGAAGTCTTCGTGCCCGGGGGTATCCAGCAGATTAACCAGGCTGTCGCGATAGGGGAACTGCATCACCGAGGTGGTGATGGAGATACCGCGCTGCTTCTCCATCTCCATCCAGTCTGATTTGGCATGCTGGCTGGAGCCGCGACCTTTAACGGTACCGGCGGTCTGGATCGCCTGTCCGAACAGCAGGACTTTTTCGGTGATTGTGGTTTTACCGGCGTCCGGGTGCGAGATGATCGCAAAGGTACGGCGGCGCGCCACTTCTTCTAAAAAGGGAGCAATAGACATGAGTGAATTCTTCTTCAGGGCAACGCGCGAGCGGCGCGCTGCGAATAAATCATTCCGGAGCCAGTCCGGCGGATAACGGTGCCAATGGCGACGCATGCGCGTCGGGTCACAGCAGGGTGTGTGCGATCTACATTGGCGGCAGTCCGGATCCCATCAGCATTGAGGCGGCATAGCATACAATATTTCAGCAGGCGGGGGAATCTGCGGCAGGATGAGACGATGCTCGCGCAGTTCAGGACATGTCTTGTAAACACTAAGCGATGTCTGACTGAGAATGCCTGTCCGTAACCGTCACCCCGGCAAGGACAGCAAAATGACTCTACAGCTTAACCCACATACCTACAGCCCGTCGCACCGAAACGCCGCCCTGTCGTCGCCCGCGCAGATGTACTGCAAACCCGGCGAGATGCTGCTGATCAACGCGCCGGATAACCCAGTGCTGCCTGCCACCGGCCGCGCTGATTTTTCCCGCAGCAGCCTGCCGGCGCACCTGCATTATCTGCTCACGCCGCGCCCCGGTTTTTCTGCCGGTCAGCATTTTGTCCCGGAGTATCCGTACATGCTGGACGCCGCGCTGTCGGTCACCGCCCGCCGGGGCGCGGTGTCGTTAGCACCGTATCACGCCGACAGTGACAAGTGCGCGCTGGTGATTGAGCGGCAGACGCTGGTGAAGTTTGATCTGCCGCCGCTGCACGACTTAGTGCTGAGCTACATCGGTCTCAACACCTACTTTAGCGAAGTGCGCTTCTACAACCGTGCCGGACGCATCGTGGCGTTTCGTCGCCTGAACGCCAGCAAAAAGCGCCACGAAGTGTTCTGCTTCGCTGGCATGAAGCCGGTCTCACTGGTGATTGAGACCAGCCAGCACAGCTCGATTTTGCTTGATGAGATGGTGTGGAACCAGACCGTAGGCGCGGGCGCGCGCTGAGGCGCGTTATCCCAGCATGCGCACCACCGCCGCCTTGAAGATCTTCACGCCGATCTCTAGCGAACTCAGCTCAAAGCGCATCTGCGGATGGTGCAGTCCTGGCACCAGATTGGTTCCCAGCCCCCAGAAACCGGCTTTCACCTGCGGATTTTTCACCGGATAGTAGAAGAAATCCTCGCTGCCCGGCGTGGTTTTCGCCGCCAGTAATCCCTGCTCGCCGAGCACATCGACAATCGCGGCGCTCAGCAGCGCGGTGGCATCGGCATCAATTTCCGCCGCCGGCATCTCTTTCAGCACCACCACTTCAGCGGTTGCGCCCAGCGCGGCCACGCTGTGCTGAATCGCCTGGCTGACTTTCTCTTTGAGCAGTTCCATCGGCGCGTTCTCCTGCGAACGCAGATCCCACACCACGCGCGCCTCGTCCGGCACCGAGTTGGTCACGCCGGCGTCGCACAGGAAGCGCGTCGCTTTTACGCTCCAGGTGAGGCCCGGTGCCAGATGAATGCTGTTCACCGCCTGCACCGCCTGGACTGCTGCATCAAGCGCATTGACGCCCAGATGCGGTCGTGCGGCATGGGCCGGAACACCTTTAATGGTGGCCTCCAGCGTGCTGCACGCTGAATAGATCACCGCAGGCGTCGCCTGCCCGACCTGGCACTCCTCCAGCGGGCGCAAATGGAAGCCAAGAATCATCTCTACGTCATCCAGCGCGCCGCCCTCAATCATTGCCAGCGCGCCGGCCCCCAGCTCTTCAGCCGGCTGGAACAGCAGCTTCAGCCGCCCTTTTTTAATAGCGCCTTCCTGCAGCAGCTCCTGTGCGGCGGTCAGCACCACCGACGAGTGGCCGTCATGGCCGCAGGTATGGCGGGCGCAGGCAACGCCGTCGATCACATGCCCGAGCGCATCCATGTCGGCGCGCAATGCCAGCACCGGGCCCGGCACGCCGCTGTCGATTTCTGCCACGATGCCGGTGGTCTGGTTGATGCCGCGCGTGACCTTAATGCCAGCCTGTTCCAGCTGGCCGGCGATGTAGGCCGAGGTTTTAACTTCCTGAAACCCCAGCTCGGGGATTTCATGCAGAAAATGGTAGTGATCGAGAACTCTGGACACCGTTTCGCTCCTAAACAAAAAAACGCATCACGAACATAGCGATAACCGCATTGATAATGCTGGTGAGCATCAGCAGCGGCCAGTATTTTTTCGGCACATCGGCGACGCCCAGCAGGCGGCCCATGTACTGCAACTGCGAACCCATAAGAAAAATCGCCGGTGCGAGGATAGTGATGTCGGTACCGCTCAGCAGGCCTTTCGCCATCAGGCTTACCGCCACCCCGACGCTGGCCGAGGATGACAGCCACGCAGTCAGCAGCACGGTGATCGCCTCGCCGGGCAAACCGAAAATTCCCATCAGCGGTGCAAACGCGTGGCCAAGAAACTGCATGATGCCGAGCAGATTCAGCACTTCCGCCAGTACGTAGGCCATCACCACATTGGGCATCAGATTGTGAATAGCAATATGGAAGCCTTTACGCGCGCCGACAATAAAAATATCAAACGGATTATTATTGACCCGCGTCTGTACGTTATTTGACATCAGCAAAATCCTTCTTATAAACACTGTTTAACACAAAACGGACAAATGCCGCACCGACGAATTTCAGCACAAACATTAACAGCAGCGGAATAATGATTGGTGCACTCATGGACGCAAATAGCGCCGAGCCAATGGCAAAATAATTATTGATCAGTCCGGCACCGGAATATTGCCAGGCGCTCATCACCACCAGCTCTTTTTTACCGATTTGCTGCTGATCCGCCATCTCTTTGGTGAGCGCCGCACCGGCATCGGTACTTTGCAGATCGGTAATCAGCGCCAGGCCGCAGCGTCCCGGCAACCCCATCAGCGGTTTCAGCAGTGGCGTCAGCAGCGTGTGGGCGGCACGAATCGCGCCGTAGTGGGTGAAAATCTCCAGCACGCCCAGCGCCAGCATTACAGTAGGTGCCAGCGACAGCGCGAACAGAAAGCCGGCTTTGGCGCTGATGCCGCCGGCACCGAGAAAGGTGGAACCTGACTCTTTGATGGTGCCAAAGCTGCCACCCAGCGTGGTGAAATCAAACGCGCCCAGCCAGCTAAAGCCTTCGACCTTATAAAGCAAACCGGAAAAAAACAGTATTGCCAGTATCAGCGCGAGATAATTTCCGGCGCTTGCCGTGACCGTTTGTGGCGCGGCCATGATTTTTTCTTCAGACATCTTTTCTCCTGCTGGCCCTATTTCTGCCAGACGTGGTTGCAATATACGGAACTATTAACCAAGCAGGATTTATGCCAATGCGTACTTTCTTTAATTTCGCTATGGCTAATTTTGTTCAGTAACAAGCAGCAGCCAGAATAAGCGTTTAAATCGCCGTGTCAGGTTTATTGCTGGTTGCGCCAGTGCTTATTTTATCGGCGGGGTGACTGGCGAAGAAGTGATCGGTGCAGTTGTGCGCTGCACCGCCAGCAGGCAACGCAGCTGCACTAAAACAGTGCTGCGGACTGTGAATGAAAATTAGTCAAAATTGAGAATTCTTCGCATTCAACTAGCGGAATAATTCCATTTATAATCAATAAGATAAATTCAACTTTTTTACGAAAAAACCTTCACAAAAAAGTATAGATTGATGCATAATTCGCCGTACTTCACCTGACAAATTAAAAAGGACTCAGCCATGTTAACCGCTGAAATGACCTCACGCCTGAACGACCAGCTCAATCTCGAATTCTTCTCCGCCAACCTCTATCTGCAGATGAGCGCCTGGTGCAGCGACAAAGGCTTCGAAGGTGCCGCCTCGTTCCTGAAAATGCACTCGCGCGAAGAGATGCAGCATATGCAGAAGCTGTTCGATTACGTCAGCGATGCCGGTTCACTGCCGGTGCTGGGCAGCATCGCCGCGCCGGCGGTGAGCTGGACCTCGCTGAATGACGTACTGGAAGAAGCGCTGAAGCACGAGCAGCTGATCACCAGCAAAATCAATGAACTGGTGCACGCCGCGCTGACTTCGCAGGATTACTCCACCTTTAACTTCCTGCAGTGGTACGTTGCCGAGCAGCACGAAGAAGAGAAGCTGTTCAAAACCGTGCTGGACAAGCTGGCGCTGGTGGGCAACAAAGGCGAAGGTCTGTTCCTGGTGGACAAAGATCTGGGCCGCATGAACGTCGAAGGCCACAGCCAGTAAAAATAATAAAGATTATGCACAGCAGCATGCACTACGCCCGACCCTGTCGGGCGTTTTTTGTGCTTACTCCAGCGCCTTCAGTCTGAGCTCCGACGGCTGTGGCCGGCCAAACAGGTAGCCCTGGAACAGCGTACAGCCCTCTTCGCGCAGCCGGACAAACTGCTCATTACTCTCCACGCCCTCTGCGGTGATCTGAATATCCAGGCTGCGGCTCATGCCGGTAATCGCGCGGATGATCGCCAGCGCCTCGCGGCTGTCGCCCATATCATTGATAAATGACTTGTCGATTTTGATCTTATCGAACGGGAACGAACGCAGATAGCTGAGCGACGAGTAGCCGGTGCCGAAGTCGTCGAGCGCAATCTGCACGCCCAGCGTTTTCAGGCTCTGCAGCGTACGGATATTGCCGAGCGTATCATCCAGCAGCACCGATTCGGTGATCTCCACCTCCAGCCGATGCGGCGCCAGGCCGGATTCGCGCAGCGCGCCCTCCACCACCGACACCAGCGAGCTGTTCTTAAACTGCAGCGGCGACAGATTCACCGACACCGACTGTTCGGTTTCCCAGCTCTGCGCCTCGCGGCAGGCTTCGTACAGCGCATAGGCGCCGAGCATATGGATCAGCCCGGTCTCTTCGGCAATCGGAATGAAGTCATTCGGCATGATCAATCCTTTGATCGGATGATGCCAGCGCATCAGCGCCTCATAGCCAATGATGCCGGTTTCGTTGGTGATCGGCTGATAGTAGAGCTTGAGCTGCCGTCCGGTGATCGCCTCGCGCAGATCGTTCTCGATCACCCGGCGGCTGCGCGCCACATTATCCATCTCCAGCGTAAAGTGCTCATAGCGGTTACGGCCGTTACGCTTGGCTTCATACAGCGCCATGTCGGCGCAGCGCAGCATGTGTTCCGGCGTATTGGTGGCCTGCGAAGTCAGCGCGATGCCGACGCTCAGCCCGACCGACAGGTTGTGGCCTTCAACATTCACCGGCGGGCAGATCGCCTCGATCAGGCGCTGCGCCACGATCGCAGCCTCATCGGCGTTACGCACGTTCGGCAGCACGATGGCAAACTCATCGCCGCCGATGCGCGCCAGCGTGTCCTGATCGCGCAGTACGCTGCGCAGCCGCTTCGCCACTACCCGCAGCAGATCGTCACCGATCTGATGCCCCAGCGCATCGTTCACGTTCTTGAAGTTATCCAGATCGAGGCACAGCGTGGCGCTGGTCTGGCCCTGCTGCTGATCGACGCGCAGCGCCTCGCTCAGCTTCTGGCGAAACAGGATGCGGTTCGGCAGGCTGGTAAGATTATCGTGATGCGCCATGTGACGAATGCGCGCATCGGCTTCGCGCTGATCGGTGACATCTTCCACAATCAGCATCACGTAATTCTGCCGCATGTCTTTGCCGCTGATGGTGGTGGCGCGCGTGTGCAGCACCCGCTCACCGCCAGCGGTCAGTAACAGCTGCTCGCGCGCGTGGATGCCTTCGCTGCGCAGTGCGATATCCGCCAGGCTGTTGAAGTAGTCACTCAGTTCCGCCGACATACATTCGTGCGGCCGCTTATGCATAATCAGCGACTTACTGAAGCCAAACAGCTGCTCGGCTTTGTCATTCACCATCAGGATTTCGCGGCTGATGGCGTCTTCGACGATCACGCAGGAGGGAATATTGCTGATGATGGTGTCGAGGAAGCCGGAAAGCTCCGACATTTTGGCGCTCTGCGCCTGCGCCAGATCGCGCGCGCGCAGCAGCTGCTGCTCGTGCTCACGCCGCTCGGTGACGTCGCGGGTGATCTTGGCAAAGCCGATCATTTTGCCCTCTTCATCATGAATCGCGTCAATCACCACATGCGCCCAGAAGGCGGAGCCGTCTTTGCGGTAGCGCCAGCCCTCGTCCTCAAAGCGACCGGTTTTCAGCGCGATGCCCAGATTGGCATCCGGCGTACGCGCCTGACGTTCCGGTGAGCCGTAGAACACGGAGAAGTGCTGGCCCACGATCTCGTCAGCCATGTAGCCTTTGGCGCGCTGCGCGCCGGCGTTCCAGTTCACCACCCGGCCCTGTAAATCCAGCATGTAGATGGCGTAATCAGTCACGCCTTCCACTAACAGGCGGAAGGTTTTCTCGTATTCACGCTGTTTGCGCAGCAGCGCCTGCTGTTCGGTGCAGTCGCGGGTGATTTTGGCATAGCCGATCAGTTTGCCGGCGTCATCGCGAATCGCGTCGATGATCACATGCGCCCAGAAGGCGCTGCCATCTTTGCGATAGCGCCAGCCTTCGTCTTCAAAGCGACCGGTTTTAAACGCGGTGGTCAGGTTGCGTTCCGGGATATGGTTCAGGCGATCCTGTGCGCTGTAGAAGCGCGAGAAGTGCTGGCCGACAATTTCTTCGGCCACGTAGCCTTTGGCGCGCTGCGCGCCGGCGTTCCAGTTTTCGACGTTGCCGTCAAGGTCGAGCATGTAGATGGCGTAGTCCGTTACGCCTTCAACCAATAAACGGAAACGCTGCTCCTGTTCCTGTTGTTTACGCTGCTGCGCCTGCTGTTCGGTGCAGTCGCGGGTGATTTTGGCAAAGCCCAGCAATTCGCCGTACTCATCGCGGATGGCGTCGATCACCACGTGCGCCCAGAAGGCGCTGCCGTCCTTGCGATAGCGCCAGCCTTCGGTTTCATAGCGCCCGGTGGCGGTGGCGATGGCCAGACCGCGCTGCGGCGCGCCGTTGCGCCGATCCTCTTCACTGTAAAACAGCGCAAAATTCTTCCCGACAATCTCTTCGGGGGTATAGCCTTTGGCGCGTTGCGCCCCGATGTTCCAGTTAGCCACCGTGCCATCCGGCTTAATCATGTAGATGGCGTAATCCACCACGCTCTGCACCAGTAGCCGGTACATTACGTCTGAGTTATTGTTCATTGTTGTTCGCCTATGCTGGCCTGGTCTCGATGCGCAGTTAAGATAATTCTTAATCTTCAGGCAGACTTAAACGCAAAAGCGCATCGCTTACAAGCGCAAATCATCCGCAGACAAAAGTTGGTAGTGTGGTTATCGGCAGTGGCGAGAAAATGTTCAGTGGGATAGTGGATTTATTGCGCAAAGTTGACAGCACGCCGCGCGGAGATTCTCCGGCGGCGTGCTGTCAGGTGGCATTAACTGACGTCATCTGGCGCGTTCAGGTTAAATGCATGCCGATATAGCGCTCATAACGTGCGGGTTTCACGCGTGACAGATCGACCAGCACCAGACCATCAATGCAGTGATTGAAATCCGGATCGCTGCCGAAATCGATAAACTGCACGCCGCCCGGCTCGCACACTTCCGAATACTGTTTGTACAGCGTCGGAATCGCGGTACCGAGATTAGCCAGCAAATGCTTGAGACGCCGCAAATCGTCGGCGTAGTTATCGCCGGTGAACTGCGCCAGCACCTCCGGCAGCGACGCCGGATAAGGGCGGCGCGACTTCGCCAGCGGCAGGTCGGTCGGAAAGTAGAGACGGTAAAATGCCACCAGCAGATCGCGCGCCGCCAGCGGCATGGTGCCGGAGATTGATACCGGACCGAACAGGTAGCGCGTCTGCGGATAGCGCGCAATGTAAGCGCCGATGCCCATCCATAAATAATCCAGCCCGCGCTTGCCCCAGTAGGCCGGCTGAATGAAGCTGCGCCCCAGTTCCAGCCCCTGCTGAATAATCGGCAGCATGCGCTCGTCATAGTGGAACAGGCTGTCGCTGTAGATGCCCTGCAGCCCGCGCCGTGCCAGCTGCTCGGCGCCGGGAATAAAACGGTAGGCCCCGACAATCTCCAGCGCCTCGTCATCCCATAAAATCAGGTGATAGTAATCATCGTCATACTTGTCGAGATCGCGCCGCCTGCCGCTGCCCTCGCCCACCGCACGGAAGGCGATTTCGCGCAGCCGGCCCAGTTCACGCAGCAGCGGCACCCAGCTGGCCCCGTTGCGCCGCCACAGGTAAATCTGTTTGCCGTCCGGCAGCGTCCCGAGCCGTTCACTCTCCAGCAACGCTTTTTTCAGCTCAGCGCGATCTTCCGGGCGGGCGATGGCGGCTTCGGTAAGAAACAGACCGCGCCGTCCCTGACCGATGCGGTACAGATGCTTGCGCAGCCGCTTCGCCAGCTCTTTGCCCGGCGTATGGCCATCGTGCCAGTTGGCGAAGGGAATCTGCTCGCCGATATGCAGTTTGATGCGCGTGCCGCGCTGGCGGAACATTTCGCGCACCAGCATCAGCAGCGCCAGCGGTGCCGCCACCTTCGCCGCGGCGTAAAACGCCAGGCTGTTACGTCCTGCCACGTGCACCGGTACCAGCGGCGCGCGGGCGCGGGCGGCCAGGCGCAGAAAACTGTGGTGCCAGTGACGGTCACGCACGCCGCGGCTGGACAGGCGCGAGACTTCACCGGCCGGGAAGATAATCAGCGCGCCCTGGTTGTCGAGATGCTGCTGCATGCGCGTCAGCTGCTCGCGGCTGGTGCGGTTGCCCATGTTATCCACCGGCAGCATCAGGTTGTTGATGGGTTCCAGCATCATCAGCATGCGGTTGGCAACGATTTTCACGTCGCGCCGCACCTGCGATACCGCCGCCAGCAGCGCCAGGCCGTCCAGCGCGCCAAGCGGATGGTTGGCGACGATCACTACCGGCCCGTGCGTCGGGATCTGTTCAAGGTCGCGTTCGCTGAGCTCACAGCGCACATCCAGGTGTTCCAGCACCTGCTCCACCATATCCACCCCTTTCAGATGCGGATAGCGCTGGGCAAAGTCCTGAAACTCCTGTTCACGCACCGCCCACTTCAGCAGGCTTTTCTGCCAGTGCGCCGGCTGCTGGCCTGGCCAGTAAGTATTGAGAAGCTGATCAACGGAAAACATGGTGCACCTTTTTATACGCAGCGGTTTATTCCCCTGACGTTAAAACGGCTTGTTTTCAGATTTATGACCACGGCAGATGCGGACAGGAAAAAGTATCGGCGCGCTTTGTGCTGGCGCATAAAAAAGTCAAATTTACCTTAAATGAGAATTTTCCAGACAGGACTTAAATCTTATTCTTAAGACCCGTGAATTAATCTGGTCACACCTCTGCTAATGAATTTTCATCGGTGTTTATTCCTTGCATTCTTTTTTTTGTTTATTTTTGGACTACACATATGATTCATTCGGTATTTATAGTTGATGACCACCCATTAATCTGTGCGGGTATTCAGGCACTGCTGCACGCTTATGACTATTCGGTTGCAGGCATTGCCAACAAAGGCGATTTATTGATTAGCGAATTACATCATGCGCAGCCAGACGTGGTGCTGCTGGACCTGACCATGCCCGGCCGCGCGGGCATTCCGCTGATTGCCGACATTAAACGTATTTTGCCGCAGCAAAAAATCATTGTTTTTACCGCCTCAGAAAGCCTGTTTTATCAACGCTGTTGCCTGCAGTTAGGGGTAGAAGGCTATGTGTGTAAACGCGGCGATTTGGAAACTTTATTGACAGCAATAAAAGAAGTCGAGCGCGGAAAACGTTTTTATCCGGTCACGCACAGTGCGGCGGATGCCGCCGAGCTGATTGAAAGCGAGAAATTGATGAGTTTAACGCGCCGCGAATTGATTGTGCTGGTGAAACTGGCCTCCGGGATGAGTAATAAAGAGATCGCCTCACAATTACAGCTGAGCAGTAAAACCATCAGCACTTATAAAATTAAAATTCTGCGTAAGCTCGGCCTGAAAGGGATTAGCGGAATTAATACGGCGGCGCGCGCCAATGAGCTGGTGTGAGTCAAACCCGGCCCGGTCTGGTCCGCCAGCGTGACGACCGGGCAGCAGGTCAGAGCTTGAGCGGCGGCAGCTGAGAGAACACGCTCAGCAACCCTTTACTCCACAGCTGGCGGATCTGGGAAAAGTAGGGATGCTGTTCGGTGATGTGGTACTGCTCGCTGTCGCTAAAGCTGTCGCTGTGGTAAACCATCGCGTCGAGCGGCAGGCCGACGGAGATGTTACTCGCCAGCGTCGAATCCATGGAGATCAACGCACACTGCATCGCCTGGCTGAGCGAGGTCTCATAGCGCAGCACGCGGTCAATAATTGGCTTACCGTATTTGCTCTCACCAATCTGGAAGTACGGCGTGTCGACGCTGGCTTCAATAAAGTTGCCCTGCGGATAGATCTGGAACAGCCGCGGCTCTTCGCCGCGAATCTGCCCGCCCAGCAGCAGCGTGCCGCCAAACTCCTCGCCGTCGCGCGCAATCACTTCACGCAGCGTGGCGCCTACCAGCAGCGCAATGTCGTACAGCGAACGCCCGTTGAGCAGATTGGGTTGCTCGCTGTCGTTGCAGTTGCGCCGCAGCAGGCTCATCACGCTCTGCGTCGTCGCCAGATTGCCGGCGCTTTGCAGCACCAGCGTGCGCTCATCGTCCACCTGAAACACATGCAGTTTGCGAAACGAGGAGATATGATCCACGCCCGCATTGGTGCGTGAATCCGAGACAAAAATCATCCCGGCCGATAAACGCATTGCCACACAATAAGTCATAGTTACGCCTGTTCCGATTACTGCTGCCCGTGCACCTGTTGCACCGCAGCCACCGCCAGCATATCTTCACCGCCGCCGCCCAGACGAATGCCGCGCACCGGACAGGCATCGAGATAGTCGACGCCCACCGCCAGCCGCAAATGCTGCCGCGTACTGCGCGTGTTATTGGTGATATCAAAGCTGTGCCAACTGCCATCCAGCCAGGCTTCAACCCAGGCATGGGTAGCAACGTGTTCAACGTTGTCAGTATACAGATAGCCACTGACGTAGCGCGCCGGGATCCCCAGGCTGCGACAGCAGGCGAGAAACACGTGGCTGTGATCCTGGCAAACGCCGCTGCCGGCAGCAAACACTTTCGCCGCGCTGTCGCTTACCTGCGTGCTGCCGGGCTGGTACGGCATTTTCAGCAGCAGCTCGTCCATCAGTTTTTCCAGGCTGGCGAGCGGTTTTTCCGCCTGCCAGTAGCGCCGGGCGAAGTCGCGGATTGCCCCGTCCGGCTGGGTCAGCGGCGTAGCGCGCAGAAAAACCAGCGGCGACAGCGTCGACTGCGGATCCGGCGCCAGCTCGCTGGCATCCAGAATCTCGACCACGCCGCGCGCGGCAATCTCCAGCAGCTGATGCGGCCTGTCCAGCGTCAGCACGTGCAGCACGTTGCCGTAAGCATCCAGCGTGCGCGTCGCCTCACACGGCAGATCGAGCTGCCACGACAGCACCTGCTGGTGCACCGAATTCTGCGGCGTCAGGCGCAGATACTGGGTGCTGAGTTTTACCTGCTGCTCATAGGCGTACCAGGTTTTGTGCTCAATGTTCAGTCTCATTTCGCCTCCAGATAGGTGTGATTGATGCTCTCCGCCAGCGCGTTGATGCGGCTGAGAAAATGGTCCAGCCACGGCTGCAGGCCGTCGCGCGTCAGGCTTTCCCAGGTGCTGAAGCGCATCTCCGCCAGCAGGACCGTACTGAGATAGCGCGGACGATCCTCGCCGCTGCTACCAATCTGCTCCAGCTGGCTGGCGATCTCTTCAATGCAGGAGTGCAGCGAGCGCGGACTTTCGCTGCGCAGGATCAGCATTTCGTTGACCAGCGGCGGCATCAGCTGCTGCTTAAAGATGGCGTTGTAGGCCTCGCGCGCCGACACCGCGCGCAGCAGGCTGTCGAGGCAGAAATATTCCCGTACCGTGTCGGGATGCTGCTCCAGCAGCTGCTGGTTAACGCTCAGCAGCCGCGCGGTGCCGTCGCTGCGCTCCATCAGCGTGCCAAGCCGGATAAAACGCAGCGCATCGCCGCGCAGCAGCGTGCCGGACATCGCGCCGCGAAACAGATGCGAACGCTCTTTCACCCAGTCAAAGAAGCTGTCGGCACCGGCCGGCGAGATGCCGCGGCGGCGCGTGTTGCGCATCTCAATCCACGTCGAGTTAATGCTTTCCCACACTTCGGATGAGAGGCTGCCGCGCACCGCGTGCGCGTTGTTCCACGCCGCCTGCCAGCAGCTGAAAATACTGCTCGGGTTACGCTCATCCAGCGCGAAGAAGTTGAACAGCTGCGGCATGGTGCAGCGCCCGTTAAGGGTTTCAAACAGCTGACGCGTACCGGTCAGGTTGAGCGGCAACAGTAGTTCGTCGCCCTGACGATTGCGCACCGGCATCAGCGACAGGCGATGGGTCACATCCAGCACCCGGGCAAGTTGTTCTGCGCGCTCCAGATAGCGCGCCATCCAGTAAAGGCCACTGGCCGTCCGGCTTAGCATGATGTGTCATCCTCCAGCACCCACGTGTCCTTGGTGCCGCCGCCCTGCGACGAGTTCACCACCAGCGAGCCTTCGGTCAGCGCCACGCGCGTCAGGCCGCCCGGCACCAGCCGGATATCCGCGCCGTACAGCGCAAAAGGCCGCAGATCGATATGGCGCGGCGCCAGACCGTTGTCGATAAAGGTCGGGCAGGTGGAGAGCGACAGTGTATCCTGCGCGATGTAATTATCCGGCCGCGCCAGCAGCCGTTCGCGGAACTCACTCAGCTGCTGCTGGCTGGCGACCGGGCCAATCAACATGCCGTAACCGCCGGCACCGTGCACCTCTTTCACCACCATCTGCGCCAGATTGGCCAGCACGTAGCTCAGATCCTGCGGCTTGCGGCACTGCCAGGTAGGCACATTGTTGAGGATCGGATCTTCATCAAGGTAGTAGCGGATCATCTCCGGCACGTACGGATAGATCGACTTGTCATCGGCGACGCCGGTGCCGATCGCATTGGCCAGCACCACATTGCCGGATCGGTATACCGACAGTAATCCCGGCACGCCGAGCATCGAATCCGGCCGGAAGGCGAGCGGATCGAGAAACGCGTCATCCACGCGGCGATAGATCACATCCACTTTGCACGGCCCGGCGGTGGTACGCATCAGCACCGCGCCGTCTTTGACAAACAGATCGGCGCTCTCCACCAGCTCCACGCCCATCTGCTGGGCGAGAAAACTGTGTTCGAAGTAGGCGCTGTTGAAGCGTCCCGGCGTCAGCACCACCACCACCGGATCGTTAACCGGCGAGCTTTCGCGCAGCGTCTGCAACAGGTGCGACGGATAGCGCTCCACCGGCGCGATATGCTGCGCGGCAAACAGCTCCGGATAGAGGCGCATCATCATTTTGCGGTTTTCCAGCATGTAGGAGACGCCGGACGGCGTGCGCAGATTATCCTCCAGCACGTAATAGTCGCCGTCGCTGTTGCGTACCATATCGACACCGGTAATGTGCGCGTAGATCTGGCGATGCAGATCGACATCCTGCATACAGGGCTGATACTGATCGTTAACCAGCACCTGCTCGGCCGGCACGATGCCGGCTTTGAGAATATATTGCTGATGGTAGATATCGTGCAGGAAGGCGTTGAGCGCCTGAACGCGCTGGCGAATGCCGCGTTCCAGCATCGCCCACTCGCTGGCAGGAATGATGCGCGGCACGCTGTCGAACGGGATCAGCCGCTCGGCACCGCCATCGTCACCGTAGACGTTGAAGGTGATGCCAACGCGATGAAACAGCAGTTCTGCCTCTTCACGTTTACGCGCCACCGCCTCTTTGTCCGCCTGTTGTAACCATTCCCAGTAATGCTGATAGTGAGCGCGGTGCTGACCGTCGCTCTGCAACATCTCATCGTAGAAGGTTGATGCTATCTGGTCGCGTGCTTTCATGATTTACCCGGCGCTTGTCAGAGGACCTGACTTCTCTCCTGCACAAAGTGTGCCAGAGGCCCGCCGCCGCAACGGCACGCGCGCCCCGAAAGCGGAGCCGCGCCGGATAATCCTTGCCTTGCACCTTACTGGTGCATCAGCTGCTGCGCCACTGGCAGCCAGATTTCGGTCATTGCTCCTTCGCCGCCGGTAAACGGATCGCGATCCGGCAGCGGCACGCGCTGGATCTGCTCTTTCGACGCGCGCAGCCGGGAGGGTTCGTCGCGCACGGTTTCCGGTGACATTCCTTCAGGATAGGCGCCAACGGTGAAAAAGTCGTCGGAGGCAAACACCTGTTTATGGCCCACGCCGGCCGGGATCAGCACCGCATCCCCTTCACGCAGCGTCACCATGCGGCCGCTGTCGCCGCCAAACAGCACTTCCGCCCAGCCCGCGCCGACGCCCAGTACCTCATGGGTGTTGGGATGATAGTGGGTGTAAGGAAAAATTGGCGCGCGCCACGCCGCAGGCCAGCCGCTGGCGCTAAAGGTTTTTTCAAACCAGGCCGCGCTGTCCTCCTCCTCTTCCGGCACCACGCACGGCCAGATGATCAGCGGCAGCGGATTATTGGGTACACCGCCGGACGGCAGCGATAACATTAAATGCTGCGGGTTACCTGACGATCCCGCGGAAAAGGTACCGGCGGCGAAAGACATCAGTAACAGCAGACTGGAAGATTGGGCAGACATACTCTTTCTCCGGATAGCCACGTTGCCTAATTGTGGCAAAGCCACCGGGCATTGCAATGTGCGCACACCGGCAAAATTCACATAAAAGAATGATTTAGCTTACTAAAGCCAAATTACTTATTAACATATTTAACATTTCGTGGCATGCCATGGCGCGCCTCGTTTACCCGGCGTCTGCCGCAGCTAAAAACAGGCAAAAAAAAACCGGTGGATTTCGCCACCGGTAGAATCAACAGTTGATTCAAAGGCACTGACAGGTTATCGCAGGCGGTCAGCGATGGGTTTCACCACGTTCTCCCCTTCGCGACCATAAAACTGAAACAGCGTCTCGGCTGCCGCCTCGGTGAGCACCATGATTTCAATGCGGCGGTTACGTGCGCTGAGCGGATCGGCTTTGTCCAGCGGCATACGGGACGACATGGCATTCACCTGCAGCACGCGCGTGCTTTCCAGCCCGCCGCGCTCCAGCGCGCGCCGCGCCGCCAGCGCACGGTCACCGGAGAGATTCCAGTTGTTGTACGCCGCGTTGCCGCTGTACTGCGCGGCGTCGGTGTGGCCGCTGATCATGATTTTGTTGTCGATACGGTTAAACACCGGACCAAGTTCGGTCAGCAGACGCTGGTAAAACGGCGTCAGCACCGCGCTGCCGCGCGGGAACATCATGCGATCCTGGTCATCCTGAATCAGGATACGCAGCCCCTGCGGCAGGGTTTCCAGTGTCAGCAGGTTCTGAGCGTGATAGCTGTTGATGATGCTCTGGATCTGCTGACGCAGCTGCGCCAGCTCGGCGTCGGAGCGCGACAGCACGCTGTCCAGATCTTCCTGCGGCTGGCTTGCATTGCTATTGCTGTCGCTGTTTTCCGCGCTGGTGTCACTGACGGTGGCGCCCTCGGTCGGCGGCGCAATCGCCAGCGTTTCACCAATGATGGCGGAGCCGCGTCCGGTTTCGACATCGAACGGATTAAAGCCGGACCCGTTAAACACCGAGGTGCCGTTGAGCTGCGCGACAATCTCCTTACGCTCGTCTTCGGTGACGGCGCCCATGATCCACAGCACCATAAACAGCGCCATCATCGCCAGCGTGAAGTCGGCAAAGGCCACCTTCCATGCGCCGCCGTGAGCCCCGTGATGCGCTTTCCTGCCGCCGCGTTTAATGATCAACTTTGTGGTGGTGACCAAAGGGGCCGAGCGTATTTCTGAGGTGTCGGCGCGCTTTACCCTCGACGCGCTGCCGGGCAAACAGATGGCGATCGACGCCGATCTCAACGCCGGGCTGATCAATCAGGAACAGGCGCGCGTGCGGCGTCAGGATGTGGCCAACGAGGCGGACTTCTACGGCGCGATGGACGGCGCCTCCAAGTTTGTGCGCGGTGACGCCGTCGCCGGCATCATGATCCTGCTGATCAACGTGCTGGGCGGCATCCTGATCGGCGTATTCAAACACGGTTTACCGGCCGGCCAGGCGTTCGAACAGTATGTGCTGCTGACCATCGGTGACGGTCTGGTGGCGCAGATCCCGTCGCTGTTGCTGTCGACGGCGGCGGCGATCATCGTGACGCGCATCAGCGACGGCGCTGACATGGGCGAGGAAGTGAAGTCGCAGCTGCTGGCGAAACCGGCCACGCTGTATACCGCCGCGGGCGTGATGTTTGTGCTGGCGATTGTGCCGGGCATGCCGCACATGGTGTTCCTCGTCTTCACCGCCCTGCTGCTGTTCGCCGCGTGGCGCCAGAGCCGCGTAGTGCAGAAGCCGACGCAAAGCCATGTCGACATGGAGGCGATCAATCAGGCGCTGGCGCAGCCGGACGAACAGCCGACCATCAGCTGGGACAATATTCCGCTGGTCGAGCCCATCGGCCTTAACCTGGGCTACAAGCTGGTCACGCTGGTGGACAAAGGCAAAGGCGCGCCGCTGACCCAGCGTATGCGCGGCGTGCGCCAGGTGGTGTCAGAAACCAGCGGCGTGCTGCTGCCGGAGATCGCCCTGCGTGAAGATTTCCACTTAAAGCCGTCGCAGTACGCCATCAAGATCAACGGCGTTCGCACCGCGGTGGGTGAAGTGCACGCCGACCGCCTGATGGCGCTGCCGACGCCGGATCAGTACGGTGAGATTGACGGCCTGCTGGATACCGATCCCGCGTACGGTATGGCGGTGACCTGGATCCTGCCGGAGCAGAAAGCCAAAGCGCTGAATCTGGGTTATCAGGTAGTCGACTGCGCCAGCGTGGTGGCCACGCACGTCAACAAAGTGGTGCGCGAAAACCTGCCAGAGCTGTTCAACTACGATGATATTACTCAGCTGCATCAGCGGCTGGCGAGCGTGGCACCGAAGCTGTCGGAGGATCTCAACGCGGCAGTGAACTACAGTCTGCAGCTCAAGGTGTATCGTCTGCTGCTCAACGATCAGGTATCGCTCAAGGACATCACCACCATCGCCACCACGCTGCTGGAGAGCGTGGCGATCACCAAAGATCCGATCCTGCTGACCTCCGACGTGCGTTATGCGCTGCGCCGCGCCATGGTGGCGGCGATTGCGCCGGACAACAAACCGCTGTCGGCCTATACGCTGGATAACAGCCTGGAAAACCTGCTGCTGGCAGCGCTCAATCAGGCGCAGCAGGGCGGCAAAGTGGCGCTGGACAGTTTCCCGGTCGACCCTAACATTCTCACCCAGCTGCAGAGCACGCTGCCGGTGATGATGGAGCAGCTGAAAGCGCAGAACCTGACGCAGGTGCTGCTGGTGACGCCGCAGCTGCGGCCGCTGATTGCGCGCTACGCCCGGCTGTTCGCCAGCGGGCTGAATGTGCTGTCGTATAACGAGGTACCGGACGATGCCAATCTGCAGATTGTCGGGCAGGTGAGCTGATGCGTTGCGGAAAACTGTTATAAAAAAACACCGCTGATCTGTCTCTGCCGCCCTTCACTGTTATGTGGTTTACTGGCAGGCAGTGATATTCAGAGGTGAATAATGGACGCGATTAAACAAATTCTGATCGATGAAATCGACACGCTCAACCGCGAAGAGCGGCGCGATAATCTGCCGCGTTTTAGCTTTAACTTCCTGAAAACCCATCCGGGGCTGTGGGGCGTGATGTACCTGTGCTACGGCCTGTGCGTGGCGCTGATTTTCTCGACTGAGATGCTCGGCTGGCCGGCCTTCTGGTTCGCCACGGTGTTCGTGCTGGTGATGAGTTTTCTGATGCTGCTGGACATCAACCCGAAATACCGCTTCGAGGACATCGATACGCTGGATCTGCGCGTGTGCTACAACGGCGAGTGGTATTACGTGCAGCCGGTCTCACAGCAGGCGCTGGACAAGATCCTGGAGAATCCAGGCACGCCCGAGCGCGTGCGCAGCGGCATCGATCGCCTGATGCAGCAGAAAGGAGAAGTGGATTTTTATGATGTCTACTACCTGACCTGGGGCCATCAGCGCGCCGCGAAGATCTGATCGGGCAAATTCATTCCTGCTTCCATGGTATTTATAAGTCTTTAATGACTCACTGCTTAATTACTACCCCCAGCGTCTTTACACAGAAGTTATGTAAAGATAAGGCGGTTAGTAAGACAACGCCTGAAGGCTGGGTCAGGAAGTTTCGCCGCGCGCACCAAATCAAAACGCCGGCACGCCGCTGTGAAAGCGCAGCTCAGTGTCCGGCTCGCTGATCAAGCGCGCTTCTGCTGCCCCGATCGCCCGCACGCGCGGCGCGATATCCTTCGGTGAAATCTGTGCCGCCAGCGTCAGGTAATCCTGATAGTGGCGCGCTTCGGAACGCAGCAGCGAGATGTAAAACTTCTCCAGCTGCGCATCCAGGTACGGCGCCAGGCTGGCGAAGCGCTCGCAGGAACGCGCTTCGATATACGCCCCGCAAATCAGTTTATCCACCAGCGTTTCCGGTTCATGGGTGGTCACTTCACGCAGCAGCCCTTTGGCGTAGCGGCTGGCGGTGATCTTGCGATAGGGCAAACCGCGCGCCTGCATGATTTCCCACACCTGATAAAAATGGTGCAGCTCCTCTTTGATCAGCAGCACCATCTTTTCCACCATCTCATCAGCCCACGGCAGTTCATTACGCACAATAATGCTTTTGCTGAGATTCTTGTGGGCATTGATAAAATCGCTGTCGTGATTCTCGCCGAAAATAAAATCTTCGTACGGCTGCAGCCACGCCAGGATCGCGTCGCCACTGGGTTTATCCGCGACGTATTTGCGGATCAGCCACACCGCGGTCTGCGCCGCTTTCAACTCGCATACCATATGATCGGTAAGCAGCAGCGTGAGATTTTCCGGCTTGCGCGCTTCATCAATCCACGCCTGCGGCGTGCGGCACTGTAAAAACTGGTGAATGGGGTCTAATAGCGAAGCGTAATTCATCGGAGGTTCTTAACTGGCAGGAAAATTACCGGGCGGCATGTGCCGCCCGTCAGGGCTTAGTGACGCACACCGTCATCGTCTTCGTCGTCGATCTCTTCGCCGTCGTCTTCATCTTCGGCATCCGGATCTTCAAAGTAGGTGCCCCAGCCGTCGTAATCGACGTTGTATTTCCCGACCAGATTCACCAGCTGCTCAACCTGCGCGTCAATCAGTTCCGGCTTCAGCGCCGATTCGCTCAGGATGTCGACGCACATCACGGTGCTGCCGTCTTCCAGCTCCAGCTCTTCCGGCTCGGTGACTTCATAGCCCAGCTTGAAAGCGTCAACCGCGGCCTTCTCCAGCGAGTCGAAGTTGTTGCAGGAGAGATGATGCTCGATGGTGTAAAGCGCATCCGGATCGCTGCCGTCTTCCAGCAACTCTTCAATGATCAGGCGCGTCTCTTCGCGCTGTTCTTCCAGCAATGCTTCGTATGCCATGGGCGTGTCCTCAAAATGGTGGCAGTGAATGCAATTATTTTCCCACACTGCCTCGCGCGCCACTACACAAAACAGAAAGTTTCTTATCGCTGGGGTTGAAAATGCATATTCATACGGTTAGATTGAATTTTAATTCATTATTGATGTAATGCGGAGCGCAGTATGAGTCAGCTGTATTCGAGACATTTCCTGAGATTGCTGGATTTCACCCCAGCCGAAATCACCGGTTTGTTATCACTCGCCAGTGAATTAAAACAGGCAAAGAAAAACGCCAGCGAAACCCAGTACCTGAAAGGCAAAAACATCGCGCTCATCTTCGAAAAAGACTCGACCCGTACCCGATGCTCTTTCGAAGTTGCCGCCTACGATCAGGGCGCTAACGTCACCTATCTCGGCCCGAGCGGCAGCCAGATCGGCCATAAAGAGTCGATGAAAGATACCGCGCGCGTACTGGGACGCATGTATGACGGCATTCAGTATCGCGGCTACGGCCAGGCGCTGGTGGAAACGCTGGCCGAATATGCCGGCGTGCCGGTGTGGAATGGCCTGACCACCGAGTTCCATCCGACGCAGCTGCTGGCTGACCTGCTGACTATGCAGGAGCATCTGCCGGGCAAAGCACTGAACCAGATGACGCTGGTGTACGTCGGCGATGCGCGCAACAACATGGGCAACAGTATGCTGGAAGCGGCGGCGCTGGTGGGGCTGGATCTGCGGCTGGTGGCACCGAAAGGCTGCTGGCCAGAAGAGGAGCTGGTGGCGCAGTGCCGCGCGGCAGCGCAGCACACCGGCGGCAAAATCACCCTGACAGAAGAGATTGCCGAAGGCGTGCAGGGTGCTGATTTCATCTATACCGACGTCTGGGTATCAATGGGCGAAGCGAAATCGGTGTGGGAAGAGCGCATCGCCCTGCTGCGTCCTTATCAGGTTAACAGCGCGATGCTGGCGCTGACCGGCAATCCGCAAGTGAAATTCCTGCACTGCCTGCCCGCGTTTCATGATGACCAAACCACGCTCGGACGGCAGATGGCCGAACAGTATGGTCTGCACGACGGCATGGAAGTCAGCAACGAGGTGTTTGAATCCGACCATAGCGTGGTGTTTGACCAGGCGGAAAACCGCATGCACACCATCAAAGCGGTGATGGTGGCGACGCTGAGTCAGCGCTAACCTGCACGGCGCAAACGTTTACCTCGCGCGTGATTTCTGCTTGATGCGGCTCAGTGAATGCGTATAATGCGCCACAATTTGCCGGAGGAAACATGCAACAGCGCAGCGCACAATTTGCCGCTCCCGTACGCCTGAATGCAGGCGGCGCACCTGTTTCTTTCCGTCATTCATCGATCGCCAGAAAGCCCCTGTAAAGGGGCTTTTTTTTGTCCGCAATCCGGCAGCGCAGAGGAGAGAGCTATGGCCAACCCGCTATATCGCAAGCACATTATTTCCATCAACGACCTCAACCGCGATGAGCTGGAGCTGGTGCTGCATACCGCCGCCCAGCTGAAAGCCCATCCGCAGCCGGAGCTGCTGAAACACAACGTTATCGCCAGCTGCTTCTTTGAGGCTTCAACGCGCACCCGTCTGTCGTTTGAAACCGCGATGCACCGGCTGGGCGCGTCGGTGGTGGGATTTGCCGACGGCAGCAACACCTCGCTGGGCAAGAAAGGGGAAACCCTCGCCGATACCATCTCGGTGATTGGCACCTATGTGGATGCCATCGTGATGCGCCATCCGCAGGAAGGGGCGGCGCGGCTGGCCACGGAGTTCTCGGGCGGCGTGCCGATCCTTAACGCCGGTGACGGCGCCAACCAGCACCCGACGCAGACGCTGCTCGATCTGTTCACCATCCGGGAAACCCAGAGCCGCCTCGATAACCTCAACGTGGCGATGGTTGGCGACCTGAAATATGGCCGCACCGTGCATTCGCTGACCCAGGCGCTGGCGAAGTTCAGCGGCAACCGCTTCTACTTCATCGCACCAGATGCGCTGGCGATGCCGTCCTACATCACCGATATGCTGGATGAACAGAACATTGCCTGGTCGCGCCACGACAGCATCGAAGAAGTGATGCCGCAGCTGGATATTCTCTACATGACGCGCGTACAGAAAGAGCGTCTCGATCCCTCAGAGTATGCCAACGTGAAAGCGCAGTTCATCCTGCGGGCAGCCGATCTGGCCGGTGCGCGCGATAACATGAAGGTGCTGCATCCGCTGCCGCGCATTGATGAGATCACCACCGATGTCGACAGCACGCCGCACGCCTGGTATTTCCAGCAGGCCGGCAACGGCATCTATGCCCGCCAGGCCCTGCTGGCGCTGGTACTGAATAGCGAACTGGCACTGTAAGGAGCAGAACGATGACCCACGATAACAAACTGCAGGTTGAAGCCATCAAACGCGGCACGGTGATCGACCACATTCCGGCGCAGGTCGGCTTTAAGCTACTGTCACTGTTCCGCCTCACTGAAACCGATCAGCGCATCACCATCGGCCTTAATCTGCCGTCGGGCGAGATGGGGCGTAAGGATCTGATCAAAATCGAAAATACTTTTCTGACTGATGATCAGATCAATCAGCTGGCGGTGTACGCGCCACACGCCACGGTGAATCGCATTGATGAGTATGAAGTGGTGGCGAAGATTGCACCAACGCTGCCGGAACGCATCGAGCGCGTGCTGACCTGCCCCAACGGCAACTGCATCAGCCGCAGCGAGCCGGTGTTCTCCAGCTTTGCGGTGAAGCAGCGCGATGACGATGTGCACCTGAAGTGTAAATACTGCGAGAAAGAGTTCGCGCGCCACGTGGTGCTCGGTCACTGGTAATCGCCCGTTTCCTCCCTATAATGGGGCGAACATTTTCGCGGCGGGCAAGGGTTCGCCGCGCATGCCTAAGGAGAAACAATGTCTCGCGAAATCAGTACTGAAAAAGCCCCGGCAGCGATTGGCCCGTACGTCCAGGGCGTGGATCTCGGCAGCATGATCATCACCTCCGGCCAGATCCCGGTCGATCCGGCCACCGGTGCGGTTCCGGACGATATCGCCGCGCAGGCGCGTCAATCGCTGGAGAATGTGAAGGCGATTGTGCTGGCCGCTGGCCTGCAGGTGGGCGACATTGTGAAGACCACCGTGTTCGTCAAAGACCTGAACGATTTCGCCACGGTCAACGCCACCTATGAAGCGTTTTTCACCGAGCATCAGGCCAGCTTCCCGGCGCGCTCCTGCGTGGAAGTGGCGCGTCTGCCGAAAGACGTGAAGATTGAGATCGAAGCCATCGCGGTACGTCGCTGATTTAGCTGTCATCAATCACACAGCATGCAGGGGGCGTATCCGTGCGCACCTGGCGAGATCGCCAGTTCGTCATCAATGACGACCCTGCATAGTTCGTGACTTCCGATCTTCCCTATCTCGACGATCGCAGCAGTTTCTCCAGCGGTCGCACCAGCGCCAGCACCGTTTCATCCTGCACCTGCGCCGCCGCATCCAGCTGGGCGTGCATCTGCGCCACCTCGCCTGCGCCGTAGGCCTGATTGCGCTCCAGCGCGTTCACCAGATCCAGCCCCATCCGGCTCAGCTCAGCGACCTGACGCACCTGCGGCTGCAGCGCTTTCAGCTGATAGTTGCCCAGCACCAGCGGCATCACCGCATCGCTGTTGCGCTGCCAGCGCTGCAGCTGATGGCGCAGGGCGCTGGCGGCAGCATGATCGCCGCGATTAGCAATCAGCGCATCCACCTGTTTATCCAGCAGCCGCACCGGCTCGCTCTCGGCCGGCAGCACGTCCGCCAGCCGGTTCAGCGGCTCGAAATAGTCATAATGCCCGGCCTGAAACTTCAGGTGCTGGCGGGTGTAATACTGCGCCGGTTCCAGCACCTCCGCCAGCACGCGCAGAGGAGTGATATCGCTGCTGTTGGCCAGCCGCATCATCTGCACCCCGGCCTGCTGATGCTGCTGCAGGCCGACTGACACCGTCCCCCAGCGATCAATCGCGCTGAGCCGCTGGTACATATTCTCGCTGTCGGTCACATCCTGCGCCGACCACAGCCGCTCCGCCACCACAAAGGCGCGCGGCCACAGCCGCGTATCAATCACCCGGCTATTCACGTTCTCCGCCCACAGCGCCGCTTCACCGCCCAGCAAATCACGCTGCAGCTGAGCGGGCGTGGGCAGTACCGGAGCAATACCGGCCGGTATCTGCGCCAGCCTACTGCCTGTGGTCGGATAGCGTACGTTGCCCACCAGCACGTAGCCGGTCAGGCTGTCACGCGTCAGCGTCACCACCGGCTGAAACGGCCCCATCCAGCTATCGACGCTGAAGGTCAGCTGCGTCGGTGACAGCCAGCGAATGTCGCTGACCTGACGTCGCGCCTTGCCGCTGAAATCGATAAAACCGCGCCAGCCGTTTTTGCTCTCAATCAGGGTGAAACTGCCCTGCACCGCGCTGCCTTTCAGACGCGGCATAGTGAACTGCCAGCTTTGCGCCTGATCGTCGGCGCGCAGTTGATCGACGCCGTTCAGCCCCTGCGGCCAGAGCTCGTTGCGATAGTGATACGCGGCGCTCTGCGGCTGGTCGAGATAAAAACCGGTGGAAAGAATGCCGCGATACCCCTGCTTTACTACTTCGCTCAGCGCGTCCTGCCCCTGCCATGACTGAATCACAATACTTTTCGGCAGGTCGGGATGGTACACCTCATCCCAGCCAAGCATGCGCCGCTGATGCGCTGCGAGAATCTTCTCAACCCGCTGGTTGAACCACGCCTGCAGCGCATGGGCGTCCTGCAGGCCGTGGTCGCGCATAAACTGCTGAATCTTCAGTGAGGCGTTCCACTGACTGGGATCGACTTCATCCCCGCCGATGTGAATGTAGGGATCGGGAAAGATCGCCGCGACTTCGCCGATCAACGTGTCGATAAAGCGAAACACCGCTTCATTGCTGGGATCGAGCAAGGGTTTAAATACCCCCCAGCCGCGCTCCATGGCATATGGACCCGGCGCGCTCATCAGCTCCGGCATCGCTACGGCCAGGGCGGAAGCATGGCCAGGCAGATCGATTTCCGGCACCACGCGCACGCCGCGCAGAGTGGCATAGTGCACCAGCTCGCGCATTTGCTGCTGGCTGTAGAACAGGCCATCACTGGCCTGCTGCTGCAGCTGCGGATAGTGACTGGAAGCAAAGCGCCAGCCCTGATCGTCGGTCAGGTGCCAGTGAAACACGTTCATGCGCGCCGCGGCGATACCATCAATCTGCCGCTTGAGGGTTTCCAGCGGCAGGAAGTGGCGCACCGGGTCGATCAGCACGCCGCGCCACGGGAAGCGCGGCCGATCGTCGATGGTGACAAAGGGAATTTGCGTGCCGCTGGCGGTGTTAGCGATCAGCTGCAGCAGGGTTTCCATGCCGCGCATCGCGCCAAAACGGGTAGGTGCCTGCAGCAGTACGCCACTGCTGCTGACCTCCAGACGGTAGCTTTCGTCGCTGTCCGGTTGCGGTAGCGGATCGACCGCGTCGGCAATCCGGATCTGAATGGCGGGACGATCGCTGGCCGGGCTGGCGGGCAGCAGCGCCCAGCCGGTTTGCCGCGCAATGCGGGCGCGCCAGCGCGCTTCGGCCCCTTCCAGGTGATCGCCGGTGATGTGCAGCGAAAATTGCGGCGTCAGGGTAAACGCGCCACCGCCTGCGGGCTGCGTTACCTGCTGTGGCCACGGCATCAGCGGCAGATCGCCTGCCGGTGCGGCCTGCGTGGAAAACGTCAGGGAACACAAAACGGCCAGCAGCGTACGGGGCAGAAGCATGGTGGGCATCCTTGTAAGGCAAAACGATGGGCCGAAAATGGCGCAAAACGCTCATTAAACCTGTTTCGCAACGCAAAGCAAGTTGCAACCGGCTGAAGTTTGTCCGGCTTAAAACTTTTCAGTGTAGCGGCTGTTGACCACTGCACGGCTTTCAGGCGCTGGCCGCGCTTCTTTGCGACAGGTCAAAAACAGTGCGATTAATTCCCTCTGAAACACCACATGTTGCGATTACACTCCTTAAAATTATCTACATGTAGTTTCCAGCGGAGAAAGGGAAGATGGCAACGGTAGTGATTAAGCGTGACGGCTGCAGGGTGCCGTTTGATGCCCGGCGCATTGAAGCTGCAGTGCGGGCCGCCGCGCAGGCCGCCCAGGTTGACGACCTGGCCTGGTGCACGACGGTCGCTCAGCAGGTCAGCGCGCAGCTGGCAACCCAGGCTGAAGTCGATATTCGCGACATCCAGTGTGCCGTGGAAGAGGCGCTGATGAGCGGACGCTGGCCGCAGCTGGCGCGCGCCTATATTGAATACCGTCACGACCGCGATCTGGCGCGCGAGCAGCGCGGCAAGCTGCACCATGCCATTCGCGGCCTGGTGGAACAGACTAACGCGGCGCTGCTCAACGAAAACGCCAACAAAGACAGCAAAGTGATCCCGACGCAGCGCGACCTGCTGGCCGGCATCGTGGCCAAACATTATGCCCAGCAGCAGTTGCTGCCGCGCGATGTGGTGCTGGCGCACGAACGCGGTGAGATCCACTATCACGACCTCGACTACTCCCCCTTCTTCCCGATGTTTAACTGCATGCTGATCGATCTGCACGGCATGCTGACGCACGGCTTCAAAATGGGTAACGCCGAGATTGAACCGCCAAAATCCATCGCCACCGCCACCGCGGTGACGGCGCAGATCATCGCGCAGGTCGCCAGCCATATTTACGGCGGCACCACCATTAACCGCATTGACGAAGTGCTGGCGCCATTTGTCACCCTCAGCCTCGAAAAACATCGCCAGATTGCCCGCGAATGGCAAATTGCTGACGTGGAAGCTTACGCGCACGCACGCACGGAAAAAGAGTGCTACGACGCGTTTCAGTCGCTGGAGTACGAGGTTAATACGCTGCACACCGCCAACGGCCAGACGCCGTTCGTCACTTTTGGCTTTGGCCTCGGCACCGACTGGGCGGCGCGCCTGATTCAGCAATCGATTCTGCGCAACCGCATCGCCGGGCTGGGCAAAAACCATAAAACCGCAGTGTTTCCTAAGCTGGTGTTTGCCATTCGCGAAGGCGTCAATCGCCGCGCCGGCGACATCAATTACGACATCAAACAGCTGGCGCTGGAGTGTGCCAGCAAGCGCATGTATCCGGATATCCTCAACTACGACAAAGTGGTGGAAGTCACCGGCTCGTTTAAAACGCCGATGGGCTGCCGCAGCTTCCTCGGCGTATACGAGGAAAACGGCGAGCAGATTCATGAGGGCCGCAACAACATCGGCGTGATCAGCCTCAACCTGCCGCGCATTGCGTTAGAAGCCGAGGGAGACGAAGCCCGCTTCTGGACGCTGCTGGATGCACGCCTGGCGCTGGCGAAGCGGGCGCTGATGACCCGCATTGCCCGGCTGGAAAAAACCAAAGCGCGCGTCGCACCGATTCTTTACATGGAAGGCGCCTGCGGCGTACGGCTCAACCCGGACGACGAGGTGGGCAAGATCTTTCGCAACGGCCGCGCCTCGATCTCGCTGGGGTATATCGGTCTGCATGAAACGCTTAACGCGCTAAGCGGCAACGCCGTGCATCCGTATGATGCCGCGCATCTGCGCGCAACCGGTGTGGCGATTGTGACGCATCTGCGCCAGGCGGTGGATGCGTGGAAAGCGGAAACCGGCTACGGCTTTAGCCTGTACAGTACGCCCAGTGAAAACCTGTGCGATCGCTTCTGTCGCCTTGATGCCGCCGAATTTGGCGTGGTGCCGGGCGTGACCGACAAGGGCTATTACACCAACAGCTTCCATCTCGACGTAGAGAAAAGGGTCAATCCGTACGACAAAATCGATTTTGAAGCGCCCTACCCGGCCATCGCTAACGGCGGCTTCATCTGTTACGGCGAATACCCCAACATTCAGCACAACCTGCGGGCGCTGGAAGATGTGTGGGATTACAGCTACGACCGCGTGCCCTATTACGGCACCAACACGCCGATCGATGAGTGCTACGAGTGCGGCTTCAGCGGCGAGTTCAGCTGTACCAGCAAAGGCTTTACCTGTCCGTGCTGCGGCAATCACGATCCGGCGCGCGTTTCGGTCACGCGCCGCGTCTGCGGCTATCTTGGCAGCCCGGATGCGCGGCCGTTCAACGCCGGCAAGCAGGAAGAGGTGCAGCGCCGCGTCAAACACCTTGATACCGGACAGCTGGGATGATGCACATTCATCGCTACTACGATGTGGATATCGTGAATGGTCCCGGCACGCGCTGCACGCTGTTTGTCGCGGGCTGTGAACATCAGTGTCGCGGTTGCTACAACCAAAGCACCTGGCGGCATGACTCCGGCGTGCCGTTTACGCTGGCCATGGAGGAGCAGCTGATCGCCGATCTGCAGGATCGCCGCATTCCGCGTCAGGGGCTGTCGCTGAGCGGCGGCGATCCGCTGCATCCGCACAATGTGCCGCATATTCGCCGGCTGGTGAAGCGCGTGCGGCGCGACTGTCCGGATAAAGATATCTGGCTGTGGACCGGCTACACCCTGGCGGAACTGACGGCGGCGCAGCGCGAAGTGATTGCGGAAATCGACGTGCTGATTGATGGACGTTTCATCGAAGCGGAAAAAGATGCGCGGCTGCTGTGGTGCGGCAGCCGCAATCAGACTATCTGGTATCTACGCCAGCCACAGCGCGAGGGTGCCGAGCAGCATGCCGCTGACGGCCACGCCGCAGAAGGCGATCCACAGTGCGCGCGGCGGGAACGCGCGATGCAGCATCAGTAGCGACGGCACGCTGACCGCGGGCAGTGTCACCAGCAGCGCCAGCGCCGGTGCGATGCCCATGCCCGCCAGCATCATGGTTTGCACAATGGGGATTTCTGCGGCGGTCGGGATCACAAACAGGCAGCCGGCGATGGCCATCAGCATTACCCAGAACAGCGTATTGCCCACCGCGCCGTCCGCGTGCGGAAACAGCCAGACGCGCGCGGCGCCGAGCAGCAGCACCGCCACGATGTAGAGCGGAATGGTGTTACAGAACAGCCGCCACATCACGCGCAGCCAGCGCGTCACAAACCGTTCATGGCTTTCGTGCGGCAACAGCGGTGCGGCAACGGCGGTTTCCGGCACGCTGCGCTGCACCAGCAGGGCAATGCCCAGCACCATCACCCCACCCGCCACCAGCCGAATGGCGGCAAACTGCCAGCCGAGCACAAAGCCCATAAACACCAGCGTTGCCGGATTAAGCAGCGGATTCGCCAGCCAGAACGCCATCGCCGCGCCGCTTGAAACCTGCGCCTGGCGCAGGCCGACGGTCACCGGCGCGGCACAGCAGCTGCACATCATGCCCGGCAGGCCAAAACCGGTGCCGACCAGCGTGGCCCCCAGCCGGTTGCTGCCCATCAGGCGCAGCAGCCAGCGGCGCGGAATCAGCACCTGCACCAGCGAGCCCAGCATCACACCGAGCACCGCGGCTTTCCACACCGCGAGAAAATAGACCATGGCGTAATCCAGCGCGGCGCGCCACGGCGAATCTGCGGCATTGGCAAGAATAGAGCGGCCGATGGAATGGGTTTCTGCGGCGGTGAAGGCTTTGCCATAGTAAGGCTGCCATTTAACGTACCACAGGCCGATAAGCACCACGGCGAGGAACAGCAGCGGTTTCCACCAGGCGAAGCGGGCCGCTGGTGCAGGTGAGGCGAATTGGGTCATGACCGGTTCCGTATTCAACTGAATAACGTATGCCGCGCGGAGGGCGCGACGCAGATCCCACAGTGTTATTCAGGTTATGCCCGTGTGCCAGCGTCGTCACGCTTAAACTTGATCTGTCTCCGGAATTTAACCAATCCCGCCTGTGCCGGCTGGCTTGCGTTTCCGCGCTCAGGGTCCAGACTTGTCTGTTGAAACGTGTCACGCACAGCAGGTGCGTGACCAGCAAGGAGGAGAAAGATGAGCAAGAAAATAGCGGTTCTGATTACCGATGAATTTGAAGACTCAGAGTTTACCTCACCGGCCGAGGCCTTCACCAAAGCGGGCCATGAAGTGGTCACCATTGAGATGCAGGCGGGCAAAACCGTGAAGGGAAAACAGGGCAAAGCCGAAGTCAAAATCGACAAGGATATTGACCATGTCAGCCCGGCCGAGTTCGACGCGCTGCTGCTGCCCGGTGGTCATTCGCCTGACGCGCTGCGCGGTGACGATCGCTTTGTCACCTTTACCAAAGAGTTTGTTGCCAGCGGCAAACCGATTTTCGCCATCTGTCACGGTCCGCAGCTGCTGATCAGCGCGAACGGCGTGCGCGGTCGCAAAATGACCTGCGTGAAAGCTATCGCCATCGATCTGCGTAATGCCGGCGCGGACTTTTACGATAAAGAGGTGGTGGTTGATGATGACAAGCTGGTTACCAGCCGCACGCCTGAAGACCTGCCCGCGTTTAACCGCGAATCCCTGCGCATTCTGAACGCAGCGTAAGGCGGTCGCCCGGTGCGCCTGCGCGCGTGCCGGGCTAACGCTGCCAGACAATCTTTTTGCCAAACCCCAGCGCGTTATCGGTCATTTTCAACTCATCCAGCGTAATTTCCCACAGCGGCGCGGTGACTTTTTTTGCCACCGGAAAGCGCGACTGATAGGCCTTCAGCGCCTGCGCCTCATCGGTCAGTTGTATACGCCCGCGATACTGCACGCCTTTAATCAGCAGCACCGTTTTCGGCTGGCCGTTCACCGTGCCGGCAACGCGTGGATGACGCGCCATCAGCGCGCCGTGACGCGTATCGGCTTCGGTCATCAGCCAGAACGCCATACGCGCTTCATCGAACACGTAGAAACAGTTGGCGCACCATAGCGCATCGCCGTCGCTGGCACACAGCGACAGCACGTGCTGTTTTTTCAGATAGCGAATCAGATGAGAATGGTCAGACAAGAGCAACTCCGTGCGTTGATAGCGATGCGGCCGCAGGCGCGTTACACTGCCCGCCAGCACATGAACGAGGTTTGTAAATGGAACAGGGCTGGCAGCTATATATGCTGCAAACCGCCGCCGGGATGCTTTATACCGGCATCACCACTGACGTCAACCGCCGCCTGCAGCAGCACCAGCAGGGGCGCGGTGCCCGCGCGCTGCGCGGCAAAGGTCCGCTGACGCTGGTGTTTCACTGCGCGGCTGGCGATCGCGCGGCGGCTTCCCGGCTGGAGTATCAGGTAAAACAGCTGAGCCGGGCGCAGAAACTGCTGCTGGTTGCCCAGCAGCCGGCCTGCTTAACGGCGTGGTTTAGTCGATACGATTGAAAGGTGCCGAGAAGGCGATCAGCCCTTCTGCCCCATCGAACGCATCGTCCGCCAGTTTATACACCTGAAACGCCGCTTCGCTGCCGGGCCAGCGGCAGTGCAGGCCGTGACGCGCCGCCGGTTCAAAGCCGAGCGGATTGTAAAACTGCGGATCGCCCAGCACCACCACGGCGCTGTAGCTGAACTCATTGAGCGAATCGAGCCCTTCATACACCAGCTGTTTAGCAATGCCCTGACTGCGCACCGAGGCATCAACCGCCAGCGGCGCCAGCGCCACCCAGTTACGATCCTCGCCCTGCAACGTCACCGGACTGAAGGCGGCATAACCCAGCACCTGGCCTTCGTCATCGGTGGCCACCACGCCCAGCGTGAGTAAACCGTCTTCACGCAGCTGCTGTACCAGTTCCGCTTCGGCTGCGGTGGCAAAACTGCGCTTTAACAGGCTGTCGATGCCTGCCGCGTCCACACCAATTTCAGTACGAATCAACATGAGATCCCCGCGCGCGCCTCAGCGGCCTTCGCGTCCTGTGTCATTCCTGCCTCAACAAAAGCAGCCAGCTGCAGCAACCCCGTGCGCAATGGCGTGGGCATGGCGTCCAGTTCTATGGCATCCATCAGATTCTTCACCTCCAGTCCCAGCTCCGTGTCGCCCTCAATCACCAGACGGCGCTGAAAGAACAACATATCGGGGTCGGCTTTGCGTGCTGCTACCAGCAGCAGATCGTTGGCTTCGCCACGAAACCAGACATCTGCTTCGGCGTCGCGCGAAACGGTCAGGCGCCCGTCCTGCAGCGTGGTGATCCAGCGCAGATTGACGTCCGCGATCTCAATGCCGAGATAGCGCCCTTGCAGAAAGTCTAACTCACCTTCAGCCAAAGCATGACGAAATTGCCAGTTTAGGAGTTGTTGCAAAACCGTTTTTTTCACGGCGAATGGTGTTAGCGACACCGGTAAAGCGAGGAATTCCGGCCCTTTTTCAATTAACAGGCCGCGTAAGCGTGCGAACATGCGCTGCACTCCCTTGAGAAAATTTTATCTATATTGCCACATCCGTCGGCTTTCGCCTCAACCGGGATCAAGGAAATCGCCCCGTGTCTGTGCGAAAATTCTCCATTCCGCCCTGGCAATCCCGCTTTCACTGCCTTAAATCAACATTGCTGCACCTGCGCTTCCTTACACTCAACGGCGTTCAGAATCCGGGGGAGGAAATTGTATGGAACTGCTGTGTCCGGCGGGGAATTTACCTGCGCTGAAATCGGCGGTGGAGCACGGCGCTGACGCGGTGTACGTCGGCCTGAAAGATGACACCAACGCCCGCCACTTTGCTGGCCTCAATTTTACCGATAAGAAACTGGCAGAAGCCGCGCGCTTCCTGCATCAGCACCGGCGTAAACTGCACGTGGCGATCAACACCTTCGCCCATCCTGACGGCCTTAACCGCTGGCAAAGCGCCATTGACGTCGCCGCACAGAACGGTGCCGATGCGCTGATTCTGGCCGATATCGCCACGCTGGAGTACGCCGCCAGCCGCTACCCGCAGGTTGAACGTCACCTGTCAGTGCAGGCGTCCGCCACCAATCTGCAGGCCATTCAGTTTTATCACCGCCACTTTGCGCTGAGTCGCGTGGTGCTGCCACGCGTGCTGTCGATGCACCAGGTGAAGCAGCTGGCGCGCGAAACGCCGGTGCCGCTCGAAGTATTCGCCTTTGGCAGCCTGTGCATCATGGCCGAAGGCCGCTGCTATCTCTCGTCGTGGCTGACCGGCGAGTCGCCGAACAGCGCGGGCGCCTGTTCACCGGCCAAATTTGTGCGCTGGCAGCAGACGGCACAGGGCATGGAGTCGCGCCTGAACGAAGTACTGATTGACCGTTACGCCGCCGATGAGAGCGCGGGCTATCCGACGCTGTGTAAAGGACGCTACGAGGTGGATAACCAGCGCTATCACGTGCTGGAGGAGCCCACCAGCCTCAATACCCTGGCGCTGCTGCCAGAGCTGCTGCGCGCCAATATCGCCTCGGTGAAAATTGAGGGACGCCAGCGCAGCCCGGCCTATGTGGCGCAGGTGGCGAAAGTGTGGCGTCAGGCGATCGATCGCTGCATGGCCGATCCGCAACAGTTCACGGTGCAGGCGCCGTGGATGCGCGCGCTCGGTGAACTTTCTGAAGGCAGCCAGACCACCCTCGGCGCCTATCACCGCGACTGGCAATAAGGAGACCGTATGAAATACGCCATCGGCCCGGTGCTGTGGTACTGGCCAACCGCCACGCTGGAGCAGTTTTACCAGCGCGCCGCAGAGAGCAGCGCAGAGATTGTCTACCTCGGCGAAGCGGTGTGCAGCAAACGCCGCGCCACTGCGTTCAGTCAGTGGATGGAGATGGGCCGCACGCTGGCGGCCAGCGGCAAACAGGTGGTGCTGAGCACGCTGGCGCTGCTGCAGTCCCCTTCGGAAGTCAAAGAGCTGCGCCGCTATGTTGAAAACGGTGAGTTCTTACTGGAAGCCAACGATATCGGCACCGTGAACATGGCGGCAGAGCGCAAACTGCCGTTTGTCGCCGGTCCCACCCTGAATGTCTATAACGCGCAGACACTCCAGCTGCTGCTGCAGGAGGGCATGACGCGCTGGTGCATGCCGGTGGAGATGTCACGCGACTGGCTGATTCAGCTGTTGCAGCAGTGCCATGACGCTGGCCTGCGCGATCGGTTTGAGGTTGAAGTGCTCGGCTACGGCCATCTGCCGCTGGCACTGTCGGCGCGCTGCTTTACCGCGCGTTCCGAAAACCGTGCCAAAGATGATTGCCAGACCTGCTGTATTGATTATCCCACCGGGCGCCGCGTGCTGTCGCAGGAGGGCCAGCAGGTATTTGTCCTGAACGGCATTCAGACCATGAGCGGCTACTGTTACAACCTTGGCAACGATCTCGCCGGTATGCATGGCTGGATCGATATTGTGCGCCTGTCGCCGCAGGATGAGAGCACGCTGGCACAGGTTGATCGCTTCCGCGCTAACGAAGCGGGTGAAGCGCCGCTGATGATGGCGCGCGGCAGCGACAGCAACGGTTACTGGCGCCGCCTGGCCGGAATGGCGCTGGATAGCGGCGGTTAAAGGCACATTCCGGCTATATTCCTGCCGTTATTAGCAGTTTTAATATGGGTAATGATGCGTAATACTGACTGGTGCAGGTTTACTTATCACCTGCGCCATCCTTTGCTGGAGTACCCATGTCTGAGAAGAAAACTGTTCGCCTGTCCGTGCTGGATCTGGCCCCCATTCCGCAAGGCTCGTCTGCGCGCGATGCCTTCCATAATTCGCTGGCGCTGGCGCGTCAGGCCGAAGCCCTTGGCTTTCATCGCTACTGGCTGGCCGAACACCACAACATGACCGGCATCGCCAGCGCCGCAACGTCGGTGCTGATTGGCTATCTCGCCGCTAACACCGAAACGCTGCGCCTCGGCTCCGGCGGGATCATGCTGCCTAACCACGCACCGCTGGTGATTGCCGAACAGTTTGGCACCCTGGAATCCCTCTACCCTGGCCGTATCGATCTCGGACTGGGCCGCGCGCCCGGCTCCGATCAGCGCACCATGCTGGCGCTGCGCCGTCATCTTTCGGGCGCCCAGGCCGACAGCTTCCCGGAAGATGTGGCCGATCTGATCCGCTGGTTCGATGCCGAAGAGGGCGAACATCCGCCGGTGCAGCCGGTGCCCGGCCTCGGGCTGAAAATTCCGGTGTGGCTGCTGGGTTCCAGCCTGTATAGCGCACAGCTGGCGGCGCAGCTTGGTCTGCCGTTTGCCTTTGCTTCGCACTTCGCGCCAGACCTGCTGTTGCAGGCGCTGCACCTGTATCGCGAAAAATTCCAGCCCTCTGCGCGTCTGGCAAAACCTTACGCTATGGTGTGTGTCAACGTGGTGGCGGCAGACAGCGATCGTGATGCGCGCTTCCTGTTCACCTCGATGCAGCAGCAGTTCATTAATCTGCGTCGCGGCAAGCCCGGCCCGCTGCCGGCGCCGGTGGAGAACATGGATAACCTGTGGTCGCCGTCCGAACAGTATGGCGTGCAGCAGGCGCTGAGCATGTCGGTGGTGGGCGATAAAGATAAAGTGCGCCACGGCCTTGCCGCGCTGCTGCGCGAAACCCAGGCGGATGAGATCATGGTCAACGGCCAGATTTACGATCCGCAGGCGCGCCTGCGTTCGTTCGCGCTGGCGATGGAAGCCGCACGCACGCTGTAAGCCTTACTGCGGTGGGGAGAGTCCTTCCGGCCCCACCGCCATCTTGCGCACATCGCGCGCCGGTGACTGGCCGTAAAAACGGCTGTACTCCCGGCTGAACTGCGACGCACTCTGATAGCCCACCCGATAGCCCGCCGTCCCGGCATCCAGCTTCTCAATCATCATCAGCCGGCGCGCTTCGTTGAGCCGCAGCTGCTTCTGATACTGCATCGGCGTCATCGCCGTAACCGCTTTAAAGTGATGGTGCAGCGATGAAATGCTCATACCAACGCTGCTGGCCAGCTGATCCACCTTCAGCGGCTGATGAAAGTTTTCGCGCGCCACTTTGTTGCCCGGGCGCTCGGTCAGCGCCATGTTCAGAATGCGCGGCCCTTCCGGCCCGGTCAGCAGGCGATAGAAAATCTCCTGCTCAATCAGCGGTGCCAGCGCGGCGATATCCTGCGGCTGATCCAGCAGCGCCACCAGCCGCATCACCGCATCCACCAGCGGCGGCGCGACTTTATGGACGGTAATGCTGCGTTCGGGGGCGGCGCTGCCAATCTGCTGCGGCGGGAAATGCTCCAGATAGCGCAGCAGGCGCGCTTCGTTGATGGTGATGCCGACGCCAAGACAGGGTTTCTCTGGCGTCGCCAGCACCACGCAGGACTGCACCGGCATGTCCATGGTGACCAGCAGCAGATCGCCCGGCCCGTAATGCATCACATCATCGCCCATGCGCAGTGCTTTCTGGCCCTGGGCCATCAGCGCAAAACCCGCCCAGCTGGCAATATGCGCCAGGCTGGAGGGGTGCGAGCTGCGGCCAAAAGAGAGAAAATCAATCGCGCTGGCGGTGCGCCCATCCTGCTGCGCGTGACGGGCAATCATCGCCACCAGCTGCTGCCACTGTTCCTGATGAATCATGCGTTATGCACTCCGCGATGAAAAATCACTGAATCCCCATTCTTACCTGCCGATGCGGTTGCGCCTAGTCCCTGCGCCACAGATTTGCAGGATCGTGCAAAAAGCTTGCAGGATTGCGCTACCGCACAAAGCGGCAACAGCGCATGCTTTACTCACCCGAAATCTCAGGTGGAGAGACACAATGCAAGCACTTGAAGGCAAAATTGCGCTGGTGACGGGCGCGTCGAAAGGCATTGGCGCCGCCATCGCCATGACTTTCGCCGCGGCCGGCGCCCGGGTGGTGGTGAATTATCGTCAGGATGAAGCGGGCGCGGCGGATGTGGTGACCGATATTTGCGCGCTGGGAAGCGACGCCATCGCCGTTCAGGCCGATATATCCCTTGAAGCTGACGTGCAGCGCCTGTTCGCCAGCAGTATCGCGCAGTTTGGCGCGCCAGACATCGTGGTCAACAACGCCGGCATGTTTCACCATGGCGACTTCGCCAGCCTCAGCGTCAGCGACATGCAACAGCAGCTCAACGTCAATCTGCTCGGTACGCTGCTGGTGTGCCAGCAGGCGGCGCAGCATTTCCCGGCGCGCGGCGGCTGCATCATTAACCTCAGCGCGCTGAACAGCCAGCGCAGCCTGCCCGGCTCGGTACTGTGGTCAGCGACCAAGGGCGCGATCGATACCTTAACGCAGGGGCTGGCACGTGAGCTGGGTCCGCGCAACATTCGCGTCAACGCGCTGGCGCCGGGAATAATCCTGACCGAGGGGCTGCTGGCAGCGAAAAAAATGAATGCGGAATTTAAAGCGCAGCTGATCGCGGCCACGCCGCTGGGACGCTTTGGCCTGCCGGAGGATGTGGCGCAGGTGGCGCTGTTTCTGGCGTCGGAAGAGTCGGCTTATGTTACCGGTGAGCGGGTGCTGATTGCCGGCGGCGTGTAAAGCCCGCGTTACAGACATAAAAAAAGGACGCTTGCGCGTCCTTTTTATTTTTAAGCGATTAACGCTTATGCATCACGGCGACGTGGTGCAGCTGCACCTTCGTCGCGACGTGGGCCACGGCCACCTTCACGGCTGAAACGTCCGCCTTCACGACCGCCTTCGCGACGCTCAGAGAAACGACGCGGTGCGCCACCTTCACGGTTGCCACCCTCGCGGTTACCACGACGCTCACCACCGAAGTCACGACCGCCGCTACGACGCTCGGTGCGCTCATGTGGCTGTGCATCGCCCAGCAGCTGCATATTCATCGGCTTGTTGAGAATACGCGTACGCGTGAAGTGCTGCAGGACTTCACCCGGCATGCCTTTTGGCAGCTCGATAGTGGAGTGAGTACCAAACAGCTTGATGTTACCGATGTAACGGCTGCTGATGTCGCCTTCGTTAGCAATCGCGCCCACGATGTGACGCACTTCAACACCGTCGTCACGGCCCACTTCAATGCGGTACAGCTGCATTTCGCCAACGTCACGACGTTCGCGACGTGGACGATCGCCACCTTCGCGGCTGTCACGGCTGTCACGACGTGGACGGTCGCCGCCACGCTCATCGCGATCGCGGAATTCACGACGCTGTGGACGTGGTGCATCCGGTGGCAGAATCAGTGGACGTTCGCCCTGCGCCATTTTCAGCAGTGCAGCGGCCAGCGTTTCCATATCCAGCTCTTCTTCTGGCTGCATTTTAGCCAGCAGCGCACGGTACTGATCCAGATCGCTGCTTTCCAGCTGCTGCTGAACTTTCGCAGCGAACTGCGCCAGACGACGCTGACTCAGCAGCTCGGCGTTAGGCAGCTCAACTTCCGGAATAGTCAGCTTCATGGTGCGTTCGATGTTGCGCAGCAGACGACGCTCGCGGTTCTCAACGAACAGCAGCGCACGGCCAGCACGACCCGCACGACCGGTACGGCCGATACGGTGCACATACGATTCGGCATCCATAGGGATGTCGTAGTTAACCACCAGGCTAATACGCTCAACGTCCAGACCACGGGCCGCAACGTCAGTCGCGATCAGGATATCCAGACGACCGTCTTTCAGGCGCTCCAGCGTCTGCTCACGCAGCGCCTGGTTCATGTCACCGTTCAGCGCGGCGCTGTTGTAGCCGTTACGCTCCAGCGTTTCTGCAACTTCCAGCGTGGCATTTTTGGTGCGCACGAAGATGATGGCAGCATCGAAGTCTTCCGCTTCGAGGAAGCGCACCAGCGCGTCAGACTTACGGCCGTAAGCGGTCCAGTAAGACTGAGAAATGTCCGGGCGTGTAGTGATGCTGGACTGGATGCGCACTTCCTGCGGATCCTTCATGAAACGCTTAGTGATACGGCGAATCGCTTCCGGCATGGTTGCAGAGAACAGTGCGGTCTGATGACCTTCCGGGATCTGCGCCATGATGGTTTCAACGTCTTCGATGAAGCCCATACGCAGCATTTCATCGGCTTCGTCCAGTACCAGACCACGCAGGCTGGACAGGTCCAGGGTACCGCGTTTCAGGTGATCCAGCAGACGGCCTGGGGTACCAACCACGATCTGTGGACCCTGGCGCAGTGCGCGCAGCTGCACGTCATAACGCTGGCCACCGTACAGGGCCACGACGTTAATACCGCGCATGTGTTTAGAGAATTCTGTCATCGCTTCAGCCACCTGAACCGCCAGTTCGCGGGTCGGCGCCAGCACCAGGATTTGCGGTGCGCGGACAGAAGGATCAACGTTGTTCAGCAGCGGCAGCGAGAACGCTGCTGTTTTACCACTACCGGTCTGCGCCATACCCAGCACGTCACGGCCCGCCAGCAGGTGAGGAATACACTCAGCCTGGATTGGCGATGGCTTAACGTAGCCCATACCGTTCAGTGATTCGAGGATGTCGGCGTTCAGGCCCAGATCAGCAAAAGTGGTTTGAATATCAGTCATGTAGTACACGTGCCTCTTAGATTGCGGCGGCCAGTCTACATAACTCGTCGTGAAAACTTTCAGTCATTTTCATCAAAAAGTGTGAACCGGCTCAAATTAGAAGTTTTGACGAACAGAAAAGCCCTCACCTGTTCAGGCGATGACTTTACGGGTAAATCAGGCAATAAAAGTTCGTCAGCTATTGCTGGTCAGATTCTGATAAATCGTCTTGTGTCTGGCCGAGTTGCGCCAGTTCCAACAATGCGTATCGGTGTTCAACAAAGTTATTGACGTTGTTGGCCACCGCCAGTTTGAACAACGCTTTCGCGTCGTCCTTCTCCCCCAGACTTAGGTAGTACTTACCTAAATAGAAGTTGGTTTCACTGAGATGTTCAGCGAGCGAGGTGTTATCCGTTGCGTCCGCCTTGAGACGTTCCATCAATGTTTTTTCACTGATGTCGCCCAGGTAGAACTCGACAATATTCCATCCCCATTGGTCCTTAGCCGCCTTGTCGTAACGCTGTTGTAGCGTCACTTTTGCCTTGTCGGCATCCATCTCGCGTTCAACGAGGTAGAGCCACAGGCTGCGGAACGGATCGTTAGGATCGTCTTGATAAAACGCCAGCAGATCATCTTGCGCTAACTTGTATCGACCGCCGTAATAGAGGGCGATACCACGGTTTAAATGCGCATAGTTGTAAGTTGGATCAAGCTCAAGTACAGAATCAAACGCTTCATAGGCAGCATCAAAATTGCCTGCCTGCGTTAAGTAAATGCCGAGATAGTTAAACACTTCCGGCATATCCGGTCTGATAGACAGCGCTTGCGAGAAATCGTTTCGCGCTAATGCCCTCAGACCCAAACTATCATACAACACTCCGCGCTCATATAACAGCTGTGCGCGTTCATCATCGGTCAGGGCCCGACTGGCAAGAATTTGTTCCATTCGCGCCAGAATAACCTCTTGCTGCAGTGTGGGCTGCAAAGGTACTGCCAGAACTTCGTTCTTACGCCAATTGGAGTTGCTGCATCCTGCCAGCGTGATAGCTGTCGCAACAAAACACCAGCGCAAAAAAGGCTTCATTTCCCACTCCCGAATACAAACATTGGGATAACCATCCTGTCATCCGCCTGCTATGCACAAGGGTTCCCGCCCTCGCGATGATACCCGTCCTGCTTCAGTTGCACTGACACGCTGACCAGCGCGCCACGCATTCCGGGTATACAAACACCGCTCCCCGCCAGCTGGCAGGGAGCGGCTTATCAGGAAAAACGCTTACTCGGCGTCAGGCGTCGTCACCGCAGCGGTTTCTTCTGCTGGCTTCTGCTCTGTCGCTTCTTTGATGCTGAGACGAACGCGGCCCTGACGATCCACTTCCATCACTTTAACTGGCACTTCCTGACCCATCTGCAGGTAATCGGTCACTTTCTCTACGCGCTTGTCGGCGATCTGAGAAATGTGTACCAGACCTTCTTTACCGCCGCCGATTGCCACGAAGGCACCGAAATCAACGATACGGGTCACTTTACCGGCGTAGATACGGCCCACTTCGATCTCAGCGGTGATCTCTTCGATGCGACGAATCGCTTCTTTGGCTTTCAGGCCGTCGGTCGCTGCGATCTTCACGGTGCCATCATCTTCGATTTCGATGGTGGTGCCGGTCTCTTCGGTCAGCGCACGGATAACCGAACCGCCTTTACCGATGACGTCTTTGATCTTGTCTGAGTTGATCTTGATGGTGTAGATGCGCGGCGCGAACTCGGAGATCTCCTGACGCGGCGTGCTGATCGCCTGTTCCATCACGCTCAGGATGTGCAGACGCGCACCCTTGGCCTGGTTCAGTGCCACCTGCATGATTTCGCGGGTGATACCTTCAATTTTGATGTCCATCTGCAGCGCGGTGATACCTTCACGGCTACCGGCTACTTTGAAGTCCATATCGCCGAGGTGATCTTCGTCGCCGAGGATGTCAGACAGCACCACGAACTTCTCGTCTTCTTTCACCAGACCCATCGCGATACCGGCAACGGCCGCTTTGATCGGTACGCCAGCGTCCATCAGTGCCAGTGATGCACCGCACACGGAAGCCATAGAAGAAGAACCGTTCGATTCGGTGATTTCAGACACGACGCGCACGGTGTACGGGAACGCATCCTGTTTAGGCATCACTGCCAGCACGCCACGCTTCGCCAGACGGCCGTGACCAATTTCACGACGCTTCGGTGAGCCAACCATACCTGTTTCGCCCACGGAGTACGGAGGGAAGTTGTAGTGGAACAGGAAGCTGTCAGTACGCTCGCCCATCAGCTCATCGAGATTCTGTGCGTCACGCGCGGTACCGAGGGTGGCAGCGACCAGCGCCTGCGTTTCACCACGGGTAAACAGCGCAGAACCGTGGGTACGCGGCAGTACGCCAGTGCGCACGTCCAGACCACGGATCATATCTTTTTCGCGGCCATCGATACGCGGTTCGCCGTTCAGGATACGGGTACGCACCACGTTCTTTTCCAGGCTGTGTACGATGTCACCGATTTCGGCATCATCCAGCGTTTCGTCTTCAGCCAGCAGTGCGGCGATGGTTTCGTCTTTGATGACGCCAACCTGCGCATAGCGCTCCTGCTTGTCAGTGATGCGGTAAGCATCGCTGATACGCGCTTCGGCCAGGGCGGCAACGCGTGCGATCAGCGCATCGTTCGCCGGCTCTGGCTGCCAGTCCCAGCGTGGTTTGCCGGCTTCGGCCACCAGCGCATTGATGTTTTCAATCACAACCTGCTGCTGGTCGTGGCCGAACACCACAGCACCCAGCATCTGATCTTCGGTCAGGATGTCCGCTTCAGATTCCACCATCAGCACTGCATTCTGCGTACCGGCAACCACCAGATCCAGACGAGACTGTTTGATCTCATCCGCGGTTGGGTTCAGCACGTACTGATCGTTGATGTAACCAACGCGTGCCGCACCGATTGGGCCGTTGAACGGAATACCAGACAGTGACAGCGCAGCAGAAGCACCGATCATAGCAACGATGTCCGGGTTAACCTGCGGGTTCACGGATACCACAGTCGCGATAACCTGTACTTCGTTAACAAAACCTTCCGGGAACAGCGGACGCACCGGGCGGTCAATCAGACGCGCAATCAGGGTTTCGCCTTCGCTTGGACGGCCTTCACGACGGAAGAAGCTGCCCGGAATACGGCCAGCAGCGTAAGTACGCTCCTGATAGTTCACTGTCAGAGGGAAGAAGTCCTGACCGGCTTTGGCTTTTTTCTGGCCCACGACGGTAACGAATACCGCGGTGTCGTCCATGCTTACCATTACTGCTGCGGTGGCCTGGCGCGCCATCATGCCGGTTTCCAGCGTGACGGTATGCTGACCATATTGGAATTTGCGTACGATCGGGTTCAGCAAAATTTAAGTCCTTAAATTCGTGGCAAAGCCTGCTCGGCCCGCCGGGGATTACCGATCTTTAGTTGCATCCTCGCGACTAATGACAACCCTTAACCGCCCCTGCGGTAAAGCCTCTCATTAGCCGCGCGAACCTCTGCAAGCAAAGATCACTCTCAGCAACAATACATGAGTTTGGTCCGGATTGCTGCGGATTGCTCGAAAAAAGGGGCCATAAAGGCCCCCTTTTCGCGAAACTCGCACAAATCTGATCGCCAGATGCGGTTTTTTGCATACTGCATGCGCTACATCGTTGATCAGATTCTTCAGACTTAGCGACGCAGACCCAGGCTTTCGATCAGGCTGGTGTAACGTGCAACGTCTTTACGCTTCAGGTAGTCCAGCAGCTTACGACGCTGGGATACCATGCGCAGCAGACCGCGACGGCTGTGGTGGTCTTTCTTGTGCTCAGAGAAGTGACCCTGCAGGTGGTTAATCTGAGCAGTCAGCAGAGCAACCTGAACTTCAGTTGAACCGCTGTCGTTAGCGCCACGACCGTATTTAGCAACGATCTCTGCTTTAGCTTCTACGCTTAGAGACATAATAAACTCCAGTAAAAAATGAATGTATGGGTGCCGATCTCTAATTCAGCAGCCCGCTTTTAAAGCCGCGCTATTCTACTCTTCGCCCGGTAGCAACGCAAATGCGCTGTAACGCCCAGCGGTAATACGCGGTCAGTCGGCAAACTCCACTACCAGACGACGCGGTGCCACGCGACCATCGTCGGCGATTTCCGCCATACCGATAAATTTCTGCTGCTCACCTTCGGTCACCCGCACCAGCCCGCTGGCCGGCGCGTTTTCCGCCTGGACCGGCATGCCCTGTTTGAACCAGGCCGCGATCGGCGTGGGCAGATTGACCGCTGGAAAATCTTCCGCCGGGCTGTCCATTGGCAACAGCAACGCGTCCAGCGGTGCGTAATCCGGCGTTTCCGCCGCATTAACCTGCGCCGCCAGCACCTGCAGCTGTTCCAGCGTCATCATGCGCGCAATCGGGTAACGCGCCACCTGCAGACGGCGCAGCATGATTACATGTGCACCGCAGCCGAGCTTCTCACCTAAATCGTCAATGATGGTGCGAATGTAGGTGCCTTTGGAAACATGGATTTCCAGTTCCAGCTCGTCGCCCTGCCAGCGAATAAACTGCAGTTCAAACACGGTAATCGGTCGCGCTTCACGCGGCACGGTGATGCCTTCGCGCGCATATTCGTACAGCTTGCGGCCCTGATACTTGAGCGCCGAGAACATGGTGGGCACCTGCAGCGTCTCGCCGCGAAAGCTCTCCAGCGCGGCATCCAGCTCAGCCTGGCTGAAGGTCACCGGCCGCGTTTCAACGATATTGCCGTCCGCATCGGAGGTATCGGTGCGCTGGCCCAGACGGGCAATCACGCGGTAACGCTTGTCCGAATCCAGCAGATAGCGGGAAAACTTGGTGGCTTCGCCGAGACAAATCGGCAGCATACCGGTGGCCAGCGGATCGAGCGCGCCGGTATGGCCCGCCTTGTTAGCATTAAACAGGCGTTTTACTTTTTGCAGCACATCGTTGGAGGATGCGCCCTGGTGTTTATCCAGCAGGAAAACACCGTGGACATCACGACCACGGCGACGAGGACGACTCATCAGTCCTCCTTGTCGTCTTCCGCCGGGCTTTCACCCCGTCGCTCAGCATCGTTTCTGATCACGTTAGACACCAGATTCGACATGCGCATCCCTTCAATCAGCGAGTTATCGTAAAAGAAGGTCAGCTCCGGCACGATGCGCAGACGCATCGCTTTACCGAGCAGAATACGGATGTAGCCAGACGCTTCTTTCAGCGCTTTGAGGCCGTTTTTCACCGCTTCTTCATCCTGGTCGTTCAGGAAGGTCACGAACACTTTGGCATACGCCAGATCGCGTGACACCTCAACGCCAGACACGGTGACCATCATACCCAGACGCGGGTCTTTGATTTCGCGCTGCAGGATGATCGCAATCTCTTTCTGCAACTCCTGCGCTACGCGCTGTGGGCGACCAAACTCTTTCGCCATACTATTTCTCCCAAATAATTCGGGAGGCCAGAGGCCTCCCAAATTGCATCACATCGACCAGCAATTACTCGATGGTGCGTTTAACTTCAATCACTTCGAACACTTCGATCATGTCGCCAACGCGAACGTCGTTGTAGTTCTTCACGCCGATACCACACTCCATGCCGTTACGCACTTCGTTGACGTCATCTTTGAAGCGACGCAGAGATTCCAGCTCGCCTTCATAGATAACCACGTTGTCGCGCAGTACGCGGATCGGATTGTGACGTTTGATGTTGCCTTCGGTGACCATACAGCCGGCAATCGCGCCAAATTTCGGTGACTTGAACACGTCACGGACTTCGGCCAGACCGATAATCTGCTGTTTGAACTCTGGTGCCAGCATGCCGCTCATGGCAGCTTTCACTTCGTCAATCAGGTTATAGATGACGGAGTAGTAGCGCAGGTCAACGTTTTCAGCGTCAATCACGCGACGCGCAGAGGCATCCGCACGCACGTTGAAGCCGAGGATGATCGCGTTGGACGCAGCGGCCAGGGTGGCGTCGGTTTCGGTGATACCGCCCACGCCAGAACCGATAATCTTCACCTTCACTTCGTCGGTGGAGAGTTTCAGCAGCGAGTCGGAGATCGCTTCCACAGAACCCTGTACGTCGGACTTCAGGACGATGTTCAGCTCGGACACTTCGCCTTCGGTCATGTTGGCAAACATGTTTTCCAGCTTGGACTTCTGCTGACGCGCCAGTTTGACTTCACGGAATTTGCCCTGACGATACAGTGCCACTTCACGCGCTTTCTTCTCGTCACGCACCACGGTCGCTTCGTCACCCGCTGCCGGCACACCGGACAGACCGAGGATTTCCACCGGAATCGATGGACCCGCTTCCAGCACTTCGCGACCCAGTTCGTCACGCATCGCACGCACACGGCCATATTCGAAGCCGCACAGTACGATATCGCCCTTGTTCAGCGTACCTTCACGCACCAGCACGGTTGCTACCGGACCACGACCTTTGTCGAGGAACGATTCGATCACCACACCGCTCGCCATACCCTGACGAATCGCAGTCAGCTCCAGTACTTCCGCCTGCAGCAGAATTGCGTTCAGCAGGTCGTCGATGCCGGTACCGGCTTTCGCCGAGACGTTAACGAACATGTTCTCGCCGCCCCACTCTTCCGGGATGATACCGTACTGGGTCAGCTCGTTCTTGACGCGATCCGGATCGGCTTCTGGCTTATCGATCTTGTTCACGGCCACGACCACCGGCACACCGGCCGCTTTCGCGTGCTGGATAGCTTCGACGGTTTGTGGCATCACGCCATCGTCAGCCGCCACCACCAGGATAACGATATCCGTGGCCTGCGCACCACGTGCACGCATTGCGGTAAACGCGGCGTGGCCCGGGGTGTCGAGGAAGGTGATCATGCCGTTATCGGTTTCAACGTGATACGCACCGATGTGCTGGGTAATCCCGCCCGCTTCGCCGGAGGCGACTTTGGTGGAGCGGATGTAGTCCAGCAGCGAGGTTTTACCGTGGTCAACGTGACCCATGATGGTCACGACCGGCGCACGGCTTTCCTGCGCAGCATCGGTATCACGATCGTCCATTACCGCTTCTTCCAGCTCGTTCTCGCGGCGCAGGATCACTTTGTGACCCATCTCTTCTGCCACCAGCTGGGCGGTTTCCTGGTCGATAACCTGGTTGATGGTTGCCATGGCACCCATCTTCATCATCGCTTTAATAACCAGCGAGCCTTTCACCGCCATTTTGTTGGCCAGTTCGGCAACGGTGATGGTTTCGCCAATGATGACGTCACGGTTCACCGCCTGAGCAGGTTTGTTGAAGCCCTGCTGCAGCGTGCTTGGTTTACGATGTTTGCCACCTTTACCGCCGCGTACCTGAGCACGCGCTTCTTCACGGTCAGTTTTGGCTTCAGAGTGCTTGTTGCCTTTTTTGGCCGGACGCGCTGCCTTGGTGGTGCGGGTGCGACCACGACCGCCTTCGACTTCGCGATCGTTTTCGTCTTCTGCCTGACGGGCATGAGTTGAAGTGGTGACGTGGTAGTCGCCCTTATCTTCTTCCTCTGGTTTTTCCCATTCAGCGGCTTTCTCTTCGGCCAGACGACGGGCTTCTTCCGCCGCGCGGCGCGCATTCTCTTCCAGCTTACGGCGCGCTTCTTCTTCCGCTTTACGCTTCAGTTCGGCGGCTTCAGCTTCACGACGGGCTTTGTCAGATTGCGCAGCCTTGGTCATTTCGTCGGTAGGTTGATTAGTCACTTTCTCATTTTCCGCTGCTTCACGCTTAGCCTTGTCAGCGGCTTCGCGCTTGGCTTTCTCTTCGGCTTCACGTTGCGCTTTTTGTTCAGCTTCGCGACGGGCTTGTTCTTCAGCCTCGCGACGCGCCTGCTCTTCCGCTTCACGCTGCGCCTCGGCTTCTGCTTCCGCCTGAGCTTGCTCAGCGTCGGCATCACCTTTCACGTATGTGCGCTTTTTGCGGACTTCGATTTGCACCGACTTACTTTTACCCCCGGTGCCTGGAATATTCAAGGTGCTGCGCGTTTTGCGCTGCAACGTCAGTTTGCCTGAACCGGTCTGACCGTGCTCACGATTCAGGTGGGACAGTAAGGTCTCTTTCTCTTGCTGGGATACGGCGTCGTTTTCAGACTTACGGATCCCTGCATCAGCAAATTGCTGTACCAGGCGATCGACCGGAGTCTGAATTTCGGCGGCCAGCGATTTTACGGTTACATCTGTCATGCTGTTCCTTCCTGTTATTACGCGTCATCGCCGAACCAGCAGATATTACGTGCAGCCATAATCAGCGCACCGGCTTTCTCATCATCCAGCCCTTCAATATCTGTCAGATCGTCAACACCTTGCTCAGCGAGATCTTCCAGCGTGCAAACGCCTTTTGACGCCAGGCGATACGCCAGCGCACGATCCAGGCCTTCAAGATTCAGCAGGTCCTCAGCAGGTTCCTGATTACCAAGGCTCTCTTCTTTCGCTAATGCCAGGGTGGTTAACGCATTTTTTGCTCGTTCACGCAGGGCTTCAATGGTCTCTTCGTCGAGGCCGTCGATTTCCAGCAGCTCGTTGATTGGCACGTAAGCCAATTCTTCCAGCGAAGAGAAGCCCTCTTCCACCAGAACGGTGGCGAACTCTTCGTCGATGTCGAGATGTTTAGTGAACATATCGATCGCTGCATGGGCTTCGGCCTGATGCTTCGCCTGCAGATCATCGACGGTCATCACGTTCAGCTCCCAGCCGCTCAGCTGGGATGCCAGACGCACGTTTTGGCCATTACGGCCAATCGCCTGAGCCAGATTGCCGGCTTCAACAGCGATATCCATGGTGTGATTGTCTTCATCCACCACAATTGACGCCACATCGGCAGGTGCCATGGCGTTAATCACGAACTGTGCCGGGTTGTCGTCCCACAGCACGATATCAATACGCTCGCCGCCCAGCTCGCTGGACACCGCCTGCACGCGCGCACCGCGCATACCGACGCAGGCACCGACCGGATCGATACGTTTGTCGTTAGTTTTTACCGCAATTTTGGCGCGTGAGCCCGGATCGCGCGCTGCCGCTTTGATCTCGATAACTTCTTCGCCAATCTCCGGCACTTCTATGCGGAACAGTTCGATCAGCATCTCTGGTTTGGAGCGGGTAACGAACAGTTGCGCACCACGCGCTTCCGGACGCACGGCATACAGCACGCCGCGAATACGGTCACCCGGGCGGAAGTTTTCACGCGGCAGCATGTCTTCACGCACAATCACCGCTTCGGCGTTGTTGCCGAGATCCAGTGAAATGTTGTCGCGATTCACTTTCTTCACCACGCCGGTGATGATTTCGCCTTCCTGCTCGCGGAACTGATCGACCACCATCGCGCGCTCGGCTTCACGCACTTTCTGGACGATAACCTGTTTCGCGGTCTGCGTGGTGATACGGTCGAAGGTGACAGATTCGATCTGATCTTCAACATAATCGCCCAGATTGAAGGCTTCATCTTCAAAGCGTGCTGCTTCCAGCGTGATCTCGCGCGTTGGCTGCGTGACTTCTTCTACAACCACCCAGCGACGGAAGGTGTCGAAATCGCCGCTGCGACGGTCAATGCTGACGCGCACGTCGATTTCCTGCTCATACTTCTTCTTGGTCGCAGTGGCCAAAGCGCTCTCCAGCGCTTCGAAGATTTTCTCACGCGGCAGGGCTTTTTCGTTAGAAACGGCTTCTACTACAGCTAAGATCTCTTTGTTCATCCTGGTTAGCCTCAATCCGGACTTTTAAAAGTGGGGGACCAGGTTCGCTTTCTGAATGTTGCTCAGCGCGAACACTTCATCGTTACCCTCAACGGTTACCGTGATCATCTCGCCTTCGACAGACTTGATGATGCCCTGCCATTTACGGCGGTTCTGCACGGCCATACGCAGTACCAGGCTCACCTCTTCACCGGTGAAACGCGCATAGTGCTCCGCGGTGAACAGAGGGCGATCGAGACCCGGTGAGGAAACTTCAAGGTTGTAAGCCACCGTAATAGGATCTTCCACATCCATTACAGCGCTGACCTGGTGGCTAACATCGGCGCAATCATCAACATTGATACCCTCTTCACTATCAATATAGATGCGCAAGGTTGATGTGCGACCACGAATGAACTCGATACCGACCAATTCGTAGCCAAGCGCTTCTACCGGAGCAGAGATCAACTCTGTCAACTTTTGCTCTAATGTGGACAAGCCCACCCCCAAGACATAAAAAAAGGGCCTAAAGCCCAGTGTTACGATTTCCTGATAACAAAAAACCCCGAAAATTCGGGGCTTTTTGTGACTGGACCCTGTATGCCGCGATGCGGCTTCGGCACACCATCCAGCAGAATTTTTTTCAAAACTGACTGCGGATGCGTCCGTCGATGCATACAGTATATTTGAAAAAGAACTCTAAGGGAAAGTGGTTGCGGGGGCCGGATTTGAACCGACGACCTTCGGGTTATGAGCCCGACGAGCTACCAGGCTGCTCCACCCCGCGTCCGAAAACGTGGCGAATGTTACGCCGATCTTGCGAAAAATGCAAGTTATACTGAGATTTGGTACCGAGGACGGGACTTGAACCCGTAAGCCCAATCGGGCACTACCACCTCAAGGTAGCGTGTCTACCAATTCCACCACCTCGGCACTTCACTGACTGCGACGATACGATGTCGCTTTAGCGCTGACGATCTTACTGCGGGATATCATTGCCCGGTGTGGCCGGTTTAGCTGGCTGAGTCTGCTGTTGAGACTGAGCCGGCGCGCTGAGGTTTTCCCACTCGCTTCCTTTGGAAGTCTTGTTACTGTTCAGGTTGCCCAGAATCAGACTGATGATGAAGAACAGCGTAGCCAGTACCGCGGTCATGCGAGTCATGAAGTTACCAGACCCGGTTGAACCGAACAGCGTACCAGAAGCGCCTGCACCGAATGAGGCTCCCATATCAGCGCCTTTGCCTTGCTGCAGCATGATCAGACCAACGAGGCCAATCGCTACAATAAGGAAAACAACCAACAGAGCTTCGTACATAATCAACCTGTTTCCTTGCGCGTTATCCGCACAGTTAAAGCTTCAACCAATATTGACGGGGAGTCTCGTCATCACCCATCAGAAGCGGGTGTGAATACTAACCAAAGGCGCATACCTCTGCAAGCGCAATTTACATGAAGTTTTGCGATTGCGGAAAAAAGCGCCATCCCGGTGATTTTACAGGCGGAAAGCAGCAAACTGACCGCCCGTAACGCGGTTAAACCGCTTTTACCGCATCGGCAATTTTGTGCGCCAGCTCGGTCACCTGCGCCTCATCCTCGCCTTCCACCATCACGCGAATCAGCGGCTCGGTGCCGGATTTACGCAACAGCACGCGCCCGCGCCCGGCCAGCGTTTTTTCCACCTCTGCGGCAGCCGCTTTGACGCTGTCGCTCTCCAGCGGATCGTGGCTGCCGTTAAAACGCACATTCACCAGCACCTGTGGCAGCATCTTCATACCGCTGCACAGATCGTGCAGACTCATGTGGTTGCGCACAATCGCAGTGAGTACTTGCAAACTTGCCACGATGCCGTCACCGGTGCTGATTTTATCCAGCAGGATCACGTGGCCGGAGTTCTCCGCGCCCATGCGCCAGCCCTTCTCCTGCATTTTTTCCAGCACATAGCGGTCGCCCACTTTGGCGCGGGTAAACGGAATCCCCAGCTGCTTCAGCGCCAGCTCCAGCCCCATGTTGCTCATCAGCGTACCGACCACGCCGCCACGCAGCTGGCCCTGACGCAGCGCTTCACGCGCGATGATGTAGAGAATCTGGTCGCCATCCACCTTCTGTCCAAGGTGATCCACCATCATGATGCGGTCGCCGTCGCCGTCATAGGCCAGGCCGAGATCGGCTTTTTCATCCAGCACGCGCTGCTGCAGCTGACGCAGATCGGTAGCGCCGCACTCTTTGTTGATGTTCATGCCGTCCGGCTGCACGCCAATCGCAATCACCTTCGCACCCAGTTCACGCAGCACATTCGGCGCGATGTGATAGGTCGCGCCGTTGGCACAGTCCACCACGATCTTCAGCCCGTTCAGGCTCAGCTCGCTGGGAAAAGTGCCTTTGCAGAACTCAATGTAACGCCCGGCGGCATCGACGATGCGGCTGGCACGGCCCAGCTCAGCGGATTCGACGCAGGTCAGCGGCTTCTCCAGCTCCAGCTCAATGGCGGCTTCGACGTCGTCCGGCAGTTTGGTGCCTTCGGCTGAGAAGAATTTGATGCCGTTGTCGTCAAACGGGTTGTGCGACGCGGAGATCACGATGCCCGCCTCGGCGCGGAAGGTGCGCGTCAGGTAGGCAATGGCCGGCGTGGGCATCGGGCCGGTGAAAGCCGCAGACAGCCCGGCAGCCGCCAGACCGGCTTCCAGCGCCGATTCCAGCATGTAGCCGGAAATCCGTGTATCTTTACCAATCAATACCTTGCGCGAGCCGGAACGGGCCAGCACTTTGCCGGCAGCAAAACCCAGCTTCAACACAAAGTCCGGGGTAATGGGCGCTTCACCCACTTTGCCGCGAATCCCATCAGTACCGAAATATTTACGATCGCTCATGCCTTTATCCTTTTGCTCTCCGTGTCGCCTCGACGATGCGCATCGCTTCGACAGTTTCTTTAACGTCATGCACGCGAATAATCTGCGCGCCCTGCATGGCGGCGATCACCGCACAGCTCAGGCTGCCGGTCAGGCGCTGTGCCGGGCCGACGTTTAACAGCTGGCCAATCATCGACTTACGCGACATGCCCACCAGCAGCGGCAGACCGTGATGGTGAAAATCACTGAGATGTGCCAGCAGCTCATAATTGTGGCTGAGATTCTTACCGAAACCGAAGCCCGGGTCGAGCAGCAGACGCTCTTTTTTAATGCCGGCCGCTTCACAGCGGGCAATCTGCGCAGCGAAGTAAGCGTCCACTTCGCTTAAGATGTGCTGATATTCCGGTGCCTGCTGCATGGTGCGCGGTTCGCCCTGCATGTGCATCAGGCATACCGGCAGACCGCTATCTGCGGCGGCCTGTAACGCACCCGGCTCGGACAGCGAGCGGATATCGTTAATGATGTGAGCGCCCACTCGCGCAGCTTCGCGGATCACTTCTGCTTTTGACGTATCCACCGAAATCCACACTTCAAAGCGCTGCGCAATGGCTTCCACCACCGGAATCACCCGCGCCAGTTCCTCTTCCACTGAGACTTCATCAGCACCGGGACGCGTTGATTCGCCGCCCACATCGATAATCGTGGCACCGGCATTCACCATCTCGTTGGTGTGCGTGAGGGCGTCGACCAGCGTGTTGTGCGTTCCGCCATCAGAAAAGGAGTCCGGCGTGACATTTAAAATTCCCATCACATGGGGAAACGACAGATCGAGATGGGTATCACGGGCGTACAACTTCATGGCGAAAATCTCCCTGAGGAATCACTGGATTGTGGAATGTAAAAAACCCCGGACCAGCCGGGGTTTTTGCTTAGGAACAGGCCTGTTACTTGTCGAACTGTTCTGACATGGTGTTGCCTGGGTTTGGCGTACGCGGTTCATCAACCGGACGTGGCGCCTTTGGCGTACCGTTGCTGTCAGAGTTGTTGCTGCCTGGATCTTCCCAGCCTGCTGGCGGACGCACTTCGCGGCGCGCCATCAGGTCGTCGATCTGCGGTGCGTCGATGGTTTCATACTTCATCAGCGCGTCTTTCATCGCGTGAAGGATGTCCATGTTCTCACCCAGAATACGGCGTGCACGCTGGTAGTTGCTGTCGATCAGGTGTTTAACTTCCTGGTCGATGATGCGTGCCGTTTCGTCCGACATGTGTTTGGCTTTCGCCACTGAACGACCGAGGAACACTTCACCGTCCTCTTCCGCATACAGCAGCGGACCAAGTTTTTCCGAGAAGCCCCACTGCGTCACCATGTTGCGCGCCAGGTTGGTCGCCACTTTGATGTCGTTTGAAGCACCGGTAGAAACGTGTTCCGCCCCGTAGATGATCTCTTCTGCCAGACGACCGCCGTACAGCGTTGAAATCTGGCTCTCCAGCTTCTGACGGCTGGCGCTGATCGCGTCGCCTTCAGGCAGGAAGAAGGTCACCCCCAGCGCACGGCCGCGCGGGATAATCGTCACTTTATGCACCGGATCGTGTTCCGGCACCAGGCGACCAATAATCGCATGGCCCGCTTCGTGATACGCGGTGGATTCTTTCTGCGCTTCCGTCATCACCATGGAGCGACGTTCCGCACCCATCATGATTTTGTCTTTCGCTTTCTCGAACTCGACCATCGACACCACGCGCTTGTTGCCACGCGCAGCGAACAGCGCCGCTTCGTTGACCAGGTTCGCCAGATCCGCACCGGAGAAGCCCGGCGTACCACGTGCGATAATCGCGGCATCAATGTCGGTTGCCAGCGGCACGCGACGCATATGCACTTTCAGAATCTGTTCACGGCCGCGCACGTCTGGCAGACCTACCACCACCTGGCGGTCAAAACGGCCTGGACGCAGCAGCGCCGGGTCCAGTACGTCCGGACGGTTAGTCGCGGCGATAACGATGATGCCTTCATTGCCTTCGAAGCCATCCATCTCAACCAGCATCTGGTTCAGCGTCTGCTCACGTTCGTCGTGACCACCGCCTAAACCGGCACCACGCTGACGACCCACCGCATCGATCTCATCAATAAAGATGATGCACGGTGCCGCTTTCTTCGCCTGCTCGAACATGTCGCGCACACGTGATGCACCGACACCGACGAACATTTCTACGAAGTCAGAACCGGAAATCGTGAAGAACGGTACTTTCGCTTCGCCAGCAATCGCTTTCGCCAGCAGCGTTTTACCGGTACCCGGAGGGCCCACCATCAGCACGCCTTTCGGGATTTTACCGCCCAGCTTCTGGAAGCGGCTCGGCTCACGCAGGTATTCTACCAGCTCACCCACCTCTTCTTTTGCTTCGTCGCACCCCGCAACGTCAGCAAAGGTGGTTTTGATCTGGTCTTCGGTCAGCATACGGGCTTTGCTCTTGCCGAAGGACATCGCGCCCTTGCCGCCGCCGCCCTGCATCTGCCGCATAAAGAAGATCCACACGCCAATCAGTAGCAGCATCGGGAACCAGGAGATGAAGATGGAAGCCAGCAGGCTCGGCTCTTCCGGTGGTTCACCCACAACTTTGACGTTTTTGGTCAACAGGTTATCGAGTAACTTGGGATCGTTGACAGGAATGTAGGTCGTGTATTTATTACTGTCTTTTTTGGTTACGTTGATCTCACGCCCGTTAATACGTGCCTCGCGGACCTGATCCTGGTTCACTTCCGACAGGAAGGTTGAATAATCAACCCTACGGCCATTCGACTCGCTGGGCCCAAAGCTCTGGAATACTGACATCAGCACGACCGCGATGACTAACCAGAGAATCAGGTTTTTCGCCATGTCACTCAAGGGATTAACCTCATATTACAACGGTGTTAACAGACAGCGTAGGGTACTATATATCCTTCATACCTGGAATCGCGGCGCTGATGATTTTGCCTGTTTAGCCTGAAACTCAGAATTACGCATCAGAATAAACGCCGTTTCGCCTTGCTTTGATTCCGGTATGGAGGGCTACAGTTTGCGCCCTGTCGCCACAATGTACACTTCGCGCGAACGTGATCGCGAAGCGTCCGGCTTACGAATTTTCACTTTCGTAAACAGGGAGCGAATTTCCCGCAGGTATTCATCGAAGCCATCTCCCTGAAACACTTTCACTACAAAACTGCCGCCAGGTGCCAGTACATCCCGACACATTTCTAACGCCAGTTCAACTAAATACATGGAACGCGGGATATCGACTGCAGGCGTACCGCTCATGTTCGGCGCCATGTCCGACATCACCACCTGCACTTTATGGTCGCCCACGCGCTCCAGTAACGCTTTCAACACCGCTTCGTCGCGAAAATCGCCCTGCAGGAAGTCAACGCCAACGATGGGATCCATCGGCAGCAGATCGCAGGCAATAATACGGCCACCCGAACCAATCTGTTGTACCACATATTGCGACCAGCCGCCGGGCGCAGCGCCCAGGTCAACCACGGTCATACCGGGTTTGAACAGCTTGTCACCCTGCTGAATTTCATCCAGTTTAAACCAGGCGCGCGAGCGCAACCCTTTTTTCTGTGCCTGTTGCACATATTTATCGCTAAAGTGTTCCTGAAGCCAGCGACTGGAACTGGCCGAACGCTTTTTACCCGTCATAATATTTCCAGTTAAATCGTCATCGTAGCGATAAATCAGCACGCAATGGGTCGCGTTGATTTGGCGATATACCCGAGATGGCGGTAGAATGAACCGTTTTCAATCCCTGAGTAAGCAAAAAATACGATGAATCTGAGTACCAAACAAAAACAGCACCTGAAAGGCCTTGCCCATCCACTGAAGCCAGTGGTCATGCTGGGCGGCAATGGCCTGACTGAAGGCGTGCTCGCCGAGATCGAACAGGCGCTCGAACATCACGAATTGATCAAGGTAAAAATTGCCTCGGAAGATCGTGAAACCAAGCAGCTGATCGTGGACGCTATCGTGCGTGAAACTAAGGCAAACAACGTTCAGGTCATCGGCAACGTGCTGGTGCTGTATCGCCCTGCCAAAGAGCGCAAAATTACTCTGCCACGTTAAGCGTACCGTTACGGCTCGTCCGACGGGCAGAGAAAGTGCCATGCTCCTGCATGGGATAAAAGGCCGCAGCGCGGCCTTTTTCCTTTCTTTACAATATGCAGCTGCGCATTTCAAAGCGTAGCAATATCTTAGATGTATTCCACTTTCAGCACTTCATATTCCACATCGCCGCCTGGGGTTTTGACAATAGCCACGTCATCGGCCTCTTTGCCCACCAGACCGCGCGCCATCGGCGAATTCACGGAAATCAGGTTCTGTTTAAAGTCCGCTTCGTCGTCACCGACAATCCGGTAAGTAAACTCTTCATCGGTATCGACATTCAGCACGGTGACGGTGGCACCAAAAATCACGCGGCCGGTTTTCGGCATGGCGGTCACGTCAATCACCTGTGCATTGGAGAGCTTGGCTTCAATCTCCTGAATACGCCCTTCGCAGAACCCCTGTTCTTCGCGCGCGGCGTGGTATTCGGCATTCTCTTTCAGATCGCCGTGCTCACGGGCTTCGGCGATAGAGGCGATGATGCGCGGACGCTTAACGGTTTTCAGTTCGTTCAGCTCTTCACGCAGCTTCTCAGCGCCTTTCAACGTCATCGGAATCTGATTCATTTTGGCTCCTCGTCATCTATCCTGGTTAACGGCGTCATCCTGACCGGTGACAGCAGAAGATCGGCTTCTGCGGCGCGTAACCTCTTTTCACAAGCAAAAGAATCCTGACCCGGAAAGCTTTCCGGGTCAGGTATCGGTTTTGCATTTTGATACGTATTTTACCCCAGAGTTCCCTGTGGGTCATTGTTTACTTTGCACCGTCCGGGGACATAGTATTGACGCCTTCACCCGTCAGTTACCGCGAGATTATGCGATTTTCACGACTTGTTACCGGATTAACCTGTGCGTTTATGCTGCAGGCACAAGCAGCACCCGTTGAAGAATACATGCAGTATTTGCCAGACGGCGCAAACCTGGCGCTGATGGTACAAAAAGTGGGCGCATCCACCCCGATAATCGACTATCACGGCAAACAGATGGCGTTGCCGGCCAGCACCATGAAAGTGATCACCGCGCTGGCGGCACTGCTGGAGCTTGGCCCGGACTTCCGTTTTCAGACCACGCTGGAGACCAAAGGCGCGGTCAGCGATGGCACCTTAAATGGCGACCTGGTGGCGCGCTTTGCCGGCGATCCGACGCTCAGCCGCCAGGATCTGCGCAATATGGTGGCGGCGCTGAAAAAGCAGGGCATCAACCATATCAAAGGCAATCTGGTGATCGACACCTCGGTGTTCGCCAGTCACGATATGGCGCCAGGCTGGCCGTGGAACGATCTGACACAGTGTTTCAGCGCCCCGCCAGGTGCGGCGATTGTTGATAAAAACTGCTTCTCGGTTTCGCTCTACAGTGCCAATACGCCCGGCGAAAACGCCTTTGTGCGCATCGCCTCTTACTATCCGGCGCACATGTTCAGTCAGGTGCGCACGATCGGACGCAACAGCGGTGACGGGCAGTATTGCGAACTGGACGTGGTGCCCGGCGAGCTCAATCGCTACACGCTGACCGGCTGTATGCGCCAGCGTGCGGAACCGCTGCCCCTGGCATTTGCCGTGCAGGATGGCGCCGCGTGGGCCGGCGAGATCCTTAAAGCGCAGCTGCGCGACGCCGATATTGATTACAGCGGCCATTTAGTGCGCCAGACGCAGGTGACGTCACCGGGCACGGTGCTGGCCTCAACGCAGTCCGCACCGCTGCACAACCTGCTGCACACCATGCTGAAAAAGTCAGACAACATGATCGCTGATACCGTGTTCCGCACCATCGGCCATCACTACTTTAACGTGCCGGGCACCTTCCGCGCCGGTTCGGATGCGGTCAGGCGTGTGCTGCGCGAAAAAGCCGGCGTCGACCTCGGCAACAGTATTCAGGTGGATGGTTCCGGCCTGTCGCGTCACGACCTGATCGCGCCGGATACCATGATGCAGGTGCTGCAGTTCATCGCCAAAAATGACGCTACGCTGAATTATATTTCGATGCTGCCGCTGGCGGGTTATGACGGCACGCTGCAGTATCGCGGCGGTCTGCACGAAGCGGGGCTGGATGGCAAAGTGTCGGCAAAAACCGGTTCGCTGCAGGGCGTCTATAATCTGGCTGGGTTCATCACCACGTCGAGCGGTGCGCGCGTGGCCTTTGTCCAGTTCCTCTCTGGCTATGCGGTACCGCCGGAAGACCAGAAAACGCGGCGGATTCCGCTGGTGCGCTTTGAGAGCCGGCTCTATACCGACATTAACAAGAACAACTAATGAAACTGTTGATCGTTGAAGATGATGCGTTATTACAATCGGGCCTGGCGCAGGCGCTGAGCAGCGAGGGCTACGCCGTGGATTGCGCTGGCAGCGCGGCGGAAAGCAACGCCCTGCTGCGCAGCAGCCAGTACAGCCTGATCGTGCTGGATCTTGGTCTGCCGGATCGCGATGGCGCCACGCTGCTGCGCCAGTGGCGACGCGACGGCATCGCGGTGCCGGTGCTGATCCTGACCGCGCGCGATGCGCTGGAGGATCGCGTCGACGGGCTGGACGCCGGTGCCGACGATTACCTGGTCAAGCCGTTTGCGCTGGCAGAACTGCAGGCGCGGGTGCGCGCGCTGATCCGCCGCTATCAGGGGCACAGCGACAACCTGCTGCAGCAGGGCGATCTGACGCTCAATCTCAGCTCGCAGCAGGTGCTGCTGGAAAATCTGCCGCTGGAGATCACCCCCAAAGAGTTCGCCCTGCTCACCCGCCTGCTGATGCGCGTGGGGCAGAATGTGCATCGAGAAACGCTGCAGCAGGATCTCTACAGCTGGAACGACGATCCCGGCTCCAACACTTTAGAAGTTCACATTCATAATCTGCGCCGCAAGCTGGGGAAAGATCGCATCAAAACCGTGCGCGGCGTTGGCTACCGGCTGGAATTGCGCGAATGAACAGCATGCGTCAGCGGTTACTGATTATGCTGGCGCTGATTCTCCTCACCTGCCAGGTGATGAGCGCCATCTGGCTGTGGCACGAAAGCCGCGAACAGATCAGTTTCCTCGTCAACGAAACCCTGTCGGCCCAGGCGCGTAACGATCGCGTGGAGAATGAGATCCGTGAGGCCATCGCCTCGCTGTTGCTGCCTTCGCTGGTGATGGTAAGCCTGACGCTGCTGCTGTCGTTCTGGGCCATCAACTGGATTATCCGTCCGCTCAAATCGCTACAGGACAGCCTTGCCCACCGCTCAGCCGACAACCTGACGCCGCTGCCGATTTACTCCGAGATGGATGAGATCGTTGCGGTCACCTCCTCCATCAACCAGCTGTTTTCCCGTCTCGACCACACGCTGCAGCAGGAGCGATTATTCACCGCCGATGCCGCGCACGAGCTGCGTACGCCGCTGGCCGGGCTGCGCCTGCATCTTGAACTTCTGCATCAGCAGCAGGTGCCGCAAAGCGCCATGCTGATTGAGCGTATCGACCAGTTGATGCATACCGTCGAACAGCTGCTGATGCTGTCGCGCGCCGGTCAGGCGCTGGCGGGCGGCCACTATCAGCAGCTGCAGTGGCAGCGTGACATCATGCAGCCGCTGATGCCGGAGATGGCTGAACTGTATGCCCAGCGTCAGCAGACGCTGCACTGGCCAGACGGCGACGATGTGCCGCAGCAGGGTGAAGCGGTGCTGCTGCGCCTGATGCTGCGCAATTTGCTGGAGAACGCATCACGCTACAGTCCGGAAGGCAGCAGCGTGCAGGTGAAGCTGCGTCAGGTGCAACAGCAGGTCTGGGTTGAAGTGTGGGATCAGGGGCCGGGTATTGATGCCGATGCGGCAGAAGAGCTGACGCAGGCGTTCCGGCGGCGCGATCAACGCTATGGCGGCAGCGGCCTGGGCCTGAACATTGTGCTGCGTATTGTGCAGATGCATCGCGGCAGGCTGGAACTGGTGAACCGCGAAGACAGCAGCGGACTGGTCGCCCGCTGCTGTTTGCCAACGCAACTGATTGGCTGAACGCCATTAGAAGTGGGTGTTGAGGCTCATATAGTAAGTACGGCCTGATTCGTTATAGGTATTGGCACCGGCACCGTAGAGATAAGCGCCGGTGGTGGCGTTACCGGTGGTTTGCGAATTGCCCTCACGGAAGTGGCGCTTATCGAACAGGTTATCGATGCCCAGCGTCACGCTGGCGTACTTATTAATATCGTAAGTACCGCTCAGGCCGACAAGCGAGTACGGGCTCACTTTGTCGGTGGCGCTGCCGGTCACCGGCTGTCCTTTGTAGTCGTACTTCTTCGGCGTCTGGGTGCCGTACCACGTCAGGGTGGTTTGCAGCGACAGATCCTGCGTTGCCTGCCAGCTCAGCGTCGAGTTCAGCGTATACTCCGGAATGATCGACAGACGATCGCCGGTCTCCTTGTTCTTGCTCTGCAGCATGTAGGTGAAGTTGTTATTCCACATCACGCTGTCAGAGAAAGGAACATTGACCGTGCCTTCCAGCCCTTCCACCACCGCTTTCGGCACGTTCTCCCAGCGATAGATATCCGTGGTGCCGTTAGAGGCTTTACCTGCAGGCGCATAACCGGCTTCAATCTTGTTGCGGTAGTCGTTACGGAACCAGGTCAGACCGGCCTGATAACCTTCATGCTTCCACTCCAGCCCAACTTCTTTATTGATGCTGTTTTCCGCCTTCAGATTCGGATTACCCTGCAGATAGCAGGCGCCGGTGCTGGCGGCGCAGCCCTGGCCGTTGCTGTACAGCAGGTAGTTCGGGTTCGTCTGGTACAGACTCGGCGCTTTGTAGGCCCGGCCAATCCCCATCTTCAGCGTGAAGTCATCGCCCAGCCCCTGTGACAGGTTAAGCGATGGGCTCCAGTTGTTGCCAACGATGGAGTGATGATCGAAGCGCAGCGCCGGCGTCAGCATGGTGCTGTCGGTCAGCTCCATGTTGTCTTCGGCAAACAGGGAGAAAATCTCCGCCTGGGCATAAGGACTGCGGCCGGTGCTGGCGATGCCTGGAACAGCGCCGTTGCTGGCAGCCTGGGTGGTCGACGAAGGATCTTTCATGCGCTGCTGGTTCCACTCGGTGCCCAGCGTCGCGGTCTGATTGACGCCCAGCTCAAACGGCAGGCTGATTTCACTGTGCAGCAGCACATCGTCCAGCTGGATGGTATTGAACCCGCTGTTGGAGAAGATCCCTTCCGTGCCGCCCGCCAGACCTTCATTAATGCGCGTATTGCGGGTTTTCTCGTAGCGCGCCCAGCTGCTGGTGCTGATGCCGTTATCCCACGCGCCGGTCCATTTCAGTGAAATATTCTGGCGATACAGACGGTTGGTTTCATCGCCGTACAGGCTCTTTACCAGTGCGTTAGTGTTGGTGTTCTGCGTATCGCCCGCGTACAGGTTGCCCTGACGACTGTAACCGGCCTGCAGCTCCAGCGTCTGCATGGGCGCAAACGCCCAGCTCAGCAACGCATTGATGTCTTTGTTTACCGAGCCTTCGCGGCCTGCCGGGTAGCTGCCGGCATAGCTGCCGGTGCGCGCTGCCGCGTGCCCTTCATTGATGTCGTACGCGTCGGCCTGGGTTTTGGCTAAGCCGCCATACAGCCGGAAGTTGAAGTCGTCGCCCAGCGGCCCTTCAAGGCTGAAGTTGGTGCGTTTGGTCGCCCCTTCCGATTTGTGTTCCGGCGCGTTGAAGTAGGTATTCCACGAACCGTGCCACTGCTGATCGCTGTACTTTTTGGTGATGATGTTCACTACACCGCCCGCCGCGCCGTTACCGTAGCGCACCGCGGCCGGCCCGCGAATCACGTCGATGTGATCAATCATCTCCGGCGGCACCCAGTTAGTATCGCCGCGCGTATCACGCTCACCGCGCCAGCCGAGACGCACTGAGTTACGGCTGGTGATCGGCATGCCGTCCACCATAATCAGGGTATTTTCCGGTCCCATGCCGCGAATATCGATCTGACGGTTGTTGCCGCGCTGGCCGCTGGTCGAGTTACCGGTCAGGTTAACCCCCGGCATGGTACGGATAATTTCTGAGACATCGCGCGCCGGCGGATGCTTTTTGATCTCATCGGCGGTGATGGTGGAAACCCCCGGTGCCTGCAGCGTCTGCTGCTGGGCCGTCACCATTAAGGTGCCACCGTCCATTGCGCTGGCGTCGGGAGAAGAGGCGTTGCTGGAAGTCGTCTTGCTGGAAGTCTCTGCTGCCCAGGCGCTGCCGGAGAGCAGTGAGGCGCTGAGCCCCAGTTCGATCAAAATAGCGAAGGTTAACCGCGAGTAATGCTTCATTTTTTTCATTCCTGGAAGGCCAGTTCTGCGCCACAGCGGAGTGACTGGCGAGCCGGTGAGAAGATCCCTGTCTTTATCGCGCAGCCGTTCACACCTGGCAGGGCCATCCTTTGCTGAATCCCATGACTTACCGGGTGCCAGACGGAACGTGCGTGCTCATTTTGAGCGCAGTCACCCTATTGCAAATGCAAATAATTATCAATAGTATTATTTATCAATCCTATGTAAACCTCCCCGTACAGACGGCGACTGGCAGCCCCTATGACCTGGCGAAATGATGGAATTGGTAGCGAAGCCTGGTGGCAGGAGCAACAGACTCAGGGCATTCCGCGCATTGAGCCGCAGCAGGATGGCACCTGTCTGGTGACCTTCTTCTGGCGCGATCCGCAAGGCAGTGAAACCACCTCCCACACCCAGCGCGTGTGGATCAACATCACCGGCGTGACCGATCACCACCAGCGGCGCCCGCCGCAATCGCTGATGCGCGTCGCCAGTAGCGATGTCTGGTACTGGCAAACCGTGCTGCCGTCACACTGGCGCGGCAGCTACTGCCTGATGCCGGATCGGCAGGCCAGCGATTTCAGCGGCGAGCCTGACATGCATGCGCTGCGCCACTGGTGGCGCGAAAAATTCCCTGCCGCGCAGGCCGATGCGCTCAATCCGCTGCGCAGCTGGTCCGGCGGGCGCGGCATGGGCGTGTCACCGCTGCACCTGCCTGACGCGCCCGACCAGCAGGTGTGGCGTGCGGTGGATGAGGGCCGCGCCCCGGCGCTGACGCTGCAGGAGCAGCAGTGGGACAGCGCGCTGCTCGGCAATCGTCGCCGGGTGTGGCTGTACGCCACAGGCGAGGCGCAGCACGGCCCGCGTCCGCTGGCGATACTGCTCGATGGTCAGTTCTGGGCGCAGCAGATGCCGATCGCCGGCCCGCTGCAGCAGTTGACCGCCGCGGGCAAGCTGCCGCCAGCGGTCTACCTGTTTATCGACATCATCGATCGCGAACACCGCAGCCGCGAGCTGCCATGCAATCCGCAATTCTGGCAGGCGGTGCAGCAGGAGCTGTTGCCGCAGGTGGCACGCTGGATGCCGTACGATGCGCAGCCAGCGCGCACGCTGGTTGCCGGACAAAGCTTCGGCGGTCTGGCCGCGGTGTTTGCCGCACTGCACTTTCCCCACACCTTTGGTAATGCGCTCAGCCTGTCCGGCTCCTTCTGGTGGCCGGAGCGCGGTAACCCGCATGGCTGGCTGCTGCAGGCGCTGGACCATGGCCTGGCACCTCGCCAGCCGCTGCGTTTCTGGCTGGAGGCAGGCCAGCGTGAAGGCCTGATTCTGCAAGCCAATCAACAATTACAACAACAACTTACCGCTGCCGGCTATCAGGTGCATTACCAGCCGGTCGAGGGCGGCCATGACGCGCTGTGCTGGCGCGGTGGCCTGCTCGACGGTCTGCAAGCTTTGTGGCGCAATCCAAATTCATTCATCACGCCAGACGTGAACCGGAGCGACAGTAAATTCTCTGATGAACGACACTATGATTGACCAACAAACTCTGCCGCTGGTGGCGGCGCAGCCTGGCATCTGGATCGCCGACCAGCTCAGCCGCCATCACAACGCTTACGCGGTCGCGCACTTTGTCGAACTGCGCGGCGACATCAACAGCGCGCTGCTGGCGCAGGCCATCGTCGACGGCATGCAGGAAGCCGATACCCTGAATATGGCGTTCGGCGAAATCGACGGCGAGCCGCTACAGTGGCCGCAGCCGCAGACCTTCAGCCTGCCAGACATCGTTGATCTGCGCAGCGAAGCGGATGCCGCTGCCGCCGCGCGCGCCCTGATGCGTGCCGATATGCAGGGCGACCTGCGTGTGCTGAGTGGCGCACCGCTGTGGCACCATCGTCTGTTCCGCCTCGGCGAACAGCACTGGTTCTGGTATCAGCGCTATCACCATCTGGTGGTGGATGGCTTCAGCTTTACCGCGCTGACGCGCCGCATCGCCAATCTGTACAGCGCCGCCTTACAGCAGCAGCCGCCTGAGCCGACACCGTTTATTCCGTTCAGCGCCGTGGTTGACGAGTATCAGCGCTATCAACAATCGGCGTCTTACACCCGTGACGGCGAATTCTGGCGCGAAAAAGGCCGCGCCCTGCCCGCGCCCGCCTCGCTGTCGCCGCTGCCGCTGGCCGGTCAGAGCGCCAGCACCGATCTGCTGCGTCACAGCGTTACGCTGGATCGTCACCGCTTCCAGACGCTGACCAGCCAGCATCCACAGCACAGCGCCGCCGATCTGGCCTTTGCGCTGGTAGCGCTGTGGCTGGCTCGTCTCAGCGGACAAAATGATTTTGCTGCCGGCTTCATCTTCATGCGCCGCATCGGCTCCGCCGCGCTGTGCGCCACCGGTCCGGTGATCAACGTGCTGCCGATGGCGGTGCATTATCAGCCGGGACAAACGCTCGGCGATCTCGCCGCTCAGCTGGCCGCGGAAGTGAAAAAAATGCGCCGTCATCAGCGCTACGATGCTGAACAGGTGCAGCGCGATCTTGGCCGCCCCGGCGATAGCGATCCGCTGTATGGCCCGGTGATCAACCTGAAGATGTTTGACTACCAGCTTGATTTCGCTGGCATTGAAGGCATCACGCATCAGCTGGCCTCCGGCCCGGTGCGCGACCTGGAAATCGCGATTTATCTCAGCGAGCACGGCGATCTGACGCTGGAGCTGCTGGCGAACGCGCAGCGCTATGCTGCCGAGACGCTGCAGCGCCATGCCAGCCGCTTTGCCCTGCTGCTCAGCCAGCTGGCCGCGCAGCCGCAGCGCGCGCTGGGCGAGCTCGATCTGCTGACGCAAGCGGAGCAGCAGCAGATTGCGGCCATCAATCAGACCGCCCATCCGCTGCCGGCGGAAACCCTGGCGTCGCTGCTGGCGCAGCAGGCGCAGCGCACGCCGGACGCACCGGCGCTGGCCGATGCGCAGCACCAGCTGAACTATCGCCAGATGCAGCAGCAGGTATTCGCGCTGGCGGCCGATCTCAGTGCGGCTGGCGTGCAGCGGGGTGATATCGTCGCCGTGGCGCTGCCGCGTTCAGTGCAGCTGTCGCTGGCGCTGCAGGCTATTGTGACGCTCGGGGCCGCTTATCTGCCGCTGGATACCGGCTATCCGGACGAGCGGCTCCAGCTGATGCTGGAAGACGCCGCGCCCAAAACGCTGATCACCGCTGCCGCGCTCAGTGCCCGCTTCCACGCCATCGCGCCGGTCAGTCAGCTGCACTTTGACACCCTGTACAATGCCGAACATGCACCGGCACCGGCCAGCGCGCCGACGCCGCAGGATGGCGCGTACATCATCTATACCTCCGGCTCTACCGGCCGGCCGAAAGGCGTGCTGGTCGGCCATCAGGCGATCGTTAATCGCCTGCTGTGGATGCAGGATCGTTATCCGCTGCAGGCAGATGACGTGGTGCTGCAGAAAACGCCGAGCAGCTTTGATGTCTCGGTGTGGGAGTTCTTCTGGCCGCTGCTGGTCGGCGCGCAGCTGGTGATGGCGCCGCCGGATGCACACCGCGATCCGGAAGCCTTACAGCAACTGTTTGCCCGCTACAAAGTCACCACCACGCATTTCGTACCCTCGATGCTGGCGGCCTTTGTCGCGGCGCTCGACCACCCGGCCGCGATAGCGTGCTGCGCCAGCCTGCGCAATGTGTTCTGCAGCGGTGAAGCATTGCCCACCGATCTGTCGCGCAGCTGGGAAACATTGACCCGCGTGCCGCTGCACAATCTGTATGGGCCGACCGAAGCGGCCGTTGATGTCAGCTGGTATCCGGCGTATGGCGCGGCGCTGGCCGAAGTCGATGGCCCGAGCGTACCGATCGGCTTCCCGGTGTGGAACACCGGCCTGCGCATTCTTGATGCGCAAATGCAGCCGGTGCCGCCGGGCGTGGCCGGCGATCTCTATCTTACCGGCATTCAGCTGGCGCACGGCTATCTCAACCGGCCGGAGCTGACCGCCAGCCGCTTTATCGCCGACCCGTACGCCGCTGGCGAGCGCATGTACCTGACCGGCGACGTAGCGCGCTGGCTGGACAACGGTGCGGTGGAGTATCTCGGGCGCAGCGATGACCAGCTGAAGATCCGCGGTCAGCGCATTGAGCTGAACGAAATCGATCATGCGCTGTGCGCCCAGCCCGGCATTGAGCAGGCGGTGACGCATGCGGTGGTGCTGGGCAGTGCGGCGGCACAGGGCGATGCGCGTCAGCTGGTGGGCTACGTGGTGGCGCCTCAGCCGGTGGATGGCGATGCGCTGCGTCACGCGCTGGCACAGCAGCTACCGGCACACATGGTGCCGGTGGCCATCGTCCAGCTGGAGGCGCTGCCGCTCAGCAGCAACGGCAAACTGGATCGCAAAGCGCTGCCGCTGCCGCAGAGCACCACGCAGCGCCAGGGGCGCGCGCCACTGCCCGGTTTAGAGAGCACGCTGGCCGCAGCGTTCTGCCGCCTGCTGGCCTGCGACACGATCGGTGCGCAGGATGATTTCTTTGCGCTCGGTGGCCATTCGCTGCTGGCGATGCGCCTGGCTGCGCAGCTGCGCCGCGAGCTCCAGCTGTCGGTCTCGGTCGGGCAGATCATGATCGCCCCGACGGTGGAAAAACTGGCGACGCTGCTGAGCGATGGACAATCCCATCAGCAGGCGGGCTTTGAAGCGGTGCTGCCGCTGCGTAAAGGCAGCGGACCGACGCTGTTCTGCTTCCACCCGGCGTCCGGCTTCGCCTGGCAGTTCAGCGTGCTGCAGCGTTATCTTGACCCACGCTGGTCACTGGTCGGCATTCAGTCGCCTGACACGCAGGGACCGCTGAACCAGAGCGTGCACCTCGATGAGGTCTGTGAGGCGCATTTGCGTACGCTGCGCGAGGTACAACCGCACGGGCCCTACTATTTCCTCGGCTACTCGCTGGGCGGCACGCTGGCGCAGGGCATTGCTGCCCGGCTGGAAGCGGCGGGTGAAGAGGTTGCCTTCCTTGGCCTGCTCGACACCTGGCCGCCGGAAACGCAGAACTGGGATGAGAAGCGCGGCGAGAACGTGCTGGATCCGGCGGTACTGGAGGAGGTGAATCGCGAGCGCGAACAGTTTATCGCCGCGCAGCGCCATCAGGCCGGTGAAGAGATGCAGGCCATGTTCGATACCATCGAAGCCAACTACGCCAGCTCGGTGCGTCTGCTGGCCACGGCGCGCAGCGCACGCTTCGGCGGCCGCGCTACGCTGTTCCTCGCCGAACAGACGCAGCAGCCAGGCCAGGATGCGCGCCGCGCCTGGGCGCCCTATGTCGGTGAGCTGACGGTGTGGCCGATGGATTGCGCCCACGTCGAGATTATCTCGCCTCGCATGTTTGAGCAGATCGGGCCACTGTTGCAGCAGTTGCTGGCGTAGCGGTTTTGCCCTCACCCTCTCCCGGCGGGAGAGGGAAACGTATGGCAGAAAACGTTTACACCACAGCCCCTTTCCCGCCTTAGCGCCCGCGCCCCAGCGGCACAATCATTGGCGTATGCGCCACCGGATCCTCAACAATCACACAGCGTAATCCGTACACCTGCTCAATCAGTGCTGGCGTCACAATCTCGCCAGGCTTGCCCTCGGCAATGATCTTCCCGTGACGCATGGCGATCAGATGGGTGGCGTAGCGGCAGGCGTGATTAAGGTCATGCAGCACCACCACCAGCGTGCGGCCATGCTGCTGATTGAGCGTCTGCATCAGCTCAAGCAGCTCAATCTGGTGGGTAATATCCAGCCAGGTGGTGGGCTCATCCAGCAGCAGCAGCGGCGTCTGCTGTGCCAGCACCATGGCGATCCACACGCGCTGACGCTGTCCGCCGGACAGGGTATCGACCGCCTGTTGCGCCAGGTCCGCCACGCCAGTGGCCAGCATCGCCTGCTGCACCGCCGCTTCATCCTCCGCGCGCCAGCGGCCAAACAGTGACTGATGCGGATAACGTCCGCGCGCCACCAGCTCGCTCACGCTGATGCCCGCCGGTGCGTTTGAACTCTGCGGCAGCAGGCCAAGACGGCGCGCCACCTCTTTGGTGGGATAACGTGCAATCGCCTCGCCGTCCAGCAGCACGTCACCTTTTAGCGGTGCCTGCAGGCGGCTGAGAGTACGCAGCAGAGTGGATTTACCGCAGGCGTTAGGGCCGATAATCACGGTCAGCTCCCCTTGCGGAATCGCCACCGACAGATTTTCCGCCACCACTTTTTTGTCATAACCCAGCGTCAGGCCTTCGCCATACAGCCGTGAAGGAATATCGATCATTGGCGTCGCGCCTCCCGCACCAGTAACGCAATCAGATAGAGTCCGCCCAGGCTGACGGTAATCACGCCAACCGGCAGTTGATAAGGCAGGAACAGATGCTGCGCGGCATAATCGGCGGCGCACAACAGCAGCGCGCCGCACAGCGCCGCCAGCCATAATGCGCCTTTTTCCCCGCCGCTCAGCCGGCGCGCAATCTGCGGTGCCAGCAGCGCCACGAACGAGATCGGCCCCGCCAGCGCGGTGGACGCCGCGGTCAGCAGCACGCCCAGCAGCATCAGCCACAGGCGGCTGCGCTCCACCGGCACGCCGAGCGCGCAGGCGGTGTCATCGCCCATCTCCAGCAGACGCATGCGGCGCGTTAACAGCGCCACCAGCAGCAGCGACAGCAGCAGCACCGTCACCACCGGCGGCGTTTTCGCCCAGGTGATGCCGTTGAGCGAGCCGGCGCTCCACAGCCCGGCGCTGAGCGCCGACTCCAGCGAAGCGCTGATAATCAGCCAGGCATTGAGCGCCATCAGCAGCGCGCGCACGCTAATGCCCACGATGATTAACCGAAACGTTTCCACCCCGTTGCGCCAGGCAAACAGATACACCAGCGCAGCCGTCGCGATACCGCCGATCAGCGCGGCCCCGGTCATCGCGGTAATACTTTGATTGAACAGCACCAGCGCCACCAGCACACCGCTGTAAGCGCCGGTATTGAAGCCGAGAATATCCGGGCTGCCGAGCGGGTTACGCAGCAGCGACTGAAAAATTGCCCCGCTGACACCCAGCGCCGCGCCGATCAGCAGCGCCATCATCACGCGCGGCAGCCGCCACTCCACCACAATCAGCTGCACGTTGGCCGCTCCCTGCCCGCGCAGCGCCTGCCACACCTGCTCCGCCGTAATCGGCAGCGCACCGCGCGTCAGCGCCAGCCACGTCAGCAGCGCACACGCTAATAGCAGCCAGCCGCCATGCAACCAGGCGCGCCGCGTCATAGTCCACCTCGCCCGCGCTGGCGCCGCACCAGCAAAATCAGCATCGGCGCGCCAAGGATGGCGGTCACAATTGAGACACGCAGTTCGCCTGCCACCATCATCCGCCCCAGAATATCCGCCGCCAGCAGCAGCGCCGGGGTGATCAGCGCCGTCGCCGGCAGCAGCCAGCGGTGATCGTTGCCCACCAGCCAGCGGGCAAAATGCGGCGTCATCAGGCCGATAAAAGCGATCGGCCCGACGGCGGCGGTCGCCGCGCCGCTCAGTAAGGCAATCGCCAGCAGGCCCAGCAGTTGAGTGCGCACCACGCGCGTGCCCAGCGCCGCCGCCATATCGCCGCCCATGCTCAGGCTGTTCAGCGACTGCGCCAGCCCCAGCGCCAGCGCCGCACCGGCCAGCACCGCCGGGCTCAGGGTACGCAACACGCTGAAATCGCGGATATCCAGCGAGCCGCTTTGCCAGAAGCGCAGGTGATCGTAAATGTCCGGATTGAGCAGCGACAGGCCGGAGGTTAAGCCCTCCAGCACCGCCGCCAGCGCCACGCCCGCCAGCGTCAGACGCACCGGATTGACGCGCCCGCCGCCCATCGCGCCAATCACCGTCATCAGCAGCGCCGCCAGCAGCGCGCCGCTGAAGGCCAGCGTCAGCCACTGCAGCGGGGAGTCCGCTCCCAGCAGCGCGATGCCGAGCACGATGGCAAAACCGGCACCGGCGTTCACGCCCAGAATGCCCGGCTCGGCCAGCGGATTACGCGTCAGGCTCTGCATCAGCGCGCCAGCCAGCCCCAGCGCCACGCCAGCCAGCAGACCGGCCAGCGTGCGCGGCAGGCGCGCATCGCGCACGATGATGCACTCCGCGCTGGAGCAGGAAGCGGTGAGAGCGTGATACACATCGGAAAGCGGTATTGATTTGGCACCCAGCATCAGACTGAGCGCCATGAGGAGCAAAAGCAGAATCCCTGAGCCTGCTAATGCACGGATCTGGCGCATAGCGTTCTAAACCTTCACTGTTCGACCTCGTTGCGGTGCAACGTAATGTGATAATGATATTTGTTATCGTTATTACTCGCGTTTGCCTATGTTACCATGAGTCGCCTCGCGGATGATGAGGAAAATTGGTGCAAAAAGGCGAAACAATGAACAAACCCTCTCACTTTATCGATCTCTCACTGCTGAAAACCCACGCGGCGTTTCGCGCGGTGTTTATTGCGCGTTTTATCTCGATTGTGGCGCTCGGCATGCTGGCCGTTGCCGTGCCGGTGCAGATTCAGCAGATGACCCATTCACCGTTGCTGGTGGGCCTCGCCGTCACACTGTCCGCTGCCGGCATGTTTACTGGCCTGTTGACCGGCGGCGTGCTGGCCGATCGCTATGAGCGTAAGAAGTTGATCCTGTTTGCCCGCACCACCTGCGGGCTGGGCTTTGTCGCGCTGGCGATAAATGCCGCGCTGCCCGCGCCTTCGCTGCTGGCGGTCTATCTGCTGGGCTTGTGGGACGGCTTTTTCGGTGCGATTGGCGTCACGGCGCTGCTGGCCGCTACGCCGGCGCTGGTGGGGCGCGAAAACATTATGCAGGCCGGCGCGATCACCATGCTGACGGTGCGCTTCGGCTCGATTTTATCGCCGGCAATTGCTGGTGTAGTGATCGCGCACGGCGGCGTGCTGTGGAATTACGGACTGACCGCCTTCGGCACGCTGCTGACAGTGCTGACGCTGCTGAAGCTGCCTGCGCTGCCCCCGCCTCCGCAGCCGCGCGAGCATCCGCTGCGGGCGCTGGCAACCGGCGTGCAATTCCTGTTCGCCAGCCCGCTGGTCGGCATGGTGGCGCTGACCGGTGCGCTGGTGACGCTGGCCAGCGCCATCCGCGTGCTGTACCCGGCGCTGGCACCGCACTGGTCAGTCAGCGCCGACCAGCTCGGCATGCTGTACGCCGCCGTGCCGCTCGGTGCCGCCGTGGGTGCATTTACCAGCGGCAGGCTGAAACAGGCGGCGCGCCCTGGGCGGCTGGTGCTGGGCAGCGCCGTGGCCGGTTTCGTCGCCCTGGGCCTGTTCAGCCTGATGCCGACGCTGTGGCTGGCGCTGCTGTGTCTGGCGGGCTTCGGCTACTTCAGCGCCATCAACAGCCTGGTGCAGTACGCGATGATTCAGCTGCTGACGCCGGATCATCTGCTGGGCCGCATCAACAGCCTGTGGACGGCGCAGAACGTGTGCGGCGATGCCCTCGGCGCCGCGCTGATTGGTGCCCTCGGTTCGTGGCTGTTACCGGCGCAGGCTGCCGCGGCGTTTGGCTGTGCCGCGACACTGCTTGGCGTCATGATGTGGCTGATGATGAAAGGATTACGGCGCTATCAGGCACCCGCGCCCGTGCTGGCGCAGCAAACATCATGATTTGACGAACAGCTGATGCAGACGCGTCAGCAGATTGCTGGCGCTGTAGTAATCCAGGCGGAAGGTGTCGATGCCCAGCGCATAGACCTGCTTATCGCGCACCGCCGCGTTTTGTGCCAGGAACGGGTTGCTCAGCACTGACTGCGCGGTTTTGTCATCGCCGGCAAACAGCAGGAAGCTGTGACCGGTCAGGCTGGCGGCGAGATTCTCGCCCGAGAGCTGAATAATGTCTTTGCGCTGGCCCATGCTGTGCCCCTGTTGCGTGTCAGCCGGCGGCTGCGCCAGGGTAAAACCGAGCTGCTGCAGCAGTTTGCCCTGCGCCGATGCGGCGGTCCACAGATTCACTGCCCGGCCATCACCGTTCCATACCATCGCGGAGACCGGCTGCGGCGGCAGCGTAATGGCCTGCTTCAGCGCCGCTTCGCGATCGTCGAACTCTTTTACGCGCTGCGCTGCCTGTGCTTCATGGCCGGTGGCCTGCCCCAGCAGCGTAACCACATCCTGCCAGCTCTTATCGTCGTAGTTGACCACCAGCGTGGGGGCAATGGCGGACAGCTGACTGACCAGCTTCAGGGCGGAGTCATTACCGGTGGCGCTGACGATAATCAGATCCGGGGCTTGCGCCGCAATCGCCTCGGCGCTCGGCTCACCAATGTACAGCCGCTTAACGTGGCGCTGCTTTGCCACCTCGCCCCACTGACGGAAGAAGCCCTGATCGTCGGCCAGGCGGCTTTTCGGTGCGGTCGCGCCTGAGGCGATGACCGGCGCGTCAATCGCCAGCAGCGAGCCGGTCAGCGTGACGCTGGTGGAGACAATGCGCTGCGGTGCCTGGTGAAGCGTTACCGTTCCGGTCGCGCCCTGTACGCTGCGCGGCCAGCCCTGGTCGGCCCGCGCTGTCCCTGACAGCGACTGGAAAATGAACAACAGGACAGCCATGCCCCATAAACCGCATTTATTCATAAGTTTTGATCCACCTTTTAGCTTAATGCCTGGCCCGGCGTCAGCCGCCGCTTACGTCTGACAGCACGGTAAATCCCGCGAATGGATTGACTCTTTGCCCCTTTCGACGTAGGTTACAGAGCCATAATAAAAATGATAATCATTCTTAATAATCTTATCATTTATAGGTGAAAATTATGGTGGAAAGCTCCACGTTTGAAAATGCCTGGCTGAAGGATTTTTCCGCGCTGTGCCGCGGTTTCCTTTTCACCTCGCCATGGCGCAGCCTGGCCACCCAGGGGTGCTATACCACGATCAACACGCCGGTGGGCGATGCCGCGCTGCTGCAGGGCGACTTTCAACAGCAGCTGCGCCAGCACTTTGCCGCGGCGAAAAAGCAGGGGATCGCCAATCCGCTGCTGGTGGGCGCGATTCCGTTTGACGTCAGCCAGCCAGCGTCGCTGTTCATACCCGAATCCTGGCAGAGCTTTAATCGCGCCGACCTGCAACAGGCGCTGCCGGTGCAGCAGAGCGATCTGCCGGCAGTGCGGCGGCGGACGGCAGTGCCAGACCACGCGGTATTTACCCGCATGGTGGCCGACGCCGTTGCCACCATCCAGCGCGGCGATCCGGACAAAGTGGTGCTGTCGCGCCTGATGGATATCGTCACGGAGCAGCCGGTGGATACCGCCGCGCTGATGCAGCGCGTGATCGCGCAAAATCCCAATAGCTACCATTTCCATCTGCCGCTGGCGGAAGGCGGCGCGCTGGTGGGCGCCAGCCCGGAACTGATGCTGCGCAAACAGGGGCGCGATTTCTCCTCCTGCCCGCTGGCCGGCTCGGCGCGCCGCCATCATGACGATGTCAGCGCCGATCGCGCGGCAGGTAACACCCTGATGGCGTCAGCCAAAGATCGCCACGAACATCAGCTGGTGACCGACGCGATGCGCAGCACGCTGCAGCCGCGTAGCCGCCTGCTGTCGGTGCCTACCGTGCCGTCGCTGATCACCACCGCCACGCTGTGGCATCTGGCGACGCAAATCGATGGCGAAGTGCAGGATGAGCGCGAAAACGCGCTGTCGCTGGCGGCGCTGCTGCACCCAACCCCGGCCCTGAGCGGCTTCCCGCACGCCCGCGCGCAGCAGCTGATTCAGCAGCTCGAACCCTTTGATCGCCAGCTGTTTGGCGGCATCGTCGGCTGGTGCGACAGCGAAGGCAACGGCGAATGGGTGGTAACCATTCGCTGCGGGACGGTAAACGGCACGCGCGTGCGGCTGTTTGCCGGCGCTGGCATCGTCGCCGACTCACAACCGGAATCAGAATGGCGTGAAACGGGTGTGAAGCTGGACACCATGTTGCGCGCTTTTGGACTGCAATAAAGGAACAAGCATGAGCATTCCCTTCAGCCGCTGGCCGGCACATCTGGCCGCGCGCTACCGCGAAAAAGGCTACTGGATCGACGTGCCGCTGACCGACATCATCGACCGCCATAGCGAAAACGACGCTATCGCCGTGATCGACGGCCCGCTGCAGCTCAGCTACCGCCAGCTGGCGCAGCGCAGTGATAATCTGGCGGCGGCGCTGCAGCGGCGCGGTTTACAGCGCGGTGACACGGCGCTGGTGCAGCTCGGCAACGTGGCGGACTTTTACGTTACGCTGTTTGCCCTGTTTAAGCTGGGCGTGGTCCCGGTGTACGCGCTGTTCAGCCATCAGCGCACTGAACTGCTGGCCTATGCGCAGCAGATTGCACCGAAACTGCTGATCGCCGATCGCCAGCACGCGCTGTTTGCCAGCGACGACTTCATCGCCACGCTGTGCGAGGCGCAGCCCACACTGCAGCAGGTGATCCTGCGTAACGACGTGCAGGCGGAAAATACGCTGGCGTCGCTGCAGGATGAAGCGGCTGGCGATTTTATCGCGACACCGACGGCCGCCGATGAAGTGGCGTTTTTCCAGCTCTCCGGCGGCAGCACCGGCACGCCGAAGCTGATTCCGCGCACCCACAACGACTACTACTACAGCATCCGCGCCAGCGACGAGATTTGTCACATCAACGCCGACACGCGCTATCTGATCGCCCTGCCCGCGCCGCATAACTTCGCCATGAGTTCCCCCGGTTCGCTCGGGGTGTTCTATGCCGGTGGCCAGGTGATTCTCGCCGCGGATCCCAGCGCCACGCTCTGTTTCCCGCTGATTGAGCAGCACCAGGTGACCGATACCGGACTGGTGCCGCCGGCGGTCAGCCTGTGGTTGCAGGCAATTCAGGAGTGGGGCAGCAACACAGCGCTGGCCTCGCTGCAGCGCATTCAGGTGGGCGGAGCCAAACTGGGAGAAACGCTGGCCGCACGCATTCAGCGTGAAATCGGCTGCCAGCTGCAGCAGGTGTTTGGCATGGCGGAAGGGCTGGTTAACTACACGCGCTTCGGCGATGACGAGCAAACCATTCTGACTACCCAGGGGCGGCCGATTTCGGAAGATGACGAAGTGTGGGTGGCCGACGAGAACGGCAATCCGCTGCCGCCAGGCCAGGTGGGTCGCCTGATGACGCGCGGCCCTTACACCTTCCGGGGCTACTACAACAGCCCGGAGCACAATGCCGCCAGCTTCGACGCTGACGGTTTTTACTGCTCAGGCGATCTGATTGAGATCAACGCTCAGGGTTACATCACCGTACAGGGACGCGAAAAGGATCAGATCAACCGCGGCGGCGAGAAGATCGCCGCAGAAGAGATCGAAAACTTGCTGCTGCGCCATCCGGATGTAATCCACGCCGCGCTGGTGTCCATGCATGACGAGCTGATGGGTGAAAAGAGCTGTGCCTTCATTGTGGCGCGCCAGCCGGTAAAACCGGTCGCGCTGCGCCGCCATCTGCGCGAGCTGGGCATTGCCGAATTCAAACTTCCCGACCGCATTACCTGCGTCGACGACCTGCCGCTTACCCCGGTAGGCAAAGTGGATAAAAAACGTTTACGCCAACAGCTTGCTGAGCAGACGCAAGCCTGATTTTTTCCGGAGATTGTAATGGCTATTCCAAAACTGACGTCTTATGCGCTGCCCGCCGCCACTGAGCTGCCGGCTAACAAAGTACAATGGGCGCTGGAGCCGCAGCGCGCGGCGCTGCTGATTCACGATATGCAGGCCTATTTCCTCAACTTCTGGGGCGAAGACAGCCCGCTGGTGAATCAGGTGGTGGAGAACATTTCCCGCCTGCGCGCTTACTGTAAAGCGCAGGGCATTCCGGTGTTCTATACCGCCCAGCCCAACCAGCAAAGCGATGAGGATCGCGCGCTGCTGAATGATATGTGGGGACCGGGGCTGAACAAACATCCGGATCAGCAGAAGATCGTCGACGCGCTGGCACCGGATCAGGACGATCAGGTGCTGACTAAATGGCGTTACAGCGCGTTCGTGCGCTCGCCGCTGGAGTCTATCCTGCAGGAAATGGGCCGCGATCAGCTGATCATTACTGGCGTGTATGCCCACATCGGCTGCCTGACCACCGCCACCGACGCCTTCATGCGTAACATCCAGCCGTTCATGGTGGCCGATGCGCTGGCCGACTTCTCGTGCGACGAGCATATGATGGCGCTGACCTACACCGCAGGCCGCAGTGGCAAGGTGGTGATGACCGCCGACCTGATGCCGCTGCCACAGAGCAAGGACGCGCTGCGCGCGCTGATTCTGCCGCTGCTGGAAGATGATGACGTGCCGGAAGATGATGAAAACCTGATCGATTATGGGCTGGATTCGGTGCGCGTGATGGCGCTGGCGGCGCGCTGGCGTCAGGTGCACAGCGATATCGACTTCATCAGCCTGGCGAAAAACCCCAGCATTGATGGCTGGTGGGCGCTGCTGTCACGGGTGCCAGCATAATGAGTGCCTGTTTTGATTTCAGCGGAAAAATTGTCTGGGTGACCGGTGCCGGTAAAGGCATCGGCTACCACACCGCGCTGGCGTTCCATCAGGCCGGTGCGCAGGTGACCGGTTTTGATTTGCACTTTGGCCAGGATGACTATCCGTTTGCCACCTGCCAGCTGGACGTCGCCGACAGTGCTGCGGTGCGCGATTGCTGTCAGTCACTGCTGGCCAGCCAGCCGCGGCTGGATATCCTGGTGAACGGCGCAGGCATTCTGCGCATCGGCAGCACCGATGCGCTGTCGTTTGCTGACTGGCAGGCGTGTCTCGCCGTCAACGCCGGCGGCGCGTTTAACCTGTTCCAGCAGACGCTGCCGGTCTTCCGCCAGCAGCGCGCTGGCGCGATTGTCACTATCGCCTCTAACGCCGCGCACGCCCCGCGCCTCGGCATGTCAGCCTATGGCGCGTCCAAAGCAGCGCTGCGCAGCCTGTGCCAGACGGTTGGCCTTGAGATGGCGCCGTATGGCGTGCGCTGCAACATTGTCTCACCGGGATCAACCGATACCGATATGCAGCGCAGCCTGTGGCATACGCCGGAAGCCGAGCAGGAGATGATCAACGGTTTCCCGGATCAGTACAAACTGGGGATCCCGCTGCGTAAGATCGCCCAGCCGCAGGAGATCGTGAACAACATCCTGTTCCTGGCCTCGGATCTTGCCAGCCACGTGGTGCTGCAGGATATTGTGGTGGACGGTGGCGCAACGCTGGGAGCCTGAGGCATGGCAATCTGGAAACGTACGGTGGATCTTGCCACGCTGAATCAGCTGGGCGATAACTCGCTGGTGGCGCATCTGGGCATCGTGTTTACCGCCATCGGTGACGATTATCTGGAGGCCACCATGCCGGTAGACAGCCGCACGCAGCAGCCGTTTGGTCTGCTGCACGGCGGCGCGTCGGTGGTGCTGGCGGAGTCGATGGGCTCCATTGCCGGTTACCTGAGCGTGGAAGAAGGTAAAAGCGTGGTGGGCATTGAGGTGAGCGCCAGCCATCATCGGGCGGTGAGCAGCGGCGAGGTGCGCGGTGTTTGTCGTCCGCTGCATCTGGGGGCGCGCAATCAGAGCTGGCAGATTGAGATACGCAATGGTCGCGATCAGCTGTGCTGCAGTTCGCGGCTGACGGTGGCGGTGCTGGGATAGGTTTGGCTCCGCTGCGGCCTGATGCCCTCACCCTGCCCTCTCCCACAGGGAGAGGGAATGATTGTGCGGCCTGATGCTTTCTCCTGCGGGGAGAGGGATGATGGTGCGGGCTGGTGCTCTCTCCTGCGGGGAGAGGGATGATGGTGCGGGCTGGTGCTCGGCGCTAAACAGCAATAAAAAAAGCGGCCATCTGGCCGCTTTTTTTGCTGACATCAACGCTGATAAATGATCTCGACGCCTTCGTCGTCGTCTTCATCCCAGTCGTCATCCCAGTCTTCGTCTTCTTCCACTTCCTGAGCATTTTCCAGCGCTTCACGGTGGTAATCATCCCACATGAAGGCCACTTTCTCTGGCTGCTTCGCTTCTTCTTCCGCTTCTTTTGGATTCGCGATGATAAAGCTCATCACATCCCAGCACAGCTCATTGACACCGTCACGGCTGGTGGCGGAGATCAGATAGTATTTCTCATCCCAGCCCAGCGCTTCGGCAATGGCTTTGGCGCGGCTTTCCGCCTCTTCGCGGCTCAGCAGGTCAGTTTTGTTGAACACCAGCCAGCGCGGTTTCTGGTACAGCTTGTCGCTGTATTTTTCCAGCTCGCCGAGAATGATGCGGGCGTTCTCTACCGGATCGGATTCGTCGATTGGCGCGATGTCGATAAGGTGCAGCAGCACACGGCAGCGCTCCAGATGCTTGAGGAAGCGAATTCCGAGGCCTGCGCCTTCCGCTGCGCCTTCAATCAGGCCGGGAATGTCGGCGACCACGAAGCTCTTTTCGCTGTCCATACGTACCACGCCGAGGCTTGGCACTAAGGTAGTGAACGGATAATCCGCCACTTTTGGCTTCGCCGCTGATACTGCGCGGATAAAGGTCGATTTACCGGCGTTTGGCAGACCCAGCATACCCACGTCTGCCAGCAACATCAGTTCCAGCTGCAGGTCGCGCTTCTCGCCCGGCGTGCCCATGGTTTTCTGACGCGGCGTACGGTTCACGGACGATTTGAAGCGGGTGTTGCCCAGACCGTGCCAGCCACCCTTCGCCACCATCAGCTTCTGCTCATGGCGCGTCATGTCGCCCAGCGTTTCGCCCGTGCCCTGATCGATCACGCGCGTACCCACCGGCACTTTAACAATGATGTCTTTACCGCGTTTACCGGTACAGTCACGGCTCTGGCCATTCTGGCCGCGTTCGGCGCGGAAAGATTTTTCGAAACGATAATCGATCAGGGTGTTGAGGTTTTCATCCGCCAGCAGGTAAACATCACCGCCGTCACCGCCGTCACCGCCGTCCGGTCCCCCTTTGGGAATGTACTTCTCGCGGCGGAAGCTGACGCAACCGTTGCCACCATCACCCGCGACCACCAGGATCGTCGCTTCATCAACAAACTTCATTTTTTATCTCCGTCACACTGTCGTTTGCGCCACGCTGCGGGCGACAAACGGGTCCGCCAGGGTCTTCTGCGCTGACCGGCGGCGGATAATACAGGATTGGCAAAGCCATGTGTACATAAAGTGTACAGCAAACTGAGGCGCAAGGTCAGCGTGATTGCCGTAACCTGCGGCAGAATGTAAAAAGCCCCGCAAAGCTGCGGGGCCTTCCATTCGTGTGTTCAGACGTTAATCGTCTGCGGCACAACAACCTTACTCAGCAACGATGCTGATATATTTACGGTTGTTAGGACCTTTAACTTCGAATTTAACTTTGCCGTCTGCGGTAGCAAACAGAGTGTGGTCACGACCACAACCTACGTTGTTACCGGCGTGGAATTTGGTACCACGCTGACGAACGATGATGCTACCTGCCAGAACAGATTCACCACCGAAACGCTTAACACCCAGACGTTTTGCATTGGAGTCGCGACCGTTACGAGTCGAGCCACCAGCCTTTTTATGTGCCATTTGTCAGATCTCCTCTTACGCGCTGATCACAGTGATTTTCACATCAGTGAACCACTGACGGTGACCAGCTTGCTTACGGTAGTGTTTACGACGACGAAACTTAACGATTTTAATTTTCTCGCCACGACCGTGAGCAACAACTTCTGCCTTGATCACACCGCCTGAAACCAGTGGCGCGCCGATTTTCACGTCTTCGCCATTTGCAATCATCAGAACCTGGTCGAACTCGATGGTTTCACCGGTTGCGATGTCCAGCTTTTCCAGGCGAACGGTCTGACCTTCGCTTACTCGGTGTTGTTTACCACCACTTTGGAAAACCGCGTACATATAAAACTCCGCTTCTGCGCATGCCTTTCTGTTCATCAGGCGGCGCGATAAATATTCACAATAGGGCGCGAATTCTACGCAAAACTCCAGCAGAAGACAAGTGCACTTTGCACTCTCTTGCAGAAAAAAAGCGCAGGACGAATGCAAACGTTTCTCAACCCGATTTTTCAAGTACAATCAGTAACAGATTACCTGAACTCACGCTGGGTAAAAGCGCTTACCATGCAGAAAACGAGTCAAAGCTGAACAGACGAATGAACTTAGAACAGATTAACGAATTAACCGCGCAGGACATGGCGGCCGTCAACCAGACCATCCTCGACCAGCTGAATTCAGATGTCTCACTGATTAACCAGTTGGGCTATTACATCATCAGCGGGGGAGGCAAACGCATCCGTCCGATGATCGCGGTGCTGTCAGCACGCGCGCTGAATTATCAGGGATCGCTGCATGTGACCAATGCGGCGCTGATCGAATTTATCCACACGGCGACGCTGCTGCACGATGATGTGGTGGATGAATCCGATATGCGCCGTGGCAAAGCCACCGCTAACGCCGCGTTCGGCAATGCGGCGAGCGTGCTGGTCGGGGATTTTATCTATACCCGCGCCTTCCAGATGATGACCAGCATGGGATCGCTGAAGATCCTTGCACTGATGTCCGAAGCGGTGAACGTGATCGCCGAAGGGGAAGTGCTGCAGCTGATGAACTGCAACGATCCGGATATCACCGAAGAGAGCTACATGCGGGTGATCTACAGCAAAACCGCCCGCCTGTTTGAAGCCGCTTCGCAGGCTTCGGCGATTCTCGCGGAAGCCACGCCAGCGCAGGAGAAAGCGCTGCAGGATTATGGCCGCTATCTCGGTACGGCGTTTCAGCTGATCGACGATCTGCTGGATTACAGCGCCGACGGCGAGACGCTGGGCAAAAATACCGGTGACGATCTGAGCGAAGGTAAGCCGACGCTGCCATTGCTGCACGCCATGCACAACGGCACGCCAGAGCAGGCGCAGATGATCCGCAAGGCGATCGAGGAAGGTAATGGCCGTCATCTGCTGGAGCCGGTGCTGGCGGCAATGCAACAAACCGGTTCGCTGGAATGGACGCGCAAACGCGCCGAAGAAGAGGCGGATAAAGCCATCGCCGCGCTACAGGCACTGCCAGAAACGCCGTGGCGCAGCGCGCTGGAAGCACTGGCGCACATGTCGGTGCAGCGCGATTTCTGACCTGCTACGGGGCCGACCGGCCCCGTTTTTATTTCTCCCCCCTGCTCTGCCCGTCTGATTACATTCCCTTGCAGCATTTTTGCGAAAAACTGCGCAGTTTCGTGCACAGGCAAAACAATTACTGGAAACATATGGAAATTATTTGCTATAAAAATCCGGATTTTTCCAGTTATCTCTGCGCAGGAGAGCCACAGCGCTGCAGAGATGGAGCACTAACACGGACACGGAGAAGAGAGTTATGCATGCAAGGAGAGAAGACTGGCATCCGGCAGATATCATTGCGGCCCTGCGCAAGCGCGGTACGTCACTGGCCGCCCTGTCACGTCAATCTGGCCTCAGTTCATCGACGCTGGCCAACGCGTTGTCACGCCCCTGGCCTAAAGGTGAATGGCTGATCGCCACGGCGCTGAAGGTCCATCCTTCCGAGATCTGGCCCAGCCGCTATTTTGATCCGGTCACGCAGCGTCTGCTGGATCGTAAAAAACGCATTCGATCGCCCCAGGTTCTGAAAAAGATCGTCTCACGCGGATAAAGCAAAAAAAACCAGCCACGCTGTCGTGACTGGTTTTCATGCCTGGCAATCAGGACAAAGGATTACTCGCCGCTGACGCGCTCAATGTTGGCGCCTAACGCTTTCAGCTTGTCTTCAATGTGCTCGTAGCCACGATCGATGTGGTAGATACGATCCACCAGCGTCGCACCTTCTGCAATGCAGCCTGCCAGTACCAGACTGGCTGACGCACGCAGATCGGTCGCCATCACCTGCGCGCCGGACAAGGTTTCAACACCGTGACAGATAGCGGTGTTGCTTTCGATTTCGGCGTGCGCACCCATACGAATCAGCTCCGGGATGTGCATGAAGCGGTTTTCGAAGATGGTCTCGGTAATCACGCCGGTACCTTCAGCCACCAGGTTGAGCAGCGTAAACTGCGCCTGCATGTCGGTCGGGAAACCCGGGTGCGGTGCGGTACGGATGTTAACCGCTTTCGGACGCTTGCCGTGCATATCCAGGCTCACCCAGTCTTCACCGACTTCAATCTCCGCACCCGCATCACGCAGTTTCGCCAGCACGGCGTCCAGCGTGTCTGGCTGCGCATTGCGGCACACCACTTTGCCGCGCGAGATAGCGCCGGCCACGAGGAAGGTGCCGGTTTCGATACGGTCCGGCAGCACGCGATAGACGCCGCCGCCGAGGCGCTCAACGCCCTCGATGGTGATTTTGTCGGTGCCGGCGCCGCTGATTTTCGCGCCCAGCGTGTTAAGGAAGTTTGCCGTGTCGACAATCTCCGGTTCACGCGCCGCGTTTTCAATGATGGTGGTGCCCGTCGCCAGCGTTGCGGCACTCATGATGGTCACGGTCGCGCCCACGCTGACCTTATCCATCACAATGTGCGCGCCCTTCAGGCGGCCATCCACAGAGGCTTTAACATAGCCCTCTTCCAGTTTGATCTCGGCACCCAGCTGTTCCAGGCCGGTAATGTGCAGATCGACCGGACGCGCACCAATCGCACAGCCACCTGGCAGAGAAACCTGGCCCTGGCCAAAACGCGCCACCAGCGGCCCCAGCGCCCAGATGGAGGCGCGCATGGTTTTCACCAGATCGTACGGCGCACTGAAGACATTAACTTCGCGCGCATCAACGTGGACCGAACCATTGCGTTCCACGCGCGCACCGAGCAGGCTCAGCAGCTTCATGGTGGTATCGATGTCACGCAGCTTCGGCACGTTCTGAATCTCTACCGGCTCTTCAGCCAGCAGCGCAGCAAACAGAATCGGCAGCGCAGCATTCTTCGCCCCGGAAATGGTCACTTCACCGCTTAAACGGGTGGGGCCTTGCACACGAAATTTGTCCATTAACACGGCTCTCAATTATCTATCAACAAAACAGCCAGAGTGGCGCTTAGAAACCGTTGAGTTTACGGTCGCGCGCCCACTCGGCTGGGGTATAAGTCTTGATGGACACCGCATGAATACGGTTATCCGCAATGTATTCCATCAGCGGCGCGTACACAGCCTGCTGTTTCTTTACGCGGCTCAGCTCGCCAAACATTTCGCCCACGGCAATGACCTGGAAATGGCTGCCATCGTTGCTGAGAACATGTACTTCTTCTAACGGCAGCGCCTGCATTAGCACGGCCTGAACTTCACTATTTTCCATCGCTCATTGCTTCACTTGATAATAATAAGGCGGATATCTTAGAGGAAAGCGCCTGACTCTTAAATACGCAAAAGCCCCTGAAAAAATCAGGGGCTTTGTCAGCAGCGCCGTTAATCAGGCGATTTGTTCCGCAGAAACAATAATCTGCTGCAGGTTGTACAGCTTGATTAACGAGTCGAGCTTATCGGTGATACCACTGAAAAGCGGCGTCGTGCCCTGCGCCCGCGCGATTTCGCGCAGATGCACCAGCAGCGCCAGCCCGGCAGAATCAACCCGATCCAGCGCCGCCACGTCAATCGTGGTGATACCAGCCATGGCGCTGTCACGCGCCTGCCACAGCGCCAGCAGCGTATCGCGGTCCAGTTTGCCGCTCAGGGCCAGCGTGCTGGCAGTGCGCTGCCAGCGTAACGGTTCGCTCATTATTGCTGCTTGTCCAGGGTGATAGGCTGCGCGGCATAGGTTTTCAGCTGCGCAGTCAGGCCGTCGATGCCTTTGGTGCGCAGCAGATCGCTCCACTCATTCTGTTTGGTGGTGATCATGCTGATGCCTTCAGCAATCATGTCATAAGCCTGCCAGTTGCCGGTCTGGCTGTTCTTGCGCCACTGGAAATCAAGGCGCACCGGCGGACGACCGTTGGGATCGATGATGGTGACGCGAATCGCCACGATATTGGCATCGCCAATCGGCTGCTCAGGCTGAATCTGGTAAGTCTGGCCGTGATACAACGCCAGCGCCTGACCATAAGCCTGCGCCAGATAATCCCCGAACGCGGCAAAGTAGGCGTCGCGCTGCGCCGGCGTGGCTTCGCGGTAGTAACGGCCCAGTACCAGCGCCCCCGCGTATTTAATCTGCACGTACGGCAGCAGCTCCTGGCGCACGATTTCGCGCAGGTAATTCGGATCCTGCTTAATCTTCGGCTGTTCGTTCTTCAGGCGGGTAAAGGTCTTCTCCGCCGCTTCATTCATCATCTTGTACGGATTGCTCTGGTTGGCATCCGCTGCGTTTGCCGCCAGCGGCGCGATGGCCAGCAGGGCCACCATCAGGAAACGTTTTAACATCGTGTTGTACCTCTCTGGGTTATTCCGTTGTAGCAGGTGCTGCCGGGGCGCTCGCGCTGGCGGCGCCCGACGATTTCTCATTGTCCTTGTTGTCGCCGCTCTTGTAGAGGAACTGGCCGATCAGGTCTTCCAGCACCAGCGCCGATTTGGTATCCCGCAGCGTGCCGCCATCTTTCAGCATCGCCGAGCCAAGCTCCGGATCGTCAAAACCTAAGTTGAGCGCGAGGAACTGCTCACCCAGCAGACCCTGGGTGCGAATCGCCAGCGAGCTGGTGTCAGGAATTTTATTGGCATACTGTTCGCTGATGTCCATGGTGACGCGCGGCGACAGCGTTTTGTCATCCAGTGAAATGTCGGTGACGCGGCCAATCACCACGCCGCCAATTTTCACCGGCGAGCTGACTTTCAGGCCGCCGATATTATCGAAGGTGGCGTACAGCTTCCACGTTGGCTCAGTACCCAGCGATTTAAGATCGGCGACGCGCAGGCTGAGGAACAGCAGCGCCAGCAGCGCAGCCAGCATAAACACGCCAACCCAGATTTCGTTTTTTTTGCTTTGCATTGCATTAATTCCCAAACATCAGTGCCGTCAGCACAAAATCCAGTCCAAGCACCGCCAGCGAAGCATGGACTACGGTACGCGTCGTCGCGCGACTGATCCCTTCCGAAGTCGGGATGGCGTCATACCCATTGAACAGCGCGATCCAGGTCACCGTGATGGCAAACACCGCGCTCTTGATCAGGCAGTTGATCACATCGGTACGAAAATCCACCGCGTTCTGCATCGCCGACCAGAAGAAACCCGGGTCGATGCCTTTCCAGGCCACCCCGACCAGCGCGCCACCGGCAATGCCCACCGCGGTAAAGATCAGCGCCAGCAGCGGCATACTGATAAAGCCGGCCCAGAAGCGCGGCGACACTACGCGGCGCAGCGGATCGACCGCCATCATCTCCATGCTGGAGAGCTGCTCAGTGGCTTTCATCAGGCCAATTTCCGCAGTGAGCGCCGAACCGGCGCGCCCGGCAAACAGCAGCGCGGTGACTACCGGCCCCAGTTCGCGCAGCAGCGACAGCGCCACCAGCATACCCAGGCTGGTTTCCGCGCTGTAAGTGGTGAGTACCAGATAGCCCTGCAGCCCCAGCACCATGCCAATGAACAGGCCGGAGACCACAATGATCAGCAATGACAGCACGCCCACGCTATACAGCTGCTTCACCAGCAGCGGCGCATGCTTACGAAACGCCGGTTTACCCACCAGCGCATGGAAGAGCATTAAGCCCGCCCGGCCAAAGGCCGCACAGGTGTTAATTCCCTGACGCCCAAATGACGCCAGTGCCTGTAACCACATCAGTTTAGCTTCTCCCTGTGCGGGTCAGATCGCTGAGGTAATCCCCGGCAGCGAAGCGGAACGGCACCGGACCATCCGCATGACCCTCAATAAACTGGCGCACGCGCGGATCGGGATTCTCCCTCAGCTGCGGCGCACTACCCTGAGCAATAATCTTTTGCCCGGCAACAATATAGGCATGGTCGGCAATGCTCAAGACCTCCGGCACATCGTGTGAAACCACAATGCAGGTGACGCCCAGCGAATGGTTAAGCTCATCAATCAGCTTGACCAGCACGCCCATGGTAATGGGATCCTGGCCGACAAAGGGTTCGTCGAACATGATCAGCTCCGGCTCCAGCGCAATTGCACGCGCCAGCGCCGCCCGGCGCGCCATGCCGCCGGAGAGTTCGGCTGGCATCAGCTGCGCTGCACCGCGCAGTCCGACGGCTTCCAGCTTCATCATTACCGTGCTGTGCAGCAATTCCGCTGGCAGCCGGGTGTGTTCGCGCAGCGGCCAGGCAACGTTTTCATAGACGTTAAGGTCGGTGAACAGCGCACCGGACTGGAACAGCATGCTCATTTTTTTACGCACGTCATACAGCTTACGGCGCGACAGCGTCGGAATGTTCTGGTCACGAAACCAGATCTCACCTTTGTCCGGCTGCAGCTGCCCGCCAATCAGGCGCAGCAGGGTGGTTTTACCGATGCCGGAAGGGCCCATAATCGCCGTGACTTTGCCCGCCGGAACGGTCAGCGAAATGTCGTCGAAGATGGTGCGATTGCCGCGCGTAAAACTGACGCCACGAACCTCAACCAGATTCGTTTGCTGCTGGATCATCATTACCTCTTTAAACGGATCGGGCGTAATTAACGTGGTGGATGGTAGCCTGGTAAACCACAATGCACGATAGTTTTACAGAAACTTACCCGTCCGGTGTGGCGAAAACGGCCTTAAAATTTACTTTTGCCTCTCAGACAGTCAAAATCAGCGCCTGATTCCGCACGCGCACTGCTTTTACCTGTCGGACAAGGTTTGCCGGCACCGTTATCCATCAAGGATTTTTCATGTTCGTAGCCACTGCCCTGCTGTTTATCGGATTGATTTTACTGGCTTACGGAGCTGACCGCCTGGTGTTCAGCGCCGCGATCCTGTGTCGATCCCTTGGCATTCCCCCGTTGATCATTGGCATGACGGTGGTGAGCATTGGCACTTCACTGCCGGAACTGATCGTCTCGTTCTCTGCCGCACAGCATGGTCAGATGGATTTAGCCGTGGGTACCGCGCTGGGCTCGAACATCACCAATATTCTGCTGATTCTGGGGGGCGCTGCGCTGCTGCACCCTTTAACCGTACACTCCAATCTGATTCGCCGCGAACTCCCTCTGCTGCTGCTGGTCTCACTGCTCAGCGGCATCATGCTGTTTGATAACCAGCTCAGCCGGCTGGATGGCGTGGCACTGCTGCTGCTGGCGCTGGGTTATCTGCTGGTGGCGATCCGCATCGCCCGGCGGGCCGAGCGCGATAATAATGACACCCTGACGCGTGAACAACTGGCGGAGCTGCCGCGCGACGAAAGCGGCAATACGGTAGCGTTTCTCTGGCTGGCGGTTGCGCTGATTATTCTGCCGATGTCGACGCGCATGGTGATCGACAACGCCACGGTGTTTGCGGATTACTTCGGCGTTAGCGAACTGGTGATGGGACTGACGCTGATTGCTGTCGGTACCAGCCTGCCGGAACTGGCCACGGTGCTGGCCGGCGCGCTGAAAGGCGAAGACGATATCGCCATCGGCAACCTGATTGGCGCCAATATCTTCAATCTGGCGATTGTGCTGGGCCTGCCGGCGCTGGTGCATCCCGGCGCGATCGATGCGCACGCCTTTGCACGGGATTACTGGATTATGCTGGGCGTCAGCGTGCTGTTCGCCCTGCTGTGCCTGCTGCGCAAGCGCCGCATCGGCCGCGTAGCGGGCACGCTGCTGTTAGGTGGATTTATCGTGTGGGTGCTGTGGCTGTGGCTCAGCCCCACGCTTATCGCAAGCTATTAAGGATGACTGACCATGTCACATCAGCAACCGGATTTCGACTTCCAGCAGGCAGGTAAAGCGGTACTGCGCATTGAACGCGAAGGGCTGGAACAGCTCGACCAGTATATTAACGCCGACTTCAGCCGCGCCTGCGAAATGATCTTTGCCTGCCGTGGCAAAGTGGTGGTGATGGGCATGGGCAAATCCGGCCATATCGGCAAGAAAATGGCCGCCACCTTCGCCAGCACCGGCACGCCGGCGTTCTTCGTCCACCCGGGTGAAGCCAGCCACGGCGATCTCGGCATGGTCAGCACCAATGATGTGGTGATCGCTATCTCGAACAGCGGCGAGTCGGGCGAAATCCTCGCGCTGATCCCGGTGCTCAAACGGCAGAAAGTGCAGCTGATTTGTCTGACCAGCCGTCCGGAGAGCGCCATGGGCCGGGCTGCCGATGTGCATTTATGCGTGAAAGTGCCGCAGGAAGCCTGTCCGCTCGGGCTGGCACCGACCTCCAGCACCACCGCCACGCTGGTGATGGGCGATGCGCTGGCGGTGGCGCTGCTGGAAGCGCGCGGCTTCACGCAGGAAGATTTCGCGCTGTCGCACCCGGGCGGCGCGCTGGGGCGCAAACTGCTGCTGCACGTCAGCGACATTATGCACAGCGGCGACGAAATTCCCCACGTCACCCGTGACGCCTCGCTGCGCGATGCGCTGCTGGAAATCACGCGCAAAAACCTCGGCCTGACGGTGATTGTCGACGACCTGATGAAAATCGAAGGGATTTTCACGGACGGTGACCTGCGCCGCATCTTCGATATGGGCATCGATTTCCAGTCGGCCCGCATCCAGGATGTGATGACGCGCGGCGGGATTCGCGTGCGCCCTAATCTGCTGGCGGTGGATGCGCTTAATCTGATGCAAAACAAAAACATCACTGCGCTGCTGGTGGCCGATGACGATCGCCTGCTCGGTGTGGTACATATGCATGACATGCTGCGCGCTGGCGTGGTCTGAACGGGAAACAACAATGAGTGCTGAAACCACGATGGTCGACACCTGCTACGGTCCGGTGAGCGCCGACGTGATGGCGCGGGCGGCCAACATCCGCCTGCTGATTTGCGATGTCGACGGCGTGATGTCCGACGGCCTGATTTACATGGGCAACAGCGGTGAAGAGCTAAAGGCCTTTAACGTGCGCGACGGTTACGGCGTGCGCTGCCTGCTGACCTCGGACATCGAAGTGGCTATTATTACCGGCCGTCGCGCTAAACTGCTGGAAGATCGCTGTAAAACGCTCGGCATTACGCATCTTTACCAGGGACAGTCGGATAAGCTTTTGGCCTGGCGCGAACTCCTGGATAAACTGTCACTATCGGCAGACCAGGTCGCGTATATTGGTGACGACCTGATCGACTGGCCGGTAATGGCACAGGCGGGTCTGAGCGTGGCCGTCGCCGATGCGCATCCGGTGTTACTGCCGCGCGCGCATTACGTGACGCGCATTGCTGGCGGTCGCGGTGCAGTACGTGAGCTATGCGACCTGATTTTGCTGGCGCAGAACAAATTTGAGGATGCCAAAGGGCAATCAGTATGAGTAAAAGCAGGCGTTGGATAACGCTGATTCTGGCGCTGATCGCCCTGGTGCTGATCGGCTGGAATCTTACCAACCAGGACGACAGCGCCACGCCGGTGGCGACCAACGATCAGGCGCCGACCTACACCAGCGCCAACTCCAGCACCGTGGTGTATAACCCGACGGGTGCGCTGGCCTATAAGCTGGTCTCGGATAAAGTGACCTACTTTTCGGCCGAAGAAGTGAGCTGGTTCGATAATCCGGTGATGACCACTTACGACGAAAACAAAGTGCCCACGTGGTCGGTTCGTGCTGACAAGGCAAAGCTGACGAAAGATCGTATGCTGTATCTTTATGGCCACGTTGAAGTACACACATTGACGCAGGATTCCCAGCTTGAGCGCATCATCACGGATAATGCTCAGGTTAATCTGGTCAGCCAGGATGTGACGTCTGACGATCAGGTCACCCTATTTGGCCGCAGTTTTAACTCCACTGGCATGAAGATGCGCGGCAACCTACGGACAAAGAATGCCGAGCTGCTTGAAAAGGTCAAAACCTCCTATGAAATTCAAAATGAACAAAAATAGCCTTAAGTTGCTGCTGGTGAGTGCGCTGCTGGCAACCAGCCTGCCGGCGCTGGCGTTAACGGGCGATTCGGACAAGCCGGTTAACATCGACTCGGTGAACCAGGCGCTCGATTTGCAGGGTAACGTCGCCACCTTTACCGGCAACGTGATCGTGACCCAGGGCACCATCAAAATTACCGCCGATAAAGTGGTGGTAACCCGTCCCGGCGGCGACAGCAACAAAACCATCGTCGATGCCTACGGCAATCCGGCCACCTTTTATCAGATGCAGGACAACGGCAAACCGGTGCAGGGTCATGCCGCCAAACTGCACTATGAGCTGGCCAACGATTTCGTCGAGCTGACCGGCAACGCCTTTATCGAGCAGCAGGACAGCAACATCAAAGGCGATCGCATCACCTATCTGGTGAAAGAGCAGAAGATGCAGGCCTACAGTCAGGGCCAGAGCAAGCGCGTCACCACCGTGCTGGTGCCGTCGCAGCTGCAGGATAAAAACGGTTCGTCTGCGAGCCCCAAAAAGAGTAACTGATCGCTATGGCCACATTAGTCGCTGAAAACCTGGCGAAAGCCTACAAAGGCCGTCGCGTAGTAGAAGATGTCAGCCTGCAGGTGAAATCCGGCGAGATTGTCGGCCTGCTGGGTCCCAACGGGGCCGGTAAAACCACCACCTTCTACATGGTGGTAGGCATCGTGCCGCGTGATGCCGGCCGCATTATTATCGATGAAGAAGATATCAGTATTCTGCCACTGCATGCGCGCGCGCGGCGCGGCATCGGTTATCTGCCGCAGGAAGCGTCGATCTTTCGCCGTCTGAGCGTCTACGACAACCTGATGGCGGTACTGCAGGTGCGTGACGACCTGACGGAAGAGCAGCGTCAGGATCGCGCCAATGAGCTGATGGACGAGTTCCACATTGGCCATCTGCGCGACAGCATGGGCCAGGCGCTGTCGGGCGGTGAACGTCGCCGCGTCGAGATTGCCCGTGCGCTGGCCGCCAATCCAAAGTTTATCCTGCTGGATGAACCTTTTGCCGGCGTTGACCCCATCTCCGTTATCGATATCAAAAAGATCATCGAACACCTGCGTGACAGCGGCCTCGGCGTGCTGATCACCGACCACAACGTGCGTGAAACGCTCGCGGTGTGTGAGCGCGCATATATCGTCAGCCAGGGCCATCTGATTGCCCACGGCACGCCAGATGAAATTCTTGCAGATGAGCAGGTTAAGCGGGTTTATTTGGGCGAAGAGTTCAGACTCTGATAAGGTGTCGGCATACCCGACATTTGCTTAGGAAATTCTAGCCGGATTATGAAGCAAGGTTTGCAACTCAGGCTCAGCCAACAGCTGGCGATGACCCCCCAGTTGCAGCAGGCAATCCGCTTGCTGCAACTCTCTACGCTTGAACTCCAGCAGGAACTGCAACTGGCGCTGGAAAGCAATCCGCTGCTTGAACAAACCGATCTGCACGATGAAGTCGACGCCCGCGAGTTTCAGGAGAACGAGGCGTTAGATACCCGTGAGGCACTCGAACAGAAAGAGATGCCGGAAGAGCTGCCGCTCGATGCCACCTGGGACGAGATCTACACGGCCGGCACGCCCTCCGGCACCGGCACCGATTACCAGGACGACGAGCTGCCTGTGTATCAGGGTGAAACCACGCAGTCGCTGCAGGACTATCTGATGTGGCAGGTAGAACTGACGCCGTTCACCGACACCGACCGCGCCATCGCTACTTCCATCGTCGATGCCATCGACGATACCGGTTATCTCACCGTCAGCTTACAGGACATTTGTGACAGTATTGGTGACGAAGAGCTGACGCTGGAAGAGGTGGAAGCGGTGCTGAAGCGCGTACAGCGTTTCGATCCGGTGGGCGTCGGCGCACGCGATCTGCGTGACTGCCTGCTGGTGCAGCTGTCGCAGTATGCGGCCGATATGCCGATGCTGAACGAAGCACGGCTGATTGTCAGCGAGCACCTCGACCTGCTGGCTAACCACGATTTCCGCAGCCTGATGCGCGTGACGCGGCTGAAAGAAGAGGTGCTGAAGGAAGCGATGCTGCTGATTCAGTCGCTCGATCCGCGCCCCGGGCAGTCCATCAATACCAGCGAGCCCGAGTATGTGATTCCCGATGTGCTGGTGCGCAAGACTGGCACACGCTGGACGGTGGAGCTGAACGCTGACAGCCTGCCGCGCCTGAAGATTAATCAGCATTACGCCGCGATGGGCGGTTCTGCGCGTAATGACAGTGACAGTCAGTTTATTCGCAGCAACTTACAGGAAGCCCGCTGGCTGATTAAGAGCCTGGAGAGCCGCAACGACACGCTGCTGAAAGTGACGCGCTGTATTGTCGAACAGCAGCAGGCGTTTTTTGAACAGGGTGAAGAGTATATGCGTCCGATGGTACTGGCGGATATCGCCCAGGCCGTGGATATGCATGAATCCACCATTTCCCGCGTCACCACGCAAAAGTATTTGCACAGCCCGCGTGGCATTTTTGAACTGAAGTATTTTTTCTCCAGTCACGTCAGCACCGAAGGCGGTGGCGAAGCCTCGTCGACGGCGATCCGTGCACTGGTGAAAAAATTAATCTCCGCGGAAAATCCCGCAAAACCCTTGAGCGACAGCAAACTGACCTCCATGTTATCTGAACAGGGCATCATGGTGGCGCGACGTACGGTTGCTAAGTATCGCGAGTCTTTATCTATACCGCCATCAAACCAGCGCAAGCAGCTGGTTTGACCGAAACAAGAAGGAAGACCTATGCAGCTAAACCTTACCGGACTGAATGTTGAGATAACCGACCCACTGCGCGAATTTGTAAATAACAAATTTGCCAAACTGGAACACTATTTTGATCGTATCAATCAGGTTTATATTGTTCTGAAAGTGGAGAAGGTGACGCAGATTGCGGAAGCAACCCTGCACGTCAACGGCGGGGAGCTGCACGCCACATCGGAAGCGGAAGACATGTACGCGGCCATCGACGGGTTGATTGACAAGCTGGCCCGTCAGCTGACCAAACACAAAGACAAACTGAAAAAACACTAACCTTCACGCTTGCAGAGTGCTGACGGGTTCAGCACTCAGAGGAGAAATGGGGCGGGTCACCGCCCCGTTTTGTCATCTGCGCAAGCGCCTGCAGTCACCTGCCCTGCCCGTTCGCGGTGTCCCGGTACGTGCCTTACGGCTATGTGAACACGCAAGTGAAACGATGATGAACAACGATCTGACACTGGAATTGAGCGCGGTCCTTTCGCTGGACTGCACCCGCAGCGGCGTACACTGCCAGAGTAAAAAGCGCGCGCTGGAAATTATCAGCGAGCTGGCCGCTAAGCAGCTCAATCTGCCGCACCAGACGCTTTTTGAAGCCATCCTGACCCGTGAACGCATGGGCAGTACCGGCATTGGCAACGGCATCGCCATCCCGCACGGCAAGCTGGAGGAGGATACGCTGCGCGCCGTTGGCGTGTTTATCAGCCTCGACCAGCCTATCGCCTTTGACGCCGTCGACAACCAGCCGGTTGACCTGCTGTTTGCCCTGCTGGTGCCCGCAGACCAGTGCAAAACCCATCTGCACACCCTGTCGCTGGTGGCGAAACGCCTGGCGGATAAAACCGTCTGCCGCCGTTTGCGCGCGGCACAGAGCGATGAAGAGCTCTACGCCATCATTACAGAAGCTCAGGAAGATCACGCTTAAGCGACAGACACTTTTACCGGCCTGCGTGCCGGTTTAACACGGGAGAAATGTGATGGTGCTGATGATCGTTAGCGGTCGGTCAGGCTCAGGAAAATCAGTCGCGCTGCGCGCCCTTGAGGATATGGGCTTCTACTGTGTCGATAACCTGCCGGTGGTGCTGCTGCCGGAGCTGGCGAACACCTTAACCGAGCGCAATATCTCAGCGGCGGTCAGCATTGACGTGCGCAACATGCCGGAATCACCGGAGGTGTTTGAGCAGGCACTGAACAATCTGCCGGAAGCGTTCTCGCCACAGCTGCTGTTTCTGGACGCCGATCGCAATACGCTGATCCGCCGCTACAGCGACACGCGCCGCCTGCATCCGCTCTCCAGCAAAAATCTGTCGCTGGAAAGCGCCATTGATGAGGAGAACGATCTGCTGGAGCCACTGCGCTCGCGTGCCGATCTGATCATCGATACCTCAGAGATGTCGGTGCATGAGCTGGCAGAAATGCTGCGCACGCGCCTGCTGGGCAAGCGTGAGCGTGAACTCACCATGGTGTTTGAATCCTTCGGCTTCAAGCATGGCATCCCGATCGACGCTGATTACGTGTTTGACGTGCGTTTCCTGCCCAACCCACACTGGGATCCGAAGCTGCGTCCGATGACCGGGCTCGATCGTCCGGTGGCGGCCTTCCTCGATCGTCACACCGAAGTGCACAACTTTATCTACCAGACACGCAGCTATCTCGAGCTGTGGCTGCCGATGCTGGAAACCAATAACCGCAGCTATCTGACGGTGGCGATTGGCTGTACTGGCGGTAAGCACCGTTCGGTCTACATTGCCGAACAGCTGGCAGACTATTTCCGTTCGCGCGGTAAAAATGTGCAGTCCCGTCATCGCACCCTGGAAAAACGTAAATCATGACCGTGAAGCAAACCGTTGAGATTCGAAATAAGCTGGGTATGCATGCGCGCCCGGCGATGAAGCTGTTTGAGCTGGTACAGAGTTTTGATGCGGAAGTGCTGCTGCGTAACGAGGCCGGTACCGAAGCCGAAGCCAGCAGCGTGATTGCGCTACTGATGCTCGACTCCGCTAAAGGCGGTCATATCGAAATCGAGGCCAGCGGCCCGCAGGAAACCCAGGCGCTGGCCGCGGTCATTGAGCTGTTTGAAGCCGGTTTTGACGAAGACTAACCACGTCAATGCAGCTGGTAACGGTTGAGAAAACCCTCACCGCCCAGCTGGCGCATCTGGCGCATAATCCACTGCTGGCGCTGACGAATGTAGCCGGACGGCGCATCCGCGCGGAAGCGAATCGGATTCGGCAGCACCGCCGCCAGCAAAGCGGCTTCCGCCATGCTCAGCCGGCTGGCAGGCTTGTGGAAATAGCGCTGCGATGCCTCTTCCACACCAAACACTCCATTACCGAATTCCGCAATATTCAGGTACACCGTCAGAATGCGGCGTTTGGTCCATACCGTTTCCAGCCCCACCGTCAGCCCGGCCTCCAGCCCTTTGCGCACCCAACTGCGGCCATCCCACAAGAACAGGTTCTTCGCCGTCTGCTGAGACAGCGTTGATGCGCCGCGCATCCGTTCGCTGCCGTCATTGTCCAGCACCTGCTGAATGGCATGCACGTCAAAGCCCCAGTGCTCGGGGAATTTCTGATCTTCCGAGGCGATCACCGCCAGCGCCATCCACGGTGAAATCTCATCCATTCCCACCCAGTCTGAATGGGCGACATAATCGAAGCGTCCGCTGAACCACGCGCCAAGCTGCCGCTCCACCATTACCGCCGAAAACGGCACCGGCAAAAATGCGAACAGCACAATACCGGCCAGCCACAGACCCAGCCATGCCAGAAGCACCCTGCCAGCCAGCCGCTTCAGGCGCTGGACCATCTTCCCTTTACTCTTACTCATGCAATCGTCTCTTACCGGTTCCCTGGATTAATCAATTACTCAGGTCATGATTTCAAATAGCGGTGATGCAAGCCGGAATTTTATCTCTGCGGCATCGCGACCACCAGCCAAACTCATTGCGCGGGCAACCATCGTTCCTCTATTAGAGCCAGTCGCATCAAGCACTTCCGGCAAAAAGGAATCGGTTCCATGCAGAAAAATCGCGCAGCGCGCACAGGCATAAATACTTAACCGATTGTGATACCGCTCACGTTAAACCTTTCACGATGTTTAACTATCATCTCTAGTAGTCAGTGAAGATGTTCATTGACAACCGAGACCATTCTGAAAAACACGGCGCAAATAGCGACAATTACGCTTCAGGCCAGGGCGCAGCCTGTAAAACGTTTTACCGCCCATCCGGTTTACGCTAACCGTTCAATGCCCGAACTGGAACTTTCAGCCGGGGGTTTCCAAAACGTTTTGGATAACCGCCACAAAATCTGGATATTCATTATTAGAATCAATAACATGAGCATAAAAACGGCCGTTGCGCTGCGCTTTTTGCCGTTTCCCTTCGCCGCGCAGCGCTTTCCGGACCGCGACTGTGGGAAAACCAGGCAAAAAACCGAACATTTGCTCAAAAATAGTGCAATACGCCAAAGAAATTGATTCCTTGCTTGACTGTGTCAGCAAATTAATGTTTTCTGTATTTAAACGCTGCTCAACATCACACAATTTAATGAATCTTGTCACAAGCCGTGGCGAATTTGCTAAGGTGATTTTGAAGCGTTAACCAATACCACGCTGTTGCTTTTGTATTCGATTTCTAATAATAGCAGCAGCGCCCATTTCCCTGGTGTTGGCGCAGTATTCGCGCACCCCGGTTTCGACTGGGGTCATTTTTTTCTGGCCCGCGCTATTTTTCCCGCTCCGCAACCCAGTTCCGTAATACTTCAACGTCGTGCCGCCACTCGTGTTTCAGCTCGTCGACCCACTCCTGCACGTTATCCCACCAGGCCGGCAATTCCGGTGACTGAATCTGTTTCGCCAGTTTCTGCAGATGCAGCAGGCCGACGGAGCCCGCCGCGCCTTTGATCTTGTGCCCCTCTTCGGCGATGCCCTTCTGGTCACGCGCCATCATGTTGGAGTCCAGCACCTCAAGATAACCCGGCATCATCTGCTCGAACATCGTCAGGCTTTGGGTGATCAGCCCCGGACCAACCAGCTCGATATACTGCTCCAGCATGTCGACATCCAGCAGCGTGCGTGACTGTTCCGCGTCGGCGTCACTCACCACCGCTTCCGCTTCGGTCTGGTAATCCCAGAATTTCTTGATCATCGCGGTCAGCGCCGGCACCGCCAGCGGTTTGCTCAGCACATCGTCCATGCCAGCATCGAGATACTCTTTTTTATCCTTCAGCACGTTGGCAGTCAGCGCGACCAGCGGCGGCAGCGTCACGCCGGCGTGCTGCTGATGAATGGCGCGCGACACATCGAGGCCGGTCATGTCCGGCAGCTGGATATCCAGCAGCACCAGGTCGAACTCCTGCGGATCGAACATCGCCAGCGCCTCACCGCCGGTCATCGCCACCTCCACGCTGCAACCCAGCTTCTCCAGTACCGAGCGCGCCACAATCACGTTGAGCTCGATATCTTCTACCAGCAGCACGTGCAGCGCCGGCAGCGGCATGCTGTCGTCCTGATCCTCATCTTCCACTTCATCCGCCACGCGCGGCGCGTGGATTTCCACGGTAAAGCACGAGCCCTGACCCGGTGCGCTGCTGACAGTGATATCGCCGCCCATCGCCTGCGCCAGCCGGCGTGACACCGCCAGGCCAATCCCGGTGCCGGTGGCCGGTTTACCGCCGTGCTGATCTTTCACCTGGTAATACATGGCGAAGATTTTGTCCTGCTCTTCCTGCGGAATGCCCATCCCGGAGTCCTGCACCTCAAAGTGCAGCGTTTCGTCCTGGCGATAGGCGACGCGCACCACGATTTCGCCCTGCCGGGTAAACTTCACGGCATTGCCGATCAGGTTCCACAGAATCTGGCGCAGGCGCGTGCCGTCGGCGGAGATCTTGTGCGGCAGCGGCAACTCCGGTGCCATGACGAACTTCAGCCCTTTCGGCTGCGCCAGCAGGCCGGAGAGGTTTTCCAGGTCGGCGAGGAAGCCGGTGAAATCCAGCGGCTGGTTATCCAGCTGCACTTTGCGCCGCTCAATCTTGTCGACTTCAATCACATCATTAAAGATGTTACCGAGGGTGATGGCCGAGACGTGAATGGTTTTCAGGTACTTCAGCTGTTCCTGATTGAGATCGGTATCCAGCAGGATGCGGCTCAACCCGACGATGCCGTTAAGCGGCGTACGCAGCTCGTGGCTGATGGTGGAGATAAAGGTGGTCTTTTCACGGCTGGCGTTCTCCAGCGCGTCCTGATAGCGCTTACGCTCGGTAATATCGCGTCCGAAGCCCATCAGGCCGCTGCGCTTACCGACGCGGTCGTAATACGGCACTTTGCGGATTTCAAAGCACGCTTTGCGCCCGTCCGGATACTGTAACCACTGTTCATAGGTGAGCGACACATTGTGGCGAAACACCTTCTCATCGGTCTCCAGCACTTTGGTGGCGGCATCTTCGTCGTAAATGTCGCGCGGCGTCAGGCCAATCAGCTGCTTCTCGCTCAGCCCGGTGAGCAGTTCCATGGCGCGGTTACAGCCGGAGAACTGTTTGTCAATGTTGCGATAGAACACCAGGTCGGGCGAGGCATCGAGGAACGAACGCAGGAAGGAAGATTGCTGCTCCAGCTCAATCTGCGCCTGTTCACGCCGCGTCATCTCTTCGCGCAGCTTATCCATCACCTGCTCGCGCGCCTGCTCTGCTTTAATACGGTCGCTGATTTCCTGGTTCAGCTGGCTGATGGTCTCTTTCATCTGCTGATTCAGTTCAAGGTCGCGCGTGCGCATCTCCTCCAGCTTGTCCACCAGCTTCGACAGCCGCTGGCGCGACTCCTCCAGCTGATCGACCACCACGGAGAGAAAGTAGACCGCCCACGGGGTAATCAGCAGGCCAAAAAACACCGAACGCACCACGTCAATACTTTCAACGTGGCCACGCAGCACCATGGTGACCGCCATCTGCACCACCATTGCCAGCACCACCAGCGCCGAAGCCAGCAGCAGTGAAAACCGCACCAGCCCGAGCTTGACCATTAAATCCACGTAGTACTGTGCTAAAAGACGAATCTGTTTCATTACGCGCTCCCTGAACGAATCTGGCTCATCATAGCGTAATTATCTGCGCGCTGCGCCGCCGCACGCGCCGTGCGGACTGACTTTACGCCCTGTTATGGTGCAGCAGCGCGACGTTTAGCCGACGTTCCCGCCTTTATGCCTAAAGCGCTTGACTAATTCTGCTAACTGAATAATCTGGAGGGCCGCGCTTTTGCGGGTCCCCGTGCCGCGTGCCCGGCGCATCCGCTTTCTGCAGCCATCCCTCCTGATGGTTGCCTTCCGTTATTGCATATCCATTCAGCTTAAGTGCTGTTTTAATCACACCCTGGTTAATTAATTTTACTAATGGCAACCGCGTTTTGATTCAAATGTTCCGCCATAAGAAAAACAGATACATGCTGTGCACGAAACGGTCCAAACAGAATTTTGTGCTGGCATCCCCACATTCAACAGCATGGTCTGGAAATATGAGGCCGATCACACAGTGAGACGGCTCACACTTCATAAGGGAATCAGAAAGGTCAGATTGACATATATTTACGTAATAAAAACATAATAATCATACAGTTAAATCGCAAAAAGGCTAATTAACCGTAATAAAGCTGGCTATTTGACCTGAGTTCGCTTTCCCGATAAGTTGGAATTCCGCTGGATGCTTTCCAGTCGGGACTGTGTCTCGGCATATCTATGCAGCAAGAAGACTCCCTCTGGATGCAAGTTATCTCCCTTAGAGACCGGATTTTATGGACAGCCAATCAAGGACGTGAATCAGTGCCTTGATTGTCGTTGTCCGGTGTTGCGACGTCCGCGTAAAAGCGCGCGAAAACAAATTGATACAGCACGCAGCAGCGCTCTGTGCCTGAAATAATGCAGGTAATGTCTAAAGCAGTTTAAGGAGACCCTCAATGTCCACTCAACAACCTAACCCCTGGGGTTTGTATGATCCATCAGCAGGAAGCGACAGCTGTGGTGTAGGTTTCATTACCCGCAAGGACGGCGAGCAGACCCATGAAATCCTGCAGATGGCGCATAGCGCCCTGTGCACGGTACCGCACCGTGGCGGGATGTCTGCAGAGGGTGTGGGCGATGGTGCAGGCGTTAACGTTGACCTCTCCCTGAACTTCTTCCGTAAGCTGACCGGTCAGGCGCTGGAAGCGGGCCGCTTTGGCGTGGGCAACTTCTTTGTGCCAAAAGATGCGGCGCTGCGCGCGAACGCAGAGCGTCTGGTTGAAGAGACGCTGGCCGCTTACAACTTCCCGGTGCTGCTGAAGCGTGATATGCCGCTGGACAACAGCGTCACGCGCCCGGCCGCACAGCAGTTCCAGCTGCCGATCGTGCAGTGGGTGTTTGCCGCACCGCAGGACGTTACCGAGCAGAGCGAATTCGAACGCCACATTTACCGTGCGCTGCTGGACATCGAAGCACGCGCCTTTACCGAAAGCGAATTCGGCGGCCTTTATCCGCTGTCGCTGTCGTCGCGCACTCAGGTGTTCAAAGCCCGCCTGAACTCCAATGAAGTGATTCCCTACTTCAAAGATCTGACCGATCCCGATCATCAGGTACGCGGACTGTTTTTCCATACCCGCTTCTCCACCAATACCGATCCGCATACCACGATGGCGCAGCCGTTCCGCCTGATGGCGCACAACGGTGAGCTGAACACGGACCGTAAAAACCGCATTGCGGAAGCGGCGCTGATGCTGGCGCGCGGCAAAAAGATCGTGCGGCCAAAAGGCCAGTCTGACAGTTCACGTCTCGATCAGAGCATCCACAGCCGTCTGATGGAAGATAACCTCGATCTGATCAACGCCGTGGTTTCAATGATGCCGCCGGCGTGGGAAAACGACACCTCGCTGTCGGCTGAAGTGCGCGCCATGCTGGAATACTTCTCGCTGTATGAAGAGAAGAACGACGGCCCCGCCGCGCTGATCTTCGGTAACGGCGAAGTGATTGGCGCACGGCTGGACCGTCTTGGCCTGCGTCCGCTGCGCTCCGTCGAAACCGCTGAGTACATCGGTGCGATGTCAGAAGCCGGCCAGATCGCCTTCCCGCCGGAGAGCGTGCTGCGTCGTGGCCGTATCGAAGCTGGCGGCATGCTCTATTACGATCACAAAGAGAAACGCTCTTACACCACCGTGCAGGCGCTGGAAAAGCTGGCGGCGGAAAAGGATTATCTCTCCCTGGTGCAGGCGGCACGCGTTGAACTGCAGCAGCTGCCGGAAGTGCCGGCAGAGAAACTCGGCTCACCGTTGCGCTATCGCGGCGACCTGAAAACCTATCAGCGCTTTGTGGCTTACTACTACAACCAGGAAAGCTTCAAATTCATGATGGATCCGATGCTGCAAACCGGCGCTGAGAAGATCTCCGCGATGGGTTACGGCAACGCCATCAATGGCCTGTCCGATCATGAAGGCGGCATGGCGCACTACTTCTCGCAGCGCTTTGCACAGGTCACCAACCCGCCGCTTGACTCCATCCGTGAAGCGGACGGCATGACGCTGCGCGTGGCGCTCGGCGCTAAACCGCATCTCGGCCGCAGTAAAGGCCAGCAGATCATCGTGCCAAGCCCAATCCTGACGCATCTGGACATGCTGCGTCTGCGCGAGCAGAAAGTGGCGCCGTATGCGCGCTTCGAGATGCTGTATGAGCCGGTCATCGGTAAAGACATCGTCAGCCGCGCCGCCAACGCCAAAGCGCTGGAAAACGCTATCGATAACCTGGCGCAGCAGGTGGTGGATTTTGCCCGTCAGCAGGGCGGCATCGCGGTGATCACCGATCGCCATATCTCTTCAACTCATGCTGCCATTCCGATGCTGCTGATGGTGTCGGCCATCAACCAGCGTCTGGTGCAGGAAGGTCTGCGTCTGGATGTGTCACTGGTGGTCGAGAGCGGCCAGAGCATCTCCTCACACCATATCGCCGCCACGCTCGGCTTCGGCGCCTCTGCCGTGTATCCGCTGGGCGTACAGATGCGCGCGGAAGAGAAGTTTGGCGAAGGTGAAGAAGGCAACAAAGCGTTCAAACGCTATGCCAAAGCGGCAGAAAAAGCGCTGATGAAAACCATGGGCAAAGTGGGCCTGTGTACCGTTGAGAGCTACAGCTGCGGTGAGTTCTTCGAGCCGAACTTCCTCGATACCGAAGATCCGGTGCTGAAGAAATATTTCCCGAATATCAAAACTCCGGTGGGCGGCGCGGGCTTCCCGGCCATCGCGCAGATGGCGGTGGACTGGCACCAGAGCGCGCTGAAAATTCAGGGCGAAGCCGAAGTGCCACTGCTGGGTCTGTTCAAAGAACGTGCCGAAGGCGCGGGCCACTCGTACGGCACCATCGCAGTACGTACCTTTATTGATATGACAGAGCAGCCGATTCGTTTCGCCGACAAAGCGCGCGAAGAGGACAACTTTATCCGTCTGATGACGCTGGCCAGGCTGGACAACGCGTTCAGCATCAAAGCCGAGTCGTTTAAAGACAGCAGCTTCGAGCGCATCCCGAATGCGGTGATCGACAGCTTTGCTATCACGCCGGATTACCGTCAGTTCTCCAGCCTGATGCACGCCGAGCGTAAGCGTCGTCCGGCGGCGCTGCGCGACATCCTCGCGCTGCCGTGCGATCTGACCCACGTGGACAGCGAAGCCGAATTTGGCCGCAAGCTGGGCCGCTACTCGCTGGTCAACAACGGCTTCGCCATTCGCGGCCTGCGCTGCGAAGCGGTGAACGGCAGCCTCAACCAGTTTGAGCTGCGTCTGATTGATGCTATTGCCGGCCTGAAGCCGGAGAGCGAGCGTCTGGCCGCGCTGTCACGCGCGCTGAAAACCCGCTTTAACGATGAGATCGAAAGCAGCAGCATCACTGAAGGCGTGTTGCACATTACCGCTTACGGTCAGGCAGCAGACTATCTGGCAAAAATCTTTACCGCGCTGCCTTCGCTGCCGCTGGAAGAGATCCAGCCGGCGCACGAAATCACCCGTACCTTCGCCTCAGGCGCCATGAGCCACGGCGCGCTGGTCGCGCCGGCGCACGAAGCGGTAGCGCACGGCACCAATATGGTGGGCGGAATGAGTAACTGTGGTGAAGGTGGCGAACACTATTCACGCCACGGCACCATCCGCGCATCGCGCATCAAACAGCTGGCGTCCGGTCGTTTCGGCGTATGGGCGGCTTATCTGGCCGACCCGATGCTGGAAGAGCTGGAGATCAAAATTGGCCAGGGCGCTAAACCGGGCGAAGGCGGTCAGCTGCCAGCACCGAAAGTGACGGTGGAGATTGCGGCCGCACGTGGCGGTACGCCGGGCGTTGAGCTGGTATCACCGCCGCCGCACCACGATACTTATTCTATCGAGGATTTGGCGCAGCTGATCCACGACTGTAAAGCGGCGCGCGTGCGCGTTATCGTCAAACTGGTGTCGTCTGAAGGCATCGGTACTATCGCAGTCGGCGTGGCAAAAGCCGGCGCAGACGTCATCAACGTCGCCGGTAACACCGGCGGCACCGGTGCGGCGTCGGTCACCAGCCTGAAATACACCGGGCGCGTGGCGGAAATCGGCATCGCCGAAGTGCACCAGGCGCTGTGCGCGAACGGGCTGCGTGACAAAGTGCAGCTGCGCTGCTCCGGCGCACAGCAGACCGGCAGCGACGTGATCAAATCGGCCCTGCTCGGCGGCGACAGCTTCGAGTTCGGCACCACCGCGCTGATGATGCTGAAATGCGTGATGGCGAAAAACTGTAACGTCAAATGCCCGGCAGGCCTCACTACTAACGCTGAAGCCTTCGATGGCGATCCGCGTCAGCTGGCGCAGTACTTCATCAACGTGGCGCAGGAAGTGCGTGAGTTCCTCGCACGCCTCGGTCTGCGTTCGCTGCGTGAAGCGCGCGGCCGCTCTGACCTGCTGCACCTGATGGATCATCCGCTGGAAGTGGGCAAACTCGATCTGCGCGCCATGCTGACCGTGGTGCCGGAGCAGAAGATCGCTCAGCCAGTGTATCTGGAAAAAGATTTCGAGCTGGACGATGGCTGGGTAGACGAGCTGAAAGCGCAGCTGGTTGATGCTGCCCGCCCTGAGATTACGCTGGGTAACGGCGTAACGCTGAACAACCGTAACAAGAGCGTTGGCGGTCAGCTGGCGATCGATATTGAGCGCATGCTGAACCACGAGCTGTCGGCGCAGCAGCTGGCCGCGCTGCCGGCGGTACTGCAGGATGACCGTGGCCGGAAATATCTGGCACCGCGCACAGTGCAGATTGATACCCGCGGGTCAGCCGGTCAGTCATTTGGCGCGTTCTGCAACGACGGCATGCAGATGAAGCATTACGGCACCTGTAACGATGGCGTCGGTAAAGGTCAGTGTGGCGGCGAACTGGTGGTGATGTCACCGGGCGGCGGCGCACAGGACAGCGACGGCAACGTGCTGATTGGTAACTTTGCGCTGTTCGGCGCGACCGGCGGTCGTCTGTTTGTTCAGGGCCAGGCCGGTGACCGTTTCGCCGTGCGTAACTCGGGCGCCACCGCGGTGGTGGAAGGCGTCGGCGACTTCTGCTGTGAATACATGACCAACGGCGCGATTCTTAACCTCGGCACTTTTGGTAAAGGTTTCGGTAACGGCATGAGCGGCGGCTTCGCCTATCAGTACGATCCGTACCGTTCCCTGGCCGCGCACGCCGCCGGTGATTCGGTGCTGTTCGGCTCCATCGCTGACGAAGACGAAATGGCGCAGGTGCACAAGCAGGCAGTGCTGACCATGCTGCACTGGCACCTCGAAGCTACCCAGTCGCCGCGCGCGGCGTGGCTGCTGGAGAACTGGGAAACCGAGTGTCAGCACTTCGTTTACGTGATGCCGCGCTCGCTGCTGCTGTATCAGGACGGCGGCGAGATCCTGAAAGCGAAAACGCGTAAGGATTTGCTGGAAGAGCTGTCCACGTCGCTGGCCGCGCATCAGGTTGCCAAGTTCAAATCAGCCTGGCGTGCGGGCAAAACCATCGCCGACGGTGCGGTACCGGCCTACGGCGCGACCGATACGCAGGAGATGTTTGTTCTGCTGAATAACTACACCGTTCTGAGCTTCGCGCAGCAGCTGGCGCTGGGCAAACTGCCGAAAGGCACAGCGGTGGAAGACGCGGCAGTCGAGAAAGCGGTTCGCAACCTGCTGATGACCGAAGATTTCGCGCTGGTCAGCAAGCTGCAGCGTCATGCCCGTGCGGCCATTGAGAACTACAGCGATGATGAGCTGGCAAGCCTGATCGCCGCCAAGCGTATGTCGGATTACAAAGCCGCGCTGACGCAGCGCAACATTCGCTCCATGGACAGCCTGGCAACCTATGGCTGGATCATTTATCAGGACGCCTGCAACCGTGAGGTGCTGGGCCATCTGCCTGATTTTGAAGAGCTGTTTGCACGCGCCGCACTGCCAGAGATTGCCGCCGCGGTCGGGAAACTCTCCTGATTGCGCTGCGAAAGAAGATTGATGACGATAAAACGGTTTGAGTACTGATATCCATGAAGATTCCTTACATTCCTGAAGACGCGCCGTTTAACGGCGAACAGAAATACTGGCTGGCGGGGTTTCTCGCCGGTCTCCACTCGCGCCTGCTGGTATTAGAAGACAAGCAGACCGCACCGGCAGCGGGCGCCAGCGCCACCACCCAGCTGCATATTCTGTTTGGTTCCCAGACCGGTAACGCCGAAGCGCTGGCGCAGACCGCAGCCAAAGCGGCGCGCGCTAAAGGCCTGGTGCCGGTAGTGCAGGCGCTGGGTGAAGTGGATCTGGATGTGTTCGCCACCATGCGTCATGTACTGATCGTCACCTCCACCTACGGCGAAGGCGAAATGCCAGACAACGCACAGCTGTTCTGGCAGGCCATCTCAGCCAGCACCGCGCCGCGTCTGGAGCAGATGCACTTTGCCGTGCTGGCAATCGGCGATACCGGCTACGACGGTTTCTGCCAGGCCGGTAAGTTCATTGATATGCGCCTGGAGCAGTTGGGGGCGAAACGCGTGGTGGATCGCATCGACTGCGACATCGATTACGAAGAGCCTTCCAGCGAGTGGATTGGCAGCGCCATGCCACAGTTTGCCGCCAGCGCGGGCAGCAGCGGCACGGTGCTGGAGAGCGCGCCGGAAGCGCCGGTAATCCCAGGCAGCAACAAGCAAAACCCATACGCGGCGGCGCTGGTGACCAATAAGCGTCTGTCCGGCGAGCAGTCCGCCAAAGATATCCGTCACTTCGAATTTGACCTGAGCGACAGCGGCCTGAAATACGAAGCCGGTGATGCGCTGGGCGTGATCCCGGTGAACGATGCCGGGCTGGTGAGCCTGCTGCTGAGCGAGCTGAAAGCCGACTACGAAACCCCAGTGCCGGGCTTTGACCGTAACCTCGGCGATCTGCTGACCTATCAGTTCGAGATTTCTGAGCCGTCGCGCAAGCTGATTGAGTGGGTCGGACAGCACACCACCAACCAGGAGCTGCTGCACGTCCTGCAGCACGACGATAAAGATACGCTGGCCAACTGGCTGTGGGGCAAAGATACGCTGGATCTGCTGCAGCTCGAGCTGAAGCGTAATCTGTCGGTGCCGGAGCTGGTGGCGATGCTGCGTCCGCTGCAGCACCGTGCTTACTCCATTTCGTCCAGCTCGAAGGCGCACCCTAACCAGGTGCATCTGACCATCGCTTCCGTGCGCTATCACAGCGGTGGCCGCGAGCGTAAAGGCGTGTGCTCAACCTATCTGGCTGAACGCGTGCGTCGCGGAGAGAAGCCGGCGATCTTTATTTCGCCGAACAAAGCGTTCCGCGTGCCGGCGAATAATAACGCCCCGCTGATCATGGTCGGTCCGGGTACCGGCATCGCGCCGTTCCGCGCCTTCCTGCAGGAGCGCCAGGCGACCGGTGCTGAAGGTAAAAACTGGCTGTTCTTCGGCGACCAGCATCAGGAACATGATTACATTTACGCGGATGAGCTGGCGGGCTGGCAGCAGAGCGGTCTGCTGACGCATCTCGACCTGGCCTTCTCCCGCGATCAGGAAGAGAAGATTTACGTGCAGAACCGCATGCTGGAGAAAGGCGCTGAGCTGTACGCCTGGCTGCAGGAAGGCGCCTACTTCTACGTCTGTGGCGATGCCTCACGCATGGCGAAGGATGTCGATGCCGCGCTGTATGAAGTGGTGCGTCAGTTCGGTGGTCTTTCCAGCGAGCGTGCCGCAGCCTATATCGATCAGCTGAAGAAAGATAAGCGTTATCTGCGCGACGTTTATTAAGATCGGTACAAAGGGAGCGCTGCGCTCCCTTTGGTCTGCTGCGCACTAAGCCGCGCCGCGACACAGGCATAAAAAAACGGGCTAATCAGCCCGTTTTTTATTTTCCGCGATTTACTTCACTACGCGCAGTGAAGGACGTCCACCGCGCGGCGGCGGTTCGTCATCCGGTGAAGAGTCGTCATCCGTCGCATCGTCCGGACGGTCACCATCAATCACCGACATTAACGTCTCTTCCTGGCCGCCTTCCTGCTCGTCGCCGGACAGCTCATAAGCAGGCTCCGGTTCGAACATGGTGCCGGCGCCGTTTTCGCGCGCGTAAATCGCCAGCACCGCAGCCATCGGCACGGATACCTGGCGCGGCACGCCGCCGAAACGCGCATTGAAGCGTACCTGATCGTTGGCAAGCTCAAGGTTACCCACCGCGCGCGGTGCGATGTTCAGGACAATCTGTCCGTCACGAGCGTACTCCAGCGGCACCTGTACGCCAGGCAGATTGATATCCACCACCAGATGCGGCGTCAGCTGGTTGTCGAGCAGCCATTCATAAAAGGCCCGCAGCAGATAGGGACGGCGGGCAGTAAGTTGCGACATTTCCATAGATTAGCCCCGGGCTTGCAGGCGCATTTCACGTTCGGCTTCCGTCAAAGAAGCGAGGAAGGAGTCACGTTCAAATACGCGCGTCATGTAGCCTTTCAGCTCTTTCGAACCTGCGCCAGCCAGATCCACACCCAGCTGCGGCAGACGCCACAACAGCGGCGCCAGATAGCAGTCAACCAGGCTGAACTCTTCGCTCATAAAGAACGGCGTACGTGAGAACAGCGGCGCAATGGCCAGCAGCTCTTCGCGCAGTTGCTTACGCGCGGCATCGGCTTCGGCACCGCTGCTGGTTTCAATGGTACGCATCAGGCTGTACCAGTCCTGCTCAATGCGGTGCATCATCAGACGGCTTTCACCGCGCGCGACCGGATAAACCGGCATCAGTGGCGGATGCGGGAAACGCTCATCGAGGTATTCCATGATGATGCGGGATTCATACAGCGTCAGTTCACGGTCGACCAGCGTTGGCACAGTGCGATACGGGTTGAGGTCAATCAGATCCTGCGGCAGATTATCCGTTTCAACCTGCTCGATCTCCACGCTGACGCCCTTCTCAGCCAGCACGATACGTACCTGATGGCTGAAAATGTCAGTCGGACCAGAAAACAGCGTCATTACCGAACGTTTGTTGGCAGCGACAGCCATGAAAACCTCCAAGTTTGTTCACAAAAAAATACTGCGAATAGCCAACCACGCGGCGACTCACCTGCTCATCAGATTCGCACACAGCCGGGCGTTACGGGCATTGTCCGGTCGTCCCGACAGGAGCAGTATGCACAACGCCGCGACTCGCGGGCGCAAAGTGTCAGTCAGTTTACCAGATTTTAAGCAGCTTGTGGGGCGGGGATAATCATTTGCGGGCAAAATGCGGGGAAAGCTCGCGTTTTTGCGCTGAAAAAGCCGCGATTCAGGCAATAAAAAACCCGCCGAAGCGGGTTTTTTGAGCCAATTGTAACTGCCGAAGCAGCCAGCAATTAACGCTTGGAGAACTGTGGACGACGGCGTGCTTTACGCAGACCGACTTTCTTACGTTCAACCTGACGCGCGTCACGGGTAACGAAGCCCGCTTTACGCAGTTCAGAACGCAGAGACTCGTCGTATTCCATCAGAGCGCGGGTGATACCGTGACGGATCGCACCAGCCTGACCAGAAATACCACCACCTTTAACGGTGATGTACAGGTCCAGTTTACCAACCATATCAACCAGCTCCAGCGGCTGACGCACGACCATGCGTGCAGTCTCACGACCGAAGTACTGCTCCAGAGAGCGCTGGTTAATTACGATGTTACCGCTACCCGGCTTGATAAAGACGCGAGCGGCAGAGCTTTTGCGGCGACCAGTGCCGTAGTTTTGAGTTTCAGCCATTGCCTATAATCCCGATTAAATGTCAAGAACTTGCGGTTGCTGCGCCGCGTGGTTGTGCTCGTTACCTGCGTAAACTTTCAGTTTACGGTACATAGCACGACCCAGTGGGCCTTTTGGCAGCATGCCTTTAACCGCGATTTCAATCACACGCTCAGGACGGCGTTCGATCATCTCTGCAAAGGTCGCTTGCTTGATACCACCGATGTGGCCAGTGTGGTGATAATAAATCTTGTCGTTACGCTTGTTGCCGGTTACAGCAACTTTGTCAGCGTTCAGAACGATGATGTAATCACCGGTATCAACGTGCGGAGTGTATTCCGCTTTGTGCTTACCACGCAGACGGCGCGCCAGTTCAGTCGCCAGGCGACCCAGGGTTTTGCCAGTTGCGTCAACAACATACCAGTCACGCTGTACGGTTTCTGGTTTAGCTGTAAAAGTTTTCATTGAAAAGCTTACCCAAATAAAAGTTACACGTTGGTGAAATCCCAAACGCTAAGTTAACGATTGAGGCTCACACGACCAATTCGCCCAGCAAGCCCACCCCCTCAGGTAGAGTTACCGGATCACACAGTTTTCCGGGAAAAGAAAGCCTGTGCTGTAACGTGGGGTCGCAAGATTATAGAGAAGTCGAATCTAAAGATCGACTCTTTTTGCGCCCGAAGCGGTGATTTCTGTTTGCCCCTCAGGGCAGGTGCGGCAGGCGAAGATACTCCTCGCTCTGCATCTCCTGCAGGCGCGACAGACAGCGCTGATATTCGAATTTCAGCCGCGTGCCCTGATAGATTTCAAACAGCGAGGTTTCTGCCGCCACCACCAGCTTGACGTGGCGCTCGTAGAACTCATCCACCAGCGCGAGGAACCGCCGCGCCTGGTCTTCCGTTTTGTAAATCATCACCGGCACATCGTACAGCAGCACGCTGTGGAAGCGGCGCGACAGCTCAATGTAATCGTGCTGGCTGCGCCCTTCACCGCACAACGCGAGGAAGTTGATGGCCAGTACGCCTTCGTGAACGCCGAGCGTCGGCAGCTGGCGATGGTTTATCTCCAGCACCGGCGCGTCGTCGCGCGGTTTACCGGACAGCGCGCTGAACATGCGCTCCATCTCCGCGTGCGTCGCGTCGTTAAGCGGGAAATTCCACAGATGGGCCGATGTCAGGGTGCGCAGGCGATAATCAATGCCGGCATCGACATTCATCACATCGCAGTGGCGCTTAATCTGCTCGATAGCCGGCAGAAAACGCGCCCGCTGCAGGCCGTTGCGGTACAGCTCATCCGGCGGAATGTTGGAGGTCGCCACCAGCGTAATGCCGCGGGCAAACAGCGCTTCCATCAGGGTACCAAGCAGCATTGCGTCGGTGATGTCGGAGACGAAAAACTCGTCGAAACAGAGAATATCGGTTTCCGCTTTGAAACGGTCAGCGACAATCAGCAGCGGGTCGCTGTGGCCCTGCAGCTGCGTTAACTCTTCATGCACGCGCAGCATGAAGCGATGAAAATGCAGACGCAGTTTGCGATCGCCAGGAATAGACTGAAAAAACAGATCCATTACCCAGGTTTTACCGCGTCCGACGCCGCCCCACATATACAGGCCACGCACCGGCGCTTCATGGCTCTCCGGCGCTTTATTCATCAGCTTTGATAAGCGGCCAAACAGCCCTTTAGCTGCCGGCTGCGGCTGCTGCTGGCGGGCAATCAGGCCTTGCTGAATGCGATCTAAACGGGTGATGGCGTCACGTTGTACATCGTCCGGACGAAACTCGCCCTGCGACAGCGCCTGCTCATAGCGCGCAAGCGGAGATGAGGTTTGCATGGTTCTCTCAGAATCCCTGAAAAAGTCCGATTCACGTGTCGGTTGTCGAAAATTAGGCCGCTCTACACTAAGCGATACAGCCCGAGGATTCCACTTCCGATGGATTAACGGGTATAGTGGCTACTATTGAAGTTGAAACAGAAGCAATGCCCTACGAAGCAACGGAAATTACACGGGAGTCATTATGACCTGGGAATACGGGCTGATTGGTTTAGTGATTGGCATTATTGTCGGCGCGGTAGCGATGCGTTTTGGCAACAAAAAGCTGCGTGAGCAGCGCAGCATGCAGTACGAACTGGAAAAATCCAAAGCGGAGCTGGCGGATTACCGCGAAGAGCTCACCAACCACTTTGCGCGCAGCGCAGAGTTGCTGGACAACATGGCGCGCGACTATCGCCAGCTGTATCAGCACATGGCGAAAGGGTCGAATGACCTGCTGCCAAATCTGCCGGGCGAGAAAAACCCGTTTGCTTACCAGCTGACGGAAGCCGAGGCCGATAACGACCAGGCGCCGGTGCAGATCCCGCGCGACTACTCTGAAGGCGCATCGGGCCTGCTGCGCAGCGGCGAACGCACCACCCGCAGTTAATCCTTTTGGGGCACAGCATGGCTGTGCCCTTTTTGTTTTCCGAACGCTTATTACCAATAACTGTCACACTTCTTTTATTCCCCTTTTCGCAGCGAGAGCGTCATAGCAATGAAAAAACCAGCACGACTGTTAAGCGCATTAGCCTTGAGCATTGGGATGAGTCTGGCGGCGACGCCGGGTGCCATGGCCACGTTGCCGGCACAGATTCAGGGACAAGCACTGCCAAGCCTGGCACCGATGCTGGAAAAAGTGCTGCCGGCGGTGGTCAGCGTGCATGTCGAGGGCACCGACAGCGGGCAGCAGGGCCAGGATATTCCCGAGCCGCTGAAGCGCTTCTTTGGCCAGGCGCCCGGGCAGTCTCAGCCACAGCCGTTTGAAGGACTGGGTTCCGGCGTCATCATCGACGCAGCTAAAGGCTACATTCTGACCAACAATCACGTGGTAAACGGTGCGGATAAAATCAGCGTGCAGCTGAGTGATGGCAACGAATATGACGCAAAGCTGATTGGTCATGACGAGCAAACCGACATCGCGCTGATTCAGGTAGAAGGCGCAAAAAACCTCACGCAGGTGAAAATTGCTGATTCTGACGCGCTGAAAGTGGGTGATTTCGCCGTGGCGATCGGCAACCCATTCGGCCTCGGCCAGACGGCGACGTCCGGCATTATCTCGGCGCTGGGCCGCAGCGGGCTGAATCTGGAAGGGCTGGAGAACTTTATTCAGACCGATGCCGCCATCAACCGTGGTAACTCTGGCGGCGCGCTGGTGAACCTCAACGGCGAGCTGATCGGCATTAACACCGCCATTCTGGCGTCGAGCGGCGGCAATATTGGTATTGGCTTTGCCATCCCCAGCAACATGGCGATGAACCTGGCGCAGCAGCTCATTCAGTTCGGCGAAGTGAAGCGCGGACAGCTCGGGATCAAAGGGACAGAAATGACCGCCGATATCGCGAAAGCGTTTAACGTCGATGCGCAGCGCGGAGCATTTGTCTCTGAAGTGCTGCCGAAGTCGGCGGCGGAACAGGCGGGCATCAAAGCGGGCGACATCATTACCGCCATTAACGATAAGCCAATCACCAGCTTTGCCGAGCTGCGGGTGAAAGTCGGCACCACGCCGCCAGGCCAGCAGGTGAAAATCGGTCTGCTGCGCGATGGCAAACCGCTGACGGTGACCGTAACGCTGGAACAGAGCGCGCAGAGCACCGCCAGCGCCCAGCTGATGTCGCCAGCGCTGCAGGGCGCCACGCTCAGTGACGGCAATACCAAAGCCGGCGATAAAGGGGTCAAAGTCGATACCATCGAAAAAGGCACGCCGGCAGAACAGGTTGGCCTGCAGAAAGACGATGTGATTGTCGGCGTCAACCGTACGCGGGTGCAGAGCCTCGCCGAGATGCGCAAAGTGCTGGAGGGCAAACCGCCGGTACTGGCGCTGAACGTGGTGCGCGGCGACGAGAGTATTTACCTGCTTCTGCGATAATCCTCGCAACGGGCGGACAAGCAGGTGTTTGTCCGCCCTTCTCGTGCTATTCTGCCCTGCGATCAACTCTTGCCTGAAATAACACCATGTTTCTTAAACTTTTACGTTCTGTGGTGATGGGCCTGATCGTGGCAGGTTTACTGCTTGTCGCGATCCCGGCGCTGCGAATGGGCAGCAACGTCACCTTTGATCACGACAGCAGCGCCGATGAAGCGCCCTTCAGTTTCAATCAGGGCGTGCGCCGTGCTGTGCCGGCGGTGGTCAATGTCTATAACCGCAGCGCGCACGGCAACAATAATCGCGGCATTACCACGCTCGGTTCCGGCGTCATCATGAACGCGAAAGGCTACATCCTCACCAACAAACATGTCATCAATAACGCTGACCAGATTATCGTTGCGCTGCAGGACGGACGCTTTTTTGAAGCGACGCTGGTGGGCTCCGACGCCATGACCGATCTGGCGGTGTTAAAAATCAGCGCCTCTAATCTGCCGGTAATCCCGATTAACGCCAAACGTGTCGCGCATATTGGTGATGTGGTGATGGCGATTGGCAACCCGTACAACCTCGGCCAGACGGTCACCCAGGGCATCATCAGCGCCACCGGCCGCATCGGTCTGAGCTCCTCCGGTCGGCAGAACTTCCTGCAAACCGATGCCTCGATCAACCAGGGGAACTCCGGCGGCGCGCTGATTAACTCGCTGGGCGAGCTGATGGGCATCAACACGCTGACCTTCGACAAAAGCAACGACGGCGAAACTCCGGAAGGCATTGGTTTTGCCATTCCGACCGCGCTGGCGACCAAAATTATGGATAAGCTGATTCGCGATGGCCGGGTGATCCGCGGTTATATCGGTATTACCGGGCGCGAACTGCCGCCGCTGCACGGTCAGGGCAGCAACCTCGATCGGGTGCAGGGCATTATTGTTAGTGAAGTGACGCCGGGCGGTCCGGCGGATCGCGCCGGCATTCAGGCCAATGATGTCCTGCTGCAGGTGAACGGTAAGCCGGCGCTGTCCGCGCAGGAGACCATGGACCAGGTGGCAGAAATCCGCCCGGGATCGGTGATTGATGTGCAGGTGCTGCGCAATGAGCAGAAGATGACGCTGCCGGTTACCATCCAGGAGTTTCCGGAAGCGGCCAATAATACCTCGCCGTAAACGCACCCGGCCGCGGACAGCGCTGTCGCTGAGCCGCGGCCGGGTGTGCAGAAACGCGGCGTAACTAGCTGCGATCGACCGGGAAAGCGATCACCTCACTGAGCGCATCGGCCTTCAGCGCCAGCATAATCAGGCGATCGACGCCCAGCGCCACGCCGGAACAGGCCGGCATGCCGTGCGCCAGCGCATCCAGCAGGTAAGTATCAATCGGATGCTGTGGCAAACCGCGCGCAGCGCGACGGCGATTATCCTGCTCAAAGCGCTGACGCTGTTCACGGCTGTCGGTCAGTTCGCGGAAACCGTTGGCCAGCTCCACGCCTTTGTAATAGACCTCAAAACGCTCTGCCACGCGGTGATCTTCGGTACTGATCTCCGCCAGCGCCGCCTGACTAGCCGGGAAGTGATAGACGAAGCACGGCTTATCGAGACCAATTTTCGGTTCCACGCCCAGCATAAACAGCAGCTGCAGCAGCGTGTCGCGATCGTCTTCGCGATTCGCCAGCTCGCCCTCACCCAGCTTTTCCGCCGCTTCGCGCAGCTGCGCCTTGTCCGCCGACAGCGGATCGATCTCCAGATGACGGATAAACGCCTGCTGATACGATAGCGATTCGGCGCTGTCGCACTCCAGCACCTGCTGCAGCAGGTCGTCGACTTCGTTCATCAGCCGATACATGTCGTAGTGCGGCCGATACCACTCCAGCATGGTGAATTCCGGATTATGGTGGCGCCCGGCCTCTTCATTACGGAAGCAGCGCCCCATCTGATAAATCGGGCCGCTGCCCGCCGCCAGCAGGCGCTTCATGTGATATTCCGGACTGGTCATCAGCCACAGATCGCGCCCGTCTGCCGCGCCAGGTCCGACAAAGCGCGTCTGGAATGGCACCAGGTGGATGTCGGTGATCGTCGCCTGGCTCATGGCAGGCGTATCCACTTCCAGTACGCCGCGATCGGCAAAGAAACGCCGGATTTCCGCCAGGATGGCGGCGCGTTTCAACAAATTGGCAATGGGTGCGCTCGGCTGCCAGCTTGCCGTTTCGCTCATGGTGATGACTCCTTATACAGACAAGGGGAGGAAGTCTACCCGTATTGCTGACGGCAAACAACGGCACCGCCGTCGCGGCAGGCAGTTTCAGAAATCACAGGCGCTGGCAGGACAACAGGAGGAAGAGAAAGCCGGTACGAAAGCAGGTTTCGCACCGGTTTTAGTTACTGCGCGCTGCGCTGAATTGCCTGACCACCCGCTTCAACATCTTCGCCTACGCCACGCGTGGTGTTACAGGCAGAAAGCAGCGAGGAAAGCACCAGTACCGAGAAAATCGCGACAATACTTTTCTTTAACATAGCCATATCCTTGTTGGTTGCAGTAAAAGTACAGCTTTTAAAGCATAGACCGGATACGCCATGATGGCGGTTAAGCTGCTGAAAAAAGACGCGGTGCGGGGAAGAGCGCGGAAATAAAAAAGGCGCATCGATGATGCGCCTGATTTGACGATTATTTTACGCGGGAAACGTATTCGCCAGAGCGGGTGTCCACTTTTACCACTTCGCCAATCTGTACGAACAGTGGCACTTTGATCACGGCGCCGGTAGACAGCGTCGCTGGCTTGCCGCCGGTACCGGCAGTATCACCTTTCAGACCTGGGTCAGTTTCGGTGATTTCTGCTTCGATGAAGTTCGGTGGCTGAACGGCGATCGGTTTATCGTTCCACAGGGTTACGATACACTCGGCGTTGTCCTGCAGCCATTTGGTCACGTCGTCCAGTACCTTGGCTTCAACCTGGTACTGTTCGAAGGTTTCCGGGTGCATGAAGTAGAAGAAGTCACCGTCGTTGTAAGAGTACTGCAGCGTCATGTCACGCACGTCTGCGCCTTCGGCGGAGTCGGTAGACTTGAAGGTTTTCTCAACGCGTGAACCGGTCAGCAGACGACGCATTTTAACACGTGCAAACGCCTGGCCTTTACCCGGCTTAACGAATTCACTGGATTCGATGGCATACGGTTCGCCTTCGAACATGATTTTAAGACCGGCACGAAAATCGTTGCTAAGATAAGTCGCCATAAAGGCCCTCTGTAGATATTAACTGGTAATAGCCAAAAAAATGGCACACATTGTAACCCTAAATCCCCCCGTCAGAGAAGATTGGTTGCAGCAACTTGCTGATGTTGTCACCGATCCTGCTGAATTACTGCAACTTTTAGCCCTCGAAAACCACGCGGATCTGGCAGCCGGGAGCGAGGCACGCCGTCTGTTCGCCCTGCGCGTACCGCGCGCCTTTATTCAGCGCATGCAGCGCGGCAATGCGCAGGACCCGCTGCTGCTGCAGGTGCTGACCAGCCGTCAGGAGTTTACCGATGCGCCAGGTTACAGCACCGATCCGCTCGATGAGCAGAGCAGCGTGGTGCCGGGCTTACTGCATAAGTATAGAAACCGCGCGCTGCTGCTGGTCAAGGGCGGCTGCGCGGTGAACTGCCGCTACTGCTTCCGCCGGCATTTCCCCTATCAGGATAATCAGGGCAACAAGCGCAACTGGCAGGCGGCGATTGATTACATTGCCGCCCATCCCGAGCTGGACGAGATCATCTTCTCCGGCGGCGATCCGCTGATGGCGAAAGATCAGGAGCTGGCGTGGCTGATTGGCGCGCTGGAAAACATTCCGCACCTGAAACGCCTGCGCATTCACAGCCGGCTGCCGGTAGTGATTCCGGCGCGCATTACCGAAGGGCTATGCCAGCTGCTGGCGGATACGCGTCTGCAGGTGCTGCTGGTCAGCCACATCAACCACGCGCAGGAGATTGACGAGGCGCTGCGCGAACGCATGCAGCGGCTGAAACGCGCCGGCGTCACCCTGCTGAACCAGAGCGTGCTGCTGCGCGGCGTTAATGACGATGCGCAGACCCTGGCTCAGCTCAGCAATGCGCTGTTTGATGCCGGCATCCTGCCCTACTATTTACATGTGCTGGATAAGGTGCAGGGTGCGGCGCACTTCTTTGTGCCGGATGAGCAGGCGCGCGCGCTGGTGCGGCAACTGCTGACCATGGTATCGGGCTATATGGTGCCGAAGCTGGCGCGGGAAATTGGTGGTGAGCCGAGCAAAACGCCGCTGGATCTGCAGCTGCGTCAGGAGTGACGTTCCCTGCCAGCTGCCCGGTGCGCATGAATGCGCACCCTACAGTCGGTGCCATCACCGTAGTGTCGCCATTGATGGCGACCGTTCTGGAACTGTACTCAAAAACAAAAAAGCCGCTCTCGCGGCTTTTTTATTGCTGCTCTGCCATTACGGGCACTTATACACCTGACCCGACATTTTGCTGTCGAGCGGGGCAAAGGCAGACAGCAGGTTCTGCGTCGGGCTGGTGGCACCATAAATTACGTTGCCGCCCATCTCTGCTGCGCGGTTACGCAGGTCGTTGGCCGCACCGCGCAGTGAACTGCCTTCACCGCCTGAGCCGGTCAGCCAGTTGCTCTGCGAGCCGGTAACATTGCCCAGCAGCTGACATTGGCTGCCTGGTTGTTGATCAACAAAGGTGACACGTTCGCCGGCGGCACTCAGTTGGTTGGAGGTGCTACAGCCCGCCAGCAGTAAGGTACCGACTGCCAGTCCGAGCGAGAGGTTAATCCGCATTATAATCCCCATTTATTATCATCAGTGTCGGGCGGCAGCGTAGCAGAAAAGCGCACATTTTTTCTGAACATTCATTGCCCTAAACCCGCAAAGCCGAAGTATTGCGCCCTTACTTATACCTTGTTCGCCGGCAAAAGAAAAACCCCCGACCGTTTCCGATCGGGGGTTTCTCAACAGCTCAGACGTTCAGGGCAATTACATCATGCCGCCCATACCGCCCATGCCACCCATGCCGCCAGCGCCAGCACCTAAGTCAGGTGCGTCGCCTTTCGGCAGGTCGGTGACCATCGCTTCGGTGGTGATCATCAGACCGGCCACAGAAGACGCGTACTGCAGCGCAGAACGGGTCACTTTGGTTGGATCCAGGATACCGAAGTCGATCATGTTGCCGTACTCTTCGGTCTGCGCGTTGTAACCGTAGTTACCGTCGCCCGCTTTCACGTTGTTAGCAACCACAGATGGCTCTTCACCGGCGTTAGAAACGATCTGACGCAGTGGCGCTTCCATCGCACGCAGAGCAACCTTGATACCGACGTTCTGGTCTTCGTTCTGACCTTTCAGGCCAGATGCTGCGATTTTCGCCGCAACACGCACCAGCGCGACACCACCACCGGCAACCACGCCTTCTTCAACCGCAGCACGGGTAGCGTGCAGGGCATCTTCAACGCGTGCTTTCTTCTCTTTCATCTCAACTTCAGTCGCTGCGCCTACTTTCAGTACGGCTACACCGCCTGCCAGTTTTGCAACGCGCTCCTGCAGTTTCTCTTTGTCGTAGTCAGACGTCGCTTCTTCGATCTGCTGACGGATCTGCGTCACGCGGCCAGAGATTGCGCCCTGATCGCCCACACCATCGATGATGGTGGTGGTGTCTTTGTTGATCACCACGCGTTTTGCCTGACCCAGGTCTTCCAGCGTCGCTTTTTCCAGCTCCATACCGATCTCTTCAGAGATCACGGTACCGCCGGTCAGGATAGCAATATCCTGCAGCATCGCTTTACGACGGTCGCCGAAGCCCGGTGCTTTCACCGCAGCCACTTTCACGATACCGCGCATGGTGTTGACCACCAGCGTAGCCAGCGCTTCGCCTTCCACGTCTTCTGCGATGATCAGCAGTGGTTTGCCGGCTTTCGCCACAGCTTCCAGCACTGGCAGCATTTCGCGGATGTTAGAGATTTTCTTATCAGCCAGCAGGATGAATGGGCTTTCCAGCTCCACTGCACCGGTTTCTGGCTTGTTGATGAAGTACGGAGACAGGTAGCCACGGTCGAACTGCATACCTTCAACCACGTCCAGCTCGTCCTGCAGACCGGTGCCTTCTTCAACGGTGATCACGCCTTCTTTACCCACTTTGTCCATCGCCTGAGCGATCAGGGTACCGACGCTTTCATCGGAGTTGGCAGAAATGGTACCTACCTGCGCGATAGCGCGGGAATCCTGGCATGGTACAGACAGGGTTTTCAGCTCTTCAACGGCTGCGGCAACGGCTTTATCGATACCGCGCTTCAGATCCATTGGGTTCATGCCCGCCGCGACGGCTTTCAGGCCTTCGTTGACGATAGCCTGTGCCAGAACGGTAGCGGTGGTGGTGCCGTCGCCTGCTGCGTCGTTGGCTTTAGAAGCGACTTCTTTCACCATCTGCGCACCCATGTTCTCGAACTTGTCTTCCAGCTCGATTTCACGTGCCACAGAAACACCATCTTTAGTGATGGTCGGTGCACCAAAAGATTTATCCAGAACCACGTTACGGCCTTTCGGGCCCAGGGTAACTTTTACTGCATCTGCCAGTACGTTCACGCCACGCAGCATTTTTACGCGTGCGTCATTACCGAATTTTACGTCTTTAGCTGCCATTTCAAATATCCCTTAAATTCGTTTCGTTCAGTGAATTACGCGTAAATTACGCTTCAACAATCGCCAGAATGTCGCTTTCAGAGATGATCAGAACTTCTTCGTTGTCGATTTTCTCAGTCTTGGCACCGTAGCCTTCGCTGAAAATCACCAGATCACCCACTTTTACGTCCAGCGGCTTCACGTCGCCGTTTTCCAGGATGCGGCCATTGCCAACAGCCAGTACTTCACCGCGGGTTGATTTGCCTGCTGCAGAGCCGGTCAGAACGATACCGCCAGCAGATTTGGCTTCAACTTCTTTACGCTTGACGATAACGCGATCGTGCAACGGACGAATTTTCATTTGATAGCTCTCCTTTGAGAAGTCCAATCATTCATTTTTGGGTTGAACGCCGGGCTTGAGGGTTCCGGCCTCGTGGAGAGAGAGATAGGGGCAGAAAAGGGGCTTTCAAGGGCAAAAAAATAAAAAATTTTCGTTTGCGTAACAGATGACGAAAAAGACAGCAAAAAGGGCGGTTTACGCCGCCCCGCTTACATTCAGCGATCTTTATCGTGACCGATACGATCCTGATCTTTGCGCTCAAACTCGCCGTCCATGGTGACGCCGCTGTCCGGGCCCTGCCCCGGGCCGCGCCATACGCGCAGGTGCGGCATCAGCTTCAGCGTCAGGTGTTTCTGCACCGGCGGCAGCAACAGCAGCAGGCCGAGGAAATCGGTGAAGAAGCCCGGCAGCAGCAGCAGAAAACCGGCGATGATCAGCGACACGCTTTTGATCATCTCCGCCGCCGGGCTCTCGTTACGCGCCAGCTTCTCCTGCATCAGCATAAAGTTCTTCATGCCCTGATTTTTCACCAGCGACACACCAATGCACGAGGTAAAAATCACCAGCAGCATGGTCAGCAGCACGCCGAGCGCGTGCGCTACCTGGATGAAAATCGAGATCTCAATCCAGGCCAGAACAAAAAAAATCACTAACGGTAACCAGCGCACCGATATCTCCTGTGAGTCGTGCCGCCACGCAGCGTGCGGAGCAGCAAAATTGAAGGGTCAGCATGACCATAACGTATGAGATGGGCACGCGGCCGGGGAAATTCAACCGCCGCTGTTAAATTTATGCCACTGACTTAAAATTGCGAAGTACATCACATATCGTTATTACCGCTGGGCCAGCAAATGTCCGTAAAGTGATCTGTGCACAAGCATTTCTGCAGTGACAGAATATGATCGTGCTCGCCAGCCCGAAGATGGATAAAATGTCGGCACTGGTATTCCACGACAATATAATTGCTTCACCTGCACGTTATTCGCCGCCCATCCATTCCGGATGCCCGGCAGTAACACAGCAGCAATAATAAGAAGGTAATCATGGCGAACAACATTCGTATCGAAGAAGACCTGTTAGGCATGCGTGAAGTTCCGGCAGATGCCTATTACGGTGTTCATACTCTGCGTGCGATTGAGAACTTCTATATCAGTAACAGTAAGATCAGCGACATCCCTGAGTTTGTTCGCGGCATGGTGATGGTGAAAAAAGCCGCCGCGCTCGCCAACAAAGAGCTGCAAACCATCCCCCGCCACATCGCCAACACCATCATTCAGGCCTGTGATGAAGTGCTGAACAACGGTAAGTGCATGGACCAGTTCCCGGTTGATGTCTATCAGGGCGGCGCGGGCACCTCAGTCAACATGAACACCAACGAAGTGCTGGCTAACATCGGTCTGGAACTGATGGGTCACCAGAAAGGTGAATATCAGTACCTCAACCCGAACGATCACGTGAATAAGTGTCAGTCCACTAACGACGCTTATCCTACCGGTTTCCGCATTGCGGTTTACGCCTCGATCCTCAAACTGCTCGACGCGATTGGTCAGCTAAGCGAAGGTTTTCAGCGCAAAGCGGTGGAGTTTGAAAACATCCTGAAGATGGGCCGCACCCAGCTGCAGGACGCAGTGCCGATGTCGCTCGGTCAGGAGTTCCACGCGTTCAACGTACTGCTGAACGAAGAGACGCGCAGCATTCTGCGCACCGCCGAACTGCTGCTGGAGGTTAACCTCGGTGCCACGGCGATCGGCACCCGCCTCAACACGCCGGACGGCTACCAGCAGCTGGCGGTACAGCGCCTGGCGGAAGTCAGCAACCTGCCGGTGGTGCCCGCCGAAGATCTGATTGAAGCCACCTCAGACTGCGGCGCTTACGTCATGGTGCACTCAGCGCTGAAGCGCCTGGCCGTGAAACTGTCGAAAATCTGTAACGACCTGCGCCTGCTGTCATCCGGTCCACGCGCCGGCCTGAACGAAATCAACCTGCCGGAACTGCAGGCCGGTTCTTCGATCATGCCTGCGAAAGTTAACCCGGTGGTACCGGAAGTGGTCAATCAGGTGTGCTTTAAAGTGATTGGTAACGACACCACGGTGACCATGGCTTCCGAAGCCGGTCAGCTGCAGCTCAACGTGATGGAGCCGGTGATTGGCCAGGCGCTGTTTGAGTCGATCAGCATCCTGACTAACGCCTGCTACAACCTGCTGGAAAAATGCGTTAACGGCATCACCGCCAACAAAGCGGTCTGTGAAGCCTACGTGTTCAACTCCATCGGTATCGTCACTTACCTCAACCCGTACATCGGCCATCACAACGGCGATATCGTCGGGAAAATTTGTGCTGAAACCGGTAAGAGCGTACGCGAAGTGGTGCTGGAACGCGGTCTGCTGACCGAAGCCGAGCTGGACGATATTTTCTCCATCCAGAACCTGATGCATCCGGAATACAAAGCCAAACGCTACACCGACGAAAACGAACAGTAATCCGTTCCGGATCAAGTCGTCTGAAGCACGCCTGTATACAATACGGCGTGCTTTTTTATTTTGACGTCTATAACTAAAGTGGCTGCGTGTGGCGGCACTTCAGGGAGTGAAACTATGGTAGTGGTGGAATTGCTCATTGTCCTGCTGGCGATCTGGCTGGGTGCGCGCCTCGGCGGCATCGGCATTGGCTTTGCCGGCGGTTTAGGCGTGCTGGTGCTGACGCTGGTTTGCGGCATGAAACCCGGTGCGATCCCGTTTGATGTCATCGAGATCATTATGGCGGTGATTGCGGCCATCGCCGCGATGCAGGTAGCTGGCGGCATGGATTATCTGGTCGGGCTGGCGGAACGCCTGCTGCGCCGCCATCCGCGCTATGTCACGTTCCTCGCGCCGCTGGTGACCTATGTGATGACGCTGCTGGCGGGTACCGGGCACACCGCTTTTTCAACTCTGCCGGTGATTGCGGAAGTCGCCAAAGAGCAAGGCGTACGCCCTTCGCGCCCGCTGTCGATAGCCGTAGTGGCGTCGCAAATCGCCATCACCGCCTCGCCGCTTTCGGCCGCGGTGGTATTTTTTGCCTCGATTCTTGAACCGCGCGGCGTCAGTTATCTGGCGCTGCTCGGCGTCGCGCTGCCTGCCACCATGCTGGCCATTTTCTGTGCCGCCGTGATCACCAACTTCCTCGGCAAAGAGCTCAATGAAGATGACGTCTATCAGGCGCGCCTGGCGAAAGGTGAAGTAACGCTGCGTGGTGAGCAGGTTTATCACATCAAGCCGGGTGCCAGACGCGCGGTGCTGCTGTTCCTGATCGGTATTGCGGCGGTCGTGTTGTACGCGACGGCAATCAGCGACAGCGTGGGCCTGATCAGCAATCCGGTGCTGCCGCGTAACGAAGCCATTGTGGTGTTTATGCTGACGGTTGCCACGCTGATTTGCCTGACCTGCAAAGTGGAAACCGGTGAAATCCTCAGTGCCAGCACGTTTAAATCCGGCATGAGCGCCTGTATCTGCGTGATGGGCGTCGCCTGGCTGGGCGATACCTTTGTCAAGGCGCACCTCAGCGACATCCAGACGCTGGCCGGCGACATGCTGCAGAGCTATCCGTGGATGCTGGCGCTGGTGCTGTTCTTTGCTGCCACGCTGCTCTACTCGCAGGCGGCCACCACCAAAGCGCTGATGCCAGCGGCACTGATGCTCGGCGTATCGCCGCTGGCGGCGGTCGCCTCCTTCGCCGCGGTGTCCGCGCTGTTCGTGCTGCCTACCTACCCGACGCTGCTGGCCGCGGTGGAGATGGACGACACCGGCTCGACCCGCATTGGGAAATACGTGTTCAACCACTCGTTTATCATTCCCGGCGTGCTGGCGATTACCTTCTCGGTGGCGTTTGGCTTCCTGTTCGGCAGCCTGATCCTGTAGCGTCGTGGTTACATCCTGAAAACCTCGTGGCGAATGAGCCGTGTTATTATCGCGGCTCATTCGCCACCGGAGCTGATTAATTCGTCATGGCTGCTCGATTTTCCCGCCTGCTAAGCCTGTGCCTGGCACTGCTGTTTTGCCTGTCGGCGCAGGCCAGCCTGTTCTCGCCCACTACCAATAACCGCTTTGTGCCGGTCGATCAGGCCTTTGGCTTTGATTTCAGCCAGCAGGGTCATCAGCTGACGCTGAGCTGGAAAGTGAAGGACGGCTATTACCTCTATCGCCAGCAATTCCACATCAGCGCGCAACACGCGCAGCTGGCGCCGGTCACGCTGCCGCCGGGCCAGCCGCACGAAGATGAGTTTTACGGCAAGAGCGAAATCTATCCGCAGGACGTAAAGCTGCCGATCACCCTGCGCCAGGCCGATGCCGGTGCAACGCTCAGCGTGACCTATCAGGGCTGCGCCGCGGCCGGCTTCTGCTATCCGCCGGAGACCCGCTCGGTGCCGCTGACGGCGATGGCTGCCGATAGCGCCGCGCCGGCAATCGCGGCATCACCGGCCGCTGACCGCACGCCGCTGCCGTTTTCGCCGCTGTGGGCGCTGCTGATTGGCATTGGCGTGGCCTTTACGCCGTGCGTGCTGCCGATGTATCCGCTGATCTCCGGCATCATTCTTGGTGGCCAGCGCCGCTACTCGCTGGGCCGGCTGTTCGCCCTCGCACTGGTTTACGTGCAGGGCATGGCGCTGACTTACACCCTGCTCGGTATGGTGGTGGCAGCGGCGGGGCTGCGTTTCCAGGCTGCGCTGCAGCATCCTTACGTGTTGATCGGCCTCTCCGTGCTGTTTGTGCTGCTGGCGCTGTCGATGTTTGGCCTGTTCACGCTACAGCTGCCTGCCAGCCTCCAGACGCGTCTGACGCTGTGGAGCAACCGTCAGCAAGGCGGGTCGCTGGCGGGCGTGTTTATGATGGGCGCACTGGCAGGCCTGATCTGCTCACCCTGCACCACCGCGCCGCTCAGCGCCATCCTGCTGTATATCGCGCAGAGCGGTAATCTGTGGGCCGGTGCCGGCACGCTGTGGCTGTACGCCTTCGGCATGGGACTGCCGCTGATTGCTGTAACGATGTTCGGCAACCGGCTGCTGCCGAAAAGCGGTCCGTGGATGCAGAGTGTGAAAGAGGGTTTTGGCTTTGTGATTCTGGCGCTGCCGGTGTTTCTGCTGGAGCGCGTGCTGGGCGATATCTGGGGACTGCGGCTGTGGAGTCTGCTCGGCGTGGCGTTTTTTGCCTGGGCGTTCAGCCTGAGTCTCAGCGCGCGCGGCACAGCGCGTGTGCTGCCGATTCTGATGCTGGCGGCCGCACTGGTGGTGGCGCGCCCGCTGCAGGACTGGGCATTTGGCAGCAGCAGTACGCAAAGCGTCGCCCACCTGCCGTTTCAGCGCATCAGCAGCAGCCAGCAGCTGGATAGCGCAATACAGCAGGCGCAGGGCCGTATCACCATGGTCGATCTCTATGCCGACTGGTGCGTGGCCTGCAAAGAGTTTGAAAAATACACCTTCAGCGATGACGGCGTGCGCGGTGCCCTGAGCAACGTGCAGCTGCTGCAGGCTAACGTGACAGCCAACAACGCGCAGGATAACGCGCTGCTGCAGCATCTGCAGGTGCTCGGCCTGCCGACCATCCTGTTCTTTGATGCGCAGGGCAAAGAGATTGCCGATTCACGCGTCACCGGGTTCCTTAACGCCGCGGATTTCCGCGCCCATTTGCACAATCTGCCGCGTTAAACGAAACTGGTTGCACGACACTGCCCGGGCGCACGCGTTCGGGCCCGCATTCCGGAGGAGAGTCTTTTGCAACGCGAACAGATCCTTGAGCATGCGCTGAATGTGCTCGAACAGAGCGGCCTGGCCGCGACCACCTCGCTGCAGCAGCTGGCTGGCGAAAGCGGCCTCGCCAGCGATCAGCTGGAGCGCTACTGGCCCGATCGCGATGCCCTGCTGTATGACGCGCTGCGCTTTCACGGCCAGCAGATCGACAGCTGGCGCCGCCAGGTGCAGCTGGATGAGCGCCTCAGTGCAGCACAAAAGCTGCTGGCGCGTTACGACGTGCTGGCAGAGCACGTCAGTAAAGGCCGCTTTCCCGGCTGCCTGTTTATTGCCGCCTGCAGTTTCTATCCCCAGCCGGATCAGCCGGTGCACCAGCTCGCCGAACAGCAGAAGCGCAGTTCCTGGCAGTTCACCCATGAAATCCTCGTCGACCTGGCGCTGGACAACCCCAGCATGGTGGCCGATCAGATGGAGCTGATCCTCGAAGGTTGTCTGAGTAAGCTGCTGGTGAAGCGCAACGTGCAGGATGTCGCTACCGCGCGGCGTCTGGCTGAAGATGTGCTGAGCATCGCGCTGTGCCGGCAAAACGGTGCGCTGGCGTAGGCTTTTTGTTCAGCCTGCCTGAAAAGCAGGCAATCAGTCACGATTGCTACGCTTTTTTTACGAAACCCGTTGACGGCTGTAAGCCATTAGGGTTTAATGCGCCCCGTTGCCCGGATAGCTCAGTCGGTAGAGCAGGGGATTGAAAATCCCCGTGTCCGTGGTTCGATTCCGCGTCCGGGCACCACTATTCAGAAAACCCAGCCTTATGGCTGGGTTTTTGCTTTTCTGCGTCGGCAGAATCGCTCACCCTGCGGCCTGGCAGAAACCTTTAAAGCTGGAAGATCCGCCCGTCACCGGCTGGCAGTTCAACGGTTACGCTCAATTTTCCGCCTAACGCCTCAACGTACTTTTTCAGGCTGGAGAGTTTCAGTTCATCACCACGCGCCTCGATCGCTGCAATAGCAGGTTGCGAAACCCCCATCTTTTCAGCCAACTGTACCTGTGAAAGCGCCAGTTCTTCCCGCAGCTGGCGCAGACGAATCTCGATGATTTTTTCCGCCGCCTTATTTCTGATGCGCGCCTGTGATTCAGGCGAACGCTGAGCAATCAGGTCTTCAAGTTTTGGCATGATTCATCTCCTCCAGATGCTGTTGATACTCGCGGTCAGCCAGTTTAATCATCGCCTGATAAAAGCGCCGCTGATGCGTTCCGGTTTTGTTTCCCGCGCAGAGCACAATGGCCCGTCTGACCGGATCGAAGGCAAAAAATGCACGAATCGCCCGGCCATTACTCTGAACACGGAGTTCTTTCATATTGGAAAAACGCGACCCGACGAGGGTATCAACATCAGGCCGCCCTAACGTGGGCCCGAACTCCCTGAGAACCGCCAGGCTGGCCAACACATCCTCAATCATCGCGTCATCCTGCGCCTGCAGCCATGTGGCAAAGCGCACGGTGGTTTCTACCTTCCAGCTGTTCAAAATCACCTCGTATAACCTGTAGTTTATAGCGCTCTGATATAAACCGGAAGTTATATTGAAAAGATGACCTGTATCATGCCGGATGCCAGCATCGCTGTGGACGTGCTCAGCTTGTGCGGAGTACCTGAAAAAACTGCAATCCCATGCAATATCGATTAGCTTCATTACGACCCTGACTGCTTCGGCCCCATTTGCGCGACGCGTCGCACACTTTTGCGATTGCGCCCAAACCTTTCCAGCGAATTGCGCCACCGGTCACGCCGCGTTGCGCGTGTCGATGTTAAAAAACTGTTAATCGTAGTGCCTGCCTGCCGTCGTGGCTTTTGTCCTTAACTCAGCGTCTGCTGCATCTCATCGTGCCGGACGTTTTTGATACACCGAATCGTGTCGCCAGAGGGAGTAATCGTGAACCTTCGTCGCCTTAAATATTTCATCAAAATCGTCGACGCGGGCAGCCTGACGCAGGCCGCTGAAAGTTTGCATATTGCGCAACCAGCGCTAAGCCAGCAGCTTGCCACGCTGGAGGGAGAAGTGAATCAGCAGTTACTGATCCGCACCAAACGCGGCGTAACGCCTACCGAAGCGGGGAAAATGCTTTACCATCATGCCTTCACTATTTTGCACCAGTGCGAACAGGCACAGCGCGCCATCGATCAGATCGCCGCAGCGACTGCAGAAGGCATGCGCAGCGGCTCCCAATAAAGCACGGATGCCGCCCCGCTGCCTCGCACTCCGGTTAAATTTCGTCAGCCAGTCAGCACTCAACCCACACCGCACCGGCATCCGCCGATTTGACACACTGTTCCACCCAGCGTACCCCCATCAGCCCGGCGTGCACGTCCGGATACCAGAAGTCCTGCAGGAAGGCGTGATCGCCGCGGTCGGTGGCGTCCATCGCCAGCGCAAAACGGCGATAGAGATTCGACCAGGCTTCAAATAATCCTTCGGGATGGCCGCCACCAATACGGTCATCGGCCAGCGCGCTGGCGTGCAGATAGCCCATGCCGCGCTCAAGAATCTGCACCGGCTCGCCCTGCACTTCATAGCGCAGCTGGTTTGGCTGTTCGTCCCACCACTCCAGACTGGCTCGGGCCCCCACCACGCGAATTTTCTGGCCGTGCATCGATCCGCAGTTCACCGCTGACGCCCACAGCGTACCGACCGCACCGTTATCGTATTCCATCATCACAAAGGCGTTATCTTCCAGCGGCGCACGCGAGGCCACAAAGCTCTGGCGGCTGCACAGCAGGCGTTTTATTTGTAACTGCGGCAACAGAGTTTCAGCGATAAACAGCGGATGGGTGGCCAGATCGCCCAGCACATAGCTCGGGCCAACAAAACGCGGATCGACGCGCCATTTGGTGCTGGCATTCTGTAATTCGACCGCTTCGTGATGAAAGCCGTGAGCAAACTGCATGTTCACAATGCGGATCTCACCCAACAGACCGTCAGCAATCATGGTGCGCGCCTGCTGAATCAGCTGATGACCGGCATAACCGTAGGTCACGCCGATGATCTTCTGCTGCGCTTTACACAGTTGCTGCAGTTCCTCAGCTTCAGCGGAGGTGAAACACAGCGGTTTTTCACACACCACGTGCAGCCCGGCGCTGAGCGCAGCGCGGCAGATAGCAAAGTGCGTATTGTTCGGCGTGGCGATGGAGACGGCTTCAATGCCATCAGCACGCGCGGCTTCCGCTTTAAACAGGGTTTCGTAATCGCTATAGCAGCGCTCGGCCGCCACGCCCAGCGCGCGACCAAACGCTTGTCCGCGCTCCGCATCAATATCAAACGCACCCGCCACTAAGGTGAAGTTGCCGTCGCGTAAAGCAGCGGAACGGTGGATGTAACCGATCTGGCTGGTGCCACCGCCGCCCACCATGCCCCAGCGCAGCGCGCGATCCAGTACTTTGCTCCCGTTAATCATGCTGTTCTCCTCAGAATCCGATGGAATGCAGGTAGTGCAGGCTGGCCGTGACGTCCTGCAGACTGGTGGCGGCATTGCGCGGATCGCGCTCCTGCTCGATGGTGATCCAGCCCTGATAGTGACGTTCAGCGAGAAACGCCCGCAGCGCCGGGTAATCAATCGCGCCCTGGCCAAGCGGGCACATCACACCCTCGGCACAGGCAGTGAAAAAGTCGACGCCGCGCGCAATCACATCGCGCCAGACGGCCGCATTAATGTCTTTGAAATGCAGATAGTCGATGCGCGACCAGTAGCGTTGCAGCCAGGTCTGCGGATCCATGCCGGAATAAAAAAGATGGCCAGTATCGAGACACAGTCCAGCGACCTCATGCGGGATGTCCTGTACCAGCTGCTCCAGTTCATCGGCAAACTCAATGCAGCCACCGGCATGAGGATGAATCACCGGTCGCACACCGTAGTCGTGCCAGGCGATGTGACTGAGCTGAGTGATGTGCTGCATCATGCGCTGCCAGTCCGCGGGTGCCAGGCGTGGCGCTTTCTCAGTCTGACCAGCAAATTGCGCTCGCTGCGGGTTACCGAAATCGATAATCACCAGATAGGGCGCGGGCCGGTTATCACCGTGCGTGCGTGCCGCGCACGGCACTTGTGACAGGTTGCGGCAGATGTTGTGCGTCAGCTCAACCATCGCCGGGAAATTCGCCTCGCTGACCAAATCATCAAAAATGGTGCCGGCCACCAGCGACAACTGATGCGCTTCCAGCTGCTGGCGCAGTTCGGCGGCATCGGTCGGCAGATAGCGCCACGGCCCGAGTTCAATGCTGCGGTAACCGGCCTGGGCCGCCTCGCGCAGCACCGTTTGCCATGGCGGCAGGAAAGGATTGTCAGGATCGTCTACGCCCCAGCTGCAGGGCGCATTGGCAATGTGTAGGGTCATGATGGTTCCTTATGATGAGGGCTGGCGTCAGTATCAAATAGATATTTCACCAACCTCAATCATGGAACTTTCATTCTTTGATAGCGATCATAAATTTAATTATCAAATTTTTGATAATTTTTTATCAAATGCTGTCGTCATGCGCGCTGGCGTGGCTGTCGCCCGGTGAACGATAACAAAGGGTGACTGCGCAACGCCTCAGACATTTTCCCGCATGACGATCTCAAACGGCAGGGTGACCTGAGAAAAATGGTCGCTGCGCTCAGCGTGACGTTGCAGCACGGTTTGCGCCAGCTGTCGTGCCATGTCAGCGATCTGGTGGCGCAGCATCACCGTGATGGTGCCATCTATCAGCGCCAGGTCGCCGTCATTGACCGGGCCGTGACAAATCAGCGCCACCTTACGCTGCGGCTGCTCACGCAGCGCCTGAACGACCCCTTCTATACCGCCACACGGCGCGTAGATCAGCGCCAGATCGGCATGTTGCTCCAGCAGCTGGCGGGTCGCCTGATAACCACCGGCAATCGATTCGTGGGTTTTGAGCGGTTCCAGCACGCGCCGCGCACTGTCCTGCTCGCGCAGATACGAGCGAAAACCACTCTCGCAGTTCTCCTGACAGATAAAGCGGTGATCCCCCAGCAGCACGCCCGCCGGACCCGGCTGATGCAGCAGATGGCTGGCGATCCAGCCCGCGCTACGCCCGGCTTTCTGATTATCCAGGCCGAAATAGCCAGCATGCCCACAGGGCGAGAAGTCAGAAAACAGCGCGTAGACGCGCACGCCCTGACGCGAAACGTGCGCTATCGCGTGGCGGATCAGCGGATGATCCAGCGCCACCACGCCGATAGCATCCACCTGCTCAGCCAGCCGGTAGAGCGAATCCACCACCGCTGCCACCTCATCAATCTCGTGCCAGACAAACAGCGGCTCGCTGCCGGCCGGATGAAATGGCTGCGTCTGCTGGCGCAGCGCATCGGTTAGCGTTTGATAAAAAGAGTACGAAGCCGACAGCAGGATAAACCCCATGCGCAGCGTCACGCCGTCGCTCTGCGCACTGAGCGGGGCGTGGCTACTGCGGTAACCCAGCCGATGCGCCGCTGCCAGTACTTTCTGTTCGGTCTGCGCCCGCACCGACGCGCGGCGATTGAGCACCCGATCCACGGTGGCGATCCCCACCCCGGCAGCGGCGGCAATCGCGCTCATGGTAATTTTGCTCATCGTTAAGCCCTTTAATGATAATAAACTATCAAAAATAATGCCTGACGTTATGCTTTCACGCCATATAAGCCGGTCGTTATCTCTCAATTAATGAGAAAATCCTCTCATTCTTTTGATCGCTGTCGCACAAACACCATCATCCGTTTCATTTCTCACGCAAATAGAATAATTATTTGGCAAATATCGCCGCAGCGTGTCGCCGGCACTGATGGAAATGCATCAGCAAAGCATTAGAGCCGGTGCCGGGCTGTTTTTATAGTTGACGCGACACCAGCCGCCGATTGCGGTGGTGGGTAACGTAACGCGCAGGAGAACAACAATGAAAATCGCTTTTGATGTGGATGTTATCCGCGATCTCGGCATCACGCGTATGGTGCATCAGGTCGCGGAGTGGGGTTATAAATACATTGAACAGTCGCCGCATCCGCAAATCAATCCGTTCTATAAACACCCGAAAGCCAGCCGGGAGATCATGCGCGAGTACAAAAATGCGCTCAACGCTACCGGACTGGAAATCTCCTCGTTTATTACCGTCTATCGCTGGTCGGGACCGGATGAGCTGCGGCGCCAGGCGGCGGTGAAAAACTGGAAGCGAATGATTGAGATTGCCGTGGAGATGGGCGTGCAGGTGATCAATACCGAGCTCTCCGGTAACCCGAACGAACCCGAAATCTGCGAAGAGATGTTCTATCGCTCAATGGACGAGCTGCTGCCGATTTTCGAGCGTGAAGGGATTCGCGTGGAAATTCAGGCGCATCCGTGGGATTTCTGCGAAGAGAGCAATGAAACGGCCGATATCGTCAAGTCGTTCCGCAGCGACAACGTCAAATACATCTACAGCGCACCGCATACGTTCTACTATGACAAGGGCAAAGGCGACGTGAAGAGTATGCTGCATTACGCTGGCGACGATCTTTCGCACATGCTGATTGCCGATACCATGAACCACACCAAACACTGTCGCTATATCGTTAACCCGCCGGGTGTCGATGCCACTATCCACCAGCACGTGGCTGTTGGCGAAGGTGAGGTGAATTTCGACGCGCTGTTCGAAGCGCTGCGCGAGATGGATTTCGCTAACCGCCACTATAAAGTGGGCGGCGAGTCGATTATCTCCGCCGCGCTATTTGGCTATCCGGAGAAGATGAAGTATCAGGCTGTGGAAACCCGCGAGCTGATTGAGCGCGAGCTGCTGAATCTGTAAGTTGCATGCACTATCAGCCCCCTCTCCCGCCTGCGGGAGAGGGTTGGGGTGAGGGCAAACGCCATCGCCCACTCCCCATCAAACCGTCACCCACTCCACCTCAACAAACTCGCCGCGCGTCAGCGACAGCTGCGCCGCTTCCGCGATGGCCTGCGCGCGCAGCCCGTCAATCAGCCCCGGCAGAGCAGCCACTTTCTCGCCGCCAAGATGGCGCACAAACGCATCGAGATGGCTGTAATAGGTCTCCTGTACCCGGCTGAACCAGTCCGCATACAGCCCCGGCTGGCGGATGTGCTGCCCCTGATACAGCGTTGCACCGCGCACCGCCTGGCTTTCCGACGCCAGCATGCCCAGGCTGCCCATCACGCTGATGCGCTCGTCATAACCGTAAGCGGTACGACGGGCATTATCGAGCTGCGCCAGCGCGCCCTGCTGTAGGCGCATAATCAGCACTGAGGTATCGACGTCAATGTCGCGGATCGCCGGCATCGCCAGCGCGGCACCGAGCGCGCCCACGGTGACCACTTCATCCTCAGTTAGCCAGCGCAGCAGATCGAAAAAGTGGATGGCCTGGTCGCGCATCTGTCCGCCGGACGCCTGCAGATAGCTCAGCGGCGGCAGTTCAGAGGCGCGGCACACCATCTGGATGAGCTCGCTGCGTCCAATCACGCCCTGCTGCAGCTGGGCTTTCAGTTGTGCATGGCTGCGATCAAAACGCCGATTGAATCCTACCGTCACCGGCACCTGCAGCGGGGAAATGCTGGCTACCACTTCCCGGGCGCGTGACAGCGACAAATCGATCGGTTTTTCACAGTACACCGCTTTGCCCGCCAGTACCGCCTGCTCCAGTAGCGGAGCGTGGGTCGGCGTCGCACTGGCAATCAGCACCGCATCAATGGCCTCACTGCTCAGCGCCTGCGGCACGCTGGCGGCCCGCGCCCCAAACTGCTCTGCCAGCGCAGCGGCGCGCGCGGTGTCTATATCGCACACCAGCGCCAGCTCAACGCCGGGATGGCGCGCCAGGTTTGCGGCATGCACCTGGCCAATAAATCCACAGCCAATCAAGGCAAAACGTTGCGCACTGCGCATGATAACGCTCCTGTTGCTCACACTTCGGCATCGTCGGTCTTGTCAAAATATCGCTTTCTGGCAGGCTGTCTGAACGCGGTTTTTGATGGAATTCACTCAGATGAAAACAATGACGCTGGCCGAACTGGCTAAGCGGGTGGGTGTGGGCGTCGCCACGGTAGATCGGGTGCTGAACGACCGGGGCGGCGTGTCGCCCGCGATGACGAAAAAGATTTTACTGGCGGCGCGCGAAGCGGGTTTGAAACGCATCCTGCCGGAGGAGCACCGCCACGCGTGGCAGATAGAGGTGCTGCTGAGCGGTAACGGTTCCTTCTTCTTTCAACAGCTGGCGCAGGATTTTGCCCGGCTGGCTGATGAGCTCGGCTATCGTCGCCTGCGGCTGCACCGCACGCTGATTCCGGAGCATGCGCCCGAAAAGCTGGCGGCGCATATCGAAGCCAGCAGCAAAAAGATGGACGGGCTGATTGTTTTCGCCCATGAAAATCCGCTGATTTACGCGGCGCTTGAGGCCTGTAAAGCGCGTGGCGTACCGGTCATCACGCTGGTGGCCGATCTGCCTGATGCGCCGCGCCTGTGCCATGTCGGTATTGATCAGCTGAAGGCGGGACGCACCGCCGCGCTGATGCTCGGCAGCATGCTGCCCGTGGCGGGAGATGTGGTGCTGGTTAGCGGTCGCGCTGATTACGCCGCGCACCGTCTGCGCATCGAAGGGTTTCAGGCAGTGCTGGCGGAGCGTTTCCCGCATCTGCGGCTGCGGGAGATCATCGCAGGCCAGGACGAGCGCGAGCGCATCAGCCGGCTGCTTGAGAAAACGCTGGCCGCATCGCAGCAGATTGTCGGCTTGTACAATACCGGCATGGGCAACACGCAGATTCACGAAGCGCTGGCGCGCCACCGGCTGTGCGGCAAGGTGGTGTATGTGACGCACGAACTTTACCAAACCACCCGTGAGCTGCTGGCCAAACGCGTGCTGACGCTAACGCTCGACCAAAACACCCTGCGTCACGCACAACTGGCGCTAACGCTGCTACTGCGACATCTGGAAGAGGGTGAGCAACCAGAGACCTATCAGCCCGGTAAAGTCGACTTTATGCTGTTTACGCAAGAGAATTTTGCCTGATTCGACTTTGTCTTTTATCGCCAGCGCGGTTAAATCGGCGTGATAGCGTGCTGCTACACTCAGTAGCAGCAAAAATCTTTTCACAACAAGGCGAACGCATTATGTCGGAAAATCAGTATCAGCCCGCGAAAGTCTGGACCTGGGACCCGGAAGCCAAAGGTAACGGGGCGAAGACTAACCGTCCAACCGCCGGGCCGACGCATGAGCAAACGCTGCCGGTCGGTAAGCATCCGCTGCAGCTCTATTCGCTGGGGACGCCAAACGGCCAGAAAGTGACCATTCTGCTGGAAGAGCTGCTGGCGCTCGGCGTGCAGGAAGCGGAGTATGACGCCTGGCTTATCCGCATCGGCGACGGCGATCAGTTCTCCAGCGGCTTCGTTGAGGTTAACCCCAACTCAAAAATTCCGGCGCTGCGCGACCACTCGATCACGCCGCCACTGCGCGTGTTTGAATCCGGCAATATCCTGCTCTATCTGGCAGATAAATTCGGCCACTTTATTCCCTCTGACGTGGCGGGCCGCACGGAAACCCTGAACTGGCTGTTCTGGTTGCAGGGATCCGCGCCTTACCTTGGCGGCGGTTTCGGCCACTTCTATCACTACGCGCCAGAAAAAATTGAATACGCCATCAACCGCTTCACGCTGGAAGCCAAACGTCAGCTTGATGTGCTGGATCGCCAGCTGGCGGACCACCGTTTCCTCGCCGGCGACGAATATACCATTGCCGATATCGCAACCTGGCCGTGGTACGGCAATCTGGTGCTGAATAACCAGTACGGCGGCGGCGAATTCCTCGATGTGCAGTCGTACAAAAATGTGGTGCGCTGGGCAAAAGAGATTGCCGACCGTCCGGCGGTGATCCGCGGACGTAAAGTAAACCGGGCATTTGGCGCCGAGCCGCAGGATCAGCTGCTGGAACGGCACGATGCGAGCGATTTTGATACCAATACTGAAGACAAGCGTCAGGCGCGAGGCGAACAATAATGGCCGCATATGTCGTTATGATTAAAGACGAAACGCTGGACAAAGACGAGCTGGCCACCTATTCGCAGAAAGCCGGCGCGGCGCGTGGCGATCACCACATCACGCCACTGGCGTTTTACGGCGATCTGGAGGTACTGGAAGGGCGCGATGCTGAAGGCGTGGTGGTGCTGCAGTTTGAAGATGCCGAGGCCGCCAAAGCCTGGTACTTCAGCCCGGCCTACCAGGAAGCCAAAGCGCATCGCCTGAAAGGCGCCAACTACCGCGTACTGCTGGTGAACGGCGTGGCGTAATGGATGACGTAACCCGTTGCTAAGCAAGGGTTATCTGCGGCGCGATCCCTCGCGCCGCGATTAAACCCAGCGCGGTTAATCCAGCGTAATCCGCACCACGCTATCCGGCCCTTGCGGCGAGCGATCTTTATTGAGTCCCTGCTTCACCGTCACGTACAGCGTCTGACCATCTGGCGACACCAGCAGGCTGTTAGGGTGGGTCGGCAGCGTCCAGCTATTTTTCACTGCGTAGGTCGTCGCGTCCAGCTGCAGCACTTTGCCGCCGAGTCGCTGGCTGATGTAAATCTCGTTGCGCTTCGCATTGAATTTGATGCCAAGCGAATCGCCGACATCCAGGCGTTTGATCACCTTACCGCTGCGCTCATCGAACACCAGCGTGGTTTTGCCCTTAGAATTGTCAGTGACGTACAGGCGGCCATTGGCGGCATCTTCCGCCAGATTTAACAGCAGATACTCTTTGCCATCGCCTGGCGTCCAGCGCTGCTCAATTTTGTGACTGCGCGGATTAATCACCAGCACTTCGCCACTGCCGTTCGCCGCGTAAATACGGTCGGTTGACGCCGAATAGAGCAACCCAGTCACCCACTTACCGGCGTTTTTGATGGTGGTTTTCAGCCGCAGCGTATTCGCATCGACCACCCAAATCATCGCCGGATTCTCAATCGCACCGATGTACAGCAGGCCGTCATGCAGCAGGATTTCACGCGCGCCAACCGGATTGCCTTTGTCGTTTTTCAGGCCAAACAGCAGACGCTGCAGCACTTTACCGCTTCTGGCGTCCACTTTCGTCACGCCACCGTCCAGCGTGTTGGTAATGTACAGTACGCTGCCGTCCGGTGAAGCCGTCATGCCAAAGTTTTTCAGATCGGTATGGGTTTCGCCCAGCGTCGCCAGCGTGCGGGCATCCAGGCGATACAGCACGCCACCGTTGACGGTTTTAAACGCCTGCGCGCTGGCCACATACAGCGCAGCCGGATCGCCCGGCACATAGGCCATTTCATACAGGCCGTCGCCCAGTTCACGCTGCTGTACCTTCTCCGCTGCCGCTGGCTTAGCCGCGGCGGCAGGCGCTACTGATTTTTTAGCCGGCGCCTGACAGGCGCTCAGGCTCATGGCTGCCAGCAGCGCCAGAACCAGCGCGGTGGCGCGCGGGCGTAATGATGAAGTCATTGCTGTCTCCGGTAAGGACCGATGGGTTACCTGCGCGAGCAGGAAGTATAAAAAGGAATGAGAATCATACGCATTATTGTATCAGTCGTAAATGTGCCTGATCGGCGACAGCAGGCGCAGGGCTGCGCTGCGTCAATGCCCTCCCCTCAAATTGCCACTTGTAGTATGCTTGACGGCATTCCTGCCTCAGATGTTGACTTAAAAAATGATGGTTCCTGACTATTTAATCAGTGTGTTGCTAACGGCCCATAACAGTGAAAAATTTCTGCCTGACACGCTGGCGAGTTTAGAAAAGGCCTGTCATGGTGTTGAGCAGTATATTGAATTTATTCTTATCAATGACGCATCCGTCGACAACACAGCAGCGTTACTCGATGATTTTTCCCGGCGGCATCCGCAGGCGAAAGTATTTAATATTGATTACCGCAACATTGGCCGGGTGCGTAATTTTGGCGTTCAGCAGTGCAGCGGTGAATATATTACGATGCTGGATGGCGACGATCAGTTGCTGGCCGACGCCCTCGCCGATATTGTCCGCTACCTGAAAAGCCATCGTCCGGACGCACTGTTCACGGCGCTTAATGAGGTATATGAATCCCGGCCTCAGCACATCACATGGCAGGGCCTGCAGGCGGAAACACTGTCACGGCATCAGGCCATTGAAAAATTCCTGATTCATCGCGATTTGCAGGCGCACTTTATCGGTCAGTTTATTAAGCGCACCATGCTGCTGGCACATCCCTTCCCGGATTATACCTGCTACGAGGACGCCTGGCTTTTCCCGGAAATCCTGGTCAGCAGTGATGCAATCGCTTATAGCCGCCAGAGCCCTTATCTCTATTTTAAACGCGGCAGCAGCTTATCCAGCCAGCTGGATAAACACAAAATTTCACTTCTAGTGAGCGCAACGCAGCATATGGATGAGGTGTTGCAGGAGCGCTATCGCAATCTGCTATCCTGCCACTGGATTAATATTGCACATAAACATCGGCAAGCCCTGGATAATCCTGACGACAGGAAGCAGGTTATTGAGGCGATCACTAAAATCAGGCCACTGTCTTTTCTTTTCGATAGTAAAATCAGAACCAGCTTTAAAAAGAAATATCTGGCTCTGAAGTTAAACAAACCGCTGTAATAACCGGGCGCTATGCCGGCGCCGGTTTATCAGGACGATGCTTTCTCAGGGGGATGAATCATGGCATAGCTGATGATAATCGCCATCACCAGGATTAGCACCGAACCACTCTGAATTAACACCGTGTCGGTCAGCCCAAAGATGATAATTGACAGCGGCAGCAGCGTTAATCCGGCGACGCCGCGGCGTGCGGCTACTATCAGCAGCACCAGGTAAAAAATCAGCAGGGAAAGTGCGCCAGCGATCCCCTGCAGCGAAAGCGTTTCAAGGAAATCATCGTGCAGGTGATACATGACGTTTTTATACGCTTCGGGATTGTGGCGCTCATGCTGCGTGATGTATTCCCGTGCTTTTGCCGTGCGCTGATCCGGACTTTGCCCCAGTAGCGACCACGAAACGCTGTGCCAGCCGCCTTTCCAGATAGAGAAACGGGCACCAATCGAGGTGTTGTTGTTGGTTTGATAAGTATCGACTTCATTGTGGATGCTGTCTAAGCGCTGCCAGACGCTGCCCGGCATAAATAAAGCGCCCACGATAATAAACAGCGCTAACACCACCAGCGAAATTTTACCCGCCCAGCGATGGGTAAAATAAAACCAGGCCAGATAAATCAGTGGCAGGGTTAATACGCCGGCGCGTGACTCGGTCAGAATCATCAGCATCATATTCACGACAAAAACCGCGCTGAATAAGACCATTTGTCCGCCGCGATGGGAGATGACCCGGTGGCCGGTATACAAAGTACAGAGCGCCAGCGCGGTAATCAGATAAGAGACGGTACCGGCGGAGTCGGTCAGCAATCTGATGCGGGTCAGCGTTTTTGCGTGTTCACTGATAGCGAAACCTAACGTCACCAGCAGCCCGACAAATAAGATGGCGCTGCAGGTTATCAGGAGTGGACGGCTAAGATAGTGGCGCCAGGCGATGATAAAATAGCTGAGAAAAGCCGCGATAATAAACAGCTTACCGCCCTGGAAGTAGTTATTCACCACGTCACTGAATTCAGCGTGGGAAAACATCTTTGCCCAGATGAGCCTGACCAGCCCAATGAACAGCAGCGGAAGCGCTACCGTTATGGCCGTTTTATCTGTTAGCCACTGTTTTTTCACCGCCAGAATTACTAAATACAGAGCCACCAGATAACTGGAAAAATAGAATATTTTGCGCGGTAAGGCTTCAACCACCAGTGACGACGCCAGCGCGATACTCAGCAGCACAAAACAGAGCTGGTAAATATTTTTTCCCGTCATCAGCTGGCGAAAAGCGTGAGCTTGCACTTAACAATACCTCATCTTGATATGTTTCAGGCGCCACAGCATGGCCTGCCACCATCTTTTTTGACGAAAAAGCGACTTATACATTCTTTTTGCCTGCTGCGCATTGGCTGGCTGGTCAAACGCCATGGTGGACAGCGGTGAATCCTGATAAATATCGCGATAGTGGTGAACCACAAACTGTTGATTCCATACCTGCCAGGGCTTATCCGCACCGGCATAATGAATCAGGCAGGTTTCCGCCGGCACGTCGAGCGTATAGCCACGATCGTCATGGGCCAGCATGGTCAGGGTATTGAAGCGAGGAGAAACAAAGGTCACTTTATCTTCCAGTAAAATATTCAACGCATCCTGGTCGAGATACTGGAAGTTTCGCCCGTGTTCGGACAGTAAAGTAAACGCGCGTTCGCTGATATTGCCAGCGCGCCATTGCGCCACATCAATCAGCATCATGCCGGCGTTAAAATAGCGCTCGCCGCGCAAGCCGGCATTCTTCGCCAGCACCGGCTGCAGCGAGGCAATTTCACCGACCACCAGCGCAACCGCCTCGGGGCCGGTCGGGATCTGCCACAGTTCATTGAGCGGATTAATGCACACCATATCGGCATCAAGATAGAGCAGTTTTTCCGCCTGCGGCAAAATCAGCGGTGCCAGAAAGCGATAGTAGGTCGCACGGGTAAAAAGTTCGGTGACCGGCAGCGTGGCAAACAGCTGGTCCGGCAGATGATGCAGCGTCACGCCGTGGCGCGATCCCTGAAACAGCCTGGCGAGCCGGGGGTTATCGGCCGGTGTCAGTTCTGAAGAGATCAGATGGAAATGATACACGCGGTCTCCGGCGTGTTTCATGATGGACAGAATCGTGATTAGCGCATGCGCTTTAAACTTTCCGTCAACGCCAAAAACAATATGTTGATCGCTCTGTACCGGAAAAAGTGGTTCGGCGTTTATTTCCTGAAGAACATCATGATTCATTGCGCGCTTCTCTGCTGCGGAGCGCTACACTCCGTAACCACTTAATATGTAGACAATAAAATTGGGTTTACCAAAACGGTGAAAAGATTACCATTTTGGTAAACCCAAAGAAAGCGTAGCACGATAAGCCAGGAGTTTTCGCAGACGAGACATAATCAGCCTCTCCCATCCTGTTTTTACGATGGGAGAAGCACGCTGGAGAATAAAACTACAGCGACGCGCCGCCGCAAATTACCAGCTCCTGTCCGGTAATGGCAGCGGCAGCCGGCGACAGCACAAAACCAGCCAGCGCGGCCACCTCTTCGGGATGGATATAGCGTCCGATAGGCGGCAGTTGCGGCGGCGAGCTGGCGCGGTCCGGCTGCAGCAGCATCGGCGTGGCGGTGGCGCCGGGAGCAATCACATTGACCGTAATGCCCTGCGGAGCCAGTTCGGCGGCCCAGCTGCGCGCCATGCCCACCATCGCCGCCTTGGTGCTGACATACTGGCTGCGATTCGCCGCGCCGCGTGACGTGCGGCTGCCGAGCAGCAGGATACGATCGCCGTGGCCCATCTGCGGCAGCAAGGTGTTGGCCATGATTTGCGCCACCTGCACGTGCAGATACCACAGCCGCGCCCCCTGCTCTTCCTCCAGCTCACCCAGCGGCGCGGCTAGCATCATGCCAGCCGCGTGCACCAGCGCATCCACCTTCGCCAGCCCGGCCAAAGCCTGTTTCAACTGACCGGCGTCAAACAGGTCGACGCTGACGGAGGTAAACGCCGGATGATCTTTCTCCACCGGCGTACGGCAAAAACCGGTGACCTGCCAGCCCTGCGTCAGCAGCTCATCGGCAATCGCCGCACCAATGCCGGAACTGACACCGGTCACCAATGCATGGCGGCTCATGCTTTGTCCCTCACCCAGCTCTCCTCAACGCGCACGTACTTGATGGCCTGGCGAAAATAGGTGTAGGCAATGTGCAGTGCACCGTCCGCGCTCTGCTTAATGCTGGGATAGGAGAACTCGCGGTTCAGTTTCTGCTGTGAATTGTTGGTCATGCAGTAGCCATCCCCCTCATCCAGATTACGCTGCCAAGGCCAGCTCACTCCGCCATCGGCAGAAATAGCCAGCGTCATCGGAGCGCGCGGAGCCCCCCAGAAGGCGGTGCGTGCGCCCTGAACCACCGGCTGCGCCGCCACGGCCACCGCCGCGTCATCTTCATCTTCGTCTTCGATTTCGTCGTACAGTGACAGGCGACGCTCGCTGGCATCACGTGCGCTCATGGCGTTAAACACCAGCGCCAGATGGCCGTTGTGCAGCGTAGTCACCTGAATCGATGAGTTATTATTTGGCAGATCGGTTGCCTGCGGCGTGCTCCAGCTTTCACCGCCGTCGTCCGAACGGCTCTGGTAGATATAATCAGCCCAGCGGCTGCGATACAGCGCCAGCAGGCTGCCATCCTGCAGCAGCGTAATGTTCATGTGCACGCAGCCGAGGCTGTCCGGCACCGCCACATCGCGCCAGCTCTGGCCTTTGTCACTGGAGATTTTTACCGCACTGATGTCATCGTTGCCCACCCATTTCACTCCCGGCTGGGTGCGACAATAGAACACCGGCAGCAGCCAGTTGCCGTTCGGCAGCACCACCAGCGGCTGGCGGATAAACGTGCCCGGCTGATCGAGCAGCGTATCGATGGCACTCCAGCTGTGACCCAAATCGTGTGACTGGCGATAGCGCACAATCGCCGTGTCCTGATTACCGGACTTCTGCGCGGTCCACAGCAGCCACAGCACGCCCTCGGGATCGAGAAACAGCACCGGATTCTGTTCCGACCGCGCCGGATCGTCGGATAACTGCAAAGGATCGCTCCACTGCGCGCTGCCCTGCGCCAGTCGCGAGCACCACACCGAAATATCCGCGATGCCTTCCTGCGTGCCGCCAAACCACACGCACAGCAGGTCGCCGTTCGGTAACGGCAGCAGATTAGCGGCGTGGTTCTGCGGACAGACCGAAGGCAGCATCGCCGTGAGCTGCTGCGCGTCCTGCGCGTGCGGATGAAGCTTACCGTTACGTTCGACGGTAATGGTTGAGTCGGTCATGTCAGGCTCCACTGTTTTGCATTGATGAATCAGGTGCATTTTTGCGCTGCGGCTGGCGTGACGGGATCAGGCGGTCAATCAGCATGATCACCGCCGGTGTGACCAGCGCGACGTACATATTGTTGATGCCGAACGGATCGCCCAGCAGATACCACAGCGAGGTCATGACGCAGGCACCAATCAGGCCGGCGTTCGCGCCGCGCGTACTTTTATAAAACGGCAGGTAGAAAGCGATGATCGCCACCACCGAAATTGACAGGCGAATGGCGCGGGTAAAGAACGACAGCTTCAGCACTTCCGGTACGAACAGCACGAAGATCAGCGGCACGAAACCGATCAGCAGTGACAGCCAGCGCGTCATGCGAAATTCGCGTTCCGGCGTCGGATTGCGGTACGGCACATAAAAGTCCTTCACCACCAGTGAGGCGATGGCCAGCGCCACGGTGCTGACGCTGACAAAAATCGAGGCCACCAGCGAGGTGGTGACAATCCCTGCCAGCCACGGGCTCATGTCCTGCAGGAACACCGGCAGCGCGTACAGGCTGTTAATCTCCGGATGCAGATACTTTGCCGCCACGCCAATCAGCGCAATGGCGATGGCAATCGGCATACAGAAGAAGAACGCGACCCAGGTGGCGCGCTTCGCAGACGCCGCACTTTTGGTCGAGGCAATGGCCTGAATCACAAACTGGGTGCAGAAGATCGACCCGATGGTGCCAATCATCCAGGCAAAAATGGTGCTGGGCCCGACGTTACCGTCCCAGGTCCAGTAAAAGTGCGGCATCTCTTTGATCATCGGGCTGACGCCGCCAGTCATGTGCAGCGCCACGCCGAGAATGACCAGAATACCGATATATTTCAGGCCGCTGTGCAGCAGCGTCACCCAGGCGATGCCTTTCATGCCGCCGAACATAAAATAGAAGGTGCTGACCAGCGCGGTGATCACCGCCGCCGTGGTGAGATCAAGGTTCAGTACCGTAGAGATCGCCGCCGCACCGCTGACATAGTTACCGACGTTCACCAGCAGCAGCGCGTAGATCATGATGATAGAAATAATATTTTTGGTGGAGTTGCCATAGCGCTCGGCAATCGCGCCGGAAATGGTAATTTTGCCGGTGTTGTAGATGCGTTTGACCAGCAAAATACCAAACAGCGGAAAGCCGATAGCGGCACCGATCACCGACCAGGACGCGGCAAAGCCATCCTCAAAAGCCGCCTGCGCCGTACCGATGGTTGACTTGGCACCAATGTATTCAGACATCAGCATCACGCCGACCACAAACGCTGGCATCACGTTTGAACCCGCCATAAAGTCGCCGCTGTTTTTACTGCGCAACCGCCAGGTCAGCCAGGTAGTGAACAGGATGTAGGCAATGACAATCCCGACAATAATCACCATCCCTTCTGCAGAGAACTGTTTCATGTTCGCCTCATTGATAACGTAGGGTCGTGGTGCGTGCCGGGCTTCACACGCACCGTTAATGAGGCGGCCATGATTATTGTTGTTGCGTCGCTGCGCTGGCTACCCCGCACCGTGCAAAATGATTTACTTCACTCAATAATGAATAAATTTACGCACAGGCAGGGCAATTTATAGATTAACTGACGCTTAATTAGTTTGATCATGCTCACAAACAGTCAAATGTGATTAATAATAATCAAACCTGACTGTGTGAGATAGCGAGGCAGACTGCGTACCTGGCCACGGCCATCGCGCCGGGCAACCGCGAACGTCAGGCGAGACTGTCGTTTTCCAGTTTCTGCCGTTTGCGCAGATGAGGGAACAGCGCCATCCACAGCGCCACGACCACCAGGGTGCCGACACCGCCAATCGCCGCTGCGGGCACCGCACCGAACCATGCGGCCAACAGGCCGGATTCGAACTCCCCCAGCTGGTTAGAGGTATTAATGAAGATGGCGTTGACCGCGTTGACGCGCCCGCGCATCTCATCCGGCGTGTCCAGTTGCACCAGCGCGCCGCGAATCACCATGCTCACCATATCGAAGCCGCCGAGTGCCGCCAGCGCCAGCAGCGAGAGCCACAGCTGCGTCGACAGCGCAAATACCAGCGTAGCCAGACCAAAACCGGCTACCGAGCCAAACATGATCATGCCCACGTGCTTTTCCAGCTTGTGACGGCTGAGCCACACCCCAACCAGCAGCGCCCCGACCGACGGGGCACCGCGCAGCATGCCCAGCCCCCACGGACCGGTATGCAAAATATCCTGGGCGAAGATCGGCAGCAGCGCCGTAGCGCCGCCCAGCAGCACCGCGAACAGGTCGAGTGAAATCACCCCCAGCACATCTTTGCGCTCGCGGATAAAGCGCACACCGGCAAACATGGTGCTGAGGCTGGCCGGAATACGTGCCTGCGGCGGTCGTTCGTAGCGCAAACGGCTGACCAGCACAATCGACAACAGATAGAACAGCGCCGAAACACCGTACACCACCTCCGGCCCGGCCACGTACAGTAAGCCGCCCAGCGTCGGACCGACAATCACCGCCGCCTGACCGCCCACCGAGCTGGCCGCCATGGCGCGCGCAAGGATGGGCGGCGGTACCAACGCTGGCAGCATTGAGGTGATTGCCGGCCACTCCAGCGCTTTGGCCAGCGAAATCAGGAATACCAGTCCCCAGATTTCAATCCGGCCCGCCCAGTGCAGCAGCGTCAGCGCCACCAGCCCGAGCAGCGCCAGCCACTCAATCAGCTGCCCCAGCAGCACGATGCGGCGACGGTCATACTGATCCGCAAGGTGACCCGCCGGCAGCGCCAGCAATACTGAAGGTAAAAATTGCATCAGACCGATCATGCCCAGCGCCATAGCACTGTGGGTAAGCGCATAGATTTGCCAGCTGACGGCCACGGAGAACATCTGAAAACCAAACGATGAACAGGTACGCGCCAGCCAGAAGGCGACGAACGACCTGTGTCGCAGCAGCGAATCTTCCGCTGCGGTGACCGGTGAACCCATAGTTTTATCCCATCCTGAAGCAGAACCGGCCGGCGTCATGGCACCTGCCTGGTGAAAAGCCACCATCGGCTTTCCTTATGTTTTTCACGTCATAGAGTGCGATAACTGACCGGGGCAGGCAATGGCTGGATGTGCGCTGTAAAAACAGGTGCTTATCCGGATTGACAGTTAAACATGGCGTTCTGAATATTAGCAGACTGATTGTTTTACTTTGAAAATAGCCGAATCATTCCAGATAATTCAGTAAAGCGTTAATTAATGCCTGGCCAATCCTTTTTATCTCTTTATCAGAAACAGCTAAAAAAGGTGATCTTTGCCGGCGAATCGATCTATATTGCCCCCTGTGATAATCACAGCAGTCTTCCCGTCCTTATAATAATTAAGACGCTATCGTTCATTAATTTATTCATAGAGATAAATGGAAAACAATTCATACCATCCTTATGTCACTGAGCGTGTCTGTCGCTTCGACGGCACACCTGTCGGCGCATGTTATTCAGCGTCCTTAATGCATTGCGTGCCGGAGCGTGATGCATTACTTCATGAAGGCGAGATAATTACCCAACATTATCAGTCAGCGGATGCTGCGGGATTAATAATTATTCCACTGGCGGGAAATAGTGTGATGTCCTTTTTGCATGACGTTGATAATTATTCCAGCCTGCAACATGAGAATGTAAGACTGGCGATCAACTATGCCACTTTACGTCAGGCAGGATCCGCCTTACGCGCTGTGGCGTCTCGTTTTTCCTTCTGGCTTTACGATCTCGCGCCGCCGGGAACCGAGTGGAAAAATATTACCGATTTTCCCTTCAGCGGTATTGTTCTGAGCGATGACTTCTTCCGCGAAAATTATCTCAAGTTCAGCTTTCCTTTTCTGCTCGCTTCGCTGCGGGAAACACAAGCAGAGGTAATATTACGTACGCCTCAGCTTCAATTACCGGCCGAAGATTACCTGCATTTACAGCTAAGCGGCTGGCAAGCGCAGCGGAGCTGTCATCCGCTCTTCCCGGGGTAAACGTTTACACAAAATTCTGCGCGTCGGCGTTATCACCCGATTACGCCGGACAGGATGGCGCAATATCCTCATAAAATGTCGTGTCACTGCCTGATAAAAAGAGCAAAGCGCTAAAAAAATCAAACCTGTTAACGTTTTTAAGATAAAATTTAACGCAAAGGGATCATCTTGCTTAACGGAAAAGCACTGACAGAACACCTTAAGTCACTTCGTACTCTATGTCGGGATACAGCCTAATCGGTTGTTTCCTTTGATTTTATGGCAAAGAAAGAGGTCAATATTATGGGGAAAGCTTCCTCATCTTTTGGCGTAATTCGCTTCCTGACGGTGCTGTTTGCACTGCTGACGGGCGCATTTATGCTGATTGGCGGCGTTTGGTTAGCCGCCATTGGAGGTTCCTGGTACTACGTTATTGGCGGTGTGATTATGCTGATCACCGCTGTCCTGCTGTGGCGCCGTAGCGGTTCCGCACTGCTGCTGTATGCCCTGTTGCTGCTGGCAACGCTGGTGTGGGGTGTATGGGAAGTCGGCTTCGACTTCTGGGCGCTGGCCCCACGTACCGACGTGCTGGTGATCTTCGGTATCTGGCTGATTCTGCCGTTTGTGTATCGCGGCCTGAATCATGCGGGTAAAGGTGCGCTGGGTGCGATGGCCGTTGCGCTGGTAGCCAGCGTACTGGTGCTGGCGTGGGCAGTATTCCACGATCCGCAGGAGCTGAATGGCAACCTGCCGGAAGCCGCTAACGTCCCGCAGGCCCAGCCGCTGAGTAACATCAACGATGCTGACTGGCCAGCCTATGCGCGTGACCAGCAGGGCACCCGCTTCTCGCCGCTGAAGCAGATCAACACCAGCAACGTGAAAGAGTTGCAGGTTGCCTGGCAGTTCCAGACCGGCGATCTCAAAACCGCCAACGATCCGGGTGAAATCACTGACGAAGTGACGCCGATTAAAATCCGCGACACGCTGTACCTTTGCTCGCCACACCAGATTTTGTTTGCGCTGGATGCGACGACCGGTAAGCAGAAGTGGAAATTCGATCCAGGCCTGAAGCCGAATCCTACCTTCCAGCACGTGACCTGCCGCGGTGTTTCATACCATGAAGTGCCTGCCGCTGCCGATGCCGCCAACAGCCAGCCTGCGCTGTGCTCACGCCGCATCTACCTGCCAGTGAACGACGGTCGTCTGTTCGCGCTGGATGCCGATACCGGTGCCCGTTGCCCATCCTTTGGCAACAACGGTGAGCTGGATCTGCAGCACAAGCAGCCGGTACAGACGCCAGGCCAGTATGAGCCTACGTCACCGCCGGTTATCACTGACACCACCATCGTCATTGCTGGTGCGGTCACCGATAACTACTCTACCCGTGAGCCGTCTGGTGCCATCCGTGGCTTCGACGTCAACACTGGTAAACTGCTGTGGGTGTTCGACCCGGGCGCGAAAGATCCTAACGCGATTCCGGCTGATGAACACACCTTCACCATGAACTCGCCGAACTCGTGGGCGCCGGCGGTATACGATCCAAAACTGGATACCGTTTACCTGCCAATGGGCGTTTCCACCCCGGATATCTGGGGCGGTAACCGCACACCAGAGCAGGAGCGCTACGCGAGCAGCGTTCTGGCGCTGAACGCCACCACCGGTAAGCTGGTGTGGTCGTATCAGACCGTGCACCACGATCTGTGGGATATGGACCTGCCGTCACAGCCGACGCTGGCCGATATCACGGACAAAGATGGCAACACCGTACCGGTGATTTATGCCCCGGCGAAAACCGGTAACATCTTTGTGCTGGATCGCCGTACCGGTAAGCCGGTCGTGCCTGCACCGGAGACGCCGGTACCGCAGGGCGCGGCGAAAGGTGACCACGTGGCACCGACCCAGCCGTACTCCGAACTGACCTTCCGTCCGAAGCAGAACCTGACGGACAAGGACATGTGGGGCGCGACGATGTATGACCAGTTGGTGTGCCGCGTGATCTTCAAGCGTCTGCGCTACGAAGGTCCGTTCACGCCGCCGTCTGAGCAGGGTACGCTGGTGTTCCCGGGCAACCTTGGTATGTTCGAGTGGGGCGGCATCGCGGTTGATCCCCATCGTCAGATCGCCATCGCTAACCCAATGGCGCTGCCGTTTGTGTCTAAGCTGATTCCGCGCGGTCCGGGCAACCCGATTGAACCACCGCAGGGCGCAGAAGGCGGTTCCGGTACTGAAACCGGCATTCAGCCGCAGTACGGTGTGCCGTTTGGCGTCGAGCTGAACCCGTTCCTGTCGCCGTTTGGTCTGCCGTGTAAACAGCCGGCCTGGGGTTACGTTTCAGCGATCGACCTGAAGACCAACGAAACCGTGTGGAAGAAACGTATCGGTACCGTTCGCGATAGCGCACCGGTTCCGCTGCCGTTCAAAATGGGTATGCCAATGCTGGGTGGCCCAATCACCACCGCCGGTAACGTGTTCTTCATCGGCGCGACCGCAGATAACTACCTGCGTGCGTTCGATACCAACACCGGTGAGATGCTGTGGCAGGCGCGTCTGCCAGCGGGTGGCCAGGCTACGCCGATGACCTATGAAGTGAATGGCAAGCAGTACGTTGTCATCGCGGCCGGTGGTCACGGTTCGTTTGGTACCAAGCTGGGCGATTACGTGATTGCCTATGCGCTGCCAGATGCGAAGTAATTTTTCGCACTGAAGTAAAAAAGCGGGCAATGCCCGCTTTTTTTTATATGCCGATCGGCATTACGCTCCATCCTGCGGTTGAGGTTTACGCAGCACCCGCGCATTCAATAGCGCGCACAACGCCATAATCACGCAGGTGGCGAGAAACACCGGTCGCATACCAAACGCGCCGCCGATAAAGCCACCGAACAGCGGGCCGCTCACCTGGCCGACATACTGGGCTGAGGTCGCATAGCCCAGCATTTTCCCGACCTGCCGCTGCGGCACATTATGACGAATCAACGCCGTCACGCAGGGCATCAGGCCGCCCAGCGCCATCCCCATCAGGAAACGCAGCAGCACCAGCTGCCACGCCGCGCTAATAAACGCCTGCGGAATCAGCAGCAGCGCGCAGACCAGCAGGCCATAAATCAGCACGCGCGCATGTCCGATGCGATCGGCCAGCCGGCCAAGGCGCGGCGCGGAGAGAATGCTGCCCAGCGCGGCGGCCGCCATCACCAGCCCGGCCGTTACCGTCACCGCGTGATCGCCGTGAACAAACTGCGCGATATACAGCGTGATAATCGGCTCAATCGACATATTGGCAAAAATCAGCAGCATGCCCGACAGCCACATCAGCCGCACCACTGGCCGGTTGATCGACGCCTCCGGCTCATCACCCTCCCCGGCTGCGGCTTTCTTCGCCGCACGTGGCGCTTCTTTCAGCAGAAAAGTGGTGGCGAGAAACGCGAGAAAAATCACCGCACCGGTGAGCCAGAAAGTGTGGCGGATACCGATCAGCGGCGGCAGCACGCCGCCCAGCAGCGGGCCGACCACGTTACCGGCCATGATGCCGGAGGACAGCACGCCCAGCGCCCAGCCGGTCTGCGCTTTCGGCGTTTGCGCCGCCACCAGAATGGTGGAACCCGACGCATAGCCTCCGAGCAGGCCGGCCAGCAGGCGCAGCGCCACCAGCTGCCACGGCGCGGTGGCCATACCAATCAGCGACATGGCGACGGCCATTCCGAGGCTGGCGCGGATCAGCATCAGCTTGCGGCCATAGCGATCCGCCAGTTTGCCCCACAGCGGTGCCGTCAGCGCCGCGCTAAGAAAAGTGGCACCGTAGGCGGCGCCTGACCAGCGCGCAATCGCTGCCGGTTCCTGCACGCCCAGCTGCTGCACGTAGAGGGGCAGAAAGGGCAGCAGCAGGGTCATGGCGACGATAGTACTGAACGAGCCCAGCACGCAAACCCACAAATTGCGCCGCCAGTGTTGCTGCTCAGGCGCTAACGCGAAAGAAGAGTGCGACATAGTGATATCCCTGTTTTTGGCTTTTTTAGCAGGCTATCAGCGGTAGCACAGAGAAAACAGGGAGAAGCGGATATTTGCCAGCCAGCGCGTTATTGTTGCCAGAAAACAACAATCATGGCGCACCCAGCGCAGTGATCAGCGCGTCGCAGAGCAAGGTGATCGGTGACGAGGGCTGCGGCTGCTCTTTCAGCAGCAGGTAACTGTGCAGGCGATCCATCTGCCATTCCGGCAGCACCTGCTGAATCTCGCCGCGCGCCAGCGCCTCCTGCGTCATATAGGCGGGCAGATACGCCACGCCGGTTCCGGCCAGGGCCGCATTGAGCAGCGCCATGCTGTTATTCGCGCGAAAGCGGCTGTGCACATCCAGCGCCAGGCGCTGCTTATCACGGCGAAACGGCAATGCCGCCGTGTGTGCCGGGCCGTGAAACAGCAGCAGATCGTGGCGCATCAGACGTTCGGGATGATCGATGGCAGGATGCGCAGCCAGATACGCTGGCGACGCATACAGTCCCCAGTCAATACTGCTCAGTTCGCGGTAGTTTGCGACTTCCGGCGCACGTGCGCGGATCACAATCGCCACGTCCGCACTGGGCTGCGGATCGTCGCTGGTGGTCAGTTCGAGATCGACGTTGATGTGAATATGACGGCGGATAAAGGTGTTCAGCGTCGGCACCACGCACTGACAGCCGAAGGTGATCGGCGCCTGCAGCCGCACGTTGCCGGCAGGCTGCTGATGCACCTGCTGCACAAACGCGTCGGCGCGATGCATCTCTTCCAGCATGCGGGTGCAGAACGGATAGTAAGCCTGGCCCAGCTCGGTCAGCGCCACTTTGCGCGTGGTGCGCTGCAGCAGTTTGATACCCAGCCGCACCTCCAGCCGGGCGATTTCGCGGCTGACGTGCGATTTTGATATCCCCAGCGTACGGGCCGCTTCGCTGAAGCTTTGCCGCTCAACGACGCGTGCAAACAGCATCATGGCGGTGAGATTATCGCTGTTGTCCATGTTCTCTGGCTGATTCGAAAGAGTGAGAACCGCAGCTTAAAAGTAAACACGCGAATGCGCACCCGATTTCCCGTTACGCAGCGGCCACGGGAAATCGGGCGAGGGATGTCACACCGCCACCGCTAACGGAAACAGCAGGCGGTCCGGCTCGACGCGACGCTGACGCCGCAGCTGGCCTGGCGTGACGCGGAAATAATTTTTAAAGGTGCGGGTGTAAGCCTGTTGGGTATCAAAGCCGTAGCTCATCGCTACCTGCAAAATCGCCTCATCACTGTTGATCAGCGTGAGCGCTGACTCAGTCAGCCGGCGCTGGCGAATGTATTCTGCCAGTGAAAAACCGGTGTGCTGACGGAACAGACGTTGCAGATGCCAGCGGGAATATCCCGAGCGGCGTGCTACTTCATCCAGATGCAGATCGTGCCCTAAATTTTTTTCAATCCACTCCAGCAAACTACGGATAAATTCGCGCTGATTCATGACTTCCTCCGGCGTCGGTAAAATGTCCAGTGACGTCACTGTAGCGCGTTAAATTTATCCCTTAATTAGCAGAAAATTAGCGCAGAATTAGCAAGCAAAAAAACGGCTTTCCCGACGAAACAGCGCGCCAGGTTAATTCTGCGCTAATTATCGGGCGCTACACTGCGACAAGTTATTCAGGAGGGCATCATGCGTGTGCTGCTGGTAGAAGATGATGAAATGATCGGCGCCAACCTGCAGCAGGCACTGGAGGCCGCCGGCTGGTCGGTGGACTGGGTGCGTGACGGCGTATTTGCCAGCAACGCCTGGCAGGAAGGCGGGTACACCTGCGTCCTGCTCGATCTCGGTTTACCGCGTGAAGATGGCATCAATGTGCTGCGCCGTGCGCGCACGCGCGGTGACATGACGCCGGTGCTGGTGCTGACCGCGCGTGATACCGTGCAGCAGCGCATCCAGGGCCTGGACAGTGGCGCCGATGACTACTTACTCAAACCCTTTGATCTGCAAGAGGTTCTGGCGCGTATGCGAGCCATCACCCGACGCCGCCACGGTGCGGCGGACTCCCTGCTGGGCAACGGCGACGTGCAGCTCGATATGATGACGCGTGAAGTGCTGTACAAAGGCCAGCGCGAGCAGCTAACCGCACGTGAATACGCCCTGCTCTATGCGCTGCTGGAACGCCCGGGCGCGATCCTGTCGCGTGAGCAGTTAGAAAACCGCATCTACGGCTGGGGCGAAGAGGTCACCAGCAACGCCGTGGACGTGCTGATTCACGGCATGCGGCGCAAACTCGATAACGAAGTGATTCGCAACGTGCGCGGTCTGGGCTGGCGGGTGCCGGCAATATGAGATCCTTTACGTTTATGCGGTCGCTGCGCAACAAACTGCTGGCCACGCTGGTGCTGCTGCATCTGGCGATGATCGGCGGTGTCACCTGGTATTTCTACCACTGCTATGGCGACATGATGGGCACCATGAAGGACGACCAGCTCGCCAAAATTGCCGATGCCTGGTCAAGCAGCCAGCGCATGCCGGCACTGATGCCAATGGTGATGCAGCAGGAGAAACTGAAAAGTACCTATATCGTTCAGCTCTGGGACACCAATAATCACCTGCGCGCCAGTTCCTGGCCGGCGTTGCACGCGCCCCTGCAGAGCAAAAAAGGCTGGTCAGATTTAAAAGTTGGCGACTGCGGCGATGACTGCCAGTGGCGCGTTTACACCCGTCCCGGCGAGCTGGGCAGCGAGATCGGCAATATTCAGGTGCTGCACAACGTCGGCTACATGAAGAGCCTGATGGTTAAACGCGTACTCTCCGCCATCATTCCGCTGATCCTGATGATGCCGCTGTCGCTGCTGGTGATCTGGCTGGTGGTGCGTGCCATTACGCGCGATCTGCGCGTGGCGTCGCGCCAGATTGCGGCGCAGGAAACCCTGCATCCGCACAGCGTGTCGCCGGACGGTCTGCCGGACGAAGTGCTGCCGCTGGTCGATGCTTATAACTCGCTACTGGATAAACTACGCGCGGCCTGGTCGTCACAGCGCCAGTTCCTTGAGGATGCCGCGCATGAACTGCGCACGCCGGTCACCGCCGTCACGTTACAGCTGGAGAACCTGCGTCAGCACATCCTGCCGGGCGAAGCCAGCCGCCAGTTTGATCAGCTGGAAGCGGGCGTCACGCGCACGCGCCATCTGGTGACGCAGTTGCTGAATATCTCACGCCAGGAGGATCAGTCCGTGGTCGCCAGCGTCGAGACCATTGAGCTTGATGACCTGCTGAAGGAAAGCATTGAGCAGCTGATGGTGGTGGCGGACAAGCGCGGCATTGATATCGGCTTCAACGGCACCGCGCACTATCGTCTGCACGCCAGCCGCTCTGATCTGCGCAGCCTGTTCGATAACCTGATCGGCAACGCCATGCTGCACACGCCGGAAGGCAGCCTGGTGGATGTGCTGCTGCATCGCGTCGGTCATCATACGGTAGTGGATATTGTCGATAACGGCCCCGGCATGCCGGAGTCGTTTATCGAGCGCGCCTTCGATCGCTTTACCCGCTCGCCGGATGTCCAGGCGCAGGGCAGCGGCTTAGGATTATCGATCGTGCGCAGCGTGGCGCAGAAGCATCAGATGCAGGTGGCTCTGTCGAATTGCCTGAACCCGCAGGGTGAAGTGTGTGGCCTGCAGGTACGCGTAACCCTTCCCTGACGTCTTTCCTCTCCGGCGCGATAATCCGCGCCGGCTATTTTCTTCTCCTGCCAGTTCTCTGCGTATCCCGACAACGTAAACGGTTGCGGGGTTCCGTTCGTTACACGGCTTTTATGTGATCAACTTCACATATTTACTGAATCCAAATGCAACACTTTTTGACAAACGTGATCAAAATCTATTTTCTATCGCTCTGTTACAGGCACATTACGCGGGCCTGAAAATCCGGCGCGTCAGACCGGCGACAACAGCACACTGCCCATCCCCTGGGATCGATTTCACCCGATCGCAGCATTTGCGCGGCGATCACGAGCAAGTGGTTAAAAAATAATGAAATTTAAAACGTTGATAGCAGGGGCCTTACTGGCCAGTAGCTGGACCGGCGCCGCACAGGCGGCGGAAAGCGATCCGCAGTACCTTTCTGACTGGTGGCATCAGAGCGTGAACGTGGTAGGCAGTTATCACACCCGCTTCGGACCCCAGTTCAACAATGATGTGTATCTCGAATACGAAGCCTTTACTAAAAAGGACTGGTTTGATTTCTACGGCTACCTTGACCTGACCAACTTCTTTGGCGTGGGTAACAGCAATGCCAACGGTATTTTTGACCACGGTTCGCCGATGTTCATGGAAATTGAGCCACGCTTCTCCATCGATAAGCTGACCGGCACCAGCCTGGCGTTCGGACCGTTCAAAGAGTGGTACTTCGCTAACAACTACATCTACGACATGGGTCGCAACAGCGACAGCCGTCAGAACACCTGGTATATGGGTCTGGGTACTGACATTGATACCCATAGCGATATCGGCCTGTCACTGAACGTGTACGCGAAATACCAGTGGGAAAACTACGGTGCGGCGAACGAAAACAGCTGGGATGGTTATCGCTTCAAGGTGAAATACTTTGTGCCGATCACTGACCTGTGGGGCGGCAAGCTGAGCTATATCGGCTTCACCAACTTTGACTGGGGTTCCGATCTGCGTGACAAGTCTGACCGCTCGCGCACCAGCAACTCAATTGCCTCCAGCCACATTCTGTCGCTGAACTACGATCACTGGCATGTCTCTACCGTGGCGCGTTACTTCCACAACGGCGGCCAGTGGGCTGATGGCCAGGAGCTGAACTTCGGCAACGGTCCGTTTGAAGTGAAATCAACCGGCTGGGGTTACTACCTGGTGGTGGGTTACAACTTCTAAACCGCTTCCGGCGTGGCCGCTCACCATCGCGGCCACGCCAGTCGGTTACGCCTGTGGCTTCACCACGTTGATGCGCCATGGGATGCCAAACTTATCGATAAACATCCCGAAGCCGTTCGACCAGAAGGTTTTCTGCCATTCAGTGGTCACTTTGCCGCCCGCAGAGAGCTTATCAAACCAGGCTTTACCCTCCGCTTCATCTGGCGTGGCCAGGCTCACCGCATAACCGGCATGTTCGGACGCCGGTGGCTGGGCGGTATTGCCATCACTTAGCATCAGCTCGCCCTGACCAATGCGCAGATGCGCATGCATAATCTTTTCCGGCGGCAGCGGCGGCGCCGACTCATCGCCCACCTGCTCGCCCTGCTCCGGCATATCGCCAAACGTCATTTTTTGCAGAATTTCGCCGCCGGTGGCCTCCAGATAGAAGGCAATCGCTTCTTCACAGCGGCCGTAGAGAAATAAATAAGGACTCACCTGCATCGTAACCTCCGTTGAGAGTGCGTTAACGCGTGTCGTACACCTAAAGTGTAGACGATGCAGTTTTTCACCCGTCACGGCTGGCAGTAGCGGCGGAACAGCTGCGCCATGTAAGCGCTCATCGGCGTCAGCGCAGTGTCTTTACGCTGAATCAGATAGAAGGTGGCTTTCGGCAGCGGATCGTCGAGATCCAGCGCGATCAGCTGCCCGCCGTGCGTAGGGTCTTCAATCACGTCGCGCGCAATGATGCTGACAAAATCACTCTTTGCCACCAGGCTGGTGCAGGCCATAAAGGTCTCGCAGGTCACCGCGATTTTGGGTGCCATGCCGCGCTCACCGAACAGATCATGCAGCAGTCGGTAATAACTGCCCTGCGGCGTCGGCATGGTCCAGTCGCAGTGTTGCAACTCGGCCAGCGAGCGCGCATGCGCCATCGGATGCCCTTTACGCATCACCACCTGATACTCGCGCTGCATCAGCCGCTCGAAAATCAGCTCCTGATCGAAGTGATGCCGGTCGTAGGTATTGATGGTGAAATCCAGCGCGCCCTGACGCAGTTCATGCACCATCGACACCAGTTGGCCCTCCACGATACGCACTTTCACCAGTGGATATTCACGATGAAACTGGGTTATCACCTGCGGCATCACAGTACGCGCTATGCTGCCGCCCACCCCAATATTCACTTTGCCACCGGCCAGACCGAGCCGCTGCTGGATATCTTCCTGCGCCACACGCAGTTCCTCCAGCACCAGACAGGCATGACGAAAAAAGGTTTCACCGACATCGGTCAGCATCACACCCTGCTGACGACGCTCGAACAGGCGCGCGCCCAGCGCCAGCTCCAGTTCCTGAATCGCTTTGGTTAATGCCGGCTGCGACAGGCCCGACAGCCGGCTGGCGGCGCGAATACTGCCCTGGCGCGCCACGTCAACAAAGGCGCGCAGCTGATGAAGTTTAAGATTGGCCGCCATGATCAGGTGATAACCATTGTCTATCGGTCACAAGATATTCGCATCTTATGCGCCCTAATACCATTGTGTAGATTCGGTTGAATGCATAAAAAACCAACACTAAGGAACAGCCGATGAACACCCTTTCCGACCTCGTCAACGCGCGGATACCGCAGATGCAGACATGGCGCCGCGACCTGCACCAGTATGCTGAATCCGGCTGGCTGGAGTTCCGCACCGCCACGCTGGTGGCGGAAGAGCTGCATCGTCTTGGTTATCAGCTGCAGCTGGGCCGTGAGGTGATTGATGCCGATGCGCGCATGGGTCTGCCGTCTGCTGAAGTGCTGGCGCAGCAGGAAGCGCGTGCGCTGCAGCAGGGCGCGCTGCCACAGTGGCTGCCCCACTTCTCCGGCGGTTTCTGCGGCGTGGTGGCAACGCTGGACACCGGACGTCCCGGTCCGGTGATGGGCTTTCGTGTTGATATGGACGCGCTCGACCAGACGGAAAGCGCCGCCGCCGATCATCTGCCGACGCGCGAAGGCTTCGCCTCGTGCAATCCCGGCATGATGCACGCCTGCGGCCACGACGGTCACACCACCATAGGTCTGGCGCTGGCGGGCGTGCTGATGGCGATGAAGCACCAGCTGAGCGGTCGCATAAAACTCATTTTTCAGCCGGCGGAAGAAGGCGTACGCGGTGCCAAAGCCATGGTGGCCGCGGGCGTACTTGATGATGTCGATCTGTTCACCGCCATTCACCTTGGCACCGGCGTGCCGCCCGGCGAGATCGTCTGCGGCAGCGACAGCTTTCTCGCCACGACCAAGCTGGACGTGCGTTTCACCGGGGTCGGCGCGCATGCCGGTGGCAAACCGGAAGAAGGACGCAACGCACTGCTGGCGGCGGCGCAGGCCACGCTGGCGCTGCACACTCTGCCGCAGCACAGCGGCGGCGTGGCGCGCGTTAACGTTGGTGTCTTACAGGCCGGCAGCGGACGCAACGTAGTGCCGGATGTTGCGCTGATGAAAGTGGAAACGCGCGGCGCGAGTAATCAGGTCAACGACGATATCTATCAACAGGCGCTGCGCGTGATTGCCGGTGCCGCGGCGATGTACGGCGTTGAGCACGAGGTCACGCTGATGGGCGGTGCACGCAGCTGCGCGCCGAGCCCGGCGTGGGTCAGTTTTATCCATCAGCAGGCCGAGGCGACCGGCCTGTTCAGTTCGGTGATAGACAGCAAACAGCAGGCGGCCGGTTCCGAAGATGCTACCTACATGATGGAGCGCGTGCAGCAGCGCGGCGGCCAGGCGTCTTACGTCATCTTCGGCTGCGAGCTGGCGGCGGGCCATCACAATGCGCGGTTCGACTTTGATGAAGCGGTGATGGCTACTGCCGTGCAGATGCTGGCTACGCTGGCGCTTAATCAGACGCAATTCGGCGGTGCCCGATGAGCGCACACGACTTCATCGATCGTTACATCGACCAGCACCAGGCGCGTTTCAGTGCCCTCAGCGATGCCATCTGGGACGTGCCGGAAACCCGTTTCGAAGAGACGCAATCGTCTGCGCTGCTGGCCGATGCGCTGGCGCAGGAGGGGTTTGAGGTCGAGCGCGGCGTCGGCGGTCTCGACACCGCGTTTATCGCCTCAATCGGCCACGGCCAGCCGGTGATCGCCATCCTCGGCGAGTTTGATGCTTTGGCCGGTCTGAGCCAGCAGGCGGGCTGCGCCACGCCTGAGCCGCTGGTGGAAAACGGCAACGGTCACGGCTGCGGCCACAACCTGCTCGGTACCGCCGGCCTGGCCGCCGCTTTCGCCATCAAAGCCTGGTGGGCAGAACAGGGCGGACGCGGCACGCTGCGCTTTTACGGCTGCCCTGGCGAGGAGGGCGGCTCGGGTAAAACCTTTATGGTGCGCAAGGGGCTGTTTGATGATGTCGATGCTGCCGTGACCTGGCACCCGGAAGGCTTCAGCGGCATGTTCAACCTCAGCACCCTCGCCAATATTCAGGCGGCGTTTCACTTCAAAGGTGTGGCTGCGCATGCCGCTAACTCGCCGCATCTCGGGCGCAGCGCGCTGGACGCGGTGACGCTGATGAACACCGGCGCGAATTTTCTGCGCGAGCACATCGTGCAGGAGGCGCGCCTGCACTATGCGGTCACCCAAACCGGCGGCGTATCGCCCAACGTGGTGCAGGCCGATGCCGAAGTGCTGTACCTGATTCGCGCGCCGCAGCTCGACCAGGCCCAGGATATCTACCAGCGCGTGATCAACATCGCCCAAGGCGCGGCGCTGATGACCGACACGCAGATGACGGTACGTTTTGATAAAGCCTGCTCCAACTATGTGCCCAACCGCGCGCTGGAAGCGGTGATGGAACGTAATTTGCACCATTTTGGTCTGCCGCACTACAGCGCGCAGGAACAGGCATTTGCGGCAGAGATCCGCGCCACGCTGAGCAAAGACGATCTGCGTAACGCGCGACTGAATGCGGCGCGCACCGGCGGCGAAGCGGGCATCGCCTGGGCTGAGGCGCTGGGGGATAAAGTGCTGATGGATGAGGTAGCGCCGTATGCGGTCACGCGCGAGTTGCTGTACGGCTCAACTGACGTTGGTGATGTTAGCTGGGTAACGCCGACGGCGCAGTGTTTTGCCCCCTGCTTTGCCTTCGGCACGCCGCTGCACACCTGGCAGCTGGTGGCACAGGGCCGCACGCCGATTTCCCACAAAGGGATGTGCCTCGCCGCCAAAGTGCTGGCCGCCACCGCGCTGACGCTTTTGCACGATGATGCCGCGCTGGCGCGTTGTCGTGAAGAGTTTGACCGCGTGCGCCGCGAACAGCCGTACGTGTGCCCGATTCCGGCCGGCGTGCAGCCATCGACATTAGCATCCTGAGTTCAGCAACGCATTACGCCAGGTGCGCATAAATGCGCACCCTACGAGGGCGTGGCCGGTGGTCACCGCTCCTTACCGTGTAAGGTCGCCATTTATGGCGACCTGGTGCCAACGCATCACCATTAAAAAAATATAAGCAGTACGCAAACATAACTGACAAGACGACTCATGAGGATCTACCGATGGAAGTGATGACCGAAAATCGCAGCCCCGGCAAGCTGTTCAGCTGGATTGAGCGGGTCGGCAACAAAGTGCCCAACCCGTTCTTACTGTTTGTCTACCTGATCGTGGTGCTGATGATCGCCACCGCGCTTCTCAGCAGCCTCGATGTGGCCGTTAAAAATCCGGCCAATGGCGAACTGGTGCGGGTCAATAACCTGCTGAGCGTGGCGGGCATTCAGTGGATCCTGCCCAACATCATCAAAAACTTTAGCGGCTTCACCCCACTGGGCTCCATTCTGGCGCTGGTGATCGGGGCCGGCCTGGCGGAAAAAGTCGGGCTGCTGCAGTCGCTGATGGTGAAAATGGCGTCGCGCGTCAGCCGTCGCTACGCCAGCTATATGGTGCTGTTTATCGCGTTCTTCAGCCATATCTCTTCCGACGCCGCACTGGTGGTGATGCCGCCACTCGGCGCGCTGATCTTCCTTGCCGTCGGGCGTCATCCGGTGGCGGGTCTGCTGGCGGCGATTGCCGGCGTCGCGTCGGGTTTTACCGCGAATCTGCTGATCGTCACCACCGACGTACTGCTCTCCGGCATCAGTACCGAGGCCGCCAAAGCGGTCAGCGACACGGTCCACGTCAGCGTGATCGATAACTGGTTCTTCATGGCCAGCTCGGTCATCGTACTGACCGTGGCCGGCGCGCTGCTGACCGATAAATTTGTCGAACCGCGCCTGCCCGTCTGGAACAGCGGCCATCACGATCGCCTGCCACCGCTGACGGCGCAGGAGAATCGCGGCCTGAAGGCGGCCGGTCTCGCCGCACTGGTGTTCATCGGCGTGATGGCGCTGCTGGTGGTGCCGGAGCATGCGCCGCTGCGCAACCCGAAAACCGGCGGCATCATCCCTTCGCCGTTTATTCAGGGCATCGTGCCGATCATCATCCTGTTCTTCTTTGTGGTGGCGATTGCCTATGGCGCGGTAACGCAGCAAATTCGCCGCGCTGACGACATCCCCCGACTGCTGGTGGATCCGATGAAGAGCATGGCCGGCTTTATCGTCATGGTATTTCCGCTGTCGCAGTTCGTGGCGTTCTTCAACTGGAGCAACATGGGCAAGTTTATGGCCATCGGCCTGACCGATATGCTGGAGAGCGCCGGCATCAGCGGTGCGCCGGCCTTTCTCGGCCTGATGTTCCTCTCGGCGTTTCTGTGCATGTTTATCGCCAGCGGCTCGGCGATCTGGTCGATCCTCGCGCCGGTGTTTGTGCCGATGTTTATGCTGCTCGGCTTTCACCCGGCGTTTGCCCAGATGATTTTCCGCATCGCCGATTCCGCCGTGCTGCCGCTGGCGCCGATGTCGCCGTTTCTGCCGCTGTTCCTCGGTTTCCTGCAGCGCTATCAAAAAGACGCGCAGCTCGGCACCTACTACGTGCTGATCTTCCCGTATCCGCTGGTGTTCTTTGTGACGTGGATCGCGCTGCTGCTGGTGTGGTATCTGCTGGGCCTGCCCATCGGTCCGGGCGTTTATCCGCATCTGCCCTGACCTGGCGCCATGGACGGCGTACCGCTTTCTGTGAACTGCAACGCACGTTGCCAAAATGTCACCGCTGCACCTCTCGGCAACCCCGGACGAATTGATTATTCTGCTATTTCTTCGCTTGCTAACGGTTAATGATTTCTGACAAACCACCACCGGGCGGATCCTGCAAACACCGAGGTAACAATCATAATGACAACCACCTATTCGACAGGGGTGGCGACCGATCGCATCGCTACCGAACGCCAGACGCTGGCCGGGCGCATCGACGCTCTGCCCTCTTCCGCCGGGCTGTGGCGCTTTATTACGTTGCTGGCGCTCGGCGGCTTCTTCGAGCTGTACGATCTGTTTGAAACCGGCTACATCAGCGCCGGGCTGGTCGCCGCTGGCGTGTTCCACACCGGCACCGCGGGCGTGTTTGGTATCGCCGATCAGGCGGCGTTCGCCTCGGCGACCTTTCTCGGCCTGTTTGTCGGTGCCAGCCTGCTGACGCCCTATGCCGACCGCTTCGGCCGTCGCCTGACCTTTATGTGCGCGCTGGCGTGGTACGGTGCGTTCTCACTGCTGATGGCGTTCCAGCACAGCGCGGAGATGATTATTCTGTGCCGCTTTCTGGTCGGCATCGGTCTGGGCGTCGAGCTGGTGACCATCGATACCTATCTGTCGGAGTGGGTGCCGGCCCATCTGCGCAGCCGCGCGTTTGCCTTCTCTTTTTTCGTTCAGTTCCTGTCGGTGCCGACGGTGGCGCTGATGTCATGGTGGCTGGTACCGCAAACCCTGCTCGGCCTCGAAGGCTGGCGCTGGGTCGTGATCGCCGGTGCGCTGTGCTCGCTGGTGATCTGGTTTATCCGGAAAAACCTGCCGGAGTCGGCGCGCTGGCTGGCGCAGCAGGGGCGGCATCAGGACGCGCACCGGGTGCTGAGCGAGATGGAAAAACGCTGCGGCATTGAGCCGGGGGACGATTTCTCTCAGCGTGATGCGGCGGCACAGCTGCCGAAAAAAGGGCGCTTTAGCGAAATCTGGGCACCGGCTTATCGCCAGCGTACGCTGATGCTGGTGGTGATGAACTTCTTCCAGGCGATTGGCTTCTTCGGCTTCGGTAACTGGCTGCCGGCGCTGCTGTCCGGCAAGGGGGCCACCGTCACCCACAGCCTGCTGTACGCCTTTTTCATCACGCTGGCCTATCCGCTCGGCTCGCTGATCTGCAGCCGCTACGCCGACCGGCTGGAAAACAAATGGCAGATCGTTTTTTCATCGCTGATGACGGTGGTGTTCGGCACGCTGTTCGCGCTGACCAGCAACCCGCTGCTGATGGTGGTGTGCGGTTTCCTGATCACCTACAGCAACGCCTGGCTGACCTTCAGCTATCACGCCTATCAGACCGAGATCTTCCCGACGCACATTCGTGCGCGCGCCGTTGGCTTCTGCTATTCGTTCAGCCGGCTGTCGACCGCTTTCAGCAGTATTCTGATTGGCCTGATTCTGCAGTATGCCGGCAGTCAGGGCGTGATCGTGTTTATCGTGCTGAGCATGCTGATGGTGATGCTGTCGGTCGGGATTTACGGGCCGAAGACGCGGGGACTGGATCTGGAAAACATTTAAACCGGACGGGCACAAGGTGGGCGGCGGCCGGTTCAGCCCGGTAATGCGCACCCTTTGGAGCGGCACGATTCATCGCGCGATAAATCGCGCCGCTACGTCCTGGTGCAAACCTTTGGGGGCGTTTCCGCCCCCGCCAGATTTACACCAGTTCGGTTTTCACCCCTTCCTGGATCAGCACGTCGGCATCGACGCCGCTGTGGCTGTAAACCTGATACTTCACGCCAGCCACCGTGGTGCTGCCCTGCTGTTTCACCCAATCGCCCACGTCACCGCCGTCGCCGAGGATGTCATCCAGTTTCACCACGTCCTGCGCATCGCCTTTGATCAGCAACTGGGTTTTGCCGTCTTTCACGAACAGATCCTGACTTCCAACCTGCAGGATATCGTCAACCGTTACGCTCAGGACGTTTTTGCCGTGACCCGTCATATCGATGGTGCTGCCCTGCTTGCCCTGCGCCAGCACATCGCTCAGGGAAACGGCGAATTCATCGCCCAGGGTGATGACGGCAGGAACATCAAAGGCGGTGATACCGACATGATCATCATGCATGCCCCATTCAACGTCACTGATGCGCACGCCGCCCGGATTGTTCACCGAATCCACTTCTGCCGGATTGACGCGCACCACGGCTGAACCGATCAGCTTACCGGCCGGGGCGTGGTACTCGACAATGTCGCTTCGCAGGGTGCCAGGATGCGCCTTCAGCTCATAGCTGTGCAGCAATTTACCTTGCGTGTCATAGAAATCGATGTAATTGCCTTTGCTGTGCACATAATCCGATTTCAGCACCACTTTCTCCGCCACGCCGTCGAAATCCAGCTTCATCTGGCCGCCACGGCCAACAATGATTTCGCCATGCTTCAGCGTTTTTTGCTCGCCGCCGATATTCGGTCCTTTAATCAGCGTCATCTTCAGACTGTCGTCGATGGTATAACTGACCCCGGTTTTAAAATCGATATAGCGCGGATGACCGTTAGCGTCTTTCACCAGATCAGGTTGTCCACGAACCCGGCTGATTTCTTTAACCCCGATGTTATCGATAGCGAAATCGTTGCCGTTACCGTTATTAACCTCATTGGTTACCGCCACGCGAACCACCTCTGTTTTGCTGGCGGTATACAGTCCGCTGAAATGATTCCAGGCAGCATCCAGCCCCATATTAGGAATTACTTTCTGTCCATTAACGTCCAGACCGATTTTTGGTTTCAGGCTACCGCCAGGAATACGGTAGCCATCAAAATCGAACTGGTAGGTTTTACCCGCTTCGACCTGAATATAGCGATAAACCACTTCTCCTTTGAACCCGTTGGTGTTTGAACCGTTGGTCATGGAACCCAACTCATAAGAGGAATTGCCTCCGCTCCAGCGCTTAACCCCGATGTTGTCATTTTTGTGATACAGACCGCTGGCGATCCAGCCCTGCTGGGTACCGTCGTTGAAATTCCACACTAGCCCCTTGTGATCGACCTTCGGCGGATCGACATTGATCTCCAGCAGAAAGGTTGGCGCATTCACATCACGAATGGCGCTATCACTGACCTGAAATTGCGTCAGTCCTTTCCATGGCGAGCGATCGTAAGACTGGTAGCTCCAGTTACCCGTAGCATCCGCTGTGACCGAGTCCATTAATACCCAGTGGCCCTCAATATGGCAGCCGAAGATGTACACCACCTTATTGGGTGCAGACGTGCCTTTCAGGGTTGGCGTCATATCATCGGTGATATCACCGCTTTTCAGCTGGCCCTGCTTTGGTCCGCTGTCATCCCACGCAGAAATAATCTCCGTCTTGCCGGAGATTATCGTCAGGTCGAAAACATCGGCGGCGGCGTCACGCACCGGGCTGTCTGACACCTGGAACTCATATTTGCCAAAGCCGCCGCGTAACGCGCGCACTTCGCTTTGCCAGTGACCATGAGCATCCGCAACGGCGCTGCCGAGCGTCACCCATACCCCGTTCACGTGGCGGGCATAGATATAAACCACGCTGTTTGCTGCAGCATGGCCTTTCAGCGTTGGCGTCAGATCATCAGTGACATCGCCCTGATGCAGCACGCCGGTCTGCGCGCCAAAATTATCCCAGGCAGAAACGATACCGGGTTTTTCCGGCACCATGTTGAGACTGAACACCTCGGCGCTGGTGTCGCGATCGGGGGTTTTGGCAGCCTGAAACTCATAAGTGCCGTATCCCCCGCGCAGCGCGCGCACTTCCGTTATCCAGTTGCCCCAGGCATCGGCCTTAACGCTGCCTAACACCACCCAGTGGCCATCAATATGCCGCGCATGGATATACACCATGCTGTTGGCTTCGGCTTTGCCCTGCAGCGTCGGTGCCATGTCATCGGTGGTGGCGCCGTTGATTAATTTGCCCTGCTCGGGCCCGACATTATCGTGTGCCGCGTCAATGGTGGGCTTCAGGCGGGTGCCGTTATCTGACACATACAGGTCGAACAGCGGCGCAGCGGGATCGCGCGTCGGGCTGTTACTGGCCTGGAAGTGATACGGGCCGGCACCGCCATCCAGTCGGGCAATTTCCACCTGCCAGTGGCCAAAGGCATCCGCCTGGGTGCTGCCTTTCAGCCACCAGCTGCCGTTTTCGCGCGTGGCATACACGTAGACGATACTGTTGGCTTCTGCCGTGCCTTTGAGCGTGGGCGTGAAATCATCGGTCAGCGCGCCGTTTTCCAGTTTGCCCTGTGCCGGGCCAAAATTATCCAGCGCATACTCGATCTTCACCGGCGCGGTAGGCACCACCGTATAGGTAAACGGCTCGCTCGCATCGCTCAACTCACCACGGTTATTTTGCGCGCGGGTAGTAATGGTGTTTTCACCGTAGCCCATCAGATCAACGTTACTCTCCCAGCGCCATTGCCCGTCAATCACCGGTGCCACGCCGACGCGTACCCCGTTGACGTAGATGATGACGTTTTCGGCATCCAGCGGCGCGTTGCCGCTCAGGCGTGGGCTGCGATCGTCGCTTGCGCTACCGGCTTTGATCACACCGGTATTCACCCCTTCATTATCAAATACTTCCAGCAGCTGCGGCTTATCGATGCGCGGCGTATTGACGAACAGCGTATAGACCGGGGAATCGACACTCACCTGACCAAATTTGTCGGTGGCGGTGACGGACAGGCGCTGTTCACCGTCGCTCAGTGCCGGCGTGATGGTCCACTGGCCGTTTTTTGCTGCCTGCACGCTGCCAGTCAGCACGCCGTTGCTGTACAGGCGGACAATGCTGTCCGGCTCGGCATAACCGGAAATGGCTGGCGTTTTATCATCGGTAAAGCCTTTGTTGCCAACCGGGCCCTGCACCGGTCCAAAATCATCCAGTACGCGCATAATCGCCGGCATATCGGGCGGGCTGAGATCGACTTCCAGCCGCGTCTGGAACGGAATCCCGGCGTTGCCGGCCCGGTCGAAAAAGCGCACGGTGAGATTATGGCTCCCCTCTTCCAGCCGCAGCGGCAACTGATACTCCCAGCTGCCGTCCGCGTTTACCTGCGTAGTAAATAGCTGGCCGTTAATGGCAAATTCGATATAGCTGACGCTCTTATCCTCAATCACCCCTTTCCAGTACTGATAAGGTGAATTGACGTAGTTCTCCTGCCCCGGTTTGGTCGGGTCGTAATAGCCTACAGACATATGGTCATCCTTTTCGCCAGAGTTAATATCGTTAAAGTAACGCTTAATAAGCGGCAGGGATTTTTAAACGTAGGGGAAGGAATCTCTTACAAGAAACGTCTGAAAGGAAAATCTAAGGTAATGAATTTAAGTGGGATTTTTCGCACTCTTCAGGCCATGAACCGCGTCATGACCTGAAGGAAATGCTTAAGACAGGCTTACTGCTTTTCCAGCACCCGGATATCCGCGCTGCCCTGTTTTGGCTGCACGCTGTCATCCTGGCGCAGTTTCGCCACCTGTTTCGCCGTGACTTTGGTCTGCACGCCGTTGCCCCAGCTGGTGCGGATAAAGTTCACCACATCCGCCACCTGACTGTCGTTCAGACGCCAGCCAAACGCCGGCATGGTGATCGCGGTCGGTGCGCCTTGCACGCCCGGCAGCGTGCCGCCAACCAGTACGATGTGAATCAGCGACGTCGGATCCTCTGCCATCACCACCGGATTCCCGCGCAGTGCCGGATAGAAGCGTTGATAGCCGCTGCCGTCGGTTTTATGACACGCCGCACAGCTGTCGACATACACGCCGGCACCCGGCTGGCTGTCGTCACCTTTCCACAGCGCCCGGGCCACTGCGTCATCCTCACGGAACACCGCCTGAGACGGATCTTTCGCGCCGAGCGATTTCAGGTAACGGGCAATCGCGCTGATATCCGCATCGCTGAGATACTGCAGGCTGTGCTGCACTACCTCGGTCATGCCACCAAACGCCGCCGTGTGATCGTTACGGCCATAGCGCAGGAACTGCTGCAGATCCGCTTCGCTCCAGCGCCCCAGGCCATCGCGGTTGTCACCGCGCAGGTTGCTGGCGGTCCAGCCGTCAATCGGCGCGCTGCTGCCGGCAAGATAATCATTGCCCTGGCCGTTATTCAGCGCTTTCTCCTGCATGGTGAAGCTGCGCGGTGTGTGGCAGGCACCGCAGTGGCCCAGCCCTTCCACCAGATAGCGACCGCGTGCCAGCGCCGGATCTTCCTGCGCGGCCGGCTGGAACGCCTTCACATCTGGCGCGAATAGGCCGCGCCAGATCGCCAGCGGCCAGCGCATCGACAGCGGCCACGGAATGTCGCTCTCTTTGTTAGCCTGCGCCACCGGCGCCACGCCGTGCATGAAGTAGGCATACAGCGCCTTCATGTCGTCATCGCTGACCACCGCATAAGATGGATACGGCATCGCCGGATAGAGCGTGTCGCCGTTTTTCGCCACGCCATGACGCACCGCTTTCTGGAAGTCGTCATAGCTGTAGTCACCAATGCCGGTTGCCTTATCCGGCGTGATATTGGTGGAGTAGATGGTGCCAATCGGCGTCACCATCGGCAGGCCGCCGGCAAACGGTTTACCGCCTGCGGTGCTGTGGCAGGCGACGCAGTCACCGGCGCGCGCCAGATACTCACCGCGCTGCACCAGCGCATCGGCGGCGGTGTCCTCCGCCAGCGCGGCGAACGACAGGGTGCCCAGCAACAGGGCTGTTAAACTTTTGATCATCGCCATGTTCCTTATGCCTGTACCAGCGGGCCGGGGTTCTTCAGATACTGTTCACGAATCGCTTTGGCGGACCAGTAGCTCAGCGCCGCCACCATGCCGGTGGGGTTGTAGCCCAGTCCCTGCGGGAAGGCAGAAGCGCCGGCGACAAATACGTTCGGCACATCCCAGCTTTGCAGATAGCGGTTCACCGCGCTGGTTTTAGGATCTTCGCCCATGATGGCGCCGCCGCTCATGTGCGTGGTCTGGTACACGGTGGTATCGAAATGGGCACCCGGCCCTTTTGCGCCGCCAATGATCATCTTCGGATTCATCGCTTCGGTGATTTTGCGCATCTTGCCGATCATGAACTGCGCCATTTTGATGTCGTTGTCCTGCCAGTCAAAGGTCATACGCAGCAGCGGCTGGCCGTAAGCATCTTTGTAGTTGGGATCGAGATCGAGGTAGTTAGCGCGATACGACTGGTGCGCGCCGTGCGCATCCATCGACACGTGATGGTTATAGGTATCCGCCACCGCCGCTTTCCACTGGCTGCCCCAGTTCGGCGTGCCTGTTGGCGTCGGCAGGCCGGAGATCGGCTTGGTGCCCGCCTGGTTGACCCAGAACGGTGAACCGCCGACAAAGCCGTACGGACCATGGTCAAAGTTATCAGCGTTGTAATCATCCACCGCCACGCCCGCGCCACCGGCACCGATGAACGGATTGGTGGTGGTGTTTTTATCAAACAGCGCCTTCAGCGTGGAGATGTTCTGGTAGGCAAAGTTACGGCCGACCACGCCCTCGTTGCTGATAGGGTTGTACGGCTTGCCGATGCCGGACAGCAGCATCAGGTGCACGTTGTGGAACTGGAAGGCGGAGAGGATCACCAGATCCGCCGGCTGCTCCACTTCACGTCCCTGACCGTCCAGATAGGTCACTCCGGTCGCGCGTTTTTTATCGTCGGTCAGATTGACGCGCAGCACATACGCGTTGTTGCGCAGCTCAAACTTCGGCTCCTGGCGCAGCGCGGGCAGAATGTTAACGTTCGGCGACGCTTTGGAGTACATGTAGCAGGCGTAGCCGCTGCAGTAGCCGCAGAAGTTGCACGGCCCCATCTGCGCGCCGTAAGTATTGGTGTAGGGACCGGAGGTGTTGGCCGACGGCATATCGTAAGGGTGATAGCCCACCGATTCCGCCGCCTGGGCAAACAGCTGGGCCGACCAGGTGCGCTTCTGCGCCGGCAGCGGGAAGTCGCTGGAGCGATCCGGCGCATACGGGTTGCCGCCTTTCTCTTTGCCCACCACTTTGCCCTTGATTGACCAGGCGCTGCCGGAGGTGCCGAACACTTTTTCCGCCTGATCGAAGAACGGTTCCAGCTCGTCATAGCTGACGCCGAAATCCTGAATGGTCATGCCTTCCGGGATAAAGTTTTTGCCGTAACGCTGCTCGTAGTGACTGCGCAGGTTCAGCTCGACCGGGTCGACGCGGAAGTGCACGCCCGACCAGTGCAGGCCGGCGCCGCCGGTGCCGGTGCCCGGCAGGAATGCCGCCAGCTGACGATACGGTACGGCGGTTTGTGAGGCATCGTGACGGATAGTCACAGTGCTTTTTGACAGATCCTGGAACAGCTTTTTGCGGATGTTATAAGTCAGTTCATCAATGGACTGTGGATAGGATCCATCCGGATAGGTATCGCGATGCGGCCCGCGCTCCAGCGCCACCACATGCAGACCGGCCTCGGTCAGCTCTTTCGCCATGATCGCCCCGGCCCAGCCGAAACCGACGATCGCCACATCCACTTTTTTTAACGCATTTACCACGGTTACGCCCTCTCGCCGCGAATATCAACTGACGGGAACGGATAACGTTCGCCGCGCTCTACCCAATCCATAAAGTCGGCGCGTGCGCCAGGGAAGCCGATCAGCTTCCAGCCCACCATGCCCTGATTGCCGCCGTGGATCGGATCGCTGAAGTAGCCCTCGCGGGTGTTTTGCAACAGAAAGGCGAAGAAGGTTTTGGCCGGCACCTGCGGGAATTGCGCGCTGCCGTTTTCGAAGGCGCTCAGCAGCGCGTCCTGCTGCGTGGGCGTCAGCTCAGCAAACACCTTGCCGTGCTGCTGTTTGCTCCACCCATCGGCATCGGCCAGGCCGAGACGGTAGATCTGCTGCGGCACCAGCGGCAGTTGATAGCCGAGCTCTTTTGGCAGATCCGGATTGAACGGTCCCTGCATATACCAGTTGCTGCCGGTGGCATACGGCGTATTCATCTGGCGATCGATAAACTCCGGTACGCCGGCTTCCAGCGCGCCAGGACCACGTTCATCGTTGGGGATCAGGCGCGCCACGGCGGCTTTGAGGAAGGCAAACTCTTCGGCGGTAAACCACACCGGTTGATACTCGCGCGCCTGCTGCGGCGCAGCGGCCGACGACGCTGCCGCACCGGCGGCCATTGGCGCGACCAGTGCCCCCATCGCCGTACTGCCTACCGCCATTGCCGGCGCCAGGGTGATGGTTCTCAGCAGGAAATCCCGGCGAGTGTGACCCTTTTTTTCTTCTGACATGACATTGCCTCATTACCGCATATAATGCGGCATGAAAGTTAAGTAGTTGCGTTGTAATGGTTTTTATTGGCGTTTTAAGGGATACAGCAAGACTGTTACCGGTAACAGTTGGCGTAGTGTAACACCATCGCCGTTAATAATTTAGTTTCCCGAAACAAATGAGCACAAAAAACTTAACAACTAACTCTGCCGCTTTACATAAAAGCGGCAATGCTGTCATCGTCGGATACAACCGACAACAGACAGATAAATGCCGGAAGCGGTATAAAGAGTACACACAACAGCGGAGTGCCTATGTTTAAGTCCTATTTTCCGCGGCCGGCGCTGTTTTTCAGCTCGGCCGCGATTTGGAGCCTGATTGCCATTTTTGCCTGGTTTGGCTTTTTCAATGATTTTCCGGCGCGCTTTCCCGCTTTGCAGGCGGCGATGCAGCAGCCGCTGCCGACCAACGCCAGCCGCTTTATCCACGCCAGCCAGCTGTGGTTTTATGCCTACTACTGGATCATGGGTGGCGCCTTTGCGCTGGTGTGGCGCATCATCGACAACCATCCGTGGCAGCGCTGGTCAGTATGGGGATCGTTACTGATTATCTTTGTCACCTGGTTTGGCGTGCAGGTCGGCGTCGGCGTTAACGCCTGGTATGGTCCGTTCTACGACATGATTCAGCAGGCGCTGACCAAAGCCGGCTCGGTGGCCATCCATCAGTTCTATGTGCAGGTGCTGGCATTTCTCGGCATTGCGCTGATCGCGGTGGTGATCGGCGTGATGAACTCGTTTTTCGTCAGCCACTGGGTGTTCCGCTGGCGTACCGCGATGAACAACTACTACATGCATAACTGGCAGCGCCTGCGCCTGGTGGAAGGGGCCGCACAGCGTGTGCAGGAAGACACCATGCGCTTCGCCAGCACGCTGCAGGATTGGGGCATCAGCTTTATTCAGGCCATCATGACGCTGGTGGCGTTTCTGCCGGTGCTGGTGACGCTGTCGCACCACGTGAAGGAAGTGCCGATTCTCGGCAATATCCCTTATGCGCTGGTGATCGCCGCGCTGCTGTGGTCGCTGTTTGGTACCGCGCTGCTGGCGCTGGTGGGAATTAAACTGCCGGGGCTGGAGTTCCGCAATCAGCGGGTGGAAGCCGCGTACCGTAAAGAGCTGGTGTACGGCGAGGACGATCCGCAGCGCGCCGCACCGCCCACGGTGCAGGAGCTGTTCAGCCGCGTGCGTCACAACTATTTCCGCCTCTATTTCCACTACCTCTATTTCAACATCACGCGCATTCTCTACCTGCAGGTGGACAATGTGTTCGGGCTGTTCGTGCTGTTCCCTTCCATTGTCGCGGGCACCATTACGCTGGGGCTGCTTAACCAGATCACCAACGTGTTCGATCAGGTGCGCTCGTCGTTCCAGTATCTGATTACGTCGTGGTCCACGCTGATTACGCTGATGTCGATCTACAAACGTCTGCGCAGCTTTGAGCAGATTCTGCAGGATATTCCGCACGAAGAGATGCTGCGCGAAGCCTCGGAGTAAGCGGAAAAGGCTCGGAGGCAGAACCGCACTGTACTCCGACATCACTCAGAACAGTCCCCTCTCCCGCCCGCGGGAGAGGGTTAGGGTGAGGGCGAACCCCGCACCCATCCGCCCCATCTTCAGCCCGCCAGCACCGCAAACACCTTCTCGATGGCGTACGCGCCCGGATCTTTCACGCCATCCAGACTCTGCTGATTCAGATAAGCCGAACGGCCCGCCTTCGCACTCTGCATCTGCGCCGTCGCGTCGGCGCCCCGTTGCGCAGCGGCGGCCGCCGCAGCCAGCGACTCTCCGGCTGCTAACGCTTCCAGTGCCGGCTGCAGCGCATCCACCAGCGTGCGATGTCCCGGCTGCGCGCCGCCGTAGTGCTTCATCCGCTCCAGTCCATGCATCAGCGCCTGCGGCAGCGTGCTGCCCTCTTCCAGCTGCTGTCCGGCCGAAGTAAACAGAATCGACATCAGCACTCCGCTCGATCCGCCCATCACCGTCGCCAGCTGTTCGCCCACCAGCGCCAGCAGCGTAGGCAGCTCATCCAGCGGCAACTGCTGTTCACGCAGGCCGCGCTGGATTTTCTTCGCGCCGGCGGCAAAGGTCGAGCCGGTATCGCCATCGCCGACTTTGGCGTCCAGCGCATTCAGCTCGCTCTCCAGATCGATCAGCGTCTGCGTCACGCGCTCAACCACCTGCGCCACTTCAGCGTTATCAGAAGGATCGAAATCCAGCACGCTGCCGATGCGTTCAGCGCGCTGCAGGCTGATGGGCGCAAAGTCGTACATCGGCGTCCAGCCCAGCACCTGCACCGGCGCATGCAGCGCCTCGAAAAACGCCTCTTCCAGCGCCAGCAGCGTCAGCGAAAACCCTTTCATATCCAGCGCGCTGACCAGCGTTGCCGGGCCAATTAAATGGGTGATGCGCGCCGCCAGCGGCGACTGCAGTACCTCGCGCGTGAGCAGCGCCAGCTCCAGCTGGGAAAAGCCGCCGAGATTGTTGATCATCAACAGCGCCTGTTTGCCGTCGGGCAGCGCCTGCGCCAGCTGATCGGTCATGATGCTGGTAATTTTGCGGCTGTTTTGCGTATCCAGCGTGATCACGCCCGGCTCACCGTGAATGCCCATCCCCAGCTCGCTATGACCGGCTGCCACGCGATCGTCGCGCTTTTCACCCGGAATGTGACAGGTGGCAAACGCCAGGCCGATGGAGGACGTGGCGTCGATGGTGCGCTGCGCCAGCGCTTTAACCTCGTCGAGCGATTGGCCGTACTCCGCAGCGTAGCCGGCGATTTTGTGCACCAGCACGGTGCCGGCAATGCCGCGCGGCTGCGGATTTTCCGGCAGCGCGATATCGTCCTGCACCATCACCAGCTCCACCTTGTAACCAAGATTTTTCGCCTTTTCCGCTGCGAGGCCAAAGTTGAGGCGGTCACCGGTGTAGTTCTTCACAATCAGCAGACAGCCCGCCTCACCGGTGACGTTAACGATGGCGTTCAGCACCGCATCAACGCTCGGCGAGGCGAAGATATCGCCGCACACCGCAGCGGTCAGCATCCCTTTGCCGACAAAGCCCGCGTGCGCCGGTTCGTGGCCGGAGCCACCGCCGGAAATCAGTGCGACTTTGCTTTTATCCCAGTCCGAACGCACCACCACGCGAATCTCATCGCCCAGATCGAGACGGGTCAGGTTGTGCCACGGTGTGCTGAGTAACACGCCTTCGATCGCTTCGTTCACCAGATCGTTTTTTTCATGCATAAAAAACTGGCTCATTGCACTCTCCCCTTAGGTGTTGTCGTCCTAAAGGTAGCGTAAGCCGGGCGGGAAAGGGGGGATCAAGGCCGGAAATGCAAAGGGCGACACACGTCGCCCCTGAGTTTCGGATAATTACGCCCTACAGCGCGATGCGTAACACGCTGTCCGGGTTTTTTGGCGGTTCCTTGCGTGAGCCCGGCTGCTTGATGCTGACGAACAGCGTGTTGCCATCGGCGGAGAGCGCCAGGCTGTTCGGCAGGCCCGGCGCTTTCACCGTGCGTTTCACTTTATAGCTGCTGGCATCGATGATGCTGATCTCACCGGCTTTACGGTGCGTGACATACAACTCGTCACGGTCAGCATTGAACAGCACCGCCAGCGATTCCGGTACCTCAATACGCTGAATCACCTGCTGCGTGCGGGTATCCAGCACCAGCACCTGCGGCTGCTTCGCATCGCTGAGGAAAGCGCGGTGGCCTTTGCTATCCAGCGCAATATTCAGGAAAAAGTGCTCTTTATCACCGTCAATTTTCTGGCGCTTTTCAATCGCGTTCAGGCGGGTATTGATGGTGACCAGCTCGCCATCGGCATTGGTGACATACAGTTTCTGCGCGGCGGCATCCAGTGCCAGCCCGGTGCCCATTTTGCCGGTATTCGGGATAGTGCTGATGAGCTGGAGTGTTTTGCCATCCACCACCCACACCACGCTTTGCGCGCCGAGACCGGTGATGTACACGCGATTGGTTAGCGCATCCGCGACCAGTTCACGCGGCTGCAGCGGACGAACCGTGTCACCGCGCTTGCGGCTATCCAGCACCAGTGTGTTGATCACCTTACCGCTGCTGGCATCCACTGCCGTCAGCGCACCGTTGACCGTGTTGCCAAAGTACAGCACGTTGGTGTGCTGATTGATGGCGGCACCAAAGGTCTTCAGTTCAGTGCTGATGGTTTGCTTCACCGCCAGATTCTGCGGATCGAGACGGTACACGGTACCGCCCTGCGGATTGCCGGCGTTTTGCGCCGTGGCGAGGAACAGCGCGTTGTCGCTGTTGCTGAAGGCCAGTTCGTAGGCGCCTTTGGCGATCGGCTGATTGAGCGGCTGCGTTTCCGCCGCCTGCAGCGCGCTGCAGGACAGCAACGCCGTGGCCACCAGTAGCGGACGCAGCGCCCACTGCATTGTTTTATTCGCTTTCATAACTTCTCCATAGCAAAACCACCGCCGTGCGGCAGTGAAATGAAAGCCCGACATTGCAACCAATAAGAAATTCAGCCCGAGGCGAGCCGATAAGGATGTTAGTTTTTGCGAATAATAATCATTTATGCGGAAAAGGGACAGGATTTTATGGCGTTAGCAACGCCGCCAGGGCGCCCGAAGGCACCCTGTCAGCACAGAGGGTATGGCAAAGTTATTGGGTCAGTTCTGCGGTCATGTGAACGCCGTTGTTGAAGTTGGCTTCAGTCACTTTGTAGGAAGCACCAATTTCCTGCGCTTTAGCAGCGATTTGCGCTTCAGCACCGTCAAGCGTAGAGGCGGTAGCGGTCACGCTTTGCGCGAAGCTGGCAAATGGCAGAACAGAGAGAGCAATAACAGCAGCAAAAGTTTTGATGGTTTTCATGGTCATTTCCTTAATGATGTTTGATTGAATAAGGCGACATCGCCTTGATGAGATATATAGTAGGCCGGCAACCGATCAAAAAAAAGCGCAGAGATTTGCCTAAGTCATTCGAATATTTTGACTATAAAAAGCACGTTTAGCGCAACCTGTGCGCAAAGGGTTAAAAAACCACGATTTGAATAAAAGGCAGGATTTATTGCTGTGATTGGTGAGACCAGGCATACGCGGCAAAAGCGGCGCCGCGACACACCCTGAAGCGTGTCGCGGCGCGCCTGATGGCGGTAACGGATTTAACCGTGATGCCGCACGCGGGTAAAGATGGTGATGGCGGCCAGCAGCATCAGCACGCCGCTGGCAAGGAATACGCCGCCCGCGCCCTGCAGATCGAACATCCAGCCACCGGCCGCCGCACCGGCGGTGATCGCCAGCTGAATAGTGGCCACCAGCAGCCCGCCGCCCGATTCGGCGTCGTCCGGCACCGCGCGCGACAGCCAGGTTGACCAGCCAGTCGGCATTGAACCAAACGCCAGCCCCCACAGCGCGACGCCGCTCGCCACCAGCCAGGAGACGTGGCCAAAGCTCACCAGCAGCACCGCCGTCACGCTCATCACCAGCGCCATGCCGGTGAGCGTCAGCGACACGCTGCGCGTCACCAGCCACGCGGCCAGCGAGGTGCCGAAGAAGTTCGCCACGCCGAACGCCAGCAGCACCAGCGACAGCTGATTCACATTCAGCTGCGCGCTGGTTTCCAGGAACGGGCGCAGATAGGTAAAGAAGGCAAAATGGCCGGTAAACATCATGATCACCGCCAGCATGCCCCAGCGCATCACGCTCTGACGCAGCAGGTCCAGCACGCCGCCACTGCGCGCTTTGTTCTCCGGCGGCATCGACGGCAGGGTGAAGAACTGCCAGAACAGCGCCAGCACGCCCAAAACACCGGTCAGCAGGAAGATGTTACGCCAGCCAATCAGCCCGCCAAGATAGCTGCCCAGCGGCGCGGCAATGATGGTGGCCAGCGAAATACCGCTGAACACAATCGACAGCGCGCGCGGCACCTGATCGGCGGGCACCAGCCGCATGGTAATGGCGGTCGACAGCGTCCAGAAGCCGCCAATCGCCATGCCGAGCAGCACGCGCGCCAGTAAAATCATCGGCAGATTTTCGGCAAACGCCACCAGCAGCGCCGAGGCGATGAGCAGTAACGTGAACGCCAGCATCACCAGGCGGCGGTCGAGGCGGCGCGTGACGTTACCAATTACCAGGCTGGTCAGCAGCGCCACCAGCGCGGTAACCGTGACCGTCTGGCCCGCCTGCCCTTCGCTGACGCGCAGCGAGTCGGCAATCGGTGTCAGCAAGCTCACCGGCAGAAATTCTGCGGTGATCAGGCCGAAGACGCCAAACGCCATGGCGAACACCGCGCCCCATGCGGGTTTCTCTACCGCAATGCTTGTTTCCACTACTTCAGTATCCAGACTCATCTGCGATCCCCATCACAAAATATCAGGCTGTAAGCATAGAGAGACGACGCAAGACGATCTATGATACAGAAACTTTGTTTTTTGATAATTCGTCTGGATTGTATGAGCCGCTATGAAGATTTGACCAGCGAACTGCTGATGGGCATGCGCCTGTACGGCGTCAAATATCAGCGCATCGCGCTGCATGCGCCGTTTGGCCTGCAATATGATGACGCGCCGGGCAAGGCACAGCTGCATTTTGTTGGCCGCGGCTCGCTGCTGATTCGCTCCGCTTCCGGCACCGTCTATCCGCTGCAGGCGGGCGATGCACTGCTGATTCCGCACGGTAAGCCGCACGCGCTAATCTCCGGCGAAGATGCGGTGTGCGTGCCGATCGCCACGTTTAACAGCAAACCCATCTGTGACAGCGTGTGCGCGATTAACGATGCGCCGGACGCGGATGCCTGCCCGGACGACAGCGATGTGATTTTATTCAGCGCCTGCATGGCGTTTGAGCTGGGCGGCATGCAGCCGCTGGTGCATACCATGCCTGACGTGATGCTGGTCAGCACGCTGCTGGCGCAATACCCGGAAATCCAGCCGATTCTGGATGCCATGGAGCGTGAAACACGTCAGCGCAAAGCGGGCTTTGCCGGCATTTTGTCGCGGCTGGCCGATGTGGTGGCGGCGCAAATTGTGCGGGGCTGGGTGGAGAATGGCTGTGGCCAGGGCAGCGGGCTGGTGCAGGCTCTGCGCGATCCGCGCCTCAGCCTGGCGATGGCGGCCATGCACCGCGCGCCCGGCGAAAACTGGACGGTGGAGCGGCTGGCGCGCGAATCCGGCAGCTCACGCTCGGTGTTTGCCGCGCGCTTTCAAAACGCCACCGGCATGACGCCGCTGCGCTACCTCACCGAACTGCGCATGCGTCTGGCGGTGGAGCGCATAGTTAACGATGGCGAAGCGGTGGAGAGCGTGGCTTTCCACCTCGGTTACGGTTCACTGGCTGCCTTCAGTCGCGCCTTCAAACGCATTGTCGGCACACCGCCCGGCGCGCTGCGCGCCGGACGTGAAGCGTCGTGAAACTTAGCGAAACACGCTGATCGCTTCAACCAGCCGGTTGGCCTGATGCGCCATTCGGCCGGAGGCTTCTGCGCCTTCCGCCACGCGCGCCGCGTTCTGATGGGTGATGTCGTCGAGATCCTCCACCGCGCTACTGACTTCGCTCAGCGCGATGGATTGTTCGGCCGTCGCCGCGCTGATTTGCGCAATCAGGGCGGTGACATTCTGCACCTGATCGACAATCGCCTGCATCGTGTGGCCGGCCGCATCGGCGTGATCGCTGCCCGACTGCACACGGCCGGCGCTGGTTTCCACCAGGTTTTTGATCTCGCTGGCGGCTTTGGCGCTGCGCTGTGCCAGATTGCGCACCTCGCCCGCTACCACCGCAAAGCCTTTACCCTGCTCACCGGCACGTGCCGCTTCCACCGCCGCGTTCAGCGCCAGAATATTGGTCTGGAAAGCGATGCCGTCGATCACGCTGGTGATGTTGGCGATACGCTTCGAGCTGTCGGCAATTTCCGCCATCATGCCGACCATCTCCTGCATCACTTCACCGCCTTTGATCGCCGCTGCGCTGGTGCTGGCCGACAGCGTATTCACTTCGCTGGCGGTTTCCGTGTTGCTTTTGACCGTGGCGGTCATTTCGTTCATGGTCGCCGCCGTTTGCTGCACGTTCGCCGCCGCCTGCTCGGTGCGACGGCTCAGTTCATCATTGCTGCGCGCGATGGCGTCGCTGGCACTCAGGACATTGATCGCCTGGCCGCTGACGTCATCCACCAGCCAGCGGAACATCAGACCCAGCTGGCCGATAGCGCGCTGCGTCATGCCGATCTCATCCACCCGATCGATGTGCTCGACTTTGTGGCTGGCGCCGGTCGCCACGCTCAGCGCCTGGCGGCACATGCGCTCCATCGGGCGCGAAATCTGCTGCTCCAGCCACAGGCTGGCCAGCAGTAGCAGCCCGGCCATGCCGCCGCTGAAGCAGCCGATCGCCAGCGGTGCCATGCCCAGCAGCCAGACGCCCAGCACCGACAGCGGCAGCAGCGCGATCAGCGTACTGCGGATGCGCCAGCGCAGCGGCAGCGTTTTCAGCACTGAGGCCAGTCGCCGCCAGCCGCTGCCAACAATCAGTCCCTTATGAAAACGACGCCCTTTGGCACGCCCTTCACGAAAATCACGATACAGCGCCTCGCACTGACGGACCTCCTCCGCCGACGGTTTGGTGCGTACCGACATATAGCCCTGCAGCTTGCCCTCGCGCACCACCGGAATGGCATTGGCGCGCACCCAGTAGTGATCGCCATTCTTGCGCCGGTTTTTGACCAGCGCAGTCCAGGGTTCGCCCTGCTTCAGCGTGCTCCACATATCGGCGAACGCTTCCGGCGGCATATCCGGATGACGCACCATGTTGTGCGGCTGGCCGTTGACCTCTTCCGGGCTGAATCCGCTGACCTCAATAAAGGCGTCGTTGGCGTAGGTAATGTGGCTGTTGAGATCGGTGGTCGACATCAGCGTGGCGCGATCGTCGAAGACGAATTCACGCTGGGTGATGGGCTGGTTATTACGCATGTGTGAGTCCTTGCAAAACGCAGGCTGAAGAGAAATCGATAATACTTTTTTACCTTTTCGGCAGCACAATGGCCTGGCTTTAGCGCGGCTATTTAATTTTTGTTCTTAATAAAGCCGGAGTGCGCGGCGCTTCACAGTTCTGGCCGCGGGCGGGATCGATAAAAAATCATTTAGGGTAAATGAGATCGAGCTTTGGCTGAACGGCGTGTCGGCAGCGGTGCGCATGAATGCGCACCCTACAGAAAAACGTGCCATCACCGCATCCCTGCACATCCCACAGCATGCCCCATTCTTGTAGGGTCGCCGTTCACGGCGACCGCATCCCTGCACATCCCGCAGCATGCCCCATTTTGTAGGGTCGCCGTTCACGGCGAACGCATCCCTGCGCACCCCGCAGCATGCCCCATTTTGTAGGGTCGCCGTTCACGGCGACCGCATCCCTGCACATCCCGCAACATGCCCATTCTCGTAGGGTCGCCGTTCACGGCGACCGCATCCCTGCACATCCCGCAACATGCCCATTCTCGTAGGGTCGCCGTTCACGGCGACCGCGTCATTTGCACATACTGTCAGAACTGCCAGCGCACGCCGAGGTTGTAACGCCAGCCTCTGGCGCCGTTGCCGTCGATCTCCTTGCGGTAATCCGCTTCGGCGTACAGCGACACATCCTGCTGCAGCGTCACCGTGCCGCCGGCACCCACTTCCCACATCTGGCCAAAATTACCGCTGCTGAAGCTGGCGCCGAGCGCCGGGTTATCGGCAGCCGACACCGATGTCTGCGCCGTGCCGCCCCAGCCTTTGTAATAATTCGCGCGCAGATAAGGCGTGTACTGGCGGTTGCTGTCATCAGTCCAGCTGCGGTCGAGACGCACGCCGAGACGGCCAATCGTCTGGTGATAATCGCCATAGCGCACCTGGTTATTGTCCTCATCCGTGAAATCGTTCATGTTCAGTTTCAGGTACATCAGCTGCGCCTGCGGCTCCAGCTTGTAGCCCTCGCCGAGTTCAAACGGATAACCGCTCTCCAGCGAGGCGGTCCAGCCGTGGCCCTTCAGCTTTGCCTCGCGCTGTTGGCGCGCAATGTCGGTTTCACCACGATGCCAGTCAAACGACAGCACGCCGTCAAGGTAAAAGCCGCTCTGGCGCTGCCAGGTGCCGTACAGCGCCAGGCTGTCGCTATCGAAGCTGGTGCTGCTGTAACCGTCTGCCGCCTGCGGACGGATGCGCGTATTGCCGCGCGTGTAGGCCACGCCGCCGCGCAGGCTGTCCTGCTCACCGTCGAGACGCAGCAGATTGCCGCCAAGCTGCACCGCGCTGTAGTCGAGGTCAAACCCGTAGCCGTAATCGCTAAAGCTGCGGTCGCTTTTGTATTTCAGGTTCGAGCCGATATAGCGCAGGAACATCTCACCGCCTTGACCCGCCGGGCGCGTCTGCTCGTGACGCAGTTCGCCAAGACGCTTGTGCAGGTCATCAATAATCGCGGCGGTGTAATAGGCGAGGCCAACCGGTGCCGAAATGTACGAGGGCACCTGCGGCACCACCGCCGGACGCGCATCGTATCGCTGTGGCGTGCCAAATCCGCTGGTCACCAGCGCTGGCTGGCAGCTGTCGCTGTCCTCGCACACGTAGTAGTTTGCCAGCCGGTAATCCCAGTAATTGTTGCCGCTGCCACTCAGCAGGCGCTGCGCCGGATCGCTGCTGCCCGGCGCGAAGCTGTACAGCCGGTACTGCCACGGTCCGGCACCGAGATAGCCATCCCTGAGCGCAAAGCTGTTCTGGCCGGCGTTGCCGCCCACCTGCGCCAGCGAAATGCCTTCATTGCCCTCAATGCCGCCGTTGCGGTTGCGATCGGTGAGCGCCGCACTGCTTGCCGCATCCAGCCTGACGTTGAGCAGCGTGGTGCCGCTGGCGTTACCGCTGACGTTGATGTGGTCGGTGAACTGGTTGCTCAGCGCGCCGCCGTCATTGAGGCGCGTCACCAGATTCGCCTGACCGCCCATCGACGCCAGCGAGCCGTTGATGTCCAGCGTATTACCTGGCGAACCGCCGCCATTGGTGAGGTCCAGCGTACCGCTGTTATTCACCTGCAGCGAATCCGCTGTGCCGCCCGCCAGTGTGGGATGCACGTTGTCACCGGCGTACAGCGTTGAGCGCCCATCAATGTTGATGGTGCTGTGCGCCAGCTGCAGGTTGTCGGTCAGCGTCCAGCGGCTATCCGCGAAGTTAATGATGCTCCAGCCGCTGCCGAGGTTAACGCCTTTACTCAGGTCATCCGCGCTGAAGCTGCCGCCGCGCGCCGTAATCTGGTCGAAGGTCAGGCTGTTACCGGTGCCGTTGCCGCTGGTGAGATGGTAAGTAGTGCTGAGATCGACGCCGCTGACCTCGGCGATATTGTTGTTGTCTGCGCCCATGGTCAGGCTGCCGTTGAGCGTGCCGCCGGTCCAGCGGAACGTATCGCTGCCGCCGCCAGGATTGATGTCGCCCAGCACGTCACCCTGGGTCAGCAAAATCACATCGTCGGCGTTACTGCCCGCCACCGCCACGCTTTGCGCCGTGGCCGTCACGATAGTACCGAGGTTTTCGAATACCGTTTTGCCGCCGCGCAGATCGACCACCGGTGCCGTCAGGCTGCTGGAGCGCAGCGTGCCGCTGTTGACGATGGTGCCGGCAGTGCTGGAGACCAGTGCCGAACCGCCTGCCGCATTAGTGATATTGACGCTGGCGGCGGTGACGATATTTCCCGTGGTGTTGGCGCGAATCCCGGTGCCGCCGGCGCCGGTGACATTGAAAACGTAACCCGAACCCAGCGTCAGATCGCCGCCGGTGGTCGATCCATCGGCGTTGGCGATAGTCAGGCCGTTACCGCTGCCGGATACATTGGTGGTCACGGTGGAGGCAGGATCGAACGCGACGGCAGTGCGGATGCCGTTGCCATCGCCAACGTTGAGTGTCAGGTTGCTCAGGCTAACGTTGCCCAGCTCCGCGCGGTTTTCGATGCCGTTGCCGCTGCCCAGTACGTTGATGGTGGCGTCGCGCGCGCTGAGCGCCGCCGCGCCGCTGTCGAGCAAAATGCCATGCGCCGTGCCGCGCGTGGTGATCAGCGTATCGCTACCGGTCAATGCCAGCTGTGCGCCGTCGCTGATGCGCACGCCGGCCACGCCGTTATCGACATTGATGCTGCCGCCCTGCGCCAGCGTGGTGCCGCTGCCGCCGACATCTAACCCGGTGCCGTTGCTGACGTTAACCACGCCATTGTTGGTCAGCGTGCTGCCGGCGCGCGAGCGCATGCCGATGCTGTTGCTGCCGGTCAGCGTCACTGCGCCATTGTTCTCGAGTTCCGCGCCGTTGGTCAGGTCAAAGCCAACGGCACCGTTGCCAGCGCCGCTGATGCGGGCGTTGCTGGTGACGCGGGTGGCGGCAGCGCTGCCGTCCAGCGCATTACTGAGATCGCTGCGCAGCGTATTCACCAGCACGCCCACCGCGTTGTTGCCGCTGAGTGTGATGTTGCTGCTGCCGTCGAGCGTCGCCGCGGCACCGCCCTCGACGCGCACGGCGGTGCTCTCCTCGCCGCTGGCGGTCAGATTGAGGTTGGCGCTGTTAAGGCTGCTGCCGCTACCCGAGACAATCACGCCGGTGCTGCTGGCGGCGCTGGCGATCAGGCTGTTCGGCGTGCTGAAGCTCAGCGCCGCGCCGTCGTCAAGGCGGTAGCCGGTGGAACCACGCGTGCTGACATCCAGCGCGCTGGTGGCGGCGCGAATGCGCGATCCGTTACCTGCAGCGTGATAGGCGATCTGGTCGCTATTGTTAAAGATCGGCGTCGATCCGGCGGCGATATTCACCAGCGCACCGTCCAGCGCTTCGGCGCCGATGGCGCCACTGCCGTTGAGCGTGAGCGTGCCGCCGTTGAGGTTCGCCACCGCCTGGCTACCGCTGGCGCTGACGCCGCGCGTACGGCGGGAGCTGCTGCCGCCATTGACGTCGATGTTGCCGCTGTTGCTGGCGGTGGTAGCGAAGGTGCTGCCCGCGCTGTTCACCGCGATACCGGTGCCGCCGTCGCTGATGCTGATGTTGCCGCTGTTGCTGCCGGTCGCCCCGCTCTCCACGCGCAGGCCGGTGGTATTGGCCCCGCTGAAGTTAATGTTGCCGCTGTTGCTGAGCTGCGCGCGGTTGCGTGCCAGATAGCCGGTGATGCCGTTCTGCGCCGAGTTGAGTTCTGCGGCGGAGGTCAGCCGCGTGCTGGCGACCGGCGCACGGCTGTTGGCGCCGGTCAGCGTATGTTTCTGCCCGTCGGCAATCGCGCCCGTGGCGTTGCTGCCACTGAGGGTAATGGTGGTCGCCGCGTCAATATTGCCCTGCGCACCGCCCTCGATATTGACGCCGGTGGCACCGGTGCCGCTAGCGTTAATCGTGGCGTTGTTGGTCTTCACCAATGTTCCGCCACCGCCGGTGCCGTTCACCGCCACCGCACCCGCGCCGGAGGCGGTCAGCGTGGTATTAGTCCCGTCAAACGTCGCGCCCTGTTCGATGCGGAAGAGCGTCGAGTTAGTGGTGGTGACGTCAAACGCGTTGTTATCGTCTACGTTGATCAGCGCATTCGGGCCATAGGCAAAAAAACCAATTTGATTGCTGCCGGTGCTGAAGCGGGGAATGGCATTCTGCGTGACGTTAACCGTGGCGTTGCCGCGCGCGTGCACGCCAATCGCGCCGTTGCCGGTGAGGTTAATCGGCCCGTCCACGTTCGCTGCGGCAGTGCCGCTGCCCTGGCCTTCCACCCACACGCCAAAGTTGCGCGTGCCGCTGGCCGGATCGGCTCCGCCTGCTACGTTGATGGTCCCGGTGGAGCTGGCGGCGGCGCTGTTACCACTGGTGGCCAGCACTTTCAGGCCGGTGCCGTTAACGCCGTTGAGGTTGATGGTGCCGCGATTCTCCAGCGTACCGTTGCTGTTAGTGACCAGCATGCCGACATTCTCGCGCGGCACGCGCGCAGCGCTGCCGTTGACGTCGATGGTGCCGCTGTTGATCAGCGTGGCATTGCTGGCACCGCTGACCGACATCCCGGCGGCGTTCTGTACGCGCGAGCCAATCACAATCGCCCCGTCGTTGGTGGCGCTACCGTTGGCCAGCAGCGCAATGCCGCTGGTCAGCCCGCTCTGGTTCAGGGCTGTCTCCGCCACGTTGTCGCTCAGGCTGTTCTGCGCGCCTCGCCCGAGATAAATCGTGCCGCCGCTGATGTTGGTAAATCGGCTGCTGTCGGTGGTGAGCAGCACGCCGGAGGTGGTGCCGCGCGCGCTGGAACCGTTGACGCCCACGTTGATATTGCCGCTGTTGCTGGCCTGCGCATTGGCATCAAGACGGATGCCCGCCACGCCGTTGGTCAGATTGCTGCCGGTGGTACCGAGGTTAAGCACGCCATTGTTGGTGAAATCACCGCCGTTTTGCACCGTTACCGCCGTGGCGTTGTTGCTGGCCGCGCCGACGCCGGTGCCATCAATACGGTTGAGGAAACCGCCGTTGATGACGCCGCTGCTGCTGTTGGTAGCCGTCGCGCCATCCAGCGCCAGCGCGGTGCCGCGGCTCGCCAGTTTCCCGTCGATGGTAGCATTGGCCCCATTGGCCACGCGTACCGCGCCATCGCTGGCCCCTACCACTTCCAGCGTTTTACCGGCGGCGATAGTGACCTGCGAACCGGCGCCTTCGGCATTGATCACCACGCGGCTACCTATCGGCTGCGTCACTTCATCCGGCGCAGTGGCGCTGACGTTATAGACAATATCGCCGTTGGTGATAGTGACCGCCTGATTGAACGCGCTGAGGTAGCTGGCCGGCGCGAGATTGCCGGCCTGCAGCTGGCTCACCAGCCAGTTATTGTAGCTTTGCAGCTGGCTGGCATTGGTGACGTTGAAGGCGGTGGTTTTGCCGTCCAGCGTCTGCACGCTAAAGCTGCCGTTATAGGTCGCGAGATTTTGTACCGCCAGGCTATCGGTCACCTGGCCGCCGGAGACGTTGGCTGCAGAACCGTTAAAGGTGATGCGGTTGTTGTTGTTCCAGTTTAGGGTGCCGCCGTTACTGACCTGAAACAGCGTGGTGTTTTTGGCCGCCATGGTCCAGGCGTTGGTGCTGGCGCTGCTATTGGCGTTAGCCTGACCAATGCTGACATCCAGCGAACTGCCGCTGCCGCTGACGTCGGCGATGCGCGCGTCGATATACTGATTGTCATTCACGTTTTGCAGATCCGGCACCACCGTGCTGGCGGTAACCGGTGCCTGCGCCACCAGGCTGGCGGAATCAAACACCTGAAAGGTGGTATTGCCGCCGGTAGTGGGATCCGGCACGGTGATGGCGAGGTTTTGCGGACCGGGATCGAGACGTGCCTGATTAAGGTATTGTGCGCCCGCCGCGATGGTCACCTGGCCGAGCGTGGTGTTGACCGCCCCGTCAATGCCCGGCTCAAACGCCTGATTACCGGTTAAGGTTGCGCTGCCGCCGTTAACGATCAGCGCGCCGCTCTGCTGGTCGTTATCGCGCGGATTATACGCGCCCAGTGTTGCCGCTTCCCCCACGCCGGGGAAATAAAACACCGCCTGCGCAGCGACGATCCCTAACGCAATGGGATTCCTGGTGAATCTCATACAACCTCCAGTAACAAGCAATCAGCGACGCTGTGAAAGCACAGCGAAAAAAGAACAAAGGGGCAGATGGGCGAACTCTATTTTCACAAAACGAATCAAGTGGTTAATTATGGGCACAGAGGGTGCCGCTGATGCGTGAAAATGAGGAGAAAGCTGTTGCTTATATAGACTTTATGGCTGCACAGATCAAAAGCGAGCCCGGGGATATTTATCGGAATGAAATAAGAATTTCGCAGAAAATGAAAGGCTATAACCCTGGTTTACATAAGGCTTATAGTGATAACGCATTAATATCACGTGATTTATCTTCAGCCACTCCAGTAAAGTCTGGATGGGTGATAATTCTCACGCTCAATAATAAGCAGCGTTAACGAAATGCTGCAATTGTGAGCCAGGCCACAATTGCAGCAAAATCATCCATTTAATGACATCAGACCTCTTGACGGTCTGCTGGCGCGGACTTTTCTAACTCAAATCGACATTTTTGGTGCCTCCCCACCAGGTAAAGACGAAGCCGCCGATCCACGCCACGATCAGCCCCACCAGATAGACCGCCATACCGGCAAAGATGCCCTGCGAAGAGGTCATCAGCGGCAGCGTCACCAGTCCTGACGGGCCAAACACCGTGTTCATGCCCACCGGCAGTCCGAGCCACGCCACCAGCCCGATAAAGAAGCCGCCCAGCGCACCGCCGAAGCAGGCGGTAATAAACGGTTTAAGACGCGGCAGCGTCACGCCATAGATAAGCGGCTCACCGACGCCCAGCAGACCTGGCACGATGGCACCTTTAATCTGGCTGCGCAGCAGCGAATGCTTGTCGGCTTTGCACCACAGCGCCAGCGAAGCACCGACCTGACCGGCTCCGGCCATGGCGAGTATCGGGAACAGCGAATTGAAACCCTGGGTTTCCATCAGCGCAAAATAGACCGGAATAAAACCCTGGTGAATGCCGAACATCACCGCAATCAGGAATAAACCGGCCAGAATGGCACAGCCGAACGGGTTATTGTTCAGGTGGATAAACAGCCACGACATGCCTTTAAACAGCTCGCCGCCAATCGGCATGATCACCAGGAACGTCACCGCGCCGGTAATTAACAGCGTCAGCAGCGAGGTAAGGATCATATCGAGATTATCCGGGATAATTTTGCGCAGCTGTTTCTCCAGCCAGGCACCAAATATCGCCGCCAGCAGCACGCCAATAATATTGCCGCGCGGATCGATAGTCAGGCCGAAGAAATCCTGCATGCCGCTGTAATAGCCGACGGTCGCGTTCGGGACATAACCCAGCACAAACAGCGAGGCGATAATCGCACCGTTCACGCCGGTGCCGCCAAACGCTTTCTGCGCGTTATAGCCGATTAAGATGCTGAGGAAGGTGAACAACCCTTTGCCGAACACCTTCATATAAGCCACGGTATCCAGCAGCCAGCGGGCGTGTTCCCCGGGCTGATTGAGATGGCACACCTGCTCAATCAGCGTGGCAAATCCCAGCAGCAATCCGGCACCGATAAAGCCCGGGATCAGCGGGGTAAAAATGGTGGCAAAGCAGGAGAGAAAACGGTGCAGCGCGCTGGTTTGCTTCGCTTTCATCTGCTGCTTCTGCGCGCTGGCAATGCTGTGCAGATCGCCCGGCGCCTCTGGCGTGGCGCTGTTCAGCATCACCTGCATTTTTTCCGCTGCGGTTTGCGCTTTGCCAGGACCGAGCACAATCTGCAACTGGGCATCGCTGTCAATCACGCCCAGCACGCCGGGCAGCGTTTTCAGCCGGGCGCTGTCGACCCGCGCGGCATCGGCCAGCGTCAGACGCAGACGCGTCATGCAGTTACCGCAGTGCACCACGTTGCCTGCGCCGCCGACCGCCTGCAGGATATCGCGTAATAAGCTTTCAGTGATCGCCGCCATCATTGCGCTCCTGCGTGGTGTAATGCCTGGCGGATAAAGCCGTGGTTCTGCGCCAGCAGCGCCTGCGCGTCATCGGCGTTCAGGTCCGCCAGTATCATCACAATGGCGGTTTTACAGTGGCCGCCGCACGCTGCCAGCGCCTGCTGTGCGCGGGCATCGTCACATTCGGTGGCCTGCTTAACGATGTTGATTTGCCGCTGCACCAGTTTCTGATTGGTGGCTTCTACATCGACCATCAGGTTGCCGTACACTTTGCCGCTGCGGATCATGGCGCCGGTGGTCAGCATATTGAGCACCAGCTTCTGCGCGGTGCCGGCTTTCATGCGTGACGAGCCGGTGACCACTTCCGGGCCTACCACCGGCGTCAGGGCGACGTCCGCCGCCTGCGACATGGCGCTGTTGGGATTACAGGTCAGCGCGGCGGTGAAGGCGCCCTGCTGCTTCGCCCAGGCCAGCGCACCGAGCACATAAGGTGTGCGGCCGCTGGCAGCAATGCCGACCAGCACATCGCGCGCCGAAAAGTCGATATCTTTTAAATCCTGCGCTCCCTGCTCGCGATTGTCCTCGGCGTTTTCCACCGCCTGTAAAATGGCGGTGTGGCCGCCGGCGATCAGCCCGACCACCTGACTGCGCGGCGTGCCGAACGTGGGCGGGCATTCGCTGGCATCGAGAATACCGAGACGGCCGGAGGTCCCGGCACCGCAGTAAATCAGACGTCCGCCCTGGCTGAATGCCGCCGTGATGGCATCCACCACCTCAGCAATCTGCGGCACGATAGCTTCCACCGCCAGCGCCACTTTTTTGTCTTCATCGTTAATGACGCGCAGCATCGCTTCCGTGTTCAGCTCGTCAATGTTCTGGCTCGCCGGGTTGCGGCCCTCGGTGATCATCTGGCTCAGATCAATGTTCATGTTCGCTCCCTTCAGGAATAATTTATTCTTGAAACTATATATCATATAGAATTTTTAATTCCTCCTGCTCAGGTCAATTTTTTTGCCTTTTGCGGCAGCGGACATAAAAAAACCCGCCAGAAGGCGGGTTCAGTCAGAGAGCGTGTCGCTTAGCTGGCATTTTGCGTGCGCAGCTGCAGCTCGTAGGCGGCGGCCTGTTTGGTATCAAACTGGTTTTCCCAGCGGGCAATAACCAGCACCGCCAGCGCGTTACCGATGACGTTGAGCGCGGTGCGCGCCATGTCCATGATACGGTCGACACCGGCGATAAACGCCAGACCTTCCAGCGGAATACCGACGCTGCCCAGCGTAGCCAGCAGCACCACAAACGAGACGCCCGGCACACCCGCGATGCCTTTCGACGTCACCATCAGGGTCAGCACCAGAATGATTTCATCGGTCAGCGACAGGTCAATGCCGTACAGCTGGGCGATAAAGATCGCCGCAATGCTCTGATACAGCGTTGAACCATCCAGATTGAACGAATAGCCGGTTGGCACCACGAAGCTGGTGATCGCCTTCGGCGCGCCGTAGGCTTCCATCTTCTGCATGATGCGCGGCAGCACAGTCTCTGAGCTGGAGGTGGAATACGCCAGAATCAGCTCATCTTTCAGAATGCGCATCAGGGTCGTAATACGCAGCTTGCAGAAGCGCGCCACCGCACCCAGCACTACGAATGCAAAGAACAGAATCGCCACGTACACCAGCAGCACCAGCTTGGCCAGCGGGTAAAGCGAGGCAAAACCGAAGTTAGCAATGGTGACGGCAATCAGCGCAAACACCCCGACCGGCGCATAGCGCATGATCATGTGCGTCACTTTAAACATGGTTTCGGAAATGGAACGGAATACGGTCACCAGCGGATCGCGATGCTCCGACGGCAGCGCCGACAGTCCCATGCCAAACAGTACCGAGAAGAAGATAATCGGCAGCATGTCGCCTTTGACCAGCGAGGCAAAAATATTCTGCGGGATCAGCGACAGAATGGTGGTCACCAGGCCATGTGGCGCTCCCTGCACCGCTTCCGTTGTGGCTTCGTATTTAGAGATGTCCACCGTTGCCAGCGTTGACATATCAATGCCGCTGCCGGGTTGGAATACGTTGGCCAGCGTGATGCCGACCACAATGGCAATGGTGGTAATCACTTCAAAATAGATGATGGTTTTCACACCAATCCGCCCGAGCTTTTTCGCATCACCCACGCCGGCGATGCCGACAATCAGTGAGGAAATAACAATCGGCACCACAATCATCTTGATCAGATGAATAAAGATGTCGCCGGCAGGAGTAAGAATGTTAGTGATTAACCATTCACGATCGTCTGGCTGATTATGCAGCACGGTTCCGACGATAACGCCGAGAATCAGGGCAATCAGAATCTGCCACGCGAGGGTGAGTTTAAAACCTTTCATAACGCGTTATTTCCTCAGTTAAAACCCCTTTGCTCTGCTGCGAAGGTGCAGAAGACATTACACACAGGGAAGTGAGCAAAAGCCCGATAAAATAGAGGGTTATAATGGACTGCATCGGTTACCGCTGCGCCGGCATTATGCGCCCGCGCGATGATGCAGCCTGAGTTGATACCTGCTGAACAGGGCCGAGATAAGTACCATTTTCACTACGGTAAATGCAACCCCTGGGGCGATAGCTTAAATCCTGCACAGCCAGGCAGCATAAAATGCTGCTGACATGCGCCTGTCATAACTCGCTGTTATGAAAAGTGTTAATTCGATAATTTTCCGCATAGCTATTCAGGATTGCTGAAAAAACGTGCCGGTCTGTTTGCTGCTTATTTAACCGGCTGGTTCATAATTTTATTGATCCAGCCAGTGGTTTTGCCTCATTTCCTGCGCCGGTAAACAGATTGAATTGGGTCACTTTTCAGCCTTACACAAGGTCGTGATCCAGACTGCAAAACAGAAACAAAGCCCGGCCTCACTCTTCAATTAACCTTTGATTGACATATGATTAACATCTTCAAGGAGGTCAGCCATGAGCCAAATACACAAGCATCCCGTACCCGCTGCCATTGCAGCGAATGCCCTGATAAATGCCGACCAGTATGCGGCGCTGTATCAACAGTCGGTTGACGATCCTGAGGCCTTTTGGGGCGAACAGGGCAAAATCCTCGACTGGATGACGCCCTACAGCAAAGTGAAAAATACCTCGTTTGCCCCCGGCAATATTTCGATTCGCTGGTATGAAGATGGCGCGCTGAACCTTGCCGCCAACTGTCTCGATCGCCACCTGGCTACGCGCGGCGATCACCCGGCGATTATCTGGGAAGGCGATGACGCCAGCGAAAGCAAAACCCTGACCTTCCGTGAACTGCACGCCGACGTCTGCCGCTTTGCCAACGTGCTGACCGGCCTTGGTGTGAAGAAAGGCGATGTGGTGGCGATCTACATGCCGATGGTGCCGGAAGCCGCGGTCGCCATGCTGGCCTGCGCGCGCATCGGCGCCGTGCACTCGGTCATTTTTGGCGGCTTCTCACCTGAAGCGGTGGCCGGACGCGTAGTGGATTCCAGTGCAAAACTGGTGATTACCGCTGACGAAGGCGTGCGTGCCGGACGCAGCATTCCGCTGAAGAAAAACGTGGATGATGCGCTGAACAATCCAAACGTCACCAGCGTGAAAAACGTGGTGGTGTTCCAGCGCACCGGCAAAGAGACCGGCTGGCGCGAAGGCCGCGATCTGTGGTGGCATGAACTGATGGCGAAAGCCAGCGATCAGCATCAGCCGGTAGCGGTCGAGGCCGAACATCCGCTGTTTATCCTTTATACCTCCGGCTCCACCGGCAAGCCGAAAGGCGTGCTGCACACCACCGGTGGTTACCTGGTGTATGCTGCCACCACCTTCAAATATGTTTTTGATTATCATGACGATGATGTGTACTGGTGCACCGCCGACGTGGGCTGGATTACCGGGCACAGCTATCTGATCTACGGTCCGCTGGCCTGCGGGGCCACCACGCTGATGTTCGAAGGCGTACCCAACTGGCCCCAGCCCAGCCGCATGGCGGAAGTGGTGGATAAACATAAGGTCACGCTGCTGTACACCGCACCAACCGCTATCCGCGCGCTGATGGCCGAGGGTGATAAAGCGATTGCCGGCACCCAGCGCAGCAGCCTGCGCATCATGGGATCGGTCGGCGAGCCCATCAACCCGGAAGCCTGGGAGTGGTATTACAAAAAGATTGGCGACAGCCGTTGCCCGATCGTCGATACCTGGTGGCAGACCGAAACCGGCGGCTTCATGATTACGCCGCTGCCCGGTGCCACCGAGCTGAAGGCCGGTTCGGCCACCAAACCCTTCTTTGGCGTCCAGCCGGCGCTGGTGGATAACGAAGGTAATACGCTGGACGGTGCCACCGAGGGTAACCTGGTGATCGTCGACTCATGGCCCGGCCAGGCACGCACGCTGTTTGGCGATCACGATCGCTTTGAGCAAACCTACTTCTCGACGTTTAAAAATCGCTACTTCAGTGGCGACGGCGCGCGCCGTGACGACGATGGCTATTACTGGATCACCGGCCGCGTCGATGACGTGCTGAACGTCTCCGGCCACCGGCTTGGCACGGCGGAGATCGAGTCCGCGCTGGTCTCGCATCCGAAAATTGCCGAAGCCGCGGTGGTGGGGATACCGCACAGCATTAAAGGCCAGGCGATCTATGCTTATATCACGCTGAATCACGGCGAAGAGCCGTCGCCAGAGCTGTACAGTGAGGTGCGCAACTGGGTGCGTAAAGAGATCGGCCCGATTGCCACGCCAGACGTGTTGCACTGGACCGATTCGCTGCCAAAAACCCGATCCGGCAAAATCATGCGCCGTATTCTGCGCAAGATCGCCGCCGGCGATACCAGCAACTTTGGCGATACTTCAACGCTGGCCGATCCGGGCGTGGTGGAGAAATTGCTCGAGGAGAAACAATCGATCACCATGCCATAACCGGCATTGACCCAGCGGAGAGTATCAGCCTGTCCCCGGCAGGCAACTCTCCGCTCTTCCATCCTTACGCCGTATGCTTTTCACCATCGCACAACCTTTATAACTAGAATATTCAGCCAGTTAAATCACGTTGCCGTGAGTTTTCTGTCTGCCTTGCCTCTGGAGAAAATGTGATGAACGAAGCCCTGAACCAACAGGAAGCCGTCTGGCAACAAATCGAAAGCAATCCGCGTTTTCAGGAGCTGGTGCACAAACGTCAGTCGTTTGCGCTGCTGCTCAGCCTCATCATGCTGGTACTGTACGTCGGCTTTATTCTGCTGATTGCCTTCGCGCCCGGCTGGCTCGGCACGCCCTTGCACGCCGGCACCAATGTGACGCGCGGCATCCCCATCGGCGTCGGCCTGATTGTGGTGTCGTTTCTGCTGACCGGCGTTTATGTCTGGCGCGCCAACGGCGAGTTTGATCGTCTGACCAAACAGATTGTCAGCGAGGTGAAATCATGAAGCGCCTGCTCTCCGCCTCGCTGGCTATCGTACCAGCCAGCGTATTTGCCGCCGATGCCATTACCGGCGCGGTGCAAAAACAGGCCACCAACTACGAAGCGATCATCATGTTCGTGGTCTTCGTGGCGGCCACGCTCGGCATTACTTACTGGGCGTCCAAACGCACCCGCTCGCGCAGCGATTACTACACTGCCGGCGGCAACATCACCGGTTTCCAGAATGGCCTGGCGATGGCCGGTGACTTTATGTCGGCCGCCTCGTTTCTCGGTATCTCCGCGCTGGTCTACACCTCCGGCTACGACGGGCTGATCTACTCGCTCGGCTTCCTCGTCGGCTGGCCCATGATTCTGTTCCTGATAGCCGAACGCCTGCGTAACCTGGGCCGCTATACCTTTGCCGATGTGGCGTCCTATCGCCTGCAGCAAAAGCCCATCCGCACCCTCTCCGCCTGCGGTTCGCTGGTGGTGGTGGCGCTGTATCTGATTGCGCAGATGGTGGGTGCCGGTAAGCTGATCCAGCTGCTGTTCGGTCTCGACTACCACATCGCGGTGGTGCTGGTCGGCATTCTGATGGTGCTGTACGTGCTGTTTGGCGGCATGCTCGCCACCACCTGGGTGCAGATTATCAAAGCGGTGCTGTTGCTGTTTGGCGCCAGCTTTATGGCCATCATGGTGATGAAAGCCACCGGTTTCAGCTTTAATACGCTGTTTACCGAGGCGATGGCGGTGCATCCGAAAGGAAGCGCAATCATGCAGCCAGGCGGTCTGGTGAAAGACCCGATCTCGGCGCTGTCGCTCGGTCTGGGCCTGATGTTTGGCACCGCCGGCCTGCCGCATATTCTGATGCGTTTCTTCACCGTCGCCGATGCAAGAGAAGCACGCAAAAGCGTGTTCTGGGCCACCGGCTTTATGGGCTACTTCTACTTCCTGACCTTTATTATCGGCTTCGGCGCGATTCTGCTGGTCGGCGCTAATCCGGCCTTCAAAGACGCCAGCGGCGCGCTGATTGGCGGCACTAACATGGCGGCAGTGCATCTCTCCAATGCGGTCGGCGGTAGCCTGTTCCTCGGCTTTATCTCGGCGGTAGCCTTCGCCACCATTCTGGCGGTGGTGGCCGGCCTGACGCTGGCCGGTGCTTCGGCGGTGTCGCATGACCTGTATGCCAGCGTGATCCGCAAAGGTCAGGCCACCGAGCGAGAAGAGCTGCGGGTGTCAAAGATTACCGTGCTGGTGCTGGGCGTGGTGGCGATTGCGCTGGGCATTCTGTTCGAGAAACAGAACATTGCCTTCATGGTCGGCCTGGCGTTCTCGATTGCCGCCAGCTGTAACTTCCCGATTATTTTGCTGTCGATGTACTGGTCAAAGCTGACCACGCGCGGCGCCATGGTGGGAGGCTGGCTGGGCCTGCTGACGGCGGTGGTGCTGATGATTCTCGGCCCGACCATTTGGGTGCAGGTACTGGGACACGCAACGCCAGTCTATCCGTATGAGTATCCGGCGCTGTTCTCGATGCTGGTCGCGTTTGTCGGCACCTGGCTGTTTTCCATTACCGATCATTCCCAGCAGGGGGCGCTGGAGCGGGCGAAATTCCGCGGACAGTTCATCCGTTCACAAACGGGCGTCGGGATTTCGCAAGGGAAAGCACATTAAGATTGAGAGGGTGCGGTGATTGACCAGGTCGCCATCAACACGGTGCGGTAATTGACCAGGTCGCCATGAACGTAGTGCGGTGATTGACCAGGTCGCCATAAATGGCGACCCTACGGAATTTCGTAGGGTGCGCATTCATGCGCACCTGGTACAGTCATCAGAAACGCAGCGACGCACCGACGTACGGGCCGTCGACCAGCACGTTATCTTTACGGTCGCCTTTGTTGTTCAGCTCAATGTACTGATAGCCAACGCGCAGGTTCAGCAGCGAAATCGGCGTAAAGCTCAGGCCGCCTGAGGCTTCTTTATAGCTGTCCAGACGATCGGAAAACGCTTCCGGCGCATAGTAATATTCGCCGTACAGGCCCCACATGCTGTTGAAGTTATACTGCGCACCGGCACCCAGCGCCACGGTGAAGCCATCACGGCCATCTTCCGGATGGGTGAACAGCGCTTTCGCCGTCGGTGCCACGCGGAAATCACCCACATCCAGGTTGTAACCCATACCAAGGCCGTAAGTGCTGCCGTCGTGATCGCTGCGCAGCCAGTTGCCTTTCAGAAACAGACCCGGTGAAGCGGTGCCGAGGCCAAGGTTCAGGTTGGTGCTGTGCTCACCCACGTCAACACTGCCCTCAATCGCCTGCGCGCCGCCGCTCAGCAGTGCCAGACCTAAAACGCTTCCCGTAACAAGTTGCTTAAACATAACAATCCACTCCATGAAGGACACATAATTCGGCGCAAAGGGTAAACAGCGTTGCGGCATGACACAACTTTATTTGGAAAGCTTTACGTAAAAATGGGTTTCAGCGGGCAGAAAACGGCCGCGAACGGCCGTGGAGGGATCAGAAACGCACGGCAGCGCCGATAAACAGGCCATCCATCAGGCTTTGATCGGCATGGCCATAATCACCGTTGACGGAGAGGTAGCGATAGCCGCTGCTGAGTGATAACCACTTCGCCGGCTGGTAATAGACGCCCGCTTCCAGCTGATGCAGCGCATGCAGATTGTGGTTGGCAAAATCAGGCGACAGGCTGTAATCCAGATAGAGCCAGGTGGCCCCTGCCCGCGGCAGAGGTGCCATCAGACGAATCCCGCCATTCATGCCACGACTTGATGTTGAGGTGGTTTTCACATCGGCCCAGAATGCACCGATACGCGGTGCTACCTGCAGCGCGCCGAGGGAAAAGCCGTAGCCGAGGCTGGCGTCGAGCAGATGGGTTTGCTGATGACCATGCACATACTCCAGTGCTGCCTGCACGCCTGGTGCGGTGCGGTCGCTGTTAATCCGGGCTGTCCAGAAATGGCTGCCGCCCTGCCCGCCGATCTCAGCGGCACTGCTCCCGGTGGCGGCCAGCAGCAGGCCTAATGCTAATGTGGTATTTTTCATTCTCGCTTCCTTGTTGTTTGCGCGCGCAAACGGTAAGCAAAGCGAGGAAACTCTTATATGAGCCCAGGCTCAAATTTGTCCACTTAAGCATGCCACAGCAGCTGACCCAGCAGCGGGGCCAGCAGCACCGTGAGCACGCCGGAGAGCATCATTACCAGGCTGGAGACCACGCCCTCCTGCTGGCCGAGCTGATAAGCGCGTGCCGTGCCGGCACCGTGCGAGGCCGCGCCAAAGCCGGCGCCTTTCGCCACGCCCTGCTTAATCGCGATGCGTAAAAACAGCACGTCGCCCACCGCCATGCCAAATACGCCGGTAATCACCACGAACAGCGCGACCAAATCGGGCTGGCCGCCAATCGGCTGGGCCGCTGCCAGCGCAAAAGGCGTGGTGATGGAGCGCACCGCCAGACTGCGCTGGATGCTCTCCGGTAGCGTCAGCAGCCGCGCCAGCCATACCGAACTGCACACGGCCACCAGCGTGGCGGTGATCACGCCCACGCTCAGTGACAGCCAGTGGCGGCGGATAATGTGCAGGTTTTCGTAAACCGGCACCGCAAAGGCCAGCGTCGCCGGACCCAGCAGCCACAGCAGCCAGTGGCTTTCGGCGATGTAATCCTGCCAGCTGACGTGCGTCAGCAGCAACAGCGCCACCAGCACCAGCGGCGTTAACACCAACGGCATCAGCAGCAGTGTAGGCCTGCGCCGGTACAGGCGTTTGTTGAGGTAGTAAACCAGCAGCGTCAGCGCCAGACATAACAGGCTAATGATAAAGTCAGTCACGATCGCCCTGCTTACGCGCCGCGCGCGCCAGTTCGAAACGGTATAAGCGATCGACCACCAGTGAGGTGGCCGCCAGCACCATCAGCGTACTGACGGCGATCACCACACAGATGCGCCAGCCTTCACTGCGCAGCAGGTCGCTGTAATTCACCACCGCCACCACCGCCGGAATAAAAAACAGCAGCATTTCGGCCAGCAGCCAGTTGGCTCCGGCTTTAACCCAGCGCAGCGGCACGATACCGCTGACGATCAACAGTAACAGCAACACCATACCCACGACGTTGGCCGGTAACGGCAGATGCAGCCAGCTCACCAGCTGACCACTGGCAACGAACAGGGCGATATACAGCACCAGCTGCAGCGGCACCGTGACGCGTTGCAGGATATCCGTGGTGCGCGGACGAAGCGCGGACGCCATTTCTCTCTTCCCCTCAAAAATTCAGGGTTGCAGTATAAATCCGCGCCAGAGTGTGAAAGAAATGAATTAAAATTATTCAAACTATGCCAAAAAGGAATGTTTATGGACGTGCGTGCCCTGCGTTACTTCACCGAAGTGGTGCGTCAGCAGAGCTTTACCCGCGCGGCGGAGAAGCTGTTCGTGACGCAACCCACCATCAGCAAAATGCTGCGCCAGCTGGAAGAAGAGCTGGGCTGTACGCTGCTGCTGCGCGAGGGACGCAAGCTGCATCTCACCGACAGCGGCCAGGCGGTATATCAGCGCGGCCTGGCGATTTTGCAGGAGTTTCATCAGCTGGAGGCGCAAATCAGTGACATCAACCAGCTGAAAACCGGTGAGCTGCGGCTGGGCATTCCGCCGATGGTCGGCATGCAGATTGCCGGATCGATCTCCGCGTTCCGCCGCCGCTATCCCGGCGTACAGCTGAAAATCTCCGAATTTGGTGGCCTGACGGTGCAGCAGGCGGTACTGAGCGGCGGGCTGGATATTGCGCTGACCGCTCTGCCGATTGATGCGGAGCTGCCGCTGAACACGCTTGAACTGATGCGCCATCCGCTGTGCGTGCTGCTGCCGCGCAGCGCGCGCTGGCTCAACCGCACCAGCCTGACGCTGGCAGAGCTGGCTCAGCATCCCCTGCTGATCCTCAACGAAGAGTTTTCGCTTAACCGCCAGCTGATGAAAGCGTTTCAGCGCCAGGGAGTGATGCCGGATATCGCGCTGCGTAGCGCGCAGTGGGATTTTCTTGCCGCGATGGTGCAGGCGGATATGGGGCTGGCGATCCTGCCGGAGCCGATCTGCCAGCGGCTGGATAAACAGGCCTTGCTGTGGCTGCCGCTGGAGTCGGAGCTGCAGTGGCGTCTGGGGCTAATCTGGCGCGAAGGCAGTTATCTGTCGCGCAGCGCGCAGGCGTGGATTGCCTGCTGCCGCGAACACTGGCCGGATAACGCGCCACGGCTATCGCTGTAGCAAAGCGGCCGCCCTGTCTGTCAGGCGGCCGCGGGATCGGAGAGCAGCAAAACGCGGCGGCTATTCCTCTTTCTCTATCAGCAGCGCTTCCAGCAGGTCGAGATCGCGCAGCAGGCGCTGCATGGTCTCGTTGGAGATCTGCTGGGTGGCGCGCAGATGATAAACCTCGGCACGCTCGGCGCGCAGCGCGGTCAGACGGAAACGGCGCTCCAGATTTTCCGCAAACAGCGCCTGTTCCATATCATCTTTGCCATCGACGCGACGACGCAGATTACCAATCACCCGCAGGCTGACCTCTTTCAGCAGCTCAGGATCGATGTTCTCTTCAGCGTCGTTTTCCAGCCGCTGCTCCATTTTATGCAGGCTCTCAATCGCCACGCCGGCCATCGCGGCACGCGCGCTCTGGATTTCGCGACGGTGCCCCACTTTGTCGTGGCTCTCCATGCCGCGCAGCAGAATCGGCAGCAGAATCACGCCGACAAACAGCGAGAACAGAATCACGCCGGTGGCGATAAACACCAGTTCGTAGCGCGCCGGAAAAGGTTCGCCATTGCTGAGGAACAGCGGAATCGACAGCACACCGGCCAGCGTGATAGCACCGCGCACGCCGGCAAAAGAGGCGATCAGCAGTTCACGCAGCGAGTAGCTGGAAAACTCCAGCGGCTTTTTCTTCAGCAGGCGCAGACTGGTGCGCTTCATGATCCACAGCCAGCCGAAGCGCACGATCATCAGCGCCGCATAGACCAGCCCGACGTCAGCGAACAGCATCCACAGCTCGACGTTAGGATCGGCGTTCGCCTGAGCAATCGAGGTGGAGAGAATGTCCGGCAGCTGCAGGCCCAGCATCAGGAACACCATGCCGTTGAACACAAACTCCAGCATCTGCCATACGCTGTTGGCGCGCAGGCGCATTGCCAGCGGTGCCTGACGGATGATGCCGGAACGGGTGATGGTCATACCGGCCGCCACCGCCGCCAGAATGCCGGAGACGCCGAGGTGTTCAGCAATCAGGTAAGAGGCGAACGGCAGCAGCAGCAGCAGTACGGTTTGCGTTGCCGGGTCGTCACCGCTCCAGCGGCTGAGCAGGCGCAGCGAACGACCGTACAGCCAGCAAACTGCGACACCGGCCACCAGGCCGCCAATCGCCACTTTAAGGAATTCGACGCTGGCGCCGCCCCAGGTGAACACCATGGTGCCCATCGCCACCGCGACGGCAAACTTGAGTGACACCAGGCCCGACGCGTCATTCATCAGCGCCTCGCCCTGGACAATCGACATGATCTTTTTCGGGATGCGCCCTTCGCCGACGATGCCGGAGAGCGCCACCGCATCGGTCGGTGACAGCACCGCCGCCAGCGCGAACGCCGGAATTAGCGGAATGCCCGGCACCAGCCAGTAAATCAGGTAACCGATACCGACCACGGTAATCAGCACCAGCACCAGCGCCAGGCCGATAATTTCACGGCCGTGATGCAGAAACTCGTTGATCGGCGTTTTCCAGCCATCAGCAAACAGCAGCGGCGGAATAAACAGCACGAGGAACAGTTCGGGGTCAAAATCGACGTGCAGACCAAAGGTTGGCCAGGCCAGCAGCGCGCCGGCCGCGATCTGTACCAGCGGGAGCGGGATCTGAAACGGCAGGATACGTGCCGCAACGCCGGACAGCGAAACCACCAGCGTCATGATGAGAATAGTAAAGAAGATTTCCATGCTTTCCTTAGGCGAATCATATTAATCGAAGCGATGTTGCGTCGGAAAGTGTAAAACAAAACGCCGCCCGGCGGGGCTACCCGATGTGCGGCGTGTGCGATAAAGAGAATAATCCGGACTGACGCCCGGATTGCGGTCAGATAGCCCAACCGCCCGCGTAGAACGCCACCAGCGCCACAGCAATCACCACCGTGCCAGCGTTGAGCTTGCGCCACTCGCCGGCAAACAGGCGGCCAATTACCAGCGCGGCAAAGCCGAGCATGATGCCGGTGACGATGTTGCAGGTCAGTACGATGAATACCGCCGTGAGCAGGCCAGACATCGCATCGACGAAATCATTGAAGTCGATTTTGGCCACGTTGCTCAGCATCAGCAGGCCGACATACATCAGCGCGGGTGCGGTGGCATAGGCCGGAACCAGATAAGCCAGCGGCGACATAAACAGAATCAGCAGGAACAACAGACCCACGACAATCGCCGTCAGGCCGGTTTTACCGCCGGCGGCAGTACCCGCAGCGGACTCGATATACACTGCGGCGGGCGAGGCACCCACCAGTCCGGCAAACAGGCTGCTGATAGAGTCAGTGGTCAGTGCGCGCCCGCCATTGATAATCTGGCCCTCTTTATCCAGCAGGTTCGCCTGCCCGGCCACCGCTCGAATGGTGCCGGTGGCGTCAAACACCGCGGTCATCACCAGCGCCAGCACGCTCGGCAATGCCACCGGTTGCAGCGCGCCCATGATATCCAGGCTAAACATCGCCGACTGGCCGCTGGCATCACGCAGGCTCGGCATGGCAAACAGCCCCTGCCACTTTACCGCCGGGTCGAAAATCAGCCCAAGCAGCGAAATCGCAATGATGGTCAGCAGAATGCCGCCCGGTACCCGCCGTTTTTCCAGACCAAAAATCGCCGCCAGCCCGATCAGCGCCATGATCACCGGGAAAGAGGTGAAGTGACCAAGCGCCACCGGCAGGCCCGGCGCCGGGTTTTTTACCACCAGACCGATGCCATCGGCGGCAATCAGCAGCAGAAACAGGCCGATACCGACGCCCGTGCCGTGCGCCACGCCCATCGGCAGGTTACGCAGAATCCACGCGCGAATGCCGGTCACGGAAATCAGCGTGAACAGCAGCCCCATCAGGAAGACCGCGCCCAGCGCCACCGGCACGCTAATGTGCTGGCCCAGTACCAGGCTGAACGCGGTAAAGGCGGTCAGGGAGATGGCACAACCAATCGCCATCGGCAGGTTGGCCCACAGTCCCATGATGAGGGAGCCAAAGCTGGCCACCAGACAGGTGGCGACAAACACCGCCGTCGGTGAGAAGCCCGCTTTACCGAGCATGCCAGGCACCACGATGACTGAATAGACCATCGCTAAAAAGGTGGTGAGGCCAGCCAGCACTTCCTGCCGCACGCTGCTGCCGCGTGCTGAAATGTGGAACCAGGCGTCCAGTTTTCCCCTGGCCGGGCGTGATTCGCCAGACATAGTTATTCCTCTGTGTTTTTTAAGATATAGGTCACCGCGCGGCTCGCGTTTGCGCATCATCCTGGTGAAGATGTCTCAGAGAGAAAAGCAGGCAAACGATTACGTGGCCGCGTATTCCAGGTCAAAAAGGGGTGACGCGGAAAAAAGGCAAACGATTATCTGGCGTTTGGGGTGGCGTTTTCAACTGCTAATCACCTGGCAGGCAGGATAATGCGCAGCTCTGGCGCCATTATGGCTGGCGTTACGCTAGCGGGAGCAGGATATCATGGAGGAAAAAGGCTGGCATTTCAGGTGGTTTGCTGCGGTGCCGCGACAGCGCGTCGCGGCATCCTGTATCGTCGCGTTACCGCTGCGCCTCAGCCGTTATTGAACTGAATCGGACCGCCCTGCTCCAGCGCGCGCTGCCACGCGGCGCGCTGCTGCATATTCTCCAGCCAGCGCGCCGTGGCGGGCATCTCACCCAGCGCGCCGCGCATCTGCAACGCCAGCAGCGGAAAACTCATCTGCACATCGGCAATGCTGAAGCGTGAACCGGCAAAAAAGCGCTGCTGGCTCAGATGCTGCTCAATCACGCGCCCGTGGAGCGCCAGCTGCTTGTTCAGCCACGCTTTCTGAATGCCTTTACTCAGCGCCACGCCGGCCGGGCGCAGCAGCCATGGCACCGGCTTTTTGCCCAGTTGCGCAAACACCAGCTTCATCACCAGCAGCGGCATCAGCGAACCTTCAGCATAGTGCAGCCAGTAGCGCGCCTGAATTTGCTCCTCTTCCTCATGCAGCGCTAGCAGATGCTCGCTGTCGTATTTCAGCTGCAGATATTCGAGGATGGCGCCCGATTCGGCGATCACCCGATTGCCATCGGTAATCACCGGCGATTTACCCAGCGGATGCACTTTCTTTAATTCGTCCGGCGCCAGCAGGGTATTTTCCCGCTGATAGCGTTTGATTTGATACGGCACCGCCAGCTCTTCCAGCAGCCACAGCACCCGATGAGAACGGGAGTTTTCCAGATGGTGAACGGTAATCATGCGCGATTCCTTGCTGCTAAGGGTTGGCACCTAGTATAGCGGATTAACGCTGCGGCTCGTCCTGTTGCGGATCGAGCAGGACCGCTCCGGAGCCCTGCTGCCCCAGGCGGTCACCCGGATTGCGCAGTGGACAGTCGCGCATCGACAGGCAGCCGCAACCAATGCAGCCGTCAAGATCGTTGCGCAGACGCGTCAGGGTTTCGATGCGTTTATCCAGCTCTTCGCGCCAGTGCTGCGTCAGCGCGTCCCACTCCTGCGTCGACATGCGCTTATTCGCCGGCACGTGCATCAGGCTGTCGCTGACCGTCGCCAGCGGAATCCCGATGCGCTGCGCAATTTTGATGATCGCCACGCGGCGCAGCACATCACGGCTGTAGCGGCGCTGATTACCGCCATTGCGCGTGCTGCTGATCAAGCCTTTGCTTTCATAAAAGTGCAGTGCCGATACCGCCACGCCGCTGCGTTTCGCCACTTCGCCCGGCGTCAGCACCGGTTTCGGGTAATTGCGTTCTTTTTTCATTTAGGGCCTTTACCTCAAGTTAACTTGAGGAATTATACTCGCACCCCAGCAAAACAGCGAATTTCAAACCAGGCGATAACCTTGCAGAAGGAACAGGCTATGATGCAACAGGAAATCATCCATTCACTGACTAACTGGATCGATCAGAATCTGGATAAAACATTGTCGATTGATGAAGTGGCGGCAAAATCGGGTTACTCGAAATGGCACCTGCAGCGTATGTTCCGTACGGTTACGAAACAAACGCTGGGTGGTTATATTCGTGAACGCCGTCTCACGCTGGCCGCCGAAGCCTTGCGTCAGACGCAGCGTCCGGTATTCGACATTGCGATGCAGTACGGCTACGACTCGCAGCAGACGTTTTCACGTGTGTTCCGCCGTCAGTTCTCGCAAACCCCTACCGCTTATCGTCACAGCATGCGTCGCCAGGCGATGGTGCAGCGTCCGCGTCTGGTCAACTTTGACTGCAGCGAAGGCATGAACAGCTTTGCCCAGCGCACCATCGGTGAGTGCTGTCCGGTACGCTGAAGTCAGTGCGCCCCACGCGGGCGCGCCTTTCCCCTCCTCTTCACCTTCCTCCAGCCCTTTCTTTGCCTGCCATACCAGGTCTAAATTTTGTTCAAATTTTCAAATCCAGTGATATAATGTGACTCAAGTCACAGATTCAAGCTGTATTAAGACGACAGAAGGGCTTCCCTGACCTCCCTTTTCTGCCGCCAGTGATGTCCGATGAATGTCAGGGATATTACTGATCTCAAGAGGTTTTTCGCCGATGGCTACGTTAACTACCAGTCTGATCGTCATGCGTTGGGAACTACTCAGCGCGCTAATGATGTTCTTCGCCAGCACCATGAAAATTAAATTGCGTCAGAACAGCCACCACGTGATGGCGCTGATGTGCGGCGGCGTGGGCGTAGCGATGTCATGCTGGTTCGTTACCGGTCTGCTCGGCATTACGCTGAGCATGGAAAACGTGCATAACTTTATGTCCATCACCAAAGAAGCGTTTATTCAGGTGATGAGCCAGACACCAGCCGACTGGCCAATGCCGTAAACGCGGCGCATAAAAAACCCCGCTAAGCGGGGTTTTTTATTTTGCTGTGTGATTTCAAATTTTCTTCAATACGGCTGGAAGTGGTACTTCCGGCACCGTGACGTCCGATCTCTGCGTATCGCGACGATCCTGAATCCACATATCACCCATCATCTGATTAAGCCCCCGATCCAACCCGGTGACCAGCCCGGCGCCTGGCGTGAACGTCAGCTCACCGAAGTAGATCTGTTCGCCATCGATATACCAGTCCACGCGCACATAATCGAAGTCGCTGGCCAGCGTTTTACTCAGTGCCAGCGCGTGCTGCAGCTGTGGCAGCAACGGTGACACATCCAGCCCGGTATCACGGATTTTGTGATACGCCTCGTTAAGATTGTTGACGTAAAAGTTCATCGACAGCAGCGGATTACAGCGGTTGTAGATCACCTGCAGCACATATTCAAAATTGCCGTCGCGCTTGTTGAACATGTGAAACTTGTAATCGATCGGCGCGGTTTTGCCATCGCCGATGTACTTCTCTACCAGAATGCGCGGCTTAATATAGCGATAGTGAATCTCGCGCGCCTCGTTGGCGAAATCGGTCTTCAGCCAGCGCTGGCAGTCGCTGATAATCTGCTGTTTTTTCAGCGCATCCGGTTCTTCCAGCAGGATCTCGACCATGTTGGAGCCGTGATTCGGCTTGATAACCGTGTTCTTCCAGCTCGGCAGCGTATGCAGTGAGTGCGGATCGCTGGTCTCATAAACCAGTGGAATCAGATACTCACTGCCTACCTTTTCGGCAATGTACTCACGCACCGAAAACTTGTCCGACAGGCGGCCATAGCACTGGTAGTCGCCGTAGACGAATTTGCGATACAGCACTTTCTCATTGAACACCTTCGGCTGACGCAGGTTCGGCAGCTTACGGAATTTGTGAAAGTAGTAGATGCGATCCTGGTAAGCCCAGGGCATCTTTTTGATGAAATACTGTACGCTTCTTCTGAGTTCGTCTTTCAACCTGATCATATCTGACCTCATTTGTAGGTTTTGTAGTTGAGTGAGGAAACCTGAATTTTTTGGATGACGCCGTTTTTGAAGAAGTAATTCATTACGGTCAGGGACAGTAACTCCGTGATGAAGACGCTCCAGGCGGCACCCATGATGCCGTAGCCCTGGATCAGCCACCACGACAGCGGCAGGCTGATGACCATCAGACAAATGATCTTCTTCAACAGATAGTTAAACCCGCCCTCTTTCACCATGTAGCGATAAGCGACGGTCCCCATTGCCGAAAAGCAGGTTGCTAACGACAGTAACGTAATGAGACTTCCGGACTGTGTGTACTCGTGACCATATAAAGCGATGATGATTTTTTCGCCGTACAAGGCGATCACCGCTAATAACAGCAATGAAACTCCCATGACATAGCCGTTCAGCCGCGCGGTGAGCTTGATCGCGGCTGCTCCACGCTCGCGGAAAATCTCCGAGAAGCAGGAAGTGATGATGGCAACCGGGATAAAAATCCAGGAAGCCGAAATGGTATTCGCGGCGGCGAACAGGCCAAGGTCGCGCGCTGAGGCGATGCCCGCGAGGAACATCTGTGCGGCTTTCACCTGCACCGAGATAAAGATGCTGGAGATGGCCAGCGGCAGGCCGGCATACATCAGGTAGCGCAGGTAGGTGGTGCGCTTGTCCTGCGGCGGTGCCAGATCCTGATGTTCGCGATAGAAATTGACGCGCTTGATGGCGTACGGCACCAGCGTGACGGCCACAATCGAAGCGGTGAGCCACAGTGGATTGAGGTGCAGCCAGGCGATGGTGAAGCTCATGGCAAAGCCCAGCAGCAAGCCGGCCGAGTTAGCAATGGTATTGAGCCGCGACGCCAGCCGCGCATTGTTATAAACGCTGAAGGTGTCCTGGGTGACAAACACCGACGAGATAAACGAGGCCAGTGCAAACGCAAGGAAGTTTTCCTGCATGTTGTACCAGACCCAAATCAACACCGGGATTGATGTCAGCAACAGCAGCACCAGGCGCATGGTCCGCGCCACGGTCATCAGCCGCAGGCCTTTCGGCGCACTTTTGCTGATGCGCTTGAACAGGATGGTTTCGGTACCAAAAATCGCCACGGTTTGCACCATGGAGAACAGCGAGGTCGAAAACGCCATTTGGCCAAACACCGTTGGGCCAAAGGATTTTGCCACGTAGGAGGTCACAAATATGACGCCGAATACCGAGACGATCTTCTCAGACATCATCCAGGCGGCATTAGACATTACGCTCAATTTCATTGACTGGTCCTTAGTATTACGTACAGCAACTGCTTTTCGGTACAACGTCCTTGAAATGAATTAACAAGCGCTCAGTGGGCCTGACACAATTTAATAACTTCAAACCAGGCTGGTCCGAAAAATGAGACTCGCGTCAGAGTTTAGCGATTAAATTCAGGAAAATTCCGATTAAACCTGGTGCGAAGCCCGATGGATGTAAACGATTTCAACCCGAATTCAGGACAAAAGTTCACAGGCATATCCTGAGTTTTTTGCAAGCAGGCTATGCCGAATTTCCAATGATTGTCGTATTTTTCTGCATTTGGGATGGAATGAATCTATATCAAAAACCCAGCACCAGGAAGGCGTTCAATGGCATTCAGAATAAAATAAGATTTATCCCATGATGATATTTATTCTAAATAACTTAATTTAACCCTCGCAATTCTAATCGCGCACTTTAATACTGCATTAATACCGTTTTTGCAGTACCAGATATTAATACAGTAATTCTCATCCACTAATTGATAAGAAAGGTAAGAGCATTTATGAGAAAGTCACGATATAGCGAAGAGCAAATCACAAATGCCATTAAAGCTTCTGAAACGGGAGTGAAAGTCAGGGAGATTTGTGAGGAGCTGGGCATTTCCGAGGCCACCTTCTATAGCTGGAAGAAGAAGTTCTCCGGGCTTTCTTCAGAGGAGGGTCGAAAAATCAAGGAGTTGGAGGATAAACTGCAGAACCTTACGCGCGAGCTGCAGACCCTGAGCTCCGACAAGGAGATGCTGCAAAGCGTGCTGAAAAACTTCTTCACTACGAATGAAAAGCGTCAGGCGGTCAACTTCCTGCAAACCACTTTCGACATCGGTACCCGTCGCAGCTGTCGTTTACTGGATATTAGCCGTAGCGTTTATCATTACCCTTCCGGTTCCGATAATCGCTAATACCATTGAGGCCGATGTTATATGACTTAATGCTGAGATTTGTTCTTACCAGAAGAGATGAAGATCATTAAATTCGGCATTCGCTACATAACAATTCGAACCACTTTTTCCTGATGAATGCCATCACGGAATCACTTCCTTTTTTGCGGTAAAATTGATTCACACCAGCAAAAGCCTCGCGTTTCAAGCCATTTAGACTTAGCCCAATCTCATTTTGGTGAGATTGGTGCTTAGTCTATTACTTCACGATTACTAATAATCAGACCTGATCACAGACAATTCTGTTAAGCGTTAATGAACAACACGGTGTAACCGCTCACACATTGGCTCAGTTTTAAACTGGATCTGGCCGCTGCGTTTATGATCGCTTTGGCGATCAGCGCTAGTCGGCTAACTCTTAAACCACACCAGGAATACTCCGGTTCAAAAACGTTATGATGTTTAAACTATAATGCCGAAAAACGGTTATCCACGGTAAATACTGCGCTTAAATCCATCGTCATCTTTAATCTTTTTTTCTGGCAGCTGTTGGGAATCATTCTTAACAATGCCGGTAACGCTTAAGGCTAAGGTGGCTTCTCACGCTGGAATTTCAGTGCCACAGTCGGGTAAAAATCCGACTGGCGAAGAGTTTTTTACGCGCTAAACCGGCGAATTGTTGCCCGATATGCGCTTTTTTTATCCCACCGGAACGCTTTAAGGCAGCGAAAGTCGACCTTTTACCGTGCTGACGGCAGGGAGTTTTATAGCGGAAGAGAATGAAAACCGGGCAGCCGTAGCGCTGCTCGGTTATATAGCGTGCGCGTGGCGGCCAGTATCAGGTCACTGAGGCGGGATTATCGGCTGGTCAAATTCCTAAAATATCAGAGGAAAGCGCTGCTGAGTGGATCACTCAGCAGCAAGGCAGGGTTAAGGAAGTGCGGTCAGCCGCTGCGGTTTAATGCGCATGGCATAGATCACGCCAACGATCAGACAGCCGATACCGATGCTGGTGAGCAGCGGTGGCCAGCTCTGGCGGTAAATAAAGGTCCACAGCAGGCCAGAGAGCGTTTCGAATACGATGAGCGGCCCCATCACCACCGTTGGCAAACGCTGACTGGCGGCATTCCAGCACAGCGCCGCCAGCCATGAGCAGAACAAACCAATCGCCAGCATCAGCCAGATAAAACGCGCCGGCTGCGGGCCGAACGGCAAAGCGAAATCGGGCTGCTGCCAGTGAATCTGCAGGCTCACCAGCCCATAAAACACCAGCGCCAGCGGCAATGTCACCAGCCCCTGCGCGGTGGCCCAGCTCGACGGTTTATGCTGAGGATGTTCGCGCAGCCAGCGCGCATTGCGCAGCGGATACCAGGTCCAGCACACCACTGCCAGCACCGCCAGCAGCAGGCCACTCAGGTAGCCCCAGAGATCAAATGCCGGCCCCTGCCCGTGCAGTTCCGCCGCGTTAACGCAGCCCAGACCGGCAGCAATGATGACCAGCGCGGGCATCAGCCGGCGCCATGGCAGGCGCCCTTCGAGATGGCCGTAACAGAGGTTAGCGGTGACGGTGATCACCACCGGCAGCGTACCGATGATCATGGTGGAGACCGGTGCGCCGGTGCGCTGAATCGCGCTGGCAAGGCAGGCGTAATAGAGCAGATTACCCACCAGCGACAGCTTCACCGCCTCCGTCCAGTCCGGGCGCGTCAGCTGTTTTAGCCGGCGCCGGCTGAGCCACGCCAGCGGCAGCACCACCAGACCAAAGGCAACATAGCGACCCGCCGATTGCAACGTGCCCGGATAATCGGGTATCAGCAGCGGCCCGACAAAAATCATGCCCCACATCAGCCCCGCCGCGAGGGCAAACACTATTCCTGCAAACATACACCTTTCCTTTATCTTTAATCCGCCACAGTGTGGCGCAGGAAAAGGTGAAAGGCTTGTAGCAGATTGCGGTTAACGTCCGCTGAACACCTGCTTTTGATAGCGTCCCGGCGTGATGCCGTAGCGATGGGCAAACGCCCGCGTCAGATGCGCCTGGTCGGTGAGGCCAACCGCCGCCGCCACGCTGGCGGCGCTCTCGCCCTGCGCCAGCCGCTGTTTGGCTTCGAACAGGCGGAAGGCCATCAGCATTTGATGGGGAGTGACGTGAAAGTGTTGTTTGAAACTGCGCAGAAAATGCCACGGCGACAGCGATACCAGCGCCGCCAGCTCCTCCAGCCGCACCGGCTCTGCCAGATTATCGCGCAGCCAGGCTTTTACCACATCAAAGCGGTGGGCGCCTTCGCGCGGCCGAGCGACGCCCTGCTGCGCCAGCGGACGCAGCCATTCCAGCAGATCCAGCAGCGCGCCCTGCCGCTCCAGCGCACTTTGCGCCTGCCACATCTGTGCCAGCGCATGGGAGAAAGGTTGTGCCAGACGCGCATCGGTGCGCAGCGCATCGCTGAACCACCAGTTGCGATCGCCGGTCAGTCGATCCATCTCCGCCGGATCGATATAGATCATGCGATAACGCCAGCCTTCGGCGCAGGCCGATTCACCGGTGTGCAGTTCATCGGGATTCATCATCACCAGCGAATGCACCGGCGCGACATAATTGGTGCCGCGGTAGCGAAAGCGCTGCGCGCCGGATTCAATGGTGCCAATCCCGAAGGCTTCGTGGGTATGGGGCTCAAAAGCGTAGCGGGAGATGTGCGCCTGATAAAGCTCAATGCCCGGCAGCTCAGCAAAGTGCTGAAACTGCGCACGATCCTGCTCACAGGGAAAGACTTCAGGAACCACCGTCACCACACACCTCCATACGCTATCAGGCAGTAAGCATGCGCGGCGCGCACAAAAAAAGCAAAGCCCAATCGCTTTACGCGCCTACCCGTTCAGCGCGACACTGGGGCCTGACCTATGAAGGAGGCGACAATGGCACAACGGGTGGTAATGGTAGTGGATATGCAAAATGGCGTGCTGGCAACGCCGCGTTACGACCGCGCCGGACGCTGCGCGCGCATTAATCAGCTGATGGCCGCCGCCGATCAGGTCATTTTTATTCAGCATAGCGGGCCGGATTTAGCCGTTGACTCCGCAGACTGGCACATAGTCGCCGAACTGGAACAACCCGCCGGCGCGCTTTACATCACCAAAACCGCCTGCGACAGCTTCTGGCAAACCGGGCTCGCGGCGCAGCTTGAACAGCATCAGATTGAAAGCTTTGTCATTTGCGGCTGCGCCACCGATTATTGTGTCGATACCACCATCAAAGTCGGGGCCGGCCTTGGCTATCACATCACCGTGGCGGCCGACGCCCACACCACCGCCGATCGCACTTATGTGTCAGCGCAGCAGCTCATTAATCAGCACAACGAAGTGTGGGCGGATTTGATCATGCCGGGCAATCCGGTGCGGGTTAAAACCACGGAAGAATTACTGCGGGAGTGGCGCGCGCATTAACGTCGTTGTATGAACGTGCGGAGAGAAAAGTTTTGTTGGACAAGAGCTTTTGAAATGGAGCCCTCGCAGAAGCGAGGGCTGGATAACGCGTTGATCGGTACGCCAATCAGAACGGGATATCGTCGTCGAAATCCATTGGTGGTTCGTTGTTCGCCGGTGCGCTCTGCTGCTGTGGACGCTGCTGCGCGCCGCCGCTGAACTGGTTGCCCCCACCCTGTGGCTGCTGCGGCTGGCCCCAGCCGTTATTGTTGCCGCCGCCCTGGCCACCCATGGGTGCGCCACCGCCGTTGCCGCCCTGCTGACGACCACCCAGCATCTGCATGGTGCCGCCCACGTTCACCACCACTTCGGTGGTGTATTTGTCCTGACCGCTCTGGTCCTGCCATTTACGGGTGCGCAGCTGGCCTTCAATGTAGACCTGCGAACCTTTACGCAGATATTCGCCGGCTACTTCGGCCAGCTTGCCGAACAGCACGACGCGGTGCCATTCGGTGATCTCTTTGTTTTCACCGGTTTGCTTGTCGCGCCAGCTCTCTGACGTGGCCAGCGTAATGTTGGCTACCGCGCCACCATTCGGCATGTAGCGCACTTCCGGATCCTGACCCAGATTCCCGACAAGAATCACTTTGTTTACGCCACGACTGGCCATGTTGCTGTCTCCCGATGAGTTGATGCTAAAAGTCTAAGCGAAAAATTGTATCACGTCACAATGACGCTTCCCACTTTCGAGCGGGATTCCAGTTTTTCGACCGTGACAGGATAGCAAAAACACTGGATATTTATTCAGTTTATTTTTTGTGCCATAATGATGCGTTTCTGCTGGTCGTGCTGGCAAGGCATGGCGAGCGTTGCCTAATCCGGGAAAGGTGAATGGATAAGATTGAAGTCCGCGGTGCTCGCACCCATAATTTGAAGAATATCAACCTGATCATCCCACGCGACAAGCTCATTGTAGTGACCGGTCTGTCGGGTTCCGGTAAGTCTTCGCTGGCGTTTGATACGCTGTATGCCGAAGGCCAGCGCCGCTATGTTGAATCGCTTTCTGCCTATGCGCGCCAGTTTCTTTCCTTAATGGAGAAACCGGACGTAGACCACATCGAGGGGCTGTCGCCTGCCATTTCCATTGAGCAGAAATCGACGTCGCACAACCCGCGCTCGACCGTCGGCACCATCACTGAAATTCATGACTATCTGCGTCTGCTGTTTGCCCGCGTGGGTGAGCCGCGCTGTCCGGATCATAACGTCACGCTGGCGGCACAAACCGTCAGCCAGATGGTCGATCAGGTCCTGGCGCAGGAAGAGGGTCGGCGCCTGATGCTGCTGGCGCCGGTGGTAAAAGATCGCAAAGGCGAGCACACCAAAACGCTGGAAAATCTGGCGGCGCAGGGCTACATCCGCGCACGTATTGATGGCGAAGTGTGCGATCTGTCGGATCCACCCAAGCTGGAGCTGCAGAAGAAACACACCATTGAGGTGGTGATCGATCGTTTCCGCGTGCGTGACGATCTGGCGACGCGTCTGGCCGAATCCTTTGAAACGACGCTGGAACTGAGTGGCGGCACGGCGATCGTCGCGGATATGGACGATCCCGATACCGAAGAGATGCTGTTCTCGGCCAATTTTGCCTGCCCGGTGTGCGGTTACAGCATGCGTGAGCTGGAGCCGCGCCTGTTCTCGTTCAACAACCCGGCCGGTGCCTGCCCGACCTGTGACGGCCTCGGCGTTCAGCAATATTTCGATCCCGATCGCGTGGTTCAAAATCCGGAGCTGTCGCTGGCCGGTGGCGCCATTCGCGGCTGGGATCGCCGTAACTTCTACTATTTCCAGATGCTGCGCTCGCTGGCGGAACATCTGGATTTCGATGTCGAAGCGCCGTTCAATAGCCTGAGCGACAAAGCGCGCGAGGTGATTCTGTACGGCTCCGGCAAAGAGAACATTGAGTTCAAATATATCAACGATCGCGGCGATACCTCGGTGCGTCGTCATCCGTTCGAAGGCGTGCTGCATAACATGGAGCGCCGCTACAAAGAGACGGAATCCAACGCGGTGCGCGAAGAGCTGGCGAAGTTTATCAGCAACCGCGCCTGCGCCAGCTGCGAAGGGACGCGCCTGCGTCGTGAAGCGCGCCATGTGTTCGTGGAAGACACCAACCTGCCGACCATCTCGGATATGAGCATCGGCCACGCTATGGACTTCTTCCGCAATCTGAAGCTGAGCGGCCAGCGCGCCAAAATCGCCGAGAAAGTGCTGAAGGAAATTGGCGACCGTCTGAGCTTCCTGGTCAACGTCGGCCTGAATTATCTGTCGATGTCGCGTTCAGCGGAAACACTGTCCGGCGGTGAAGCACAGCGTATTCGTCTGGCGAGCCAGATTGGTGCCGGTCTGGTTGGCGTCATGTACGTACTGGATGAACCGTCCATCGGTCTGCATCAGCGCGACAACGAGCGCCTGCTGTCGACGCTGATTCACCTGCGCGATCTCGGTAATACCGTGATCGTGGTTGAGCATGATGAAGACGCGATTCGCGCCGCTGACCATATTATCGATATCGGTCCGGGCGCTGGCGTGCACGGCGGCCAGGTGGTAGCCGAGGGCGATGTGCATGCCATCATGGCGCACGAAGATTCTCTCACCGGTCAGTTCCTCAGCGGCAAGCGTGAAATCGCGGTGCCGGCAGAGCGGGTGAAAGGCGATCCGTCCAAAGTACTGAAACTGAGCGGCGCACGCGGTAATAACCTCAAGGATGTCACGCTGACGGTTCCGGTTGGGCTGTTTACCTGTATCACCGGCGTGTCCGGTTCCGGCAAATCAACGCTGATTAACGATACGCTGTTCCCGATTGCGCAGCGCCAGTTGAATGGTGCCACCAGCGGTGAAGCTGCGCCGTATCGCGAGATCGCCGGGCTGGAGCACTTCGATAAAGTGATCGACATCGATCAGAGCCCGATCGGCCGGACGCCGCGCTCAAACCCGGCCACCTACACCGGGATTTTTACCCCGGTGCGTGAACTATTTGCCGGCGTGCCGGAAGCGCGTTCGCGCGGCTACAATCCGGGCCGCTTCAGCTTTAACGTGCGCGGCGGCCGCTGTGAAGCCTGTCAGGGCGACGGCGTAATTAAGGTCGAAATGCACTTCCTGCCGGACATTTATGTGCCGTGCGATCAGTGCAAAGGCAAACGCTATAACCGCGAAACGCTGGAGATTAAATACAAAGGCAAGAGCATTCACGAAGTGCTGGAGATGACAATCGAAGAGGCGCGTGAGTTCTTTGATGCGGTACCTGCGCTGGCGCGTAAGCTGCAGACGCTGATTGATGTCGGCCTGTCGTATATTCGTCTTGGCCAGTCGGCAACCACGTTGTCCGGCGGTGAAGCGCAGCGCGTTAAGCTGGCGCGTGAGCTGTCGAAGCGCGGTACCGGTCAGACGCTGTATATTCTCGATGAACCGACCACCGGCCTGCATTTTGCCGACATCCAGCAGCTGCTGGAAGTGCTGCATCAGCTGCGCGATCAGGGCAATACCATCGTGGTGATTGAGCACAACCTTGACGTGATCAAAACCGCTGACTGGATTGTCGATCTCGGTCCGGAAGGCGGCAGCGGCGGTGGTGAAATCCTGGTGGCCGGTACGCCGGAAACCGTTGCACAGTGCGAAAAATCGCATACTGCACGCTTCCTCAAGCCGATGCTGAAAAAATAGGTTTAACGCGCCGCACCCGCTGTTGCGGCGCGTTTTTTCTGATCTCGCCACGGCTCACCGCTCCGGTTACTCGCCAGCCGATGCCATTGTCTGAATGCCTTAGCAAATGCAGAAACAGGCAAGAAACAGACAACTTCAGGCATATACGCATCGCGTCCCGCTGACTATTCTTACTGCGTTCCTTTTTGGCGCCGCTGACGCGCCTCTGTCCTGCAGTGTCATCACTGAACGGACCCCTCGCAAAAAATACTCACGACACATCTGACTGGAGACACCATGAATATTACGCATGCCTATGCCGCACAGGACGCGAAAGCCAAACTCGCCCCGTTCGATTATAAGCCGCGCGAACTGCGCGCTCATGATGTGCAGATTGAAGTGTTGTACTGTGGCGTCTGCCACTCGGACCTGCACCAGGCGCGCAACGAATGGCGCAACACCGTATTCCCGGTGGTGCCAGGCCATGAAATCGTGGGTCGCGTCACCGCCGTTGGCGCGCACACGCACCAATATAAAGTGGGCGATTTAGTCGGCGTCGGCTGTATGGTCGACTCCTGCCGCAGCTGCCCAAGCTGTCAGGAAGGACTCGAGCAGTACTGTGAAAACGGCTTTGTTGGCACTTACAACGGCCAGGATCGTGAAACCGGCGCCATCACCTACGGCGGCTACTCCACCAGCATGGTGGTTGATGAAAGCTTTGTGCTGCGCGTACCGGAAAACCTCGATCTGGCGGGCGTTGCGCCGCTGCTGTGCGCCGGTATCACCACCTATTCCCCGCTGCGTCACTGGAATGTCGGTCCCGGCAAAAAAGTCGGTATCGTTGGTCTGGGCGGCCTCGGCCATATGGGCGTGAAGATCGCGCATGCGATGGGTGCGCACGTGGTGCTGTTCACCACTTCACCGTCAAAAATTGAAGATGGCAAACGCCTCGGCGCTGACGAAGTGGTGATTTCGAAAGATGCTGACCAGATGGCACAACATACCAACAGCTTCGACTTCATCTTAAATACCGTCGCCGCGCAGCACGATCTCAACCCGTTTATCGCCCTGCTGAAGCGCGACGGCAACATGACGCTGGTCGGCGCGCCGGAGCACGATCACCCGGCACCGCAGGTGTTTAACCTGATCCTCAAGCGTCGCAGCATTGCCGGTTCACTGATTGGCGGTATCGCCGAAACCCAGGAGATGCTGGATTTCTGCGGCAAGCACGGCATCACCTCAGATATTGAGCTGATCGCCATGAACCAAATCAACGATGCCTACGAGCGCATGCTGAAAAGCGACGTGAAGTATCGCTTCGTGATTGATATCAACACCCTGCGTGAAGAGTCTGCGGCTTAATCAGCGCGTCTCATCATCATGGCTGACGCCCGCCGCGCGCGTGGCGTCAGCCTGTTGCCACGATGCATCAACCAGATAGTAAATCTGCGAATCTTTCAGCGATCCATCCAGCCACAGCGTGCTCCAGTGCGACTTATTGAGATGTTCACTGGGAAACACATCGTGGTGTTCATCGCGCAACAACTCCGCCAGCGCGGGCGAGGTCTTCAGCGACAACGCCGGTCGCCCTTCAACGTCATGCACCATGGCAAACAGCACGCCATCGCTCTTCACCTGGGTTGCGTCCCACTCATCTTTATAACTTTGTGAAGCGCCCGGTTTGCTCATGCAGTAGGTCAGTAAATCCGACGTGTTCATGTTTTATTCCCCTTGTAAGGTGGCGACGATGCGCCGCGCGCCGCCGTGTACCCGATGTTCGCCCAGCCAGATCCCCTGCCAGGTGCCGAGCAGCAGTTTGCCGCGGCTGACCGGGATCAGCAGCGATACGCCAAGCAGTGACGATTTGATGTGCGCCGGCATGTCGTCAGCGCCTTCATAGTCGTGCTGATAGGGCGCATCCTCTGGAACGTGCCGCAGAAAGTGCTGCTCCATGTCGCTGCGCACCGTAGGATCGCAATTTTCATTGAGCGTCAGCGACGCTGAGGTGTGCTGCAACAGCAGATGCAGCTGGCCGATGCGCAGGTCCGTTAAGCCATTAAGCTGGCCGACAATCTCGTCGGTGATCAGATGAAAGCCGCGCGCCTTCGCGCTCAGCGTGAGAGTTTGTTGCTGCCACATGCCACATTCCTGGGTTAAACCGTTTACTTAAGTGTGCAGCATGTCGGCGAAAGGTAAACCCTTCAGCGGGAAAAAGCGGCAGAGCGCTTGCTCTGCCGCCGGCGCATCAGTCGCTCAGCTTGTCAGCCAGCGCTTTTACCGTGGTGATATCGTCCTGCGTTACCGCCGCCAGACGCGTGCCGTACTCGCTATCGGCCTTATAAAAGAACGAGAGCATCGCCAGCCGGCTTTGCGCGTCGGCGCTTTTCAGCGCGCCACCGAGAGAGGTGATCAGATCGCCCCGCTCTTTCGCGTTAAAGGAACGATACAGCTCCCCTGCCTGGCGGAAATTCTGCGGTTTGGCGATCATCGCCTGCTGCGTACTGCCGCTAAGCGGCGTATGGCTGTAACGCGCGCTTTGCAGCTCTTCACGCGGATAGATGCGGCTTGGCTGGTAATTAACGCCCTTGTCATCGGCGTTACCGCTATCCATCAGGCCATCCTGATTGCCGTTGCTGACCGGTACGCGCGGCGCGTTGACCGGCAGGCTGAGGCCGTTAGTGCCCACGCGGTACAGTTGGGTGTCAGCATAAGAGAACAGGCGGCCCTGCAGCAGGCGATCTTCAGACGGCTCAATGCCCGGCACCAGATTGGACGGCGCCATCGCCACCTGCTCGGTTTGCTGGAAGAAGTTGTCGACGTTGCGATTCAGCACCATCTGCCCGATTTTCACCTCTGGCACGTTCGGCCAGATTTTGGTGGAGTCGAGCGGATTGAAATCGAACTTATCCAGTTCGCTGGCTTTAATGGTCTGAATGTAGAGATCCCACTTCGGAAACGCTTTGCGGTTAATCGCCGCCACCAGATCTTCTGTCATGTGGCTGTAGCTGCGCCCCTGGATCGCTGCCGATTCAGCCGGATCGAGGTTGCGTTCGCCCTGTAACGTTTTCCAGTGAAACTTCACGTAGTGCACTTCGCCTTTGCTGTTCACAAATTTGTAGGCGTGCACGCTGTTACCGTCCATTTCGCGATAGGTTGCCGGCGTGCCCATGTTGGAGAACAGCATGGTGAGCGCGTGCGTGGCTTCCGGCACGTGGGAGAAGAAATCGAAGGTGCGCGCATCGTTATCGAGGTTAGTGCGCGGATCCGGTTTAAACGCGTGCACCATATCAGGGAACTTGATCGCATCGCGGATGAAGAACACCGGCAGGTTGTTGCCCACCAGATCCCAGTTGCCCTGGCTGGTATAGAATTTGGTGGCAAAACCACGCGGATCGCGCAGCGTTTCCGGCGAATGCTTGCTGTGCACCACGCTGGAGAAGCGCACAAAGACCGGCGTCACCGTTCCCGGTTTAAACACCTCAGCGATAGTCAGATCGCTGATATCTTTGCTGGCGCGAAATTCACCGTGCGCGCCGGTGCCACGTGCGTGCACCACACGTTCCGGAATACGTTCACGATCAAAGCGCTGCAGCTTTTGAATCAGCTGCACGTCCTGTAACAGCACCGGGCCATTGGCGCCGGCAGTTTGTGAATTCTGGTTATCGCCGACCGGCGCGCCGTTATCACGCGTCAGCTCAACGGCCGCAGCAGGCAGTGCGAGCGCCAGCGTCATGGCAATGCAGAGGGGTTTCAGTGCGGAAGGGAAATAGCTCATGGGCGGTTCCTTATTGTGATTGGCGAGCGCTCTGGCAGTGCGCCAAAGCGCGCCGGCAAAAAATAGCGCCCTCACTAACAGGAACACACAAGACCCGTCCCGATTACCCGGGGTTAAGGTGTTATAGCCATGCGGAATGCGGCCGCCAGCCAGCATGGTTGGCAAAGAGAAGCGTGGAAAAGCGGGGGCGGCAGAAGGTACAGCGGGAACAGACAATGTGTGGATGGCTGAAACGGGTGCCTGCCAGCCGCGGGCTGACAGGCACCGCGTCAATTACATTACGGCAGCAAACGCCTCAGCTACCTGATTGACGTTGCGGCTGTTGAGACCGGCGACACACATGCGGCCGCTGGCGATCAGGTACACGCCGAACTCTTCGCGCAGGCGGTCCACCTGCTGTGCGCTCAGGCCGGTGTAGCTGAACATGCCGCGCTGTTTCAGCAGATAATCAAAGTTTTTGCCGGGCAGTTTACTGTTCAGCACATTGACCAGCACCTGGCGCATTTCGATGATGCGCAGGCGCATCGCTTCCACTTCCGCCAGCCAGTTGTTGAGCAGCGCTTCGTCGTTCAGCACGCAGGAAACCACCTGAGCACCGAAGTTCGGCGGGCTGGAGTAGTTGCGACGTACGGTCGCTTTCAGCTGACCCAGCACGCGTGCCGACTCTTCTGCGCTGTCGCAGACAATCGACAGGCCGCCCACGCGCTCACCGTACAGCGAGAAGATTTTCGAGAAGGAGTTGCTCACCAGCGCTGGCAGGCCCGCCGCGGCAATCACGCGAATCGCGTAAGCGTCCTCTTCCATACCGGCACCGAAGCCCTGGTAGGCGATATCGAGGAACGGAATCAGCTCCTGCGCTTTCAGGACCTCAACGGTTTGATCCCACTGCGCATTGGTCAGATCCGCACCGGTCGGGTTGTGGCAGCACGGATGCAGCAACACGATGGATTGCTTCGGCAGCGTTTTCAGTTTGGCGATGAAGGCATCGAACTTCACGCCGTTGGTGGCGTCGTCGTACCACGGGTAGGTGTTAACGTTAAAACCGGCACCGTTAAAGATCGCCACATGGTTTTCCCATGTCGGATCGCTGACCCATACGCTGGCGTCCGGGAAGTAACGCTTCAGGAAATCTGCGCCCACTTTCAGCGCACCGGACCCGCCCAGCGTCTGGATGGAAGCAATGCGCCCCGCCTGCAGCATCGGGTGCTCTTTACCAAACAGCAGCGGCGCAATGGCGTTACGGTACGGACCCAGCCCTTCCATTGGCAGATAGAGCGAAGCCTGATGTGGCTGCGCCTGCAAACGCTCTTCCGCGGCGGCCACCGCCTGCAGCTGAGGAATGATGCCGGCTTCGTTGTAATAGAGGCCGATGCTCAGATTCACCTTGTGGTCACGCGGGTCCTGTTTGAAGGTTTCCATCAGCGACAGAATCGGATCGCCAGCATAGGCATCAACGTTTTGAAACACGGTGCAGATCTCCATGATTATTCATAAATGTGTGGGTCGACGTCATCAAACAAAATAGCGGCCGGGACGGTGATTCATGGCGATGATGAGATTGAGCATCACCGCGCCGGCGATGGAGGCCAGCAGCATCGACAGCGATACCACAAAAAGCGAGGCCAGTACCACACAGGTATCCAGCGCCATTTGCAGTTTGCCGGCGCGCAGACCAGAGCGATCCTGCAGCCAGAGCGCCAGAATATTGATACCACCGAGGCTGGCTTTGTGACGAAACAACACTATAAACCCAATCCCCATCACCACGTTACCGAACAATGTCGCATAAAACGGATTTAGCGCAGAAAAATGGATAAACAGCGGGTGCAAATGGGTGAACAGCGATACCAGCCCCACCGCACAGAAGGTTTTCAGGGTAAATTCCCAGCCCATGCGACGAATGGCCAGCCAGTAAAACGGCAGGTTAATCAGAAAGAAGGCGCTGCCGAACGAAAGCGGTGACAGGTAGCTGATGAGAAAAGCCACGCCCGCCGTACCGCCGGTCAGCGCGCCCGCCTGTTTCAGCAAAATGACGCCAAACGACACCATCAGCGTGCCAAGCACGATAGCCAGCGCATCTTCTGTACGGGTGTGGGGAATGCGGGAAGGTTGTACAGCGTTATCCATGGCGCGATCTCTTTGCAAATGATGGCGTTTATTTGCAAAAAACGCACCACATCGGCGGCTTCCTGTCGCCGCCGATGTGGTGCCAGCGATTATCCAATTGATAACTAAGGCGCTTTATTGCAGGTTTATGTGCATCAATCTGCCGTAAAATAATCGATTCATGCACAAATTCGGTTTCTGGTGCGTGCTTTGCGCGAAAAACGGCACAAATCTGCACCACGCTGGCACATCATGCACTCTTTTGGCGCACTTTGTGCTCGGGGATCATCATCAAGCCGTTCTCTTTTAAACGGTTGAGTACCACCGAGGTTTTCACGTGCGCCACGCTTTGATGGCCAGCGACGAGCTGACTGATCAGCGCGCTCAGCGCCGCTAAATCGGCCACCGCGACTTTTAACAGATAGTCGGCGTCACCAGTGGTTTTGAACGCGTCGACAATCGCCGCTTCCTGCTCCACCATGCGGTGAAAACTCTCTTCGTAATCGGGCGTGTGATTTTTTAGTCGCACCTCGATCAAGCCGACCATGCCCAGCCCTACCGCGTCTGGCGAGAGCCGCGCGTGATAGCCAAGAATAAGATTTGCCTGTTCGAGATTAATGCGCCGGCGTGAACATTGCGACGCCGAAAGTCCGACTAAATCACTGAGTTCCTGGTTGGTAAGGCGGCCGTTAGATTGTAGTAGTGTCAGTATCTTAAGGTCGTAATCGTCTACCTGAGTCATTCTGTATCCACAGCGTTATAGGATTCGCTTTGCTACAGATAACCTGATAATTGACGAGGTTGTCCAACACTATTTTCTGATGACGTGAAATGCATGCACAAATCGTGCATGCAACTGCGGAAGCGCGATTATTCGTCGTCGTATTGCGGTCCGGCGTAGTTATCAAAGCGTGACCACTGGCCGTTGAACGTCAGACGTACTGTGCCGATCGGGCCGTTACGCTGTTTACCGATGATGATCTCGGCGATGCCTTTCAGATCGCTGTTTTCGTGATACACCTCGTCACGATAGATGAACATGATCAGGTCCGCATCCTGCTCGATCGAGCCCGATTCACGCAGATCCGAGTTAACCGGACGCTTATCGGCGCGCTGCTCCAGCGAGCGGTTAAGCTGCGACAGCGCCACCACCGGTACATTGAGCTCTTTCGCCAGCGCTTTAAGCGAGCGTGAGATCTCGGCGATCTCCAGCGTACGGTTGTCAGAGAGCGCCGGTACGCGCATCAGCTGCAGGTAGTCGATCATGATCATGCTCAGGCCGCCGTTTTCACGGAACACGCGGCGCGCGCGTGAACGCACTTCGGTTGGCGTCAGACCGGACGAGTCATCGATGAACATGTTCTTCTTTTCTAACAGGATGCCCATGGTGGCCGAGATGCGCGCCCAGTCTTCATCCTCCAGCTGACCGGTACGGATACGCGTCTGATCAACGCGCGACAGCGAGGCCAGCATACGCATCATCAGCTGTTCGCTGGGCATCTCGAGACTGAAAATCAGCACCGGTTTGTCTGTCAGCATGGCGGCGTTTTCGCACAGGTTCATGGCGAAAGTGGTTTTACCCATCGACGGACGCGCCGCGACAATGATCAGATCTGAACCCTGCAGACCGGCGGTTTTCTTGTTGAGATCCTGATAGCCGGTATCGACGCCGGTGACGCCATCATGCGGCGTTGATACCAGCGCTTCAATGCGCGACACCGTGGCTTCGAGGATCTGCTCAATATTTTGCGGGCCTTCATCTTTATTCGCGCGCTGTTCAGCGATTTTAAAGACGTTCGATTCGGCGAAATCCAGCAGCTCTTCGCTGCTGCGGCCCTGCGGATCGTAACCGGCATCAGCGATCTGGTTAGCCACCGAAATCATCTCACGCACTACCGCACGTTCACGCACGATGTCGGCATAAGCACCGAGGTTTGCCGCACTTGGGGTATTTTTTGCCAGCTCGGCCAGATAGGCAAAGCCGCCCGCCATCTCCAGCTCGCCACGCGTTTCCAGCGACTCTGACAGGGTGATCAGATCGATAGGCTGACCGGCTTCCAGCAGGCGCTGCATTTCAGAGAAAATCATGCGGTGCGAACGGTTGAAGAAATCTTCCGCGACCACGCGCTCGGAGACGTTATCCCAGCGTTCGTTATCCAGCATCAACCCACCGAGCACCGACTGCTCCGCTTCGAGAGAATGCGGCGGCATTTTCACGCCTTCGAGCTGCCGATCGCGGGGTTCGTTCGATTTGTTGGTGGGTTTATTTCCTGCCATAGTGAATGCATTACCGATCGTGAAAGGGACGCGCAAGTATACCGTCCCAGGATGAACAATCACAGGAGTCAGAATGGCAAAGCGAATTCAGTTCAACCAGCACGGCGGCCCGGAAGTATTGCACTGGGTCGATTTCACACTAGCCGATCCCGCCGACTATGAAGTTCAGGTGGAGAACAAGGCGATTGGTATTAACTACATCGATACCTACGTGCGCAGCGGATTGTATCCGGTCTCCTCGCTGCCGTCCGGCCTGGGCACTGAAGCGGCAGGCATCGTGAAAAAAGTGGGCAGCGCGGTTTCGCGTTTCAAGCCGGGCGATCGCGTGGTGTATTGCCAGGCCGCGCTCGGTGCCTACAGCGAGCTGCACAATGTGGCAGAAGATCGGCTGGTGATTCTGCCGGACAGCATCAGCTTTGAGCAGGCTGCGGCCTCTTTCCTCAAGGGCCTGACGGTGCAATATCTGCTGCGTCAGACGTACAAAGTAAAAGCTGATGAAATTTTCCTGTTTCATGCCGCCGCAGGCGGCGTGGGCCTGATTGCCTGCCAGTGGGCGAAAGCGCTGGGCGCGCATTTGATTGGCACCGTCGGGTCTGCGGAGAAAGCGCAGATCGCCAAAGATGCCGGCGCCTGGGCCACCATCAATTATCGCGAAGAGGATATCGCCCAGCGCGTCAGCGAACTGACCAACGGTGAAAAAGTGGCGGTAGTGTACGACTCAGTGGGTAAAGATACCTGGGAACCCTCCCTCGACAGCCTGCGCCGCCACGGCCTGATGGTGAGCTTTGGTAATGCCTCCGGCCCGGTGACCGGCGTTGACCTCGGCATTCTCAACAAGAAAGGCTCGCTGTTTGTCACCCGCCCTTCCCTGTTTGGCTATATCACCAACCGTGAAGAGCTCGATCGCGCCAGCGGCGAACTGTTTTCGCTCATCGCCAGCCGCGCTATTCAGCTTAACGTGCCGGAGCAGCAGAAATTTGCCCTGAGCGATGCGGTACGTGCGCATCAGGTGCTGGAGAGTCGTGCCACTCAGGGTTCCAGCCTGTTGATTCCCTGATAGCAGAAATGACGAAGGGCTTCCCGAAGGAAGCCCTTTTCTTTCTTTTTTATAGTTCGCGCTGGTGTAGGGACAGCGGCGATGAATTCGTCTGAATTTCTTTACCTATCCTGACAGAAAACATAAGTAAAAAATATGTTTAATTGCGAATTCGTACTAAGCAATCACCAACTCTGTGATCGTAACCGCATTTAGCGCCAGCTTCTCTTCTCTAAGTCGCTGATTTTCCTTTTCAGCCGGTTAAGTTTCACCTCTCCCTGCGGCGTGGTAAATGCGCGATACAGCCACACGGCGACCACCGCCAGCACCAGCCACGGCAACAATTTTATAACAAGCGCAAACAGCCCGCCGAGAAACATCACCACGGTGGCCACCAGCAGCGCGGCGATCACGCCCAGCAGCGATACGCCAGTCAGCAGCAGCATCATAAAAAAGCCGATAACGAATAATATTTCCACGAGCGCTCTCCTGTATCAGTAATGCAGAAGGTATTACAAGATACGTGCCAGGTCGTGCCAATCGCTAAGCCATTGAATTATCGCTTTGATGCAGGACAGAGGAGAAGTTGATTTGGTGAAATTGACTAACTGGTGGTGAATTAAAAACCGCACGACGAAACCGTGCGGTTTAAACCGTCCTGCCAGCCTGACCAGGCCGGCTCGCGGGATCAGGCTTCCTGCACGATGCGGTCAGCCACCAGCGCCAGCGCCGCTTCCAGCACGCGGACGTCTGCGCCCGGTTTGTGGGCATTTTCGCTCAGATGACGGCGCCACTGGCGCGCGCCGGGAATGCCCTGGAACAGGCCCAGCATGTGGCGCGTAATGTGTCCCAGATAGGTGCCCTGTGCCAGTTCGGCTTCGATGTAAGGGTACATGGAACGCACCACGGCGACCGGATCGGCCACCGGTGTCTCGCGGCCAAACAGCTGGCGATCAACCTGCGCCAGAATGCCGGGATTTTGATAGGCCTCGCGCCCCATCATCACGCCGTCCAGGTGCTGCAGATGCGCTTTGGCCTCATCGAGCGTCTTAACGCCGCCGTTAATGGCTATGGTCAGCGCCGGGAAATCCCGCTTCAGCTGATACACGCGCGGATAGTCGAGCGGTGGAATTTCACGGTTCTCTTTCGGGCTGAGACCCGATAGCCACGCTTTACGCGCATGAATAATGAACGTATCACAACCGCCCTGCTGCGCCACGGTGCCGACAAAATCGCACAGGAAGGCGTAGCTATCCTGGTCGTCAATACCGATGCGGGTTTTCACCGTGACCGGAATGCTGACCACATCGCGCATCGCTTTGATACAGTCCGCGACCAGCGCCGCCTCACCCATCAGGCACGCGCCAAAACGGCCGTTCTGTACCCGATCGGACGGACAACCGACGTTCAGGTTGATCTCATCGTATCCGCGCGCTTCTGCCAGCTTTGCACAGGTTGCCAGCGCAGCCGGATCGCTACCGCCCAGCTGCAGCGCCAGCGGATGCTCCGCCTCGCTATAGGCCAGATAGTCGCCTTTGCCGTGGATGATGGCCCCGGTGGTCACCATTTCGGTGTACAGCAGCGTGTCGCCGCTCAGCTGACGGTGAAAATAGCGACAGTGACGGTCGGTCCAGTCCAGCATCGGGGCGATGGAGAAACGTTGCGAAGAGAATGTATCGGTCATGAAACGCAGTAAATCCGCAGTTAAGTGATGAGAAACTGCGCAATGATATCACAGCTGTGACGGGCGACACAGCCGCCCGTCATCGTGTGGTCAGAAGTTAAACCCGAGCTGCACCATGGCGCCCCAGGTATTGTCTTTGCCGACCGAACCGGCCAGGTCCAGATGCACCGCATTGTTGAACGGCGACACGCCGAGACCGGCCGTAAACACATCGGTGTCATTCGACTTCATATCCGCGCGATAGCCGGCACGCAGCGCCAGCCAGTCCAGCACGCGATATTCACCACCCACGCCAGCGTACTGACTACTCTCCTGCGATTTAAAACGTTTGGTTTCGGTCAGATCGACATCGCCGGTCAGGGTAAAGGGTCCGCGATTCCACGCCAGTCCGGTAGTTACCAGCGGGCGAATCTGATACGTATCGCGATAGCCGTTAACCTCTTTGGTGTCGATATCGCGCGATACCAGGTTCTGCCCGGTCACGCCGAAGGTCCAGTTCTCCGCGAAGTCGGTAGCGATACCGGCATCGACGTTGAAACCGGTATCGGTGCTGCGATAGCGGCTGTCGTTAATATCATTCTTGTCGTAGTTATAAACGCTGGCGGTGTAGTTATACAGCCAGGTTTTCTGCAGCTTCGGCGTGACGCCAACGGAGACCGGGTGACCGGCGATGGTGAACTCATGTGCCATTGCGACGCCGTAATCGGTGATCAGCGCAGCCAGGCCGTTGGCGCTGGATCGCAGATTATTTTGGTCGCCCGGCAAAGGAATGCGGCCATTTGCGACCTGATCCAGATAATCAATATCGCTCTGTACTACGTTAGCGCGGATGTGCGCCGTGCCGTAGGCTTTGGTGATGAAGGCGAAAGGAAGGGTCTCGTTGGGAATGCTGACGGCTAACGCCACGCCTGCGGTGCCATTCGCTTTATCACCGCGCAGATCGCGCAGCTGATTGGCCATATCACCTGCCGCGGCTCTGACCTGAGGCGCGCCATTGATGATCTCCGGCAGCGTGATGTTGTTGATCACGTCACGATAGCGGTCCACCGTATCAGTAATTTCGTCTACGCGATCCACTAATTTGTCTTTGTCAGTAATCTGCACACCGGCTGAAGGAAAAATGATGCTGACGTTATCTTCAGGCTGCGCTTTGGTCATCAATGCCGGGTTAGCCAGCACTGCCGAGCTCCAGGTTGAGGAAGCGACACCGGTTCCCCCCATGGCATCGTTACGCGCATCGTACCAGGTGCCAGCAGCAAATGCTGATGAGGTAAAAAATACCGCATTAAAACCAACAACATAAGCAATTTTCTTGCGTCTGAATAATGTCTTCACCATGAGTCTGCCATCACCTTTTAATTGTCGTGGACTGTCTCTACGACGGAATAGTTTATTAGCCCTATTCTGAACGCTGGCTAACGCTTTATTGCTGTGAATTGAAAGGAATTAGCATTGCTATTCGCAGAATTGGTCACGCCCGCACCATTCTGCTGTTGTTTTATGCAGAAATATGAACGTCAGCTAAATTGATGCCAGAAATTACTTAAAACCTTTTGAACCATAGCCACTAAGTCAGTGAGTTGCAAAGCAAAAAGATGGGTTAACCTGTGAGAAAAAACTCAGGAAGGAAAAGCATGGCTTAACAGAAGGAGGTACCAGGACGCAACGCGGCAGATAAGTGGCTGAAAGCCGGACATTTCCTGGATGATATAAGGTAAAAAAGCAATGGCAGCAGCGTAAAAGTTTGTGTGATAAAATAACATCACCCATCACCTGGAGAATGCTTATGCCAAACCTCACGCCCGAACAACTGCTCACGCAGGCTGAATCTCTGTGCCTTGACCGTGGCGTGCGCCTCACTACGCAGCGCGCAGAAGTGCTGCGCCTGATGGCGGAGCAGAACGGTTCCATTAGCGCTTACGATTTGCTGGACCAGCTGCGCATCAGTGAACCCCAGGCGAAACCACCAACTATTTATCGCGCGCTGGATTTCCTGCTGGAGCAGGGATTTATTCATCGGGTGGAGTCAAATAACAGTTATGTGGTGTGCCACCATTTCGACGAGCCGGCGCACACATCGGTGATGCTGGTGTGCGACAACTGTGCCGCCGTCAGTGAGAAGCACGCGCACGGCGTGGAAAAGATCATTGCCGGGTTGGCCGATCAGGCAGGTTTTACCTTACGTCATAGCGTTATTGAGGCGCACGGCTTGTGTGAAAACTGTGCCGAAGTGGCGGCCTGCACGCAGCCGGGTAGCTGTCAGCACGATCATGAAGTGGAAACTAAGAAGAAGGTGCGTAAAGGGTAACTGGCACGTCCGTATGCCAGGCCGATCGTAACGATCAGCGGGTAGGAGCATCATCCTTAAAGCGGGAGACTTACCAGCGGTAATCTTTGTTTTGACTTTCCCAGTCTTTCAATTCACGTTCAGCTTCATCTTTGGCGTAACCGTAACGTTCCTGGATTTTACCCACCAGCTGATCGCGTTTCCCTTCGATCACGGTCAAATCGTCGTCGGTCAACTTGCCCCATTTCTCTTTAAACTTCCCTTTAAACTGCTTCCAGTTTCCGCTCGCTTCGTCTTTGTTCATAACAATCCTCCACGTCTTCCTGAGTGAGATGGTGTATTTCTCATGTAATACCGGAAATAACCATATAACGCGCTGCTTATCTGCGCCGTTTGAGATAATTATAGTTGCCGCTTCGGATTGTGCACGGAATTACAGATTATTCTGGTGCCTGCGCTGCGCTTATGGCTGGCTGAACCAGCTGTCACGCTGCCAGTGGCGGCGCCACATCCATCCCAGCGTCAGGCCGCGCAGCGCCAGAAACACCGTGATCGCCAGCCATAAACCGTGATTCCCTAACCACGGCAGCGTCAGCAAAGTGATGCCGAAACCGGCTGCTGCCATGATCATGCTGTTACGCATTTCGCGGCCGCGCGTCGCGCCAATGAACATGCCGTCCAGCAGATAACACCAGACGCCGACCAGCGGTAAAATCACCTGCCACAGCAGAAAGCGATCGGCCATCTCACGCAGCGGCTGCAGCGAGGTAAGCAGCGCAACAATGTGCGGCCCGCTGAGCGCATAAATAAGCGCAAACAGCAGCGCAACGATACCCGCCTGGCGACAGGCGGCATGCCAGATCAGCAGCAGCCGGCTGCGATCTTTTGCCCCTACCGCTTCACCCGAGCAGGCTTCCACCGCGTAAGCAAAGCCGTCCAGCGCATAGGCAGTAAACGTCAGGAACATCAACAGCACCGCATTGACCGCAACCACATCCGGTCCGATGCGTGCACCCAGCAGGGTCAGCGAGGCGAAGCAGATCTGCAGCATGAGCGAGCGCAGCATGATGTCGCGATTAAGGCGAAATAACCGCGCCGCGTCACCGCGCCAGCTGTTTTTCAGCAGTTTGAAATCGATACCGCGCAGTTTCAGCACGCGCGCCACCATCCATAATCCCACTGCCAGCGTCACGTATTCGGCCAGCGCCGTGGCGGCGGCGGCACCGGCAACGCCCCAGTGCAGTTTCAGCACCAGCAGCAGATCGAGCAGGATGTTAACCAGGTTTCCGACAATCAGCAGAACCATCGGCGCACGCGCATACTGCACGCCCAGTAGCCAGCCGAGAATCACCAGGTTAGCCAGCGTAGCCGGTGCGCTCAGCCAGCGGATTTCAATGAAGATCTGCGCCTGCTGCTGGACTTCCGCGCTGCCGCCCATCAGCGTTGCCGCCAGACTACTGGCAGGAGAACGCAGCAGCGCCAGCAGCAACCCGGCGGCGAGGGCGATCAGCAGCGGCTGCATCAGTGCGCGCGCCAGTGCCTGTTTATCGCCGGCCCCGAAGGCCTGCGCGGTTAAACCGGTGGTGCTCATACGCAGAAAAAGCAGCAGCATAAAGATGAAGCTGGTTGCCGTGGTGCCTACGGCCACGCCGCCGAGGTAGATCGGGCTATCAAGATGGCCAATCACGGCGGTATCGACCACGCCGAGCAGCGGCACGGTGATATTGGAGAGGATCATTGGCAACGCCAGTCGCCACAGCGCTTTATCAGAAGAGGAAAATAGCTGCATCAGCCCCATCCCGAGGGTTACGGTGGTCGGCCTGAGCGAGCGCCTTACGGGCCGGGAACAAAAGTATGATTAGAGCAGACTGCGGACAGCGCGCGAGCGCCGCCGCAGCGGGGGAGATCAACCGGGTTTCAGAGCCACTCGCCGTTGCGCACGATGCCTACGGCCAGCCCTTCCACGGTCAGCGACTGTTCACGGGTATCCACGACAATCGGCTGGAAATCATTGTTTTCCGGCAGCAGCTGGACAATCGCGCCCTGCTTCTTCCAGCGTTTCACCGTGACTTCATCATCAATACGCGCAACCACCACCTGGCCATTGCGCACTTCCTGTGTTTTATGCACCGCGAGCAGATCGCCGTCCATAATGCCGATATCTTTCATCGACATACCGCTGACGCGCAGCAGGAAATCGGCAGAGGGTTTGAACAGGTTGGCGTCGACCTGATAGTGGGCTTCGATATGTTCCTGCGCCAGCAGCGGTTCACCGGCGGCAACGCGACCGATCAGTGGCAGCCCTTCACTCGCCTCTTCTTCCATCAGCAGGCGGATACCGCGCGATGCACCGGAGACGATTTCAATGACACCTTTACGCGCCAGCGCTTTCAGGTGCTCTTCAGCAGCGTTAGGCGAGCGGAAGCCCAGTTGCGAAGCAATTTCAGCACGCGTTGGCGGCATGCCGGTCTGATTAATATGGTCGCGAATCAGGTCATAGACCTGTTGCTGCCTGCTGGTTAACGCTTTCATCCCGCCCCCTGGTTGTTTATACAGTCGCTGTGAGTATATACAGGTATTGGCGAAATGAAAACCGAAACAGAGGGAAAAATCAGCGGCTTGATGAATGTGGAATGTTTATCGCAAATGCGACCAAAGCAGCGCGATCCAGACAAACAGAGCCAGTAAGATAGCCAGCAGTACCGCCGCCGAGCCCATGTCTTTGGCGCGTCCCGCCAGCGGATGGCGCTCCTGACCGATGCGGTCCACCACGGCTTCGATGGCACTATTAAGGATCTCAACAATGACCACCAGCACCACCGAGCCAATCAGCAACACACGCGTGATGACATCGACATCCAGCCAGCAGGCGATGGCAACCGCGACCAGTGCGGCAATCGCCTCCTGGCGAAAAGCGGCTTCATGCTGCCAGGCAGCGCGCAGCCCCTGCCAGGAATAACCGGCGGCTTTAATGATTCTCAGGAAACCGGTGACGTTATTTGCCATGTTGTGGAACCCTTAACTGTTTTTGACGTCAATGTCTGGGCGCGCGAGGTGGCACAGCCACAGATCTTCGCCGCACTTTCTGGTATGCTTGCCGCGCTTTGCTAACAAGAGGCTTCAAGTTGTCTATGTCAGGTTGGCGTAAACTCTATTACAAATTGTTGAATTTACCACTCTCTATTTTGGTAAAAAGTAAGGTCATTCCGACCGATCCGATCTCGGAACACGGTATCGATCCGACCCGTCCGGTGATGTATGTTTTGCCTTATGATTCAAAGGCGGACCTGCTCACGCTACGCGCACAGTGCCTGAAGCACGATCTGCCGGATCCGCTGGCGCCGCTGGAGATTGACGGCACCCTGCTGCCGCGCCACGTATTTATTCACGATGGGCCGCGCGTCTTCCCCTATTTCGTGGCGAACCCGGAGTCGGTCAAGCTGTTCCATGACTACCTCGATCTGCACCGCAACAATGCGGCGCTGGACGTACAGATGCTGCCGGTTTCCGTGATGTTTGGCCGTGCGCCAGGCCGTGAAATTCAGGGCGAACCGACGCCACATCTGCGTATTCTTAACGGTATACAGAAGTTCTTTGCCATCCTGTGGCACGGTCGCGACAGCTTTGTCCGTTTCTCACCCACAGTTTCACTGCGTCAGATGGCCACCGAACACGGTACCGATCAGTCGATCGCGCAGAAGCTGGCACGTGTCGCGCGCATTCATTTTGCCCGCCAGCGGCTGGCAGCCGTCGGCCCGCGTCTGCCGGCACGCCAGGATTTGTTCAACAAGCTGCTGCAATCCAAAGCGATTGAGAAAGCGGTTGAAGACGAAGCGCGCAGCAAGAAGATTTCGCATGAAAAAGCCCAGCAGAACGCCATCGAAATGATGGAAGAAGTGGCGGCGGATTTCTCGTACGAAGCGATCCGCGTGACTGACCGTGTGATGGGCTGGCTGTGGAGTCGACTCTATCAGGGCATTAACGTGCACGGCGGCGAACGCGTGCGCCAGCTGGCGCAGGATGGTCACGAAATTGTTTACGTGCCATGCCACCGCAGCCACATGGATTATCTGCTGCTGTCCTACGTGCTCTATCATCAGGGCCTGGTGCCGCCGCACATTGCTGCCGGTATCAATCTCAACTTCTGGCCAGCCGGACCGATTTTCCGTCGCCTCGGTGCCTTCTTTATTCGTCGTACCTTTAAAGGCAACAAGCTCTACTCCACGGTGTTCCGCGAGTATCTGGGCGAGCTGTTCAGCCGCGGCTATTCGGTTGAGTATTTTGTTGAGGGCGGGCGCTCACGTACTGGCCGTCTGCTCGACCCGAAAACCGGCACGCTGTCGATGACGTTACAGGCGCTGCTGCGCGGCGGCAGCCGTCCTATCACCTTTGTGCCGATCTACATCGGTTATGAGCACGTGATGGAAGTCGGCACTTATGCCAAAGAGCTGCGCGGTGCCGCGAAAGAGAAAGAGGGTTTCATGCAGATGGTGCGCGGCCTGCGCAAGCTGCGTAACCTCGGTCAGGGCTATGTGAACTTCGGTGAGCCGCTGTCGCTGGTTAACTATCTTAACAAACAGGTTCCGGAGTGGCGCGACGCGATTGACCCTATCGATCCTCAGCGTCCGGCGTGGATGACGCCGGTAGTGAACGATATCGCGGCACGTCTGATGGTACGCATCAACGAAGCCGGCGCGGCCAACGCCATGAACCTGTGCGTGACCGCGCTGCTGGCATCGCGCCAGCGTTCGCTGACGCGTGAACAGCTGACGGAACAGCTGGAGTGCTACACCCAGCTGCTGCGCAATGTGCCGTACTCACCCGAGTCAACCGTGCCGGATCTCAGCGCTGAAGCGCTGCTCGATCACGCCATGGGCATGAACAAGTTCGAGACCGAGCAGGACAGTATTGGCGAGATCATCATTCTGCCGCGCGAGCAGGCGGTGCTGATGACCTACTATCGCAACAACATCCACCATATGCTGGTGATGCCGTCGCTGATTGCCGCTATCGTGCAGCAGCATCGGGAGATCAGCGAGGCGGAACTGCTGCGCCAGGTCAGCCTGGTCTATCCGATGCTGAAGAGCGAACTGTTCCTGCGCTGGGACAGTGCCGAACTGCCAGCCCTGCTGAATGCGCTCTGCGCCGAAATGGCGCGGCAGGGGCTGATCACCGTACAGGAAGGCCAGCTGAAAATGAGTGCGGCGCGTTACCGTACGCTGCAGCTGCTGGCGGCCGGGATTCGTGAAACGCTGCAGCGTTTCGCCATCACCTTCGCCATTCTCAGCGCCAAGCCGACCATTAACCGTGGCACGCTGGAGAAAGAGAGCCGCACGCTGGCTCAGCGTCTGTCAGTGCTGCACGGTATCAATGCGCCGGAGTTCTTCGACAAGGCGGTCTTTACCGCGCTGGTGCTGTCGCTGCGTGATGAAGGCTATATCAGTGATTCCGGTGATGCGGATGCTGAACGTACCAATATGATGTGGCAGATGCTGGCCGAACTGGTCACCAGCGATGTCCGTCTGACCATTGAGAGTGCCGTAGCGCACGACTAATGGGCGACTGAAAACCGCGGCGCATCTGTCACACGCCAGATTGCGCCGCGGTTTTTGTTGTCAGAATTCAGGCGTGAAAAGAACGCGCTTCCCACTACGGCGACCGGCGCGCCGCCGGGGTTAATCACCCCATCATCAGAACAGCGCAACAAACGGCTGGGTATTAAGCAGCACGCCAATAAACAGCACCAGGCCAACGTAGTTGTTGTTGAGGAATGCCTGGAAGCACAGCTCACGTTCACGCCCGGCAATCAGTTTCTGCTGATGCACAAACAGCCCGCCCGCCAGCAGCAGCGACCAGTAAAACGCACCGTTCAGATGCAGTAAAATGCCCACCAGCGCCATCAGGCCCAGCGCGGCCAGCTGTAACAGCCCGATAATCAGCTTGTCGTAACGCCCAAACAGAATCGCCGTCGATTTCACGCCAATCTTCAGATCGTCGTCGCGGTCAACCATGGCGTACTGGGTGTCATAAGCCACCGTCCAGCAAATATTGGCGAGAAACACCAGCCAGCAGACAAAGGGTAAGGACTCACTAACCGCCGCCCAGCCCATCGGAATCGCCCAGCCAAACGCCGCGCCCAGCACCACCTGCGGCAGATGGGTATAACGCTTCATAAAGGGATAAACCCACGCCAGCGCCAGCCCGCCAAATGACAGCAGAATGGTCATGCGGTTCATGGTCAGCACCAGCAGGAACGCCAGCAGACCGAGGCCGGCGAACAGCAGTTTCGCCTCTTTCTCCGTTACCGCGCCGCTGGCTAACGGTCGCGCGGCGGTGCGTTTCACGTGGCCGTCGACGTTACGGTCGGCATAATCGTTGATCACGCAGCCCGCCGCACGCATCACAAACACGCCAGGGACGAACACCACCAGCACCGACAGCGGCGGAATCGCCATGCCGGACAGCCACAGCGCCCACAGTGTCGGCCACAGCAGGAGCAGCGTGCCAATCGGTTTATCAATACGCATCAGGCGACTATAGGCCTGCCATTTGCTCATGGTTAAAGTCTTTTGCACGGGGCGTTATCCTTGCTTCAGCGCGCGGTACAGCGGCGACGCCGGTAAAAACAGTTCAGTTAACAGCAGCGGTTTGCCGGACAGGCGCAGCCGCGAGCGGCGTCCCCACAGGTCATCAATCTGGCCCGGATCGATAAAATCGCGGCTCAGCGTCGAGGAGGAAAACAGGTAGCGTCCCAGTGGCCGCGTGCCGAGATTTTGCAGCATCTGTTCCGGCCCGTTCAGCGTGCTCTCCGGCACCACGGTTCGGCCAATCAGCCAGGGTTCATTGTCACCGCACAGCACGATTTCACGCAGCCAGAAGCGCGTGTCGGCAGGCAGAAACGCCGCTTCCTGCGGCATCTCATCGGCGGTAATGAACGCTTCCCGCAGCAGTTGTACGGTAACCTGCTGGCAGTGCTGCTCAAAGCGGCGCGTCATTGAGTCTTCTTCCAGCAGCCAGTCAAGCAGCGGCGGTGAAAGTAACGGGGAAGAGGCTGGCAGCCAGTGCAGTGCGCGTAACTGGCGCAGCGCGTCATGCGACATCAGGACATCTCCGGTAAAAAAGTTGCCCTAGTGTAGCGCACCGCGCTCAGCGTGACACATCTGCTTGTGCCACGCTGGCGTCGCGGGAGGAATTACTCGCGTTTCAGGCGGTTACTGTTGGCCAGCCACAGCGTCACCACCAGAATCAAAATGGCCGCCGAGTAGCACAACGTATCGAAAGGATTTTTATGGTCGACAATGATCAGACGAATAATCGCCGTGATGCCGATATAGACGAAGTAGCGCAGCGGAAAGTGATAGCCGGACTGAAAGTACTTCACAATCAGCGCGATAAACTCGAAGTAGAGAAAGTAGATCACAATGCCTTCGATCAGCAGATACGAGGACGCCTGCTCACCGGTGCTGAACAGCACATTCGCCAGGTGAATGGTCTCTTTACCAAGAAACACTACCAGAATAACGGCCAGAATCACCAGGCCAATGTTCAGTACCCATTGTAATACCGAAGCAATAAGCTGCCCCGCCGCTGGTTTTGTTGTCATTATTTTGCGCCTCAGATGACGAGATTCTTCTGGCGCTATCATGCTGTAATGTGATCTAAATCACAATACATCACACTTCAACATCAACACACAGCGCGTCGTAACGCCAGTACTCACAGTCGCAGTCAATCACCCGCTTATGCTGGTCACGGTTGATACGCGTAATCAGCAGGCCGGGCGTACCGCTCGCTACGTTCAGTGCGGGCGCCGCCCGCGCCGGAAGCGGACCGGGCAAAATGGTAAACCGTGCGCCGCCATAGTGAATGCCGTAGCGCTGGTCATACAGATCGGTCAGCGAGCGGGTGAGATCTTCACGCAGCAGACCGGGAAAGAAGGCCGGATTGAGGTAATGCTCGACGTACAGCACCGCGCGGCCATCAATGCGGCGCAGGCGGCGAATGCGGTACACCTGATCGCCTTCCAGCAGTTGCAGGTGACGCGCAATTGCCAGCTGCGCCGGCACCTCGCGCGCCTCCATCACCTCAGTGCTGGCAATGCGCCCCTGCTGCAGCGCCATGGCGTGAAAGTGGCTGTGATGTGCCGGGTTATAGATGAGACGCGGCGGCGCAATAAACCAGCCGCGCCGCAGTTCGCGGTAGATGACGCCCTGCGCTTCCAGCAGGCCAAGCGCTTCACGCAGCGTGATGCGCGTGGTGGAATATTGTTCGCTCAACGCGCGCTCGGCCGGTAATCGTCTGGTGACAAACTCTCCGTTTTCAATCCGTACGCATAGTGCGGCGGCGATCACATCTGCGGTTTTCGACGACATTTTTTTAGCCTCATTTTGGGGCAAATCTGCACTATGACAGTTCGATGACTACAATGTGACAAGGCACATCCCACGCTTTAGCGCGCTGTAACCGCATGTGGAACGACGCGCCACATCCCATTTCAACACCCCGGTCATAAAACCTTCATCTATCCGGGCTACATTGGCTCGGTTCTTGCTGGACTAGACCACGACGACCCACAACTTACACCCGGAGCAACCGAGATGAAAGCGTTTATCTCTTCTGTAGTAGCCAGTGCCGTTCTGCTTGCGCTGCCCGCCGCGCAGGCCGCCGATAACGATGTTGCCGCGCTGGAAAAAGCCGCGCGCGCCGAAGGCCAGGTTAACAGCGTCGGTATGCCTGACACCTGGGCCAACTGGAAAGATACCTGGAACGATCTCAGCACCAAATACGGTCTGAAGCAAAGCGATACCGATATGTCTTCGGCGCAGGAGCTGGCGAAGTTTGCCGCCGAGCAGGATAACGCCAGCGCCGATATCGGCGACGTGGGCGCCGCTTTCGGCCCGATTGCCGTCGCCAAAGGCGTGGCGCAACCCTATAAACCGACGCACTGGGATCAAATTCCGGCATGGGCGAAAGACGCCGATGGCAACTGGATGCTGGCCTACACCGGCACCATCGCTTTCCTGATCGACAAGCAGCAGGTGAAAGACGCACCGCACAGCTGGGCCGATCTGAAAAAAGGTAAGTATGTGGTCACTATCGGCGACGTCGGCACGGCTGCTCAGGCGGCAAACGGCGTCCTCGCCGCCAGCTATGCGCTGGGCGGTGACGAGAAGAACATCAAGCCGGCGCTGGCGTTCTTTGGCGAGCTGGCGAAACAGGGCCGCCTTGGCGTGACCGATCCGGTGATCGCCAACATCGAAAAAGGTGAGATTCAGGTCGCCGTGGTGTGGGACTTCAACGGTCTGAACTACCGCGACCAGATTGATAAAAATCGCTACGAAGTGGTGATTCCGTCGGACGGGTCCGTGACTTCTGGCTATACCACCATTATCAACAAATACGCCCGCCACCCGAACGCGGCGAAGCTGGCGCGTGAATACATTCTGTCGGATGAGGGCCAGATCAACCTGGCGAAAGGCTATGCACGCCCGATTCGCGCCGAGCATTTAACGCTGCCGGCAGACGTGCAGGCCAAACTGCTGCCGCAGTCGGAATATAAAAATGCCCGTCCGATCAAAGATCAGGCTGCCTGGGATAAGACCTCAAAACTGCTGCCGCGCCTGTGGCAGGAGAATGTGGTTATTAACATGAAGCAGTAACGCAGACGTTCTGCCAGTCGCACATACCGTAGCGGCGCGATGTATCGCGCATCCGTTTTCCGGCAATGCGCAATACATTGCGCCGGTACCTATCACCAATTTTTACAGGGTGCGCATTCATGCGCACCTGAGGGAGCGGGGATGAAAACAATCCTGGTGGTACTCGATGGGCTGAGTAATCAGGTGGCGCAGCACGCCATGGGCTATCTGTTTGCCGAATGCAAACAGGGCAACGGCCACTATTACACGTTAACCTGCGAACTGCCGTCGCTGTCGCGTCCGCTGTACGAATGCATTCTGACCGGCATTCCGCCGGTGCGCAGCGGCATCATTCACAACGGCGTCAATCGCCTGAGCAATCAGCGCAGTATCTTCCACTACGCGCGCGACGCCGGACTCACTACCGCCGCTGCCGCTTATCACTGGGTGAGCGAACTGTATAACCGCTCGCCGTTCAACGCCGCGCGCGATCGCCACACTAACGCGCCCGACCTGCCGATCCAGTACGGCCATTTCTACTGGGACGACGGTTATCCCGATTCGCATCTGTTCGAGGATGCCGAAAGCCTGCGCCTGCAGCACGATCCCGATTTCCTGCTGATTCACCCAATGAACATCGACGATGCCGGGCACAAGCACAGCCTGTCATCACCGCAGTACCGTAACCGGGCACGAATGGCGGATGGCTATCTGTCGCAGTGGATGCCCGGCTGGCTGGCCGCCGGTTATCAGGTGATTGTCACCGCCGATCACGGCATGAACGACGATCGCTCGCACGGCGGTATTCTGCCGGAAGAGACGCAGGTGCCGCTGTTTGTGTTTGGCCGCGGCTTCTCGCTGCAGCCCGACCTGGAGCCGCAGCAAACCGACCTGTGCGGCACCGTCTGCACCCTGCTCGGCGTCCCGCACGACAAACCGCTGTGTCGCGGTCTGCTGGCGGAGCCGCGCTGATGAAGGGCAAAACCCTGGCCTCGCTGCTGCTGCTGCCGTTCGTGCTGTTCTGGATCGCCTTCCAGCTCGCGCCGCTGCTGTGGATTGCCATCAACAGCTTCTGGAGCGATATCAACGAGCGCTGGGGCATCGATAACTACAGCGATATCCTCACTTCACCGTTCTACCTGCAGGCCTTTCGCCTGTCGCTGGATATTTCGCTGTGGTCGAGCGTTTACGGCCTGCTGATCGCGCTGCTTGCCGGTTATTCGCTGCACAAGCTCGGCAACGGGCGTTTTCAGCGCTTTTTGCTGTCGTTCACTAATATGACCAGCAACTTCGCCGGCGTGCCGCTGGCCTTCGCCTTTGTCATCCTGCTCGGACTTAACGGCTGCCTGACGCTGCTGCTGCGCCACTACGGCTGGCTGGACAGCTTTAAGCTGTTTTCGCGCGACGGCATGGTGCTGGTTTACACCTGGTTCCAGATTCCGCTCGGTATTCTGCTGCTCTATCCGGCGTTTGACGGGCTGCGGAAAGACTGGGAAGAGTCGGCGGCACTGCTTGGTGCCAGCCGCTGGCGCTACTGGTGGCACATCGGCCTGCCGATTCTGTTTCCGGCGCTGCTCGGCACCTTTGTGATTTTGCTGGCCAACGCGCTGGGCGCCTACGCCACCATTTACGCGCTGACCACCGGCAACTTCAACGTGGTGCCGGTGCGCATCGCCGCGCTGGTGTCAGGCGATATCTCGCTCGATCCCAATACCGGCGGCGCGCTGGCGATGCTGCTGGTGCTGATTATGGCGCTGATTACCGTGGTGCAGCAGTATCTGGTGCGTCGCAGCTATCTGCATGCCCGCGTACAGGAGTCCTGACATGTCTCGCGTCGAAAAACTCTACCATCGCCTGATTGTCTGGCTGCTGCTGATCGTGCTCGCCGCACCGCTGCTGGCGACGCTGCTGTACGGCATCTCCAGCGAGTGGAGCGATACCATTCTGCCGCAGGGCTTTACCCTGAAGTGGCTGACGCAGCTGTGGAGCGATCCGCGCTTCCTCACCGCGCTCGGTCATTCGCTGCTGATCTGCGTGGGTGCGCTGCTGTTCTCCCTTCTGCTGGTGCTGCCTGCGATGTTTGTAATCGCTTACTACTATCCAAAACTGGACGCGGTGATGAACGTGTTGATTCTGATGCCGTTTGCCGTGCCGCCGGTAGTCTCGTCGGTCGGGCTGCTGCAGCTCTACTCCTCGGGCCCGCTGATGCTGACCGGCACGCCATGGATTCTCATCGGCTGTTACTTCACCATTGCGTTGCCGTTTATCTACCGCGCCATTGCCAACAATATGCAGGCCATCAACCTGAAAGAGCTGATTGACGCGGCTCATCTGCTGGGCGCCAGCACCTGGCAGGCAGCCCTGTTTGTGGTGCTGCCAAATCTGCGCAAAGGGGTGTTCATTGCCGTGCTGCTCTCCTTCTCCTTTCTGATTGGTGAGTTTGTCTTTGCTAACCTGCTGGTCGGCACCCGCTATGAAACGCTGCAGGTTTATCTCTACAACATGCGCAACGGCAGCGGGCATTTCACCAGCGCGCTGGTGATCTCTTATTTTGCGGTTGTCCTGCTGGTCACCTGGCTGGCCAATGCCCTCAATCCTGAACGAGGCTGACCATGAGTTACCTGAACGTTACCCAACTGAATAAAAGCTACGGCCCGACCACCATTTTTGAAAACATCGATTTCAGCGCCGACGAAGGTGAGTTTGTCACCCTGCTCGGCCCGAGCGGCTGCGGCAAGTCAACACTGCTGCGCTGCATCGCCGGCCTGACTGATGTCGACAGCGGCACCATTCTGCTGCAGGGCCAGGATCTGGTGCCGTTGCCGCCGCAGAAACGTACCATTGGCATGGTGTTCCAGAGCTATGCGCTGTTTCCCAATATGACGGTAGAGAAGAACGTCGCGTTTGGCCTGAAGATGCAGAAACTGCCCGCCGGCGAGATTCAGCAACGCGTGATGGAAGCGCTGGCGCTGGTGGAGCTGACCGACTTCGCGCGCCGCTATCCGCACCAGCTGTCGGGTGGTCAGTGTCAACGCGTGGCGCTGGCGCGTTCGCTGGTGACGCGGCCGCGTCTGCTGCTGCTGGATGAACCACTGTCGGCGCTGGACGCCCGCATTCGCCGCCATCTGCGCGAGCAGATTCGCCACATTCAGCAGGAGCTGAAGCTGACCACCATTTTTGTCACCCACGATCAGGAAGAGGCGCTGACGCTGTCGGACCGTATTGTGCTGATGAACCGCGGTCGCATTGTGCAAAACGGCAACGCGGAAACGCTCTATACCCAGCCGGTGGATCTGTTCGCCGCGGGCTTTATTGGCAACTACAACCTGCTGAGTGCCGAACAGGCAACGCAGCTGACCGGTCAGCCGTTCAGCAGCCAGGTGGCGATTCGTCCGGAATCCATCCAGCTGTGCGCACCGCAGGCAGGCATCGCGGCCACCATTCTCAGCCATAGCCTGCTCGGGAACGTGATCCGCTATCGCGTGCTGGCGAATCAGGTCGAGTTGTCGGTGGATGTGCTCAACCGCAGCGTGGCAGATTTACACCCCGCCGGCATGCAGATTGGACTACAGTTAGAGATGTCGACGTTGCGCCAGGTCGCTTAAATTAAACGAAAAATTGGCAACGCAGCGCGACGCAGGTATTTATCGGCTGTGCTTATCGCCAGGCAGGCAGCCGCCTGTTTTCTGCCTGGCGCATAGGAGCCTTTATTCGTGCTAACCCTGCTTAACCTTCTCTCCGCCGTCGCCCTGCTGGTATGGGGCACCCACATTGTCCGCACCGGCGTGATGCGCGTGTACGGTGCCGATCTGCGTCGCGTGTTAAGCCGCAGCGTGGAAAAAAAACCGATGGCGTTTCTTGCCGGGATTGGCGTTACCGCGCTGGTGCAGAGCAGTAACGCCACCACGTTATTAGTCACCTCGTTTGTGGCGCAGAATCTGGTCAGCCTGACGCCCGCGCTGGTGGTGGTGCTGGGAGCCGACGTCGGTACCGCCATCATGGCGCGCATCCTGACCTTCGATCTCTCCTGGCTGTCGCCGCTGTTTATCTTTTTTGGCGTGGTATTTTTCCTCAGCCGCAAACAGACGCGCGCCGGTCAGATCGGACGCGCAGCTATCGGCCTCGGGCTGATTCTGCTGGCGCTGCAGCTGATTGTCGCCGCCGCCAAACCCATTACGCAGGCCGCCGGCGTGCAGGTGCTGTTCTCGACGCTGACCGGCGATATCATGCTGGATGCGCTGATTGGCGCGGTATTCGCCATCATCAGCTACTCCAGCCTGGCTGCGGTGCTGATTACCGCCACGCTGACCGCCACCGGCGTTATCTCGTTCAAAGTGGCGCTGTGTCTGGTAATTGGGGCTAACCTCGGCAGCGGCTTGCTGGCGATGATCAACGCCAGCGGATCCAATGCTGCCGGCAAGCGGGTGGCGCTCGGCAGCCTGTTGTTCAAGCTGATTGGCAGCATCGTTATTTTGCCGTTTGTCGATTACATCGCCGATCTGCTGGATAAGCTGCCGGTTAACGATGAAGAGATGGTGATCTTCTTCCACGTGTTCTACAACCTGGTGCGCTGTCTGGTGATGGTGCCGTTTGCCGAACCGATGGCGCGTCTGTGCCGCCGCATGATCGCCGACGATGCGGAAAACCAGACCCATCTCAAACCTAAGCACCTCGACAGCAGCGCGCTGGATACCCCGGCGCTGGCGCTGGCCAACGCGGCGCGGGAAACGCTGCGCATTGGCGATGTGGTGGAGCAGATGCTGGAGAGCTTCAACAAGGTGGTGATGGGCGAACTGCGCGAGGAGCGCGCAGTGCGGCGGCTGGATGATGATGTGGATGTGCTGTACACCGCCATTAAGCTCTATCTGGCGCGCATGCCGAAGGAGGATCTGGCGGAAGAGGATTCACGCCGCTGGGCCGAGGTGATTGAGATGGCGCTGAATCTGGAGCAGGCAGGCGACATTATCGAGCGCATGAGCGCCGACGTGGCGGACAAATCGCTGCAGGCGCGCCGGGCGTTTTCGCCGGAAGGGCTGGAAGAGCTGAATTCGCTGCAGGAGCAGGTGTTAAGCAACCTGCGCCTGAGCCTGTCGGTGTTTCTGTCGCACGACGTCACCAGCGCGAAGCGCCTGCGCCGTGCCAAGCACCGTTTCCGCATCCTGATTCGCCGTTATTCCCACGCCCACGTCGAGCGCCTGCACCGGCAGAATGTGCAAAGCATCGAAACCAGTTCGCTGCATTTAGGTTTGCTGGGAGATATGAAGCGCCTGAATTCGCTGTTCTGCGCGGTGGCGTACACCGTGCTGGACCAGCCGGACGATGAGCGCGAGGTGGATTGATCATTTTTACAACGCGCGATAAATCGCGCCGCTACAGGCTGTGCATTAATCTGTAACGGCGCAATTTATTGCGCATTGCCATTACGACAACAAACTAAACGCGATCATCCCGACGATGGCGCCGGTGGTGCCGAGAATCGTCTCCATCAGCGTCCAGGTCTTCAGCGTCTCGCCTTCGGTGGCACCGGTGAAGCGGCCAAACAGCCAGAAACCGGCATCGTTGACGTGGCTGATAATAATCGAGCCGCCGCCAATGCAGATCGACAGCGCCGCCAGCTGCGCACCGCTGTAATGCAACGGTTCAATCACCGGCATCACCAGCCCGACGGTGGTTAAACAGGCCACCGTGGCCGAGCCCTGAATCACCCGAATCGCGCCGGAGAGAATAAAACAGGCCAGCGCAACCGGCATGCCGGCACCGGTCAGCGCGTGGCCCAGCACCGGACCAACGCCGGAATCCACCAGCACCTGCTTGAACACGCCGCCCGCACCAATCACCAGCAGAATAATCCCCGCCGGCTGCAGCGCACTGCCGCATACCTGCATCACCTTCTCTTTATCCATGCCCTGACGGTAAGCCAGGCCGTAAATCGCTACCAGCAGCGCCAGCAGGATGGCGGTAAACGGATGGCCGATAAACTCCAGCCACGCATACAGACGTGAATCCGGTGTGGTAAAGCGCGCGCCGATGGTTTTCAGCCCGACCAGCAGCAGCGGGAACAGAATCAGCGACAGGCTAAAGCCAAACGACGGCAGCTGGCCCTCGCTGACGTCCGGCTGATGATCTTCCGGCGGCGCGCTGAAAGTCACATGGCGCGCAATCAGGTTGCCGAACAGCGGACCGGCAATCAGCATGCCGGGAATCGCCGCGCACAATCCCAGCAGGATCATCCAGCCAAAGTCAGCGTGCATCTGCGCCGCCAGCAGCATCGGTGCCGGTCCGGGCAGCAAAAAGGCAGCCGCGGCGGCGACGCCGGCAAACAGCGGGATCACCAGTTTGACCAGATTATCGTGGGTACGGCGTGCCACAGCGAAGGCGATGCTGATCAACAACACCACGGCCACTTCAAAGAACAGCGGCAGCGCACAGATCAGCCCGGCAATGCCCATCGCATAGTGCGCGCGCCGCTCGCCAAAGGTTTTCAGCATGCGAATGGCGATCTGATCGACCGCACCGGTTTCATGCAGAATTTTGCCGAACATGGCGCCCAGCGCTACCACAATGGCGAGAAAGCCGAGCGTGCCGCCCATGCCCTTTTGCATGGTCTCAGCAATTTTATCCAGCGGCATACCGGAGAACAGACCGGCACCCATCGACACTAACATCAGAGCGACAAAGGCGTGCATACGCGCTTTCATCACCAAAAACAGCAGCAGCAGGACAGAGCCTGCTGCGGTTAACACCAGCGTTGCGGTACTCATGACTAACCCTTGTTGATTGCGCCCTCGATGGTCGCAACCGTGGCCGCAACTACCTCATCCAGTGAGTGATTGATATCGACAACCAGCACATCCGGCTCGTCGGCACCCGGTTCCTGCAGGGTTTCAAACTGTGTCACCAGCATCTGCGGTTTGAAGAAGTGGCCTTTGCGCGCCTTGAGACGAGACTCAATGGTGGCAAAATCGCCCTTCAGATAGATGAATTTCAGGTTGTGGTTGCCCTGACGCAGGATGTCGCGATAGGACTTTTTCAGCGCTGAACAGACGATGATCGAGATCGCCTGGGTGCGCTGCATCGCGAACGCCGCATCATTCAGCGCCTGCAGCCACGGCTGGCGATCGTCGTCGTTCAGCGGATGGCCTTCCGCCATTTTGGTGATGTTGCTGCGTGGATGCAGGAAATCACCATCCAGAAACGCGGTGCTGAGCTGATGAGACACCTGATTGGCGACGGCAGACTTTCCGCTGCCGGAAACACCCATCAGGATAAAGACGTGGTGCGATGGAGATGGCGTGGTCATGGTTTTGCGCTCCGGCAGGTTAAGCTGCCAATGTTACCGATAACAATTTTGATTGCCATTGTCCGAGCGCGCTCAGACGCTGGCAACCCTTGTCAGGCGGAAAAGCACGAAAGTGTGAACTGACTCAAAAAATCGCCAAAATCAGATGCTGCCACCTTCGGCAATCTCAAAACCGACATCCAGCGGCGCGGTCACGCTGCGATCGCCGCCAATCCGCGCCAGCAGCATAGCGGCTGATTCACGCCCCATGCGTTCGCGTGGCGTCAGCACCGTAGCCAGCCGCGGATTGACCACCTGCGTGATGTCGTGGCCGTGAAAGCCGGCGATCGCCATCTGCTCCGGCACGCGCAACCCCTGGCGCTGGCACTCAAACATCGCGCCTACCGCCAGGTCATCATTGGTACAGAACAGGCTGTCAGTGTGCGGATAGCGCTTCTGCGCCTCGCGCAGCAACTGGGCACCGGCGCTGAAGGAGGAGGCATCTTCCATCATGACGCTGTGTGGCGTCAGCCCGGCTTCGCGCATCGCCTGTTCGTAGCCCTGCTGCTTTTGCAGCGTACGCTCATCGAGGCGCGCGCCCAGATAGACGGTGTGACGATGGCCTTTCCTGAGGATAGCATGCGTCATCTGCCGCGCCGCCTCGACGTTGTCGAAGCCCACGGCCATATCAAGACACGGCGTGACGCAATCCATCATTTCGATCACCGGAATGCCCGCCACTTCCAGCATGCGCAGCGTGCCCGGCGTATGGGAACGTTCGGTGAGGATCACGCCATCAATGTTCCAGCCCAGCAGCGAACGCAGCTGCAGCTCCTCTTTGTGCGGGTTATAGCCGAAGTGCGCCACCAGCGTCTGATAGCCCGCTTCATCGGTCACGGTTTCAATGCCGCGCAGCACGTCGGCAAACACCTGGTTGGTGAGCGAGGGCAGCAGCACGCCAATCGCGCGGCTGGTGGCGTTAGAGAGCATGTCGGGCGCACGGTTGGGGATATAGCCGAGTTCATCCAGCGCCACGGCGATTTTGTCGCGCAGCGCCGCAGAGACCTGATCGGGGTTCCGCAGGTAGCGGCTGACGGTCATTTTTGTGATGCCGACGCGATCGGCAACATCCTGTAATACCGGTCTTTTCTTCTTCATCGTGTGCGCCTGAGGTCAGAGATACGCTGAGTTTATCATTTTTTTGTCATGTTATGCCGTTGCGGCCACGGAAGGAGAAGAGGGATTAAGTGCTGAGGACGGCGTTCGGCTGAGGCGCAGGCAAAAAAAAAGCCAGCACCCGAGCTGGCTAAGAAACACTGGAAGCAATGTGAGCAATGTCGTGCTTACCCGGTTTGTCAGGAGACGCTGCCGGATTCGCGTTGACAATAATAATCATTATCATTCGCGTCTGTAAAGCCCTTTCCCGATTTTTTTACCGTTGACGTTGCGTGCGAATTCCCTGATGTTAAAGGGGATTTCATTCACTGAGTGCAAGGAGCTGCTTTATGAGTCAGGTTACTGTTCGTCACGCAACGCCCGAAGATGCCGCCGTTCTGACGCGTATCTATAGCCAGCCGGAAACTCAGGCGGGCACGCTGCATCTGCCGTATCAGTCACCGTCACTCTGGCAGGAGCGGCTCGCGAATCCCCGTCCCCATGTCACCATGCTGGTGGCCTGTATTGACGGGCAGGTTGTCGGTCAGCTGACGCTGGAAGTTATGGCGGTGGCACGCCGCCGTCACTGCGCCACTATCGGCATGGGCGTTGATCCGGCATTCCATCGGCGCGGCGTGGGTAAAGCGCTGATGGCGGCGATGGTGGATCTGTGCGACAACTGGCTGCAGGTCACGCGGATTGAACTGACGGTGTTTGCGGATAACCACCAGGCCATGGGTTTGTATCAGCAGTTTGGTTTTGAGATTGAAGGTACCGCCAGAGGTTTCGCGGTCCGCGACGGCCAGATGATCGATACGCACTACATGGCGCGTCTGAAAGGGAATGCGCGATGAATCGCGCCGCTACCGGCCGGTGCACGGTGAGGTAGCGGCGCAATTTATTGCGCGACGTTAATACCCGGCACTCAAATCATCCACCGAGCGCGGGTCGGACGCGCCGTAGCGCATGCCGTCCGGGCCAATCATGATGCTCTGCGTGCTGCCCATCGCCGGCAGCACTTTCACATGCTGACCTTTTGCTTCCAGCAGACGCAGCGTATCCGGGCTGAAGCCCTTCTCGACGCGCAGCTGATCCGGCAGCCACTGATGGTGGAAGCGCGGCGCATTGGTGGCTTCCGCCACGTTCATGCCGAAATCGATACTGTTCACCACCATTTGCAGCACGGTAGTGATAATCCGACTACCGCCCGGGCTGCCGGTCACCAGCCAGGTTTTACCGTCTTTCGCCACAATGGTTGGCGACATCGATGACAGCGGACGTTTGGCCGGCTGAATCGCGTTCGCCTCACCGCCCACCAGGCCATAGACGTTTGGCGTGCCCGGCTTGGCGGAGAAATCATCCATTTCATTGTTCATCAGAATGCCGCTGTTACCGGCCACCACGCCGCTGCCAAAGTAGGTATTCAGCGTGTAGGTCACCGCCACCGCGTTGCCGTCTTTATCCACCACCGAGAAGTGAGTGGTTTGATTGCTCTCGTACGGTGCCAGCTTGCCGGGCTTGATGTCGGCTGAGGGGCGCGCCTTGTTGACATCAATCTGCTGGGCCAGCGTTTTGGCGTAGGCTTTGCTGGTCAGCGCCTGCTGCGGCACTTTAACGAAGTCGGGATCGCCGAGATACTCGGAGCGGTCGGCGTAGGCATATTTTTCCGCTTCGGCCATAACCTGCATCGCGTCCGCGCTGCCGAAGCCCCATTTCGCCAGGTCGAAGTTTTCCAGGATATTGAGGATCTGCACGATATGAATGCCGCCGGACGACGGTGGCGGCATGGAGAACACCTCGTAGCCACGGTAGCTGCCGCTCACCGGCTTGCGTTCCACTGCGCGGTAGGCCGCCAGATCCGCCTTGCCAATCAGTCCGCCGTGCTGCGCCATTTCGGCAGCGATCTCATCGGCAATTTTGCCTTTGTAGAAAGCATCCGGCCCCTGTTGGGCAATCAGCTGCAGGCTGTGCGCGAGGTTTTTCTGCACCAGGCGATCGCCCTTCTGGTAAGGCTGACCGTCGGCTTTGTAGAAAATGGCGCGACTGTTGTCGTGGTTGATCAGGTTCTCTTTACCGTAGGTAGCGAGATCGTCAGCCAGCGCATCGTTAACGATGATGCCGTCGCGCGCCAGTTTGATCGCCGGCGCCAGCAGCGTGCTGAGCGGCAGCGTGCCGTACTTCTGCGCCGCCAGGGCAAAACCGGCTACGGTGCCCGGCGTGCCGGACGCCAGATGAGAAGTGAGTGATAACTTACTATCCGCGTTGCCCTGCTTATCCAGGAACATATCGCGCGAGGCACGCGCCGGCGCCATCTCGCGGAAATCAATGGCGGTGGTGCGGCCGGCAGCGGTGCGCAGCAGCATAAAGCCGCCACCGCCCAGGTTACCCGCCTGCGGGTGAGTGACCGCCAGCGCAAAGCCCACCGCAATCGCTGCATCTACCGCGTTACCCCCTTGTTTGAGGATATCGACGCCCACCCGGGTTGCCATGGCGTCCACTGACGCAACCATTCCGTGCTGCGCTTTCACCGGGTGAAAGGTGTCGCTGTCGACGCCATATGACACCGGCGGTGCGCTGGCTGGCGCTGCCTGCGCCCCCTGCACCACGGTAAAACTCATTAACAGCGCCCAGCCGAACTGGCGCACACCGTTATGTATCCTCATCCCGCCACCATCCTTTCAGTTGTTTACATTTGTTATTGATTGCTGCAAGTGTTTGCAAATACTGTAAAAAAGATAGCAGTTAAGCCAAATTAGGTGCACTCCTGGTTTTGGGGTTTGTGATATCGCATAAACTTATGGTTGCGGCGGTTGCTGCCGGGTGGCGAGCAACCTCACACAGCAGGCCGCACTGATGGAGGAACACCATGAAAAAATGGCTGATTGTTATCGCGGCACTGATGCCGCTGAGCGGCATGGCGAACATGCTGAACAACACTAACCAACCGAATCAACCCGGCTATAACCCAAGCCAGCAGCGGATGCAGACGCGCATGCAGATCCAGCAGCAGCAACAGCAGCAGCAGTTGCGTCAGGATCAGCAGCAGCAAAATCAGGAGATGCAGCGCAAGCTGCAGGAGCGGCGCGATAGCGCCCGGCAGCGCGTGATTCAGTCGCAGCCGGGCCAGCAGAACAGCAATGCGCAGACGCAGTACGGCAATTAACGGAAGTCCGGGCCGATAGCATCAATGCGATCGGTACAGATGGCATCCACGCCCCAGCTCAGCAGCTCGCGCGCCCGCGCGGGCTGATTCACGGTATACACCAGAATACGCAGACCGGCGGCTTTAAGCGCGGCGGTGCGTCCGGCGTCCAGTAAGCGATGATTTAAATGGATGGAGACGCAGTCGAGCGCGGCGGTCAGCGCCTGCCAGTCGTCGTGCCACTCATCCAGCAGCAGGCCGCGCGGCAGCTCCGGCGCGGCCTGCATCGCCGCTTCCAGCGCCGCGTACGAGAACGAGGACAGCAGCGGTGCCGTTTGTCCCTGCCACAGCGTTCGTGCGGCCAGCGCCACATCACGTCCGGTTTCCACCTCTGTACCGCTGCTGGGTTTGATCTCAATGTTGGCCATCATCTGATGCTGGCGGCAGCGCGCGGCCACCTCGCTCAGCAATGCCAGCGGTTCACCGTCAAATTCACGGCTAAACCAGCTGCCGGCATCCAGCTGCGCCAGCTGCTGCCACGGCAGATCGCCCGCCACGCCCCAGCCGTTGCTGGTGCGGTCCAGCGTGTCATCGTGCAGCAGGAAAATCTGCTTATCCTGTGACAGTTTGGCGTCGAATTCGATCATGGTATGACCGTAGTGCGCGCCGACATCAATCGCCGCCAGGGTGTTTTCCGGGGCCAGCCTGCCGCCGCCGCGATGCGCAACAATGTGCGGATAGGGCCAGTTTTTTACACTCATTCCAGACGCTTTCCATGGGTAGAATCGAAGAAGTGTAACGCATCTGGCGGCAGTTGTAGCCACAGGCTGCTGCCAGCCTGCGGCCGCTCGCTGTGCGGCAAACGCACCACCAGCCGCGTGTTGCCAATGTGGCCATGCGCAAGATTGTCCGCGCCGAGGATCTCCAGCGTATCCACCACCAGCGGCACACCGCCGGCCTCACGGCTGCTGAGCTGAATATGCTCGGGACGAATGCCGAGCGTCAGCGGACGGTTGGCCCATCGCGCTTTGCCTGCGCCGAGCGGCAGGCTGTTGAGCGCGTCGAGCGTAAAGCGCGAGCCATCGCTATTGATCTGACCGGGTAGCAGGTTCATCGCCGGCGCGCCGATGAACGACGCAACAAACTGACTGGCCGGACGCTCATACACCTCCACCGGCGTGCCCACCTGCTCCACCACGCCTTTATTCATCACCATCACGCGCTGCGCCAGCGTCATGGCTTCAACCTGATCGTGCGTGACGTACAGGCTGGTGGTTTTCAGCCGGCGGTGCAGTTGCTGCAGCTCCAGACGCATCTGCACTCGCAGGCGCGCATCCAGGTTCGACAGCGGCTCATCAAACAGAAACACTGCCGGTTCCCGCACGATGGCGCGGCCCATGGCCACGCGCTGACGCTGGCCGCCGGAGAGCTCGCGCGGACGGCGCTGCAACAGGTGATCAAGCTCCAGACTGCGCGCCGCATCCATCACCCGCTGGGTAATCTGTTCCTTGCCCATGCCGCGGATCTTCAGGCCGTAAGCCATGTTTTCTCCCACCGTCATGTGCGGGTAGAGCGCGTAATTCTGGAATACCATGGCGATGCCGCGATCTTTCGGCTCCATGTCGGTGACGCGCCGATCATCGATGTAGATATCGCCCGACGTGACGCGCTCCAGCCCGGCCACCATGCGCAGCAGCGTCGATTTTCCACAGCCGGATGGGCCGACCATCACCATAAATTCACCGTCATTGATGGTGATGTTCAGCGGCTGAATGATTTGGTTTTTGCCGTCATACGATTTCGTAACGGTCTGAAGGGTTACCGCTGCCATCTATTTCTCACTCTCCACCAGGCCACGCACAAAAGCGCGCTGCATCACAAGCACCACCACCACCGGTGGGATCAGGGTTAATAACATCGCCGCCATCACTTCGTTCCACTGCGTCGGACCGCCGCTGGTGTTGATCATACTTTTCACCCCCGCCACGGCAGTGCTCAGGCCGGCATCGTTGATGATCAGCAGCGGCCACAGATACTGGTTCCAGCCGTAAATAAAGGTGATGACAAACAGCGCGGCGAGATTGGTTTTTGACAGCGGCAGCACGATATCCCAGAAGAAACGCATCGGGCTGGCGCCGTCAATGCGCGCCGCTTCAATCAGTTCATCCGGCAGCGACATAAAAAACTGGCGGAACAGGAACGTGGCGGTCGCGGAGGCCATCAGCGGCAATGTCAGACCGCTGTAACTGTCCAGCATGTGCAGCGTGGAGATCACCTCCACCGTCGGGAAAATACGCACTTCTACCGGCAGCATCAGGGTGATAAAGATCAGCCAGAAAAACAGCGTGCGCAGCGGAAAGCGAAACCACACCAGCGCAAAAGCCGAGAGCATCGACACCGTGATTTTGCCCACGGTGATGCCCAGCGCCATGATCAGGCTGTTCAGCATCATCAGGCCAAACGCCGCGCTGCCGTTGACGCCATCGCGCCAGATGTGGGTGATGTTGTCGATGAGATGCGGGCCCGGCACCAGCGTCATCGGCACCTGATACACCGCGTTGTTATCCAGCGTCGCGGCGACAAACGCCACGTACAGCGGGAACAGAATGGTCAGCACCCCCAGCGCCAGCAGCGTGTGGGCGAAGATATCCAGCCCGCGTCGATTTTCAATCATTGGTATTGCACCTTACGCTCGACAAAGCGGAATTGCAGAATGGTCAGGCCGATAACCAGCAACATCAGCACCACCGACTGCGCGGCGGACGACGAGAGATCGAGCCCGGTGAAGCCTTCGCGGTAGATTTTGTAGATCAGCGTGGTTGTAGCCTGTACCGGCCCGCCGCCGGTGGCAGCATCAATCACCGGGAAGGTGTCGAAAAAGGCGTAAACCAGATTCACCACCAGCAGGAAAAAGCTGACCGGCGTAATCAGCGGCAGCGACAGATTAAAGAAACGGCGCACCGGTCCGGCACCGTCAATCGCCGCGGCTTCCACCAGCGATTTAGGAATGGACTGCAGCGCGGCAAAGAAAAACAGGAAGTTGTAGCTCATTTGCTGCCAGATCGACGCTAATACGATCAGGAACATCGCCTGACCGCTGTTCTGCGCATAGTTCCAGTTGTAGCCAAACTGGTTCAGCAGATGGCTGAACAGCCCCAGCCCCGGATTGAACAGGAACATCCACAGCACCGCCGCAACCACCGGCGCTACCGCATACGGCAGCAGCAGCAGCGTCTGATAGAGCTTTTTCAGCCGGATAACGTAATCCACCAGCGCCGCCAGCAGCAGCGAGAATGTCATGCCGCATACCGTCACCAGCGCGCTAAACACGAGGGTGGTCCAGAACGAATCAAGGTAGTAGTCGTCACTGAACAGGCGGCGGAAGTTATCAAGGCCAACAAAGGTGCTGGAGATGCCAAACGGATCGATGCTTTGCAGCGAGTACCACAGCGCCTCTCCGGCGGGCCAGAGAAAAAAGATCGCGGTGATCGCCAGCTGCGGGGCCACCAGCAGATACGGCAACAAACGGGCGCGGAAAACCGGACGTGATGATGAGGACATAGCAGGCTCGTCAGAAAGAGACAGCGGGACGGACATACCCGTCCATCCCGCCATTACGGAGTTACTTCACTTGCTGTTCAAAGCGACGCAGCAGTTCGTTGCCGCGTTTCACCGCGTTGTCCAGCGCTGCCTGTGGCGACTGTTTCCCGGTCCACACGCCTTCCAGCTCTTCGTCGACGATGGTACGAATCTGCGGCATGTTGCCCAGACGCATCCCTTTGGTGAACGGCAGCGGATCTTTATTCAGCATCTGCCGCGTGGCGATGTCGGCGCCCGGGTTTTTGTCATAAAAGCCCTGCTGTTTGGTCAGCTCATAAGCCGCGGTGGTGATCGGCAGATAACCGGTTTTCTGGTGCCATTCTGCCGCAATATCCGGCTGGGCGAGGAACTTCATGAACTCCGCCGCGCCTTTGTAAGTCGCTGCATCTTTGCCTTTCATCACCCACAAGCTGGCGCCACCGATAATGGCGTTCTGCGGTGCGTTCGGCACGGTGTCATCGTACGGCATCATGCCCACGCCAAAGTTGAATTTGGCGTAATGCTTAATGTCGGCCAGCGAACCGGATGAGGCGGTGGTGATACCGCAGTCGCCGTTGTAGAACTTGGACGTCGACTCGTCTTTACGGCCAAAGTAGGTGAAATCACCTTTCTTATTCATCTCTTCCAGCAGCTGGATGTGGCGCACCTGCACGGGTTTGTTGAACTCCAGCACCGCGTCGGTACCGTCAAAGCCGTTGTTTTTGGTGGCAACCGGCAGGCCATGCCAGGCGCTGAAGTTTTCGATCTGAATCCAGCCCTGCCAGCCGCTGGCATAGCCGCAGCTCATGCCGGCTTTACGCAGCGCGGCGGCATCCTGCGCCAGCGCCTGCCAGGTTTTCGGTGGCTGATCCGGGTTAAGACCGGCTTTTTTGAACGCGTCTTTGTTGTAGTACAGCACCGGCGTGGAGCTGTTAAACGGCTGTGAGATCAGCTGGCCGTTGCTGTCGCTGTAGTAACCGGCAACGGCAGGAACAAACTGTTTCGGGTCCATCGGCACGCCGGCGTCTTTAAACACTTCATGCACCGGCACGATGGCTTTAGAGGCCATCATGGTGGCGGTGCCCACTTCGTAAACCTGCAGAATGGCCGGTGCCTTACCGCTGCGCACCGCAGCGATACCCGCAGCCAGGCTCTGCTCGTAGTTGCCTTTGTAGGTCGGAACGATTTTGTAATCCGGGTGAGCCTGGTTAAAACGCTGTGCCAGAGAATCGACTTCTTTGCCTAACTCGCCTTCCATTGAGTGCCAGAAAGGGATTTCGGTAGCAGCCAGCGCATTACCGCTGATCGCCAGACCGAGCAGCAGACTCATCAGGCGGGGACGAAGCGTAAAAGCGGACATAAGGGTTTCCTGTGCTTGTGGCGCGCGCGATATCACGCATTTTTTGTTCGCGAAGTAACATGACACGAGGAAATGACGGAAAAATAACAGGATTATGACGGGAATATGACGGGGTTAGTGCGCGCTGATGCCCTCACCCCGGCCCTCTCCCACAGGGAGAGGGAGATGAAAGGCCGTGCGCGCTGATGCCCTCACCCCGGCCCTCTCCCACGGGGAGAGGGGGATAAAAGGCGGTGCGCTGATGCCTTCTTCTGCAGGGCGAGAGAAGTCCGGGAGGATGCCAGGATAGCAACCTGGCCTGAAAAACGCTGCCGTACGGTTCCCTCTCCCGCGTGCGGGAGAGGGTTAGGGTGAGGGCAAATCACCGCACCAACGTCATGACCACAGCCAGGTCAGGCGCCTAAATACGCGCTTCGCACCGCTTCATTGGATAACAACGCTTCACCGCTATCCTCCAGCACCACGTGACCATTCTCCAGCACGTAGCCGCGATCGGCCAGCTTCAGCGCCTGGTTGGCGTTCTGCTCGACGAGGAAGATGGTCATGCCCTCTTTACGCAGCTGTTCGATGGTGTCGAAAATCTGCTGGATAATGATCGGCGCCAGACCCAGCGACGGCTCGTCCAGCAGCAGCAGGCGCGGCTGGCTCATGAGCGCGCGGCCAATCGCCAGCATCTGCTGCTCACCGCCGGACATGGTGCCGGCGCGCTGCACTTTGCGCTCCGCCAGCCGGGGGAACAGCTGATAAACGCGCTCAATGCGCTCCTGATACTGCTGACGCGTCGCGAAAAAGCCGCCCATCGCCAGGTTCTCTTCCACCGTCATGCGCGAAAATACGCGCCGGCCTTCCGGTACGATGGCAATCGCTTCACGCATGATTTTTGCCGTCTGCCAGTCGGTAATGGTTTTGCCATCAAAGGTGATGGTGCCGCTGGTGGCGCGCGGCTCGCCACACAGCGTACCGAGCAGCGTGGTTTTACCCGCGCCGTTCGCGCCAATCAGCGTCACGATTTCGCCCTGACTGATGTGCAGATTAATGTTATGCAGTGCCTGGATCGGGCCATAGTGCGCACTGACACCCTGTAAAGTTAAAATCGGGTTCGCCATGTTACGCCTCACCTAAATAAGCACGGATCACATCCGGGTTGTTACGCACTTCTTCCGGCGTACCGTTGGCCAGCGGCGTTCCCTGATTAACCACATAAATGCGGTCAGAAATGCCCATCACCAGCTTCATATCGTGTTCAATCAGCAACACCGTCACCTTGTGTTCGCCACGCAGTTCAGCGATCAGCTCATCCAGCTCGTGCGTTTCGCGCGGGTTGAGGCCGGCGGCCGGTTCGTCGAGCATCAGGATTTCCGGACGCGTCACCATGCAGCGGGCGATCTCCAGCCGGCGCTGCTGGCCGTAAGCCAGATTGCCGGCCTGGCGGTTAGCCAGATCCAGCAGACCAATGCGCTCCAGCCAGCTGGCCGCGCGGTCCAGCGCTTCGCTCTCGCCGCGCCGGAACGCCGGGGTTTTAAACAGCCCGGAGAACACGCCGCTTTTCAGATGCTGATGCTGCGCCACCAGCAGGTTTTCAATCACCGTCATCTCACGGAACAGGCGCACGTGCTGAAAGGTCCGCACCACGCCCATGCGCGCGATCTTCTGCCCCGGCAGGCCCTGCAATGGCTGATCGCGCAGTTTGATGGTGCCGCCCGTTGGCTTATAGAAACCGGTCAGGCAGTTGAATACCGTGGTTTTCCCCGCCCCGTTTGGGCCAATCAGCGAGACGATCTCCTGCGGATGCAGTTCCAGCGCCACGTTGTTGACGGCCAGCAGGCCGCCGAAGCGCATCATCAGGCCTTCAACGGCTAATAAAGGCTGACTCATGCCTGCTCTCCTTGTTTTGCCTGTTTCAGCTTCAGGTGCGGACGCTTCATCGGCAGCAGCCCCTGCGGACGCCAGATCATCATCAGCACCATCAACCCACCGAGCACCAGCATGCTGTACTCGTTCAAATCACGCATCAGCTCGCGCGATACCACCAGCAGAATCGCGGCCAGGATTACCGCCAGCTGCGAACCCATGCCGCCCAGCACTACAATCGCCAGCACAAACGCGGACTCGACAAAGGTGAAAGATTCCGGGCTGACAAAGCCCTGACGCGCGGCAAACAGCGTACCGGCGAAACCGGCGAACACCGCGCTGATGGTAAAGGCCGTCAGCTTGATGCGCGTTGGGCTGAGACCGAGCGAACGGCAGGCGATCTCATCCTCACGCAGCGCTTCCCACGCGCGGCCAAGCGGCATGCGCAGCAGACGATTGATGACGAACAGCGTCAGCACCACCAGCAGCAGCGCCACCAGATAAAGGAAAATCACGCGGTGATTGGGATCGTACGCCAGGCCCGTCAGATCGTGGAAGGTGGTCCAGCCGCCTTCACTGACGCGCCGGCCAAATTCAATACCAAACAGGCTCGGCTTGGGGATCTGCGCAATACCGTTGGGACCGCCGGTAATCGATGTGCTGTTCAGCAGCAGAATACGCACGATCTCACCAAAGCCGAGCGTCACAATCGCCAGATAGTCACCGCGCAGCCGCAGCACCGGGAAGCCCAGCAGCAGGCCAAAGGCACCGGCAACAATGCCGGCCAGCGGCAGGCTCTCCCAGAAGCCAAAGCCGTAATAGTGATTCAGCAGCGCAAAGGTGTAAGCACCGATGGCGTAAAAGCCGCCGTAGCCCAGCACCAGCAGGCCGGACAGGCCCACTACCACATTCAGGCCGAGGCCGAGCATCACGTAGATCAGCGTCAGGGTGGCAATATCCACGCTGCCGCGCGACACGAAGAAGGGCCAGGCGACGGCGGCAACAATCACCAGCAGCATCAGCAGCTTTTGTTTTGGTGTCGAACCGTCAAAACCCGGCAGCACCAGCCCTTTGCCACTGCGTTTGAGCTTGCCCTGCAACAGCGGACGCAGCAGCTGGAACACAAACACCACTGCGCAGCCGAGGAAGATCCAGTTCCAGCGCACGGTGCCCGCATTCGCCACCACCAGTTTGGTGCCGTCGAGATCGAGGCGCATACCCATAAAGAAGCTGGCGAGCACCAGCAGCATCACCGTGGAGACCACGGCGTTAACCAGACCGAGGCGTTTCATACTTTCTCCACCTCCGGACGGCCCAGGATACCGGTTGGCATCACCAGCAGCACCACGATCAGCAGCGCGAACGACACCACGTCTTTATATTCGGTCGACAGATAGGCTGACGTCAGCGCTTCCGCAATGCCCAGCACCAGGCCGCCAATCATTGCGCCCGGAATGCTGCCGATGCCGCCCAGTACCGCCGCGGTAAAGGCTTTCATACCAGCCATAAAGCCGATGAACGGGTTGATGGAGCCGTAAAACTGCCCCAGCAGCACGCCAGCCACGGCCGCCATCGCTGCGCCGATCACAAAGGTCAGTGAGATCACGCGGTCGGTGTTGATGCCCAGCAGGCTGGCCATTTTCAGATCTTCAGCGCAGGCACGGCAGGCGCGGCCCATGCGCGAATAACGAATGAACAGCGTCAGCGCCAGCATCGCGAGGAAGGTGACGACCCAAATAACCAGCTGCATGGTAGTGAGCGTGGCGGCAAAGCCGTTGCTCTCACCCAGCGTCCACTGGCCGGTGATCAAGCTGGGCAGCGCCAGATCGCGCGAGCCCTGCGTCAGGCTGACGTAGTTCTGCAGAAAGATCGACATACCAATCGCCGAGATCAGCGCGATCAGGCGTTTGGAGGAGCGCACCGGCTTATACGCCACGCGCTCGATGCTCCAGCCGTAGGCGCTGGAGATAATCACCGCCATCACGAACCCGGCGGCAATCATCAGCCACGAGGTGTCGATACCCATCATCATCAGGGCGGCAATCACGATAAAGGAGACATAGCTGCCGATCATGTACACCTCGCCGTGGGCGAAGTTGATCATGCCGATGATGCCGTAAACCATGGTGTAACCGATGGCGATCAGCGCGTAGGTGCTCCCGAGGGTGACCCCGTTGAACATCTGCTGAATGAAATAGAGAAACTGCTCGGACATAGTGAGGACCTGCATGTAAACGGGAAATCCCCGGTGCGTTCGGCACCGGGTTAGGGTAAGAGCACCGCGTCGCAGCGCCTCATTCAGCGCGCGTGCGCGGTGCCGCACCCTGCCCTCGCCCATCAGGAGAGGGACAATTCAGGAGCGTGCCTACTTAACTGCGGTAGAAGAACCGTCTTTGTGCCATTTGAAGACGCCAAATTCGAAGCCCTTCAGATCGCCCTTCTGGTCCCAGCTCAGGTTACCCATCACGGTGGGCACCGGCGCACCCTCTTTCAGGTTTTTAGCAATCGCATCAGGCTCATCGCTTTTGCTGCGCTCAATGCCCGCCACCAGTGACTGAATAGCCGCATAGGTGGTCCAGACGAACGGGCCGGTTGGATCTTTGCGGTTTGATGCGCTGTTGGCTTTGATCGCGTCCACAATCGCTTTGTTGTCTGGCAGCTGGTCGTAGCGCTTCGGCAGCGTCACGTACAGGCCTTCAGAGGCGTCACCCGCGATGTTAGACAGGGAAGCGTTGCCGACCCCTTCTGGTCCCATAAAGCCGGCTTTCAGACCGGCCGTTTTAGCCTGACGCAGAATCTGGCCCAGCTCCGGGTAGTAACCGCCGTAGTAAACGAAGTCAACATTCTCTTTCTTCAGGCGCGCAATCAGCGTGGAGAAGTCTTTATCGCCAGCGGTGATCCCTTCGAACAGCACTACGTTGCCGCCTTTCGCCTTCAGGGTTTTCTGCACGGATTCCGCCAGGCCCTGACCGTACTGCTGCTTGTCATGTACCACGGCAATACGTTTTGGTTTGATCTGATCGAGGATGTAGTTGGCCGCGGTCGGGCCCTGATCGGAATCCAGACCGGTGGTACGCATCACGTCGGCATAGCCGCGCGCGGTCAGTTCAGGCGCGGTAGCCGCCGGGGTGATCATCAGAATGCCTTCATCGTTATAAATGTCTGATGCGGGCTGAGTGGAGGAGGAGCACAGGTGGCCGATAACGTATTTGATGCCGTCATTGACCACTTTGTTGGCCACCGCAACCGCCTGTTTCGGGTCACAGGCGTCGTCATATTCTACGCCGACCAGCTTGTCGCCGTTTACGCCGCCTTTGGCGTTGATGTCCTTGATCGCCTGGGCCGCACCGGTGAACTGCATATCACCGTACTGCGCCACCGGGCCGGTTGCCGCACCGACAATCGCAATTTTGATGTCTTTCGCCAGTACCGCATGGCTCATCGCCAGCGCTACGCAACCCGCCAGTAATGCGCGTCCTTTACTCATTTTCATGCGAACTTCCCCATCTGTTGTGTCGTGTCTGTTGTGATTGGTTATTTATCTGCCAGTCTAAGAGCAAAACTGATTTGAGAATAATGAGTTAGCGCTCTTTTCTGGCATTTTTTGTTAAGAAGGCTTTATTTTTCAGGTTATTAAACAGGAACTTTCTTCTGTAAATCAACTGACATATTCAGTAAAAGCTGACGGGAACAGCAGATTACTCTGGTTTTTATGGCCGGTTTTTCACCACCAGGCCAGCGCGTTATGCTGGCTTTTTCAGCGATCGATGCTGGCTTACTCCACAATCCTGGCAAAGTGGCTGGCATTTGACCTCTTTTCATCGCAAAAAAGTGACAGCGCTCTGACTGTCTAAATTCGCTACACTAAGGCCTTTCTGCCAGTACAGGTAAGGGTTATGAAGCTCACTATTCAGCGCATCAGCACGCTGACGCCGCAGGATCGACTGGATTTAGCCAAAGTCTGGCCGCAGCAGGATATCGCGCAGCTGGAAGCCAGCCTCAGTGAAGCGCAGCGGCTTTATGCAGCGCGCTTTAACGATCGCCTGCTTGGGGCGCTGCGGCTGGAGATTCGCGGCACGCTGGGCAAGATTACGCAGCTGGAAGTGCGTGAAGTCACGCGGCGGCGCGGCGTAGGGCAGTATCTGCTGGAAGAGACAATAGCGCAGAACAGCGCGCTGGATCACTGGTGGGTTGCCGATGACGGCGAAGACGATCAGCGCGTACGCGCGGCGTTTATGCAGGCGTGTGGTTTCCGCGCGCAGAGCGACGGGTGGGTGCGTTAAGCGGCGATTTTACGCCGTGCAGAGCAGTGCGCATGAATGCGTATGTGGCGCAGGAGCGTGATTAACGGTGCGCATGAATGCGCACCCTACGGGGATTGCGAACGAGCGTACAGATTGCGTGGGGCCGTGATTAACGATGCCTATGCATGCGTGTCCTGTAGGGTCGCCATTCATGGCGACCGCGCTGTAATCCGCACAGCTCATACGTCGCGCCGGTTATTGCGCGCATAAAAAAGGGCGACCCGCTGGTCGCCCCATTTATCTGTCAGCCGTTAATCAGGCTTCAATCGCCATACGCAGTTTCTTCATGGCGTTCTTTTCCAGCTGACGCACGCGCTCGGCAGACACACCGTACTGGTCGGCCAGCTCCTGCAGCGTGGTTTTGTTGTCATCATCCAGCCAGCGGGCGCGGATAATGTGCTGGCTACGCTCATCAAGGCTCAGCATTGCATCGCTCAGCTTGTCAGCGGCGTGCGCATCCCAGTTATCCTCTTCAATGCCGTCGGCAAAGTCAGAGGTTTTATCCTGCAAATACAGCACCGGTGCCATCGGCTTGCCTTCGCCCGCATCGTCATCAGATGACATGTCGAAGGTCATATCCTGGGCCGCCATGCGCGACTCCATTTCCAGCACGTCTTTGCTGCTGACACCCAGCTCGCGCGCCACCATTTCGACTTCATCCTGATTGAACCAGCCGAGACGCTGCTTGGTTTTACGCAGGTTAAAGAACAGTTTGCGCTGTGCTTTGGTGGTGGCAACTTTCACGATACGCCAGTTACGCAGCACGTATTCGTGAATCTCCGCTTTGATCCAGTGCACGGCAAACGACACCAGACGCACTCCGACTTCCGGGTTGAAGCGACGCACCGCCTTCATCAGGCCGATGTTACCTTCCTGGATCAGGTCCGCCTGCGGCAGGCCGTAGCCGGAATAGTTACGAGCGATATGAACAACAAAGCGCAGGTGAGACAGGATCAGCGTCTTAGCTGCATCCAGATCGCCCTGGTAATGCAGCCGCTCAGCCAGTGCTTTTTCCTCTTCTGCCGTTAATACCGGCCAGTTGTTAGCAGCCCGGACGTAAGATTCCAGGTTGCCCAGAGGAGCAATCGCTAAAGTTTGCATTTCTTTGGTCATTCAAACCCTCACAAATTCAATGGACTTGCTGCTCGTTTCCCTGCGCAGCCGTTACATTATGTCAACGACGCGTGAAAACCAAAAGCAATCTGTGCTACTTGGACGTCAAAGTTATCCACAAGTTCAATTATAGCAGTGAATATTTTACACACAGATGACGGCGGGGGAAATCGGAGAAATCCTCTGCTCCCAGGTCGTCGGCAGCAGAGGAAGAGTATATCAAAAAATCGTTGCTATGGGTTACTGCGGCGTAAAACGACGTAAATGTTGCACCGTCGCCAGCCAGGCGGCAATCCAGCCGATGATGGCCGCGATTAACAGCAGCAGCAGACCTTCATCCCATGAAAAGCCCTCCAGCGCGAAGCTGGTGCCGAAGACGGAGGCGACCTGCGCCACCACCGACTGCAGGCGCAGTACCAGCACTTCCGACAGAATCAGCGACAGCACCGCACCGCTGAAACCGAGCAGCGCGCCGCCGTAGAGGAAAGGCCGCAGAATAAAGCCATCGGTCGCGCCAATCAGCTTCTGTACGTTGATGGTGTCACGCCGGGCAAAAATGCTCAGGCGCACGCTGTTGCCAATCACCAGGAACACCGCCACCACCATCAGCAGGCCGATCATTGACGCCACCTGCCCCACCAGCCCGGTGAGTGCGGCTAAACGCGCAAACCAGCTGTCATCCATGCGCACTTCATCCACGCCCTGCACTTTCGCCACGCGATCGCGCAGATTGGCCATGGTATCGGAGTTCTGGAAGTTCAGCTTCGGCGTGATGATCGCCACCGCCGGCAGCGGGTTCTGCTCCAGCATATCCATCGCACCACCAAAGCCGGACCAGTTGCGGAACTCGCTTTGCGCCTCTTCACGCGTCAGGTAGTTCACCTTGTCCACGCCATCGAGCTTTTTCAGCTCGGCGGTCACGTTCTCTGCCGCCGTGTCATCCAGCGCTTTGTCGAGGTAAACCGTCAGCTGCGGCGCCGGATACCACTGCGCGGCGGCCTGGCTGACGTTTTTCCACACCATGTAGCACACGCTGGGCAGCGTCAGCGAAATCGCGATCACCATTACCGTCAGCAGCGTCGCCAGCGGCTGACGATACATGTCGGACAGCGTACCGCGCCACGCGTAGCGCCACTGCTCCTGCCAGCCGCCCTTCAGCGCTTTGCTCTTTGACGGCTGCTTCGCCGCTTTCGGCGCAGCCGGACGCTTGTTACGTTTATTGACCATCGTGGCCTCCGTGCAGACGTCCCTGATTAAGCGTCATCACGCGATAATTGCGGCGTGCGATCAGCCCGATGTCGTGCGTCGCCATCAGTACCGTAACGCCCACGCGGTTGAACTCTTCAAACAGGCGCAAAATATCTTCCGACAGCGCGTTATCGAGGTTACCGGTCGGTTCATCCGCCAGCAGCACCGCCGGTTTATTCACTACCGCGCGGGCAATGCCGACGCGCTGCTGTTCACCGCCAGAGAGCTGAATCGGATAACTTTTTGCTTTGTCGAGCAGGCCGACTTTGTCCAGCGCCGCCGACACGCGACGGCGAATATCCTCGCCGCTGGCCCCGGAAATAATCAGCGGGATCGCCACGTTGTCGTAGACCGAACGATCCATCAGCAGGTGGTGATCCTGGAAAATCATGCCGATCTGGCGGCGCAGGAAAGGCACTTCGCTGTGACGCAGCCGGGAAATATCGTGACCGCTGAACCAGATTTGCCCGGCGCTCGGGCGCTCAATGCCACAAATCAGCTTCAGTAAGGTACTTTTCCCCGCGCCTGAGTGGCCGGTCAGAAACGCCATCTCACCGGGACGCAAATGGAAATCCACGCCCTGCAGCGCCTGGCGTCCTCCCAGATAAGCCTTACTGACCTCTTCAAAGCGAATCATGCCAATTATTCCTCTCGGGCAAACAGTGCCTCAATAAAGTCGGCGGCCTTAAACGGCCGTAAATCTTCGATGCCTTCCCCGACACCGATATAACGAATCGGAATGCCAAACTGATCGGCCACCGAGAAGATCACGCCACCTTTTGCAGTGCCGTCGAGCTTGGTCAGGGTGATACCGGTCAGGCCGACCGCTTCGTGGAACAGCTTCGCCTGGCTGATGGCGTTCTGGCCGGTGCTGGCGTCAATCGTCAGCATCACCTCATGCGGTGCCTCTTCGTCCAGCTTCTTCATCACGCGGGTGATTTTCTTCAGCTCTTCCATCAGGTGCGCTTTATTCTGCAGGCGGCCGGCGGTATCGGCGATCAGCACGTCAACGTGGCGCGATTTCGCCGCCTGGATGGCGTCAAAAATGACCGACGCGGAATCCGCGCCCGTATGCTGCGCGACCACCGGAATATTGTTGCGCTGGCCCCAGACCTGCAGCTGCTCTACTGCCGCCGCGCGGAAGGTGTCCCCCGCCGCCAGCATGACGGACTTGCCCTGCGCCTGATACTGACGCGCCAGCTTACCGATGGTGGTGGTTTTACCCACGCCGTTAACGCCGACCATCAGGATAACGAACGGTGTTTTGCCCGCCACGTCCAGCGGAGCATCGACCTTTTCCAGAATGCCGGCCATTTCAGCCTTCAGCAGGCCATACAGCGCTTCGGCATCGCGCAGCTGCTTACGGCTGGCCTGTTGCGTCAGGCTGGTGATGATGCGGCGCGTGGTTTCCACGCCGACATCGGCAATCAGCAGCTGCTCTTCCAGCTCTTCAAACAGCTCGTCATCGATTTTTTTGCCGCGGAACAGGCTGATAAAGCCGGATCCGAGATTTTCACGCGTTTTGACCAGGCTGCGTTTCAGGCGGGCAAAGAAGCCCTCTTTGGTGGGGCGCTCCTGCTCCTGGGCCACGATCGGCGCGGCCGCCAGCGGCAGATCGCTCACGGTGTCTGTCGCCACGCGCTCTTCTGCCGCATCTTCGGCATAGGTTTCCGCTAACGCCAGCGCTTCCAGCTCTTCATCGCTCAGCGGTGCGTCTGCGTCCTCTGCGTCCTCTGCGTCCTCTGGCTGAGGCTCCTCAGATAAAACCGGTGCTTCAATAATCAGTTCTTCAGCCTGCGGCTCCTCTTCAACCGGCATCAGCTCCGGCTGCGGATGATCTTCCGGCAGTACCTCTTCTTCAATCGCGCTGACGGCAGCGGTTTCTGCGTCATCAGCGTTAGCATCGGATTCGGCTGCGGTTTCTGCTTCCGCAACGGGATGCGTTTCAGCGTCGGCGTGAACCGACGATTCGGCCTGCTGTTCTGCCACCTGTTCAGTGACGATCACGGTTTCGGCGGCCTGCGCTTCGGCGCTTGCTAACGCGCTCTCTTCAGCGGCGGGTGCCGGTTGATCGGTCGGCTGCTGCTGCGCCTGCTCTTCCGCTGGCTGCTGCTCTTCTTTGCCAAAGCCCAGCCAGGAAAAAAAGCCGCGTTTTTTCTCTTTTGCCATTGTGTGACCACACTCCTCGATGGCTTATTCCCGGTAGCACGCTGTTCCCAGGGGATAAAAAATTCACTTTTTCGCGCGTGAGCGGCGTAAAAATCAGGCAATTACGTCCGCTTTATCAACTTAGTAGTCTAACACTTTCCTGCCAGCGCACCACAGCACCCTTTTTTAACGTTTCTTCTGCCTGCTACGCCCGTTAAACTACGCAACAAATTATGACGAGTTGTGAGCGAAATGAGTAAATCCCCCCGCAACAGCGGCGCGGCAGGCCAGATTCGCCTGATTGGCGGACAGTGGCGCGGCCGCAAATTGCCGGTGCCGGACAGCGCCGGCCTGCGCCCGACCACCGATCGCGTGCGTGAAACGCTATTCAACTGGCTGGCGCCGGATATCCAGCAGGCGCGCTGCCTCGATTGCTATGCCGGCAGCGGCGCGCTGGGCTTAGAAGCGCTGTCACGCTATGCCGCCTCCGCGACCCTGCTGGAACTGGAACGTCACGTGGCGCAGCAGCTGACGCAAAACCTGCACACGCTGCGCGCCAGTAACGCCAGCGTCGTCCAGACCAATACGCTGCAGTGGCTAAGCCAGCCCGGCGAGCCGTTTGACGTGGTGTTTGTTGATCCGCCGTTCCGCAAAGGCCTGCTGCAGGAGACACTAACGCTGCTGGAGAACAATGGCTGGCTCGCCGCCAACGCGCTGATTTATGTTGAGAGCGAAGTGGAACACGGCACCCCGCTGGCACCGGCTAACTGGGATCTGTATCGCGAGAAGATTGCCGGTCAGGTGGCCTATCGCCTCTATCAACGCCAACAGGAGACCGATGATGTGGCTTAATCTGGGACGTTTGCTGATGATTTGCGTCTGGGCATTTCTGCTGCTTAACCTGGTGCACCCCTTCCCGACGCCGCTGCGCTACTTTGTCCATGTTGCGCTGTTCTTTATGGTGGTGATGCACGGCCTGCAGCTGGTGCTGCTGCGTGCCACGCAACCAAAGGAAGCGCCAAAGCTGAGCCGCGCCACGCAGGCGAAAATCTTCTTCTTTGGCGTATTTGAACTGCTGGCGTGGCAGAAAAAGCACTATCCGTCGTAACGCAAGGCAGCGCGCGCGGCTTCAGCCCCGTGCGCTTTAGTGCCTATTGCGCCGGGGTAAAGCTGACAAAGCGCGTGCCCTGCATTTTCAGCTCGCCCTTCACGCCTTTGTCCATCTGGTGATAATCGCTGGCGCTGACGTTGACCTTAAAATCACCGGCGCCGTTCAGCGGATGGAACCAGGCTTCATACTTCATCTCTTCCGCCACAATCTCTTCGCGCTGACGCGAACGGCGATTGGGGGCCGGAAACTCTCGCTTGGTTTTCACTTCCACACTCATTGAGCGCACCGGTGAAGCGTCGTTGACCGCGGCTTCGCGGCGCTGCTTGATAAACTGACGGGTTGCCAGGATGGCAATTACAGCCAGGACGATAAAAAAGATTAGCGGTGGTTTGCTCATGTTTTCTCTCGCACTTTACGTCGGGGGTTAACAGATAAAAGACGCCAAAGCATACAACCAGAGTTGCCCGATTGTCACATTTGCCGCCAGTAACTTAAACTGAGATCGCGATTTTGGGAAAATTCATCAATGTGGGCGACACGTTCACAAAAGGGAGAAAAAATGCTTTGGTCTTTCCTTGCAGTCCTTTTTTCCGGTTGGCTGTATGTCGATGCCTCCTACCGCGGCCCGCAGTGGCAGCGCTGGCTGTTCAAACCCGTTACGCTGCTGTTGCTGGTTGCCTGGGCGTGGCAGGCTCCCACGCTTAACACCACCGACTACCTGATTCTGGCTGGCCTGGTCGCCACGCTGGTGGGCGATGCGTTAACCCTGCTGCCGCGTCAGCAGATGCTGTATGCGCTCGGCGCCTTTTTCCTTTCGCATCTGCTGTACACCATCAGCTTTGCCGCGCACATGACCATGAGCTTCTTCTGGCCGATTCCGCTCACCTTCCTGGTGATTGGTATCATCGTGATCGCCATTATCTGGTCAAAACTGGATACGCTGCGCTGGCCGATCTGTACGCTGATTGGCATGACGCTGGTGATGAACTGGATGGCGGCGGAAAACTACTTCTTCCGTCCGACCGATTACAGCTTCTCGCTGCTGGTGGGTGCCGTGCTACTGTTGCTGGCTAATATCGTGTGGTTTATCTCGCACTATCGCCGCCGCTTCAGCGCTGACAGCGCCATCGTTGCCGCCTGCTACTTCGCCGGTCACTTCATGATTGTGCGTTCACTGTGGCTGTACTGAAAAAAGTGACCTCACCGCTTGACTCTGGAGTCCACTCCAGAGTGTAGCATGCAGACTGCGGGCATCGGCCCGCTTCTGCAACCGGAGGTCACATGCATCAACATGCCCACTCTTGCCGCTGTGGCAAATCACACCGTCAGCCAAAACCGCTGTGCGCGGTACGCAGCGTTCAGCCTGCACCCCTGAAGATTTCCGCCGCGCAACCGGTGGCCGCGTCCAGCGATTGCGGCTGCTGCACCAGCGATGACGACAGTCCCGGCGGCGGCGACGCCGACAGCGACAGGCGCGCATCCGCGTCCTATCAGTTCCGCTGGCAGATTGCCGGCATGGACTGCCCGAGCTGCGCCCGCAAAATCGAAACCGCCGTGCAAAAGCTGCCGCAGGTCGCCAGCGCGCGGGTGATATTCGCCAGTGAAAATCTGCTGGTGGAGGCGCACAGTGATATTCGTCCTGCTGTCGAACAGGCCGTTAACCACGCCGGCTTTAGCCTGAAATCCACTGAGAGCCCCGCACCGGCGGCGCGCCGCTGGCGCGATAATGCCTCGCTCATGCTGCTCACGCTGTTGATGATTGCCAGCTGGCTGCTGAGCCAGCTCACGCCGCTGTGGGGCGATCGCCTGTTTGTGCTTACCACGCTGGTCGGTCTGGTGCCGGTAGCCCGCAGCGCGTGGCAGGCCATACGCAGCGGCTCGCCGTTCAGCATTGAAACCCTGATGACCCTCGCCGCCGCGGGCGCGCTGGTGATTGGCGCCCATGCCGAAGCTGCCATGGTGCTGCTGCTGTTCCAGCTGGGAGAACGGCTGGAAGCTTATGCCGCCGCGCGAGCGCGCCGTGGCGTCACCGCGCTGATGGCGCTGCGTCCGGACACCGCCACGCGCGTCAATGGCACACAGCGTGAGCAGGTGGCACTGGCGGCGCTCCAGCCCGGCGATGTGATTGAAGTGGCGGCAGGCGGTCGTCTGCCCGCCGATACCGAGCTGCTGCACGCCAGCGCCAGCTTTGATGAAAGCGCGCTGACCGGCGAATCGCTACCGGTGGCCCATCAGCCGGGCGATGCCGTGATGGCAGGCGCCACCAGCGTGGATCGGCTGGTGACGCTGCGCGTGACCTCACAGCCGGGCCACAGCGCTATCGACCGCATTCTGCAGCTGATAGAAGAAGCTGAAAGTCACCGCGCGCCGGTGGAGCGTTTTATCGATCGCTTCAGCCGCCTCTACACGCCGGCCATCATGCTGCTGGCACTGCTGGTGATGGTGCTGCCGCCGCTGCTCGGATTCGGCGCCTGGCTGCCGTGGATCTACAAAGGGCTGACGCTGCTGCTTATTGGCTGTCCGTGCGCGCTGGTGATCTCCACGCCTGCCGCTATCACTTCCGGCCTGGCGGCGGCGGCTCGCCAGGGCGCGCTGATTAAAGGCGGCGCGGCGCTCGAACGCCTCAGCCGGGTGCAGGCGCTGGCGTTTGATAAAACCGGCACCCTGACCGCCGGTAAACCGCAGGTTACCAACGTGCAGCCGTTTGGCACGGATACACAGCAACAGCTGCTCAGCCTCGCGGCCGCTATCGAGCAGGGCTCCGGCCATCCGCTGGCGCGGGCGATAGTGGCGGAAGCGCAGCGCCAGCAGCAGGTGATTCCACCGGCGCAGCATCAGCAAACGCTGGCCGGCAGCGGCATTCGCGCACAAATCGACGGCGTGATGCATCAACTGCTGGCACCGCGTGATGCGGCGGCGCTGAGTGACACGCAGCAGCAGCAGATTGCGCAGCTGGAGGCACAGGGCAAAACCGTGGTGGTGCTGTTGCGCGAAGCACAGCCGCTCGGGCTGCTGGCGCTGCAGGATTTGCTGCGCGAGGAGGCGCGCAGTGCGCTGGCGGCGCTGCAGGCGCTGGGAATTCGCAGCGTGATGCTGACCGGCGATAATCCGCGCGCCGCCGCCGCGATAGCCGCCGAACTCGGCATCAGCTATCGCGCCGGTCTGTTGCCTGCGGATAAGGTAGCCGCCGTGCGTGAACTGGGCGAACAACAGCCGCTGGCGATGGTCGGCGATGGCATCAACGATGCGCCAGCCATGAAGGCCGCGACGCTGGGGATTGCCATGGGCAGCGGCACCGATGTGGCGCTGGAAGCGGCCGATGCGGCTCTGACGCAGAATAACCTGGCGATTCTGCCGCGCACCGTGCAGCTGGCACGCCGCACGCGCGCCATTATCCGTCAGAATATTGCGCTGGCGCTGGGGCTGAAGGCGATTTTCCTCGTCACCACGCTGCTCGGCTTTACCGGCCTGTGGCTGGCGGTGCTGGCCGATTCCGGTGCCACCGCGCTGGTCACCGCCAACGCGCTGCGCCTGCTGCGTCAGCGCTGAGGCGGGCGGATGCCGCGATCAGGCATCCGCGCCTTTCTGGATCAGATACTGATACGGCAGGCTCTCGGTCTGCTGTGCCAGCAGCTGATGCTCCATAAAGCGGCAGAAGCCGGGAATATCACGCGTGGTCGCCGGATCGTCGGCGATGATCAGCAACGTTTCGCCCGCCTGCATGGTACGCACGGTTTTGCGCACCATCATCACCGGCTCCGGGCAACGCAGCCCAAGCGCATCAAGCGTATGGTCCGCAGCGGAAAAAGGATCGCTCATGATTCTCTGTCTTTATTCAGGGTGGGCGCTCATTCTAACGCGCTACAGCGCGCGCGCAAGGCGAGAACGATTGCGTTAAAATTAACCATTGCATTTGTTGCGCAACACGCTAAGATGCCGTCCGATTTTTTAATGTTACTGCCAATTCCTCAAAATAATTCAGGTTTTAGGAAGGCGGCAAGCCTGCTCACCCCAGGAGCTTACTGAAGTAAGTGACTGGGGTGAGCAGGCGCAGCCAACGCCCATAAAACCTGAAGTATGAAGAGGATGGGTTCCCTCACCCCATTTTTAAAAAAGGCCTTTATGATCAACTTCTCTGCTCGTCAGCGTATGCATGCGCTATTCTGGCTGTCGCTGTTTCACCTGCTGGTGATTACCTCCAGTAACTATCTGGTGCAGCTGCCGGTCGCGATTTTCGGTTTCCACACCACCTGGGGTGCGTTTAGCTTCCCGTTTATTTTTCTCGCCACCGATCTCACCGTGCGTATTTTTGGCGCACCGCTGGCACGGCGCATTATCCTTGCGGTGATGATTCCGGCGCTGTTTATCTCCTACATCGTGTCATGCGTGTTTTATCAGGGCGCGTGGCAGGGCTGGGCCTCGCTGCAGGAGGTCAATCTGTTCGTGGCGCGTATCGCCTGCGCCAGCTTTATGGCCTATGCGCTGGGGCAGATTCTTGATGTGCACGTGTTCAACCGCCTGCGTAAACTGCCGCAGTGGTGGATTGCGCCTGCCTGTGCCATGTTCCTCGGCAATATCAGCGATACGCTGGCCTTCTTCTTTATCGCCTTTTATAAGAGTCCGGACCCGTTCATGGCCAGCCACTGGGTGGAGATCGCACTGGTGGATTACAGCTTCAAAGTGCTGATCTGCATGGTTTTCTTCCTGCCTGCTTATGGTGTTCTGCTCAATGCGGCACTTAAGCGTCTGGCGGAACGTTCGGCTCAGCGCCAGATGAATTTCGGCTAATTGAACGTAGACGAAACGCCACGGCACGCTAAGATTTCCTGACAAAGCGCTGATTGCTTTTAAGCACCGATTCCGTTTTGATAACGGCTGATGGAAACCTTACGAAGGGATAAGAATGCGTAACTTAGTGAAATATGCGGGCATCGGCCTGCTGGTGTTAGGCCTGGCGGCGTGTGATCAGAAGAAAGACGACACGGCGGCAAACAGCAACGGCGCCAGCGCCAGTCAGTCAGCACAGACAGTAAACCTGATGGACGGTAAGCTGAGTTTCAGCCTGCCAGCAGGCATGTCAGATAAGAGCGGCAAGCTGGGTTCGGAATCCACCAATATGCACGTGTATGCCGATGAAACCGGCCAGCGCGCAATTATCGTGATTGCGGGCGATCCGACCAGTGAAGGACTGGATGCGCTGGCTCAGCGTCTGGAGCAGCAGCAGCGCAACCGCGATCCGCAGCTGCAGGTGGTGTCGAATAAAGCGGTGACGCTGAAAGACCAGCCGGCACAGCAGCTGGATACGGTGATTTCCGCCAATAACCAGACCTCCTGGTCCTCGGTTATTCTGGCGAAGGTGGACGGTAAACTGCTGACGCTGCAGATCACCCTGCCCGCCGACAATCAGCAGCAGGCGCAGAGCGATGCCGATGCGATTGTGAAGAGTATTACCCTGAAGTAAGTTTGCACCAACGGTAGCGGCGCGATTTATCGCGCGTTGTTAAAAACCGCGCAATGAATTGCGCCGCTACAGAATGTGCCTCGTTTATAACCTCACCGGCGAAATATGCCAGATCTCATCCGCATACTCCTGAATGGTACGGTCGGCGGAGAAATAGCCCATATTAGCGATGTTCAGCGCCGCACGCCGCTGCCACTCTTCCGGCTGACGATAAAGCTTATCCACCTTATCCTGGGTATCCACGTAACTGCGGTAATCCGCCAGCAGCTGATAATGATCGCCAAAGTTGACCAGCGCGTCGAACAGGTTACGGTAGCGCCCTGGCTCCTGCGGGCTGAAGACGCCGCTGGCGATTTGCGTCAGCGCCTGGTGCAGTTCCGCATCCTCTTCATAGTATTTGCGCGGGTTATAGCCCTCAGTGCGCAGCTTCTCCACCTGCGGCGTGGTGTTGCCGAAAATAAAGATATTCTCTGCGCCGACGTGCTCGCGCATCTCCACGTTGGCCCCGTCCAGCGTACCGATGGTCAGCGCGCCGTTTAGCGCAAACTTCATGTTACTGGTGCCGGAGGCTTCGGTGCCGGCGGTAGAGATCTGCTCGGAGAGATCCGCCGCCGGAATGATGATCTGCGCCAGGCTGACGCCGTAGTTAGGGATAAACACCACCTTCAGCTTGTTCTTCACCTGCGGATCGTTGTTGATCACGTTGGCGACATCGTTGATCAGGTGAATGATGTGCTTGGCGACGTAATAGGCCGACGCCGCTTTCCCGGCGAAGATATTGACGCGCGGCACCCACTCCGTGGTCGGATCGGCTTTGATGCGGTTGTAACGCGTGATGACGTGCAGCACGTTCAGCAGCTGACGTTTGTATTCGTGAATACGCTTGATCTGCACGTCGAACAGCGCCTGCGGATCCAGCACGATATCCATATTCTTCGCCACCCACTCCGCGAGGCGCTTTTTGTTGGCGAACTTGGCATCGGCAATCTGTTCAATAAACGCCGGATAGTCAATGTGCGGCACCAGCTCGCTCAGCTGAGCCAGATCAGTACGCCAGGTGCGGCCAATGGCGTCATCCAGCACTTCTGACAAGGCCGGGTTGGCCAGCGCCAGCCAGCGGCGCGGCGTCACGCCGTTGGTTTTATTGCAGAAGCGCCCCGGGAACAGGCGGGCAAAATCGGCGAACAGCGACTGCACCATCAGATTAGAGTGCAGCTCCGACACGCCGTTAACTTTGTGGCTAACCACCACCGCCAGCCACGCCATGCGGATGCGGCGACCATCGTTTTCGTCGATGATCGAGATGCGCGCCATCAGATCCCAATCGTCCGGATAGTAGTCCTGAATGGTCTTCAGGAAGTAGTCATTGATTTCGAAGATGATGCTGAGGTGACGCGGCAGGATCTTGCCGATCATGTCCACCGGCCAGGTCTCCAGCGCTTCGCTCATCAGCGTATGGTTGGTGTACGAGAATACCTGGCAGGTGACTTCAAAGGCGTCGTCCCAGGTAAACTTGTGCTCATCAATCAGCAGACGCATCAGCTCGGGAATCGCCAGCACCGGATGGGTATCGTTGAGGTGGATGGCAATTTTGTCGGCCAGGTTGTCCCAGGTTTCATGCATCTGCCAGTGGCGATTGAGGATATCCTGTACCGTGGCGGAGACGAGAAAATACTCCTGGCGCAGACGCAGCTCGCGCCCGGAGTAGGTCGAGTCGTCGGGATAGAGCACGCGCGACACGTTCTCCGAGTGGTTTTTATCTTCCACCGCCGCGAAGTAGTCGCCCTGATTGAACTTGCCGAGGTTGATTTCGTTACTGGCCTGCGCACCCCACAGCCGCAGCGTGTTGGTGGCATCGGTGTCGAAGCCAGGGATGATCTGATCGTAGGCCATCGCCACGATCTCTTCGGTCTCAACCCAGCGCACCCGGCTGCCTTCATGCTGCAACCGCCCGCCAAAACGCACTTTGTAACGGGTGTTAAAGCGCTGGAACTCCCACGGATTGCCGTACTCCAGCCAGTAATCCGGCGATTCACGCTGCTGGCCGTCAACAATGTTCTGTTTGAACATGCCGTAATCGTAGCGAATACCGTAGCCGCGTCCGGGCAGGCCTAGCGTGGCCAGCGAGTCGAGGAAGCAGGCCGCCAGCCGGCCAAGACCGCCGTTGCCGAGCCCGGGGTCGTTCTCTTCTTCCATCAGCTCGCTGAGGTCGAGTCCCATCTCATCCAGCGCCTGGTTGAGATCGTCATAGATACCCATCGCCAGCAAGGCATTGCCCAGCGTGCGCCCCATCAGGAACTCCATCGACAGGTAATAAACCTGGCGCACATCCTGCGACAGTTGCGCACGGCTGGAGCGCAGCCAGCGCTCCACCATGCGATCGCGTACCGCCAGCAGCGCGGCGTTGAGCCACTCATGCTTGTTGGCGATCGACGGATCTTTACCAATGGTAAACATCAGCTTATAGGCGATTGAGTGCTTGAGGGCGTCAACCGTCAGCGTGGGTGAGGCATAGGTGAAAGGTGCGTTCATATGCGGTATCCCAATCTCTCATTACAGCAAGCGTTGATAAAGATCGCGGTAGGCTTGTGCTGCCACCTGCCAACTAAAATCCATCCCCATCGCCTGGCGCTGAACATAACGCCAGAGTGAAGGACGGGACCATAAAACAAAAGCACGACGAATCGCGCGCAGCAGTGACCAGGCATTGCTGTCTTCGAAGCTGAAACCGCTGGCTACGCCGTCGGCGAGGTTTTCCAGCGAGCTGTCCTGTACGGTATCCGCCAGTCCACCGGTGCGCCTGACCAGCGGCAGCGTGCCATATTTCAGGCCGTACAACTGCGTCAGACCGCACGGTTCGAAACGGCTGGGCACCATAATGACGTCCGCGCCACCGACAATGCGGTGCGAGAACGCTTCGTGATAACCAATTTGCACGCCGACGCTGCCCGGATGCTCAGCGGCTGCGGCGAGGAAGCCCTGCTGCAGTTCCGCATCGCCCTGGCCCAGCAGCACCAGTTGCCCGCCCTGTGCCAGCAGTCCCGGCAGCGCTTCCAGCACCAGATCCAGCCCTTTCTGTTTGGTTAAACGGCTGATAACGCAGAACACCGGCACTTTGTCATCAACCTTCAGCCCCATGGCAATCTGCAGCTGACGTTTATTCTCCGCTTTGCTCTCCAGCGTGTCGCGGTCGTAGCGGGCGGTCAGCAGCAGGTCGTGTGCCGGATCCCAGATGCCGGGATCGACGCCGTTGAGAATCCCGCTCAGCCGTCCTTCGCGCAGCCGCTGCTCCAGCAGCGCTTCCATGCCGTAGCCGAACTCCGGCCGGGTGATCTCCAGCGCATAGGTCGGGCTGACCGCAGTTATATGATCGGCATAAAACAGGCCGGCCTTTAGGTAAGAAATCTGGCCGTAGAATTCCAGCCCGTGCATTTCAAAATAGGCGCGCGGGATCTGGATTTCGTCCAGATGCCGCGCGGAAAACAGCCCCTGATACGCCAGGTTATGCACGGTAAACACCGTTTTCGCCGGACGTCCGCGTGCGGCGATATAGGCCGGAGCCAGACCGGCGTGCCAGTCGTGCGCGTGCACGATGTCCGGCTGCCAGTAAGTATCCAGCCCGCTGGCCAGCTCGGCCGCCATCCAGCCGAGCAGCGCAAAGCGCAGGTAGTTATCGACATAGGCAAACTGCGACGTATCGTGGTACGGGCTGCCGGGACGATCGTACAGTCCCGGCGCATCAATCAAATATATCCCCACGCCGTTGAAGGGCCCAAACAGCAAGCGGACCGGTCCGGCAAAGGTTTGCAGCTCCGCCACCACTTCGGTATCAGGAATCCCTTTACGCAGATCCGGAAACGCCGGAATCAGCACCCGCGTGTCCATACCTTCGGCAATTTGTGCCTGAGGCAATGCGCCGACGACATCAGCCAGTCCGCCGGTTTTTAGCAGCGGGAAAAGCTCTGAACAGACATGTAAAACCTGCATCCTGAACCCCTATTGTGTTATCGCCCGCGTTCCACGCGGCAATGTTCTTTGCCTTTCGTCACTTACTGACCCGCAGCGGCCAATTTGGCCAGCATGGCGCGCGTCACCAGTACGATGCCCTCTTCTGAACGGTAAAAACGGCGACTATCCTCATCCGGATTTTCGCCAATCACCATGCCTTCCGGAATGACGCAGGCACGGTCTATGACGCAGCGACGCAAACGGCACGATCGCCCGATAACCACATCGGGCAGCAGCACCGCCGAATCAATATTGCAAAACGAGTTAACGCGCACGCGTGGGAACAGCACCGAATTCACCACCACCGAGCCGGAGATAATGCAGCCGCCGGAGACCAGCGAGTTCATGGTCATGCCGTGACTGCCGGATCGATCCTGGACAAATTTGGCCGGCGGCAGCGGCTCCATGTGGGTACGAATCGGCCATTCGTGGTCATACATATCAAGTTCGGGCGTCACCGAGGCCAGATCGAGGTTGGCGCGCCAGTAAGCTTCCAGCGTACCGACGTCGCGCCAGTAAGGTTCCGCGTTTTCGTCGTTCTGTACGCACGACAGCGTGAAGGAGTGCGCGTAGGCTTCGCCGCTGGCGACGATCTTCGGCAGCAGATCTTTACCGAAATCGTGGCTTGAGTCGGCGATCTGCAAATCCTCCTCCAGCAGCTCATAGAGGTAATCGGCGTTGAACACGTAGATGCCCATGCTGGCCAGCGCTTTGCTGTCGTCGCCCGGCATGGACGGCGGCTGCGCCGGTTTCTCAACGAAATCGATTACATTGTTGTCCGCATCGACTGCCATCACGCCAAACGCGGTGGCCTCATGCAGCGGTACGGGCAGACAGGCGATGGTGCACTTAGCGCCACGATCGGCGTGGTCGAGCAGCATGCGCGAGTAATCCATTTTGTAGATGTGATCCCCGGCGAGAATCACGATGTACTGCGCGTTGTAGCGGCGAATGATGTCGAGATTCTGCGTGACCGCATCGGCGGTACCGCGATACCAGTGTTCGGTCGAGGCGCGCTGCTGCGCCGGCAGCAGATCGACAAACTCATTCATCTCTTCGTTGAACAAGGACCAGCCGCGCTGAATGTGCTGCGTCAGCGTATGTGACTGATATTGGGTGATGACGCCGATGCGCCGAATCCCGGAGTTGATACAGTTGGAGAGCGCAAAGTCGATGATGCGGAACTTGCCGCCGAAGTGCACGGCAGGCTTGGCGCGTTTGGCGGTAAGATCTTTCAGGCGCGTACCGCGCCCGCCAGCAAGGATCAGGGCAACCGTCTGTGTAGGGAGCTGGCGCGCCAGCATCAGGGGGTCGTTTCTATCTAATTTCACCATGTCTGACTCCTTATGATTGCTTTAGGAACACACACACGCCGTGTGCGGGCCCGTGCCAGACAGTTGTCAGGATGGGGTTATCTTCCCCGGCGAAAGGAGGAATGGCTCGCCATTCTCCGTCTGGTAAGGCAAGGTCACTCACCGAATCCGTGGCGTTTATCGTTAGTAACCAGCGGCCGGAGAGCAGGATCTGCAGTCTGTGCATCCCCTGTTCCCACTCATCCCTTTCCAGTGGTTTGCCGCTGGCATTTAACCACTGCACGTTGCCATCGCCCTCCTGCCACCAGCTGTCCTGCGTCAGCGCGGGAATACGCTGACGCAGCCGGATTAACGCGGCAGTGAAGTCGACCAGTCCAAAATCATCCTGTTGCCAGTTCAGCCAGGTGAGCGGGTTATCCTGACAGTACGCATTATTGTTGCCGTGCTGGCTGTGACCGCGTTCGTCACCGGCCAGCAGCATCGGCGTGCCCTGCGCCAGCAGCAGCGTGGTCAGCAACGCGTGCACGCTGCGCCGCCGCCGCTCGACCACATCGAAGTTGCCCTGCAGCCCTTCAAAACCATGGTTATGGCTGAAATTACTGCTGCTGCCGTCGCGATTATCCTCGCCGTTGGCCTGATTATGCTTCTGGTTATAACTCACCACGTCACGCAGCGTGAAGCCGTCGTGCGCGGTGATCAGATTAATGCTGGCGTGCGGCAGACGCGCCGCGCGCTGAAATACATCGCTGGAGCCGGCAAAGCGGCGGGCAAAATCACCGTTACTCAACTCACCGTGCAGCCAGTAGCGGCGCGCCGTATCGCGAAAGTGGTCGTTCCATTCGGCGAAGCCGGGCGGAAAGTTGCCCACCTGATAGCCGCCGGGCCCAATATCCCAGGGTTCAGCGATCAGTTTCACCTGCGACAGCACCGGACAGGCCTGCATGGCCACAAACAGCGGCGCATCCTGGCGATAATCCGGCGTGCGCCCGAGCACGCTGGCCAGATCGAAACGAAAGCCGTCAACGTGGCAGGTTTGCACCCAGTAACGCAGCGCGCCCAGCGCCCAGTCAAGCACCTGCGGATCGCTGAGGTTCAGCGTATTACCGCAGCCGGTCCAGTTGTGATATTCACCGTTATCGCCCAGCCAGTAATAGCTGGCGTTGTCGACGCCGCGCAGCGACAGCGTCGGGCCAATCTCTTCCAGCTCGGCGCTGTGGTTGAACACCACGTCCAGAATCACTTCAATGCCCGCCGCGTGCAGCGCTTTTACCGCCTGCTGAAACTCCTGCAGCGGCGTCTGGCCCGCTTCACCCGCCGTGTAATGCGGATGCAGCGCCCACAGCGCAAACGGGTTGTAGCCCCAGTAGTTGCTCAGGCCGAGCCGTTGCAGGCGCGGTTCGCTGGCAAACGCGGCTATCGGCAGCAGCTCCAGCGCGGTGATACCCAGCCGGCGCAGATAGCTCACCATAGCAGGATGCCCCAGCGCCGCATATGTCCCGCGTAGCCTTTCCGGAATTTCCGGATGCTGCTGCGTCAGGCCGCGAACGTGCGCCTCGTAAATCACCGTTTTGCCCCACGGCGTGCGCGGCGCACAATCGTTCTGCCAGTCAAAATCGTCGGCGATCACCAGCGATTTGGGTGCCACAGCGGCGCTGTCGGCATCATCCTGCTGCCACTCTCCACCCAGCAGGCGCGCGTCGTCAGGCACCGCGCCGCATACCGCTTTGGCACAGGGATCGACCAGCAGTTTGGCCGGGTTGAAACGATGACCGCGCTCTGGCTGCCACGGTCCATGCACGCGGTAGCCATAGCGCTGGCCCGGCTTTAGCGCCGGAACATAGCCGTGCCAGATGTCACCGCTGCGCGCCGGCAGAGGGAAGCGTTGTTCACTCCCCTGTTCATCAAACAGGCACAGCTCCACCCGCTCCGCGTGGCGCGAGAACAGCGTAAAGTTGACGCCGCGCCCGTCATAATGGGCACCCGGCGGTACCGGCTGGCCCGGCTGGAGCATCAATCGCCCTCCCGCACCAGCCACAGCGTGGCGAGCGGCGGCAGCGTCAGGCTTAGCGACTGCGCGCGCCCGTGGCTGGCGATGTCATCGGTATGGACGATACCGTGATTACGCAGATCGCTGCCGTGATAATCATGCTGATCGGTGTTCAGCACTTCGCGCCAGCCGCCACGCTGATTCACGCCGAAGCGATAGTTGTGACGCGGCACCGGCGTAAAGTTACTGGCGACAATCAGTTCGTTGCCCTCGCGGTCGCGGCGCACAAACACAAAGACCGAGTTTTCGTGATCGTCGACCACCAGCCACTCGAAGCCGCTGGCATCGAAATCGAGCTGATAGAGCGGCGAAAAGTGGCGATAGCTGTGGTTCAGGTCACGTACCAGTCGCTGCACGCCGTGGTGCCAGTTATCCAGCCCCTCCAGCAGATGCCAGTCGAGGCTGGTGTCGTGGTTCCACTCGCGTCCCTGAGCGAATTCATTGCCCATAAACTGCAGTTTTTTGCCGGGAAAGCCCCACATCCAGCCGTAATAGGCACGCAGGTTGGCGAATTTCTGCCAGGTATCACCCGGCATGCGGTCGAGGATCGACTTTTTGCCGTGTACCACTTCGTCGTGCGACAGCGGCAGCACGAAGTTTTCCGTGTAGTTGTACAGCATGCCGAAGGTCATCAGCTGATGATGGTAGCGGCGATGCACCGGATCGAGCTTCATGTAGTCGAGGGTGTCATGCATCCAGCCGAGGTTCCATTTGAACCAGAAGCCCAGGCCGCCATCTTCGGATGGCCGCGTCACGCCCGGATAATCGGTAGACTCTTCCGCCACGCTGATGCTGCCGGGTGCGGTGCGGCCCAGCGTGCGATTGGTATGGCGCAGGAAGGCGATGGCTTCGAGGTTTTCACGGCCGCCAAATTGGTTAGGCACCCACTCACCCTCTTTGCGGCTGTAGTCGCGATAGATCATCGACGCCACCGCATCGACGCGCAGGCCATCAATGCCGAAGCGCTCCATCCAGTACAGCGCATTGCCGGAGAGATAGTTGCTGACCTCGCGTCGGCCAAAGTTGTAGATCAGCGTATTCCAGTCCTGATGGTAGCCTTCGCGCGGATCGCTGTGCTCGTACAGCTCGGTACCGTCGAATTTGGCGAGGCCAAAATCGTCGCTGGGGAAATGGCCCGGCACCCAGTCGAGCAGCACGTTGAGACCTGCCTCGTGGGCAGCGGCGATAAAGTGACGAAACTCATCGCGCGTGCCGAAGCGGCGCGTCGGCGCGTACATGCCGAGTGGCTGATAGCCCCAGCTGCCGTCAAACGGATGCTCATTGATCGGTAACAGTTCGATATGGGTAAACCCCATCTCTTTGACATAGGGCACCAGCTGTTCGGCCAGCTCTTTGTAACTCAGCCAGAAATTGTTGTCGGTGTGGCGACGCCACGAACCGAGATGCACCTCGTAAATGGAGATCGGCTGGTCAAAGCCGTTGGCAATTTTGCGCTGTGGCTGCATCTCCAGCTTCGGCGGCAGGCCGCAGATCATCGAGGCGGTCTGCGGGCGCATTTGCGCCTCGAAGGCGAACGGATCGGCTTTGATGCGCATCTGACCGTGCGCATCAATGATCTCGAATTTGTACAGCTGGCCGTTAACCGCGCCGGGGACAAACAGCTCCCAGATGCCGAGTTCGCGGCGGAAACGCATCGGATGGCGGCGGCCATCCCAGAAGTTAAATTCGCCCACCACCGAAACGCGCTGCGCGTTCGGGGCCCAGACGGCGAAGCGCGTGCCGGCAACGCCATCAATGGTGGTGCCGTGCGCGCCGAGCGTTTCATACGGCCGCAGGTGCGTGCCTTCGGCCAGCAGCCAGGCATCCATTTCCGCCAGCAGCGGGCCAAAGCGGTAGGCATCGTCGATCAGGTTTTGCTGGCCGTGCCAGTTGACTGCCAGCTGGTAGCGAAACAGGTTTTTACGGCGCGGGATCACGCCGCTGAAGAAGCCGCGCGAATCAAGACATTTAAGCTGGGCGCATTTGCGGCCGGTGTTGGTTTCAATCACCCAGACTTCGGATGCATCCGGTAACAGCGCACGCACTTCAAGACCTTGTGTGGTCTGGTGCATCCCCAGTACTGAGAAGGGGTCGGCATAATTCCCGGCGAAAAGGGCATTGATCGCATGGCGATCGGGAAGCTCTGACATGACTTTCTTCCTATGATTTTTTGCGCAGGCGACCGGAGAGACAGGATTGTCGCTATAGGTGCGCTGCTTTTCATGAGCCATACATACAGCAGCAAGGAAGGACACCCTCCGTGGGAAAGATCCTGGCCGTGTACAACAACTATTCCATTCGCAAAGTAAAAACAGTTAACAACCGGCACATCACTGTTAAATCATAGCTTGGGGTTGGCAGAAGCCAGGGTGGAACGCAAAAAATTGTTATCGGGCGAGCAAAAAGGGGAAGCTGATCACTTGTCGGGCGCAATTTGGGTTAAGTTTTGCACTCCCGTGGAAAGAAAAAAGGCCGGGAAACCCCGGCCTGTCTGGATTCGCGCTGCGCTTAGTCAATCAGCAAACGCAGCATGCGACGCAGCGGTTCGGCAGCGCCCCACAGTAACTGATCGCCGACGGTAAAGGCCGACAGATACTCCGGCCCCATGTTCAGCTTACGCAGACGGCCCACCGGCGTCGTCAGCGTGCCGGTCACCGCGGCGGGCGTCAGTTCACGCATGGTGATGTCGCGATCGTTCGGCACCACTTTCACCCACTCGTTGTGCGCGGCCAGCAACTGTTCGATTTCGTTCAGCGGCACATCTTTCTTCAGCTTCAACGTGAACGCCTGGCTGTGGCAGCGCAGCGCGCCGACGCGCACGCACAGGCCATCGACCGGAATGGTGTGACGGGTCGAGAGAATTTTGTTGGTCTCCGCCTGGCCTTTCCACTCTTCGCGGCTCTGGCCGTTGTCCAGCTGCTTGTCGATCCACGGGATCAGGCTGCCGGCCAGCGGTACGCCGAAGTTGTCGGTCGGCAGCGTACCGGAACGGGTAAAGTCAGTCACGCTGCGCTCAATGTCGAGAATGGCGGAGGCCGGATTTTGCAGCGAAGTCGCAACGTGGTCGTGCAGCATGCCCATCTGGGTCAGCAGTTCGCGCATATGGCGCGCGCCGCCGCCGGAAGCCGCCTGATACGTCGCGACGGAGGCCCACTCGACCAGGTCGTTAGCGAACAGTCCGCCCAGCGACATCAGCATCAGGCTGACGGTGCAGTTACCGCCGACAAAGGTTTTGATGCCGCTGTCGAGGCCCTGACGAATCACCTGATGGTTGACCGGATCAAGAATAATGATGGCGTCATCTTTCATGCGCAGCGTGGAGGCCGCATCAATCCAGTAGCCCTGCCAGCCGCTCTCGCGCAGCTTCGGGTAGACTTCACTGGTATAATCGCCGCCCTGGCAGGTGATGATGATATCCAGCGCCTTCAGCGCCTCAATATCAAACGCATCCTGCAGCGCACCGGTCGACTTACCGCCAAACGTCGGCGCAGCCTGACCCAGTTGCGAAGTGGAGAAGAAGACCGGATTGATCACATCGAAATCGCGTTCTTCGCTCATACGTGACATCAGCACAGAGCCGACCATGCCACGCCAACCAACAAAACCTACATTCTTCATTTTCTGTCCGTCTCAGGAACTCGGGCCGGGGCCTGGGTGGTGCGAAAAAAGACCAGCGCCAGCAACGCGCCAGTCTGCGTAATAATCAGGTTTACCTATGACCCACAACTCTACAAAATGCAGCACTTCTGGCAAGTGAATTAATTCGATTGCGCTAACTTTTTCAGCAGTACAACTTATAACGGCTGTGGCCGACCTGAAGGGATGGTTTACCTCTGATGACTGAAATGATATCCGCGACCATATTGTTGCTGTTGATTATGGACCCGCTGGGCAACCTGCCGATTTTCATGTCGGTGCTGAAGCACCTGGAGCCGAAGCGCCGCCGCGTGGTGCTGATGCGCGAGATGCTGATCGCCTTGATTCTGATGCTGCTGTTCCTGTTCGCCGGTGAACGCATCCTGGCGTTTCTTAATCTGCGCACCGAAACGGTGTCGATTTCCGGCGGCATCATTCTGTTTCTGATCGCCATTCGCATGATTTTCCCGTCCGGCGAGACCAGCACCAGCGGCCTGCCCGCCGGCGAAGAGCCGTTCCTGGTGCCGCTGGCGATCCCGCTGGTCGCCGGGCCCTCACTGCTCGCTACCCTGATGCTGCTGTCACATCAGTATCCCAATCAGATGACGCATCTGGTCGGCGCCCTGCTGATTGCCTGGGGCGTCACGGTGGTGATTCTGCTGATGTCCGGCCTGTTCCTGCGCCTGCTGGGGGATAAAGGCGTCAACGCGCTGGAGCGATTAATGGGCCTGATCCTGATTATGCTGGCGACGCAGATGTTCCTGGACGGGATTCGGGTTTACCTGAAGCTGTAATGTTTCGCATGCTGGCGGCTCTGCGGATTCGCTGGCAGCCCTGGCGGGCTGACGAGAGTAGTACCGCGATGCTTCGGAATTGCGACGCAGAATTCTCTAAAACGCTAATAGTAATATTATAAAAATTAGTGATCCAAATAATTAAAAATGGGTTGCCTGTTTACAGAAAATCATCATAAAAAGTGAATAAGCCCTTTATAAACAGTGCAGTACCAGGGATAACATGAGTCAACCATTGCTATCTCCTGGTATACAATAGCCAGGATTTATGATTTTTTATTGTAAGCAACTCTAATCATTAGTTATAATCCCTCTACTCAAGGAGGATTACGCTATGAACAATATTGAATCTTATAAAGGAACCGGGATATTCATTATCGTCGAACGGATCTACAACCGTGATGCGCTTAACTGGCATGGTATTGGCGCCTCGCTGATCCAGGTTCACAGAATGGTTTACCAGCTTTATCGCAAACAGGACGTGTATCTCGAAGGTCAAAAAATTACTGCAGATAACATTTCCTTGTGGCAGCGAATAAAAATCTTATCTGGTGCACATCTCATTCAACACAATTCCGCTGATAATGATACCCGGTTCGCACTTGATTATGCGGGCTCTAACTTCAAAGGAACACCTGTTAACATTCCAGGCCTGAATTCAAAATCAATACCAGAATTCCTGACTAAAGAATACAAATTACCAACCGGAAGAATAATGGCATATGGCAAAGATCCTATCCCGAACATTAATCTTTATGGGCATCCTGATATAAAATTTGTCATGGGTAGCGGTGGAAAAGACGATCCCGTAGCTGCAGCTAAATACGAAATGAGCACTCGACAGCTTAAACCTGTCGATCCGATTCATGAATTACCTTCGCTAATGCGAGAATTGTCGTTATTGAGGTAAAGATGAAATTTCTAATGATCTACATTATTACTGGCATTCTATTTGTCGGATTCGGATATTTATCATTTGATTATTTCATCGGTCTGTACCTCGAAGTGTTTGATGGCATTACCAATGATATCCGCGAGATATTTACCGCACCAATTCTGGTTGCTCTTTTTTACCTGGTATACTATGTTGCCAGCATTCTACTTTTCAGAAAAATAAAACAAATTACGCCTAAAAAAGAATTGGCATTTCAATTCTTTTTTTTAATTCTTAACGGTTTATTGTCTCTATCCTCTTTTAAAATCTCCATCTGGAGAGTCGCAGAAAATCCGGGCAAAGCTACTCAACTCTTACAGGTTGATAATCTGAACCTTGTTACAGCTTATGCTTTAGCAGCCTTGCTGTCTCTCATCATTTTTGTGGTGGTTAGAATAAAATGGCGCTGACCCTCTTACTAACATCCATAAAGAATGGATTGATTAAGACGTTTGATTATAGTGGCAAAGATAGCCGCTTATGCTACATCATTTTTATGATGTTCCAGATTATCTGGTTTTGTTGTTATCTCAGTGTGTTCGCTTCATCCACGAATGAAATAGCATGGATTCCTTTACTGCTTTTCGTTCTGCCATCGCTGGCTTGTGGCAGCAGAAGAATAAACGATGCGGGATATTCACGGGGAGTATTTATTCTTTTGATCGTTGCGCCTTATTTACTGTTTCCTTTTCTGGCTTTTCCTGCATCAGTAAAAAAAGAATAAATCGGGCTGGCCCGTGTAGGGGTTCCTGGTGCTTGCATATTTATATGAGGTGAGGATTAGTGCGCCAGTGGAATATTTTTGAATGACTATTTATGACGCCACGCTGCCCGTTGAGTGTTTGCGGTCGCCATGAATGGCGACCCTACAAGATTATTGCGCGTTTTTGCAGAGGGCGCATTTATTGCGCCCTCTGCAAGGTTATCGCGTGTTTTTTGTAGGGTGCGCATTTATGCGCACCGGCATCAACAGGACGATGGTGCGTAACCGATCGTCATTGATGACCACCGGTACGCATGCCCCGTTATTTCTGCTTCTTCTCAATCGTTTTACCCGACCAGTAACCCGCCAGCAGCGAACCGGAGAGGTTGTGCCACACCGAGAACAGTGCGCCGGGCAGTGCGGCCAGCGGTGAGAAGTACAGTTTGCCCAGCGTGGCCGCCAGTCCGGAATTCTGCATACCGACTTCCAGCGCCAGCGTGCGGCAGGTGGATTCGTCAAAGCCAAACAGCTTGCCACCCCAGTAGCCGCCGAGCAGCCCAATGGCGTTGTGCAGGATTACCGCCGCGATCACCATCAGCCCTACCGAGCCGATAAAGCCCTGGCTACCGGCGACCACCGCGCTAATGATCAGCAGAATACACACCATCGAAAACGCCGGCAGATACGGCTCAACGCGGCGCACCACGCTGTTCATGGAGTGGTGAATAATCAGGCCAAGCCCAATCGGGATCACCACGATTTTGACGATGCTGAGCAGCATGCCCACCACATCGACCTGAATGTGGGTATCTACGTAGAAGCGCGTCAGCAGCGGCGTCGCGAACACCCCCACCAGCGCCGAAACCGACGAGATGGTCACCGACAGCGCCACGTCGCCCTTCGCCAGATAAATCATCACGTTCGAGGCTGTCCCGCTGGCCACGCTGCCGACCAGAATCATCCCGGCGGCCAGATCCGGCGGCATCTGGAACAGTTTCGCCAGCGCCCAGGCCGCCAGCGGCATTACCAGATAGTGCAGGAACGTGCCGGCAATCACCGGTGCCGGACGCACCAGCACGCGTTTGAAATCATCAATGTTGAGCGTCACGCCCATGCCGAACATTATCAGCATCAGCAGGTAGGTTACCCACGGCCCGATGCCGAGGAAGGTGGACGGAGAATAATAGGCTGCAACGGACAGCAGTACGGCCCAGAGCGGAAACAGGCGGGTGAGTTTGGCGAGCATGAAGAAATGTCCTTAGCGTTTTACTTAATTGGTTTTTTGCCACAGATGAAACGGCGCGCGGGGAACGACCACAGCGACCTGCGCCGGATCATAACATTTCATTATCATAAGCGTGGCCGACGACAGAAAATGCCTATCGGCTGCTAAAGATCGCCTGACAGGCATAGGCATTCCGCTGGCATTTGTCCGAAATAGCGTCAGGCTGAACGGCAGAGATAAAAAAAGCCGGACATTGTCCGGCTTCGGGTGACTTACGCGTCAATTAAGATTCGAACAGATTCTTATGCAGCGCGCGCACCACCTCTTCCGCGTCCGGCGTTGGCACCAGGAAGCACAGGTTGTAGCTGCTTGCGCCGTAGCAAATCATGCGCAGGTTAAACGGATCCAGCGCGCCGAACACCTCTTTGCCGACGCCGCAGGCTTTCGACAGGTTGTTGCCGATGATCGCCACTAGCGCCAGATTCTCTTCCACTTCTACCCGGCACAGGGAAGAGAGCTCGGTCAGCAGCGCCTGGGTCAGCAGACTGTCGGCGGTGCTGGTTGAACCGGTGGTATCCAGCGTCAGCGCCACGCTCACTTCCGAGGTGGTAACCAGATCAACCGAAATACTGTGGCGCGCCAGGATAGCAAACACTTCCGCCAGGAAGCCGTGCGCGTGCAGCATGTTCAGGCTGTGCAGCGTCAGCAGCGTCTGTTTGCGCCGCAGTGCCAGCGCGCGGAACAGCGGCGGATTTTTAGTCTCGTTGCAGACGCGCGTGCCGCCCGCCGCCGGATCTTTACTGGAGCCGACAAACACCGGAATATCACTGCGCACCGCCGGCAGCAGCGTCGCCGGATGCAGCACTTTCGCGCCGAAGATCGCCATCTCCGCCGCTTCTTCAAAGGTGATCTCTTCGATGCGTTTCGCCTGCGGCACCACGCGCGGGTCGGTGGTGTAGATGCCCGCCACGTCGGTCCAGATATCCACGCGCGTCGCCTGCAGCGCTTCGCCGAGCAGCGCAGCGGTGTAATCGCTGCCGCCACGGCCCAGCGTGGTGGTGCGACCTTTGCCTTCGCTGCCGATGAAGCCCTGCGTGATCACCAGCGCTTCTGCGGTGCGCGGCTGCAGCTGAGCCGCTGCCAGCGTTTTCAGTTCGGCTACATCCGGCTCGGCGCGGCCGAAACGGTCGCTGGTGCGCATCACTTTGCGTACGTCAAACCACTCGGCATTCACCTGGCGCTCGCGCAGAATCTCCACAAACAGAAGGCTCGACATCAGTTCGCCGTGGCTCACCAGCTCATCGGTCAGCGCGGTCGAACGGGCTAATGCCGCCGCTTCCGCCAGCATGATGATGTTCTCCAGCATGCGATCAATCTCCTGACGGATGACGTCCGGCGACTGCAGGCGATCGATGATGGCATATTGAATGGTGCGGATTTGATCCAGCAGATAAGCGCGCTGCTCGAGTTCCTGGCCTTCAGCCAGCGAAACCAGCAGGTTAGTCACGCCCGCCGAGGCAGAGAGCACCACCAGACGGGTATTGGCATCAGACAGCACGACGTCCGCGCTGCGGTTCATGGCATCGAAATCGGCAACGCTGGTGCCGCCAAATTTTGCCACGATCAACGATTGAGACATGTAACAAAACCTCGTGTCAGGTTATCTCCTCCCATTCGCGGAAGAGAAGATCGGGTAACAGCCTTGGCACAAGAGAAGAGCAGAATTGGACAGACAAGATCAGGAGATGAGTCACCAAAAGCACTTCACCTTGCGAAACGTCCGACTGCGGACGCTTCTGGTGACAACCCAGAGGATTCAGCCCCTGCAGCCGACAGCACAACACTCCGCGTGTTGCACCACCTCGGCGTCGCACCCCCTGATGTGTTCTCGCTGGATACGGATCCTCAAACACACTGCCTGGGCGACGCGCCTCTTCTGGCTTGCACCCGGAGGTGCAAGTCGCGCGCACAAAATACTGATTAATTGTTCCGCTGTCCAGCCTTGCGGCGCCGGGAAAATTCATTTTTACACTTATGCAGCGCATTGCTAAACAAACCCGGAAGCCGCCAGCCGCCTAAAGTAGTCAGCGGTGCGAAAAAACCGGTGTTTTGCTGATGCCGCGCAGAGTAATGCGCGGCGAACCGGCCGACAATCGCCGCCGGATTTACCTGAAACGCTGCGGCTGGCGTCACAAATTTTTTCCTTTCAGTTGCAACTGTGGTCATACTGAAACGCGTGCAAGCCGTAACAAATGCTCAGCATGCCGGGCCAGACAGGATGCGCCCGGATGGAATGACGGTTCTTATATCAACAAGAGTGTTGCCATGAAAAATATCAATCCGACACAAACCGCAGCCTGGAAAGCGCTGCAGCAGCATTTTGATCAGATGAAATCGGTAGAGATTGCCGACCTGTTTGCGCAGGATGCCGATCGTTTTGCGAAATTCTCTGCCACCTTTGATGATCAGATGCTGGTGGATTTCTCAAAAAACCGCATCACCCAGGAAACCCTCGACAAACTCCAGGCGCTGGCGAAAGAGACCGATCTGGCGGGCGCCATCAAATCCATGTTCTCCGGTGAGAAGATTAACCGCACCGAAGATCGCGCCGTGCTGCACGTGGCCCTGCGCAACCGCAGCAACACGCCGATCCTCGTGGATGGCAAAGATGTGATGCCGGAAGTGAACGCGGTGCTGGCGAAGATGAAAGCCTTCTCAGAGCGCATCATCAGCGGCGAGTGGAAAGGCTACACCGGCAAGCCGATTACTGATGTGGTGAACATCGGTATCGGCGGTTCAGACCTCGGCCCGTTCATGGTGACCGAAGCGCTGCGTCCGTATAAAAACCACCTTAACATGCATTTTGTTTCCAACGTTGATGGCACGCACATTGCCGAAACGCTGAAACCGCTTAGCCCGGAAACCACGCTGTTCCTCGTGGCGTCGAAAACCTTTACCACGCAGGAAACCATGACCAACGCCCACAGCGCGCGCGACTGGTTCCTGAACACCGCCGGCGATCAGCAGCACGTGGCGAAGCACTTTGCCGCGCTCTCAACCAACGCGAAAGCGGTCGGCGAATTTGGTATTGATACCGCCAACATGTTCGAGTTCTGGGACTGGGTCGGCGGCCGCTACTCACTGTGGTCCGCCATCGGTCTGTCGATCATCCTGTCCATCGGCTTCGAAAACTTCGAACAGCTGCTGAGCGGCGCGCATGCCATGGACCAGCACTTCGCGAACACGCCGGCGGAGCAAAACCTGCCGGTGCTGCTGGCGCTGATCGGTATCTGGTACAACAACTTCTTCGGTGCCGAAACCGAAGCGATTCTGCCGTACGACCAGTACATGCACCGTTTTGCCGCTTACTTCCAGCAGGGCAACATGGAGTCCAACGGTAAGTACGTCGACCGCGACGGCAACCCGGTGGATTACCAGACCGGCCCGATCATCTGGGGTGAACCCGGCACCAACGGGCAGCACGCGTTTTATCAGCTGATCCATCAGGGTACCAAACTGATTCCATGCGACTTCATTGCGCCGGCGCAGACCCACAACGCGCTGGCCGATCACCACCAGAAGCTGCTTTCCAACTTCTTTGCTCAGACCGAAGCGCTGGCGTTTGGTAAAGCCCGCGAGGTGGTAGAGAAAGAGTTTACCGATGCCGGTAAATCGGCAGAGTCCGTCGCGCATATCGTGCCGTTCAAGGTGTTTGAAGGTAACCGCCCGACCAACTCGATTCTGCTGCGTGAAATCACTCCGTTCAGCCTCGGCGCGCTGATTGCGCTGTACGAGCACAAGATCTTCACTCAGGGCGCGATTCTCAACATCTTCACCTTCGATCAGTGGGGCGTTGAGCTGGGCAAACAGCTGGCTAACCGCATTCTGCCGGAGCTGGAAAACGATGCGCAGATTAACAGCCACGATAGCTCCACCAATGGCTTAATTAATCGCTACAAATCCTGGCGTTAATTTCACCCCAGGCTCATCAGGCGGCAGCACATGCCGCCTTTTTTTTGCTCCGATGAACTGCCCCGCCGTAAATAAGCAGATTTTGCTGCCACGCTGCGGTTAGATAATTCTTAAAATGGCCTAAGGAAAATCGGAAGATGCCATCATGAGTGGCGGGCTTATCTGGTAAAAAATGGATCTGATTTGTCCACGTCACCCACCTAAGCGACTGATTAAATTTGTCTTTCTATTTTAACCCTTTCAGGAAAATCTGATTATTCCTATTCCGTGCCATTTTTTAATGCAAAAGTGAAAAATGCTGCTGTGCTATAACGTCCTGCGCAAATATTCCAGCCAGCGAAAAAAGCGCAATTAAAAAAAGCAGCTAACGCCAATTCGCCTTATTTATCACCAGAAATGTCCTGCTTAATCCCCCTCTTTTTCTGGCGCTGAACTCTGGTAATTTGTTGCCCTATACTGAACGCGCCTTCAAGGCTGCCCTGAATACTTCCCCGCTGTCGCCCGGCGGCCCGGGAAACATTATTGCGCGCTGACCACGGTTAGCCAGCTGCATGCGGCCCAGCGGCCATCGGACGGCAGCGTACGGTATGACGGGTAATATCCTTCATTCACGTTTTATCAAGATGCAGGAAACGTTGTTATGAAAAAACTGATGGTTGCCGGTGCAGCCTTACTTTACGTTGCCGTTTCTTCCGCTGCGATTGCCGCACCGGAAGAAGCCGGTGCTGCAGCAGGCGCGCAGGCGGGAGCAATCTCGACCGGTGCGACCACCGCTGTGGGTATCGGCGCACTCGGTGCGTTAGTGGGTCTCGGCGTTGCCGCTGCTGGCGGTGGCGACGGTGCAAATACCGGTACAACAACCACTACCACAACGAGCACCACTCGTTGATGTAGCACCTTTAAACATAACCACACAGTCGTGTGGTTATTTTTTGTTTTTTTGCCTCTATTGAGACAGGGATACACAGTGCGCCGACTCTCTTTGCTGCTTCTTTGCCTGTTGCTGCAGGCTTGCACACAAACGCAAAAAGGCCTCGAACAGACCGTGATGCTCGCCATCAGCGGTCCGGACGATGTCACCGTCAGCGATGAACAAATCGCTAATCTGCCCTATGCCAGCCTGTATGCGCGCGTCGACAACGGTCCGCGCATCTTTGTGGTGCTGGGCTACCTGGAAAACGGCCAGCAGAAATGGGTAACCCAGGATAAAGCCATGCTGGTGATGCAGCACGGCCGCCTGGTGAAAACCCTCGGCCTGCGCGACAACCTGCAGGCCGTCAGTAACCTGGCGCAGGATCCGCTGGCCGATGCGCTGCGGCTGCAAAATGGCGCGCAATGGACGCGCGTCGTGCAGTGGCGCGAGCAGGACAACGTGCGTGCCGCCACCGCCCACTCCACCTTTCAGCGCGGCGACGATGAAGTGCTGAACCTCGCCGGCGAGCGGGTTCCCTGCCGCGTCTGGCACGAAACGGTAGAGATGGAGAGCCCCGGCGTCAGCTGGCAGAACACCTTCTGGATCGATAACCGCGACGGTACAGTGCTGCAGGCGCAGCAGATGCTGGCGGCTGACCAGTTCCCGATTGCAACCACCCTTCTGAAGCCGGCGAAATCATGAAAAAAATCAATTCTTTGCTGGCGGCACTCGCCCTCACGGCGGCCAGCCACGCGCTGGCGGATAGCCAGGTGACGGTACACCCTGCGCACGATCAGCGCAGTTTCCAGATCGATCATGCCAGCACCCTGAGCGAACTGGTAACGAACCCGGCGCTGCACAGCTGGTGGCCGGGCACGGTGATTGCCGAACGCGGTGCGACCGCCGTGGCGCAGCAGCAGCACGCTCAGCTGCTGGCGGATCTGCGCGCCTGGCAGGCCGACAGCGGTACTTCACTGGCCGCGACCATCGGCAGCGTAATCCAGCAGCTCAGCGCCCTGCAGGTTACCGGGCGCCAGTTTACTACGCTCGATCCCGACTGGGTGCGGCTGCGTCCGGAAGCCAACCGTAAACTGCAGGGCAGCTACGACCTGTACATCGTGGCAGCGCCGACGCAGGTACGGGTGATGGGCGCACTCAGCCATCCCGGCAGTGAGAGCTGGCAGCCAGGACGCACGGTGCGTGACTACCTCGCGCCGCATGCGCGTTTATCGGGTGCCGAACGCAGCGTGGCCATGGTGATTGCGCCGTCAGGTGAGACGCAACAGGTGCCGATCGCTTACTGGAATCAGCGGCATGTTGAAGTCGAGCCTGGCAGCATCATCTGGCTGGGCTTCTCCACATGGAGCCTGCCCTGGGGCCAGCCTGATTTGAATGCGCGCATGCTTTCCGTTCTGACTCACCGGATGCCAGACTGATGAAAAAACAATTACTCCTCAGCCTGTTGGCTGCTTCTGTCGCCGCCGCATGCCAGGTGCAGGCGGAAACCTGGCCGGAACCGGTCGGTCCTTCACAATCTGATTTTGGCGGCGTGGGCCTGATGCAAACGCCGACCGCGCGCATGGCAAAAGAGGGTGAATTTAGCCTGAACTTCCGCGATAACGATCAATATCGTTACTATTCTGCGTCATTGCAGCTGTTCCCGTGGCTGGAAACCACGGTGCGCTATACCGACGTACGCACCCGCCGCTACAGTGCGGTGGAAGGCTTCAGCGGCAACCAGAGCTATAAAGACAAAGCCTTCGACCTGAAGCTGCGCCTGTGGCAGGAGAGCTTCTGGCTGCCGGAAGTGGCGGTCGGTTCGCGTGATTTGGGCGGTACCGGCCTGTTCGACAGTGAATATCTGGTGGCGAGTAAAGCCTGGGGACCGTTTGATTTCAGCCTCGGGCTGGGCTGGGGCTATCTCGGCAACAGCGGCACCATCAAAAACCCGTTCTGCTCCTACAGCGATAGCTTCTGCAGCCGCACCGGCGGCGGTTCGGCGGGTTCCATTAACGGCTCGCAGATGTTCCACGGCCCGGCGGCACTGTTTGGTGGCATCGAATACCAGACGCCGTGGCAGCCGCTGCGTCTCAAGCTGGAGTATGAAGGCAACGATTATCAGGACGATTTTGCCGGCCGGCTGGAGCAGCGCAGTAAGGTCAACGTTGGCGCAATCTATCGCCTTACCGACTGGGCGGATATCAACGCCAGCTACGAGCGCGGCAATACTTTTATGTTTGGCGTGACCGTGCGCACCAACTTTAATTCGTTACACCAGTCGCACCTTGATAGCGCAAAACCGGCTTATCAGCCACAGCCGCAGGGCGATCTGCTGCAGCCGACGGTGGTCGCTAATCAGCTTACCGATCTGAAATACAATGCCGGACTGGATGGTCCGCGCATCCAGACCAAAGGCCGCACGCTGTACGTTTCCGGCGAGCAGACCAAATATCGCGACACGCGCGAAGGCGTTGACCGCGCTAACCGCATCATCATGAACAATCTGCCGGCTGGCATTGATACGATTGAAGTCACCGAGTCGCGCTTTAACATGCCGCAGGTCACCACGCGCACCGATGTGGCCAGCCTGAATAACGAACTGCGCAGCTATCCGCTCGGTCACGAGCAGCCGCTGCAGCAGACGCGTGAAGAACCGATCGATCCGGGCACCACCGAACAGGGCTATTTCATCCGTAAGGATCGCCTTAACTACAGCCTGTCGCCGGTGCTGAACCAGTCGGTCGGCGGCCCGGAAAGCTTCTACATGTACCAGCTCGGCGTAATGGGAAATGTCGATTACTGGCTGACCGATCACTGGCTGATTGGCGGCAGCCTGTTTGGCAACATCGCCAACAATTATGACAAGTTCAACTACAACGGCGCGCCAGCCGACTCGACGCTGCCGCGCGTGCGCACCCACATTCGCGACTACGTGGAGAACAACGTTTACGTGAATGATCTGCAGGCCAACTACATGCGCTATCTCGGCAATGGCTTCTACGGCCAGGTGTACGGTGGCTATCTGGAAACCATGTACGGCGGCGTGGGCGGCGAACTGTTGTATCGCCCGGTGGACAGCAACTGGGCTTTCGGTCTCGATGCGAACTACGTGAAGCAGCGTGACTGGGACAACATGATGCAGTTCACCGATTACAAGGCGCCCACCGGGCACCTTACCGCTTACTGGCGTCCGTGGTTCATGCAGGATGTGCTGGTGAAAGCCAGCGTCGGTGAATATCTGGCGAAGGACAAAGGGGTCACGCTGGATGTGTCGAAGCGCTTTGACAGCGGCGTGATGGTCGGCTTCTACGCCACCAAAACCAACGTGTCAGCCGAAGCGTATGGCGAAGGGGATTTCACCAAAGGTTTCTATATTTCGATTCCGATGGATCTGTTTACCGTCACGCCAACCCGTGGCCGTGCGCAGGTGAACTGGGTGCCGCTGACGCGTGACGGCGGTCAGATGCTGGGCCGCAAATACCAGCTGTACGATCTGACCGCCGATCGCGATGCGCGTTTCAATTAAATCGTAGCGCGGGGTTAAACCCGCGCCATTTAACGGTGCGCATTAATGCGCACCCTACGTGAACCATACAGGGTCGCCATTGATGGCGACCGCCTGCCAGCATTTCATTGCGCGCGCTCTGCGCCGGCAATTCATCAATCCGCGTCGTAGCCTAAATTCGGTGCCAGCCAGCGTTCCACATCGCTGACGCTCATGCCTTTACGCGCCGCGTAATCTTCCACCTGGTCGCGCTGAATCTGCGCCACGGCGAAATATTTACTCTCCGGATGACTAAAATACCAGCCGGATACCGCGGCACCGGGCCACATGGCAAAAGATTCGGTCAGCTTCATGCCGGTGTGATGCTCCACATCCAGCAGCTGCCAGATTTGTGCCTTCTCGGTGTGTTCCGGACAGGCCGGATAGCCCGGCGCCGGACGAATGCCCTGGTAATTTTCGCGAATCAGCTCGTCGTTGCTGAGATTCTCATGGGCGGCATAGCCCCAGATCACCTTACGCACGCGCTCATGCAGATATTCGGCAAACGCCTCCGCCAGGCGATCCGCCACCGCTTTCACCATGATTTTGTTGTAATCATCGTGCTGCTGGTCGAACGCCGCCGCCAGCGCATCCTCCTCCAGCCCGCCGGTGACGGCAAAAGCGCCGAGATAATCCGCTTTACCACTGGATTTCGGTGCCACGAAGTCCGCCAGACAGTAGTTGGCGAAGTCGGTTTTTTCCGTCTGCTGACGCAAATGATGGCTGACGCACAGCACCTCGCGCCGGGTCTCGTCACGGTAGATTTCAATGTCGTCGCCAACCCGGTTAGCCGGGAAAATGCCGACCACGCCGCGCGGCCTGAGCGTGCCCTGCGCGCTGAGGTTATCCAGCATCGCATTGGCATCGGCAAACAGCCGTGTGGCTTCCTCGCCCACCACCTCATCTTCGAGAATGCGCGGATATTTGCCGGCCAGCGACCAGGTCATAAAAAACGGCGTCCAGTCAATGTAGTTGCGCAGCGTATCGATACTGGCCTCCACTGCGCTGACGCCGGTACGATGCGCCACCGGTGGCGTGTAGCGTTGCCAGTCAATGACGTAATGATTATCGCGCGCGGCCTGCAGCGTGACCGGCGGCGTACGCGGCTTTTTACGCGCGTGCTGAATCCGCACGGTTTCGTACTCTTTACGCGTGCGCGCCACGAACGCCTCTTTCAGCGTGGGCGACAGCAGCGAAGAGACCACGCCGACGGTACGCGAGGCGTTCTGCACATAAACCGTCGGGCCGCTGTAATTCTGCTCAATCTTCACCGCCGTGTGCGCTTTCGAGGTGGTGGCCCCGCCAATCAGCAGCGGCAGCGTAAAGCCCTGGCGCTCCATCTCTTTCGCCACGTTCACCATCTCGTCGAGCGACGGGGTAATCAGGCCGGAAAGTCCGATGATGTCGGCGTTTTCCTCACGCGCGGTTTTCAGGATTTTGTCGCCCGGCACCATCACGCCCAGGTCGATGATTTCGTAGTTGTTACACTGCAGCACCACGCCAACAATATTTTTGCCGATGTCGTGCACGTCGCCTTTTACCGTCGCCAGCACGATTTTACCGTTGCTGCGGCCGGCCTCTTTGCTCGCCTGGATAAAGGGTTCGAGGTAGGCCACCGCCTGCTTCATCACGCGCGCCGATTTCACCACCTGCGGCAGAAACATTTTGCCCTCGCCAAACAGATCGCCGACCACATTCATGCCGGACATCAGCGGTCCTTCAATGACTTCAATCGGCCGTGCCGCGGCCTGGCGCGCCTCTTCGGTGTCCTGCTCGATAAACTCGGTGATGCCTTTCACCAGCGAATATTCCAGTCGCTTCACCACGTCCCAGCTGCGCCATTCGGCCTGCTGCTTGTCCTGCTCACCCTCGCCTTTGTTGCCGCGATACTTCTCCGCCAGCGCCAGCAGTCGCTCGGTGCCATCGTCGCGCCGGTTGAGGATCACGTCCTCAACCGCATCGCGCAGCTCCGCCGGCAAATCGTCATAAATCGCCAGCTGACCGGCGTTGACGATGCCCATGTCCATGCCGTTGCGGATGGCATAGTAGAGGAACACCGCGTGAATCGCCTCGCGCACCGGTTCGTTACCGCGGAACGAGAACGACACGTTGGAGACGCCGCCGGAGATCATCGCGTGCGGCAGTTCGCGTTTGATATCTTCACAGGCACCGATGAAATCCATCGCGTAGTTGTTGTGCTCTTCGATGCCGGTGGCCACGGCAAAGATATTGGGGTCGAAAATGATGTCTTCCGGCGGGAAACCAACCTCTTCAGTGAGGATGTGGTAGGCGCGGCGGCAAATCTCAATTTTGCGCGCGCGGGTGTCCGCCTGGCCCACTTCGTCGAACGCCATCACCACCACCGCCGCGCCGTAGCGCCGCACTTTGCGCGCGTGCGCAATAAACGGCTCGACGCCCTCTTTCATCGAGATGGAGTTGACGATGCCTTTGCCCTGAATGCACTGCAGGCCTTTCTCAATCACCTCCCATTTCGAGGAGTCGATCATGATCGGCACTCGCGCAATATCCGGCTCACCGGCAATCAGGTTGAGAAAGCGCACCATGGCCGCTTCCGCGTCCAGCATGCCTTCATCCATATTGATATCGATAATCTGCGCGCCGTTTTCCACCTGCTGGCGCGCCACGTCCAGCGCTTCGTTGTACTTCTCTTCTTTAATCAGGCGCTTAAATTTGGCCGAGCCGGTCACGTTAGTGCGCTCACCCACGTTGACGAACAGTGAATCGGCCTGAATATTGAGCGGTTCGAGGCCAGACAAACGGCAGGCGACGGCTATTTCCGGTAGCGGCCGCGGTGGCACGCCCTCGACCGCTGCCGCCATCGCCGCAATGTGCTGTGGCGTGGTGCCACAACAGCCACCGATAATGTTGAGGAAACCGGCGCGCGCCCACTCGCCAATCTGCGCCGCCATCGTCGCCGCATCAAGGTCATATTCGCCGAAGGCATTTGGCAGACCGGCGTTGGGGTGGGCGCTGACATAGCCTTCGGCAATGCGCGACAGCTCCTGCACATACTGGCGCAGTTCGTCCGGACCAAGCGCGCAGTTGAGGCCGAACGACAGCGGCTCCGCGTGGCGCAGTGAGTTGTAGAATCCTTCCGTGGTCTGGCCGGAGAGCGTCCGGCCTGACGCATCGGTAATGGTGCCAGAGATCATCAGCGGCAGCGTCACGCCCATCGCTTCCATCTCACTCTGTACCGCATAGATCGCCGCTTTGGCATTCAGGGTATCGAACACCGTTTCGATCATGATGATGTCAGCACCGCCGCTAATCAGCGCATGGGTCGATTCGCGGTAGGCGTCCACCAGTTGATTGAAGGTGATGTTACGAAACGCGGGATCGTTGACGTCAGGCGAGATCGAGCAGGTGCGGTTGGTCGGGCCGAGCACGCCAGCAACGTAGCGCGGGCGATCGGGCGTTTTTGCCGTCCACGCGTCGGCGCAGGCGCGTGCCAGTTTCGCCGCTTCGAAGTTGATCTCCGCCGACAGCGCGGCCATTTCATAGTCGGCCATGGCAATCGGGGTGGCGTTGAAGGTGTTGGTTTCGAGAATATCCGCGCCAGCCGCCAGGTAAGCATCGTGGATTTCGCGAATGACGTCCGGCTTACTCAGCACCAGCAGGTCATTATTGCCTTTCACATCGCACGGCCAGTCAGCGAAGCGGCTGCCGCGAAAATCCTGCTCATCCAGTTTGTAACTCTGGATCATGGTGCCCATGCCACCGTCCAGAATCATGATGCGTTGTGCCAGCTGCTGCTGTAGCGTTGCGGTTTTATTGCTCACTCTTGCCCCATCCACGTCATTACGCTGGCTAAATGCCAGCCAGTCATACTGGCACAACTTTCAAATGAGCAAAAGTCACCCGTTTGCGGCCACCGGCGGCAAAATGACCAGCAGATCCGACCAGTCAGCCAGCGTTTGCATTCATACCATTAAAAACGAAAATGGTTTCCATACCTGCAATGACTGTGGAGATATTATGGCAACCCCTGCGCCCGCGAAACGCGGCAAAAAACCCCGTACGGCTCCGGTGGCCAGTGCCCCTGCCGGCGGCCAGGTACAATCTCTGACGCGCGGGCTGCGTTTGCTGGAGCTGATTGCCGAATCACACGGTAGCGTGGCGCTGACCGAGCTGGCGCAACAGGCCGGGCTTCCCAACTCCACCACTCATCGCCTGCTGACCACCATGCAGCAGCAGGGATTTGTGCATCAGGTGGGCGACCTCGGTTTATGGACCATTGGCGCTCATGCCTTTGTGGTCGGCAGCAGTTTTCTGCAGAGCCGCAATCTGCTGGCGATCGTGCACCCGATCCTGCGCCGACTGATGGAAGAGGCCGGCGAAACCGTGAATCTGGCGGTGCTGGATCTCAGTGATTATCAGGCGGTGATTATTGACCAGGTACAGTGCACCCAGCTGATGCGCATGTCAGCGCCGATTGGCGGCAAGTTGCCGATGCATGCGTCCGGTGCCGGCAAAGCGTTTCTCGCTCACCTTAGCGATGATCAGGTCACCGCTCTGCTGCATCAGAAGGGATTACATCACTACACGCCGAAAACCCTGATGTCGCCGCATAGCCTGAAGGAGAATCTGGCGCTGATCCGTAAGATGGGTTTTTCGCACGACGACGAAGAGCACGCGCTCGGCCTGCGCTGTGTGGCGGCACCGATTTATGATGAACACGGCGAACCGTTTGCCGCCATCTCCATCTCCGGCCCGCTTGCGCGTATGACCGACGACCGCATTACCGAACTCGGGGCGCTGGTGATCCGCGCGGCGAAGCAGGTAACGCTGAGCTATGCCGGCCGCTAGGCGGCCACTGACGCGTAGCGCGCGCTGAAACGCTGTCCGGCGCGCCACGCCATCACCTCTTCAATATGCCCGGCACGGATCCGCGTCTGCAGTGCGCGCCACCAGCCGGGATCGAACAACTGCGGATGCAGCGCCTGCAGCAATTTTCCGGTCGCCGGTTCGCTGCACAGCGCGTAGCGGAAGGTTTCCGGAAACACATCATCCGGCCCGACGCTGTACCACGGCTCGGCCTGCAGCTCATCCTCTTCGTAACGCGCCGCCGGAACATCGCGGAACACCAGCTCGGTCATCGGGCGGATTTCATCATAGTCGTAAAACACTACGCGGCCATGGCGCGTCATGCCGAAGTTTTTAAACAGCATATCGCCGGGGAAGATATTGGCCGCCGCCAGCTGACAAATCGCATCGCCGTACTCCTCAATGGCGTGCTGGCGCTGTTCCGGCGTCGCCTGCATCAGCCACAGGTTAAGCGGCTGCATGCGACGCTCCAGCCATAAGTGGCGGATGATCACGACGTCATCGCGCAGCTCAATTTTTTCCGGAATCTCGCGCTCAAATTCCGCCATCAGCGCCGCCGGAATGCGCGCGCGCGGAATGGCGAAATGCTCAAACTCCTGGGTGTCAGCCATGCGCCCGACGCGGTCATGCTCTTTGACCAGCCGGTAACAGGCGCGCACCTGCGCATCCGTCACCTCTTTTTGCGGCGCGAAGCGATCTTTAATCACCTTAAATACCCGATCAAAACCGGGCAGCGTAAATACCAACATCACCATACCGCGCACGCCGGGCGCGATGGTGAACGCTTCCTGACTGTGCGCCAGGTAATCTAAATATTCGCGATAGCATTCGGTTTTACCGTGTTTCTGGCAGCCAATCGCCATGTAACGCTCGGCAAGGGTTTTGCCCGGCAAAATCGGCTGCAGCCAGGCCACCAGCGCGGCTGGCACCGGCGCGTACACCATGAAATAGGCGCGGGCAAAGCCAAACACGATGCTGGCGTCATTGCTGTCGGTGAGACAGGTATCGATCCACAACCGGCCGGCATCGTCGCGCTGGATCGGCAGCAGGCACGGCACAATCTCGCCCGCGCTCAGCTGCAGCCGCGCCACAATCCAGGCGGTTTTGTTGCGATAAAACAGCTCGCTGGCGACGTCCAGCGTGGCATTGGCCAGCTGTGCCGCGCTGAACTGCTCGTGCAAATGACGCACAATCCAGCCGATGTCGCGCGTCTGATCCTGCCACGTCAGCCGCAACGGAATGTCATTCAATACCTGACGCAGCGTCTCATGCCAGCTGTGCTGCGGCCGGTACAGGCGCGACAGCGGTCGCTGCGCCGGCGGCGCGGGCGCGTACGGCTGTGACGGCAGGATAAATAGCCGCTCAGGCAGTAAGTGGCTGTGCCCCAGCAAGCGACAATAGACAGAATTAAAAAAGCTTTCGGCGATTTCATGACGCGGATAGCCCGGCAGCAGCGTGGCATAGTGGCTTTTTACCCGCAGCCAGAAAGCGTCATCCCAGTCGGCCATCTCGTTGAGGATGCGCAACTGATTGGCGACCAGCCCGACGTGATGGTCGTACAAATGGATACGCGCTTTCATCGCCTGCTGCACCGCCTGCCAGTCCGCCTGTTCAAAGCGCTGCTGCGCGCCTGCGGTAATATCGAGAAAGCGGCCGTACTGCGCATCAAAACCCTGCAGAATCGTGTGGGCGATAAGGGATTCTCTCGGTGACATCGGCAATCTCCGGCAAGCGTGAGCCAGTGAAACGGTGCGCCATGCTGCGCACCGCGAGTACGCTGATCAGAACTGTGCGGCTTCGGTGGAGCCGGTCAGCGCGGTGACCGACGAGCTGCCGCCCTGAATCACCGTGGTGATGCGGTCAAAATAACCGGTGCCCACTTCCTGCTGATGCGCAGAGAAGGTGTAGCCGCGTTCGCGTGCGGCAAATTCCGGCTGCTGCACCTTTTCCACGTAGTGGCGCATACCTTCGCCCTGCGCATAAGCGTGCGCGAGGTCGAACATGTTGAACCACATGCTGTGAATGCCGGCCAGAGTGATGAACTGAAAGCGGTAGCCCATCTCGCTCAGCGCCTGCTGGAAGCGGGCAATGGTGCGATCGTCGAGATTCTTCTTCCAGTTAAACGAAGGCGAGCAGTTGTAAGCCAGCAGCTTGCCGGGATACTGCGCGTGAATCGCCTCGGCGAAGCGCTGCGCCAGCGCCAGATCCGGCGTGGAAGTTTCGCACCACAGCACATCGGCATATGGCGCATACGCCAGGCCGCGGGCTATCGCCTGTTCGATACCGGCATGGGTGCGGAAGAAGCCTTCAGCGGTCCGTTCCCCGGTGATAAACGGCGCATCGCGTTCGTCGCAATCGGAGGTGATCAGATCGGCAGCGTCGGCATCGGTGCGCGCAATCAGCACCGTGGGCACATCCATCACATCGGCCGCCAGCCGCGCCGCCACCAGTTTCTGAATCGCTTCCTGCGTCGGCACCAGCACCTTGCCGCCCATGTGCCCGCACTTCTTCACCGCCGCCAGCTGATCTTCAAAGTGCACCGCGCCGGCGCCGGCCTGAATCATCGCTTTCATCAGCTCAAAAGCATTGAGCACCCCGCCAAATCCGGCTTCCGCATCGGCGACAATCGGCAGGTAGTAATCGATAAAGCCGTCATCGTCCGGCGACAGTCCGCTCGCCCACTGGATTTGATCGGCGCGCTGAAAGCTTTGGTTGATACGTTCCACCACGTTTGGCACCGAGTTGACCGGATACAGCGACTGGTCCGGATACATCTGCCCGGCCAGGTTTGCATCGGCCGCCACCTGCCAGCCGGAGAGATAAATCGCCTCAATGCCGGCTTTCGCCTGCTGCACCGCCTGTCCGCCGGTCAGGGCACCGAGGCTATTGATATAGCCTTTGCGCGCATCACCGTTGAGCAGTGCCCACAGCTTTCTCGCGCCGCGATCCGCCAGCGTGCAGGCGGGATTGACGGAGCCGCGCAGGTTAATGACCTCTTCGGCACTGTAAGGACGGGTAATGCCCTGCCAGCGTGATGTCAGCCAGCTGTTTTCCAGATGAGCGATCTGTTGGGTACGATTTGACATAGCAGTATCTCCAGAGTCAGGGCAGCAGGCGGTAGCCCGGCAGGGTGAGGAAAGGAACCAGTTGTTCGTCGGTGGTGATTTGCGCCATCAGCGCAGCCGCATCTTTATAGCGACCGGCGTCAAAGCGCGTGTCACCCTGGCTGTGGCGCAGGGCCGCCAGCTCTTCATCAAGAAACTGTTCGAACAGCGCGGCGGTCACCAGCTGACCATCGCTGAGGATTTGCTTGTGGTGAATCCACTGCCAGATGGAGGTGCGGGCAATCTCCGCGGTAGCGGCATCCTCCATCAGCCCATCAATAGGCACGCAGCCATTGCCGCTGATCCACGCTTCCAGATACTGCAGCGCAACGCGGATGTTGGCGCGCATCCCGGCTTCGGTGCGCTGACCGCGGCACGGGCGCAGCAGGCGCTCGGCGGTGATCGGCGTATCCTGTTCACGACTGACGTGCAGCTGATTGGGGCGATCGCCCAGCTGGCGGTCAAACTCCGCCATGGCGATGTCTGCCAGGCCAGGATGCGCGACCCAGGTACCGTCATGGCCGTTGCCCGCTTCACGCGCCTTATCCTCCTGCACTTTCTGCATCACCCAGGCGTTGCGTTCAGCGTCTTTGGCCGGGATGAGCGCCGACATGCCGCCCATCGCCAGCGCACCGCGCCGGTGGCAGGTTTTGATCAGCAGGCGCGAATAAGCCTCGAGGAACGGCTGGTCCATGCTGATCTGCTGACGATCCGGCAGAATGCGGTCACCATGCTGGCCCAGCGTTTTGATATAGCTGAAGATGTAATCCCAGCGACCACAGTTGAGGCCAACTACGTGATCGCGCAGTTCCCACAGGATCTCATCCATCTGGAATACCGCGGGTAGCGTCTCGATCAGTACCGTGGCTTTGATGGTGCCGCGCGGCAGATCGAAACGATCTTCACTGAAACGGAAGATTTCCCGCCACCATGCCACTTCCGCCGCATGCTCGGTTTTCGGCAGATAGAACCACGGACCGTGGCCCTTCTCCAGCAGCGCGGTGACGTTGTGAAACAGATAGAGCGCAAAGTCGAATAACCCGCCGGGAATGGCCCGATCGCGCCACTCAACATGCTTCTCATCCAGATGTAAGCCGCGAACCCGGCACATCAGCAGCGCCGGATCGGATCGTAACTGGTAGATCTTGCCGTTTTCGCTGGTGAAGCTCAGCGTGCCGTTAACCGCATCGCGCAGCGCCAGCTGGCCATCAAGCAGTTTTTGCCAGGTCGGTGCCAGCGAATCCTCAAAATCGGCCATGAACACTTTGACGTTAGCGTTCAGCGCGTTGATCACCATTTTGCGATCTGGCGGACCGGTAATTTCGACGCGGCGATCGCGCAGTAGCTGAGGAATGGGCCTCACCTGCCAGTCACTTTGCCGAATGGAAGCGGTTTCCGAATCGAAGTCTGGCAACGCCCCCTGATCGTAGCGCTGCTGGCGCTGCTGACGCGCTTTCAGCAGACGCTCGCGCTCGGGTGCAAAGCGCACTACCAGCGAGTGCAGGAAATCAATAGATTCGGGCGTCAGCAGCTGCTTCTCCGCGTGGGTAAAGGGCTGGCTAAAGGTCAGTGTCGGGCTGATAACCGTGTCTGTCATGCGGGCTGCCTCCTGGTTTGATCCTTTTTCTAACGACAGGATCGGGCTGTAGGGTGTTTTTTAACCGGCAAGATCAGAGCATAATCATTTTTATTTTAATTTCAAAAACTATTTCCATTTTATTGTTTATTTGATTTTATTTGTCTGATTTAACTGTAATTTAATCTCACGAAATAAAGGCAATACGTTCCATCATAGAAAAAAGGCAAAAAAAAGCCGCGACAACACGCGGCTGTCACGGCAGGTTTAAACGCGCTTTTAGCAGGCGTTTTACTCGAGCGTTGGATTCATGTGGCGCAGATCGAATGGTGTAATCTGGTAGACGTAGTAGTTGAGCCAGTTGGAGAACAGCAGGTTGCCGTGGCTACGCCAGGTGGCGCGCGGCGGCAATTCCGGGTTGTCCTGCGGGAAGTAGTTGAACGGCACCTCAGGGTGCAGGCCGGCCTCGTAGTCCCGATGGTACTCACCCGACAGCGTAAGAGCGTCATATTCCGGATGGCCGGTGACAAACGCCAGTCGTTTGTCTTTACTCGCCATCAGATAGGCACCGGTGCTCTCTGATTCGGCAAACAGCTCGAGATCGGTATAGTCACGAATCAGCTGGCTGGGAAAATCAGCATAGCGTGAATGCGGTGCCAGGAAGTTGTCATCAAAACCGCGCGTCAGTAGCGCGTGCGGATGAAGGATCTGATGCTCATAGACGCCAGACAGCTTGTTCTGTCGCGTCTGTTTAGGAATGCCATACAGGATGTTAAGCGCCGCCTGCACCGCCCAGCAAACGAACAGGGTAGAAGTGACGTGCTCTTTCGCCCAGTGCAGCACGCGCTGAATCTGTGGCCAGTAGGCAACATCATTGAAATCAACCAGCCCCAGCGGCGCGCCGGTGACAATCAGGCCGTCAAAGTTATCGTTAGCGATATCGTCGAAGTTGCAGTAGAAGTTGTTCAGATGCTCGCTTGGCGTGTTGCGCGACTCGCGGCTGTCGATGCGTAACAGCTGAACATCGATCTGCAGTGGCGAGTTAGAGAGCAGGCGCAGAAACTGGTTTTCGGTCTCAATTTTTTTGGGCATCAGGTTAAGAATCAATACTTTAAGCGGACGAATCTCCTGAACACTGGCGCGCGATGAGGTCATGACAAAGACATTCTCATTACGCAAAAAATTCACTGCCGGTAATTCGTCGGGGATCCTGATTGGCATAACCTGCTGACCTCTTGCTGATAACCATATAAACGTTTAGACATCCAGATGCCCGAGATTAGCCTGGCTGCCGCTGGATGTCGAGTCTTCATGCGGTTTATGAAAATGTTTCAGCATTAAGCGGCAATAGCCCCGAGCGCCGCGCGGTGAGCAGCAGCAATAAGGTCGGAATAAAAGCGCGTTAGAATTTTTTTAGGATTAAATAAGTCGTTATGGAGGGATTTTTGGCGGCAAATTTGCCGGAGTGCGGATGTAAAAAAGCCCCGGACTCTCGTCCGGGGCTTCTTCACTGGTTTGATGCCTGGCAGTTCCCTACTCTCGCATGGGGAGGCCCCACACTACCATCGGCGCTACGGCGTTTCACTTCTGAGTTCGGCATGGGGTCAGGTGGGACCACCGCGCTGTTGCCGCCAGGCAAATTCTGTTTTCGTCCGCGTCTTTCGCGCTCTGACTGCGTTGCCCCGCTCGCGCCGCTCAGTCACATACTTCTGTATGCTCCTTCACGTCGTCTCGCGTGCCGCCCTGTCACAGCACAAAATCCACTGGACGTAATCCGGTGAACAAAGCTGAAAATTCTTTCGGTCTCTCAGACCAAAACGCCTCTGGCGTTGTAAGGTTAAGCCTCACGGGTCATTAGTACCGGTTAGCTCAACGCATCGCTGCGCTTACACACCCGGCCTATCAACGTCGTCGTCTTCAACGTCCCTTCAGGACCCTTAAAGGGTCAGGGAGAACTCATCTCGGGGCAAGTTTCGTGCTTAGATGCTTTCAGCACTTATCTCTTCCGCACTTAGCTACCGGGCAGTGCCATTGGCATGACAACCCGAACACCAGCGGTGCGTTCACTCCGGTCCTCTCGTACTAGGAGCAACCCCCCTCAATTCTCCAGCGCCCACGGCAGATAGGGACCGAACTGTCTCACGACGTTCTAAACCCAGCTCGCGTACCACTTTAAACGGCGAACAGCCGTACCCTTGGGACCTACTTCAGCCCCAGGATGTGATGAGCCGACATCGAGGTGCCAAACACCGCCGTCGATATGAACTCTTGGGCGGTATCAGCCTGTTATCCCCGGAGTACCTTTTATCCGTTGAGCGATGGCCCTTCCATTCAGAACCACCGGATCACTATGACCTGCTTTCGCACCTGCTCGAGCCGTCACTCTCGCAGTCAAGCTGGCTTATGCCATTGCACTAACCTCCTGATGTCCGACCAGGATTAGCCAACCTTCGTGCTCCTCCGTTACGCTTTGGGAGGAGACCGCCCCAGTCAAACTACCCACCAGACACTGTCCGCAGCCCGGATTACGGGCCTACGTTAGAACATCAAACATTAAAGGGTGGTATTTCAAGGTTGGCTCCACGCAGACTGGCGTCCGCGCTTCAAAGCCTCCCACCTATCCTACACATCAAGGCTCAATGTTCAGTGTCAAGCTATAGTAAAGGTTCACGGGGTCTTTCCGTCTTGCCGCGGGTACACTGCATCTTCACAGCGATTTCAATTTCACTGAGTCTCGGGTGGAGACAGCCTGGCCATCATTACGCCATTCGTGCAGGTCGGAACTTACCCGACAAGGAATTTCGCTACCTTAGGACCGTTATAGTTACGGCCGCCGTTTACCGGGGCTTCGATCAAGAGCTTCTCCTTGCGGATAACCCCATCAATTAACCTTCCGGCACCGGGCAGGCGTCACACCGTATACGTCCACTTTCGTGTTTGCACAGTGCTGTGTTTTTAATAAACAGTTGCAGCCAGCTGGTATCTTCGACTGGCCTCGGCTCCGGGAGCAAGTCCCCTCACCTACGCGCCAGCGTGCCTTCTCCCGAAGTTACGGCACCATTTTGCCTAGTTCCTTCACCCGAGTTCTCTCAAGCGCCTTGGTATTCTCTACCTGACCACCTGTGTCGGTTTGGGGTACGATTTCGTGTTACCTGGAGCTTAGAGGCTTTTCCTGGAAGCAGGGCATCAGTTACTTCACCGCCGTGGCGGCTCGTCATCACGCCTCAGTGTTAAAGAAGACCGGATTTGCCTGGTCTTCACACCTGCACGCTTAAACCGGGACAACCGTCGCCCGGATAACCTAGCCTTCTCCGTCCCCCTTCGCAGTAACACCAAGTACAGGAATATTAACCTGTTTCCCATCGACTACGCTTTTCAGCCTCGCCTTAGGGGTCGACTCACCCTGCCCCGATTAACGTTGGACAGGAACCCTTGGTCTTCCGGCGAGCGGGCTTTTCACCCGCTTTATCGTTACTTATGTCAGCATTCGCACTTCTGATACCTCCAGCATGCCTCACAGCACACCTTCAGCGGCTTACAGAACGCTCCCCTACCCAACAACGCCTAAGCGTCGCTGCCGCAGCTTCGGTGCATGGTTTAGCCCCGTTACATCTTCCGCGCAGGCCGACTCGACCAGTGAGCTATTACGCTTTCTTTAAATGATGGCTGCTTCTAAGCCAACATCCTGGCTGTCTGTGCCTTCCCACATCGTTTCCCACTTAACCATGACTTTGGGACCTTAGCTGGCGGTCTGGGTTGTTTCCCTCTTCACGACGGACGTTAGCACCCGCCGTGTGTCTCCCGTGATAACATTCTCCGGTATTCGCAGTTTGCATCGGGTTGGTAAGCCGGGATGGCCCCCTAGCCGAAACAGTGCTCTACCCCCGGAGATGAGTTCACGAGGCGCTACCTAAATAGCTTTCGGGGAGAACCAGCTATCTCCCGGTTTGATTGGCCTTTCACCCCCAGCCACAAGTCATCCGCTAATTTTTCAACATTAGTCGGTTCGGTCCTCCAGTTAGTGTTACCCAACCTTCAACCTGCCCATGGCTAGATCACCGGGTTTCGGGTCTATACCCTGCAACTTAACGCCCAATTAAGACTCGGTTTCCCTTCGGCTCCCCTATGCGGTTAACCTTGCTACAGAATATAAGTCGCTGACCCATTATACAAAAGGTACGCAGTCACCTAACAAGTAGGCTCCCACTGCTTGTACGTACACGGTTTCAGGTTCTGTTTCACTCCCCTCGCCGGGGTTCTTTTCGCCTTTCCCTCACGGTACTGGTTCACTATCGGTCAGTCAGGAGTATTTAGCCTTGGAGGATGGTCCCCCCATATTCAGACAGGATACCACGTGTCCCGCCCTACTCGTCGGACTCACAACTCATGCATCTTCGTGTACGGGGCTGTCACCCGGTATCGCGCGACTTTCCAGACGCTTCCACTGATGCACAAGCTGATTCAGGTCCTGGGCTGCTCCCCGTTCGCTCGCCGCTACTGGGGGAATCTCGGTTGATTTCTTTTCCTCGGGGTACTTAGATGTTTCAGTTCCCCCGGTTCGCCTCGTTAACCTATGTATTCAGTTAACGATAATGCACAAGTGCACTGGGTTTCCCCATTCGGACATCGACGGCTGTAGCGGTTCATATCACCTTACCGTCGCTTTTCGCAGATTAGCACGTCCTTCATCGCCTCTGACTGCCAGGGCATCCACCGTGTACGCTTAGTCGCTTAACCTCACAACCCACAGACGTTTCATGTCCGGAATCACTGCGCTGGAAAAATGCTGCGTTGCAGCGGTGCTCGCCATGCTCACGTACGTCAGTACGCTCCGCTGGCTGTGCGCCGACGCGCCTTGCCTTTTTCCCTGCTCGTTGATTCCTGCATTCCACATGGGATGTGAAAATTTGAGAGACTCGAACACATCGTAAATTTCATTCTTATTACGGAGAATGAATACGACGTGTCGTTTCAATTTTCAGCTTGTTCCGGATTGTTAAAGAGCAAATACTTCGCAGCATGCTTAATCAGCACACTCTGAAGTATTATCGGTAACGCCTTTCACTCATTACCAGCAAGTGGCGTCCCCTAGGGGATTCGAACCCCTGTTACCGCCGTGAAAGGGCGGTGTCCTAGGCCTCTAGACGAAGGGGACACTGAAGTCTCTTTCGTAAGACGCTTTGCTCATTACTTTTTCATCAGACAATCTGTGTGAGCACTTCGCGGGAAAGTATCTTCAGGTAAGGAGGTGATCCAACCGCAGGTTCCCCTACGGTTACCTTGTTACGACTTCACCCCAGTCATGAATCACAAAGTGGTAAGCGCCCTCCCGAAGGTTAAGCTACCTACTTCTTTTGCAACCCACTCCCATGGTGTGACGGGCGGTGTGTACAAGGCCCGGGAACGTATTCACCGTAGCATTCTGATCTACGATTACTAGCGATTCCGACTTCATGGAGTCGAGTTGCAGACTCCAATCCGGACTACGACGCACTTTATGAGGTCCGCTTGCTCTCGCGAGGTCGCTTCTCTTTGTATGCGCCATTGTAGCACGTGTGTAGCCCTGGCCGTAAGGGCCATGATGACTTGACGTCATCCCCACCTTCCTCCGGTTTATCACCGGCAGTCTCCTTTGAGTTCCCGGCCGAACCGCTGGCAACAAAGGATAAGGGTTGCGCTCGTTGCGGGACTTAACCCAACATTTCACAACACGAGCTGACGACAGCCATGCAGCACCTGTCTCAGAGTTCCCGAAGGCACCAAAGCATCTCTGCTAAGTTCTCTGGATGTCAAGGCCAGGTAAGGTTCTTCGCGTTGCATCGAATTAAACCACATGCTCCACCGCTTGTGCGGGCCCCCGTCAATTCATTTGAGTTTTAACCTTGCGGCCGTACTCCCCAGGCGGTCGACTTAACGCGTTAGCTCCGGAAGCCACGCCTCAAGGGCACAACCTCCAAGTCGACATCGTTTACGGCGTGGACTACCAGGGTATCTAATCCTGTTTGCTCCCCACGCTTTCGCACCTGAGCGTCAGTCTTCGTCCAGGGGGCCGCCTTCGCCACCGGTATTCCTCCAGATCTCTACGCATTTCACCGCTACACCTGGAATTCTACCCCCCTCTACGAGACTCAAGCCTGCCAGTTTCAAATGCAGTTCCCAGGTTAAGCCCGGGGATTTCACATCTGACTTAACAGACCGCCTGCGTGCGCTTTACGCCCAGTAATTCCGATTAACGCTTGCACCCTCCGTATTACCGCGGCTGCTGGCACGGAGTTAGCCGGTGCTTCTTCTGCGGGTAACGTCAATCGGCGAGGTTATTAACCTCACCGCCTTCCTCCCCGCTGAAAGTACTTTACAACCCGAAGGCCTTCTTCATACACGCGGCATGGCTGCATCAGGCTTGCGCCCATTGTGCAATATTCCCCACTGCTGCCTCCCGTAGGAGTCTGGACCGTGTCTCAGTTCCAGTGTGGCTGGTCATCCTCTCAGACCAGCTAGGGATCGTCGCCTAGGTGAGCCATTACCCCACCTACTAGCTAATCCCATCTGGGCACATCCGATGGTGTGAGGCCCGAAGGTCCCCCACTTTGGTCTTGCGACGTTATGCGGTATTAGCTACCGTTTCCAGTAGTTATCCCCCTCCATCGGGCAGTTTCCCAGACATTACTCACCCGTCCGCCACTCGCCACCCAAAGAGCAAGCTCTTCTGTGCTGCCGTTCGACTTGCATGTGTTAGGCCTGCCGCCAGCGTTCAATCTGAGCCATGATCAAACTCTTCAATTTAAGTTTGATTTGCTGCAACGAGTGCAGCGATGCTCTGTGAATTAAACTTCGTAATGAATTACGTGTTCACTCAGCAAAGACTTGATATTTTTTAAAGCCCGTAGGCTTGTGATATCAATCCTGCGAGTGCCCACACAGATTGTCTGATAAATTGTTAAAGAGCGTTGCGACGCGGCGCTCGGCCTGCTGTCGCGAGGTGGCGTATATTACGCTTTCCTCCTTCAGAGTCAAACACTTTTTTCAGCGTTTTTCTCCGGCGGAAGTTCTTAACGAAGCTTCCTGTCTACACCGCATTCCGTAAGTCGTTGTGCCGTGTCGATGGAGGCGCATTATAGGGAGTTGTTCGGCACGCGCAACCGCTAAATTCAATAAAAACAATCGTTCGCTGCATTCCACAGCAAAACCCCGCCTTATACCCGGTTACACACAAAGTTATCCACATCTGCAGCCGGTAATAAATTTAGGCGAGCATCGCGCAAACGTTTTCGCTACAATGCCCCGCGACGTCAAGGATGCCCCTTTTGGGGCGTTACCTGAGGTAAATGTTCTCTTCTATATATAGAGAGAGAAAGTTAAGCCTGATGTAACGCTCTTATTTACGCGAAACAAAGCCAAGGGATAAAACCACCATGCAACAACGTCGTCCTGTACGCCGCGCTCTGCTCAGTGTCTCTGACAAAGCCGGTATCCTCGAATTTGCTCAGGCCCTCTCCCATCGTGGTGTTGAGCTGCTCTCCACAGGTGGTACCGCGCGCCTGCTGGCAGATGCCGGCCTGCCCGTCACGGAAGTTTCTGACTACACCGGTTTCCCGGAAATGATGGATGGACGCGTCAAAACGCTGCACCCCAAAGTGCACGGTGGCATTCTGGGCCGTCGCGGCACCGATGATGCCATCATGGCTGAGCACGCCATCAATCCTATCGACATGGTGGTGGTGAACCTCTATCCCTTTGCCCAGACCGTGGCGAAAGCCGACTGCAGCCTGGAAGATGCCGTTGAGAACATTGATATCGGCGGCCCCACCATGGTGCGCTCGGCAGCCAAGAACCACAAAGACGTGGCGATCGTGGTAAAGAGCAGTGACTACGACGCGATCATCGCGGAGCTCGATGCCAACGAAAACTCCCTGACGCTGGAAACCCGTTTCGATCTGGCCATCAAAGCCTTTGAACACACCGCCGCTTACGACAGCATGATTGCCAACTACTTTGGCAGCCTGGTACCGGCCTATCACGGCGAGAGCACCGCGCCGGCCGGCCGCTTCCCGCGCACCCTGAACCTCAACTTTATTAAAAAGCAGGATATGCGTTACGGCGAGAACAGCCATCAGGACGCTGCTTTCTATATTGAAGAGCAAGTCAGCGAAGCGTCGGTCGCCACCGCACAGCAGCTGCAGGGCAAAGCGCTGTCCTACAACAATATTGCCGATACCGATGCGGCACTGGAGTGCGTCAAGGAGTTCAGCGAGCCAGCCTGCGTTATCGTCAAGCACGCTAACCCATGCGGCGTCGCCGCAGGCGATTCAATTCTTGCCGCCTACGAGCGCGCTTATAAAACCGATCCGACCTCGGCGTTCGGCGGCATCATCGCCTTTAACCGTGAGCTGGATGAAGCGACCGCGCAGGCGATCATCAGCCGTCAGTTCGTGGAAGTCATTATTGCGCCATCGGCCAGTGAAGCGGCACTGCGCGTGACCGCAGCCAAACAGAACGTCCGCGTTCTGGTGTGCGGTCAGTGGCAGAGCCGTGTGGCCGGTCTCGACTTCAAACGCGTCAACGGTGGCCTGCTGGTTCAGGATCGCGATCTTGGTATGGTCGATGCCAGCCAGCTGCGCGTTGTCAGCCAACGTCAGCCAACCGAACAGGAACTGCGTGACGCGCTGTTCTGCTGGAAAGTGGCGAAATTCGTTAAATCCAACGCCATTGTGTATGCACGCGACAACATGACGATCGGTATTGGCGCGGGCCAGATGAGCCGCGTTTACTCTGCCAAAATTGCCGGCATCAAAGCCGCTGACGAAGGACTGGAGGTGAAGGGTTCCGCCATGGCTTCCGACGCCTTCTTCCCGTTCCGCGATGGCATTGATGCCGCAGCAGCAGTGGGCATCACCTGTGTGATCCAGCCGGGCGGTTCCATTCGCGATGATGAAGTGATTGCTGCCGCCGACGAGCACGGCATCGCGATGATCTTCACTGACATGCGTCATTTCCGCCATTAATAGCCTGGAGCCGTAACGATGAAAATTTTAGTGATTGGTAATGGTGGACGTGAACACGCGCTTGCGTGGAAAGCAGCACAGTCGCCGCTGGCAGAAACGGTATTTGTTGCGCCAGGCAACGCCGGTACCGCGCTGGAGCCGGCCCTGCAGAACGTGGCCATCAGCGCCACCGATATTCCGGCACTGCTGGCGTTTGCGCAGCAGGAAAACATCGACCTGACCATCGTCGGACCGGAAGCGCCGCTGGTGATTGGCGTAGTCGATGCGTTTCGCGCTGCCGGCCTGAAAATCTTTGGCCCGACGCAGGCGGCCGCGCAGCTGGAGGGCTCAAAAGCCTTCACCAAAGATTTCCTTGCCCGCCAGCAGATCCCGACGGCGGAATACCAGAACTTCACCGAGGTGGAACCCGCGCTGGCTTACCTGCGTGAGAAAGGCGCGCCGATCGTCATCAAAGCGGACGGTCTGGCCGCGGGTAAAGGCGTCATTGTCGCCATGACGCTGGCCGAAGCGGAAGCGGCAGTACAGGACATGCTGGCCGGCAATGCATTTGGCGACGCAGGTCACCGCATCGTCATCGAAGAATTCCTTGATGGTGAAGAAGCCAGCTTCATCGTGATGGTGGACGGCGATAATGTCCTGCCAATGGCCACCAGCCAGGATCACAAACGTGTTGGCGACGGCGACACCGGGCCGAACACCGGTGGCATGGGCGCTTACTCACCGGCACCGGTAGTGACCGATGAGATCCACCAGCGCGTGATGGATCAGATCATCTGGCCAACCGTCAACGGCATGAAAGCGGAAGGTAACACCTACACCGGTTTCCTGTATGCCGGTCTGATGATCGACAAAGCCGGTCAGCCAAAGGTGATCGAATTCAACTGCCGCTTCGGCGATCCGGAAACGCAGCCGATCATGCTGCGCCTGCAGTCGGATCTGGTCGCGCTGTGCCTCGCCGCTGTCGACGGCAAGCTCGATCAGCAGCAGTCACAGTGGGATCCGCGCCCGTCACTCGGCGTGGTGCTGGCCGCTGGCGGTTATCCGGGCGACTACAACACGGGCGATCAGATCCACGGTCTGCCGCTGGAAGACGTACCGGACGGGAAGGTATTCCATGCCGGCACCACCCTGAAAGATGATCTGGTGGTGACCAGCGGCGGTCGCGTACTGTGCGTGACCGCGCTGGGTGAAGATGTGGCAGCAGCGCAGAAGAATGCCTACGCGCTGGCGCAGCACATCTCATGGAACGGCAGCTTCTGCCGTAATGATATCGGTTACCGCGCGATTAACCGCAAGTAAGCCCCCGGCGGCGGCCAGCCGGTCGCCGCTAAAAATCGGCATCTTTCGGCTGCCAGCGGCACTCATCTTCCGGCGTGGCACGCAGCAGCTGAATCCCCTCTGGCGCTTCCAGCCACGACAGGGTAATCGGCTGTTGCTGCCCCTGCTGCTGTCGATACAGCGTCGCCAGCGTGTCGCGATCGAACGCCACATTCACCTGCTGCCCCTCACAGTCACGAACCTGCGTACCGCCCTGCCAGTGCCCCTGCCGCAACAGTACCCGGCCACTCAGCAGTGCATTGCTCTGCGCCAGCATGCGCTGCGCGTCAAACCGGTACAGCTCGACGCTGTCGGCGCTGACGGCTTCACGCCGGCCAGCCAACTGTCGCTGCATAAAATTGAGGTTGCCCTGATGGTCGAAACGCAGGGTTACGTCGTCCGGCTGCTGGCCAGTGACGTGCCGTTCCACGCTCAGCAGTTTATCCGCCTGCCAGATATAGTCGGTGGTTTCCCGGCTATCGCCATTGAAAGGGGTATAGACAGTACGCAGATGGACGGCTTCGTGGTCGCCGTTTTTACGCCAGATTCGCACCGTACCACGGTCAGACAGATAGCCGCTGGCGGTGAAAGCCGGAAGATCGGGAGTGGCACTGCAGCCGGTGAGTAATACCCCGAGGAGGATGGCGCAGAGGCGCTGAGGAGAGATGTTCAGCATAGCAGGCCCCGGTAACAAAAAGGGGCGAAATCGCCCCTCTTTTAAAGCTAAACCGCGATGCGGAAAACTTACTTAACAGCGTCTTTCAGTGCTTTACCAGAGACGAACGCTGGCACGTTAGCTGCAGCGATTTTGATCTCTTTGCCAGTCTGCGGGTTGCGACCGGTACGCTCAGCGCGGTGGTTCACTTTAAAAGTACCAAAACCAACCAGTTGTACAGCATCACCTTCTTTCAGAGACTCAGTGATCGCAGCCAGGGTAGATTCCAGCGCAGCTTTAGCCTGGGTTTTAGACAGGTCAGCTTTCTCTGCGATCACATCAATCAGTTGAGTCTTGTTCATAAGTTATCCTTAAAGTGTATTTATCGCTTGCTAAGCAACGAGTGCGAGGGAAAAGCCATATTCTGGCACTCTTCAGCCTGCACGCACCGATAGCCACAATTTTCAGCCCCCCAAATGTAGACCAGACAGGGGGCTGATGTGAAGCCTCCAGGCGCGGTAATTCGGGCCTGAAGTCACGTTTTCTCGCCTTATTGCTGAAAAATTATACCGATGTTACTGATTCCGGCTTCACGCAGGTCTGCACGTAGCCCTTTGATTAGCTCCAGGTCCCGTTCTTCGCACTCTGCCAGCAGGCGAAAAATCTCCCACTGCAGGTCCCATTCGTCAATTACCGCCTGGTTGTCACGCAGCTCTTCGTCGCTCATTTCGCGACCAGCCTGGGTCATTTCGAGGATGGCCACGGTGGTGATCGACGTGCGGCTGACTTCGATGGCGTGCTCCAGCGTTTCACCGCTCAGCTGCGCGTGCAGGAGTTCACTCAGCGCCACGCAGGCGTCAATCGCCGGGTGCACGCCGTAAACGTCAAAGTCGTCACCGTTTGGGATCGCCGCTTCCAGTTTCTCCAGCTGGCTGTCGAAATTGATTTTGGCATCCTTCACCGTCAGGCTTTCCCACACCAGGTCGAGAATGCGGCGATAGAGCTGCGGATCGGCAAACTCGGTCTGCTGACAGAAGGCCCAGTAATTGGGGAACATCCGCTCGCACAGACAGGCCATAAAGGTCATGTGCTGCCAGCTTTCCAGCTTCGCCAGACGCAAATGGACGGGGTTCTGTAACATCAAACTTACTCTCGGTAGATTAGCTGGCGGCAGTGTACCGCAAAAGCCGCGCACAAACAGCGTTAGCGCGCATTTTGCCACTTCACAAAAGCGGGACGGCCAGATGCCACGGCATCAGCCCAGCGCGTTGGCTCCGGCAAGCGGTAGCCGGCCATGCAGGCTTCAACCCAGTGCAGTGCGCTGTCGAGGCTGACGCGGTGGCCGGTTGAGACAAACAGCGGGTTGCAGCGCGTCTTGCTGCGCCACACCCAGGCAATCTGCTCGCCTTTATCCATCAGCGGCTGACGACTGCCCGGTGCCGCATCCAGCTCAGCGAAACGGCCGCACAGGCGCTTTTTCGCTACGCCGATGGTTGGCACATCCAGCAGCGAGCCGAAATGCGCAGCAACGCCCAGCCGGCGCGGATGAGAGATGCCATGGCCGTCGACGAACAGCAGATCGGGCCGCTGCGACAATTGCTGCCACGCCGCCTGCAGGGCTGGAATTTCGCGAAACGAGAGAAAACCGGGGATGTAAGGCATGGTGGTCGCGACACGCGCGATGCGATGCTCCACCAGCGTTAATGAAGGGTATTCGAGGATCACCAGGGCGGCGCGCGTTACCTCGCCGCCCTGTTCAAAACCAACATCGGCGCCGCCAATGAAGCGCGGCGGCAGTACGTCAAAATCATCCTGCCGCACCACGCTGGCGGCGAGCTGTACCTGTTGCTGTCGTAGTGCGGCTAAATCCATGCTTATCCCTGGTGATATGGTCGTGATAGCCGATGCACCGCCTCCACAAACGCGCCAGCGTGCTCTGGCGGAACATCCTGATGAATCCCGTGACCGAGGTTGAAGACGTGGCCTTCGCCTGCGCCAAAGGCTTCCAGAATCCCCGCCACTTCCTGCTCAATTCGTGCAGGGGGTGCATACAGCATAGACGGATCCATGTTGCCCTGCAGCGCGACTTTATCGCCCACGCGGCGCCGCGCTTCGCCAATATCGGTGGTCCAGTCAAGGCCCAGCGCATCACAGCCGGTGGCGGCCATCTCTTCCAGCCACTGGCCGCCGCCCTTGGTAAACAGGGTGATGGGCACGCGTCTTCCTTCGTTCTCATGCAGTACGCTGTCGACGATTTTGTGCATGTAATAGAGCGAGAACTCGCGATAGTCGCGCCCGGTCAGCACGCCGCCCCAGGTATCAAACACCATCACCGACTGCGCACCCGCTTTAATCTGCGCGTTGAGGTAAAGGATCACGCTCTCTGCCAGCTTATCCAGCAGCGCGTGCAGCGTCTGCGGCTCGGCGTACATCATCTTCTTGATTTTGGTGAAAGCCTTGCTGCTGCCGCCTTCTACCATGTAGGTTGCCAGCGTCCACGGGCTGCCGGAGAAACCGATCAGCGGCACTTCGCCTTTGAGGTTGTGACGGATGGTGCGCACCGCATTCATCACGTAACCCAGCTCCTGCTCTGGATCCGGCACCGGCAGTTTATCCACATCGGCACGACAGGTGATTGGATGGGAGAAACGCGGGCCTTCGCCGGTCTCAAAGTAGAGCCCCAGGCCCATCGCATCCGGAATGGTCAGGATATCGCTGAAGAGGATCGCGGCATCCAGCGCATAGCGGCGCAACGGCTGCAGGGTGACTTCGCACGCCAGCTCCGCGTTCTTACACAGCGACATAAAATCACCGGCTTCAGCGCGCGTGGCTTTGTATTCCGGCAGGTAACGCCCGGCTTGTCGCATCATCCATACCGGGGTGATATCCACCGGCTGGCGTAACAGGGCGCGCAGATAACGATCGTTCTTCAGTTCACTCATAATGGGCTCTCTCATGCTAAGGCCGGCAGTGTAGCATTTTCACGCCGCGCTGGCGCGACACAGCGCAACCGTATCTTCAATCAGCCGGCGCGCCACGGTGCCCGGCGGCGGCAACAGGGGCAGATCATCGTAGCGATACCAGCCAGCATCCAGCAGCTCTTTACCATCGTGCTGCAGCTCGCCGCCATCGTACTCCGCCATGAACGCCATCATCAGCGAGTGCGGGAACGGCCACGGCTGCGAGGTCACGTAACGCACATTTTTTACCCGCACGTTGCTCTCTTCCATCACCTCGCGGGCCACCGCCTGCTCCAGCGTTTCGCCGACTTCGACAAAACCGGCCAGCACGGTGTAGATGCTGTTGCGATGGCGCGCATGGTTTGCCAGCAGGATCTCCTCACCGCGACGAATCGCCACAATGATGCAGGGGGCGATTTGCGGATAGTAGCGCTCGCGGCAGTGGCTGCACAGGCAGGCAAATTCGCGCTTGCTGTGCTGCATTTCATGGCCGCAATAGCCGCACCAGCGATGCGAACGGTAGAACTCTGCCAGCTGCACGCCGCGCCCGGCGAGCTGAAACAGACCGACATCTTCGTCAATTAGCTGGCGCACCGAGGCCATATTGTCCGGACGCGCTTCGCATACCAGCCAGACGTTTTCGCCCTGCCACTCGCCAATCACTCTGCCGCTGCTGCCGGTCAGGCCAAACTCGCCGGATAAGCCATGCGGCAACTCGCCTTGCGGCAACCAAAGTTTCTGCGCGGAGCTGACAATCCACCAGCCAGCGTCTACGCTTGAGATCTCACGTTGCATCTTAATCGTTGTCCTTAGCGTCAAATGGCACGCTGAAATCCTGATGTTAAGTGTGTAATAAACAACTATAACTCACCTGGAGCCCCGTATGCTTACCCAGTTAGATAACCTGACCGAGCGTGTAGGTGGCGGTAATGAATTAGTCGACTCATGGTTGCGCGCCCGTCGACAGCTGCTCGTCACCTATTACGAGTTAATTGGCATGAAGCCGAACAAAGAAGCGCTGACCGCGCTGGATGAACAGGCGCTGGATGCGTTTTGCCATCGTCTGGTGGACTATCTCTCTACCGGCCACTTCAGCGTTTACGAGCGCATCATCAGCGAGATGTCCGGCGACAGCCCGATGATTGCGGCGGCGCAGATCTATCCGGCGCTGGAAGGCAATACTGAACGTCTGATGCAACTGTATGACAGCCATCTGCAGCAGGCCATTAATGACGACAACTGCGTGGATTTCCAGCAGGCGCTGTCAGAAGTGGGCGAAGCGCTGGAGTCACGCTTTACGCTGGAAGACAAACTGATTCAGCTCGCCTGGGATAACCAGCTGGCGCGCCCGCCGGTGGCCAATGACAGCACCATTGCTCGTCCGGCCTGAACCGCTGCAGTTGTAAAAGACTTGTTATTCAGGAAAAGCCCTTTTATGCTGAATGGGCTTTTTTATTGTCTTTTTAAACGACAATCCACAATCAAACTTTGCGATATAAGCGCAGCGTGCAACAGTCAGTAAAGTCGCTTATCGCGTAAAACGTAAACTTGTCGGAGTGCCCTTAGGGGCTGAGACCGTTAATTCGGGATCCGCGGAACCTGATCAGGTTAGTACCTGCGAAGGGAACAAGAGTAGATGTGATCAGCACGGTGCAGTCAGGCGCCCGCACCGTTTCTGTTACTCCTTCCGGACTCCGGACAAGCAGCTTCCCCTTGTTTTCAGGAAACTTGCTATGTCTGATGCTAAAACCTCACGTCGTGAACAACGCGCGCAGGCGCAAAAATTTATCGATTCGCTCCAGGGAACCGCCTTCCCTAACTCCAAACGTATCTGGATCAGCGGCAGCCGCGCGGATATCCGCGTCCCGATGCGCGAAATTCAGCTCAGCCCGACGCACACCGGCGGCAGCAAAGATCATCCGCAATACGCAGAAAATGAACCGGTGCCGGTGTATGACACTGCCGGTGCCTATGGCGATCCCCACGCGACCATCAATGTGCATCAGGGTCTGGCAAAATTACGCGCCGGCTGGATTGCCGAACGCAACGACAGCGAAACCATCAGCGCACTCAGCTCAAGCTACAGTCAGCAGCGGCTGGCAGATGACGGGCTGGATCATCTGCGTTTTGAACACCTGCCGCTGCCGCGCCGTGCCAAAGCGGGTCGCCGCGTCACGCAGCTGCATTATGCACGTCAGGGCATCATCACGCCGGAGATGGAGTTTATCGCGCTGCGCGAAAACATGGGACGTGAGCGTATCCGCAGTGCAACGCTGTTGCAGCAGCACGCCGGCCACGGCTTCGGCGCGCAGCTGCCGGAGAATATCAGCGCCGAATTCGTACGCGCCGAAGTGGCCAGCGGCCGCGCCATCATTCCTGCCAACATCAATCACCCCGAATCAGAGCCGATGATTATCGGCCGCAATTTTCTGGTAAAGGTTAACGCCAACATCGGCAACTCGGCGGTAAGTTCGTCGATTGAAGAGGAAGTGGAAAAACTGGTATGGGCCACGCGCTGGGGGGCAGATACCGTGATGGATCTGTCGACCGGCCGCTATATCCATGAAACGCGCGAGTGGATTTTGCGCAACAGTCCGGTGCCGATCGGCACGGTGCCAATCTATCAGGCGCTGGAAAAGGTCAACGGCATCGCAGAAGATCTTAACTGGGACATTTTCCGCGATACCCTGCTGGAACAGGCTGAGCAGGGCGTTGATTACTTCACCATTCACGCGGGCGTGCTGCTGCGCTATGTGCCGATGACCGCACAACGACTGACCGGCATCGTGTCGCGCGGCGGCTCCATCATGGCGAAGTGGTGCCTGTCACATCATCAGGAAAACTTCCTCTACCAGCATTTCCGCGAAATCTGTGAAATCTGCGCCGCCTATGATGTCGCGCTGTCGCTCGGTGATGGTTTACGTCCCGGCTCGATTCAGGACGCCAACGACGAAGCCCAGTTTGCCGAACTGCGTACCTTAGGCGAGCTGACGCAAATCGCCTGGCAATATGATGTGCAGGTCATGATTGAAGGCCCCGGTCACGTGCCGATGCAGATGATCCGCCGCAATATGACCGAGCAGCTGGAACATTGCCATGAAGCGCCGTTTTATACGCTGGGCCCGCTGACGACCGATATCGCGCCGGGCTACGATCATTTCACCTCCGGGATTGGCGCCGCCATGATCGGCTGGTTTGGCTGCGCGATGCTGTGCTACGTCACGCCGAAAGAGCACCTTGGCCTGCCGAATAAAGAGGATGTTAAGCAGGGGCTGATTACCTACAAGATCGCGGCGCACGCTGCCGATCTGGCTAAAGGCCATCCCGGCGCGCAGATCCGCGACAACGCCATGTCGAAAGCTCGCTTTGAGTTCCGCTGGGAAGATCAGTTTAATCTGGCGCTCGACCCGCATACCGCGCGGGCCTATCACGACGAAACTCTGCCGCAGGAATCCGGCAAAGTGGCCCACTTCTGTTCCATGTGCGGCCCCAAATTCTGTTCAATGAAAATCACCCAGGAAGTGCGCGAATTTGCCGCCCGTCAGCAGACTGAAGCCCAGCCGATAGCGCTGGGGATGGCGCAAATGTCCGATGCCTTCCGTAGCCGTGGCGGCGAGCTGTATCACGCCGCCGATGCCCTGAAAGAGGAAAAATGATGACTGAAGCCTTCCCTGCCACCGCGCCAAAACTGGGGCTCTATCCGGTTGTCGATAGCGTGTTGTGGATTGAACGCCTGCTGGCAGCCGGCGTGCGCACCCTCCAGCTGCGCATTAAAGATGGCGATGATCGTCAGATTGAAGCCGCAGTACGTGATGCCATCGCCCTGGGCAAACAGTACGGTGCGCGGCTGTTTATCAACGATTACTGGCGCTTAGCGATTAAGTACAACGCTTATGGTGTGCATCTTGGTCAGGAGGATCTGGATGTGGCCGACCTGGATGCTATCCGCCACGCCGGCTTACGCCTGGGTCTGTCGACACACGATGATGCCGAGCTGGATCGCGCGCTGGCGCTGCGTCCGTCCTATATTGCGCTCGGCCACATCTTTCCGACACAAACCAAAGAGATGCCCTCTGCGCCACAGGGCATAGCCGAGCTGAAGCGCCATCTGGCGCGGCTGCAGCACATTCCCACCGTAGCGATTGGCGGCATTTCGCTGGCACGCGTGCCGGAGGTGCTGGCGACCGGCGTCGGCAGCATTGCCGTGGTCAGCGCGATTACCCAGGCGGAAGACTGGCAGGCGGCCACCCGCCAGCTGCTGGCGCTGGTAGAATCCCCAGAGCATGTCGCAAAAGCGTTGTAACTGACTGCAACGGCGGTAAAAATCCGCGAATACGGCGCGCAAACGGCAGCAGTCAGGGCTGGCGCGACCGGGGACAATCGCTAAAGTGAGCCTGCCCGCTGTCGCTTGCAGCGGGCCAGGGCTGGCTTCCCCGACTCTCTGTCCGGCCCTGCCTTTCCACCGCTATTCCGTCAGGGAGGTGATATGGCGCGTTGTTTCCGCACTGCAGGCCTGCATGGCACGCTCCACGGCTGCGCCGAGGCTGGCAATCGCCTGCTCGGTTTGCTCATTCATTGGCAGACCATAATTGAGGCGCAGGCAGTTGCGATATTTACCCGCCGCCGAAAACAGCGAACCGACCGCCACCTGGATTTTCAGCTCCCGCAGCTCCGCATTCAGCCGCACCGCATCGAAGGCTTCCGGCAGCTCAATCCACATCAGGAAACTGCCCTGCGGCCGCGAGACGCAAATGCCGCAGGGAAAATAGTGGCGCACCCAGCAACTAAACGTCTCATAGTTACGCTGATACACCTGGCGCATGCGGCGCAAATGCGGCAGGTAATGGCCCTGACGAATAAACTCCGCGACCGCATACTGCGGCTGCGTTGCCGTCGAACCGGTGCCAATATATTTCATGTGCAGTACGCGATCGCGATAGCGTCCCGGCGCGACCCAGCCCACGCGCAAGCCGGGCGCCAGGGTTTTGGAAAACGAACTGCACAGCAGCACGCGGCCATCCATATCCAGCGATTTGATGGTGATCGGACGCGGATACTCCCACGCCAGCTCGCCGTAAACATCATCTTCAATGATCGCTGCATCAAAGCGCTGCGCCAGCGTCAGCAGCGCGCGCTTACGCGCTTCCGGCATGATAAATCCAAGCGGATTATTGCAGTTGGGTACCACCACTACCGCTTTGATTGGCCACTGCTCAAACGCCAGCTCCAGCGCCTCAAGACTGATCCCGCTGACCGCATCGGTAGGGATTTCAATGGCGCGGATGCCCAGACCGCGCAGTGTCTGCATGGTGCCGTGAAACGCCGGCGACTCAACGGCAATGATATCGCCTGGCTCGCACACGGCGCGAATCGACACCGATAGCGCTTCATGGCAACCGGTGGTGATGACAATATCTTCCGCCGTCAGCTGACAGCCGCTGTCAATTGTTAGCCGCGCAATCTGCTCGCGCAGCGCTGCCACGCCAAGCAGGCTGTCATAGTTGAGCTGATCAATGTCCTGCTTCTGCGCCATGCGCCCCATGATTTTCCACAGCGGCTTGAGCGTCGGCTGGGTCAGGTCCGGCATGCCGCTGCCCAGCTGCAGCACGTCGCCATTAATGCGGCTGCTCAGCAACTCCAGCACCGATTCCCACTGGGTGATCTCAACCGGACGCTGTACGGGTCGGGTCATCGCGGGTACCGGCGGCGTGGCTTTACGGGTAGCGACAAAATAGCCGGAACGCGGCTGCGGCACGATAAGCTGCTTCTCTTCCAGCAGATGATAAGCCTGCTGCACGGTACTGATGCTGACGCCGTGCTCAATGCTGAGCGTACGCACCGAGGGCAAGCGTTCGCCGCTGCGATACAGCCCCTGCTCAATACGGTCTGAAAGCAGACAGGCCAGATGTTGATAGCGCGTCATTGTGTGCCTCGCTGCGTTAACGGTGATCAAAAATCAGTACAGATGACGCCTATTTCTACCATTCAGATCGGTACGGGCGCAATCTGTATGTTAAAGATAAGTGATTTTTGAATCTGTATTGCATTCACCTTCAGAGGGAAAATGTTGCTCAGACACCATACTGAGGGCTGGGATTATGGAATTCGATCAGAACCGGGCGGCAAAACCGTTCAGCGTGACCTTACTCGATATCTTTCGTGGCGGCGTGCGCGCGATAAAACGCTGGCAGGCCAGACGGGAAACGCGGGAGATTCTTTCGCACCTGAGTGATGCGCAGCTGCGTGATATCGGGCTGACGCGTCAGGATATCAATCAGAAATAACGTGGATTTCAGACGAAAAAAAACCCTGCCGAGGCAGGGTTTTTTCATGGTCAGCAGAGCAGACGATTATTCGTCGTCGCTACCGCCCAGACCGGCGTTCAGCAGCTCAGCGAGGCTGGCAGAGGCTTCATCCGCAGTCACCTGCGGTGCAACCGGTGCTTCACCCGCCTGACGGCGACGCATACGATCCTGGTGGTAAGCATAACCGGTACCGGCCGGGATCAGACGACCCACGATAACGTTCTCTTTCAGGCCGCGCAGTTCGTCGCGCTTGCCTGCTACCGCTGCTTCGGTCAGGACACGGGTGGTCTCCTGGAACGATGCCGCAGAGATGAACGATTCGGTTGCCAGCGAGGCTTTGGTGATACCCAGCAGGTCACGCATGTACGTCGCGCCGATTTTGCCGTTCGCTTCCAGATCGCGGTTGGAGATCTTGATACGAGAGACTTCCGCCTGCTCGCCTTCCAGGAACTCCGAGCTACCCGCGTTCATGATGGTTGCTTTACGCAGCATCTGACGCACGATGACTTCGATGTGCTTATCGTTAATCTTAACGCCCTGCAGGCGGTAAACTTCCTGCACTTCGTTAGTGATGTAACGGGTCACAGCATGGACGCCACGCAGACGCAGGATGTCGTGCGGAGACTCTGGGCCGTCAGATACGACGTCACCACGTTCTACACGTTCACCTTCGAATACGTTGAGCTGACGCCATTTCGGAATCATCTCTTCATACGGATCGCTACCGTCAACCGGCGTGATCACCAGACGACGCTTGCCTTTGGTCTCTTTACCGAAGGAGATGATACCGCTGATCTCCGCCAGGATAGCTGGCTCTTTCGGACGACGCGCTTCGAACAGGTCGGCAACGCGTGGCAGACCACCGGTGATGTCCTTGGTACCGCCAGATTCCTGCGGAACACGCGCCAGGGTATCACCCGAGCTGATCTTCACGCCATCTTCCAGCTGCACAATCGCTTTACCTGGCAGGAAGTACTGTGCCGGCATGTCGGTGCCCGGGATCAGTACATCGTTGCCGTTGGCATCAACGATTTTCAGTGCCGGACGCAGGTCTTTACCGCCCGCAGTACGCTCTGCAGAATCCAGTACCACCAGCGATGACAGACCGGTCAGGTCGTCAGTCTGACGGGTAATGGTCTGACCGTCGATCATGTCGGTGAAGCGGATGAAACCGCCCACTTCGGTGATAACCGGCATGGTGTGTGGATCCCAGTTTGCAACGGTTTCGCCCGCGGCAACCTGCTCGCCATCACCTTTCGCCATGACCGCACCGTAAGGCACTTTATAGCTCTCTTTGGTACGACCGAACTCGTCGATCATCTTCAGCTCAACGTTACGCGAGACGATAACCAGCTTCCCGGAGGAGTTGGTTACTGACTTGGCGTTGGTCAGCTTGATAGTACCTTTGTTCTTCACCTGAATGCTGGATTCAGCTGCCGCACGCGATGCCGCACCACCGATGTGGAAGGTACGCATGGTCAGCTGGGTACCCGGCTCACCGATGGACTGTGCTGCGATAACGCCGATGGCCTCACCTTTGTTGATGATGTGACCACGTGCCAGATCGCGACCGTAGCAGTGTGCACACACACCGAAGTCGGTTTCACAGCTCACCACGGAACGCACTTTAATCGCGTCCACGGAGTTCAGTTCAACCACGTCACACCAGTGCTCATCGATCAGGGTGTTACGCGGGATCAGGATGTCCGCAGTGCCCGGCTTCAGCACGTCTTCTGCCGTCACACGACCCAGTACACGCTCACGCAGCGGCTCTTTAACGTCGCCACCTTCGATGACCGGGGTCATCATGATGCCTTCGAATGTGCCACAGTCGTCTTCGGTGACCACCAGGTCCTGCGCCACGTCAACCAGACGACGGGTCAGGTAACCGGAGTTCGCCGTTTTCAGTGCGGTATCGGCCAGACCTTTACGCGCACCGTGGGTCGAGATGAAGTACTGGAGTACGTTCAGACCTTCACGGAAGTTCGCGGTGATTGGCGTCTCGATGATGGAGCCATCTGGCTTCGCCATCAGACCACGCATACCTGCCAGCTGACGAATCTGTGCCGCAGAACCACGCGCACCGGAGTCGGCCATCATGTAGATGCTGTTGAACGAAACCTGCTGCTCTTCTTCGCCGTGACGGTTGATCACGGTTTCGGTCTGCAGGTTATCCATCATCGCTTTGGATACGCGTTCGTTAGCCGCAGCCCAGATATCGATGACTTTGTTGTAACGTTCGCCCGCGGTAACCAGACCAGACTGGAACTGCTCCTGGATCTCGGCCACTTCCGCTTCGGCTTCTGCAATGATTTCTGCTTTCTTGGCAGGAATCACCATGTCGTCGATACCTACTGAGGCACCTGAACGGGCTGCATAGGCAAAGCCGGTGTACATGGTCTGGTCAGCAAAGATAACGGTCGGCTTCAGGCCCAGGATGCGGTAACAGGTGTTCAGCATCTTAGAGATCGCTTTCTTACCCAGCGCCTGGTTGACGATGGAGTAAGGCAGACCTTTCGGTACGATCATCCACAGGATCGCACGACCAATGGTGGTGTCGATCAGGCTGGTTTTCGCAACGAGCTCTTCCTGCTCATTTTTGCTGTATTCAGTGATACGCACTTTAACGCGTGCATGCAGCTCGGCCTGGCCAGCGCGGTAAACACGCTCAGCTTCTTTCGGGCCGGTCAGCACCATGCCTTCGCCTTTGGCGTTCACTTTGTCGCGGGTCATGTAGTACAGACCCAGAACAACGTCCTGTGAAGGAACGATGATTGGCTCGCCGTTCGCTGGAGACAGAATGTTGTTGGTAGACATCATCAGCGCACGCGCTTCCAGCTGGGCTTCCAGCGTCAGCGGTACGTGAACAGCCATCTGGTCACCATCGAAGTCGGCGTTATACGCCGCACACACCAGCGGGTGCAGCTGGATCGCTTTACCTTCGATCAGAACCGGTTCAAACGCCTGGATACCCAGACGGTGCAGGGTTGGTGCACGGTTCAGCAGTACCGGGTGTTCGCGAATCACTTCATCCAGGATATCCCAGACGACCGCTTCTTCGCGCTCAACCATTTTCTTGGCCGCTTTAATGGTGGTCGCGAGGCCACGCAGTTCCAGCTTGCCGTAGATGAACGGTTTGAACAGCTCCAGTGCCATTTTCTTCGGCAGACCGCACTGATGCAGACGCAGGTATGGACCTACGGTGATAACCGAACGACCGGAGTAGTCAACACGTTTACCCAGCAGGTTCTGACGGAAACGACCCTGCTTACCTTTGATCATGTCGGCCAAAGATTTCAGAGGACGTTTGTTAGAGCCGGTGATGGCACGACCGCGACGGCCGTTATCCAGCAGGGCATCTACCGCTTCCTGCAGCATACGTTTTTCGTTACGTACGATGATATCTGGAGCAGCCAGATCCAGCAGACGCTTCAGACGGTTGTTACGGTTGATCACGCGACGATACAGATCGTTCAGATCCGACGTAGCGAAACGACCGCCGTCCAGCGGTACCAGCGGACGCAGATCTGGCGGCAGCACCGGCAGAACGGTCAGGATCATCCACTCTGGCTTGTTGCCAGACTGCACGAACGCTTCCAGCAGCTTGATACGCTTGGTCAGCTTTTTACGTTTGGTCTCAGAGTTGGTTTCGTTCAGCTCTTCACGCAGCTGCTCGCACTCCTGCTCCAGATCCATATTTTTCAGCAGCGCCTGGATAGCTTCCGCACCCATCTTCGCGTCGAATTCGTCACCGAACTCTTCCAGCGCGTCAAGGTACTGCTCTTCAGTCAGAATCTGACGTTTTTCCAGGTTGGTCATGCCGCCTTCGACCACAACATAAGATTCGAAGTACAGCACGCGCTCGATATCACGCAGCGGCATATCCAGCAGCAAACCGATGCGGGATGGCAGTGATTTCAGGAACCAGATGTGCGCGGTCGGCGAAGCCAGCTCGATGTGGCCCATACGCTCACGACGCACTTTGGTCTGCGTGACTTCAACGCCACACTTCTCACAGATCACGCCACGGTGTTTCAGACGCTTGTACTTACCGCACAGGCATTCGTAATCTTTTACCGGTCCGAAAATACGGGCACAGAAAAGACCGTCACGCTCCGGCTTGAAGGTACGGTAGTTAATGGTTTCCGGCTTTTTAACTTCACCGAAAGACCAGGAACGGATCATGTCTGGCGAGGCCAGCGCAATTTTGATCGCATCAAACTCTTCGGTTTTAGTTTGCGCTTTCAGAAACTTAAGTAAGTCTTTCACGGATTAGCTCCCGTCGGAGTGGAACTCTCAGGGACGCGCCAGGCGCGTCCCATAACCAGTACTTGCGAGTGCTTACTCGTCTTCCAGCTCGATGTTGATACCCAGCGAGCGAATCTCTTTCAACAGTACGTTGAAGGATTCCGGCATGCCCGGTTCCATCTGATGGTTGCCGTCAACGATGTTTTTATACATCTTGGTACGGCCGTTGACGTCATCAGACTTAACGGTAAGCATTTCCTGCAGGGTATACGCGGCACCGTATGCTTCCAGTGCCCACACTTCCATCTCACCGAAGCGCTGACCACCGAACTGCGCCTTACCACCCAGCGGCTGCTGCGTAACCAGGCTGTAAGAGCCGGTAGAACGGGCGTGCATCTTGTCGTCGACCAGGTGGTTCAGTTTCAGCATGTACATGTAACCTACGGTTACCTGACGCTCAAACTGCTCACCGGTACGGCCGTCGAACAGGGTGATCTGACCGGAAGAAGGCAGACCGCCGAGCTGCAGCAGCTCTTTGATTTCGCTCTCTTTCGCACCGTCGAACACTGGCGTCGCGATTGGCATACCTTTTTTCAGGTTCTCTGCCAGACGCAGCACTTCGTCGTCCGAGAAGGTGTTCAGGTCAACTTTCTGACGCACATCGGTGCCCAGATCGTAAGCACGCTGGATAAACTCACGCAGTTTGGCGACTTCTTCCTGCTTCTTCAGCATCGCATTGATCTTCTCACCAATGCCTTTCGCCGCCATACCCAGGTGGGTTTCCAGAATCTGACCGATGTTCATACGCGATGGTACGCCCAGCGGGTTCAGTACGATGTCGACCGGCGTACCGTTCTCATCGTATGGCATGTCTTCGATTGGGTTGATCTTCGAGATAACACCTTTGTTACCGTGACGACCCGCCATTTTGTCACCAGGCTGAATCTGACGCTTAACGGCCAGATACACCTTGACGATTTTCAGCACGCCCGGTGCCAGATCGTCGCCCTGGGTGATCTTGCGACGCTTCGCTTCGAGTTTCTTCTCAAACTCGTGCTTCAGCTCGTCATACTGCTCAGCCAGCTGCTCCAGCGCGTTCTGCTTCTCTTCGTCGGTCAGACCGAGTTCCAGCCAGCGCTCGCGTGGCAGCTTGTCCAGTTTCTCCGCTTCCACGCCACCTGAAATCAGGACGGCCTGGATACGGCTGAACAGGCCCGCTTCGAGGATCTGCAGTTCTTCAGACAGGTCTTTTTTCGCCTGCTTCAGCTGCATCTCTTCGATTTCCAGCGCGCGCTTGTCTTTTTCCACGCCATCGCGGGTGAAGACCTGTACGTCGATAACCGTACCGGAAACGCCGTTCGGCACGCGCAGTGACGAGTCTTTCACGTCAGAGGCTTTTTCACCGAAGATCGCACGCAGCAGTTTCTCTTCTGGCGTCAGCTGGGTTTCACCTTTCGGCGTGACCTTGCCTACCAGAATGTCGCCACCGGTCACTTCCGCACCGATATACACGATGCCGGATTCATCCAGTTTGGAGAGCGCAGCTTCACCCACGTTCGGGATGTCAGCGGTGATCTCTTCCGGCCCCAGTTTGGTGTCACGCGACACGCAAGCCAGTTCCTGAATGTGGATGGTGGTGAAACGGTCTTCCTGTACTACACGCTCAGAAACGAGGATGGAGTCTTCGAAGTTGTAACCGTTCCATGGCATGAACGCCACGCGCATGTTCTGACCCAGCGCCAGCTCACCGAGGTCGGTAGACGGGCCGTCAGCCAGCACGTCGCCACGCTCGATAGGTTCACCCAGAGAAACACACGGCATCTGGTTGATGCAGGTGTTCTGGTTAGAACGGGTGTACTTGGTCAGGTTGTAGATGTCGATACCTGCTTCGCCCGGATACATCTCGTCTTCGTTAACTTTGATAACGATACGTGACGCATCGACGTACTGCACGGTACCACCACGTTTCGCGACGGCAGTTACACCGGAGTCGACCGCTACAGCACGTTCCATACCGGTACCAACCAGCGGCTTATCAGCACGCAGGGTAGGTACAGCCTGACGTTGCATGTTCGCACCCATCAGGGCGCGGTTAGCATCATCGTGCTCCAGGAACGGGATCAGTGACGCACCGACAGAAACCACCTGCTGGGTGGAAACGTCCATGTAGTCAACCTGATCGCGGCTGAACAGGCTCGATTCACCTTTGCTACGGCAGGTGACGAGATCGTCAACAAAGCTGCCGTCATCGGCGAGGTTGGTGTTCGCCTGAGCGATAACGTAGTTACCCTCTTCGATAGCAGAGAGGTAATGAATTTCATCACTCACTTTACCGTCAACCACGCGGCGGTACGGCGTTTCGAGGAAGCCGTATTCGTTAGTCTGCGCGTAAACAGAGAGTGAGTTGATCAGACCGATGTTCGGACCTTCCGGGGTTTCGATTGGACATACGCGACCGTAGTGAGTCGGGTGTACGTCACGCACTTCGAAGCCGGCGCGTTCACGGGTCAGACCGCCTGGGCCCAGAGCAGAGATACGACGCTTGTGCGTAATCTCAGACAGTGGGTTGTTCTGGTCCATAAACTGGGACAGCTGGCTGGAACCAAAGAACTCTTTCACCGCGGCCGAAATTGGCTTGGCGTTGATCATGTCCTGTGGCATCAGCGTGTCGAGGTCGCCCAGAGACAGACGCTCTTTCACAGCGCGCTCTACACGCACCAGGCCAACGCGGAACTGGTTTTCCGCCATTTCGCCGACCGAACGGATACGACGGTTGCCGAGGTGGTCGATATCATCCACTTCGCCAATACCGTTACGGATACCGATGAGCTTCTTCATCACTTCAATGATGTCGTCTTTGCTCAGGATACCGGAACCTTCGATCTCGTCACGCAGCAGAGAACGGTTGAACTTCATGCGGCCAACGGCCGACAGATCGTAACGATCTTCGGAGAAGAACAGGTTCTCGAACAGGTTTTCTGCGGCTTCACGCGTTGGCGGCTCGCCAGGACGCATCATGCGGTAGATCTCAACCAGCGCGCTCAGGCGGTCGTTGGTTGGGTCAACACGCAGTGTCTCAGAAATGTACGGGCCGTGATCCAGGTCGTTGGTGAACAGGGTTTCGATGCGTTTGTGACCGGACTGGCTCAGTTTCGCCAGCAGATCCAGTGACAGCTCCATGTTCGCCGGCACGATCAGCTCACCGGTGTTCAGATCGATGTAATCTTTCGCGACCACTTTGCCCGCGATGTACTCGACCGGCACTTCAATGTGCTGAATGTTGTCTTTTTCCAGCTGACGGATGTGGCGCGCAGTAATGCGACGACCTTTCTCAACGTAGACCGTGCCGTTGGCTTCGATATCGAAGGAGGCGGTTTCACCACGCAGGCGCTCAGGCACCAGTTCCATCTGCAGCTTGTTGTCGCGGATTTCAAACACCACTTTTTCGAAGAACAGATCGAGAATCTGCTCAGTGGTGTAATCCAGCGCGCGCAGGATGATACTGGCCGGCAGCTTACGACGACGGTCAATACGGACGAACAGGTTGTCTTTCGGGTCAAACTCAAAGTCGAGCCATGAACCGCGGTAAGGGATAATACGTGCGTTATACAGCACTTTACCGGAAGAGTGCGTTTTACCCTTATCGCTGTCAAAGAATACGCCAGGACTACGATGCAGCTGAGAAACGATAACACGCTCAGTACCGTTGATGACAAAGGTACCGTTGTCGGTCATGAGCGGAATTTCGCCCATGTACACTTCTTGTTCTTTGATGTCTTTGACGGTGCCTTCCGGCGCTTCGCGCTCGTAGATCACCAGACGCAGTTTAACGCGCAGCGGTGCGGAATACGTCACGCCACGGATCTGACATTCTGTCACGTCAAACACCGGCTCACCCAGACGGTAGCTGACATACTGCAACTCAGAGTTGCCGCTGTAGCTCGCGATTGGGAACACGGAACGGAAGGCTGCTTCCAGACCGTACTGGCCTTCTGGATCTTGCTCGATAAACTTCTGGAACGAGTCAAGCTGGATAGAAAGGAGATAAGGCACATCCAGTACTTGTGGACGTTTACCAAAATCCTTACGAATACGTTTTTTCTCGGTATAGGAGTAAACCATAGGGTTCCTCAGCTAGCTGACAAGTCGACCCACGCTGTCCGTCCTGAAGGGACAGTTCATGCAACACTATTTTGTTTTTCATGCGATGCGCGGCACCCCATGCAATACATCTTTCTATCACTCTTAAATCATTTCATCGCCGTTGCGCAGGCAGGGAACCCTCACAGGAAAGCGGTATATTAAGTCGTCGATAGAAAAAGATATTGAAGAGGAACAATGGACAAACAGTGCGAAACGCCATCATTCCCCTGTAGCGCAAAAAGGCTGGTGACCAAAAAGTCACCAGCCATCAGTCTGTTTACGCAGACTGCAACCCGAGGGTTGTCTTACTTAACTTCAACTTCAGCGCCAGCTTCTTTCAGAGCAGCTTCAAGTGCAGCTGCGTCGTCTTTGCTGATGCCTTCTTTGATTGCAGCTGGAGCAGCTTCAACCAGGTCTTTAGCTTCTTTCAGGCCCAGACCAGTTGCGCCACGAACGGCTTTGATTACAGCAACTTTGTTCGCGCCAGCAGCTTTCAGGATAACGTCGAATTCAGTTTTCTCTTCAACAGCTTCAGCCGGGCCAGCAGCAACAGCTACAGCAGCAGCAGCAGAAACGCCGAATTTTTCTTCCATAGCAGAAACCAGCTCAACTACTTCCATTACGGACATAGCTGCAACGGCTTCCAGGATTTGATCTTTAGTGATAGACATGACAATTGTTCCTAAGAATCAGTAAAAGTTTATACGTTAGCAAGTACGAAGAAAAAGAATCTGGCCTTAAGCCGCTTCTTTCGCGTCGCGAACAGCAGCCAGAGTGCGGACCAGCTTGCCAGCAGCAGCTTCTTTCATGGTCGACATCAGACGTGCCAGTGCTTCTTCGTAAGTCGGCAGCGTTGCCAGACGGTCAATTTGTGCCGCCGGGATCAGCTCACCTTCAAAGGCTGCAGCTTTGACCTCAAAGTTTGCATTCGCTTTCGCGAACTCTTTGAACAGACGAGCAGCAGCGCCCGGGTGTTCCATAGAGTATGCAATCAGGGTCGGACCAACAAACGTGTCTTTCAGGCACTCGAATGGAGTACCTTCAACGACGCGGCGCAGCAGGGTGTTACGAACAACACGCATGTAGACGCCAGCTTCACGACCTGCTTTACGCAGTTCAGTCATTTTATCAACGGTAACGCCACGGGAATCCGCAACAACCGCTGAAAGCGCGCCTTTGGCTACTTCGCTAACTTCAGCAACAATTGCTTGTTTGCCTTGAAGATTTAATGCCATTAGCTTTGCTCCTGGATTTGACCGGGAAAATTTCCCGGAACTCACTTCACTTACACACCCGAAGGCCGTAAGCGCGTTACACGGTGAGCAGAATCCAGTGAAGAAAAAATTCTTTTTGGTTCTGTCACCGTCTACGCAGGATATTAAGCATCACTTCCAAAGAGGTTCTGCTCCTGCGGTCTTGGACGGAGGCCAGGATCAGGCCTGGCTCCAACCTTAGTCGCTGAATGACAAGGTGTTTAGACCTGTGCACTCCGCGACTATGAATTTGGGTTCTGAATTGACGGATCAACCAGAACAACGGGCGTAAGATTCTAGATGAATTTTTCGCCCGTTACAAGCAGCAATTAGTTTGCTGCTGCGTTCAGACCAGCCTGGTCAACGGCAACGCCGGCGCCCATGGTGGTAGAGATGCTGACTTTCTTGATGTACACGCCTTTCGCCTGAGCAGGTTTAGCTTTTTTCAGCGCAACCAGCAGAGATTCCAGGTTTTCTTTCAGTTTGTCAGCATCGAAGTCCACTTTACCGATGGTGGTGTGGATGATGCCGTTTTTGTCGTTACGGTAACGAACCTGACCCGCTTTAGCGTTTTTCACAGCTTCAGCAACGTTAGGAGTTACGGTACCAACTTTCGGGTTTGGCATCAGACCACGTGGGCCCAGAACCTGGCCCAGCTGGCCAACAACGCGCATTGCATCCGGAGAAGCAATAACAACGTCAAAGTTCATTTCGCCTTTCTTGATCTGATCAGCCAGGTCTTCCATACCTACCAGCTCAGCGCCAGCTGCTTTAGCAGCTTCAGCGTTTGCGCCCTGGGTAAAGACGGCAACACGTACTGAACGACCAGTACCGTGTGGCAGAACGGTCGCGCCGCGCACGTTCTGGTCAGATTTACGTGCATCGATGCCGAGGTTAACAGCAACGTCCACGCTCTCTACGAATTTAGCGGTAGCCAGTTCTTTCAGCAGAGCAACAGCTTCGTTGATGTCATACTGTTTAGTCGCATCAACTTTGTCACGGATCACGCGCATGCGCTTGGTCAGCTTAGCCATTTCTTAGTCCTCCACTACCAGGCCCATGGAACGAGCAGTACCTTCGATAGAGCGAGTCATCGCTTCTACGTCAGCACCAGTCATGTCCGCAGCTTTGGTTTCTGCGATTTCACGTACCTGAGCACGAGTTACTTTACCGACTTTATCTTTGTTCGGCTTACCAGAACCAGACTTGATGCCTGCTGCTTTTTTCAGCAGAACGGCAGCCGGAGGCGTTTTGGTAACGAAGGTGAAAGAACGGTCGCTGTATACGGTGATAACTACTGGAGTCGGCAGACCCTTTTCCAGTGATTCTGTTTTGGCGTTGAACGCTTTACAGAATTCCATGATGTTAACACCCTGCTGACCCAGAGCCGGACCAACTGGTGGGCTCGGGTTAGCCATACCAGCTGCAACCTGCAGCTTGACGTAGGCTTGTACTTTCTTGGCCATGATATTTCCTCTATTGGGTATAGCGCCTGGCGAACAGGCTCCCCGTGATAACGATTTATACGCTGTTGCCAGCGCATAAAAACAAAAGGCGCGAAATTATAGGTAAATTTCGCGCCTTCCGCAAGAGCTAAAAAGTGAACAAAAGGCTTAGCCTTTCTCCACCTGAGCAAAGTCGAGTTCAACCGGCGTTGCACGGCCGAAGATAGAAACAGAAACCTTCAGGCGGCTCTTCTCGTAATCCACTTCTTCGACCACACCGTTGAAGTCGGCAAACGGGCCGTCGTTGACACGCACCATCTCGCCTGGCTCGAACAGCGTTTTCGGACGCGGCTTATCACCCACCTGCTGCAGGCGGTTCATGATCGCATCCACTTCTTTATCACTGATCGGTGCCGGACGGTCAGAGGTACCACCAATGAAGCCCATTACACGCGGTACACTGCGCACTAAGTGCCAGCTGGCGTCATTCATCACCATCTGGACCAGTACGTAACCAGGGAAGAATTTGCGTTCGCTTTTGCGACGCTGGCCGCCACGGATTTCCACGACTTCTTCAGTCGGCACCATGACTTCGCCAAACAGTTCTTCCATGTTGTGCAGTTTGATATGCTCTTGCAGCGACTTGGCTACGCGGGCTTCAAAACCGGAAAACGCCTGAACGACGTACCAGCGTTTTTTTGGAGCTTCAGACATCTCAGAACCTCAGGCCAGTGATAAACGATACCAGACGGACCAGAATACCATCCAGCCCCCACAAAATCAGTGACATCACGGCAGTGACCGCGGCAACGATTAACGTGGTGTGCAATGTTTCCTGGCGAGTTGGCCAGATGACCTTACGCATTTCGGTTCTTGCTTCACGTGCAAAAGCCACGGTTGCTTTGCCTTTGGTGGTCAGCAACGCAATGCCGCCCGCCGCAGCGATCAACACCACGACAGCCAGCGCGCGTAAAGGCAGTGTCACATCGCGATACAGGTAGTTACCGACGATTGCTACCAGCAGCAATGCGATCACAACTACCCACTTTACCGCTTCCAGGCCGCGCCCGCTCCCTTGAGCTTCGGTATTCGCACTCATAAACCAACCTGCCACAATAATTCAGAAACTATTCTGCCCCGCAGAGCGAGGCATCCAAACCGAATGCGCTTTTGGGCATAACTCGGTATCCAGCGCCGTAATACAGAGCCTGTCTCAGCAATGATTATGATCGAAAATCACTGATGAGCCAGGTTCTGGTTAACAGCGTACAAAAAGGGCATCAAATGATGCCCTTTCCGTGTGCATTGCGTCAAATATTATCGCTATTACGCGATAACTTTAGCAACAACGCCCGCGCCAACGGTACGGCCGCCTTCGCGGATTGCGAAGCGCAGACCTTCGTCCATTGCGATTGGATGGATCAGGGTAACAACCATTTTGATGTTGTCGCCTGGCATTACCATCTCAACGCCTTCTGGCAGCTCTACTGAACCGGTTACGTCAGTGGTACGGAAGTAGAACTGTGGACGGTAGCCTTTGAAGAACGGAGTATGACGGCCGCCTTCGTCTTTAGACAGAACGTAAACTTCTGACTCGAACTGGGTGTGTGGCTTGATGGTGCCTGGCTTAGCCAGAACCTGACCACGCTGGATCTCTTCACGCTTGATACCGCGCAGCAGAACACCACAGTTCTCGCCTGCCTGACCCTGGTCCAGCAATTTGCGGAACATTTCAACACCGGTACAGGTAGACTTGGCAGTCGCTTTGATACCCACGATTTCAACTTCGTCGCCCACTTTCACGATGCCGCGCTCAACACGACCGGTAACAACGGTACCACGGCCAGAGATTGAGAATACGTCTTCGATTGGCAGCAGGAACGGCAGGTCGATAGCACGGACTGGATCCGGGATGTAGTTATCCAGGTGCTCAGCCAGCTCAACGATTTTCGCTTCCCACTCAGCATCGCCTTCCAGCGCTTTCAGCGCAGAACCGCGTACGATTGGGGTATCGTCGCCAGGGAAGTCGTAAGCAGACAGCAGGTCACGCACTTCCATCTCAACCAGTTCCAGCAGCTCTTCGTCATCAACCATGTCGCACTTGTTCAGGAACACGATGATGTAAGGAACGCCAACCTGACGACCCAGCAGGATGTGCTCACGGGTCTGAGGCATTGGGCCATCAGTCGCAGCAACAACCAGGATCGCGCCGTCCATCTGCGCAGCACCGGTGATCATGTTTTTCACATAGTCGGCGTGGCCTGGGCAGTCAACGTGTGCGTAGTGACGGGTCGGGGTTTCATATTCAACGTGAGAGGTGTTGATGGTGATACCACGAGCCTTCTCTTCTGGCGCGTTATCGATCTGATCGAATGCACGTGCCTGGCCGCCGTAGGTTTTAGCCAGAACGGTGGTGATTGCCGCAGTCAGGGTGGTTTTACCGTGGTCGACGTGACCGATGGTGCCCACGTTTACGTGCAGTTTGTTACGTTGAAATTGCTCTTTAGCCATCGCTTGTCCCTCTAAGACACGGATATATCAAAGATATCGTCACATTAACCAGGCAAAACCTGATGTTAGTTTTACAGAGAGAGAATCAGGAGAGAGATAAAGGAAGTGGTGCTGATACCCAGAGTCGAACTGGGGACCTCACCCTTACCAAGGGTGCGCTCTACCAACTGAGCCATATCAGCACATCTGGAGCGGGCAGCGGGAATCGAACCCGCATCATCAGCTTGGAAGGCTGAGGTAATAGCCATTATACGATGCCCGCATCCTGGAACTCGGCTACCTGTTCTTTCTGTAGCTTATGAATAATAAAAGAAGACCTTCTATTATTCGAGCCAGTCAGAGCTTCCGACTGACGGTGATCACGCTACTGCGCAATCTGAATTCGAAGGTGAGAGAGTTGAACTCACCCATCAGATAAGCCTTTATCTGACGCTCAACCGAGAGGTTGAGATGGTGGTGGGAGAAGGATTCGAACCTTCGAAGTCTGTGACGGCAGATTTACAGTCTGCTCCCTTTGGCCGCTCGGGAATCCCACCTACTTGATGGTGCCGGCTACCGGAATCGAACTGGTGACCTACTGATTACAAGTCAGTTGCTCTACCAACTGAGCTAAGCCGGCATCAAGTGACGCGCATTCTAGGAAGACCGGGTTCAGGATGCAACAAAAAAATTGCTAAATTTGCACTACCGCTTACTATTTGTGCAAATCCTCGCAAAACGCCCCGCCAGCGCAGCAAAAAGCAGCAAACATGGTGTGTTTTTCCGCCAGCCCACAGCCTGATTATTCTTTGATACCGCGTTAGCCTCATACTGTGATCATAAAAATGCGGGCCTGCTTACGAAAGCGTGCTCAGGTTTATCATTTTACTTCTTTTTAAAGTCACACTGGTGTTACCCTCCTGCCCATTGTTCTCGTTAAATTACCCCTGTGACGTGCAACTGAGTTCGACACATCGCTGTATGCCTGTTGCTGCAAGGTGTTGATGAGCCAGAATTTGCGGTCAGATGCATGCTTATGAGTAAAAAAACGACGCCACTGACGACGCCCTACCTGCAGTTTGATCGCCAGCAATGGGCTGCGCTGCGAGATTCCGTACCGATGACGCTGGCCGCCAGCGAAATTGAACGGCTGCGCGGTATCAATGAAGATCTTTCGCTGGAAGAAGTTGCCGAGATCTATCTGCCGCTATCACGTCTGCTGAACTTCTATATCAGTTCAAATCTGCGCCGTCAGGCGGTGCTGGAGCAGTTCCTTGGCACCAATGGCCAGAAGATCCCGTACATTATCAGTATTGCCGGCAGTGTCGCCGTCGGTAAAAGCACCACCGCGCGCGTGTTACAGGCGCTGCTTAGCCGCTGGCCCGAGCACCGCAAGGTGGAACTCATCACCACCGATGGCTTTTTGCACCCTAATGCGGTGCTGAAAGAGCGCGGCCTGATGAAAAAGAAAGGCTTCCCGCAGTCGTATGATATGCATCGACTGGTGAAGTTCGTATCGGATTTGAAATCGGGCGCCAGTCAGGTCACCGCACCGGTGTATTCACACCTGATTTACGATGTTATCCCGGATGGCGATAAGGTGGTGCAGCAGCCGGACATCCTGATTCTGGAAGGGCTGAACGTCCTGCAGAGCGGTATGGATTATCCGCACGATCCGCATCATGTATTTGTCTCAGATTTCGTCGACTTTTCAATATATGTCGATGCGCCAGAAAACTTATTAGAGCGCTGGTACGTTAATCGCTTTCTTAAATTCCGCGAAGGTGCCTTCAGCGATCCGGACTCTTATTTCCACCACTATTCTCAGCTGCCTGAAGAGGAAGCAGAAAGTATTGCACGTGGATTATGGAAAGAGATTAACTGGCTGAATTTGAAAGAAAACATCTTACCTACGCGTGAGCGGGCCAGCCTAATCATGACCAAGTCTGCGGATCATGCCGTGCAAAGCGTGCGGTTACGAAAATAGTATTAAAAACGCCCTGCTTTATCAGGGCGTTTAATGCATTACTGTTTACTGTGTTAATTAGCGGGACGTAATGAGATCTCGCCACCGACCCAGGATTTAATCTCACCATCCTGTTCCAGCAATAAACCGCCCTGCTTATCAATTCCGCGCGCAATGCCATGCACTTCACGATCGCCAATCAGCAGTTTTACCGGGCGATGGATAAAGTTATCCAGCGCTTCCCAGCGGCCGACAAACGGCGCCAGCCCATCCCGTTCAAACAGCGGTAAAGCTTCACGCAGACGGTTTATCAGCCTGGCGGCGAGTTCGTTACGATTGATCTCGATGCCCGCTTCCTGCAGATTGATCCAACCCTGATTGATTTCCGCCGTGCCTTCGCCCCGCATCACCAGGTTGATCCCCGCGCCCATCACAATTTGCGCCGCATCGCCGGTTTTACCGGTGAGCTCAACCAGAATACCCGCCAGTTTACGATCCTGCAGATAGAGGTCATTTGGCCACTTAACGCGAACGTCTGCCGCGCCCAGCGACTGGATAACCTCTGCCATCACGATACCAATCACCAGACTCAGGCCCATTGCCGCAGCTGGCCCCTGCTCCAGTCGCCAGTACATGGACATGTAGAGATTGGCGCCAAACGGCGAGAACCATTTCCGTCCGCGCCGGCCGCGCCCGGCCTGTTGATATTCCGCGATGCATGCATAGCCGGAGTTCAGCTGGTCCATGCGATCGAGTAAATACTGATTCGTGGAGTCAATAACCGGAATCACCGCCAGATCTGCCTGATGCAGATGCGCCAGGATCGCCTCTTCATTCAGCAGCTGAATGGGCGCTGGCAGGCTGTAGCCTTTCCCTGTCACGGTGTAGACATCCAGGCCCCAGCTTTTCAGCGTCTGAATATGTTTATTCACGGCAGCGCGGCTCATACCGAGCGCTTCACCCAGTTGTTCACCAGAGTGAAATTCGCCATCGGCCAGCAGGGCGACCAGTTTTAATGGAACGCTATGATCTTTCATGAAATCACCTCGACGGCGTTACGCTCGCCCTGCGCGCCAATGAAACGTACTTCTGGCTCCAGCCACACGGCAAATTTTTTCCCCACCTCCTGACGCACATGATGTGCCAGGGCGACAATATCCTGCGGTGTGGCATTGTCTTCATTGATCAGTACCAGTGCCTGCTGACGATGCACCGCAGCGCCGCCAAAACGGTAGCCTTTCAACGCACACTGATCGATCAGCCAGCCCGCGGCCAGCTTGACCTCACCACTGTGCTGTGGATAGTGCGGCATAGCAGGATAGTGCGTGAGCAATACCTCTGCCTGCTGAGCGGAAATCAGGGGGTTTTTAAAGAAACTGCCTACATTGCCTGTTACGCGCGGATCGGGCAGCTTACTTTGCCGCATATGGCACACCGCATTGAATACGTCCCACGCGCATACGGTGGCGGGATTGAGCTTCGCCAGATCGCCATAGCTCAGCACCGGTTTCCACTGCTTCGCCAGACGCAGCCCGACGGCCACAATCACATAGTCATGCTTCATCGCGTGTTTGAAGATGCTGTCGCGATAGCCAAACTGGCACTCATCACGGTGCAGACGCGTGACTGTGCTATCCGGCAGGTGTAACACCTCGACGTACTGGCAAATATCTTTAAATTCAACACCGTAAGCGCCAATATTCTGGATGGGTGCCGATCCCGTCACGCCTGGAATCAGCGCCAGATTTTCCAGCCCGGTGAGGCCTTTCTTTAGAGTGTGCTCAACCAACTGATGCCAGTTTTCGCCAGCACCAACGTGCAGATGCCAGGCTTCGTCGTGCTCTTCCAGGGTGATGCCTTTAATCGCGTTAATCACCACGCAGCCGGCAAAATCTTCGAGGAACAGGACGTTACTGCCCTCGCCAAGCACCATAAACGGCTGATTATTTTGCTGGCTGGCGTGCCAGGCAGAGGAAATGGCTTCTGCACTATCCGCAACGACGAGCTTTTCAGCCGCGATTGCAAGACCCAGTGTGTTGAACGCTTTCAGGGAAGTCTGAGGGCTGGACATGTTACGGCCTTTACTGATTAATCTGGCCGTAGTTTACCCGATTGCACGGTTTTACAGTGGGGAGTTTTCGCGTTTTTAGCGGAAAATTTGCCGAAGTACGGACGTAAAAAAGCCCCGGACTCTCGTCCGGGGCTTCTTCACTGGTTTGATGCCTGGCAGTTCCCTACTCTCGCATGGGGAGGCCCCACACTACCATCGGCGCTACGGCGTTTCACTTCTGAGTTCGGCATGGGGTCAGGTGGGACCACCGCGCTGTTGCCGCCAGGCAAATTCTTTGTGCCCTGTCCCGCGTCTTTCGCACTGATGCCGCGTTGGCCGCGCTCGCAAAGTCAGTCACATACTCGTGTATGCTCCTTCCTTTCCTTCGCTTGCCGCCTCGCCTCAGCGCAAAATCCTCCGGACTCGCGTCCGCAGAACAAAGCTGATTCTTTATCCGTCACAAGCTGAAAATTCTTTCTGTCTCTCAGACCAAAACGCCTCTGGCGTTGTAAGGTTAAGCCTCACGGGTCATTAGTACCGGTTAGCTCAACGCATCGCTGCGCTTACACACCCGGCCTATCAACGTCGTCGTCTTCAACGTCCCTTCAGGACCCTTAAAGGGTCAGGGAGAACTCATCTCGGGGCAAGTTTCGTGCTTAGATGCTTTCAGCACTTATCTCTTCCGCACTTAGCTACCGGGCAGTGCCATTGGCATGACAACCCGAACACCAGCGGTGCGTTCACTCCGGTCCTCTCGTACTAGGAGCAACCCCCCTCAATTCTCCAGCGCCCACGGCAGATAGGGACCGAACTGTCTCACGACGTTCTAAACCCAGCTCGCGTACCACTTTAAACGGCGAACAGCCGTACCCTTGGGACCTACTTCAGCCCCAGGATGTGATGAGCCGACATCGAGGTGCCAAACACCGCCGTCGATATGAACTCTTGGGCGGTATCAGCCTGTTATCCCCGGAGTACCTTTTATCCGTTGAGCGATGGCCCTTCCATTCAGAACCACCGGATCACTATGACCTGCTTTCGCACCTGCTCGAGCCGTCACTCTCGCAGTCAAGCTGGCTTATGCCATTGCACTAACCTCCTGATGTCCGACCAGGATTAGCCAACCTTCGTGCTCCTCCGTTACGCTTTGGGAGGAGACCGCCCCAGTCAAACTACCCACCAGACACTGTCCGCAGCCCGGATCACGGGCCTACGTTAGAACATCAAACATTAAAGGGTGGTATTTCAAGGTTGGCTCCACGCAGACTGGCGTCCGCGCTTCAAAGCCTCCCACCTATCCTACACATCAAGGCTCAATGTTCAGTGTCAAGCTATAGTAAAGGTTCACGGGGTCTTTCCGTCTTGCCGCGGGTACACTGCATCTTCACAGCGATTTCAATTTCACTGAGTCTCGGGTGGAGACAGCCTGGCCATCATTACGCCATTCGTGCAGGTCGGAACTTACCCGACAAGGAATTTCGCTACCTTAGGACCGTTATAGTTACGGCCGCCGTTTACCGGGGCTTCGATCAAGAGCTTCTCCTTGCGGATAACCCCATCAATTAACCTTCCGGCACCGGGCAGGCGTCACACCGTATACGTCCACTTTCGTGTTTGCACAGTGCTGTGTTTTTAATAAACAGTTGCAGCCAGCTGGTATCTTCGACTGGCCTCGGCTCCGGGAGCAAGTCCCTTCACCTACGCGCCAGCGTGCCTTCTCCCGAAGTTACGGCACCATTTTGCCTAGTTCCTTCACCCGAGTTCTCTCAAGCGCCTTGGTATTCTCTACCTGACCACCTGTGTCGGTTTGGGGTACGATTTCGTGTTACCTGGAGCTTAGAGGCTTTTCCTGGAAGCAGGGCATCAGTTACTTCACCGCCGTAGCGGCTCGTCATCACGCCTCAGTGTTAAAGAAGACCGGATTTGCCTGGTCTTCACACCTGCACGCTTAAACCGGGACAACCGTCGCCCGGATAACCTAGCCTTCTCCGTCCCCCCTTCGCAGTAACACCAAGTACAGGAATATTAACCTGTTTCCCATCGACTACGCTTTTCAGCCTCGCCTTAGGGGTCGACTCACCCTGCCCCGATTAACGTTGGACAGGAACCCTTGGTCTTCCGGCGAGCGGGCTTTTCACCCGCTTTATCGTTACTTATGTCAGCATTCGCACTTCTGATACCTCCAGCGTGCCTCACAGCACACCTTCAGCGGCTTACAGAACGCTCCCCTACCCAACAACGCCTAAGCGTCGCTGCCGCAGCTTCGGTGCATGGTTTAGCCCCGTTACATCTTCCGCGCAGGCCGACTCGACCAGTGAGCTATTACGCTTTCTTTAAATGATGGCTGCTTCTAAGCCAACATCCTGGCTGTCTGTGCCTTCCCACATCGTTTCCCACTTAACCATGACTTTGGGACCTTAGCTGGCGGTCTGGGTTGTTTCCCTCTTCACGACGGACGTTAGCACCCGCCGTGTGTCTCCCGTGATAACATTCTCCGGTATTCGCAGTTTGCATCGGGTTGGTAAGCCGGGATGGCCCCCTAGCCGAAACAGTGCTCTACCCCCGGAGATGAGTTCACGAGGCGCTACCTAAATAGCTTTCGGGGAGAACCAGCTATCTCCCGGTTTGATTGGCCTTTCACCCCCAGCCACAAGTCATCCGCTAATTTTTCAACATTAGTCGGTTCGGTCCTCCAGTTAGTGTTACCCAACCTTCAACCTGCCCATGGCTAGATCACCGGGTTTCGGGTCTATACCCTGCAACTTAACGCCCAATTAAGACTCGGTTTCCCTTCGGCTCCCCTATGCGGTTAACCTTGCTACAGAATATAAGTCGCTGACCCATTATACAAAAGGTACGCAGTCACACCCGAAGGTGCTCCCACTGCTTGTACGTACACGGTTTCAGGTTCTGTTTCACTCCCCTCGCCGGGGTTCTTTTCGCCTTTCCCTCACGGTACTGGTTCACTATCGGTCAGTCAGGAGTATTTAGCCTTGGAGGATGGTCCCCCCATGTTCAGACAGGATACCACGTGTCCCGCCCTACTCGTCGGACTCACAACTCATGCATCTTCGTGTACGGGGCTGTCACCCGGTATCGCGCGACTTTCCAGACGCTTCCACTGATGCACAAGCTGATTCAGGTCCTGGGCTGCTCCCCGTTCGCTCGCCGCTACTGGGGGAATCTCGGTTGATTTCTTTTCCTCGGGGTACTTAGATGTTTCAGTTCCCCCGGTTCGCCTCGTTAACCTATGTATTCAGTTAACGATAATGCACAAGTGCACTGGGTTTCCCCATTCGGACATCGACGGCTGTAGCGGTTCATATCACCTTACCGTCGCTTTTCGCAGATTAGCACGTCCTTCATCGCCTCTGACTGCCAGGGCATCCACCGTGTACGCTTAGTCGCTTAACCTCACAACCCACAGGCGTTTTGCAACGCTGCGGACTGCAAGCATTTGAGAGACCCGAACGCATCGCCATTTCATTCTTATTACGGAGAATGAACACGACGCGTCGTTTCAAATTTTCAGCTTGTTCCGGATTGTTAAAGAGCAATATCTCAAACACGACGTTACCGTCAGTTTTGAGATATTCTGTGGAGACACCTTTCACCTGTCACCAAGCAGTGGCGTCCCCTAGGGGATTCGAACCCCTGTTGCCGCCGTGAAAGGGCGGAGTCCTAACCGCTAGACGAAGGGGACACAAAGTGTCACGACTTCGCAGCCGTCCTGCTCGTTACTTTTCTATCAGACAATCTGTGTGAGCACTTCGCGGGAAAGTATCTTCAGGTAAGGAGGTGATCCAACCGCAGGTTCCCCTACGGTTACCTTGTTACGACTTCACCCCAGTCATGAATCACAAAGTGGTAAGCGCCCTCCCGAAGGTTAAGCTACCTACTTCTTTTGCAACCCACTCCCATGGTGTGACGGGCGGTGTGTACAAGGCCCGGGAACGTATTCACCGTAGCATTCTGATCTACGATTACTAGCGATTCCGACTTCATGGAGTCGAGTTGCAGACTCCAATCCGGACTACGACGCACTTTATGAGGTCCGCTTGCTCTCGCGAGGTCGCTTCTCTTTGTATGCGCCATTGTAGCACGTGTGTAGCCCTGGCCGTAAGGGCCATGATGACTTGACGTCATCCCCACCTTCCTCCGGTTTATCACCGGCAGTCTCCTTTGAGTTCCCGACCGAATCGCTGGCAACAAAGGATAAGGGTTGCGCTCGTTGCGGGACTTAACCCAACATTTCACAACACGAGCTGACGACAGCCATGCAGCACCTGTCTCAGAGTTCCCGAAGGCACCAAAGCATCTCTGCTAAGTTCTCTGGATGTCAAGGCCAGGTAAGGTTCTTCGCGTTGCATCGAATTAAACCACATGCTCCACCGCTTGTGCGGGCCCCCGTCAATTCATTTGAGTTTTAACCTTGCGGCCGTACTCCCCAGGCGGTCGACTTAACGCGTTAGCTCCGGAAGCCACGCCTCAAGGGCACAACCTCCAAGTCGACATCGTTTACGGCGTGGACTACCAGGGTATCTAATCCTGTTTGCTCCCCACGCTTTCGCACCTGAGCGTCAGTCTTCGTCCAGGGGGCCGCCTTCGCCACCGGTATTCCTCCAGATCTCTACGCATTTCACCGCTACACCTGGAATTCTACCCCCCTCTACGAGACTCAAGCCTGCCAGTTTCAAATGCAGTTCCCAGGTTAAGCCCGGGGATTTCACATCTGACTTAACAGACCGCCTGCGTGCGCTTTACGCCCAGTAATTCCGATTAACGCTTGCACCCTCCGTATTACCGCGGCTGCTGGCACGGAGTTAGCCGGTGCTTCTTCTGCGGGTAACGTCAATCGGTGAGGTTATTAACCTCACCGCCTTCCTCCCCGCTGAAAGTACTTTACAACCCGAAGGCCTTCTTCATACACGCGGCATGGCTGCATCAGGCTTGCGCCCATTGTGCAATATTCCCCACTGCTGCCTCCCGTAGGAGTCTGGACCGTGTCTCAGTTCCAGTGTGGCTGGTCATCCTCTCAGACCAGCTAGGGATCGTCGCCTAGGTGAGCCATTACCCCACCTACTAGCTAATCCCATCTGGGCACATCCGATGGTGTGAGGCCCGAAGGTCCCCCACTTTGGTCTTGCGACGTTATGCGGTATTAGCTACCGTTTCCAGTAGTTATCCCCCTCCATCGGGCAGTTTCCCAGACATTACTCACCCGTCCGCCACTCGCCACCCAAAGAGCAAGCTCTTCTGTGCTGCCGTTCGACTTGCATGTGTTAGGCCTGCCGCCAGCGTTCAATCTGAGCCATGATCAAACTCTTCAATTTAAAGTTTGATTTGCTGCAACCAGTGCAGCGATGCTCTGTGAATTAAACTTCGTAATGAATTACGTGTTCACTCAGCAAAGACTTGATATTTTTTACGTCCGGAGACGCTGATATCAATCCTGCGAGTGCCCACACAGATTGTCTGATAAATTGTTAAAGAGCGGTGCGACGCGGCGTTCGGCCTGCTGTCGCGAGGTGGCGTATATTACGCTTTCCTCCTTCAGAGTCAAACACTTTTTTCAGCGCTTTTCTCCGGCGGGGTGAATCACTTCACGCCCTGTGAGCCGTCTGCGTTGCCGCTTTGCCGTCTCAGTGGTGGCGCATTATAGGGAGTTAATTCTGGCTGACAAGGGTTTATTGCAAAAAAATGATCGTTCGGCCTAAATTTCACCACTACGCGTTATTTTGCGGCAATTTGCCTGGTAACTGTGCGAAATCCTGGGCAAAACGCGTGACTTTCTCCCAGTCAGTGTATTCAACTTCTTTGGTGGTATCCGTTTCGCCGCCGGTCATACGCATAATGAACTGAATCATGATGCGATCGAACCAGCGATAGCGTGGATAGCGCAGCGCACCGGCAAACACCGCACAGCGATCCGGTTGCCACGGTGACTGCGCCAGGAACTTACGCGTATAGGCATTGGTTTCCGGCGTGCACTTATCGGCTTTGCGCGCAGTAAGGTTGACGCTGAAAAAGCCGCTGACGCGCTGCTGCAGTTCCGCCTTATGTTGCGTGACGAATTTCATCAGCTCGGGCTGGAAATGACCATAGCGGATCGAGGCGCCAATCAGCACGCGATCATACTGTGCCCACTCCACCTGCGGTGCCTGCGCCAGATCCAGCACATCGCACAGCTGCTGCGGTGTCAGCGTGCGGGCAATACGCGCCGCGATTTCACGGGTTTGCCCGTCACGGCTGGAATAAAGAATTAACGCTTTCATCACTCATTCCTGTTTTATTATTCGCGCCAGAAGGTGGGCGTGAACAGCACCAGCAGCGTGAACACTTCAAGGCGTCCAAACAGCATGGTGGAGATTAAAATCCACTTGGCGACATCATTCATCGACGTGAAGTTATCTGCCACCACACCCAGACCCGGGCCAAGGTTATTCAGCGTCGCCGCCACCGCGGCGAAGGCCGAGAAGTCATCCACGCCGGTGGCGATAATCGCCAGCATGCTGACCAGAAACACCAGCGCGTAAGCCGAGAAAAAGCCCCACACTGCTTCGAGAATACGTTCCGGCAGCGCACGGTTCCCCAATTTAATGGTATAGACCGCATTGGGATGCACCAGGCGTTTCAGTTCGCGCGACCCCTGCTTGCACAGCAGCAGAATACGAATCACCTTCAGGCCACCGCCAGTCGAACCCGCCATACCGCCGATAAAGGCTGAACACAGCAGCAGTACCGGCAGGAACAGCGGCCAGCGCGCAATACTGTCGGTGGTAAAGCCCGCCGTCGTCGCCATCGATACCACCTGGAAGAACGCCTGATTGAGGGTTTGCCAGCCGCTGGAATAGACATTATGGAACCACAGCACCAGGGTACAAATCAGCACCAGCGTCAGCTGCACGCCAATGAACATGCGGAATTCCGGATCGCGCCAGTAGACTTTCAGGTTTCGCCCGCTGAGCAACGAGAAGTGCAGGCCGTAGTTACAGCCGGAGATCAGCAGGAAAATCGCCACGATGGTATTAATGGTCGGGCTATTGAAGTAGCCGATGCTGGCATCATGGGTAGAAAAACCGCCGATGGCGATGGTCGAGAAGCTGTGGCCGATAGCATCAAACATCGGCATGCCCGCCAGCCACAGCGCCAATGCACAGGCCACCGTCAGCAGCACATAAATCAGCCACAGGGTTTTCGCGGTTTCGGCAATCCGCGGGCGCATTTTGTTATCTTTCAGCGGCCCCGGCATTTCGGCGCGATACAGCTGCATACCGCCGACGCCAAGAATCGGCAGAATAGCGACCGCCAGCACGATGATCCCCATACCGCCGAGCCACTGCAGCATCTGGCGATAGAACAGAATGGCTTTCGGCAGCGAGTCTAGCCCCACCAGCGTGGTGGCACCGGTGGTGGTTAAGCCAGAGAACGATTCGAAGAAGGCGTCGGTCACCGACAGATGTGGCTGCTCTGCGAAGATAAACGGCATTGCCCCCACGCTGCCCAGCACGGTCCAGAACAGCACCACAATCAGAAAGCCTTCACGCGGTTTCAGCTCACTTTTTTGTTTGCGGTTGGGCCACCACAGCAGCGAACCGATGACGATCGCCATCATAAACGTCTGACTGAACGCGCGCCCGGCACCGTCGCGATAAATCAGGGCCACTAAGCCAGGCAGGATCATGGTTACCGAGAACAGAATCACCAGCAGGCCCACGATGCGGGTAATGGCGCGAAAATGCATTCAGCCGTTTCCTTTAAACAGATGCGGTTAGTTGTCCAGCGGGATCAGCGCCAAAGCGCCCCGGCTGTAATCAGAAAGGTTTTGCCTGAAGCCATCAATCTGCGGATGGGGCAACGCCAGACGTAGCGTAATGCGATCCTGATAATGGCTCTGTTCAATACTGCCGTCAAAACGCTGCAGCAGACGCTCTATATCGCTCAGCTGCGCATAGTCACACTGCAGGGTAAAACGTTGCATCGGCACTTTGCGCTGGCGCGCCAGCAGCTTCAGCCCCTGCTGCACGCCGCCACCGTAGGCTTTCACCAGCCCGCCGGTGCCCAGCATGATACCGCCATAATAGCGCACCACCACGGCGGTGATCTCGCCCACGCCGCTGCCCATCAGCTGCGCCAGCATCGGCTTACCGGCCGTGCCGGAGGGTTCGCCATCGTCAGAAAACCCCAGCTGTTGTGAATCATCGGGCGCGCCCGCCACCCAGGCCCAGCAGTGATGCCGCGCGGTCGGGTGTTCGTGCTTTACCTGCTGCACAAAGGCGCGCGCAGCGGCCACCCCATCGGTATGCGCCAGCAGGGTAATAAAGCGGCTCTTTTTGATGGTCTCCTCGCTGAGACTGACGGCCTCAGCGGGAATGTCGTAAGCGTCCATCAGGCCAGATGCAAGTCACGCGTCATGTTTTCGATGCGGCTGGCGTGAATCACCACATTATCCTCGATACGAATGCCCCCGTACGGCTTCAGGGCATCAATTGCCTGCCAGTCAAAGTGCTGACTGAACTTACCGCTGCGCAGCGGCGCCAGCAGTGAATCGATAATATAGAAGCCCGGTTCAATGGTCAGCACCATGCCCGGCTGCAGCACCCGCGTACAGCGCAGATAAGGATATTGCGATGGCGCTGCCAGATGCGTGCCGCTGTCGTCCTGCATAAACCCGGCAACGTCGTGCACCTGCAGGCCCAGCGGATGGCCGAGGCCGTGCGGCATAAAGGGACCGGTGAGGTTTTCCGCCACCAGCGTCTCTTCGCTCAGCCCCTGCACCAGTTCAAACTTCAGCAGCAGACGCGCGATGCGCTGATGCATTTGCAGATGGTAATCGGTATAGCGCACGCCGGCTTTCAGCGTGGCGATCAGCGCCAGCTCTTCTTTATTCATCGCAGCAACCATTTCCGCGTAGCGCGTTTTGCTCTGCGCCGCGTAGCTCCGCGTCAAATCGGCCGCATAGCCAAGATACTCTGCGCCGGCATCAATCAGGAAGCTGTGACGTTTCGCCGGCGGCTGGTGATCAAGCCGGGTGTAGTGCAGTACCGCAGCATGTTCATTCAGCGCGATGATATTGCCATACGGTACATCAATGTCACGGTGGCCGGTGGCGGTCAGATAGGCAAGATTGATATCAAACTCGCTCATGCCGGAGAAGAACGCCTCTTTCGCTGCGCGATGGCCTGCCACCGCCAGCTTCTGCGCTTCGCGCATACAGGCCAGCTCGTAATCGGTTTTGATGCTGCGATGATAATGCAGGAAGTCGATGACGCCCTGAGGATTGATCCCCTCGCTGCGGATGCCCAGTTGGGTGGCGCGGGACGGTACCGGCCCGATATAGGCCACATTGTCGCGCTGTGCCGGCAACAGCTGAGCGATATCGTCAGCGTTTTTCAGGCCGATGACCTCGACATCCTGGGTCCAGAAGCTGTCCGGCAGTGGCTCGACGTTGTGCCAGTAATCGACCGGCGAGTAGAACCACAGTTTGGGTTTATTCACGCCATCGATCCACAGCCAGCAGTTGGGCACCTGGGTCACTGGCACCCAGGCTTTAAACTGGGGATTCACCTTAAACGGATAGTCATGATCGTCAAGAAATACGGTCAGCAACTCGCCTGAATGAATCAGCATGGCGTCCAGCTTAAAGCGCGCCAGCACCTGTTGCGCACGCTGCTGCAGCGTTGAAATATGCGCGTGATACAGGGTTTTCAGTGAATCCATGGACTTGTCTCCGATGTCGCGAAAGTGGCGGCAGTGTAGCACAGCCGCGCGGGGGATGCCGTGCTGCGCGCGCTGTGATCGCCGTATCAAATAAGCAAACTCTCGTTTGCAAAAAATTAACATGACACCCACACTCCTGATCATCTGGTATGACCAGATCACCTTTCGCGTTTCAGGAGACGGACATGCTCTACCAAGGCGATACCCTTTCAGTGCACTGGCTTGACGATGGCATCGCCGAGCTGGTTTTTGATGCGCCCGGTTCGGTGAACAAACTTGATACCAAAACCGTCGCCGCCTTAGGCGAGGCGCTGAGCGTACTGGAGCAGCAAAGCACGCTGCGCGGCCTGCTGCTCTCTTCCGCCAAACCGGCGTTTATTGTCGGGGCGGATATCACAGAATTCCTGTCGCTGTTTGATGCGCCCGCTGAGCAGCTCAGCCAGTGGCTGACATTTGCCAACAGCATCTTTAATCGTCTGGAAGATTTGCCGGTGCCAACCATCGCCGCCATTGACGGCTACGCACTGGGCGGAGGCTGCGAGTGTGTGCTGGCGACCGACTTCCGCGTGGCCACGCCCACCGCGCGCATTGGCCTGCCGGAAACCAAACTCGGCATTATGCCGGGCTTCGGCGGCAGCGTGCGTCTGCCGCGCCTGCTCGGTGCCGACAGCGCGCTGGAGATCATCGCCGCCGGTAAAGATATTGATGGCCCGGGCGCGCTGAAGCTCGGTCTGGTGGATGCGGTGGTCAGCAGCGAGAAGCTGCGCAGCGCGGCGCTGACCATGCTGCAGGACGCCATAGCCCAGGGCAGCTGGCAGGCGCGTCGTGCGCCGAAGCTGGCACCGCTTAAGCTCAGCCCGATTGAAGCTGCGATGAGTTTTACCCTCGCCAAAAGCATGGTGCAGCAAACCGCCGGTAAACACTATCCAGCGCCGATCGCCGCGGTGCGAACCATCGAAGCGGCAGCGGGCTTAGGTCGTGATGATGCGCTGAAGCTGGAAACCGCTGCTTTTGTGCCGCTGGCGCAGAGTGATGTGGCACGCGCGCTGGTCGGCATATTCCTCAATGACCAGTACGTAAAAGGCCTGGCGAAGAAACACAGCAGCGCGGCCGGCACGCCAGAGCAGGCGGCGGTACTGGGCGCAGGCATCATGGGCGGCGGGATCGCCTGGCAGTCGGCCTGGAAAGGCGTGCCGGTGAAGATGAAAGATATTAATCCGCAGGCGCTGACGCTGGGCATGAATGAAGCCAGCAAGCTGCTTAATAAGCAGCTGGAGCGCGGCAAAATCGACGGTACCAGGCTGGCGAGCGTGCTGGCGAGCATTCAGCCGACGCTGGATTACAGCGGCTTTGATCGCGCCGATGTGGTGGTCGAAGCGGTGGTCGAGAACCCGCAAATCAAAGCCAAAGTGCTGGCTGAAACCGAGCAGCAGCTGCGGGATGATGCCGTGCTGGCCTCGAATACCTCCACCATTCCAATCAGCCAGCTGGCGCAGGCGCTGCAGCGTCCGCAAAATTTCTGCGGCATGCACTTCTTCAATCCGGTGCCGCGTATGCCGCTGGTCGAAGTGATTCGCGGTGCGCAAACTTCTGAAGCCACCATCAGTAAAGTGGTGGCGTGGGCCAGCAAGATGGGCAAAACGCCGATTGTGGTGAATGACTGCCCCGGCTTCTTTGTGAACCGCGTACTGTTCCCCTACTTTGCCGCCTTCAGCCTGCTACTGCGCGACGGCGCGGACTTCCGCCAGATCGATAAAGTGATGGAGAAGCATTTTGGCTGGCCAATGGGGCCGGCGTGGCTGCTGGACGTGGTGGGCATTGATACCGCGCATCATGCACAACAGGTGATGGCGCAGGGCTTCCCGTCGCGGATGCAGAAAGATTACCGCGATGCCATTGATGTGCTGTTCGAAGCCAAACGCTACGGCCAGAAAAATGGCCAGGGCTTTTACCGCTGGGAACAGGATAAAAAAGGCAAAGCGCAGAAGCGCGCCGATGCAGATGTCGATGCGCTGCTGGAGCCGGTATGTGAACCGAAGCGGGTATTCAGCGATGAAGAGATCGCCAACCGCATGATGCTGCCGATGCTCAACGAAGTGGTGCGCTGCCTCGAAGAAAACATCATCGCTTCCCCCGCCGAGGCGGATATGGCGCTGGTGTATGGCTTAGGCTTCCCGCCGTTCCGCGGTGGCGCGTTCCGCTATATGGACACGCTGGGCATCAGCAATGTCGTCGATCAGGCTAAACGCTACCTCGCGCTCGGCCCACTGTACGCGCTGCCTGAGCTGCTGGTTCAGAAAGCCCACCAGCATCAGAGCTGGTATCCCGTCGCTCAACCGATTGACGCAGCGGCGCTGCAAACTGCCTGAGGTAATGAACATGGAAAACGTAGTGATTGTTGATGCCGTGCGCACGCCGATGGGCCGTTCCAAAGGCGGCGCCTTTCGCCAGGTGCGCGCCGAGGATCTCTCCGCCCATCTGATGCGCGAACTCCTCAGCCGCAATCCGGCCGTCGATGCCGCCGCGCTGGATGACATTATCTGGGGCTGCGTGCAGCAGACGCTGGAACAGGGCTTTAATATCGCCCGCAACGCCGCGCTGCTGGCGGAGATCCCGCATCGCGTGCCGGCCAGCACCGTCAATCGCCTGTGCGGCTCGTCCATGCAGGCGCTGCACGATGCGGCGCGCGCGATTATGGTCGGCGATGCCCACAGCTGTCTGATTGGCGGCGTGGAACATATGGGCCACGTACCGATGAACCACGGCGTGGATTTTCATCCCGGCCTGGGGCGCACCGTGGCGAAAGCGGCGGGCATGATGGGGCTGACCGCCGAGATGCTGGCGCGCATGCACCACATCAGCCGTGAACAGCAGGATGCCTTCGCGCTGCGTTCACACCAGCGCGCTGCGGCCGCCACTCAGCGCGGTGATTTCAAACGCGAAATCGTGCCGACCTACGGCCACGATGCCGATGGCGTGCTGAAACGCTATGACAGCGATGAAGTGATTCGCGAAGACACCAGCCTTGAAGGCTTAGCCGCGCTGCGTCCGGCGTTCGATCCGGTCAACGGCACGGTTACCGCCGGCAGTTCGTCGGCGCTGTCCGACGGCGCGGCCGCCATGCTGATCATGAGCGAAAGCCGCGCGCGCGAACTGGGGCTGTCGCCGCGCGCACGCATCCGCAGCATGGCGGTGGTTGGCTGCGATCCGTCGATCATGGGTTACGGTCCGGTACCGGCCAGTAAGCTGGCGCTGAAGCGCGCCGGGCTGAGCGTGCAGGATATCGATCTGTTCGAACTCAACGAAGCCTTCGCCGCGCAGACGCTGCCGTGCCTGAAAGATTTAGGGCTGCTGGAGCAGCTGGATGAGAAAGTGAACCTTAACGGCGGCGCAATCGCACTCGGGCATCCGCTGGGATGTTCCGGCGCGCGTATCAGCACGACGTTGCTGAATCTGATGGAGCGTCGCGATGCACAGTTTGGTCTGGCAACCATGTGCATTGGCTTAGGCCAGGGCATCGCGACGGTATTCGAACGGGTTTAATACGTTGACCACTACACTTGCACGTGTTCCCGCCCAACCGGGCGGGCTTTTTTTTGCAGCGGCACGTGCATGCGCACCGTGTCACGCATCAGATAAAGGCAAACGCATCGCCATACATCTGCGCTTCTAACGCACCACGTTCGGCACAGAAGCGCTCGCGGGCAATTTTTGCCATCTCAAACCGGCCGGCAATGTAGATATCGTGTCCACTCAGGCTGGCATAATCCTGCATTACCGCGGTCAGCACCGTGCCGCTGCGCCCCTGCCAGTCCTCCGCCGGCTGCTCCACCACCGGAATCACTTTCAGGTTCGGATGCTTCACCGCCAGCGCATTGAGTTCATCCAGATCGTACAGATGTCTCAGCTCGCGGCCGCCCCAGTAGATAGCGATATCGCGATCCGGCTGCTGCGCCAGCGCGGTCAGCAGAATCGAACGCGCATAGGAGAAGCCGGTGCCGCCGGCAATCAGCACAATCGGCCGCGCGCTGTCTTCACGCAGCCAGGCGTCGCCGTGCGGCATATCTACGGTGATCTGCCGATCATTTTTGATGCGATCCATCACCGCCATGGCGTACAGGTTCAGCTCTGAGGCACCAATGTGCAGCTCAATGATGTCCTTTTCCATTGGCGTCGATGCCAGCGAAAACGGGCGCTTGTCGCGCTCATCCATCACCACCATCAGATACTGGCCGGCGCGGAAGCTAAAATCCGCCGCCGGAATTAACCGCACGCGGTAAACCGTGTCCGTAATTGCTTCAACCGAAGTCACTTTGCAGCTTAACGTCGTCATAGGTGCCCTTTTTTATGGTTCTCAGCCGCCATCAGCGCTGCGGCGGCTCGGCAAAGATCGCTAACTCATCCCAGATTGCATCAATACGCGCCGTAACCGCAGGATCTTTCACAATCGGCGTCCCCCATTCACGCTGGGTTTCACCCGGCCACTTGTTGGTGGCATCCAGTCCCATCTTCGAGCCAAGTCCGGAAACCGGCGAAGCGAAGTCGAGATAGTCAATTGGCGTGTTTTCTACCAGTACCGTATCACGCGCCGGATCCATCCGCGTGGTGATGGCCCAAATCACGTCGTTCCAGTCACGCGCGTTGACGTCATCGTCACACACAATCACAAACTTGGTGTACATAAACTGGCGCAGGAACGACCACACGCCGAACATCACGCGCTTGGCGTGACCGGCATACTGTTTTTTAATCGTCACTACCGCGAGGCGATAAGAGCAGCCTTCCGGCGGCAGATAGAAATCCACAATCTCCGGGAACTGTTTGATCAGAATCGGCACCAGCACTTCGTTCAGCGCCACGCCCAGTACCGCGGGCTCATCCGGCGGACGGCCGGTGTAGGTGGAGTGATAAATCGGGTTGCGCCGCTGGGTCACGTGCGTCACGGTAAACACCGGGAAGCTGTCTACTTCATTGTAGTAGCCGGTGTGATCGCCGTACGGCCCTTCCGGCGCCATGTCGCCCGGTTCGATGTAGCCTTCCAGCACGATTTCGGCGCTGGCCGGCACTTCCAGATCGTTCGAGACGCACTTCACCACCTCGGTTTTGTTGCCGCGCAGCAGACCGGCAAACGCATATTCCGATAGCGTATCCGGCACCGGCGTGACCGCGCCAAGAATGGTGGCCGGATCGGCGCCCAGCGCCACCGCCACCGGGAAGCGTTCACCGGGATGCGCTTTGCACCACTCCTGGAAATCCAGCGCGCCACCGCGATGCGACAGCCAGCGCATGATCACCCGATTTTTACCAATCACCTGCTGACGATAAATGCCGAGGTTCTGCCGCTCTTTATGCGGTCCACGCGAGACGGTTAATCCCCAGGTAATCAGCGGCGCCGCATCGCCCGGCCAGCATTTCATGACCGGGATGCGCGCCAGGTCGACCTCGTCACCGCTGAAAATCTCTTCCTGACACGGCGCATTACGCAGCCGTTTGGTCGGCATGTTCAGCACCTGTTTGAACTGCGGCATCTTATCGAACAGATCGCGGAACCCTTTCGGCGGCTCCGGCTCTTTCAGAAACGCCAGCAGCTTACCCACTTCGCGCAGCGCGCTGACCTCTTCCTGGCCCATACCCATTGCTACGCGCTTCGGCGTGCCAAACAGGTTGCACAGCACCGGCATGCTGTAGCCCTTCGGGTTTTCGAACAGCAGCGCCGGACCACCGGCCCGCAGCGTGCGGTCGGCGATTTCGGTCATCTCGAGGACAGGATCGATCTCCTGAGTGATGCGCTTTAACTCGCCGCGCTGTTCCAGCAGCGCGAGAAAGTCTCGTAAATCCTGATATTTCATGCGGCGTTAGTCTTCCGGCCAGAGTGAAGCGTCATTATAAGTTTGTTCACGCCAGCGTGTTTGAGTTTCTGCGTCAGGCGGGCTGACAGGAAAACGGCACCAGCGACTGCAGGGCCAGCACATCGTGATAAGCGGCAATCGCTTCACCGTGACGGAACACTTTGAAATCTTCACCGCGCGCGCTGTAGTAGCGCAGACGGTTCTCACTGACGTGCAGGAAGCTGGCTTCCCGCAGCGCAATCACCGACTCCTGCGGATTCACCGCGCAGAATTCGGCCAGACGCTCATCACGGGTTTCGCCCATATGGCCGCTGACGTGCGCATCAAGATAGTGAGGATTGATTTGCACCGGGAACAGCCCCAGCGCAGGCAGCACCACGCTGCTGCGTACCGGCATATCATTGGTGGTGCGAATCGACGGTGTCGCCACGTTGCAGCCCGCGCTCCAGCCAACGTAAGGGACATCGCGCTCGCGCACTGCGCTTTGAATCGCCACGATCAGCCCCTGCTCGTGCAGCATCTGGTTCAGCAGCCAGGTATTGCCGCCGCTCACCAGAATCAGCTCCGCCTGCTCAATGGCCGCAACCGGTGTCTCGAACTCATGTACCGTGCGCACCGGAATGCCCAGTGACTGAGACAACGCCTGCGCACGCTGGGCGTGATCGTCACGAATAATGGCGTAGGGCACCAGCACCGCCGAGGTGATACCGCGCTGGGCAATCATCGCGTGCAGCTGCGGATGCGCATAGCTCAGCAGCGGCGCATCGTCGGCCACTTTGCCATTGCTCAGTAAAAACAGTTCCATCAGCCCGTCCTTTTTCTTCGTCTAATGGGTTGGCAGTCTGATACAGATGATCGCCAGACGTCAATTTTCTTGCTGAAAAGCGTTAGTTCGCCGCACCAATCGGAAAATTCGTAGAGATTTTTCTTGTGTGACCGGGTTTCCGGCCGCCGATGCGCTATAACTCTGACAACAGGTTTGTTATTCTTAGCGTCCATTATTTGGGAGCAGTTATGGAATCCTGGTACTTACTCTATTGCAAACGTGGTCAGCTGTTGCGCGCGAAGGAGCATCTTGAGCGGCAGGAGGTGAATTGCCTCAGCCCGATGATCGCTCTGGAGAAGATTGTGCGCGGCAAACGCACCACCGTGAGTGAGCCGCTGTTTCCCAACTATCTGTTTATCGAATTCGATCCGGAAGCGATTCACACCACCACCATCAGCAGCACGCGCGGCGTCAGCCACTTTGTGCGCTTTGGTGCCATGCCCGCGACGGTGCCTTATGAAGTGATCGAAGCGCTGCAAACTGATGCGCCGCAGATCCTGCTGGATCCGGAAACGCCGCAGGTCGGTGATGAAGTGCTGATCACCGACGGCACCTTTGAAGGGCTGCGCGCTATTTTTGCCGAGCCCGATGGTGAAACCCGCTCAATCCTGCTGCTTAACCTGCTGAATAAACAGGTGATGCGCAGCGTGGACAACAAGCAGTTCCGTAAGGTTTAAGCCAGCCTGAATAGCTGACGTGCATTGTGGTCGACGCGTGCCGCCAGTGCGTCTGGCTGTTCACCACGCCAGTGCGCCACCTGCTGAACGATATGCGGCAGAAAGCAGGGTTCGTTACGGCGCGAGGTCGGACGCGGACGCATATCGCGCGGCAGCAGATAGGGCGCGTCGGTCTCCAGCAGCAGACGATCTGCCGGAATCAGCGGCAGCATGTCACGCAGCGCCATTCCGCGCCGTTCATCGCACACCCAGCCGGTAATGCCCACCGATAACCCCAGCGCCAGGCAGGCTTCCAGCTCGTCACGCGTGCCGGTAAAACAGTGCACCACCGCGCCTACCAGTTTCGGCAGCCACGGCTGCAGTACCGCCAGAAAACGTTCATGTGCCTCACGACAGTGTAAAAACACCGGCAACTGCAGTTCCGCCGCCAGCTGGAGCTGCGCATCAAACGCGTACTCCTGCTGCTCGTGCGCGGAAAGATTCCGGTTGAAGTCGAGTCCGCATTCACCAATCGCCACCACCTGCTCGCTGTCAGCCAGGCGGCGCAGCGTACTGGCAGTTTCCGCCGACCACTCGCTGGCATGATGCGGGTGCACGCCGGCGGTCGACCAGCAGTAGCCCGCGTGCCGGGTCGCCAGCTGACGCGCCTGCTGGCTCTCCAGGGCATTGGTGCCGGTGATTAACAGGCCGGTGACGCCTGCTTCGCGCGCGCGTTTTACCACCTGATCGCGATCTTTTGCGAATTGCGTGCTGGTCAGGTTTACACCGATATCAAACATGTTTGCTCCCCATTCCGTCTTAAAGCGACGGATAGAAAAACCGCCCGGCAGGCGGGCGGTTAAGATTCATCATCACCCCATCAGCGGGATGCCCTGCATAAAAGACATCAGGCGTCGGGGTTCTGTTCCTCATCGTCTGCCGCCTGACGTCCTTTACCCACATAGTAGCGGGAGAAGAATACGCCGACTTCAAACAGGCAGTACATCGGAATAGCGAGCAAAGTTTGCGAGAAAACGTCCGGCGGTGTGAGCAACATCCCAACCACAAACGCGCCGACCAGAATATACGGCCGTTTCTTTTTCAGATCGTCCGGGCTGGTAATGCCGGTCCAGCACAGCAGCACGATGGCAATCGGTACCTCAAACGCCACGCCAAACGCCATGAACAGCGTCATGACAAAGTCGAGGTAGTTGGTGATGTCCGTGGCGATGGTGACGCCCTGCGGCGCGGTTTTGGCGAAGAAGCCAAATGCCAGCGGGAACACAATGAAGTAGGCAAAGGCCACGCCGACATAAAACAGCAGCGTACTGGAGAACAGCAGCGGCATCACCAGACGGCGCTCATGGCGATACAGCGCGGGGGCGACAAACGCCCAGACCTGATAAAGAATCACCGGCACCGCAAGAAACACCGACACAATGATGGTCAGTTTGATCGGCGTAAAGAACGGTGAGGCCACGTCGGTGGCGATCATGCTGGCGCCGGCGGGCATCTGGCTAATCAGAGGCGCTGCCACCGCGTGATAGATGTCGTTGGCGAAGTAAACCAGACACAGGAAGATAACAAACACCGCGATGATGCAGTTCAGCAGACGCTTGCGCAGCTCAATCAGATGGCTGATGAGCGGTTGGGTATCTTCAACGGCCATGTTTATCGTTCATCTTTTACGGGAGGAGTGGTCGCAGGCGCGACGGAATCGGTGTGGCTGGTGGCTGGTGCAGGCTGCGGCGCCTGCGCCGGGGCGCTGGCCTGATGTGCCGCGCTGGCCGGTGTCACGACGCTGTGCGGCTCAGCGGGCTGCGGTGCGGCAGCGGGCTGTGGCGCGGCAGCGGGCGGCTGATGAATGGTGTTGGCTTCATCTTCCGCTTTTTCGATATCGATGCTCTGCTGCACCGAGCGCTTCATGGAGTCCGCGGTTTTACGCAGCTCTTCCATGGATTGCTTCAGCTCCGGCGACAGCGTGCCGCGTCCTGCCTCTTCGACCTTTTTCAGGCTGTCCTGCAGCTCCTGCAGTTTCAGCTCCTGGGCCAGTTCGTTCTGCACATTAGCAGCCAGCGAGCGAATGGCCCGGATCCAGCCAACCACGGTTTTCACCGCAACCGGTAAGCGCTGCGGGCCCAGTACAATCAGCCCGATCACGAACACCAATACCAGTTCACTAAAACCAATATCGAACACAGTTTTACCTTACTTGTCCCGGGCGTCGTCTTTGCTCGCCGGGGTGTGCTGTTTGTCTGCCAGTTTGGCGTTGAAGTCAGCGTCCTGCTCTTTCGGTTGATCCTTTTTCTCGTCTTCATCGCTCATGGCTTTTTTGAAACCGCGAATGGAAGAGCCTAAATCCGAACCCAGGTTACGAAGCTTATTGGTACCGAACAGAAGTACAACAATGACGGCAATGATTAACAATTGCCAAATACTGATACCGCCCATGAGATATGCCTCTAATATTCTGTGAAAAACGGTTAACTGTAACGCACAGAAAGTCCGTTTTTACCCGGACTTAAGCCTGCGACATTACGCGATTTGCACCAGGCAGACAATCAGTTTGTCTTGCGCCAGCCGATGAGCCAGGTAACGATGCCGGCGGCCATTAACAGCGCCGGGAAGAAGTCCCAGTCAGGCCGGCTCAACAGCACGGCGGTGCCACTTAATAACAGTGTAGCCCCGACGCCAAACAGATAACGTGCCTGATGATGACGGGTGCGCTGCGCGTTCAAATCGGTGACGAGTTTATCGACACTGTGCTGCAATAACTTGTGCTGGCGCATACTGTCGTAAAAAAGCTCCGGCAGCTCCGGCAGTTTCTCCGCCCAGAACGGCGCCTTCTCTTTCACCGCCCGCAGGATGGCCGGAATGCCGATCTGATCCTTAATCCAGTCCTCCAGGAACGGCTTGGCGGTTTTCCACAGATCGAGCTGCGGATAGAGCTGACGACCAATGCCCTCGATGTACAGCAGGGTTTTCTGCAGCAGCACCAGCTGCGGCTGCACTTCCATATTGAAACGGCGCGCGGTGTTGAACAGATTGAGCAGCACGTGACCAAAGGAGATTTCCGCCAGCGGCTTTTCGAAAATCGGCTCGCACACGGTGCGAATCGCGAACTCAAAATCTTCCACGTTGGTATCCGGCGGTACCCAGCCCGAGTCGACGTGCAGCTCGGCCACTTTGCGGTAGTCGCGGTTGAAGAAGGCGATGAAGTTTTCCGCCAGGTAGCGCTTATCTTCTTTGTTCAGCGAGCCAACGATGCCGCAGTCAATGCCAATATACTGCGGATCTTCCGGATGCTCGTAGCTGACGAAGATGTTGCCGGGATGCATATCGGCATGGAAGAAGCTGTCGCGGAACACCTGGGTGAAGAACACCTGCACGCCGCGTTCGGCCAGCAGCTTCATGTTGACGCCGTGCTGCTCCAGCGTGGCAACGTCGGAGATAGGAATGCCATAAATGCGCTCCATTACCAGCATGGTCTCACTGCAGTAGTCGGAGAACACTTCCGGCACGTACAGCATGCGGCTCTGGTCAAAGTTGCGACGCAGCTGAATCGCATTGGCAGCTTCACGCAGCAGATTGAGTTCATCAATCAGCGTTTTTTCGTAGTCGCGCACCACTTCCATCGGACGCAGACGGCGACCGTCCGGTAGCAGACGTGGCACCCAGCGCGCCAGGCGGTAAATCAGCTTCATGTCAGCTTTGATCACCGGCAGGATATCCGGGCGAATCACTTTGATCACCACTTCGCGGCCGTTGGATTTCAGCGTCGCGGTATGCACCTGGGCGATCGAAGCCGATGCCAGCGGTTTGATATCGAAGTCGTCGAACCAGGTTTCCACCGGGCCGCCAATCGAACGCTCAATCTGCGCTTTGGCTTTCACGCCGTCGAACGGTGCCACGCGGTCCTGCAGAATCGCCAGCTCATCGGCAATTTTCGGCGGGAACAGGTCGCGGCGCGTCGAGAGCATCTGACCGAACTTGATCCAAACCGGACCGAGCTGCTCCATGGCCAGACGCAGACGGATGCCCATCTCAGCTTCTTTGTGCCGGTTGGGGATCCAGAAAACACAGCGTCGCCACAGCCGCAGCGGCAGCGTAATGCGCATATGCGGAATCAGTTCATCCAGCCCGTAGGTCAGAAAAACTTTGATAATGAAGTATAAGCGCCGAATTTCTCCCAGCGTCATTTCGCCTCCAGCTGTGCCAAACGCGCCTCAAACGCATTAAGCGCACGTTCCATCGCTTCTACCTCCTCACAAAACCACGCCTGCTCCAGCGCCCCCGGTGCCACGCGCCACTCTTCGGTCAGCACCTGCCCCAGATAATCCTGACGGCGGGTGACCTGCTGTCTGAGCTGGGCCAGCGCACGCTGAGCGGCCTGGCTGATGCCCTGTGCCGCGATGTCGCCCACCCACGGCGCGAGATATTCCGCCGGGTCGAGTTCAGCCAGATCCATCAGCGCGGAGAATTGCTGTACCACCTGCAGATCGCCTTCCACGTCCAGCTCACCGCTGCGAATCAGGCTGGTCAGCTGCTGACGATCGCGCAGCTTAGGCAGCGTGCTGAAACGCAGGCTGACGCTGCAGTCGCTGCGGTCCTGCCAGTCACTCAGCACATCCAGCTGGTTTTCACTGAACACCAGCACCAGCGGAAAATCCAGCTCCTGCAGGCGCAGCAGCAGGACTTTGCCGGCCAGACGCTGGCGTGCGGTTTTCAGGCTGCGATCGCGGTACAACACACGGTTCAGGGCGGTCTCAAGACCGCCGGTGATGAGAGGGGTAAAAGTCATGATTAATCAGAACTTAAAGCCACGATGCAGCGCCACAATGCCGCCGGTCATGTTGTAGTAGCTGGTATTTTCAAAGCCAGCGTCGTTCATCATCGCCTTCAGGGTTTCCTGATCCGGATGCATACGAATCGACTCCGCCAGGTAGCGATAGCTCTCCGCGTCTTTTGCCACCAGCTGGCCGATGCGCGGCAGAATGTGGAAAGAGTAAGTGTCGTAGGCTTTGCTCAGCGGATCGAAAACCGGTTTAGAGAACTCCAGCACCAGCAGACGGCCGCCCGGCTTGAGCACGCGGAACATCGACGCCAGCGCCTTCTCTTTTTCGGTCACGTTACGCAGGCCGAAGGAGATGGTGATGCAGTCGAAATAGTTATCCGGGAACGGCAGCGCTTCTGCGTTAGCCTGCACGTAGCTGACGTTGCCGGTTACGCCGAGATTGCGCAGCTTTTCGCGTCCCATCTTCAGCATTGAGCTGTTGATGTCCGCCAGCACCACCTGACCGGTTTCACCGACCAGGCGCGAGAATTTTGCCGTCAGATCGCCGGTACCGCCGGCCAGATCCAGGACACGCTGACCGCGGCGCACGCCGCTGCTGTCGATGGTAAAACGCTTCCAGACGCGATGGATGCCGAACGACATCAGATCGTTCATCAGGTCATATTTCGCCGCGACGGAGTGAAACACGTCCGCGACTTTATCGGCCTTTTCACTTTTGGCGACGGTCTGAAAGCCAAAATGGGTAGTTTCCTGCTGTGATTCATCTGCCATCGGTTTTACCTGTTCCACAAACAATACTTCCCGAAGTGTATCAGAGTCGGGCGATCCGAGCACGCCACCGGCGTGTTATTCGTTGATGCGGCGCAGGGATGCGGCGGAAGAATCTGCCGCATTTTCAGCGGGCTCGCTGTCATCGGCCCATGTATCATCCGCCGCGTCGGGCTGCGCCTGCTCTGCCAGTTGCGGGTTGATGGGCCGTTTGATCTCTACGCCAAGCGCACGAAACGACTCGCTCTGGGCGATCAGGTTGCCGCGCCCCTGCGCCAGCTTTTTCATCGCCAGCTGATAACTCTGCTGCGCTTTGTCGAGGCTATGCCCGATGCCGCTCATGTCATCGACAAACAGCCGCATCTTGTCGTACAAGCGCGCAGCGCGGTCGGCGATGCGCTGGGCATTACGGCTCTGATGCTCATAGCGCCACAGATTATTAATGGTGCGCAGCGCCACCAGCAGCGTGGTCGGGCTGACCAGCATAATGTTTTGCTGCAGCGCTTCGCTGATCAGCTCCGGCTGGCGGTCGATCGCCAGCAGAAACGCCGGTTCGACCGGAATAAACATCAGCACATAATCCAGCGAGCGTAAACCGGGCAATTGTTGATAATCTTTACGCCCCAGCAGCCGGATATGGCCGCGCACCGCGTTGATGTGCTCCTGAATCGCCTGCTCGCGCGTCAGCTCATCGTCGGCGTTGAAGTAGCGCTCATAGGCAATCAGCGTCATTTTGGCGTCAATTACCACATCTTTACCCTGCGGCAGACGCACAATCACATCCGGTTGCATACGGCCCTGCTGCTCCAGCTGCACACTGACCTGGGTCTGGAACTCGTAGCCTTCGCGCAGGCCCGACGCCTCCAGCACCCGGCTGAGCACCACTTCGCCCCAGTTGCCCTGAATTTTATTGTCGCCCTTCAGCGCTTTGGTGAGGTTGATCGCTTCCTGCGCCATCTGCGCGTTGAGCTGCTGCAGCTGACGAATCTCATGCGCCAGTGTGTGGCGTTCACGCGCTTCCTGGCCGAAGCTATCGTTGACCTGGCGGCGGAAGCCATCCAGCTGTTCGCGCAGCGGGCCGATCAGGCTGTTGAGGCTCTGCCGGTTCTGCTCGTCGACGCGTTTTCCGCTGTTTTCGAAGATTCGGTTGGCGAGGTTTTCAAACTGCGCACTCAGGCGCTGTTCGCTGTTGGTCAGCAGACGCTGCTTCTCCTCAGCGGCGAAACGCGTCTCTTCTAATCGAATGGTGACTTCCCGAAGTTCGGCTTCCTGCGCGCTGTTAACTTCCAGCTGATTACGCAGCTCGCGGCTGAGCTGTTCACTCTCGGCCCGCCAGTAATCCAGCTGCTGCAGGCGCTCCTGCGCGCCGCTTAGCGTGCCGTGTAGCTGGCGCAACTCCTGTTCGCGCTGCTGCAGTTGCTGTTGCAGCTGTTCCAGCTGCTGCTGCTGACGCTGCTGCGCCTGTTCCAGCAGGCGGCGTTCGGTGGTGAAGCTGGCGTGCTGATGGCCGGCGCGCAGCTGGGCAATAATCCAGCCAATGCCCAAACCGGCCAGCGCCAGCGCGCCGCTGATGATAAGTTGCTGATCCATAATCCCCCCGCGGATCGTCTCGCTGAGGAGAAGGTAGAGCGCCACTGTATGAATGTCCAGAACATTCATGGCAACCCGCGGATTTTATCGCGGGCGCGATGGGCACCGTCCGGGCAACTACAGGGCGCGCACGGTCAGGTCGCCCGCTTTCCAGGCGTCAATCAGGAAAAACGGCATCGGCAGCACCCATTCACTGTCGCTTTTCACCTTCGCCGGATAGCACCAGCTGTTGCCGCCGTAAGTCAGCTCCACCTGCTGCTGGCCATTTTCGGCGTTGGTCACTTTGCCGGCCATGCTGGCGAAACCGGCGTTGCTGCCGACGTGGAAGCTGTCGGTCTGCCAGCGAATCGGCGCATGCGCCGGCCACGGCTGCGCGTGGTGGAAGTGAAAGATATCGTCGTGATTGAGGATGCTGTCGCGTACCGTAGGCCACAGCGCTACCTTGAGGAAGTACTGGTCGGTAAAGCGCTCGCTGCCGTCATACTGCGCGATAAAGTCGCGCATCTGCTGTTCCAAGTTGTGAAACACGCCGTGACAGCCGCCCCACATGCCGGCCAGTAACAGCTCGGTGTGCGAGTAATAATCGCGCATGTGGTGGAACCAGAATGGCGAAGCCAGCCAGGCGTCGACGGCTGCCACTTCGCGCTCTGACAGCAGCGAATCCGCATCCCGCACGATGTAGCGTTTTACGCTGGCATCGTCCATCACCAGAAAGCGCCACAGCGTAGGGAAAATGGTTTTCTCCTGCGACATATCCACCAGCTGGGTGTTTGGCTGGGTCAGGCGCTGCCACACGTGCTGCGGCACGCTATCGTCGAGATAGATGCGGCACATCCAGTCCGGATAGAGCTCGCGCGCCACCTCAACGTTTTTAATCAGGGTTTCGCAGTAGCGCGGCTGACCGCCGTACAGGCTGAAGGAGATGATATTTTCTGCCGGATTGCTGCGGTTAATCGGCGCAGGCGCCGGTGCGGGAAAAGTCGCTTTCGCGCCCTGACTGAAACGCATGTCAGATTGGGTGAGCGATTCGAGGCCATAACGCGCCACTTCATCTGTCTTATCCAGCCAGCCACACACTTCCGTCAGGCCATCCAGCCAGGTTTCCGACGCCTGCGCGCGCTGCGCCGCCGGTGCCTGATAGATTTTCTGGTAAATCTTGTAGGATTTTTTATGTTCGCCGACGCGCATCAGCGTCAGCGCGTAGTCGCTGAGCACCTGCATCTGGTTAGGCATGACGCGCAGCACTTCTTCGCAGCACTGGCGCGCCAGAGGATAATCTGACGCGGCCATTGCCTGACGAAAGCGCGCGGCGGCACTCTCAACGCGGGCCTGCATTGCAGCAGGGCGGCTGGTAAAACCCGGACGTGGGACAGAGATCGTTTTGCGCATAGGAAATTTCTCAGAATCGACTGAAATTGCGCGCATTCTAATCAGGCAATTGCTGAGCTCCCTATAAGCCTGGTCTCGAAATCATTCCCTGACTGGCGCGCTAAAGTAAACGACGCGCGGCATCCACCACAATTTTCACCGCATCGCTTTCTGTCTGCTTCATAGTGGCCGCATCCGGGATCTCTTTTTGCGTGCGATTCACGATGACGCCAGCCACCATGCCGGCACGCAGTCCCTGACTGGCGCACATGGTTAACAGTGTAGCGGATTCCATCTCATAGTTAAGCACGCCCATTTGCTGCCACTCTTTCATCGAGCCCTGGAAGCGGCTCACCACGCGTCCGGAGAAGGTGTCGTAGCGCTCCTGGCCAGGATAGAAGGTGTCTGACGAGGCGGTGACACCAATATGCGTGGTCGCACCGCAGGCTTCTGCCGCGGCCACCAGCGCGGTGGTACAGGCGAAGTCAGCCACCGCCGGGAATTCCATCGGCGCAAAGTGCAGGCTGGCACCGTCCAGACGGACCGAGGCGGTGGTCACCAGCACATCACCCACGTTGATGTGTGGCTGAATCGCGCCGGTGGTACCCACACGCAGGAAGGTACGCACGCCCAGCTGCGCCAGCTCTTCAACGGCGATAGAGGTGGACGGACCGCCAATACCGGTGGAACAGACAACCACCGGTTTGCCGTCGATCTCCGCCAGCCAGGTGGTGAATTCACGGTGCGACGCGAGGTGCTGAGGATTCTCCATCAGCGCCGCGATTTTCTTCACGCGCTCCGGATCGCCAGGAACAATCGCCAGCGTGGCTCCTTTCAAATCGGCTTTGGTGATGCCAAGGTGGAAAACGTCAGACTGGGCCATATCAGACTCCTGGAAGATAAGGGGGAATAAGCGCGCCACTTTACGTCAGCGGCCCGGATAAATATGTGACTGAATTCACTATCAATAATGAAAGTTACATTGAACTAAAAATATTGTGTGACTCTAATCACATATTAGCGGTCTGCTGCGCTGAATTGCTACAAGCGGTGCTGTGTAACCGTAAAAGGCAGTGTTAATAGAGAAGCAGATCAGGTTAACCATCCCTCGTACCCTACGCCAGCCTTGCCGTAAGGCCAGGCTATAGTTACGTGATTGCGCACTTGCTAGCACGGAGAGAACCATGAAAACCGAAGACAATATGGCACAAAAATCCGCCACCGACGGCTTTGCGCTAGCGGTGCAGCCCACCGCAGCCAGCACCATCATTACCGCCAGCGATGCCATTCACGCGGGCGAGACGTCCGTGCCGAGCCAGGGTGAGAACCTGCCGGCTTATTATGCTCGTCCGCAACAGTTTAGCGGCACGCTGCCGGTCGTGCTGGTGGTGCAGGAAATTTTCGGCGTGCACGAGCACATCCGCGATCTGTGCCGCCGTCTGGCACTGGAAGGCTATCTCGCCGTGGCGCCGGAGCTCTATTTCCGCGAAGGCGATCCCAACGATTACAACGATATCCCCACCCTGTTCAAAGAGCTGGTGAGCAAAGTGCCGGATTCGCAGGTACTGTCGGATCTCGACCACGTGGCCAACTGGGCGGCGCGCCACGGCGGCGATATCCGTCGTCTGGCGATCACCGGTTTCTGCTGGGGCGGTCGCATCAGCTGGTTGTTTGCCGCTCATAATCCGCAGGTGCGCGCCGCCGCCGCCTGGTACGGTCGTCTGGAGGGCGAGAAAACGCTGAAGCAGCAGAAACATCCTATTGATATTGCAGTGGATTTGAATGCACCGGTGCTGGGCCTGTACGGCGGCCAGGATGAAAGCATTCCACTGGAGAGTATCGATAAGATGCGCCAGGCCCTGCACGCGGCCAATGCCAAAGCCGAGATTGTGGTGTATCCGGAAGCTGGCCACGCCTTCAACGCCGACTATCGTCCGAGCTACCACGCCGATTCCGCACAGGATGGCTGGCAGCGCATGCTGGCGTGGTTTAAGCAGTATGGCGTCGCGCCGAACGCGGAATAAAAAAGGGGCGCCAGCGCGCCCCAACTCAACAACACAACGTATTATCCTGCCATCAAACGGTTTCGGCGCGCAGCTTCTGCGCCGCTTTCACCATGTTGGCCAGCGCCTGACGCGTTTCACTCCAGCCGCGCGTTTTCAGGCCACAGTCCGGGTTCACCCACAGGCGCTGCTGCGGAATACTCTGCGCCGCTTTGCGCAGCAGATCTTCCATCCACTCCACGCTCGGTACGTTGGGAGAGTGGATGTCATACACGCCCGGCCCGATTTCATTGGGATATTCAAACGCTTTAAACGCATCCAGCAGATCCATATCAGAACGTGAGGTTTCGATAGTGATCACGTCGGCGTCCAGCGCGGCGATCGAATCCATGATGTCGTTGAACTCGCAATAACACATGTGGGTGTGAATCTGCGTCTCGTCCTGCGCCACTGCAGCGTTGAGGCGGAACGCGTCCACCGCCCAGCGCAGGTAGGCTGCCCAGTCAGACTGATGCAGCGGCAAGCCTTCACGCAGCGCCGGTTCGTCAATCTGAATGATGCCGATACCGGCTTTTTCCAGGTCCTGCACTTCGTCGCGCAGCGCCAGCGCAATCTGTTTTGCGATGGTTTCGCGCGTCACGTCTTCCCGCGGGAACGACCAGCACAGGATGGTGACCGGTCCGGTCAGCATGCCCTTCACCGGTTTGTCGGTCAGCGACTGCGCATACTTTGCCCACTCGACGGTGATCGGCTGCGGGCGGCTGACGTCCCCGATGATCACCGGCGGCTTAACACAGCGCGAGCCGTAGCTCTGTACCCAGCCGTTCTGCGTGAAAACAAAGCCGTCGAGGTTTTCGCCGAAGTACTCCACCATGTCGTTACGCTCGGCTTCGCCATGCACCAGCACGTCGAGCCCCAGACGCTCCTGCTCCGCAATCGCCTGCCGGATGTGTTCCGCGATACCGGTGCGGTAGTGGCCGCCGTCAATGTTGCCTTTTTTGAAGTCGAGGCGCAGGCCGCGAATCTCGGTGGTCTGCGGGAAAGAACCGATGGTGGTGGTGGGCCACGCTGGCAGGTTAAAGCGCTGACGCTGCGCCTGAGCACGCACGGTGTAGCTGCTGTTGCGCTCAGTGTCTCTGGCCTGGATTTGCGCCAGACGCTGCGCCACGGCGGGGTTGTGCACGCGAGCAGAATTTGCCCGAGCGCGAATCGGCGCGCTCCAGGCGTGCAGCGCAGCGGCATCGTGCTGGTTCAGCGCCTGACTCAGCAGCGACAGCTCCGTGCACTTCTGTAACGCAAAGGCGAACCAGCTTTTGACCTCGTCGTCGAGGCGGGTTTCCACGCTCAGATCAATGGGGCTGTGCAGCAGCGAACAGGAGGAACCGATCCACAGCTGCTGACGCTGGCCGGTCAGCGGCTGCAGGCGCTCAAACCAGCGGGTGAGATCGGCGCGCCAGACGTTACGGCCATTGATCACCCCCAGCGACAGCAGCCAGTCCGCCGGGATCTGCTGGTTGAGCTGCTGAAGATCGTCTTTGCCGTGCACCAGGTCCACGTGCAGGCCCTGCACCGGCAGCGTTTTGATGACATCAAGATTCTGACCAATGCTGTCAAAGTAGGTGGTCAGCAGCAGTTTCACTTCGCCCTGTAGCGCATCGTACGCCGGTTTAAACGCCTCGCGCCACGCCTGCGGCAGTTCCAGCGCCAGCGCCGGCTCATCAATCTGCACCCATTCGATGCCGCGCTGATGCAGTTCAGCCAGCACCTGACGGTACACCGGCAGAATGGCCTGCAGCAGCGACAGGCGGTCAAAGGCGTCACCTTTCACCTTACCCAGCCACAAATAGGTCACCGGCCCCAGTAGCACCGGTTTGATGGTGTGGCCGAGCGCCAGCGCTTCATCCACCTCGTCCAGCAGTTGCGTCCAGCTGAGACGGAACTGCTGACCCTGGGTAAATTCCGGCACGATGTAGTGATAGTTGGTGTTAAACCATTTGGTCATCTCCGCCGCCGCCGCGGGCTCGCCGCTGGGCGCCCGACCGCGACCGATACGGAACAGGGTGTCGAGGTCAATCGAGCCGTCTTTATTCTGGTGCCGTGCCGGTACGTTACCGAGCAGCAGACTGGTGGTCAGCACGTGATCGTACCAGGCAAAATCGCCGACCGGCAGCAGATCAACACCGGCGTCTTTCTGCTGCTGCCAGTGACGGGCGCGCAGTTCACGACCCACCGCCAGCAGTTCGTCCTGTGAGCTGTTCCCGGCCCAGTAGCTTTCCTGCGCTTTTTTCAGTTCGCGGCGCAGTCCGACGCGAGGGAAACCGAGAGTATGGTTCAGAATGGTCATGTGAGATTCTCCAGAAGTTGTTCGCTGTGCGACAGTCGCAGCAACCGATTTACGTTCATCCAGCGGGCAATCCTGCCGTGCGCTGAGCGTGTTAGCTGGACAAAGGTAAAGTGGCCGTCGCGTCTGACTGAGATGTTTAGCCGTCCAGATGTTTACACCGCTATAATCTGCGGGTACTGTATGTGTCTCAAGCGCAATTTGTTCAATCTCGATGTGAAGGACTCTCATGATCGAACTCAAACACCTGCGGACGCTGCAGGCGTTACGGCACACCGGCTCGCTGGCTGCCGCCGCCGCCCAGCTTCATCAGACGCAATCGGCGTTGTCTCACCAGTTCAGCGACCTGGAACAGCGGCTGGGCTTTCGGCTGTTCGTGCGTAAGAGCCAGCCGCTCCGTTTTACGCCGCAGGGAGAGATTCTGTTGCAGCTGGCGGAGCAGATTCTGCCGCAGATCCAGCAGGCGCTGCAGGCCTGTCATGAGCCGCATCAGACCACGTTGCGCATCGCTATCGAATGCCACAGCTGCATCCAGTGGCTGACGCCGGCCCTGAACAATTTCCGTCAGAGCTGGCCGCAGGTAGTGATGGACTTCAAATCCGGCGTGACCTTTGATCCGCAGCCGGCGCTGCAGCAGGGCGAACTGGACGTGGTGCTGACGTCCGATATTCTGCCGCGCAGCGGTTTGTTCTATGCGCCGATGTTTGATTTTGAGGTGCGGCTGGTGCTGGCGCCGGATCACCGTCTGGCGCAACTGGCTCACATCACGCCGGAAGATTTGGCCGATGAGGTGCTGATGATCTATCCGGTACAGCGTCAGCGGCTGGACGTGTGGCGTAACTTCTTACAGCCAGCCGGCGTCAGCCCGGCGCTGAAGAGCGTGGATAATACGCTGCTGCTGATCCAGATGGTGTCGGCCGGCATGGGCATTGCCGCGCTGCCGCACTGGGTGGTAGAGAGCTTTGAGCACCAGGGGCTGGTGGTGACGCGCACGCTGGGCGACGGATTGTGGAGCCGTTTATACGCGGCGATGCGCGACGGCGAGCAGCGGCAGCCGGTGCTGGAGGCCTTTGTGCGCTTTGCCCGTCAGCACGCCTGCGAGCACCTGCCTTACGTGCGCGATGCCTCGCGCCCCGGTTCCCTGCAGCCGGTCTCGTCCTGATGCCGCGGGCGGCCAATGTCGCCCGTGCTGTTATCCCCGCCCTGCCTGCTCTATAATGCGCCGCCTTAACCGCTACCGGAGAGTTTCACCATGACCAATAACGATGTGCTGCGCAGCGTGCGCTATATGCTGGATTTGAGCGACAGCAAAGTGGTGGAGATTTTTGCGCTGGCGGGCAGTGAAGTACCGCGTGAAGATGTGCAGGCGTGGCTGAAGAAAGATGACGATGAGGCGTTTCGTAAACTGCCGGATGTGCTGATGGGTTACTTCCTCAACGGTCTGATTTTCTACCGTCGCGGCAAAAGCGAAGACGCGCCGGCCCCGTCGGTTGAGCGCCGCATGAACAATAATATCTTTCTCAAGAAGTTACGCATCGCCTTCGCGCTGAAAACCACCGATATCCCGGATATCTTATTGAAGGCTAACTTCAAGGTGTCACAGGCTGAAATCGGCGCGATTTTCCGCAACCCGGATCATAAAAATTATCGCGAGTGCGGTGACCAGATTCTGCGTAACTTCCTGAAAGGTTTAACGCTGATTCAGCGGCCATCGACACCCGCGAAAAAAAGCTAAGCGCCTGAACTGCCGCTTTTGGCCGTGTGTCCCAGTACCCAGCGTTTATGCACGTACAGGGACGCAAAAATCACTATCGCCCCGGCGATAAAGCTTGGCCAGTGCGGCTTCTCCTGCCAGATCGCCAGGTTCACCAGTAATCCTGCCGGCACGTGCATGTTGTTCATAATGCCCAGCGTCCCGGCATCGACCTGGGTCGCGCCGTAGTTCCACATGAAGTAACCCAGTCCGGATGCGACCACGCCCAGCCACACCAGCACGCTCCACTGCAGCGTGGTGGTCGGCAGCTTGTGCGGATTGCCCCAGATGCACCAGGCGATCACCGCGATCAGCACTGCGCCGAGATAGAACCACGAGAACGCGGTGTGCTGCGGCATCGGACGGACTTCCTGCAGGCGCTTATAGCCCACCATGCCAATCGCAAAGCAGATGTTGGCCGCCTGCACCAGCAGCAGTCCGAACCAGAAATCATCGCTGACTTTGTCGTAGCGGATAATGGCCGCACCGAGCACCGCCAGCAGCGCGCTAAAGGCATAGCCAATGCGCAGCGGGCGCTTGCTGAGCAGGTCATAAATCAGTGTGACATACAGCGGCGTCATCACCGTAAACAGCAGGAATTCCGGCACGCTGAGATAGAGATAAGCCTCGAAGCTGATCAGATACATGATGCCTAATTGCAGCATGCCCACCAGCATATAGAGCAGCAACGTTGAGGCGCGGTAACCGCGCCAGCGCAGAAACGGCAGAAAGACCAGCGCCGCCAGGCCTAAACGCATCAGCACCGAGAACCAGGTATCCACCTGCCCCGCCAGATACTCCCCGATTAAACTAAAAGAAAAAGCCCACAGAATGGTGGTAACGATCAGCAACAGCACGGTTATGCATCCTAAAGTTCAACACTGGCGCTAGTGTAAACAAACTACAGCGCGCTGGCGGGACAATCTGGTTGACATGTGATGAAATTAAACACGATCGCATCTTCGCTGCCCGGTCAGCAGGCACGCGTCCGCATGGCGGGTTAACCGGCGGGCGGCGATTTTTATGAGGCGGCGCGCCGTTTTCTCTGGCACAAATGCGCGAAATCCAACATTTACTGGTTTATATCGCTCTTTATTGTCATAAAACTGTAACATATGTGTCACACGTCACAGTAACTGCGCGTAACCATCACTATTCTGTGCGCGAAATGGAAAGGTTGCTTTCTGTTCGCTGTCGTACTTTGTTTTTGCCCCAACCTGCTGGGAATCGATAACTATATTGCGCCCTGGAGGGCCATTCTGATGTTGAGTATTTTTAAACCTGCACCACACCAGCCCCAGGTGGCGGACGATCGCGTCGATCCGCTCTATCGTCGTCTGCGCTGGCAGATCTTCTTCGGCATTTTCTTTGGCTACGCCGCCTATTATCTGGTGCGCAAAAACTTTGCGCTGGCGATGCCTTACCTGGTCGAACAGGGCTTTTCCCGCGGCGACCTTGGCTTTGCCCTCTCCGGCATCTCCATCGCCTACGGTTTTTCCAAATTCATCATGGGATCGGTCTCAGATCGCTCCAACCCGCGGGTATTTTTGCCCGCCGGCCTGATTCTCGCCGCCGCCGTGATGCTGGTGATGGGCTTCGTGCCGTGGGCAACCTCGAGCATCATGGTGATGTTCGTGCTGCTGTTTCTGTGTGGCTGGTTCCAGGGCATGGGCTGGCCACCGTGCGGACGCACCATGGTGCACTGGTGGTCGCAGAAAGAGCGCGGCGGCATTGTGTCGGTATGGAACTGCGCGCACAACGTGGGTGGCGGCATTCCTCCGCTGCTGTTCCTGCTCGGCATGGCGTGGTTTAACGACTGGAAAGCCGCGCTCTATATGCCGGCGTTTGGTGCCATCCTCGTCGCCATCATCGCTTTTGCGCTGATGCGCGATACGCCGCAGTCGTGCGGTCTGCCGCCGATTGAGGCATGGAAGAATGACTATCCGCCGGATTATAGCGAGAACCACGAACAGGAGCTGACGGCGAAGCAGATTTTCATGCAGTACGTGCTGCCGAATAAGCTGCTGTGGTACATCGCGCTGGCCAACGTGTTCGTTTATCTGCTGCGCTACGGCATCCTCGACTGGTCACCAACCTATCTGAAAGAGGTGAAGCACTTCACGCTGGATAAATCCTCGTGGGCCTATTTCCTGTACGAATACGCCGGGATTCCGGGCACGCTGCTGTGCGGCTGGATGTCGGACAAGGTATTCCGCGGCAATCGCGGCGCCACCGGGGTATTTTTCATGACGCTGGTGACCATCGCCACCATCATTTACTGGCTGAACCCGCCGGGCAATCCGGGCATAGATATGATCTGCATGATCGTCATTGGCTTCCTGATCTACGGTCCGGTGATGCTGATTGGTCTGCACGCGCTGGAGCTGGCACCGAAAAAAGCGGCCGGCACTGCGGCAGGCTTTACCGGTCTGTTCGGCTATCTCGGCGGATCGGTGGCAGCCAGTGCGATTGTCGGTTACACCGTGGATTTCTTCGGCTGGGACGGCGGTTTCTTAGTGATGATTGTCGGATCGGTGCTGGCGGTGGTGTTACTGCTGCTGACCATGGTCAGCGAGCATCGCCACAAGCAGCAGCAGGCATAATCTGAGCGGGCCGGTGCATACCGGCCCGTTTTATTCAGGCGAGGAATAATTTACGCAGCGTCTGCGGCACCGCGTCGTCGGCGTTGCTGCCAATCACTTCCAGCGTCGGCAGGGTATCTTTCAGGCGCTGATGGGCGTTACGCATGATGCAGCCTTTGCCCGCCATACTCAGCATCTCGACATCATTCATGCCGTCGCCAAACGCGATGCACTCTTTCAGCGAATAGCCAAGCTGTTTCGCCACCGCTTCCAGCGCGTGCCCTTTCGAGACGCCGCCAGCCATCACTTCCAGACAGGTGGGCAGCGAGAAACTGACGTTAACCCGGTCACCCCAGCGCGCTTCAATCGCCTGTTCCAGCGGAACCAGATGCTCCGGATCGTCGCAGGTGAAGAACACTTTGCTGATGCCATCGGTGGCCAGCATGCCGGGCTGATACACCTGATAGGTGAACACCGATTCCTGGAAAAACTCCGCTTCCTGCGGATTATGGCGGCTGATGTGCCACTCATCGTCGCGGTAAACGTGCGTCAGGATTTTCTCATCGTGATACTTCAGGCCATACAGCTCGCTGGCGATATCGCTGTCCAGATTGTGGCTGAACACCAGTTCGCCGTCGGCGTTGTGCACGCGCGCGCCGTTTGAGGTGATCATATACGCCGGAATGCCGAGCTTATCGCGCATCTGACCGACGTCGATGTAGTGGCGTCCGGTGGCAAAAATAAAATGCACATCGCGCGCCACCAGTTCCTGTAGCGTGGTGCGGGCAAACGGCGTCAGACGATGTTGCGGAGAAAGCAGCGTGCCATCCAGGTCGGATGCAACGATGTGGTACATGTAGGCCTCTGGTATTGATGTCTAAGAATATATTAGTCACGGTGGCGCTGATAAAAGTCGACCACCGCATTGAGCGCTTCGGCGCGCATGGCGTCTGTTTCAAACAGGATCTCGTGACGCGCGCCCTGAATGATGTAAGGCGTGGAGCCTTCCACCGCATGTCCCGCTGCCGCCATGGCTTCACAGAATAGATCCTGCGCGCGGTTATCCACCACGTCGTCTTCACTGGCCTGCAACAGCAGAATCGGTGTCGTAATCTGCGCCACCTGATTAAGGATATGGCGTCCGGCCTGAATCCCTTCCCGCACCCAGTGATAGGTAGGGCCGCCGACGCGAATCGCCGGATCGTCGGCATAAAAACGCAGATTGCGACGATAACGTTCGCGACTGTGCGTCAGCCGGTTAATGCCAAACGGGCTGGCGCGCCAGCGTCCGGTGCCCAGCGCGTAGCCGTCGCGCAGCGCGGGCAGCTTTTCCGCCCAGTCGAGAATACGGTGCGCCAGAAACGGCGGCAGCGGCAGCACGATACCAAACATCGGCGCACAAAACACCGCCGCGTGGAAGGCCTGCGGCTGACGCGCCAGAAACAGCGCCACAATTGCGCCGCCCATCGAGTGCGCCAGCACGTAGCGCTGCTGATAGTGATGGCTGACCATCTCTTTCAGATACAGCGTTTCCAGATCGTCGACATAATCGCTGAACTCCACCACGTGACCGCGATGCGAATCGGCCAGCAGCCGGTCTGAACGCCCCTGACCGCGATGGTCGATAATCACCACATCGTAGCCGCAGTGGAACAGGTCATAGGCCAGCTCGGGGTATTTGATGTAGCTTTCAATGCGTCCGGGCACAATCAGGATGACACGCCGGTGTTGCGGTGAGGTGAAGCGCACATAGCGAATGGTCAGATTGCCCACGCCGCTGAATTCACACTCTTCACGCTGACGCCAGAAGTCGAGCAGCGGACCGGTAGCAAAGGCTGAAAAAGCGTGCTCACGTCCGAGCCAACTCTGTTTATGCTGCTGCATCCGTCCCCCTGAAAAAACGTCAAACGCGGCTCTGCACTTAATAGCGCAGCGCGATTTTCTGGCGTATTGTGTCACACTTCACTCTCTTCAGGGAATGTCACCCATGACCATTGAATGGTGGTTAACCTACCTGTTAACCACGACCATCCTCAGCCTCTCGCCCGGTTCCGGCGCGATCAACACCATGAGCACCGGCATCAGCCACGGCTATCGCGGTGCGGCAGCCTCAATTACCGGATTACAGCTGGGTCTTGCCGTGCATATTGTGCTGGTGGGCGCCGGTCTGGGCGCGCTGTTTTCGCAGTCGGTGCTGGCGTTTGAGGTACTGAAATGGGCGGGCGCGGCCTATCTGGTGTGGCTTGGCATTCAGCAGTGGCGCTCAGCGGGCGGAATCGATCTCAATGCGGTGGCCAAAGCGATGCCGCGTCGTCGTCTGTTTCAGCGCGCGCTGCTGGTGAATCTCACCAATCCGAAGAGCATTGTGTTTCTCGCCGCGCTGTTTCCGCAGTTTATCGTGCCGCACCAGCCGCAGCTGATGCAGTATCTGGTGCTCGGCGTGACCACCATCGTGGTCGACATCATTGTGATGATTGGTTACGCCACGCTGGCGACGCGCATCGCTGGCTGGATCAAAGGTCCGAAGCAGATGAAGCTGCTGAACCGGGTGTTTGGTGGCTTGTTTATGGCGGTCGGCGCACTGCTGGCCAGCGCACGTAAAATGGCGTAACGATTGGCACTGATCGTAGCGGCACGCTTTATCGCGCCCAGTTAAAACGCGCAAATAATTGCGCCGCTACGGTTCGGGATCTTATCGGGAGATGATGAGGTGAATACCAAACCCGGCAAACAGCACGCCCGCCATACCGTCCACCCACTTCGCCATCCGCTGATACTTATCGCGCATCCACGGCAGGGCAAAAATCGCCGCCACCAGGGTAAACCAGGCAAAGGTTTCACCGACGATCAGCAGGAACAGGCCCCAGCGCTCAATCGCGCCCACATCGTTACCCACGAACAGTGAAAACACACTGCCGAAGTAGATGATGGCTTTCGGGTTAGACAGGTTGGTGAGAAACCCTTTGAGGAAGCTCATGCCACGCTTTGGCAGCTCAACCACCGGCGCTTCCGTATGAGGTTGCTTGTGACGCTGACGCGCTGAGCGCAGCAGCTGCCAGCCCATCCACAGCAGATACAGCCCGCCACCGACCATGATGATTTCATGCAGCCACGCCATTTTCTCCAGAATCAGATGCAGGCCCATCAGCGCGACACCGGCCCAAATCACAATCCCCAGCGTAATACCGAGCACGCCCATCATCGCTTCTTTGCGCGAGCGGCTGGCGGCGGTCTGTGAGACAAAAAAGAAGTCCGGTCCCGGACTCATCAGCGCAACCAGATGCACCAGCGCGACGGTGGCAAATAACATCAGCATGGTTTATTTCCCTTATTCTTCATCAAGATGTTCTTTGATCATCAGCAGGAACGGCTTACCGAAGCGCTCCAGTTTGCGATGACCGACCCCGTTCACGCTCAGCATCTCTGAAGCGCTGACCGGCATTTGTTCTGCCATTTCAATCAGCGTGGCGTCGTTAAACACCACGTAAGGCGGAATATTCTCTTCGTCGGCGATGGCTTTACGCAGCTTACGCAGCTTGGCGAATAGCTTGCGATCGTAATTGCCGCCGTAGACTTTTGGCGCGCTGCTGCGGCTTTTCACCGTCACGGTGCGCGGTACCGCCAGCATCAGCGGCACTTCAGCGCGCAGCACCGGGCGCGCGGCCTCGGTGAGCTGCAGCGCCGAGTGCATGGCGATGTTTTGCGTCACCATGCCCAGATGGATCAGCTGGCGCAGCACGCTGACCCAGTGCTCCTGACTCTGCTCGCGCCCGAGGCCGTAAACCGGCAGTTTGTCGTGGCCGTTATCGCGGATGCGCTGGTTGGTTGAGCCGCGCAAAACTTCAACAATATAGCTCATCCCAAAACGCTGCCCGGTACGATAAATGCCCGACAGCGCTTTTTGCGCTTCGACCAGGCCGTCATAGCGCCGCGGCGGATCGAGGCAGATATCGCAGTTGCCGCACGGCTGCTGGCGACCTTCACCAAAGTAGTTAAGCAGCACCAGACGACGGCAGGTTTGCGCCTCGGCAAACGCGCCCATGGCGTTGAGTTTGTGGCGTTCAATATCCTGCAGCGGCCCGGGCGCTTTCTCTTCCAGACACTTACGCAGCCACGCCATGTCAGCCGGGTCGTACAGCATCATCGCTTCCGCCGGCAGGCCATCACGCCCGGCGCGGCCGGTCTCCTGATAGTAGGATTCGATATTGCGCGGAATGTCGAAGTGCACCACAAAACGCACGTTGGGCTTGTTGATGCCCATGCCGAACGCCACGGTCGCGACCACGATTTGCAAATCGTCACGCTGAAAGGCTTCCTGCACGCGTGCGCGCTGCTCGCTGTCAATGCCGGCATGATAAGCGCCAACGCTGATGCCGCGACTCTGCAGACGCGCAGCGGTGTCTTCCACTTTGGCGCGGCTGTTACAGTAGATGATGCCGCTTTTGCCGCGCTGATCCTGCACATAGCGCAGCAGCTGCTCGGTAGGCTTGAACTTCTCCACCAGCGTGTAGCGAATGTTGGGACGGTCAAAACTGCTGATCTGAATCAGCGGATCGTGCATCTGCAGCAGATGCACGATGTCGTTACGCGTGGCTTCATCGGCGGTGGCGGTCAGCGCCATCACCGGCAGCTGCGGAATGCGCTGGCGCAGCTGACCGAGCGCGCCATATTCCGGACGAAAATCGTGGCCCCACTGCGAAATACAGTGCGCTTCATCGACGGCCAGCATCACCGGATTCCAGTGCTGCAGGGTGTCGAGGAAGTTATCCATCATCAGACGTTCCGGCGCGATGTACAGCAGCCGCAGTTTGCCGCTGCGGCAGTCCGCAAACACCTGCTGCTGCTGCTCACGCGTCTGCGTCGAGTTAAGGCACGCCGCCGCCACGCCGTTCGCCAGCAGCTGATCAACCTGATCTTTCATCAGTGAAATCAGCGGCGAAACCACCAGCGTCAGCCCTTCGCGCACCAGCGCCGGGATTTGATAGCACAGCGATTTGCCGCCGCCGGTCGGCATCACCACCAGGCAGTCGCGCCCTGACAGCGCGGTTTCGATGATGGTTTGCTGACCCGGACGGAACTGCTGATAGCCGAAGGTATCCTGTAATACCTGCTGCGCCAGCATTTCCTGATTAAGCACTGCCGATGTTGCCACGGTAATCCTGTTTTGACTGGTTAGAACAGATCGTTAAGCGTTACGCCGACGCCAAGACGCGTCTGGCGATGGTTATAGTCAATAAGGGATTCACCATAACCGCTGAACAGCTGCGTGTAAAAGCGCACGTGTTCAGAAATCGGATAGCTCCACGCGAAGGTGGCACCGCCGTAGCCGCTATTCCAGTTGTAGTTGCCTTCCACGCTGAAAATGCTGTCGCCGAGCATATAGCCCAGCTTCGCGCGGTAGTAGCCCATGTATTTGGTGATGTCCGGGTTATCGTCGTTGCTGGCACTTTCCGGCAGACGATACCAGGGTTTGATTTCCGCCAGGAAGTTGCCATTCTCCGCCATCAGACGGGCGTAAGCGCGGTTCCAGCTGCGTGACGTGGGATCGCTGCGGCCATTTGACTGATGATTCAGACCCAGCTCGACGTCGCGTAATGTCCAGCCGCCCAGCGAATAGTCGGTGGCCCAGCCGAGAAAAATCTGCGGCTCATAGTTGGTTTCACGAAACGGTGATGAAGCCCCCCGGTTCGACAGCTGCCACCAGGAGCGCTGAGTATACGACGCGGCCAGCACCGAGTTGTCACCCAAAATGCCGCGCCACAGCGGAAACGCCAGGCTGAGCTGGAATTTTACTTCATCCTTTTTCGCTTTGTCTGCCCAGTTGTAAGAGGAAATCGCCTCTTTATTCATGTCGCTGGTGTAGGTGTAAAGCAGATAGTTATTTTCATAGGGATAAAGCACGAATGGGTTATCGTGTTTTTCCAGCAGGTTAGCGATAATACTGCCCTTCACTGCTGGTGCGTCATGAACCTCTTTCACGGTGGCTTCATCGGCCTGCGCCAGCGCAGGAACCATAAATGCCGCGGCCAGCAAGGCGTACTGCTTACGCATAGAATTCTCCAGAGCGCTGCAAAAGTTATCGTCGGGCGACGGTTCAAAAAGCACGCCATTCTACACGCAAACCCGGTGGTTGATTAGCGCGGATTTCTGAAACTGGAAAGCGGCGCGAACGCGGCATAATATACACAATTCTTTAACATCTTAAGGCAGGAAAAATGTCATCCCCGATGCTGACACAGCAGGAAGCGCGCCGGCTGATTGGCGAAATTTTTGTCTATCACATGCCGTTTAATCAGGCACTGGGCCTTGAGCTGGATCGCCTTGAAGCCGATTACGCCGAACTCGGCTTTGCCAATAAAACCATGCTGGTGGGTAACGCCGCGCAGCAGATTCTGCACGGTGGCGTGATTGCCTCAGTGCTGGATGTTGCCGCCGGGCTGGTGTGCGTCAGCCATGCGCTGTCGCGCCAGCAGAGCATCAGCGAAGAGGAGCTGCGTCAGCGCCTGTCGCGCATGGGCACCATTGATATGCGCGTCGACTACCTGCGCCCGGGCCGCGGCGAGCGCTTTGTCGCCACCAGCAGCCTGCTGCGCGCCGGGAATAAAGTCGCGGTAGCGCGCGTCGAATTGCACAATCAGCAGGGCGATTACATCGCCACTGCGACTGCGACCTATCTTATTGGGTAATCTCACGCGGCCTGCGACACTCGCCGCTTTTCTGGAATAGATGATGGATACGCAACAAACGCGTCAGGGCATTTTTTATGCGCTGGGCGCTTACTTTATCTGGGGCATCGCGCCGGCCTACTTCAAGCTGGTCAAAGAAGTGCCACCGACGGAAATTATGACCCACCGTGTGATTTGGTCGGCCCTGTTTATGCTGGGGCTGATTACCCTGAGCCGCAGCTGGCGTCAGGTACGCAGCGTGCTGGCCCAGCCGAAAAAAGTGCTGCTGCTGGCGCTGACCGCACTGACCATCGGCGGCAACTGGCTGCTGTTTATCTGGGCGGTGAATAATCAGCATATGCTGGAGGCCAGCCTCGGCTACTTTATCAACCCACTGATTAACGTGGTGTTTGGCATGCTATTTCTGCGTGAGCGCTTCCGCCGTCTGCAGTGGCTGGCGGTGCTGCTGGCGGCCACCGGCGTGCTGGTGCAGCTGTGGCAGTTCGGTTCGCTGCCGGTCATCGGCCTCGGCCTGGCGCTGAGCTTCGCGCTGTACGGACTGGTGCGCAAGAAGATTCAGGTAGATGCACAGAGCGGTATGCTGATTGAAACCGCGTGGCTGTTCCCGCTGGCGGCCATCTATCTGTTTGGCTTTGCTGACAGCGCCACCAGCCACCTCAGCGCCAATCCGCTCAGCCTGAACCTCAAGCTGATCGCCGCCGGCATCATTACCACCATTCCGCTGATGCTGTTTGCCGCCGCCTGCGCGCGCCTGCGCCTGTCGACGGTCGGTTTCTTTCAGTACCTCGGGCCGACGCTGATGTTCCTGCTGGCGGTGCTGTTTTACGGTGAGAGCCTGACGCCGGATAAAATGGTGACCTTCGGCTTCATCTGGCTGGCGCTGGCGATCTTCATTCTGGACGCGCTGCTGTTTTCAGCCCGCACGCGCGTGCGCATAGCGTGAGATAAAACGGGCCATCGCCGGGCCGGTAAGCAGAATGGTAAACAGACGCAGCGTCTGCAGCGCCATGACAAACGCAATATCGACCCGGCTGCCAGCAGCAATAATCGCCACCGTATCCAGCCCGCCCGGGCTGGTTGCCAGATAAGCGGTCATCAGATCGACGTGCAGCACGCGCGTCAGCATCCACGCCAGCCCCCCGCACAACAGCATCAGGCCGATAATCGAGGCGATCATTTGCGGCAGCGTGCGCAGCGCCAGCAAAAAGATCGGCCGGGTAAAGCGCAGGCCAACGCTCCAGCCGATCAGCGCATAGGCCAGTGCCAGCAGCCACTCCGGCACCTGCAGCGTCGCGACCCCCGTTCCGTGCAGCGTGGCACCCATCAGTGCCGGCAGCAGCAGCGCGCCGGACGGGATACGCAGTTTCTGCCCGAGCCACGCACCCGCCACCATCACCAGCAGCGTTAGCACGAAGCCACTGTGCAGCGGCGGCAGCCAGACAATGTGGGCGGCAGCACCGCTGCTGCCGAGGCCGATGCGGGCCACCACGGCCGCGGCGGTAGCAACAAACAGTACGCGCAGATATTGCATAAACGCCACCAGCCGCACGTCGGCGCCGAAATCGCCCGCCATCGCCACCATTGCGGACGCGCCGCCCGGCGACGATCCCCACGCGCCGGTCGGTCCCGGCAGCGAGCTAAAGCGCACCAGCAGAAAACCGGACAGCCCGCTGGCCGCCAGCGTCAGCAGCAGCACCGCCAGCACCACCGGCCAGTCATCGAGCAGCGGCGAGAGGATCGCAGGCGACAGGCTCTGGCCGATCATGCAGCCCAGCACCGCCTGTGCCAGCACGAACAGCCGTTTGTCGATGCGCACGGTTGCGCCGCTCAGCCCCATAATGGTACCGACAATCATCGGACCGAGCAGCAGTGCAGCCGGCAGGTGCAATAGCTGGAGCAGGCAGCCCAGCACCAGCGAAGCCGTCAACAGCAGCGCCCACTGCTGCCGCAAAGAGAAACGCGCCATAAGGAGGAAATCAGAAAGTGAGTTGAGGCAACAGGTTAGCAGATTAGCGCTGGCGCGTCAGGGGTAAGGCGCCAGCAAAAGACCGCACGCTGTTGTAGCGGCGCAATTTATTGCGCTCAGGTTTGCGTATTAATAACGCGAATGCCACGACGCAATATGCTGAGCAGCCGTTAGACAAAGCGCGATGAATCGCGCCGCTACGGTTCTGTGCGATGATACAATGCTGGGCGATTACAGCCAGTTCTTCCGTTTGAAATAGAGATACGGCGCCAGCCCGGCGAGAATCATCAGGCCAATCGCACCGGGATAACCAAAGCTCCACTTCAGCTCCGGCATAAACTCAAAGTTCATGCCGTAGCTGGAGGCCACCAGCGTCGGCGGCAGGAACACCACGGACACTACCGAGAAGATTTTGATGATGCGGTTCTGCTCGATGTTAATAAAGCCCATCGCCGCCTGCATCAGGAAGTTAACCTTCTGGAACAGCGATTCGTTGTGCGGCAGCAGCGATTCGATGTCGCGCAGGATCTCGCGCGCCTGCTCCAGCTGATTGCCCGGCAGCCGCGCTTTTCGCACCAGGAAGTTCAGCGCACGCTGGGTATCCATCAGACACAGGCGTACTTTCCAGCCGATATCTTCCAGCTCCGCCAGGCGCGACAGCGCGTCGTCGTACTCTTCGCCCTGCTGCCCTTCCATGATCACGCGGCTGAGTTTTTCCAGCGCGCTATAGATGTTCTCGATCTCATCCGCCAGCTGCTCGATTTTGGTTTCGAACAGATCGAGCAGCAGCTCGTAGGCGTTGCCGTCGGTCAGTTGCTGATTGCGCGCGCGCATGCGGTACAGGCGGAACGCCGGCAGCTCACGCTCGCGCAGTGTGTAAAGGCGATCTTCGCGGATGGTAAACGCCACGGTGGAGTTGCCGGCGTGATCTTCAGCATCTTCAAAAAAGAAAAAGGAGTGGATGTGCAGGCCGTCTTCGTCTTCGAAGAAACGCGCCGAGGCCTCAATGTCCTCCAGCTCGGGGCGCGTTGCCAGGCTCTGCCCCAGTTCCGACTGCACGCGCTCACGCTCGCTGTCGTCCGGCTCGATCAGATCGACCCACACCGAGGTGTTGAGTTTGTCGTTGTTATCTTCCAGCTCGATGCGCGTCAGGCGATCGCGCTCCAGTTTAAATGCGCTCAGCATAGCAATACTCCCCATTGCAGACGACATGGGACAAGGCGGTGAACCGCAGTGCTGCTGGCACCACGGGCACGGCAAAGCCTGAACGCGGAAACTTTCGCTTCAAGGGTAAATCAGTGCTGACTCGTGCGACGGGATCAAAAAGGGAGGTCGCTGATAACCGCTAAGGCTACCCGCGTTAAAGAGGTAGCCTTAGAAATTGTCCCTGTTAACCAGGGTATAGAGCCAGCATCGACTGGGCGCGTCCAAGGCATTGTCCTCTCATGATAATAGTGCGCGCATGTTACGCTGAGACGAAAAAGTCGTCAAGGTAGCGCAACCGCGCTACACGGTTTCCAGCCGGGCGTAAGCCGCCACCAGCCACTTAATGCCCTGGCCCTGGAAGGCCACCTGCAGACGACTGTGCTCGCCGCTGCCTTCCAGATTGATAATGGTGCCTTCGCCGAACTTAGCGTGGCGCACGCGCTGCCCGAGCGCGAAGCCGCTGTCGCTCTTCGCCACCGGTGTGCCCATGCGCTGATGACTCACCGGCCGGCTCACGCTGGCGCGCAGCCGCACCTCTTCCACGCACTCTTCCGGCAGTTCACCAATGAAGCGCGATGGCCGGTGATACACTTCCTTACCATAAAGGCGACGGGTTTCGGCGTAGGTGAGCGTCAGCTTCTCCATCGCGCGCGTCACGCCGACATACGCCAGGCGACGCTCCTCCTCGAGACGGCCGCCTTCGTCCAGCGACATCTGGCTCGGGAACATGCCCTCTTCCATGCCGACGATAAACACCTGGCTGAACTCCAGCCCTTTCGCCGAGTGCAGCGTCATCAGCTGCACCGCATCCTGCCACTTGTCCGCCTGGCCTTCGCCAGCTTCCAGCGCCGCGTGCGACAGAAACGCCTGCAGCGGTATCAGATCTTCGTCTTCGTCCTGATAGCTGAACTGGCGCGTGGCGGTGACCAGTTCCTCTAAGTTTTCGATACGCGCCTGGCCTTTTTCGCCCTTTTCCTGCTCATACATCAGCCACAGGCCGGAGTCTTTAATCACCCGATCGGTCTGTACGTGCAGCGGCAGCTCAGCGGTTTCCGTCGCCAGCGCATCCACCAGCTCGCAGAAGCGCTGCAGCGCCGAGGCGGCACGGCCAGCCAGCGCTTTGGATTGCAGCAGTGCGCGCGTGGCCTGCCACAGCGTCAGCTGCTGCTCACGTGCGGTCTGGCGCACCACGTCGAGCGTGCGATCGCCAACGCCGCGCACCGGCGTGTTGACCACGCGCTCGAATGCCGCATCGTCATTGCGGTTGGCCAGCAGCCGCAAATAGGCCAGCGCATCTTTGATCTCCTGGCGCTCGAAGAAGCGCATACCGCCGTAAATGCGGTACGGCATGCTGCCCTGCAGCAGCGCCTCTTCCAGCACGCGCGACTGGGCGTTGCTGCGATAGAGAATGGCGCAATCCTGCAGCGCGTTGCCGTTTTCATGCCAGGTTTTGATGCGATTGACGACAAAGCGCGCTTCATCCAGCTCGTTGAACGCGCAATACAGTGAAATCTTTTCGCCGTCGCTGCCGTCGGTCCACAGCTCTTTCCCCAGACGGCCATTGTTATTGGCAATCAGGGCGTTGGCTGCTTTCAGAATGTTATTGGTGGAGCGATAGTTCTGCTCAAGACGGATGGTTTCCGCGCCTGGGAAATCCTGCAGGAAACGCTGGATGTTCTCCACCTGCGCGCCGCGCCAGCCGTAAATGGACTGATCGTCATCGCCAACGATGATGACCCGGCCGCTGTCGCCTGCCAGCATGCGAATCCACGCGTACTGAATGTTGTTGGTGTCCTGGAATTCGTCCACCAGAATATTGCTGAAGCGCTCGCGGTAGTGATTGAGAATCTGTGGCTTGTTGAGCCACAGCTCATGCGCCCGCAGCAGCAGTTCGGCGAAGTCGACCAGCCCGGCGCGATCGCAGGCCTCCTGGTACGCCTGATAGATACGCAGCCACGTCTGCTCCACCGGGTTGCCGTAGCTTTCGATGTGCTTAGGCCGCAGCCCTTCGTCCTTTTTGCCGTTGATGTACCACATGCCCTGACGCGCCGGCCACTGTTTCTCGTCGAGGTTCATGGCTTTGATCAGGCGCTTGAGCAGACGCAACTGATCTTCGCTGTCGAGGATTTGGAAATCCTGCGGCAGCCCGGCATCCAGGTGGTGCGCGCGCAGTAAACGGTGCGCCAGGCCGTGGAAGGTACCAATCCACATGCCGCCCTGGCTGGTACCGATCAGCTGGTCGATACGGTGGCGCATCTCCGCCGCCGCCTTGTTGGTGAAGGTCACCGCCATGATTGAGTAAGGCGAGCAGTTCTCTACCGACAACAGCCAGGCGATGCGATGCACCAGCACGCGGGTTTTACCGCTGCCTGCTCCGGCCAGCACCAGCAGATTGCTGCGCGGCGCGGCGACCGCTTCGCGCTGTTTGTCATTCAAGCCGTTAAGCAGATCGGAAACGTCCATAAGCACCGTTTTAAGCAAGTAGGATGCGTATCCTGCACCGTTCGCGTTGCCGCCAGGCGGCAAGGGCAGATATCTGCGAGGGCGTAATCAGCTAAGCGATCAGGCTGGTGACACACAGCCTGCACGGCCGCGCGTTGCAGAATACAGAATACAGAATACGACTGGATAAATTTACAGCCATTATAGCAGCGAGGTCAGCGATGCCAACTGATGAATTTCCACGTGTGGCAGCAGGCGCGCGTCATCAATCTTCATCAGATTGCCGTCACGCAGGTTGATCCAGCACGCCTGCAGACCGGCGCGCAGCGCACCGGCGACGTCGGTGGTCAGGTCATCGCCAACGTGCAGAATATGCTGCGGCGCAATGCCCAACCGTTCGGCGGCCAGATGGTACATATCCTGCCACGGCTTGGCGCGGCCGTGCGGACCGGCGCGCAGCGCGAACTGGAAGTAGTGATCAATGCCGAGCTTTTGCGGGTCGGCGTTGCCATTGGTGATCGCCACCAGCGGCACGCGCTCGCCGAGCCAGGTCAGCGTCTGATGCGTCTCTTCTGGCATCTCCACCGCACTGCGCCACTGGTGAAACACGCGCATCACGTCGCGGGCACCTGCGCTGGCTTGCGCGGCCGGCAGTCCGGCGTTGAGCAGCGCCAGCTCTACCGAGCGGCGACGCCACTCAGAGACATCGTGATAAATTTCCGGCTCACGCAGCAGCAGTTCATCGCGCAGCGCCTGATAATCTTCCGGCGTAAACTCGCGCAGCGCCGGGTGATACGCCTGCAGTGCAGCGTGCGATTCCGCCGTGGTTTTACGGATCACCGGATAGTTGTCATACAGCGTATCGTCAAGATCGAAGGTAATGGCTTTGATCGGGCCCAGCGGGCGATAAAACTTCATTCAGACTTTCCTCGTTTGGCACGCGGGTGTGCCGCATCGTATACCGACGCCAGATGCTGGAAATCCAGGTGGGTATAGATTTGCGTGGTCGAGAGGTTGGCGTGGCCGAGCAGCTCCTGCACCGCGCGCAGATCGCCGCTCGATTCCAGCAGATGGGTAGCAAACGAGTGGCGCAGCTTATGCGGGTGGATATGGCTGGCGACGCCCTGCTTAATGCCCCATTCGGCGAAGCGTTTCTGCACATTGCGCGCCGAAATACGGCTGCCGCGCGTCGACACAAAAACTGCATCATCCTGCGGCGCGAAGCTGTTGCGTAGCGGCAGCCAGTGCTGCAGCCAGGTGACGGCGGTGCCGCCAATCGGCACGCGGCGCTCTTTGCTGCCTTTACCGCGCACCCAGACTTCACCGCTCTCCAGGTCCAGATGACGACAGTCGATGCCCACCAGCTCAGCGAGACGTAAACCGCCGCCGTACATGGTTTCCAGCATGGCGCGGTCGCGCACCGCCAGCGGATCGTCGAGGTCGATCTCCAGCAGCTGGCTGACTTCGTCGACATCCATATTTTTTGGCAGATGCCGTGCGTTGCGCGGCGTGGTGATGCCTTTCGCCGGATTGGCGCTCAGCATGCCCTGGCTGACCTGCCAGTCGAGAAAGCTGCGCAGCGCCGACATGCGCAGCGCCAGGCTGCTGGCACCGAGACCGCCGCGCCGGCTGCGCGCCGCCAGACTGCGCACCTGTGCCGGTTCCAGCTGCGACCACGCGGTAATGTGCATGTCATCCGCCATGGCGATAAGCGCCTGCAGCTGGCGCTGGTAATTCTTTTGCGTCAGCGGGCTGAGCTGGCGTTCGACTTTCAGATAGCGCAGAAAGCCCTCAACGGCCGGCAACAGCGGGCTGGCGCTGCTCATGCGCGCTCCACCCAGCGAGACAGCAGGTCGGGCAGCATTTGTGCCAGATGCTGCAGCAGCAGCGTGCCCATACCCGCCTGATAGTGCTGGTTGTCGCGGCTGCTGAAGAGCAGTACGCCGAGATCGCCCTGCTCGCCCATCAGCGACATCGCCACCGATCCGACGGCTTTTGCCTGCGGCAGCAGCAGCAGCAGCTCCGGTCCGTTCAGACTGCCAAGGTAGTGATGCTGCTGACCAAAGCGCTGGATGCGCAGCGGCTCAAACGCCTGGCGTGACAGACCAAGCTGGGTGAAATCGGAGGGTGCGCCGATGCGCCAGCGGTCGCTGAACAGCCGCACATTAGCGCCCGCCAGGCCAAGCTCGCGCGCCCAGCGGTGCAGGCGCGTCAGCATCTCCTGCAGGCTATCGGCCGCCGCGAGATGGCTCTGCAACGCCAGCAGGCGATCGAACAGCTGATGATTGGCGGTTGCCTGCTCCATCAGCAGCGTGATCTCCTCTTCCAGCTGCTGGATGTGGTTGCGCTGACGCGCCATATGCCACTCCACCAGCGATACGCTGCCGCGCACCGGATGCGGCACCATCATTTGCTCAACCTGGCGCGCATTGCGAATAAAGAAATCGGGGTTGTGACGCAGCCAGGCGCTCACCGCCTGATCGTCCAGCAAAACCGCGCTGTCGGTCTGCTCTTCGATATTTTTCATAGATGAATAAACCCATCATAGACGTGTGTGGCTGGCCCGGTCATAAACAGCGGCTGACCGGTCCCTTTCCAGGCGATATGCAGCGTGCCGCCGGGCAGATCGACGCGCACTTTCTCCGCCAGAATGCCCTGCTGAATGCCGCAGGCCACTGCGGCGCAGGCGCCGCTGCCGCACGCCTGAGTTTCGCCCGCGCCGCGTTCATACACGCGCAGACGGATGTGTTCCGGATTGACCACTTCCATAAAGCCGACGTTCACGCGCTCGGGAAAGCGCTCATGGCTCTCCAGTGCCGGACCGAGCGTCTCCACCGCGGCGGTTTTCACGCTTTCAACCTGAATCACGCAGTGTGGATTGCCCATTGATACCGCGCCAAACATCACGGTCTGCTCGGCCACGCGCTGCAGATAGAGGTTTTCCGCCTTGTTAGCGCGCAGCGGCACCTGCTGCGGGTCAAAGTTGGGCTCGCCCATGTTAACGCGTACCAGCTCATCGCTGGTGACGCTCAGTACCATGCGGCCGGTCTGGGTGCTGACGCGAATGTCGCTTTTATTGGTCAGCCCTTTGAGGCGAACAAAGCGGGCAAAACAGCGCGCGCCGTTGCCGCACTGCGCCACTTCGCTGCCGTCAGCGTTGAAGATGCGGTAGTGGAAATCGAGATCCGGATCGTAAGGTGGCTCGACGATCAGCAACTGATCAAAGCCGATCCCCAGATGCCGATCCGCCAGGCGGCGAATCAGTTCCGGCGAAAAAAAGACGTTTTGCGTCACGGCATCGACGACCATAAAGTCGTTACCGAGACCGTGCATTTTCGAGAACTGCATTTTCTGCTCCGCCGGATGACTCATCGGGTTTAATTCGCCTGCACGCCAGCCGGTTTGCTGGTGACCAGGCCGCTGGTATCCGCATCCTGTGCCGCTTTCTGCTGCTGCTCAGTCACCGGCTGATTTTTCTGTTGCGGCCGATCGTTGGGCGGGAAATACAGCGGTCCTTTCAGGCCACAGCCTACCAGGCTGACCAGTGCCAGCGCCATACCCAGCTGGCTCATCACTCGTATCATTCTGTCTGCTCTTTTTATCCAAATCCCAGCTGCTTATCATCGCAGTTGACGTTGTAAAAGCAACAGGAAATATCCGGCAGAAGGTTCAGAAACGGGGGCAGGCCACTGCGTGCAGCGCAGCGGCTTTAGTGCATCTGGTAGCGCGGCTGGAAGTCGCCGTTGTCGTTGTCCGGCTGGGTGGCGCACAGCTGCGTCAGCGTCTGGCTGCGGAACGGAATCACCTGGAAGCGATCGCCGGCGTGCACAATCTGATAGAACTGCGGCAGGTTGAAATTGATAAAGCTTGAGCCGTAGGTAAAGCGATCGTGCGACGACGAATAGAAGCGGCTGACGTCACGCACCAGCTCCTCTTTGCTGCCTTCGCAATGGTGATACACCTCAACCCGGTTGCTTTCATCGAGGATATAGATATTAAAGCCGCGATCGTCACTGGTATCTTCAAAGAAGAACTGAATGATGCCTTCGCTGGCGTAGCCGTTGACCACCGGTGGCAGCGGCGTCTGGTTCGATTCAACTTTGATCGACAAACCGTGCAGCTTGTTGTTGGAAATCGCGCCGTAAAACTCGACCGCGTTTTCCAGCTTCTGCACTGAGACGCTCATGCGTTCGAAAAACAGGCCCCAGGTCTGACCGGCCATGCGCAGCGCTTTAAAGCGGCCCGGCTCCTGACGCGTGCTCGACAGACGCAGCTCGATGCATTCCGACACCAGCTGCTGCACGCGGGTACGAATCAGGCCGCGCAGATGCTGGCTGTAGCAGAATACTTCTACCGTGTCCGGCGGTGCGGCGTCCTGATGCATTTTGCCCAGGATGGTTTTCAGCGCTTCAATCATCGCCTGCTCGCCACTGAAGTGCAGCGTACGCACTTCGTTCCATGAGTTGCGGTACAGCAGATCGATGCTGCCGATCAGGCACTGCTGCTGCTGGCCAAAGCTAAATATATCCAGCTTACGGAAGTCGAAGTGCACTACCTGATTGCGGAACGCCGAGGTCGGATCGTGTTCGAGGTTAACGATGATCGCCAGATGCCGGATTTCGCACGGGCTGTAGAGCGCTTTCGGCGTCGGCGCGGGCAGACGCAGCGGGAAGTGGCTGGAGACATCGTTGACCAGCTCCTGCAGGCGCGGCAGATCGCAGAACTCGTTGCCTTTGATGTGCAGACGGGTTTTGCGCGTCAGCAGTCCGTTAAACCACGCCCATGCCACTAACTTGTTGAGATAGCGGTTATATTCCAGCGGCTGATGGCTGATGATTGAGCTCATGTCCGGCGACTGGTTATACAGATACCAGCCGGCACGGTTGGCGCGCCCGGCCGGCACATGAATAAAGGTCAGGTTCTCTTCCGAAAGATCGGGCGAGATTTGCGGGTTCACCAGCGTGACTTTGCCCGGCAGCGCTTCAAACGCGGCGTACAATTTACGCGTCAGCACGCCGATGTCCTGCGGGCTGGCGCTGACGCTTAAATTGTTGCGACGGGCAAAACGGATCAGGTTGCGATAGCTCTGCATCATCGCATCCAGCAGCTCGTTGTGCGCCTCGCGCACCCGTTCGATTTTCCACTGCGCGCGATTATCCAGCACCGCCAGCTTCTCATCGTCCCAGCCCCACTCTTTCACCAGCTGCGACAGAATTTCACGTCGCCAGCCCGCGCGCGGATGCTGCTCCTCGCTGGAGAGTTTTTCGCACACTTTGAGGTAGAAACAGCGGCGCACCAAATCAAGGCGCGCGGTGTCATCGACGCTGGTCAGATAGCGCGTCACGCGCTCCAGCATCATGCAGTAGGGATCGAGACCGAAGCAGACAATTTCGCCGTCGTGCAGCCGCTGTTTGATATCCATTGCCAGCAGCTGCGTGTTTGGGTATTCCCAGCTGTAAGCTTCCAGCAGCAGGGTTTTCAGCACCGCTTTGTACGGCGAATCGATACTTTTATACAGCTGCCACAGGCTGGCACCGAAATACTCTTCCGCCGACAGCGTGCCGAGACCGCCGAGATCCAGCCACTCATTCGGCGTCAGCACGCCCTGTGAATAGAGCGACATCACGTAATCGTCGTAGTGATGTTCTTCTTCGCCAGGCACCATGTTCCACAGAATGCGTTTGCCCGCCATGCGCACGGCGGTACGGTAGAACTCATCCAGCAGTAAAATATGTTGGGTAGAACCGCAGTCTTCACCGCCGAGGCTGCCGCTCTCATTATGGCGGAAACGGTTTTCGTCGATCAGGAAGAAGCTGACTTCCACACCCAGCGACACACACCATTTTTGCAGGAGCGTACACTTGTGCTGCAGATTGAGACGCTCTTCGTTATCCAGCCATGACTGATGGCATACCCAGATGTCGAGATCGGAGACGCTGTTCTGGCCGACGGACGAGGTGCTGCCCATTGAGTAGATGCCGGTGATAGGCAGTTCGCCCTTCACCGCGCTGCTGAGGTCGAGCGGATGGTCGCCCGCTAACTGTTGCAGCAGCTGCTGCTGGTTTTCATCAGGCGCAAAGAAGCTGACGCCATGGGGAACGCTACCTTCAAGGTAACCCGGCATCAGCGGATGATGATAATGCAGTAATGTTGGCAGCAGACTGTAGACGTGCTGGAAAGCAGGTCCCATGGCAGCCAGTGCGCGATCTACACGCAGCTGGTTAATCGCATCCAGTCTCTGTTTCAGTGTCTCAATGTAGAGGTACAAGACGTTTCGCCTGATTGTCCCAGTGTTAAGCACCCTGTTTCCAAAATCTGCCGCTTAATAATAAAGATGTCGGGCAAATTATTGCTGGAAACGTGATCAATCTAACACCTGGAAGATTGACCGTAAAGAAAGTTGCGCTACCTGACAGTTTAGCACGTTCCAAACGTAGCCCTGCATTTTCGGACTCCAGCCTCAGAATCTGACGCCGTAAAAAGCGGGCTCCGCTCTGAGATTGCAGCCTGGTCAATCCGTTGAAACTGACAGCATTCCCCTATCAATGATAGGATAATCGATGAACGATCAAAATGGTTAACAGCATGTTAAACAAAATTTTCAGAATTGCTACCAGGCAAAGCCCGCTTGCCTTGTGGCAGGCACAATATGTCCAACAGCGCCTGATGGCTGCGCATCCCGGCTTGCAGGTTGAGCTGGTGCCGATGGTCACCAAAGGTGATGTCATCCTTGATACGCCGCTGGCGAAAGTGGGTGGCAAGGGACTGTTTGTCAAAGAGCTTGAGCTGGCGATGCTGGAAAACCGTGCCGATATGGCGGTGCATTCCATGAAAGATGTGCCGGTCGATTTTCCCGACGGTCTGGGACTGGTGACCATCTGCGAGCGCGAAGATCCGCGCGACGCGTTCGTCTCGAATCATTATTCCTCGATCGACGCACTGCCGCAGGGCGCGGTGGTCGGCACGTCCAGCCTGCGTCGCCAGTGCCAAATCAGCGCACGACGCCCGGATCTGGTGATTCGCTCGCTGCGCGGTAACGTCGGTACGCGTCTCAGCAAACTGGACGCCGGCGAGTATGACGCCATCATTCTTGCTGCCGCCGGGCTGAAACGCCTTGGACTGGAAGATCGCATTCGCCAGGCGCTGCCGGCGGAGTTTTCCCTGCCGGCGGTGGGCCAGGGCGCGGTCGGCATTGAATGCCGCCTCGACGATCAGCCGTTAATTACGCTGCTGCAGGCGCTGAACCACAGCGACACAGCCGTCTGCGTGCGCGCCGAGCGCGCCATGAATACCCGTCTCGAAGGCGGCTGTCAGGTGCCGATCGGCAGTTTTGCCGTGCTGGAAGACGATCAGCTGTGGCTGCGCGGCCTGGTCGGTGCGCCGGATGGCAGCCAGATGGTGGTGGGCGAACGCCGCGGCCCGCGTGAACAGGCCGAACAGATGGGGATTTCACTGGCCGAAGAGCTGCTGGACGGCGGCGCGCGCGACATTCTGCGTGAAGTTTATCAGGGACAGCCGCCCGCATGACTATCCTCGTGACCCGTCCGGAACCCGCCGCCAGCGAACTGGTCGCGCGCCTGCGCAGTCAGGGCAAACTGGCGTGGTCGTTTCCGCTGATTGAATTCACGCCGGGTCGCGATCTCCCCCAACTGCCGCTGAAGCTGGCCGCCCTGCAGCCCGGTGACCTGGTATTTCTGCTGTCGCAGCAGGTGGTGCACTTTGCCCAGCCCGCTTTACAGCAGCAGCGCAGCGCGTGGCCGGCATTTCTCGACTATTATGCCATTGGTCGCAGCACCGCGCTGGCGCTGCACACCGTCAGTAATCTGAAAGTTGACTATCCGCATGCGCGGGAAACCAGCGAAGAGCTGGTGCGGCTGAATCGCCTGCAGCAGGTCAGCGGCAAGCGTGCGCTGATTCTGCGCGGCAGTCCGGGCCGTGAACTGCTGGCGGAGACGCTGATCGCCCGCGGCGCGGACGTGCAATACTGTGAGTGCTATCAGCGCTGTGAAAAGCAGTACGACGGCGCGATTGAAGGCCGTCGCTGGCGCGATCGCGGTATTACCACGCTGGTGGTGACCAGCGGTGAAATGTTACAACAACTGTTTGCGCTGTTTCCGCCAATCGATCGGCGGGAATGGCTGCTGCACTGTCGGCTACTGGTCGTCAGTGAACGTTTGGCTACCCAGGCCGCCGAATTAGGCTGGCAGGAGATTGAGGTAGCCGATGGTGCGGATAACGACGCGCTGCTGCGTGCGTTACGCTGAACTTAACATTGGGATGAGCCACAATGACGGAACAAAAAGACTCCTCCGCCATGGTTGAAGAAACCACCCCTGCGGACACTTCCCCGACGCCAGCCAGCCAGCCGCCTCGTGCGAAAAAGAGCGACGGCAAGGTGCTGAGCGCGGTGGCAATTGTCATTGCACTGGCGATTGGCGCGGGACTTTACCTGAATGGGAAACACCAGGCCGACTTACAGGCTCAGACTAACCAGAACCTGAGCGAGCAGCTGAGCGCCCTGCAGCAGCAACTGGGCAGCGATAAACAACAGCTCTCGCAGCAGCTGGCGGACGCCAATACCGCGCTGCAGGAAGCGCGCAGCCAGCAGGATAACAGCGCCAAAGAGCTGGAGACGCTGCGTGAAAAAGTGGCCACTATTTCCGGCAACGATACCCGCACCTGGCTGCTGGCGCAGGCCGACTACCTCGTCAAACTGGCGGGTCGCAAACTGTGGAGCGATCAGGACGTCACAACCGCGGCAGCGCTGCTGAAAAGCGCGGACACCAGCCTGGCGGAGATGAACGATCCCAGCATCATGAACGTGCGCCGCGCGCTGACCCAGGATATCAGTTCACTGGCGGCGGTCAGCCAGGTGGACTACGACGGCATCATCCTCAAGCTGAACCAGTTGTCGAACGGCGTGGATAATCTGCGTCTGGCCGATAACGATAGCGATGAATCGCCGATGGATGCCGACAGCGGTGAGCTCTCCAGCTCGCTGCACGAATGGCGTCAGAATCTGGTGAAGAGCTGGCACAACTTCATGGATGATTTCATCACCATCCGCCGCCGCGATAACACCGCGCAGCCGCTGCTGGCACCGAATCAGGATGTTTATCTGCGCGAAAACATCCGTTCACGTCTGCTGATTGCCGCGCAGGCGGTGCCGCGCCATCAGGATGAGATCTACAAACAGTCCATCGATGCGGTATCCACCTGGGTGCGAGCCTGGTACGACACTAACGATGCGGCGACCAAAGCCTTCCTCGCCCAGCTCGACGAGCTGAGTCAGCAAAGTATTTCGATGGACGTGCCGGACACGCTGGAGAGCCAGGCGCTGCTGGAAAAACTGATGCAAACGCGCGTGCGCAATCTGCTGGCGCAGCCATCGGCTGCGGCTGATCAACAGGGAGGCTAACCATGCTGAAAGTATTGGTGCTTTTCCTGCTGCTGATTGCCGGCATTGTGCTGGGGCCGATGGTTGCCGGCCATCAGGGCTACGTGCTGATCCAGACCGATAACTGGAACATTGAGACCAGCGTCACCGGTCTGGCCATCATCCTGATTCTCAGCCTGCTGGTGATTCTGCTGGTCGAGTGGATTCTGCGTCGCCTGTTCCGCACCGGCGCCCGTACCCGCGGCTGGTTCACCGGGCGGAAACGTCGCAGCGCCCAGCGTCACACGCAAAGCGCGCTGATGAAGCTGGCGGAAGGTGATTACCGTCAGGTAGAAAAGCTGCTGTCAAAGAATGCCGATCACGCCGATCAGCCGGTGGCGAACTATCTGCTGGCGGCGGAAGCAGCCCAGCAGCGCGGCGATGAAATCCGTGCTAACCAGCACCTGGAGCGCGCCTCTGAGCTCTCCGAAAACGATACCATTCCGGTTGAGATCACCCGCGTGCGACTGCAGCTGGCGCGTAACGAAGATCACGCCGCACGTCACGGTATCGATCGCCTGCTAGAAGTGGCGCCGCGCCATCCGGAAGTGCTGCGTCTGGCCGAGCAGGCTTATATCCGCACCGGCGCCTGGGGCGCACTGCTGGATATCCTGCCCTCTATGCAGAAGGCGCAGATTAACGATGAGAACCAGCGTAACGCGCTGCAGCAGCAGGCGTGGCTGGGTCTGATGAATCAGGCTATGGCCGATCAGGGCAGCGAAGGCCTGAAAAAATGGTGGCAGAACCAGAGTCGTAAAACCCGCCAGGAGACTGCCCTGCAGGTGGCGATGGCTGAGCATTTGATCGAGTGCGACGATCCGGACACAGCGCAAAGCATCGTGCTGGAAGGGCTGAAGCGTCAGTATGACGATCGGCTGGTGCTGCTGATGCCGCGTATCAAAAGCGGTGACCCGCAGGCGCTGGAGAAAGCGCTGCGTCAGCAGATCAAGCAGCACGGCGCCACGCCGCTGTTGCACAGCACGCTCGGCCAGCTGCTGATGCGCCACGGTGAATGGCAGCAGGCCGCAGAAGCCTTCCAGCAGGCGCTGGCACAGCGTCCGGATGGCTTTGACTACGCCTGGCTGGCGGACGTTTACGATCGCCTGCATCGCCCGGAAGACGCGGCTAAAATGCGTCGCGAAGGTCTGTTACTGACGCTGAAGAACAATCCTGGCGCCTGATTTTACTGTTGTTGTTTTTGTGCACGCCGGGCCAGTCCCGGCTTTTTTTTGCCTGAAAGAGCGTGCAGGGAATGCGGCATCAATCCGTGAACGGCAGATAAAAAAACACCTGCCAGAAGCAGGTGTAAGATCAGGTCGGTAAGACAACTGATGGTATCCGACTCAACGTAATGTCCTTCTTACTGCAGTAGCGCGTGCACGTTACTGCCAGCTGGACAACGGATACCGTAAGGGGCTCTGCATCATTCCCAGGTTTATGTAGCATTAGCAAACATAAGAGGTGGAATGAGCATCTACGCTGAGATTATTGCACAAAGCGTGCCAGAATGGCATGAGTCACGGGAAGTTATTTTATATCAGTCAGTTATATGACCCCCTGCCTGCTAACAGCGGTTACGATGTCGCGAAAACGCGACAGACCGGTTTAAAGCTGTCTCCGCTGAGCGACAGGCTGTGCAAGGAAAGGTAAGGCTGTTGAAAATCAGCAGGTTAAGTGTCGCGTAATAGCGACAATCGCTGCACCCGGCTCAAACCTCCTGCGGAGGTTCTCATCCTCTTTTGCTACGAACGAAAAAAGCCCGCTTTTTGCAAAGCGGGCTTTTCGAATATGGTCGGCGAGAGAGGATTACGCTTCTCTGCGAGAAGCGCCCTGCGGGCCGTTGCTGACGCAACGTTGTCTCGCTGCGCTCGGCTCAAACCTCCTTCGGAGGTTCTCATCCTCTTTTGCTACGAACGAAAAAAGCCCGCTTTTTGCAAAGCGGGCTTTTCGAATATGGTCGGCGAGAGAGGATTCGAACCTCCGACCCACTGGTCCCAAACCAGTTGCGCTACCAAGCTGCGCTACTCGCCGATTTTGTACTGCCTGTTACTGCTTACTTGTTTTGCCTGGTGCGAAGAGAGGGACTTGAACCCTCACGTCCGTAAGAACACTAACACCTGAAGCTAGCGCGTCTACCAATTCCGCCACCTTCGCATGTCCCAGCAAAATCTGGGGTGGCTAATGGGACTCGAACCCACGACAACTGGAATCACAATCCAGGGCTCTACCAACTGAGCTATAGCCACCATAATTCTGGTGCGTAAGCGTAACCGCTTACTTAATGCACTGCATAACGCGGTTAAACCAACCACCGAAGCTCTTGCGCACAAACTAAATGGCGCGCCCGACAGGATTCGAACCTGAGACCTCTGCCTCCGGAGGGCAGCGCTCTATCCAGCTGAGCTACGGGCGCGTAGCGCCGTTGCGGATGGGCATACTACGTATTTGACTCCAGGCTGTCCAGTGCTTTTTCATAAAAAAATCGCGTTTGCTTACGCTTTGTGCATTCCGTCGATAAATAACGCAATTTGCCTGCTTAACCTGCCGGAATTACAGCACTATTCCTGCCGCGTTACAGATCGCCGCGCCAGTGATAGCGTAAATATTTCAGCAGTTTTAACTGACGGCGCCAGCGTGATGGCTGGCGTATCAGGCGATAAAGCCACTCCAGCCCTAATTGCTGCCAGATGCGTGGCGCACGCGTGACGTGGCCGGTAAAGACATCATAGGTGCCGCCGACCCCCATATATAGCGCGTGCGGCCAGTGTTCGCGACAGTCGCGCATCAGCAGCTCCTGGCGCGGCGATCCCTGCGCCACGGTCACAATCTGCGCCCCGCTGGCGGCGATGCGCGCAAATAGCGCCTCGCGTTCGGCAGGGGCGAAGTAGCCGTTCTGGCTGCCCACGATGTTGACGTTCCACTGACGGCGTAATTTATCGCAGGTTTCCTGCAGCACCTGCTCACGCCCGCCGATTAAAAATACCGGAATACCGCTGCGGCCCGCCTGTTCCATCAGCGCTTCCCACAGATCGGCGCCGGCGATGCGGTTCACCGTCAGTTGCGGGTATTTTTTTCGCAGCGAACGCACAATGCTGATGCCGTCCGGGTATTTGATCTCCGCGGCGGCGATCAGCGCGCGTAGCTGGGCATCCTCTTCCAGCGTCAGCATCTTTTCGGCGTTGATCGCCACCAGCGTGCCGCTGCGCGGCTTGCCGTCCGGCAGCAGAAAGTGAAGAAAGCTCGCCATATCGGCGAAAGCGTGTAAATCGATGCCGCGCAGGGTATAACGCGGATGATCGGTTTCCATGGTCGGTATTTCCCGTCAGGCCCGGAGGTTAAGCAGAGCGCGATAAAACTGGCTCCGCGCGCGGGCGAATCAGCCCGGCACGCGCTAACAGCCAGAAAAGTAACTTCGCCAGCCCAACGCAGGCGGCGAAAATCAGGCAAAAGAACACCACGCGCGAGCCGAATGCATCCAGCCCTTCGCGCGCCAGCACGATCATATTGAACACCGCGCCAAAGCAGAAGCTTTGCAAAATGGCACCGCTGTAGCGGTTGCCGGCTTCGCGCCCCTGCTGGTAGAGAGAATCAAACCCTTTCATCAACAGCCCGACCGCTATCGCCCCAAGGGGAATAAAGCCTGCGCCGCCCATGATCAGCAGCGAACCGAGCAACGTGGGCGAAATCGCCAGCCCGGAGTGATTATTCAGCACTTCCCAGGTGAAATAGTTGGCGCTGTTGAGCACCATCGATGGCCGATCCGGCCACAGCCAGCCCGGGATAAACACGTAGAAATCACGCCAGATCGGGGCCAGCCCCTGAAAATCGATTTTGTCGTAATTCTGCAGCAGCAGCGCAAGGTTTTCCCACGGCGAAAAGGTGTCGCGCGTCAGATAGAGAAACGTGTAAAACGCTTCATCACCTACCACGTCGAGATTGTAACGACGCAGCGCCAGCCAGAACATGCCGCCAATCGCCATCACGCCAGCCCCCACCAGCATCCACAGCGTAATCCAGCCGCGCGTAATGCCGATGAACAGGAACAGCGCAAAGGCGATGATGATATTGGCGCGCGTCCCGCCCACCAGCGCATAGGTCAGCAGACCAAACGCCACCGTGATCAGCAAAAACAGCAGCCACTGGCGCTGGGTAGGATTAAGGAAATAGCGGATCAGCATCGCCGGAATGAAGAAGTAGAAAAAACGCTTGAGCGCCACGCCGGACACTTCGCTGGAGAAGATCTGGTTATAGGCCGACAGCCGGAACAGCAGCAGGCCGTTATGCATAAAGAACACCGTGACGGTTCCCACCGCCACCAGCGCCAGCAGCAGGCAGGTCAGATGGGTTTCCACCCGGTTCATCGTCAGCCAGGGTTTGCGCGGCGCCGCCTGCGCAGGCCGCAGCCGCACTTTGTAGCTGACGTAATAGATGGCGTAGAAACTGGTGGCGGCCAGCAGCGCCTGCAGCAGATAGTCTGCCGGCACCACGCTGACGTTAAAGCGGAATACCAGCACGCTGGTCAGCGGAAAGCCAAAGTAAAAGGTCAGCAAAAACAGCAGGGTAAAGAACAGGTGGAAATTAAAACGCACCCGTTTAAATTCGCGCCAGGTCAGCGTCAGAATGAAGCCCAGCGAAAACAGATACACCACCAGCAGACCACTAAACTGCAGCAGGCTCATGTTGACTCCCTTTCACTCTCCGCCAGGGCGTGGCGCCATCCCGCCAGATAGCCCGGGGCAAAAAAGGCGATAGCGGAACGATCGCACTGCGCCAGCTGACGCTGCGCCTCCGCCACGCGCGTGCGATCCAGCGCATCAGCGCTAAATAACACCGGCAGCCCCTGCTCGCTCAGGTCACGCCAGAACGGATTCTTACGGTTGACTACAAACGGAATGCCGGCCTGAATCAGCAGGCACAGCGTACCGATGCCCTGCTGACGCTCGAACATAAAATAACCGAGCTGACAGCGACTCAGCAATTGCAGATAGGCAGTGAAGTCGATTTTGTCGCGCAGCAGCGTCACCTGGCCGCGCGGAAACAGGCGCTGCGCGGCAGCATCAATCTCATCGATGTACTCATAGTTGCTGGCCGGATAACCGAGCGGGATCACCACGTTAACCTGCTCACCAAACTGGCGGCGAATCGCCTGCAATCCTTCAATGTGCCGGTTGCTGCGATCGCCCGAGTTGCCGAGCAGAATGGTAAAGCTGTCGCTGGCGGCAGGGGCGGGTATCGCGGCCTCCGGCATACGCGTTGGAAAATAGAGCAGCGAAGTGGGCACGCGCGGATAGCGCTGCTGGAAAAAGTGCAGATCGCCGCGCGTGGCAAACACCTGTGCCATGCGCCCCTGGGCGATACGCCGCAGCAGATAAAACAGGCGGTACTTTAGCCCGGCGCCCTCTTCATAGAGATCGGCGCCCCAGACGTGCCAGAACGCCTGCTGTCGCCGCAGCTTGCCGCTGAGCAGCGCCAGCCACAGGCGCGGATTGAACTGGCCGTGAAAGAAGAAGCGCTGACGGCGATCGGCGGCGCGTGCGATCACCGCCTGCGCCAGCGCGCGCTTGCTGGGATACACGTCGATCTGCAGCTGAGGATAGGCCAGCAGGGTATCCGGCGCGGCCGACACCACCATAAACTGACGCGGCGCGTCGGCTGGCGATTCAACGCTCATGACGTCGTTAAAGAAGCGCAGCAGCGTGTGATTGTGATGCGGGATATCGGAGCCCAGCACGTGAAATAGCGTCATTTTTTCCGGCAATAAATCAAGAAAGCGCCACAGCAAAGGGCAAAGTAGAGCACGTAGGTCGCCATATAAGCCTGCGCCGCGCCCGCCGTTCCGTGCAATGGGATCAGCCAGTGCGCAAAGGCGGTCAGCAGCACAAACTGGCTGATTTCCGTGAGAATATAAAAGCGCAGTGAGGCTTTGGCGATCACCAGGTATCCGAAAACATAGGCGCCTACTTTAAAGACGTCACCGCACAACTGCCAGACAAAAAGATCGCGCATGGCGCTGAACTGCGGGGAAAACAGCAGCCAGATGGCGACATCGCGCAGCAGCCAGACACAAAAGCTGGCCGCCGCCACCGCCGGCAGCACAAAGCGCAGCGCACGGCCAATTTCGCGCGCGATGTCAGCTTTATGCTCCAGCCGTGCCAGCGTTGGCAGCAGCCAGACGCTGAACGTGGCGGTGATAAATTGCAGATACGCATCGGAGATGCTGGTGACGCCCTGCCACAGCCCGACCTGCGCCCAGCCCTGCTGCTGCGCCAGCAGATTACGCATCATCACCCAGGCTACCGGCAGGGTCACGGCCGTCATCAGCGCCATCAGGGTAAATTTGGCCAGATTACGCGCCAGCGCCGGCTGCCACTGCGGCATCAGCCAGCGCAGTGGCAGTTCCTCGCGGTGGCGTCGCAGCATCCACAGCGCCGGCCCGACCAGCAGCGCTGGCACCAGCGCCAGCCCGACCAGCGCACCGGCATAGCCACCCAGCCACCAGCACAACACATAACCCACCACGCCGATCAGGCTGCCGGCGATCAGCGCCAGCGCGTTACCGCGCGCATCGCGAAAACCTTTCAGCAGCGCCAGCGTCAGGTTGGCCCAGGCAATACCCAGCTGCAAAAAAGCGACGATGCGCACCACGTTTTGCCAGGCGGCGTGGCCAAACAGCGCCCGGCTGATGGGCTCCGCCGCCAGCAGGAACAGCAGCGCCAGCAGTGTGGAAAACCCCAGCACCATTGCCGACGCGGTGCCGGTCACGGCACGCAGCTGCGCCGGCTGCTGGCGGAACTGCGCGACATAGGTGGTTACGCCGTTAAAGATACCCGCGCCGGCCAGCACGCCGAGCACGGTAATCAGCTGGCGAAAGTTACCCGCCTGGCCGACGCCCTCGGGGCCGAAGCTCACCGCCAGCAGTTTTACCACCAGCAGGCCAGCGACAATTTTTACCAGCGTGGACGAGGCGGTCCACACTGAGGCTCTGGCTAACGACATCAGGCAAAAAAGCTCAGCAGCGAACTGATTACCGTACGCTGGTTGTTGTCCGACAGGTTGTAGAACAGCGGCAGCCGCAGCAGGCGCTCGCTCTCGCGCGTAGTGAACGCATCCGTGCCGTGGAAGCGGCCAAAACGCGTGCCGGCCGGTGAGGAGTGCAGCGGGATATAGTGGAACACGGTGAGGATCTCCGCTTCCTTCATCCAGTTAATCAGTGCCTGGCGATCCTCACTGTCGCGCAATTTGAGATAGAACATGTGGGCGTTGTGACGGCAACTGGCCGGCACCGCCGGTAACGCAATGCGCCCGCTGGCCGCCAGCGGCTGCAGCGCGTCGTAATAGTTCTGCCACAGGCGCAGACGCTGCTGATTGATGCGTTCCGCCGCTTCCAGCTGTGCCCACAGATAAGCCGCCTGCAAATCCGCCATCAGGTAGCTGGAACCAATATCGCGCCAGGTATATTTATCCACCTGTCCACGGAAGAACTGGCTGCGGTTGGTGCCTTTTTCGCGGATGATCTCCGCACGCTCGATCAGTTTCGCCTCGTTGATCAGCGTGGCGCCGCCTTCACCGCCAGCGGTGTAGTTTTTCGTCTCATGGAAGCTAAAGCAGCCAATATGGCCGATGGTGCCCAGCGCGCGCCCTTTGTACTGCGACATCACGCCCTGCGCCGCATCTTCAATCACATACAGCTGGTGTTTCGCCGCCAGCGCCATGATGGTATCCATCTCGCACGCCACGCCCGCGTAATGTACCGGCACGATGGCGCGCGTTTTCGGCGTGATTGCTGCTTCAATCTGCGTTTCGTCGATATTCAGCGTATCCGGACGCACGTCGACGAACACAATGGTGGCACCGCGCAGCACGAAGGCGTTGGCGGTGGAGACAAAGGTGTAGCTCGGCATGATCACTTCATCGCCGGGCTGAATATCGATCAGCAGTGCGGCCATCTCCAGCGAAGCGGTGCACGAGGGCGTCAGCAGCACTTTTTTGCTGCCAAAATGCTGCTCCATCCACTGCTGACAGCGCCGGGTAAAGCCGCCGTCGCCGCACAGCTTGCCGCTGGCCATCGCCGACTGCATATAGTCAACTTCGGTGCCCACAACCGGGGGCGCGTTAAATGGGATCATCAGGCTTTCCTGTAAAACCAGTAGGCGGTGCTTTCCAGCCGGGCACCGCTGCGTAAATAGAGGCGCATCGCCGTAAGATTGCTGAGCTGGGTCGCGACCCGCAGACGTTCGAGCTGGCGCACCCGGCCCCAGTCGGCAGTTGCCAGCAGCAAACGCTGCCCGACGCCGTTGCCCTGCGCCGCCGGCAGCACCGCCAGCAGACCGATACGCGCGTCACCGGCGACTTCGCGTATGGAGACGAAACCCTGCAGCGCGCCCTGCTCGTCGCAGGCGATTAGACACTGGTGATCAAAAGTGCCGCGCACCGCGTTCTCAATCCACTGTGCGTAGAAGCGGCCGCTGTCTTCAGCGTCAAACCAGGGGGCACGAAAACGGCTCTGGCTAAACGCCTGGGCCGCTGCCGCGCGCAGCTGCGGGATCTGCGCTTCGCGCGCGATGCGCACGCCGGTCTGCCGTTCGGTGCGTTTGATATTGATCGCCAGATCCGCTTCGCCTTCCACCAGCTGAAAACCGTGCTGGCTCAGCACATCTATCGCCGCGCTGTCCTGCGCCGGCACCTTAACCTGCCACAGCGTGTAAGGCTGCTGCAGCGCCTCGGCCAGCGGCACCTCACCATCCAGCGTCAGCCGCGCCGTGGCGCAGCGGAAGAAGTCGCTCTCCCACGCAAGGGGATCAATACTGACGCGGACGGGCATGCAGAATATCCAGCAAATACTGGCCGTAGCCGGTTTTGGTCAACGCCTGTGCCGCTGCCAGCAGTTGCTCATCGCTCAGCCAGCCGTTGCGCCAGGCAATCTCTTCGAGGCAGGCAATTTTAAAGCCCTGGCGTTTCTCCACCGTTTGCACGAACACGCTGGCCTCAATCAGGCTGTCGTGGGTGCCGGTGTCCAGCCAGGCAAAGCCGCGCCCCAGCAGCTCCACCGCCAGTTCGCCCTGCTCCAGATACATCTGGTTGATGGCGGTAATTTCCAGCTCGCCGCGCGCCGAAGGCTGCACCTGCTTCGCAAACTCCACCACGCGGTTGTCGTAAAAGTAGAGGCCGGTGACTGCCCAGCGCGATTTCGGCTGCTGCGGCTTCTCTTCAATCGACAGCGCGTTGAAGTCGTCATCAAACTCCACCACGCCAAAACGTTCCGGATCCATGACCTGATAGGCAAAGACCGTGGCACCGTGGCTGCGCGCGGCCACCTTTTTCAGTTTCGGACTGAAGCCCTGGCCGAAATAGAGATTGTCGCCCAGCACCAGACAACAGCTGTCGTCGCCAATAAAGGATTCACCGATGATAAAGGCCTGCGCCAGGCCATCCGGACTCGGCTGCTCGGCATACTGCAGCTGCAGGCCAAATTCACTGCCATCTCCCAGCAGCCGCTCAAAATGGGCGCGATCGTCCGGCGTGGTAATAATAAGAATGTCGCGAATCCCCGCCAGCATCAGCACCGACAACGGATAGTAGATCATCGGTTTGTCGTACACCGGCAGCAGCTGCTTGGATATCGCCCGGGTTATCGGGTGCAGGCGCGTGCCCGAGCCACCGGCTAAGATGATACCTTTCATCGTTGCTCCTCCTGCATGCGCGCTTAACGCGGGGTGGCTAAGCCCAGTCGCTCGCCGCGATAACTGCCGTTGAGAATCGCCTGCCACCACTGCGGATTGGCCAGATACCACTGCACGGTTTTGCGGATGCCGCTGTCGAATGTTTCCTGCGGCGTCCAGCCCAGTTCACGGGCAATTTTACTGGCATCAATGGCATAGCGCAGGTCGTGGCCGGGACGATCGTGGACAAAGGTGATCAGTTCCCGGTAGCTGCTCAGCCCGGCAGCGCGCTGTTGCGGTGCCAGCTCATCCAGCAAATCACACAGCGTCTCCACCACCTCAATATTGCGCCGCTCGTTGTGGCCGCCAATGTTGTAGGTCTCACCCACTTTGCCGCTGCTGACCACGGTGTACAGCGCGCGGGCGTGATCTTCCACATACAGCCAGTCACGAATCTGGCTGCCGTTGCCGTACACCGGCAACGGCTTACCGGCCAGCGCATTGATAATGGTGAGGGGAATCAGTTTTTCCGGGAAATGGTAAGGCCCGTAGTTGTTGGAACAGTTGGTGACCACCACAGGCAGCCCATAGGTGCGCAGCCACGCACGCACCAGATGGTCGCTGCTGGCTTTGGTCGCCGAATAAGGGCTGCTCGGGGCGTACGGCGTGGTTTCGGTAAAGAAATCTTCCGTGCCGTGCAGATCGCCAAACACCTCGTCAGTGGAGATATGGTGCAGGATGAAGCCCTTCTTGCGCTCATCCGTCATGCCGTTCCAGTAATGGCGCGTCGCCTCCAGCAGCTGGTAGGTGCCGACAATGTTGGTTTCGACAAAGGCGATTGGCCCGTCAATCGAGCGGTCCACGTGACTCTCTGCCGCCAGATGCATGATGCAGTCCGGCTGATACTGCGCCAGCACGCGATCCAGCGCGGCGCGGTCGCAGATATCTACCTGCTCAAAAGCAAAGCGTGCATCCTGCTCGACCGGTGCCAGCGACGCCAGATTGCCGGCATAGCTCAGCTTATCCACCACCACCACCCGGTGGTCGGTATTGGCAATCAGGAAGCGCACCAGCGCGGAGCCAATAAAACCGGCGCCGCCGGTGACTAAAAACTGTTTCATCGCCAGACTCCTTTGGTATCCACAATCCACGGCTGCGTCACCTGTTCAGGGGTGACGGCGCGGAACTGCGCATGATCGACCAGCATCACCAGGATGTCGGCGTGTTGCAGGGCATCAGCCAGCGACACCAGCGTAGCGCGTTCGGCGAGCTGCGGCGGAATATCCGCCACATGCGGCTCGACCACCCAGGTGCGGCCGCTGTGCCAGCCCGCAATACGCTGCGCCACCGACATCGCCGGGCTTTCACGCAGGTCATCGATATTAGGTTTGAATGCCAGACCGAAGCAGGCGATAGTCACGTCCGTGGCACGCTTGCCGCTGGCCGTCAGGCACTCGGCCAGCGCCTGTTTAACCTGATCCAGCACCCAGCCCGGCTTGGCATCGTTGACCTCACGCGCGGTTCGGATCAGCCGTGCCTGCTGCGGGTTTTGCGCCACGATAAACCACGGATCGACCGCAATGCAGTGGCCGCCAACGCCCGGTCCCGGCTGCAGGATATTGACGCGCGGATGGCGGTTCGCCAGCGCAATCAGTTCCCACACGTTGATCCCCTGTTCGGCGCAGATCAGCGACAGTTCGTTGGCAAAGGCGATGTTCACATCGCGGAAACTGTTTTCCGTCAGCTTGCACATCTCTGCGGTGCGCGCGTTAGTTTCCACACACTCGCCGCGCAGGAAAATGCGATACAGCTCGCTGGCGCGCGCCGAACAGGCCGGCGTCATGCCGCCAATCACGCGGTCATTTTCCAGCAGCTCGACCATCACTTTCCCCGGCAGCACGCGCTCCGGGCAGTAAGCGATAAAAACGTCAGGCTGCTCGCCGTGCTGCGGGAAGCGCAGATCCGGGCGCGCCGCCGCCAGCCATTGCGCCATCTGTTCAGTGGCGCCCACCGGCGAGGTTGATTCGAGGATCACCAGATCGCCGGCCTCCAGCACCGGCGCAATCGACAGCGCAGCCGCCTGCACGTAGCTGAGATCCGGCTGATGATCGCCGACAAACGGCGTCGGCACGGCAATCAGAAAGGCGTCGGCAGCTTCAGGCTGGGTGGTGGCGCGCAGGTTGCCGTTGTGCACCGCTGCACGTACTACGTCGCCCAGTTCAGGCTCGACGATATGAATTTCGCCGCGATTAATGGTTTCCACCGCGCGCGCATTGATATCCACGCCGATGACCTGTTTCCCGTGCGACGCAAAAACGGCTGCCGTCGGCAGCCCAATGTAGCCCAGTCCGATAACGGAAATGGTTGAAAAACGCATAGTTAAACTCTGTGTTGTTTAAGTGCCTGCAGGATGCGCGCGCAGGCATGGCCGTCGCCATACGGATTGTGCGCGCGGCTCATCGCCTGCCACGCCTCGTCGTCCTGCAATAGCAGGCTGACTTCAGCAACAATTTTATTCACGTCGGTGCCGACCAGCTTCACCGTACCGGCCGCGACCGCTTCCGGCCGCTCGGTGGTTTCGCGCATCACCAGCACCGGTTTGCCCAGCGACGGCGCCTCTTCCTGGATACCACCGGAATCGGTAAGAATCAGCCAGGCGCGATTCATCAGCCAGACAAACGGCAGGTACTCCTGCGGCTCAATCAGAATGATGTTGTTGATACCACTCAGAATACGGTTCACCGGCTCGCTGACGTTAGGGTTGAGGTGCACCGGATAGACGATTTGCAGCTGCGGATGCTGACGCGCCAGCTGCGCCAGCGCGCTGCAGATGCGTTCAAAGCCTTCGCCAAAGCTTTCGCGCCGATGGCCGGTAACCAGAATCAGCTTTTTACCGGCCTCAAGGAACGGGTAACGCGCCGCCAGGCGGGCATTGAGATCGGCATCATCCAGCACGCGATCGCGTACCCACAGCAGCGCGTCGATCACCGTATTGCCGGTGACGAAAATGCGCGCGTCGGGCAGATTTTCGCGCAGCAGGTTTTGCCGCGAATTTTCTGTCGGCGTGAAGTGATAGCTGGCGAGATGGCCGGTCAGGGTACGGTTGGCCTCCTCCGGCCACGGTGACATCAGGTTACCGGTCCGCAGACCCGCCTCAACGTGGCCCACCGGAATCTGATGGTAAAACGCGGCCAGGCTGGCGGCAAAAGTGGTGGTGGTATCGCCGTGCACCAGCACGACATCCGGCTGGAAGTCTGCCAGCACGGTCTTCATACCCTGCAAAATGCGGCTGGTGATCTCGGTCAGCCCCTGCTCGGGCCGCATAATATTGAGGTCATAGTCGGGCTGCAGCCGGAACAGGCGCAGTACCTGGTCAAGCATTTCACGATGCTGTGCCGTCACGCACAGGCGCGATTCGAAGGCAGCATCCTGCGCCAGTGCCTGCACCAGCGGAGCCATTTTGATCGCTTCAGGGCGCGTGCCAAATACAGTCAGAACTTTCACGCGGATTCTCTTAGTGACGGTTGGCGAATGTTGCACGCGGACGACGCACCAGCGCTACGCCGGCACCCACCAGCGCACCGATCGCGCCCCACATCACCATCATAAACAGACGACGTGGGCTATCGCGGCTGACCGGCTCTTCCGGCGTGCGCAGGTAACGGTAGGTCTGGAACGGTTTATCCAGACGCGGTCCGGCCTGCAGTGTGTTGAGCATCGCCCTGTTTTGATCATAGCTTAAATCGTAAGCAGGTCCGCTGGCTTGCAGGGTATCCAGCTGCGCCTGCAGCATCTGCTGCCCCAGCAGGAAGCGATCGCTGTCCGGCAGCGCTTCACCGCTGACCGGCGCGCGGTTTTCTTTAATGCCCTGCTGGCTGGCTACTTTCAGCGCCTGCTCGATGCGCTGGCGACGGCGATCAAACACCGCCTGTGCCACTTCCTGCTGACGACTGACCTGCGCCTGCAGCTGCACGCTGCGCGCCTGCCACGCACCTTTGAGCTCATCGTTGAGATGGCGCGCGGCGCGTTCGCTGGCATAGGCAATGTACTGCCGCAGCAGATTGTTGGCGTCGCCGGCGGTCTCCGCGATCAGCTTAATGTTATCCAGCGTATTGTGGGTGGCATCGGCCGGGGTGAACTGAATGTTGGTGATCAGATCGTCGAGCAGCGCGGCATCATTGTGCGCATTACCGCTTTTGCGGCTCTTATAGTAATCAGTCTGCAGCCAGAAATCGCGACGCGTATCCCACGACGCCAGCTGCATGGTGAACTCCTGATAGACCTCATCCATCACCGTCGGTGCTGGCGTATTCAGGCTGACGGTCTCGTTGCGCACATCCAGATTATTGAGGAACTGCTGCTGCACAAAGAATGCGCCCAGCATATTCACCGTCGGCCGATCGGTCACCGCGGTGGCGCTCCAGGATTGCTTCATTAACATGGAAGCCAGCCACGCCAGCAGCGCAAACAGCAGCGCCAGGCCAATAATCCAGCCTTTGCCGCGCCACAGCGTGCAGCCGAGGCCGCGTACATCCAGTTCGTTCTCCACAACGACAGAGGTCATAACAAAAGTGTCCTTATCCGGGTACTTATCTGGGTAATTATTTTTTCTCTTCGCCGCTGCTTTGCCAGCGACGTTTGATACGACGGATTTTGCGCGCGACGCGCCATGCATGTTTCAGGCAATAACCGTAAAGGAGGAAAGCAGCGAGGAACAGCGCCAGCATGACCCACTCAGGAATAAATGCCAGATATTCGCCCAGCACGCCGATCCCGGCCAGCAGCGCGGCGGCCACGGTAATCAATAAAAAGGCCTGGCGGGAGGTAAAACCGGCCCGCATGATCAGGTGATGGATATGCTGACGATCGGCCGAGAACGGGCTCATGCCCTTGCGCAGGCGACGATACATGATCGCCACCATGTCCATCAGCGGAATAGCAATCAGCCACAGGGCGGTAACTGGCGTGATGGGATGGCTGAGGCCCTGCGTCGTTTCCAGCAGAATCCAGATGATGGTGAAGCCGATCATGGTACTGCCGGCATCACCCATAAAGACTTTATAACGCCGGCCTAAAAAGCCGAGATTAAGCAGAATGTAGGGAATGGTGGCGGCGATCATCGCGAAGCACCACATCGCCAGGCTGGTCTGTCCGTCAAAATAGAGGATGATGCCCATCGCGGCGAAGGTGACGCAGGATAAGCCACCCAGCAGACCATCAATACCGTCCACCATATTGAAAGCATTGATCGCTGCCCATACCGCGAACAGCGTCAGCACATAGCCGAAAGGCCCGACGATTAGCTCGACCGGACCAATGATAAACCCCAGGCTCAGTAAATAGAGTTTTGCCCCGACCATCATCACGATGGCAATCGCCGCCTGAACCACGGCACGGATTTTGACGCTGATATCAAAGCGGTCATCGAGCGCGCCGACCAGCACCAGTACCCCGGCGCAGAAGAGGTACAATACGGCGTGCGGCAGGTAATAATTTGAGATGGCAAAGGCGAAGCAAATCCCCGCATACACGGAGATACCGCCGACTAACGGAATGGCGCCATGGTGTCGTTTTCTGGAATTCGGCGTGTCCACAAGCCCAATTTTTTTAGCCGCTTTACGAGCAAAAAACAGGAACGCTAAAGAAAAAAGAAAAACTAAACCAAGCTCAGTACTCATAGTGAGTAAATTCACGTTAACGCTCTCAGCTAAAATCATGGACAACAATAAGCAATTTTCCCGCCATTGCTGTATATCCCTGGTCTGAATTCTGTCGCAGCGCGTGCGTTTGCTGAAAAAACCGCCGCTTTGCTGCCTCAGTCAATATGTCTGCTTCCTGACAGGCATAATCCTAATGCCCACAAATGAAAAACGCCACGTTAAGACGTGGCGTTAGTCATAAATCCTGGCAATTTGTGCCGTTAGCCGGCTGGCTCAGGCCGTTACCGGCGGCAACAGATTACGAGCGTTTCATCATATCGAAGAATTCGTCGTTGGTTTTGGTCATTGCCAGTTTATTGATGAGGAACTCCATCGCGTCAATTTCACCCATCGGATGGATGATTTTGCGCAGGATCCACATCTTCTGCAGCTCTTCCTGAGAGGTGAGCAGCTCTTCTTTACGCGTACCGGAACGGTTGTAATCGATAGCCGGGAACACGCGCTTCTCAGCGATTTTACGTGACAGGTGCAGTTCCATGTTACCTGTACCTTTAAACTCTTCGTAAATTACTTCGTCCATCTTCGAACCGGTATCAACCAGCGCGGTGGCGATGATGGTCAGGCTGCCGCCCTCTTCCACGTTACGTGCCGCACCGAAGAAACGCTTCGGACGATGCAGGGCGTTGGCGTCAACACCACCGGTCAGGACTTTACCCGACGCCGGCACTACGGTGTTGTAGGCGCGCGCCAGACGGGTGATGGAGTCCAGCAGGATGATAACGTCTTTTTTGTGCTCGACCAGGCGCTTAGCCTTCTCGATCACCATCTCTGCAACCTGCACGTGACGCGAGGCCGGTTCGTCAAAGGTCGACGCGATAACTTCGCCTTTCACCAGACGCTGCATTTCGGTCACTTCTTCCGGACGCTCGTCAATCAGCAGCACCATCAGTACGCAGTCAGGGTAGTTATACGCGATGCTCTGCGCGATGTTCTGCAGCAGCATGGTTTTACCGGCTTTCGGCGGTGCGACGATCAGACCACGCTGACCACGACCGATTGGCGATGCCAGATCCAGCACGCGCGCCGTCAGGTCTTCGGTCGAACCGTTACCACGCTCCATGCGCAGACGGTTGTTCGCGTGCAGCGGCGTCAGGTTTTCAAACAGAATCTTGCTACGGGCGTTTTCTGGCTTGTCGTAGTTAACTTCGTTAACTTTCAGCAGCGCAAAATAGCGTTCACCTTCTTTCGGTGGGCGGATTTTGCCAGAAATGGTGTCACCAGTGCGGAGGTTGAAGCGGCGGATTTGGCTGGGAGAAACGTAGATATCATCGGGACCGGCGAGGTAGGAGCTGTCTCCGGAGCGGAGGAAACCAAATCCATCCTGCAGTATCTCCAGCACACCATCACCGAAGATGTCTTCGCCGCTCTTCGCGTGTTGTTTCAGGATGGCGAAAATAATGTCCTGTTTGCGCATACGCGCCAGGTTTTCCAGCCCCATATTTTCGCCGAGAGTAATCAGCTCAGAAACCGGCGTATTCTTTAATTCGGTAAGATTCATAGTGATGGGTTCTTAAACTCGGGGTAATTCTCGAAATGTTTGTCGTGAATGGTATGGCAAAAATTCCATGCCTGTTAATGGCTCTTTTTCAACGCTGCTCGACGGTTATCGTCAGATGTGGCGATAGGAAGCGAGGAGACGGTCGAAAGGTGATGCCGAATGTGCTAGCCGTCAGATTGCCAAACCACGAAAACGTTCAATGCGAGCTGGGTCTGACAAGGGAAAACTTTAGATGCAAACTACAAGGTAAGTGCGTAATGCAGTGAGGTCAACTTAACACGCCTGAAGGGAGACGTCCAGCAGTGGCGAAAAAATTCACCACTGCCGAACAAACACCGCGCCGGGCTTAGGCCAGGTTAGCGTTCAGGAACTCTTTCAGCTGACCTTTAGACAGCGCACCCACTTTGGTCGCCGCCACTTCGCCGTTCTTGAACAGCAGCAGGGTCGGGATACCGCGAATACCGTATTTTGGCGCAGTACCTGGGTTTTCATCAATGTTCAGCTTGGCGATGGTAAGCTTACCGTCGTACTCTTCTGCGACTTCGTCGAGAATCGGGGCGATCATTTTGCAAGGACCACACCATTCAGCCCAGAAATCTACCAGCGTCACACCGTCGGCTTTCAGCACGTCAGTGTCGAAACTGTCATCGGTCAGGTGAACGATTTTATCGCTGCTCATGTTTAACTCCAAAGATTATGCCTGGCGAATTGGCGTAAAATATACCAACGTAGGTTGACTTTATTTCATCGGATACGCTTTCGTAAAGCGATAGTAAGCTGATATTCTACCACACTATGAGCAAAACACACTTAACAGAACAGAAGTTTTCCGACTTCGCCCTGCACCCACAGGTAGTGGAAGCCCTTGATAAGAAAGGCTTTCATAACTGCACGCCGATTCAGGCGCTCGCGTTGCCTTTTGCGCTTTCAGGGCGTGATGTCGCGGGTCAGGCGCAAACCGGTACCGGCAAAACGATGGCGTTCCTGACGTCAACGTTTCATTATCTTCTTTCTCATCCTGCTGCTGAAGGCCGTCAGGTTAATCAGCCACGCGCGCTGATCATGGCACCGACGCGTGAGCTTGCGGTGCAGATTCATGCCGATGCCGAGCCGCTGGCGCAGGCCACCGGTCTGAAGCTGGGCCTGGCCTATGGCGGCGACGGCTATGACAAGCAACTGAAAGTGCTGGCAGACGGCGTCGATATTCTGGTGGGCACCACCGGACGCCTGATTGACTACGCCAAACAAAATCACATCAACCTCGGCGCCATTCAGGTCGTGGTACTGGATGAAGCGGATCGCATGTTCGATCTCGGCTTCATTAAAGACATTCGCTGGCTGTTCCGCCGCATGCCGCCGGCCACCCAGCGCCTGAGTATGCTGTTCTCGGCCACGCTTTCTTATCGCGTACGTGAACTGGCGTTCGAGCACATGAACAACGCCGAATACGTTGAAGTTGAGCCCGAGCAGAAAACCGGCCACCGCATTAAAGAAGAGCTGTTCTACCCTTCGAACGAAGAGAAGATGCGTCTGCTGCAGACCCTGCTGGAAGAAGAGTGGCCGGACCGCGCCATCGTCTTCGCCAACACCAAGCACCGCTGTGAAGATATCTGGGGCCACCTGGCTGCCGATGGTCACCGCGTGGGCCTGCTGACCGGCGACGTGGCGCAGAAAAAACGCCTGCGCATTCTGGACGACTTCACCAAAGGTGACGTGGATATCCTCGTTGCCACCGACGTCGCCGCGCGCGGCCTGCACATCCCGGCAGTTACGCACGTCTTCAACTACGACCTGCCGGACGATCGCGAAGATTACGTGCACCGCATTGGCCGTACCGGTCGTGCTGGCGCCAGCGGTCACTCCATCAGCCTGGCCTGTGAAGAGTACGCGCTTAACCTGCCGGCGATTGAAGAGTACATCGGTCACTGTATTCCGGTGAGCAAGTACAACAGCGACGCCCTGCTGAGCGACCTGCCGCCACCGAAACGCCTGCAGCGTAACCGCTCGGGCAACGGTCCACGTCGCGGTGGCAACAACAGCAACCGTCGCGGCGGTGCCCCGCGCAACAACAACCGTAAACGTTCGGGTTAAGCACACATGCTAAGCGCATCGTCACTTTATGCTGCGATTGATTTAGGTTCTAACAGCTTTCATATGTTGGTGGTGCGCGAAGTGTCCGGCAGTATTCAGACCGTCGCGCGAATTAAACGCAAGGTGCGTCTGGCGGCAGGTCTTGATGCGGCCAACCATCTCTCGGCTGAGGCGATGCAGCGTGGCTGGCAGTGCCTGCGTCTGTTCTCCGAACAGTTGCAGGACATTCCCCCGGAACAAATCCGCGTGGTGGCAACCGCCACGCTGCGCATTGCCAGCAACGCGCAGGATTTTCTGACTCAGGCGGAACAGATTCTCGGCTGCGCGGTGAACGTCATCAGCGGCGAGGAAGAAGCGCGCCTGATCTATCAGGGTGTTGCGCACACCACCGGCGGCTCTGACCAGCGGCTGGTGGTTGATATCGGCGGCGGCAGCACCGAACTGGTGACCGGCGAAGGTGCGCACGCCACGACGCTGTTTAGCCTGTCGATGGGCTGTGTGACCTGGCTGGAGCGCTTCTTCAGCGATCGTCATCTCGCCAAAGAGAACTTTGCCCAGGCCGAACAGGCCGCACGTGAAATGATCCGTCCGATTGCGCCGGCACTGCGAGAGAAAGGCTGGCAGATTTGCGTGGGCGCGTCCGGCACCGTCCAGGCGCTGCAGGAGATCATGGTGGCGCAGGGCATGGATGAGCGCATCACCCTGAGCAAACTGCAGCAGCTCAAGCAGCGTGCCATTCAGTGCGGCAAGCTGGAGGAGCTGGAGATTGAAGGGCTGACGCTGGAGCGTGCGCTGGTGTTTCCCAGCGGCCTGTCGATTCTGATCGCCATTTTCCACGAGCTGAGCATTGAGAGCATGACGCTGGCCGGCGGCGCACTGCGCGAAGGGCTGGTGTACGGCATGCTGCATCTGCCGATTGACCGCGATATTCGCAGCCGCACGCTGCAGAACGTTCAGCGTCGTTTCGCCATTGATGTTGAGCAGGCGGGCCGCGTGCGCCAGCTGGCAGAGAGCTTTTTCCGTCAGGTGAGCAGCAGCTGGAAGCTGGATCAGCGATGTCGCGACTTACTCCTCAGCGCCTGTTCAATCCACGAAATTGGCCTGAGCGTCGATTTCCGCCAGGCACCGCAGCACGCCGCGTATCTGATTCGCCATCTCGATCTTCCTGGTTTCACCCCCGCGCAGAAAAAAATGCTGGCCTGCCTGCTGCAGAACCAGAGCGGCAGCATTGATCTGGCGCTGCTGACGCAGCAAAACGCCGTGCCACCGCGCATGGCAGAGCGGCTGAGCCGTCTGCTGCGGCTGGCAATCATCTTCTCCAGCCGGCGGCGCGACGACACGCTGCCGGCGGTGCGTCTGCAGGCGGATGATGATGCGCTGCATCTGACGCTGCCGGCAGGCTGGCTGGCTGCGCATCCGCTGCGCGCCGAGCTGCTGGAGCAGGAGAGCCATTACCAGTCGTATGTGCACTGGCTGCTGACGATTTCCTGATCGAACCTGCTGCTGCATTGAAAAACGCCCGGCAACTGCGCTTTTACGCGAGTGAAGTTTGCTTTGCCGGGCGCTTTGCCTCTGCGGCGCGCGCAACAGATTTCGCCACAGGCCACACTTGCGGCTGTGACGAAATAATCACCCCTTCTTCGCGTTCTCCAGCATCGCACGTAAGCCGGCGACGCGCGTTTGCCCGGTTTTCACCCGCTCTTCGGCGCTGATGACCTTTTTCTCACGCTCCCACGCCACATCATCCTGCGGCAATTCCAGCAGGAAGCGGCTTGGTTCCGGCCGCACCAGCTCGCCGTACTGACGGCGCTCGCGGCACAGGGTAAAAGTCAGTTCTTTCTGCGCGCGGGTAATGCCCACGTAGGCCAGGCGACGCTCCTCTTCGATGTTGTTCTCATCGATACTGCTCTGATGCGGCAGCAGCCCCTCTTCCATGCCCACCAGATAGACATAGGGGAACTCCAGGCCTTTCGAGGCGTGCAGCGTCATCAGCTGGACCTGATCGAGCTCTTCGTCGCTCTCGCCGCGCTCCATCATGTCGCGCAGGGTAAAACGCGTCACCACCTGCGCCAGCGTCATCGGCTCGTTAAGTTCGTCGCCCTCCAGCATTTCGGTCATCCACTGAAACAGCGTATTGACGTTCTTCATGCGCATTTCCGCCGCTTTCGGGCTGGGGGAAGTTTCGAACAGCCAGCTTTCGTAGTCGATGCCGCGAATCAGGTCGCGCACCGCATTCACTGGTTCACGCTCGGTGAGCTGAACGATGTCATTCAGCCAGTGGGTAAAGCGCTGCAGATGCTCCAGCCCGCGCCCGGAAAGCGTCTGTTCCAGCCCCATATCAAAGCTGGCGTTAAACAGGCTTTTGTTGCGCAGATTGGCCCACTCACCCAGCTTCTGCAGCGTCGCGGGGCCGATCTCGCGGCGTGGCGTGTTCACGATGCGCAGAAACGCGCTGTCATCTTCCGGATTGGTCAGCACGCGCAGATAGGCCAGCAAGTCCTTGATTTCCGGCCGCGAGAAAAACGACGTGCCGCCGGAGATGCGATAAGGAATACGGTTCTGCATCAGCAGCTTTTCAAACACGCGCGACTGATGGTTACCGCGATAAAGAATCGCGTAATCTTTGTACTGGGTTTTATTGATAAAGTGATGGGCAATCAGCTCGCCCGCCACGCGCTCGGCTTCGTGATCTTCGTTGTTGGCACTCAGCACTTTCAGCTCGCTGCCCTCGCCCAGCTCAGAGAACAGCCGCTTTTCAAACACGTGCGGATTGTTGGCGATGAGGATATTGGCGCATTTAAGAATACGCTGCGTCGAGCGATAGTTCTGCTCCAGCTTCACCACTTCCAGCGCCGGGAAATCCTCTTTCAGCAGCACCAGGTTCTGCGGCCGCGCGCCGCGCCACGAGTAGATAGACTGATCGTCATCGCCGACCACGGTAAAGCGCGCCCGGGCGCCGACCAGCAACTTCACCAGCTCATACTGGCTGGTGTTGGTGTCCTGATACTCATCCACCAGCAGATAGCGGATGCGCTGTTGCCAGCGTTCGCGCACCTCCTGATTCCGCTGCAGCAGCAGGGTCGGCAGCAGAATCAGATCGTCGAAATCCAGCACGTTACAGGCTTTCAGATGCTGATCGTACAGCGCGTAGCAGTGGGCAAAAATCTGGTCGCGCTGTGATTTGGCGAGACCGGCCGCACCCTGCGGATCGACCAGGTCGTTTTTCCAGTTGGAAATGGTGGAAATCAGCTGCTGCAGCAGAGTTTTATCTTCTTCCAGCCACTGTTTGGTCAGGTCCTTAAGCAGCGCCAGCTGATCCTGATCGTCGAACAGCGAGAAGGTCGATTTCATGCCGAGCGCCTTGTACTCGCGCTTGATGATCTCCAGGCCCAGCGTGTGGAAGGTTGAGATCATCAGGCCGCGCGCCTCTTTGCGTCCCAGCGTTTGCGCCACGCGTTCTTTCATTTCGCGCGACGCCTTGTTGGTGAAGGTCACCGCCGCGATATGGCGCGCCTGATAGCCGCATTCACGGATCAGATGGGCGATTTTATTGGTGATCACGCGGGTTTTACCGGAACCCGCACCGGCCAGCACCAGACAGGGACCGGTGACAAATTCGACAGCACGTTGTTGGCCGGGATTAAGACGCATAGAAAAACATCACTCAATTTAATCAGACAGGAAGATTTACATCGCGCCGTAGGGTGCGCATTGATGCGCACCTGAGCGCAAAGGTCGCCATCAATGGCGACCCTACAACTGAAGCGCACTACGCTATAATGCGTCGCACATTATACATAACGGGAACACCATCATGGCGAAAACCGCGGCGGCTTTACATATCCTGGTGAAACAGGAAGCGCAGGCGAAAGCGCTGCTGGCGCAGCTGGAAAAAGGCGCGAACTTTCAGCAACTGGCAAAAAAACACTCGACCTGCCCGTCCGGGCGTAACGGGGGCGATCTGGGGGAGTTTCGCAAAGGGCAGATGGTGCCGGCGTTTGATAAAGCGGTGTTCACCTGCCCGCTGCTGCAACCTTACGGACCGGTGAAAACCGCTTTTGGCTACCACATCATCAAAGTGCTGTGGCGTAACTGATCACTTTTTGCTTTTCATCTGCTGGAGTACGTTGCTGCACTGATTGTCATCGGTGTCGCTCGGCGAAATCAGCGCCAGCAGTGCAGCTGCCGGCGCGACCACCGCCCCCAGCGCGACGGCTGCGGCACCGCGCGCCAGCAGCGGACCGGCTTTGACTCCGGCATCCGGGTTTTTGAAGGTGCCGCGCACATACAGCGGCGAACGCAGCGTAATGATACGAATGCCCTTGCTCTCCGGATTGATCGACAGATCCAGTCGCTCATTAGCAAAGTTAGCGTTGCCGGTAACGTTGATCACCGCGTTCTCGGTATCGAACACAAACAGCCGCGGCGTCGCCAGTCCCTGACGGATATTCAGGTCGGTCGCGGCACAGTTGATGCGCACCTCATCGTCGCCAAACAGTTTACCCACCACATAGTTACCAACGTTCAGCCCGGCAATCTCCATCAGGCTGCGGCTGATCAGGCCATCGTTCATCAACAGTTTCAGCTCGCCATTGCTGGTGCCCAGCAGGTCGGCCACCGAATTGCCGGTGCCGGTCAGGCTGGCATCCCCGTTGAGCTGGCCGAGGCTGCGCTGCATGGCGGTGACATCCGGGAACAGCTGACGCAGCTGCAGCTTGCGCGCATGCAGGTCGGCGCGGCCGCGCATCGGTGAGCGATCGCCCTCCAGATGGATGGTCGAATTAATGCTGCCGCCGGCCATGCCGAAGCGCAGCGGATCCAGCAGCAGGTCGCCATTTTTCAGCTGCAGATGGGTATAAAGATCGCTGAGCGGCAGCTTGCTGCTGTGCTCGATACGCTTGCCGCTGAACTTCACGTCAGCGTCCATCACATCCCAGTTTTTGGTATCGAACTTGTCATGTGGTAACACGCGATCCGCCGGCTGGGTGCTGGCCTCACCGCGCTGCGCTTTGGCCTGCGCCGTTTTTTCACTGCCCTTGCCGGAGTTAACCCCAATCAGCGGCCCAAGGTCCGCCATACGCAGCTGGTTCGATGTCAGCTCGCCGCTTAGCGTCGGACGCGGTTTGCCCTGACGATAGCTGAGCGAACCGTGAATATCGCTGTCACCAATATGACCGTTGAATTTTTCGTAGCGGAACAGCGGCCCTTTCTCTTCGTTGAAACGCGCAATCAGATGGCCGTCAGTTTCATACGGTGGCGTGTCCGGCAGCAGTACGCCGGTTAAGCCGTACAGATTTGCCAGCGTGTCGCCGGAGAAGCGCAACCGCACATCCAGCCCGCCGAGATTGAGCGGATCCTGCAGGGTGCCATCCAAGCGCACACGTGTGGTGCCGTTGCGTACGTCGAGCTGCAACGGGAACGGCGTGGTTTTGCTGCGCAGCGACAACATACCGCCAATCTTACCGTCGCCATCGAGTTTCTGGTTGTTGTAGGTCCCGCTTGCCTGCCAGCCAAACACAAAATCGCCGGCCCCTTTTTGCTGGTCGTTACCGCCCGCGACCTGCGCGTACGGCACCGGTTTGCCCAGCGGATTGATCTTCACCGTGACATCGGCTTTGTTGATGGCGTCGCGATAGCGCAGCTGTCCCTGATCGAACAGGATATTATCAAGGCGGAATGACCATGCCGAAGGCGGCGCGTTGGGATCGCTGTTTTCGCTGCTGGCGAGGTTGAAGGTCCAGTTATTTTTCTTATCGGCGGTCTGCACCAGTCGCGCATCCGGCTGCTGCATCTTAATCCACGGCAGGTAAATCTCTTTGTGCAGCAGCGCCAGCGGCGCCAGCGTGGCTTCCACCCGCTGCAAATGCACCATTGTCACTTCCGGCACGCTGGGCGGATTACCGAGCATGACATCGTCAGCGTGCACCTGCGGCCACGGTACCCAGCTGCGCCAGCCTGGCTCTTCGCGATTGCGCACCCAGGCCACACCAAGATCGCCGCGAATAGCGAACGGCCGGTTCAGTTCTGCCGAGACTTTCTGGTTGATGGTTGGCTTCAGGCGGTTCCAGTCAAAGGTGGCGATAATCACCACGACCACCACAACCAGCAACAATAAAATCCCGACCACCCAGCTAATTATTTTTCCTGTACGCGACATTTTGCCTCCTCCTTGCCCTTCCACGTCTCCTTAAAGATAGTCGAGACGCGGCAGAACGGAATCACGGAAGCTCAAGTACCAGGTTTTCCAGCTGGTTAAACGGCAGCGGACGTGAAAAATAATAGCCCTGTGCGGCCATGGCGGGCGAGTTGCGTACCTGCTGCCACTCCTCCTCGTTTTCCACCCCTTCGACGATCACGCCGTTACAGTAACGGTTAATCAGCGCCAGCAGCATGGAGAACAGCGAGCGCCCTTCATCACTGGCGCGCAGCAGCATAAACAGCTCGCGCGAGAGCTTGATGTAGTCGTAGCGCAGTTCGGTCAGCGCGGAGAAGTTCGCCATGCCGGACCCAAAGTCATCCAGCCACAGCGGGCCCAGCTCCGGCATCTGCGCCACCATCTCTTCCTGCGGCAGCGCGTGATGCTCGGTCAGTTCGAAGCGCACCCACGGCAGCTGGACGATCAGCGCGCGCACGGGCGCATGCTGCTGAATGGCCAGTAACGTGGGCCCATCAATATTGACGGAGGCCACCAGTTGACGCTGGCTGAAGAAGGAAGCCCACTGTAATAACAGTTCAAGCTGCTCCTGGACGATGTCGAGACGCTGGGCAATGGTCAGCGCCTCGAAATAGTCTTCGGGTGACACGTTTTGCTCAGGTGCGGCGGGATGCACCACGGCGGTAAGCAGTTCAATAGCCAGTAAGCGGCCAGAAACCTGGTAAATCGGCTGGAAAGTGTAGCACCGTTGGCACTGCTGCCAGTAAAGACGGGTTTCCTGTTGTTGCTCAAGTTCGGGAGAAAAAGGCAGCCGATGACTCAAATTCTTCATCACCATGGTGTTTTCCTGGTTGGTATTGAGTGCCTGCAAATAGCATCTCAGTGGCAAGTATCGGCTCTCCCCTGGATAACTTTATTGGTCTGCGCAGCCACACGAGCTGTTGAGTCTAGCAGCGTGTCCGCGGCTTAATCGGCAAAACAACCCCCGGTTTGGCCGCTAAATCGGTGCAGAAGCGCGGTTTTACGCCTTAAGGCAAATTAAAACAGCGTTTTAAAAAGCATTGACGACTGCCATACCAGACGCGAGACTAGAGCGCAGCATTCACTACAGGCCAAACACCATGACGCAGAAAACCATCGCCATTATTGGCGAATGCATGATTGAGCTGTCCGAAAAAGGTGAGAACATCAAACGCGGCTTTGGCGGCGATACGCTGAATACCGCGGTCTATCTGGCACGGCAGAGCGATTCCAGCCAGCTGCGTGTGGAGTATGTCACCGCGCTTGGCACCGACAGCTTCAGCGACCAGATGATCGCGGCCTGGCAGCAGGAGCAGGTGCACACGCAACTGGTGCAGCGCCTGCCGGACAAAATGCCCGGGCTTTACTTCATCGAAACCGATGCCCACGGCGAGCGCACCTTTTGGTACTGGCGCAGCGATGCTGCCGCGCGCTTCTGGCTGGATAGCCCGCAGGCCGGGGCCATCTGTCAGCAGCTGGCGCATTACCACTATCTCTACCTGAGCGGCATCAGCCTGGCGATCCTGCCTGAGGCCAGCCGCGAAAAGCTGATGGCGCTGCTCAGTGCCTGCCGGCAAAACGGTGGCACCGTGATTTTTGACAACAACTACCGGCCGCGTCTGTGGGCGGATAGCGCCAGTGCGCAGCAGGCGTATGCGGCGATGCTACGCCACACCGATATCGCCTTCCTGACGCTGGATGATGAACACCTGCTGTGGGGCGAACAGCCGCTGGCGGACGTGATTGCGCGCACGCGCGCCGCCGGCGTGCAGGAAATTGTGATCAAACGTGGTGCCGACTCCTGCCTGGTGGCGCGCGGCGAAGAGCCGCTGCGGGATGTTGCGGCCATCAAACTGGCTCCGGCGCAGATTGTCGATACCACCGCCGCAGGTGACTCCTTCAGCGCCGGTTATCTGGCCGTGCGCCTCGCGGGTGGCAGCGTGGAGCAGGCCGCAGCGCGCGGCCATCTCACCGCCAGCACGGTCATTCAGCATCGCGGCGCGATTATTCCGCCCAGCGCGATGCCAAAAACCGTTTAACACCGCACACGATTGTCGCGCCGCGCTGCCTGCTGCGCGTCGCGACAATTTCCCCTCTGCCCTGACGAGAAATTGATTATTACGCTGAAAAATATCACCGCGAAAATTTGGCTTAATGACGCAGATTCACCGGGCAATTTTTACTAACGACGCACGCCATCCAGCCTCCTCTCTGCCTGACGCTCACCACTTAAATGCCGCTAATCAGACTGATTTAAATTCAATGCATTACGACGATAAACCCGACCGCCAGGCATAGTCCGAAACTGGCGACGCCGGCGGTTTTCGGCTGGACGATCGCGCGAAAAAAGACCATGTTTTAATCAACCACAGCAGGAAGCTGTCAGGTCGACCGCGAACACAATAACGACAACATGACTCGCTCAGGACAGATTTATGCACACAGAAATTATCAATATCTGGCCGCACGGCGACGCGCCAGGCGCGAGTGACTCGCGCGCTCAGCCGCAGATCGTCGATTTGGCCAGAGAGTTCGAACCTTACGACCGCGCCGCCACCGGTGTGCGCTGCCCGGAGATGGCGATCTGGCATCCGGAAACCTCAAACGGTATCACCCTGCTGGTGGCACCGGGCGGCGGGTATCAGCGCGTACTGATCGACCGCGAAGGCAGCGCCCTCGCCACCTTTTTCACCTCGATGGGTTACACGCTGGCGGTAATGACCTATCGCCTGCCGTACGACGGCCATCATGAAGGACCGGATGCGCCGCTGGCCGATGCCCAGCGTGCGGTGCGCGTGCTGCGCGAGCGCTCACAGCGCGGCCTGAACGGTAAGTACATCGTGATGATGGGCTTTTCCGCCGGCGGACACGTGGCCGCCAGCCTCGGCACCCGCTTTGGCGAAAAAATCTATCCGCTGCAGGATCAGGCCGACAGCCTGTCACCGCGGCCTGATGCGATGGTGCTGCTTTACCCGGTCATCAGCATGCGCGACGGTCTGGCGCATGAAAGTTCACGCACCCGCCTGCTGGGCGCGTGGCCGGATCAGAAAAGCATTGAGGCTTATTCGCTGGAGACGCGCGTGCACGGCCAGACGCCGCCGACGCTGCTGATCCACGCCGCTGACGATGAGACGGTTTCCGTTAATAACAGCATGGTGTTTTTTAGTGCCCTGCGTGAGCACAAGGTACCGGCGGAAATTCACTTTTATCAGAAAGGCGGCCACGGCTTTGGGATTCGTGGCGTGGCGGATCTGCCGCTGGCCAGCTGGCCGATGCTGGTGACCGAATGGCTGCGCGCTAAGACCTGATGCCCCTGCTACGTTGAACCGCAGCGGCGCTGGCGGCGCACGTTCATCCCGGTCGCTTACGTAAGCTCCTGAGGATGAACAGCCGTGCCGCCTTACTGCAGCGCACCTTATTGCGGGGATTCATGCGCCCTGGGTCATGACGAGGGTTGAGCCGGATCGGCCGCGCTCGCGCTGCCATTATTTTCGGGTTTAGCCTCATCCGGGGTAGCGGCGGCAGGCGCATCCGGAACCTTCATCACCTTGTCCCAGCTGTCCTGCAGCATCCTGACGTTGGTTTCGGGCTCACCCTGCGGCTGAATCAGCACCATGGTCAGCTCCTGCGTTAACTGCTGGCGCAACTCCTGGTTGAGCTGGTCGCGCGTTAACTCACTGAGAAACGCCTGACGCAGTTTCTGATACTGCTCCGGCGCGATATCCACCACGGAATTCTGCTGCGAGCGCAAACGTTGCCCCATCAGAATATCGGTGTCGGTGCGCGCGTAGGTGGCAAACAGTTTGTTCAGTTCCAGCAGCTTTTGCGCCATCAGCGCATCAAACTCCTCCTGCGGCAGACCTTTGTCACGTACGGTGGCCAGTTCACGCGCCACCTGGTTCAGGTTCTGCGCCAGCGACGCGTTAGGCGAATCCATGTTGATGGCGCACTGCGCACGCTGATACAGCACGCGACAGTCGAAGCCAACCTGCACGTTTTGCGCTTTGCTGTCGGCCAGCGCGCGCTGGACGTGCCAGAACAGCGCTTCACGCGCCAGATCGCTCTGCCAGTAGCGCTGCAGATTCTGCGAGTCGCGGATTGGCTGCCATGGCGTATCCCACACCAGCGACAGGCGATCCTGCATCATGCCGCCGTTAACCAGGTTGATTGGCTGATGCGGCAGCGGCGACAGCGTGGGCAGCGCCGCGGGCGCCACCCGTTTGCCTTGCAGTGGCGAGAACGCTTTGTTGATCTGCTCCGCCATGCTGCGGCTATCCACGTTGCCCACCACGTACAGCGTCATGCCGTCCGGCGTGTACCACTGCTGGTAAAAGGCATTAAGCTGGGCGATATCCACTGGCGCGCGCGGCTGTTCGCCCGGGTCATGCGCCAGCATGGTCGACCCTTTCAGGCGATAGCGCCACCACACATCCTGCGTATTGGGCGGCCAGGTCGCGATGGGATCGGTGGCGGTCAGCGCGGTCGACACCACCTGCTCATTGATGGTCATTTTACCGGCGGTGGCCGCCAGCCAGCTGAGCGCCTCTTTCAGCAGCTCCGGCCGGTTGTTCGGCAGGCTGAGATTGTATTGGGTGAAATCATAAGACGAGATGGCCGGCGGCAGCGGTCGCTGCGGATCCATCGCCTGTTGCCACAGTGCGCGCTGCTGATTGGTATCCAGCGCGGTGTTATGCACCATCGCCAGACGCGGTAAAAGATGGCTGAACCCGGTTTGCTGGGCGCTTTCCACCAGCGAACCGGTATTAACTATCAGGCGCAGCTCGATGCGATCGCTCGGACGTTGTGGTGTGGTCAGCAGCTGCCAGCTGAAACCATTGTCCAGTTTGCCTTCCTGCCAGGCGGGATCAGGCTGAAGTGTTTCGGCGTGGACGCCGAAGCCAGATGCCGCAAGCAGCCATCCGCCAACCAAAAGCCGAATTCTGGTGCCCTGCATGTGAACCCCTACTCAAACAGATAAACGCTCGTGCGCGCCATAGGCGGCCGCTTTTCAGCGAACCACGGCGGCAGGCTGCCGCCACGTTTATTCAACGACAGACTCTTTGACCACAGGAAGGCCAGGATGTCGCGCGACGAGGAAAAAAATCGGGAAAAAAATCAATGGGGTTATTATGCAAATGCCCGCTGTCAGGGCAAGCGACAGCGGGCATTTCACGACAAATTAACGCAAATAGAGGATTACGCGCTGGTCTGTGAAGCGTTATTGACCTTTTTCGCTGAAGAAAGCGTCGCTTTCATCTGCGCTTCATCGAGCTGGCCGACCCACTTCGCCACCACCACAGTCGCCACACCGTTACCCACCAGGTTGGTGAGCGCACGGGCTTCCGACATGAAGCGGTCAATGCCGAGAATCAGCGCCAGACCGGCCACCGGCAGATGTCCCACCGCCGAGAGCGTAGCCGCCAGCACGATAAAGCCACTGCCGGTCACCCCTGCCGCGCCTTTGGAGGAGAGCAGCAGCACCACTAACAGCGTGATCTGGTGGAAGACATCCATGTGGGCGTTGGTCGCCTGAGCGATAAACACCGCCGCCATGGTCAGGTAAATCGACGTGCCATCGAGGTTGAACGAGTAGCCAGTTGGAATCACCAGCCCGACCACCGATTTCTTACAGCCCAGCTTCTCCATCTTATCCAGCATGCGCGGCAGCGCCGACTCGGACGAAGACGTTCCCAGTACAATCAGCAGCTCTTCTTTGATGTAGGCAACAAACTTGAAGATGTTGAAGCCGGCCCAGCGGGCAATAATGCCCAGCACAATCACCACGAACAGTACGCAGGTGATGTAGAAGCAGATAATCAGCTGACCGAGCTGCACCAGCGATCCGACGCCATATTTACCGATGGTGAACGCCATGGCGCCGAACGCACCAATCGGCGCCAGACGCATGATCATGTTGATCACGCCAAAAATCACCTTCGAGAAGCTCTCGATGACGTTGAACATCACGGTGCCGGCGTTACCGAGGCGATGCAGCGCAAAGCCGAACAGGATAGCGAACAGCAGCACCTGCAGGATGTTACCGCTGGCGAAGGCACCGACCACGCTGTTCGGGATCACGTCCAGCAGGAAGGCAATCACGCCCTGCTGCTCAGCCTGCTGCGCGTAGACCGCAACCGCTTTGGCATCCAGCGTCGCCGGATCGACGTTCATCCCCGCGCCCGGCTGGATCACGTTGACCACCACCAGACCGATAATCAGCGCGATGGTGCTGACAATTTCGAAATAGAGCAGCGCCACTGCGCCGGTCCGTCCAACTGCTTTCATGCTCTCCATGCCGGCAATACCGGTCACCACCGTACAGAAAATCACGGGGGCGATGATCATCTTGATCAGCTTAACGAAGCCATCGCCAAGCGGCTTCATTTGCGCGCCTAACTCAGGGTAGTAGTGGCCTAACAGGACGCCGATGCCGATGGCAACCAGTACCTGAAAGTAGAGGCTTTTGAACAGTTTCATAACAGGTGTCCAGGTATAGACGGCATTCACCGCCATTGTTATGGAGAAACGCATGCGGCAAGCCGCCTGGAAGCGTATGACCTTACCGATGGCGAGGAAAATAACACTCTGTTAACAGGATTAGTATACCCTTACATTCCTTACAAAAGTTACAAAACTCTAACTATGAACTGAAACGCTTCAGCACCCCATAACGGTGCAATTCTGCAAGGAAAATCAATAAATAAGGTGATTATTCAGACGGTGACGAGCTGGCCAGCCAGCGCTGGTTAAACACCGATAACGGCAGGGCTTCAGCATATAAGTAGCCCTGTCCTATAGTAATTCCGCGCGCCAGCAGCCAGTCGCGCTGCTCGGCGGTTTCGACGCCTTCGGCAATCACGTCGAGGTGGATGATGTCGGCAATTGCCGCCACGATGCGCACCATGGTGTCATCATCCGGCAGCGCAGCGACAAAACTGCGATCCATTTTTAGCTTATTAACCGGCAGCGCTTTGAACTGATGCAGGTAGTTGAGGTTGGAGTAGCCCATGCCGAAATCATCCAGCGCGACCGCCACCCCGGTTTGCTGCAGCGAGCGCAGCAGCGCCATCGCCTGTTCAGCATCGCCAATCTGCGCGGTTTCGGTGATCTCCAGCACGAAGTTACCCGGCGCAATGCGGTGGCGCTCCAGTAGCCCCTGCAGGTGGCTCACCACGCTGGCATCGCGCAGCTGTACTGCGGAGATATTCACGCTAAGCGGAAGATTGATGCCGTGGCGCTGCCAGCCAGCGATAATGCGGCACGCCTCTTCAAATACCCAGCGGCCGAGTGCGGAGATGACGCCAATCTCTTCGGCGCTGGCGATGAACTCTTCGGATAAACCATAGCTGCCGTCCGGCATTCGCATGCGCAGCAGCGCTTCTGCGCCGGCCAGCTCGCCGGTGGCCATATTGATTTGCGGCTGCAGATAGAGCGCAAACTGACCATCCTGCAGACCCTGCAGGATGTCGTGCTCCTGGGTTAAGCGCTTCTGCGCCCGCTCGGTCAGCGCCGGGTCAAAGAACAGAATCTGGTTTTTACCCTGATGGCGCGCCGACATCATCGCCGACGTGGCGCGCGCCAGCTGTTCGCCTGCGGACACGGTGTTGTCGTCATGCAGCGCCAGACCAATGCTGGCGTTGGGGCGCAGCTGCAGCTGATACAGGTTCACCGGCTGGTTGATGCGTAGCATCAGATTGCGCGCCAGCCGCATGGCGCGAAACGGGTTGTGCGCACGCTTCATCAGTAGCGCAAAGTCGCTCGGTCCGGTCTGTGCCAGCAGCGTATGGTCATCAATGGTGCTGCGGATTTTTTCCACCAGCGTCAGCATCAGCGTATCGCGCTGCTCATCGCTCAGGACGCCATTGGCTTCCTGCAGGGTTTCGATGCGGATCACCATCAGCCCCCACGGCTGCTGGCTGTGGCGATGGCGGATGTGCTGATCAAGCAGCGCCAGAAACAGCGCGCGGTTGGGCAAATCGGTCACCGCGAAATGGGTGGTCAGCCGGCTCATCTCATCGTGAATCGACTCCAGCACCTGCTGATTGCGGTTGTAGCTGCGAATCAGCATGCCGATCTCATCGTCGCGATGATTGTGCGGCAGCGCCAGCTTATGAGTGAGAATGGCGGGCGGCGGCAGCTCCTGCAGCTCACGCGAAATATTACGCAGTGGATGCACGATCAGCCGGTTGATACACCAGCTGATCGCCACGGACAGAATCAGCGCCAGCAGCAGATAGGTGGTGATCATGGTGGACAGCGTGCTGAGCAGGAACTGATAAACGCGCGACGAATCAGCCTGCAGCACCAGATAGGCAATCGGCTTCGGCAGCCCGCTGCGCTCGACCGAATAGAGCGGCAGCGTAATCTGCACCGGCAGTTCGAATAGCCGGGCGACAAAGCGCGGCACCGGCTTCTCCGGCGCGAAGTCGGCGTGCAGCGCCTGGAAGGCGTTCGGCAGCACCACATCGGCGCGCGACAGAATGCCCGCCGGCTTAAGGGTATTCAGAATGCGTTCGGCCTGCGGGATATCGGCTTTGAGCACCGCTTCGGACAGCGGCTGGCGCACGGTATGCGCGACGTTCTCCATCTGCTGGGCGTAATCCACCCTGCGCTGCTGCACAAAATGGAATAACTGGATGACGATAAAAATACAGATGGTGACCAGCGCCACGGCGGACACGGTGGCCATCTGCTTTATCGTTAACGAACGACTGACGCGCAACAAAACCTCTCCTGGCCGCCGGGGGCCGTGACAGTTGCCGGAATGCGCAGCAAGTATATCCCAGGTCAGCATTTTTTTGCGCCGGGATAAAGGCGAAAATCACGCAACTGCCCCGCTTTACGCGCGGTTTCAGCATTTTGTCAGCCATTAGCGGCGCAGAGACAAAACGGTGCGCGCCAGCCCGCACCGTTTGCCGCTCAGGTTTTACTGCGGATAGGCTACCCAGTCGCCGCCGTTAAGGCGAATCCACGGTTTGCCCTGATACATCATCACGACGGCGTTATCATTTTCCGACACCACTGGCGTCTGCGGCAGGTTATCCGCCAGCACCGACATGTTGACATTCGGTGCGTTAAACACCTGACCGTCCACCACCCGCGACACCAGCTCGGAAATCGCCAGCAGGCTGACAGGCGTATCGATGGTCAGCGGCTGGCCCTGATGCGGCGCTTTCATGCCAACAAATTTAATGCCAACCGGCACGTGGGTGATGCCCGGGCTCGGAATGTCGCGCAGCCCGGACATCTGCATTTTATCCCCCTGCAGTGCCGCACCGTGCTCCGGCACCACCAGCACCATCACCCGGCGTCCCGACTTTTCCAGATTGGTCAGGAAGGTATCGAGCTGGTCGAACAGTACCCGTGCGCGCGGCTGCCACTCGGCGGTGCGAGTGCTGCCCAGCTCGCGCGTACCGTCGTGCAGCGGAATCAGGTTGTAGAAGGTGGCGCTGCGCGCATCGCTGCTTTTGCTGCGGTCATCAAGCCAGCGCTGCATCAGCTGCCCATCGTTGTACACCGGCGAACCATCAAAAGACGTCAGCTCCGGCGCAATCCCGGCCTGCGACATCAGCGGCGCCTGCATGTTGCCATCCTCGCGCAGCTCTTTCAGGTAGTTACCGAACACACCGGTATGATCCATCATCAGCTGCTGCTTAAAGCCCAGCTTCGCCAGATTATCAAACAGATAGCAGCGCTGGTCGGTGGCTTTATACAGGTTACTGTGTGAGGTCTGGCCGCAGCTGGCGCGCAGCAGGCGAATACCGGCCGGGCCGCTGTAGCCGGTGGCGGAGTTATAGTTGTTCAGCACGATATCAAAGTGCTTCCACAGCGGATGGTCACGCAGCTGCGCCACATCAATGTCCGACCACGCCAGCGAACAGATGTTGATCACCAGAATATCGAACGGCTGCGAATCGGCGGGCAGCGCATCCGGGAAATGCGTGACGCGCTGGCGTTCGCTGTCGTAAAAGCGATTCAGCCACGCGGTGAGGTTGGCGCTGGTGGGCGGCGCGCTTTGATCGAGTCCCGCCGCGGCCGGGCTGGCGGCCGGTTTGTCGTTCAGCGCCACCGGCGGTGCGGCGGCTTTGCTGGGCAGCAGGCTGACCGCCGGGCCGGCGAGCGTCAGCACGTTCAGCCAGATCAGCGCCAGCGACACCAGCACGGTGACGCGAATCCACTGCGCCACGAACAGGTAAATCACCAGCAGCACAAAGGCCGCGCCGATCATCTCCCAGTTAATAAAGCGCTGCAGCAAATCCAGCAGATAGGCCGGCGAGAATCCCGCCACCTGGCTGCCCTGGCTGAGCAGCGAGTTCAGACCCGGCAGCCAGGTATCGTGCCAAAACAGCGCGAAGCCAATCGGCAGCGAAACCCACTGGCGCAGACGATGCAGCCGCGCTGACGGCAGCGGAAACAGCAGCCACGCCAGAAACACCAGATTACTCAGTGCATGGAAGTTGAGATAGCCGTACCACAACAGACCAAATTTGATCAGAAAGTAAAAGTTCCAGCCGCCGAGGCCGCGCCAGCGCGCCGCGTGCAGCGTCGAAGGTGTGTTATCCATGTTTATCCGTTTTGGTCGATTGGCGTTGCCACTGCCCTTCCGATTTGAGGGCGCGGGCAGGTAACAGGCGCATCAGCAGGCTGGTGCTGCGCTGCGGCAGCCAGCGTCGCCACAGCGATTTCAGGAACAGCAAAATCAGTAACAGCAGGATCGCCACCTGCACACCATCCATCAGCGTCATACGTGCGGCTCCCCGAGATCTATGATGATTGGCTGCGGCGTCTGAGGGCTGCGCGGCGCGGCCGCTGCCGGCGCGGCTGGTTGCGCAGCGGCCGGTACCCTGAGCGGTTCGAACTGCGCCACCGGCGTCAGCTGCCGCACTTTATTCACCTCCGACAAAATCTGATTGTCGGCAAACCACACCATGCGGTTGCTGAACAGCTCGTCGTGCGGCAGGGAAAATATCGATTTCAGGGCAATGTCCAGGTCGTTAAAGCGGCAGGAAGAGAGGAATAAATAGAGCCGATCGTCAACCAGCGTCACCAGGTCGCCAAAACGACGTGGTTTACACAGCGTCAGCACCTGCGGCGGCGACAGCTGCGGCACCGGGCGCAGCGCCACCATCAGCCCTTTGTCGTTTTCCGGCAGCAGCGTATTGTTCATCAACTGCTGTACCGCCGCACAGAAACGCTCCAGCGGCAAATAGCCTTTCTGCTGCAGCGGCTGTAGCGCCTGCACCAGCGCCGGCAGATCGGCCGGCACGTGGCGGGTAAACTGCTGGCCCTGCACGCCTTCCAGTGCAGTCAGCAAGCGCGACAGCGGCGCCGCCGTTGGGACAATGCTGTTAACGCCGCACGCCAGTAGCAAACGTTCGTCACTGTAGCGCAGGCTGGTGCCGAGTTCCCGCACCACGATTTTCAGCGCGTTGCCGCGCGATCGCCGCAAACCATGGACCATGCTGGCCAGAGTCGGCACATCCTGATTATGGGCCAGGCTAAAGATGACCGTGGCGGCGTTAGCCTGCTGCCCGCGCGCATACACGCTCTCGTTATCGCTGAATAGTTGCCACTGCGCGGAAAGCGGCGGCGCCCCTTCCAGCACATCCTGCTGGGCCAGAAACTGGTTTTCATCATTGAGGCTCAGCGGCTGTGACGCGGCAGCTTCAGCCTGCGCAATAAACTGATTATCAATACAGTTCAGGCGGATAGCGCGGTCGGCCAGCAATTTATCGGCGGAGTACCACCAGTTAATTCGATATTGCCAGCTATCCTGCTGAAATTCTAAATGGGCGACACCATCAAGCTGACGAAAATAACGCTGCAGATGATTTCGCAGGGGAATAATTGCGGTTCCGCAGGTGATCATTAGCAGCGTCATTTGTTTTTTTAACAGAACCCGGCGCAAGCCTTTTATCCACACGGTCAGTTCATCCGGGGATAATTTGCTCCACAGCGCCGCCTGACTATAAAACATGACCAGACCGCTACGTTTATTCATTACGCGCGCCATATCGCTGGCCAGATGTTGCAGGCTGGCTTTATTGGCAGGCAGCGAAAATAAGGGAATACGCGCCGGACCGCCGGGCGGATCGGGCGTTAACAGCGCCTGCGGGGGTTCATCCGCGCTCACCAGCGTGGCCGCCTTTTGCTGGCTAACCACCTGACGTAACAGCGTTCGTGCGTCTTCGGGCCGCTGGCAGGTTATCCAGTAAAATCCCGGCGACTGCAGGGCGATTAATTCCTGTTGTACCTGCTGCAGGCCAAGCGTATAAAGATTTTTCATATTAGCGTCGCGATCTGTACAATCCAGGCTAGTTTAATATAGACGGCAACGATTGGAACTGCTGAAATAAAAAAAGCTGCGCACGCGCCAGACTGTTTGAACTTTGCCGGGCCAGAAATCGCTGGCTGCGGTTTTATACGCGACAAGAAAAATATCACCCCTCTTTATCCGTTGTCGTTTCTTTGGTGGCAAAAAAGTAATGAAAACTGAAAATGCTTTTTCACTGATCGCTGTCGGCAGCGAAGATCAGGATGATATTAACGCCCTGAGTGACGCCTTTTCACTGAAGGCGTTTCGCTATATTGATATTGCCCGTGAAGCGCGTCTGCAACAATTGCTGTCGCGCTGGCCGTTGTTGCAGGAATGCACGCAGGGACCGGAGTCACCACGCTAATGCCGGTTCTCGCCTTACAGGGGCTGCGCGGCGGGTGTGGCGCGACGGCACTCAGTGCCGCGCTGGGCTGGGCGCTAAACGCGCTGCAGCAGTCGGTGCTGCTTATCGACCTTTCGCCAGCCAACCAACTGGCGGCCCACTTTAATCTGCCGCTCGACACGCCGCACGGCTGGCTGCGTGCGCAGCTGGATAACCAGCCGTGGCAGCACAGCGCGCTGCGCTATCAGCCGGGGCTGGATTTCCTGCCGTCTGGCACGCTCACGCATCAGCAGACCTTATCCTTAAACGCAGCGACAGCGGAAATTGCACAACCGCTGCTTAAGGCTTTGCCGGCCCTGAAACAGCGCTATCAGTGGATTATTTTCGACCTTCCGGCGGATCTGCTGCCGTGGCAGCAGGCGTTCATCCCGGCCGCCGATCGGCTGCTTCAGCTGTTAACGCTGGATGCCAACTGCCAGCTGCGCCTGCACCGCGCGCACTTTTCGCCGCAGACGCTGTTTCTGATTAACCAGTTCAACGCCAACAGCCAGCTGCAGCAGGATCTGCATCAGCTGTGGCTGCGCTCGCTTAAGAACCTGATTCCACAGGTGATTCATCGCGATGAAGCGCTGGCGGAAGCGCTGATGATGAAACAGCCGGTGGGCGCCTGGCGTCCGCATGCGCTGGCCAGCGAAGAGATCAATACGCTGGCCAACTGGCTGCTGCTGCATGTCGCCGGAGGTGGCGCATGAATGCGCTGCGCTGGCTGCTGGTGCCGCAGGCCTCGCAGGCATTGCAACAGCGCGCGCACCTGGCGCGTCAGCACGGCGCCGGGCGGTTAACGGTCGCGCTGCATCTGCTGTGGTGCGTGTTCGCCTGGTCGCTGCTGCGGCTGGAAACGCCGGCGTGGCGGCGCGTGCTGCAGCAGCGTCAGCGCTACTTCCCGCATATCTCTCCGCTGCGCCCGCGTCCGCTCGATATCGTGCGCTATGCACTCCAGAGCCTGTGGCTGCTTATCATGCTGCCGCTGGACGGCAGCGCGCGCAGCGAGCGTAAACGTTTTAACGCCTTTGGCTCGCTGTTCCGCTGGCGCCAGCAGCTGTATCAATGGCTGGCGCAGCTGCCGGCGCGGCTGGAGCACAGCGGCGTGCCGCAGCGCAGCGAACGCTGGCTGCAGCGCCTGCCACGGCGCGTGCGTCAGCTGCTGTTCATCGTGGTGGCGATCGCCGCCAGCCTGCTGGCGCTGCTGTGCATCTCGCAGCCGTTTGATATCACCACGCAGTTTGTGTTTGTGCTGCTGCTGTGGGCGCTGGCCATGCTGGTGCGCCGTATGCCGGGCCGGCTGGTGACCATCATGCTGATCGTGCTGTCGCTCACCATCTCCTGCCGCTATCTGTGGTGGCGCTATACGGAAACCCTTAACTGGGACGATCCGCTCAGCCTGACGTTTGGCCTGCTGCTGATTGGCGCGGAAACCTACGCGTGGACGGTACTGGTGCTGGGCTATTTCCAGACGCTGTGGCCGCTCAACCGCCAGCCGGTCTCAATGCCGCCGGAGATCGCCAGCTGGCCCAGCGTCGATATTCTGGTGCCGACCTACAACGAGCCGCTCAGCGTGGTCAAACCCACCATCTATGCTGCGCTGGGCATCGACTGGCCGCAGGATAAACTCAACATCTATATCCTTGATGACGGCACGCGCGAGGAGTTCCGCGAGTTTGCCGCCAGCGTGGGCGTCAATTACGTGGTGCGCCCCAGCCACGAACACGCCAAGGCCGGCAACATCAACCATGCGCTGAAAACCACCTGCCGCAGCGAATACGTGGCGATTTTTGACTGCGACCATGTGCCGACGCGCTCGTTCCTGCAGCTCACCATGGGCTGGTTCCTGAAAGATCACCGGCTGGGCATGCTGCAGACGCCGCACCACTTCTTCTCGCCAGACCCGTTTGAGCGCAACCTCGGTCGCTTCCGCCAGACGCCGAATGAAGGCTCGCTGTTTTACGGTCTGGTGCAGGATGGTAACGACACCTGGGATGCCGCCTTTTTCTGCGGCTCCTGTGCAGTGCTGCGCCGCAGCGCGCTGAATGAGATTGGCGGTATCGCGGTAGAGACGGTAACCGAAGATGCACACACCTCGCTGCGACTGCACCGCCGCGGATACACCTCAGCCTACATCCGCATTCCACAGGCCGCCGGGCTGGCGACCGAAAGTCTGTCAGCGCATATTGGCCAGCGCATCCGCTGGGCACGCGGCATGGTGCAGATCTTCCGTCTCGATAATCCGCTGTTTGGCAAAGGACTGAAGCTGGTACAGCGGCTGTGTTACGCCAATGCCATGCTGCACTTTCTTGCCGGTATCCCCCGGCTGATCTTTCTGCTGGCGCCGCTGGCGTTTCTGCTGTGCCATGCCTACATCATCTATGCGCCCGCGCTGGCCATCGCCATCTACGTGCTGCCGCACATGGTGCATACCAGCCTGACCAACTCGCGCATCCAGGGGCGCTGGCGCCACTCGTTCTGGAGCGAGGTGTATGAAACCGTGCTCGCCTGGTACATCGCCCGCCCCACCACCGTCGCGCTGTTTAATCCGCACAAAGGCAAATTCAACGTGACCGCCAAAGGGGGCCTGGTAGAAGAGCGCCATCTCGACTGGGTGATCACCAAACCCTACATGCTGCTGGTGCTGCTGAACATTGCCGGTATCGGCATGGGCTTCTGGCGCATGGCGCACGGCCCGGCCAATGAGCTGCTCACCATCTGGGTCAGTCTGGTGTGGGTGGTTTACAACATGATTATTCTCGGCGGCGCGGTGGCGGTGTCGGTGGAAGCGCGTCAAATCCGTGAAGCGCACCGCGTGGAGATCGCCATGCCAGCGGCGCTGGCACGCGCCGATGGTCATATGCTGCCGTGCACGCTGCGCGACTACTCTGACGGCGGCGTGGGCGTCGAACTGCGCGAGCCGGATGCACTGCGCGAGAACGAAAGCGTCTCGCTGCTGCTGCGGCGCGGACAGCAGGAGTTCAGCTTCCCGTGCCAGGTACAGCGCGTATTTGGCCGCCGCGCGGGTATCCGCCTGCACCAGCTCTCCACCCGCCAGCACATCGAATTTATTCAGTGCACCTTTGCGCGCGCCGATACCTGGGCGCTGTGGCAGGACGGTTTTCCGGAGGATAAACCGGTGCAGAGCCTGGCGGACATTATGCTGCTCGGCTTCAAAGGCTATTTGCGGCTGGCGGAGTATGGTCCGGCACCGCTGCGCCGCCTGTTCCGTGGCCTGACCGCCGGACTGCACTGGCTGGCAACGCTGTTGCCGCATAACGTCCGTCCGCGACCGGCAACGCTCAACACTGATTTTACCTAAGCTGATGATATGACCATGACGAGAAAACTGAGTTGGTTCACCGCCCTGCTGCTGGGCACGGCGCCTCTGGCGCAGGCGGCACTTCCGGCGGCGCTTCCTGCTGCACCGCCTGCGGCAACCTCTGCGCCGCTGCCCGACGTGAACCAACCGCTCGATGCCAGCGCCCCGCTGCGCGATAGCCAGCTGCTGTTTACCCAGGTGGCACCGCCGCCGGGTAGCATGACGCTGCGCGGCACCGTCCCTACCAGCCAGATTGAGTTCGGCGTGCGCAGCGACGAAGTGGTCACGCGCGCGCTGCTGACGCTCAACTACCGGCCTTCGCCGGCGCTGCTGCCGACGCAGTCGCAGCTCAAGGTGTATCTCAACGATGAACTGGTGGGACTGGTCACCGTCACCGCCGATCAGCTCGGCAAAGAAAACCAGACGCAGCTGGCGATCGACCCGCGCTACATTAGCGATTTTAACCGCATCCGCCTGGAACTGGTCGGCCACTACGCCAACGTGTGTGAAAATCCGGCCAACAGCACCATCTGGCTGGATATCGGTAAAGCGAGCAAACTGGACCTGACGCTGCAGAAGCTGCCGCTGAAAAACGATCTCTCTCATTTCCCGGAGCCATTCTTTGACGCGCGCGACAACCGGCCGCTGCAGCTGCCGATGGTGTTCAGCGGCCAGCCGGATGTGCAGCAACAGCGTGCGGCAGGCCTGCTGGCCTCGTGGTTCGGTAGCCAGGCGCAGTGGCGCGGCCAGTCCTTCCCGGTGCTGTATAACCAGCTGCCGGAAGGGCAGCATGCGGTGGTGTTCGCCACCAACGATCGCCGGCCGGACTTCCTGCAAACGCTGCCGCCGGTGGACAAACCCACCGTGGAAATGATCAGCCAGCCGGACAATCCCTATCAGAAGATGCTGCTGATTCTCGGCCGCGACGATAACGATCTGATCACTGCAGTAGAGGGCATTGCGCAGGGTGAACTGCTGCTGCGCGGCGAGCGCGCCACCATCGACAGCGTAAAACTGCTGGCCCCGCGCCAGCCGTACGATGCGCCAAACTGGGTACGCACCGATCGCCGTACCACCTTTGGTGAACTGACGCAGTATCAGAACCAGCTGCAGACCGATGGCCTGCAACCCAACCCAATTAGCCTGACGCTCAACCTGCCGCCGGATCTGTTCCTGGTGCGCGCACGCGGCATTGATATGGACCTGATCTATCGCTACACCTCACCGGTGCAGCAGGACGGCTCACGGCTGGCGGTGCATCTCAATAACCAGTTCATGCAGGATTATCCGCTGACCAGTAAAGATGGCGCGGGTCAGCAGCTGATGCGCATTCCGCTGATGCAGGGCCTGCAGGACAACAGCCGTCAGCTGACCATTCCGGCACTGCGTCTCGGTGTGGTGAACCAGCTGCGCTTTGATTTTGACTACGCCAATACCTTTATCGGCGGCACTGCCGATGGCCGCTGTGAAACCGTCACCCCCGTCGCGCATCATGCGGTGATCGACGATCGCTCCAGCATCGATTTCTCCGGCTATCGTCACTACATTGAAATGCCTTCGCTCGGCGCGTTTGCCAGCGCTGGCTTCCCGTTCAGCCGCTTCGCCGATCTGGCGCAAACCCTGGTGCTGGTGCCGGCAAAACCGGAGAGCGGCGAAGTCAGTACGCTGCTTGACGCGCTGGGGGCGATCGGCGCCCAGACCGGCTATCCGGCACTGCGCGTGCAGATGAGCGATGACTGGCGCAATGCGAAAGACCACGATGCCGATCTGCTGCTGATCGGCAGCATTCCGCCGGATCTGCAGGCGGAGACAGCGATCAATCTGCTGGTGGATCGCACGCGCAGTACCCTCAACATGCCATCGCGCCCGGGCAGCGCGCCCAACGTGCCACTGTCAGCCAGCGAGCGCACCGCCGAAAGCCAGACCGGCATCAGTTCGCGCGGTCCGCTCGGCGCTCTGGTTGGCTTCCAGTCGCCGTTTCACGATCAGCGCAGTGTGGTGGCGCTGCTGGCTGACAGCCCGCGCGGCTGGGAGTTGCTGAACGGTGCGCTGCGCGACAGCGGTAAGCGCGCGGCGATGTTCGGTTCCGTCAGCATCGTCCGGGAGTCCGGCGTCAACAGCGTGCGCGTGGGCGATACCTACTTTGTCGGGCATCTGCCGTGGTGGGAGCGGCTGTGGAATCTGCTGGCCACCCATCCGGTATGGCTGGCGATATGTGCCGTGCTGGTGGTGATCCTGTTCGCCCTGATGGCCTGGCGCCTGATGCGCATGGTGAGCCGTCGTCGCCTGGCTGAGCTGGATGACGATGAATAAGTTACCGCTTGCGCTGCTGATCGCCAGTGCGCTGGCCGGCAGCGTGGCGGCCGCGCCCGGTCCGCAGGTGGCGCCGGTGGCGTGGCTGCTGATGCAGATTCGTACCGGCGAATCCACCAACAAATACGATTTGGTGCAGCAGTCGCTGTACCGGCTGGAAAAAATCGATCCGGATAACCCGCAGGTGCTGGCGGCGCGCATTCGTATGGCGCTGCGTCAGGGCGATCAGGCCAAAGCGCAGCAGCTGTTCGATGCGCTGCAAAAGGCTGCGCCGGATGACGCCGCCACACGCGAATCTGCGGCAGGTTTGCGCCTGATGAGCCCCGAAGGACGTCAGCAGCTGCAGCAGGCGCGGCTGCTGGCCACCGCCGGACGGCTGCCGGAGGCCAAAGCAGCGTGGGATGCGCTATTTCACGGCGTCTTTCCCGATGTAAACACCGAACTGGAGTACTGGCGACTGGTGGCGCGCCTGCCGGGCCAGCAGCCGCTCGCCTGGCGTCAGTTGCAGGCGCTGGAGCAGCGTTATCCGGGCAATATCGGCGTCGAGCTACAGCTGGCGCGCATGGCGTTTGATAATAATCAGCCGGATCAGGCGGTGACCCAGCTGCGTCAGCTGGCCAACCGCGACGGCGGCCGCGATGCCGCGTCCGAACTGTGGCTGCAGCAGATCCAGAACCAGCCGGTAAGCGAGCGCAGCGTTGCCAGCCTGCAGCAGTATCTGCAGGTGTTCACCAGCGGCGATGCGCAACAGCGCGGAGCGGATGAGCTGGCGCGTCAGCAAAAAATGCTGGCCGATCCGGCCTTCCGCCAGCGCATGCGCGGCCTGGCGCTGGTCGAAGCTGGCGGCGGCGCGGCGGCAATCGGCGCATTACAGGCGGCGCTGAAGGCCAATCCGGACGACGCCGAACTGCTCGGTGCTATGGGCCAGGCACAGGCGCGTGCCGGTCACCGCGCCGCCGCCATCAGCTGGCTACATAAAGCGATTCAGGCGGGCCAGGCCAGCACGCAAATCGGCAAGTGGCAGTCCCTGTTACAGACCAATCGTTACTGGCTGGCCATCGACAGCGGCGACGCGGCGCTGAAGCAGGGGGATTTATCCGGCGCTGAACGGCAGTACCGCAGCGCGCAGGCTATCGACAGTAATGACAGCTGGGCGCTCATCGGCCTCGGCGATGTGGCGCAGGCGCGTAAAAACAGCGCGTTAGCCCGGCAGTACTGGCAGCAGGCGCTGCGCCTTGACCGCAGCAACGGCACGGCGCAGCAGCGCCTGAGCAATTTACGTATTGAGAGCCTGCTGGCCGACGCAGACACACTGGCGCAGCAGCAGCAATGGCCGCAGGCGGTAGCGAAATACCGTGAGGCGGCTCAGGCGCGACCGGATGATGTCTGGCTGGCCTGGCGGCTGGCCAATGCGCTACGCAGCAGCGGTGACAACCAGGCAGGCGCGGCGGTCATGGCCGCGATGGTGCGCCAGCAGCCGCAGCAGCCAGCCGCGCTGTATGCCACGGCACTGTGGCAGTCATCCGGCGACGACGATGCCGCCGCGCTGGCCACGCTGCACCGTTTACCCACCGCCCGCTGGGACAGCAACATGCATGAACTGGCGGATCGCCTGGCGCAAAACCAGGCGTTCGGGCATGCCGGGGAGCTACGCGCCCGCGGTGATGAAGCCGCCGCCATCCGCTTGCTGCAACAGCAGCCGGCCTCGCCGCGCCGCGACATTACGCTGGCCGACTGGGCGCTGGAGCGGGGCGATGCCACAACAGCACTGGCCGGTTATCAGCAGGTGCTGCAGCAGGACGCCAGCAACAACGATGCCGCGCTCGGCCGCATCGAGGCGCTGCTGGCGCTACAGCGCACCACCGAAGCGCGCGCAGCGCTGCACAGCCTGCCGGACAGCGTGGCGCAGCAGAGCCTGAACAGCGGCCGGCGTGTAGCGCTCGCCTGGCAAAACAGCGGCGATCTCCTCAAAGCGCAGCAGCTGTTCAGCGCGCTGAAAACCCGCGCCGCCGCTGTCGCGCCGTCACAGGAAAAAGCGCTGGTGCTGCGTGATGCCGCGCGGCTGGAGAGACAGCAGCGCCAGCCCGCGCTGGCACAGCAGGATTACCGCGCGGCGATGGTCGCCAGCGGCATCACGCCTGCGCTGCCAGACGATAACGCCCGCTATACCCGGCTGACGCGCACGCAGGCCCAGGACGACTGGCTGAAGCGCAGCATCCGCAGCGACGCCGCTGACCTGTATCGCCAGCAGGACACCACCGTGACGCTGGAACAGGACTACTCGCGCGATAAGGGCAACGGTGGCACCTCTGACTTTACCGCTCATACCACCATGCTGCAGGCGGAGACCCCGCTGGCCGATGGCCGCAGCTTTGTGCGCGTCGATCACGTACAGGTGTCTGCCGGAACATTTTCCACCACTGATGGCAGCCACAGTGAACAGTTCGGCAGCTGTAACGATACCAACGCCGGGGGCTGCCGGCGCGATTTCACCCAGCGGGACGAAGGCACCGCGCTGGGCGTCGGCTGGCACAACGATCGCTGGTCAGCCGATATCGGCACCACGCCGCTCGGTTTTACCGTCACTAACTGGGTCGGCGGCTTAAGCTGGAAAACTGACATCGACGATCTCGGGGTGACCTTTACCGCTTCACGTCGCCCGATCTCCAGTTCGCTGCTGGCTTACGCCGGCGCGCGCGATCCGGCCACTAACGGCGGCAAAAACTGGGGCGGCGTCGTCGCGACTGGCGGCGGCATCGGCCTGAGTTACGATCGGGGCGGCGCGCACGGGATGTGGGCCGATCTCAGCGCCCATCAAATCAGCGGTGAAAACGTGGCAGATAACAGCCGCGAACGGCTGATGGCAGGCTACTACTACAAGCTGATCAATAGCGACAACCAGCGCGCCACCATCGGCCTGAACAGTATGCTGTGGCACTATCAGAAAGATTTGAGCGACTACACCTTTGGCCAGGGCGGCTATTACAGCCCGCAGCGCTACTTCTCGCTGGCGGTGCCGCTGACCTGGCGTCAGCGCACGGAAAACTGGTCGTATGAACTCGGCGGCTCGGTGTCGTGGTCACAGTCAACCACCGACGCTCAGGCGCGCTACCCGGTGAATCCCGGCTTTACGCTGGCCAGCAATCCGTCATCGGACAGCAGTTCCGGACGCGGTTTCGGCTATACCGTGCAGGCGTTGATAGAGCGGCGCATCACGCCGCACTGGTCGCTGGGTTTGGCCATGGATATTCAGCAGGCGAAAGATTACACCCCAAGCCACGGGCTGCTGTATGTGCGCTACTCAATGGCCGGCTGGAACGGCGACATGGATATGCCACCACAGCCACTGGAACCGTATGCGGATTTTAAATAAGCACACTATTTACCCTGCAGTTCTCTTAGCATCGCGGCTCGCAGGATCGCGTTGAGGCGCGTCTGGTAACCTTTGCCAGGCGCCTTTAACCACTCAAGAATATCCGCATCGATTCTGATCGAAGCCTGGGTTTTTACCGGGCGGTAAAAACGCCCCCGTTCGGCAGCCTGCCAGAAACTGTCGTCTAACGGCGCAATATCATCACACTGGATGTCGCTGTCCTGTTTCCGGCTCAAAGCATCCAGCTCCGCCTGTTGCTTGTCGGTGAGCGGCGGTAATTCACTGCGTTTAAACCTGACTTTGCTCATAGCGCCTCCTCTCAATACGCGTTGCATGGCGTGCGCTGATAATCCTTATTCGCGCGATTTATTTTGATCGGGCGCAATAGCTGCACGTTCAGTACAGGAATGAAATGAAATACAGACAGGTCTGGAATCGAGTGAAACGCTGGAACAGCGGTTTGAAACCAGGCGGGCGGGCCTGATGGTGATCGGCCGGACGGAAGGTTAATTCCGTCCGGCACAGAGAGGCTATCGCTTCTCCTGATAAGCCAGCCAGGTCAGCAGTTGCAGGCTGGCGGAGAAATAGTTTTGCTCCGGCGCCAGGCGGTCGCTGAGGTAGCCGGTTTGGTTGAGCGTCAGGTCGCGCACCGCGGTCAGGCCACCTTCCATATTGTAAGGTGCCGGGGTATTGGCCAGCACATCAAACCACGCTGGCGTGGTGTCGCGCGCGTAGCCCTGCCAGACGCGCTGGAAGGGCACCAGCCGCAGGCTTTGCGGATCGTACCACCAGATATTCAGCGGAATACGGATCGCGTCATAGCTGAAGCGGTTGGAATAGCCGACCGCCGGCGCGACGGAGCCATCGGCGTTCAGCGCCACCCAGTCCAGCGGCAGGCCGGTTTTGCCAAACTGCATGTCGCCCAGCAGCGCAAGGCCATCATCAATCAGCGTGTTCCACACGCGCAGATGGCTGTGCTGCGCAAACTCCTGCCATGCGGCGAACAGGAAATAGGAAGGGTTAAGCACCACATAGCTGGTTTTATTGAAGCCCTGCGCACCCGGCAGCATGACCTTGCGGCCGGCGTAGTCGATCACCGTTAGCTTGATGACCGCGCGCTGAATGCGATCCGACGCCTGCTGATAATCACCGCCCCACTTCTGTGCCGCGCGCTGCAGCGCCCAGGCGATCAGCACATCCCCGTCCGAAGCATCATTTTTATCGGCGATGGGATCGGCCGCGCCCGGCGTGTAGCGCCAGTAGAACAGATCGTTCTGCGGATTGCGCAGATGGGTGCGCGTCCACTGCCACAGCAAATCAAAGGTGGCGCGATCGTTATACGCCACCGCCAGCAGCATGCCGTAGCCCTGGCCTTCGGTGTGGCTGACGTTGTTGTTGGCCGTATCGCTGATGCGGCCGTCGCTGCTCATAAAGCGGCTTTTGTAACTGCTCCAGCCATCGGCCGCCGCCTGAGCACTGAAAAATATCACCATGAAACACAGCATCCACTGACGCCAGAACAGCATCACTCTCATCACAGCTTCCTATTGGTATCGATAATGCAGCGTGCCGCCGTCGATTTTTTCCAGCGTCAGCGGTACCGCCGCGCTACCACCCTGCGCACGTAGCCACTGCGCGTACACGCCGGCCAGCACTGCGCTCAGCGCCAGCTGCCAGCGTTCTGCATCAAGCTGGCTGTCGCCCTGCGGCAGGGCATGGTGCTCAAGCATAATCGCGTTCTGCTGCGGCTGCAGCTGGACAAAGCCCCAGTTAAAGCGCGCCAGCTGGAGATTAATTTCGCGCTCCAGATCCTGCACGGTGCGCACCTCCGGCAAAGGATAGCGCGTTGCCAGCAATTCGCCCACGCCGTTGAGGAAGGCTTCCGCCTCCGCGCCAGCGTTGTCCAGCATGCTCTCAATCATCACGCTGACCAGATCAAACCAGCCCGGCTGATACGGATGGCTGATGCGTGCGCCCGGTTGCTCACTCATTAGTTGTCTCCAAACAGATAACGGAAGTACAGATTGGCTGTGCTTTCGTTGTAATCGCCAAAGGTGTCATAGCCGAGCTGGCCGCCGATGGTGACATCTTTATTAATCTTATAATCGGCACCGGCGTGCAGGTTATAGCCGATACCGTTTTTGCTCTCACCGCTGTAATAGGCACTTTTGACAAAGCCCTGATCGGCGAGGCTTTGCAGCTGGGACTGCAGCGACGGATCGTTGGGGAAATATGCGCTCTTGTCCTGGCTGTACGACTGATAGCCGACCGAACCGCCAACGTTGACTTTCAGGTCATCAAACTTGCGGCTGAAGTCGACAGGGAACGATACCGCGGCATAATTCTGCGGACTGAAATAGCCGCCCTGACCGTAGCTGAAGTAACTCAGGTTTTTGGAGAAATCCATCCACGACAGGCTCATGCCGACCTTCAGCTCGCGGTCGTCGTAGTGGTAAGGCCGCACGTAAGCGCCCGCCGTGGCCTGTACGCTGTTGTTGCTCGCCACGTTCTCGCCCAGATAGCTGTAAGCGCCGCCGCCGACGTAGAAACCCGCGTCGCCGTTATCGAAGCTCAGCATGGCGTTGCCGCCGTTTTTGGTGACGCGCCCCCAGCGCTTGCCGCTGGTCTTGTCCTCCACGCCAACGTACGACAGCAGACTGTCGGTCATGGCGCGGCGTTCACCGGTGAGGATCAGCGTCAGGAAATCGGTCAGCTTCGGTGACCACTGCACGCCGCCCACCAGCGTACTGAGATCCTGGCCGAGCGGCGTGCTGCCGAGGTCGATTTTGTAGCTGTCGCCCTTCAGCGCCATATTCAGTTCCACGCCGGTGGCCTTTTGCGAATCGGTCGATGAAGACGGCGTGTCGTCTATCTTGGCCGCGCCGGATGCCACCACATTGCCCTGCACCAGCGCGTTGCTGCCGAAGCGACGCCACGCATCACCGGCCGCACTGCCAGCGGTGAGCGACACCGGCGTCATCGTAAAGTCGAAGCGCGACTCGCCGAACGGCACGGTCGAGAAGGTCAGTGGCGCTTTGGCTTCGGTCAGCTTGCTGAGCCCCGATTCGCCGTCGCGTCCGCGCACCTGCATCTGCCCCTGTACCCAGGTGCCGGTTTTCTCCTGCAGATTGTCCATCATCTCGTCAATCTGGCGCAGCGTCTGGCTCTGCCGGACCGCCGGCGTGGTGCTCGCCAGCGTGACGTCCTGCGCGCTGCTGCTGGTGGCCGGGGCCGTTTGCCACGGCATTACCGTGCCATAACTGGAAGGCGAACCGGACACCGGCGAGGTGCTGCGGTTGATAAACGGATTGTCCGCCAGCGCCAGACCGCCAACGGTCGGCACGCTGCCGCTCTGTGCGCCCTGCAGACCAATCAGCTGGCCGCGCGCGCTGCGCAGGTAGCTCATCGCCTGGCTGTGCTCGCCGTTAGCTTCCGCCACGCGCGCCAGCAGTAACAGGCGATCCGGCGTCTGCTCATTGCGCAGGCCGCGGGTTAAGGTGTTCGCTTTGTCGACGTCGTTCTGCGCCAGGGCCACATCAATAGCACCGGTGCGCGCATCCTGAGTGGGCGTATCCTGCGTCAGCAGATAGTCATACACCACGCCCGCTTCTTTGTTCATCTTGCCGGACTGATACAGACGCGCCATGGCAAACATCAGATCGCGGTTCTGCGGATCGTGCTGCAGCGCCCCCACCAGCTTGTCATAGGCGGCGGCGTACTGCTTCTGCTCGCGCAGGCGATCGACTTCATTGATGAGATAACCATTGCGGATGCCGGCCAGCTGCGTGGGCGTACTGCGCGCCTGCAGCTCCGGACTGCTGAGGAAGCTCTGTGCTTCGGTCGTCAGTCCCGCCTGATTCAGTACCGCCACCTGCGCGGCGTAATCACCGGCGTTGCCCTGCACGCCGCGCTGCATGTTGCCGCGCACCACCGTCACCGCCGTGGTGAGATCGCCGGCTTTGGCCAGTTTCTGTGCCAGATTACCGGCATCGACCGGATTGGCGGGCGGCGTGGCGGCCAGCGCGCGCAGCGTATTGGCCGCCGCCGCGTCAGAGCCCTGCGCCAGATAGCGATCGGCGGTGGCCATTTGCAGATTGAAATTCACGCGCTGCGCCAGTTCGCGCATCTCGCTGTTCTTGCTGCCGTTGGGAATGCGCGCCAGCAGCTGGCTGGCCTGCTGCCAGGCACCGCTCTCGCTGGCGTTGAGCGCACCGGCATACAGCTCGCTGGTGCTGGCACCGCTGCGCAGGGTCGGCTGCATGACGTTGGCAGCCAGTAAACTATCGCCCTGCGCGCGGTAGATGCGCGCCAGATCGAGTCGCAGCCAGCCGTCGCTGGGATAGCGCTGAATGGCGCTGTTCAGCGTGGCGATGGCCGCACTGCGGTTGCCTGCCGCCAGCTCGCGTTTTGCCTGCGCACGCAGCGGATCGCTGCTGTTACCGCGCGGTGCCACGCTCTGGCGCACGCTGTCGGGCAATGATGCCAGCAGGGTATTGGCTTCGGCGCTGCGGTTTTGCTGGCGCAGCACGTAAAACAGTCCCTCTTTGGCGCTGCGGTTATCGGCATCGCTCTGCAGAATGGCCCGGTAGGTTTGCTCCGCCTGCTGCAGCTGATTGCTGCGGCGCAGCACATCAGCGCGGAACAGCTTCGCCGATATACCTTTTTCGCCCTCAGCCTGCGTCAGCGGCTCACTCAGCGCCAGCGCCTGCGCGCTGTCACCGTTTTTCAGCGCCTGCTGGGCATTCGCCAGCTGCGCGTAAAAGCGGGCGTCGGCCGCCTGCTGCTGACGCTGCTGGCTCTGATCGCCGCCCAGCTGAGCGGCGCGCGTCAGATAATCGGCGGCTTCGGCGTAGCGTCCGGCGCGCTGCGCCACGTAGCCCATACCGGCCAGCGCATCGGCGTCCTGCGGGTTGGCCTGCAGCACTTTTTCAAAGTTGTTCTGCGCACCGCTGACGTCGCCGCTGTTCAGCGCGCTAAAGCCCGCCCCCTTCTCCGCGCCGCCGACGTTTTTGCGGTAGTAATCCACCACGGCGCTGTCCTGCGGATGGCGCTGCTGCCAGGTCTGGTACAGCGCGGCGTCCGACGCCTGCGGCGCCAGCCACAGCAGCGCCTGACGCAGCGAGCGATCGGCCTCTTTATTACCGTCCGCCATGCTGGCCAGCACATCAATGCCCTGCCGGCGCGTCGCTTCCTGATAGGTCAGCGCTTTGCCCAGCGCCAGCTGAGCGCCGGTATCCTGCGGATGGTCGGCGGCAAACTGCCGCAGCGCCTCCACAGCCTGGGGCAGCAGCGTGCGGTCACCGGCCATGGTCAGATAATATTCTGCCGCCACGCTGGGTGGCGGCTCGTTGCCGCTGAAGGTGTTGCGCCAGGTTTGCAGCGCGGCGGCGATGTTACCGCTGCGCGCCTGCTGACGCGCCAGCGACAGCTGCGCCTGCGGAATGCTCTGCAGCTGTCGCGCGTTGTCCAGCTCCGTCAGATGCGGGTCGTTGGGCGATACCGCACTCAGGCGGGCGCGCCATTGTGCCGCATCGGCCGCGCTGCCGCTTTGCTGTGAATAGAGCGCCAGCAGATACAGCGCCTGGGTATTGTTCGGCTCCACCATCAGGATTTTTTGCAGCGAGGCTTTCGCCAGATCGTCATGCGCTTTCTGATGCCAGTAGGCCGCCTGGTCGAACAGTGCCTGTAACGCCGGATTGGTGCTCTCCGCCGCCAGCAGCGGCTGTGAGAACGTCAGCGCGCCGCCCAGCAGGAACGCCTGACGAATACCGGCACTTATCAGCTGTTTTTTCATTATTTTTATCCTTACTTCCGGCCGGAGTGGCTATCGTCTTGCGGGTGGAGACGGCGCCACGCGTGGCGCTTCAGCATCACCCAGGCCGCACTGCCGATCAGCGCCGACAGCAGCAGCGCCGCCAGCGCCATCAGTACCGAGTGCTGGTTGGCATACCACACCACCATCATGTACCACGGCATTTCACCGCTCGGGAACTGCGGCCCGACGCGGAAGCTGCGGATACCGTTCTCATCGGTGATGATGGCGGTATCACCGCGGATGCCGGCGTTGATGCGCGCCGAATTCAAATCATCGTGCAAACGCAGCAGCTGCTGATCGCTGGTGGCGACCGTCATCACCACCAGACGATCGGCGCTCCACGGTGAGCGATAGCTGACAAAGCCGCGCCACGCTTCATTTGAGGAGAAGTAGCGATCGGCATCCAGCTGCTGGCGAGACCAGTCACCGGTCAGCCAGCCGCGCAGCTTATCGACGGTGGTCGGCTCTTTAACGCCCAGCGTGTTGCCGCTGGTCTGGTAAGCGGTGCCGGCCAGCATCTGCTGCGTGAAGGCGCTGTGCTGCATGGTGCTCACCGCCAGTACATCGCTGTGCTGCAGGCGCGTCAGATTGGTGCCGCCATTCGGCAGGCCGAACAATACCTGGTTCTGTACCAGCGGCACGCCGGTGGCGTTACCGGCGCGCGCGGCCATGTCCAGCAGCGTGGCGATCTCGGCATCACCCGGCGCCTCCGGCAGCAGCAGCGTGGTTTGCGAAAAATCCGCCAGCCGCGAGAACGGGAACGAAGCACCGACGAAGTACGACAGGTTCGGCAGCATGGTGAAGTGACGCGTGTGGCTCAGATCGATCCACGAATCCTCTTCGATACGGCTCTTGATGTTGTTGTTGAGCAGCACGCCGCACGGCGCATCCGCCTTTGGCTTGATGTTGAAGTAGAGCGCCAGCTGGTTGTCGCCGTAAATCAGGTATGGCTCCAGCTTCAGCGTGTACTGCTCCTGGCGTGCATCGCCGCCCAGCCGGTGCCAGGCGCTCTCCAGCAGCCCGACTTTGTTCACCGTCAGGTTGCGCAGGAAGGTGCCGTTCAGCGTGACGTTAAGAAACGAATTGTTTTCATCGATCCAGCTTTCCGACGGGAAACGGTAATGCAGATTGACCGGAATCGCGTCGCCGTCCCACAGGAACAGATCCGGCGCCGCGCGGAAGTTAACCCGCAGCGCATCGTGCCAGATACCGGTGGTGGTCAGGCTCTGATCTTTACGCAGCAGCTCGCTGAGACGCACCGGGCGGCTGGTGTTGATCCAGCGCGGTGCGTCGTACGGTTTGCGCGTGCCAATCGGCTGCGGCGGTACGTTCAGGCTGCTGGCATCGGTGGCCAGCGGCTGCGTGGTCAGGCGGTTGGCCGCCTGGCGCAGCTGGGCATCATCTGCACCGACCACCAGCAACAGTTTGTACACCGGATTGTTGGGGTTATCGATCACCTGCAGCAGCGGCCCCTTCGCCGCAGGCAGCGTCACGCTGCCGATTTTGTCACCCGGATGGCCGATCAGGATACCGTTGTGCTCGGGCAGATCGCCGCGCACCACCGGGAAACGGATGCCACGGTAATCCGACTGAATGCCGAGCCAGGAAGCCACCAGCGCGGCGGCGCTGACGCTATCCGGCGAAACGTTAGCGGCAAAACCAAAGGTCACGCTGGCGGGCATCATGCGCTGCACATCAATAAACGGACGCGGGAAGTTGCGCAGGCTGGTGCCGATGTTGAGCTGCTGGCCTTCAAGGCTGAGCGTGGTTTTCGGCAGAATGGTGACCTGATACTGCTGCGCGCTCTCTTTTTCGCACAGCAGCTTGTCGGCATCGTTAATTTTAAAGCTGAGGTTATTACTGGAAACCACCATCGCCGCCGGAATATCCAGCTGATAGTCGCTGACATCGCTGTCGCTGGCCCCCAGCGGCAGCGTGCCGAGCGGCTGGCCGTTGAGCATCAGCTGCAGCGACGTGTTGCGCGCCGCCAGCGCGGCAGAGACGCGCAGCGACAGGTTGAGCCGCGCATTAGTGATCACCTCATCGCCCGGCAGGGTAAACAGAATACCGGACTGCAGCTGGCCGCCGGTCAGGGTGATGCCGCGCGGCTGCCCCATCTGCGCCACCGAAATGGTGCTGCTCACCGGCTGGTTTAACAGCGCGCCAGCGGGCTCAGCGGCAGCCGATGCCTCCGCAGCCACCGGCGGTATGACGATATCAGGCGCAGCCGATGCTGCTGGCGTTGCTGACTCTGCCGGCGGTGCTGACTCTGCTGGCTGTGCGGGTGCTGTATTTTCCTGCACCGGCGCTGCATCGCCCGGCGTGTACGGCGCGTCGCCCGCCGCCTGCTTCAGCTGCGGATCGGCACTGCCATCCAGCCCCTGCGGCGGCGGTACGTCAGAGAGCGCGGCGCTGTCCTGGGTTACCGCCGGCGTCTCTGCCCAGGCAGGGGCGAGCAGCAGCGTGGTGGTCAGCGCGCTGGCCAGCAGCGTGTACGTCAATGTTTTCATGCTGCGCTGTCCTCTTTGGCCGTTGCCTGGCCATCACGCTTGCGCGCCTCACGGCGATCTTTCCAGCTCAGCCAGAACAGCTCAAAGACGGTACGGATGATGGTGCCGAGCGACACCAGCGGATTGTCCTGCTTATATTCCGGCTGGATCCACGCATCGGCCCGCGCCAGCACCACGCGCACCAGTTCACGGCGGCGCGCCAGCGGCATCGCGCCAAAGCGCAGGCGAATGGTCTCCTCATCACCGGAGATCTTGCTCACCGGAATGGTGATGGCACCCGATTTCAGCAGCAGATCGATCTCTTCGATTTCATCGTGCTCATGCCGGTTGTCCGGCGCATCCAGCTGCGCGCCGCCCATCGACAGATCGCTGGTTTGCGTGCGCGAAGAGATGCCGCTGGCATAGTGAATCACCGCCGGGATCTGCACCTCGATACGAATGGTTTTACGCACCTGTTTGGTTTCACGCGCCACGGCAATCGCCGCCATCAGGATGATCAGGCTGAACACCGCCCAGCCGACGTTGAGCGCAATCACATACGGGTCCACCCCGAAGTAATCATGCGCCACGGCGCGCACCACGCCGGCCAAGATGCCAATCGACAGCAGCGCGGCAACGATGACGTGAGGCCGCACGATGTGGAAGTCAAAGAAGCCCTGGTCCAGCAGGCCGCCTTTATCCGTCACGTTGAATTTGCCGTGCTTTGGCGACAGCAGAGTCAGCAGCGTCGGAATCACCAGGTGGAAGCACATCACGGTTTCGTAGATTTCACCCCAGAAGGTGTAGCGGAATTTGCCGTTCATGCGCGAGTTGACATACAGCGACATCACCAGATGCGGTAGTACGTAGGCAAAGATGAGCGACGCCGACGAGTGGATAATATTCAGGTTAAACAGCAGGTAAGCCAGCGGCGCGGTGAGGAATGCCACGCGCGGCAGGCCAAACTGGAAGTGCAGCATAGCGTTGAGGTAGCACAGACGCTGCTGCCACTTAAGCCCACGGCCCAGCAGCGGATTGTCGACGCGGAAAATCTGCGTCATGCCGCGCGCCCAGCGGGTACGCTGAATCACGTGCAGACCCAGACGTTCGGTCGCCAGTCCCGCCGCCAGCGGAATTGCCAGGAACGCCGAACCCCAGCCGAGACGCTGCATTTTCAGCGCGGTATGCGCGTCCTCGGTGACGGTTTCCACCGCGAAGCCGCCAATCTGTTCCAGCGCGCTGCGGCGGATCACCGCACAGGAGCCGCAGAAGAACGTGGCGTTCCAGTTATCGTTGCCCTGCTGCACCGGGCCGTAAAACAGCGAGCCCTCATTCGGGATGCTGCGCGCGGCGCGCAGGTTACGTTCGAACGGGTCCGGCGAATAGAAGTAGTGCGGCGTCTGCAGCAGCGCCAGCTTCGGATCTTTCAGGAACGGACCGACGGTAGCCTGCAGGAACGTGCGCGTCGCCACGTGGTCGCAGTCAAACACGCAAATCAGCTCGCCTTTGGTGATTTTCATGGCGTGATTGAGGTTGCCGGCTTTGGCGTGGCGGTTATCGTCACGCGTGATATAGCCGACGCCAACGTCGGCGGCAAATACCGCGAACTCGCTGCGTTTGCCATCATCCAGCAGGTAAACTTTGATCTTATCGCGCGGGTAGTCGATACACTGCGCCGCCAGCACGGTATCCCGCACCACGTCGAGGCTTTCGTTGTAGGTCGGCACGTAGACATCGACCGTCGGCCACAAGCGGGTATCATCCGGCAGCGGTTCGATGGTGCGTTTTAATGGCCAGCTGGTTTGCAGGAAGCCGAGAATTAAGATCAGCCACACGTACAGCTCGGCCAGATATAAGCCGATACCGAGAATCGCTTCAATTTCGGAATTAAACTGCAGCGTCTCCGTGGTGCGCCACCAGATATATCGGGTCGACATCAGCGCGGAAAGAAAAACCATCACAATGGTTATTTTACGGCTTTTACTGAAGCCCAGTAAAAACATCATGCCAATATTGATCAAACCAAAAATATACTGTTTCTGGCTGTCCATAGGCGTGATGACGATTACCGCAGCGACCGGTGCAAGCACCAGCAGCAGCAGGTAAAACCCGAGTTTACTCATGATTCACCCTGAAGAAGCTGTGTTGTTATTATTTGAACCAGGCCGCTGGCGGCCGGGCTTGTTAATAATGACTGCGGATCGGTGCCTGAACTTCGCCGTTGCCTACGTTGATATTCAGGATATTCGCCACCCGTTTTGCCACCAGTTCAATATCAAACGCCGCTGCTGAAGCCGGGCTGAAATCATAGATTGACTGCTGCGAGGCATTGGCCTCAGCCACGCTTTCATCGCGGTGCACCACGCCGAGTAAATTATCGCCCAGCCGCTGCTGCATAAATGCGGTTACTTCACGGCTGATATTCCGGCGATTATCACTTTGGTTGAGCACGAAATAATGACCGTGCTGATTATTTAATGGCTGGCCAATCATGCGATGGTTTTCAATTTGCGGCAGCAGCGCCACCGAGGCGGTATCCGCCAGCATCACCACTAAATGCATATCGGCCAGCGCCTGCATGGCTTTTAGCGCCGGGCCGGGTCCCGGCGGAAAATCCGCAATAATCACCAGACCCGGATAATTCAGAACGGTATCCAGGCCGCGTTTTAAGAAATGGGCATCGTGCGCCAGGTTGTGTTCGAAGCGCTCACGCTGCGCTTCGGTCACCTCACCGTAAGGCATGACAAAGATGTTGCTGCCGGTGGTAAGGATCGACTGACTCCAGTCAGCCTGCTCTTCCGAGCGCGCCACAAAGCCGCGGCTGTCGTGCAGCGGTACGCCAAAATGCAGGCGCAGCGCATTTTGTACGTCAAAATCGATCGCCAGCACTTTGCTGCCGGCACGCGCCAGACTCCAGGCCAGGTTGGCCGCCATGGTGGTTTTTCCTACTCCCCCTTTTGGCGAGCACACACAAACTAATGGCATAGCGCGATCTTCTCCAGTAACGGTTTGAGCAGTGTTTCTTTAGATAAATGAACCGGTTCCGCCGCACGCGAGCGGAACAGTGCGCCAAAGCGCGAGGGCGTAGCAGGCTCCGGCTGCACCACGGCGGGCGCAGTGGCCGGTGCTGCGGCAGCAGGGGCGACCGCCTGTTCAGCGACCGGCGCGCTGACCGGCGGCGGTGGGAACAGTGAAGTGGCCACCTGACGTGCTACGTGCGTGGCTGCTGGTGCCAGCGACGACACGGACGCGGCAGTGGGCGCGCTGCTTGCCGGTGGAAACAGCGCGCTACGCGGTGTTTCTGTGTCGGGTGCCGGCGCGCTGGCGGCGAGGCTCTGCAGCAGCGATGCCTTTTCACTGCGGGCGACGGGCGCCGGATTAAGAGCCTGTGGCGGCGCGACAAACTCATCGCCGCGAATCGGCTGCGGCTGTGGCAGATCGACGCGCTGGCCGCTACCCAGCTCCGGCTCATCATCCGTCGCCAGCTGACGGATGATCGCCCACTGGCTGTGATCGGCTTCCAGCGATTGCCCGGACATATCCTTAAAAGCAATGTCCAGCGTTTGCGTTTTTTCCTGGAAACGCTGCAGATCGTCGTAGTTCTTCATGATCAGAGCCTGTTAAAGCGGAGGGGTAATTTCCGCGAATATAACACACACGTTAAGACACGGTGAGAGAATTCTGATTATTAAAACCGCAGATTCGACAAAAGAGTTTTATCTGAAAGATTGAAAATATGCAGATGCAAAAAGCATGCACTGATTAATTGAGCAGGATTAATAAAAATCGATTAACGGAAATAGCAGCCGGAAGATAATTAAAGTAATGCACTGATAATAAACAACATATCATTGAAATGTGCAGTTATCTCTGGCCGTGATGACGCTCACACAATGCGGCACGAATTCAGAATTTGCCTTAACCTTTTCGCTGTGGTTCAGGACCAGCGATTTAAAGATTCAGTCGCGTAATACATTTCTGCCATCGCAGGCGATTAAGACACGTCAGGTTAATTTTACTCATGTATCAGGCCACCAATAACAAAGGCTCCCGCAGGAGCCTTTCGCACTGACTGGCCGTAATTACGGCGTCGCCACCGGCTGATTCTCATCCTGGTCGACGGCGAAGCAGGCGATTTGCTGCTCACCATACTGCTTCAGTTTCGGCTGCAGCTGCACGCAGGTACCGAAACGGCGGCGGCAGCGTGCGTTAAACGCACAGCCCGGCGGCGGATTCAGCGGGCTCGGCAGCTCACCGGTCAGTTTGATGCGCTCGCGGCGTTCGTCCGGATTGAGGCGTGGCGTGGCCGACAGCAGCGCCTGAGTATACGGATGGCGCGGGTTGCTGAAGATCGCCTCTTTGCTGCCCTTTTCCACACAGCGTCCGAGGTACATCACCATGACTTCGTCGGCGATGTGCTCCACCACCGACAGGTCATGCGAGATGAACACATAGGACAGGCCGAGATCCTGCTGTAAATCCATCATCAGGTTGAGCACCTGAGCTCGCACCGAGACGTCGAGCGCCGAGACCGGCTCATCGGCAATCAGCACGTCCGGATCGAGCATCAGGCCGCGCGCGATAGCGATACGCTGGCGCTGACCGCCGGAGAACATATGCGGATAGCGATCGTAGTGCTCGGTTTTCAGGCCCACTTTGGCCATCATCTCCAGCGTTTTTTCCCGCCGTTCCGCTTTGCTCAGCGCGGTGTTGATCACCAGCGGCTCTTCCAGAATCTGGCTGATTTTCTTACGCGGATTAAGCGAGCCGTACGGATTCTGGAACACAATCTGGATTTTCTGCCGGCGCAGCTTTTGCGCCTGCGGATCGTGTTTCAGCAGATCCTGCCCGTGCCAGTACAACTCGCCGGCGGTCGGCGTTTCAATCATCGTCAGCAGGCGTCCGAGCGTGGATTTACCGCAGCCGGATTCGCCCACTACCGCCAGCGTTTTGCCACGCTCAAGGTTAAAGGAGACGCCGTCCAGCGCCTTCACCAGGCGCTCCTGGCCGAACAGGCCCTTTTTCACCGGATAGTGTTTTTTCAGGTCAATCGCCTGCAGCAGGTAATCCTGCTTGGTGTTATCAAGACTCATAAGTCGGTCTCCCGGCATCATCCAGTGGGAAGTGACATTTGGACTGGCGGCCCGGAATATCGCGCAGCTCAGGTTCTTCAGTACGGCAGCGGTCGGTCACGTACGGGCAGCGCGGATTGAGCAGACAGCCGTTAGGGCGGTCATACTTGCCCGGCACCACGCCCGGCAGCGACGCCAGCCGCGCTTTGTCGGCGGCAAACTCCGGCAGCGCACGCAGCAGCGCCTGCGTATACGGGTGACGCGGCGCTTTAAAGATATCCACCGCTTTGCCGCTCTCCACCACCTGACCGGCGTACATCACGATGATGTGCTGCGCCGCTTCGGCCACCAGCGCCAGATCGTGCGTGATCAGGATCAGCGCCATGTTCTCCTGCTTCTGTAACTCCAGCAGCAGTTCGATGATTTGCGCCTGAATGGTCACGTCGAGCGCCGTGGTTGGCTCATCGGCAATCAGCAGCTTCGGCTTACAGGCAATGGCCATGGCGATCATCACGCGCTGGCTCATACCGCCGGACAGCTGATGCGGATAGACATCGAGCCGCGATGCCGGATCGGGAATGCCCACCTGCTCCAGCAGGTCGATGGCACGCTGACGCCGCGTGCGCTTGCTGCCGCCCTGATGCACTTTCAGCGCTTCCATGATCTGGTAGCCCACGGTGTAACACGGGTTGAGGCTGGTCATCGGGTCCTGGAAGATCATCGCCACTTCTGCGCCCACCAACTGGCGGCGCTCTTTTTCGGAGATGCGCTGCAGGTCGCGCTGATTGAACTCCAGCTTCTCCGCTTTCACGCGGCCGGGATAGTCAATCAGCCCCATGATCGCCAGCGAGCTGACCGATTTACCGGAGCCGGACTCGCCAACAATCCCGACGACCTGGCCCTGTTCTACCTGGTAACTGATGCGGTCAACCGCACGGAACGGTGCCTTTTCGTCGCCGAAATGCACCGACAATTTTTCTACATTTAATAACGCCATCTCGGTGCCTCTTTACTGCTTGAGTTTCGGGTCGAGTGCATCACGCAAACCATCGCCCATGAGGTTAAAGGCCAGAACCGTCAGCAGGATGACCACTCCGGGGAAGGTCACGACCCACCAGGCACTCTGCGCATACTGCAACACGTCGGAGAGCATGGTGCCCCACTCCGGCGTCGGCGGTTGCGCCCCCATACCGAGAAAGCCCAACGCGGCCATATCCAGGATGGCGTTGGAGAAACCTAACGACGCCTGCACGATCAGCGGTGCCAGGCAGTTAGGCAGAATATTGATGAACATCTGGCGCAGCGTACCGGCACCGGCCACGCTTGAGGCGGTTACGTAGTCGCGATTGACTTCCACCAGCACCGCTGCGCGCGTCAGGCGAATGTAGTGCGGCAGCGCGACGAAGGTGATCGCCAGCGAAGCGTTGACAATCGACGGGCCAAAGATGGCCACCAGCACCAGCGCCAGCAGCAGGCTTGGCAGCGCCAGCATGATATCGACGAGGCGCATAATCACTGCATCTACCACGCCGCCGAGATAACCGGCCATCAGGCCGAAAATCACCCCCAGAATCAGCGACAGCACCACCACCATGCAGCCCACCAGCAGCGACAGGCGCGCACCAAACATCAGGCGCGACAGGATGTCACGGCCGACGTCATCGGTGCCCAGAATAAATTTCCAGCTGCCGCCTTCCTGCCACACCGGCGGGTGCAACAGCGCATCGCGGAACTGCTCAGCCGGGGCATGCGGCGCCAGCACATCGGCGAAGATGGCGATTAGCAGCATCAGAATGATGTAAACCAGGCCGATAACCGCGCCTTTGTTACGTTTAAAATAGTGCCAGAATTCCTGAATCGGGGTCATCGGCTTCGGTGCAGCGGTGACGCTTGCGGGATCAACAGCAGACATGATTCCCCCTTATTTCTTATGACGGATGCGCGGATTCACCACGCCGTACAACAGATCAACCAGCAGGTTGACCAGAATGATCAGGATTGCCACCAGCAGCACGCCGCCCTGCACCACCGGATAATCACGGCGCTGCAGTGCTTCGATCAGCCAGCGGCCGAGTCCCGGCCAGGAGAAGATGGTTTCGGTGAGGATGGCGCCCGCCAGCAGCGTGCCCACCTGCAGACCGATCACCGTGACCACCGGCAGCATGGCGTTACGCAGCGCATGCACCACGATCACGCGCATGCGCGTCAGGCCTTTGGCGCGTGCGGTGCGGATGTAATCTTCACCCAGCACTTCCAGCATCGAGGAGCGCGTCATACGCACAATCACCGCCAGCGGAATGGTACCCAGCACGATGGCCGGCAGGATCATGTGCATCACCGCATCTTTGAAGTCGCCCTCTTCGCCCCACAGCAGCGTATCAATCAGCATAAAGCCGGTGAGCGGATGGCTGTCGTCAAGGAAGATGGTGTCGCTGACGCGGCCAGAGACCGGCGTCAGGTTGAGCTGCACCGACACCAGCATGATCAGCATGATGCCCCACCAGAAGATCGGCATTGAGTAGCCGGTCAGCGAGATGCCCACGGCGGTGTGATCGAAAATTGAGCCGCGTTTCACCGCCGCCAGCACGCCGACCGGAATACCCACGGCAACGGCGAAGATCATGGCGCAGATGCCCAGCTCAAGCGTGGCTTTAAAGCGCGGCACGAACTCATCCCACACCGGGATGCGGCTTTTCAGCGAGATGCCGAGGTCGCCATGCAGCACGCCGTTGATGTAAGTGATGTACTGTTTCCACATCGGCTGATCGAGACCAAACTGGGCCATCAGCTGCGCATGACGTTCGGGGGAGATACCGCGTTCACCGGCCATGATCAGCACCGGGTCGCCGGGGATCAGGTGAACGAAGGCAAAGGTCAATAATGTAATACCGATGAACGTCGGGATGACAAGGCCCAGACGTCGGAGTATGAATTGCAGCATAAGCCGGATTCTCAGTCATTTTCCGTGGCGCTAACGCCATGGACTACATTGCTCACAATCCGCAGCCGGCATAGCCGGACGCGACGCAAGAAGCGCTTCAAAATCCCCGTCATACTTCACGCTGCATCAGCGCAAGGTATTGAGGGTTTATAAGAAATTAGCCGGAAATAAAGTGCGGAGTACGGGCGGCGAAGGTGCCGCCCGAGGGCCAGCATGGCTGGCCCTGACCGCGATAATCCGAAAGGTTATTCCTGGATGTCGACGTTTTCGAAGTGATGTTTACCTAATGGATCAACCACATAGCCACTCACTTTCTTGCTCACTGGCTCGTACACGGTTGAGTGCGCGATGATCAGTGCTGGCGCCTGGTCGTGCATCACCACCTGCGCCTGCTTGTAGAGCTCAATACGTTTGTTGTGATCGGCTTCAGCACGTGCTGGCTGAATCAGATCTTCAAACGGCTTGTAGCACCAGCGTGAGTAGTTGGAACCGTCTTTCGCTGCCGCGCAGCTGAACAGGGTGGCGAAGAAGTTATCCGGATCCCCGTTATCACCGGTCCAGCCCATCATCACGGTCTGGTGTTCACCGGCTTTAGCACGCTTTAGGTACTCGCCCCACTCGAAGGTAACGATTTTGGCTTTCACGCCGATTTTCGCCCAGTCAGCCTGAACCATTTCCGCCATACGACGGGCGTTCGGGTTGTACGGACGCTGTACCGGCATCGCCCACAGGTCAATGCTGAAGCCATCCGGCATGCCCGCTTCTTTCAGCAGCTCTTTGGCTTTGGCCGGATCGTAAGCGTAGTCTTTGACGTCATTGTTGTAGCCCCACATGGTTGGTGGAATCAGGTTTTTCGCTGCCTGACCGGCACCCTGATAGACCGCATCAATGATCGCTTGTTTGTTCACCGCCATGGTCAGTGCCTGACGCACTTTGACGTTATCCAGCGGTTTTTTCTCGGTGTTGAAAGACAGGTAACCGACGTTCAGCCCTGGCTGTTCCATCAGATTGATTTTGGTGTCTTTCTTCATGCTGGCGATATCAGCCGGGTTGGGATACGGCATCACCTGACATTCGCCTTTCTGCAGTTTGGCGTAGCGCACCGAAGCATCTGGCGTGATGGAGAATACCAGACGATCGATTTTTGGCTTGGTGCCCCAGAAGTCCGGGTTGGCTTTGTACAGAATACGTGAGTCTTTCTGATACTGCTGCAGCACGAACGGACCGGTACCTACTGGGTTGAGGTCCAGTTTTTCTGGCGTGCCGGCTTTCAGCATGTTGTCGGCGTACTCTTTCGACAGGATTGACGCGAAGTCCATGCCAAGGTCGGCGAGGAACGGCGCTTCCGGACGGGTCAGCGTGAAGCGTACGGTGTAGTCATCCACTTTTTCGATTTTGGCGATCAGCTTCGGCATGTCCATGCCTTCGAAGTATTCGTAGCTGCCGCCGGAGACACCGTGGTACTTGTTGTTTTTATCGAGCTGGCGCTCGAAGGAGAACACGACGTCATCAGCGTTGAAGGTGCGGGTCGGCTTGAAGTCTTTGGTGGTTTGCCACTTCACGCCCTGACGCAGATGGAAGGTATAGGTTTTACCATCTTCGCTGACGTCCCATTTTTCTGCCAGGCCCGGCTGCAGCTCAGTGGTACCGGTTTTGAACTCAACCAGACGGTTGTAGATCGGTACTGAGCTGGCATCGTAAGTGGTGCCGGATGTGAACAGCTGCGGGTTGAAGCCTTCCGGCGAACCTTCTGAACAGTAAACGAGGGTTTTCGCCTGAACGCCCGCGGCCACGGTCATAGCAATCAGGCTAAGACCGACCTTCAGCATCCTGGATTTGGCCAGGGAGTTGATCATGTTTTGCTCCATTGTGATGTGATGTTGTGTGCGTCGCCCGACCTCTGATTTTTTTATGCGGTTCGGGCAGGTCAGTTATGTAATGACCAAAATGCGAGCGGTTATTGTTGTAGCGCTGACGCCGTGGAACCTGCCAGCGCTGGCCGTCTCTGCATCTTATTGACGCATCAATTTGTCAACAGTTGCAATGAACGTCAATACAACGTGGGGTTATTTACACAGAGTGTGAGTAAGTGCAAGCAACGATAAAAAACAGTGTTTGCACGCTAAGCCAAAATTTAAAAAGGTGATAAAGCGCGCAATGCCGTGTGATTCTCTGGCAATAGCGCCTGATGACAGTGATTATCACCGTTAAAAAACGTCTTAAAGTTGTCGGTAAATGTTGAATATCTGAACGATTCCCCGTGCGTTATGACGTTCAGGCAGCGAAATATGCTGGCGTAATGGCATAAGAAATCAGCAAAAAGCAAAAGCCGGTCATAAGCAGAATGTGTCGCGAATTAAGAGAGCTGCTTTGATGCAGCAAGGGATGAAGAGCGGTGTTGAAGGATAATACGGTTTATCCCGGTGATGATTAATGGAACGCGTAAATTGATGACTTTGCTTGATCGCTGCCGGGATGTAAGTCTGGTTCAGGGAAGGTCATTAGATCGCCATGGATGATCGGTGTGGGTTCCGGCTTGGCCGTCCGGTCGCCATGAATGGCGCCCCTACAGGGAATGTGCTGCTGAATGATGGACATAAATTCCGGCATGGCCATCCGGTCGCCATGAATGGCGACCCTACAGGATTATGCACTTTTGTAGGATGCGTATTTATACGCACCTGGGGATGTGCACGGCAGCCAGTAAACCTTCAGCCATCGCCGAAGCCGGATAAAGGGTGGAATGCGGGGCCGTGGAGTAAAGCGTCACACGCCATGGATGGCGTGTGCCGAGCGATCAGGGACGAGACAGCGTCTTTACGGAGCGGCCCCGTATTTCACCCTGAAACTGCAAAAACAACAGACGAAAAAAAACCTGCTTTTTGCAAAGCAGGTTTCCTGAATGATGGTCGGCGAGAGAGGATTACGCTTCTCTGCGAGAAGCGCCCTGCGGGCCGTTGCTGACGCAACGTTGTCTCGCTTCGCTCGGCTCAAACCTCCTTCGGAGGTTCTCATCCTCTATTTGCTACAGACGAAAAAAAACCTGCTTTTTGCAAAGCAGGTTTCTTGAATGATGGTCGGCGAGAGAGGATTCGAACCTCCGACCCACTGGTCCCAAACCAGTTGCGCTACCAAGCTGCGCTACTCGCCGATGGGGGCGAATATTACTGCCGTGACTTTAGAGCGTCAATCCCTTTTCCCGAAAATCCGCCTGATTGCCTGGAAAGCAAGCAGTGCCTTAAACACCTGCCTGCTCAATAAGATCCAGGCACGAATTACAGCGCTTTCGCACTGCTGGCAGTGGCAGGTGCCTGGCACCAGTTATTCGCTGCTTTAATACCGCCATCCGGCGAGGTATAGCCCAGACACCCTAAAATGGTGTCGAACAGCTCAACATGACGATGGGTTTTGCCGACGCGCTGCTGCGCCTGTAACCGCTCAAAGTTGCTGCGGTTAGTCGGGTCCTGCAAATACTTATCGGACGCCCAGACAATCATCGGCACGCGGAACTGCTCCGGCGGCGCCATCTCGCGCGGCGTACCGTGCAGGTGCATATTTTCGCTGATCGACTCACCGTGGTCCGCGGCATAAAACACAATCGCCTTCTTGTCACGCAGCTGATCCAGCACACTGTCCAGCATAGTATCAACATACAGAATCGAGTTGTCGTAGGCGTTAATCAGCTGGGCTTTGCTGCACTTATCGTCCACGCCGATACACTCGGGCTGATAGCGGGCAAACTCGCGCGGATAACGCTGCGAATAGAGATAGTGTGAACCTTTCGTGTGCAACACCACCAGATGCTTGCCTTTCGGGAAGCGCTGCAGCGAAGCCTGCAGCTCCGGCACCAGCAGCATATCGTCCACCGCTTTGCCCTGATTGCGCTTCTCAGAACCAATCTGCTCGCGGAACGAGAAGTTATTCACATCGGCGTTGTCGTAGAACCACACTTCGCTCTGCATGGCGAACAGCTCGGAGGTGAAGCCCAGCTCTTTCATCACCGCAAAAATGTTCTGCTCTTTCAGCGTACGGCCAGGGTTATCCATGGTGCCACCCTCGCGCACAAACATGCAGCGCAGCGACAGCTTGGTGGCGGTATCACAGGATTCACCGCGGAATGCCACCAGATTCTTCTCTTTCGACAGCTTCGGCGTGGTATCGCGGTTATAGCCCAGCATGCCCATATGATCCCAGCGCGTGGTCTCGCCAATCACAAACACTACATAGGTATCGTCAATGCCAGGCGGCGCCACATAGGTAAACTTCTTAGCCGGATCGAGCAACTCCTGGCTGTCCAGCTTCTCGTCCACCTTAGTCCAGGCGAACAGGCCCAGCGCCGCGATCCAGTTCGAAGGCAGATAAGAGTGCGCCACTACGCCGCCATAGCTTGGCAGATCGATATTGGTGATCTCTTCATTGGCTTTTTGCAGCTTGTCGAAGTAGCGAATCGGCAGCCATACCAGCGCCACGCTTAGCAGCAGGATCACTGTAGGTTTCAGGCGCTGACCGGGGGTTTTCAGCTGTTCAATCAGCGTCAGGCTCAGGTTATTGCGCCAGATCAGCAGCAGCGGCAGTGCGCTCACCAGCACCATCCACAACACAAAGTGCAGCCCGATAACCTCTTTAGAGAGATCGACATCGGTGGTCATGACCGACGCCACGATGCCGTAACCGATCACCACGTTAAAGAACGCCATGTAATAGGCGGCGGCCACCGAAATCACCACCAGCAGGCTGGCAATTACGCGATAAAACCATTTGCCACCCAGCGACAGCAGTCGCATCAGGAAGAAGGTCAGCAGTACGGCAGCGGTCACTTCCGCCGCAGCGGATAACCAGTTGGTGACGGTGGATTTCGTTAAGAAGCCGTCAAAACGGCGATAAAAGATTGGCAAATTCAATAAGATGCCAAGATAGAGCGCCAGCAAAAGCGACAACTTTTGCTGCGTTAAACTTTTAATGTAATTCATATAAATTTCTGTTCCCGACCTGGTGTCGATGCTTCAACCGTAAATGTGACTGTGCAAAGAGCGTAAGGTTCGCTTGCGTAGCAGAAAAGCGTGACCTGGCAAGTAGGATCGGGACGAATCTGAACCCAAATAATTACGATGATGCACGGAGCGCTGCAGTAGAACATTTAACCAATGGTAAGACCAGAAAATTCTTTAGTTCGATGGGATGCGGGATGTGGTTCGTGATAAAAAAGGCTCCCGCAGGAGCCTTTTATGCAGGCATCAACTTAGTTGATGATATTCAGCGTCACGTCGATGTTGCCGCGCGTGGCGTTTGAGTACGGACAAACAATGTGTGCCGCATCAACCAGCTTCTGCGCTTCCGTCGCATCCATCTCTGGCAGATGGATATTCAGTTTTGCTTCAATGCCAAAACCGGTGGGGATAGGGCCAATCCCTACTTCGCCCTCAATCCACGCGTCTTTTGGCATGGCGATTTTGTCGCGGCCGGCGACAAATTTCATCGCGCCGAGGAAGCAGGCAGAGTAGCCGGCAGCAAACAGCTGCTCCGGGTTCGTCACCTCGCCGCCCGCGCCGCCCATCTCTTTTGGCACGCCCAGCTTCACGTCCAGCACGTTATCAGACGAGGTGGCGCGGCCATCGCGGCCACCGGTTGCTTTGGCTTTGGCGGTGTAAATCACTTTTTCTAAAGACATCATAACCTCACTATTCGCTATATAATCGCGTGCTATTTATAAGGCACAGGGGAAACTTCACTCTCAGGATGCCGCCGCAGCGACATCCCTGATGCTCAGGTGGCGCGATTCAGGTTGCCGCGCAGATCGTCCAGCTGCTGTTTCAGCGCCGCCATGGTGTCGGTATCGCAGGCGGTCGCACACTGTACCGCTTCCGGAATGCTGGCGGCTTTTTCCTGCAGCGCACGTCCCTGGTCGGTCAGCGTGACCACGACCTGGCGCTCATCCTGACGCGAACGCTGGCGGCGCAGCAGACCAGCGCTCTCCAGTCGTTTCAGCAGTGGCGTCAGGGTGGCCGAATCGAGAAACAGCTTTTCACCAATCTCCGATACCGTCAGATCATCCTGATGCCACAGCACCAGCATCACCAGATATTGCGGATAGGTGATCTCCAGCGCCGCCAGCAGCTGGCGATAGACTTTATGCATCGCCAGGTTCGCTGAATAGAGCGCGAAACACAGATGCTGATCAAGCTGGAGTGGCGCAGGCTTCACTTTTTTGTCATCTTGATTACTGTTCATGCGACTCAATATAGATAGCGCGCTAGATAATTGCAAGCAACTTTTTCCTGGAGTGTGAAGATGCGTGATTCACTGGAAGAGCAGGCGCGCCGTTATGCCACGCAGGCACATGCCGATGCGGGCCAGCGTCGCAAATACACCGACGAACCCTATATTGTGCATCCGGCTGCCGTCGCGGAGCTGGTGCGCAGCGTAAGCGATGACGAAGCGATGATCGCTGCCGCCTGGCTGCACGACACGGTGGAGGACACCGCCAGTACTTTACAGGATATTGAAGAACACTTTGGTGCGCGCGTTGCACACCTGGTGGACATGCTTACCGACAGCGCCCAGCCGCAGGCGAAAAATCGTACCGCCCGTAAGCTGGCGCACTTTCGCCACACCGCCGAAGCCTCGCCCGAGGCGCAAACCATCAAGCTGGCCGATATCATCGATAACACCCGTGCCATCGTGCAGTTTGATCCCAACTTTGCCCGGGTTTATCTGGTCGAGAAACAGATTCAGATTCAGCTGTTACAGCAGGGCGATCGGCGTTTGTGGCAGCAGGCGAATCACATCATTGAACAGGGCATCGCGCAGCTGGCAAAACCGCCGTACAGCGTGCCGGAGAGCTGGTTTGTCAAACAGGCGGCGAAATACGGTGGCTTAAGCTAAAAAAAACCCGCCGTGCAGGCGGGTCACAGAGAACCGATAGTCGGCGTTATTCCAGCAGCTGTCGGCCCAGATACGGATTGGCCTGCAGCAGTTTCATCAGTTTGCGAGCCGTGGCGGATGGGCGCGTACGTTGCGCTTCCCAGCTTTTTACTGACGAGACGCTCACCCCCATCACGCGGGCGAATTCATCCACCTGCATGCCGGTCATCTCGCGTAAACGCTGCGGTTCGGGAACGGAAACGGTATTGAGTGCAATTTCTGATACGGGAGTCTGTGCATCACGTGTCAAAACAATTTGCTCAAGACTGCTGAGTAATTCGACCATTGGATCTTTTATTTCCATAGAGAACTCCTTAAAACTCACTATGAAGCACGTGAAAGTAGAGAGGTAAGCGCCACCAGGCGCTGAAACCGGCCTTATCAGGCTGTATCCCGAAACAGTTTTCCCTTATCAGGGCGAAAATAGTGTTTTAATGAAACCGTTACGGGACACAGCCTGTTGCACACTGCGAAAAGATGTCAGGGCAATGCAACATTGAACCGGGTCTCTAAGTATGGGTCAGATCCCCGGTTTTGCTGCCTGTTTCCTGATTATTTTTTCTTCTTTCTTATACTGCAAACGGATCGATCACCATAAGTAACTGACCCGCCTGCACTTGCTGCCCGGCCTGGCGTTGCAGGCTGTGGATTTTGCCACTGACCGGCGCCACGATCGGGATTTCCATCTTCATGGATTCAAGAATGCCTACCGTGGCACCCGCGGTCACATCACTGCCTTCCGCTACCAGCCATTGCCACACGCTGCCCGCCACCTGGCTCTCCACGCTGTGGCAGCCCGCCGGCACCACCACTTCCTCGCTGCTCTGCGCCTGCAGCTGGCTGTCGAAGGTGAACTGGCCATCGGCGCGCCAGCGTGCCAGCTCGGCGTCAAACGCCTGCTGACGCTGCTGCTGGAATGCGTCGATCTCCGTCGCCTGGGCAGTCAGCAGCGCCTGATAGTCGGCCAGCCTGAACTCACCGGTTTCCACGCGCAGCGGATAATCGCCCCACGGGAAACGTTCGCGGATTTGCAGCAGTTCGTCGGCACTGACCGGATAAAAACGGATTTGGTCGAAGAAGCGCAGCAGCCACGGCTGGGTAAAGGCGCTGGTGCGGCGATCGCGATTCCACATCTGCAACGTACGTCCGACGAACTGATAGCCGCCCGGCCCTTCCATGCCATAAACACACAGATACGCGCCGCCGATGCCCACCGAGTTTTCCGCCGTCCAGGTACGCGCCGGATTGTATTTGGTGGTCACCAGGCGGTGTCGCGGATCGAGTGGCGTCGCCACCGGCGCGCCGAGATAGACATCGCCCAGCCCCATCACCAGATACGAGGCGCTGAACACAATTTGTTTCACCGCCTCCACGCTATCGAGCCCGTTAATACGCCGGATAAACTCAATGTTGCTCGGGCACCAGGGCGCATTCGGACGCACCGACTGGCTATAGCGTGTCACGGCTTCACGGCAGGCGGCATCATCCCAGCTGAGCGGCAGCCACACGGTGCGCGACGGCACAGCCGCGTCGGCGAGGTCGCCCAGCAGATTATCAGCGTGCAAAATTTGCGCCAACAGCTCACTTCTTGCGCACTGCTGCGCATCATAATGCACCTGTAACGAGCGGATGCCGGGCGTCAGTTCCAGCTGACCCGCCAGCGGATGCGCCTCCAGCCACTGCATGAGAGCGTGAACGCGGAAACGCAGCGCAATGTCCAGCGTCAGCGCGCCATACTCCACCAGCAGAAAACGGTCTCCCGCGGCGCGCACGCACAGTGCAGGCCGCCCGGCGGTTGCTGCATGCTGGTGCAATATCGGATCGATCAGCGGCAGTGCTGGCGCCACGCGCACCGCTTCCGGTTGCAGATGCGCGATCTCGTGACGCTGCGCCTGCGCCAGACGATCGGCATCAGCAAGGGCGATCGGCACAAAGCGCAGTCGATCGCCCGCTTTGAGCTGACCCAGCTTCCACAGATCGGCGTCGATCACCGTCGCCGGACAGACAAAGCCGCCCAGCGAAGGGCCGTCCGGACCAAGGATCACCGGCATATCACCGGTAAAATCCACCGTGCCAAAGGCATAGGCGTTGTCGTGAATATTGGACGGATGCATGCCCGCCTCACCGCCGTCGCTGCGCGCCCAGTCAGGTTTCGGGCCGATCAGCCGAATCCCGGTGCGGCTGGAGTTGTAGTGCACCTGCCACTCGGCAGCGAAAAATTCGCTTATATCGTCATCGGTAAAAAAGGCGGGCGCGCCGTGCGGACCATAAATAACGCGCAGCTGCCATTCACCGTTAAGCGGCGGCAGCAGCGTCTCGGGCAGGCGCGCCGCCGCAGCCTGACGCGGCGCGGCCAGCTGCAGCACGTCGCCGGCGCGCAGCGCCCGCCCGGCGTGACCGCCAAACTTACCCAGCGTAAAGGTACTGCGGCTGCCCAGATAGCGTGGCGTATCCAGCCCGCCCGCCAGCAGCAGATAGCTGCGGCAGCCGTCGCGCACGTCGCCCAGCGTCAGGATTTGCCCGGCCTGCGCATGCAGCACCTGATGCATCGCCAGCGGCTGGCTGTCGAGGGTGGCTGCCAGCGGCGCGCCGCTCAGCACAAAGCTGCACGCCTGATTAAAGCGCAGCGTCGGACCGCGCAGCGTGATTTCCAGCCCGGCCGCCTGGGCCTCATTACCCAGCAGGTGATTGCCGAGCTGGAAGGCGCGGCTGTCGAACGGCCCGGAAGGCGGTACGCCGACGTGCCAGTAGCCGACGCGGCCCGGCGCATCCTGCACCGTGGTGAGGGTACCGCCGCTGAGGATATCCAGCGTCGGCGGCTGCCACGCCACGCTGCCGAGCGTGGCGGTAATGATGCGCCCCTGCTGCACGTCCGGCAGCGTACAGAGCTGACGCAGCCAGCGCAGGTTGGTCTCGATGCCATACAGCTCACTCTGCGCCAGCGCCACGATCATGCCGTCGAGCGCGCGCTGGCGATCGGCCGCGTGCACGAGGATCTTCGCCAGCATCGGATCGTAAAACGGTGAAACCTCCATGCCGCTCTCTACGCTGCTGTCGATGCGCAACGTGGCGTGATCGAGCGCCGTCGGGAACTGCACGTGGCTGAGCAGTCCGGCGCTCGGCTGAAACTGCTTCGCCGGATCCTCAGCGTACAGCCGCACCTGAATGGCATGGCCCTGCGCCACCGGTTGCAGCGTCGTCAGCGGCGGCAGACGCTGCTGCGCCAGTTCGACCATCCAGCGCACCAGATCCACGCCGTACACCAGTTCAGTGACGCCATGCTCGACCTGCAGGCGGGTATTCACCTCCAGGAACCAGAATTGCTGGCTGACCTCATCGTAGACATACTCCACCGTGCCGGCGCTGCGATAGTTAACCGCGCGCGCCAGCCGTACGGCGGTGGCCTGCAACTGCGCGCGCACCGCATCGCTGAGCCGCGGCGCGGGTGTCTCCTCCAGCACCTTCTGATTACGGCGCTGCGCCGAGCAGTCGCGTTCGCCCAGCGCAATCACGTTGCCGTGGCCATCGCCAAAAATCTGCACTTCGATATGGCGCGCCCGGGCGATAAATTTCTCTAAAAACACGCCATCGTCGGCGAAATTGTTACCTGCCAGACGTTTTACGCGGGTAAAGGCTTCCTCCAGCTCGTCCGCGCTGTTGCAGCGCTGCATCCCAATGCCGCCACCGCCGGCGGTGCTTTTCAGCATCACCGGATAGCCAATCTGATGCGCGGCGGCCTGTGCCTGCTGCAGGGAGGTCAGCAGGCCGCTGCCCGGCAGCAGTGGCACCGCGTTCTGCTCAGCCAGTTCGCGCGCGCGATGTTTCAGGCCAAACGCCCGCATCTGCGCCGCATCCGGCCCGAGAAAATGCAGGCCCGCCGCTTCGCAGCGCGTGACAAACTCCGGTTTTTCACTGAGAAAGCCATAGCCCGGATGCAGCGCCTGCGCGCCGCTCTGCGCGGCAATCGCCAGCAGTTTGTCCTGGTTGAGATAGGTGTCGCGCACCTGGCCCTCGCCCAGCGACCAGGCTTCATCGGCCAGCCGCACGTGGCGCGCATGGCGATCGGCTTCGGCATAGACGGCAATCGCCCGGATATTCATGGCCTGCAGGGTACGGATGATACGCACGGCAATCGCGCCACGGTTGGCAATCAATACGCGATCAATCATGACTGAATACTCTTATTGCGGCAGGTCGTCCTGCACCAGCTGTGACGGCGTAAAACGGGTCGTCCCGTTGCGTCAGAGAATCACCACACGCTGACGGCAATCGGCGTCGGGTTGTAACCGTTACAGGGATTGTTGAGCTGCGGACAGTTGGAGATCAGCACCAGAATGTTCATCTGCGCCACCATCTCAACATACTTACCCGGCGCGGAGATGCCATCGGCAAACGTCAGGCCGCCGTCGTGGGTCACCGGCACATTCATAAAGAAGTTAATGTTGTGCGTGATATCGCGGCGCGTCAGGCCAGACTCCGGATGCGCGGCGACCGCCAGCATCCAGCTGTCGCGGCAGGAGTGCATGTGGCGCTTTTCGAGGTCATAACGCACCGTATTACTCTCGCACGAGCAGGCGCCGCCGAGCGTATCGTGACGGCCACAGGTATCGGCGGTGATGGTCAGCATCGGCCGATCAAGATTAGAACGCAGCACGCTGCCGGCCGTGAGAAACACGTTGTGCTGGCCGCGCAGCGTCTCGCTCATGCTGTAGCGCTCGGCGGTATCGTCGGCGTTGAAAAACAGCGTATCCGCCGCCTGATTGCCTTCCAGATCGGTAATGCGCAGCGTTTCTCCGGCGGCAATGCGCTGCAGCCAGTAATCACCGGCGTCGATCTGCTGCTGCAGACGCGCCTGCGCCGGGTTTCGTTCACTCTCTTTAATCATCACACTTCTCCCTGCAGTTGATAAAGGGCGTTATTGCGCAGGCCGCGCTGGTTTTCCGCGCGCTGCAGACAGATTTCCGGCAGCGGCGCGCGCTGCGCATCCAGCGTCAGCTGCAGCGGCTGACGCGGATAATCGCTTGCCGGGCTGAGCGGGTGCGGACAGGTGTGCAGCAGCACCAGCGTGTCCATGGCGAAACGCAGCCGAACCTGCGCGCCGGCTTCGCCCTGCCGCTCCAGCGTTAAGCGGCCGCTGTCATCGGCGCGTACCTGCGCAAACAGATTGAGGCAGGCCGCCATGTCGCGCTGGCCAAGGCCATATTTCGCCAGCTCGACCAGGAAGCTGTCGTAGCCGTTTTGATGGCGCAGGTTGCGCGCCTGCTGATAATCGCTGACCCCATAGCGCGCGGCAGTCTGTGCCGCGTTCAGCGTGCCGCACACGCTCTCGTGCCAGCCGAAACTGTCGTGTTCAATACCGCAGAAAATGCGCCCCATGTCCGAGTAGAGACAGTGGCCGGCGGTGAGCCGGAAAGTATGCTGGCACTTGAGCGTGTCCGGCGCGTTATAGCGCTCCAGCAGGTTTTCCGGGTTATAAAACAGCAGGCTGGCGCTGGCGCCGCCCTCCACATCGGTCAGCGTCAGCGCGCTACCGCTGCGCATGACAAAAGACCAGTGCGCCCCGGCGGGCAGCAGGGTTTGGTATGGCTGCATCGTGCTCTCCTTTAAGCCACCTGCGTCGCGGACAGCACTTCAGCGGCGGGCTGAGTGCGATCCAGCGGCAGGTCGTAAGTGATAGTGGCGCCCCAGGCTTGCGGCGCGTGCGGATCGTGGCGCAGTTTGTCGAACACCAGCAGGCGCGACGCGAGGCTGAAACCCTCTTTCAGATCGTGGGTGATCATAAAAATGGTCAGCTGATGCTGCTGCCACAGCTGGGTGATCAGCTGATGCATCTCGCCGCGAATGCCCGGATCGAGCGCGCCAAAGGGTTCATCCAGTAGCAGAATGCGCGGCTGTTTCATCAGCGCCTGCGCCAGTGCCAGACGCTGCTGCATGCCGCCCGACAGCTGATGCGGATATTTGCTCTGCGCCTGCTCCAGTCCGACCTGCGCCAGCATTGCCTGCGCGCGCTGGCGAATCGCCTGACGTTTGCGTCCCCAGACGCGTCCCAGCCAGCGTGCGCTGCTGAACTCGTCAGCCAGCATTACGTTGCCCAGCACCGTCAGATGCGGAAACACCGAGTAGCGCTGAAACACCACGCCGCGATGGGCGTCCGGCTCGTCGGGAATCGGTGCGCCATCCAGCAGCAGCTCGCCTTTGGTCGGTGCTTCGGTGCCGAGCAGCATATTCAGAAACGTGGTTTTGCCGCAGCCGGAGGCACCGACAATCGCCACGAACTCGCCGCGCTCGACCTGCATATTCAGCCGCTCCAGCACCACCTGATCGCCGTAGTGTTTTTCCAGATTTTTCAGTTGCAGTAAGGGCATCGCGCGCTCCTTATTTGGCGTGATACCACGGCCAGCAGCGTCGGCTGACGAGCCGCAGCAGCAGGTCGAGGGCAAAGGCCAGCAGGGTGATCCACGCCACGTACGGCAGAATCACATCCATGGCCAGATAGCGGCGCATCAGGAAGATGCGATAACCGAGGCCTTCCGTGGCCGCAATCGCTTCGGCAGCAATCAGGAACAGCCACGCCGAACAGAGCGACAGCCGCACCGCATCGCACAGGCGCGGCATCAGCTGCGGCAGAATCACCCGCCACAGAATCTGCGCGCTATGCGCACCGAGCGTCTGCGCTTTGACCAGCTGCTCCTGCGGGATTTTCTGCACCTGCAACTGCAGATCGCGCGCGATCAGCGGCGTGATGCCGATAACGATCAGCACCACTTTGGAGACTTCGCCAAGGCCAAAGCAGATAAACAGAATGGGCAGAATCGCCAGCGGCGGCACCAGCGCAAACAGCGTCACCAGCGGCGCCAGCACCGCGCGCACCACCGGCAGCGCGCCGGTAAACAGGCCGATTGCCAGCGCCAGCAGCGCGCTGATAGCGACGCCACTCAGCAAACGCAGCAGGCTGGCGGCGGTATCGCTCCACAGCAGATACTCGCCGGTGCGCGGGCTGGGCTGAAACGCCATCCGGCTGATGGCCTCGCCCATGGCGTTGAATCCCGGCAGCAGTTTGTCTGCCGCGTTCAGGCTGAGGCGCGCATCCGACGCGAACAGATAGACCAGCAGCACCGCCAGCAGCGGCAGAATGCCAAGCAGCAGGCGGCCGAGCGGCAGCGGTTGGTAGTTGATCAATTTACGCATCGGCAGCGCCTCGCTTACAGCTGACCGGCAGCGGCCAGTTTGGTGAAGGTATCGGTAAAGCGCAGTTTGATGTTGCCGGCATCGCCCCAGTTACCGGCCGGGGTAGCGACCCCTACCGCATCGGCCCCCGGCGCGCCTTCACCCAGCAGGCCGTGTTTAAAGGAGAATTCGGCCACCAGTTGCATCGTGGCTTTTAACTGCGGGCTGTCGACAAAATCCAGCGTGGTTTTGGCATCGCTGAACAGGTGTGTTGCGGCAAGCTGCTGATCAAAACCGGCCAGATCGGTACCGGATGCCTGCGCCATCTGCGTGCGCGCCGCTTTGGCACTGTCGCTTTGTCCGGCCATGCTGTGCAGCGTCTCGTACCAGGCACCGGTCAGCGCTTTGCCGAGCTGAGGATATTTGTTGAGCGTGGCGGTGTTAACTACCAGCAGGTCAAGGATTTCGCCCGGGATCTGCGCCGAGGAGAACACCAGATGGCTGTCCGGCTGCTTCTCTGCTTCCGCCAGCAGCGGATTCCACGTGACGATGGCGTTAACGTCAGCAGTGCCAAACGCCGCCACCAGATCGGCATCGGCGGTGTTAACCACCCTGACGTCTTTCTCGCTCATGCCGGATTTCTCCAGCGCGCGCGCCAGCAGATAGTGTGAGACCGAGAGTTCGACGAGGTTGATGGGTTTGCCTTTCAGCGCGCTGACGCTGTCCGCGCCTTTAAGCAGAATGCCGTCGTTGCCGTTGGAGTAGTCGCCGACAATCAGCGCGGTGCTGTCGACGCCGCCAGTGGCCGGAATGGTCAGCGCATCCATGTTGGTCATGGTGCAGCCGTCAAAGCCACCTGCGGTGTACTGATTGACCGACTCGATATAGTCATTAACCTGCACAAACTGAATATCGATGCCGTACTTATCGGCCCACTTTTTCACAATGCCGCTTTGCTGGGCGTAATCCCACGGCATCCAGCCAGCGTAGATGGACCAGCAAAGCTTAAAGGAAGGTTTAGCGGCGGCCAGCGACGGAACGCTGAACAGGGCGACGCTGCAAATCAGCAGCAGGCGCAGACAGGCTTTAATCATGATGATTCCTCTGGCGTTAACGGACGAAAATCAGGCAGGAGGCGGCGAGCAACGTTCTCGCTTTCCTCCCGGGCTTTTTTCCCGCCGTGTAACCGTCAGAGGACGGTCGGTCACTCTCGGACCAGCATCTCGCGATCGGAACCCTAGTGACCCATTGCAAATTGTGTGGCGACGTCGGTTGCCCGCGATCGCTCCTGCATCTGCCAGTAAGCAGGCAATATCAATGCCAGGTTGCTATCAGCCTGAATTACATGCGTTATTGCACAGCGCTGCGCTCGCAGGCAGGCTGCGCTGCACAGTTGTGCAGCAGGCACGCACCAGCGTGAAGCACTGCAGACCAGCCGTTGTACAGCCGGGGCCATTGCACTATTCTTTAGGACCTTTCCCAGCGAATCGAATTTAGCCATCGTCACAACAGGAGTTGAATTATGGCGTCAGGAATTTCCCGCATCTGGATGCGTAGCGGCATGCTGCTGACCGGCGTGCTACTTGTGCTGCAGCTTACCGCCTGCGGCGATAAAGAGGGCGATCAGCGCAAAGCCTTTACTGATTTTTTGCAAAACACCGTGATGCGCAGCGGTGAACATCTGCCCAGCCTGAGCGAAAACCAGAAGCAAACCTTCGGTAATTACGCCAGTGATTACGCCATCCTGTATGGCTTCTCGCAGCAGGTGAATCAGGCGGTGGATCAGGGCATGCGCCCGGTGGTTGATGAGCTGGCGGCCATTCGCGTGCCGCAGGATTACCTGACACGCCGCGACAGCCTGCGCCAGGCGAGCGGCAATCTGAGCGTGCTGACGCAGCAGATTCAGAGCGCCAAAATGCAGGCCGACAGCAGCAAAGCCACGCTGAAGCAGCCGGACGATCTGAAGAAAGTGTACGACAGCGTGTACGCCAAAGTGGTGACGCAGCCAGCCAGCACGCTGATTCCGCTGCTGCCGCAGCTGCAGGCGCTGAGCCAGTCGGCAGTTCAGGCCGGCGATTATCTGCAGTCGCAGGGCGCGCGCGTCAGCTTCAATGACGGCGGCGTTCAGTTCCCGACGCAGGAGCAGGCCACGCAGTACAACACGCTGATGAGCAATCTCGCCAGCAACACGCAGGCGCTGACCCAGGCACAAAATGCCGTACAGGGTGGTTTGCAGTAAGCCGCTCAGCGGGCAGTTCTCCACTGCCCGCTTTTTCAGATTTTCGTCACTTCCTTACATCGCCTTTTTCTGTCAGCACAGAGTGTGATCTGGCGCATTTTCAACCAAAAATAGTTTGTGATCTCAATCACATTTGTGAAACAAACCGGCCCAGGTGAAAGGTGATTTTTGTCACATTTCTACCGCTGTTGCGCGCATTTTTTCGCCAGCGTTGCTTTCTTACAGGGTATTTTTGTGATCAAAGTCACCTTTAATCCCCCTGCCCACCCCAACTTAGCGTGATATGTATCACACTTTTTCCTGACGCTACGCAGTGTAATCAACTAGTGCTAGAGTCCGCGTGCATACAGTAATGCCACGGCCCCCGCCGTAACGTCTTAACAAAAACAAACGCGCTCTCTTATTGCAGCGCGTCTCAATAAGGGGTGGGTTTATGTCCTCATCAGTCAAGGTCAAGGTTCAGAGCTTTGGTCGCTTTCTGAGTAATATGGTGATGCCAAACATCGGTGCGTTTATCGCCTGGGGTATCATCACAGCATTGTTCATTCCAACCGGATGGATTCCTAACGAAACGCTGGCCAAGCTGGTCGGCCCGATGATTACCTACCTGCTGCCGTTGCTCATCGGCTTCACCGGTGGTCGTCTGGTGGGTGGCGATCGCGGCGGCGTGGTCGGTGCCATCACCACCATGGGCGTGATCGTCGGTGCCGATATGCCGATGTTCCTTGGCTCGATGATTGCCGGTCCGCTGGGCGGCTGGGCGATTAAGTCGTTTGACCGCGCGGTTGACGGCAAAATCAAAAGCGGCTTCGAGATGCTGGTCAACAACTTCTCGGCCGGTATTATCGGTATGCTGCTGGCGCTGCTGGCCTTCCTCGCTATCGGTCCGCTGGTAGAAGGTCTGTCACACATTCTCGCCGCCGGCGTAAACCTGATGGTGCAGAACAACCTGCTGCCGCTGACCTCAATCTTTGTTGAACCGGCGAAAATCCTGTTCCTCAATAATGCCATCAACCACGGTATCTTCTCGCCGCTGGGTATCCAGCAGGCCAGCGAAGCGGGCAAATCGATCTTCTTCCTGATTGAAGCGAACCCGGGTCCGGGTATGGGCGTGCTGGTTGCTTATATGATCTTCGGCCGCGGCAGCGCCAAGCAGTCGGCGGGCGGTGCAGCGATCATCCACTTCCTTGGCGGTATCCACGAAATCTACTTCCCGTACGTGCTGATGGCGCCGCGCCTGCTGCTGGCAGTGATCCTCGGCGGTATGACCGGCGTGTTCACCCTGACGCTGCTGAACGGCGGTCTGGTATCACCGGCCTCACCAGGTTCGATTCTGGCCGTGCTGGCGATGACGCCAAAAGGCGCTTACTTCGCTAACATCGCGGCTATCGTTGCGGCTTTCGCCGTCTCCTTCGTGGTCTCCTCGATTCTGCTGAAAACCAGCAAAGTAAAAGAAGAAGACGATATCGAAGCGGCGACCCAGCGCATGAAAGACATGAAAGCGCAGTCAAAAGGCCAGGCCGTTGCCGGTTCACCGGTGGTAGCCGATGCCAGCAGCGTTGACGTCAGCCACGTGCGCAAAATCATCGTCGCCTGTGATGCCGGTATGGGCTCCAGCGCGATGGGTGCAGGCGTGCTGCGCAAGAAGGTACAGGATGCGGGCCTGAGCAATATCTCTGTGACCAACAGCGCGATTAACTCGCTGCCGGGCGATGTTGATCTGGTGATTACTCACCGCGATCTGACCGAACGTGCGATGCGTCAGGCGCCACAGGCGCAGCACATCTCGCTGAACAACTTCCTCGACAGCGCGCTGTACACCAACCTGACTGAGCGTCTGGTGGCGGCGAACCGCAGCGAAGCCCACCGTGAAACGGTACAGACCGCGCTGGCAGACAGCTATGACGACGGCAGCGCGCACCTGTTCAAACTGGGCGCTGACAACGTGTTCCTCGGCCTGAGCGCCAGCAATAAAGAGCAGGCGATTCGCTTCGCCGGCGAGCAGCTGGTGAAAGGTGGCTACGTGCAGCCGGAATACGTTGAAGCGATGCTGGCGCGCGAGCAGCTGACGCCAACTTACCTCGGTGAATCCATCGCCGTGCCGCACGGCACCGTCGAAGCCAAAGACCGCGTGCTGAAAACCGGCGTTGTATTCTGCCAGTATCCGGCTGGCGTGCAGTTTGGCGATGAGCCGGACGAAGTCGCGCGACTGGTGATTGGTATTGCCGCACGCAATAACGAACACATTCAGGTGATCACCAGCCTGACCAATGCGCTCGATGACGACAGCGTAATCGAGAAGCTGGCGAACACCACCAGCGTGCAGGACGTGCTGGATCTGCTGTCTGGCAGCACTGCCAACGCGTAATTCGCGGTTTTAACTTCCCTGGGGCGGGCAAGCCCGTCCCCACTTTCCGGGGCGGACATGCCCGCCCTTTCGTCATTTGATATGGGTCAAATTTATGAAAGCGTTACATTTTGGAGCAGGTAACATCGGCCGTGGATTTATCGGTAAGCTGCTGGCGGATGCCGGTATCGAACTGGTGTTTGCTGATGTGAATCAGGTGGTGCTTGATGCCCTTAACGCCCGTCATGAGTATCCGGTTCACGTGGTGGGCGAGCAGGCGCAGGTTGAAATCGTTACCGGCGTCAGCGCGGTGAACAGCACCAGCGACGACATCGTCACGCTGATCGCTGAGGTTGATATCGTTACCACGGCGGTTGGTCCGCAGATCCTTGAGCGCATCGCGGGCAGCGTGGCGCAGGGTCTGGCCAAACGCAGTGACAACGGTAATGTCCGTCCGCTGAATATCATCGCCTGTGAAAACATGGTGCGCGGCACCAGCCAGCTGAAGCAGCACGTACTGAAGGCGCTGCCGCAGCAGTATCATGCGTGGGTTGAAGAGCATGTTGGCTTTGTCGATTCGGCAGTTGACCGCATCGTGCCGCCATCTGAAGCCGGCAGCACCGATCCGCTGGAAGTTACCGTAGAAACCTTCAGCGAGTGGATCGTCGACAAAACCCAGTTTAAAGGCGCGCTGCCGGACATTCCTGGCATGGAGCTGACCGATAACCTGATGGCATTCGTCGAGCGCAAGCTATTTACCCTCAACACCGGCCACGCCATTACCGCTTATCTCGGTAAGCTCGCCGGTCACGCCACCATTCGCGAAGCCATTCTCGACCAGAAAGTACGTGCCGTGGTGCAGGGCGCGATGCAGGAGAGCGGCGCTGTGCTGATCAAGCGTTATGGTTTCGATGCGGAGAAACATGCCGCGTATATCCAGAAAATCCTCACGCGTTTCGAAAACCCGTACCTGAAAGATGACGTCGAGCGCGTCGGCCGTCAGCCGCTGCGCAAGCTGAGTGCCGGCGATCGCCTGATCAAGCCAACGCTGGGCACGCTGGAGTATCAGCTGCCGCACGCCAGCCTGGTGCAGGGTATTGCTGCCGCGATGCACTATCGCAGCGAAGCCGATCCGCAGGCGCAGGAGCTGGCGTCACTGATCGCGCAGAAAGGCCCACAGGCGGCGCTGGCGGAGATTTCTGGCCTCGATGCCAATAGCGAAGTGGTGAGCTCAGTGGTGAGCGCTTACCACGCTATGGCATAATGCGCGCCCTTTAGTGGTCAATTCGGGCACGGCAGCCGCGTGCCCGTCGACGGTAGCTGAATGATGCAGGCAATAATGGAAGAGAAGCAGGCTTTTGAAAACCGGGTGCTTGAGCGGCTGAACGCCGGTCGTTCGGTGAGAAGCTTCCTGATCGCCGCTGTCGAACTGCTGGCGGAAGCAGTCAATCTGCTGGTGCTGCAGGTCTTTCGCAAAGACGACTACGCGGTGAAATATGCGGTGGAACCGCTGCTGCTGGGCGACGGCCCGCTGGGCGAGCTGTCGGTACGCCTGAAGCTCATCTACGGCCTGGGGGTGATCAATCGCCACGAATACGAAGACTGCGAGCTGCTGCTGGCGCTGCGTGAGGAGCTGAATCACGACACCAGCGACTACCGCTTTACCGACGATGAAATACTCGGCCCGTTCGGCGAACTGCACTGCGTGCTGGCCTGGCCGCCGCAACCCGATTTCACCCGCGACGACGCCGCGCTGCGCGCCATGCAGCAGCAGCGCTACCTGCAGATGGTGCGCTCCACCATGGTGCTGTCGCTGACCGAGCTGATTTCCCGTATCTCGCACAAACAGGCCTTCAAGAAGCCCGCCGTGTAACGCTTCCCCTGCGGCGCTGTCGCCACGCGCCGCTGTTCTCTCCGCCGCAGACAAAATATTACGCAGGATATTGATGCAGCGCTTTTTTTGGCGGTTGATGATTTTGCCAACAATCGTCAGATAGCGATATACTTACCGCTCCTGTGGCAAACAGACGACATCCCTATGAAATACGATACATCTGAACTCTGCGACATCTACCATGAAGAAGTGAACGTTGTTGAACCGCTTTTTTCGAACTTTGGTGGGCGCACCTCATTCGGTGGTCAAATTACCACAGTGAAATGTTTCGAAGACAACGGCCTGCTGTATGACCTGCTCGAAGAGAACGGTCGCGGTCGCGTGCTGCTGGTCGATGGTGGCGGCTCAGTGCGGCGCGCGCTGGTTGACGCACAGTTAGCAAGACTGGCGGCGCAAAACGAGTGGGAAGGCATCGTGGTGTACGGCTCGGTTCGCCAGGTCGATGAGCTGGAAGAGCTGGAGATCGGCATTCAGGCGATTGCGGCCATTCCGGCTGGCGCCGCAGGCGAAGGCATCGGCGAGAGCGACGTGCGGGTTAACTTCGGCGGCGTCACCTTCTTCTCAGGCGATCATCTCTACGCCGACAACACCGGCATGATCCTGTCTGAAGACGCACTCGACATCGAGTAAGCGACAAACAAAAACGGGTGCCGCGGCACCCGTTGGTTTAAGCGCTGAGGCTTAAACTTCTTCCATTTTTCCCAGCAGTGCACGCAGGCGCTCCTGCCATACATGCTGCTCTTCTTTCAGGTGCTGATTTTCACGCGCCAGCGCTTCGTGATTGCCGGATGCCTGGCTCATTTCGTTTTTCAGGTTATTGTTCTGCTCTTTCAGCTCTTCAATTTCCATCTGCAGCAGGGTGATGGTATCAATCGCCTGCTGTACTTTCGCTTCCAGTTTCTCGAATACTTCAAATGACATCTTTCTGACCTCTCCTAAATCGTGCAAGGCGTTGATAGACCGGGCGTGCCTTAAAATAGTGCGTCCAGCCACGATGTCCCGATTGTATGTAGCCACACCCGGCAAGTCCAGCAGCACAAGGCCTGCGAGGGAAGTCTGTAACACTTTTCAGTTTATACCTGGAAAACGCGCAACTTCGCGCATTTTGCGCGCGGTCACACGCGCAGGGTGCAGCGCAGCGGGGGTTTTTGGCCCTAAACACAGGCAAAAGACGCGAAAACGCGCATTTTTATGACACGGCACACAAAATTCGATTTCGCTATTTCTCGTTTATGCTCGTTAACGATAAATTCACATCAACCCTACATTAGAGCTGGGCGACTCAAGGATTGAGAACAAAAACTGATAAAATTTAACCTCGCTTCAGGAATTCCATTATGAGTCAGACAACGAACACACTCAAAGGTCAGTGCATCGCCGAGTTTCTCGGTACCGGTTTGATCATCTTTTTTGGTGCCGGCTGTGTGGCGGCGCTGAAGCTGGCCGGTGCCGCATTCGGCCAGTGGGAAATTTGTATCATCTGGGGTCTTGCTGTCTCCATGGCGGTTTATCTGAGCGCAGGCGTATCCGGCGCTCATCTCAATCCGGCAGTCACGGTTGCCCTGTGCCTGTTCGCCAACTTCGAAGGCCGCAAAGTTTTACCTTATATTGTGTCGCAAATCGCTGGCGCGTTCTGTGCGGCGGCGCTGGTCTACGGTCTTTACTACAATCTGTTCTTTGATTACGAAGCCAGCCACCAGATGGTACGCGGCAGCGTGCAGAGCCTCGATCTGGCCGGTATCTTCTCCACCTATCCGAACCCGCACATCACCGTGGCGCAGGCGTTCCTGGTGGAAATGGTAATTACCGCCGTGCTGATGGCGGTGATCATGGCGCTGACCGACGACGGCAACGGCGTACCGCGTGGCCCACTGGCGCCGCTGCTGATTGGTCTGCTGGTGGCGGTGATTGGCGGTTCCATGGGTCCGCTGACCGGCTTCGCCCTGAACCCGGCGCGTGACTTCGGTCCGAAGCTGTTCGCCTTCTTCGCGGGCTGGGGTAACGTGGCGTTCACCGGTGGTAAAGATATTCCTTACTTCCTGGTGCCAATTTTTGGCCCGCTGGTCGGTGCCTGCCTCGGAGCCTTCGGTTACCGTGCGCTGATTGGCCGTCACCTGCCGGGCAACCTTGCAGAAACCAGTAAAACAGAAAAACCGGTCGCGCGCGCTGAGCAGCGTAAAGCGTAAGTTTCATCGTTAATCATCAGGAAACCATAATGACTACGACTGATAAAAAATATATTGTCGCGCTCGATCAGGGCACAACCAGCTCACGTGCCGTGGTGCTCGATCATGACGCCAACATCGTCGCCGTCTCACAGCGCGAATTCACCCAGATCTACCCGAAAGCCGGCTGGGTTGAGCACGATCCGATGGACATCTGGGCCTCACAGAGTTCCACGCTGGTGGAAGTGCTGGCACACGCTGATATCCGTTCTGACCAGATCGCCGCCATCGGTATCACCAACCAGCGTGAAACCGCGATTGTCTGGGACAAAGAGACCGGCAAACCGATTTACAACGCCATCGTCTGGCAGGATCCGCGTACCGCCGACTACTGTAACAAGCTGAAGAAAGAGGGTCTGGAAGAGTACATCCAGCACACCACCGGTCTGGTGATTAACCCGTACTTCTCCGGCACCAAGGTGAAATGGATTCTCGACCATGTGGAAGGCGCGCGCGAGCGGGCAAAACGCGGCGAACTGCTGTTCGGCACCGTCGACACCTGGCTGGTGTGGAAAATGACCCAGGGCCGCGTGCACATCACCGATCACACCAACGCATCGCGTACCATGATGTACAACATCCACAAGCTGGAGTGGGATGCGCGCATGCTGGAGATTCTGGATATTCCGCGTGAAATGCTGCCGGAAGTGAAAGGATCGTCCGAAATCTACGGCCAGACCAACATTGGTGGTAAGGGCGGCACGCGTATTCCTATCGCCGGTATCGCCGGTGACCAGCAGGCTGCGCTGTATGGTCAGCTGTGTGTGCAGCCTGGTATGGCGAAAAACACCTACGGCACCGGCTGCTTTATGCTGATGAACACCGGTACCGAAGCGGTTACCTCGACTCACGGTCTGCTGACCACCATCGCCTGCGGTCCACGTGGCGAAGTGAACTACGCGCTGGAAGGTGCCGTGTTCATCGGTGGTGCGTCCATTCAGTGGCTGCGCGATGAGATGAAGCTGATCAGCGATGCGGGCGACTCCGAATACTTCGCGATGAAAGTCAAAGACACCAACGGCGTGTACATGGTGCCGGCCTTTACCGGTCTCGGCGCACCGTACTGGGACCCGTATGCGCGCGGCGCAATCTTCGGTCTGACCCGTGGTGCCAACGCCAACCACATCATTCGCGCCACGCTGGAGTCCATCGCTTACCAGACGCGTGATGTGCTGGAAGCAATGCAGAACGATGCCGATACCCGCCTGCAGTCGCTGCGCGTGGATGGCGGTGCGGTGGCCAACAACTTCCTGATGCAGTTCCAGTCCGATATTCTCGGGACGCGCGTGGAGCGTCCGGAAGTGCGCGAAGTGACCGCGCTGGGTGCGGCTTACCTCGCCGGTCTGGCGGTCGGCTTCTGGAACGATCTGGAAGAAGTTCGTGCTAAAGCCGTGGTGGAACGCGAATTCCGTCCAAGCATTGAAACCACCGAACGCAACGTACGCTATGCCGGCTGGAAAAAAGCCGTGGCACGCGCCCAGGCGTGGGAAGAAGAAGAGTAACACTGTGCTGACCCGCGGCGCCCTGCCGCGGGTTTTTCCCGTCCCCCTGCCCCGCTGTGCTACACTGCCCGCCTGTTTTTTGTCAGGTGCAGACCATGAAACGAGAACTCGCGATTGAATTTTCCCGTGTGACCGAAGCCGCTGCGTTAGCGGGCTATCACTGGTTAGGACGCGGCGACAAGAATGCCGCTGACGGCGCCGCCGTCAACGCTATGCGCATTATGCTCAACACCATCAACATCGACGGCCAGATCGTGATTGGCGAAGGCGAAATCGACGAAGCACCGATGCTCTACATTGGTGAGAAAGTCGGTACCGGCCACGGCGATGCAGTGGACATTGCAGTTGATCCTATCGAAGGCACGCGTATGACTGCGATGGGCCAGGCCAACGCGCTGGCGGTGCTGGCGGTGGGCGATAAAGGCAGCTTCCTGCACGCACCTGATATGTATATGGAAAAGCTGATTGTCGGTCCGGGCGCGCGCGGCGCTATCGATCTCAACCTGCCGCTCGCCACCAATCTGCAGGCGATTGCGCAGGCGCTCAATAAACCGCTCAGCCAGCTGACGGTGTCGATTCTTGCTAAACCGCGTCACGATGCGGTCATTGCGCAGCTGCAGCAGCTGGGCGTGCGCGTGTTTGCTTTTCCGGACGGCGATGTCGCGGCCTCGATTCTTACCTGCATGCCGGACAGCGAAGTGGACGTGCTGTATGGCATCGGCGGCGCGCCGGAAGGCGTGGTGTCAGCGGCGGTGATCCGCGCCATGGATGGCGACATGCAGGCGCGCCTGCTGGCTCGTCATCAGGTCAAAGGGGATTCGGCCGAAAACCGCCGTCTGGGTGAGCAGGAGCTGGCGCGCTGTGCCGAAATGGGTATCAACGCCGGGGAAGTGCTGACGCTGCAACAGATGGCGCGTAACGATAACGTGATTTTCGCGGCGACCGGCATCACCACGGGCGATCTGCTAAAGGGCATCACGCGCCAGGGCAATATCGCCACCAGCGAAACGCTGCTGGTGCGCGGTAAATCGCGCACCATTCGCCGCATTCAGTCGATCCACTATCTGGACCGCAAAGACGCGGCACTGCACCCTTTTATCCTGTAACCGTCTGTTTGCCGCTCTCCGGATGACGCGAGAGCGGCCACCAGCACAGCAGCATCACCAGCGACGTCACAAACATCAGCATGCCGAGGCTCGACTGATCGTGCTGCGGCAGCAGCGCAGAGAGCCACGCCACCACGCCGGAACCCAGATTCTGCAGCCCCCCAATCAGCGCACCGGCACTGCCGGCCAGCCACGCGTAGGGCTCCATCGCGCCAGAAGTTGCCAGCGGAAACAGCATGCCCGCGCCGAAGAAGAACAGCGCGGCCGGTACCAGCAGCGTCCAGATAGTCATCACGCCAAACCACGCCGGCAGCCACATCAGCAGGCCCGCCAGCAGGCAGCTGTTCACGCCATACCACATCAGCGTATGCCAGGATTTCTGCTCGCGGCCGGCAAACCAGGCGCCGAAAAAGGCCGCCGGAATCGGCAGGATGAACAAAATACTCACCGTCAGCCCGTCCAGCCCCAGCACGCCCGCCATCAGTACGCCACAGCTGGCCTCAAATACCGCAATGCCCGCCAGCGCGCCGATCAGCAGTAGCAGATAGCGCACAAAGTTGCCGTCGCTGAGCAGCGTGATGTAGCGGCGCAGAAACGGTGTCGCGGGCGCATCCACCGGACGGGTCTCCGGGAGCCAGCGGGCCATTGCCGCCGTTACGCCAACACACAGCAGCAGCAGGAAAGCAAAGCAGGCGTGCCAGCCAAACAGATGGGTCAGCAGCGCGCCGATTACCGGCGCCAGCAGCGGGCTGACCAGAATGCCCATGTTGAGCAGGCTGTTGGCCTGGCGCAGCGCAATGCCGGAGTAAAGATCGCGCGGCATGGTGCGCGCCATCACGCCAGCCACGCCGGTACCCAGTCCCTGCACCGCACTGCCCAGCACCAGCACACTCAGCGACGGCGCAAACAGGGCGATCAGCGCGCCCGCCGCGAAGATCGACATTCCCGAGAGGATCACCGGACGCCGGCCAATACTGTCCGACAGCGGCCCGTAGATCAGCTGCGATCCGCCGTAGGTCATCAGATAGGCCGCCATCACCTGCTGCATGGCGCCGCTGCGTACGTTAAGCGCCTCTGCCATGTTCGCCATGGCGGGCACATAGATGGTCTGCGCCATCTGCCCGACCGCCACCAGCACAATCAGCATGAACAGCAGGAAGCGGTTTTGCGTATTACTCATCATCATGGAACAAAATGTCTGCCTGAGAAACAAAGTAATGACAGCACTAAACAGGGCTGCCGGAGAGTTATGGCGGCAAAAATATCAGGAATTGCGCACAAAGCGAGAGGCGGGCGTAAAGAGGCAGCACAGGCACCGTCAAGCTTCTGTACCAGGCTGTAACGTGGCCGCTACAGTTGCTGATGTGTGCGGACGATTTGTCGCAGAGAGCCCTTTGACCGCTGCGGGGCTGGAAATCTGGTGCCGGGCTGACGAAGATAGAAAGAGACCAATTATCAATCATCAGGAGCGAACATGGCAGAGTGGGTCAATGCAGAAGTAAAAGAAGTGAAAAACTGGACCGACGCACTGTTCAGCCTGCGCGTCACGGCGCCCATCGACCCTTTTACCGCCGGCCAGTTTGCCAAGCTGGCGCTGGAAGTCGACGGCGAGCGCGTGCAGCGCGCCTACTCCTACGTCAACGCGCCGCAGGATCCGCTGCTGGAGTTCTATCTGGTAACGGTGCCGGAAGGGAAGCTCAGCCCGAGTTTGCAGGCGCTGCAGCCCGGCGATCGGGTGATGGTGACCAAAGAGGCGGCCGGTTTCTTTGTGCTGGATGAGATCCCCGACTGCCAGACGCTGTGGATGCTGGCGACCGGCACGGCGATCGGCCCGTATCTGTCGATTTTGCAACAGGGCGAAGGGCTGGAGCGCTTCGACAACATTGTGCTGGTGCACGCTGCGCGCTATGCCGCCGACCTGAGTTTTCTGCCGCTGATGCAGCAGCTACAGCAGCGTTATCAGGGCAAACTGCACATTCAGACGGTGGTCAGCCGCGAACAGATGCCCGGTTCACTGCATGGCCGCGTACCGCAGCTGATCGAGAGCGGAGAACTGGAAAATGCCGTGGGCCTGCCGATGCTCGCCGATACCAGCCACGTGATGCTGTGCGGTAATCCGCAGATGGTGCGCGATACCCAGCAATTGCTGAAAGAGACCCGCGATATGCGTAAGCATTTCAAACGTAAACCCGGCCACATGACCAGCGAGCATTACTGGTAATCGTGCCGGCAGCAAAATGTCAGATTTTTCCCGGCGCGGGTTTTGACTTTCAGCGGTAAAAACCGTTCTAATCGTGGGCTAAGTGAATGATTTAGGGCCGAAGCAATGAAGAATCTGCCAGTCGCGCTGCTGCTCAGCGTCGCACTGACATTTCCCGCCTGGGCGGAGGACGCGCCCGCGCAGGATCGCAACGATCACCTGCCTGCGGCGCCGTATCTGCTGGCGGGTGCGCCCACCTTTGATATGACCATCGCGCAGTTCCGCGAAAAGTACAACGCTGCCAATCCTGACCTGCCGCTGCAGGAGTATCGCGCCATCGACAACCGCGATGACAAGAGCCACCTGACTCGTGCCGCCAGCAAAATCAGCGAAACGCTGTATGCCTCTACCGCGCTGGAACAGGGCACCGGCAAGATTAAAACGCTGCAGATTACCTGGCTGCCGGTGCCGGGCCCGGATATGAAAGCGGCACAGACGCGCGCCATGGATTACATGACTGCGCTACTGCGCTTTTTTGTGCCCGGTTTGTCAGCGGAAGAGGGACACAAGAAGCTCGACGGCCTGCTCAGCGCCGGCAAGGGTGCACGCTATTTTTCCCGCACCGAAGGTGCACTGCGCTTTGTGGTTGCAGACAACGGCGACAAGGGGCTGACCTTCGCCGTTGAGCCCATCAAACTGGCGCTCGCTAGCCCCTGATCTCCCCGGCAAAAATGACGAAAAGCAAAGCCAGCGCCCCATTTGATCTCTATACTGTCTGGCAGACATCGCTGCCCCGATGGCAGCGCTATTTCATGAATCGCGTTATGCGGAGGAAAGAATGCGACATCCACTGGTTATGGGTAACTGGAAACTGAATGGCAGCAAGCACATGGCGGGCGAGCTGATTGAAGGCCTGCGCAAAGAGCTGTCAGGTGTGGAAGGCTGCGGTGTGGCGATTGCTCCGCCGGCGATCTATCTGGATCAGGCTAAACACGCCATTTCCGGCAGCCACATTGCGCTGGGTGCGCAGAACGTTGACGTGAACCTGTCTGGCGCTTTCACCGGTGAAACCTCTGCCGAGATGCTGAAAGACATCGGCGCGAAATACATCATCATCGGCCACTCTGAGCGCCGCACCTACCATAAAGAGAGCGACGAGTTCATCGCGAAGAAATTCGCCGTGCTGAAGGCCGCAGGCCTGGTACCGGTGCTGTGCATCGGTGAGACCGAAGCCGAGAACGAAGCCGGCAAAACTGAAGAAGTGTGCGCACGTCAGATCGACGCCGTGCTGGAAACTCAGGGTGCAGCGGCCTTCGAAGGCGCGGTTATCGCCTATGAGCCAGTCTGGGCCATCGGTACCGGCAAATCAGCGACCCCTGCGCAGGCGCAGGCAGTACACAAATTCATTCGTGATCACATCGCGAAGAAAGATGCCGCTATCGCTGAGCAGGTAATCATTCAGTACGGCGGTTCGGTTAACGACAAAAACGCCGCAGAACTGTTCACTCAGCCGGACATCGATGGCGCGCTGGTGGGCGGTGCATCTCTGAAAGCCGACGCTTTCGCGGTGATCGTCAAAGCCGCTGCAGCAGCGAAAAACGCGTAAGTTTCTCACGCAGAGAAAGGCGGCTGATGAGCCGCCTTTTTTATTGCCTGATCGGTCGCGACGCGACTTACTCCAGCAAACGGCACTGGTGATCCTGCAGTTCTTCCGCCGAACCGCGATTCAGCTTGAGCCAGTTGCGCTCCAGCGCCAGCAGCGCCAGGCGTCCATCCGGCAGCTGGGCCAGCGCCAGCCCGTATTTGCCCATCTCACCGCGCGCATGCGGCACCTCCTCTGCAAGCCGGATAAACACGCTCTGCTGCGCCAGTTCGGCGGTGCTCAGCGTGCGAATCAGCCAGGTATGCCGCAGCAGCGTTGCCGTCTGCCACTGCGAATTCAGCTTCGGTGCCAGCGTATCCAGCTGCTGGCGCACATCCGGTCGCAGGCAGGAGATATGAATGTGCAGCTGATTCTGCGTACGACCATACTGCGCGTTGATGGCCAGCGACAGCACACGGTCGTCGACAGGCGCACCGCGTTTCTGCGCCAGCAGGCGGCGCTGCTGCCAGGCGGCAGCAAACAGGTTCGGCGTAGTGGGTTCGAGAAGGATTGGGCTCTCCATGCCGGTGATTTTTGCTATCGGCATCAGCAGATATTGCAGCGGGCCATTCAGATCTTTGAGCGTAACGTAACCCTGCGCCAGATTGACCTGCTGACAGGGGGCAGGATTACCGCGTTGCGTCATGTCCGGTACGCACTTTTCGCTGACAATCTGCCACAGCGCGTCGGCGTTTTTATGCAAATGCAGCGCACCGGCGATCAGCCCGGCAATCAGAAGGATGAACGCGATAATCAGCAACGTAACACTACGGCGGCGCGCCTGCATGGCCAGATCCTCTGTGATGAGCTGTCAGCATCCTCACCTGTCGCCAGCGTAAAGTCACGGTTTTTTCCGCGCCGTAAAGCAAAACGGCCAGCGCAGGGCTGACCGTTTCGTCATGATGAAAACGCGCTTACGGTTTCATGACCTGATCGTAGCTGCCGCCGTCGGCAAAGTGTGCTTTCTGCGCTTTGCTCCAGCCGCCAAACTTGTCATCGATGGTGAACAGCTTAACCGGCGCGAAGCTGCTGGCAAACTTCTTCGCCACCTCAGGATCGCGCGGGCGATAGAAGTTTTGCGCCGCGATGGTCTGGCCTTCCGGTGAGTAGAGATATTTCAGGTACTCTTCCGCCACCTTACGCGTGCCCTGCTCATCCACCACTTTATCGACCACGGAGACCGTTGGTTCGGCGAGGATCGATTCGCTCGGCGTAACGATTTCAAACTTGTCTTTGCCCAGCTTATCAACGGCCAGATAGGCTTCGTTTTCCCATGCAATCAGCACATCACCGATACCGCGCTCAACGAAGGTGTTGGTCGCGCCACGTGCACCGGAATCCTGCACTTCAACGTTTTTGAACAGCGCCCGGACGTAAGCCAGCGCTTTGGCCTGGTCACCGTGGTTCTGGTCCAGCGCCCAGCCCCAGGCCGCCAGATAGTTCCAGCGTGCGCCGCCGGAGGTTTTCGGATTTGGCGTGATCACGGAAACGCCTGGCTTAATCAGATCTGGCCAGTCATGAATGCCTTTAGGATTGCCTTTGCGTACCAGGAACACGATGGTGGAAGTATAAGGTGCCGAGTTGTCCGGCAGACGCTTGATCCAGTTTTTATCGATACGACCACGGTCAGCAATAGCATCCACGTCGGACTGCAGCGCCAGCGTCACCACATCTGCGCGGATGCCATTGATCACGGACGTCGCCTGCTTACCCGAACCGCCGTGCGACTGGCGGATCACCACGTTATCGCCGGTTTCCTGCTTGTAGTGCGCGCTAAAAGCTTTGTTGTACTGCTCGTACAGCTCACGGGTTGGATCGTAAGAGACGTTTAACAGCTGAATATCCTTTGCCAGAACACTGGTTGAAGCCAGTAACAGGGTGACACCAATACTCCACTTGTTCATTGCTTGCTCTCCCGAGGTCGTTATAGAACAAGACTGACACAAAGCAATCCATGGATTAAAGAATTAAAAATAAGCTGTTATAACTATGGAGAATATAGCAAGGCATAAAAAAGGGCGCGAAAGCGATCGCGCCCGATTTATCGTTGATTAGTAGAGTTTTTTCGCGGTATCCAGCCAGTCGCGCTTGAACGGACGCTTCATGTTTTCGATAGCGTCGATGATGTCATGATGCACCATCTTCTCGTTCTGAATACCCACGCAGCGACCGCCGTAGCCCTGCAGCAGCAGCTCAATTGAATAAGCGCCCATGCGTGATGCCAGAATGCGGTCGTAAGCGCATGGCGCACCGCCGCGCTGGATGTGGCCGAGCACGGTGGCACGGGTTTCACGCTTGGTTTCCGCTTCAATAAAGTGCGCCAGATCGTCGATGTCACAGATATGTTCGGTGATCGCCACGATGGCGTGTTTTTTACCTTTCGCAATGCCAGCCTGGATTTCTGCCACCAGCTCTTCGCGCGTGTAAGGGATTTCAGGCAGCACGATGAACTCACAACCACCGGCGATGGCCGCCGCTAAGGTCAGGTCACCGCAGTAGCGGCCCATCACTTCTACGATGGAAATACGCTGATGCGAAGAAGAGGTATCGCGCAGACGGTCAATCGCTTCAACCACGGTTTCCAGCGCGGTGAAATAACCGATGGTGTAATCGGTACCGGCGACGTCGTTATCGATGGTGCCCGGCAGGCCAATGCACGGGAAACCCATTTCGGTCAGGCGTTTGGCACCCATGTAAGAACCGTCACCGCCAATCACCACCAGCGCATCAATGCCGCGCTTTTTCATGTTTTCGATCGCGACCTGACGCACTTCTTCGTTGCGGAACTCCGGGAAACGCGCCGAGCCGAGGAAGGTGCCGCCGCGGTTAATCATGTCCGACACGCTGTAGCGGTCGAGGTTGATCATGCGGTCTTCGTACAAACCCAGATAGCCGTCATAGATACCAAAAACTTCAAGGCCTTCACTCAGCGCGGAACGGACAACTCCGCGAATGGCTGCGTTCATGCCTGGGGCGTCGCCGCCGCTGGTCAGTACTCCGATTTTTTTGATCATGACAACCTCTGGATTGTTCAAAACTAAGGATTATTCCTGCCTGTCGACCGGTGTGGACCAGCTCGCGATCGCACGGCTTAATAGTTGCAGATAGTATATCAAAGGCTTGATGCTGAATTGATTCAGGTCAGACAAGTTTTCGCTAATTTTTTACAGAGTTGTTAGCGTTACGTCATTTTTTTCACGCAATACTATGTTTTATAACGGCTAAAACTGAAAAAAACCCTGCTGATTTTGCGGCACAACAGAACAGGGGTCCTGATGAATAATCACATCTGAGCCGGGAAATTTTTGCCGTAATGCCTGCTCAATTTGATCGGCCACCTGATGCGCCTGCACCAGCGGGAGATGATCGTCCATCTCCAGATGAAGCTGAATAAACCGCGTCGGGCCAGACTGCCGCGTACGTAACGCATGGGCACCGCGTACGCCGGGCCAGTGGCTTACCAGCGCGATAATCGCCTGTTTTTCCTGCTCCGGCAACGCACGATCGAGCAGCGACTGCACCGCTTCATAGCCCATGCGCAGCGCGTTATAGAGGATATATACGCCGATGCCGAGCGCAAACAGCGCATCCGCACGCTTGAAACCATAACTGCTTAAGCCCAGCGCCACCAGAATGGCACCGTTCATCACCACATCCGACTGATAATGCAGCATGTCCGCGCGTATCGCCTGGCTGCGGGTACGCCGCACCACCCAGCGTTGGAAAGCGACCAGCACCAGCGTGGAGCTGAGGGCGATTAGCGTCACGACTACGCCCACCAGCGGCGCGCGCAGCGTTTCCGGTGTGGCCAGATGCTGCAGCCCGGTAAGAAACAAAAACAGCGCCGATCCGGAGATAAACATGCTTTGCGCCAGTGCCGCCAGCGATTCCGCTTTACCGTGACCAAAGGTGTGATCGTCATCGGCAGGCTGCAATGAATAGCGCACCACCAGCAGATTGGTCAGTGACGCGGCGATATCGACCAGCGAATCCACCAGCGCCGCCAGCACGCTGACCGAACCGGTGTACCACCAGGCGAAAATTTTCACGATCAGCAACAGCGTTGCCAGCGTGGTCGCCGCCAGCGCCGCGCGGTTTACCAGTTTTGCGTAGGAAGGTTCCATACCTTGCCTCGTCAGGCGCTGCAGCACGCCATGCAGTGGAAAATGGCTCAAGTTTATCACCGTCCCGTGCAGACTGCGTGACAGGATAGCGAAACGGATGCAATTTGCCCGCGAATTCAGGGCAAAAAAAACCCCGCCATCATGGCGGGGAAGACAGGGATGGTGTCTATGGCAAGGAAAACAGGGATACTATGTTACTGGTTACTGCTGGTACTACTCACTGCTTGCAGCGGTGATGATGGCTGCAATCCGGAGAGCCGACGCGCTTCATTCAGGCGCCGCTCAAAATTCTTCTGCAATGTCGCTTGCTGTGCAGGCGTTAGCAGGTGATACATCTGATTACGAACCCGGGCCATCTCGATTTGCAGTTCTACCTGCTCGCGGGCCTGTTTCTCTGCCTGCTGGCGGATAGCCGATTCGTTAAATTTGTCTGCAATGACAAGGTCATGCATAGTTTCTATGTCCTGAACGCTTAACACCGGGCGTTCATGGCGCGCTTGCTGCATCAGATCGCGCATCTGTTGCCGCTGTTGTTCAGTCAGCTCAATGCCATCGAACATGTGGCTTTGCGGATTTTGCGTCATACTGCCTGTCGTCAATCCGCCGTTATGATGCATCTCGTCAATCGTCGTCGTGTCTGCTGCTTCTGCGCTGGCGTGACTGAGAACCATCGCTGAGGCAAAGACGACGGCGGTTAAGTAGCGCATCGTTTACTCCCGGTTCGTTCCGTTTTGCGATTCAACGAGAGCTAGTGTACGGCGACAGCTGCAAACATCCGTCAGGGGGTGTAAAACTACGTAAAGCGTTGGATTGCCACTATAGGAACACGGTATTTTGCCTGCGGAGGGCAACAAAAAATGAATAAAATCCTGTTGGTTGATGACGACCGCGAATTGACTTCGCTGCTTAAAGAACTGCTTGAAATGGAAGGTTTTGAGGTGATTGTCGCCAGCGATGGCGAGCAGGCGCTCAATCTGCTGGACAACACCGTCGACCTGCTTTTGCTCGATGTCATGATGCCGAAGAAGAACGGTATCGACACGTTAAAAGAGCTACGCCAGCAACATCAAACCCCTGTCATCATGCTGACCGCCCGCGGTAGCGAGCTGGACCGCGTTCTGGGCCTGGAACTGGGCGCGGATGACTATCTGCCAAAGCCGTTCAACGATCGCGAACTGGTGGCGCGTATCCGTGCGATTCTGCGCCGTTCCAACTGGAGCGAACAGCAGCAACAGCACGATAACAGCTCACCGACGCTGGAAGTGGATTGCCTGCGCCTGAATCCGGGCCGTCAGGAAGCCAGCTTCGACAGCGAAACGCTGGATCTCACCGGCACCGAGTTCACCCTGCTCTACTTACTGGCGCAGCATCTTGGCCAGGTGGTGTCACGCGAGCATCTCAGCCAGGAAGTGCTGGGCAAGCGCCTGACGCCGTTTGACCGCGCTATTGATATGCACATCTCTAACCTGCGTCGTAAGCTGCCGGAACGTCGTGATGGTCATCCGTGGTTCAAAACTCTGCGCGGACGCGGCTATCTGATGGTTTCGGCATCATGATTGGAAGTTTGACCACCCGCATCTTCGCCATCTTCTGGCTCACCCTGGCGCTGGTGTTGATGCTGGTACTGATGGTGCCCAAACTCGATTCGCGCCAGATGACCTCACTGATGGAGAGCGAACAGCGCCAGGGTACCATGATTGAGCAACACGTTGAGGCGGAGCTGTCACAGGATCCGCCCAACGACCTGATGTGGTGGCGCCGGCTGTTTCGCGCCATCGACAAATGGGCACCGCCCGGTCAGCGCCTGCTGCTGGTGACCAGCGAAGGACGGGTGATCGGTGCGCAGCACAATGAAATGCAGGTGATCCGCAACTTTATCGGCCAGTCTGATAATGCCGATCATCCGCAGAAGAAAAAGTATGGCCGCGTCGAGATGGTCGGTCCCTTCGCGGTGCGCGACGGCGAAGACAATTACCAGCTGTATCTGATCCGTCCCGCCACCAGTTCCCAGCTCGATTTCGTCAACCTGCTGTTTGACCGTCCTCTGCTGCTGCTCATCGTCACCATGTTAATCAGCTCACCGCTGCTGCTGTGGCTGGCGTGGAGCCTGGCGCGTCCGGCACGCAAACTAAAACATGCCGCGGATGAAGTGGCGAGCGGGAATTTGCGTCAGCATCCGGAACTGGAATCAGGCCCGCAGGAATTTCTTGCTGCCGGTTCCAGTTTCAACCAGATGGTGAGCGCGCTCGAACGCATGATGACGGCACAGCAGCGTCTGCTGTCGGATATCAGCCATGAATTACGCACGCCGCTGACGCGTCTGCAGCTGGCCACTGCGCTACTCCGCCGGCGTCATGGCGAAGGCAAAGAGCTGGAGCGCATTGAGACCGAAGCGCAGCGTCTGGACGGCATGATCAACGACTTGCTGGTACTGTCGCGCACCCAGCACAAGAACGCGCTGGTGAGCGAAGCGATGAAGGCCAACCAGCTGTGGAATGGCGTGCTGGAAGATGCCAAATTCGAAGCGGAGCAGATGGGTAAAACCATGGACGTGCCGTATCCGCCCGGTCCGTGGCCGCTGTACGGTAACCCGCACGCGCTGGAAAGCGCGCTGGAGAACATTGTGCGCAACGCGCTGCGCTATTCGCACACGCACATCAGCGTTAGCTTTGCCGTGGATATTCAGGGCATTACCGTACACGTCGACGACGACGGTCCCGGCGTCAGCCCGGAAGATCGCGAGCAGATTTTCCGTCCGTTCTACCGCACCGATGAAGCGCGTGACCGTGAATCCGGCGGCACCGGGCTCGGGCTGGCGATTGTCGAAACCGCCGTGCAACAGCACCGCGGCTGGGTGAAAGCCGATGATAGCCCGTTAGGCGGTCTGCGCCTGACGCTGTGGCTGCCGCTGTACTCCGCCCGGCAATAATTTGCTATGCTGCGGCCCTCGTTTCCGGGGGCCTTATGCTAAACATCGTCTTATTTGAACCTGAAATCCCGCCAAATACCGGCAACATCATCCGCCTGTGCGCCAATACCGGCTTTCAGCTGCACCTGATTGAGCCGTTAGGCTTCGCCTGGGATGATAAACGCCTGCGCCGCGCCGGACTGGATTACCATGAATATACCGCGCTGAAAAAGCACGCCAGCTACGCCGCTTTTCTGGCGGCGGAAGCGCCACAGCGCTTATTCGCGCTGACCACCAAAGGCACACCGGCGCACAGCGCCGTCAGCTATCAGCCGGGCGACTATCTGCTGTTTGGCCCGGAGAGCCGTGGCTTACCGCCAGAAATTCTTAATGCGTTACCGGCAGAACAGAAGATCCGCATTCCGATGCGCGCGGAGAGCCGCAGCATGAACCTGTCGAATGCGGTTTCAGTGGTGGTGTATGAGGCGTGGCGCCAGCTGGATTATGCGGGCGCGCTGATCAAAGGCTAGATGCCGTCGCCGTACTCAAACCCGGCGCCGGTGAAATGCTGATCCATATCCATCGACGGTTTGTCGCTGGCTGGTTTACCGACAATGCGCGCCGGCACGCCGGCCGCCGTGGTATGGGGCGGCACCGGCTGCAACACCACCGAACCGGCACCGATTTTGGCACCGCGCCCGACTTCAATATTGCCAAGGATTTTGGCCCCCGCGCCAATCATCACCCCTTCACGGATCTTCGGATGGCGATCGCCGCTGGTTTTACCGGTACCGCCCAGCGTGACCGACTGCAGAATGGAGACGTCATTTTCCACCACAGCCGTTTCACCAATCACGATACCGGTGGCGTGATCCAGCATGATGCCGCGCCCGATGCGCGCCGCCGGATGAATATCCACGGCAAAAGAGACCGAGATTTCGTTTTGCAGATACACCGCCAGCGCGCGCCGTCCCTCTTTCCACAGCCAGTGGCCAATACGGTACGCCTGCAGCGCGTGGAAGCCCTTCAGATAGAGTAACGGCGTGGAATATTTGTCGACCGCCGGATCGCGCTGACGCACCGCCTGAATATCGTACGCGGCCGAGACAATCATCTCAGGATCCTGACGATAGGCTTCTTCAACAATTTCGCGTATGGCGATAGCGGGCATGATCGGGTTAGCGAGCTTGTTAGCCAGCATGTAGCTGAGCGCGCTGCCGAGATTTTCGTGCTTGAGCAAGGTCGCATGGTAAAAACTGGCCAGCATCGGTTCACAATCGGCCAGCGCTCTGGCTTCGGCTTTGATATGGTTCCAGACCAGTTCTAACTCTTCAGACGACATTGCTGTTTGCTCCCGATAAAAAAGCGCCCGATTAGGCGCTACAGGTGATAATGCTTAAGCGTCCTGCTTTAGCTTTGGCGGTTCTCGTCCTTCCTTGTACGACCAAGCAGGCTCAATGCTGCCTCTCGCGCCGATTTTTCGCAATATAATACCTGATAAATTTGCTCGGTTATTGGCATTTCCACGCCCAAACGCGCAGCTAACGCTTTGACTTCTTTGGTATTTCTGTAGCCTTCTACAACTTGTCCGATAATGCGTTGCGCCTCATCCACGCTTTCGCCCTGCCCCAGCATCATGCCGAAACGGCGGTTGCGCGACTGATTATCGGTACAGGTCAGCACCAGATCGCCAAGACCCGCCATGCCCATAAAGGTCGTTGGATCGGCACCCAGCGCAGCACCGAGACGGCTCATCTCCGCCAGACCGCGGGTGATGAGTGCCGTACGCGCATTGGCACCAAAGCCAATGCCGTCGGAGATCCCGGCACCAATCGCAATGACGTTTTTCACTGCGCCGCCCAGCTGCACGCCGATGAAGTCCGGATTGTTGTAAACGCGAAAGCTTTTGCCGCAGTGCAGCTTTTGCTGCAGATCGTCGGCAAACTGCGCGTCAGTGGCCGCCAGCGCAATCGCCGTCGGCAAACCGGCCGCCAGCTCTTTGGCAAAGGTCGGGCCGGAAATCACCGCCAGCGGAATGCTGTCGCCGAGGATTTCGCGCGCCACATCCTGCAGCAGCCGTCCGGTCTCTTTTTCCAGTCCTTTGGTCGCCCAGACAATGCGTGAATCGGCACGCAGCAGCGGTTTGAGCTGCATCAGCACGTCGCCGAACACATGGCTTGGCACCACCACCAGCAGATCGCGGCTGGCGCTGACGACGCGGGCCAGATCGGCTTCAGGAACGAGATTATCGGGGAAAGGAACATCGGGCAGGAAAGCGGTGTTGCATCGGTCAGCCTGCAGCTGCGCCACGCTTTGCGGATTGTGGCCCCACAGCAGCACCGGGTGGCCATTACGGGCCAGCGTAATGGCCAGTGCGGTGCCGTACGAGCCGGCACCGATGACGCTAATCGAAGCGTTGAGTGTAGTCATCAGGCATCCTGACGTGGCGCTTCGCCTTCACCCTGCTGCTGCAGATAATTCATGAACAGCGCATCAAAGTTGACCGGCGCCAGATTGAGCTGAGGGAAGGTACCGCGTGACACCAGGCTGGTGACACATTCACGCGCATACGGGAACAGAATGTTCGGGCAGTAAGCGCCGAGGCAATGTGCCATCTGCGTGCCTTCGATACCGCTGATGGTGAAGATACCGGCCTGCTGTACTTCGCACAGGAACGCGGTGTCTTCGCCCACGGTAGCGGTGACAGTAACGCGCAGCACGACTTCATACACTTCATCCGCCAGCTGAGAAGAGGCGGTGTCCAGATCCAGCTTCACTTCCGGTTCCCACTCTTTCTGGAAAACCTGAGGTGCGTTTGGCGCTTCAAATGAGACGTCTTTGGTGTAAACGCGTTGAATCTGGAACTGCATTTCGTTGCTGCTATGCTCTGACATGTTACTGAATCCTTTAAGTGAAAATTGTCGGTCGAAAATGTTATGCGCGGAGCAAGGGATCGAGTCCCTGACGCCCGTCCAGCGCGTAGAGATCGTCACAGCCGCCAATGTGCTGCGCGTCAATAAAGATCTGTGGCACCGTGGTGCGGCCGCTGCGTTTGATCATCTCTTCGCGCTTTACCGCGTCCCCATCAATGGGAATCTCCTGGTATGACACGCCTTTTTGATCCAGCAACGCCTTCGCCCGGTGGCAGTAAGGACAGGTCACTTTGGTGTAAATCTCAACATTAGCCATGCGGTGATACCTCAGGAAGTTATTTACCGCGAACCAGCGGCAGGTTTTCGCCACTCCAGCCGCTCACACCATCTTTCAGCACGGTCACTTTGTCAAAACCCGCTGCGCTAAGGGTGGCTGCCGGTTCTGCGGCGCTCTGGCCGGTGGCACATACCACAATTATGGGCTGCGACTTGTGCTTTTCCAGCTCGCCGAAGCTGCCTTTTTTGATATCGGCTGCGGCGATGTTAATAGCCCCTGAAATGTGTCCTTTGCGATAGTCGTCGCGTGAACGAACGTCTACCACCACCGCGTCCTCTTTATTGATCAGGTGGGTTGCTTCACCACGGCTGATGGTTTTTACCTTAGAGAACATGCCTTTAACGGTGGTTACAATCACCAGAATAAGTAAAGCGACCCATGCCAGACTAAGGATGGGGTGATTGCTTGCAAACTGCATAATTTCTTGCATGAGGGGTAACGACTCCAGACCGGGGCTAATAAGCTAAAACAAGGGTTCTGAGTATACCTGCGCCACTTCGCATGTACAGTCGCGAAGCGGGCAGAGTTACGATTTGTGCGTCATTTTCCAAAAAAAGTGTTCTAATCGCAAAATTGAGACAATCTTTATCCCGGTAAGCTGTGGCCGACATCTTTCGTAAAGCAAAACCCGGCCGGGATAACTGGTAAGCGGCTGTTCATCGTGGAATAATTATCGACTATGAAGGGAAAAGCGACCGTTACACACACAAGGACCCGTTACAACGACCCGGCATCTCCGTTGTCATTTCGCTGGTCCGATATCTCCCTCAGCCTGCTTTGTGCGGGTGCGTTGCTGTTGCCCGTCGCCGCGCATAGCGCCGATGACAGCAAAACGCAGCTAAAGTCCATTCAGCAGGACATCGCCGAAAAAGAGAAAAGCGTTAAAGCGCAGAAGCTGCAGCGCAGTAAGCTGCTCGATCAGCTGCAGAGTCAGGAAAAAGTGATTGCCCAGGCCAGTCGCCAGCTGCGTGAAACCCGCAATAGCCTGAGCGCGCTGAACGGCGAAATCGCCCAAACCACCGCCGCCATTGCCCGGCTGGAAAAGCAGCAGGCGCAGCAGGAAAAACTGCTGGCGCAGCAGCTGGATGCCGCGTTTCGTCAGGGCCAGCACAACGGCGTGCAACTGCTGCTCGGCGGTGAAGAAGCGCAGCGCAGCGAACGCATTCTGGCCTATTTTGGCTACCTCAATGCCGCCCGGCAGAAAAATATCGACGAGCTTAAGCAGACTCAGCAGGAACTGGCGCAGCAGCGTCAGGCGCTGCAGGGCAAGCAGGAGCAGCAAAAGTCGCTGTTAGCGCAGCAGCAGACGCAACAGAACAAACTGGAAACCGCCAGCGCCGCACGCAAGAAAACGCTGTCCGCACTGGAGAGCGCGCTGGAGAAAGACCAGGCCGATCTGGTCGAGATGCGCCAGAACGAAAGCCGCCTGCAGGACAAAATCGCCAAAGCCGAACGTGAGGCGCGCGAACGGGCGCAACGCGAAGCGCGCGAGGCGGAAAAAGTGCGCCAGCGTCAGGCCCAGGCAAAAGCCAAAGGCTCCAGCTATTCCCCTACGCAAAGCGAGCGCGAGCTGATGGCGCGCACCGGCGGCCTTGGCCGGCCGGGCGGACAGGCCATCTGGCCAGTGCGCGGTCGCATTGAACATCGCTTTGGTGAAGCAATGCAGGGCGAACTGCGCTGGAAAGGTCTGGTGATTGATGCGCCGGAAGGCACTGAAGTCAAAGCCATTGCTGATGGTCGCGTGCTGATGGCCGACTGGCTGCAAGGCTACGGCCTGGTTGTGGTCGTCGAACACGGTAAAGGCGATATGAGCCTTTATGGCTACAATCAGAGCGCGTTGGTGAGCGTCGGTGCGCAGGTGAAGGCAGGACAGCCTATCGCCCTCGTGGGCACCAGCGGCGGCCGCGGCACGCCCTCGCTCTACTTTGAAATTCGTCGTCAGGGACAGGCCGTCAACCCACTGCCGTGGTTAGGAAGATAAGTGTTGTTTCAGTCCCAAAAGCTTAGCGCCGCCCTGTGCGGGCTGTTTTTCACCTTTGCCGCCCATGCGGGAAAACTGGCTATCGTCATTGACGACTTCGGCTACCGCCCGGCCGAAGAGAATAAAGTGCTGCAGATGCCCGCCGCGATTTCTGTGGCGGTGCTACCCAACGCGCCTCATGCGCGTGATATGGCAACCAAAGCGCATCAGGGCGGTCATGAAGTGCTGATTCACCTGCCGATGGCGCCGCTGAGCAAACAGCCGCTGGAGAAGGACACGCTAACGCCGGAGATGAGCAGCGAAGAGATCGCGCGCATCGTGCGTGACGCCAGCAACAAAGTGCCGTATGCGGTTGGCCTGAACAACCATATGGGCAGCAAAATGACCTCCAGCCTGCCCGGCATGCAGAAAGTGATGCAGGTGCTTAATCACTACAACTACTACTTCCTCGATAGCATGACCATTGGCAACAGCCAGTCGGTCCCGGCCGCGCAGGGCACGCAGGTCAAAGTCCTGAAGCGGCGCGTATTCCTCGACGACAGCCAGAATGAAGCGGCGATTCGCACCCAGTTCAACCGCGCAGTGAAGCTGGCACAGCGTGATGGCTACGCTATCGCCATTGGCCATCCGCATCCCACCACGGTACGGGTGTTGCAGCAGATGTTGCCGACGCTACCGGGCGATATCACCCTCGTCCGCCCCAGCCAGTTGCTCAACGAACCGCTGCGCCAGGGCGCTACGCCGTCGGCCAGCACGCCGGTGAAACCGCGCACCCCGGTGTTCCGTGCGCCTGGCGTGTGTAAGCCGGGCCAGCCGCTGCCTGCCGTACCGCAGAGTCGTGCGGTGGAGGTAGTGACAGAGAGCATTACCGGCAGTCCACTCGTGCAGTCGCTTAAACAGCTATTCTGATTATCAGGCGCAGCGTGCTGCGCCTTATTTAACGCCACACCTTTTCCGCGCAAGGATATCGGAACAGATGACGTCAACCAGAAAGAAAATTCTGCTGCTGGATACCGGGCGCGAATGGGGCGGCGGTACCAACAGCATGCTGGAATTACTCAAGCGCATTGATCGCCAGCGTTTCGCTATCACCTGCTGTTTTTATCAGAATTATGCGCGTGGCAATCAGGAGACGATTGCCTCGGTATTAGACGCGATCGGCATTCCGGTGACATTTATTGCGCAGCGTCGCCAGCCGCTCTGGGCAAAAATCACCAAAGAGTTGCTGCGCACCCTGCTGTTTTTTAACCGCGCGGTGAAAAAAAACGCCATCGACCGCATCGATCGCCAGTGGCGCATGCAGCCTAACGCCCGCCAAATCGCGACGATTTTACGCGACGGTGGCTATGATGCGCTGTACATGAATAATCAGCCCAGCACCAACGTTGAAGGCTATCTCGCCGCTGAACAGACTCATGTGGCGTTAATTCAGCACTGCCGCATTGATCCATTACTCAATAATGCGCTGGTCAAGATGATTAATCGGCATTGTGATGCGGTGATTGCCGTGTCACAGGGCGTACACCGCACCCTGAGCGAAAGCGATGTTGATGCGCAGCGCTGCTTTACCGTATCCAACGCTATCGATATTCATCAGCCGCTGCCGGTGCGTGAGGCAGTGCGTCAGCGCTTTGATTATCCCGCGGATACCTTTATTTTCGGCTCCATCGGTTCTCTGATTGCGCGTAAATCTAACCATCATATTTTGCAGGCGCTAGGTGCATTCAGCCGCGCGCATCCTGCCGCTAAATGGAAAATGGTGATCGTCGGTGCCGGCCCGGAGCAGCAGCACTTACAGCAGCTGGCGCAAAAAGAGGGTATCGCCGCGCAGGTTATTTTTACCGGCTTTCAAAATAACGCGCTGGATTATCTGGCGGCATTCGATACGTTTATTCTCGCCTCAGCCAGTGAAGGGCTGCCGCGCGTGGTGCTGGAAGCGATGCTGGTGAATACGGCGGTGATAGGTTCGAATGTCGTCGGTACGTCGGAATTAATTCAACACGGCGAGACCGGTTTACTGTTTGACTATGGCAATACGCAACAGCTTAGCCAGCATCTTAGCGCGCTGTGGCAGGATACTGCGCTGCGCCAGCGTTTAATCGCCGCCGCCGCCGCCCGGGTGCGCGAGCGCTATAGCATTGAACATTACGTATCGGGCGTGGAAAACATTCTGGAAAACGTCATGGAGAGAAAAAAGCATGTTTGATTTTTTAAATAAACACCGTCGCTATATTCTCTCGCGCCACAACATTCCCGCCACGCAGGCGGATGCGCAGGGCACAATTGCCGTCAGTTCCGTCGTCATCCCCTGTACCGGCGCTGATTACATTGAAGAAGCGGTGCTCAGCGCTTATTTTGCCAGCCGCTGCGCCGACACCATCAGCGAAATTGTCATCGTCAGCGATCAGCCTTCCAGCGCTTTTCCGCCGCTGCCGGCACGCGTGCGCGTGGTGACGCTGGAAGTGCCGTTTCGAGAAGAAAACTACCGTTATAAACAGATCTACCGCAGCCGCCTGATAAAACTTCAGGCCCCCTTGCAGGCGACCGGTGAAGGTATATTGATGATCGATTCCGATCTCAATTTATTAAAAACGCCGGATATTGCGATGCGTGAGCATCATCTGTACAGCAGCTTCCGTCAGGGCAAGATGATCGCCAAACTGGCCGGCGCGCCAGAAGAACATATTCCGGCCTATTACCACCACACCGTTCGCCCTTATTTGCAGGATCACGTGAATGGCGCCTATCTGGCGGCCTCCCGTCGCACATGGCAGCGTATTTGTCCGCTGTGGCTGACGTTATTTAATGATACCTGGGAATTGATGAATGACGACCAGCCGCCAACCGATCAGCTACCGCTCGCGGCCCTGCTCGACCTGCTGGATATCCGCACGGTCAATCTGGGCGAATGGGCTAACTGGCCGGTGTCGAAACGCATTGGCGGTCAGTCGGCCGTGATTCCACCGCAGGTGATTGGCGCGCATGGCGGCTTCCCCTTGAGCGAATGGCAAAAATATTTGCAGGATCCGCACCAGCCGCTGAGCTTCAAAGGCCAGGACTACACGCGTAAGGTGCGTTACCTGACCGATGCGGAAAAACAGCAATCCTGAGCGTCACCGGCCCGCAGGCCGGTGTGTCGTTTAATCCCAGCTCAGCACCACTTTGCCTGAACGCCCGGAACGCATCTCGTCGAAGCCCTGCTGGAAGTCGTCGATGTGATAGCGATGCGTGATGATCGGCGTCAGATCGAGGCCGGACTGAATCAGCGCGGCCATTTTGTACCAGGTTTCAAACATCTCACGGCCGTAAATCCCCTTGATAAACAGCCCCTTGAAGATAACCTGATTCCAGTCAATCGACATTTCACCCGGCGGAATGCCCAGCAGCGCAATGCGTCCGCCGTGATTCATGGTCTCCAGCATGGTACGAAACGCCGGCGGCGCGCCGGACATCTCCAGTCCGACATCAAAGCCTTCGGTCATGCCCAGTTCCGTCATCACCTCGCGCAGATTCTGCTGCGCCACGTTGACCGCACGCGTCACGCCCATTTCACGCGCCAGCCCGAGGCGGTACTCATTGATGTCAGTGATCACCACGTTTCGCGCGCCGACGTGCTTACACACCGCTGCCGCCATAATGCCAATCGGTCCGGCACCGGAGATCAGCACGTCTTCACCTACCAGATCAAACGAGAGCGCGGTATGCACCGCGTTACCGAACGGATCGAAAATCGCCGCCAGCTCGTCGGAAATATTGTCGGGAATTTTGAACGCGTTAAACGCCGGGATCACCAGATATTCAGCGAAGCAGCCCTGACGATTAACCCCGACACCCACGGTATTACGGCATAAATGGGTACGGCCGGCGCGACAGTTGCGGCAGTGGCCACAGGTGATGTGACCTTCACCCGATACGCGATCGCCAATGGCGAAACCCTTCACTTCCTGACCGATGCCGACCACTTCACCCACGTATTCGTGGCCGGTGATCATCGGCACCGGAATGGTTTTGCGCGACCAGTCGTCCCAGTTATAGATATGCACATCGGTGCCACAGATGGCGGTTTTGCGGATTTTAATCAGCAGATCGTTATGACCGGGCTCCGGCACCGGCGCGTCGTGCACCATCCAGATCCCCTCTTCCGCTTTCAGTTTAGCCAGTGCTTTCATCCGTTGGCTCCTGCAGTGATAACCCCTAACTGTTGTCCGATGCGCGTGAAGGCCGCCACCGCGTGCTCCAGCTGCGCCTGAGTGTGGCCGGCAGAAATCTGCGTGCGAATGCGCGCCTGGCCCTGCGGCACCACCGGATAGAAGAAGCCGGTAACGTAGATGCCTTCCTGCTGGAGCAGACTGGCAAACTGCTGCGCCACTTTGGCATCGCCCAGCATTACCGGAATGATGGCGTGATCGGCACCGGCCAGCGTAAAGCCCGCGGCGGTCATTTTTTCCCGGAAGAAGCGGGCGTTTTCCCACAGCCGCTGCCGCAGCCCATCGCCTTCGTTCAGCAGATCCAGCACGCGCAGCGATGCGGCCACAATCGCCGGTGCCAGCGAGTTAGAGAACAGATAAGGGCGCGAGCGCTGACGCAGCCATTCAACCACCTCGCGTTTTGCCGCCACGTAACCGCCGGACGCACCGCCCAGCGCTTTACCCAGCGTGCCGGTCAGAATATCCACGCGATCCATCACGCCGCAGTATTCATGCGTGCCGCGTCCGCTTGCGCCGACAAAGCCCACCGCGTGCGAGTCATCCACCATCACCAGCGCATTAAACTCATCGGCCAGGTCGCAAATGCCCTGCAGGTTAGCGATCACGCCATCCATGGAGAACACGCCGTCGGTGGCAATCAGCAGGTGGCGCGCCCCCTTGTCACGGGCCTCCTGCAGGCGCGCGCGCAGCTCAGCCATATCATTGTTGGCGTAACGATAGCGCTGGGCTTTGCACAGGCGGATGCCGTCGATGATCGACGCATGGTTGAGCGCATCCGAGATAATCGCGTCTTCCGCGCCCAGCAGGGTCTCAAACAGCCCGCCGTTGGCGTCGAAGCATGAGGAGAACAGGATGGCCTCTTCCATGCCGAGGAACTCCGCCAGCCGGCGTTCCAGCAGCTGATGGCTGTCCTGCGTGCCGCAGATAAAACGCACCGACGCCATGCCGAAACCATGCGTGTCCATGCCGTCTTTGGCGGCCTGAATCAGCGCCGGATGGTTCGCAAGGCCGAGATAATTATTGGCGCAGAAGTTGATCACCGGCGGGCTATTGGCGACGTTGATTTCCGCCTGCTGCGCCGAGGTCAGGGTGCGCTCCTGTTTGAACAATCCGTCCTGCCGCGTTGTCTCAAGCTGTTGCCGGATTTGTGAATAGAACTGATCGGACATGATTCTGCTCCTCAGATAGCAAAATTTTGGCACATATTACTGATCGAAAAGCGAATGGACGACAATTCAGCCAGGGAAATCTCCGTTTTGCAGCATAGTTCACGCGGCGCGCAGGATTTGTGCAGCGCGATCGGCGTCATCTGGCTGTCCGCATCGGGCTGAAATGTTATGATGTTAGGTATTCGTGCGTGAAACCTCCTGTTTCACCCCAACTGTTTAAAGGCAAAGCATATGATTATCGTAACCGGCGGCGCGGGCATGATTGGCAGCAACATTGTGAAAGCGCTCAACGATCGCGGTCATACCGATATCCTGGTGGTGGATAATCTGAAAGATGGCACCAAGTTCGTGAACCTCGCGGATCTGGACATCGCGGATTACATGGATAAAGAGGAGTTCCTCACCTACATCATGTCGGGTGAAGATCTGGGTCCGATTGAAGCGGTGTTCCATGAAGGTGCCTGTTCAGCCACCACTGAGTGGGACGGTAAGTACATGATGGACAATAACTATCAGTACTCGAAAGATCTGCTGCACTTCTGCCTCGAACGTGAAATTCCGTTCCTGTATGCCTCCTCGGCCGCCACCTACGGCGGGCGTAACGAGAACTTCATTGAAGAGCGCCAGTACGAGCAGCCGCTCAACGTGTACGGCTACTCAAAAATGCTGTTCGACCACTATGTCCGCCAGATTCTGCCGGAAGCGGATTCGCCGGTGTGCGGCTTCCGCTATTTCAACGTGTACGGGCCGCGTGAAGGCCATAAAGGCAGCATGGCGAGCGTCGCGTTCCACCTCAATACGCAGATCAGCAACGGTGAAAATCCTAAGCTGTTCGAGGGCAGCGACAGCTTCCGTCGTGACTTCATCCACGTCGATGATGTGGTGGCGGTCAATCTGTGGTGCTGGGAAAACGGCGTATCCGGCATCTATAACTGTGGTACCGGCCGCGCCGAATCTTTCCAGGAAGTGGCGGATGCAGTGCTGAAGTTCCACCAGCAAGGCCAGATCGAATACATCCCGTTCCCGGACAAACTGAAAGGGCGCTACCAGGCCTTTACGCAGGCGGATCTCAGCAAACTGCGCGCCGCGGGCTATGACAAACCGTTTAAAACCGTTGCGCAGGGCGTGGGCGAATACATGGCCTGGCTGAACCGTCACGCATAAGGAAACCGGCACCGGCGATGAAAATTCTGGTTATTGGCCCCTCCTGGGTCGGCGATATGATGATGTCGCAAAGTCTCTATCGCACGCTGAAACAGGCGCACCCTGAGGCGGTAATTGATGTGATGGCGCCGGCCTGGTGCCGGCCGCTGCTGTCACGCATGCCGGAAGTGAATCAGGCGCTGGCGATGCCGCTTGGCCACGGTGCGCTGGCGCTGGGTGAGCGCCGTCGCCTGGGCAAAGCGCTGCGGGCCAGCGGTTACGATCGCGCCTATGTGCTGCCAAACTCGTTTAAATCGGCGCTGGTGCCGTTTTTTGCCGGCATCAAACGCCGCATCGGCTGGCGCGGCGAAATGCGCTATGGCGTGCTGAATGACGTGCGGGTGCTGGACAAAGCCGCGTTTCCCTTAATGGTGGAGCGCTATGTGGCGCTGGGCTATGACCAGCCGGTTGCGGCGGCAGCACAGTTGCCGCAGCCGCTGTTGTGGCCGCAGCTGCGCGTCGACGACGATGAAAAACGCATGACCGCGGCGCAGTTTGCGCTGTCGGCCGATCGCCCGGCCATCGGCTTCTGCCCCGGTGCCGAATTTGGTCCCGCGAAGCGCTGGCCACACTATCACTACGCCGCGCTGGCGGAACAGCTGATTGCTGAAGGCTATCAGGTGCTGCTGTTTGGCTCGGCTAAAGATCGGGAAACCGGCGAGGCGATCCTGCAGGCGTTGCCGGACACGGCGCGCGCGCACTGCCGCAATCTGGCGGGCGAAACGCAGCTGGAGCAGGCGGTGATTCTGATCGCCCACTGTGCTGCGGTTGTCAGCAATGATTCCGGACTGATGCACATTGCCGCCGCGCTCAACCGGCCGCTGGTGGCGCTGTATGGCCCGAGCAGCCCGGACTTCACGCCGCCGCTGTCCCATCAGGCGCGCATCATTCGCCTGATTACCGGCTACCACAAAGTGCGCAAAGGCGATGCCGAAGAGGGCTATCACCAGAGCCTGATTGATATTCAACCGGCACGCGTGCATCAGGAACTCAATGAGTTACTGCATCCGGTGCAGGAGTAACCATGCACGTTTTGATTGTTAAAACCTCGTCGATGGGTGATGTGCTGCACACGTTGCCGGCACTGACCGATGCGATGCAGGCGATTCCCGGCATTCGCTTCGACTGGGTGGTGGAAGAGAATTTTGCGCAAATTCCTGGCTGGCATCCGGCCGTCGACAAAGTCCTGCCGGTGGCGATTCGTCGCTGGCGCAAACACTGGTTTGGCAGCCAGCAGCGCGAAGAGCGCGTGCAATTCAAACGCGAGCTGCAGTCACGTCAGTACGACGTGGTGATTGATGCCCAGGGGCTGATTAAAAGCGCCGCGCTGGTGACGCGCCTCGCCAAAGGCATCAAACATGGTCAGGACAGCCGCAGCGCACGTGAACCGTTCGCCAGCTGGTGGTATGACAAGCGTCATGAGATTGGTAAGCAGCAGCACGCCGTGGAACGCACGCGCGAACTGTTCGCGAAAAGTCTGGGCTATGAAAAACCGGCCACGCAGGGCGACTATGCCATTGCCGGTCATTTTCTCGCGGCACAACCGCAGGATAGCCAACCGTACCTGGTGTTTCTGCACGCCACAACGCGCGACAACAAACACTGGCCGGAAGATCACTGGCGCCAGCTCATCGCGCGGGTTCAGCCCACTGGCCTGCGCGTCAGGCTGCCGTGGGGCGCCGAACACGAGCACCAGCGCGCGCAGCGGCTGGCAGCAGGGTTTGATCATGCAGAGGTGTTGCCGAAGCTGACGCTGGAGCAGGTGGCGCAGCAGCTGGCGGGCGCCCGGGCGGTGGTCTCGGTGGATACCGGTCTGAGCCATCTGACCGCCGCGCTGGATCGCCCCAACATCACCCTGTTCGGCCCGACTGACCCGGGTCTGATTGGTGGCTATGGCAGGAATCAGCATGCGTTACGGCCCGCGCAGGGCAGCAGCAGCATGGCAGACATTCAGCCTGACGACGTGATGGCCATGCTGGCTGAGATCGCGCTGTAACGCGATTGGGCTGTTTAGCGCTGCTGGTGCTTCAGCTGCGCAAATTCAGTGAGCGTCATGCCCTGCGTCCGGGTCGCCAGCCAGCTGAACAGGCCTTCCAGATCGTCATACAGGCGTTCAATATCAGCCTCCGTTTTAAACGTGGGGCTGCCATCTGGCATAAACTCGGATGAATGCAGCATGAACTCGACGTAGTCATTACCCTGACTGAGCGTCTGTTCTGCCACCTGCTTCATCTGGGCCAGATTGCCGCCCACCGGCCGCAGCCAGTTCACTGACGGTCCGCGCTGCCTGCCGCGGATGCCATTCCACATTTTTTTAAGCTGATTGGTCAGCGTGCCATAGCGATACTGAATGCTCATCGGCAGTTCCAGCAGCGGGCTGTCGCCCGGCCTGGAAATATCCTGTTCATCAAGGAAATAAGCGCGATCGGGGAAATGGCTGTAATCCGTTCCGCCCTGTCCCTGCGGTGCACCCTGCGCATTACGCCAGCTCACGCGCGGCGTAACCGAGCAGTCAACCAGATAGCCCTGATCGATCAGGGCGCGGGCGTACACTTCATTAAATGCCCAGCGGCCGGCGCGGTGGCTGGTCATTTTACGCTGAAAAGCGTTCTCCAGCAGATCGGTCATAAAGGCGACTTTATCGCGCAGGACGTTTTCCGGATATTCGATCAGATAAGGTTGGTAACGCCACTCATCGTCGGTCAGCGCATATTCAGGTGGACTGTACCAGGCATGTAAATGCATACCGATTTCGCCCTGACCGCGCGCCAGCAGATCGCGCCCGAACTCGACATAAGCCGGGTCACTGGCCATCTCATAGTTGGTCAGCCAGGTCGGTTTAAAAGCGTATTTCTCACACAGCGCCTGGAAGCGCGGTAAAAACCGGACGTTATGGGTAGTGACCTTGCCGCTGCGATTGCGCCACAGGTTATCCCCTTCGGTATCAAGGGTAATTAAAAAGGCAGGTTTTTCCATAACTTATCCGGTGAATTACAGTGTTATAATCGCTATGGTACGCAACGCTCCTGACGGGCGCAAACTTTTCCCATGCGGGTTCGAGGGGAAGTCGATAGCGGTATAAGATTAGTTAAACTAGAATAATTTAAACTCTTCACTGGCCTGAATTTTATCAATTAACCGAGCGCACGTTCGTGTAAAATTACCTGGCCATAAAAATAATTAATTGAATTTTCTTATATTAAGTCCTGATAGCACCGGGAATGATAGCAGCTAAGTCTTTACAGCAGACTGGCATGTAGGGGTAAAAAATTTTGTCGAAACGCATTTTAATGGTGATTGATGGCCTGCCGGGCGGCGGCGCCGAAAAAGTCGTACTGACTCTGGCGGGGGGCTTCCTCAGTCAGGGACACCAGGTTTCGATCTTCTCATTGCGGAAGGTATGTGATTACCCTATTCCGGCTGGCGTGGATTACCAGGTGATTCTTGATCGCTGTAACCACCCGTGGCGCAAGCTGACAGAAACATGGCGCCGCGCGCGCCTGCTGGATCGTGCGGTGCGCGACAGTGAAGCGCGGCACGGCAAATTTGATCTGATCCTCTCTCATCTGCATAAAACTGACCGCATTGTCAGGCAAACGCCGGCGCTCGATGGAGACAGGACCTGGTTCTGTCTGCACGGCGTGTTTTCTGCTTCGTATCTGGCACGTAAAACCGGCTTCTCGCTGTGGCTGAAGCGGCTGAAAATCCGTCACGTTTATCAGGATCGCCAAATCGTTGGGGTTTCGCAGTACGTCATCGACGATATGGTGCAAAACATTGGCGTACAGCCCCGCCAGGCCAAAGTGATCGCCAATCCTTTCGATTTTGACAGCCTCGCCCGACTGGCGGCAGAACCCTGCCCGTTGGCCGGCACCGATTTCCTGGTGCACGTGGGACGCTTCCATGAAACCAAACGCCATGACCGCCTGCTCGAAGCTTATGCCCTGAGTGGCATCACCGCGCCGCTGGTTTTGCTGGGACAGGGAAGCGAAAAAATAACGCAAAAATTGCGTGAGCAGGCGCAGAATTCAGGCATTGCAGAGCGCGTGCGCTTCGAAGGTTTTCAGCGCAATCCTTATCCCTGGATACGGCACGCGCGCCTGCTGGTGGTCAGCTCCGACAGTGAAGGTTTTGGTAATGTGCTGGTCGAAGCCCTGAGCTGCGGCACCGCGGTGGTCAGTACGCGCTGTCCGGGCGGTCCTGTTTCGATCCTCACCGGCGAACTGTCACGCGGTCTGGCAGAGATGAATGCAACATCGCTGGCAGAAAAAATGCGAGAAATTTATACAACTCCCCCCAGGTTGCAACATCTGGACTTAAGCATTTATAGTTTGAGCGTTGTTTGCCAGCAATACCTGCAGCTTATTCAGGTGGCGGAGACGTCATTTTCAACCACGCAGCACGTTTCAGGTTAACAGGTCCCCCATGACGGTGTGACCGAATCATGGGGATGACTACTTGACGTACGTACTACTGTTTATTCTTTTTTCACCGGTCAAATGGGTGATGAAGTTTGTTCATGGCCGCACCGGTAAAAATCTGGTGATACAGACCGCTAAAATTGGCGACTATATTAATATCACGCCGTTATTATCCCACCTGGGAAAAAGCGATGCCCTGCTGAGCTATAGTGTCGCCCCGCTGGCTGAACGTGACACCACGCTGGAGCACATCTGGTATATCGAAGATCATCGCTCCGGTTTGATGAAAAAAATTAAACTGGTGTGGCAGCTGCTCAATCGCTACGACAATATTTATTTGCTGCATCCCACCAATCTCAATTTATTTATTGCCGCCTGCTGCAATGCCAGCAACAAACAATTTCTTTCCAGCTATCGGCGCAAAGGCTATCAGGGCCTGTTTTATTTAACGGCCAGCGGCGTGGTTTATCACGAGAAAAATACCTTAACGCTGGAAAATTACCTGAAACTGGCCGATCGCTCTTTTACCAAAGAGAGTTATCCCAAACATGCCACCCTGCCACTGTGGCAACCGGAAACCCTGCCAGCGGAAATTAGGCAGGCGCCGGGCATCCGCATTGGTATTAGCGTAACGGCAGGGAATCAGGCCAAAACCATTCCGCCGTTAATCTGGTGTCGGCTTTTCGACCACCTGAACGATCTCCCCTGCACTTTTTTTGCTTTCGGCGCACCGAATGAACAATCACGCGTTCAGGAGTTGTTTAAAGTTGCCGGTCAGCGAAACAATCTGGTGAGTCTGGTAGGTAAAATCCCGCTCGAGGCGCTGCCTGCCGCCATTAACGAGATGGATTTCTATATCGCCTCGGATTCCGGCAATGTGTATATTGCCGACGCGCAACAGGTACCGGTGATTTTAATTTATGGTCCCTGCTGCGTAGAGGAGCAAAGGCCGCTGGGTGACGTGCTCTTAATTGGCCCGAACCACATCGCGCCCTCTTCGTTTGTGTTCGCTGCGCAATACAAATTTGCCCATCCGGTTGAACAGCTGTTCGAGCTGGATGAACGCAAGCTAAATGATATCCATGATTTTATCCGCACCCGGCAGCAGCAGCGCCTGGCGCGACGGAACAACGAAGAACATGACAGCGCAGCCCGATAGCTCATCCCCGCTACTCAGTCTCATTATCCCGATGTTTAACGCTGGTGCTGACTTTACCGGCTGTATCAATGCATTGCTGGCGCAAACCCTGACGTCGCTGGAGATCATCATTGTTGACGATGGCTCCACCGACGGCTCTGGCGAGCGCGCCGACGCGCTGGCGCAGCAGTACCCACATATCCAGGTGATTCATCAGCCGAACGGTGGCGTGTCGCGTGCGCGCAATGCCGGGCTGGCCGTGGCGCGGGGTAAATACGTCAGCTTTCCTGACGCTGACGACACCATGGACCCGGCGATGTACCAGACGCTGGTCGACATGGCGGAGCGCGATCGTCTGGACGCTGCGCAGTGCAACGCCGAGTGGTTTTTCAAGGCCAGCCAGACAATTAAGCCGATGATTCCGCGGGATCGCCTCACCAGCACTGGCGTGTTAAGCGGGCCGGAGTGGCTCGACAAGGCGCTGAAAACCCGGCGTTACCTGCACGTCGTGTGGCTCGGTATCTACCGCCGTGAGCTGATCGAACAGCTTAATCTGCAGTTTGAACCCGGTCTGCATCATCAGGACATCCCGTGGACCACTGAGTTCATGCTCAATGTGCAGCGCGTGCGCTACACCGATCGGGTGCTGTATCGCTACTACATGCACGATGCGTCGATCAGCAACCGCAAGCGCACCGGCCAGCACAACGTCGACTATCAGCGTCACTACCTGAAAATCGCGCGCATGCTGGAAGAGATCAATACGCGCTATCGTCACAAGGTGAAGATTTACCCGAGCTTCCACGCGCAGATTACCCGCGAAGCGCTCAGCGTGTGCCACGCTATCCGGCGCGAACCGGACGCCGCAGCGCGCCAGGCAATGATCGCCGATCTGTTTAGCAGCCAGACGCACAAACGCATGCTGCGCAATGCGCGCGGCGCGCGTCAGTGGTATCAGCTGCTGCTGTGGCTGAGCCGCATTTATCGCTGGCGCAATAAATAAGCGCCCGCCGCGGCTTTAACCCCTCCAGGGTTTGCCCTACAATCAGCTCACTGAATTTTGAGATGATTTGAGTATGGCAAGCCCGATTCCAGCCCACTTTGCACCGCAAAATATTTTGCTGATAAAGCTGCGTCATCATGGCGATATGCTGCTGACCACGCCTGCCATCAATGCGCTGCGCCAGCGCTATCCGCAGGCCAACATTGATGTGCTGCTGTATAAAGAGACGCGCCCGATGCTGGAAGCGCATCCGGCGATCCGTCAGCTGCATATCATCGATCGCAACTGGAAAAAGGAAGGCGGCTGGCAGAAGTTTCGCCATGAGGTCGCGCTGGTGCGGGCGGTGCGCGCCTGCCATTACGATGTGGTGATCAATCTGGCCGACCAGTGGCGCAGCGCCATTATTACCGGCCTGTCCGGTGCGCCGGTTCGCATTGGCTTTGCCTACCGCAAGCGCGACAACGCGTTCTGGCGCTGGTGCCATAACCAGCTGGTTTCCACCGACCGTCACCATCAGCTGCACACCGTGGAACAAAACATGACGGCGCTGCAGCCGCTCGGCATTCCCACCGCCGGGGCGACAGCCTCCATGCATTTCAGCACCGCCGACCAGCAAAAAGTGCAGGACGTCCTCGCTCAGCAGTCGATTACCGGACCGTTTGTGGTGGTGCAGCCCACCTCGCGCTGGGTTTTTAAGTGCTGGGAAGATGAAAAGGTGGCGCAGCTGATTGATGCGCTGGCCGCTGATGGTCGCAGCGTGGTGCTGACCGCCGCGCCCGATCAGAAAGAGCTGGCGATGATCGCCCATATCCAGTCGCTGTGCCGCACGCCGAATGTGGTGTCGCTGGCGGGCCAGCTCTCGCTGCCGCAGCTGGCGGCGCTGATCGACGCCGCACAGCTGTTTATTGGCGTCGATTCCGCACCGATGCACATGGCCGCGGCGCTGCAGACGCCGTGCCTGGCGCTGTTCGGCCCGACCAAGCTGCAGCACTGGCGCCCGTGGGGCGACAATAACCGCGTTATCTGGGCGGGCGACTATGCGCCGCTGCCGTCACCGGATTCGATCAATACCAATACCGAGCAGCGCTATCTGTCTGCCATCCCGGTTGAGGATGTGCTTGCCGCCGCCAGGAGCCTTTTGCATGACTAAGTTACGGCTGGCGATTGTCCGGCAGAAATACCGGCCGGACGGCGGTGCCGAGCGTTTTATCTCACGCGCGCTGGAAGCGCTGGACAGCGAGCAGCTCGACCTCAACATCATTACCCGCAGCTGGCAGGGCACGCCGAACCCGGCCTGGCACCTGCACATCTGCAATCCGGCAAAATTCGGCCGCATTTCGCGTGAACGCGGCTTTGCCCGCGCGGCGCGCGCCTGCTGGGAACGGGAAAAGTTCGATATCGTACAGAGCCACGAGCGCATCGCCGGCTGCGATATTTTCCGCGCCGGCGACGGTGTGCATCGCGTATGGCTGGAGCAGCGCGCGCGCATTGTTTCGCCGTGGCAGCGGCTGAGCGCCAGCCTGAGCCCGTACCATCGCTATGTGCTGCAGGCGGAAGCGGAGATGTTCAACGCGCCCTCGCTGAAAGCGGTGATCTGTAATTCGCACATGGTGAAACAGGATATTTTGCGCCACTTCGCGCTGGATGCCAGCAAAATCCACGTGATTCACAACGCCATTGATAGCCAGCGTTTTCAGCCTGCCAGCGATACGCTGCGTCACGCCGCGCGTCAGCGACTCAACCTGCCGCAGGACGCCACGGTGATGATCTACGTCGGCTCCGGCTTCGAACGCAAAGGGCTAAAGGCCGCTATCGAAGCGGTCGCTAATAGCGATCGCTACCTGGTGGTGGTCGGCCAGGACAAACAGCTGGCGCGCTATCAGCAGCTGGCGAACCAGCTTAACTGCCTCGATCGCCTGCGCTTCGCCGGCGTGCAGCAGGACGTTCAGCCGTTTTACCATGCCGCCGATGCGCTGCTGCTGCCGACGCTGTACGATCCGTTTCCCAATGTGGTACTGGAAGCGATGGCCTGCGGGCTGGCAATCATTACCAGCACCGGCTGCGGCGGCGCAGAATTTATCACCAACGGTGAAGAGGGTTTTGTCTGCGATGCGTTGGATATCAAGGCGTTAAACGAAGCGGTAATAGCGACGCCCGCGCTTTCGCACAATTCAGCGCTGGGCGCGGCCGCGCGTCGCAAAATCGAACCTTATGGTCCGCAAAGACTGGCGCAGGCACTGACTTCGCTTTATCAGCGCGTCCTGCAAACCCGTTGACGAAGTGGTATGAGCAGGCGGTCAGTTTCTGTTAACATGCCGCCTTTCCTGTGTTTTTTGACGCGAACTGGTCGTAACCTTAACTATGACGACTCTCTATACAGCCCTGCTTTATCTGATTCAGCCACTGATCTGGCTGCGCCTGTGGCTGCGCGGTCGAAAAGCACCGGCCTATCGCAAACGCTGGGCGGAGCGCTACGGCTACTGCAGCGGTAAAGTGGCGCCGCACGGCATCGTGCTGCACTCGGTTTCGGTCGGTGAAACGCTCGCCGCCGTGCCGCTGGTGCGCGCGTTGCGTCATCGCTATCCGACGCTGCCCATTACCGTGACCACCATGACGCCCACCGGCTCCGAGCGTGCTCAGTCGGCGTTTGGCAAAGACGTGCACCACGTCTATCTGCCGTACGATTTGCCCGGCTCAATTAACCGTTTCCTCGATACCGTCGACCCGCGGCTGGTGATTATCATGGAAACCGAGCTGTGGCCGAACATCATTCGCATTCTGCATCAGCGCCAGATTCCGCTGGTGATTGCCAATGCGCGCCTGTCTGAACGCTCCGCCAGAGGTTATAAAAAGCTCGGCGGTTTCATGCGTGACCTGCTGCAGCGCATTACGCTGATTGCCGCGCAGAACGTTGAGGACGGCGATCGTTTCCTCAGCCTCGGCCTGAAGCGCTCGCATCTGGCCGTGACCGGCAGTCTTAAGTTTGATATCTCCGTTACGCCGGAGCTGGCGGCACGCGCGGTGACGCTGCGCCGCCAGTGGGCATCGCGCCGGCCGGTGTGGATCGCCACCAGCACGCACGAAGGCGAAGAGGCCATCGTGCTCGACGCCCATCGTCGCCTGCTGCAACAGTTCCCGGATCTGCTGCTGATTCTGGTGCCGCGCCATCCGGAACGCTTTAAAGATGCATGCAACCTGACGCAAAAACGCGGCTTCAGCTTTACCCTGCGCAGCAGCGGCGAGATCCCTTCCAGCGCCACGCAGGTGGTGATTGGCGATACCATGGGCGAACTGATGCTGCTGTACGGCATCGCCGATCTGGCCTTTGTTGGCGGCAGCCTGGTGGAGCGCGGCGGCCATAATCCGCTCGAGCCCGCTGCGCACGCCATTCCGGTGCTGATGGGCCCGCACATCTGGAACTTCAAAGATATCTGCGCCCGTCTGCAACAGGCGGAAGGGCTGATTACCGTTACTGATGTGGTGTCGCTGGAAAAAGAAGTGGCGAACCTGCTGCAGGATGACGATTATCGCCGCTACTACGGCCGCCACGCGGTAGACGTGCTGCACCAGAATCAGGGCGCACTGCAGCGTCTGCTACAGTTACTCGAACCGCATCTGCCTCCACGAGCTCATTAACGCATGTCTCAACGCCAACGTCTTTCCGTGGTGATGATCGCCAAAAACGAAGCTGAACTCCTTCCGGAGGCGCTGGCTTCCGTCAGCTGGGCAGATGAAATCATTCTGCTGGATTCGGGCAGCAGCGATGCGACCATTGAGGTGGCACGCGCGCACGGTGCACAGGTCTATCAGGCAGACGGCTGGGCCGGCTTTGGTAAGCAGCGTCAGCGCGCCCAGGCCTTTGCCAGCGGCGATATGATTCTGATGCTGGATGCCGATGAACGGGTTACGCCAGAGCTGCGCCGCGCCATTGAGCAGGTGCTGACACAGCCACCCAGCGATAAGGTTTACAGCCTCGGCCGCAGTAATCTGTTTCTCGGCCGCTTTATGCGCCACAGCGGCTGGTATCCCGACCGCGTGCTGCGCCTCTATCCGCGCCATCTGCGCTATAACGACAATCTGGTGCACGAATCGCTGGAGACGCAGGGCACGCCGGTGGTGGCGCTGCCGGGTGATTTGCAGCACCTGACCTGCCGCGACCTGATTGCCTTCCAGCGCAAGCAGATGAACTATGCCGAAGCCTGGGCGCAGGAGCGCTTTCAGCGCGGCAAGCGCTGCAGTATTCTCTCTGTTTTCAGCCACACCGCAGGCGCGTTTATTAAGACGCTGCTGCTGCGCGCCGGTTTTCTCGATGGTAAACAGGGCTGGATTCTGGCGGTGGTCAACGCACAATACACCTTTAATAAATACTCGGCGCTCTGGGCGCTGCATCACACCTCAACACAGGGCCGCGTATGAGCACTAAAGCGATTTATCCCGGCACGTTTGACCCGATGACGCTGGGCCATCTGGATATCGTCACGCGCGCAGCGCAGATGTTTGATCGCATCGTGCTGGCAATTGCCGCCAGCCCGGGTAAGAAGCCGCTGTTTAGCCTTGATGAACGTGTCGATCTGGCGCGCCAGGTTACGGCCCATCTGCCCAATGTTGAGGTGGTTGGCTTTAGCGATTTGATGGCGAATTTTGCCCAGGCGCAGAACGCGAACGTGCTGGTGCGCGGTCTGCGTGCGGTATCGGACTTTGAGTATGAGCTGCAGCTGGCGCACATGAACCGTCATCTGCGGCCCACGCTGGAGAGCGTGTTTCTGATGCCCTCCGAAGGCTTCTCATTTGTCTCATCGTCGCTGGTCAAGGAAGTGGCGCGCCATCAGGGTGACGTGCAGGCATTTCTGCCTGCCGTGGTGCATCAGGCGCTGCTGGCGAAGCTGGCGCAGCCGTAATCAGTGCTGGCAGCGTGGACACCAGAAGGTGCTGCGCTGACCGTGTTTACCGCTGAGGATCGGCGTACCGCAGGCGCGACAGGGCTCGCCAGTGCGGCCATACACCTGCAGCTGCTGCGCAAAATAGCCCGGCTTACCGTCGGTTTGCAGGAAATCACGCAGCGTGGTGCCGCCCTGCTCAATCGAACGCAGCAGTACGGCTTTGATGGTGTTCGCCAGCAGTTCGGCTTCCGCTTCACTCAGGCTCATCGCCGGACGATCGGGTAAGATCCCGGCGGTAAACAGCGATTCGCTGGCATAGATGTTACCCACGCCCACCACCACTTTGTTATCCATCAGCCACTGCTTGATCACCGTGCGTTTGCCGCGCGACTTTTCATACAGATACCCGCCGCTGAAGGCATCGCTCAACGGTTCCGGACCAAGGTGCGCAAGCACGCTGCTGCCTTCCGGATCGGTAGTCCACAGCCAGGCACCAAAACGCCGCGGATCGGTATAGCGCAGCACTTTGCCATTGCTCATCACCAAATCGACGTGGTCGTGCTTCGCAGCCGGCAGTTCGCCGGGCAGGACGCGCAGGCTGCCGGACATGCCAAGATGAATGATGATCCAGCCGTGCGGCAGCTCCAGCAGCAGATACTTGGCGCGGCGCTGTACGCTGAGCACCGGCTGGTCACTCAGCGCGTGGATTTCATGGGAAACCGGCCAGCGCAGACGCGGATTGCGCACAATGGCATGCAGAATGGTTTCTCCCACCAGGTGAGGTTCTATACCGCGTCGGCTGGTTTCTACCTCAGGTAATTCAGGCATCTCATCTCCTCAACGTAGCGCAGAAACAAAAAACCCGGCCGGAGCCGGGTTTTTCGCAAGAACACCAAAATTACTTAATTTTGGCTTCTTTGTAGATCACGTGCTGACGTACAACCGGATCGAACTTTTTCAGTTCCAGTTTCTCAGGTTTAGTACGTTTGTTCTTCGTGGTGGTATAGAAGTGACCTGTACCAGCAGAGGAAACCAGCTTGATCTTCTCACGAATACCTTTAGCCATGATTCAGTTCCTTAGTACTTCTCACCACGGGCGCGGATTTCGGCCAGAACCGTATCGATGCCCTTTTTATCAATAACACGCATACCTTTAGCAGATACACGCAGAGTAACGAAGCGCTTCTCGCTCTCAACCCAGAAACGGTGAGAGTGCAGGTTCGGCAGGAAACGGCGTTTCGTCGCGTTCATTGCGTGGGAACGGTTGTTACCGGTCACCGGACGCTTTCCAGTTACCTGGCAGACTCGTGACATTTCTATTCTCCAAAAATCAAATCAGCTCGAGCTTTAAAAACTAGGTTTTGGCCGCCTCGTCAGGCCTTAGCCCGCCCAGGCGAGTTCCATGTGAACCCGCTAAGCTGGCCCAAACGCCAAACCCGAGATTCTCAAAGGTGGCGTAGTATACGCCGCTAAGCCGAAGTGCTCAAGTCCCGAACAGATAAAGATCCCTCCGGATCGCGCAAAAACGCCGGATTTCTGCCCAGTTGACGCCGCGAATTACAACCAGCCGCGCTCGGCGAAAGAGGTAAACTCGCCGTGACCAATCACCAGATGATCTAATAAGCGGATATTCAGCAGCGCGCAGGCCTGCGCCACCTTGCTGGTAATCTCACGATCGGCACGGCTCGGTTCCGCCATGCCGGACGGATGATTGTGCGCCAGTATCACCGCCGCCGCGTTGAGCTTTAGCGCCTCACGCACGATTTCACGCGGATGCACTTCCACGCTGGCAATGGAGCCGGAAAACATCTTCTGCGCCTGCAAAACGCGGTGCTGGTTATCCAGAAACAGCGCCATAAAGATTTCACGCTCCTGATGTGCCAGCACGCTTTGCAGGTAGTGGCGCGTGACCTGCGGATTCTCCATCACATTTTCGCGCGCCAGCTGGCTGGCAAAAAAGCGCCGCCCCAGTTCCGCAATGGCATGCAGTTGCGTCATTTTGGCGCTGCCGACGCCCTTTATCTGCCCCAGCTCCTCTTTACTGGCGGTCATGATGCGATACAGCGAACCGAATTCATTCAGCATCAGCCGCGCCAGCCCCATCACGCTGTTGCCGCGCGTGCCGGTGCGTAAAAAGATCGCCAGCAGTTCGGCATCGCTTAGCGCCTCGGCGCCCAGCAGCGTCAGTTTTTCCCGTGGTGCCAGTTCCGTCATCGTTCCGCCCTCCTTGCAATGCCGCCATTCTGCGCCGGTGCATTGCAGGCCACCAGCGGCGCGTGACAAATTCCAGAGCCGGCTCGCAAAGGGCGCAGGCAGTGAAAAGGCGGGTCGCCGATTTTGTGATAAAGTTGCCTGCATCTGTCGCGCCAGGCGCGGCACTCTGCGTTGAAGTGAGGCAAACAACATGATGGGATTAGCCGGAAAAAAAATTCTGCTGGGCGTCAGTGGCGGCATCGCGGCCTATAAAGCACCGGAACTGGTGCGCCGTCTGCGCGATCGCGGCGCGGATGTCCGCGTGATGATGACCGATGCGGCCAAAGCCTTTATTACGCCGCTCAGCCTGCAGGCGGTTTCCGGCTATCCGGTGTTTGATGACCTGCTCGACCCGGCGGCCGAAGCGGCAATGGGCCATATCGAACTGGCAAAATGGGCCGATTTGATTGTGCTTGCGCCCGCAACCGCCGATCTGATTGCACGCATTACCGCTGGCATGGCAAACGACCTGGTCACCACCGCCTGCCTGGCCAGCGCGGCACCGGTCGCCATCGTGCCGGCCATGAACCAGCAGATGTACCGCGCGGCAGTCACGCAGGAGAATCTGCAGCGTCTGGCGCAGCGCGGCGTGCTGGTCTGGGGACCGGACAGCGGCAGCCAGGCGTGCGGTGATATCGGCCCGGGCCGCATGCTGGACCCGCTGGCCATCGTTGCGCATGCGCTGGAGTGGGCCGCGCCCGTCAACGATCTGCAACATCTCAACATTATGATCACCGCCGGTCCGACGCGTGAAGCGCTGGATCCGGTGCGCTATATCAGTAATCACAGCTCCGGCAAGATGGGCTATGCGGTTGCCGCGGCTGCGGCGAAGCGCGGCGCAAACGTGACGCTGGTTTCCGGTCCGGTGAACTTAGCCACGCCCGCCGGCGTGACGCGTATTGATGTCAACAGCGCACTGGAGATGGAAGCGGCGGTGATGGCGCAAATCAGCCAACAAGATATTTTCATTGCCAGCGCAGCCGTGGCAGACTACCGGGCGGCAAACATTGCCGCAGAGAAAATTAAAAAACAGGGTGGCGATGATAACGTCACGCTGCAGCTGGTGAAGAACCCGGATATTGTCGCAGGCGTCGCGGCGCTCAAAGTGCAGCGCCCTTTCGTGGTGGGATTTGCTGCCGAAACCCAGAATGTGGAAGAATACGCGCGGCAAAAACGGGTGCGGAAAAACCTGGACCTGATTTGCGCCAATGATGTGGCGCAGGCCGGGCAGGGCTTCAATAGCGACACCAATGCTCTTCACCTTTTTTGGCAGGAGGGAGAGAAAGTCTTACCGCTCAGTGATAAGACGCTCCTTGGCCAACAATTAATAGACGAGATTGTCAGCCGTTATGATGAAAAAAATCGACGTAAAAATACTTGATGCGCGCGTAGGCAAGGAATTCCCACTACCCACCTATGCGACCTCTGGCTCCGCGGGTCTCGATCTGCGCGCCTGCCTTGATGACGCACTGGAAATCGCACCGGGCATGACCACGCTGGTGCCGACCGGCCTGGCGATTCACATTGCCGATCCGTCACTGGCTGCCGTAATCCTGCCGCGCTCCGGTCTCGGTCACAAACACGGCATCGTACTGGGTAACCTGGTAGGGCTGATTGACTCCGACTATCAGGGCCAGCTAATGGTTTCAGTGTGGAATCGTGGCCAGGATAGCTTCACGCTGCAGCCTGGCGATCGCCTGGCCCAGCTGGTGTTTGTACCGGTGGTGCAGGCCGAATTTAACCTGGTGGAAGATTTTGACGCCAGCGATCGCGGCGCAGGCGGTTTCGGTCACTCTGGCCGTCAGTAATACGCTCACTTTTCGCATAGCCATCTTTTTATTTCTTGTCGCCACAGGCCGCTTTATCTGTGGCAGATAAGGCAGTATTGCCTGTTTTTGGTGAATTTCAGGGGTGTTGAAGGTCATGGCAGAAAAAAAAGTCGCGAAACGGAATCGTCGCGAAGAGATTTTGCAGGCGCTGGCGCAAATGCTGGAGTCGGGCGATGGCAGTCAGCGTATCACCACCGCCAAGCTGGCCGCCAATGTCGGCGTTTCGGAAGCGGCGTTATATCGCCACTTTCCCAGCAAAACGCGCATGTTTGATAGCCTGATTGAGTTTATTGAAGACAGTCTGATTACCCGCATCAATCTGATCCTGAAAGATGAAAAAGAGACGATGGCGCGTCTGCGTCTGATCGTGCAATTGCTGCTGGGATTTGGTGAGCGTAATCCAGGGCTGACGCGCATCCTGACCGGCCACGCGCTGATGTTCGAACAGGATCGCCTGCAGGGGCGCATTAATCAGCTGTTTGAGCGTATTGAAGTTCAGCTGCGCCAGGTGATGAAAGAGAAGAAGATGCGCGACGGCGAAGGTTTCCAGACCGATGAGACGCTGCTCGCCAGCCAGCTGCTGGCGTTCTGCGAAGGTTTGCTGTCACGCTATGTGCGCTCGGAGTTCCGTTATCGTCCGACCGCCGATTTCGACAGCCGCTGGCCGTTGATTGCCGCACAGCTGGTTTAATACGCACAGCGGATTTGTCGCGGCGCGATCCATCGCGCAATAAATTGCGCCGCTACGCTATCGTGCGGCGCTGAATATCGCGCTAAACCTTAAATACCGTACTCTTTGCAATCGCCCCGACCTTCGCCACCAGGTGCGCATCAATGCGCACCCTACGCCCTGGCATCCTGCGACTGTAGGGGCGCCATTCATGGCGACCGCGGCAAACCTTAAATGCCGTACTCTTTGCAATCGCCCCGACCTTCGCCACCAGGTGCGCATTAATGCGCACCCTACGCTCAAACATCCTGCTACTGTAGGGGCGCCATTCATGGCGACCGCAGCAAACCTTAAATACCGTACTTTTTACGATACGCCTTCACCTTTGCCACCAGGTGCGCATCAATGCGCACCCTACGCTCAAACATCCTGCTACTGTAGGGTCGCCATTCATGGCGACCGCGGCAAACCTTAGATGCCGTACTCTTTGCGATACGCCTTCACCTTCGCCAGATGGTCGGCCATCTCTGGCTTCTCCGCCAGGTAATCAATCAGCTCGCTCAGCGTAATGATCGCCGTGACCTTGCACTGATAATCGCGCTCCACTTCCTGAATCGCGGAAATCTCGCCACGGCCACGCTCCTGGCGGTCGAGTGAAATCAGCACGCCGGCCAGCGTGGCGTTGTGGGCGTTGATGATGTCCATCGATTCACGAATTGCCGTGCCGGCGGTGATCACATCATCGACCAGCATCACTTTGCCCTGCAGCGGGCTGCCCACCAGTAAACCGCCTTCGCCGTGATCTTTGGCCTCTTTACGGTTAAAACAGTACGGCACATCGCGGTCATGATGATCGGCCAGCGCCACGGCGGTAGTGGTCGCAATCGGAATGCCTTTGTAGGCCGGGCCAAACAGCAGGTCGAAATCGACGCCGCCATCCACCAGCGCCTGCGCATAGAAACGGCCCAGCAGCGCTAAATCGCGCCCGGTATTGAACAGACCGGCATTAAAGAAATAGGGACTTTTGCGGCCGGACTTCAGGGTGAACTCACCAAACTTTAATACCCCTTTGTTCAGGGCGAACTCAATAAACTGACGCTGCCAGGCTTTCATTTCTCACTCCTCAAATAAAGAAAAGGCGACTCTGTGGTCGCCTGTTACATCAATCAATTAACGCCGCTTTCTGCGCCTGAATCAGCTGCTCAATGCCGCCGCGCGCCAGCGCCAGCAGCTGCAACAATTCGTCATGGCTGAACGGCTCGCCTTCTGCGGTGCCCTGCACCTCAATCATGCGGCCATCTTCGGTCATCACCACATTCATATCCGTTTCAGCGGCAGAGTCTTCGACATACTCTAAATCACACACCGCTTCACCGGCCACGATGCCGACCGAGATCGCCGCCACCATGCCTTTCAGCGGGCTGGCTTTCAGCTTACCGGCCGCCACCAGCGCGTTCAGCGCATCCGCCAGCGCCACGCAGGCACCGGTGATTGCCGCGGTGCGCGTGCCGCCGTCGGCCTGAATCACGTCGCAGTCCAGCGTGATGGTGAATTCACCCAGCGCCTGCAGATCAACCGCCGCACGCAGCGAGCGGGCGATAAGGCGCTGGATTTCCAGCGTACGTCCGCCCTGCTTGCCTTTGGCGGCTTCACGCGCCATACGGCTGTGCGTCGAACGCGGCAGCATACCGTATTCTGCGGTTACCCAGCCCTGACCTTTGCCTTTGAGAAAACGCGGCACGCCCTCTTCAACGGTCGCGGTGCACAGGACTTTGGTTTCGCCGAACTCGACAAGAACCGAGCCTTCCGCATGTTTGGTAAAGTGACGAGTGAGGGTGACGGGACGCACTTCAGAAGTGCTACGGCCTGCTGGACGCATGGTTTCTCTCCGGCTTGCTTGGGTTTGGCTGCGCATTATACGGACTTCACAGGCGGCTGTCCTGCCCGCGTGCAGCCAGCGCGTGTTACAGCGCCGCGCACACCAGCGAGTCGATACGCGTCACCGGTTGTGTCGCAAAACGATGTTTAAACTTGTCGCGCAGCGCGTTAATGCTTTCGGAGCTGGCCCGATCCGCCGGATGAAGCAATACCAGTACCTTGCGATTGCCCTGCGGGCCGCGGGCATCGTAAATCGTCAGCGGCGAGGGAAAGTGCGGCGTGATGTCGCGTTCAGCAAACTGCGACCAGCCCGCTGCGCCAGCGGGGGACGGCAGATCAAACCACAGCGTGGTTTGCATCATCATCTCGCCGGCCCCGCACACGGCCACGGGCGCGGTATGCGGCGGAATAACCTGCGGGGTGGGCGGAGAAGTCTGACATCCACTTAACATCATGGCGAAGCCCAGCGGCCCCATCCATTTATTCAACATCTTAGCCTCAGAAGTTGCCTGTCTCATCTGTCACAGCATAGGCCGCCGATGACCATTCCGTCATCATTTTTGCTTTCAGCTGCAGCAGGCTTTCATCTGTCGGATAGAGAGTCAGCGCCTGACGCAGCAGCCTGCGCGATCGCTGATAGTGACGCAGATGCCACTCAATCATCACCGCATTACGGAACACGTTGAGATCGTTATGGCGCTCCAGCCACAGCGACGACTGCTGCACAAAGCGCGCCAGCAGGCGCTCATCCCGCGTCTGGTTGTAGCGCATCAGGCAATGCACCATTTCGCCAAACTCATAGCGCTCGCCCTGAATCCACGGATTCCACAGCTGATCGCGTGAAGGATAGGAGAGGAACTGACCGCGCTCCGCCTGGGTGAGCAGCGCGTTGGTCTGCAGGCCGCTGAAGAAAAACAGCATCAGCGCAATCGCGCCGCCGGCCATGTTCAGGCGCAGCATGCGCGACGGCAGCCCCGGCGTCGCAGGTTCAATCATTGATCGATCTTCGGGCTGACGTAACGCCAGATGGGTAAGCAGCATCAGCAGCCACAGATGCGGCAGCGATTGATAGAGCGGAAATTCGACCATGGTGTGCAGCATGACGGGCAGCGTCAGACTCCATAGCATCAGGCGCTGCGGCTGACTGCGCCAGCGCCACAACGGCGTCAGCCATGCCAGCAACACGGCGGTGAAGCCTACCATCGGCAAAACACCGCCCTCCACCCAGCTATACAGCCACTCGTTATGGGGATGGGTAGCGTTGAAATCTTTCAGGTGGATCGCGTCCACCATGCGTATCCGCGAAAAATGATACTCAAACTGACCAAAGCCCCAGCCGCTGAACGGTTTTTCCATGATCATCCGCAGCGTGTATTCCAGCAGCTGCTGGCGCGCCAGGTCGGACGCCGCAAATTCACGCATGCCCGGCGCTAATTCATTGCGCAGCAGCAGGGCGCACAGCACGGCCAGCGCCATCACCATGACAATCCTGATGATTACCGCGCGCTGGCGACGATCGCACACCAGCAGCATCACCAGCAGCGCCAGCGCAAAGCCAAACGCACCGGTACGCGACTGCGTCAGAAGCAGCGCCAGGCTGTTGATCAGCACTGCCGGCAGTAGTAAGAAACGGTGCCTGATGTCAGATTGCAGACAGAGCCAGACCGTAGCCGCCAGACCGGTCGCCAGAAAGCTGGCCAGCAAATTGAACTGCTGAAAAATACCGTAAGGGCGAATCTGGCCGGCGTGATAACGAAACTCCATCAGCGTTTGCAGCTGGGCCGGAAAACAGGTTTGCGCAATCGCCAGCAGCGCCTGCAAGGTGCTGAGCAATACGATGCCGGCAATGATTTGCTGACGCTGCTGCCAGAGCTGCGGCATCAGGCCCAGCAGCAGCCACAGAATGAGTATGGCACTGAGCCCCAGTAGTCGGATAACGCCGGTCAGCAGTCCGTTATCGTTCTCCTGCAGGATCACCGCCAGCGCAAAGCAAAACAGCATCAGCAACAGCGCATGCGTCATGACGTTGTCATCAATTAAATCGCGCGGCTGGCGCCAGTTCTTCAACAGCAGCGTGGCTGCCAGCAGCGCGAGGCAGCCTGCAGTGAGCAAATTCAGCGGCAGATCAAAGCCATTGCCACCACTGTTGGGCAGATAAATCAGCGTGGGGAGAAAACAGATAAGGCAGGCCAGCGAAGCGAAAGGGAAAGAAGCGACTTTCTCACCGCACTGTCCCCGACGCCGCCGCTGCAGAAATTGCTGCATCAGCAAAGGCGGCGTGACGCGCGGGTCTCGTCCGGACAGATACCACGACATAAAACAGAGAAAGAGCATAGCAAACCCAATTGCCGAAACAGGCCAAAAACTGTCTCGTTGAATAATGGTTGATAGACTTTGGCTACAGAAAATGTACGGCCAAAAAGCTGTGAATGGTGTGAAAACCCCCGTGAATCATGGTGATTCACACAGCTGTGATGATGAAAAATATTTTCAAACACCGTTAATCTGTATCGCTGCAGGTTAAGCCGATCTCCCTCTGATAAGTGTTTAACTTTAACCATCATAAAAAGATTAATTAACATTAATATCAATAACGCGGTTTAAAGCATCATCAAGGCAGGCTGATCAGCAATGTTGCTGAAGCGTTGAATTCACCGCCGCTCAGCGGTTGTCCTTTCTTTTTCACCGGGAACACGGTGATAACTTCTGACGCCATGCCGTTGATTAACCGGACAGCAGAAGTGCCCATCGGTTTGAGCAATTGTCCTTTATGTTTAACCGCAATGCCCAGATCAGGATAGTTGGTGGCTATCAGCTCGTCGGAGAACGCGGTGGTGCCGGCAACTAAGCGTAAATTGACTTCCTGATTTAATGCGGAACTGCATTTAACTTCTAACGGCACATCTTTGAAGTTGGTGGTATTGGACACTGATTCAGAAACGGAGCTTACGGCGATGCGGTCAAATTCAACGTTAATATCCGTACCGTTATTGATGTCGCAGACAATGGGTACCGGGATGATAATGCCGTGAGGTCCGATAACGATTTTTAGCAAGGGTTTTTCAGGTCTCGGAGGATAAGGCGGGCTCATATAACCAATCGTATAAATGGTCACCATCTCTACATCAGGCGGGACAAAAATCGCTCCACCGATAATATCTTTTGTTATAATAAAATCAGTTAAAAGAAATGAAGAAGCCGAAAAAACATCATGAATCATTCCCAGCCCAGGCTTTATTGTCCCACGACCAGGACTTTTATATCTACGGTCCTCGAAAGTCATTGGATAAGGATACCAGCTTGGAGCATAGCCTTGCACCTTCACATCAACCTCATCAGTGAGTTTATAATAACCGATATTTGTAGATGAAGGGATAAAATGTGCACCCAGATCAGCCTCAATAAGTAAGTTATACCATTCATATTTACCGGGATTATTACATATGCCAGAAAACCCCCCTAATGATTCGTCAAAGAATAACCTGCCGTGTACTCCTTTTACAGGAGATATGCTGTGGCTAGCCAAACGGCCTGATGTCAATACCATTACTGCTAAAGGGTCGGTCCAGCAGGCATAATCAAGACCAGCATGAGCCTGACCAGAGAAGGTGTTCATAAAAAAAATCTTAGCAACCAACAATATATATTTCCTTCGCAACAAAAATAACCTCATCGGCTAACCTCTAAAAAAATTAATAGTAAAACCATAATATAATCATTTTAAAAATATCATCCTTCACGCCGCCATCTCGTTGGTTTTTAGTTATGGTAATGTAAGAATTAGGGTTGCTGACGAGTTAATATCACCCAACCTTATTTCTTTAGCATTTGGATTTTTTACTGGAGAAACGGTGATAACATCGTTACCATAACCATTATTGATTGAAGACGGAAATCCGCTTAGAGGTGAAATTACTTTTCCCTTATGAAAAATAGCAAAGGCAACGTCTGGATTATCACTTATCAAAGAGTCACTCCTGAAGGATGAAGCCGTCCCTATGATATTAACTTTTACAGCCTGACTAATTGGTTCATTACATTGAAAAAACAAAGATGCCTCTTTTCCACTTTTCGACATGTACGTATCAGCTGGGATTTCATTCACGTCGATATTACCAAATTCAATATTGGTCATTGCCCCGCCATTTATACTACATAAAACAGGCACGGGTATAACCTGAGATCGTGTATAAACTTCAATAACAGGAGAGTGGGCATATTCACCATAGTTGTTATATAGGCCAAATTTTCTAAAAAGATTAGACACCATTATTTCCGATGGAATAATTATAGCCCCACCAATAATATCCCTCCTTAAAATCAGTTCAACCTCACCATTACCGCCAGCCTCCATCCCAAAAATTCTAACCTCACTTCCCTGTGGGATTGGGATACCGTCCTTCTGACCTAAATTTTCAAATGGAACGGTGTAATATTGTCGTCCATCCTGATATTTTATTTTTATATCCAGATCATCAGACAACTTATAATAACCCCTGTTAATTTCTGAAGGCGGCAAGACTGAATCGCCTTTCAGAAAGTACTCCCTGGCAGCAACGCCATTTAAATTATTACATATTGACGAGTAAAAATTAGGTGAAGTCCCATACTTAGCGATACCTTTATCACCTTTTTTGTTTCCCGTTATAGTTAAGTTTGTAATTTCAGCAACTAATTTATTAGGTGGATTCTCCCAGCAGGTTTTATCTGGCTCAGCAAACGAAGGAAGACTTAATAAACATAAAAAAACTCCGATAAATTTGATCTGCATAAACTCACTCTAATTAAACATAAAAACAAAGACCGACATTTTTAGAATAATTACCTAAAGTTATTTCCTGCAAATCACCGACGGATTCGCATTATTGCCAATCACATAGCGCACATTCTGCAGACGATAAATCCAGCCGTAATTGACATGGCCGGGCGCCAGGCCGGCGGAGATATAGCGTTCAATATTTTGTGGTGAGGCGCGATTGGCAAGATTGTAGGAAATGGCAGTGGTTTCGCTGCGCAGCGCGGCGCCGGAGAAGCTGTGGCGCAGTTCAAAAGAGACATCAACCGGTTCGCGGCGCTGCAGTTGTTGTTGTGGCGAGTAATAACTGATCATGCCGCTGTAATTGCCGGTGGCCTGAAACAGACTGTTTTGCACTTTCCACTGCCCGTGCGACACCACCAGCTGTCCCGCCTCTCTGGAAATCAGAATCGAATCCGCTTCACAATGGGGAATGCGACGTGACAGCTGATAAATCAGGATGGCCGCCAGTACCAGCGCCAGCATCAGTAATCCCCCCTGCAACACCCAGGTTACTCGGCGACGAAATATATGGCTGACCGACATAACGCATCCTTCTGCTCGATAGGGTTTTGACAGATAAACCAGCTGTAACGGTCAGCCAGCTTGGTGCGGTTGATATAGATGTGGCGTTCCTCTTCGGCCAGCTGGATAAAGCGCGCCATGCTGTCACTCACCAGCTGCAGGTTTTGATCGATCTCTTCACGTTCGGTGGCGCTGAAGTCGTCCTGGATATACCACTGTCGGCCCTGCACGTGGCGATAGGGTGCATAGGTCACGGTGACCACGTCGCGAATCTCCAGCACCTTAATGCCGAGTAAGGCCAGCACCAGTAACAGCACTGCGCTAATCAACATGCCGATTAACACCAGTCCGGAACGGCTGCGTGGTGCCGCAGCGGTCGTTTGCTCCTCCACGGTGGCGGTGGCTGGCGGCTGCACCATCACCGGCAGCGGCGCCGTGTGCACATGGGTGGTCACCAGCGGCTGAATACGTGCTTCCGACGCAATGCGCGCTTCTTCTACGGCTTCAGCCAGCGGTAAACAGGCTTCCACCCGCACCGACTCATGCAGCCGGTAGCCCTGACGATGAACGGTGACAAAGGTTTCTCCTTCCACCCGCAGTTGCAGAAACTGCTTGCGCAGCATCGATAGCATCTGGCGCAGCGAGTTTTCCGTCACGTGCACCCCCTGGCTGCGCCAGCCCTCATCCAGCAGCGTTTCGTGGCTAATGACCTCACCCGGCTTTTGCAGAAACAGCGCCAGGCAGCGTGCGCTGCTCTGGTTGAGCAGCAGCTCGTTATCATGCCGATCGCGCAACAGGCGCCGATCCGGGTCAAACGTGATATGTTGATTTATCAACCACATAACAGGCACTCAGGGATAGTTCAGATAAAAAGTAGCAATCGCCGATACGTTGCCAGGCTCAATGGTGCGCTCGGCAATCGCGCTCGCCGAAGCCTGCAGCCAGGCACTGAACTGCAGCTGGTTGTCGCCCTGCTGCAGCGGAAAATGCATCACGCCGCGGTTAATGGGCACCAGCTTTCCGTCCGCATCACTCAGGCCAATGGCCACGCCTTTGGCACCGGCATCACCGGCCAGCGCCAGCAGATCGGGCTGCTCGGCATCGGCAATACCGTTGAACACCAGCTCGACGTCTTTACCCAGTTCGGTATCACAACCGCTCAGACGCATCACCAGCGGACGCGCCGGCGTGCGCGGATTCTGATACAGCGATTTCGCAACGATATCGCCAAAGTTGAGCTCCAGCTGCTGCTGATCCGGCTCCAGCGAACAGGGTTCCGCCACCAGCGTGCCGTGCAGCTGCATCTCTATCGCCTGTGCCGGTGACACCAGCAGCCATCCCAGTACCAGCATTACGCCCGCTCTCATCGCCTCTCCTTACTGATATTCCAGCAGCAGCGCCGCGCTGGCGGTGAACTCCCCACCCTCCAGCGTCACGCCCGGCTGCTGTACCGGCACCGCGCCGAGATCGAGTGTGCCCGGGAAAACAATCGGCAACGTGCTGTTGACCGCCAGCGGCTTGCTGGCCAGATAAAAGCGAATACCCAGCGCACTCACACTGCTGAGCAGCGCGCTGCTGTCGAAACCGGAAGCGGTACCGGTCAGACGCACCTGCAATGCCGCACCCGGATCCTCGGTGCACTTGACCGGTATCGCCTTACGCTGCAGATAGTTGACGCCATCGATCTTTTTCACGCTCAGCGCATCGCCAAACTCAATCATCAGGCTCTGGTTGTCATTCAGCGTGCAGGGCGGATTCTCAATCAGCGTACCGTGCAGGCGCAGCTCCACCGCATGCAGCGGCCAGCAGATGCACAGCAGCAGGCTACCGATCAGCAGCCTGTTGTAATACTTCATCAACGGAACAAGTCGATGCTTAGTCATAGTTCACCTGTAACTGACCGCTGGCTGACCAGGCACCCGGCTGCAGCGGCAGCGCGGTGCGCTCCTCTACCGTCAGCCAGCTCAGCACATTGCTGCCGGCGCTGAGCGGCACGCGCAGATTGCGGAAGGTGGGCGGCAGCGGCTGATGGTTCTCATCAAACAATTGCAGGCCCACGCCGTCAGAGCCCTGTACGCGAATCAGCTGCGGGTCGGCCAGACTTTGCGGGGCAAAAAAGTCGATGCTGATGGACGGCACATGTTGCAGCCATAGCGGATCGGCGACATTGCGGATACTGTACGGACAGTCCTGCAAATGCAGCGTTAACGCCTGCTTCATCACCTGCTCGCCGACCTGTTGCAGCGCGGCGGTCGGCGTGGTATCGAGGCCAGCCGCCTGATCATTGTTACCGACGTCAAGCCAGCATGGACTCTCCTGCAGCGCGCCATACACATGCACCACGCCGTTGGTTGCTGCCTGCAAAGTCAGGCTCAACAGCGTCAGCACCAGCAACAGCACACGCATCGCTTACTGCTCCACCTTGTTACTGACGACGCTGCAGCTGTCGCCGGCACACTTCAGCGCCAGCGTTGGACGGCCGCCGTAGTCGTTGATGTAGGTTAATAGCGGCGCGCTGCCCAGTTCTGCTGCGTTCACGCCCAGATCGATACTGGTTTTTGGCGCGACCATGACCGGTTCAAAGCTCTTCTTCAGCGACTGGCCTTTCGCTGGCTGTGCATCCACCAGCGTAATGAAGTAAGGCGTGGGATTATTCAGCTGGTAGCGTGCACCCTTGCGCGTCAGCGTCAGTTTTTCCTGCCATGGCGTCACCACTGACGGATTGCTCACCACGATCGCTTCCGGGCGATAGAACAGCTTGATACGCGTCTGCAACGCGATTTGCAGCACGTTGCTCTTCTCGCTGCGCGGCGGGATTTCACGCATGCTGAAATAGAACACCGATTCACGATCCTGTGGCAGCGCCTTGATGGCGGGCAGCGCCTGCACTTTCACTACGCTGCGTTCGCCCGGTTCGACGCGCTGCACCGGCGGCAGCAGCACCAGCGGTGACGTAATTTTTTTACCGCTGCTGTCTTCAATCCAGCCCTGCGCCAGATAAGGCAGCTGCTTGTTTTCATTGCTGATATTCAGTGAGACGTTTTTTTCGTTACCGTTAAAAATGACCCGGGTGCGATCAAGCGCAATCGCCGCGTGAGCCTGCAGCGATAGCGTCAGCGTGGAGAGCAGCAAGGCGCCACTCAGCGTTTTTACCAGCATGATTAACTCTTTCCTTACGTTGAAGAAGCAGGCGCGGCGCGGCGCGTGCAAAGTAATAACAAGTTCTGTCCTTCGTCGAGCAACTGCTGCGGCAGAGGATCGGGTAATGCCAGCTGACACTGGGTTTCGCCGTTCCAGCGCACATCCATGCTGGCACCGGCCTCAATGCCACTCAGCCATACCAGGCCGTCATCATCCAGAATGCCCACTTCGCGTCCGTTACTCTGGACGCTGGCACCAAAGGGCGGCCAGCTACCATCTTCCAGCCGGATGGCGGCCATGGCTTTGATACCTTTAATCACACCAAAACGCCGGTAACCGATGGCACCTTCGGTCAGGGTGATCTGGGTTACCGGGCGCGACGCTTCCACGTTGTCGGCCAGTCCGGTGACATCGATACTGGCGGTGTTGCGGTAGTAGCTGTTCACATCCGAAATCACCGCTTTGCCAAAGAAATTGGTATACGTGTTACTGCCACCACCGTTGACCGGTACGCCGGACACGCCATCGGTATCGACCATCAGACGCGTGCTGCCGGGCATGCCCAGCCGGTGCAGCGCCGCGCCCTGCGGCGTGAGCGTTAAACCGCCCTGCAGTGACAGGCTGGCGCTGCGGTACTGTCCCTGCTGCGCGCTGGCGCTGGCCGTCATGCTGGTCAGACTGCCCTGATGACTGTAAAACCCGCTGAACGACTGACGGCGATCGTTATTGAGACCGGCGCTCAGGCTGTAGCTGTTGTTACTGTCCAGCCGGTCATAAAAACTGGCCGAGTGGGTGGTTTGCTTACCGCTGGTTTGCTGGCTGTAGCTCAGGCTACTGTCACCGCCAATCGGCATACTGAAGTTGAGGTAAACGCTGTCATCGTTTTTGCCGTTATATTGCGTCCGGTTGAGCGACAGACTTAAACTCAGATTCTTAAACCGGCCGACATCAAAGTAGCGCGAAGTGGAAAAGCTCCAGCGATCCAGCGGGGCACGATCCCAATAGGTCTGATGGCTGTAGCTGAGGTAACTACTCAGGTTCAGGCTGCGAAAGTGCTTGTTGAGCGTAATGGTGTAGAGCTCTTTGCTGTTAGAAACCTGCTGGTTGCGATAACGCGCGTCGAGATACTGCGGCAGACTCATAAAGTTGCGCTGCGAAAAGCGGTAGCCGGCAAACGTCACCTGACCATCAAGTTCCTCGAAGCGTTTGGAATAGCTCAGGCGATAAGAGCCGCCGCTTTTGTTGCCCTGCTGCGGTAAGCCAGCCTGTGACTGGGTGGCATCAAATGAAATGGCGCCCAGCAACAGCAGATCGCGCCCCAGACCCATCGATAACGCTTTGTAATTGCCTGCGGCCAGCCCGCCGCCGTACATCGACCAGCCGTTACTGATCCCCCAGGAGAATTCGCCGGTGGCAAACGTAGGGCCCTGCGTTTTGTGCTCTTCGCTGCCTGGTTTGCCGCTGGCGAATTTGTAACGCACGCGGCCCGGACGGGTCAGATACGGGATGGTGGCGGTATCGACGCTAAAGGTCTGCACGCTGCCGTCCTGCTCCTCGACGCGCACGTCAAGCTGGCCGGAGACGGCATCATTGAGATCCTGAATACGAAATGGACCGGCAGCCACCTGCGATTCATAAATCACCCGTCCCTGCTGGCTAATGGTGACTTTGGCGTTGGTTTTGGCGATACCGGTTACTTCCGGCGCATAGCCACGCAGGTTGGGCGGCAGCATGTTGTCATCGCTGGTGATCGCCGCACCAAGATAGCGAAAGCTGTCAAACATGCCGGAATCGAGATAGTTCTCGCCCAGCGTGGCTTTCGCCTGGAGAGAAGGCAGCGGCCGATAGGCGTAAAAGCGTGTCCAGGTGAATTCCTGGCGATGGCTGCCCGTGCCACGATTTTGCTGCATCTGCCAGTCCGCACGCAGGCGCCAGGCACCGGCGTTAACGCCACCGGTGCCGTTGCCGCTTACACTCTGGCTTTTAGCGCCGTATTGCGCACGCGTAGTGGAGGCAAACAGGTTGTAATCCATTAACAGGCCCGGGACGCCGTTATCCCAGCGCGACGGCGGTTCCCAGTTGGCGGCGCTGTACTCCAGCCATGCTTGTGGAATGGTGATGTTGAGGCGAGATTCACCCAGATTGCCGCGCACCTGCATGCCGGAGATGGAATCCACCGCCAGACACTGGCCGTCCTGCAGCCACGACGCGTTTTTCAGCACTTCCGGTTTCAGCGCCAGTTTATCCACCATTTCGGGTGTCAGGCAGGGCAGACTTTCATTCGGCGCGTTTTCGGGCGCATAGTAGCGCACCAGCATTTCCGGAATCTGTGTCTGGTTGACGCGCAGCTCCATCATGTATTCGCCCGGCATGATGTAGCCAGCCTGAGCAAACTGCGACAGATCGATGTTTTGCCGATCGTTGAGATCAAGGATATCGGTGTTGAATGAGACCGCACCGGCAGCGAAGAGCGGAGCACTGTAGCCAAGGGCTAACATTAACGCCACGCTGAGCGGCGTCAGCCTGATACGCTGCCTGCGCGCACATGAGGCTGGCGCAGTTAATGAAGCCTTTTTCATGGCAAGCGGTGTCCGTAAACCGTGAAAGATCAGTTGTAATTAATGTGAAAACGAATCGCGGCGGCGTAACTCCCGCTGTGCAGTTGCTGCTGGTTGCTGACCAGCGTGAGCCGATAACGCAGGTCGTGCTGCTGCGTCAGATGCTGATCGATCGGCTGCGCCTCACCGGGAGCAATGGTGTTGCCCTGCGTATCCGTAATCATCAGCTCTACCCCTTTGGCATCGCCATACACAGCAAAACGCTGCTGACCCGGCGGGCCATCGTGGTCAAAGGTGATAGAAAAGGTGCGTGCCACGCCTCCCGACGCGCTGTACTCCACCGGACAATTGACCAGCTGGATAGAGAAGGGAAAACCCGGCCCTTTACCGTCACGTTGCAGGCGCGCCAGCGGCAGCACCCCCATCGCGATGGTTTGTTCAGCATCATCGACCTTAATGGCGCAGGCACCCTGATGAATGGCGCCGCGTAACGCAACGCGGCCGCGGTCGATCAACTGTTCGGCGCGGCAGTCATTGATGAAAAGCACCGATGCCGAAACTATCGCCGCAGGCATAAAACGACTCATCGCCGCAGTTCCTTAAGCGAAAAGATAGAGTGGCGGGCAAGGAAGCCCGCCAGTCTCTGACCATTACTGATAGTTCAGTGCGAAGTCAGCCACGCTCTGGAATTCGCCCGGGACGATAGTCTCAGAAGCGCCGCCACCCTGCAGGAAGGCTGCGAAGGAGAGCTGGTTGTTGCCGTCCATCAGTTTTTGCGCTGGTGTTGCGGTACCCAGTTCAATTTCGGTATCGCCGAAGTTGATGCCGATCGCCGCGCCTGATGCAGTACCGGTGATAGCCAGTTTGCCCGGGATAACCTGAGAGCCAGTACCGGCAAAGGTCACGGTCACTTCTTTTTTGGTTGCGGTGTCGCAGTTTTCCAGTTTGATCTGGAATGGACGCGGTGTAGAACGGCCACCGTCTTTCAGCGCCAGGTTGGAAATCTGACCCAGCTCAACCGTCTGATCGACTGAACCTGGTTCGATGGAGCATGGCGCATCAACAATCGCACCTTTAAACGTCACAGTACCGTTACCTTCACCTGCTGCCATTGCAGAACCCGCCACCAGAGACATAGACAGACCTAAAGCCACAACGATTTTGTTCATGTTCATTTGCTGATTTCCATTTAGGTGAATAAAACAAGGAGCGCGTTCTGCGTCGGTCTTATTCAATTTGCTGTGTATAGAAAAATTTAATTACTTATATTTTTCCTGATGGCCGTCCACATCATTTTTGTGGTTGTCGTCCTCAAGTGGTGCCAACGATAGAGATCAATTTTGCCCTGCGCAACGGTATTTTCGTTATATATGATCAAAAACAACACTCACAAATCCATTATGTTTTAACGGTTATTAAAGGCATTAAAATCAATGAATTGACACAATTCACAGCTTTGCATCAGTGTTTTAATGATTTTAATCAAGGGAAAAACCCTGCCCGTTCACAAGCTGGCGATAATTACCGCAGGTCAATTCACGCAGTAGCTATTTTTTCGCCAGATTAAAACGTTATTTATCTCTGCATTCACAACCTTGATATTTTTATCGCCTGAAAACATCGGTAAATAACAATAAACGCGGTTGTCAAAGGCCTGGCACCCTGCTGTGCGTTTACACCTATCATGCCGGGAGCACCCTCGCTATAATTCGAAGAACATTTCCTGAATGAGTAGAAGCTTATGATCCGCAGTATGACCGCATACGCCCGCCGTGAAGCCAAAGGCAGCTGGGGCAGCGCCGCCTGGGAACTGCGTTCCGTCAACCAGCGTTATCTCGAAACCTATATCCGCCTGCCGGAGCAGTTTCGCAGTCTGGAGCCGGTGATCCGCGAACGCATCCGCAACCGCCTGACGCGCGGCAAAATCGAGTGCAACCTGCGCTTCGACGCCGATGCCAGCGCCCAGGGTGAGCTGCAGCTGAATGAGTCGCTGGCTAAACAGCTGGTGCAGGCGGCGAACTGGGTGAAGATGCAGAGTGATGAAGGCGCAATTAACCCGCTGGATATTCTGCGCTGGCCGGGCGTGATGACCGCGCAGGAGCAGGATCTGGATGCCATCAACGCGGAACTGCTGGCGGCGCTGGATGGTGCGCTGGACGATTTCATCATTGCGCGTGAAAGTGAAGGCAACGCGCTGAAAGCGCTGATCGAACAGCGGCTGCAGGGCGTGACCGATCAGGTCAGCAAAGTGCGTGCACAGATGCCGGAAGTGCTGAAATGGCAGCGCGAGCGTCTGGTGAGCAAGCTGGAAGAAGCTGAGGTTCAGCTGGAGAATAATCGCCTTGAGCAGGAACTGGTGATGATGGCCCAGCGTATTGATGTAGCCGAAGAGCTGGATCGCCTCGATGCGCACGTAAAAGAGACTTACAACATTCTGAAGAAGAAAGAAGCCGTCGGCCGCCGCCTCGACTTTATGATGCAGGAGTTCAACCGCGAGTCGAACACGCTGGCATCGAAATCGATCAATGCGGACATCACCGCCTCAGCGATTGAGCTTAAGGTGCTGATCGAACAGATGCGCGAGCAGATTCAGAACATCGAGTAACTCTTATCTCTGTAAAGCCCTGCTCAGGGCTTTATCTTTCCTTGCTAACCGCAGCCATTACGCCGGTTTATATAGTGCCTGGTGGCTGGATGGCACGGTTCTTACGGCCTGCCGCAGGTATGCGGTGAGATTTTGCTGCACACCGTAGCCATAGGGTAAGCCTGGTTGAGCTATAGCGCTTCCGCATAGACACAATAGTGTCTGATCATGGCTTTTTTTAGGGCAAAAAGGACATTACTGTGTCTGAAACTGGCTTGCAGAAGCTGCCAGCCGATGCAGTAGACCAATATTTAATTTTCGCAATGTAAGGATTATTGCCTGAATGATGAACAACTGTGTCTGTTACTGACCGAAAATGACATATAAATTTAGTCAGCCAATCCACCAACCTATTGTTTTTAAGCAGTTTAAACCCAATCCGATTTCACTCTCACGCCAGTTAGTGCACGATCCATCAATCATCTGAATCCTGAAGATTGCAGAGTTTACATATCTTATACGGCACTATTTGCTAAAGTGCCGGTCGTAATAACTACAGTTGTACCGCACCGGGAACCATGGACCGACTTCTTCGCGCGTTACATTCACTCCTGACATGAAGGCGCTATGAAGAAAACCGGGCAGTTCTGTTCCAAACTTTTGCATCCCCGCTACTGGTTTACCTGGTTCGGGCTGGCAGTGCTCTGGCTGCTGGTGCAGCTCCCCTATCCAATGTTGATCCGGCTGGGTGCGACAGCGGGCCGGTTATCACGCCACTTCCTGAAGCGGCGCGAACGCATCACGCGGCGTAACATCGAACTCTGCTTCCCGCACATTAATGAAGACGAGAAAGAGATGATGATTGCCGGCAATTTTGAGTCGCTGGGCATGGCGCTGGCAGAAACCGGCATCGCCTGGTTCTGGTCCGATGCGCGCGTGCGACAGCTGTTTCAGGTGCACGGCATCGCCAATCTTCAGCTGGCGCAGAGCCAGCAGCGCGGCGTAATGGTAATTGGCGTGCACTTTATGTCGCTGGAGCTGGGTGGCCGTATCACCGGACTGTGCCAGCCGATGATGGCGATGTATCGCCCGCACAATAATCAGGCGATGGAGTGGGCGCAGACCAAAGGGCGCATGCGATCCAATAAAGCAATGATTGATCGACGCGATCTGCGCGGCATGGTTCAGGCGCTGAAACAGGGCGAAGCCGTCTGGTTCGCGCCGGATCAGGACTACGGCCCGAAAGGCAGCGTGTTTGCTCCGCTGTTCGCAGTCGAGAAAGCGGCCACCACCAATGGCACCTTTGTGCTGTCGCGGCTGGCGAAACCGGCGATGCTGACCATCGTGCTGATTCGTAATGCGCGCAAAGACGGCTATCAGCTGATCATTCAGCCGCAGCTGGAAAACTACCCGCATGATGATGAAGCGGCCGCCGCGGCGTACATGAATCGGGTGATTGAGAAAGAAATTCTGCGCGCGCCTGAGCAATATCTATGGCTGCATCGCCGCTTTAAAACCCGTCCGCCAGGCGAAGCTTCACTTTACGTCTAACCGGCGCTCGTGAATGATAGTCCGCACCAAGACATAACCTGCGGACTATTATAATGGAACACTCTGAGACAGCAGGCTGGCTGCGACCGCTGCACGCCGACCGGCTTACGCCCTACCTGGAAGTTGATGCTGCGCGCCTGCAGCGTAACCTGCAACTGATGCAACAGAAAGCCGATGCCGCCGGCGTCGCGCTGCGTCCCCACATCAAAACCCATAAAAGCGTCTGGATCGCTGAACAGCAGCGCCAGCTGGGTGCGCGCGGCATTACTGTGTCGAAACCGAGCGAAGGCGTGGCTTTTGTGCACGGCGGGGCACGCGATGTACTGCTGGCTTATCCCGTGGTGCACGCCGCCGCGCTGACCGAACTGCTGCAGCTGGCGGCACAGCATCAGGCGCGCATTACCTGCATCGCAGATTGCGCGTCGGGCGTGAGCGCCATTGTCGCCGCCCATCAACAGCAGCCGGACTGCGCGCTGGCGATCGCCATTAAAGTGGATGTGGGTCTGCATCGCGTTGGCGTCGATCCGCATAGCGATAGCGCGCTGACGCTGGCGCAGCAGATTGTCGCCAGCGGATTGCCCTTCGCCGGGCTGATCTCGCATGCGGGTCATGCGTACGCTGCGGGTCATGCCACGGCGATAGCTGAGGTGGCGCAGCAGGAGATCGCGCTGATGCGTGACCTGCAACGGCGGCTGCTGGATGCCGGTTTTGCCCCTTGTCCCGTCTCGGTTGGCTCCACGCCCACGGCGCTGGCGGCACCGGTAGCCGCCGGCAGCGATGAAATTCGCCCCGGTAATTATGCCCTGCTGGATCTCACCGCCTGGCGTCTGGGCTTGTGTGAGGCGGATGCGCTGGCGTTAACAGTCGTGACGCGCGTGGTGGCCGTTAATCCTTATTACGCCATCATTGATGCCGGATCCAAAATGCTGAGCTCGGACAAAGGCCCGCACGGCACCAATGCCAGCGGTTTCGGCATCGCGGTGGACGAGCATGGCCATCAGTACGAAGTGCAGAAGTTGTCGGAAGAACACGGCTTTTTAACCTATGGCGAACATGCGCCTGCAGTTGGCGCTCTGCTGCGCATCTTCCCTAACCACAGCTGTGCGGTGGTAGCGCAATCCGATCGCTTCGTGCTGCGTCAGGCCGACGGCAGCGCCGAACTGCATGACATTCAGGGCCGCGGTCGTTTTATCTGACAGAAAACGCTGTTGCAGCACACTTCCGTCACCGGGCCGTTTGCAGTCCGGTGACCTTCAGTTAAGGTGACAGGCGATGTTTCAGGTTTAATTTGTCGTTTACCTGCCCCGCGGAGGCTCCATGCTGCCATCTCAGACAGTGACGCTCACCATTCCCCGTAACTGGTTAGATCTGTACGAAACCATCTGGAAACCTGAATGTTTTGCAAAGTGGGCCAGCGGCCTGAGCAGCAGCACGCTGACGCAGGAAGGCCAGTACTGGAAAGCGAAAGGCCCGGAAGGCACAGTGAAGATTCGTTTCACTCCCTATAACCCGTTTGGCGTGATGGATCACTGGATTGACACCGGCAGCGGTAAAGAGATTTATATGCCGATGCGGGTCATTGCCAACGAGCAGGGTGCCGAAGTCGTCATGGTGGTTTATCGTCAGCCGCTGATGTCTGATGAGAAGTTCGCCGGGGATGTTGCCTGGGTAAAACGCGATCTCGAGCGCCTCCTGCATCTGTTAACCCATTAGAATCAATGCATTATCCCACCAGCCGCCCTTTATCCTGCGCTGGACGCAATCGCTAAAAAGCGGCATTTTTTTCGCGCAGCGGTGTTTAACTGTTTCACCGCGCGCAAAGCGCATTTTCGCACCATTCACCAGTCTGGCTAAAGCGTCATAACCGGGAAAATTCCTGGTCGTGCCGGACTGGCGAGAGCTGAGTGCTTCTGATTTATCTCTGTTTTTTCCTGTGCACTGACTTGTTCAACTTTGCAGCGCCATAAAAGGTGGAAAAGGACTAATAAATTGTAAAGACCAGAACTTATATATTCACATCCATATTCTGAAACCATTTATTCCTGCAGTCGATTTATAGGAGTTTTCTTATGGTGTTAATTTAAATAAAACACGGTATAACTCCTTCACACACAGCAGTACTTAATAATAAAAACAGCAGGGACATAACATGGATCGCTCAACCTATCCTTTGTTATCTGAAAAAGAATTTGTTGAGATTGCCAGACGGATACTGGCCGGGAAATATAATAATGCAAAAGGATTTTATAACGATCTCGCGGATTTCCTCCTGACCGGAGGAGATACCGCGCAGACGCCACAACAATTACGCGCCAGGGGCATCATTTTATTATCAGAGCATCACTTAATTAACAGCATCGCGACGTGGCCGGTACTGAAAGGTATCTCAGGACTGCGACAGGAAGCGCTGCATTGATGTGATCTGTACTCTGGGCCGCCGCCCGGGTGAACCCTTAATTGCACTGGTACATGTACCATAATGAGCAGAGTATGGCGATACGCGAAAGAAATCTGGCCAGCGCCAAATGGTCAGTGTTGTCATCCATAAAAATCGTTGGCATTGGGGTATTACAACTTTCACTGCTGGCGCAAATCCTGCAGGCAAATGAGCTCAATTTGCTCGCGATTGCCGTAGTGATCTTATTAGTGATTGATACACTAGCCGATCGCGGCTTCGGTAACGCACTTATTCGCTATCAAAGTTTAAATAACAGCGAACTCTCGACGCTTTACTGGGGTAATGTATTAAGCGGTCTATTTATTTTTGCCGCGCTGTTTATCGGCAGTGACATTTACAGCCGAGTAATGGGACAGCCGGAACTGGCAATTATGCTGGAGATGATTTCCGTCATCTTTATTATTATTCCGCAGGGGCAGCACTATCGCGCCATCCTGCAACGGGAAAAACAATTTACGCGCATTGCCTTTACGGAAACGTCTTCCGTGCTGGCAGGGCTGGCGGTCACGCTGTTTACCGTGTGGCTGACGCCGTCAGTGCTGTGCGCCATCTGGGGTTACCTGGCGATGGTTTCCATCAGAATGCTGATCTACTGCTACTACGGACGTCCCTGGTTCCAGCCGGAGTACCGTTTTAGCCTGAAAGCTTTCGCCGCAGTGCGAGCAAGAAACGGATAATAACAACAAGTCTGTATGGTGGGCTCTGGGCATCTGCAAGATGCGTTCGCGTGCTGGTTACCAGCACGCTTTTTTCTTTTTATGCTTCCAGTAACTCTTCCAGCGAATGATAAGCCAGCTCGCTCAGCTTGCCATTGCGGTGCAGGCGCAGCCATCCCACCAGCATGCGCAGCTCGTCAATCACCATAAACAGATCGGCCATATCGTTTTTGCTTTTCACCTGCAGGCGGGTAAGCGCATTTAGCTTGTGTGCATTCACCGTTTTATGGCTGATACCGAGCCGGTTACCAATCTGCTCCGTGTTGTAGCCCCACGCCATCATCAGCAGCACCCGTAGCTGCCGGTCCGGTAGCAGAATGTCAGCCCCCTCCTGCAACTGCGGTATCCCGCCGGCGATACAGGCCAGCAGGCAACGACACAGCGCGGTGTGTGAGGATTTTAAATCGAGGACGCTGAGTCCGGGCAGATAACGACTGAGGGCGTGCATCATCGGCAACAGGCGTCGCGTCAGTACCAGCACCTGCATAGCCGGAAACTGCTGCTGCAGCGCATACAGCACTTTGAAGGTGCCACTCAGCGGCATATTTTCGTGAAAGATAAACACCAGCAAGCGGGGTCGCAGCTTTTCACACTGCGAGATGACGGTACTGAGCGACCAGAGCTCATGCGCCCGGCAGCCTACCGGTAATGCCGTCAGCAGGCTTTCCAGCCCGAGTGCCGCCAGCTTATCGGAGGAGTAGTAGAGGATGTCTTCGCTGTGTTTTTTCATGCCTGTCCAGAGTTGCTGCACGTCGCGCCCGTAAATGATGAGCCTGAATGAGCAGGCATTAATCAGGTACGACACATCATCGGCGAAACTTAAATCAGGGTCGTTCCGCCGTCTCGCATCATTTTTATTGATGCGAAAACACCGGCTGACAACTGCAGTTCCTCTGTAACAAGCCCATCAGCAGGCTCGCCATCAGCATGGCTAATCCGAAAACATTTTTTTAGAAAATCTCAGTGGTCTACACTCTGGGAAATCTTTAGCCTTGCCGCCAGTTTACTGGAGTGCTCTATGTTATTAACCGTCCTGTACATCATTGGTATTACCGCCGAAGCAATGACCGGTGCGCTGGCGGCAGGCCGACGCAAAATGGACCTGTTCGGCGTCATTATTATTGCGTCGGTCACGGCGATTGGCGGCGGCTCGGTGCGCGATATTCTGCTGGGCCATTATCCGCTCGGCTGGGTGAAACACCCGGAATACATCATGATCGTCGCGGCGGCGGCCGTGGTCACCACCTTTGTCGCGCCGCTGATGAATCATCTGCGTAAAGTGTTTCTGGTGCTGGATGCGCTGGGTCTGGTGGTGTTCTCGATTATCGGCGCACAGGTTGCGCTGGATTCCGGCCATGCGGCGATCATCGCCGCCATCGCCGCAGTCATAACCGGCGTTTTTGGCGGCGTGCTGCGCGATATGTTCTGCAACCGCATTCCGCTGGTGTTCCAGAAAGAGCTGTACGCCGGCATCGCTTTTGCCTCCGGCTGGATGTATATCCTGCTGCTGAAAACACCGCTGGCACATGAAGTGGTGGTGATCATCACGCTACTGTTCGGCTTCTTCGCCCGCCTGCTGGCGCTGCGCTTCCGCCTCGGTCTGCCGATTTTCAACTACCCCCACCCCGAGCACTGACGGCTGCGCCGGGATATTCTGCTGCTGCAGAAAGTGAATCAGTGACTGCAGACGCGCATCCTGCAGCATCGTCACCAATCGCTGTGCCAGGATGTTGCCGATACCCGGCAGCTGCTGCCAGCTGTCGGCTGAACGCGCCAGCAGCTGCGACCACTGCGTATCGGGCAACGCCTGGAGTGCCGTGCGCGGCAGCGGTAAGCCCAGCGCGCTGATCCAGCGGCGCAGCGGCTGCTGGCGCGTCAGGTTAAAGCGATGCCAGATCTGCCGGGCGCGTACGGTGGAGATGCCCTGCGCCTGCGCAATCTGCTCTGGCGTGAGCGTCAGCCAGGAGAACAGGTGGCTGATGCTGCCGCCGTCCAGCAGGCGCTGCCAGCTACTGCGCTGCATGCCAGCAATATCCAGCACCGACTTGTGACTCAGCCAGCTGAGACGCGACAGAAACTGCGCGCGGCACCCTGGGCTGAAGTGCAGGCAGCTCAGTGGATTGAATGCGTCGTCCTGCGGCGGCGGCGGATAGTCGCGCTGCGCCACGCGCCAGATCACCCGTTCCAGCCGCGGAATACCCAACCCGGCCAGCGACAGCGTGACCTGATCGCCGGCGATCACATCCCACTGCTTCCAGCGACGCAGCGAGCCCAGATTGACCCGCCGGACGGTTTTATCCTCCAGCTGCACCGGCTGCAGGTTCAGCACCACGGCAATTTTGCCGGTACGTCCGACGTTGAAATCCACCGACAGCACTTCGCTGCTGACTTCGGCAGGCTGATATTTCCACGCGGCCGACCAGCTGCCCTGCCCGGGCTGCCAGTCGCGTCCGACGCGCTGCGGTGACTGGTGAATTACTACACCATCGGTGACAAAAGGCAGCGGCTGGCGATACCAGCGCTCACGCCAGGCCGCGACCTCCTCCTCATTGCTGACCTGGCGGCTCCACTGCTGCGTCAGGGCAAAGCCCCACTGCGTAAGCTGCGCCAGCCGCGCCTGCATCATCGGCGGCCCATCCGGCCATGCCCAGATAAACACGCCAATGCGCGACAGCAGCGGACTGGCTTCGCGCCGCATCATGGCGCCCGCCACCTGGGCGCGCGCATTCTGACCGCCGTCGCGCGCCTGATGGTGATCGGTCATCGTCAGAAACAGTTCGCCCTGCAACACCACTTCCGCACGGTCGGTCGCGATATGCTGCGGGATCGCCGCAATGTGCTGCGCTTTCGCCAGCCACTGTTCACCGCGCAGTCCGTCGCCCCGGCTGATCAGGCCCGCCAGTTCGCCGTGGCGATACACCAGCGTCACCGCCACGCCATCGACTTTCGGCTGCACCCACAGTGCCGGTTTATCCTGCATCCAGTAGGCCACCGCCAGCTTGTCACGCAGCTTGCGCACGCCGGTATGCGCCACCGGGTGCAGCGTGCTGCCGTCAGTGCTGAGCTGTGCCGTATAGCCGGGCAACGCCGGCGTGAAGCAGCGCTGCCACTGCTGTAAGCGCTGCTGCAGGCTGTCGTAATCGGCATCGCTTACCTGGCTTTGCCCCTGACGGTAGTAGGTATCATCCCAGTGGCGCAGCTGGTTGTGCAGCACGCCCATCTCCTGTTCAGCGCGCACCGGTGACCAGTTGGGACAAACCGCCATCCCATTCGCACATCCCGCCAGCAACATCGCCCCCAGCCATCTCCATCCTTTCATCGTCGCCTCCTTTTTTGCTGATTGCAGCGTGCCGCGGTGAGTGACACCAGCGTTAAAAAGCCGATTGTGGAGCGAGACTGACGGGTTTTTGTGCGAATTGCAGAAAGTTGCGCTGCCGCTGGAGGGCGCGCACAGAAAAAGAATTGCCGCGTGCGGGCGGCAAACGCTGCGTGCTGCGCTTAAGCCGTGTATACTGTGCAGGAAATCGACTCCGCTCTTTACTCAATTCAAGATAACCATGGCTCAAGGCACGCTCTATATTGTTTCCGCCCCCAGCGGCGCAGGTAAATCCAGCCTGATTCAGGCGCTGTTAAAGACACAACCGCTGTACGATACGCAGGTGTCTGTTTCTCATACCACCCGCGGCGTGCGCCCCGGCGAAGCGCATGGTGAACACTACTTTTTCGTCTCAAAGCCTGAATTCGAACGCATGATCGCCGAGGATGCTTTCCTTGAGCATGCGGAAGTGTTTGGCAATTATTACGGCACCTCACGCGCGGCGATTGAGCAGGTGCTGGCGACCGGCGTTGACGTGTTTCTCGACATTGACTGGCAGGGCGCGCAGCAGATTCGCCAGAGAATGCCGGCCGCCCGCAGTATCTTTGTTCTGCCGCCGTCCACCGAAGAGCTGGATCGCCGCCTGCGCGGCCGCGGTCAGGACAGCGAAGAGGTGATCGCCCGCCGCATGGCGCAGGCAGTGGCAGAAATGAGCCACTATGCCGAATACGATTATTTGATTGTTAATGATGATTTCGATCTGGCGCTGTCGGATCTGAAAACCATTATTCGCGCAGAACGTCTGCGTATGGGTCGCCAGAAAGCGCGACATGATGCTTTAATCAGCAAACTATTGGCAGTCTGAAGTCACTTTCAGTATTATGCCCAGTCATTTCTTCATCATCTGTGGAGTAGCACACCTATGGCACGCGTAACCGTTCAGGACGCAGTAGAGAAAGTTGGTAACCGTTTTGACCTGGTGTTGGTCGCTGCACGTCGTGCACGTCAGATGCAGGTAGGCGGCAAAGATCCGCTGGTTCCGGAAGAGAACGATAAAGCCACCGTTATCGCCCTGCGCGAAATCGAAGAAGGCCTGATCACCAACCAGATTCTGGATGTCCGTGATCGTCAGGAACAGCAAGAGCAGGAAGCCGCTGAGTTACAAGCCGTTACCGCTATCGCTGAAGGTCGTCGTTAACAGCACTCTGCAGGTCAACCTTGTATCTGTTTGAAAGCCTCAATCAGCTGATTGAAAAATACTTGCCTGAGGAGCAAATCAAGCGCCTCAAGCAAGCTTACCTTGTCGCACGTGATGCCCACGAGGGCCAGACACGCTCCAGCGGCGAACCCTATATCACCCATCCCGTTGCGGTTGCCTGCATTCTGGCCGAGATGAAGCTCGACCACGAAACGCTGATGGCGGCGCTGCTGCATGATGTGATTGAGGATACGCCCGCCACCTATCAGGACATGGAACAGCTGTTCGGAAAAAGCGTGGCCGAGCTGGTAGAAGGCGTTTCCAAGCTCGATAAGCTGAAATTCCGCGACAAGAAAGAAGCGCAGGCTGAAAACTTCCGCAAAATGATCATGGCGATGGTGCAGGACATTCGCGTCATCCTGATCAAACTGGCTGACCGCACGCACAACATGCGCACGCTGGGTGCGCTGCGTCCGGATAAAAAACGGCGCATCGCGCTGGAAACGCTGGAGATTTACAGTCCTCTGGCGCACCGCCTCGGTATTCATCACCTGAAAACGGAACTGGAAGAGCTCGGCTTTGAAGCGCTCTATCCAAACCGTTTCCGCGTGATTAAAGAGGTAGTGAAAGCGGCGCGCGGTAACCGTAAAGAGATGATTCAGAAGATCCTGTCGGAAATCGACGGGCGTCTGCAGGAAGCCGGCATTCCGTGCCGCGTCAGCGGACGTGAAAAGCATCTCTATTCGATCTACCGCAAAATGCACCTGAAAGAGCAGCGATTTCACTCGATCATGGATATTTATGCCTTTCGCGTCATCGTGAAAGACCTCGATACCTGCTATCGCGTGCTCGGTCAGATGCACAGCCTGTACAAACCGCGTCCCGGACGCGTGAAAGATTACATCGCCATTCCCAAAGCCAACGGCTATCAGTCACTGCACACCTCGATGATCGGCCCGCACGGCGTGCCGGTTGAGGTGCAAATCCGTACCGAAGATATGGATCAGATGGCGGAGATGGGGGTGGCGGCCCACTGGGCTTATAAAGAAGCCGGCGAAAGCGGTACCACCGCGCAAATTCGCGCCCAGCGCTGGCTGCAAAGCCTGCTGGAACTGCAGCAGAGCGCTGGCAGCTCGTTTGAATTCATCGAGAGCGTAAAATCCGATCTGTTCCCGGATGAGATCTACGTGTTTACGCCGGAAGGCCGTATCGTCGAACTGCCCGCTGGCGCCACGCCGGTGGATTTCGCCTATGCGGTGCACACCGATATCGGCCACGCCTGCGTCGGTGCGCGCGTCGATCGCCAGCCGTATCCGCTGTCGCAGGCGCTGACCAGCGGCCAGACGATTGAAATCATTACCGCACCTGGCGCCCGGCCAAATGCCGCGTGGCTCAACTTTGTGGTGAGCTCAAAAGCGCGTGCCAAAATTCGCCAGCTGCTGAAAAACCTCAAGCGCGAAGATTCCGTTAACCTCGGTCGTCGTCTTTTGAGCCACGCGCTCGGCGGCAGCAAAAAACTGGCCGAGATTCCGGCGGAGAATATTCAGCAGGAACTGGAGCGTATGAAGCTCTCCAGCATCGACGATCTGCTGGCGGAGATTGGCCTTGGCAATGCCATGAGCGTAGTGGTGGCGAAGAACCTGCTGCAATCCGGCAGCGAACCGTCATCTGGCAGCAGTAAGCGCAGCAAAAAGCTGCCAATCAAGGGCGCTGATGGCGTACTGATCACTTTCGCCAAGTGCTGCCGTCCGATTCCTGGCGACCCGATTGTCGCGCACGTCAGCCCCGGTAAAGGTCTGGTGGTGCATCACGAATCCTGCCGTAACATTCGCGGCTACCAGAAAGAACCGGAAAAATTCATGCCGGTTGAATGGGATAAAGTGACCGATCAGGAGTTTGTCGCCGAGATTAAGGTGGATATGTTTAACCACCAGGGCGCGCTGGCCAACCTGACCGCGGCAATCAATACCGCAGGTTCGAATATTCAAAGCCTCAATACCGAAGAGCGTGACGGCCGCGTTTACAGCGCCTTCATCCGCCTCACCGCGAACGATCGCGTCCATCTGGCCAATATCATGCGTAAAATCCGCGTGATGCCGGACGTGATTAAAGTTCACCGTAACCGTAATTAGTGCATGAACGCTCAACGTTTTGCTCGTATCCAGGAGATGCTGGCCATGCGCCAGCACGATCTCACCGTCTGCATGGAGCAGGTGCATAAGCCGCACAATGTCTCTGCGGTGATCCGCACCGCCGACGCCGTCGGCATCCACGAAGTGCACGCGGTATGGCCCAGCGTGCGTATGCGCACCATGGTGTCCGCGTCGGCGGGCAGTAACAGTTGGGTGAAGGTGAAAACCCATCGCCACATTGCTGATGCGGTGCGCCATCTGAAAGATCGCGGCATGCAGGTGCTGGCGACCCATCTGTCAGACAAAGCAGTCGATTTCCGTGAGATCGATTACACCAAACCGACCTGTATTTTGATGGGCCAGGAGAAAACCGGCATCACTGCTGAAGCGCTGGCGCTGGCCGATCGCGATATCATCATTCCGATGGTCGGTATGGTGCAGTCGCTGAATGTCTCCGTGGCCTCCGCACTGATTCTGTATGAAGCCCAGCGCCAGCGGCAAAACGCCGGCATGTATCGCCGCCAGCACAGCCTGCTGGACGAGGATGAGCAGCAGCGCCTGCTGTTTGAGGGCGGTTATCCGGTGCTGGCGCGCGTAGCGAAGCAGAAAGGCCTGCCCTATCCGCACATCAACGCGCAGGGCGAAGTCGAAGCCGATGCCGCCTGGTGGTCCACCATGCAAGCGACGGGTAAAAAATGAAAGGCCGTCTGCTGGATGCCATTCCGCTCAGTACCCTGACCGGCGTCGGCGCCAGCCAGGCGGGTAAGCTGGCGAAACTCGGCCTGTTTACCATTCAGGATCTGCTGCTGCATCTGCCGCTGCGCTACGAAGACCGCACCCAGCTGTACAAAATTAACGATCTGCTGCCCGGCATCTGGGCGACAGTGGAAGGTGAAGTGCTGCACAGCGAAATCACCTTTGGCCGCCGCCGCATGCTGGTATGCCAGATCAGCGACGGCAGCGGCGTGCTGACCATGCGCTTCTTCAATTTCAACGCCGGCATGAAAAACAGCCTGGCGCCGGGCCGTCGCGTCACCGCTTATGGCGAGATCAAACGCGGTCAGCGCGGCGCCGAAATCATTCATCCGGAGTATCGCGTCCAGGGCGAGCTGGGTGGCGTTGAGCTGCAGGAAACCCTGACGCCGGTCTATCCCACCACCGAAGGTATTCGCCAGGCCACGCTGCGCAATCTCACCGATCAGGCACTGACGCTGCTGGAGAGCTGCCCGATTGCCGAGCTGCTGCCGCCGGAATTGAGCGGCGGTCTGATCAGCCTGCCGGAGGCGCTGCGCACCCTGCACCGGCCGCCGCCGGACCTGCGCCTGAGCGAGCTGGAAACCGGCCGTCATCCGGCGCAGAAGCGTCTGATCCTCGAAGAGCTGCTGGCGCACAATCTCAGCATGCTGGCGGTACGCGCCGGCGCGCAGCGCCATCACGCCCTGCCCATGCCGGCACGCCACGAACTGGTGGATAAACTGCTGGCCGCGCTGCCATTCTCCCCCACCGCGGCGCAGCGGCGCGTGGTTGCAGAGATTGAGCGCGATCTGGCGCACGACTTCCCGATGATGCGCCTGGTGCAGGGTGATGTCGGCTCCGGTAAAACGCTGGTGGCTGCGCTGGCGGCGCTGAACGTAATCGCCCACGGCAAGCAGGTAGCGCTGATGGCGCCGACCGAACTGCTGGCTGAACAGCACGCCAGTAATTTCCGCCAGTGGTTTGCGCCGCTTGGCGTGGAAGTTGGCTGGCTGGCCGGAAAACAGAAAGGGAAAGCGCGCGAAGCGCAGCAGGAGGCGATTGCCAGCGGTCAGGTGGCGATGGTGGTGGGCACGCACGCGCTGTTCCAGGAACAGGTGAAATTCAACGGTATGGCGCTGGTGATCATTGATGAGCAGCACCGTTTCGGCGTGCATCAGCGGCTGGCGCTGTGGGAAAAAGGCGAAGAGCAGGGTTTCCATCCACATCAGCTGATCATGACCGCCACCCCGATTCCGCGCACCCTGGCGATGACGGCCTACGCCGATCTCGATACCTCAACCATTGACGAGCTGCCGCCGGGCCGTACGCCGGTGACCACGGTGGCAATTCCCGATACCCGCCGCAGCGACATCATCACCCGGGTGCAAAGCGCCTGCCACGAGGGCCGTCAGGCCTATTGGGTGTGTACGCTGATCGATGAATCCGACGTGCTGGAAGCGCAGGCGGCGGAAGCCACCTGGCAGGAGCTGAAAGTGGCGCTGCCGGACCTGCAGGTCGGTCTGGTACACGGGCGTATGAAGCCGGCAGAGAAGCAGGCGGTGATGGCGGCGTTCAAGGCCAACGAAATCCAGCTGCTGGTGGCCACCACGGTGATTGAGGTCGGCGTGGATGTGCCCAACGCCAGCCTGATGATCATCGAAAACCCGGAACGACTTGGTCTGGCGCAGCTGCATCAGCTGCGCGGACGCGTTGGCCGCGGTGCCGTCGCCTCACACTGCGTGCTGCTGTACAAAGCGCCGCTGAGTAAAACCGCGCAGAAACGCCTGCAGGTGCTGCGCGACAGTAACGACGGTTTTGTCATCGCCCAGCACGATCTGGAAATTCGCGGTCCGGGTGAATTGCTCGGCACGCGCCAGACCGGCAACGCCGAGTTTAAAGTTGCCGATTTACTGCGCGATCAAAGCATGATTCCGGAAGTTCAGCGCGTGGCGCGCCATATCCACCAGCATTATCCTGAACAGGCTCAGGCGCTGATCGAGCGCTGGCTGCCGGAAACCGAGCGCTACAGCCACGCTTAATCCAGCTGCGGCTGTCGATCCACCGCCATAAAATCCCCGACGAAGCGCTGTAACAGGCGCGTTAACTCAGCGCGCTCTTCGGCTGGCCAGCCAGCGAACAGCTGCTGATAGATCTGGGTGCGCGCCGCGTCGATTTTATCCGTCATCGCTTTTCCCGCCGCCGTGATCACCGCCTCATTGACCCGCTTGTCTCTGACATTTTTCTGCCGCTGCGCCAGCCCCAGCTCTTCCAGCTTCGCCACCTGGCGGCTGACGGTGGTGTAATCGCGCCCGGCGCGATCGGCCAGCTCGACCACGCCGAGGGGACCAAAGCGGCCAATCTGGATCAATAGCGGAAACAGGGCACGATCCAGCTGGATACCGGACTCTTTTATTAATAATTCATCGCGTTGCGGACGATTAAAGGTGCCGACGATCATTAGCAGCGCGTTGTGCAAATCATCGAAACCGGCATTATTACGTGTATTTTGCACGCTTTTCATTGACGTCATCCCAGAGCAGGCCTAATGTGTGCATATTACACATATTATCCGATGAACTGAAGGTGAAACATGAAAGCAGCTATTGTCAGTGCCGCAGGTGAGAAACCGGTATGGGCCGATTTCCCGGCACCGCAGGCCGATGAACAGCATGTGGTGGTGACGGTGAAGGCCGCCGCCATCAGCCAGCTGGCGAAAGCGCGAGCTGCCGGCGCCCATTACAGCGCCGATAGCCACTATCCGTTTATCGCCGGTATTGATGGCACCGGCACGCTGAGCAACGGCGATCCGGTCTATTTTCTCGCCTTTAGCGCACCGTGGGGCAGTATGGCGCAGCAGACCCGGGTGCCGGCTGCGGCGGTGGTTGCGCTGCCGCCGACGCTTGATCCGCTGCTGGCTGCGGCAATCGCCAATCCCGGCATGTCCTCGTGGGCCGCACTGACGCGTCGCGCGCAGTTTCAGGCAGGTGAAACCGTGCTGATCAACGGCGCAACCGGCACCTCCGGCGGGCTGGCGGTGCGCATTGCGCGTCACCTCGGTGCCGGGAAAATCATCGCCACCGGCCGTAACCGCGCGGTGCTGGAGCAGCTGCGCACGCAGGGCGCGGATATCATCCTGACGCTGGATGAACTGCCCGGCGCGCTGCCAGCGCTGATGCAGCAGGGCATTGATGTGGTGCTGGATTATCTGTGGGGCCAGAGTGCGCTCGACATCATGCATGCGGCCGTGGCCGGCGGTGAGAAAACGGTGCGCTTCGTGCAGATTGGCTCGCTCAGCGGGCAGGAGATCGCACTGCACAGTAAACTGCTGCGCTCATCCGGGCTGACGCTGATGGGCAGCGGACTGGGCAGCGTCTCTGACAGCGAACTGATCGCCTGTATTGGTGAGATGCTGAACGCCGCCGCTGAAAGTGACTTCTCCATCGCTTTTCAGCAGCGTCCGCTGAGTGAGGTAGAGCAGGCGTGGCAGCAGGATGACAGCCGCTGCCGCACCGTGTTTACGCTCTAGATCAATCGCAACTAAAAGGGGTATTGCAAACGATTGCTTTCACAACGCAACCGTTTAAAATCGCCCCTTTGTTGTTATTGAGAAGCCACCATGTCCGTCAATACTGCTGAATCCCGCCAGCCTGCCACTGCGCCAGGCGAGAGCAAAAGTGAACTGATTTACCGTCTTGAAGATCGTCCGCCGCTGCCGCAAACGCTGTTTGCTGCCTGCCAGCATCTGCTGGCGATGTTTGTGGCGGTGATTACCCCGGCACTGCTGATCTGCCAGGCGCTCGGCTTACCGGCGCAGGACACGCAGCACATCATCAGCATGTCGCTGTTTGCTTCGGGCGTGGCGTCCATTCTGCAAATTAAAACCTGGGGACCGGTGGGCTCTGGCCTGCTGTCGATTCAGGGCACCAGCTTTAACTTTGTCACGCCGCTGATCATGGGCGGTATGGCGCTGAAAAACGGCGGCGCCGATGTGCCAACCATGATGGCGGCGCTGTTTGGTACCCTGATGGTGGCTTCCTGTACCGAGATGCTGCTGTCACGCGTGCTGCACCTCGCACGCCGCATCATCACGCCGCTGGTGTCCGGCATTGTGGTGATGATTATCGGTCTGTCGCTGATTCAGGTCGGCCTGACCTCGATTGGCGGTGGCTTCGCCGCCATGAACGATCACAGCTTTGGGGCGCCGAAAAATCTGCTGCTGGCCGGTGCCGTGCTGGTGGTTATCATCCTGCTCAACCGCCAGCGCAACCCTTATCTGCGCGTCGCGTCGCTGGTGATCGCCATGGCGGTGGGTTATGCGCTGGCCTGGGCGCTGGATATGCTGCCCGCTACCTCTGCACCAACCAACCAGGCGCTGCTGGCCGTGCCATCGCCGCTCTATTACGGCCTGGGTTTTGACTGGAATCTGCTGATCCCGCTGATGCTGGTGTTTATGGTGACCTCGCTGGAAACCATCGGCGATATTACCGCCACCTCCGATGTCTCCGAACAGCCGGTCAGCGGTCCGCTGTATATGAAGCGTCTGAAAGGCGGCGTGCTGGCCAATGGTCTCAACTCGTTTGTGTCGGCGCTGTTCAACACCTTCCCTAACTCCTGCTTTGGTCAGAACAACGGGGTGATTCAGCTGACCGGCGTGGCCAGCCGCTACGTGGGCTTTGTGGTGGCGCTGATGCTGATCGTACTCGGCCTGTTCCCGGCGGTGAGCGGCTTTGTGCAGCATATTCCGGAACCGGTACTGGGCGGTGCCACCATCGTGATGTTTGGTACCATTGCCGCTTCTGGCGTGCGTATCGTGTCGCGCGAGCCGCTCAATCGCCGCGCCATTATGATCATCGCGCTGTCGCTGGCGGTGGGCCTCGGCGTATCGCAACAGCCGCTGATTCTGCAATTTGCCCCGGACTGGCTGAAAACCCTGCTGTCATCCGGCATCGCCGCCGGGGGTATCACCGCTATCGTGCTTAACCTCGTCTTTCCGCAGGAAAAGTAATGCTGCTGGCAGGCTACGGCCTGCCTGTTATTTATCCGCTTTTTCATCCAGGCTGTTGAGCTGTAACGGTAATTCAGGCATAACAACCACTCACCGGATAAATATCGGGATGGATGGATGCGATGAAATTTTTAGGCAAGTTTTTCCTTACCTTGTTACTGCTGATTCTGCTGGCGCTGGTGGTTCTCTATGTGCTGCTGCAAACCCAGTGGGGCGCAGGCTGGTTTAGCCGTTGGGTAAGCGATAAAACCGCCTGGCATTTGTCGTTGAGTAAGATTGAGCACAACTTCTCCTCGCCTTCCCACATCATCCTGGATGACTTCAGCTTCGGCCACGACGGCCAGCCGGCGGTGCTGGTGGCGAAGCGCGTCGATCTCGGTCTGGCACTGGTGCAGTTCAGCGATCCGCTGCATTTCGACAGCATTGAAGTGCGCGACGGCGACATCAACCTCGCTAACCAGTCACCACAAACCACGCTGCCGATTCAGGCCAACCGGCTGCAGCTCAATAATGTGCAGATCGAAAGCCCGCACAGCGCCCTGCCGCTGGCGGCGCAGCGGGTCAACGGCGGCATTGTGCCGTGGAAGCCCACGCCTGACGATATGCTGGGCAGCGATGCGCAGTTCCAGATGAGCGCAGGTGCCATGACGCTGGACGGCGTCGCCGGTAACAACGTGCTGCTGCAGGGCAATATCGCCAAACGCCGGCTGGTGCTGAGCAATATCGGCGCCGATCTGGCGCGCGGCTCAATGACCGGACGTGCCGAGCGCGACGCGCAGGGTAACTGGCAAATCAACCAGCTGCGTCTTAACGATATTCGCCTGCAAACCCAGCAGAGCCTGAGCGAGTTCCTCAGTCCGCTGCGTGACGTGCCTTCGGTGAGCATTAACCGGTTGGATATGACCGATGCGCGCCTGCAGGGCCCGGACTGGGCGGTGACCGATCTCGATCTGACCCTGAAGAACATCACGCTGCGCGGCGATGACTGGCAGAGCGACGACGGTTCGCTGGCCATGAACGCCGGCAACTTTATTAACGGCAGCTTTGAACTCAACGATCCGATCGTCAACGCCGAATTCTCACCGCAGGGCATTCAGCTGACGCAGTTCAGCTCCCGCTGGGTCAACGGCGTGATTCGCGCCAGCGGCAGCTGGACGCGCAGCGATAAGCGCCTGACGCTTGACGATTTAGCCATTGCCGGCCTGGAATACACGCTGCCGCAAAACTGGCGCGATCGCTGGCAGCAGACGCTGCCGGGCTGGCTGGATAGCGTGCTGGTGAAGCGTGCGACCGCTAACCGTAACCTGGTGATTGATATTAATCCGGCCTTCCCGTTCCAGATGACCGCGCTCGACGGTAATGCAGAGAATCTGCTGCTGGCGCGCCAGCATCAATGGGGCATCTGGGCGGGCAAAGCCAGCTTTAACGCGGCGGAAGCCACCTTTAACCGCACCGATTTGCGCCATCCGTCGATTAGCCTGAACGCCAGCGATCGGCAGATTGAGGTCAGCGAGATGAGCGCCTTCAACGGTAGCGGATTACTGGAAGGCACGGCAACCGCAGGACAGGAAGCACAGCGTCCGTTTACGCTGAACCTGAAAGGCCAGGCGGTACCGGCAAACGTGCTGCAAAACTGGGGCTGGCCTGCGCTGCCGCTGAGCGGCAGCAGTAATTTGCAGCTGCAGCTGAAGGGCTCGCTTAGCGCGGGCGCCCCGCTGCGTGCCAGCGCAGAAGGCAGTTTGTCGGTGACGACGGATACGCAGTCGCTGCAGCAGACGATGCGTGGCGGGCAGGTGCAGTGATGATTGCATGACCGATCGCGCTGAAAAGCGCGATGCGGGCGCGTCAGGCCATCACAAATCGCACAATATTTGTAGCGGCGCGATTTATCGCGCAATAAATTGCGCCGCTACCAAAAATGCAACTGTTGTTGAATGCATTTGAATCTTAGCTGGCAAGCATTACGCCATGCAGAGTGACCCTGTGGTTTTGTTGCGCGCTGCGTGGTTAATTAATACGCGCGCCTGAACCGCCCTCTTCCAGCGGTCCGTCGGGATCGGCGGGTAACACGATGTAAACACCTTCAAACACCGCGCCCAGCTCATCATCCCCAAACAGCTCCACCTCCATCTGTACGCGTGCTTTTCGTCCGCGCGCCAGCCGGTCGAGATCGCCGCTCAGCGAGCCGAGATCGGCGATGGCGCCGGGCCGTCCGCTGATCGGTTTGCTGTAGCGAATATGTGCATCGGCCAGAATGATGGTGCCGCCAAGATGGCGTTCGCGCAGTAGCAGCCAGATCAATCCCCAGCCGGTAAGCGTGGCGAGTGAAAACAGGCTGCCGGCAAACAGCGTGTGGTGTGGGTTCTGGTTGCCGGCTTCCGGCATGGTGGTAACAAACTTCTGCCCGGTATACTGCAGAATGCGCACGCCCATCTTTTCGCTCAGCGGGATGTGTTCGTACCACGCCTGCTGCAGCTGTCCGCACCAGTCGGCGCGATGCAGAATATCATCCAGCGTCACCACCGGTTTAATCATCAGGAAGTGGCGCACCGGCGTGGTTTGCGGTGCGGTAATTTCGCCCTGATTGACAAAGCCGAGCTTGGCAAAGAACTCCACCGCATCCTCGCGCGCGCTACAGGTGACGCGTTTGGCCCCTTCCTGGCGGGCCACCGACTCCAGCGTCATCGCCACCAGCGTACCCAGCCCTTTGCCCTGCACCGACGGATGCACCGCCAGAAAGCGGATCGCCGCTTCATTTTCCGCATTGATATACAGCCGGCCTACCGCTACCGGTTTGCCGTGCTCATCCACCACCATCTGGTGATGCGCCAGCGCATCCCAGGCATCACGTTCTGAGCCCTGCGGCTGGCGCAGCGGCTTCCGTAACATTTCCCAGCGGAACTGGTAATACATATCCAGCTCTTCCGCCGTTTGCGGTACGCGAAGATGATACATAAAGTGATTCTCTCGTTCGGAGCTTGCGTGGCTGATCCCTTGCCGCTCGGCTAAAAATCTCACACCTGTAACCAGAAGGTCACCGGACCATCGTTAATCAGCGAAACCTGCATATTGGCGGCGAAGCGCCCGTTGGCGGTGGTGACGCCCAGCGCCCGGCAGCGATCGCTGAAGTCGTGATAGAGGCGCTCCGCTTCCGCCGGATGCGCGCCGCCAGAGAAAGAGGGACGCATGCCTTTTTGCGTGTCGGCCGCCAGGGTGAATTGCGAAACCACCAGCACGCTACCGCCTGTCTGCTGTACGCTGAGATTCATTTTGTCGTTCTCATCGCCAAAAATGCGGTAGCCCAGCACTTTCTCCGCCAGGCGCTGTGATTTCTGCTCATCATCGCCCTTTTCCACCCCCAGCAGCACCAGCAGACCGGCGCCAATTTCGCCCACCGTGGCGTTATCTACGCTGACGCTGGCGCGCGTCACACGCTGAATCAAAGCAATCATGTTTCCTCTCGTTCTTTATCGCGTTCCTGCTGTTTTAACTGGCGATAGTCATCCAGCGTGACGGTCACTTCCGCGCCTAACAACACAATACACCAGGTCCAGTAAACCCACAGAAACAGGATGGGGATCACCGCCAGCACGCCGTAAATTAACTGATACGAAGGAAACATCGTAACATAGAGCGCAAAGCCTTTTTTGCCCAGCTCGAACAGCAGACCCGCGACCACCGCACCTATCAACGCATCGCGTCCCGGCACACGCCGCGTCGGCACAATGCTGTACAGCAGCCAGAAGGCGAGAATGGAGAGTACTAGCGGGAAGATGCGCAGCGCCTGATCGATCAGGCTGGTGACGCCGGTCACGTTCACCCAGCGCAGCGACAGCAGATAAGAGCTGATAGCCAGACTGGCACCGGCCAGCAGCGGTCCCAGCGTCAGGATCATCCAGTAGACCGCAAAGGAGTAAACCATCGGGCGCGGCTTGTCGCTGCGCCAGATGGCGTTGAGCGCGCTGTCGACCGAGTGCATCAGCAGCAGCGCAGTGACTATCAGCCCCACAGCCCCCACTGCCGTCATTTTATTGACGTTGGCGACAAACTGATCGAGATAGCGCTGAATCACATCCCCGGCGGCCGGCATGAAGTTAGTGAAGATGAAGTTCTTCAGCTGCACGCTGATGTCGGAGAACACCGGGAAGGCGGCAAACAGCGCGAATACCACGGCAATCAGCGGCACCAGCGCCAGCAGTGACACGTAGGCCAGATTACCGGCCTGCGTAGTCATGTTGTCTTCATCGATGCGGCGCCACAGCAGTTTGATCCACAGGAAAAACGCATGCGCCGAGTGGCGCAGATGAGTTCGCATGGTCACTCAGCGACGGCTCGCAAACCAGTCAGGCACGGTTTTCGCATCTTCGACCAGCACGCTCTCAATGCCCAGCGCGCGCGCCGCATCAACATTAGCCTGGTTGTCATCAAAGAATACCGCCTGATCGGCGGTGAAGCCTTCATGCTCCAGTACGTAGTGCCAGATGCGCGCTTCTGGTTTGCGCATGCCGATATCCTGCGACATATAGATGTGGTCGGCAGCCTGCTGTACTTCCGGATACTGCGTTGGCCAGAACTCGAAATGCAGCTGGTTGGTGTTAGACAGAATCACCACGCGCTCGCCGCTGGCGCGCAGCTGGTTCATGATCGCCAGCGTTTCCGGACGCACGCCGACAAACACCGCCTGCCAGCCCGCAGTGAACTGCGGATAGCTCAGGGCAATATCGAGCTGGTCACACAGCCGGGCAGCAAACTCCGGGTCGCTGATTTCGCCCCGCTCGTGCTGCTCGAAGGTCTCGTCCATGCGAAAACGGCTCTGCAGCGTGGCAAGCGGCACGCGTCCCAGATCGCTCCAGACGCCGAGTACCCGATTGAAATCGATATCAACAATCACATTGCCTAAATCAAAGATGTACAGCATGACACCTCTCCTCTACGTTCCCTGGATCATTCACTCTAGCGGTAAAAGGCAAGCCTGAACAGGTACGCTTAGGGGAAATCCGCATTCCGCAAGCGGGGTCTGATTTCGTGCGGGTCGCGCTGCCTCAGACGGCAGGCAAAAAAAAGCCCCGCGGGTGCGGGGCTTATTATCAGACGATTTCGCTTACTCTTTGCTGCCGCGAGACGCGCGTTTGCGATCGTTCTCGGTCAGGTGGCGTTTACGAATACGTACTGACTGCGGCGTCACTTCTACCAGTTCGTCATCATCGATGAACTCGATAGCCTGCTCCAGCGTCATTTTCTGCGGTGGTACCAGGGTGGTCGCTTCGTCAGTACCTGACGCACGCATGTTGGTCAGTTTCTTACCGGTCAGGCAGTTTACGGTCAGGTCGTTAGAACGGCTGTGAATACCGATGATCTGGCCTTCATACACTTCCGCACCGTGACCGAGGAACAGCTTACCGCGATCCTGCAGGCCGAACAGGGCGAAGGCAACCGCTTTACCCTGACCGTTGGAGATCAGCACGCCGTTCTGACGCTGGCCCACTTCGCCCGGACGCACGTCGTCGTAGTGGCTGAAGGTGGAGTACAGCAGACCGGTACCGGAAGTCATAGTCATGAATTCGTTACGGAAGCCGATCAGACCACGGCTTGGGATCACGTAGTCGAGACGTACGCGGCCTTTACCATCCGGATCCATGTTTTTCAGGTCGCCTTTACGCTCACCCATCGCCTGCATCACTGAACCCTGATGGGTTTCTTCGATGTCGAGGGTAACGTTTTCGAATGGCTCCTGCTTGCGGCCTTCGAATTCACGGTAGATAACTTTCGGACGGGATACCGCCAGCTCGTAGCCTTCACGACGCATATTCTCGATCAGAACTGACAGGTGCAGCTCACCACGACCGGATACGCGGAATGCATCAGCATCTTCAGTTTCTTCTACGCGCAGCGCTACGTTGTGCACCAGTTCTTTGTTCAGACGCTCAAGGATCTGACGCGACGTCACAAACTTACCTTCTTTACCACAGAACGGTGAGGTGTTGACGTTGAAGAACATGGTTACGGTTGGCTCATCCACGCTCAGCGCTGGCAGCGCTTCCACATTCTGCGTGTCGCAGATGGTGTCGGAGATGTTCAACTCGCCCAGACCGGTGATAGCGATGATGTCGCCCGCTTCAGCCAGGTCGGATTCAATACGCTCCAGACCCAGATGGCCCAGCACTTTACCGACTTTCGCGTTACGGGTTTTCCCTTCGCTGTCGATCACAGTAACCTGCTGGTTTGGCTTCACTTTACCGCGCTTGATGCGGCCGATACCGATTACGCCGAGGTAGTTGTTGTAGTCCAGCTGCGAGATCTGCATCTGCAGTGGGGCTTCAATTTCAACCTGCGGTGGAGAAACGTGGTCGACGATGGCCTGATACAGCGGGGTCATGTCGTCAGCCATGTCGGTGTGATCCAGACCGGCGATACCATTCAGCGCAGACGCATAAATGATCGGGAAATCGAGCTGCTCGTCAGTCGCGTCGAGGTTAACGAACAGGTCAAATACCTGGTCAACAACCCAGTCCGGACGCGCGCCAGGACGGTCAACTTTGTTGATGACTACAATCGGCTTCAAACCGTGGGCAAAGGCTTTCTTGGTTACGAAGCGGGTTTGCGGCATAGGGCCATCCATCGCGTCTACAACCAGCAGCACCGAATCCACCATGGACATGACGCGCTCAACTTCACCACCGAAGTCGGCGTGTCCCGGGGTATCAACGATGTTGATACGGTAGTCGTTCCATTTGATGGCGGTGTTTTTCGCGAGGATGGTAATCCCACGCTCTTTCTCCAAATCGTTGGAGTCCATCACGCGCTCAGTCGCTTCGGTACGGGCATCAAAAGTACCGGACTGTTGCAGCAGTTTGTCAACCAGGGTGGTCTTACCATGGTCAACGTGCGCGATGATGGCGATGTTACGCAAATTTTCGATCACAGCTTTGCCTCAGGCATTATAGAAATAACGCGGTATTGTACACGGATTAAGCGAAAGACTGAACATGATCACAGTTTTCGCCGAAATATTCTCGCAGTGCGCGTTTTTAGCACCAATAACGGTGCATTAAGCTGCACTTTGATGGCGCTTTGCACCATTTAAGTGCTTACCCCTAAACTGACGGCACTATTTTGGTGCATTCCATCCACGCTGGTGCAGCCGTCGTCTCACCGCAGGGCGCATCACAGCGCCATTTTCACCATTGTAATAAAGTTGGCACAGAATTCGCTTTATATCTTTTAAGCGAAAACGACAGTTGCACAACGGTTGAAGAGCTTGCCGAGATCTTGGTCAGGGGTGGTCAGTAGTCGTGACACATTCCCGGCAACAGAAGTTCTCTCACCACGACGACAAAATGACCATTTCCAGGAGAGTTGAGTATGTCCGCTGAACACGTTCTCTCGATGATGAACGAGCACGAAGTTAAGTTTGTTGACCTGCGTTTTACCGATACCAAAGGTAAAGAACAGCACGTTACTATCCCTGCTCACCAGGTTAACGCTGACTTCTTCGAAGAAGGCAAAATGTTCGATGGCTCTTCCATCGGCGGCTGGAAAGGCATTAACGAATCAGACATGGTGCTGATGCCGGATGCAACAACTGCCGTAATGGATCCGTTCTTCGAAGATCCGACGCTCATCATCCGCTGTGACATTCTCGAGCCAGGCACGCTGCAGGGCTACGATCGCGACCCGCGCTCCATTGCCAAGCGCGCAGAAGAGTTCCTGCGTTCTTCCGGCATCGCCGACACCGTACTGTTCGGACCTGAGCCAGAGTTCTTCCTGTTTGACGACATCCGTTTCGGCTCTTCAACTTCCGGCTCACACGTGGCTATCGACGACATCGAAGCAGCCTGGAACACCGGTAAAGAGTACGAAGGCGGTAACAAAGGTCACCGTCCAGGTCTGAAAGGCGGCTACTTCCCGGTGCCACCGGTTGACTCATCACAGGACATCCGTTCTGCCATGTGTCTGACCATGGAGCAGATGGGTCTGGTGGTTGAAGCGCATCACCACGAAGTGGCAACCGCGGGTCAGAACGAAGTGGCTACCCGCTTCAACACCATGACCAAGAAAGCTGACGAAATTCAGATCTACAAATATGTCGTGCACAACGTCGCGCACGCCTACGGCAAAACGGCTACCTTTATGCCGAAGCCGATGTTTGGCGACAACGGTTCCGGAATGCACTGCCACATGTCACTGTCTAAAGGCGGCGTAAACCTGTTCTCTGGCGACAAATACGGCGGCCTGTCTGAAACTGCCCTGTTCTACATCGGCGGTATCATCAAGCACGCTAAAGCCATCAACGCCCTGGCAAACCCGACCACCAACTCATACAAGCGTCTGGTCCCAGGCTACGAAGCACCGGTAATGCTGGCTTACTCAGCACGTAACCGTTCTGCCTCTATCCGTATCCCGGTAGTGGCCAGCCCGAAAGCACGTCGTATCGAAGCGCGTTTCCCGGATCCAGCGGCTAACCCATACCTGGCGTTCACCGCACTGCTGATGGCCGGCCTCGACGGCGTGATCAACAAGATCCACCCTGGCGATGCGATGGACAAAAACCTGTACGACCTGCCGCCGGAAGAAGAAGCTGAGATTCCAAAAGTGGCCGGTTCACTGGAAGAAGCGCTGAACGCACTGAACGAAGACCGCGAGTTCCTGACCCGTGGCGGCGTGTTCACTGACGACGCGATCGATGCTTACATCGAACTGCGTAAAGCTGACAACGACCGCGTACGCATGACGCCGCACCCGGTTGAGTTCGAACTGTACTACAGCGTTTAATCCTTAAAAGATTCGCGCAGATGCACCGTAGCCGCCAACGCCGCGACGGTGCTAATCCTGGCGCTGAAGATTTTTTGTTGCCGTGGAAACTTTAGCCCATCTCCGGATGGGCTTTTTTCACCGCGAATTCATCGTTCGACGGATAGATTTGCGTCCCCAAAGGCTATAATGCACTAATTTAGTGCAGAGGAACGCTGTATGGCAACTGGCACGCTGCCCGACGCGGGGCAGATTCTCAACTCCCTGATCAACAGTATTTTGCTGGTCGATAACGATCTGGTTATCCACTACGCCAACCCGGCGGTCCAGCAACTACTGGCGCAAAGCTCACGAAAATTGTTCGGCACGCCCTTACCGGAACTTACCGGCTATTTTTCGCTGAACATTGAGGTAATGAGCGAGAGTTTAGGGGCAGGCCAGGGCTTTACCGATAGCGAAGTCACGTTAGTGGTGGATGGCCGCGCGCACATTATGTCACTTACGGCACAGCGTCTACCCGACGGATTTATTCTGCTGGAAATGGCGCCGATGGATAATCAGCGCCGTCTCAGCCAGGAGCAGATTCAGCACGCCCAGCAGGTTGCCGCGCGCGATCTGGTACGCGGCCTGGCGCACGAAATTAAAAACCCGCTCGGCGGATTGCGCGGCGCGGCGCAGCTGTTATCGCGCGCCCTGCCCGATCCGGCGCTGAATGAATATACCAAAGTGATTATTGAGCAGGCCGACCGGCTGCGTAATCTGGTCGACCGCCTGCTGGGTCCGCAGCAGCCCGGACTGCACGTGACCCAGAGCATTCATCAGGTGGCTGAACGTGTGGTTAACCTGGTGTCGATGGAGCTGCCGGAAAACGTCTCGCTGGTGCGTGATTATGACCCCAGCCTGCCGGAGCTGCCGCACGACCCGGACCAGATTGAGCAGGTGCTGCTCAACGTGGTGCGTAACGCGCTGCAGGCGCTGGGCGAAGCGGGCGGAACCATTGTCATCCGTACCCGTACCGCGTTTCAGCTGACGTTACACGGCACGCGTTACCGGCTGGTGGCGCGAATCGACATTGAAGATGATGGCCCGGGCATTCCGGCCCAGCTGCAGGATACGCTGTTCTATCCGATGGTCAGCGGACGCGAAGGCGGCACCGGTTTAGGTCTCTCTATCGCCCGCAGCCTGATTGATCAGCATTCGGGAAAAATTGAATTTAACAGTTGGCCAGGCCACACCGAATTCTCGGTTTACCTGCCTATTCGCCAGTGAGGTTTCTATGCAACGAGGGATAGTCTGGATCGTCGATGACGATAGCTCCATCCGCTGGGTGCTTGAACGTGCGCTCACTGGAGCCGGTTTAAGCTGCGCCACCTTTGACAGCGGCAACGAGGTGCTGGATGCGCTCTCGACCAAAACCCCGGACGTATTATTGTCGGATATTCGTATGCCAGGCATGGATGGTCTGGCGCTGCTGAAGCAGATCAAACAGCGTCATCCGATGCTGCCGGTCATCATTATGACCGCGCATTCGGACCTCGACGCGGCGGTCAGCGCTTATCAGCAGGGCGCATTTGATTACCTGCCTAAGCCGTTTGATATTGATGAAGCGGTCGCGCTGGTAGAGCGCGCCATCAGTCACTATCAGGAGCAGCAGCAGCCGCGCAATCAGCCGGTAAGCGGCCCGACCACCGACATCATCGGCGAAGCGCCGGCGATGCAGGATGTCTTCCGCATCATCGGCCGTCTGTCGCGTTCGTCGATCAGCGTGCTGATCAATGGCGAGTCCGGTACCGGTAAAGAGCTGGTCGCGCATGCGCTGCATCGCCACAGCCCGCGCGGCAAATCCCCGTTTATCGCGCTGAATATGGCGGCGATCCCGAAGGATTTGATCGAATCGGAGCTGTTTGGCCACGAGAAAGGCGCGTTTACCGGCGCGAACCAGATTCGTCAGGGCCGCTTTGAGCAGGCTGATGGCGGCACGCTGTTTCTCGACGAAATCGGCGATATGCCGCTTGATGTACAGACGCGCCTGCTGCGCGTGCTGGCCGATGGCCAGTTCTATCGTGTTGGCGGCTATGCGCCGGTCAAAGTGGATGTGCGCATCATCGCCGCTACCCACCAGAATCTGGAGCTGCGCGTGCAGGAGGGCAAATTCCGTGAGGACCTGTTCCATCGCCTCAACGTGATTCGCGTGCATCTGCCGCCGCTGCGTGAACGTCGCGAGGATATCCCGCGTCTGGCGCGCTACTTCCTGCAGGTCGCAGCGCGTGAGCTGGGCGTGGAAGCGAAAATTCTGCATCCGGAGACTGAAGCCGCGCTGACGCGACTGCACTGGTCGGGTAACGTGCGCCAGCTGGAGAACACCTGCCGCTGGCTGACGGTCATGGCCGCAGGCCAGGAAGTGCTGATTCAGGATCTGCCGCCGGAGCTGTTTGAGTCGAGTACGCCGGAAAATCCGGTGCAGTCGCTGCCGGACAGCTGGGCAACGCTGCTGGCGCAGTGGGCAGACCGCGCGCTGCGTTCCGGTCATCAGAACCTGCTGTCAGAAGCACAGCCGGAGATGGAGCGTACGCTGCTGACCACTGCGCTGCGTCATACGCAGGGCCACAAGCAGGAAGCGGCACGTTTACTGGGCTGGGGCCGCAATACGCTCACGCGTAAACTGAAAGAACTGGGCATGGAATAACGCGGAAAAGTGTAAAAGGGTTATTTATTGCACATTTTCTGCGCGTAACATCTGTACAGACCGGTGCCGTTCAGTATCATACGGGCGGCAATCGGGAGAGGCTAACATGTTGCAATCTGTCATCCAGCTGATCGCGCATAACGTGGCGGCAATCGGTAATGCTGTGACTCACTCACCGCAAACCGCGCTGGCCGCCGTGGTCTGCGCCATCAGCGTCAGTCTGTTCAGTTAACATAAAGGGAGCGCTGGCTCCCTTTATGCTTAAATTACCCGCGAAAATTGCTGCATCCGTGCTTTCTGCCGCAGATAGCGGTCAAAGCACATGCAGATGTTGCGAATCAGCAGACGGCCAATGCCGGTGACCTGCAGCCGGCGCTCACCGATCTCAAGCAAGCCGTCCGCCACCAGCGGCGCCAGCAGCGCTAAATCCTCAGCAAAATAGCGTTCAAACACCACTGGCCACCGGGCTTCGATGTCGGCAAAATCCAGCGCAAAGTTACAGATCAGCGCTTTAATCACATCCCGCCGCAGACAATCATCCTCGCTCAGGGTTAAACCGCGCCACAGCGCATGGCCCTGCTGCTCAACGCTGGCATACCAGGCTTTTAACTCTTTCTGATTCTGCGCATAGCTGTCGCCCAGCATGCTGATGGCCGAAACCCCCAGTCCGAGCAGTTCGGTTTCGCCCTGCGTGGTATAACCCTGGAAATTGCGATGCAGTACGCCGGCGCGCTGCGCCACCGCCAGTTCATCATCCGGTTTGGCAAAATGGTCCATGCCAATAAACTGGTATCCCGCACCGGTCAGCGTCGCGATGGTTTGCTGCAGGATTTGCAGCTTCTGCGCCGCCGTCGGCAGCTCCTCATCTTTGATTTTGCGCTGAGCGGCAAACAGCGCAGGCATGTGCGCATAGTTGAAGACGCTAAGGCGATCCGGATTGAGCGCAATCACCCGCTGCAGCGTAAAGGCAAAGCTCTCTGGCGTCTGCAGCGGCAGGCCGTAGATTAAATCCAGACTGACTGAGCGGAATCCCTGCGCGCGGGCACGCTGCACCAGGGCGAAAATGGTCTCTTCATCCTGAACGCGATTGACCCGCTCCTGCACTGTCTTGTTGAAATCCTGCACGCCCATGCTCAGACGATTGAAGCCCTCTGCGCGCAGATGATCGATCATCTCCAGCTCAATTTCACGCGGATCGACTTCGATCGACATCTCAACGTCGTCAGCGATGTCGAAATGGCTGCGCAGCAGCGCCACCAGCCGGCTGACCTGCTGCTGATTAAGGAAGGTAGGCGTGCCGCCGCCCCAGTGCAGCTGCGTAACGCGACGGCCGGCAAACAGCGGTGCGCGCTGACGAATCTCCTGCGCCAGAACCTCCAGATAGCGATCGGCCTTGTGCAGCTGGCGCGTCACGATTTTATTGCAGCCGCAGAAGTAACACAGACGATGGCAGAACGGGATATGCACATACAGCGATAGCGCGCGCTCGGGATAGCGCTCAACCGCGCGCTGAAAATCGCTCGCGCCAAAGCTTTCACTGAATTCCAGCGCGGTGGGATAGGAGGTGTAACGCGGACCGGCGTAATTGTATTTTTCGATGAGCCGCTGATCCCACTCAATCTGCTGCGATGACATGCTCACTCCTTACGGTGACGTCGTCTGAGGGCGGGTCGCGTGGCAGAAGAGGAGACGAAGCGCTGGGCGGAACGCCGCCGTAAGCGCGATTTCAGCCGCGACAGGCGGCGTAGTTTAAACAATAACCACAGCAGATAACATGTCAGCAGCAGCGCTAAAATTGATCCAGGCCAAAACATAGGTGAATACCTGTTTAGCGCGGCATGCGCAAAGCCGCATGCCGATCAAAAATGGCGGTTAGTGGCCCTTAAGCAGGCGCATCATATCCTCTTCTGCCTGCTCGTCTTCGGCGTCGTCGTCCAGCGCAATGCCCAGCGTCTCCATCAGCTCGTCAATGCGATCCAGCGTCTCATCCAGCCACGCCTGATCTTCTGCGCTCAGGGTTTCGCCGCTCTCAAGGCGATCGAGCAGCGTGTCGAGACGCTCATCGTTCTCCAGCTTGGCCAGCTCTTCCTGCGGCGTCAGACGCACTTTTTCGGCTTTGGGCTTTGGCTTCGCCACTTTCTTCTCGGGCAGGGTTTTGCCGTCCGCCACCAGCGCGACTGGCTTTTTGCTGCCCACGCGCGGATCGGCGCTCTTTTTGCTGTGCCCTTTACCGGCGCTTTGCATTTCCGGGTTGGCGCGGCTGCCAGATTTGTGGCCGCTGTGCTTTTTATCGCGCTTGCGATCGCGGGCTTCCTGGTTCAGTTCTTCACGCGATTTGCGTTTGGCTTTAGCAGCAGGTTTGCCACGCTGGGCTGGTGCAGGTTGCTTCATGTGTTCGGTCTCGGCGATGCCTGGTGAGTTCAGTATAGAATTGCGGCGAAATCTAGCAGAAAGATGACAAAGAAAAAAGGCGATAGCCTGTGCTATCGCCTTATTTCGCACCTTCATACGAAGGAAACACGCGTCAAATCCTTTACGGCTCACAACGTCCCGGTTGCTCCATCGCCACATCGCTCCTGCGAGTAATCCCTGTCCCTGTCCGATTCCTGCCTGAATCGCTCTCCTGCCATGCTCGCGGTCATCCCCGACGCTCCTGAGCTCATCATCCTGATGGGTGCTGCCGTGCACTGACAACAAATGTAGACCAAACAGTAAATTGAACAAGTGAGACTTGTCTCTAATTTAGAGCGGTCTTTTTCATGTTTAACGTAAGCTATTGAAAATAAACAGTAATATAACGAATGAATGTTGCATGAATCCGTCATCACTGGTAGCAGTTAGCGGCGATCTCTTACAAAATGGCGCGTTAAGACGCCTGTCGGGCACTTTTGCGCCATAACAGGTATAATCAGCGCCATTGCCCGATCATTCTGCTGGAGTTTTACATTGTCTGCTTTGAACTATCACGTCACCCATTTCATGCTCAGCGCGCCGGATATTCGTCATCTACCGGCGGATACGGGCATTGAAGTTGCCTTTGCCGGGCGCTCAAATGCAGGCAAATCCAGCGCGCTGAATACCCTGACCAACCAGAAAAGCCTGGCGCGTACCAGTAAAACACCAGGCCGAACGCAGCTGATTAACCTGTTTGAAGTGGTGGAAGGCAAACGCCTGGTGGATTTACCAGGTTACGGTTATGCGGAAGTCCCGGAAGAGATGAAGCGTAAATGGCAGCGCGCGCTGGGTGAATATTTGCAGAAACGTCAGGCCCTGAAAGGACTGGTGGTACTGATGGATATCCGCCATCCGCTTAAAGATCTCGATCAGCAAATGGTTGAGTGGGCGGTGCAGAGCGGTATTCCAGTTATGATTCTGCTGACTAAAGCCGACAAGCTGGCTTCCGGTGCCCGTAAAGCGCAGCTGAACATGGTGCGTGAGGCATCGCTGGCATTTATGGGCGATGTCCAGGTCGAGATGTTCTCATCGCTGAAAAAACTGGGCGTCGATAAGCTGCGTCAGAAACTTGATACCTGGTTTAGCGAGCTGACTCCGGCGCAGGAAGGCGACGGTGAAGCGCTGTCAGAGTAGCGCCTGAGCGGACCTTTGCGTCCGCTTTTTTTCAGAAAAAGCCCAATAAAAAACGCCCCAGTCATAAATGACTGGGGCGGCTAATATTCAGCCAAATCCGATTACGTGAAGTAAAAGGTCTGAAAGATAGAACATCTTACCTCTGTACCCTACGCGATGAACTTTACCCGATTTTTTCTGACCAACAAAGGGTTTTTTGTTGTTAAGTTTCAGAATTCGACATCTTTTTTACCAGCTTCGTCACATTTTCGCGCAGGGCATGTAGTTTAATTACCAAAAAAATGCTTAGCCGATAAGCAGTTACTTAACCTGTATTTTACCGGCAGTTTTGATGACCGGCTGAACCGATTAAGTAAACTTTTTTCTTATGACGCTGCCCGCCACCAGCATCTGTGGCGAGCAGCGGGCCCTTAGTGCGCCTGATCCCAGTTATCGCCGGTTCCCACTTCAACCTGCAGCGGTACATCCAGCTTCATGCTGTTCTCCATCAGTTCGCGGATCGTCTGGCTGGCACCTGCGACGGCATCTTTGTGGATCTCAAATACCAGTTCATCGTGTACCTGCATGATCATTTTCACCTCATCACTGTTCTGCAGCAGCAGCCAGCCGTCAACGGCGATCATGGCACGTTTGATGATGTCCGCCGCGGTGCCCTGCATCGGTGCGTTGATCGCCGCACGTTCGGCAGCTTTACGGCGAATGGCATTGCTGGAGTTGATGTCCGGCAGCCACAGACGACGACCATCCAGCGTCTCGACGTATCCCTTATCCGCGGCTTGCGCGCGCGTCGCTTCCATATAACGCAGCACGCCCGGATAGCGCTCAAAGTAGAGATCCATGTACTTCTTCGCTTCGCCGGCACCAATGTTCAGCTGACGCGACAAACCAAATGCGCTCATGCCATAAATCAGTCCGAAGTTAATCGCTTTCGCACTGCGGCGCTGCTCACCGGAAACCTTGCTTAGCGCCACACCGAAAACTTCAGACGCCGTGGCGCGGTGGATATCCTCACCCTGCGCAAACGCATCCAGCAGGCCTTTGTCCTGCGACAGGTGCGCCATGATTCGCAGCTCAATCTGCGAATAGTCGGCAGCCACGATGCGCTTATCCGCGCCCGCAATAAACGCCTGACGAATGCGCCGTCCCTCTTCGTTGCGCACCGGAATGTTTTGCAGGTTCGGGTCGGTCGAGGAGAGTCGTCCGGTGGCCGTCACCGCCTGGTGATAAGAGGTGTGTACCCGGCCGGTGATCGGATTGATCATCTGCGGCAGCTTATCGGTGTAAGTGGATTTCAGCTTCGACAGGCCGCGATGCTCAAGAATTACTTTCGGCAGCGGATAGTCGAGCGCCAGCTCAGCCAGCACTTCTTCACTGGTCGATGGCGCGCCGCCCGGCGTTTTCTTCGTCGGCTTAATTCCCTGCTTCTCAAACAGAATGGTTTGCAGCTGTTTGGTGGAGGAGAGGTTGAAAGGCTCGCCGGCCAGCTCGTGCGCCTTCAGCTCCAGCTCGGCCAGACGCGAGGTCAGCTCCTGCGAATGTTTCGCGAGGATGTTCTGATCGATCAGCACACCGTTGCGCTCTACGCGGGAAATGACCGTCACCAGCGGCATCTCAATCGCCTCGAATACCTGCTTCGGACCGGCTTCCTGCTCCAGCTTCGGCCACATCTGCAGGTGAAGCTGCAGCGTGACGTCAGCGTCTTCTGCCGCATAGTGCGCCGCCTGCTCAAGCGCGATCTGATTGAAGGTGAGCTGATTTTTACCTTTACCGGCAATTTCTTCGAAAGTGACGGTTTTGTGGTTAAGCCAGCGGGCCGCCAGGCTGTCCATATCATGCTTGCCGCCGACGCTGTTCAGGCAGTAAGACTCCAGCATGGTGTCGAATTTGATGCCGTTCAGCTCAATATCGTAATTTTTCAGTACGCCACGATCGTACTTCAGATTCTGCCCGACCTTCGCTGCTTTACTGTCCTCCAGCAGCGGTTTCAGCTGCTTCAGCACCGCGGCGCGATCCAGCTGCGGTGGCGCGTCAAGATAGTCATGCGCCACCGGCAGGTAAGCGGCCTCGCCCGGTGCCACGGCGAAGGCAATGCCGACAATATTGGCGCTCAGGGTATCCAGCGAATCGGTTTCCAGGTCAAAAGCAAACACGTCGGCGCTTTGCAGTTTTTTCAGCCAGTCGGCAAAGGTCGCCTCGTCGAGGATGGTGACATAGCCGTCGGATGACAGCACGCTGACCGTTTCCGCTGCGGCCACGGCGGGTTCATCCGGCAGCGATTTCTGCGCCTGGCTATTGCTCTTTTTACCCTGCAGCCATTTTCCTTCCTGCAGATCGGCAAGCCAGCGTTTGAATTCATAGCGGCTAAACAGCGTCTGCAATGCTTCGACGTCAGGCTCGTTAACCGTCAGCTGCTCGCAGGCCAGCTCCAGTTCCACATCGGTTTTGATGGTCGCCAGCTGGTAGGAGAGAAATGCCACATCGCGATTCTGCTCCAGCTTCGCCGCCATGGTTTTTGCTCCACGGAAGGAGAGCCCGGCCACTTTATCAAGGTTGTCGTAGATGCATTGCATGCCGCCCAGCCCCTGCAGCAGCGCCTGTGCGGTTTTCTCGCCCACGCCCGGAACGCCCGGGATGTTATCCGAGCTGTCGCCCATCATGGCGAGGAAATCGATAATCAGCGAAGGCGGTACTCCGTATTTCTGCTCGACTTCTTCCGGACCGAGCACGGTGTTGGTCATGGTGTTAATCAGGGTAATGCCCGGCGTCACCAGCTGCGCCATATCTTTATCGCCGGTGCTGATCAGCACCGCACGCCCCTGCTTTTCCGCTTCCAGCGCCAGCGTGCCAATCACGTCATCGGCTTCCACGCCGGACACCGCCAGCAGCGGCAGCCCCATGGCTTTTACCATCTCGTGCAGCGGCGCGATTTGCGCGCGTAAATCGTCCGGCATCGGTGGACGATGCGATTTGTAATTTTCAAACAGCTCATCGCGGAACGTTTTGCCTTTGGCATCGAAGACCACAGCCACATGGCTGGGTTGATACTGCATCAGCAAGCTTTTCAGCATGTTGAGCACACCATACATGGCGCCGGTTGGCTCACCCGCACTGTTGGTCAGCGGCGGAAAGGCATGATATGCACGGTAGAGGTAGGAAGAGCCATCTACCAGAATCAGGGGATTTTCTGCAATTTGCGCCATAGGTTTGTATTTTCTTCGTTGCGATAATCAGGGTTATAAGGATGCCACAACCAGCGAACAATGTTGAAGTAACAGCAGAAAGTGAGGATCTTTTTCGCGGTTACGCGGCGCGGATCGCAAGGATCATCTTGTGGATAACTTTGTGCGTAAAATTCATAACGTATTGTTATTTACGTTAATTGCAATCATTTTACGATTAAAATGATTTTACAATCAGTCAGTTATAATCTTGCCGTGATACGAAACACCTTTTTAAAAAGGCGATCGTCTATGTGGATATTAAGCGAAAGGGTAATCAAAAAACGCTGGCTGTAAGGGATGAATAGATTCGTGAATTAAGGATGTGGTGTGGGTTGGTTTCACTGTAGCGGCGGGTGATAACCGCGCCGCTACAGCATAAGCCATCGCGTTTTCAGCGCTTAATTACTTTTTCTCAACCAGGAATTTCACGACGTTGGCATAATCCGCCACGAAGTTATCCATTGAGCTGGTGTCCAGGCCGCCGTTGTTAACCATGTATTTGCCGTTAACGAAAATCGCCGGTACGCCCTGCAGATTTACATCTGAAGCCGCTTTCTGCTGCTGTGCAACCAGCGCCTTCACGGCGAAGCTGTTCCACGCTGCATCGTAATCTTCAGAGGTGATGCCCGCTGCTTTAATGAAGGTTTCTTTCAGGCTGGCTGCGTCGGTAATGGTCTGGGTCTTCTGGATGCCATCGAAAATCGGTGCGGTCACTTTATCTTCCACACCCAGCGCCATTGCCACTGCCCACGCATGCGTGACCACCGGACCGAAGTCGCCGCCGAGGAAATCAACGTGATATTTGGTCACTTTGGTGTCCGCTGGCAGATTCTTTCTCACCGCATCGCTGACGTGGTAAATGCGTTCAAACTGGTAGCAGTGCGGGCAGAAGAAGGAGAAGAATTCCATAACCTGCGGCTCACCGGCGACCGGTTTTGGCAGCGTAACGTACTGTTTGCCGTCGTTGAACTGTGCCGCTGAGGCGCTAAATGCCAGCATCAAACCTACCAGCGCAAACCAAATCTTTTTCATCGTGAGAACATCTCCTGAGTACTTCATTAAAATTGCGGGCTAAGCTGTAACGGCGGTTCGTGTAACAGCCTTTCCTGCTCGATAAATAGTGCAATCTGCCGGCGCCAGAAGTCCTCATCGGTCATCCAGGGGAAGGCGCGCGGAAAAGCGGGATCCTGCCAGCGGCGTACCACCCAGGCCAGATAATAAACCATGCGCATGGCGCGTAAAGACTCAATCAGTGTCAATTCGTGTAAATCGAAATCACCGAATTCGTTATACGCTTCCAGCAAAATATCCCACTGGATCAATTGCTCCTGACGGCTGCCGTTCACCAGCATCCACAAATCCTGCACAGCCGGACCGGTGCGCGCGTCATCGAGATCGACAAACATCGGCCCATCGCGCCACAGAATATTGCCGGGATGGCAGTCACCGTGCAGCCGGAGCGGTTGCCACTGGCTGTGCCAGCTCTGCTGCAGCGTGGCGCTGAGTTTATCTAACGCCTTCAGTAGCGCATCCTTCAGCGAGGCGGGCACCAGCGCGCTCTGTTCCAGCTGCAGACGTGGCTCAACCACATACTCCTGCAGGCCCAAAGTGGGCCGCTGGCGGAACGGGCTATGGCGTCCGGTTTGATGGATACGGCCAAGGAAACGCCCCACCCACTCCATCTGCTCTTCATTGTCAGTTTCATACTGCCGGCCACCGAGGCTGGGGAACACCGCGAACATAAAGCCAGCGTGCTGATTGAGCGTATTGCCCTGCAGCGCCAGCGGTGCGGCAACCGGCACTTCATCGTCCAGCAGATCCTGAGCAAACCGATGCTCTTCAGCGATCTGCGCGGCACTCCAGCGCTGCGGACGATAGAACTTAGCGACATAGCGTCGCTTATCCTCATCGCTGAACTGATAGACGCGGTTTTCGTAGCTGTTCAGGGCGGTTAAGCCGGACTCGACCCGCAGACCGGCATCCCAGAGCGCATCGAGGATGACGTCGGGATTCAGCGTCTGAAAATTAAAAGCGGCTTCGCTCATCATTGTGCCTGTATGTTACCTGTGCGTTGAACGCGCAAGGATAACACTACTCATCATCCTTGATCACACCGCGCGCACGTAATAGCGCGCTTTTGAAGTCCACTTCATAATCTTTCTTCAGACCCGGGATCACAGCCTGACTACCGGCATCACGCATTTTGAGATGGTAAATCAATACGTCATCGCTTAATTCACTTAATGGGCCACTGAAACCTGATTCCTGCGCCAGTTTTTGTAAAAATGCCAGCAGGTTGAGATCGGGTTCTTGCTGCCAGGCAGGCTGCAGCAGTTCGAGCAGTTCATTGAGTCGGTGATATTTCATCATTGATTCCTTTGCGCAGGTGGTTCGCTACCGCGAGTTAAGTATCGTCCAGAATAAACAGGGAGACGAAGATGACCGCATTTACCGGTGTGATCCTCGCAGGCGGGCAAGGCAGCCGTATGGGAGGTCAGGATAAGGGCTTGCTGCCATTACAGGGCAAACCGCTTTATCAGCACGTTCTGCAGCGTTTACAGCCGCAGGTCAATATTGTGTTGATTAGCGCCAACCGTAACATTGATCGTTATCAGGCAAGTGGTTGTCAGGTGATTCGTGATTCGCTGCCTGATTATCCCGGTCCGCTGGCAGGCATGCTCAGCGGCCTGCGGCACAGCCAGACCGAATGGGTGGCGTTTTGCGCCTGCGATACGCCGTGGCTACCGCAGGATTTTGTTGCACGGCTGTGGCAGCAGCGTGGTGCAGCCGCCGCCGTGTGGGTGACATCGGGTCAGCGTGATCATCCGGCGCTGGCCCTGGTGCATCGTGCGCTGGCCGATGATCTGGAAGCGTGGCTGCTGCGCGGAGAACGTCGTCTGATGCAGTTCATGCGAGAACATGGCGGACACGGCGTACTGTTTGATGATGATGAAGCCGCCTTCCGCAATATCAATACGCCTGACGATTTGGTTAATGAGGAAAGTGCGTGATGAGTGTGCCGCTACTGGCGGTGGTGGGCTGGAGTGGCACCGGCAAAACCACCCTGTTACAACAGGTGATTCCGCTACTGAGAGCGCAGGGCATTCGCCCCGGGCTGATCAAGCATACCCATCATCAGATGGACATCGATACGCCGGGAAAAGACAGTTATCTGCTGCGCAAAGCGGGAGCCGATCAGGTGATCGTCGCCAGCGAACAACGCTGGGCGTTAATGTGCGAAACGCCGCAACAGCCGTTTAGTTTAGCGCAGCTGGCAAGCCGTATGGACGCTGCATCGCTGGATCTGGTGCTGGTCGAGGGGTTTAAACAGGAACCCGTACCCAGGATGGTGCTATGGCGGCGCGGCGTTAAGGGAGAAATTGATGAATTGCTGGATGACTGGGTGATTGCCGTAGCGACGGATGAAGCGTTAGCGCTTCAGGTACCGGTGCTGGATATTAATCAGCCCGATCAGGTTGCAGAGTATATTGTTCAATGGCTAAAAAACCGCTAATCACACGGTTTTCGGCGGGAAATTTGCCGGAGTACGGACGTAAAAAAGCCCCGGACTCTCGTCCGGGGCTTCTTCACTTATTTGATGCCTGGCAGTTCCCTACTCTCGCATGGGGAGGCCCCACACTACCATCGGCGCTACGGCGTTTCACTTCTGAGTTCGGCATGGGGTCAGGTGGGACCACCGCGCTGTTGCCGCCAGGCAAATTCTTTGTGCCCTGTCCCGCGTCTTTCGCACTGATGCCGCGTTGGCCGCGCTCGCAAAGTCAGTCACATACTCGTGTATGCTCCTTCCTTTCCTTCGCTTGCCGCCTCGCCTCAGCGCAAAATCCTCCGGACTCGCGTCCGCAGAACAAAGCTGATTCTTTATCCGTCACAAGCTGAAAATTCTCCGGTCTCTCGGACCAAAACGCCTCTGGCGTTGTAAGGTTAAGCCTCACGGGTCATTAGTACCGGTTAGCTCAACGCATCGCTGCGCTTACACACCCGGCCTATCAACGTCGTCGTCTTCAACGTCCCTTCAGGACCCTCAAGGGGTCAGGGAGAACTCATCTCGGGGCAAGTTTCGTGCTTAGATGCTTTCAGCACTTATCTCTTCCGCACTTAGCTACCGGGCAGTGCCATTGGCATGACAACCCGAACACCAGCGGTGCGTTCACTCCGGTCCTCTCGTACTAGGAGCAACCCCCCTCAATTCTCCAGCGCCCACGGCAGATAGGGACCGAACTGTCTCACGACGTTCTAAACCCAGCTCGCGTACCACTTTAAACGGCGAACAGCCGTACCCTTGGGACCTACTTCAGCCCCAGGATGTGATGAGCCGACATCGAGGTGCCAAACACCGCCGTCGATATGAACTCTTGGGCGGTATCAGCCTGTTATCCCCGGAGTACCTTTTATCCGTTGAGCGATGGCCCTTCCATTCAGAACCACCGGATCACTATGACCTGCTTTCGCACCTGCTCGAGCCGTCACTCTCGCAGTCAAGCTGGCTTATGCCATTGCACTAACCTCCTGATGTCCGACCAGGATTAGCCAACCTTCGTGCTCCTCCGTTACGCTTTGGGAGGAGACCGCCCCAGTCAAACTACCCACCAGACACTGTCCGCAGCCCGGATTACGGGCCTACGTTAGAACATCAAACATTAAAGGGTGGTATTTCAAGGTTGGCTCCACGCAGACTGGCGTCCGCGCTTCAAAGCCTCCCACCTATCCTACACATCAAGGCTCAATGTTCAGTGTCAAGCTATAGTAAAGGTTCACGGGGTCTTTCCGTCTTGCCGCGGGTACACTGCATCTTCACAGCGATTTCAATTTCACTGAGTCTCGGGTGGAGACAGCCTGGCCATCATTACGCCATTCGTGCAGGTCGGAACTTACCCGACAAGGAATTTCGCTACCTTAGGACCGTTATAGTTACGGCCGCCGTTTACCGGGGCTTCGATCAAGAGCTTCTCCTTGCGGATAACCCCATCAATTAACCTTCCGGCACCGGGCAGGCGTCACACCGTATACGTCCACTTTCGTGTTTGCACAGTGCTGTGTTTTTAATAAACAGTTGCAGCCAGCTGGTATCTTCGACTGGCCTCGGCTCCGGGAGCAAGTCCCCTCACCTACGCGCCAGCGTGCCTTCTCCCGAAGTTACGGCACCATTTTGCCTAGTTCCTTCACCCGAGTTCTCTCAAGCGCCTTGGTATTCTCTACCTGACCACCTGTGTCGGTTTGGGGTACGATTTCGTGTTACCTGGAGCTTAGAGGCTTTTCCTGGAAGCAGGGCATCAGTTACTTCACCGCCGTAGCGGCTCGTCATCACGCCTCAGTGTTAAAGAAGACCGGATTTGCCTGGTCTTCACACCTGCACGCTTAAACCGGGACAACCGTCGCCCGGATAACCTAGCCTTCTCCGTCCCCCCTTCGCAGTAACACCAAGTACAGGAATATTAACCTGTTTCCCATCGACTACGCTTTTCAGCCTCGCCTTAGGGGTCGACTCACCCTGCCCCGATTAACGTTGGACAGGAACCCTTGGTCTTCCGGCGAGCGGGCTTTTCACCCGCTTTATCGTTACTTATGTCAGCATTCGCACTTCTGATACCTCCAGCGTGCCTCACAGCACACCTTCAGCGGCTTACAGAACGCTCCCCTACCCAACAACACATAGTGTCGCTGCCGCAGCTTCGGTGCATGGTTTAGCCCCGTTACATCTTCCGCGCAGGCCGACTCGACCAGTGAGCTATTACGCTTTCTTTAAATGATGGCTGCTTCTAAGCCAACATCCTGGCTGTCTGTGCCTTCCCACATCGTTTCCCACTTAACCATGACTTTGGGACCTTAGCTGGCGGTCTGGGTTGTTTCCCTCTTCACGACGGACGTTAGCACCCGCCGTGTGTCTCCCGTGATAACATTCTCCGGTATTCGCAGTTTGCATCGGGTTGGTAAGCCGGGATGGCCCCCTAGCCGAAACAGTGCTCTACCCCCGGAGATGAGTTCACGAGGCGCTACCTAAATAGCTTTCGGGGAGAACCAGCTATCTCCCGGTTTGATTGGCCTTTCACCCCCAGCCACAAGTCATCCGCTAATTTTTCAACATTAGTCGGTTCGGTCCTCCAGTTAGTGTTACCCAACCTTCAACCTGCCCATGGCTAGATCACCGGGTTTCGGGTCTATACCCTGCAACTTAACGCCCAATTAAGACTCGGTTTCCCTTCGGCTCCCCTATGCGGTTAACCTTGCTACAGAATATAAGTCGCTGACCCATTATACAAAAGGTACGCAGTCACCTAACAAGTAGGCTCCCACTGCTTGTACGTACACGGTTTCAGGTTCTGTTTCACTCCCCTCGCCGGGGTTCTTTTCGCCTTTCCCTCACGGTACTGGTTCACTATCGGTCAGTCAGGAGTATTTAGCCTTGGAGGATGGTCCCCCCATATTCAGACAGGATACCACGTGTCCCGCCCTACTCGTCGGACTCACAACTCATGCATCTTCGTGTACGGGGCTGTCACCCGGTATCGCGCGACTTTCCAGACGCTTCCACTGATGCACAAGCTGATTCAGGTCCTGGGCTGCTCCCCGTTCGCTCGCCGCTACTGGGGGAATCTCGGTTGATTTCTTTTCCTCGGGGTACTTAGATGTTTCAGTTCCCCCGGTTCGCCTCGTTAACCTATGTATTCAGTTAACGATAGTGTGTCGAAACACACTGGGTTTCCCCATTCGGACATCGACGGCTGTAGCGGTTCATATCACCTTACCGTCGCTTTTCGCAGATTAGCACGTCCTTCATCGCCTCTGACTGCCAGGGCATCCACCGTGTACGCTTAGTCGCTTAACCTCACAACCCACAGGCGTTTTGCAACGCTGCGGACTGCAAGCATTTGAGAGACTCGAACGCATCGCCATTTCATTCTTATTACGGAGAATGAACACGACGCGTCGTTTCAAATTTTCAGCTTGTTCCGGATTGTTAAAGAGCAATATCTCAAACACGACGTTACCGTCAGTTTTGAGATATTCTGTGGAGACACCTTTCACCTGTCACCAAGCAGTGGCGTCCCCTAGGGGATTCGAACCCCTGTTGCCGCCGTGAAAGGGCGGAGTCCTAACCGCTAGACGAAGGGGACACAAAGTGTCACGACTTCGCAGCCGTCCTGCTCGTTACTTTTCTATCAGACAATCTGTGTGAGCACTTCGCGGGAAAGTATCTTCAGGTAAGGAGGTGATCCAACCGCAGGTTCCCCTACGGTTACCTTGTTACGACTTCACCCCAGTCATGAATCACAAAGTGGTAAGCGCCCTCCCGAAGGTTAAGCTACCTACTTCTTTTGCAACCCACTCCCATGGTGTGACGGGCGGTGTGTACAAGGCCCGGGAACGTATTCACCGTAGCATTCTGATCTACGATTACTAGCGATTCCGACTTCATGGAGTCGAGTTGCAGACTCCAATCCGGACTACGACGCACTTTATGAGGTCCGCTTGCTCTCGCGAGGTCGCTTCTCTTTGTATGCGCCATTGTAGCACGTGTGTAGCCCTGGCCGTAAGGGCCATGATGACTTGACGTCATCCCCACCTTCCTCCGGTTTATCACCGGCAGTCTCCTTTGAGTTCCCGGCCGAGCCGCTGGCAACAAAGGATAAGGGTTGCGCTCGTTGCGGGACTTAACCCAACATTTCACAACACGAGCTGACGACAGCCATGCAGCACCTGTCTCAGAGTTCCCGAAGGCACCAAAGCATCTCTGCTAAGTTCTCTGGATGTCAAGGCCAGGTAAGGTTCTTCGCGTTGCATCGAATTAAACCACATGCTCCACCGCTTGTGCGGGCCCCCGTCAATTCATTTGAGTTTTAACCTTGCGGCCGTACTCCCCAGGCGGTCGACTTAACGCGTTAGCTCCGGAAGCCACGCCTCAAGGGCACAACCTCCAAGTCGACATCGTTTACGGCGTGGACTACCAGGGTATCTAATCCTGTTTGCTCCCCACGCTTTCGCACCTGAGCGTCAGTCTTCGTCCAGGGGGCCGCCTTCGCCACCGGTATTCCTCCAGATCTCTACGCATTTCACCGCTACACCTGGAATTCTACCCCCCTCTACGAGACTCAAGCCTGCCAGTTTCAAATGCAGTTCCCAGGTTAAGCCCGGGGATTTCACATCTGACTTAACAGACCGCCTGCGTGCGCTTTACGCCCAGTAATTCCGATTAACGCTTGCACCCTCCGTATTACCGCGGCTGCTGGCACGGAGTTAGCCGGTGCTTCTTCTGCGGGTAACGTCAATCGGCAAGGTTATTAACCTCACCGCCTTCCTCCCCGCTGAAAGTACTTTACAACCCGAAGGCCTTCTTCATACACGCGGCATGGCTGCATCAGGCTTGCGCCCATTGTGCAATATTCCCCACTGCTGCCTCCCGTAGGAGTCTGGACCGTGTCTCAGTTCCAGTGTGGCTGGTCATCCTCTCAGACCAGCTAGGGATCGTCGCCTAGGTGAGCCATTACCCCACCTACTAGCTAATCCCATCTGGGCACATCCGATGGTGTGAGGCCCGAAGGTCCCCCACTTTGGTCTTGCGACGTTATGCGGTATTAGCTACCGTTTCCAGTAGTTATCCCCCTCCATCGGGCAGTTTCCCAGACATTACTCACCCGTCCGCCACTCGCCACCCAAAGAGCAAGCTCTTCTGTGCTGCCGTTCGACTTGCATGTGTTAGGCCTGCCGCCAGCGTTCAATCTGAGCCATGATCAAACTCTTCAATTTAAGTTTGATTTGCTGCAACGAGTGCAGCGATGCTCTGTGAATTAAACTTCGTAATGAATTACGTGTTCACTCAGCAAAGACTTGATATTTTTTACGTCCGGAGACGCTGATATCAATCCTGCGAGTGCCCACACAGATTGTCTGATAAATTGTTAAAGAGCGGTGCGACGCGGCGTTCGGCCTGCTGTCGCGAGGTGGCGTATATTACGCTTTCCTCCTTCAGAGTCAAACACTTTTTTCAGCGTTTTTCTCCGGCGGGGTGAATCACTTCACGCCCTGCTGAGCCGCCTGCGTTGCCGCTTTGCCGTCTCAGTGGTGGCGCATTATAGGGAGTTAATCTGAAGTGACAAGCATTTCCTGAAAAAAATTGACCGAAAGCTACTTTTTTATACGAACGCGGTAAAAACAGACATTTCCCGGCCAATAATCAGGCAAATCAGCTATCCCGGCGGCACAAATCAGCGCCATCGTCGCAGCGACCGATGCTATCCTGTTTAACTTACGCTCTTTGCTGACCGATTTTCTTCAAGAAGGATTTTCAATGATTCGCTCCGCGCGCAGTATGGCCGGCCTGCCCTGGATCGCCGCCATGGCGTTTTTTATGCAGGCTCTCGACGCCACCATCCTGAATACCGCGCTTCCCGCCATTGCCACCAGCCTTGAACGTTCCCCACTCGCCATGCAGTCCGCTGTCATCAGTTATACGCTCACGGTCGCGATGTTGATTCCGGTCAGCGGCTGGCTGGCCGATCGCTTTGGCACGCGTAAGGTGTTTATTGTGGCGGTTTCCCTGTTCACGCTCGGGTCACTGGCCTGTGCGCTGTCCGGATCGCTGAGCATGCTGGTGGTTTCGCGCGTGGTGCAAGGCGTTGGCGGAGCAATGATGATGCCGGTAGCGCGTCTGGCGCTGCTGCGCGCCTATCCGCGCAGCGAACTGCTGCCGGTACTCAACTTCGTCACCATGCCCGGCCTGGTCGGACCGATTCTTGGCCCTATGCTCGGCGGTCTGCTGGTCACCTACGCCAGCTGGCACTGGATCTTCCTGATTAATATTCCTATCGGCATCGCCGGCATCTTCTATGCACGCAAATATATGCCAGACTTCACCACGCCAAAACGCCGCTTCGATTTCGGCGGCTTTATGCTGTTTGGTTTTGGCCTGGTGCTGATCTCCATCGGTATTGAGCTGTTTGGCGAGCGTATCGTATCGCCGTGGCAGGCGGTGCTGGTGCTGGTCAGCGGCGTGGTATTGCTGCTGCTCTATATTATGCATGCGCGCCGCCATCCGGCTCCGCTGATTAGTCTGCCGATGTTTAAGACACGCACGTTCTCCGTCGGGATTATCGGTAATATTGCCGCGCGTCTCGGTACTGGCTGTATTCCGTTCCTGATGCCGCTGATGTTACAGGTAGGATTTGGCTATCCGGCGATCATCGCCGGCTGCATGATGGGCCCTACGGCGATTGGCTCGCTGCTGGCTAAATCCACCGTGACTCAGGTGCTGCGCCGCTTTGGCTATCGTAAAACGCTGGTGGGCATTACGGTTATCATCGGCGTGCTGGTCGCCAGCTTCGCGCTGCAGTCGCCGGACGGAAGCATCATCATGTTGCTGGTGGCGCTGTTTGTACTGGGCATGGCGATGTCCACCCAGTTTACCGCCATGAATACCATCACGCTGGCGGATTTGAATGATGAGAACGCCAGCGGCGGCAATAGCGTGCTGGCGGTAACGCAGCAGGTGTCGATCAGTTTTGGCGTGGCGGTCAGCGCCGCCGTGCTGCGCTTTTACCAGGATTTTGAGAGCACCACGGTGCAGCAGTTCCACGCCACCTTCTTTACCATGGGCGTGATTACCGTGCTGTCGGCGCTGGCGTTTCTGATGTTACGGCCGGGTGATGGCCGTAACCTGATCGCCAACCGCGAGAAAACGCGTAAAAGCAGTTAAACCGAACCGCGCTCCACCAGCTCCGGCGTCAGCACCAGCGTTTGCTGGCTGGCGTCGGGATCGCTCATACGATGAATCAGCGTATCAATGGCCAGCTCGCCCAGCTCATCTTTCGGCTGATGAATGGTACTGAGCGGCGGCGTCAGATAGCGCGCCAGCTCAATGTTGTCATAGCCCATCACCGCCATATCCTGCGGCACGCGCAGTCCCGCCTGATACAGGGCGTGATAGACGCCCACCGCCATCGCATCGTTGCTGGTAAACACCGCCTGCGGTGGCGGATCGAGCGCCAGCAGCTGATTCATGGCGTTAAAACCGCCCTGAAATTCGAAATCGCCGTCCACCACATAGCCCGGTGGCACCGCCAGCCCACTGGCAGCCATCGCCTGATGAAAACCGTCCAGACGCAGGCGCGCCGGAGTTTTATCCAGCGGCCCGGCAATACAGGCGATGCGGGTGTAACCGCGGTCAATCAGATACTGCGTGGCCAGTTCGCCGCCCAGCAGCGCGTTATCCTGAATAATATCGCCGCGCCCTTCAAACGGCGCCCAGTCCATCATCACCATCGGCACCGAAGGATAGCGATTAAGGATGTCGGCGGAGGGCAGATGGGTTTCCGTGCACATCATCAGCAGGCCATCCACGCGCTTCTGCATCAGCGTTTCAAGGCTGCGATTCATGCGCTCTTCATCGCCTTCGGTATTGCACAGAATCAGGCTGTAGCCGCGTTCATAGCAGCTGTTCTCTACACCGCGCACCACTTCCGAGTAGAACGGGTTGCTGCTGGCGGTCAGTAACATGCCAATGGTGCGTGTTTGCTTGATCTTCAGGCTGCGCGCCAGCGCCGACGGCGCGTAGTTTAATTCGCGAATCGCCTGTTCCACTCGGTCGCGCACCTGTTCACTAACAAAACGGTTGTTGTTGATAACGTGCGAAACGGTGGAGGTGGAGACGCCCGCCAGACGGGCGACATCTTTCATGGTAGCCAAGCGCTTAACCCTGTTGCTGCAGGAATGCGTCAATCTCAGTGCGCCATGGCACTGAGGGCTGTGCGCCCGGGCGTGTCACGGCAATGGCTGCCGCCGCATGGGCAAAACGGACCGCATCCTGCATCGCCACGCCTTCCAGCCGCGCGGTAATGAAGGCGCCGTTGAAGGTATCACCGGCAGCGATGGTATCCACCGCCTGCACGCTGAAGCCGGGAATACGCTGTCCCTGGCCCTGCTCGCTGAGCCATACGCCGCGCCGGCCCAGCGTAATCAATACGGTATCGATGCCTTTGGCGTGCAGCGCCTGAGCTGCCCGCGCCGCGTCGTCGTCGTCGTTGACGGCGATACCGGTGAGGATTTCCGCTTCGGTTTCATTCGGCGTAATGATGTCGATCAGCGCCAGCAGCTCATCAGAGAGCTGGGTCGCCGGCGCCGGATTGAGGATCACCTGAGTATGACTGGCGCGCGCGATGCGGGCCGCGGCCAGCACACTGTCCAGTGGCGACTCCAGCTGCATCAGCAGCGCATCGGCCGAACGAATCACCTGCTGGTGGCGCTCCACACAGGCTGGCGTCAGCGCCGCATTCGCGCCTGAGTAGATGCCAATGTTATTTTCGCCTTCGCCATTCACGAAGATCATCGCCACGCCGGTGGCTTCCTGCGCCACGGTTTCCACCGGAGCGGTATCAATCTGGTCCTGCTGCAGCTGCTGGCGAATACGTTCGCCGATGTCATCTGCACCCACGCAGGCAATAAAAGCAATGTCAGCGCCGGCCCGGCCAGCCGCGACGGCCTGGTTGGCCCCTTTACCGCCAAAGGCAACCTGATACTGTTTCCCGATCACCGTTTCACCCGGACGGGGAAAATGGGCGAGGTTGAGGATGTGGTCGGCGTTGATGCTGCCGAGTACCGCCAGTTTTGCGCTTTTGCTCATAGGGAGTTATCCAGGAAGTTGCGCCACCGCGAGGGTGGCGCGTTGCCATGCTTTTCTTTGGGTTTTATTTAGTAACCAGTTTCAGGTCAACCGGGTTGATCGCCTGCACTTTTTCGCCCTTCAGAACTTTATCTGCGGTATCGACGCCAATCATACCAATCTTGTCTGGCATCTGTGCAACGGTCGCGCTGAGTTTACCGGATTCTACCGCCTTCACGCCGTCCGCGGTGCCGTCAAAGCCCACCACCAGCACGTCGGTTTTGCCTGCGGTCTGCAGCGCACGCAATGCACCCAGCGCCATTTCGTCGTTCTGGGCAAAGACTGCCTGCACGTCCGGATGCGCCTGCAGCAGATTCTGCATCACGTTCAGACCTTTAGTCCGGTCGAAGTCGGCCGGCTGGCTGGCCAGCACGTTGAATTTGTGCGCATCGGCGGCCTGCTTAAAGCCTTCACCACGCTCGCGGGCAGCGGAGGTGCCGGCAATGCCCTGCAGCTCGATGATTTTCGCACCGTCGCCCAGTTTCTTCGCGATGAAATCGCCGGCCATTTTGCCGCCGAAGCGGTTATCAGACGCCACGTGGCTGACAACTTTACCCTGCGCCGCCATACGGTCCAGCGTAATCACCGGGATGTTCGCCTGGTTAGCCATTTTCACGGCGTTACCGACCGCGTCAGAATCCGTTGGGTTGATCAGCAGCAGTTTGGTGCCGCGCACGGTGAGATCCTGCACGTTTGCCAGCTCTTTTGCCGGGTTGTTCTGTGAGTCGAGCACCACCAGGTTATAGCCCAGCTTATCGGCTTCTTTCTGTGCGCCATCTTTCAGCGACACAAAGAACGGGTTATTCAGGGTTGAGACCACCAGCGCAATCGTATCCTTAGCCATCGCGCCAGCACTGAGGGTGGCGCCAAGGATGACGGCCAATGCAGTTAACTTTTTCATTTCTTTAATCCTGTGTGAAGGTCAGAGTTACTTACTGCTTTTGTTATCCACCAGCACCGCCAGCAGAATGACGACGGCTTTGACAATCATCTGGTAGTAAGACGATACGCCCATCAGGTTGAGGCCGTTATTGAGGAAGCCGAGAATCAGCGCACCGATCAGCGTGCCCATAATGCGTCCTTTACCGCCCGCGAGGCTGGTACCGCCCAGCACTACTGCGGCAATCGCATCCAGTTCATAACCGGTGCCCGCCGTCGGCTGCGCGGAAGAGAGACGCGCCACTTCGATGGTGCCCGCCAGCGCCGCCAGCAGGCCGCACAGCGAATAGACGATGACTTTAACGCGGTTAACATTGATGCCGGACAGGCGCGTGGCCGCTTCGTTTCCGCCCAGCGCATAGATATAGCGGCCGAGGCGGGTGTGATGCAGCATGTACCACGCCAGCGCGAACACCACCGCCATCAGCCATACCGGCGTCGGAATGCCCAGCGGACGGCCAATACCGAACCAGCCAAACAGATCGGCGTTATCGCTGAAGCCGGTGTTGATCGGACTGCCGTTGGTATAAACCATGGTGACGCCGCGCAGCAGCAGCATCATTACCAGCGTAGCGATAAACGCCTGCACCTTGCCGCGTGCCACAATCACACCGGTAATGGCACCAATAAAGGCACCCAGCGCCAGCGATGCCGCTACGGCCACCAATGCATTAACTTCCAGCCCGACAATCGATGCCGCTACCGCGCCGGTCAGCGCCAGCAGCGAGCCGACCGAAAGGTCGATGCCTGAGGTCAGGATCACCAGCGTCATGCCCACCGCCATGATGGCGTTGACCGACGTCTGCTGCAGGATGTTGAACATGTTGGGCAGCGTGAAGAAATTCGGGCTCTGGCTGGCAACCACGGCGATCAGCACAATCAGCGCGATCAGCGATTTCTGCTCCAGCAGCCAGGCTTTGCTGAACCAGCGACGGCTGGCAGGTAAGGTTTGGGTACTCATACAACTAACTCCTCGCTGTGTTGCTTACCGACCGCCGCTGCCATCAGGGATTCCTGGGTAGCCTGCTCACGGGAAAATTCGCCACTCAGATGGCCTTCATGCATCACCAGAATGCGGTCGCTCATGCCCAGCACTTCCGGCATTTCCGACGACACCAGGATGATGCTCAGCCCTTCGGCTTTAAACTGGTTAATTAACTGATAGATCTCTTTTTTCGCCCCGACATCGACGCCGCGCGTCGGCTCGTCGAGGATCAGCACATCCGGGCGCGTCATCAGGCCACGCGCAATCGCCACTTTTTGCTGATTACCGCCGGACAGCAGACCGATCGGCTGCATCATTGACGGCGTTTTCACATTGAACAGGCGAATAAAATCGCCCACCGCCAGCTGCTCTTCGGCGTGCTTCAGGCCGCCATCGGCGCGGCTGAAGTAGCGCAGCGCGGTCAGCGACATGTTCTCTTTGACCGACATCCCGAGCACCAGCCCGTCACGCTTACGGTCTTCCGAGATATAGACGATGCCGTTGGCCAGGCCGTCCTGCGGCGAGCGGGTGACAATCTCGCGGCCGTTAAGCGTCACTTTGCCGTGCGTACGCGGCAGCGCGCCGTACAGCACCTTCATTAATTCGGTGCGGCCCGCGCCCATCAGACCGGAAATGCCCAGAATCTCGCTCTTACGCAGGGTAAAGCTGACATCTTCTACGCCCGGTCCGCTAACGTGCTCGACCCGCAGCCGCACCTCGCCCGGTGTCTGATCGAGATGCGGATACTGATCCTCAAGCTTGCGGCCAACCATCATTTCGATCAGGCCCTCTTCGCTCAGATCGTTTACCGCGCGCTCGGCAATAAACTGGCCGTCGCGGAACACGGTGACGTCATCGCAAATCTCAAAGATCTCTTTCATGCGGTGGGAGATATAAACAATGCCGCAGCCCTGCGCTTTCAGCTCATTGATGACGCGGAACAGCGACAGGGTTTCGGTATCGGTCAGCGCATCGGTCGGTTCATCCATAATGATGACCTGCGACTCGAAGCTGAGCACTTTGGCGATCTCCACCATTTGCTGGTCGCCAATCGACAGATCGCCCACCAGCTTGTGGCTGCTGAAGCGCAGATTGAGGCGCTTTAACAGCGCATCCGCCGCGGCATACATCTGTTTCCAGTCGATGCGGCCAAAGCGGTTAACGAATTCACGGCCGAGGAAAATATTCTCCGCGACGGTCAGCTGCGGGATCAGGTTCAGCTCCTGATGGATGATGCCGATGCCGGCTTCCTGAGACGCTTTCGGCCCGGAGAACGTCACTTCTTTGCCCAGCCAGTGCAGCGAACCGGCGTCCATACTGTAGATGCCGGTCAGCACCTTCATCATGGTGGATTTGCCCGCGCCGTTCTCTCCCACTAACGCCATCACGCGCCCGGGATAAACCGCCAGCGACGCGCCGTTGAGCGCCTTCACGCCGGGAAATGATTTTTCAATTCCCCTGAGTTGCAATAACGGTTGCATAGCGGCCTCAGAAAGTGACGCCCGCGCTCAGGATGACATTCGCATACGGAGAGCACTCTCCGCTGCGAATGACCGCCTGACTGCGCTGAGTGTGTTGTTTGAACTGTTCATGGCTGGTGTAACGAACGCTAATCACATTCCCCTGGTGCTGTTGCAAGGCTTCGAGCACGGCGATCAGCTGGCTGTGGAGTTGCGGATTGTGTTGTTGGATCTCCTCCGCTATCAGGGCGCTCTCAACCTGCATCTCCTGCGTGATGACCTCCACCACCTGTAAAAAATCGGGCGTACCGGGCGTCAGCGCCAGATCGATGCGCTGTGGACCGGCCGGAATCGGCAAGCCCGCATCGGCAATCGTCAGCGTATCGGTATGCCCGAGGCGGGCAATCACATGAGAGACTTCAGCGTTTAACAGGCGACCTTTTTTCATTTATTCCACTCCACAGCGAAACGTTTCGCTGTCTGGCAGTGTATTAAATGTACATGGCAACTCAATGACGGCATCACGGAAATGTGATCGCCATCGAAACGTTTCGCCTGGGCCGGGGAAAATTTGAGTTTGGCGGGATGGCGGAGCCCACGACGTGGCTCCGCAGGGGAGGTTACGGCAGTTTACGCACCTGTTTAACGTCCAGTTCAATCGAATTGAAATCCTTATCCAGTTCGCCGGTCAACTCGACCTGATCCTTCGGCGTAATGGTCTGGCCGTTCCAGCGTTTGTGGTCGATCTCCACTTTCATGCTGCCGCTGCTGTCGCGGAACAGATAATCTTCATCGCCGATCTGCTTATCAAGCTGGCCGCGCACGGTGATCCAGCTGTCATCCTTCATCTCTTCGGCCTGCTTGACCGTCACCACACTGCTGTTATCGGCCTTAAAACCGCCGGCTTTAGCCTGAGCGGCTGGCGCGTTCGGGTCGACAAAGCCACCCTGCTGGGCGGCTAACACCGGGGTTGCCGCCAGGGCGATAATGGCGAATAGCGCTGCACTCTTTTTCATTTTTCACCTCATTTCCATGTCTGTGCGGATTACGGGAGCTATTTCACCACAGGGTTCTTAACAGGATCTTAAGGGAAAAAAAGAGGGGAAAAATAAGCCAAAACGGGCGAATGACGCTGTACAAGCGCGCATCTGCTTCGTATAAACCCCCAGATAACCGGGAGAAACGCATGCGCATTTTATTAATTGAAGACGATACGCTGATTGGCGATGGCCTGAAGGTCGGCCTGACCAAACTGGGTTTCAGCGTCGACTGGTTTGTCAGCGGCGAAGCCGGATTTCAGGCACTCAACGCGGCGCCATGGGATGCCGTGGTGCTGGATCTGTCGCTGCCGCAACGTGACGGGCTGGACATCCTGCGCCAGTGGCGTGAGCAGGGCGCGGATGTCCCGGTGCTGATCCTCACCGCACGCGATGCGCTGGACCAGCGCGTGCAGGGTCTGCAACTCGGTGCCGACGACTATCTGTGTAAGCCGTTTGCGCTGACAGAGGTGGCCGCGCGTCTGCAGGCGCTGATTCGTCGCCGTCACGGTCAGCTGCAGCCGGAGCTGCGTCACGGCAGGCTGGTGATGGCTCCCGGCAGCCATAGCGTGATGTTGGATGGCGAACCGCTCAGCCTGAAAAGCCGTGAGCTGGCGCTGCTGGAGCTGTTCCTGCGCAATCCCGGTCGCGTGCTGACGCGCGCGCAGCTGGAGGAGAAACTGTACAGCTGGGACGACGACGTCTCCAGTAACGCAGTCGAAGTGCACATCCACCATCTGCGTAAAAAGCTTGGCAGTCAGTTCATCCGCACCGTGCACGGCATTGGTTACACGCTGGGAGCGGCAGAATGAGTCTGTTCCTGCGACTGGCCATCGGCTTTCTGCTGTTAATAATTCTGTGTGGTGCCAGCGCCACCTTTAGCGCATGGCAGCAGACGCGCGACACCGTTAATGAGCTGTTTGATACCCAGCAGATGCTGTTCGCCAAACGCCTGCTGGCGCTGGATGCCAGTCGCCTGCAGGCCGCCTCGCTGCCAAAAACCAAAGCGATTTTGCGCCACCATCGCGGCGATCAGGATGACGACGCGCTGGCCTTTGCGCTGTTCAGCGCCGACGGCAAACCGCTGCTGAACGACGGCGAAAACGGCCGCGATTTGCAGTTTACAGCGGATCGTGACGGCTTCCACGATGGTCGCCTGCGTGGTGATGACGATCGCTGGCGGCTGCTGTGGCTGACGTCAGCCGATAAGCAGTGGCGCGTGGTGGTCGGACAGGAGTGGGAATATCGTGATGATATGACGCGCGATCTGGCACTGAGCAGTCTGCTGCCGTGGCTGGTGGCCATGCCGCTGATGCTGCTGTTGCTGCTGGCGCTGGTATGGTTTGAGCTGCGTCCGCTGAAACGCCTGACTGCATCGCTACAGCAGCGCGCGCCGGATGATGCCACCCCGCTGACGCCGCAACGCCTGCCGCTGGAGGTGAAGCCGCTGGTGGCGGCGCTGAATGGCCTGTTTGCCCGCATGGCACAGCTGGTCCAGCGCGAGCGACGCTTTACCTCCGATGCGGCGCACGAGCTGCGCAGCCCGCTGGCAGCGCTGCGCGTGCAGAGTGAGGTGATTCAGCTGGCCGGCGATGACGAGGCGATGCGTAACCATGCGCTGCAGCAGCTCGACAGCGGCATCCTGCGCGCCACGCGGCTGGTCGATCAGCTACTGACGCTGTCGCGGGTCGAAGCAGACGATCTGCGCAGCGAATTTCAGCCGGTCCCCCTCGCGCCGTTGCTGCACCAGCTGGTCACTGAACACCAGGCACAGGCGGCAGCGCAGCACACCAGGCTGACGCTGACGGCTGACGCGGAGCCGGTGATGAACGGTCATCCACTGCTGCTGGGTTTATTGCTGCGCAATCTGCTGGATAACGCGCTGCGCTACACGCCGTCCGGCAGTGAGATTCAGCTGCGGCTTAACGCGCGCAGGCTGGAGGTGGTGGATAACGGACCGGGCGTCAGCGCCGATCAACTGACGCGGCTGGGCGAACGCTTCTGGCGACCGCCGGGGCAGGCGCAAACCGGCAGCGGGCTTGGCTTGTCGATTGTGAAAAATGTGGCTCAGCTGCACGGCATCCGGCTGACCTTCAGCGCGGTGCAGCCGCAGGGGCTGCGCGTCACCCTCAGCTGGTGACGCGCGATGCGTCAGATTTCGACCTGAGTACCGAGCTCGATTACCCGGTTAGGCGGAATTTCAAACTGATCCGGCGCGCGCAGGGCGTTGCGCTGCAGCGCAAGGAACAGCTTGCCGCGCAGACGCAGATACCACGGGCGTTTGCCGATGATCAGCGACTCGTGTGACATAAAGAACGAGGTTTCCATCATGCGGCAGTTGAGCCCTTCGAGGCCGCAGCGGTGGAAAATCTCCTCGACGTTCGGCGTTTCGCGCCAGCCGTAGCTTGCCACCACGCGCCAGAAGGTGGGCGACAGCTGCTCAATGGTCACGCGACGCACGTTGTGCACATAAGGCGCATCTTCGGTACGCAACGTCAGCAGCACCACGCGCTCGTGCAGCACCTTGTTGTGCTTCAGGTTATGCAGCATGGCAAAGGGGATGACATTGAGCGCCCGCGACATGTAGACCGCCGTGCCCGGCACGCGCACCGGCGGCGACTTCTCCAGCGAGGCGATCATCGCCTCCAGCGAATTGCCATGCTCATGCATACGACGCAGCAGGCGGAAGCGCTCGCTCTTCCACGTGGTCATTACGATAAACATCATCAGCGCCAGCGTCAGCGGCAGCCAGCCGCCGGAGAACACTTTGACCAGGTTGGCGGAGAACAGCGAAACGTCGATGCACAGCATCGCGATGAGAATCAGCACCACCAGGTAGCGATTCCAGTGCCAGTTCTGAATCGCCACCGTTGAACACAGAATGGCGGTCAGCACCATGGTACCGGTCACCGCAATCCCATAGGCGGCCGCCAGATTGCTGGAGTGCTCAAAGCCGACGATCACAATCACTACGGAGAAATAGAGCAGCCAGTTGATCACCGGAATATAAATCTGGCCGGATTCCTCTTCGGACGTGTGCACGATGCGCATCGGCGGCAGATAGCCAAGACGCACCGCCTGGCGCGTCAGCGAGAATACGCCGGAGATCACCGCCTGCGAGGCGATCACCGTGGCCAGCGTCGCGAGAATCAGCATCGGAATCAGCGCCCAGTCCGGCGCCAGCAGGAAGAACGGATTTTTGATGGCCTCCGGATGCTCCAGCAGCAGCGCGCCCTGGCCGAAATAGTTGAGCACCAGCGACGGCAGCACCACCACAAACCATGCCAGGCGAATCGGAAACTTACCAAAGTGGCCCATATCGGCATACAGCGCTTCAACGCCGGTGATCGCCAGCACCACCGCGCCCAGCGCGAAGAACGATACCGTTTTGTACTGAATAAAGAAGTGCAGCGCCCAGTATGGGTTCATGGCGTGCAGCACCTCAGGATTATTGATGATACTGCGCGCGCCCAGCACCGCCAGGATGATGAACCACAGCAGCATCACCGGCGCAAACAGCTTACCGACAATGCCGGTGCCGTGTTTCTGAATCACAAACAGCAGCGTCAGTACCGCAATCGCCAGCGGCACAATGTAGCTATCGAGGCTCGGCGCGGCGATCTCCAGCCCTTCGATGGCCGAAAGCACGGATACCGCCGGCGTGATCACCACTTCCCCGTAGAAGAAGCTGCCGCCAATCAGCCCCATGATCACCAGAATCGCCGTGGCGCGCGCGCCGGTATTGCGGCCCGCCAGTGACATCAGCGTCAGGATCCCGCCTTCACCGGCGTTGTCGGCGCGCATCACATAACTGATGTATTTAAGCGAAACCACCAGAATCAGCAGCCAGAAGATCAGCGACAGAAAGCCAAACACCGCCTCGCGTTCCACGCCAAAGCCGAACTGACCAGAGAGACACTCGCGCAGGGTATAGAGCGGGCTGGTGCCGATATCGCCATACACCACGCCGATCGCCGCCAGAGTGACTGCGCCAAGGGACTGTTTCTTATCCGAGCTCATAAGTTGTCTTTTGTTGGAGCCGCGCAGGCCTCAGCCCGGCGCTCAGATCATCAAAAAGCGCACAGTATGCACATATTCCCGAAAAAACCTACTTTTACCGTCTGGCATTACGCCGTCTGCGCAGCGTTTTTTCGCCGAAAATCGGCGCGAAATGCGCTGAAAACCCGCGATTTGCCTCACCTCAACCTTCTGAAACAAAAAAGCTGACGGCTATCAACGCTTTCACGCATGATAAACAGTAGAGTATTGCGCTCGCCAGAATATGACGGCACCAGGATCAGAAGGACAATGATGTGATTATGGCTCAACCCCATCTTTTGGCAGAAAGAATTTCTCGCCTCAGCAATGCCCTGGAGAAAGGGCTGTATGAACGGCATCATGCCATTCGTCTCTGCCTGCTGGCAGCGCTGAGCGGCGAAAGCGTGTTTCTGCTCGGGCCACCGGGCATCGCCAAGAGCCTGATTGCCCGCCGCCTGAAATACGCCTTCCAGCACGCCCGTGCGTTTGAATACCTGATGACCCGTTTTTCCACGCCGGAAGAGGTGTTTGGCCCGCTGTCGATTCAGGCGCTGAAAGATGAAGGACGCTATCAGCGTCTGACCAAAGGCTATCTGCCGGATGCCGAAATTGTCTTTCTGGATGAGATCTGGAAAGCCGGTCCGGCGATTCTCAATACGCTGCTCACCGCCATTAACGAACGTCGCTTCCGCAACGGCGACAGCGAAGAGCCGATCCCGATGCGTCTGCTGGTCACCGCCTCCAACGAACTGCCGGAGGCCGACAGCGGTCTGGAAGCGCTGTACGACCGTATGCTGATCCGGCTGTGGCTCGACAATGTGCATGAAAAACAGAATTTCCGCAGCATGCTGACCCACCAGCAGGATGAAAACGCCAACCCGGTGGCGGAATCGCTGTGCATCAGCGATGAAGAGTATCAGCAGTGGCAGAAAGGCATCAGCCAGGTCAGCCTGCCCGATCATGTGTTTGAACTGATCTATCAGCTGCGCCAGCAGCTGGAGAACCTGCCAGAGGCGCCGTATATCTCCGATCGCCGCTGGAAAAAAGCCATCCATCTGCTGCAGGCCAGCGCGTTTTACAGCGGCCGCGTGGCGATTGCCCCGCTTGATCTGATCCTGCTGAAAGATTGCCTGTGGCACGACGTGGCGTCGATGCAGCTGCTGGATCGTGAAATCGATGCGCTGATGACGCAGCACGCGTGGCAGCAGCAGGCGATGCTGCACACGCTGCAGCAGATCAAAGCGCGCCGGCTGGCGCTGCAACAGCAGCAGAGCGTGGCGCAGGCGCTGACGCTGGAGAAGCACAGCGGCATGTTCAGCCGCAAACCGCACTATGAATTACCGGCCTCGATTACGGACGAACAGCTGACCCTGATGCTGCAGCAGCCGCTGACGCTGCACGACATGCAGGTCACGCACGTAGTGGTGGCACGCGATGCGCTCAATCAGTGGCTGCTGAAAGCGGGCGAGATTCGCGGCAAGCTCAACGGCATCGGCTTTGGCCAGACGCTCGACCTGCTGGTGGATGCGCACCACTGTCTGACGCTGCGCGACGTCAGCCTGCAGTCCACGCGCCTGACGCTGCCGGGTGCCGCCAGCAGCAGCGACGTGCCGCAGGAAATCATTGAAGAGTACGACGCGCTGGAGGCCCAGCTGCGCGCGCAGCGCACGCTGTTTAGCCAGCACCAGCGCTGCCTGTTTATCAGCGACGACTGGCTGGCGCGCGTCGAAACCAGCCTGCAGGATGTGGCGGAACAGCTGAAACAGGCGAGAAAATGATCTCGCTGGAGACGCTCAGCACGCTGTTGTCGATTGGCGAAACCGAGCTGATCGAAGAGCTGATCGTGGCACTGCTGGCCTCGCCACAGCTGGCGCTGTTCTTTGAAAAATTTCCGCGCCTGAAACAGGCGATGATGGGCGAGCTGCCGCGCTGGCGCGCCGAGATTGCCGCCCAGATGAAAACCACGCCGGTGCCGGACGCGCTGGCACGCGAATTTCAGCTGTTCCAGCAGATGCAGCTGCTTAGCAGCCACGCCTTCAGTGAGCAACTGCCTGCCATCATGACGCAGCTGAAAGCGCTGCCGTCCCCGTTTATCGAAGAAGCCAGCAAACTGCTGCTGCATACCGACAGCGCCCAGCTGAGCAATGCGCAGCACACGCTGTTCCTGCAGCGCTGGCGCCTGAGCCTGACGCTGCAAACCCTGACGCTGAACGAAACCCTGCTGGAAGAGCAGCGGGAACGCCTGATGGCTGAGCTGCAGCAGCGCATGGCCATCAGCGGCCAGCTGGCGCCGATTTTGACCGATGACGACGAAGCCGCCGCCGGACGCCTGTGGGATCTGAGCAAGGCACCGCTGCAGCATGGCGACTATGAGCTGATTGTGCAGTATGGCGATTTCCTCGCCCAGCAGCCGGAACTGATGAAACTGGCGCAGCAGCTGGGACGCAGCCGCGAAGCGAAATCGGTACCGTCACAGGATGCGCCGCTGGAAGCGTTTCATCAGCTGGTGCGCGAGCCGGACAACGTGCCGGAAGAGGTCAGCGGCATCCATCAGAGCGACGATGTGCTGCGTCTGTTGCCGCCGGAGCTGGCGGCGCTGAGCATCAGCGAACTGGAGCTGGAGTTTTATCGCCGGCTGGTGGAGAAACGCCTGCTGACCTACCGGTTACAGGGCGATGCCTGGCACGAGAAAGTGACACTGCGCCCGGCCAGCCATCAGCAGCACGAAGCGCAGCCGCGCGGCCCGTTCATCGTCTGCGTGGATACCTCTGGTTCGATGGGCGGTTTCAATGAACGCTGCGCCAAAGCGTTTTGTCTGGCGCTGCTGAAGGTGGCGCTGGCCGACAGGCGGCGCTGCTACATCATGCTGTTTGCTCACGAAGTGATTGGCTACGAGCTGACCGCGGATAACGGCATTGAGCAGGCAATCCGTTTTCTCAGCCAGCGTTTTCGCGGCGGCACCGATCTGGCCGCCTGCCTGTCTGCGGTGGTCACGCGTATGGAGGGCAGTCAGTGGCAGGAAGCCGATGCGGTGATCGTTTCCGATTTCATCGCCCAGCGTCTGCCGGACGACATCGTCAGCACCATTAAACAGCGCCAGCGCCACCACCAGCAACGCTTCCACGCCGTGGCGATGTCGGCGCACGGCAAACCCGGCATTCTGCGCATTTTCGATCACATCTGGCGCTTCGATACCGGCCTGAAAAGCCGCCTGCTGCGCCGCTGGAAACGCTAATTCATCAGGCAGAAATGCTAATTTGCTATAGTGAATTACCCGCTGTGTTTAATCAGCTTACGGAGTTCACTGTGACAACCGCTCATCTTCACGATCAATTGCCTGCGCCCACCCGCACCGTCCGGCTTTCCGGCAGCAGCAGCGACGCCAAACGCGCCGAACTGCTGGCCTATTTCACCCAGACCTGGGAGCTGTACGAAAGCCTGTTCGACTGCCTCGCCGATGAGCGCGCGTACTTTAATAAAGCCATCACCCTGCGCCATCCGCTGATCTTCTACTTTGGCCATACCGCCACTTTCTACATTAATAAGCTGATGGCGGGCGGTTATCTGCAGCAGCGCATTGACGATCGCATCGAGGCGATGATGGCGATCGGCGTGGATGAGATGAGCTGGGACGATCTCGACGACAGCCATTACAGCTGGCCGGACGTAGCCGAAGTGCGCGACTACCGCGGCAAAGTGAAAACCGTGGTAAGTGAATTTATCCGCACCATGCCGCTGGAGCTGCCGATTGACTGGGACAGCCCGGCGTGGGTGATTCTGATGGGTATTGAGCATGAGCGTATTCACCTCGAAACCTCCAGCGTGCTGATCCGCCAGTTGCCGCTTGAGTGGGTAAAACCGCAGCCGCACTGGCCGGCGTGTCCGCTGGCGCGCCACGATCGTGCCTCGGTACCGGCCAATACATTGGTGGCGATGCCAGGCGGACGCGTCACGCAGGGTAAAACCGATGATACCTACGGCTGGGACAACGAATACGGCAGCCTTTCAACGGAGCTGAAACCGTTCAAAGCCAGCAAAATGCTGGTGAGCAACGCCGAGTTCTTTCATTTTATTGCCGCCAACGGCTATAACGAACGCCGCTGGTGGGATGACGAAGGCTGGGGCTGGCGCGAGTTTGCCCAGGCGCAGATGCCGACTTTCTGGGTCGGTGACATCGCGCAACCTGACGATCTCCGGCTGCGCCTGATGACCGAAGAAGTGGCGATGCCGTGGGACTGGCCCGCCGAAGTGAATCAGCTGGAAGCGGCGGCGTTCTGCCGCTGGCTGGCGGAGGAAAGCGGCAAAGCGATCCAGCTGCCGTGCGAAGCCGAGTGGATGCAGCTGCGCGAGCAGGTTGCCGGCGATCAGCCGGACTGGATCGACGCGCCGGGCAACATCAACCTTGCCCGCTGGGCCTCTTCCTGTCCGGTAGACCACTTTGCCCAGGGTGACTTCTTCGACATCGTCGGCAACGTCTGGCAGTGGACCACCACGCCGACCAACGGCTTTGAAGGCTTCAGGGTACATCCGCTGTATGACGATTTCTCCACGCCCACCTTTGACGGCAAACATGCGCTGATCAAAGGCGGCAGCTGGATCTCCACCGGCAACGAAGCGCTGAAATCCTCACGCTACGCCTTCCGGCGCCACTTCTTCCAGCATGCCGGTTTCCGCTACGTGGTTTCCTCGCATCAGGAGAGCATGGCGCTGAATCCGTATGAAACCGACAGCATGGTGTCGCAGTACCTCGACTTCCAGTACGGCCCCGGCTATTACGGTGTGCCGAACTACGCGGCGGCGCTGGTCGATATCGTGCTGCCGCACTGCGCGCAGCGCGGCCACGCGCTGGATATCGGTTGCGCCACCGGCCGTGCCAGCTTTGAACTGGCACGCCATTTTGCTGCGGTCACCGGCATGGATTACTCGGCGCGCTTTATCGACGTGGCGCTGCAGCTGACCTCGGGCGAGGATTTCCGTTACGTGGTGCCGGAAGAGGGAGAGCTGGTTGAGTATCGCCAGGTGCGGCTGAAAGAGTTTGGTTTCGATGAGTCCCTGGCGCAGCGCATTCAGTTTGTGCAGGGCGATGCCTGTAACCTGAAACCGCAGCCCGATGGCTACGATCTGGTACTGGCCTCCAACCTGATCGATCGCCTGCGCCAGCCGAAGCGCTTCCTGCAGGACATCACGCCGATGATCCGCTCCGGCGGTTTGCTGGCTATCTCCTCACCTTACACCTGGCTGGAAGAGTTCACGCCGAAGGAGAACTGGCTGGGCGGTTTCCGTGAAAACGGTGAAGCGCTCACCACCTGGCAGGCGCTGCAACGACTGCTGCGCGATGCCTTTGAGGAGGTTGCGCCGCCGCAGGACGTGCCGTTTGTGATTCGCGAAACCGCGCGTAAGTTCCAGCACACACAGGCCCAGCTGACGCTGTGGCGTAAGCGCTAAAAAGCGTGCAGACAGCGGCAGCTCCGCTGTCTGCGCCTTGCCTGTCCCGCTAATTTGCTGCACATTCTCCCTGTTCAGAGAAGACGAACCTAATGAGGATGGATGATGGCGGAACACCTGCAACTGGATAATCTCGACCGCGGCATTTTAAATGCGCTGCTGCAAAACGCGCGCACCGCGTACGCCGAACTCGCCAAGCAGTTCAACGTCAGCCCCGGCACGATTCACGTGCGCGTCGAGAAGATGCGTCAGGCGGGGATTATTCTGGGTACGCGCGTGGAGATCGATCCACGGCAGCTCGGATTTGATGTCTGCTGTTTTATCGGCATCATTTTGAAAAGCGCGCGCGACTATCCGGCCGCGCTCAGCAAACTGGAAGCGCTGGATGAAGTGGTGGAAGCCTGGTACACCACCGGCCACTACAGCATCTTTATTAAAGTGATGTGCCGCTCCATTGACGCGCTGCAGCAGGTGCTGATCAACAAGATCCAGACCATTGATGAAATCCAGTCCACCGAAACGCTGATCTCCCTGCAAAACCCGATCATGCGCACCATCAAGCCGTGATCGGCTTCCCCGCTGTGCATAACCTTATCCCGGGCGGATCGCTTTTGTGATGCGCCTTGTCGCCTGATGCTATCGACGATTAACCCTGTTTTCCACAGGTGGATCACCGCTTGATCACAGCGTACAATGCTCGCCTTTAGTGCGGGAGAGCATCATGGCCGATATTACCTTAATCAGTGGCAGTACCCTTGGCAGCGCCGAATATGTCGCTGAACATCTGGAAGAGAAACTGCAGGAAGCGGGCTTTTCAACCGAACTGCTGCACGGACCCGAGCTGGATGAGGTGCCGCAGGAGGGCGTCTGGCTGATTGTCAGCTCAACGCACGGTGCCGGCGAACTGCCGGACAACCTGCTGCCGTTTTATGAAGCGCTGCAGGAGAGCCAGCCGGATCTCTCAGGCGTACGCTTTGGCGCAGTGGGTATCGGTAATCATGAATACGATCTGTTCTGCGGTGCGATCAAGCTGCTGGAGACGACGTTAACGCAGCTGGGCGCCAAACGTATTGGCGATCGGCTGGAGATCGACGTGCTGGAACATGAGATTCCGGAAGATCCGGCGGAAGTGTGGGTCGCCAGCTGGCACCCGCAGATTTAAGACGATCTTTGCTGGTCGGGGATCGGGTATTTGTGTCGATCCCCAGTTGATTCCGCTGTTTTATCGCCTTTTACCTGCGTCGCTCTGTGGATAAGATTCGTTATTTCATGCGTATAACCAGTAGTTATCCAAAGAACAACCGCTGATGCTTTTTTACGCTGTGCATAAGTAGCAAAGTTGATCTCAGCTTATACGGATCAGGATCACCGATCATTCACAGTAAATGATCCTCGCTAATCCCCTGTTGCCACAACGCTTTTCCGGGTTATCAACAGCCAGGGGCGATCCTAATAAGAGATCTAACAGAGAGATCATATAAAAGACTTAAGATCCTTTCTTTTAAACCGCAGGATCCCGCGACTTTCGCCCTGAACAGAATTTCAGTAGAATCCACCGCCCAGGGCAACGATCCCTGTCCGAACACTAACGAGGACCCACTTCATGTTTTATCCAGATCCTTTTGACGTCATCGTAATCGGTGGTGGTCATGCGGGCACAGAAGCCGCGATGGCCGCTGCCCGAATGGGTCAGCAAACCCTGTTACTCACCCATAATATTGATACGCTGGGACAAATGTCCTGTAACCCGGCGATCGGTGGCATCGGGAAAGGACACCTGGTTAAGGAAGTGGATGCCTTAGGCGGTTTGATGGCCAGCGCGATCGATCAGGCCGGTATTCAGTTTAGGATACTAAACGCCAGCAAAGGCCCGGCGGTGCGTGCCACGCGTGCACAGGCAGACCGGGTACTGTATCGCCAGGCGGTACGCACTGCGCTGGAAAACCAGCCGAACCTGATGATCTTCCAGCAGGCGGTTGATGATCTGATTGTGGAGAACGATCGCGTTGTCGGCGCCGTGACCCAGATGGGCCTGAAGTTCCGGGCGAAAACCGTCGTTCTGACGGTGGGCACTTTCCTGGACGGCAAAATCCACATCGGCCTCGATAACTACAGCGGTGGTCGTGCAGGCGATCCTCCGTCGATTCCGCTGGCTAAACGTCTGCGTGCGCTGCCGCTGCGCGTAAACCGCCTGAAAACCGGTACGCCACCGCGTATCGATGCCCGCACCATCGACTTTTCGGTGCTCACGCCGCAGCACGGGGATGACCCGATGCCGGTGTTCTCGTTTATGGGCCATGCCGGACAGCATCCGCAGCAGGTGCCATGCTGGATAACCCACACCAATGAGCAGACACATGAAGTGATCCGCAATAACCTCGATCGCAGCCCGATGTATGCCGGGATCATCGAGGGGATCGGGCCACGCTACTGCCCGTCGATTGAAGACAAAGTGATGCGCTTTGCCGATCGTAACGCACATCAGATTTTCCTTGAGCCGGAAGGGCTGACCAGCAACGAAATCTACCCGAACGGTATCTCCACCAGCCTGCCGTTTGATGTGCAGATGCAGATCGTGCGCTCGATGAAAGGTCTGGAGAACGCGAAGATCGTGCGCCCGGGCTACGCCATCGAGTACGACTTCTTCGATCCGCGCGATCTCAAGCCGACGCTGGAGAGTAAATTTATCCACGGCCTGTTCTTTGCCGGCCAGATCAACGGCACCACCGGTTATGAAGAAGCGGCGGCGCAGGGGCTGCTGGCCGGCCTTAACGCTGCGCGTCAGTCAGCGGACAAAGAGGGCTGGGCGCCGCGTCGCGATCAGGCCTATCTTGGCGTGCTGGTCGACGATCTGTGTACGCTGGGCACCAAAGAGCCGTATCGCATGTTTACCTCGCGCGCCGAGTATCGTCTGATGCTGCGTGAAGATAACGCCGATCTGCGCCTGACCGAAACCGGACGTGAACTCGGCCTGGTCGACGACGCGCGCTGGGCTCGCTATAACCAGAAGCTGGAAGCGATTGAGCAGGAGCGTCAGCGTCTGCGTGACCTGTGGGTGCATCCGAAGTCTGAAAACGTCAGCGAAGTGAACACGGTAATCAGCGCGCCGCTCACCAAAGAAGCCAGCGCGGAAGATCTGCTGCGTCGTCCGGAGATGACCTACGAACTGCTGATGTCGCTGCCGAGCTACGGTCCGGCGCTGGCGGATGAGCAGGCCGCAGAGCAGGTAGAGATTCAGGTGAAGTATGAAGGTTACATCGCGCGTCAGCAGGAGGAGATCGATCGCCAGCAGCGCAATGAAAACACCTTACTCCCGGCCGACCTCGACTATCGCCAGGTGAATGGACTGTCGAATGAAGTGATCGCCAAACTCAACGACCACAAACCGACTTCCATTGGCCAGGCATCGCGTATTTCCGGCATCACGCCGGCGGCAATTTCAATTCTGCTGATTTACCTGAAAAAACAGGGCCTGCTGCGTAAAAGCGCCTGATCGACCCCCGGGGCGGGCATGCTCGCCCCTGTTAATGGAATTCTCGTCGTGATTAATAAACTCTCCCGGCTGCTGCAAGCGGCAAACATTTCCCTCTCCGATCAGCAAAAACAGCAGCTGGTGGGTTATGTCGAACTGCTGCACAAGTGGAATAAAGCCTACAACCTGACCTCGGTGCGCGATCCGCAGCAGATGCTGGTGCGCCACATTCTCGACAGCATCGTGGTAGAACCCCACCTGCAGGGTGAGCGCTTTATTGATGTCGGTACCGGACCGGGCCTGCCGGGGATCCCGCTGGCGATTGTCCGCCCGCAGGCGCACTTTACGCTGCTGGACAGCCTCGGGAAACGCGTGCGTTTCCTGCGTCAGGTGCAACATGAGTTAGGGCTTACTAACGTCACGCCGGTGCAGAGCCGGGTGGAAGAGTTCCCGGCTGAGCCGCCGTTTGACGGGGTGATCAGCCGCGCCTTCGCGTCGCTGGAGGACATGCTGAACTGGTGTCATCATCTGCCGGGCGCGACAGGCCACTTCTATGCACTGAAAGGCGTCAGGCCGGATGACGAAATTGCCGCGCTGCCTGCCGGCTTCGCCATCGAAAAAATTGAGCCACTGCGGGTGCCGGAACTGGAAGGTGAGCGTCATCTGGTGGTGATCAGGCGGCAATAGTCGCGCAAACGGTGTGGATTTATCGTGATTCATGCCGTTTGGCTTAGCGCAGCAGCCGGCTAAAAAAACAGCGGTTGAACGCGTCACGATAAACGCTTTTATTCAACAGGGCAGGGGAAGCAGGTTAACATCCGCCGCGGAAATTATCCGAAAACCTCTGTTACATTTAACGAATAATTCACATTTCATTATCAGTTACATCACTTTAACCGCTGTATTTACTGTGCCGAATAATCACGGCGGAAAATATAACTCTGCAATAAATCGGCGGACGTAATATCAGTTTTACGTTTTTATTGCGGTGGGTGATGTCAATAGAGTGTTTTTATCGAAAATCTGGCGCTAATCCTGGAACAATAATTCTATCTTGCTGATAGAAAAGTAAATTACGGGTTTGATTAATTGCGCGGCAGGGGTTAAAAAGCAAATTATCGCTGCCGGGGGTGCTTATAATGTGATCTGAAGCACGCTTTAAAAGCAAGTCTGCCGGGCAATTTCAAGCCTGTTTCGCCAGACAGGCCGAAGCGGATGTTTTGAAAAATAGCCCTCCAGAAAGAAATTTAAATAATTGTTCACCTTTTCGCTACTTACCGATTGAAATCGCAGGTGCGGCCCGTATAATTTGCACGGCTTTTGCTGCTTGACTCAAAAGAGTAAAGGCAGTCTTATACGACACGCGACATACCCCGTTCGGGGCAGGAGAGTTAAGCGTCATGTCAGTGTCTCTTTACAGTGTGAAATTAGCCCGAACCGTGCTGGTGATCCAGCTGGTGACCTTTGTCGTAATCGGTGCGCTGTTTGCCCTGAAAGATGTCACCTGGGGCGCCTCTGCCATCGCGGGTGGTGCGGCAGCCTGGCTGCCAAACGTACTGTTTATGTTTTTAGCCTGGCGCCTGCAGGATCAAACTCCGGCAAAAGGGCGTGTCGCCTGGAGCTTCGCCTTTGGTGAAGTGCTCAAGGTGTTTGCCACCGTTGTTTTTCTCGTTGTGGCGTTAGGTGGATTTGGAGCGGTCTTCTGGCCACTCGCAATCACCTGGTTATCGGTGCTGGTGGTACAAATCGTCGCGCCGGCTGTAATTAACAACAAAGGGTAAGAGGCATCATGGCCGCAGGAGAGATCTCAACGCCGCAGGAATACATAGGTCATCATCTGACACATCTTCAGATGGACCTGCGTACTTTCGAGCTGGTGAATGCACACGACGCGCCAGCAACGTTCTGGACGTTAAACCTGGACTCCATGTTTTTCTCTGTTGTACTGGGACTGGTGTTCCTGGTGCTGTTCCGTAAAGTGGCGAAAAGCGCCACCAGCGGTGTGCCAGGGAAAATGCAGGCGGCTATCGAGCTGGTCGTTGGCTTTGTTGATAGCAACGTCCGCGACATGTACCACGGTAAGAGTAAAGTTATCGCCCCGCTGGCTCTGACGATTTTCGTCTGGGTCTTCCTGATGAACTTCATGGATCTGCTGCCTATCGATTTGCTGCCGTTTATCGGCGAGCACTATCTGGGCCTGCCGGCGCTGCGCGTCGTGCCGTCTGCAGACGTGAACATCACGCTGTCTATGGCGCTGGGCGTATTTATTTTGATTCTGTTCTACAGCATCAAAATGAAAGGTGTAGGTGGCTTCGCCAAAGAGCTGACGCTGCAGCCTTTTAATCACCCGATCTTCATCCCCATCAACCTGATTCTTGAAGGTGTTAGCCTGCTGTCTAAACCGGTTTCGCTCGGTCTGCGACTGTTCGGCAACATGTATGCGGGTGAGCTGATCTTTATCCTGATTGCCGGTCTGCTGCCGTGGTGGTCGCAGTGGGTGCTGAATGTGCCATGGGCCATTTTCCACATCCTGATTATTTCGCTGCAGGCTTTCATTTTCATGGTCCTCACGATTGTCTATCTGTCGATGGCATCTGAAGAGCATTGATTTTTATCTCAACAACTTAGCATTTAACTGAAACAAACTGGAGACTGTCATGGAAAACCTGAATATGGATCTGCTGTACATGGCTGCCGCTGTGATGATGGGTCTGGCGGCAATCGGTGCTGCGATCGGTATCGGCATCCTCGGAGGTAAATTCCTGGAAGGCGCAGCGCGTCAGCCGGATCTGATTCCTCTGCTGCGTACGCAGTTCTTTGTTGTAATGGGTCTGGTGGATGCAATCCCAATGATCGCTGTTGGTCTGGGTCTCTACGTGATGTTTGCTGTCGCCTAAAGCCTGTAGCCGTGGTTCACTCATGGCACGCAGTGTGATGAGGAACGGATTCTGCCGTTTATCGCTGATAGCGGCAGAGCAAGTTAACTTAATAAGAGGCATTGTGCTGTGAACATTAATGCAACAATCCTCGGCCAGGCCATCGCGTTCATCCTGTTTGTCGCGTTCTGCATGAAGTACGTATGGCCGCCGATTATGGCTGCCATCGAAAAGCGCCAGAAAGAAATTGCTGAAGGCCTTGCTTCTGCTGAACGCGCGAAGAAAGATTTGGATCTCGCGCAGGCCAATGCGACCGACCAGCTGAAAAAAGCCAAAGAAGAAGCTCAGGTCATTATCGAGCAGGCGAACAAACGCCGTGCCCAGATTCTGGACGAAGCCAAAACTGAAGCTGAGACTGAACGTAACCGCATCGTGTCTCAGGCGCAGGCAGAAATCGAAGCCGAGCGCTCACGTGCACGTGAAGAGCTGCGTAAGCAAGTCGCGCTGCTGGCCTTAGCTGGCGCCGAGAAGATCATCGAACGTTCCGTGGATGAAGCTGCTAACAGCGACATCGTTGATAAACTGGTCGCTGAACTGTAAGGAGGGAGGGGCTGATGTCTGATCTGATTACTGTAGCTCGCCCCTACGCCAAAGCAGCTTTTGACTTTGCTGTTGAGCATCAAAGTATCGACCGCTGGCAGACCATGCTGGCGTTTGCCGCAGAAGTGGCTCGCAACGAACAGATGGCAGAACTCCTTTCCGGTGCATTGGCACCGGAAGCCTTGTCTGCTTCTTTCAACGCAGTCTGTGGTGATCAACTTGATGAACACGCTCAGAACCTGATTAAGGTTATGGCGGAGAACGGACGTTTGACAGCGCTTCCAGCGGTACTGGAACAGTTCATTCAACTGCGTGACGCTTATGAAGCGACAGCCGAAGTTGATGTGATCTCCGCCAGTGCGCTGAGTGACAGCCAGCTGAGTAAAATCAGCGCCGCGATGGAAAAACGTCTGTCACGCAAAGTTAAGCTGAATTGCAAAATTGATAAGTCTGTAATGGCAGGTGTGGTTATCCGTGCGGGTGACCTGGTGATTGATGGCAGCGTGCGCGGCCGTCTTGACCGTCTGGCAGACGTCTTGCAGTCTTAAGGGGACTGGAGCATATGCAACTGAATTCCACCGAAATCAGCGAACTGATCAAGCAGCGCATTGCTCAGTTCAATGTCGTGAGCGAAGCTCACAACGAAGGTACTATTGTTTCTGTAAGTGACGGTATCATCCGCGTACACGGCCTGGCCGATGTAATGCAGGGTGAGATGATTGCTCTGCCGGGCAACCGTTACGCTATCGCACTGAACCTCGAGCGTGACTCTGTAGGTGCAGTAGTGATGGGTCCGTACGCTGACCTCGCCGAAGGCATGAAGGTGAAGTGTACTGGCCGTATCCTGGAAGTGCCGGTTGGCCGTGGCCTGCTGGGCCGCGTGGTTAACACCCTGGGTGCACCGATCGACGGTAAAGGCGCTATCGACAACGATGGCTTCTCACCAGTTGAAGTGATTGCACCAGGCGTTATCGACCGTCAGTCAGTCGACCAGCCTGTTCAGACCGGTTACAAATCTGTCGATGCGATGATTCCAATCGGCCGTGGCCAGCGTGAGCTGATCATCGGTGACCGTCAGACCGGTAAAACTGCGATGGCCATCGACGCCATCATCAACCAGCGCGATTCTGGCATCAAGTGTGTCTACGTCGCGATCGGTCAGAAAGCCTCTACCATCTCTAACGTGGTACGTAAGCTGGAAGAGCACGGTGCGCTGTCTAACACCATCGTGGTTGTCGCTTCCGCTTCTGAATCCGCTGCGCTGCAGTACCTGGCTCCGTATGCCGGTTGCGCGATGGGTGAATACTTCCGTGACCGCGGTGAAGATGCGCTGATCGTCTATGATGACCTGTCTAAGCAGGCTGTTGCTTACCGTCAGATTTCTCTGCTGCTGCGCCGTCCGCCGGGTCGTGAAGCATTCCCGGGCGACGTGTTCTACCTCCACTCTCGTCTGCTGGAGCGTGCATCACGCGTAAGCGCTGACTACGTTGAGCGTTTCACCAACGGTGAAGTGAAAGGCCAGACCGGTTCTCTGACCGCGCTGCCGATCATCGAAACCCAGGCGGGTGACGTTTCTGCGTTCGTTCCGACCAACGTAATCTCGATTACCGATGGTCAGATCTTCCTGGAATCGAACCTGTTCAACTCCGGTATTCGTCCAGCCGTTAACCCGGGTATTTCGGTATCCCGTGTTGGTGGTGCTGCACAGACCAAGATTATCAAGAAACTGTCCGGTGGTATCCGTACCGCGCTGGCACAGTATCGTGAACTGGCAGCGTTCTCTCAGTTCGCTTCCGATCTGGACGATGCAACGCGCAAACAGCTGAGCCACGGTCAGAAAGTGACCGAGCTGCTGAAGCAGAAACAGTATGCACCGATGTCTGTTGCACAACAGGGTCTGGTACTGTTCGCTGCCGAGCGCGGCTTCCTGAACGACGTTGAACTGGCGAAAATCGGCAGCTTCGAAGCCGCTCTGCTGGCGTTCGCCGATCGCGAACACGCGGAGCTGATGGCTGAAATCAACCAGGCGGGTAACTACAACAACGAAATCGAAGAGAAGCTGAAAGGCCTCCTCGAAACGTTTAAAGCAACCCAGTCCTGGTAATGTCTGGCGGCTTGTCTGAAAAGGCAGGCCGCAAGGCTTTGAGGAGAAGCTAATGGCCGGCGCAAAAGAAATACGTACCAAGATCGGAAGCGTGAAAAACACGCAGAAGATCACCAAAGCGATGGAAATGGTCGCCGCCTCCAAAATGCGTAAAACGCAGGAACGCATGGCGGCCAGCCGTCCGTATGCAGATACCATGCGCAAAGTGATTGGTCACCTTGCTCTGGGTAATCTGGAATACAAGCACCCTTACCTGGATGAGCGCGACGTTAAGCGCGTCGGCTACCTGGTCGTTTCGACTGACCGCGGGCTTTGTGGTGGTTTGAACGTTAACCTGTTCAAAAAATTGCTGGCAGAAATGAAAGGCTGGTCTGATAAAGGCGTGCAGAGCGATCTGGCGATTATCGGTTCCAAAGGCGTTTCTTTCTTCGGCTCTGTAGGTGGCAACGTCGTGGCTCAGGTTACCGGCATGGGCGATAAGCCTGCGCTGTCCGACCTGATCGGCCCGGTAAAAGTGATGTTGCAGGCTTATGATGAAGGCCGCATCGACAAGCTGTATATCGTCAGCAATAAGTTTAATAACACCATGTCTCAGACTCCGACCATTACCCAACTGCTGCCGTTACCGCCAGCGGAAGGTGAAGAAGAGATGAAGGCGAAGACCTGGGATTACCTGTACGAACCCGATCCGAAAGCGCTGCTGGATACCCTGCTGCGTCGTTATGTCGAATCGCAGGTTTATCAGGGTGTGGTGGAAAACCTGGCCAGTGAGCAGGCTGCACGTATGGTGGCCATGAAAGCGGCAACCGATAACGGCGGAAACCTGATCAAAGAGCTGCAGTTGGTGTACAACAAAGCTCGTCAGGCCAGCATCACTCAGGAACTTACCGAGATCGTCTCGGGAGCCTCCGCGGTTTAACCAGGCATATATCCCGTCGCGCGAGCGCGGCCGGATATTCTCGTATTAGGTAGAGGATTCAAGATGGCAGCTGGAAAGATTGTCCAGATTATCGGCGCCGTAGTTGACGTCGAATTCCCTCAGGACGCGGTACCGCAGGTATACAGCGCTCTCGAGGTAAAAAATGGTGATGCTCGTCTGGTGCTGGAAGTTCAGCAGCAGCTGGGCGGTGGCGTGGTGCGTACCATCGCCATGGGTTCTTCTGACGGCCTGAAGCGCGGTCTGGAAGTCACCGACCTGAAAAAACCTATCCAGGTTCCGGTTGGTAAAGCAACACTCGGCCGTATCATGAACGTGCTGGGTGAGCCAATCGACATGAAAGGCGACCTGAAAGAAGAAGACGGCAGCGCTGTAGAGGTTTCCTCTATTCACCGCGCAGCGCCTTCTTATGAAGATCAGTCAAACTCGCAGGAACTGCTGGAAACCGGCATCAAGGTTATCGACCTGATGTGTCCGTTCGCGAAGGGCGGTAAAGTCGGTCTGTTCGGTGGTGCGGGTGTGGGTAAAACCGTAAACATGATGGAGCTGATCCGTAACATCGCGGCTGAGCACTCAGGTTATTCGGTCTTTGCTGGCGTGGGTGAGCGTACTCGTGAGGGTAACGATTTCTACCACGAAATGACTGACTCCAACGTTATCGACAAAGTAGCGCTGGTGTATGGCCAGATGAACGAGCCGCCGGGTAACCGTCTGCGCGTAGCACTGACCGGTCTGACCATGGCGGAAAAATTCCGTGATGAAGGCCGTGACGTTCTGCTGTTCATCGACAACATCTACCGTTACACCCTGGCCGGTACAGAGGTTTCTGCACTGCTGGGTCGTATGCCATCGGCGGTAGGTTATCAGCCAACGCTGGCTGAAGAGATGGGTGTGCTGCAGGAGCGTATTACCTCCACCAAGACCGGTTCAATCACCTCCGTACAGGCCGTTTACGTTCCTGCGGATGACCTGACTGACCCGTCACCAGCAACCACCTTTGCTCACTTAGACTCAACCGTTACGCTGAGCCGTCAGATCGCGTCACTGGGTATCTACCCGGCCGTTGACCCGCTGGACTCTACCAGCCGTCAGCTGGATCCGCTGATCGTCGGTCAGGAGCACTACGACGTCGCGCGTGGCGTTCAGTCGCTGCTGCAGCGTTACCAGGAGCTGAAAGACATCATCGCCATCCTCGGCATGGACGAGCTGTCTGAAGAAGACAAACTGCTGGTGGCACGTGCGCGTAAGATTCAGCGCTTCCTGTCTCAGCCGTTCTTCGTAGCAGAAGTCTTCACCGGTTCTCCGGGTAAATACGTGACGCTGAAAGACACCATCCGTGGCTTCAAAGGCATCATGGAAGGCGAATTCGACCACCTGCCAGAGCAGGCATTCTACATGGTCGGCGCGATCGAAGAAGCTGTCGAAAAAGCGAAGAAACTGTAATAACGGTTTCCCAGGAGGAGTGGTATGGCTATGACTTATCATCTGGACGTGGTCAGCGCGGAGCAGCAAATGTTCTCCGGTCTGGTGCAGCGTATCCAGGTGTCAGGTAGCGAAGGTGAGCTGGGTATTTACCCGGGTCACGCCCCGCTGCTGACTGCCATCAAGCCTGGTATGATTCGCATCGTTAAACAGCACGGCGAAGAGGAGTATATCTACCTCTCTGGCGGCGTGCTGGAAGTACAGCCGGGCAGCACGACCGTTCTGGCCGACACTGCAATTCGCGGTGAAGACCTCGACGAAGCGCGCGCGCTGGAAGCGAAACGTAAAGCAGAAGAGCACATGAACAGCAGCCACGGCGACGTGGACTATGCTCAGGCCTCTGCGGAGCTGGCGAAAGCTATCGCGAAACTGCGCGTCATCGAGCTGACCAAAAAAGCGATGTAATCAGGCTTTATGCGTCACGAAATGCCAGCCCCCGGGCTGGCATTTTTTTTGCCTGCTGCCGGTGCGCATAAATGCGCACCCTACGAATAGCTGTGCGATTGCCCTGTATGAATGCCATTCATGGCGACCACGCATAAATACACACGCTGTCCAAAACCGCACAATTACCCGTAGGGGCGCCATTTATGGCGACCAAATGTCGATGCGGATGAATGCACACGCTGCCAAAACCGCACAATTACCCGTAGGGGCGCCATTCATGGCGACCAAATGTGGATGCGGTTGAATGCGCACGCTGTCCAAAACCGCACAATTACCCCGTAGGGGCGCCATTCATGGCGACCAAATGTCGGTACGCATAAATGCGCATGCTGTCCAAAACCGCACAATTACCCCGCAGGGGCGCCATTGATGGCGACCGAAAATGGCACAACGCCCTTACCTTATGCCCTTCCCGGCGACCCGTGCTGGCCACTCACCGCCGCTCATCCTCTTCCGCTAATTTCGCACGGAGAAAAATGTAGTAATCTCAGGGGTAAACCTTACACTTTCGAAAGCTAAATTGAGTCAGGATAGTTATGTCGACAAGCGCAATGAGCGTGGTGATCCTCGCCGCTGGCAAAGGCACCCGCATGTATTCCGATCTGCCTAAGGTGCTGCACAGCCTGGCAGGTAAACCGATGGTGCAACACGTTATTGATGCCGCTACCGGCCTCGGCGCACAGCATGTGCATCTGGTCTACGGCCACGGCGGTGAGTTGCTGCAGGAGAAACTGGCGCATAACCCGCTGAACTGGGTGTTGCAGGCGGAACAGCTCGGCACCGGCCATGCCATGCAGCAGGCGGCACCGTTCTTCGCCGATGACGAAGATATCCTGATGCTGTACGGCGATGTCCCGCTGATCGCCCAGGAAACCCTGCAGCGTCTGCGCGACGCCAAACCCGCTGGCGGCATCGGGCTGCTCACCGTGGTGCTGGATAACCCCACCGGCTACGGACGCATCGTGCGCGAAAACGGCACCATCACCGGCATCGTGGAGCAAAAAGATGCGTCAGCCGAACAGCTGAAGATTCAGGAGATCAACACCGGCATCCTGATCGCCAACGGTGCCGACCTGAAGCGCTGGCTGGCGCAGCTCAACAACCACAATGCGCAGGGCGAATTCTACATCACCGATATCATCGCCATGGCGCATCAGGAAGGCCGCGTGATCAACGCAGTGCACCCGGCGCGTATCAGCGAAACCGACGGCGTGAACAATCGTCTGCAGCTATCCACTCTGGAGCGCACTTATCAACGTGAGCAGGCAGAAAAGCTGCTGCTGGCTGGCGTCATGCTGCGCGATCCGGCGCGCTTCGATCTGCGCGGTACGCTGCAGCACGGTCGTGATGTCGATATTGATACCAACGTGATCATTGAAGGCAACGTCACGCTGGGCCATCGGGTGAAAATCGGCGCTGGCTGCATCATCAAAAACAGCGTGATTGCCGATGACTGCGAAATCAGCCCTTATTCGGTGATTGAAGATGCCACGCTGGCCGCCGCCTGCACCGTCGGGCCGTTTGCGCGCCTGCGTCCGGGCAGCGAACTGGCTGAACAGGCGCACGTCGGCAACTTTGTCGAGATGAAGAAAGCGACGCTGGGTAAAGGCTCTAAGGCCGGCCATCTGTCGTATCTCGGGGATGCGGAGATTGGCGCGGGCGTGAATATCGGTGCCGGCACCATCACCTGCAACTACGACGGTGCCAACAAGTTTAAAACCATTATCGGTGACAACGTGTTTGTCGGCTCGGACACCCAGCTGGTGGCCCCGGTCAGCGTGGCGGCGGGCGCCACCATCGCCGCCGGCACGACGGTGATGAAAGACGTTACCGCTGCCGATCTGGTCTATAACCGCAAAGAGCAAAATCAGAAGTCTGGCTGGCAGCGTCCGGTTAAGAAAAAATAAATGTCAGGGCCGGCAAAGATCGGCCCGGTATTAAAAACCCGACATATTCCGGTTTTCAGGCAGCTAACGCACCTGCAACCTGGAATAGGAAGGGATATCCCCCACTCTCTACAAGGCTCGGGGAACAATCAGGTCAGATGACAACGCAATGGCCGAAAGCCATGACGTCAGGAAATTACTATGTGTGGAATTGTTGGTGCAGTAGCGCAGCGTGATATCGCAGAAATTCTGCTGGAAGGGCTGCGTCGTCTTGAGTATCGCGGTTATGACTCTGCCGGTCTGGCGGTTGTCGATCGCCAGGGCCACATGACGCGGTTGCGTCGTCTGGGTAAAGTGGCCAATCTGGCAGAAGCGGCGGAGCAGCAGCCGCTGATTGGCGGAACCGGCATCGCGCACACCCGCTGGGCGACGCACGGTGAGCCGTCGGAAGCCAATGCGCACCCGCACGTCTCAGAGCACATTATTATTGTGCACAACGGCATCATTGAGAACCACGAACCGCTGCGTGAGCAGATGATCGCACGCGGTTACCGCTTTGCCTCCGAAACCGATACCGAAGTGGTGGCGCACCTGGTGCACTGGGAGCAGAAACAGGGCGGTACGCTGCGCGAAGTGGTACTGCGGGTGATCCCGCAACTGCGCGGGGCGTATGGCATGGTGATCATGGACAGCCGCGATCCGTCGGTGCTGGTGGCTGCGCGTTCCGGCAGCCCGCTGGTGATTGGCCGCGGCGTGGGCGAAAACTTTATCGCTTCCGATCAGCTGGCGCTGCTGCCGGTGACCCGCCGCTTTATCTACCTCGAAGAGGGGGATATTGCCGAAATTACCCGCCGCGAAGTGACGATTATCGATCGCCACGGTAACCAGGCACAGCGCGCGGAGATCGAATCCAATGCGCAGTACGATGCCGGCGACAAAGGCGTTTACCGCCATTACATGCAGAAAGAGATCTACGAACAGCCGAACGCCATCAAAAACACGCTGGCCGGCCGCTTTCATGACGGCATTGTTGATCTCAGCGAACTGGGCGCTAACGCGGAAACGCTGCTGAGCCAGGTGGAACACATCCAGATCATCGCCTGCGGCACTTCCTACAACTCCGGCATGGTGTCGCGTTACTGGTTTGAGTCGATGGCCAACATCCCGTGTGACGTGGAAATCGCCTCCGAATTCCGCTATCGCAAATCTGCGGTGCGTAAAAACAGCCTGCTGATCACCCTGTCGCAATCCGGTGAAACCGCCGATACGCTGGCAGCGCTGCGCCTGTCCAAAGAGCTGGGCTATCTCGGTTCGCTGGCCATCTGCAACGTGGCCGGTTCGTCACTGGTGCGTGAGTCAGATCTGGCGCTGATGACCAAAGCCGGCACCGAAATTGGCGTGGCCTCGACCAAAGCATTCACCACCCAGCTGACGGTACTGCTGATGCTAGTGGCGAAGCTGGGCCGTCTGCACGGCATGCGCGCTGACACCGAGCATGAGATTGTCCATGCGCTGCAGGCACTGCCGAGCCGCATTGAACAGATGCTGGCGCAGGATAAAGTGATCGAGAATCTCGCCGAAGGCTTCTCTGACAAGCATCACGCGCTGTTCCTCGGCCGTGGCGATCAGTATCCGATTGCCATGGAAGGGGCGCTGAAGCTGAAAGAGATCTCCTATATCCACGCCGAAGCTTATGCGGCGGGCGAGCTGAAGCACGGTCCGCTGGCGCTGATTGATGCCGATATGCCGGTGATTGTGGTGGCACCAAACAACGAGCTGCTGGAGAAGCTGAAATCCAACATCGAAGAGGTGCGCGCGCGCGGCGGTCTGCTGTATGTGTTTGCCGACCAGGATGCCGGTTTCAGCGACAGCGAAGGCATGAAAATCATCCCGCTGCCGCACGTTGAAGAGGTGATTGCCCCAATCTTCTACACCGTGCCGCTGCAGCTGCTCTCCTACCACGTGGCGCTGATCAAAGGCACCGACGTCGACCAGCCGCGTAACCTGGCGAAATCGGTTACGGTGGAATAAGCGTAGCCCGGTCTGGAAACAGGCCGGGTTTTTTAACTCATTGTTGTTCCGATTAAATTAATCGTGAATTCTGTGAACGTTGTGAATTAATTTTTTCCTGATATGTGAAATCAACTTTCATAATTCGCTGGCTGTCCTTCACTTCTTTTTTGTTTAACTTTAATTTAACCTTTCAGTCATAAGCTTTCTGATGCATGTAGCAAGCCAAACTCGTTCTCTGCATGTAGGAATTTATGGCGCGTTATTTCATATTTACTTTTTTGTGTCTGATGCTTTTATCCGATGCACTGGCATCGTCATTCAGTGTGAATATTTCCGGTAACGTGATGGTACCTGCCGACTGTAAAATAAATAATGGTATGCCGATTAGTGTTAATTTCGGCGATGTGCGCACCGATAAAATAGATGGGAAAGCGTATCAGCAACCTGTGTCATTTACGCTTTCCTGCACTAATCTTCCCTCTAATGCGCTTAAACTCCAGCTACAGGGGAATGCAGCCAGCTTTGATAGCGGTGCGTTACGCGCATCAGTCAGCGGTTTAGGTATTGCGTTTTTTAAGTCTAACGCTGAAAGTTTAAATATTAATACCAGCTGGGTAAACTTTACTTATCCCGCGCTGCCGGTTATTACGGCCGTCCCGGTGAAAGATAACAGCAGTAGTTTAACGGGTGGAAGTTTTACTTCAGCGGCAACACTGGTAGTGGAACTGCAATAAATGAAACGTACGTGGTTAATGGCACTATTACTACTCGCTATGCTGAAGTATAGCGCAGTGGCTGCTTTCAGCGTGCAGGCTAATTTCAGTGGAAAACTCATCGAGCCGCCGTTATGTCAGATTAACGGCGAAAAGCCAATTATGGTGGAGTTTGGTTCAGTGGTTATTTCCCAAATCAATGGCGACAGCTACAGAAAACCTGTCTCCTGGACGTTAACCTGTAGCAATAATCCCGATAAGAGTATGCGTGTACAAATCAGTGGCACCGGAAGCGCATTTAATTCTGCTTTGCTGGCGACCAGCCAGCGTGATTTGGCGATTCAGATATTAAGCGGTAAAAATGGCGAAAACGCCCTGGCACTGAATAACTGGCTGCCGTTTACCTTTCCTGCGCTGCCCGTCATTCAGGTGGTACCGGTGAAAAAAAACGCCGCGGTGTTAACCAGCGGTGACTTTTCTGCTTTTGCTGCGCTGGTGGTTGAGTACCAGTAGATGATCGGCGTTGACGCAACCACAGGATTAGACCAATGCTAACAGGGCTTGTTTTCCGCTATCTGGCTTTTTTCGCTGGCCTGCTGCTGTTCTTTTCAGCGCAAGCGATGGAAGCCCCGCGCGTGGATGGCATTCGCTGGGTCAACGCAAGCCAGGTTGAAATTACCTGGTCAGTGGTGGATGTCGGTATGATATCCGGCTATGCCCGCTGTAACTCTTCAGAGAGAACCTGCGCAGCAGGCATCGGTGTCAGCGCCTGGTTTATCGGGCATGGCACCGTATTCAGCGCTGCGGGCGGGCCACAAATTTACGTCGATCAGGGCGAGAGCCTGGCCTCGGTGGCTGAACGTTTTATCCGTTTTAATGGTCGGGGTGGCAAGTTTCTGCGTAACTCAGATACCCGTTATTACAGTTCATACTGCGGCAGCTTTGTGACAGCCTCCGCGACCGTAACTGACTATTCCGGAATGGTTGCGCCCTGGGCACCTTGCGTCAACATTCCGGTGGTGCCGGTATCCTGTTCGGTAAGCGGAGCCGCGCTGAATATTAATCATGGTACGCTGGCCCCGGCCGCCGTTAATGGCGCCAAAGCCAGCGTTAACTTCTCGCTTTTCTGCAACCGTGATGTGAATATCAGTTTTGCGCTTGCCGGTGGGATCAATATCCTCAAACTGAGCAACAACATCAGTACGCTGTTATCACTGGCTAACGGGAGCCTGAATAAACCGCAATTAGTGCGGGCTAACGTGACAACGCCGTTCACGCTGATTTCGACGCTCTCCTCAACAACCCCCAGTCCCGGTAACTTTACCGGCAGCACGGTGGTTTTCATTAATTACCTCTGATTTGCCAGCCGACCCGGCTGTCATATAACTGTCACAATTCGTACATTTCACTGTCATCAAACTGTCCTATTTTGCCTCCAGCAGCAATCAATGACTCTTACTAAAACGGCGTCAAGCCTGATTTTTAATCCCCTGGAGGGAACATGACACTGATGCGTAGCACCGTAGCCCGAATTCTCGCCGCCACCTTCGCAGTAAGCGCGGTTTCTGCTTTTGCAGCCACCGACCTGACAGGCGCAGGCGGGACGTTCCCGGCACCGGTTTATGCCAAGTGGGCAGCAGAGTATCAGCAAGCCACCGGTAGCAAAATCAACTATCAGGGTATTGGTTCCTCGGGTGGCGTGAAGCAAATCATCGCCAAAACCGTGGATTTCGGTGCGTCCGATGCGCCGATGAAAGAGGAAGATCTGCAGAAAAATGGCCTGTTCCAGTTCCCGACGGTGATCGGTGGCGTGGTGCTGGCGGTGAACATTCCCGGCGTTAAATCTGGTGAGCTGACGCTCGACGGTAAAACGGTCGGCGACATCTATCTCGGCACCATCAAAAAGTGGAACGATCCGGCGATCACCAAACTGAACCCAGGCGTGAAGCTGCCAGACACCAACATCAACGTAGTGCGTCGCGCGGATGGTTCCGGCACCTCTTTCGTCTTCACCAGCTACCTGTCTAAAGTGAACGAGACCTGGAACAGCAAAATCGGTAAAGGCAACACCGTCAACTGGCCAACCGGTCTGGGCGGTAAAGGTAACGACGGCGTGGCCGCGTTTGTACAGCGTCTGCCGGGCTCGATTGGCTACGTAGAGTACGCCTACGCCAAACAGAACAACCTGACTTACACCAAACTGGTTGATGCCGATGGCAAGCCAGTGGCACCGAGCGAAGCCAGCTTTGCTAATGCCGCCAAAGGCGCTGACTGGAGCAAAACCTTTGCCCAGGATCTGACCTTCCAGAAAGGCAACGATGCATGGCCGATCACCTCAACCACCTTCATCTTGATCTACAAAGAGCAGGCGAATGCGGAGAAGGGCAGTGAAGTGCTGAAGTTCTTTGACTGGGCGTACAAAGGCGGCAGCAAAACCGCTACGGCGCTGGATTACGCAGCGCTGCCAGAGAGCGTCGCGAATCAGATTCGTGCTGCCTGGAAAGCCAACATCAAAGACAGTTCCGGTAAAGCGCTGTACCAGTAAGTGTATGACCCGGCCAGCGCCCGCGCTGGCCAGCCTGATGGGCGGCCTCGTTGCCGCCCTGATTACCCTCTGAGATCGAGAATTCTATGGCTGCCACTAAGCCGACGTTTAAAGCACCGGGCAAGCAAGGCGACATGATATTCGGCGCGCTGGTGAAGCTCTCCGCGCTGATTGTGTTACTGCTGCTGGGTGGCATTATCGTCTCCCTGATTTTCTCCTCCTGGCCGAGCATCCAGAAATTTGGCTTCTCCTTTCTGTGGAGCAAAACCTGGGATGCGCCAAACGAAGAATTTGGTGCGCTGGTGCCGATTTACGGCACCCTCGTAACCTCACTGATTGCCTTAATCATCGCGGTGCCGGTGAGTTTCGGTATTGCCCTGTTTCTGACCGAGCTGGCACCAAACTGGCTGCGCCGTCCGCTGGGTACCGCGATTGAGCTGCTGGCGGCCATTCCCAGCATCGTGTACGGCATGTGGGGCCTGTTTATCTTTGCTCCGCTGTTCGCGGAGTATTTCCAGACGCCGGTTGGCGACGTGCTGGCAAATATCCCGATCGTCGGCGCGCTGTTCTCCGGTCCGGCCTTCGGCATCGGCATTCTGGCGGCGGGCGTGATCCTCGCCATCATGATTATCCCTTACATCGCCTCGGTGATGCGCGATGTGTTCGAACAGACGCCGGTGATGATGAAAGAGTCGGCCTACGGCATCGGCTGCACCACCTGGGAAGTGATCTGGCGCATCGTGCTGCCGTTTACCAAAAACGGCGTGATCGGCGGCGTGATGCTGGGTCTCGGCCGCGCGCTGGGCGAAACCATGGCGGTCACCTTTATCATCGGTAATACCTACCAGCTGGACAGCGCGTCGCTGTTTATGCCCGGCAATAGTATCACCTCGGCGCTGGCGAACGAGTTCGCCGAAGCCGAATCCGGCGTGCACGTGGCGGCGCTGATGGAGCTTGGCCTGATTCTGTTCGTGATTACCTTTATCGTACTGGCGATCTCCAAACTGATGATCCTGCGTCTGGCGAAGAGTGAAGGAGCCCGTTCATGACAGCAATTGAAATGCAGGCGCGCGCCGAGCTGGAAGCCTCACGCCGTAAAATGCAGGCGTGGCGCAGCACCAAAAACAAAATTGCCCTGACGCTTTCGCTGCTGACCATGGCGTTCGGCCTGTTCTGGCTGATCTGGATTCTGTTCACCACCGTCACGAAAGGGATCGATGGCCTGAGCTGGACGCTGTTTACCGAATCCACGCCGCCGCCCAACACCGCGGGCGGTGGTCTGGCGAACGCCCTGGCGGGCAGCGGCCTGCTGATCTTCTGGTCCACCTTCTTTGGCACGCCGCTGGGCATTCTGGCGGGTATCTACCTGGCAGAATATGGCCGCAAGCACTGGCTGGCGGAAGTGATTCGCTTCATTAACGACATCCTGCTGTCCGCACCGTCAATTGTGGTCGGCCTGTTCGTGTACACCATCGTGGTGGCGCAGATGCAGCACTTCTCCGGCTGGGCCGGTGTGATAGCGCTGGCGCTGCTGCAGGTGCCTATTGTGATTCGTACCACCGAAAATATGCTGCGGCTGGTGCCGGACAGCATGCGTGAAGCGGCATATGCGCTGGGCACGCCGAAGTGGAAGATGATCTCAGCTATTACGCTGAAAGCCTCGGTCTCCGGCATCATTACCGGTGTGCTGCTGGCGATTGCGCGCATTGCCGGTGAAACCGCACCGCTGCTGTTCACCGCGCTGTCGAACCAGTTCTGGAGCACCGACATGATGCAGCCGCTGGCCAACCTGCCGGTGACCATCTTCAAATTCGCCATGAGCCCGTTTGCCGAATGGCAGAGCCTGGCGTGGGCCGGTGTGCTGATTATTACGCTGTGCGTGCTGCTGCTGAACATCGTGGCGCGCGTGATTTTCGCCAAAGGCAAACACTAATTTTCCGGCGCGGCTTCGGCGGCGCTGCACATGAGAGATGAGCAATGAGTATGGCAACTCCTTCTGCCGGTAAAATTCAGGTGCGCAATCTGAACTTCCACTACGGTAAGTTCCACGCGCTGAAGAACATTAATCTGGATATCGCCAAAAACCAGGTGACGGCGTTTATCGGTCCGTCGGGCTGCGGCAAATCCACCCTGCTGCGCACCTTCAACAAAATGTACTCGCTCTATCCGGAGCAGCGTGCTGAGGGTGAAATTCTGCTGGATGGCGACAACATTCTGGCATCGCATCAGGATATCGCCCTGCTGCGCGCGCGCGTCGGCATGGTGTTCCAGAAGCCGACGCCGTTTCCGATGTCGATTTATGACAACATCGCCTTTGGCGTGCGGCTGTTTGAGAAGCTGTCGCGTGCCGATATGGACGAGCGCGTGCAGTGGGCGCTGAGCAAAGCCGCGCTGTGGAATGAAACCAAAGACAAGCTGCACCAGAGCGGTTACAGTCTCTCCGGCGGTCAGCAGCAGCGCCTGTGCATCGCGCGCGGCATCGCGATTCGCCCGGAAGTGCTGCTGCTGGATGAGCCATGTTCGGCGCTGGATCCGATCTCTACCGGACGCATCGAAGAGCTGATCACCGAGCTGAAGCAGGATTACACCGTGGTCATCGTGACCCACAACATGCAACAGGCGGCGCGCTGTTCCGATCACACGGCGTTTATGTATCTGGGCGAGCTGATTGAGTTCAGCGACACCGACACGCTGTTTACCAAGCCAGCGCAGAAGCAGACAGAAGATTACATCACCGGTCGTTACGGCTGATTCAGGAGAGAAACATGGATAATTTAAATCTGAACAAACATATCTCCGGTCAGTTCAACGCGGAGCTGGAGCACATTCGTACTCAGGTGATGATCATGGGTGGCATGGTGGAGCAGCAGCTTACCGATGCCATCACCGCGATGCATAACCAGGATGGCGAACTGGCGCGCCGGGTGATCGATGGTGACCAGAAGGTCAACATGATGGAAGTGGAGATCGATGAAGCCTGTGTGCGCATCATCGCCAAGCGTCAGCCTACCGCCAGCGACCTGCGTCTGGTGATGGCGATCATCAAAACCATTTCGGAGCTGGAACGCATCGGCGACGTGGCGGAGAAGATCAGCCGTACCGCGCTGGAGAAGTTCGGTCAGCAGCACCTGCCGCTGCTGGTGAGCCTTGAGTCGCTCGGGCATCACACCGTGCAGATGCTGCACGACGTGCTGGATGCCTTCGCGCGCATGGATCTCAACGAAGCCATCAAGATCTACCGCGAAGACAAAAAGGTGGATAAAGAGTACGAAGGCATTGTGCGCCAGCTGATGACCTACATGATGGAAGATCCGCGCACCATTCCCAGCGTGCTCACCGCGCTGTTCTGCGCGCGCGCCATCGAGCGCATCGGTGACCGCTGCCAGAACATCTGCGAAATTATCTTCTATTTCGTGAAAGGTCAGGATTTCCGTCACGTTGGCGGTGACAAGCTGGATGAACTGCTGTCGGGCGACGACGGCAGCAATAAACCCTCCTGATTGACGTGATGACTGCCTGTTAGCGCTGAGGCTGACAGGCAGTGCGCTTGATTTCTGCCTGTTCTCAACCTGCCGCTCTCTTTATACTTGGCGCACATTTTTCTGCCAGGTGCTGTTTTATGTCCTCTGCAAATAACAACAAAACCGCCGTTACGCCGGCGAAAGCAATGGTGGCTGCCGTCAGCGGCTATGCCATGGATGGATTTGATCTGCTGATTCTGGGCTTTATGCTGCCGGCGATCAGCGTGTCGCTGGCGCTGGATGCGTCGCAGGCCGGTTCGCTGGTGACCTGGACGCTGATCGGCGCGGTGGTCGGCGGCATTGTGTTTGGTCATCTGAGCGATCGCTACGGCCGCATCCGCATTCTGACCGTGACGATCCTGATGTTCTCACTGTTCACCGGGCTGTGCGCCGTGGCGCAGGGCTACTGGGATCTGCTGGCGTATCGTACGCTGGCCGGCATGGGACTGGGCGGTGAATTTGGCATCGGCATGGCGCTGATTGCCGAAGCCTGGCCGAAGGAGAAGCGTAACCGCGCCTCGGCGTGGGTCGGTATCGGCTGGCAGCTCGGCGTATTGCTGGCGGCCTTTATCACGCCGCCGCTGCTGAGCGTGATTGGCTGGCGCGGTATGTTCCTGGTTGGCCTGCTGCCGGCGCTGGTGTCGTTTGTGATTCGCCGCAGCATGGGCGAGCCGGAAGCCTTCACCCGCCATGTGGAAAAAGCCCCGCATCTCTCCTTTTCCGCGCGCATTAAACTGCTGTTTGCCGATCGCGCCACCAGCAAAGCCAGCCTCGGCATTCTGATTCTTTGTTCGGTGCAGAATTTTGGCTATTACGGCCTGATGATCTGGATGCCAAGTTATCTCTCTTCCAGCTTCGGCTTCAGCCTGACCAAATCCGGCCTGTGGACGGCCGTTACGGTGGTGGGCATGACGTTCGGCATCTGGCTGTTCGGCGTGCTGGCGGACCGCTTTGCGCGCTGGAAGATTTTCCTGCTGTACCAGTTTGGTGCCGTGGCGATGGTGGTGGTTTACGCCCAGCTGCGCGACCCGACGGTGATGCTGTTTACCGGTGCCATCATGGGGATGTTTGTTAACGGCATGATTGGCGGCTACGGCGCGCTGATCTCGGACACTTTCCCACCGCAGGCGCGCGCCACCGCGCAGAATGTGTTGTTCAACCTCGGCCGCGGCGTCGGCGGTTTCGGTCCGCTGGTGATCGGCATGCTGGCCACGCATATTTCTTTCACCGCTGCGATTACGCTGCTGGCGCTAATTTACCTGCTGGATATTGTCGCCACGCTGTTCCTGCTGCCAAAAAGCCAGGGCAATGAGGATTCGCTGGGCGCGATTGGGTGATTTTTTCCCCTCACCCTAACCCTCTCCCGCTTGCGGGAGAGGGAACCGTCTGGTGCGGTATGTGGGTGGGCACTTTTGTTCAGCCCCGCCCGATCGGCCCCTTCTTCCGCAAACGGGAGAGGGAGCCGTCTGGTGTGGTATGTGGGTGGGAACTTTTGTTCAGCCCCGCTCGATCGGCCCCTTCTCCCGCTGGCGGGAGAAGGCTGGGATGAGGGGGCTGCGCGCACTTACCTGACCAGATCCCAGCCACGTGCACGCCACAGCGCTGGCAGCTGCGCCATATCGTCAAAACGCGTCACCAGCGGGTGATCAATCACCGGATTGTGTGCATCGGCACAGTAGTAAAACACCGGTATGCCAGCGGCGATGCCAGCCCGCGCGCCAGCCTCTGAATCATCCACCAGAATGCACTTTTCAATCGGCACCTGCATCTGTTCCGCCGCGTGATACATCAGCTCCGGATCCGGCTTCCAGTGATTAATGTCATAGCCGCTGTACAGGCGTCCGCTCAGATACGGCAGCATGCCGGTCAGCCCCAGCGAATGCTCCATCTTCTTCACCGTACCGTTCGACACCACGCACATCGGCACCTTCACGCGCTCCACCAGCGCTCTGGCGCCGGCAATCGGCTGCAGATCAAGATCAAACAGGCGCGCCACTTCCGCGCGGTAGGCACTCTCCACCTCAGCCAGCGGCAGTGTCACCTGATGCTGTGCCGTCACATCGCGGATGATGTCGTAAAGCTTCACCCCTTTGTACTGCTCAAACATCTGCTGCAGCGAGAGTTCGATACCGTAACGGGCAAAGGTGTTGACGTAGGACTGCGTGCAGATCACTTCGCTGTCGACCAGCGTGCCATCGCAATCAAAAAAGATACATTCAACTGACATCGCGCCTCATCCTTTTAGTAAACAATAAGCTGTCACTCTAGCGCACTCAGCGCAGAAAGCGACCCCAGGCAACCGGTTGCGAAAAATCAGTGTTTTGCGGCGCTAAAGTCTATAGGATACGCGGCGATAAATTTTTCATCGGAACAGCGAAATGAACGAGCAGGGCCTTTTGCAGCGTATTTTCAGGCTGCAGGAACACGGAACCACCGCGCGCACTGAAGTGATTGCCGGTTTCACCACTTTCCTGACGATGGTGTATATCGTCTTCGTTAACCCGCAGATTCTTGGTGCCGCAGGCATGGACACCCAGGCGGTGTTTGTCACCACCTGCGTGATTGCTGCGTTCGGCAGCATCCTGATGGGGCTGGTGGCCAATCTGCCGGTGGCGCTGGCACCGGCCATGGGCCTCAACGCCTTCTTTGCCTTTGTGGTGGTGGGTGCGATGGGCTACTCGTGGCAGGTTGGCATGGGCGCAATCTTCTGGGGCGCGCTGGGGCTGCTGATCCTGACGCTGCTGCGCGTACGCTACTGGATGATCGCCAATATTCCGCTCAGCCTGCGCGTGGGCATCACCGCCGGTATCGGTCTGTTCATCGCCATGATGGGGCTGAAAAACGCCGGTATTATTGTGCCCAACGCGGACACCATCGTGACCGTCGGCAACCTGGCCTCGCACAACGTGCTGCTCGGCGCGCTCGGCTTCTTTATCATTGCGATTCTGGCGTCGCGCAACATCCACGCGGCGGTGCTGGTCTCTATCGTAGTGACCACCGCGATCGGTCTGCTGCTGGGCGACGTGAAGTTTACCGGGCTGTTCGCCGCGCCGCCGGCCATCACCTCGGTGGTCGGCCAGGTCGATATCAAAGGCGCGTTCAACGTGAGCATGGCGGGTGTGATCTTCGCCTTCATGCTGGTCAATCTGTTTGACTCATCCGGTACGCTGATTGGCGTAACCGATAAAGCGGGCCTGACCGATGAGAAAGGTACTTTTCCGCGCATGAAACAGGCGCTGTACGTGGATAGCATCAGCTCCGTCACCGGTTCGCTGATCGGCACCTCTTCGGTGACGGCGTACATCGAAAGCTCATCCGGCGTGGCGATTGGTGGCCGTACCGGCCTGATGGCGGTAGTGACCGGCATCCTGTTCCTGCTGGTGATGTTCCTGTCGCCGCTGGCTGCCATGGTGCCCGCCTATGCGGCGGCTGGCGCGCTGATTTATGTCGGCGTACTGATGACGGCTTCGCTGGCGCGCGTGCGCTGGGACGATCTCACCGAAGCGGTGCCGGCGTTTGTCACGGCGGCGATGATGCCGTTCAGCTTCTCGATCACCGAAGGTATTGCGCTCGGTTTTATCTCTTACTGCGTGATGAAACTCGGCACCGGACGCTGGCGTGAAATCAGCCCGTGCGTGGTGGTGGTGGCGCTGCTGTTTGTGCTGAAAATCGCTTTTATCGACGCGCACTAAACGCAACAGGCCGCGGGTGCGGCCTGGTTATCCGGGATGCCTGACTTCCGGCTGACTGGCGACACGCTCGCCGGGCAGGCTGGTGAGGCGCAGGGTGCGCGGCCCGATGTTGGGTTTGCTCATCTCCACATCGCGCAGCGACTGCCACAGCTGCTGCGCATCAATCTCCCACAGCCGTAAACGTTCAGTGCCGGGCGACAGCGCGCAGGACCACACCAGCGTCGGCTCGGCATCACACACCGCCTGAATATCGGGATAGACGCTGGATCGCAGCCGACCCGCAGCCGGATGCAGCCGCAGCGCATCAATACCGCTGTTGGCTTCGCCGGTCAGTTTGAGGATGCTCTGGCGTAGCGTCCAGATCTGCGTCACCGCTTCCATAAAATCCTGCTGGGCGTTAATCCACGCCTTTTCACCCGATGACAGCCCCTGCGTGAGGGCATCCTGCGCCTGACGGCTATGCGCCCGGACGATTTCCATATCCAGGCCAGCGCGCCCGCCTTCTTCCGCCAGCAGCACGCCGACCATATTACCGGCATAGGAGATACTGAAGTCAGGCAAATTAGGATCGGCAAAGCAAGGGCGACCGCTGCTGCTGGCGATCAGCGGCGGCAGGTCACGAATACCATAGACGCGCAGCATCAGCTGGGCCAGCAGCGCGCGTGCGGCAAGAAAGCGGCCGCGGCGCTTATCAGGCAGGTGCCCGGCGCTGGTCATCACATCCTGTGGAACCCGCATGGTCTCTGGGGTGAGGGGCGGGTTAACCACCCAACGAACAAAATGACTAGCCATCTGTCGCTCCGTGAAAATGGTCGGATAATCATCAGGGCTATTGTAAGAATTTTCTCATGGGTTTGCATCCGGCTTACGCTGGATAGCCAGTAAATTCAGATAAGGACGAGGCGAATCTCATTGCCATGAGCTGCAATTGAATATGAGGCTTTTGCACATTGGTGTCGGATGGGGTGCCGAAGCGGCGGATGTGGTGTAGGATTTGGACAGGAAAGAGCTGCACAATGAAGTGCTTAAATTATTCACCTATCTGCCAATCGTGCGCATCGCAAACCATGCACGTCGGAGTTGTTATGTCTGTTACCTCTCTTGCTCGCCAGGAATCGATCTCGCTGGATGAATTTCGTCACGGCATGCGCCGTCTCACTGCCGGTGTCTCGCTGGTGACCACCTCATCCAGCGGAGAAAAGTTCGGGCTGATCGCCACCTCGGTCAGCTCGCTGGCAGCGGAACCGCCCAGCCTGCTGGTCTGCGTTAACCGCAGCGCATCAAGCCACGATGCCATTCTGCAGGCGGGCTACTTTGCCGTGAACGTTCTGCGCGAGCAGCACGATGACCTGTGCGCGCAGTTCAGCTCGCCGACGCGCCGCGCTGAGCGTTTCCAGAGCGGTGAATGGCAAACCCTTAATACGGGCGCGCCCGTGCTGGCTGATGCGCTGGTGAGCTTCGATTGTCAGCTGGAAAAAACGGTGGAGTGGAACACCCACAGCGTGCTGCTGGCGCGTATCGTGGGTATTGCGCTGCCGGGCGAAGCGACAGCGCCGATGGTCTACTTCAACAGCGGTTTTCACTCGCTGGGCTAAGTCATGGCGCAGCGCGCGCGTCGGGCGGCTGCGCGGCTTAACGCATCAGGCAAATTTGCTGGCTTCGTCAAAGCTCAGACGCGGCAGGCGCGGATGCAGCTTGCTGGCTTCGCCATAGCCGAGGTTGATCAGTAAATTGACCTGCCAGTTATTTTCGCTAAAGAACGCGGCGTTAACTTTAGCTGGATCAAAACCGGACATCGGGCCGGCATCCAGTCCCAGCGAGCGGGCCGCCAGAATCAGATAGCCCGCCTGCAGGCTGCTGTTGCGAAACGCGGTCTCTTTGGCCAAATCCGGGCTGCTGGTAAACCAGCTGCGAGCATCGCCATGCGGGAACAGTTTTGGCAGTGCTTCATAAAAGGTCGGATCCCACGCCACAATCACCGTCACCGGTGCCGCCATGGTCTTATCCACATTGCCTGAGGAGAGCGCCGGTTTCAGCTTCTCTTTACCTTCCTGAGACGTCACGAACACAAAGCGGCCCGGCGAGCAATTGGCTGAGGTCGGCCCCAGCGCCGTCAGCGCATAGAGCTGCTTCAGCACCTCCTGCGAAATCGGTTTATCCTGCCAGTAGCTATGGGTGCGGGCTTCAGTAAACAGCGCGTTCAGCGCCACGCTGTCGAGCGGTGTACTCATGTTTCTCTCCTGTTCAGGCAACAACCTGCGCCTGATTTTTAGCATGAATAATGGATGTGGCCGCTGCGTTTACGCGGCGACCCTCAACCGTTATACGACAAAGGCGAAGGCGCGCCAAATAACAAAGATGTATGTTGGTAGCGATCCCGGTGCGCCTGAATGCGCACCCTGCAGCATCACATGAATCCCCTGTAGGGGCGCCATTTATGGCGACCTGTGACGGCGACTATTTACCAATACAAAAGCTGGAGAAAATCCGGCCCAGCAGATCGTCGGAGGTAAACTCGCCGGTGATTTCACTCAGCGCCTGCTGCGCCAGCCGCAGCTCTTCGGCCAGCAGTTCGCCCGCCCAGGCTCCCAGCAGCTGCTCTTTGCCCTGCTGTAAGTGAGTGGCTGCTAACTCCAGCGCCTGCAGATGGCGGCGACGCGCGAGGAAGCCGCCTTCCATATTGCCGGCGAAGCCCATGCTCTGTTTCAGGTGCTCGCGCAGCGTATCGACGCCAGCGCCGGTGCGCGCCGACAGGCGAATAAGTGAGTGGCCATTTACTTCTGTCAGGCCCAGCGTTTCACCGGTCATGTCCGCTTTATTACGTACCACGGTAATCGGCAACGCAGCCGGTAAGCGCGCCACAAAATCAGGCCAGATGGCGGCGGCTTCAGTGGCGTCAGTGGTGGTGCCATCCACCATGAACAGGACGCGATCCGCCTGCTCAATCTCCTGCCAGGCGCGTTCAATGCCGATACGTTCCACTTCGTCGCTGGCTTCACGCAAACCGGCGGTATCGATGATGTGCAGCGGCATGCCGTCGATGTGGATGTGCTCGCGCAGCACGTCACGCGTGGTGCCGGCGATATCCGTCACAATCGCCGCTTCGCGTCCGGCCAGTGCGTTGAGCAGGCTCGATTTTCCGGCGTTGGGACGACCGGCAATCACCACCTTCATCCCTTCACGCAGCAGGCTGCCCTGACGCGCTTCGGCGCGCACGCCATTGAGATCGCCGATCACCGCATTCAGCTGCGCTTCGATTTTGCCGTCGGAAAGGAAGTCGATCTCCTCATCCGGAAAATCAATCGCCGCTTCCACATAGATGCGCAGGTGAGTAAGTGCTTCCACTAACGCATTAACGCGCAGTGAAAAGGCGCCCTGCAGCGAGTTGACGGCGGAGCGGGCGGCCTGCTCGGAGCTGGCATCAATCAGATCGGCAATCGCTTCTGCCTGCGCCAGGTCGAGCTTGTCATTCAGAAAGGCGCGTTCCGAGAACTCGCCCGGCTGCGCAATGCGTACACCCGGCAGCGCCACGATGCGCTTCAGCAGCAGATCGAGAATCACCGGACCGCCATGGCCCTGCAACTCCAGCACATCTTCGCCGGTAAAGGAGTTCGGACCCGGGAACCACAGCGCGATGCCCTGATCCAGCACGCTGCCATCAGCATCGTTAAAGGGCAGATAGTCGGCGTAGCGCGGCTTCGGCAGCTTGCCCAGCACGGCCTGCGCCACCTCAGCGGCTTTGCCACCGGAAATACGCAGAATACCGACGCCACCACGGCCGGGAGGCGTCGCCTGGGCAACAATAGTGTCACTGTGGCTCATAAGTACCTTCTTCCAAAAAAAACAGGGCGGCATAAATGCCGCCCCTGGAGATGTTGCGTCCTGCTCAGCGTTGCCGGGCGTTACGCTTTCTTCTTGTCGCGGCTGTGTAAACCACGCTTTTCCAGCCCGCGATAAATCAGCTGCTGCTGGAGAATGGTTACCAGGTTGCTGACGATGTAGTACAGCACCAGACCTGACGGGAACCACAGGAAGAACACGGTAAAGATAACCGGCATGTAAGTCATGATCTTCTGCTGCATCGGATCGGTCACGGTGGTCGGTGACATCTTCTGAATGAAGAACATGGTGATACCCATGATGACCGGCAGAATGTAGTACGGGTCCTGCGCGGACAGGTCGTGGATCCACAGTACAAACGGAGCATGACGCAGTTCAACGGAACCGGACAGCATGTAGTACAGCGCCAGGAAGATTGGCATCTGGATAACCAGTGGCAGACAGCCGCCCAGCGGGTTCACTTTCTCCGCCTTATACAGCGCCATCATCTCCTGGCTCTGCTTCTGCTTATCGTCACCCAGACGCTCACGCATGGCCTGAATCTTCGGCTGCAGCATACGCATCTTGGCCATCGAGGTGTACTGCGCTTTGGTCAGCGGGTACATGATGCCACGCACGATGAAGGTGATAACGATAATGGAGAAGCCCCAGTTACCGATAAAGCTGTGCAGGAACTTCAGCAGCTTAAACAGCGGCTGAGAGATGAACCACAGCCAGCCGTAATCCACGGTCAGATCGAGGTGCGGCGCGATAGCGGCCATTTTGTCCTGGATTTCCGGACCGACCCACAGGGTGGCACCGAGATCCTGCTGCGCGCCGGCGGCGATGGTTACAGGCGCAGACTTATAGCCGATTGCCGCCACACCGTTGCCGAGATTGCTGGTGTACAGCGTATTGTTACCCTGAGTGCGCGGCACCCATGCGGTCGCAAAGTACTGCTGCAGCATCGCCACCCAGCCGTTGCTGGTGGTGGTGTTCAGGTTCTCGTTATCAGCGATGGTATCGAATTTGTATTTTTCATACTTCGCATCGCTGGTCGAGTAAGCGGCACCACGGAAAGTGTGCAGCGCAAAGTTATTGCTGCCGGTATCGCGATGCTTCGGCAGATCGATCGTCTGTTTCAACTGACCAAACATCGCCACTTCCAGCGGCTGCTGCGAGGCGTTATTGATGTTGTAGTCGACGTTAACCGCGAATTCGCCACGTTTGAACACGAAGGTTTTGGTGTAAACCACGCCGTTCTCACCGGTCCAGCTCAGCGGTACGCGCAGCTCGGTCTGGCCATCGGCCATCTCGAAGTGATCCTGGGAAGCGGTATACAGCGGACGTGCGCCGTTGTTCGGGTTATCCGGACCGTTACGGCCGGTTAAGCCGCTCTGCGCCTGATAAACGAAGGCCGGAGTGGTTTCCAGCAGCTGGAACGGTGCGTCTGAACCCAGTTTGTCCGGGTAAGTCAGCAGCTGTGCCTGCTCGATATCACCGCCGCGGGTATTAATGTTGAGTGACAGGACATCAGTCTTAACGGTGATCGTTTTGCCCTGGCCGCTAGCCGGCACGCCGGAAGAGGCGGCATCACCCGCTGCGCTGCTTGTGTTCTGCGTGGTCTGGGTCTGCTGTGGCTGCGGAGCGTGGTCCGTCTGCCAGGCTTGCCAGATCATAAAAGACACGAACAGAAAAGCGATGAGAAAGAGATTGCGTTGCGAATCCATCGTTAATGTTCTCTGGTATCAAAGGTTTTTGGCGGCACCGGATCGTCGCCACCCGGGTTCAAAGGGTGGCATTTTAATACGCGTTTAATCGTCAACCAACTGCCTTTTAACATGCCGAAGCGGCGTACAGCTTCCACCCCATACTGCGAGCAGGTGGGATGGAACCGGCAATGAGGTCCCAGCAGTGGGCTGATGGCGCGTTGATAAACGCGTATCAGGGCGATCAGGAGCCGCGCGCCAGGCGACAGTGACGACGCCATAATTTCTCCAACGCTTCCGTCAGTGCACGGTTATCGAGGTCAGCAATCCCTTTTTTCGCCACGATGACAAAATCCATCGGCGGCAGCTCGTGTTGACGCAAACGAAAGCTTTCGCGGGTCAATCGCTTGATCCGGTTGCGTTCATGGGCGCGTTTCACGTGCTTCTTGGCGACGGTAAGACCGATGCGGGGATGCCCCAGCGAATTAAGGCGGCCGAGGATGGTGATTTGCGGCGTGCCAGCCCGAAGAGGTTGCTGGAAGACGAAAGTGAAATGAGCGGGAGTTAACAAACGTAACTCCCTGGGAAATGCGAGCTTAACCACGAGGGTTAGCTTTTATTACTTAGAAACGGTCAGACGAGCACGGCCTTTAGCACGACGACGTGCCAGAACCTGACGACCATTTTTAGTAGCCATACGAGCACGGAAGCCGTGAGAACGGTTGCGCTTCAGTACGGACGGTTGAAAAGTGCGTTTCATGGCGATTTCTACCTAAACTTGAAAAATTTCACTGGGTGACGCGTTTTCGGGCCAGTAAAACGACCGACGCCTCAATGTGTCTTTAATAAAGAGGCGGGATTGTAATAATTGTACAGTCCGGAGTCAATTTACTTCGCTGGGCGCGAGACCTGAAAACTCTGATACAGCCCGCTAATTCCGGGCATCAAAGCTTCACGCGCCAATGCCGGGTGGGGAATTATACGGGCTATAAAGGAAAGCGCAAGGATCGTCCAGGATCTTCTTGCGATCGCCGCGCCGATCGTAACGGCAAAAATGCGAGCGCGGTGGAAAATTTCTCGCTTTCAGCCTGATCCCCGCTCGCTTTTTCCGCAGACGGCGTAAACTGATGCATGCCTGGACACCCTGTGGATAAAATGGATCAAAACTGTGTAGAAAGGGAAGATCTCTGAGGCGCTTTGCGCTATGATCCGCCCTTCCGCTGACGATCCTCCTTGCGATCGCCGGGGATGACTACCGCGGATAGCGGTCGCAGGCGCTTTCTGACCGCCTGTGTCAAAAAAGACAGTTTCTATTATTAGCGCCTGAAATTCTTATCGATTTTGTACGAGTGGAGTCCGCC